>NZ_CP036339.1:1932884-4332884 GCF_007746075.1 Lacipirellula limnantheis | reverse complement strand
GCCGCTCGTCAGTTTGAATTGCCCTGCCCTGTCGCCGCAACTGGCGGAGAGCGAGTTGTTCGGCCACCGCCGCGGCGCGTTTACCGGCGCCGACGCCGATCGCGTCGGCCGTTTCGAACTTGCCAAGGGGGGCGCGATCCTCCTCGATGAAATCACCGAGATCGACCTGCCGCTCCAGGCGAAGCTGTTGCGCGTCTTGCAGGAGCGGACGTTTGAATTGGTTGGCTCCAGCGAGTCGCGGCAGGCGGATGTGCGCGTGATGGCCAGCACGAATCGCGACCTCGGGGCTGAGATCGCCGGCGGGCGGTTCCGCGAGGACCTGTATTATCGACTGGCGGTGGTGCCGCTGGAGTTGCCGCCGCTACGAACCCGCGGCGACGATGTGCAACTGCTGGCAGACTATTTCCTCGATCGCGCTGCCAGCCGCCTCGCGCGCCCGCGGCTAGAACTCGCTGCCGACGCGCGTGAGTTGCTCGCCGCCTACCACTGGCCGGGGAATGTGCGCGAGTTAGAGAATATTATCACCCGGGCCTGCGTTCTGAACCGCGGGGCGCCAATCGCCGCGGACGACCTTCGACCATGGCTCCAACAGCCCGAAGGAATTAACTTCGCAAAGACGCCGCCAGGCCATGGAGACGCGGGACATGCTGCGCCTGTGGCCGGTAATCTCGACGAGATGGAACGGGCGATGATCGTCGCCACCCTGCAGCGCTTCGGCGGCAACCGCAGCCAGACGGCGGCTGCGCTCGGCATCGGCGTCCGCACGCTCAGCGGCAAGATGCGGGCATACGGATTTGCGCCCCGGACGCGCGAATTTGGCGGAACCGGGGAGTTCACGCATCATCGGCAGTTTTCGCCGATCGATTCGGCCAATTCTGCCGTTGCCATGAATCGCCGAACCGCGTAATCACTCCGTCGCGAATGCGTGCGCCGTTGCGGCGAACGTTCGCGACGGGTTTCTCGCTGCAAAGCAGCGCTCGCTACATCGGGCGCCGCAATTTGGCGGCAGGCGCCCAGATTGCCAACGGCACGTCGCTTGCCAGTGGTTTGAGCGCAAGGAAGTCGTCATCGTGAGTGGAGCGAAGGATCTAGCGTCTGCGTACAGCTAGATTCGTTGCGATGCTCAGCATGACAAGGAGGTCGACAAGCCATGATGTCTTCGATGTTCGATGCGTCGACGTTGCCGCTGCTTGAGCAGGTGGTGAACTTCACCGAAGCTCGTCACGGCGTGTTGGCAGGGAACATTGCAAATCTCGATACGCCGGGCTATCGGACGCGGGATCTGTCTTCGGAAAAGTTTCAAGGTCGATTGCAGCAGGCGATTGAAGAGCGGACGCGGCCGACTTCGCGAGCCCCCTACCCGGGCGCTCCCGCGTCGCCGCCGTCGATCTCTAGCTTTTCGGCTACTTCGCCCCAGCAACATGAGCACGATCGCAACAAAATCGCAGCCATCAGCGATGACTTTCACGGCATGCTGCGACACGACGAGAACAACTCCAGCATGGAAGAACAAATCAGCGAGATCACGAAGAATCAGCAAGTGCACAACTTGGCGCTGAGCCTGATGACGACCCAGTTCCGGTTGCTGCGCGCGGCGATTACCGAGAGAGCGTAGGCGGCTACGGGTCGTAGAAGCCATCGGCTCCGCCGGTGGACGAAGTGCAAATAGGGCGAGTCGTTCGTATGTCCACCGGCAGAGCCGGTGGCTTTTGTTCGGCGGGGGATGACAGGAGGTCCTGATGTTTCCAATTTTCGACGTCAGCACGAGCGGCCTGGTGGCGCAGCGGACGCGGCTGAACGCCATCTCGTCGAACATCGCCAACATTTCCACGACGCGAAACGAACAGGGACAACCCGAGGCCTATACGCCGCGGTACGTTACGTTCCAGACCGACGCGGCCGTGAATACCAGCGGCGGCGGGTTGGGGGTCAAGGTCGGGTCGGTCGAGTATTCGACGGAGCCCCCGAACATGAAGTACGAGCCAGGCCATCCCGACGCCAACGCCGAGGGATACGTCGCCTACCCGCATATCGACATGACGACGGAGTTCGTCGACGCCCTCGAAGCGACCCGCGCGTACGAGGCGAACATCGGCGTGCTCGAAATCACGAAGGATCTCACCAACCGCTCGCTGCAGATCGTCGCGTAAGCGAGCGCGGAGGGTTTGAACCATGACGTCCATCCAAAACAGCACCACGACGTTCGCTCCGCTGCAGGCGCCTTCGACGACGACGGGTTCGCTGAACTCGCCCAACTCGGCGGGCGAGCCCGGGTCGTTCAAGTCGGCGTTGTTGAAGTCGATCGACGACGTCAACTCGATGCAAATGCAAGCGGACCGGGCCGTCGAGTCGTTCATGACGGGCGGCGACGCCGATCCCGCGGCAGTGCTGACCGCCGTCCAGAAGGCCGATCTGGCGTTCCGGATGATGATGCAGATGCGAAACAAAGTGATGCAGGTTTACCAGGAAGTGAAAGACATTCGGATTTAGGGCATTAGAAGCCCGTCACTTCTCGGAGTGCCTCGAAGTGACAGAGCGCTAGCGACGAGACAGAGCGCTAGCTTGAGTGACGGAATGCACCGACGCAGGAAGCGTCGGCCAGGATGCTTGAGGACCAGGGATGGGATTCTTAAATCAAACCTTCGAGCAAATCCGCGATCTGTTCGCGTCGATGACCCCCGCCGCGCGCATCACGTCGGCGCTGCTGCTGGGCGTCATCGTCTGCAGCCTGGGATTTCTGTTCCAGGGGTACAACGACGCATCGGAAGAGCCGCTGTTCGGCGGCGCCATGTTGCAGCCGGGCGAACTCAATCGCATCGAAACCGCGCTCGGGCAGGCGGGACTCGACGTGCTGCCGACGCAACAGGGACGCATTATGGCGCCGCGCGGCCAAAAGGCGGCCTATCTGGCGGCGATTGCCAACGCCGGCGCCCTGCCCGCGAACTTCCACAATTTGCTGGGCGATTCACTCGAAACGGGCATGTTCGAGAGCGGCAAGATGCGCGACCAGCGCTGGAAGGCCGCCCGCGAGCGCCAGCTGTCGATGCTGATCAGCGAAATGGAAGGGATCGAAGATGCCAAGGTCCTCTACGACATTCGCGAACCGCGGGCGTTCGGCAAGGAGGAGATTACCGCCACGGTCAGCGTGATGCCGGCGCCCGGAGCGATCCTCGATCCGCAGCGGATGAAGCTGATCCGCGAAGCCGTCGCCAAGTCGATCGCCGGGCTGCGCGCTGAAAGCGTGATGGTCGTCGACCGGAGCAACGGTTCGCAGTTTGGCGGCGTCGGCGGCGAAGTCGTCGCCGCGGCGTTCGACGATCCGTACTTCCAAACGCGAACGCTCTACGAACAGCAGATGCGCTCGCGGATTGAGAATCTGCTGAGCCATATCAAGCCGGGCGTGCAGGTGCAGGTCACTGCCGAGCTCGACGAGACGCTTAGCAGCGAAACCCGCTCGGTCCGCCCCGACGGCGACGCGGCGCCGCTTCGAGAACGAAAGAGCAGCGAAGAGAGCATTAATCGGCAGACTGAAGGGGGCGGTCAAGTTGGGCTGCGCGCCCAGGGCCCCAATCGCCAAACTCCGGACCAAGGCGGCACGCGCAACGAGAACACCACGACGAGCGAAGATACGGAAACGGATAATTTCATCCCCCACGTCGAGGAAGTCCGTCGCCAGAGCGGATTGACGCCGAAGCACGTGCGAGCCGCGATCGCCGTTCCCAGCGAGTACCTCATCCGCGTCTGGCGCGAGACCACGCCCGACGCCAAGCCGGAAGACCGTCCCGATACGGCGATGCTGACCAACATCGAAGAACAGGTAAAGTCGAAGATCAAAGCCACGGTCGGCCAGCTCTTTCCGAAAGAGCTCGCCGAAGACCAGCTGTCAAAGGTGGAAGTCACCGTGTTTCAGTCGCTCACGCCGGCTCCCGCGCCTGAGCCGTCGGTCGCCAGCGAGAGCGTGCTGTGGGCTCGTCAAAACACCAGCTCGCTGATTATCGCGGGCATGGCGTTGATGAGCCTGCTCATGTTGCGCTCGATGATCAAGTCGATCCCGACGACTGACAAGGGAGTCGACTTCTCGCTTCCCGATATCCTGCCGAAGAAGAACGAAGCGTCGCAAGCGAGCGGCAAGGGCGGCAAGGGAGGCGAGAGCGAGGGAAGTCGGCCAAAGCTGCGGCTGAAGCGTGGTCCATCGCTGAAGGAAGACCTTTCCGAGTTGGTCAAGGAAGATCCCGATGGCGCGGCGGCGATTCTCCGGACGTGGATTGGGAATGCCGGGTAAGTCAGGGTGACGAGTTCTCTCTCGGCGGGTAACCGAAAACGGACGCAATGAATTACGAGCGCAACGAACGAATCCGGCGAGCGGCGATCCTGGTCGCCAGCATCGACGAGTCGCTGGCGGAGCAGATGCTCGACAGCCTGCCGCCCGCCGAAGCGACGAAGATCCTCGCTGAGGTCGAGCGTCTTGGGGACATTGATCCCGACGAGCAGCGCGACGTTCTCGCCGAATTTCGCCGCGCTGGGCGGCGCGAGCTGAACGGGGCCACGGCCGTAGAGTTTACCTATTCCGCCCCGCAGCCCGTCATCGTCGAACCGCCGGCCGCGGCAACTGTCCCGGCCGCGGGACCGGCCGACGACGCTGCGGCAGCAGCCGAGGCTGCGCTGATCGCCGAGTTGCTCAGCGCCGAGCATCCGCAAACGATCGCGGTCGCTTTGTCGCGGATGAACCACGACCAGGGCGCCGCCGTGTTTGCGGTGCTTGCTCCGCCGCTTCAAGCCGACGTGCTAGAACGGTTAGCCAATCTGCAAATTACCGACGAATCGGCAGTGACCGATCTGGAATCGGAACTCCAACAGCGGATTGAAGTGCAGCGTCAGCGGCGCACCCGCGCGGTGGCCGCCGCCGACTTGGCTCGGCGCATCGTCGCCAAAACGGCGCCGATCCAACGCGACTCGCTGCTCGCGCGGATCGCCTTGCCTGAAGCTCATCCGGTCGCGGCAGCAGCGGATGCCGCTCCCGCCGCCCTTTCCGAACAACAAGCGTTGGAGCTGCAAGCGGCTATCCTAGAGGCGCGCGAGCTAGTCGCAGCACACGAAGAGTCGGTCGACGGCGAATATCAACGGTTGGAAGTGTGGGCCGATGATTCCGACGACGTCGGCGGCGACGATGACACGCTCGATCCGGTGCTGCTAGAAGATCGCTCGCTCGACTTGGAACGGCTCAGCGACGCGGCATTGCTGCGGGCCCTTCAAGCCGCAGACGAACGGACGGTGCAACTGGCGCTTGCTTCCTCTAGCGAACGGTTCCTTCGGCGCGTGGCAGCGAAGTTGCCGCGCGCGGGCGCCGCGCGGCTTCGCATGGCGGTCCGTGCGATCGGACCGACGCGCCTCAGCGACTTACGCGCAGCGCAGCACGAACTGCTTCACCTGGCCGAACCGGCAACCAGCCGAGCCGCGGCCTGATCGAGTAACGACAACGCATGGCGACGATCATCAAAACGCACGGCGGACAGACCGCGTCGGGCCCGACATTGCGCGGGGCGGCGTACGATCTGACCGATATGGCGGCTCAGGCCGACCAGTACCTGGCGCAAATCCGCGCGGAGGCGGTGAAGGTCGTCGAACAGGCCCAGCAGGAAGCAGCGGCGATCAAGCAGCAGGCCGAAGCGGCTGGCAAAAAGGCCGCCGAGGCGGCCATCGAGCGGATCCTCGACGAGAAGGTTGCACAGCAAATGCGGACCCTGACCCCTGCCCTGCAGGCGGCGGCAAAGCAAGTCGAGGACGCCAAGCAAGAATGGCTGCGACACTGGGAGCGGACGGCCATCTCGCTGGCCGCGGCGATTGCGGAACGACTCGTTCGCGCCGAGCTGACGCGCCGCCCAGAGATCACGTTGGAATGGGTCCGCGAAGCGCTGCAGTTGGCCGCTGGCAGCGGCGACATGATGATTCAACTCGCGCCGGCCGATCAGTCAACGCTCAAGAAGCAAGTGCAGCAGATCGCCAGCGTCTTCGCGCCGTTGGCCCACGTCACCGTCACCGCGAGCGAGGCGGTGACGCCCGGCGGTTGCCGCGTCGTGACGGAATTCGGCGTCATCGACCAGCAGATTGAGACTCAACTCTCGCGGATCAAAGAGGAACTTTCATAGCAGGCGCGCCCGGATGCGCCCACTGCTTGATCAAGTAAGCCATGACGACTTTCGCCCCAGAGCTTGAGCATGCGATGACGGCCGGCATCACCGGCAGCGTCGTGCAGACGACGGGACTCACCGTCGCGGTCGCCGGCATGCCGGCGCCGGTGGGAGCGGTTGTCGGCATTGCACGGCAAGGGGGCGGCGAGGTTGAGGCCGAGGTGATCGGGTTTCGCGACCATCGCACGCTGGTGATGCCGCTGGCCGATCTCGACGGCGTCCGCCGCGGCAGCGCCGTGCGGCTCATTCGCACTGCCCGCACCTTGAAAATCGGCGCCGCACTCCTGGGCCGCGTCATCGACGCCCGCGGCCAGTGCATCGACGGCCGGCCGCAGCCAATGGTCCGCGAGCGATTCAAGTTGCAGAACGACGGCGTGACCGCCACCGAACGGCCCCGCATCGACCTCCCGCTCGGTACGGGCGTCCGTTGCATCGACAGCATGCTGATGTGCGGCCGCGGGCAGCGCTTAGGGATCTTTGCCGGATCGGGCGTGGGCAAGAGCGTTCTCATGGGGATGATGGCGCGTTACACCGAGGCCGACGTCACCGTGATCGCGTTGATCGGCGAGCGCGGTCGCGAAGTGAATGAGTTCATCCATCGCGAACTTGGTCCGCAAGGCCTGGCTCGCAGCGTCGTCGTCGTCGCCACGAGCAACGAGCCCGCGCTGCTGCGGGTGCAGGCCGCCTACGCCGCAACGGCGATCGCCGAGTACTTTCGCGACCAGGGAAAGAACGTGCTGCTAGTGATGGACTCGCTCACGCGCTTCGCGTTGGCGCAACGCGAGATTGGCCTCGCCGCGGGAGAACCGCCGACGACGCGCGGATTTCCCCCGTCCACGTTTGCACTTCTGCCGCGCCTCGTGGAGCGCGCCGGTCGCACCGATCGCGGCAGCGTCACGGCCTTCTACTCAGTGCTCGTTGAAGGCGACGACGAAAACGAGCCGATCGCCGACTGCGTGCGCGGCCTGCTCGACGGCCACGTCTGGCTCTCGCGGCGGATCGCCGAACGCGGACACTACCCGGCGATCGACGTCCTCCGCAGCATTAGCCGTTTGGCGAACGACCTCTCGACGCCGGATGAGAAGCAGGCCCGACAGATCCTTCGCGAATTGCTGGCCTCGTACGCCGAGAACGAGGATCTGATCACGATCGGCGCCTACCGCAAAGGCGCCAACCGCACGCTCGACGCGGCGGTCGAGATGCGCGAAGAGATTCACCGGCTATTGAAGCAGCAGGTCGAGGAAAAAGTAGAAATCGCCCAGGTGCGGCAGGCACTGATCGAGCTCGCCGCGAAGTGCACGATGCGGATGAATGCGGCTCCGGTGACGATGGGTCAGCAACCGCAGATGCCACCCATGCAACCTGCCCGACAGGGCGCGGTGATTAAGAAATAATGGCACGCTTTCGCTTCCGACTACAGACGCTCCGCCGCATCCGCGAGATCCATCGCGACGAGCAACGCGGTCGACTTGCAACGGCGTACGAGGCGGAACGAATTCTACAGCACCAGCGTGACGGTCTCGCCGCCGAGGCGGCACAGCACTTAGAGAACCAGCGCCGCGCGATGCGCGAAGGACCGATCGACGTCAACTGGATGCTGACGACGCAGCGGTATCAACTGGCGCTCGAGGCGCAGATCAAAGTCCTGACCGAACAAGCGGCAAAGCTCGCTGAAGAAGTTGATCGGCGCCGCGTGGCGCTGGTCGACGCCGACCGCGAAGTGCGCGTGCTCGACAAGTTGGAAGAAAGGCAGCGGGCGCAGCATCGGCTCGCCGCGATGCGCGCGGAGACAAAGCGGCTGGACGAAGTCGCCGCGGTCCGCTGGGAAGGAACTGAGTAATGGGAATTCTCATTCGCATCCTCTTTCCGCTGATCGGCTACGCATGCGTCGCGACCGTAATTTCCGGCGCACTGGCATACGGCTACCTCGTGAAGAGCGGAAAACTCGACGACGAAAAACTCTTTCGGATCACGGCGATCTTGCAGGACGTCGATCTCGAAGAGATTGAACACGAAGCCCAGGTCGAAGAACCCGGAACCCCGCCCGAAGAACCCTCGTTTGACCAGCAGCGCCGGCAATATCAGACCATCTCGCTGCAGTTCGACGTGAAGGAGAAACAGTTGGCGGACTCGCTGGTCGATTTTGATTACCAACTCAAGCGGCTTAGCGGAGCCACCGAACAGTACGCGCGACTGCGCGCCGAAGTCGAGGAATATCTCGTCGAGCAAGGCAAGCTCGTCTTGAGCGAAGAGATGCAAAAGGTTCGAAAACAACTGGAATCACTTATCCCGAAGAAGCAGGCCAAGCCGATCTTAATCAAGTACATCACCGACGATCGCATCGACGACGTCATCATGCTGCTGGGAAGCATGAAACCGCGCGATCAGGAGGCGATCTTGCGGACGTTCGACGCCCCGGAAGATTTGGAGATGCTCTACCGAATTCAGCGGAAGATGCTCGCCGGCGAACCGGCCAAACCGTTCATCGACGCTCAGTTGCAGACGCTCGAGCAAATGAAGGCGCAGCAGAACTAACGCTGCCGCCGGGAGAAGCCAGGATGCCGTTCTCGCCACTCGATGCACTGATGCAAGTCGTCGCCCCCGCCCGGGCGCTCGAGCCGCCGCCGCGCAACGACGGCCCCGGTGCGTTCGCGCCGGCATTGGAGCAGGCCTACCAGGCGGAATCGCCGCGCCCCCCTGGGCCGCCGGCAGCGCCGCCCGCTGAGGAAAAGCCAAAGGCCGCCGACGCCTCGGCCTCGGGTGAAAAACGCGACTCCGACCGCCCGACGAACGACCTCGCGGCGAAGCCCGAGCCCGCCGACGGCGCCGATGGCCCAGCTGAGGCAGAGGAGGCCAAATCGGGCGATGACGGCGACCAAGACGCCGCCGAAATCTCCGCCGAGGGCGCCGCGGCGATGGGGGTGATCCAAGATGCGAAGAACGTCGAACAGAAGGTCGTCGCCGACGCCGGTGGGATAGAAACAAAGGTTGTCGCGGCGCCGGAAGTCGACGGCAAACCTCCGTCCGAGCCTGCAAAGAACAACGCTGTTCCCACCGGCGAAGAGACGGCAGCCGATGAAGGCGCCGGCGCAAGCGAGCCGTCCGTCGGCAAGTCGGCGCCCGACCTGACCACGGAAGTCGCAGTGTCGGCGCCAAACACGCGCCGTCGCCAGTCCGATGACGAACGCCATAATCGTGAATCTAGCGGTGACGGCAACACGGCGGACCACAAGGCCAATAGACAGCAAGCGGAAGAAGCGAGCGACCCCGTGAGCATCGACGGCGCCGAGGATGCAACTAGCGAGCAGCCACCGGCGGAGCAGAACACCGCCGAAGTATCGGCCGACGCGGACAGCGATTCGCGTGGAGCGCCATCCGCCAAGGAAACCTCCGAGACGGCTGACGACGTCAAACGAGTCGCGTCGAAGAACGACGCGCCGCCGCCGCCGGGAGATGTCGCCGCCGCCGCGCCGCCGACGCTTGGCGAGAACTCGGCAGCCTCGCCAGCCGACGTCGCCGGACCGCCGCCCGCCGCGGTCGTGGGCGACTCAACGACAAACGCGCCCGAGGCCGCTCCGCGCGCACCCGGAGCGATCGACCGGATGATCGGCGGTCATTCGCTCAAAGCATCCAAAGAGTCGAGCGAGCCTAATGGCATGCCGACGGTCGACCGGGCCCGCTTCGTGCAGCGCGTCGAAGGCGCCATGAAGGCCGCTCAGCAGCGCGACGGCAAGATCCAAGTTCGGCTCAGCCCGCCCGATCTCGGGTCCATCAAGATCGAACTCGCTGTGCAGAACGGCGTCCTCTCGGCCAAACTCGAAGCCGAGACGCCGGCGGCCCGCAACCTGTTGCTCGATAGCCTGCCCGCGCTGCGCGAACGGCTCGCGCAGCAAGATATTCGCGTCGACAAGTTCGACGTCGACGTGCGGCGCGAGGGCAGCAACAACGGCAACGGCCAACCGGACGAGCGCGCGGCCAATCAATCCGGCGAACGTCAGCCCGGGCGAAATCGGCCCGCGGCCGTCCGCGCGCCCGGCAACGCGACGGTTTCGTTACGCAGCTCGGCCGCCACGACCTCGAGTGCCGCCGGCCTCGACGTCCGCGTTTAACGGTTCAAATCCCAACACAGAAAATTCTGAGGCGTCCCATGTCATCCATACCCGGAACCGGCGGCTCTAGCGGCGCCAGCGCCGCGAAGAGCGACGCCTACAACAACCTCCACATGGAGGACTTTCTGAAGTTGATGATTGCCGAACTTCAGAACCAGGATCCGCTCAATCCGATGGATAATTCCGAGCTGGTTGGCCAGATCAGCCAGATGCGCACCATCACTGCCACCGACAAGATGACCGAGACGCTCGATTCGGTGTTGCTCGGTCAGAATATCTCCAGCGCTACCAATCTGATCGGCGCCGAGATCGACGCGATCTCCGACGACCAGCAAAAGGTCACCGGCGTCGTTGACCGCGTGAGCGTCTCCGACGGGCAGCCGAAGCTGCATCTCGACTTGAACCCGAAAGCCACCGTCAGCAAGGACGACGGCGAAGTCGAAGCCGGCGAGTATGAATATCGCATCGTCTGGCAAAACGAAAAGGGCGAGAGTTTCTCGGTCGACCCGCTGGCCACGACCGAGTCGAAGAAGCTCAAAGTGGACGAAGACGGCAGCTCAGTGCTCCTCAGCAATCTGCCCGAAACCACCACGACGAAGCAAATCTTCCGGCGCGTCGCCGGTTCGGGCGACTTCCATCTCGTCGGTCAGATTACCGACGCCAAGAAATCGACGTTCGTTGACAACACGGCGACCGACGACCTCTCGAATCTCGTGTTGTCGGGAACGCCGCAGGAGATCAAGCCGCAGCGGACATTCATCGTCAGCCTGAAGAACGTCGGCGAGATCCGCCCGCCTGCACTGTAAATCAAACCATTCGCTGCCGCGGGCGGTCGCAGTTCGTGCGACGACTCGACGGCGTTTCAGCCAAAACATCAAGCGTCCGAATTCGGGGAGTAACTTATGGGTCTTCAATCAGCGCTCAGCACCGCACTGACCGGCATGACGGCTGCCGAAACGTCGATCGACGTTGCCGGCAATAACGTGGCCAACGCGAATACCGTCGGTTTCAAGGAGTCTTCGGTCAATTTCGCGACGCAGTTTTTGCAGACGCAGAGCATCGGCTCGGCGCCAACAGGCAGTCGCGGCGGTACGAACCCGCGGCAGATCGGCCTCGGCGCCAAAGTCGCGGAAATCACGCCAAAGTTCACTCAAGGCACCATCGAGATCAGCTCCAATCCGCTCGACCTCGCTATCCAGGGCGACGGGTTCTTCATTGTGCAGGGCCCGCAAGGCGAACAGCTCTACACGCGCAACGGACAGTTCAAGACGAACGCGAACAACGAGATCGTGACGCTCACCGGTCACCGCGTGCTTGGCTACAGCGTCGACGCCAATTTCGACATCCAGCCGACGGGCTTGTCGCCGATTCAGATTCCGCTCGGCGCCGCGGCGGTGGCCCAGGCGACCGAGAACGTTATTCTCAAGGGCGCGCTCAATCCGAATAGCACGGTCGGCTCGATTCCGGAGATCATTCAATCGGGCATCTTGAGCGACGGCTCGCGCGAGGTGCCCGTCGGCGTGCCGGAGGCCTTGTCTTTGGCGCGTCCCAGCGACGTGATCACCTTCGGCTCCACGGCGGGCGCCACTCTGCCGGCAGGCACCTACAATTACCGGATTGTTTACGTCGATAGCTCGGGTAACGAAGGGCCCGCGTCGAACATCGCCGATACTGCACTTGGCGCCGGCGCGGCCTCGATCAACCTCAGCGCGATTCCGCAGTCCGCGGATCCCGACTTTACGCAGATCCGAATTTATCGCAACAATCCTGCGGTCAACACCGAATACCGCCTCGCCGGGACGATTCCAGCCGGTACGACGACCTACAGCGACAGCACCAGTGCGGCGACGATCGCCGGCAACGCGCTGTTGAACGAGGACACCCTCGGCAACAATAGCTATAGCTACTACGTAACCTTCGTCAACTCGTCGACCGGCGCCGAGAGCCGACCGACCGCGCGGTTCGGACCGATCACGGCCGACTCGATCAATCAGCCGCGCATCCGGCTCGACGACATCCCCCAGCCGTCCGGCACGGGCGAATACGATCAGATCAAGATCTACCGCAACGTCGCGAACAATCCGACCAAGTTTTACGAGGTTGCTCAGATTGGCACCGGCGTGTCGTTCATCGACTCGACGCCCGACGCCGACATTACCGGCAATCCGGAAATTAATCTCGAAGGCCCGCCAATCAACTTCGGCATGGCCTTGGTCGACGTCGTGTCGCGCAGCGGCGCTGACTACAACCACCTGTTCGACGAAGGCGTCCTGACGTTCTCCGGCGACAAGGGCGGTCGGCAGTTGGCCGAGCGGTCGTTGACCATTACCGCCGCCACGACCGTGCAAGACTTACTGACGTTTATGGACGAGTCGATGGGCGTCTTGAAGTCGGCGCCCGAGGCGACGTTTCCCGATAGCGTTTCGTACGGCGGCACGATTGTCGATAGTCGACTGCAATTCACGTCGAATATGGGCATCGAGAACGCCCTCGGCGTCGACTTGTCGGCGTTCCGCTTCACGCCCACCGGCGGCACGACCGAGGTCGTCCAGCTGCCGTTTACCACCGTCCAAGAAGCCAATGGCGAAGGCGCCACGGCCGACTTCGTCGTCTACGACAGCTTGGGCACGCCGATCAACGTGCGCGTGACCACCGTGCTGGAATCCGTCGACGCCACCGGCGCCCGTTTCCGTTGGATCGCGACCTCGCCGCAGAACGCCGAAGAGACTGGCGTCAACATCGAGGTCGGCACCGGCGTCATCACCACCGACGGCGACGGCAAGTTCGTCTCGGCCACCGACGACCGCATTGCGATCGGCCGCGGTCAGTCGCCTGCAAACTCGCCGCTGGAGTTTCAACTGAACTTCAATCAAGTGACGGGTCTTGCGGAGGATGAGAACTCGCTCGCCGCGGCGTCGCAGGACGGTTTCCCCGCCGGTACGTTGACCAGCTTTATCATCACCGAATCGGGGCGCATCCAGGGCGTCTTCAGCAACGGCAGCTCGCGCGATCTCGGTCAGTTGCGGATGGCCCGGTTCGCCAACAATGGCGGTTTGCAGCAAGTCGGCGACAATATGTTCAGCACCGGCGTTAACTCCGGATTGCCGATCGAAGGCAACCCGGGCGGCGGCGGCATGGGCGCCGTCACCACTGGCGCCGTGGAGCTGTCAAACACCGACATCGGTCAGAACCTGATTGAGCTTATCCTTGCGTCGACCCAATACCGCGGCGGCGCTCGAGTGATCACCGCGGTTCAGCAACTCCTCGACGAACTCCTCGCCCTCCGGAGGTAATTAGCGTCTTTCAGCCCCGGGCTCCGCAGCTTATCCGACTGCTGACATGATGCGCATTCGCCACGGAGAGCACAGAGGCCGCAGAGAAGACGACCGCTGGATCACTCCCATCGCTTTTCTCCGTGCTCCCCGTGTTCTGTGGTTAACTCGTTATTCGCAAAGCATTTCGAGCAGGGCGGCGGTTGAATAAGCTTCTTCGCCCCGGGCGCAGCGCGGCGATCAAGTCGTTATTCCCTGAGGCGAACCGACCCCCGAAAGGACCCCCGTTTGGCCGTCTTCGCCAACGTGCCGGTCGCGCCGGTTGTAACTTCCCTGCGCCTGGGAATTCCGAGCTAGACTTGTGCGCCCTCTCGGCCGCGCGTCGCGGTTTTGCCGAGGGAGGTCTCGGCAAGGAATTTCCCACATGTCCGCCTCAGCCCACGCCCCCGCGCCAGCCGGCGACGCCCCCGCCAAGCGGGGGCCCGGCATCATGACCTTGGTCAAGGGGCTCGCCTTCGTTTCGGTCATCGTGCTGATCGAGGTCGCCGCGGCGACGGCGTTTTTGCCGTCGGCCGAGCAGACGCGTGAAACGGGGCGCCAATTGCTCGCAGCGCAACGCGGCGTCGATGCCGCCGAACCGGCAGCCGCCCCCGCGACGGCCGAGGACGAAGCAGACGCCCACGAGACGCCCGCCAGCGGCGGGCACGGAGAAGTGAATAGCCAAGCGACTATGGAGCTCAGCCTGGGGCCTTACCATGTGATTGCCTTCAATCCATCTACCGGCGCCAGCATGAGCATCGACTTCGAGCTGTTTGGCGTCGTGCTAGCGGCGGACGAACCAGAGTTCAACGAACGCTTTACCCTGCATGCAAAACGGTTGAACGAGCAGGTCACGATCGCCATCCGCGGCATGGAGTCGGCCGACTTCACCGATCCCGGGTTGGGCTTGATCAAACGAGTCGTTTTGGAGAAAGTCAACCGCGCTTTGGGCAAACCGCTCGTCCGCGAGGCCGTCTTCAGCGAGTTCGCCTTTATCGAACGTTAGCACCGATCGAATTGAAGGCCGCCGCGCCCGATGTTCGATGCTAAAAGATAGGCGTATTGCCGGCGCCAGCCGCGATGCGCCGCAAGTTGCGTCGGCGGAAGGACCTGCCCACGCCGTTGCCGAACTTATCGAAGGGAATCGATTTCATGGCTGACGAATCTCATCAAGTCGAACAGGATGAGATCGAGCAACTGCTGCGGCAGGCGCAAGAAGGAGCCGCCGCGGCCGCTCCCAAGCCGGCGGCGCCAGCGGCCCCCACCGCGGCGGCCCCCGCTCCCCCGCGACCCAAGCCGCCCGGACCTCCGAGCGACGGTTCGATCTCGCAAGACGACATCGAGCTGTTGCTGCAGAAGGCCGAGATGGCCCTCGCCTCGGTGGATGAGCCAGTCGCTTCGGTTCCCAGCGGCGTCAAGACCTTCAAGTTCAACGAATTCGCCGGAGCTCCGCCGAGCACCGAGGCCGCGACGCTCGAATTGATGCGTGACGTGCAGCTCGATCTCACCATCGAGCTGGGCCGCACCCACATGCACCTCGAAGAGATTCTCAAGCTGCGTCAGGGAACCGTGGTGCCGCTCGACAAGCTGGCGGGGGACCCGGCCGACATCTACGTCAACGGCCGGTTGATCGCCCGCGGCGAAGTGCTGGTGTTGAACGACAATTTCTGCGTCCGCGTGGCCGAACTCATCGTGGGCGAGAGCGCCGTAGCTTAATGAATCGAACTTCTCGACCGTTCGAGCAGGTTTGTCGCCTGACGACGCGATGGGCGGCCATCGGGTGCGTCGGTTGGGGACTCGTTACGTCAACGGCCGGCTGTGCTAACTGGCGCCGACACAAGATCGTCCCCGACTCGGTTGCCACCTGTCGGCAGTTGTCGTGCGATGCGGTCGCCGCGGCCGAACGGGGCGAAACCGACGAAGCGTGCAAGCTGCTGGAACATGCCGTCGCCGCCGGCCCGCGCGACGCCGACGCCCGCCGGCAATACTCCGAGGCCCTTTGGAAAAAGGGGGAGCGCGAAGAAGCCGCCATCCAGATGCAGACAGCGGTGCAACTCGACGCGCAGCACGCGCCGACCGTCGTGCGCTGCGGCGAAATGCTTCTCGGACTTGGCTTTGCCGACCGCGCGCTCGTCAAGGCCGAAGAAGCGATTGCGCTCGACCCCACGCTGGCCGGCGCTTGGGAATTGCGCGGTCGCGTCTATCGCCATCGCGGCGAACTTGAAAACGCCCTGGCCGACATGCACCAGGCGCTGCGGTACAGTCCGAACAATGGCAATGTTTTGCAACTGACCGCCGAGCTCCAGTACCAATCTGGCCACGCCCAGCGCTGCTTGACGACGCTGCATCATTTGTTCGAGGCCGCCCCGCCCGGCGAAGAGCCGCGCGAGGCGCTCTGGCTCGCCGGCATGGCCTACGGCGCCGTCGGCCGGCCCGAGGAGGCGGTGAGCAACCTCTACGCCGCCAGCCAGAAGGGCGAAGCGCCGCCCGAACTCCTCTACCAACTGGCGCTTGCGCAGGACAACGCCGGCCAAGCAGCCGAAGCGACCGCGACGGTGCGACAAGCGCTCGCATTGAACAGCGGACATCAGGGGAGCCAATTGCTGCTGGCCAAGCTCGAAGGGGCTGGCCTTCCCGGCGTCGATGCGCCGATCCGGCGGTAGCGTCCGGCATAACCGGCACGACCGGCGCGTACGATTGCGATCCCTATCGGCCGCCGCGTGCGAGTTTCTGCATTCCCCCGCGGCGTCGGCCGCGTGAGGTAGATTTGCCTCGGAAGTTTGCTGCGGCGGCTTCCTCCCGCCTGGGCCGTTGCCACGGCTCGCCACCCCTTCCTGTAGATTGGAGCCCTGCCATGTCGAGCACGATGGTTACCGACGAAACGACGTTCATCGACCGTCGCAACATGCTCGGCCCGACCGAAGGTCCGGGACGCGAACGTCGCCAGTTCGTCAACAGCTACACGGAGCTTTCCCCCGACGCGGCCGAGCTCGCCCGCGCGATCGACACGTACAAACTCTCGCACCGCCGCCGCTTCATTAACTTCGAAGAGATGCTGTCGATCTTCAAGTCGCTCGGCTACTCGCGCTAGGCGACGCAGCGGAATGCCCCGCACGGGGTGCGCTGCGAGTAATCGACGCGCAACCGACCGTTACTGCGCACGCAGCAGCGCCTGGCGCAAATCGCGGCCGCTCACAAAGCCGAGGCTGCGGCCGCCGAGCCCAACCACATGGCCCAGGGCGTCTTCCGCCACGTTCAACTTGCCGAGCGCCGACAAGAACGTTTCGTTCTCCGTCAGCTCGACGAAAGGCTCGGGATGAAGCTCGGTCTCGTTGCTCTCTAGAAACAGATCGATCGCCCGCACGAAGCCGACTAGCTGCCGCTTCTGCTGGGGATCTTCGACCGGCAGCAGCGCTCGATTGTAGCGCTGGGCGAGCCGCAGCATATCGCTGCGGCTCATGGTCGTCGTTACGCGCACCATGCGGCTCGTCGGCACGGCATAGTTCTTCACCGGCTGACCGCCGATGGCGAGCATGGTTTGCGCCAGCGTTCGTTGCACCGGCCGCAGCAGTCCCGCTTCGTGCCCTTCGACCAGCATCGCGGTCAACTCGCGGCGCGCCAGCGACAAACGTAGTTCCTGCGGCCGCTCGCGAGTGAAGAGTTGCAGCACAAGGCTGAGCAGCCAGAGCAAAAACGTAATCGGCGCGAACAGCACGGCCGCCACGACCACGATCGGCGTCGAGCGCCGCATCAGTCGATTCGGGGCGTTGAAGAAGACGTTCTTCGGCAGCAGGTCGCCGCAAATAAACATGAACGGCGTCACCAGCAGCGGCGGCAGGACGCTGGCGAGCACTCCCCCCTGGGGCCAAATCGCCTCGGTTGCCATGACCACGGAAAGCGACGTCAGGTCGTTCGCCAGGTTATTCCCCACCAGCGCCGTCGCGACGAAGATCGACGGTTGATTGGCAAACCAGAGCAGGATCCGCGACATGCGGTCGCCGGCGATCCCTTCCATCACCAGCCGCAACCGGCTGAGGCGGAAGAATCCGGTTTCCGTCCCGCTGAAGAATGCGTTCATCGACAACGCGCCGAGAAACAGGGCGAAGGCTCCAATCATGGCAGCGGCCCTCCGGCAGGCGGAATCCGCAGTTCCACTTTCACGGCGCCCGTATCGCCGACCTCAATGACCCGCAAGTGAAAGCCGCTCCACAGCAACTCGTCTCCTTCGACCGGAATTCGCTGCAGTTGCTCCTGCAAGATCCCCGCGACCGTCACGCTGCGCGACGGCTCCAGCGGCACGTCGAAGTGCCGGCTCAGCCGCCGCAAGTTGGTCATCCCCGTGACATGCCAACGGTCGGGCGCCACCGGCACGATCGACGAAGTCGCCAGCAATCTCGCGCTACGGCTCGACTGTTCCTCGAAGATCGTCTCCAGCACGTCCTCGATCGTCACGATGCCGATAGTTTCGCCGTATTCGTTGACCACCGCCGCGACGTCGCGCTCCTGCCGTCGCAGTTCGTCGAGAATCGAGGCGACCGTGGCGCACCAAGGAACATACACGACCGGTTGGGCGAACTTCTCCAAATGGTGGCGCGGAATCACCGAGAGTTGTCGGAGCGGAATCGCGGCGGCGATGTCGTCGCTATCGTCCTCGGTGATCAACAGGTAACCCGCCTGCGGCAACTCGCCCTGCAGTTGCTCGAGGTGGACCGGCGCTGCGAATACCTGATACTGGTTTCGCGGCCGCATCAGCTCTTCGGCCGGCAACTCCGATAGCAGCACGATGTTCCGCAGAGCGGATTGCTCCAGCGCCGCCAGCTGCGCGTCGCTCGTGGAGAGTTCGATCGCCCGCTCGAGATCGCTGATCTCCAAATAGGGTTCGCGCTCGAAGTTTGGCAGCAGCACGCGCTGCAGCAAGTTGTTCGCCGCGGCGAACAGCGGCATGAGCGGATCGATCACTCGCACCATGGCCGCCAAAGGCAAGCTGCAGAGGCTGGCGAACACTCGCGGCTGCTGCACGCCAATGGTCTTCGGCAGCATCTCGCCGAAGACAATCATTCCCAGCAGCGAGCAAGCCATCAGCACGGCGGCTTCGCTGTGTCGGCTGGCTGCGTGCAGGCGATACTCGACCGCCGAACCGACGACGAAGAAGCCGAAGTTAAAAATCAGGTTCCAGAACAGAATGGCCGTCAGCAACCGGTCAGGCCGCCCGATCAACTCGACCGCCGTCCGCTGCGCGGCGTTGCCCTTCTGCAGGGCTCGTCGATCGTCGGGCTGCAGCGAAAAAATCGCCGCCTCCGAGCACGAGCAGAAGGCGGAGAACGCCGTCAGCACGAGCATCGCGGCGAAATAGAGGCCAAATTCTTGGATCATGGGGGCGTGCGCTGCTAAATGTCTCGCGCGGTCGTCCGCCCGGTGGCGACGTCGAACTCAAAGATCGCGGGGATCAGCAGCGTTGCCGTTGCAAATCCGTACATGAGGATGGTCACCAGCGCCGCGGCGCCGTAACTCAATTGCAGGAACGTCGAAATGACGTAAAACGTGGCGAACGGCGCAAGCATCGAGGCCCACCAAATCGCCGGCGACGGATTGCGCCGCCCCAGGGCGAAGAAGAGCCCTGCCCCGCCTCCGAGCATAAAGGCCGCAAACGACAACAATTGGTTCTCGAAGTTCGCCTGAAACGCGACCATCATCCGCATGCACACGGCCACCCCGAGCAGCAAAAACAGCAGCGTGCCTAGGCTTACGCCGACGGCGGAGCGCGAGTTCGGGTACGTCATCCCCGAATGGACGCCCAGCATCGCCACAAACCCATTGAGCACCAGCAAGCTGCCGAGCATGAACAGCAGATTCTCCGTCGTGATCCGGTCAAACCACCAGCAGACCACGCATAACAACGCCGGTAGCAAAATCATTTCCTTAGCGTTGTAGAGCACGCCGCCCAGCTTGCCGAAGATGATCTCCTTCGGGGACAGGTCGGTCACCAGCAGCAAGTCGAGCGCCCCGGCGTCTCGTTCGTTGGTGATGGAAGTCACCGCCAACGCATTGACCAGCACCAACCCCAACACAAGCAGCGGAACGACGGCCCGCGAGGCGTCGGGTAGCGCGCCTCCCACGGTCGGCGTGGGCTCGGCCTGCAGCACGCCGTACATCGCCCACGCGCAGGCGGCGAAGATTGCCAGGTACGCAATCTTGATGACGACCACCTTCTTGCCGTAAGCCCAGGTGCAGATCTCACGCCAGAGAATGGGATTATCCCAGACTTCCTTCGTGCGACCCGGAGCGGCGTGAACGTCGCGCGGCGCGTCGGCCAGCGCCCCGTCGTGCGACTCATCGGCCGTCTGCGGCCGCGCTTCGCGCGTCGGGTTCCACACGCGGACGAGCAGAATCGCGAGCGCGTTCAACGCCAACGCCAAGGCCGCCGCAGCGATGGTAAAGAAATCCGACGGCGCGCCGAGCCACGGCGCTCCGGCAAACATTGGCGTGAGGGAAGTTCGCGGCGCCGCCGCGGCGAAAATCGCGCGCACAGGACTGACGGCGACGGCCCATTCGCTCGGCGCGGCGCCGAGCAGTCCGCGCGCGTCGTCACGCAGCGCCGCCACCGCCTCTCCCGCAAGCAGCCAGATCATCAACGCCAGTGCGGTCATCGCCAGCGACTGAAACGTCTTCTCGCGCCACAGCGCAATCGTCGACCCCAGACTCCCCGCCGCGAGCGCCGCCGCCAGCGTCACGCCGAACACCCGCGCGATCTGGCCGTGAGAGACCCCGCCCAGCATTGCCAGCAGCAGGAACAGCGGCACGGCCGACAATATCAGCACGAGCACCGTCAGCATGCTCGCCAGCAACTTGCCGATGACCAACTCCGAATTCGTCATCCGCGTCATCAGCAACAAGTCGAGCGTTCGTCGGTCCTTCTCCTGCGCGACCGCTGCCGCCGTCAGCAGCGCAGAAAATCCAATCGCCATCGCCAACTGCACCGGCGCCAAGAGCGCAAAGATCGCCGAGCCAAAACGGGCGAGGTCCCCCAGCGTCCGCATCGGTTGCGAACCGAAGAGAATCAGCCACGCTGTGCAGACCAGCCCAAACAGCGCGCCAACGTAGATCGCCCGCGAGAGATAGAGCCGCCAGGATCGCGGGGCCGTCGCCAACTCTCGGTTAAAGACGGGCCCAACCAACAAGCTAGGGGTTCCTTTGCGCGACGAAACAATAATTGAAAGGCGGGGCCGCCTGAACGACAACGCGCCGGAGATTGTAGAGATTCTCAATATAGGCGGTTTGCCGCGACCCGTCGAGAAACGCCCCGCCACGCCTCTGGGCGACCAGGCCCCGAGTCGGGCGTCGACAACGCCGATGGCACGCCGCGGTCAATGAACGAGACCGAACGTCGCGGGTCGACGCCGGCGGCCCGTTTCAGGCTCTTGATGCCCTTGGCGGCCTGGCCTCCGCGACGAGCGCATCTCCGCGTCCGAAAGCCGCCTAACCGATACGATCGCTACAGGCCTGCGAGTCGACGGCGCCCCATGGCCCCAGACGCCCGACGCCCTACAATCTAGTGTCGCCGAGCCCGCGCCTTCGTTTAGAATGAGGCGAGCGCCGCTCGGCGCAGCAGCGACCCAGGCGCCAGACACTCAATCCAATATCTTCGGCGACGATTGACCGCGCCGGGGGCATCTACTCACGAAAGGTTGATCATGACTTCGCCCAAGTTTCGCGGCGTTCTCGGTCGGAGCCTCGCCGCTCTGACGGCCGCGGCCATCGGCATGCAGCAAGGCAGCGTCCTCGCTCAGGCGCCTGCTGCCGGCGCCCCCGCGGCGGCAGCCCCGGCTGCAGCCGCTCCCGCCGGCGGCGTCGCCGCCGCGCAAGATCCGTTCACCGTCGAGAATCTCATCGGCGACTCGGTCTCGCTCTCCAACCAAGCCTACCCCGAAGTTGAGAACGCCCTGCAGCGCTTCAAAAACGGCGATTTGCCGGGAGCCAAGGAATATCTCGACATTGCCAAGCAGAAGTATCCGAAGCTCCCCCCGGTCGACTTGATGCTGGCCAAGCTCCAAGTCTTCGCGCGCAACGGCGAGCAGGCTCGCATGCTGCTCGAATCGACCGTCACCAATTATCCCAACGACCCCGAGGCCTACTTGCTGCTGGCCGACCTCGCGTTCGCCGAAGGCCGCACCACCGAGTCGCACGCCTTGTTTGAAAAAGCGAAGTCGCTTGTCGAGAAGTTCAACGAGAACGCCAAGCGTCAGCAGAACTTCCAGATCCGCGTCCTGGCCGGTCTCGCGGCCGTCCACCAACGTCGCCAGCAATGGGAGCCGGCCAACGAGTTGCTCGTCAAATGGGTCGAACTCGATCCCGATAGCGCCGCCGCCCATACCCGCCTGGGCGAAACGATGTTCCGCCTGAAGAAGCCCGCCGACGCCTTCAACGAATTCAAGAAGGCCCGCGAGCTCAACGCCCAGTCGGGCCATCCGTACGTGGTCTTGGGCCAACTCTTCACGCAAGATGCCAAGCTCGACGAAGCGAAAAAGGCGTTCGAGCAAGCCTACAAGGAAGACGGCAAGAACGAGGCCACGTCCCGCGCCTACGCCGAGTGGCTGATCCAGCAGAACCAACTCGACAAGGCCCAGCAGGTCGCCGAGGAAATGCGCAAGAACGCCCCGCAGTCCGTGGCGGCCCTGATGCTCGACGGCCTCGTGGCGAAGATGCGCAACGACGCCGCCGGTGCTGAAGAAGCCCTGACGCAGGTCCTCAGCGTTGATCCCTCCAACGCCGGCGCGATCAACCTGCTGGCGCTGATCCTTTCGGACAGCCCCAATCTGGCCCAGCAAGAAAAGGCGCTCCGCTACGCCCAGATGAACGCCGAGCGGTTCGGCAACAATTCGCAGGCGAACATCACGCTCGCCTGGATCCTGCAAAAGCTCGGTCGCAGCGCCGAATCCGATGCCTTCCTCCAGAAGGCCGTCCAAGGCGGGCAGCTCAACGCCGACTCGGCCTACCTCGTGGCGAAGATCCTCGTGGCCAAGGGCCAAAAAGAGAACGCCGTGAAGGCCCTGGAGCAGGTGCTGCAACAGGCCGGCGCCGGCATGTTCATGTACCGCAAAGAGGCCGAAGCCCTCGTCAAGGAGCTCGGCGGCACGGTGCCGGCGGCGAATCCGGCCTCGCCAGGATCGCCGGCCGCTGCCGCCGCCCCAGCCACGCCAGCTGCGGCGACCGCCGGCGCGACCACGCTGCCAGTGGCGACGCCGCCAGCGAAGTAGCGACCCGCGGAAGCTTTTCTTAGCGCAACAAAAAAGGTAGCGGCAAGTCGATCCGTCGTCTTGCCGCTACCTTTATCCTGAAGCAAAACACGACTAGTGTTTCGCCCTCCCGTCTCTTTGATAGGAGTTATATCGGCGACTCCGCCAACTCCGCTAAAGCCGATTCTGTCCATTTTCAGACCTCGGGGCCTTCGACCTGTAGCCCCAGGCTCCGCCAGGGGATAGCGTCACGCCAAGCGAAGCCTCCCGCAGCATCAATCAAAGCCACCCGGCGTCGCCGGTAGACGAGCTTGCCTTGTTTGGCTCAAGTTGCCGCGTCGATTGTCAAAGCCCGCGGCGTTGATGGGCGAAATGAGCGCATAAAAAAAGAGCGGGCGAGACTCGTTGCCGAGCCCCGCCCACCCTCATTTGCCCCGACCACGGCCCCGCCTCACTCCCCAGTTGGCGCGGCGCGCGTCCGAAGCATTCAAATGTGCTGGTTGCAGCGAATAACCGTCCGGGTCGCCATCGCGATCGGGGGGATATTCTTCGCTGCCGAATCATGCGTCACGCGCGCACCCCCGGCAACCAACGCGCGCAAGTTTGCCCATGCTTTCACCCCGCCGCGACCGCTACAATCGGACCGGCGAACTGGGCGGCCGAAAAGCGGGCCGATTTCGCCCCAACCAGCCGTCAACGTCCGTTCCGACCGCCATCAGCCATGCCCACCGCCGCGACGCAGCTCCCCGAACTTAGCGGATGGTGGCCCTGCGCTCTGGCCCTCCTCCTCTCTGTTGCCGGCTGGGGGGCCCTCCGCCGCGTCCGCGGCGCCACCCTCGCGGCCCCCGCCGTGTGGTGGATCGCCGCCGCCGTTGCCATCGCCGCTGTCGAAGCGATGCTGGCCTATCGCCATCTGCCGCCCACGACGCTGCCGGCGTCCCTCTGGCGCTACGCCGCCGCCGTCGGGACCTTCTGCCCGCTGACGGCGGTCCTCGGCGCCAAGCGACCCCAAGACCGCGGCTGGCAATGGGTCGTCGCCTCGCTGTGGCTCGTGCTGCTCGTGCCGGTCGCGCAGGCGCTCGCCTCCCCCGGCGGCACCCAGCTTGAACTATTTGGCGTCTGGCGCTGGCTCCTCTGGGGCTTCATCGCCATGGGATTGCTCAACTACCTCCCCACGCGCTTTACACTCTCCGCCCTGCTGGTCGCCGGCGCGCAAGCCGTGCTCTTTGGCGCCGCGACCAGCAGCGCCGGTGCTCTGCCGGCCACTACGCGCGTCGCCGCCGCCCTGACCCTCTTCCTCGCCGCTTGCGGCCTCGCGGCGTTCCGCCAGATCGACTCACCACCTGCCGCCCTGCCGCAAACCACGCGCTGGCTCGCCTTTCGAGACGCCTGGGGCGCCTTTTGGGCCCTCCGCGTCCTCCAGCGCGTCAATCAAACCGCGGAACTCAGCCACTGGCCCGTGCGCTTACAATGGAACGGCTTCATCGCCGCCGCCTCCGACACCCCGCCGCCCACGTCGCTCGACGAACCCTTGTCGGGAGCCCTCAACCAGACGCTCGACACGCTCCTCCGCCGCTTCGAGCGAGTCGATTAGCGTGGTCACGCCGCCGCAGTCGGTGCGAACTACTCGCGCTCCGCGTTTAGACGTGAGCGGGAACGCACGGAAACATCCCGTCGGCCGCGAGGGCGCGGCGTCAAACTGCCTCCACCGGCACATACACCGGCCACCACTGCGACTGGCGCACCGCCTCGACCACGTCCCCCAGCGGTTCGCGCGCCAGACCTTGGCGGATTGCCGTCCGCGCCACTTCCACCGCCACCATGCTGGAAGTCGTGCGCAAGTCCGCGTTCGAGGGAAGCAGGGACGCCCCCGGCGTCGCGGCCGGAGCCTGCCCGGCGACGGCCTGCGCCGCCGCGAAAATCATTTCGTCGGACACCATCGAGGCCCGTGAGACGACGACGCCCAGGCCGAGCCCAGGGTACAGCGCGGCATTGTTCGCCTGTCCAATCGCATAGGTCACGCCGTTTAGCTTCACGTCGTCAAACGGTGCTCCCGTGGCGACGAAGGCCTTGCCGTTCGTCCAGGTCAAAATCTGAGTCGGCGTCGCTTCGTGAAGCTCCGTCGGATTGGAGAGCGGGAAGATGATCGGGTGCTCCGTCGCTGCCGCCATCGACCGCACGATCTTTTCAGTGAACTGCTGCGGCGTGGTCGACGTGCCGATCAGGATCGTCGGCTTCACCGTGGCGACGACCGTGGCCAGGTCGATGATCCCTCCTTTCGCCGCGGCCGCCGATCGTAGTGCCGCCATCTTCGGCCAGCGAGTTTCCGCCGCCGGAATCGGTTCGCACGGAGTGCGCTGCAGCGGGGCCACCTCTTGTTCGTCGCGAGCGTAGGGACGCTGGTAGTCGAGCAGTCCCTCCTTCATTTCGGCGGTCAGCAGGCCAGGGAGATCAACCAGCCAAATCCGACGCGCGGCTTCCTCCGGCTTCAAGCCATGCCGCACCATCAGGTCGCGAATCTGATCGGCGATGCCTA
This sequence comes from Lacipirellula limnantheis, assembly GCF_007746075.1. Taxonomy (GTDB): domain Bacteria; phylum Planctomycetota; class Planctomycetia; order Pirellulales; family Lacipirellulaceae; genus Lacipirellula; species Lacipirellula limnantheis. The sequence continues at coordinate 4,307,507 of NZ_CP036339.1, read as the reverse complement.
CCCCCGCTGTGCCGGAGCCGAAGATGACGACGCGCTGTTCGGTCCAGGCGGTTCCCGTGCGCTCCACGGCGTTCAGCAGTCCCGACAGCACAATGGCGCCGGTCCCCTGCATGTCGTCATTGAACGTCGACGCGTTGTCTCGGTAGCGGCTCAGGATGCGGCGGGCGTTGGTCGAGCCGAAATCTTCCCAATGCAACATCGCCTTCGGGAATAGCTTTTTGGCCGCCGTCACATAGGCGTCAATGAAATCGTCATAGGCTTTCCCACGAATGCGGCTGTGCCGATAGCCGATGTACATCGGATCGTTGAGCAACTTTTCATTGTTGGTGCCGACGTCAAGAATCACCGGCACGACTCGGTGCGGGTCGATCCCCGCCGCCGCCGTGTAGACGGCCAGCTTGCCGATCGAGATATCGATGCCGTTGGAGCCCCAATCGCCGATGCCAAGAATCTCCTCCGCATCGCTCGCGACCAGCAGGTCGATGTCTTCCGGCCCTGCGCCGAAATCGGCCAGCTTCGCTTCCACCTGCTGCGGTTCGTCAATGCTCAGAAATACGCCGCGCGGCCGCGTCATCACCTCGCTATAGTTTTCAATCGCCTCGCCGACGACCGGGTCGTATACCACGGGCAGGATTTCCAGCATGTGGCGCTGCAGCAGCGCGTAGAACAACGTCACGTTGTTGTCGTGCAGCCGCCACATGTAGATGTGCTTCTGGAGGTCGGTGGGCGCCGCGTGATAGGCCGCGTAGGCGCGCTCGAGCTGCGGTTCCAGCTCAGTCGTCACCACCGGCGGTAGCAGTCCGTCGAGGCCCAGGGCCGCCCGCTCGGCCTTGGTAAACGCCGTCCCTTTGTTGAGAGCCGGATCGCGCAGCACGTCGTAGCCCCGCGCCGTGGTCGTGATGCGGCGACCGGAGCCGTCCTTGATGACTTTCGCCTGCCTGCTAAACATCCGGAGATCTCCTGAGAATGAAGGAAGACCTACATGCGCCTTCCGCTAGTAATCGACCCCTGCCCGCTTGCATTTATTTCATTGAAAATTCAGGCGCCCGCCACGCCATGTCCGACCATGTTCGCCGGGTTGACGATATCGTCGAAGCGTTTCTCGTCGACGAATCCGCTCTTCAAAGCGGCCGCCTTGAGCGTGATGCCTTCGTCATTGGCCAGGTGAGCGATTTTCGAAGCTTTGTCGTACCCAATCGCCGGCGACAGCGCCGTCACCAGCATCAGCGATTGACCGACCATCGCCTCGATGCGGGGGAGATTCAGCTCCGTTCCTTCGACCGAGTACAGTCGAAATTTCTCGCACGCGTCGCCCAGAATGCGGATCGCGTGCAGCGTGTTGTTGATGATGATCGGCCGCATCGCGTTCAATTCGAAATTCCCTTGGCTCCCTGCAAAGGCGACGGCGTTGTCCTCGCCGATCACCTGGATGCAGACCATCACCATCGCTTCGCATTGAGTCGGATTCACCTTGCCCGGCATGATGGACGAGCCCGGCTCATTCGCCGGCAGGATTAACTCGCCCAAGCCGCAGCGCGGACCCGAGGCGAGCCACCGCATGTCGTTGGCGATCTTCATCAACGCCACCGACAGCCCTCGCACCGCCGCCATCACCGCGACGATCGCGTCGAGCGATCCCTGCGCCGCGAACTTGTTCGGCGCCGTGACGAACGGCCTTGCCGTCAGCTCGGCGATTTTCGCTGCAATCTCTTTGCTGAACCCTGCCGGCGCGTTGAGCCCGGTGCCGACGGCCGTCCCCCCGGCCGCCAGCTCGTAGACCCCCGCCTTCGACGCCGCGATCCGAGCGAGCGCCTCACGGAGTTGCACCGCATAGCCCGACCATTCCTGCCCGACGGTCAGCGGCGTCGCATCCTGCAGATGAGTGCGGCCCGTCTTGACCACCCCCATCCACTGCTGCGACTTCGTCTCGATCGACTGGGCCAGGGCGTCGACGCGCGGCATGAGCGCTTCATCGAGTTCCATGACCGTGGCAACATGCATCGCCGTCGGGAAACTGTCGTTGGACGACTGCCCCATGTTGACGTCATCGTTGGGATGGACCGGCGACTTGCTCCCCAGCACGCCCCCCAAGAGTTGAATGGCTCGATTCGAGAGCACCTCGTTGACGTTCATGTTCGACTGGGTGCCGGAACCAGTCTGCCAAACGTACAGCGGAAAATGATCGTCCAGCTTCCCGGCGATCGCCTCCTCCGCCGCTTGGACGATGGCCGCCGCCTTCCAGGCCGGCAACCGCCCCGCCGCCTCGTTCACCAGCGCCGCGGCCTTCTTCACATAGCCGTAAGCGTGATACACCCGCTTCGGCATGCGATCGTCGCCGATCGAAAAGTGAATCAGCGACCGCTGCGTCTGCGCTCCCCAATACCGGTCGGCCGGCACATCGATCGCGCCCATCGAATCGGTCTCGCGTCGCACTCCCGTTGCCCGAATGCCAATCGGGACGTCAGCCACGACTGGATGCTGTGATTCCACGGTCAAGATTCCCCCCCGGCGAAGAGCAAGCGCGCATGATACGACGGGCGTAATCTAGCGAAGTCCGCCAGAACGGCCAACGCGAGTAGCTTGCATTGTTTCGAGAGAACAACAATTTCACGACCGGGCGCTATGTTCTCATTGCGTTGTATGCTCTTGCCGTCAAGCCATGAGCATGCGAACCCTAAACCGAGCTCACGCCCGCCCCAGCATGTCGACGCTCCGCGATGCGAACAGCCCGCATACGCTCTCCGCCGGTGGGCGGCGTGCTCATCCTCAGGTCCCTTCTTTTGCTGGCCAAGTGCTTAAGTGGTTAGCAATCGCATAGCCCGAGCGACGGAGTTTATGCTGCCGGCGAAAGCCGTCGTCGGACATTATTTTGCAATTTGAGAAGCCATCGGACGGCTTCGCCGTTTCTGATCTTTGATAATCTGTTTCCTTATGCGGGCGTGATCTTTTGAAGTCATCGCCTTCTTGTACTGTTCGTCCCAGCTCCGGGAATCTGCTCGCGCTTGCTCAACCGATTCGCCGTGTTCTTCAAGCCAGCCCACGAGGGCATGGTACTGGCCGGCGAGTTCTTGACGGTAGTTAGGGAGGAATCGCTCCTTCCGGACAACGTAGTGAATGAGCTTCTCCGTGCCGTCTGGTCGGTAAAGCGTCGGATCAGCGCCAGCTTGAAGCAGTTGCATGGCGATGCTGAATCGATCTTCCATGACAGCGAGCATCGCAGGTGTGCCGCCTCTGTACTTGCAGTAGCGGTTTAGATCGGCTCCAGCGGCGACGAGCAACTCAACGCGCTCTTTCATATCTGGGTAATATCGATCGATGACGATATCGAGCGGCGTGAGCTTTGTATTGTCAGCTACGACTAGATTCGGATCGCCGCCATGTTGTAACACCGCCCTTAGGTATTCAATGTCGGGAGATCTGGCGGCAAGATGCGTTACCGACTGGCCTGGCGTGCAGCCGCGATCATAAAACAGAGCCCCGCCCGCAGGATATGGGTGGAATGGCCGACCGGCCGTTCCAAAATCGCTGCTGATAATGACATTCGGATCCGCCCCGTGGTTTAGCAGGCAACGAAATCGCTCATGCTTGCGATCAGGAAGCGCCCACAACAAGGGCGTCATGTTGTCATTGCCGCGGGCATTAACGTTGGCGCCTGCCGAAATGAGCCGTTCCATTTCGGGAACGTCGTTTCTTTCAATCGCATCGCATAATTCGAGAATTTGCGGATCGTCAAAGTAATCCGCCGATTTCCAGCCCGCCAGTGCGTGCCAACGGGATTCTGGGCTCAGCTCGAACTCGATCTCCTTTATTCGCGTCGCTCCCTCGTTCTTGCTAGCCATCGCTTTGCTGTAAGCCTCGCCTTCTTCCTTGGACGCCCCTCCGCGCTGCACTGCATCCATGTGGCGACGAGCCACGGCGTCAGCATCCTTGACGACTTTTGCCAATTGGACGTACTCGTCGTCCTCAAGAAACGCCGCCTTGGCTTGTGCGGCATTAAGGGCCGGCGTCATGATCGTCGTGACGACGGCCGCCGCTTGTTTGTCGCTGAGTCGATTTCGATATTCCCATCCCGGATCATAGCCGTCGCTGAGCTCTGGCGACCATTTGGCGAAACGAGATACGGCGTTCGCAAAAGCAACAGGATCGTTGGCAAGAGCGGGTTGGATCGATTGGCCAATCGTCGCGCTCAGTGCCGCCTTGAGCACTCCCGGATCATCCGCTCCCTTTGCAACAGGCGGGAAGACTTGCTTGTCGATCTGATACCGCGCCTGCCCGGCGAGAAAGAGAAAGCCAGCATCCTCGATCCGTCCGGCGCTTTGGGCCGCCGCTGCCGCCGTCATTAGTTCATAAGTATTCATGCGATCGGCACCGCCGGCACATCCGACCAGCGCAGGGGCTGCGAGTAGGGCGATGACGGACGCAAATTGGCGAAAAGGTTGCAAGGCGGCTCCGACAAGTAACCAATGGTTCAGAAATCAATTAGGTTTCTCAGCTAAACGCTATATGCCGCCGCCGTGAGTGGCGCCGACACCCTCGTGCGTGGGGTAATCAATTCTCGATGCCCTAACCGCGATGGCGTCGCTGTTGCCGTTGGCGACAGGAACTAATCTAACTTAAAAATCGCCCGCCACTTGTATCCGCAGCGATGCCGACACGCGGCCGGCTGGACGTCTTGGATTTGACGGCTATTAACGGCCGAGTGTCGGGGCCACCCTCGCGATACCCTCTCAAGCATCTGATTTTACAGCTTCATTCGCAGCGCCCTCCGCCAGTTGCCGCCGATAAGCAACGGCGCTCTGATAGCGTCCCCAATATCGATTGAGTGCATCGACGATCTCTTGCTGATTCGGGAATTTCTTCAGCTTGATCGCCGTCTTCTGCTTCCCCTTCTCCCCGCGCGCGAAGCTAATCTGCAGCTCTCCGCCGTCCGTCAGCTGGAATTGCCTTACCTCGGCAAACAAGAGCGGCTCGCTCCATTTCGCGAACGACAGTTTTTCAAAGTCGATCGTCAACGCACCCTCTTTGCCCGCAAACGTCACCGCCGGGAAATGTCGAACGACCACCGCCCGCTCCTCCTCCGTCGCCGGCAGATATCGATAGGGGAGCGACTGCTCGTGATAGTTCCGGAACTGCTCCTCGAATTCGTCCCACTGCGCCCGTTCCAGTTCCGCCGCATCGGCGATCCGCTCAAACCATCGCCCATTCCCCGCCAGCGCCAAGAGCGAGCGGGTCTCCGGCATTTCGAGGCGCAGGCCAATCGCTTCCAATCGCTGAGCGAGCGGAGGATGGGTGTCGAATGGATGGGCCAACTCGACTTCACCCGCTCCTGGCTGCGCAAGAAACGACGCCGCGAACTCGGGAAAACCCTGCTCGATTCGCTCGGCGACGTTCGCCTCTTCCAGGGCGACCTCCTCCTCGAAAAGTTGTTGCTCGACCTTGCGGCGATACGCAGCGTAGGCAATCACGCGGGTCAGCGCGCCCGCGACTGCCGGCGCTGAAGTCGCCTCCCGCGCAATTCGATCAGCGCGAAACTCACGTTCCCGACTCAACCGCGACAGCGATAGCTCAAATAGCGCCCGAAAGAAATTCATAAAATAGAACACCGGCAGCGCCGCCCCTCCCTGCCGCAAGGAGCCGAGGTAATGGGCGTATTTGTTCAACAGCGGTGCAATTTTTTTCGAGTAAAGCGTGTCGTTGCCGCTGAAATGGGCCATTTCATGCGCGAGAATCGCGTCGGCTTCCTCGTCATGCAGCTGCTTGAGCAACGACAAGCTTACGAACAGCGTTCGCCCTTCGTATGTTTGATCGTTCACCGTCACCGGCAGTTCCGTGACGAAAAAGTTGTTGTCGATCCCCAGAATGACGTTATCCGGCGGGGTCGTGCCCACTTTGTCGCAAATCTCGCGCAGCCGCTGGAACAGCGGCGCATTCGCCGCCGAAACGGCCGGTTTGCCTGCAACTCGGTTGACTATCGGCGTTCGTTTGAAAATCCCGGCGATCACCGCGCCGATGCCGGCCAAGGCGAGAACGCCCGCGATGATGATGAGCTTGACGAAATAGGCTTCAAACCAGAACGCGGTGACCCAAAACGACAGCGCGATCAGCAACACGCCGGTCACAATGGCTTGGAACGCGCCGTAAATCCGCAGTACATGCCATCCGGCCGATAGGCAAAGGTACTGCGCTGGCGGGGAGCGCATCGAGATCGGGATGCAGGCGCCGACGAGCGCCAGAACGATCAGTCCCGCCGCCAGCGACCAGAGCGATAACCGGATCATCCAGCGAAACGTGGCGTAGTAGAACCGCAGTTGCGCCGGAAGATCGAGGTCGACTGCTCCGCTCGCCTCTAGCTTTGAGACCGGATTCTCTGTGAAGAACTGAATCGCAGCGGTCTTCTCTTCGGGCGATAAGCCGTCGTCTGCATTCACGCCTTGGATGATTCCTTGGAGCGCGTCGGCGTCAAAGCTCGCCTCCACGTGATTGAAGAACCAGAGCGACGCCGCCGGCACAGCGAAAATCAACAACGCCGGCCAAACAAACGTCTTGGCAAAGCCGGGTGTCGGGGCCTTCACGGAAGGGCGAGACATGTCGTGTGCTCCTCAAGCGACGCCCGCAGGAAAATATCGAACGGGGAGACGACAGATTTTGCCCAGCCGACCCGGGAAATACCATAGTAGAATTCAGACCGAAAAATCATTAACGCGGCCCTCCGCCGACGCGACTGGCGTCCTGCCAATAAGAGGCGCCCGTGCGGTTGCAATTAACGGCTGGCGGCAGGTTGACCACAGTCCGGTTCCCAGCCAGCCAATCGGCAGGCAAGCTCCTCTGGCGCTTCTCACTCGCCTCGACGAGAGCCTTTCTTTCGCCAGCCAATCGAAAAAATAATCCCGCAGACTTTACCACAGAAATTGGCCACCCAACCTGCTACCGTACGGATGAATCGGTCCGCTCATTGATAACTCGATGGCCCAGCCGCTTGCACACCGCAAAGCAAACGACGACAGCCGCACGATCCCGGCGCGACGATGGCGAGTTTTGTCCATTTGTTGCAAGTCGGCCAAGTTCCCTCGGCGGCCTTGGCACACATGTCCGACTTGGCAGACAGGCAGAGACCCCGTCTTCCGCAGACCAACGCCCGCTACCGTAGCGTCAGCTGTCAAATTGTCGCCCGTGATCTCGAGCGTAACCTCAGTCGCGACAGCAACTTCGGCTTTCTGTCGCTAAAAATGAGCGCCGCGACAGAATTCAGACGCGGCGACAAAATTCAGTAACTGCGACAGAAAGCGGACCGCCGGCCCGGCGGCTAAACTTGCCAGCCGGAGCCAAAGCTCGTGCGTATCGGGAGCCGGCGCTCAACACCGGCGCGGCTGCGATTTCTCTCGCCAATTGTGTCGCCGGATGTGCTCGTCGCAAATGCAACCAGCGAAGCGACTTGTGACTTCTGTCGCCAAAAGCGCGTCCCGCGACAGAAGTTCAGCGACAAAAAGCAAGTGCCGTGGAAAGCGGACGGAAGGATGAGGACCAACGAACGTCAACAAGGAACGTCAAAACGCCTGATCATCCGTGTCCATCAGCGTTCATCCGCTGTTCCAACTCCTCCCCGCATTTCCTTGGCGTCCTTGGCGTCCATGGCGTCCATGGCATCCTTGGCGGTTCAAATGAACCCCCGAGAACGACAGCAGCCTCAAGCCGCCGCCGCTTCCGGCTTCGCCTCCGGAAACCGCAAGTTGAACAGACCAAAAATCTCGTCGCGCGACAGACCCAGCTTCCGCGTCGTCGGCTCGTCGTCGAACACGGCGTCGAACAACTCGCGTTTCTCGGCAAGGATGCGATCGATCCGTTCTTCGATCGTGCCCGTGGCCAGGAACCGCGTCACCGTCACCGGGCCGGTCGCGCCGATGCGGTGGGCCCGGTTAATCGCCTGGTCCTCGACGGCCGGATTCCACCAACGGTCAAACAGGAAGACGTAGCTGGCAAACTGCAGATTGAGCCCAACGCTCCCCGCGCCGTAGCTCATCAGCAGGATGTTCTTCGTCGGATCGTGGCGGAACTCCTCGATAACGGCGTCGCGCCGGTGCGAGGGGATGCGGCCGTGATACTCCAATGGTCCGAAGCGGGCGAGGCGGCCGCGGAGCTTGTCGATGGCGTCGACCCACTGGCTGAAAATGATCGCCTTGCGTCCGCTGGCGGCGCACTCTTCGAGATCGGCTTCGAGCCGGTCGAGCTTGGCGCTCGCGCCGGTCGCGGGGTCGAAGTTGCAGATTTGCTTCAATCGCAGCACGAGTTCGAAGACATGTTGGATCGTCAACTCGGCCCCGATGTCGTTCAGGCGGATGACCCCCTCCTCTTCGGCCCGTTGGTACGTCGCCCATTGCTCCGGCGTGAGTTGGACGTCGGCGTCGCGAACCAGTTTCGGCGGCAACTGCGTCAGCACCTGGTCCTTGGTGCGACGGAGAACGTGATCGGCCACGGCCGAGCGAATGGCGGAGGTCTTCATCTGCGGACGCAACCGGCCCGGCGAAACGAACTCGAAGATGCCGACGAGGTCGTCGGCGCTGTTCTCGATCGGCGTCCCGGTGAGGGCCCAGCTCCGCTCGCGCGGGATGGCGCAGATCGACTCGTGCGTGGCGCCCGCGCGATTCTTGATCCGCTGGGCTTCGTCAACGACCATCAAATCGAACGGCGTCGGGACGTTCACCGCCAGCTGCCGATCGCGGACAATCAACTCGTAATTGGCGATCAGCACCCCCTCCGCGGCGTTGTTCCACAGCCACTGACGCTGCGACTGGCTCCCTTCCACGATCGTAACGGGAAGCTCCGGCGCCCACTGGCTGAACTCGCGTCGCCAGTTGGTCACCAGCGGCTTCGGGCAGACCAACAGCGCTCGCCGCACCAGCCCCTGATGCGCGAGCAACCGCAGCGACACGACGGTCTGCATCGTCTTGCCGAGCCCCATCTCGTCGGCCAGCACCGCCTCGTGCCGCGGGTAGAGGTAGGCGATGCCGTCGAGCTGATACGGAAACGGCCTGAAAGGAAAGTCGAGCGCTTCGGCCGCGAGCAAGTTCTCCAGCGGCGGCTGCAGCAAATAGGCGAGGCGGTCTTCGAGCCGGACCACGTCGCGCGGCGCGCGGATCCTGGTCGCCGAGCGCGGAGGCGACGGCGCATGACGCGGCTGGCCGGCGACGAGCCCTGGCGCGGGCGACGCTTGCCGACGAGCGCCGCCGAACAGGGTGCCGCGCCCGCGGGAGTCGGCTCCCTCCGGCAACACGCGGCCGAAGGTGCGGACCTTCAGTGCCTCCAGCGGCAATGCGAACGCAGCGGCGTCGTTGGTTTCGCAGACGACGCTGCCGAGCGCCGGCGGCGCGATCGGCTCCAGCGGGAACCGGATCACCTCGATCGGCGGGCGCCGTCCCAGCCCGTTAAGCGGCGGCGCGGTCATGTGCGGACTCCGCGTCGTCATGCGAGGCCAGCTGCGCTTCGGTCAGCGCGGCGCGGATTCGCTGAAATGGTTCCGCGAGGTACACGTTTGCGGCCAGCGGTTCCAGGAGCGTCGCGATTTCGGCCGGCGTCCTCGTGGAGACCGTCGACGCGATGATTTCGCAGCCGTTGATGATCAGCGACGTGCGCGGTTCGGCGAGTTCAACGTCGCTCGCCGCGTCGGCGCTCGTTGCGGCTACGGGGAACGTCGCTGCTGCGGCGTCGGGTTCCTGTACTAGCAGCACCTCTTCATGGCGCAGCAGCGCGAGAGGCAACATATCGTGTTGATCAGTGAGAATGACCGCCGCGTCGAGCTCGGCGCCTGCTATCAACGCCTTGCCAATGACCTCCGCAACGAGATATGGCCGCAAGGTCGGCCCATACAGTATCTCTTGCGCACGACTCGCGGCCACCGGCGTGCTGCAGCGAAACTCCAGGGGGCGGCCCTGCGGCGATAGCACGAGATAACCGCCAAAGAGTCCATGCTCGGCGCTTTCCAGCACCGTCAAAAATCCAAAGGCAGCCGTGGCTTTGGCGGGAGCGGCATCCATGCCGGGCGGGTCCGAGGCGGGCGGGGGCGGGCGTCGATCGGCCGGCATCCATGCACAGCCGTGGCCCTCGCGGGCCAGGAGGTCAATCGTGGTACCTAACCCATCGGGAGTCGCGGCGGGCTGACTTTAGACCCTTCATTTTGTCTGGTAAGGGGTGCCGGTAGCTGGAAAAAAATTGAAGTCGCATTACACTGGAGGGATTGCCAAACAGGGTCATGCGGCCGCAGCGGAGGGCGGCGGTCGCTTTCGTTAAAACTCCCGTCTTGTCAGGATGATTCACTCGTCGCCGATGGGCTTGCGTCGGCGTCCGGAAAGGAAACAACTCGACGATGTCGCATAGTCACCCCGCCGCGCCCGCGATGTACACGCAGGTCGACGTTACTGCCGCCGCCAACCATTCGCGCGTGGGGGCGCACACGGCGACGGAACAGACCGAGTTGTTGCGGGAGGTGCTGGCGGCTCAAGATCGCACGAACGAGATTCTCGAAGAGTTATGCGGCATTCTCGCCACGTCGCACAAGCAACGGTTGCAGGAACTCCACCAGTGGAAGACGGCGAACCCTCGACTGGCCAATTCCTGCCGGGAAGCCGCCGAGTCGCTCAGCCGCGTGCAGGTCGAGTATCTTGAGCGGATGACCGAGGATATCAACGAATCGGCCGATGACATGGCCTACGGCGAATTCATGCTGAATGAATTCGTCGATCGCTACGGACCGCGTTTGGCGCATCTTAACGGCGTGATTCAGGTGCTCGCCCAATTGGGCAACAATCCGCAGCAGGCTCAGAGCTAGAGCCAGGTCTGATCTGCGTCGATGCCGTTCGGGCGACCGTACGTCGCCAGCGGGGCCGGCGGTTGTCGAGCCATCTTCGTTGCGGTATGGTCAATGCTGCTCGCGGCAGTCGAAACGTGCGAATCTGCGCACCACCTTCGACGCTTCGGGGGGCGCTGCTTCGCCGCTCGCCATCGAATCTGCGCCGTCGAAGCTCGCGAAACGTTGGCGTTCGCCGCTGTTGCCGCGCGAGCCTTGTCGGACCGTGGCGACAAGTTGACCTGTCGAACGATATTGGAGTCCGACCAGCATGGCATCCGATGGAGATCTCTCGGCCGCGGCCAGCGCCGCCCGCGCGGCGCTCGACGCCCACACAGTCGAGACCGTGGCGTGGCATTTTCACGACTCGACAGGCTGCCCGTTCTGGCTCGAGAAGAAGCGCGAGCTGAAGTTCGATCCGCTCACCGAGATCAAGTCGTACGACGACTTGAAGAAGTTCCCGGCGTTCGAAGACGAGTGGCTCCGCGGCGGCCCCGTGCGGCGCTGGGTGCCAAAGGGCTTGGCCGACAAGCCGGTTTACGTCTTTGAAACAGGCGGCACCACCGGCATCCCCAAGAGCCGGATCGCGATCGACGACTTTCGCACCGACTACTCGAACTTCAGCGACACGCTGCCCGACAAGTATTTTCCCAAGGGTTCGAACTGGTTGATGCTCGGCCCGAGCGGCCCGCGGCGGCTGCGCCTGGCGGTGGAGCATCTCGCCCAGCATCGCGGCGGGATCTGCTTCTGCATCGATCTCGACCCGCGCTGGGTGATCAAGCTGATCAAGAAGGGGTGGATGGAGCACCTCGAAGCGTATAAGAAGCATTGCATCGATCAGGCGATTACCATCCTGGGCGCCGGTCACGACGTGAAGTGCATGTTTGGTACGCCGAAGTTGATCGAGGCGCTTTGCCTGGCGCTCGAAGAGAAGGGAACGAGCCTCGCCGAGCAAGGAATCACCGGCATCTTCTCAGGCGGTACCGAGTTCACCCCGCAGTGGACGCGGTTTTGCGTCGAGGAGCTCTTCGGCGGTCCGCCGGAAAAGAGCGGCATCTACATGACGCCGACCTACGGCAACACGCTCATGGGGCTCGCCTGCTCGAAGCCAGTCACGAAGGAAGATGGCTACAAAATTAGCTATTACGCCCCCCAGCCGCGAGCCGTCGTGGAAGTGGTGGAGTTTGATGATTACGACAAGGTCGTCGAGTACGGCGCGACCGGTCGCGTCAAGCTGACGACGCTCACGAAGGAATTCTTCGTTCCCGGCTTCCTCGAACGAGACGAAGGGGAGCGCGAGAAGCCCTTCGCGAAGTATCCGTGGGATGGCGTCAGCGGCGTCCGGCCATTCCATGAACTGGCCGACGCAACGACCGTCGGCGTCTATTGAGTCCGGAATCCTGAGCGGAAGCATCGCGATGATCACTCTGCCTGCCATTCGTTGGGGCGAACCGTACGAGTCTCTCGAAGTTGACGAAATCAATCACTTCGTTACCGGCGAGCCCGTGGCGCGGGTGCACACGGTTGGCTCCGGCATCGTGGCCCGCGATGCGAAGAAGTCGCCGCGGGCGAGGCAGGCCCTGCAGTCGATGTCGCCGGCGCAGCTCGTCGATGCCTGCAAGAAGGCGGGCGAGTTGTTTGAGTCGGGAACGCTGACGGTCGGCGACTCGCAGCAGTCGCCGACGGACTTCGCCGAGCAGACTTCCGCGACCACTGGCATGCCGGTGGCGATGTGCAAAGCCAACGTCGTCAAGAATGCCTTCGTGTTGAAGAACATCGACAAGATCCTCGATTGCCTGACGCGCGGCCTCGACCTGAACATCCTCGCCCGCGGCTATGGCGACGAGGGACGCGGCGTCACGGTGAGCTATCAGGCTCAGACTGATGTGCTCGGCGCCGTCTTGCCGTCGAACTCTCCCGGCGTTCATACGCTATGGCTCCCAGTGATCGCGATGCAAATCGGGCTCGCACTGAAGCCTGGTTCGCAAGAGCCTTGGACGCCGTATCGCGTCGCGGCCGCCATGAAGGAAGCCGGAATTCCGGTGGAGGCGATCTCTATCTATCCCGGCGCCGGCGGCGACATCGGCGGTTCGATTCTGTCGAACTACCGTCGGGCGATGATCTTTGGCGGACCGCAGACGATCCAGCAGTATGCCGGCAACGAGCGAGTGCAGGTTCACGGGCCCGGGTTCAGCAAGATCCTGCTGGGTGACGACGAAGCCGACAACTGGCGGCAATACATCGATCTGATGGTCGACAGCGTTTACCGCAATGGCGGTCGTAGCTGCATCAACGCGTCGAGCATCTATACGCCGCGGCATGGCAAGGAGATTGCCGCAGCGATTGCCGAGCGACTCGGTCCGATCGAAGCGTTGCCGCCGGACGATCCAAAAGCAGGACTCGCGGCATTCACCACTCCTGGAGCTGCCGCAGCGATCTGGGGGGCCATCGAACGCGATTTGGCCGACTCGCGCACCGCTCACGAGACGGCCGACTACGGTCCGCGACTGGTCGAACGCGAAACGTGCGCGTATCTGAGGCCGACGGTGTGGCACTGCCAGTCGACGGAGTGTCCCGGCGCCAACAAAGAGTACATGTTCCCGGCCGTCGGCGTAGTTGATTGTCCGCAGGAGCGAATGTTGGCGGAGATTGGCCCCACGCTCGTTTGCACGGCAATCACCCAAAACGAACAATTCCGCAACGCGCTGATCGCCGCCACCCACATCGACCGATTGAACCTCGGCCCCATTCCCACCCCACAAGTCGATTGGCTGCAACCCCACGAGGGCAACCTCGTGGAGTTCTTGTACCGCAATCGCGCGCTGCAAGTCCGCTAGTCGGCGCCCACCACCCGTGATTTGACATGACCCCTTTTGATTTCCGCCTGCCGACGCGGATCGTGTTTGGCGCGGGACGCATCGACGAATTGGGGGAATTGGCCAAGTCATTGGGCGATTCGCGCCGAGCCCTCGTCGTCAGCGACCCCGGCGTCGTTTCGGCAGGTCATACGCAGCGAGGCCTTGATGCGCTGCACGCAGCTGGATTTGCCACGCAGCTGTTTCAAGCGTTTGCGGAAAATCCCACGACGGCCCACGTCGATGTTGGGGTCGCCGTGGCGCGCGAGTTCAGGCCCGACTGCATCGTCGGGCTGGGCGGCGGCAGCAGCATGGACTGTGCCAAGGGGATAAACTTCATTTATTCCTGCGGCGGACGGATGCACGACTACTGGGGAGTCGGCAAAGCGACCGGTCCGATGCTGCCGATGATCGCCGTGCCGACGACGGCGGGAACGGGGAGCGAAACGCAATCGTTCGCGCTCATCTCCGATGCCGAGACGCATGTGAAAATGGCGTGCGGCGACAAGCGGGCGGCATTCCGCGTCGCGCTGCTTGATCCAGGGCTCACCACGACGCAACCGTCGCGCGTGACGGCGTTGACGGGGTTCGACGCGCTGGCTCATGCCGTGGAGACGGCCGTGACGCGCGTGCGAACGCCGCTGTCGCAGGCGTTCAGCCGCGAGGCGTGGCGGCATCTAGCGCCGAACTTTCTGCGCGTGATCGCCGAGCCCGACAATCTTGAGGCCCGTGGCGAAATGCAATTGGGCGCCTGTCTGGCGGGACTGGCAATCGAGAACTCGATGCTCGGCGCGGCGCACGCCCTGGCAAACCCGCTGACCGCGGAGTATGGCATCACCCACGGCGACGCCGTGGCCTTGATGTTGCCCCACGTCGTCCGGCACAACGGCGCGGATCAGGAAATCGAACCACATTATCAGGACCTCGTGCTGGCCACTGCTTTCGAGCGCAACACGCCAGATCAACGGGCGGGGGCAGCGGGGCTGGCCCAGTTTCTGGCGCAAGCGGCGGCGCAGGCCGGTCTGGCGACCTCTCTTCGCAATGAGGGGGTCGATTTCGACCGGCTGCCTGACTTGGCCGCCGCGGCGGCGAAGCAGTGGACCGGCTCGTTCAATCCGGTGGAGATCTCGGTCGACGGATTTCGGCGGTTGTATGAACAAGCATTCTGAAGCTATCGAAACCTCGCTGTCGTCGCAGCCGCTAGCCGGACCGCTACGCGGTCCGGGCAGCCCCGCCAAGAGATTATGTCCGCGCATCGACCCGGACCGCGTAGCGGTCCGGCTATGGCGTTGCGTCACGCTTGCTTCAGTTTCACTCGTGGCGATGTTTGCCAGTGCATCGACGCTGCGCGCGGATTGGCCGCTGGTGCGCGGCGACGCGGCGGCGACGGGCGCAGTGGTCGCTCCCCTACCCCAGCCGCTCGATATCCTCTGGACGTACGAGGCCGCCGAGTCTGGCTTCGAAGCGACGGCCTCGATCGTAGAGGGCGTGGTGTATGTGGGCGACGTCGACGGAACCTTTCATGCGGTCAAGCTGGCGGACGGCTCGCCGCTATGGACGCGAAAATTCGAAGAGACTGGTTTCGTGGCAGGCTCCGCCGTCGTCGAGGGTCGCATCTACTGCGTTGACTACAACGGCGTCGTCCGTTGCTTGAAGATCGAGAATGGGGAGACGATTTGGGAGTTCAACACGGACACGTCGCTCTACGCTGCGCCCAATGTTTACGAGGGCGTCGTGCTGCTGGCGGCGGACTCCGGGCAACTGTTCGCGCTCGATGCGGCGACCGGCAAGAAAAAGTGGGAGCCGTTCACAATCGACCAGCCGTTGCGTTGCTGGCCGACGGTCGTCGCGGAACGGGTGCTCATTGCCGGTTGCGACGGCAAGCTTCACCTCGTCGACGTCAACAGCGGCAAGGATGTGGAAAGCATCGACATTGGCGGTCCCGCCGACGGTATGCCCGCGGTTGTGGGCGATCGCGTCTTTTTCTGCACCGCCGGCGGCGTGTTCCACGGCATGACGATCAAGCCGCTGGCGAGTTTGTGGGAGTTCGGGCACCGCGCCCAGGGAGAGGAAATCCATGCCGCAGCGGCGACTCCCAATGCGATCGTGCTCGGGACTCACGACAAGCGAATGGTCGCCCTAAAGCCCGCGACTGGCGAGGTCATTTGGTCGACGCCGCTGCGGAGTCGCGCCGAAAGCTCGCCTGTCGTCGCTGGCGATCTCGTGCTGTTCGGCACGGTTCGGGGCCGCCTCCAGGCGTTGGAAATGGCAGGCGGCAAGGAAGTGTGGAATACCGAAGTAGGGGGTCGCTTTACGGCGTCCCCTGCCCTTACCGACGGCCGGATGGTGATCGGCAATGAAGACGGCACGCTCTATTGCGTCGGCGGAAAGTGATCCCGGCCGACGTTTGCGTCTGGTCCGTTGGGAAAATCGCCACGAGCGAATTTCGGTGAACGCATCCAAGCAATTGAAGTTTGCTACAATGTTGGCATGACCGTTGAAGCCACCAAAACCGAAGTCGGCAGCTACTTCATCAGCAACTACCCCCCGTTTTCGCAATGGTCGACCGATCAGGTGAGCGAAGTACGGGCGGCGCTTGATGCGCCTCCGGCGGATGTCCCTTTGGGCCTCTATCTACACATTCCATTTTGCCGGAAGCGCTGCAAGTTTTGCTATTTCAAAGTCTTCACCGACAAGCACGCTGATCAGATCGAGCGGTACCTGGCGGCCCTCTCACGAGAGATTGAACTCGTGAGCAAAGTTCCCGCGATGGGGGATCGGCCTTTCCGCTTCGTCTACTTCGGCGGCGGCACGCCGTCGTTCCTGAGCGAAAAGCAACTGCGTCGCCTGGTCGATCGGCTGCAGGCGAACATCCACTGGGACAAGGCCGAGGAAGTCACGTTCGAGTGCGAACCTGGCACCCTCAGCGAACCGAAGGTGCACGCGTTGCGCGAACTCGGCGTGACGCGGCTCAGCCTCGGCGTCGAACATTTCGACGACGAAATCCTACGCGAGAACGGCCGCGCGCACGAATCGCACGAGATCTATCGCGCTTGGCCCTGGATCAAGGCGGCAGGTTTTCCGAACGTTAACATCGATCTCATCTCCGGCATGGTCGGCGACAACGACGACAAGTGGCGGGATGCCGTGCGTCGAGCGTTGGAACTCGAGCCGGACAGCGTCACCATTTATCAGATGGAGTTGCCGTTCAATACGGTTTATTCGAAGGACATTCTCGGCAACCAGATCGAGACGCCCGTCGCCGATTGGCCCACGAAGCGCGGCTGGGTCGACTACGCGTTCGACCAGTTTCTCGGCGCCGGCTACGCGGTGTCGAGCGCCTACACCCTGGTGCGGCATCCCGAGCGGGTTAATTTCAGCTACCGTGATAATCTGTGGCGCGGGAGCGACCTCCTCGCTACCGGCATCGCCAGCTTCGGTCATATCTCAGGCGTCCATTACCAGAATCTAGCCGAGTGGGAGCAGTACTGCGGGTCGCTGGAAGAGGGCCGTCTGCCCCTCAATCGCGCGCTGCGAATTTCGCCGCGACAGGCCCTCATTCGCGAGTTAATACTGCAATTGAAGAAGGGCTATCTCGACGGAGCCTACTTCCAGAACAAGTACGGCGTCGACATCTTCGACGAATGGCGCGGCGTCTGGGACGAATACGTCGACGAAGGGTATGCGGTGCTTGGAGATGGTCGCGTGGATTTGACGCGGGCCGGCCTCTTGCGGGTCGATGGGCTCTTGCCGGCGTTTTTTGAGCCGGAGTACCGCGACGTCCGCTATACCTGAGCTGCCATTGCCTTCCGCGGGCGATCTTTCACAATGTGGCGAGTCGACCGTGTTCTGGGCGGTCGACGCGAGCATTGACTCTTGCCGACGAATGGCCCCGCTTGGAACCAACTCCCATCCAACGTGATCACCGTTCCCCATTTCAACATGCGGGCCTGTTTTGGAAGCTCCTGTTCGCGACGGGACTAGTCAGCGTTACGGCGATTCTGCTCCTGACGCAGCTGTTTTCCAGCACCTACGAGTCAATCTTAGAACGCGAGTTGACGGAGCGCATCTCCACAGCGGCAGCGACGGCCGGGCAGTTGCTGACTGACCGTTGGCCTGACCGACCGAATCAGTCGTTGCAAGATGAGGTCCGCCAGCTAGGCCAGAATACAGGAATTCGCCTGACGCTGATTGCGCCAGACGGGGCGGTGTTGGCCGACTCGGGGTTGAACGGCTTGCTTGCCGTCGAGCAAGCTGAGAACCATGCCGATCGCACGGAAGTCATTGCGGCGCTTAAAAATGGGGTAGGCGACGCCCGTCGAACAAGTCCGTCGCTGGGTGAGCGGATGCAGTACCGCGCGGTGCGAGTAGACCGAGACGCCGCTCCTGTAGGAGTGGTTCGCGCCGCGTTGCCGACGGCGCCGACGGACGCGGAGCTTGCCGGGTTGCAGCGGTGGATCTGGTCGATCGGCGTTATGCTCGCTCTGGCGGGCTTGGGAGTCGCCTATTGGGTCGCGGCACGCCTGACTGACCCGCTGCGGA
Organism: Lacipirellula limnantheis; assembly: GCF_007746075.1. GTDB lineage: Bacteria > Planctomycetota > Planctomycetia > Pirellulales > Lacipirellulaceae > Lacipirellula > Lacipirellula limnantheis. The sequence goes on along the minus strand of NZ_CP036339.1, from coordinate 4,289,273 downwards.
CGTTGGCCGCCGCCGCTGACGCGATTGCCGCGGGCAACCACGATTACCGCCTGCCGGCCATGGGCGGAGGCAGTGACGAGTTGAGCAAGCTGGCCGCAGCGCTGAACGACGTCGGACGCCGCTTGGTCCAGCGCGAGGGGCAGCTGCGCAGCACCAGTCAAACGCAGGCCACCGTACTGGAGGCCATGACCGAAAGCGTCATCGCCGTCGACCGGACGGAGAAGGTACTGTTCGCCAATGCGTCGGCGGCGCGGGCGCTTGGTTTTGACGCGCGTCGCGTCGAGGGGCATCCCCTCTTAGAGGCCGCTCGCAGTCACGAGCTTCGGGCGGTCGTGCAGCAAGTGCTCCGCACGCGGAAGCCCGGCAGCAGCGAGATTACCTGGCGCGGCAAGGCACAGCGAATATTCGACGTGCTCGCGACGCCGCTGCCGGGCGACCCGCTGCCTGGAGTCGTGGTCGTTTTGCGTGACGTCAGCGAAGTCAAGCGTCTGGAACAGATGCGCCAGCAGTTTATCGCCAACGTCTCGCATGAACTCAAGACGCCGCTCAGTTCGATCAAAGCGTACACCGAAACCCTCTTGGGCGGCGCGCTCAAGGATCCCGTCCACGGTCAACGGTTCCTGGAACGGATTGACGAGCAAACGACCCGGCTCCATCAGTTGATCATGGATATGCTTAGCTTGGCTCGCATCGAGTCGAGCCAGGCGCCGTTGGAACTTGCTGACTTGCCGCTCGGTCGCGTGGCGCAGCGGGTCATTGCCGACTACGAACGGCAAGCGGCGTCAAAGCAGGTAACGCTGGAAAATCAAATCGCCGACTTCTCGATCATCGTTCGTGCGGACGAAGAAGCGCTGCGCCAGATTTTGAGCAATCTCATCGACAACGCCGTGAAATACACCCCTGCGGGGGGCCGAGTGAGCATCTCCGGTCGGGTGGAAGGGGTCGTGGTCTTGTGCAACGTCAGCGATACCGGGCCGGGCATCTCGGCAGAGCATCACAGCCGCGTTTTCGAACGGTTTTACCGAGTCGACAAGGCACGATCGCGTGAACTTGGGGGAACTGGGCTAGGATTGTCGATTGTCAAACACCTCGCTCAGGCGATGGGGGGCAGTGTCGAGGTATCGAGCCAAGTTGGCCTGGGGAGCACCTTTACGGTTCGTTTGCCCGTCAGCGGGATCTGAGATTGGGGCTCGCGCTGCGAGGGGGTTTACAGGATCTTCATTTTTTCTTCATCTTTCACCGCTAGACTGCTCGCACCTGCGGTTGGCGGTACGCTGACCAGTCCTCAGCGGCGACAGCATGCATTTTTCGGTGCTACTCCCCAAGGTTCGACCCCTGCGTCGTTCGACGTTGGCATCGTTGCTGGTGCTGCTCGTTGGCTTGGTCGGCTGCGGTCGCACGAACGTCGTTAGTATCGACGGCTCGAGCACCGTGTTCCTGCTCTCGGCGGCCATTGCCGAAGAGTTCAATGAAGTCAGTCCAGATGTGAAGGTCGTCGTCAGCCAAGCGGGCACCGGCGGCGGGTTCAAAAAGTTCGCTGCCGGCGAAATCCAGATCTGCGACGCTTCGCGGCCGATCACCGAGGCCGAGGCGGCCGCTTGCAAGAAGAACGGCATCGAGTTCATCAAGCTTGAAGTCGCTTTTGACGGCCTCGCCGTGGTCGTCAATCCAGCAAACGACTGGTGCGACTCGATTACCACGGACCAACTGAAGACGATCTGGCGTGCCGAGGCGGCGCAATCGGTCATGAAATGGAGCGACGTTAATCCGGATTGGCCCGACATTGAACTCGAACTGTACGGTCCCGGGACCGACTCAGGGACCTACGACTACTTTACCGAAGTCATCAACGGCGAGGCCAAGAGTTCTCGGCAAGATTACTCGCCGAGCGAGAGCGACAACGCCCTCGTGCAGGGCGTGGCCGGCGACAAGGGCTCGCTCGGGTACTTCGGCTTGGGGTACTACGCTGAAAATACGGACAAGTTAAAGCTGCTGTCGGTCGATTCGGGCGACGGACCCATTATTCCCACGGCCGCGACGGTTCGCGACGGAACCTACAAGCCTTTAGCTCGACCGCTCTATCTCTATGTTCGCCAAGACGCGCTCCGGAACGAGGGCGTCGTCAAATACCTCAATTACTACCTCGACAAGGTCAACGACGTTTCTCCGCGGGTTGGCTATGTGCCCGTCCCCGATGAGGTGATGGAAGCAAATCGGAAGACGTTAGACGCTGCTGTGCCCCGAGTTGCCGTCAACTAGCTGTTCCCGCCGGTCACGTTCACGAGCCAGATCAATCGATGTCTGCCGTCTCACCGCATGCCGCCGCTGACTTGACTGCTCCCCAGGGGCAACGGCGCTGGGTCGAGGGCGTGATGCACGCCATTCTCTGGCTTTGCGCAGCAGCCTCGGTGTTCACGACCGTCGGCATCGTGCTGATACTGCTGGTGGAGTCACTGCAGTTTTTCGGACACGTTTCAATCGTCGAGTTCTTGACGGGAACGACCTGGACGCCCCATTCCAATCCGCCGCAGTTCGGCATCTTGCCTCTCTTCTGCGGAACAGTATTGGTAGCCGGCGGGTCGGCAGCCATCGCGATTCCGCTGGGCTTGGGGGCCGCGATCTACCTGAGCGAGTATGCGTCGCCCCGAATGCGAGACGTGTTGAAGCCGATTCTGGAGATACTGGCCGGCATCCCGTCGGTCGTCTTCGGCTACTTGGCGATTGTGTTCGTGTCGCCGATTGTCCGCAGCATCTTTCCCAGCGCCGACGTCTTCAACGCGCTGAACGCCAGCATCGTCGTCGCGATCATGATCCTGCCGATGATCGTGTCGCTCAGCGAAGATACATTGCGCTCGGTCCCTCGGTCGCTGCGCGAGGGGGCTTACGCACTGGGAGCGACGAAGCTCGACGTCACCGTCGGCGTCATTCTCCCGGCCGCGCTTTCGGGGATCATGGCCTCGTTTATCCTCGCAATCGCCCGCGCGGTAGGCGAAACGATGGCCGTCGCCCTGGCTGCCGGCAAACGGCCGCAAATGACGCTCAATCCGCTCGACAGCATTCAGACGATGACCGCGTACATCGTGGAAACAAGCAAGGGCGACAATCCTCAGGGGACGCTCGGCTACCAAACGATCTTTGCCGTCGGCCTCACGTTGTTCGTTTGCACGCTGACGCTTAACGTGCTCGCCCAATGGATTCTCAAGCGGATGCGGGAGCAGTACGAATGAGCAGTCTACCCCGCAACGGCCGTCCCTACGCCAAACTCGCGTCGCAGTTGTTCGCGTACGCCTGCGCCGCGTGTGCATTCTCCAGCGTGGCAATTCTGGTGCTGTTGCTCTCGCAGATGCTGCGCTTTGCCTGGGGCTGGCTCGATTGGCAGTTCATCACGAGCTTCGATTCGCAATTATCGCCCGACAAGGCGGGCGTGCGCGCCGCTCTGGTCGGCAGCATTTACCTGATCGCCCTGACCACGTTGTTTTCGGTGCCGATTGGCGTCGGCTCAGCGATTTATTTGGAGGAGTACGCCCAGCGGAGCCGATGGCGAGGCATCGTGCAGACGAACATCGCCAATCTTGCTGGGGTGCCGTCGATTGTTTACGGCATCTTAGGGCTTGGGCTGTTCGTCCGCGGCATGCAGATGGGCGCCGGGGTGTTGGCGGGGGCGCTCACGCTCACGCTCGTTGTGTTGCCGATCGTCATCCTTGCGTCGCAAGAAGCGTTACGAGCGGTCCCTAGCACGATCCGGCAAGCCTCCTACGCCCTCGGCGCGACGCGCTGGCAAACCGTGTGGCACCAATTGTTGCCGGCGGCGCTGCCGGGCATCATGACAGGCGTCATTCTCGCCCTGTCTCGTGCGCTCGGCGAGGCCGCGCCACTGGTTGCCATCGGAGCCGCGGGCTTTGTGATGTTCACGCCGCGGGGAATCAACGACAGTTTTACGGCGCTGCCGCTGCAAATCTATAATTGGACCGAGAACGCGAACGACGATTTCCGCATCCACGTCGCGGCCGCGGGAATTATTGTGCTCATGGTGATGCTCATTTGCCTCAACGCGACGGCCGTGTTCCTACGTTATCGATTCGGTAAGCGAATTCATTGGTAACTTGAGATTTTAATGCAGACGATGGTCCTCGGCTGACTCCTGCTAGCGAACGAAGCACTTAGCGTAGCGCAAAAACGCGAACGACGAACAATCTAGGCGAGTGTGCGATGATGACCGAAGCCAGCCTTCCAGCCCGCCCGACGCGTCCCATGACGCAGCGACTTTCGACGGTGGCCGACATGCGTCCGACAGATGACTTTTTAGAGCGGCCGCAGAAGGTTGTCGCCACGAACGTCAATTTCTTCTACGGCAGCCACCAGGCGCTCTACGACGTCTCGTTGCGGATGCCGCAGAATTGCGTCACCGCCCTCATTGGTCCGTCCGGTTGCGGCAAGAGCACGTTCCTGCGCTGCCTCAACCGGATGAATGACATGATTGAAGGGACTCGCGTCGAAGGCACGATTCTTCTGGACGACGTCGATATCTACCGCCCGAAGACCGACGTCGTCGAACTTCGCAAGCGCGTCGGCATGGTGTTCCAAAAATCCAACCCGTTTCCCAAGTCAATCTACGAGAACGTCGCGTACGGTCCGCGCGTCGCCGGAGTGAAGCAGCGCGAGGTGCTCGACGGCATCGTCGAGCAGAGTCTGCGCCGCTCGGCGCTGTGGGAGGAAGTGTCGGATCGGTTGAACGAGTCGGCGTTGCGACTCTCCGGCGGACAGCAACAACGGCTTTGCATCGCGCGCGCGTTGGCGACCGATCCCGACGTACTTTTGATGGATGAGCCCGCCTCGGCGCTCGACCCCAAGAGCACGGCCCGCATTGAAGACTTGATCTTCGAATTGAAAGACACTTACACCATCGTGATCGTCACGCATAACATGCAACAGGCGGCTCGCGTGTCTGATCAGACGGCGTTCTTTTACGAGGGCCACCTGGTTGAGGCGGGGGCCACCACCGACGTCTTCACGAAGCCGCGGCAGAAGCAAACGGAAGAGTACATCACTGGGCGCTTCGGCTGAGCGACGGCGCAAAACGTTCGAGATCCCAACGAAGAAGTAAGCGGCGAAAGCACCAGGTAGATTCGTATGTCGATGCATCTGCAGCGTGATCTGGAATCTCTCGAACAAAATCTGCTCAATCAATCGTCCGTGGTCGAGCAGATGGTGTTTCGGGCCTGTCAGTCGCTGCGCGAGCTGCGGGTCGACATCGTTCAGGAAGTTCTGGCCAGCGAAGAAACCGTCAATTATCGCGAAGTCGAGATTGAGGAAGAGTGCCTGAAAATCCTTGCGCTCCATCAACCGGTCGCCGTCGATTTGCGGCGCGTGGCGACGGTGCTGAAGATCAACGGCGACCTGGAGCGCATCGCTGATCTCGCCGTCAATATCGGCGAACGAACTCACAGTCTGTCGCTCTACCCTGATTTCCAGATGCCGGCCAACCTCGACAAAATGGCGGAATCGGCGATCTCGATGGTCCGGGACGCCCTCGATTCCTTCGTGCGGCTCGACGTCGAATTAGCGCGCGACGTCTGTGCGCGAGACGACGTTGTCGATGAACTCAATCGCCAGGTGATCTCCGACGTGCAAGCGTTAATCGAGACAAACTCAAGCGACATAGAACCAGCGTTCCATTTTTACTCGGCTTCTCGACATGTCGAGCGGATCGCCGATCACGCGACGAACATTGCCGAAGACGTCATTTACCTCGTGGACGGGGACATCGCCCGACATCGCCATGACGGCATTCCTTACTGAAACGGCCCGCCAGCCTCATTGGTCCGCCAGCAACGAACGTTCGTTGCCGGCGGAATTGACGTCGCTCGCGCGGCCCGCAGGTTACAGCTCTCGTAGCATGGCCAAAGCTCGCATTTTGATCGTCGAGGATGACGCCTCCTTAGCCGAGGTGCTCGAGTACAATCTCAGTCAAGAGGGGTACGACGTGCAGGTCGCCCGCGACGGGCAACTAGGGCTGCGCGAGATTCGCTTGCGCTGCCCCGACCTGGTCGTCCTGGACCTCATGCTCCCAATGATCGAGGGGCTGGAGGTCTGTCGTCTACTGCGCGCCGACCCTGCGACGGCCGGGCTGCTGGTGCTGATGCTCACGGCTCGATCGGAGGAGTCCGACGAACTGATCGGCTTCTCCGTCGGCGCCGACGACTATGTCAGCAAACCGTTTAGCGTGAAAGTGCTGCTACAACGGATCAACGCCCTGCTGCGGCGCAAGGAGCAGGGTACCGGCGATCGCGACGTGATCGTCAGCCAAGGCATCATGATTGACCGTCGCCGACATCGAGCGACCGTCGGCGACCGTCCGCTTGATCTTACGCCGAGTGAATTTGGACTGCTGACAGCCCTCGTGCGTCAGCCGGGACGGGCGTTCAGTCGCGCTGAGTTGATCGACGTGGCGCTCGGCGACGACGCCATCGTGCTCGAACGGACGATTGACGTCCATATCCGCGCGCTGCGCAAGAAGATGGGCCGCTACGCCGACCTCGTCCAGACGGTGCGCGGCATTGGATATCGCCTGCGCGACCCTGCCGACTTTGTGAATGGCTGATGCGGCTAGTCGACAGCCGCAAGTTCCGCTGCGCGTCCAGGCGAAGCACCGGTCGCTTGGCAGTCGCACTGACAAAGCAGAACGCTGGATTGAAAGCCGCACGGCATCGTGGGGCAGCGCATCGTCTCGTAGTACCAGCGCATCGCGTAGACGTGGTTGGATAACCCCAGGTTGACGATCCCAATCAAGGGATGGGGCGCCCCGACGATTTCGTAATTCCGCACGCCCCGATAGTTAGCCGGCGCACCGTAACCGCTGACGCCGGGGGACCAGTAGTTTTCCACGACTTGAGCGTGGTGCGTGATGCACTGCCGCTGGAATATCTCCTCGTGCATCGACTCGGGCGGGTCGAGCAGCGTGAGTTGGGCAAACGGCCCGAGATCGGACATGCACGCGGCTGCTTGGGCAATTACTACCGTACCAAGACTGTGGCCGATGATTTGCGTCCGGCCTGGATCGACCCCGCGTGAGCGCAAGGCTGCGGCCAACATGCGGCCCTGTTCTCGGCCCGTGCTGATCGGGCCGTCTCCGAACGCGGAAACCCGCACGCCGTTCCAGTCCCAGCTGAGAACGTTGTAGCGGTCGCCAAAGCGGGACTTAATGGCCGCGGCGCCCACGGGACCAAACGTGCAACGAATTTTCCGCGGCAGCGGATTCCAGCCGTGCGTGATCACGATGGTGCATTTGCTTGGATCGATGGGATCGCACGGTTGGGCGTGGCAAGAATAGTTCAGCAGCACGCCCATGCGGCCGTTTCCCCCTTTTTGGAGGACGGCGGTGTTAAGGCCGCACCCGGTCGCCAGGAGGCTGACGCCGACCAGGCAAATCAGCGGTAAGGTCCCAGATCGCATCCTTACGATCCTTGAGCTAACGGCGAACCATTCGCCTGGCGCGGTGGTGACGACTGGCGAAACATTGCGGCCGTTGGCGCGGCGTGCCGCGCCCGCGGCTGTCTGCCTTATCGGTTGTCGTGAGACAAACGCTGCAGACCGCCTCAAAGAGGAGTTAAATCCGCGGCGTAGGCGTGAAGAGCAGTCTCATCGCCGGTATGCCAAAAGAGCCATGTCTCCTGGGGCGCAAAATCGCCCCTACGGATCTGATCGAGCATGGCGCCAAAGGCGCGGGCCGTATAGACCGGACCAGTCAGCAGGCCTTCGGTGCGGGCGACAAGCTTTACCGTATCGCGTTCCAGTGGTCCGACGACTCCGTAGCCCGCTCCGAGATAGGCGTAGTTGACGTCGAAGTCGGATTCCCTGAGCCGCTGATGCGCCCCCAACAACTCAGCAGCCCCATTGGCGACGCTGCAGACGCCGGCAAGGAACTTCTCTTCGGAGGAATCGTCCGGGGTCTGATCAATGCTGACTGCCGTTATTCGACCTGCGAAGCCAGCCAACGTGGCCCCGAGGACGATGCCCGCCTGAGTGCCGCCGGAACTGGTCGCGAAGAAAAGGCGGTCAACTTGTCGGGCCTGTTCGTGCAGCTGTTCAACCAGTTCGAACATCGCCGCAACGTAGCCGAGCGCGCCGATCGAATTCGATCCGCCGACGGGGATGACGTAAGGGCGTTGTCCGTCGGCTTCCATGGCCGCGGCGAGCTCGCTCATGCGCGCGTTGCGCTGGAGCTTCGGCGTCCAATGGATCGTGGCTCCCAGTAGTTCATCAAGCAGCAAATTGCCGGTCGGCGGTTGGCGCGGCCCCCCTAGCACGAGGTGGCAGTCAAGTCCGGCAATCGCGGCTGCAGCGGCCGTTTGGCGACAGTGGTTCGACTGTGGACCGCCCGCCGTAATCAGCACAGTTGCATTCTTCTGTTGGGCGTCGGCGATGAGGAACTCAAGCTTGCGCGTCTTATTGCCTCCGGTGGCGAGGCCGGTCAAATCATCCCGCTTCACGAGCAGCTGCGGACCGCCGAGCTCTTGGGCGAGCCGGGGCAGCTCATCGATGGGCGTTGGCAGCTTCGCTAACGAGAAACGGGGCATCGTCAACAACGCGCGCGGTTGCTGGTTCATGGTTCGCCTCCATCGGCATTGCCGCTGGCGTGACGTGCTTTCCTCTGCCGAATCTCGCCGACCGATTTCCCTTCGTCCAGGTCCTTCCGAGCGTCGGCGGCGAGGTCTTGGTATTCGTTACGCAGCCGATCTAGGTCGTGGTCTTCAAGTTCTTCGAGATCGAGCAGTGCGTTGTGGGCGCCTTGCATCGCGCGAATTAGCTCGTCGAGCCTGATCTGAATGGCCGCGGCGTCGCGGTTCTGCGTATTCTGAATGAGCAAGATCATCAGGAACGTGACGATCGTGGTGCTGGTATTGATCACCAGTTGCCACGTTTGATTGAATTCGAACAGCGGACCGGATGTGCCCAGACGATGATCTTCATCAACGCCAGGATGAACGTCAGCGGCTTGCCCGTGGTCCGCGAGGCCCATTCGGCAAGCTGGTTGAATAGCTTGCTCATCGACGGCATTTTCTTAGGTCGCTTCGCCGTCGCCGCGGGCAAACTTGCCGAGCGTTTCCTGGTAGCGTTTCTTCCCCTCTTCGACGACGCGGCGAATCTCGCGGGCGTTCGCTTCGCTTTCTTGCCGTAGCTCGGCGATCATATGGAGCGATTCGACTTGATAGTCGCTGATCGCCGTCACCAGTTTCTCGAGGGACGCGGGGCTGATCGTCGAACCGTAGCCCGCCTTGAGCGCCGCCTTTTCGAGTTCGCGCCCCAGGTCAGCAACGTCTTCGAGGCTTTTGTTGACGCCGGCCTTGAGGGCCTCGGTCGACTGCGTGGCTTCGTTCAATCCCTGCTGCGACGTGTACACGGTGCCGAGGATGGTGAAGACATGCTCGTTCGTCGTGAAGAAGGTCACCGCCCGGCGGTAGACCTGATCCTTCACGTCGTGCGTCTGCTTCAGCTTGGTGACGAGCGTCTCGCCGACGTCGTAGCCGATCGAAAGGTTCTCGGCGATATCTTTGAGCAGTTGGTAGGTGCGATCTTCCTTCTGAAACTCGTGGCGGGCTTCGTCGCGGATGAGGTCGAGCCGCGATTGCTGGCTCTCGTCCCCCTCCTTGTAATCATCGACCGCCTTCTGGGCGTCGGCGAGCGCGGCCTTCGCCTTATCGAGACTCGGCAACTGCTTTTCGAGCAACTCCCGCGAGAGGATCTCCGCCTCTTTGAGCGCGAAGCGGAAATCGATGTAGCCATCCATGATGGCGTCTTCGCGTTCCAGCTGGTCCTTCGTGTCCTTGCAGACGTCCTTGTAGACGTCGACGATCTTCTCAAATCGAGCGCTGGGGGATCCGCGACGGATCCGCATCCAGAGGTTTGCCATCTTCTCGGTGGGACCAATCTTGCCGTCGTCGAGCTGACCGATGAGCGACTTCGAGTCCTCACGAATCGAGTCGAACATCTGACTGATCTCAAGGTAACGATTGCCGACGTTGATATTTTCGACGTTGTCGCGCACGAGCTGGTTGAAGCTGCTCATGTACTTGATGGTATTGGCGATCGCCAGCGCCCGCGCCTCGTCGACGTGGCGGACCTCCTCCAGCAAGCGGATCAGTTCGGCCGGGACCTCTTCGCCGCTTTTGAGGCCGAATTTCTCCAGCACGTCGACGGCCTTGTCGAGATAAGTCTGCATCTTGCCGCTGGCGGCCGACTTGGCTTCGACCTTTTTTGACGCGGGCTTCTGTTCGGTGGCTTGGCGACCCATGACATTCCTCACATGCAGAGGTGGAAGGCGAACTAACCCGGCGGCGCGCGATTCGACGCCCGCCGAGGCGTTTGGTAAATTGATCAGCCAGCTTAACACGGTCGGCCTTGTTTCGACAGCTTTTGCCAACCGGTCGGAAACAGCCGGCAAATCCTCTGACTATTGCACTCCATCGAGACGCGTGAGCAAGGTTACCGTGGCCAATTCGCAAGCAACGCAACAGCCTGAATCGCCGAGCGATGCCGCGGCCAGCACCGATGGCCTGCCCGGCGGCCAGCGGCTGACGCTGGCCGAGATGTCGCGGATTATGGACGTCGCTTCGGCGCTCCGCAAAGAGCGGGCGCTGATCGAGCAGCAGCTCAATATCGATGAGATCAAGGCGAAGCTGCGCGAACGACTCCTGGAAGCGGCCTCGGTGAGCGGCGATCCCGTCACTGACGCGGAAGTCGACGCGGCGGTCGAGCAGTACTACGATCGGCTTCATCAATTCCGCGACCCGCCGGCGAGCTCCTCCAAATTCCTCGCCCATTGTTGGGTGCTCCGCAAGCACCTCACCGCGGCGGTTGTCGCGCTTGCCGGAGCGGCGGCCCTCATCTGGGGACTGCTCGTCGCGGGCGTGTTGCCGGGCGAGGCCCGCAATCGGCATCTCACCGAGCAGATGCAGGCCGACCTCGATCGGCAATTGATCGAATCCGAGCACGTGGCCGAGGCCATCGAACGAATCAGTACTGAGCCGGCGGCGACGGCAGAGTCGCAGCGTCTGGCTGCGATCGCCGCCGCCGCGCACCAGCAGCGCGACGGCAAGAAACTCGCGGCGGCGACGAATGAGCTCCGAGCCCTGCAGGCTGAGTTGGAGCGCCAATACGCCGTGCTGATCGTCAATGCACCGAGCGAGCAATCAGCTACCGAACGTCTTTGGACGGACGACGACGGAACGCGCACCTCAGGGTACTTTGTGTTTGTTGACGCAGTCGACGAACGGGGGAATCCGGTGAAAGTGCCGATTCGGAACCGCGAAACGGATAAGACTGAAGTCGTCAGCCGCTGGGGAGAGCAAGTGCCGAAGAAAGTGTTCGATCGACTGGCTCGCGACAAGCAGAAGGACGGCGTGCTCGACGAGCGGACGTTCGGCGCGAAGCCGCGCGGCTCTCGGGAGTTCAAGGTCGAGCTGCGGGGAGATGACGACCAGCCGATTGAACGACGAGGGCAGATCACCTCATGGGAGTGAACTTACGATCTGGGCGCGAGGTGGGACGTGTCCTGGAAAGGGCCGTGGAGCAGGTACGTCAGCGCCTGAGCGTTCATGCGGACGGGATTCGCGAACTCGATGCCCAGATGAACGAGTTGATCGCTCGACGAAGCGAGACGCTCATCGAGTTGGCGCAGCACTACCTTCCTGATCTCAAGCCGGAGACGATTCAAGGGTCGTTCGTCGAGGTGCGAAGCGAGTTGCTCGATTTGCTCTCGCAGAAACAGCAGCGGCAACTGGAACTGCAGGACCGAACTTCCGCCGCGAGGCGCGAGGTCGAACATCAAGACGCTGAACTTGATCGCGTGACCGACGAATTGAACGACAAAGTAGCCGAGCGCGAGCGGCTGGAAGCCGTGGTCGCCCAGCGGCTGCACGGGACGGAGGAGTTCACCAAGTTGTCGCAGCAGGCGCTCGTTGCGGAACAGGAGCTCAATCGCAACGAGGTGCGCGTCGCGGAGATCCAATCCGAGGCCAAAGCGAAATTGCCGTCGTACGAGCAGAGTCGGCTGTTCAAGTATCTCTATGATTCCGGCTACGCGACCGGAAGTTATCGCGCAGGAGCGTTGACGCGGCGGCTTGACCGCTGGGTCGCGAAGCTGATCGAGTTCGAAACGGCGCGGCGCGGATATGAGTTTTTGCGGACAACCCCCGACCTGATGAAGCAAGAGGTGTCGCGGCGGCGTGACCGTTTCAACGAGCTCATGCAGCAGGTTGAGGCGATCGAAGACCGCGTGACCGACGAAGTCGGCCTGACCGAGGTGCTGCGCGTCGGTCAGCGATTGGGGGTCGAGCGCGACCGGCTGGTTGCAGCGGCGGCGGCCGCACAGAACGAAGTGCAGCAGCTGCAGCAGCAGATTTCCCAATTGGAAGGGCAACAGAATGAATTCTACGAGCGCGCCATCGGCCGGATGAAGGCGTTCCTCGAGAAGCTGCCGGAGTCGCGATTGGAGAGGCACTCGCAAAGTACGCCCCAGCGCGACGATGATGCGATCGTGTCCCAAGTAGCACAGATTGGCAGTCAACTCGATGCAGCGGAGGGGCGCGGGGCCGAGTTGGGTCGGGCTCGCGCGGCCTGGGACGAGCGATTCAATGGACTGCAAGAGCTGCTGCAACGATTCCGGCAGGCGGAGTTCGACTCGCAGCGGTCGATGTTTTCGCTCCAGCTGAACCCCGAGGACCTGGTCGAGCAGTTCGTCGCCGGACGACTGTCGGCGCAGCAGGCATGGGCGGCGCTGCAACAGACCCAGCGATTCGCGCCGGCGTGGCATGAGCAGCAGGGGCCGCAGTTCGGCGGGGCGACAGCTGGCGACGTGTCGCTGGTGCTGCTGAAGGTGCTGGCCGAGGTCGCCGGCGCGGCGCTGCAGCATAGCGCGAATCGCGGGATGGAGCGCCGCGCCCCGATGCGGCAGCAGTCTCGGCAAGCGATGGGACGGCCGCGGTTTCCCAATCGCGGATTTACGAACGGGCGGGGATTCTAGGGGAATGACGAAATCCGAATGACGAATGACAAATGATAAGACGCAAGCGATCCCCATTCGTCATTCTGGTTTCGTCATTCGTCATTTGCGTTCTCTGCCTTCTTCGCTTCTGCAATCTCTCCCCACGCGGCGTTGAATTCCTCATTGCACTTGGGGCAACGGACTTGTTCGCCGAGAAACTTGGGCGGCACGTCTTTGTCGTGTTCGCACTTGGGGCACTCGATGCGGAATCGCAGGTTCTCGTCGGCGAGCGGGGCCAAGGCTGCGGGCGGGGCGTCTTCGAACTCGACGTCTTCCGGCAGCAGCGTCGAGAGTTGTTCGATCGACAAGTCGGCGATCTCGGCGATGCGGTTCGCCTGGCGCCGAATGGCGAGCTCGAACAAATTGCGCGAGGTGCGCCCGTTGCCGAAGTGCCGATCGCGATTGGCGTGGAGATAACTGAGCCCGACGATGGTTTTGGCCCGCGTCGCCGAGCAGACGCGATACTGGCTCTTGTCGCACATCACGCCGAAAATGCTGGCGAGTTCCAGCGGCGTGTAGTCCACGAACTCCAGTTGCCGGCTGAATCGAGACGACAGGCCCGGGTTCGATTGCAGCAGCGTTGCCATTTCGTCGGGATAGCCGGCCAAGATCACCACGAGCCGTTCGCGGTCGTCTTCCATCCGCTTCAGCAGCGTCTGCACGGCTTCGTTTCCGTAGGGGTCTTCGCTTTCGGCAGCGACGAGCGTGTAGGCTTCGTCGATGAACAGGACGCCATCGAGAGCTTCGTCAATCTTCTTGTGGCTCTTGGGGCCGGTCTGCCCGGCGTATTCGGCGACAAGGCCGCTGCGGTCGGTCTCGATCAGATGACCCTTCTTGAGGATGCCCATCGCGCCAAAGATCGAGCCGACAATCCGGGCGACCGTCGTCTTGCCGGTGCCAGGGTTGCCGTTAAAGACCATGTGGAGGCTAAGCTCGGTCGTGGGGAGGCCCGCTTCGGTCCGCTTGGCTTGGACCTTGAGGAAGTTGGCGAGCGTGCGGACCTCTTCCTTGATCTCGCCGAGGCCGATGAGGCGATCGAGCTCGGCCATGGTTTCGGCGAGCCGCTCGGCTGGCGTCTTCTCGGGAGTGATGGGGGGATCGCCGCTGGCGGGGGCGCTTGGGAGTTTGGATTTATTGGGGGATGGGGGCGCGCTCCGCTCGCGCGTCGCGGCTAGCTTGGGGTCGAGGGTGGGTGCTGGGGAATCGCCGCGGTCGCGCGGCGCGGTGATGGGGGGGAGCGCGGGGGCGTCGAAGATTTTCTCGATAGCCTGAGGGCCGGCCTGATCGGCGGCGGCGTGTTCGCTCGGTTCGTCGATGGGGATCGCGCGGAGGTGGCGACTCAGTTCGTCCTGAATCGATTTGATCTGAGCCGCTTCGACTTCCTGGATCGGGCCATCAGCGCGGGCGACGAGGTTGGCGAGGCGGACGACGAGCGCTTCGAGCTCGCCGACGCGATTGCGAAGGACGGGGATCTGGTCGAATGGACGGACCAGGGCGTACCACTTCAGTTCGGTCGCTTTCTGTGACATCTCGATCAAGGCGTCGCGCAGCGCGTCGCCTTCGAGCCACTTGTCCCAGAGATGGAAGACGAGAACCTCGGCCAGAAACTTCTCGTTCTTGCTCCAGCGGCGGTCGCACTGGCAGACGCTGACGAACACCTTGACCAGGAGGGCGCCGTGGAGGTCGTCCATTAGCTGGACAAAAGGGCCCGACGTCGCTTCGAGTTGCTGCGGATTGTCGTGCGCCGCCAGTTCGCCGCTGGAGACGTAGAGGTCCCGACATTTGCCGAGCAACTGGCGGAACTGCGACGGGAGGTCTGGAAAGTCGAAGGTTGACATGGAGCGTGATTATAGGGTTGCCGGCGTTTGGTTGTCAGTTGCTGGTTGCTGGTGACGTCCTTGTGTCGCGTTGTCGTGAGTGTCGCCATTTTCGTTTTGGGCGACACGACTCTTAACTTGTTTTTGGCTTTGAGGTTGCGATAGGCGACCGGGCGACAGGCGGTCGCGTCAGTTGCTGGATGCTCGCCTTCCCGGGGTTTTGCTTTTGCGTTGTACTGCGGGGGGCCCCATTAACGTGCGGCAAAATACTGCCCTGGCGCTGTGCGTAACGGTTCAATCGAATCGGTAAAAACAGTCGTTGTTGGATGATTTGCGTTAGTTAGTTGGGGGTGAATTTTGCGTTTTTCGCTGACCGATGGAAGGACTCAAAAGTCGCAAAACCTCAGCGAACTTGGCGAAGCGGCGCAGGTTATGCCGCCTGCCTGGGAATCGGTCGGTCGCTCGACGGCGTAGCAGGCGTCGTCGGACTGGGCGACTGGCCAGTCGGAGTCGAGGCCTGCGGCTTCGCCTGCAAGTTTTGCCGAATGGTCGCGCTCTTTTCCCAGGCACGCCGTTGTTCTTCCTCGAATTGCTCGAAGAACAGATCGGCCGCCGATTTGCGAACGGGAATCACCGACCGCGGGTCGACGCGGCGGGCCGAATCTGACTCCAGGGCGCGGGCGGCGCGGCAGCCGGCAATGGTGAGACGACGGCAGACGCGATCGCGTAGCTCGAAGTCCTCGATCTCCTCGGCAGCAGCCGCAATGACGTCGCTGAAGACTGCTTCGATCTCATCAGGGCGAAAGGTTCGCAGGCTGGGGCGAGAGAAACGGCGCGGGTTGGTCCGTTCCAGGTACCAGGCGGCGGCTCGCCAATGGGTGGCAGCGGCTTCGCGTAAGCTGCGGACGGCGCCAATTTGGGCACGGACTTCCGCAGTGCGAGCTTCGTCGCGGAACTCTTCGTTCCGCTGCATCTCGCGGCGGAGTGTATCGACGGAGCAGCCGACATAACGAGCGGCTTCTTGGAGGCCTAAGCCGACTCCGAGGAGCGTGATGACCTCGCAGCGTTTCTTGTCGTCGAGGATTCTTGGGCGACCGGGGTTGGACATGAATTGGTTCCTTGTCAGTTGTCAGTTGTCAGTTGTCAGTTGTCAGTTGTCAGTTGTTAGGCGTCAGGCGTCAGGCGTCAGGCGTCAGGCGTCAGGGCTTGGATGCTGGATGCTCGTGTGTTTCTGGGGGTGGATTCAGGCATTGTTTTTTTGCCGATGAACCCCTGCCTGCTCGTACTGTTCGGTTGTTCACAATAGCGGGTTGGGTGGCCAATTTCTGTATCTGGTTTTGGGGAATTTCAGAGCGTGTTTGAGAGCCGCTGACGGGGACGACAACTCATTTGCGCAGCGGCTCAATGGTTTTGAGCAGAAGCTGCGCAGGGCGTGCCTAGGGATGGGGCACCGCCTTCGCTAGATGGCGCGGCTCCACACAATCTGAGAGTGGTTTATTCCTTACGCATCAACGAGTTGCGACTTGCTAGATACGTGCGTGCAGGGACGTGGCACGGTCGTTGCTATCACCGTACGCGTCGAAAATATGTCGGCAGGGATCGTGCCGACAGAGACCTCGAAAAGCGTCCAGGCGGACTCTCGAAGGGGACCTTGCGTTACTTAGGGAGCGGCGCGGCTGCGTCGTCGGGAAAGCTCTCCAAGTCGCCTTGTTCTACGTTGAGCGCACTTCGCCGCGCCGGGAAAAGCCGTTGGGCTCTCCGCCGAGGGTTCGGCTCCGTTTATCTCCAGCGCAGTCGCTGGAACGAGCATCCTTTCCTCTGTTCTGCGGGAGTGTCGCAATGGGTTGTACGAGCCACTGGTCCCCCAAGCTACGCGGGCCATGGTGGGGGTTGTTGTCCCTGCTGTTGGTCTTTTCTTTGACGGCGTCGACGGCGCCGACCGTTTGGGCTCAAGAAGCCGCCGCCGAAACTGCCGAGGAGGCTGAGGCGCCGGCCGAGGCCCCTGCGGAAGTGGTCGAAGAGGAAGCGGCCGTCGTGGTAGAGGAAGAGGCGGCCCCGGCGCCGACGTACCTGGCTCCTGCCGCCGAAGGGGGCGCCTGGCCCGATGCGGGCGGCGGCGCCGCTGGTTACTGGACGACTCCTGGCGCTGGCCCGGTGGGCGACGGTGCGCCGGCTGAAATGACTCCTGATAAGCTCTACGATCGCATCGCCCACAACTTATTTTCGATTAACGTCTTGTGGGTGATTATTGCCGGCTGCTTGGTGATGTTCATGCAGGCTGGCTTCATGATGGTCGAGACCGGGTTGTGCCGCGCGAAGAATTCGGCGCACACCTCGGCGATGAATCTGATGATTTATCCGCTCGGTTGTCTCGCGTTTTGGGTCTACGGCTTCGGCATTGGCTGGGGCAACTGGTGGAACGCTCCGGTCGCGCCGGGGTGGTACTCTCCGATCGGCCCGGGCACCGTTGCGCTCGACAGCGGGTTCTCGATCACGACTGGCGAGGGAGACGACGCGAAGTCGTTCGGCATCATCGGCACGGAAGGCTTCTTCCTGAACAACTTGGATGACGTCAGCATCATGACGTTGTTCTTCTTCATGATGGTGTTTATGGACACCACCGCCACCATACCGACCGGTACTTTGGCGGAGAGGTGGGCTTGGAAAAACTTCATCTTATTTGGCCTCTGGATCGCGCTTCCGTACTGTATTTACGCCCACTGGGTGTGGGGCGGCGGTTGGCTCGCGCAGGCAGGTAAGAATTGGGGGCTGGGCCACGGAGCAGTCGACTTTGCCGGATCGGGGGTCGTCCATTCGATGGGCGGCATCATCGCGTTGGTCGGCGGGATTTTGATTGGCCCGCGCATCGGCAAGTACGTCGACGGCAAACCACGAGCCATTCCGGGGCACAACATCCCGATGGTCGTCGCGGGGACGTTTATCCTGGCGTTCGGCTGGTTTGGGTTTAACGCCGGATCGACGTTGTCGGGCACTGATTTGCGACTAGCGACCGTGGTCGTCAACACGATGCTCGCCAGCGTGGCCGGTGCGATTTCCTGCATGTTCTACATGATGCTCCGCGGCATGAAGCCGGACCCGTCGATGATCTGCAATGGCATGTTGGCGGGCTTGGTGGCCGTCACGGCTCCTTGTGCGTTCATCGATAGCTGGGCTGCGGTACTCATCGGCGCCATCGCCGGCGTGCTGGTGGTGATCAGCGTCATCTTTTGGGACAAGATGGGAATTGACGATCCGGTCGGCGCCATCTCGGTGCATGGCGTCAACGGCATCTGGGGCGTCTTGTCGCTGGGACTGTTCGCCAACGGCAAGTACGGCATGGGTTGGAACGGCGTCGTACGGGAGAAGTGGGATTCGACCCTCGATTCTGACGGCGTGCTGACTGACGGCGTCCGAGGACTTTTTTACGGTGACTCCTCCCAATTCATGGCACAAGCCCTTAGCGCCGTCACCGTGCTGGTGTTCGGAGCAGTAGCGTCCTTCATCCTGTTTAAGATCAGCAACCTGATTACGCCGATGCGAGTGCCTGCCGACGTCGAGAAGGAAGGCTTAGACATGGCCGAGATGGGCGCCACGGGGTATCCGGACTTTATGCCGGCTCCCCATGTTTAAGGTTGTTGAACGTCCTGGAAACGTTGAATTCGCATCGTCTCTGGTGGGACGAAAAGGATTCGGAACGACTTGGGCGGCGGACGTCGCCGCCCGAGTCGCCTTATCCAGCGACTTAATCCACTCGATTCGTCTAGGGCCGAGAGGCTACACATGAAAAAAATTGAAGCGATCGTTCGCCACCATAAGGTCGACGAAGTGAAGGAGGCCTTGGTCGGCGTCGGGCTGACAGGCATGACTGTATCTGAGGTGCGGGGCTTCGGCCGGCAGCGGGGGCATACGGAAACCTACCGCGGGACGGAGTACACCGTCGATTTCGTGCCGAAGGTGAAGATTGAAATCGCCGTGAACGACGACATCGCCGACAAGGCGTTGTCGGCGATCGTCGGCGCCGCGAAGACGGGCCAAGTCGGCGATGGAAAGATCTTCGTCACCGAACTGGCCGAAGTGGTCCGCGTGCGGACCGGCGAAAGCGGTCCGGCGGCGCTGTAAGAAGGCGTCTGCAGCCGCAGCACAAACTGCGTAGTGAGTTGCCGGGAGGGGCGTTCGCGATTTGAAATTGCGGGCGCCCCTTCTTGTATTCGGGAGGCGGATTCACTCTGAAAGACATTCACCACGGAGGCACTGGGAGCACGGAGAAAGTCGATTGTCACGCACTTCTCTGTGCTCACCGTGCCTCCGTGGTTTAATTGTTAGCGTGAACGTTTTCAACCAAGGCGGCGGTTTCTTTTTTTTGCACGCGCTACTGTGAAGCGTTAGTCGCGTGCGCTATGATGCCGGCGATTCTTGCCGCACGACTTCGCTGAGCTTTGCGGAGTGCGTTTCGATTTCTTGTTGGCGGAATGAAATTGATTCTTTTTCTCGACAGGTGGAGATATCAGCGATGAGGATCTTGTGCAGTGGTGCGCCCTCGGTTTCCGGCGGGTGCTGGATGGGTTGTTGGTTGCTGGGAGTCGCGCTGCTGGGCGCGCTGGCGGCTTCGCCAAGTTGGGCGCAGGAGGGGGTAGCGCTCGACGAGGCGGCGGACGCCGAGCGGGTCGAGACGCCGGCCGAAGAGTCCGCTGAGGCGGCGCCGCTGACCTTAGAGGACGTCGCCAAGGTCGCCGAGCAGGGGCGGCTGGCCGGCAATACCGGCTGGATGCTCACTAGCAGCGCGCTGGTGTTGTTCATGACGGCCCCGGGCTTGGCGATGTTCTATGGCGGCCTCGTCCGGAAAAAGAATGTGCTAGGCGTGATGATGCAGTGCATCTTCCTGATGGGCCTGATGACGGTGCTGTGGGCGATTTACGGCTACAGCCTGGCGTTCGGCGGCTCGGGACGATTCATCGGCAACGGCGAGTACCTCTTCATGCAAGGGGTGCAGCGGGGCTGGGACGAAGCGGCCGGCGTGCCGACCGAGCCGATGTACGACGTGTTCGGCGTGCCGATTCCGATGTACTGCCACGTGCTGTTCCAGGGAATGTTCTTCATCATTACGCCGGCGCTAATCTGCGGGGCGTTCGCTGAACGGATGAAGTTCAGCACGATGGTCGCTTTCTCGATTCTGTGGGGCACGTTCGTCTACTGCCCGCTGTGCCACTGGGTGTGGGACGGGGGTCTGCTCGCCTTCACGACGACAGAAAACATTGAGGCGGGCAAGTCGGTGGCGCTGGCTGGCGGGGCGCTCGACTTTGCGGGCGGCACGGTCGTCCATATCAGTTCGGGAATCTCGGCGCTGTTGTGCGCGATCCTGATTGGCAAGCGGAAGGGATTTGGCCACGAGGATATGCGGCCTCACAACCTGACGTACACGGTGCTCGGCGCCGCGATGTTGTGGGTCGGGTGGTTTGGATTCAACGCCGGCAGCGAATTGTTGAGCGATCACCTCGCCAGCAGCGCATTTGCCGTGACGCATTTTTCGGCGGCGGCGGGACTCTTGGGCTGGTGCGTCTACGAATGGATGCACAACGGCAAGCCGAGCGTCCTGGGCGCCGCGTCGGGGGCTGTGGCAGGACTGGTCTGCATCACTCCCGCGGCGGGGTTTGTCCAACCGATGCCGGCCCTGGCGATGGGCTTTCTCGCCGGGATTGTGTGTGCCCTGGCGTGCAGCAAGCTGAAGGCGCATATGGGATATGACGACTCGCTCGATGCGTTCGGCGTTCACGGCGTCGGAGGGACGCTGGGCGCCGTGCTGACGGGCGTTTTCGCGACGCGGAACTGCTGGAACATCGACGGCGTCAACAAGCTGGGTTTGGTCGAAGGCGAAAGCCGCGTGTTTATCGGCCAGATCGTGGCGGTGCTGGTGACTTGGGTCTTCAGCATTGTGGCGACGTTCATCATTCTCAAAGTTCTCGACGCCGTGATGGGATTGCGCGTGAGCGAAGAGGGCGAAATGCGCGGGCTCGATGTGACCGAGCATGGCGAAGAGGGTTACATTTTCGCCTAGGAGTTATGAGAAGCGAGAAGTGAGTTTCGAGTTGGGAAAAAGGCGTCAGCGCCATTCACCTCTCAAAGGCTCGCAACTCGAAACTCGCAACTATTTCCGACAAACCACATGTTCTCTTGTTAGGGACATCTCACGATGAAAAAAATCGAAGCCATTGTTCGTCACCATAAGGTCGACGAGGTGAAAGAAGCCTTGATTGCCGTTGGGCTTCAAGGGATGACGGTCAGCGAGGTGCGCGGGTTCGGCCGGCAGCGGGGTCACACCGAGACCTACCGCGGCACCGAGTACAAGGTCGACTTCGTGCCGAAGGTGAAGATCGAGGTGGTCGTCGGCGACGACGTGGCCGACAAGGCGTTGTCGGCGATCGTCGGGGCCGCCAAGACGGGCCAGGTGGGCGACGGTAAGATCTTCGTCACCAACCTGGCCGAAGTCGTGCGGGTGCGCACCGGCGAAACGGGCGCCGCCGCGATTTAGACTGATCAGCGATCGAACCGCTAACAAGAGGGATGCGTTCGCGATTCCAAATCGCGGGCGTCATCCCTTTTTTCGTTGCCGGTGATGAACGGCGTCGGAGTCGCCGCTTTTGTTCCGAGAACAATGTCTAGTGACGCGGGGGAAAGCTCGTTTCCTGCATTTGTAGCCGCTGAGACGCCGACATGGTCGGGTTACTGGACGCAAATCATCGGGCGAGCCCAAATTGGGTGACGCGGGTATAATTTTCGGTGACGTGCGGCGGACGGCGTCGCTTTACCATTGGCGGCGTTCGTTGACGGCCGTCGGCGCCCAGGCAAATGGCAGGTTGACTCAGATGAAGAAGATCGAAGCGATTGTACGGCACCATAAGCTGGACGACGTGAAGGAAGCCCTCATCGGCGTGGGCTTGCACGGCATGACAGTGACGGAAGTGCGGGGCTTCGGGCGGCAGCGCGGGCATACGGAAACGTATCGCGGCACGGAGTATCGCGTCGATTTCGTGCCGAAGGTGAAGATCGAGCTCGCGGTCGCGGCGGAGCTGGCGCCGAAGGCGGTGTCGGCGATTATCGGCGCGGCAAAGACCGGGCAAGTGGGCGACGGGAAGATCTTTTTGTCCGACCTGACGGAAGTCGTGCGCGTGCGGACGGGAGAGACGGGGTCGGCGGCGCTGTAGCCGATAGAGGACGGCCAAGACGTCACGCAATGCCCTTGCGCACCGCCCAGACGGCGGCTTGCGTTCGGTCGGCGACGCCGAGCTTGCGCAGGATGTGCTGGACGTGCTCTTTGACGGTTTCGTAGCTGATGTCGAGCGCTTGGGCGATTTCCTTGTTGCTGAGCCCCAGGGCGAGCTGACGGAGGACTTCGCTCTCGCGACGGGTGAGCGGCGCGTCGAAGTCGATCGCGGCGCGCGGCGTCGAAAGAGCGCCTGCGACGCGGCGTAGACCTTCGCGCGACCAGAGCATGTCTCCCGCGGCCGCGCGGCGGATGGCGGCGACGATCTCGTCGCGTGACGCGTTTTTGACCAGGTAGCCGGCGGCGCCAAGGGCGACGGCCCGCGCGATGTACGTGGGATTGTCGTACGAGCTGAACATGACGATGGAACCGCCCGGCAGTTCGGCGCGGAGCTGGCTCAAGACGCCGAGGCCGTCGACGCCCGGCATTCTCACGTCGAGCAGGATTACGTCGGGGCGGTAGCGTCGCGCGAGGCGAATCGCCTCCTCGCCGTCGGCGGCGTCTCCAATGATCTCGACGTCTCGGATGTCCGCCAGCAAACTGCGCAATCCCGCGCGAATCACCTCATGGTCGTCAGCGATAAGAAGGCGGACTGTCATCGCGCAAGACGCCTTCCGCCGCCGGAAGCGCGTGGTCTACGTGCAGAACAATGGATGCCGAGTCGATGCTGGACGATGTCCAGCGGCTCATTGCGGCTAGCGCCGCGAGCGGCTGCGTCCCCCGACACTTGCCGCTCGATTCCTAAACGATATCAGGTTCAACGGCGCGGGCAACAGAATTCGCGGGAAATAGGGATTTTGGGGCGCATGTCCAGATGTTTTTCGGGCGACTTTGCCCAGCCGCGCCGCTAGCTGCGAACGTCCTGGCGTGAAGCAGGCGGACGCGCCAGTCCCGCGCGCGGGCGATTGCCTCGTTCGCTACGGCCCGCGTCGCGGTCACGCGCGGCGCTTCGGCGCGGTCGCGCTCGACTGATCTTGTCAACTGCTTTACATGCGCGCGACGATGACGCATACTCGGCACGGCATCGAGATGGTGAGCGCGTCGCCGCACGACGCGTGAATGGAGTCCGCCTTGTCCCTTGCAAGATTCTCTGCGAGATCGCGCGTTATGCCCACGCTGTCGATGAATGAGCTGACGACGTTTCGTTGGCCGCTCGAAGAAGACGTTCGCCAGTACGCGGCGGCTGGCTACGAAGGCATCGGCGTGTGGCGGCAAAAGCTTTCTGACTACGGCGAAGAAGCGGCCGTCGATCTCATCGCCGAGTCGGGGCTGCGGGTCACGAATCTGCTGTGGGCCGGCGGGTTCACGGGGAGTTGCGGACGCACGCCTGAGGAGAGCGTCCAAGACGCGATTCATGCCATTCGTATGGCGGGAGCGCTCGGCGCCGGTTGCCTGGTGATTTATCCGGGCGGGCGAAACTTTCACATCTACCGGCAGGCCGAGCGATTGCTTCGCGGCGCGCTCGATCAATTGCTCGACTATGCGG
The DNA here is from genome assembly GCF_007746075.1 of Lacipirellula limnantheis. GTDB lineage: Bacteria > Planctomycetota > Planctomycetia > Pirellulales > Lacipirellulaceae > Lacipirellula > Lacipirellula limnantheis. The sequence goes on along the minus strand of NZ_CP036339.1, from coordinate 4,265,670 downwards.
CCGACGTCGAAGTGGCGCTGGCGATCGAACCGATGCATGCGGCGAGTGCGGGGGATTGGACGTTTTTGACCGACGTCGAATCAACGGTCGCGCTGGTGGAGAGTTACCGGACGCCGTTCTTAAAGCTCGTGTTCGACACCTATCATTTCGGTCACGATGAGGCGGTGCGGGCGAACCTTGCCGAGCTTGTGCCTCACATCGGCGTCGTTCATTTGGCGGATCGCGCCGAGGCCCACGCCATTGATCAACCGCGCCGGCCTCTTGGCGAAGGACGACTGCATTTGGCCGAGATTGTCCGCGGGCTCGTCGACGCGGGGTACACGGGCGATTTTGACGTCGAGTTAATCGGCAGCCAACTCGACGAGAGCCAGTACGAGGAAGTTCTCAGTGCGTCGCTCGAATACTTCGAGCGCGTACTGGCGCCCGTTAGCGGCGAGCGGAGTTAGGTTCGCCGATGGCCCGCCCGCTGATTGTGAATGCCGCCATCACGATTCCCGCGGCCGAACTTGGCATTTCTTACGCGCGCAGCGCGGGGCCCGGCGGGCAGAACGTGAACAAGGTGAACTCCAAGGCAATTCTGCGCTGGCGGGTCGTCGATTCGCCCAGCCTGCCAGAGGGCGTGAGGCAGCGATTTCTGGCTCACTTTGGGAGCCGCATCACGAACGACGGCGAAATCGTCATCGCGGCGGACGAACATCGCGAACAGCCGCGGAATCTGACGGCGTGCTATGAGCGGCTGCGAGCGATGATTCTTTCAGTGGCGAAGCCGCCCACGCGACGCGTAAAGACGCGGCCGTCGCGCGGGGCCGTCGAACGGCGCATCGAGTCGAAGCAGCGCAACTCGCAGAAAAAGCAGCAACGGCGCGGCGGTTTCAACGCCGATTGAACGGTGCTAGCAGGCGAAGGGCGGCCTGCGCTCGGCTCCCTGTCAAAGCGTCGGCAGTCTGAATCACTCTAGGCCGTTTCTCGGCATCTTGGTAAGAAATCGCTCGGTTCATGGAAGACCGTGCGCGCATTGCGAGTTATCTCGGAGAGATCATGCGAAGGATCGTCGCTACACTTGCCGTGTTGGTCATGACGCCCGGTTTGGCGCTGGCCCAACTCAACCCGTTGAGCTACGCCCCGCTCGATAGCGGCTTGGGGCTGAACCCTATTCTGGAGGGGACGGCGACGGCGACGATCGTCACCACCGGGATCAGCGCGCAGTTCACTTACGGGACGACAGTCTACAACGCGGTGATGACGCCGCAGGCGGGCGGGCCTGCCATCGCGGTGTTCACGTTTACCAATGTGGACCTTGGCGGAAAGGCTAGGGAGCTGACGATCACTGGGTCGAACACTGGGGCGAACCCGGTGGCGATTCTTTCGCACCAGAACATTACGATGATTCCGGTCGCGATTAACGGCGGCGTCGTCGAGTCGAACCCGTTGTCGGGAACGAGAACGCCAGGCGTTGGCGGCGGCGCGGGAGGCGCCAACGGACAGGCCGGCACTGGGCCCAGCGCCGGCTCGGCAGGCGTCTCAGGCGGCGGCGGCGGCGGCGGCAACGGCGGCGCGGGCGGAACTGGCACCGGGACGGGCGGCGGAGCGGGCGGGTCGGCGAACGTTTCCAACTTGCTGGTGGGCGGCGGCGGCGGCGGCGGCGGCGGGTTCGCTAGCGGCGGCGGCGGCGGCGGGGCGATTGAGCTCGGTGCGGTGGATACGATTGCCTTTAACGTTGAATTGGATCTGTTCGAGGAATACACGCCAGTGATCACGGCTAACGGCGGCGCTGGATCAACGGGTGGCTCCGGTAGCGGCGGTGGCGGCGCAGGGGGCCAGATCTACCTTCATGCAAAGCAAGTGATCCCGCTGCCTCGGCAAGCCTTCACCGCGATCGGCGGCGACGCGACCTATCAGGGCGGCGGCGGCGGTGGCGGCAAGATCATTATCGACGGACTGCAGAGTTCCGACCCCGCGTCGCGCGGCGTTCCGATTGCAACGACCTTCGCCAGTTCGGGGCTTTCAGCGGCTGGCGGCACGATTGCACCACCGGTTAACAATCCAAACCCTGTGCTGCCAATTGGAACCAAAGGCGGCGCGGGGCAAATTGTGCTGCGACCGTCGCTGCCGATCGTGACGACGCAGAACATCACTTTGGATGGCGGACCGATCGTCGTGAACGGATCAGGCACGAGCGCGGGTGCCATTCTGAAGTACATCATTGATCGCGACCTGCAGGTTGGCACGAATCAATCAGGGGTCGCGTCGGGTTATGCGCGGCTCGGCGTCAACGAACCATTGGCGGCGAACGCTCATCTTGCGATCGAAGCCACGGGCATCTTTCAAACGGGAGCGTTTAAGCAAACCGTTGCGAAGTTGACCGGGAGCGGCAGATTGGAACTCGACGCCGGCGGGACGGTGGCCCTGGCCAGCGACGCCACGGTCAACTTCGACTTCACCGGTTCGATCACTGGAACCGGAACATTCCAGAAAGCGGGCCGCGGAATGCTGATTCGCAGTACGAACCTCGAGATGGGCGGGGCGTTCCAGAATCTGTCGGGAGTAGTCGCCGTCAACGGTGCAAGCATTCGAGCGGCTACTGCGTTCAGCAATGCTGCGGGCGCCGAAGTGCAGTTGTTGAACCTCGGCAGTTCGATCGTCTCGCCGACGCTGACCAATCTGGGTCGGATCGTCGGCTCCGGAACGGTTGACGCGAATCTTAGTAACCAGCCTGGGGGCGTCATCCGTGTGATGGAAGGCGACTCGCAGCGTTACATCGGTGCGACGAACAACAACGCCGGTAACATCAGCTTGCTGGGCGGAACGATCGAGTTCACCCAGGGAGTGACGAACGTCGCGCTGACGGGCGGCATCTCCGGACGCGGGACAATTATCGCTGACGGCGGCATCCTTAACGAAGGCTTCATGGCGTTCAGCGGCGGCAACACAGATATCATAGGCAACGTCCTTAATCTATTGGGTCAGGTGTCGACGGTCGGCAACTCGACGTCGAGCTTTTACGGCGACTTCTTGAATGGCGGAACGGTCCTCACCGCGACGGGGTCGACGACCGTTTTCCTAGGCAGTCAGGCCGGCATCGGCAGTTTCACGGGCGGCGGAACGGTCGAGTATGCCGGCCCCATTATCCCGGGCAATAGTCCGGCGCTGGTTTCGTACGGCGGTAACGTGACTCTTGCTCCATCAGCGACGCTCAAGATCGAGTTAGGCGGCACGACTCGCGGCGCGCAGTACGACGCACTGAACATCGCCGGCGCCTTCTCGACGAACAGTGCGCTGGAAGTCTCGCTGATCAATGGCTTCACGCCGTTGATCGGCCAGACCTTCGACATCCTGAATTGGGGTTCCTTGAGCGGCCAGTTTTCGAGCGTCGCGTTGCCGACGTTGCCGGGAGCCTCTTGGGATACTTCGCAACTCTATGTGAACGGCACGCTCCGCGTCGTCGCGCCGACGGTCAACGGCGATTTCGACGGCAATGGATTCGTCGACGCGAATGACCTCAATGGCTGGAAAGCGGGCTTTGGCAAGACGACCGGCGCGACCAAAGCTCAAGGCGACGCCGATGGCGACGGCGACGTGGACGGGGCCGATTTCATGGCGTGGCAGCGCGGCTTTGGTCAGCCGACGTCGTTCGCCTCGCCAACAACCGGAGCTGTTCCGGAACCGAATTGCCTGCTGCTGGCCCTGGGCGCGCTGCTGCCGCTGGGCTTCCGATTGCGGCAGCGGTAGGCCCGGCGGGGCGCCTACGAAGTCGCGCTCCGGTCGTCGCTAACGACGCTGGCCCGCGGGCTATCGCGTGCCGTTGAGGGAGCAACCGGGCGTCGCCCTGGGTTACGGCTGAGCGCCGCTGGCGAGGCTTTGGTTCCCTGGATTAGCGGTCCTGCAGCCTGTAGAGGTTGTAGTCGGGAGCCGGCGGCAGGGCGTCTGTCGCGGGGCGAATTCGTTTGCCGCCCTGTTTCGCGACGACTAAAATGCGATCATGGCTGCGGGGATTGCGTCACCGGTTTTCGCCGGCGGCCGCTGCGCATGTCGCGTGCTTTTTCGCTGAGCAACCCGGAACTCTCAGCGATTGGCGAGCGAAGCCGCGAAGGGGCCGAACGCAAGAGCGGATGCGCCTTCACCAGCAAGAAGGTCCTGCCCGATCCGCTCCACGCGGAGACGTTGATTGATCGAACGACGGCATCGAGGCGGCGCGGCGGCAACGACTGCGGCGCCGCGACGGGTCGAGAGGAACAGAGAAGCGACTTCTGCGAGGCGACGCCTTGCAGTACCCGAATCGGAGTGACGTGTCGGTATGCTAACTTCAGTCCTATTGAGATTGACGCTCGTCGGCGCCGAGTGGGTGCTGTGGGTCTTGGTGTTGCTGAGCGTGATCAGCGTCGCCTTGATCGTTGATCGCTGCATCTACTTTTATGTCCGTCGGATCGACGCCGACGCCCTGGGCGAGGAACTGGAAAAGCTGCTGCAGGCGGGCGACGTCCGCGGGGCGTTCGACCTGGTCAAGGGATCGGAAGCAATTGAGTGCGCCGTTGTCGCGGCGGGGCTGCCCGCCTTGCGGCGCGGGGCGACCGCTTGCGGCGAGGCGATGTTGGCGGCGAAGTCTCGGCTGCGGCCCGTCGTGGACGCCCGCTTATCAATCCTGGCGACCATCGGCAGTAATGCGCCGTTCATTGGGCTCCTCGGTACGGTGCTTGGCATCGTCAAGGCGGCTCACGATTTGGCTGGGGGCGCGGCTGGCGGAGCGGGCGATCCGAACGCGGTGATGGCGGGCGTGTTCGAAGCGTTGGTCGCCACCGCCGTGGGACTGTTCGTCGCCATCCCGGCGGTTGTGGCGTTTAATCTGCTGCAACGGCGGGTGCGCAATACCATGGCGAACGTCGATTCGCTCGCCCATTTGGTGCTGGCGAACGTTCGCGTTGAAGGCCGGAAGGCAGGCGGCGAGGCGCCGCTGGCTCCGCCGGCCGTCGCTGGGCGCGTCTAGTCAGCGGATCAAGAGTGTTTCGAGTCGTCGACCGCTTCGAAGTCCTTCACCCTTACTTGCGGATCGAGAATTATGGGCGCATCAGCAGGTTCCGGATTCTCCGACGAAGACGATGCCGTGATGAGCGACATCAATGTCACGCCGTTGGTGGACGTGGTGCTGGTGCTGCTGATCGTGTTCATGATCACCGTGCCGGCCATCGTGGCCTCGGCGCCGATCAAGGTCGATCTGCCGGAATCAGGGTCGGTGGAGCAAGCGAGCGAACTGCCGCCGATCACCGTCTCGGTCCGACGCGGCGATGACGGCTCGATGCAGATTTTTCTGAACGAACGTCAAACCGACGCCGACGGGCTCAAGCAGCTGATCGAGGAACTCGGATTGGTGCGCGACGATCAGCGGGTGAATCTAGCCGCCGACCGGGCGATTCCTTATGGAGAAGTGATTCGCGTGATGGATTTGTTGCACGAGTTGGGCCTGAAGAAGATCGCGGTCGATACCAAACATGTTCAGTAGTCGCGGTTGAATGAACCGCATCCATTCGCTTGGCAGGAAGCCGGTCGTTTGCCTGCATTTGCATCACCAGTAGTTTGATGAACGACACGGAAACCTTGCCGCCGCCGCACTCGTGGTTCGACGTCGAATCGCTGCCGTCGTGGCTTGTGTCGCTGATCACCCACATGGGGCTGATCCTGGTGCTGGGCCTGTTGATTCAAACAGTGCCGAAGGAAAAGGGAGTTGAACTGACGCTCAACTATGCGGCCGACCCTGGGCTGACCGATTTTGACGCGGGCGGCGGCGGTAACGGCGGCGACGGGTTGGGTCAGCCGCTCGATGCCCAACTCGAGGCGGAAGTTGCGTCGATGTCTGCCGGGGCTGAGGAAGTGCCGCTGGAGGCCCCTTCGCTGAGTGATCTGGTCGATCCGCAAATCGACTCGATGGCAACCGATGTTACGGGCGACTCGGTTGGCGTTGATGCGGCGTCGCTGCTGGCGGCCAGCGGCGGCACGATTGCCGGCGGCGGGACGGTTCCGGGAAATGGTACGGGCGACGGCGGGTCGGGCACGGGCTCCGGCGGCGGCCATGGCGCGGGCAAAGGGACCGGCACGGGCGACGGGTCGGGCCCCGGCCATGCGTACACGAGCATGTTCGGACTGGCCGGCGAAGGGGGCAACTTCGTCTACGCCTTCGACCGCTCGCAGAGCATGAACTCGGTCTTCACCTATCAGGTCGACGGCGATAACAGCCTCACGGTCACGCCGCTGGAAGCCGCCAAGAACGAGCTGATCCGCAGCCTCGGCGACCTCAACGAAGGATGCCGGTTCCAAATTGTTTTCTACAACGACATCGCGGTGATGTTCGGCGGTTCGCCGACGATGTACACGGCGAACTATGCGAACAAGGAACTCGCCAAATCGTTCGTTTACGGCATGAAGGCCGAGGCGAACACCAATCATTCGATTGCGCTGGATAACGCGCTGCAGTGCCATCCGGACATGATCTTCCTGATGACCGACGGCGAGGCGAAGGACGACCTGTCGCCGAGCGAGGTCCGTCGTTTGATTCGGCACTGCAAGAAGGAAAAGATCAAGATCAACGTGATCCACTTCTGTTTCGAGATCCGCGAGACTTGCTCGCTGATTCAGTTGGCCGAGGGAACCGGCGGCCAGCACCGCTTCATCACGCTGCGCGAGCTTGCGCACCAAAAAGAGCAGAAGGCCCGCGGGACGCCGACGCTGCGGCCCGTCGATGCGCTGCCGGCGCTAAACTAGCTGCCGGCACGGGACCGGCGCCGCCACGTTCCATGCCGCCGAAGGGGCGCAACTGAGGCTGGCAGACGCAAATGTCCAGACGTTCGCCGCATTGGAGTGGGAATGGGCGGCCGGGTTGATGTATGATGCGGGTGGCTGCTTGTCTTCTTCCAGTTCCAGCCAAACGCTTTCGCCCTCTTCAAAATAAAGGAGCCGTCATGGGCCGTGCCATGTTACTGCGAGTGTTAGGCGTTTGTTGGGCGATGGTGCTGTCGGTCGCGGCATCAACTGCCGATGCGAAGACCCTCGGACGCTACGGCGCCGGCTGGCTTGAAGAGATCGACGGCTACCTGGTGCTCCATCTTGAGGGGACGCACCGTGAAATGGGCGTGCAACATGGCCACCTGCTCGGCGATCACATTCGCCAGAACGTTGAGTTCCTGGTTCACGAGAAAGGCGACACTGTGGTCGCCGAACTGGGACCGCTAGGCGTTACCCCCAACCAGGTGATTTCGCAGATCGTCAATATCCAGCGCAAGCACGTGCCGCAAAAGTATTGGGAAGAGATCGAAGGGCTGGCCGAAGGAAGCGGGCTCTCGGTCGCCGACGTGCAGGCGGCGAACTTCATTCCCGAGCTCTTTCACTGCAGCGGCTTCGCGCTCATGAACTCCGCGACCAAAGACGGCACGCTCTATCATGGGCGCGTGCTCGACTATGGCGTCGACATGAAGCTGCAGGATCATGCGGTGCTGATTGTCGCGAAGCCGAAGGGGGGCATCCCGTTTGTGAACGTTTCTTATGCCGGGTTTGTCGGTTCGGTCACGGGGATGAACAACAATCACGTCTCGATTGGCGAGATGGGAGGCAAAGGGCTTGGCCAATGGAACGGCGTGCCGATGGCGTTTCTGGTGCGCGAGGTGCTTGAGTCGGCGGACGATTTGGACGAGGCGATTGCCGTGTTCCGCGATTCGCCGCGGACCTGCGAGTATTACTTCGTGATTGCCGACGGCAAAACAAACCGCGCGGTAGGCATGGAGGCGGGGGCGAGCAAATTCAGTCTCGTCGAACCGAACACGGCCCACCCCCTGCTGCCGCGGCCCGTGAAGGACGCGGTGCTCCTCTCGGCGGGCGATCGCTACAACCACCTCGTCGATCGAACCGAGGCGAAGTTGGGCGAGTTTACTGCCGCAGACGCCATCGAATTGATGAGCCGGCCTGTGGCCATGAAGTCGAACTTGCACAACGCGCTGTTCGAGCCGAAATCGACGAAGTTCTGGGTGGCAAACGCCAATGAGAAGGGCGAGCCGGCGGCCGATCAGAAGTATCAAGCCTTCCAGTTGAGCGAATTGCTGGAGCGGAAGCCGTAGGCCCGCAGCTGGGAGGGAGAGGCTCCTAGTGAACGTCCGTTAGGGAAAAAGCAGGGTGGATCAACGCGTGCCGCGGCCGAACAAAGCCGATTCACTGGCTTTTTGCGGCTTTTCGAGCCGAAGAAATCAGTTGACTGGCCCTGGCGGCGACCTAGCCTCCAATGTGCCCAGGCGGCTGTTCCTCCCCGCGGCGTGATCCCTTCCATGTCGACGAGTCTTTCATCGGCGGCATTGCAGTCGATTCGCTTTTCGCGCGAGTTGAACGACGATGTCACGCGCTTGCGCGACATGGCGGCAGGTATTCTGCGCCGTCCAGGCGTGCGAGCCGTCGTCATCGACCGTCGTGAACTGCAGGCGACGATCTTGCCGCAACGCGGCCGGCGCAAGTCGGATGTCGCTGTGCTCGGCATCCCCGTCGAAACGGCGGCAAACGACCTGAGCGACGTTATCGAGTGGCACGATTCGCTGGGCGAGACGCTGTACTGCGTTCGCGCCGAGCGGCCGGCGCGTGGTTGGCGCCGGATCGCGTTGCTCGCGTTAACGGTGGTTGCTCTCATCCTGGCACTTCTCGGCGTGGTGCTACCCGGCTTGCCGACGACGCCGTTCGTCCTGGCGGCGAGCTACGGCCTGATGCGGACGTCGCGGCGGTGGCATCGCCGGTTGCTCGATAGCCGGCTGTTCGGCGGCGTGTTGCGCGACTGGCACCTCCATCGCGGGATCAGCGCCCCGATTCGCGTGAAGGCGCTGGTGTTGCTGACGGTGGTTGTCGGCGCAACGTTGCTTTGGCCCGGCGGTTCGCTGGCGGTGAAGTCGATCGTGGCGATCGGCGGCCTGCTAGGGGGCGGCTACGTTTGGCAGCTGCCGACGGCGACGCGGACCTACGCCGGTCGGTAGAATGGCACGCGCAGCGCGGGCGAGCGGCTCCCTTAGCCTCCGTCTGATTCCGCCCCGCCCTCCCCTTGCCGCCGGCGAGACGCCACGATGCCGTACGACGAACAACTCGCCCGCCGCGTGCGGCCGCTGATGGCATTGCGACGCGGCTTTTCGGAAAAGAAGATGTTCGGCGGCGTGGCGTATTTTCTCGACGGCAATCTGTGCGTTGGCGTCTCGAAGGATTCGCTGATTGTCCGCGTTGGCCTGGACGCCTACGAGGCGGCGCTGCGCGAGCCGCACGTGACGACCTTTGGTCCGGTGAAGCGAGTGATGCGCGGCTGGGTCCTGGTATGTCCTGGAGGGCTTGAGCAATTGGGCAGCATTCGCAGCTGGGTGGAGCGGGGAGTAGAGTTCGTCGAGACGTTGCCGCCCAAGTAATGCGGCCGCGTCGGCGACCGCGGGGATGGGCCCGATGGTCCTAGCTGGAGTTAATCTCGTTGCACCCCTCGTTAAATCTCTACGTGCGTCACGCCGCCGACTTCGTCAAAATGTCCGATTTTCAGCAGCACCCCACGTGCATCCGGCATCTCGGCGACGAAGGCGGGATCGCAAACCGCCACAGGCGGGGTCCAGAGCAACATGGTCGCTAGCGCCGACGCGTACGAACCTGCCAGCGACAACGCGACGAACCAGGGAAGCGTCTCTCCCGCTAGGTAGATTAGTTGTTCGCGCGCCTCCTGCGACAGCTCCTGTTCCGTGCAGTATTGCTCAATGACGTCGTTCCGATCGATCGGGGTCGTCAGGGCGAGCGTCTCGTCGAACGTGCACCCGTCGGTGCGGAGCTTGCGATGGGTCCGCGCCACCTCGAGCGCCAATTTCCGTCGCTCAAACTCGAGTCGAGCATGATAAGCCTCGATCGCTTTCCGCCGCCGTGCAACGACATGCTTCATGAATGCCCGCGGCGCCGCCAAACCAACATTGACCGCTGCAATCATGGCCTGCCACGGCCGACGATAAAGCGCAAGTCGCCGATACGCCGCGAAGACGTCTTCATGCACTTCCGCGATTGCGGCCATCAAATCCTCGTTCGTGGTGAACGACAACGAGTCGCCAATTTCTACGCACAGCGGTTTCAAATAATAGACCTTCACGCCAGGCTTCGTGCCTGGGCCGCTCATGAACTCGTCTAGTCGAGTCTGAACGCACCGGGGGATCGGGTCGGTGATTTTGTCGAAATCCTCACGCTCGACGACCGTCACGTAAAACTTACCCTTCGGCAATCGAATAGACGCCTCGAACAGGTCGAACTCTCGCACTTGCGTGAATTCATTGCGATGCTTGCGGAGAACGGCCGCCCAGCGATCGCCTTTTGAGGCGAACGGTCGGGTAGCCCTCAGCATCGTTTCGGCTAAGGCGCGATTCGCATCCTTCGGCGGCACCCAGATCGGCGCCCCCGCCCAGGCCCCGAACGCCTTGAGTTCCTGCTCCAGTGTAAACGGCGCCGCAGTCGCCGAGTTAATGATCGAGGGGCGCACGTTCCGCCCTCGCACCAGTTCACGAATAGGCCGTTCGATGGTTCGAGGCATAGGATGTCCCCACGATACTGGATTGACGCGACGCTACACGTTCAACGAAGGAGTCGCCGACGGGCGAAAGTCCGTGGCTACAAAAGCGGCCCGGCTCCATTGCAATATTATTCGCCGTTCGTCGTGAGTTATTGCGGCAGATTATAAGCATTGTCGGCCAACGGCGCCGTTCGACTCGCGTCCAGAGACCATGTTCGCTTCGCCGATCGAATGCGGCGAAGCTCGCGGCAAGCAGCTCAAAAAACTCCGGGTACGGCGAAGGCGGTCACTTCCTGTCGTCATCTGGAATCGTAAGCGCTTGCGCGGCACTAAGCAAAGAAAGCGCCTAACCGGCCCGATTTTGACAATCAAAGCGTTGCCGCTGGAGGCGCCCATCGGGTTTGTAGTCGTTTACGTCGGTTCTGCAATGAAGGACTCTTTCCGTCTTGACCTACAAAACTCCAACGCCGACTTCTGCACCCATGTCGCAGTGGCGCCGGTTTCGTGCTTGTAGATGTCTGATGCGGACCTACCGTCTGCGATGACGGCGGGAGTGTTCTCTTCCTTTCGGAAAAGCCGGCGACGTGCGAGAGGAGTCGCGTGCGCTGCAAGGCATCCCTGGGGTTCGCCGGTTCGGTTCGCAGATGCGTTTCCGCGGGATAAAGCACGATTGCTAGCAAGTCGACTGATTGAAGGCGTAGACTGTAGTGACATAACGCTCGCGCCGCATGCAAGGGGTAACGCAGACGGCGGAGTCTTTTCCGTAGCACGTTGGGGGGGATAGCGCGCCACTCGCGTGGCGAAGCGCTGCGGCGATCGGTCTGAAGGATTGAACCAGCCGCCGGCTACTTCACGCCGCAAAGGAGGAATCGGCCATGAACGCTCATTCGACGTCGAGCGATGCCCGCGCCGTGGCGCAGGCATCGTGTCTGGAACATCAGATCCTGGACCATGTGAAGCAGGCGCTGCGGGTCACCTTGCAGTGGAAGGCCCCGGCCTTTGGGTTGTCGCGCAAGATTTCAAGCGTCCAATTCACGACGAAGTCGTTCATGCGACACCTCGAGCGGATGATGGATCTTGAGGAGGACGAGGGATACATGGACGCGGTACGGCAGCAGAAGCCGAATATGGAGCATCGCGTCCAGCGGCTCGAACAGCAGCACGAGGAGTTTCGGGCAATCATCGAGGAATTGAGGCCCGAAGTCGCGGCCCTCACCGTCCTTCCCGCGGAGCGCGCGCAAGTCGTCTGCCACCGGTTGGTCGATCTGTTGAATCGAGTCGATCAGCATGACGTCGAGGAGATCGAACTGCTGCAGCAGGCGCTGGTCTGTGATGAAGGGGGCGAGGGGTAGACTCTGTTTGGACCCCGGGCGCCGTGTGCACGTTGCGGGGTGTCGAACTGTCCGATTGGCGGTGGATTATAGGCCGCGTTGGGCGTGACTCGCCTCCGGCGGGGCGGCGTTCTACAATAGGCATGGCCGAGGAAGGTTCCTCGGCGAGAACCAACATTCACCGCCTCGCGCTTGCCACCCCTGCCATGCCACGTTCGCCTCGCTCTAACAACATCGACCGCCTGCTGCGGGACTGGGCCTACGAGCCTGGTCGCCCCGTCGTACGCCGCGCCGTCGGCGAAGATGGGCGGGAGTTGCTGCAAATGCGCGTCGACATGGGCGTGTTGCAACTGGAAACCACCGGCCGTCCCGACGGCGAGAAGCCCGAAGGATTTCCCACCTACTACGACCTGCTCGTGTCGGCGGCGTTTCAGGAAGGGACGGAGTTCGCGCTGAACGCCGAGCGACAGCAGGAAGTCGACCGCGAGTTCGTCCAGTTCTATCACCGGCGGATCTGCTGGTTGACGCTCAACGAGTATGAGCGAGCAGCCGAGGACGCGGAACATTCGTTGCGGCTGATGGACTTCAGCTCGGCCAACGCCGAGGATCGCGATTGGGCGATGCTGCATGAGCAGTATCGGCCGTTCGTGCTGTTCCACAAAGTCCAGGCGACGGCGCTGACGCGGCTCCAGGAAGATAAGCCCGAGGCCGCGGTCGAGGTGATCGGCAGCGGGCTGCAATCGCTGGCGGCGATTTTCGCCCAGCACGGGGCGGAAGAACATTACGACGAAGATCTGTTCGTGGTCAAGCTGCGTGAGATGCAGGAGTCGATCAAGTCGCAGTTCCACATCGGCCCCTCGCTGGCCGAACAACTCGCCGACGCCGTGGCGACCGAGCAGTACGAACTGGCCGCGAAGCTGCGGGATCGACTGGCGCGCAAAGTCGAACGGAAGTGAATTTTCACCACAAAGGCTCCAAGGCACAAAGAAGGCGCACGAAGAGAAAGCAGCTGCCTTCGATTGTCTTTCTTCTTGGTGCGTCCTTTGAGTTCTTCGTGCCTTGGTGGTTCAAAAAGAACGACATGAACCGGCGCACTTTGCCGTTTTTTCAACTTCTTGGCAAATGTTCACCGATTGCCTGTACAGGGCCGCAGGACCGGACCCCGTGGTAGCAGCCGTAAGTCTTTGCTGCGGTTGACTCTTTCGTGATTCCTGGCTGGACGAGCGCCGCCCGGTAGGGATTCGGCACGAAGCGTGCAATAGGGGCTTTCGTGTCAAACGCGGCGTGTCGGTCGCGAGAATCTCATCTTCGCAAGGGAGTGTCTCATGTTGGTTCTCACACGGAAGCAAGGCGAGCAGGTTCGGATTGGCGACGACGTGGTAATCACGGTCGTGCGGACCAAAGGAAAGGGAGTTCGACTCGGGATTCAGGCCCCCGCGCATGTGCCGGTGCTCCGCGGCGAAATTGCCCGCGCGATTAGCGCCGAAACGACGCAGCAGTCGTCAGATCTCGCCGACGATTCGCCAGCGGAGCAGGACGACGATTCCTGGCCCACGGGCGGCGAGCTCTACAAGGTAATTCATGCTCGCGGATTGCGGACGTCGCCGGCTGACGTGCTCGGGGCTCGCGGCGGTCGCGGTCTGCTGCGGCAGATGGTCGCGGCGCGGGGGGAGTGAACCGCTCCTAGGCCGAGTTTCTCGTATGGGGTCGGATTCGGCCGAGCTCTTTTGCCTCGTCATGTTGTGCGTGGTAGAGATCCCAGCGGAGTTGCAGCGTCATCCAAAAGTCTGGCGAATTGCCAAAGTACCGAGCGAGCCTCAAGGCGGTGCTAGGCGTCATCCGCCGACGGCAGTTGGCCAGCTCATTGATCCGCTGATAGGGAACGTGGATCGAGTCTGCCAACTGGCGTTGAGACAGTGCCATGGGGGAGAGGAACTCTTCCACCAACATCTCTCCGGGGTGCGTCGGCGGGCGATGCGTTGGGATTCTCATGGAATGGGCCTAATGATAGTCGGTGACTTCAACATCACGCGGACCGCTGTCGGTCCAAGTGAAGCAAACGCGAAATTGATCGTTGATGCGAATGCTGTATTGACCAGCTCGATCGCCGCGAAGCGCCTCGATCCGATTACCTGGAGGCGTCCTTAGTTCGTCCAGGCGTTTGACTGAGTCGAGTTGATCGAGCTTTCTCTGGGCGACGCGCCAATGCGACTTTGGGCACGCTCGGTTGGCGTCGCGGCTGTTTACTCCGTTGAAAATGTCCTCTTTGCCCAGTCGTGGAAGGACAGGATCATACTGCGAGTATAGCATGCGTTGCATGCTAGGGTGCGTTCCTACTTCGTCAACTCGACGGCCGGCAGCGTCGCCACTGGCGCCGGCAGTTGCGGCGGCCCTTGGCCCGCGGGCAAGGCGCTTTCGGCGTCGGCGTAGCGGACGCCGGCGCCGTGCGGGAAATTCTGCAGTTCGGCGACATGCTGCATCAGGACGCGGCGAACTTCCAGAATGCTCTGCGGGTGGCGGTGAACCGTCATGTGGTCGGCGGGGACGACGATTTGCGAGGCGACCCCATCGAGCTGCGCGCTCGCAAGCGAAACGACTCCGTCCCCTTCGCCCGACAGCCACATCGAAACCTTGTTCGTCACTCCTTCGTGCGGCGCCTGTCCAACGATGTTGTGGTACTTCACCCACGGCCCGGCAGGGGCCTCAAGCAGCACTGGCAGGAACGTCGACTTCGGCGATAGCGAGTCGATGCTGTTGGTGATGTTAATTGGCGCCGTGTTGCGGAAGTAATCGGGATTGCGCGAAGCCAATTCCGTCCGTCCGTTCATGAGCGTGGTCGGGACGTGTATCAGCTTGCGGCCAAGCCACTTGGTGAAGTCGTTGGAGAATTCGCTGCCGCGATGGGGCGTCCCGATGGTGACGACCCGCCGGATCGAAGGGTTGGGGTCGAAGAAAAACGTTGCGGCGAGCTGGTCGCGAATTTGCGGATCGGCTTGCAATTCGGCGAATGGCTTGTCGGTAAGCGTTCGCCAGAACTCGTTGCCGCTGTCGACGGTTTGCAGCTTCGACACCAGCCCCCCCATGCTGTGGCCGACAAGCACCGTCTGGTCGAGCGCCGGCGAGCGCCGCTGCGGATCGAGCTTCGCCCGCATTTGAACCAGGTCTTCGCGCATCTCGGCCGCGCTTTCCCAGAAGGGCTGTCCCGACGGATAGAGGTAGAACCAGAATTGATAGTTTTCGCGGATCTTGGGGTCGCTGCGTAGGTCGTTAAACATCTCCATCCAGGTGACCGGACTCGACCAGAGGCCGTGGACCATCACGACGGGAATTTTGTCGTCGCGGTACGGCTCCAACATGTAGAGGCCGCTGACCTTTTGCACCTTTTCCGGCGTCAGCAGCCCGACCGTAGAAAGTTTGCTGTCGTCCAGGGCCGGCTGACTGAGGTTGTAGGCGAGCGGCGTGCTGAGATCGGTCTCTAGCGGCACAATCACGCCGCCGGCATCGACATGGGTTGTGTCGAGTGGATCGTAGAGTTCTAGCACCGCGCGAAGTTTCCGCTTGGGGAGCGAGGCCTCCGCGGCCGCAACTTGTTCGGCGGTCGCCGAGGTCGGCAGCACTTCAGGCGTCTGATTCGCCAGCATGGAATCGACCCGCATGAACGCCGTCACCGCGAACGAGAGGTCGGGCGGGTAGAACTGCTCGGCAGGATCAGAGTTTTCGTGCGGTTTGCGGACGGCGATCAAGGGGACGCCGAGACCAAAGTTATGGTAGTGATTGCGCAGGCCATTCACTTCGTAGTCGGAGACGAACTCGACGCGACTAAAGTCGGCGGCATCCCAGCCGCGGCTTTTCAGCTGGATTTCCAGTTCGCATTGGTGGTTGCAAGTCTTGATGACGCGAGCGCTGCCGGGACGCAGCGGGCTTTCGGCCTGGGCGATGCGCAGCGTTCCTTCGAGCGCAGCGTTGTACAAATCGCAGGCCCGTCGAAACTGCGGATCGTATTGATTGCTCGCCGCAGAGTATCCGCCGGCGAACAAGTACTCGTAGGCGTACAGCACCGACGAGCCATAGAGTTCGAGCGCGTCGCCCGGTTGGTGCGCGGCGTCGGCCCGCTTCGCGCCGACGTAGGCAATTTCAGCGAGCGCGTAGAGATTTTCGCGATTCGGTTCGCGCCGATTAATGGCGGCCAGCTCGGCCAGCAGTTCCGGCTTATCGCCGAGCTTCTTTTCTAGATCGTACCGCCGCAACAACTGCAGCGTTCGTTCGGTCGGCTTTGGCCCTTGCTTGGCGACGAGACCGAGCGTCTCGGTGAGCGGATTTCGCGGCGTGGAGCGGAGCGTCACCCATTTGGTGCTCGTCGAGGCACAACCTGGGGCGAACGACAGCGTGACGACGAGCAGGCAGACGCCAAGCGACGCCGACGCGCGCCGGCGCGGACCGTGATCGACTGTGCTCGCCTGGCTGGCGCATGCCATTGTCAAAGCCGACCGTTGGGCAGCTTGCGCGACATCCCATGGCAGGGCGAATTCCTGCCGCGACGCCGGCCCCATAGGGGCGGGGAGACTACGAAAAATGACGGCGCAGCGTCAAGTTCGGGAGCGATGCGGCCGAGTCGGCGCGGTTTGATGCGACGTCCGCGCCGCCAGCAGGAGCCAGCCCGCTATCGCTTTCAGAGAGAAAGGTTGGATGGGCTAACTGGCGGGACAAGGCCGTTTAGGTCTAGATGAGCGCATAAAAAAGCCGCAGGCGTTGAGCCCTGCGGCTTTCATTGTGTAGTTGCTGGCTCGCGGCATTTCGCCTCCGCTTGAAGTGAGTCTGATCACCCAATTTCAGTAGGCCAGCGATTAGCCGAGAACATGGGGCATCGAAACACCCAAGCCGAGCCGTTGGTGCGTCAGTACGACCGGCTGAGCCTCATGTTCCAGCTCAATTTCTTCATGCGGCTCGAACTCCATGGCCGCGTCACGCAGTTCGCCTCGCAGGATCCGCACGTTTCGCGGGGCGTCAACTGCTAGCGTTACGCGGTTTCCAGCGACCCGGCGTACCTCAATCGTGATGTCGTTGCCGACGTGGATCTTTTCACCAATCTTGCGGCTGAGTACTAGCATCCCTACTTACCTCCTGACACGAACAACAAAATGGGGCGGCGTCCCTGCGGGCTGCCAAAAGTTGTCGCTCCATTGCGACGAAGCTACGTTCTGCAACCAACATGCCAATTAGTACGAACGTTGGGGCTCAAGGTTCGCGGTCGAAGAAAACGCCATTTTTTCGGGTTTTTCTTGCTTTTCGCTAAAGACCCCTTGCCAAGCGTCTGACTCACGGGGTGCCAAGTTGGTCGCAAAACGAGACCCCGGTCCTGATTTGGGACAAATCTGGGCGCGACGGGGCGCGCCGCCTAGAGCCAGCTAGCGTACTGCCTAGGCCTCAGATTTCGCGGCTGCCGACTCTTGGGTTGACCCTCATTCGCGCTACGATATACTCCCGCCCCGCTCACCTTCTGAGCTGGTAACGACGATTGGCGGCGGGAAAAGACAGATGGCCGGCGAACCGAGGCGAGGCAGCGGCGAAAGTTCGGCGTTTTCACGCCGGCGCTTCTTGCAGGCTGCCGTCGCCACATGCCTGACGGGCCGGAAACTGCTAGCAGCCGAGCAGGCTCATGGGTGGGCGGACCGCCGAACTTTTGGGCCGTTTATTTGTACCTCGGCATTCCCCCTGGGAACGCTTCAGGAAGTGTTCCTCGAGCTCGCGCGGCTCGAATCGGAACTTCATCGGACGCTCGCCGTCCCTTCGGCGCGCCAAACGGTCGACGTCTTTCTGCTCGGCGACGAGCCAACCCACCGCGCGTTCATGGAGCAACTCTACCCCCACGTCCCGTACCGGCGAGCACTCTACGTTCGTCGCGGCGGCCGGGGAGCGGTTTACGCCTACCGGCACGAAGAGTTGCCAATTGACCTACGTCACGAATCGACCCATGCGCTGCTCCACGCGACGCTGCCGGACGTTCCCCTATGGCTCGACGAAGGACTGGCGGAATATTTCGAAATGAGCGAACCTGACCGCGCCTACGGGCACCCTCACCTCGCCGCGCTCCGTTGGAACATGCGGTTGGGGATGTTACGCTCGGTCGAGACGCTGGAACAACGGCAAGAGGTGGGCGACATGGGCAGCATCGAGTATCGTTTTGCCTGGTCGTGGGTCCACTTCATGCTGCATGGGCCAGCGGCGGCGCATCGCACCCTCGTCGAATACCTGGGAGACATTCGCCGTGGCGAGCAAGTCGGCCCGCTCTCCGCGCGGTTGCGGGGAGCGATTCCCGACCTCGATGA
The DNA here is from genome assembly GCF_007746075.1 of Lacipirellula limnantheis. GTDB lineage: Bacteria > Planctomycetota > Planctomycetia > Pirellulales > Lacipirellulaceae > Lacipirellula > Lacipirellula limnantheis. The sequence goes on along the minus strand of NZ_CP036339.1, from coordinate 4,247,479 downwards.
GCGGATGGAGCGCCACATCAGCAGTTGGCGACGTGCGTAGGGTTCAGACGATGTGGCGTCCCGAAGCAACAGGTGGGGGAATCGCATGAAGTATCTCGTGACGGGCGGCGCCGGGTTCATCGGTTCGCATCTCGCGACCGCGCTGGTGGAGCGCGGCGACGAGGTGCGCGTCTTCGACAATCTGAGCACAGGCAAGACGGACAATCTCGCCCACCTCGGCAAACAGGTCGAGCTCGTGAAAGGCGACCTCCTCGATGCGAAGCAAGTCGAGCAGGCGGTGGCGGGCGTTGACGTCGTCTTTCACCAGGCTGCCATGGCCTCGGTGCCGCGCAGCCTGGCTGAGCCGGCAGCGAGCCATGCCGCGTGTGCGACCGGCACGCTGCATGTGCTCGATGCGGCTCGTCGCGGCGGCGTGAAGCGAGTGGTGTACGCCGGCTCGAGCAGCGCTTACGGCAATCAACCTTTCGCTGCAAAACGCGAAAGCGATCTCCCCGCGCCGCTATCCCCCTACGCAGCCGCCAAACTCGCTGGCGAGGCCTACTGCCAAGCTTTTGCCGCGTCGTACGGTTTGGAGACCGTCGTCATTCGTTACTTCAATGTCTTCGGCCCGCGTCAGGATCCCAACGGCGAATACTCCGCGGTCATTCCAAAGTTCGTCGTATCGATGTTGGCGGGCAAGCGGCCGACGGTTTTCGGCGACGGCGGACAGTCGCGCGATTTCACGTACGTTGAGAACGTCGTGCGCGGGAATCTGGCCGCGGCGGCCGCCCCCGCGGCGAGCGGGCGAATCTTCAACGTCGCCTGCGGTCGACAATACAGTCTGCTGGAACTAATCGAAAGCATCAATCGAGTCCTCGGGACGAAGATCGAACCAATTTTCGCCGCGGCGCGCGTCGGCGACGTCCGCGATAGTCTGGCTGACATCACGGCTGCTCGCGAGACATTAGCTTACGAGCCGACGATCGATTTCGATGAAGGGCTGCGCCGGTCAATCGAGTATTACAAATCGCTAACTTGATCCTGAACGGGTGGGCGATTTTGAGGGCGCCGCTGCTTTAACTGAAGGATGAGCGATGCAGTGGGAGAAGCTCGGGCTGCTCTGGGCGCCAAGCGGCGAGGCCGATTGGGCGCGGACGCACGCGACGTTGCCGGTGGTGCAGCCCCTCTCCGCAGATCAGTGGTGGGTCTACGTCAGCACGCGCGACGCCCAGGGCAAATCGCGAATCGGCCGGTTGACGCTCGACGTCTCGACGCTGCCGAGCGCGGCGCCGCGCGTCGCGAGCTTCGACGCCGCCCCCGTGTTGTCGCTTGGCGCACCGGGCACGTTCGATGACTGCGGCGTCATGCCGTCCTGGCTTGTTCCCAATGGTGATGAACTCCGACTCTACTATCTCGGTTGGAACGTCATTGGCACGGTGCCGTATCGACTGTCTATTGGATTGGCGATTAGCCATGATCGCGGGCAAACCTTTGAGCGCTACTCGCAGGGGCCGGTCGTCGATCGTAGTTCGCGAGAGCCGTTTTTCGCGACGGCCCCCTGCGTGCTGAATGAAGATGGCCGGTGGCGCATGTGGTACGTCTCGTGTACCGGTTGGCAAGAGATCGACGGGCGTTGGGAACCGCGTTATCACGTCAAGTACGCCGAATCAGCGGATGGCATTGATTGGCAAATAACCGGCATCTCGTGCATCGCGGCCGCCGACGGCGAAGCAATTGGCCGCCCCTGCGTGGTTCGTCTGGCTGACCGGTACGTGATGATTTATTCGCGGCGCTGGCTCGCGGGATATCGCTCGATCCCCGATCGGGCGTACCGGCTGGAATACGCCGAATCGACCGACGGCATCGCTTGGCGACCCGCGGGCCAGTGCGGCATCAGCCGCTCGGGTGACGGCTGGGATTCGCAGATGCTCGAGTACTGCTGGATCGAGCGGTGCGGTAACGAGACGTATCTCCTCTACAACGGGAATGGGTTCGGGCAGTCAGGCGTCGGCGTCGCCCGCCTTCGCCATTGGTAGGCTCAGTCAGCGGATTTCGCAAATTCTTATCGTCCGATGACGCTGAAGGCGTAGTCAGTTGCTGTAACGTTGACATTGTCGGAGCCGCCGCCGGACAAGTCTGCGACGATTGCATCCAGGCCATCTAGTTCGTGCCGGAAACTCGCTCCCTGCAACAGTGCGGTCGCGCCGCTTCCGGTGAGGTTATCGTTTCCCGCAGAACCATACAGATACGCCCTATCATTGCCTCCCGCAGTGCAATGAACAGCGCTGCGGGCGAAGCCCTCGGCCTCGTTCCAAAAACCATTTCCCGTGAGGATTGCACGAATCTCGCCGGCGTAAATCGTGTCGTCGCCAATGGAATCGTAGAACATCGCCTGATCGTTTCCGCCGCCCGACCAAGCCTTCGCCTTTTTGAAATTCTGAGCTTCGGTGAGATACCCTAAACCTGACAAGTTCGCCCGAGTTGACCACGCCGAATAGACGTCGTCGCCGGCGGAGCCGTAGAACTCCGCGGTGTCATATCCCCCGGCCGTTGAGGTCGCGACGCAGCTGTCGAACCCTTCCGCTTCATTCCAGTACCCGGCCCCGGTGAGGACCGACCGCACGTACCCCGCGTAATAAGTGTCGCTGCCGCTGGAGTCGTAGAACGCGGCCTGGTCAGTGCCGCCTGCCGTGCTGAGCGCCTTCGCTCGATCGAAGCCGCGCACCTCGTTGGAATAGCCGCTGCCCGCCAGAGTCACTTGGGTGGGCCGCGCCGTCAACGTGTCGTTGCCGGCCGAATCGTACAAGTTGGCGACGTCGTAGCCGCTGGAGGCGAAGGACGTCGTTCGTTCGAATCCGCGCGAGTCGTGGGAGAACCCGTTCCCGCTGATGGTGACTCGATTGGACCACGCCGACACGGTGTCGTCGCCAGCCGAATCGTAGAACTCGACGCGGTCGGTTCCGCCGCCGGTGGCGTGAGCCACGGTCGAGTCGAAGCCTTGCGCTTCGTTCCAGAAGCCATTGCCCGTGAGGATTCCGCGCACGCTGCCGGCGATGTACAAGTCGTCCCCCGCCGAGTCATAGAACGTCGCTTGGTCGACGCCGCTGGTCGCGAAGGCCTTGGTTCGGTCAAATCCACGGGCATCGTGCGAGAAGCCGGCGCCGCTGAAAGTAGCGCGGTTCGACCACGCGGTGTAGACGTCGTTGCCGGCCGAGTCGTAGTACTCAACCTGGTCGTAGCCGCCGGCGGTGGCGTAGGCGATCGAAGAATCGAATCCCTCGGCCCAGTTGAAGTACCCGACGCCGGCCAGGATCGCCCGCAGCGATCCCGCAATGAAGACGTCGTCGCCCGCCGTATCGTAGAACGTCGCCGTGTCGACTCCGCCCGCCGTGGCGAAGGCCTTCGCATTGTCGAAGTCCCGAGCTTCGTTCGAGTAGCCAGTTCCTGCAAGGACAACGCGGTCGGACCATGCGGTGAACGCGTCGTCGCCGGCAGAATCATAGAGGTTAGCAATGTCGACGCCGCCGCCGCCCCGCAAGTTTTGCGTTTCGAAACCCACGGCCGAGACGGCGTACGTGGCGCCGGCGAGCGATGACGAACCCGCGTAGAGATTGGCGATCTCGCTCCCCGTTGAACCGACCAGCGTGATGACGTCGGCGCCGCCGCCCCCTTGGAAGTTAAACTGGTTCGCCGCACTTGCCGCGAACGAATACTGCACGCCGTTGATGGTGACCACCTGCGTCGCGCCAGCGGCGAAACTGTACGCGTCGTTGCCGTTGGAGCCCGCGACGGTCACTGTCTGTCCGCTCTGACTGACGAGATTGACGACGCTGAGATCGACGTCGGCGGCGCTGCCGGTCACGCGGATGAAGTACTCGCCGCCAGCGGCGGCTTGGATGTCGGAGCGCGTCGTCGATCCGGCGTTGACGCCGCCAGCTATCAGCTGCATGCTCGAGTTGTAGATCGAAACGGTGGCGCCGTTCGCCCCCGTATACTGGCCGAGCACCGACAACATGCCGGTCCTTGCCGCCTCGACGCGGAACCAGCGTTCGCCGCCGATCACGACGTCGTTGTATTGACCAAAGTCGAGCACTCCCCAGTCGGTAAAGCTGGGTTGCACAGCCCCTCCGCCACCGCCGCCGCCTCCACCGCCGCCTCCACCGCCGCCTCCGCTGCCGCCTCCGCTGCCGCCAGCGGCGGCCGTAAAGGTGTACTTGCCGACCCCGCCAGTCGTCGTCAGGCGCACCGTGTACGTTTGGCCGGCGGTCACGGTAAAGGACACGCCATTGGCGTTCTGGGTCGCGAGCGTCGTGCCGTTAGCGGCGTAGACCTGCCAGGAGGCGGCAAGTTCCTGCTGCGAACTGGTGACGTTGAACGTGAAGTTGCCCGTCGCGTTGGCCGTGAACTTGAAATAGTCGGCGTCCGACTTCTTGCCAATCGCGCCGCTGGTGGTCGACGTGCCGGTGATCGTGCCAAGGTTGAACGCCGTGGCCGTTGTCGACCCGTAGTCGTCGCTCGGCATCAGGGCGTCGACGGCTTTCTGCAGATTGAGCCGCTTGTACGACAGGTTGGTGGCGGCGTCGAACAGCGTGTCGGCGTTGGCCATCATGTGGTTGAAGATCATGTCCTGCGTGATGTTCGTCATGCCGACGAACTCCATCGCCTGACGAATAATCACCGACGCGCCGGCGACGTAGGGCGCCGCCATGCTCGTACCAGACATGGCGCCATAGTCGTCGCCAACCTGATTGTTGTTGCCCTTGTAGTCAGGAATCGTGCTCACGATGCTCTGGCCCGGCGCGGCGATGGCCCGCGGCAAACGCTGGCTGAAGTAGCTCAGCGACCCAGAGTCGGTCGTCGCCATCACCGGCACGACGTACTGGCTGGAGGCCGGGTAGCTTAGTCCCGGCGCGTTGAAGCTGGTGAAGCTATTGCCGGCCGACACGGCGATGAAGATTCCCGCGGCCTCGAGCGCTTGGAATTCGTCTTCCAGATTCGCCCACTGCGGAATCGTGGCGGCGTTCCAGGAACTGACGCCCATCGAGAGATTGATCGTCGTGATCGGATTTTCGAACGAGTTTTGGTTCTGCAGCACCCACCTCAGAGCGTTTTCCACCCAGCTAAAGTAACCCGCGCCGGTGTCGTTGAAGACGCGCAACCCCACGAAATCGACGCCCGGCGCCACGCCGGTGTTCGGGGTTCCGCTGCCGCCGATGATGCCCGAGACGTGAGTGCCGTGACCGCCGCTAGGACCATCGTCGTAGATGTTCCAGTCATTCTCTTCGGTGAAGTCCCAGCCGCCGACGACGCGGTAGTTCGCCCCGATGCCGCCGCCCAAGGCGAAGTGGTTGTACGCGATGCCGCTGTCGATCACCGCGACTGTCTGGCCGCGTCCGGTGAATCCGTAATTCGACTGAACGTTGTACCAGCCGGTGAGATTGTGGGCCTCGACCAGGGCTTGCTCGACTTCGTGGAAGTAATCGTCGAACGTTGACGTATCTTCCGCGTCGATCCAGAAGTCGGGGTCGCCGAGCGTCCCGGTCTGCACCGTTTGCTCCAGGCCGGGGAACTCGTCGACGCTATTGTGCTCGATCAGCGGATCGGCCGACATCACGCGGCGGTCTTCAAGCTGTTCGACGTGCGCGATGAAGTCCCGCGTGCGCGAATCCTTGCGTGCCATGGCTTCGTACCCCTCGGGATCGCCGCATCGAGACCTCGGCCAGCGAAGGAGGCGCACAGAGGCGCCGCTCGATGAAACGACCGCTTGCTCCTGACGAACATGTGATGAGTGAATCAACGCGGCCGCGGAGGGGGAGCCGGCCATGTCTTGACGAGTGTGCGGACTGACTTTTTCGCGCGACGACTCTCGCGTTGGAGAGGCGAAGACGATGTCGATCCATCAAACTCTAAGTCAGGAAATCCCTGCTCGCCATAGTTCCTTCAACTTCCGCTCAGCCGCCAAGAGGGCGCGTTGAGCGGCAGCAGCGTCGATTCACTTTCGCGGTGACGAACGTCCACGTTCCGCCGCCGCGCGCTGCCTAACGGCTACGTCATGTTGCCGGGATGCACCCAATATACGGGTTGTGATGGGCGAAGTTCAGGCTTGCATCGCGTAAACTTTCCCCAATTCGTCTATGCTGGCGCGAGACGAGGCAAGCGCGGCAATCTGATCGCGCCCCCCAGGTCCGTCGATTTTTCCCAATCGTCAGGCTTTAACAACGTGCCGTCAGCGCGCGGGACCAATGCATGCCGGCTCGCTTCCGATTGCCGCCGCGACGGACGACGATAAAACTTTAGCGCCGAACAAGTGCTGACTTGCTCAATGCTCGACACAGAGAATCAAGAGGGGCAAAACGTGTCCGAACCAAATAAGTTGCGGTGGCCGATGCTTATTCCCTTCGTCGCGCTGTGCGCAGCGGCGATCGCGATCGGTCAGGCCTTTCCGCCTGGGCCGTGGTACGAAACTCTGAAGAAACCCGGCCTGGCGCCGCCGAATTGGATCTTCGGCGTCGTCTGGACTCCGCTGTACTGCATGATCGCGGTCGCAGGCTGGCTGCTTTGGGAACGCAGCGGTCGCTCGACGGCAACGATCCTTTGGTTCGTCCAGCTTGCTCTGAACGCCGCCTGGTCGTGGATCTTTTTTGGCCTCCACTCGATCGGCGGAGCGCTGGTTGAGATCGTCGTGCTGTGGCTGGCCATCGGAGCAACCATCGCGGCGGCCTGGCGAGTTTCGCACGCCGCGGCCATGCTCCTCATTCCCTATTGGGCGTGGGTGGCCTTCGCGACGCTGCTTAATTTCGCCTACTGGCGACTGAATGGCTAATTCCCCGGCGATCGTTGCGCTGGCGTCCCGGGCATGTCGGAACCGGATCGCGAGTTCGCATCATTGGCTCCAAATCTCCTCCCGCTAGAGAAGTGGATGATTTACCGCCACAGAGGGGATTGATGCCAAGATTTTGTGGAAATGGCTTTGCATGTGGAAGGCCGCACGCGATACGCTATGTCACGCGGGAAGCGCCCCGGCTTCGAGATTGCCTTCCTTCAGTGACCGGAGATCGCTACTGATCGGCAGCGAATTCAACGTTTTTGATTGCATCGAAAGACGTTTTTCACGCCAGTTTTGCCCTTAGGAGCGACAACGATGACCAGTCCCCGATCGATGCGCGCGCTGCTGTGCGGCGCCGTCTTGACGCTACTCTCCCCTGCCCTCGCCCACGCCCAGACCGGTTACGGCGTCGACGCGAACTTTACGCTCTTCAGCTTCGACGTCACCGCGCCGGCCACTTCAGCGACGATTGGCAACGTCGGCTTTCTGCCTGAAGCGATCGACTTCCGCCCTGGCACGAACCAGCTGTATGCCATCGACGTCGGCGCGACCACTACGCAGCTTTACACGATTAACATCGCCACGGGCGCGTCGACGCCGGTCGGCCCCGGCTTTCCGACGGTCGGCGTCGATTACAACCTGTCAGGCAATCAGTCGTTCGGTTTCGACTTCAACCCGAAGACGCTGCAGGGCGACAACAGCATGCGGATTCGGCTGATTGCGACGAACGGCGATAACCTGCGGCTCGACTCCAGCACCGGGTTGGTTGCTGCGGTTGATCTCGATCTCATGATTCAGCCCGGCGACAACTCTCCGTTTACCGATGCGGCCGCGTACATCAACAACATCCCTGGGGCGGGCGGCACGACGATTTTGTTTGATATGGACATCCGCAATAACTCGTTGTACACCCAAAATCCCCCCAATAACGGCACCTTGAATCTTGTTGGTCCGTTCGGGGTCACGATCAATAATGTCCAACGGGGCATTGGTTTCGACGTTTACACCGATCCGTCGAGCGTCGATGCGACCATTGGCGGCGACTCGGCCTACGCGGTGCTGAAACGCCCCGATGCGCCAATCAATGGTCCGCTGGGGGCCTATTTGCTTTACAGCGTCAACCTCGCGACGGGTCAAATTACCAACGGCGCCCTCGTTGACGGCGGCCGCAATTTCGACGGCGGCTTTGCCATCGCGCCTGGCGTGCCTGAACCGACGACGCTGACGCTTGCCGTGGGATTGGCAGCCATGTTGGTCGCGAAGAACAAGCGGCGCCAGGCGTAGCGCACCGAGGGAGCGAGCTTCTGTCGTCGCTATAAATTGGAATGTTTCGGCCCGCAGGGAGTCCCCCATCTGGCGCCTCCTGCGGGCCGTTTTCATTGCCCGACGCCAGCCCCGCCGTAAATCGGTCGACGGCTTACCGCCAGTGACGCCGCACGCGGACCTAATCCCGCTTCGTTTCGGCGCGTTCTTCGGAAGCGGCCACGCATGCCGCCAAAGTCAAGTCGCCGGTCACGTTGAGCGTCGTGCGGCACATATCGAGCACGCGGTCGACGCCAAGGATGATCGCCACGCCGTCCGGCGGCACTCCCACCGAGCGCAGGACGACGACGATCAGCGGAATCGAACCGCCTGGAACGCCCGCGGTCCCTACCCCGGCCAACACCGACATCAACACAACAGTCAACTGCTGGGGGAGCGACAATTCCACCCCGAAGACTTGAGCCAAGAACAGAACGACGACCCCCTCATACAACGCCGTCCCGTTCTGATTCGCCGTCGACCCGACCGTTAAGACGAAACGCCCAATTTCAGCCGGGATCCCGAGTTTTTCGTTCGACACCCGCAGCGCCGTCGGCAGCGTCGCATTTGACGACGACGTCCCGAAGGCCGTGAGGATCGCGTCTTGCGAATCGCGGAAGAACTGCACCGGACTGCGGCGCGCGAACATTTTGAGAGCAAGCGAATAGACGACGAACATCTGCAGACTCAGCGCCAGGATGACCGTTAGCACGAACCACAGCAGCGTCACCAAGATCCCGCCGCCCATGCGTGCGGTCATCGAGAACATCAAGCAAGCCACCGCGTAGGGCGCTAGGCGCATCGCGAACCCGATGATGATCATCGAGGCGTCGAACAGGCTCTCCAGCACGGCGACCGTCACGGACCGCTTTGATTCTTCGACCATCGAGAGCGCCACGCCGAAGATCAACGCGAAGAACATGACGGCCAGCATGCCGTTGCCCTTCGAACTACCGTCGAGCGCTCCTGCCATCTCCTGGATCGGGTTCTCGGGAAGCATGTCGAGGAGGATTTGCTCGAGCGGCTTTGTTTTCTCGGCGCTCGCTACCTTGTCTCCCGCCTCCGTCGCGTAGGCCTGCTCTAGCTGCGCCGTCTGCTCGGGGGAGAGGCGTTTGCCGGGCTTAATCAGGTTGACCATGCCGATGCCGATCGCCACCGACGTGCCCGACAGAATCAGCGTGTAAAAGAGCGACGTGAACCCCACCCTGCCGAGTCGGCTCAAGTCGCCCAATCCCAACACCCCCAGCACGAGCGCCGAAAACACCAGCGGCAGCACGACCATGAGCACCAGCCGAAGGAAAACTCGCCCCAGCGGATCGGCGACGTGGATCGCCCACCATTCCAGCGTGTCGTGGATGCCGTTGCCGTTGGCATCGATCGCCGCGACGTTCGCGGCGTCTGCCGGCACGCGAAACGAGAGATTGCAGATGATCCCTAGAGCGGCGCCGACCACCAAACCGAGCAAGATTTTCGTGTGGAGCGCCATCCCCCGGGGCGTGTATGCGGACGGGTCGTTAGCGGCGGTTGAAAGTTCAGCCATCAGTATCGCCAGCCTTGGCCAGAGTTTTCGTGATTCGTGGCCGCCCCGCCGCCGGGCCGCGCTCCGTTCGATCTTGCCGCAACAAGGTAGCTGAGTTTCGGGGAAGATTCCAGGCAATGGCCACCGACAGGAGCCGGCGATAGCCAACCATACTCGTCGGGGCTAAACTCGTAGTTCGCCCCTTTTCGTCACTCTTGTCATGTAATGGGAACTCACCCGTGGGCCGATCCAGTCGCACTTGGTTATCCGCCGCCTTGCTGCTCGCGTTGACGGCGCTTGGCTGTTCCAAGCCTGCCGCGTCGGTCGATGCCCAACCCGCGGGCGGCGCGGTTGCGCCGGCAGCCGGCAAGCGGACCATCGTGATGATACCGAAGGCGACTCAGTCGGCGTTTTGGAACACCGTTCGCCGCGGCGGCGAGAAAGCGGCCCAGGAGTTCGATATTGAACTCCTGTGGAAAGGTCCCAGCCGCGAGAACGACCGGGCAGGTCAAAAGCAGGTCGTCCAGCAGTTCACCAACGCCGGCGTCGCCGGCATGCTGCTGGCGCCAACCGATAGCCGCGCTCTGGCTGCGGAAGTCCGCTCGGCCACGGCGAAGGGGCTGCCGGTGCTGATCTTCGACTCCGCCGTCGAAGGCGAAGCCGGCAAAGATTACATCAGCTTTGTCGCGACCGACAACACCGCCGCTGGCAGACTCGGCGGCAAGCATCTCATGGATCTGGTCGGAAAAGGGGGCAAAACGATCCTCTTCCGCCACATGGAAGGGCACGAAAGCACGACCAAGCGCGAGGATGGCGCTCTGGAAGAAATGAAGACGGGCGGCGCGGAGATTCTCTCCCACGACCGCTACACAGGTGATTCGGCCGCCGCCGCTCAGGAAACCGCGCTCAACATGATCGACGTCATTCGCGAGGCTGACGGCATTTTCGCCTCCAACCAAACGGCGTCGGAAGGTCTCTTGCTGGCCCTCCGCAAGAGGAACCTCGCCGGCAAGATCAAGTTCATCGCGTTCGACGCGTCGCCGCTGCTGGTCGAGGCGCTCCGCAACGGTGAAATTGACGCCATTGTGGTGCAAGATCCCGTCAACATGGGCTACCAGAGCGTGAAGTTGATGCTCGACCATCTCGATGGCAAGCCGGTCGACCCGCTCGTCGTGACTGACGTCAAGTTGGCCACCAAGGCGAACATGGACGACCCCGCCATCAAACCGCTGCTCGAGTAGCCACCACGCCCGCGTCGAACTCTCGCCAACGTTTTCCCTGAACCCCCGGTTCTTCAAACCGTAGGACCGCTCCCCCGCGCAACCCATGGCCCCATCGCCCACAATGCCGCCGCGGTTGGCCATGTCGGGCGTCAGGCATCGGTACGGCGCCACGCAGGCGCTGAGCGGCGTCGATCTGGAAGTTCGCAGCGGCGAAGTCCACGCCCTGGTCGGCGAGAATGGCGCCGGCAAGAGCACGCTGATGAAAATCCTCAGCGGCGCCCTCATCCCCGACGCCGGCTCCATGCAGCTCGACGGCGAACCGTATCGCCCGCAGACGCCGGCCGACGGCCGCGCTGCCGGCGTCGCGATGATCTACCAGGAACTCTCGCTGGCGCCCGACCTCTCGGTTGCTGAAAACATCTCGCTCGGCGTCGAACCGACTCGCGGCCCTTTCGTCCGCCGCCATGAACTCCGCGAACGCGCGCGAGCAGCGCTCGCTGAAATCGGTCGTCCCGAACTGCCGCTCGACCTCCCCGCGGGTCGGCTCTCGGTCGCCGAGCAACAGTTGGTTGAGATCGCCCGCAGCGTTGCGACCGGATGTCGCATCCTGGTGCTCGACGAGCCGACCAGCACGCTCTCGCAGCAGGACGTCGAGCGACTCTTCACCCTCATCCGCCGACTGCGTGAGCGCGGCCTCGCGATCGTCTACATCTCCCATTTTCTTGAGGAGGTCAAAGCGATCTGCGACCGATTCACGGCCCTGCGCGATGGTCAAACCACCGGCAGCGGCGACGCCAAATCGACGCCTGCCGATCGCATTGTGGCGATGATGGTCGGCCGCGCCGTCGACGATCTCTATCCGCGCACGCCGCGGACCTGCGGCGAGACCGTCCTGAGCATTCGGGATCTGGCTGGCGTCGCGAAGCCGGAATCGGCCACCCTCGACCTTCGTCGGGGCGAGGTCGTCGGCATCGCCGGCATCATCGGCGCTGGGCGCACTGAATTATTGCGCGCACTGATGGGCCTCGATCCGGTCGCCCGCGGTACGGTCCGCGTCGCGACGCTGGAAGGTTGGCAAAGTCCCAGCGCGCGTTGGCGCCAAGGGATGGGGCTGGTGAGCGAGGACCGCAAGCGCGAGGGTCTGGCGCTGGAGCTAACCATCGCCGAGAACATTACGCTGCCAAAGCTCTCGGGACTGACGCCGCGCGGGTGGGTGACGCCGGCCGCGCAAGACCGTGCGAGCCAACCGCTGGTCGAGAGATTGGGGATCAAATGCCGATCGCCCCGTCAACCAGTTGGCGCCCTCTCGGGCGGCAACCAGCAGAAGGTCGCCATTGCCCGGCTGCTCCACGCCGACGTTGACATGCTGCTGCTTGATGAGCCGACGCGCGGCATCGACGTCGGCTCGAAGGCCGAAATTTGCCGCTTGATCAACGAACTTGCCGTGGGAGATTCGGTGGCTGGCCGTGCGCCGAAAGCCGTGCTCATCGTGAGCAGTTACCTTCCCGAGTTGCTCGGCCTCTGCGACCGCATCGCCGTGATGTGCCGCGGACGGCTCGGCGACGCGCGCCCCGTCGAGGCGTGGAGCGAGCACGAAATCATGCTGGCGGCCACTGGCGCCAAGACGGAGCCAGCGCGCACTTAACCGCAAACAAGAAAACCTACGCGAGCCAATAGCCGGAGGCACGCTTGCCTCCGAGCCCGGACGGCGTGGCCGTCCGGTTGCCTTCGGAAACAAGCTGAGTACGAGTTCAGACCAGAATATCCCGCCATGCCCGCCGATCCGCGACTTCCAACTCGAATCCGATCCCTGCTTGATCAACTTGGCCCGCTGCTGGCGCTGCTGGGCGTTTGGTCGCTGTTCGCCGCCCTGCGCTGGGACATCTTTCCTACTTGGGAAAACACGCAAAGCATCCTACTTCAAACGGCAGTCATTGGCGTCGCCGCCCTCGGCGGCACGATGGTGATCATCTCCGGCGGCATCGACTTGTCGGTCGGCTCTCTGATCGCGCTTGTCTCGGTGACGGTCGCGCTGGTGCTTCGCGGACTCGCCAGCGGCGGTGATAGTTCAGCCGCCGACGCCAGCGGTTATGGCGATGCGGCCCTCGCTGCGGTCATCGGCGTCGGTCTGGCGGGACTTTGCGGACTCAGCATCGGTACGATGGTCATTGGTCGTGTGGGCCGCGTCGCCGCCTTCATCGCCGGCTCGCTCGTCGGCTACATCGCCTGGCGCAGCGGGCTCGACTACCGCGCTGCCTTGCCGCTGGCCGCGGTCATTGCGGCAGCGGCGTGGTGGGGCGAAGGCAAGCTCAATTCGTCGATTCCCCTCTCTCCATTCATCGTGACTCTTGGCATGTGGGGCGCCCTGCGCGGAGCCGCTAAGGGCTTGGCCGACAACTCCGCCGTCTACCCACCGGCGACTCCGCTTAATAGCCTCATGCGCTTCCCGTCGGCGCCGATCGAAGCCTCGCTCATCTTGCGACCGCAATACTGGTGGTCGCCCGGCGTCTGGATTTTCCTCGCCCTGGCTTGCTTCATCGCCGGCGTCCTGCGATACACGCAGTTCGGCCGCCACATCTACGCGATTGGCTCGAACGAGCAAACCGCGCGGCTCTGCGGCATCCACGTCGAACGAGTCAAACTCAAGCTTTACGCCTGCGCCGCGCTCCTCACCGGCATCGCGGGCGTCTTGCAATTCAGCTTCGTTGAAGTCGGCGATCCGACCACGGGAGCCAGCTATGAACTGGGCGTCATCGCCGCGGCCGTCATCGGCGGCGCCAGCCTTTCGGGCGGCGTCGGCACCATTCTCGGCACGGTCGCGGGGGCCTTATTAATGTCGACGATCAATAATGGCTGCACGAAAATCGGACTCGAGGTCTGGATGCAGGAGATCGTCACCGGGGCGATCATCGTCGCCGCTGTGACGCTCGACAAACTCCGTCATCGCGGCGCGGGATGATGCCTTGCCGACTCACCACACGCTCGATGACCAATTGACGACGCCGATGAACTCGCCCGCTTCACAGCACGCCGACGATCATGGTTTCGTTGACTTACAGGTCAACGGGTACGCTGGCGTTGACTTTAATGGCGATCAACTCGCCGCCGACGATCTGGAGACGGCCTGTCAAGCGATGCGGGCCGATGGCGTCGCCCGGTTCCTGGCGACAATCATTACAGACGATCTCGACGTGATGGCCGCCCGCGCGCGACGAATCGCCAACTCCATGGTCGGAGAACGCCTTGCGTCATCGATGGTCGCCGGCATTCACTTCGAAGGCCCTTTCATCAGCCATGAGCCGGGCTACGTCGGCGCGCACCCTGCCCAGGCGACCCGTGCGGCGACTGTCGACGCGGCCGCCAAGCTCCTGGACGCCGGCGGCGGCTTGGTGCGCCTCGTGACGCTCGCTCCCGAACAAGACGCCGACGGTCGCGTCACCGCTTGGCTCGCCGATCGCGGCGTCGTCGTCTCCGCCGGCCACTGCAACCCCACGCTGGAACAACTCGCCCGCTCGATCGACGCCGGCCTCTCGATGTTCACCCATCTCGGCAACGGCTGCCCGCTGACGATGCACCGCCACGACAACATCATTCAGCGAGCGCTGAGCTTGGCGGACAAGCTTTGGGTCTGCTTTATTGCCGACGGCGTCCATATTCCTTTCGTCGCGCTGCAAAACTATCTGCGGCTGGTCGGCCCCGAGCGCGCGATCGTCGTCAGCGACGCGATCTCCGCCGCGGGCAAGGGGCCGGGCGTCTATCGCCTTGCTGGGCAAGAAGTCGTCGTCGACGACCAACTCGCCACCTGGGCGGCCGACCGTTCGCACCTCGTCGGCTCCGCCTGCACGCTGCGGCAGATGGCGGACAACTTACGCACGAAGCTGGCGCTGCCCGCCGACGTGATCCGCCGCCTCACCACCGAGAATCCCCTGGCCGCGCTGCCGTGATAGCCAGTTGCGATTCGAGGCGGCGGCGACGCGGCCCATTGGCGCCGGCTCCCCGGCTGTCAGCTAGTACCCGTCCTCGCCACTCTGGCACGCCGCCTTCCTCTCCGCTACGCTGATTTCACCCCAGACGAATCCCGCCCACTGCTATGGAGCACTCCGATGTCGAGGTCCCGCGCCGCGTTCCTGGCCGTTGCTTTCGTCTCGCTCACTTCCATTACCGTTGCCGACCAATGGCCGCAGTGGATGGGTCCACGGCGCGACAACATTTGGCGTGAAGAAGGCATCATCAACGAGTTCCCCGAGGCCGGCCCGAAGGTTCTCTGGCGGGCTCCGGTGGCCGGCGGCTATGCAGGACCGGCCGTGGTCGACGGCCGCGTCTTCGTGATGGATTACGTCACCGCCGACGACGTAAAGATTGCAAACTTCGAACGCAAACCCACCAGCGGCACGGAGCGCATTCTTTGTCTTGACGAAGCGACTGGCAAAGAGAAGTGGAAGGTCGAATATCCCGTCGCGTACGACATCTCGTACCCCGCCGGCCCGCGCTGCACGCCGACGGTCGACGGCGACAAGGTCTACTGCCTCGGCGCCGTGGGCGATTTCCATTGCCTCGACGCTGCCACGGGCAAGATCTTGTGGCACAAAAACTTCCCCAAGGATTACCACACTAAGACCGCGCTCTGGGGTTACGCAAGTCACCCGCTCATCGACGGCGATAACGTGATCTGCGTCGTCGGCGGCGAAGGAACGCACGCCGTAGCGTTCGACAAAAACACCGGCGAGCAGAATTGGGCGGCGTTGACGTCCCCCGAGCAAGGTTATTCGCCGCCGACGATCATTGAGGCGGGGGGCGTCCGGCAATTGCTGCTGCTCGCCCCTAATGCCGTCACGTCGGTCGATCCCGCCACCGGCAAGGAGTATTGGTCAGTCCCGTACACGGCGACTAACGGCTCAATCATTATGTCGCCCGTCATCGACGGCGACCTCCTCTATGTCGGCGGCTACTCGAACCAGAGCCTCCTGCTGAAAGTAGCTCAGGACAAGCCGGCGGCCGAAGTCGTGTGGGCCAACAAAGGCCAGCAGGCGATCTCGCCCATCAATGTCCAGCCGTACGCCGAGGGGGGCATCCTGTACGGGTTCGACCAGAAAGGAACGCTGCGCGCCATCGAACTCGCCGAAGGAAAACGGCTCTGGGAAACGTCGGAGCCGGTAAGCGAGCGTCCCGCCAATTCCGGCACGGCGTTCATCGTCCGCCATGGGGACGTTCGCTGGATGTTTAACGACAGCGGCGATCTGGTAATTGGCAAGATTACGCCCGCAGGGTTTGAAGAGCTCGATCGCGCCCATGTCATCGAGCCGACGAATGACGCCTTCGGTCGTCGCGTCGTCTGGTGCGCCCCCGCTTTCGCCAACAAGCGGGCCTACATCCGCAACGACGAAGAATGCATCTGCGTCGATCTGGCCGCGGAATAAGTCGGTTCGACGCGGACGACCGCCGCGAAGGAGCGGCAGGCTGCCGGCGTGGGCGTTGATCGCGCGAATCTTGCGCGGCGTTACGCGCCTCCTCGTCGCACGCGCTATCGTGGCGTTGTCAAAAATCGTCAACCTTTTGCGATCTGTTAGGTCAGCCGCTCAGCATAGTGATCTGTCGTGTAAGCTGGACTCCGTGAGGACGGCCACGAAGCTATGCAGCATCGCCCCGAGGTAGCGCTCATCATCGACCCCAGCTCCCCCTACGATCGCCGGATCGTCAGGGGAGTCGCCGCTTACGTGCAGCAGTCGCAGCGCGAATGGTCGCTGTACGTTGAGGAGGACCATATCGACCGCCTTCCCGATCTGAAGGCCTGGGGAGGCGACGGCATCCTGGCGAACTTCGACGATCGGCGCGTCGCTGCAGCGGTGACTAGTCTCGGTATCCCCGTCGTCGGCGTCGGCGGCGGCTACGGCTATTATGAGGAGAATCCGCAGATACCGTATGTGCGGACCGACAACCGGGCGATCGCTCGACTCGGCGCCCAACATCTGATTGATCTCGGCTTCCGGCAATTCGCCTTTTGCAGCGAACCGCCGACCCGCGCCAATGGCTGGGCCAAGGAACGGGCCGACGCCTTCTGCGAAGCCATCGAAGAAGCAGGTTTCCCGTGCGAGGTCTTCACCGGGCGGCACAGCCCGGCCAAGCAGTGGCGGCTCTCGCAGGCGGCGTTGCAAAAGTGGATCGCGAAATTGAAGACGCCGATCGGACTGATGGCCTGCAATGACGGGCGTGCGCGGCACGTGTTGCAGGCTTGCCGCTTCGTCGGGCGACGGGTTCCGGAAGATGTGGCAATCGTGGGCGTCGACAACGACGACGTGATGTGCGAACTGGCCCAACCGCCGCTTTCCAGCGTCGAGCAAGGCGCCATGCGCGTCGGCTACGAGGCCGCCGCCCTGCTCGACGACATGATGAACGGCAATCAGCCAGCGCGGCAGCGTACGGCGATTCCTCCCGAACGCGTCGTCGCGCGCCACTCCACCGACGTGATGGCGGTCGCCGACGCCGAAGTCGCCGAAGCTCTGCGTTTCATTCGCCAGAACGCCTGTCGACCGATTCAAGTCCGCGACGTGCTCGATATGGCTCGCATGTCGCGTTCGACGCTCGACGCTCGCTTCCGCGGTGCGATTGGCCGTTCAATTCACCTGGAAATTCGCCGCGTCCAGATCGAAACGGCTGAACGCCTGCTGATTACCACCAGCATACCGATCAAGGAAGTCGTCCAACGCGTCGGCGTCTCGTCGGTGCAATATTTCACAGCCATGATGCGACACGCGACCGGAAAAACGCCCGGAGAAATCCGCAAAGCCGCGCTCCGCTGACCGGTTGCAAAGCAAAACTCGTGATTCACTAACAAGCCAAACCTTCGTCAACAATTGGAGATTATCGAGCCGTGACCCAGCCTACGACCTACCGCTTCTCATTCGGCCCGTGGAACATCAGCGAGGGCGCCGATCCGTTCGGCCCCATGGTGCGCACGCCCTACTCGTTTGAGGAGAAGCTCGATTGGTATCGTCCCCTCGGTTTTGAGGGAGTTCAATTCCACGACGACGACGCGGTGGAAAACATCGATGATCTTTCTGCCGGTCAAGTGGCGACCAAGGCCCGCCAGGTCGGCAAGATGTTGGCCGATCGCGGGTTGACGCCAGAGTTCGTCGCCCCGCGACTCTGGTTCGACGCCCGCACGGTGGACGGCGGCTACACCTCGAACAGCCCGAGCGATCGCCAGTACGCCCTCGATCGCTCGCTGCGGACAATTGACGTTGCTCGCGAACTGGGCACGCCGAACATTGTCCTCTGGCTCGCCCGCGAAGGCTCGTACATCCGCGAATCGAAGAATGCCCGCGCCGCTTACGATCGCATCCTCGATGCGGTAAACGCGATGCTCGAGTACGATAAGGAATGCCGGATCTGGATCGAGCCGAAGCCAAACGAACCGACCGATCATGCTTATGTCCCGACGATCGGTCACGCCTTGGCGCTCGCCTATCGCTCGGTCGATCCCAGCCGCGTAAGCGGCCTGATCGAAACCGCGCACGCGATTCTCGCCGGGCTCGATCCGTCTGATGAAATGGCGTTCGCCCTCGCCCACGATAAGCTGGCGAGCGTCCACCTCAACGACCAGAATGGATTGAAGTACGACCAGGACAAGTCGTTCGGCTCGGCCAACCTCCGGGCGGCGTTCAACCAGGTGCGCGTCCTTGAGGAGAACGGCTACGGCCGCCGCGGCGAGTTTGTCGGCCTGGACGTCAAAGCGATCCGCACGCAGAAGCAGGACAAATCGACGGCCCACTTGGTGAACAGCCGCAAGACGTTTCTTCATCTCGTCGAGAAAGTGCGTACCTTCGACCGCGAGCTTGAACGTCAGCTCATTGCCGATCGCGATTACGAGGAGCTCGACGCCTACACCTTGCGCCACCTGCTCGGCGTCAACGATGAATCGCTGCCGGCGATTGAGGGGCAACGGGAGTTCAGCAGATCGGTCTGAGTTGACCGACTGTCCCATGCAAAGGACGACTGGTAACTCTGGACGCCAGTATGATTGTTTCACGTCGCTCGCCGCTCGCGATCCACGCAGCAGTTCTTGCCGCTGCGTGGATCGCAGCCTTTGGGCCTGGATCAAGTGCAGTCGCTGCCGACGAAGCCGCGCCAGGCCCCGCGGCGGCCGACCGTGTGGTCGCGGAGATTCAGACGCCGGAGGGCTTTCATACAACGCTGTTCGCGAGCGAGCCCGACGTCCAGCAGCCGATTGGCATCGCGACGGACGAGCGCGGGCGCCTCTGGGTCGCCGAAAATTACACGTACGCCGATCAGGCGACGAACTTTGACCTCACGAAGCGCGACCGGATCGTCATTCTTGAAGACTCCGACGGCGACGGCCAATCCGATCGCCGCACTGTTTTCTGGGATCAGGCGCAGAAGCTCACCAGCGTCGAGATCGGCTACGGCGGCGTGTGGGCGCTTTGCGCGCCGCATCTGCTCTTCATTCCCGACCGCAACCGCGACGACGTCCCCGACGGTCCGCCCGAGGTCGTGCTCGACGGCTGGGATCAAGACGCGGTCCGGCACAACATCGTCAACGGCTTGCGCTGGGGGCCTGATGGTTGGCTGTACGGACGACATGGCATTCTGGCCACCTCGTTGGTGGGCCCGCCCGGCGCCGCGGAGTCGCAGCGGCAGCGTATCAACTGCGGCGTATGGCGCTACCACCCGACGCGCCGCCTGTTCGAAGTCGTCGCCCAGGGCACTACCAATCCTTGGGGTTTCGATTTCGATCAGCATGGCGAGATGTTCTTCATCAATACCGTGATCGGCCACCTTTGGCATCTAGTCCCAGGCGCACACTATGAGCGCATGTACGGCGCCGACTTCAATCCGCATCTTTACGAACTGATCGGTCAGACCGCGGATCACGTTCATTGGGACACCGGCGAAAAGTGGAGCGACATCCGGCTGACCGTCAGCGACACGACCTCGGCCGCCGGCGGCGGCCATGCTCACTGCGGGCTGATGATCTACCAGGGCGACAACTGGCCCGATCGCTACCGCAACACGATGTTCACGCTCAATTTCCACGGCCGACGGCTGAACAACGATCGACTGGAGCGCCGCGGCGCCGGGTACGTGGGTCTGCACGGAGACGATCTCTTCTTCGTGCCAGATCCTTGGTTTCGCGGCATCGATCTCATCTCGGGCGCCGACGGCGCCGCGTACATCGCCGACTGGTCTGACGCCGGCGAGTGCCACGAAGCCGACGGCGTCCATCACGCTTCGGGGCGCATCTATCGCCTCGCCTGGGGCGAGACGCCGCGGCGTGAACCGTTCGATCTGTGCGACCGCACCAACCTGGAACTCGTCGAACTTCAACTTGCGAACAATGACTGGTACGTCCGCCAGTCGCGAAGGTTGCTCGCCGAGCGCCACGCCGCCGGGCAGCAGATGGGCGAAGCCCGTGCCGCGCTGCTGCAGATGTTCAACTCGCAGAGCGACCAAACCCGGCAATTGCGCGCTATGTGGGCCCTCACTGCCATCGGCGCGGCCGACGACCAGTGGTTGCAACGGCAACTGACCCAGCCGGGCGAACAGGTCCGCGTCTGGGCGATCCGGCTCATTGCCGATCGCGAGACGCTGTCCGACGCGACGATCGCGTGCTTGGCGAAGCTAGCGGCGACTGAGCCTGCGGGTCTTGTTCGGCTCTACTTGGCGTCCGCCCTGCAGCGCATGGCGCCTGCCGCGCGATGGTCCGTCGCGAAAGGTCTGGCGATGCGTTTGGACGACGCCGGCGATCCACGACTGCCTTTGATGATCTGGTATGGACTAGAGCCAGCTGTGGCGGCTGATCCTCATCAGGCGTTGCAACTCTGCGAGGCGTCGATCATGCCGCTGCTGCGGCGACACATTGCTCGACGCGTTGCCAGTGAAATCGATCACAATCCTGACGCGATGAATCAGCTGATCGTCGTTGCCAGTGAACTCGATGACCCTGCCAATCAGCTCGACATGCTGCGCGGCGCCAGTGAGGCGCTCCACGGCCGGCGCAACGTCCGCGCTCCGGCCGCATGGAATGGCGCCGCCGACCGCTTTCTCAATTCGGCGGCGGGAGATGTTCAAGCGGCTGCGCAGGAGCTCGGAGTCGCCTTCAGCGATCGCCGCGCAATCGATACCCTTCGATCGATCGTCCTCGACGAATCGGCGTCCGTCACGGATCGACGTCGTGCGATTCGCACGCTGACGCAAGTCGGCGGTCCCGACATGTTGGAACTGCTTCTGACAATGAGCAAGGACGCGGCGCTCGCCAGTGACGCCATTCGCGGGTTGGCCAAGTTCGATGATGCTCGCATTCCGGATGTCGTGATCGCCAGCTTTCCGTCGCTCGATGAAACGGGGCAAGCCGCCGCGGTCGACGCTCTTGCATCTCGGCCAGCGTCGGCGCACGCCCTCTTGCGGGCGGTCGACGCCGCGCTCATCCCGAAGACGGCCATCTCGGCTTCGCAAGCCCGGCAGATTGCTGCCTTGAACGACCCTGCGCTGACCGCCGACTTGGAGCGACTCTGGGGAACGGTCCGCGCGACAGCCGACGACAAGCGTCAGCAGATTGATCGTCTGCGCATCATCCTTGAAGGAGGGAAGTTAGCGGCCGGCGACGTCTCGCGCGGCCGCGTCTTGTTCGACAAAGCTTGCACCAGCTGCCATGTGCTCTACGGACAAGGGAAATTGATCGGGCCCGATCTCACCGGCTCCAACCGCCACAATCTCAACTATCTCCTGGAAAACGTCGTCGACCCCAGCGCATCGGTCGGCGCCGAGTTTCGGACTTCTGCCATTCTGGTCTCGAGCGGCCAGGCGTTATCGGGCGTCGTCGTCGCCCAGGACGATCGGATGATCAAGCTGCAGACGCCCACCGAGCAGATCGCGATCGACCGCGACGAAGTGGAGGAAATGGTCGAGCAACCGCTGTCATTGATGCCCGATGGTTTGCTCACGCCGCTTTCCGACGACCAGATTGCCGACCTATTCGCCTACTTACAGTCGACTTCACAGGTCGAGCTGCCAAACGACGAATAGCGCTGCACCGCATCCCTATCCGTTGCCCGCCGCGCTGGTCGACCTGGTCGATTGCATGAGATGCCCCAGCGGCCGCAGCGCCGCGACGGCTTCGCGAGACAGGTAGGCGGAAGCGTACGCAGCCTCGTTCGTAGCTTCGCTGGCGGCAGGTCGACCAGATACAATGGAGCACGATCGGCGTCGCGACTGACGCCGGGGCTTTAATCGCCGCTTGATGGGGAACTTTGCATGGTCGTCCGGCTGATATTTGCTTTCTGCCTGCTCGCCGCGTCGACGCGGTCTGCTTGCGGCTTCGAATCGCTCGATGCGGAGCTGCTCGCGAAACGCCTCGACGCCGTCCTCGAAGATCATCCCACGGCCCAGCGAACCACCGTCACGCTGAAAGTCGTTGATCTTGAGTCGGGCGAAACGCTTTACGATCGCGGCGGCAATCGGCTGCAAGTTCCCGCGTCGAATCTCAAAATCTACACCTCCGCCTGCGCCCTCGACGCCTTCGGCCCCGACCACCGCTTTCAAACCATCGTGCGCGCCGACGGCCCCATCGACAACGGCGTCCTCCGCGGCAATCTGAAACTCATCGGCGGCGGCGATGCGATGCTTACCAGCAAGGACTTGCGCGAGCTCGCTAAACGCGTCGTCCGCGAACTCGGCATCCGCCAGATCGTCGGCGAGGTGGTGGTCGATAACTCGCGTTACGCCCCTCGCTTGAAGGGCCCGGGATGGATGTGGGACGACGAGCCGTCGTATTACAACATGTCGGTGACGCCGCTGATGGTCGACTTCAACGTTCTCACCGTGAAGCTGACGCCCGACGCCGAGGGATTTGTCTACGCAAAGTTGGATCCGCCGTCGAGTTCTCCGGAACTGGTCAGCGTCGGAGCTGACGGGGCGACCGGTAATGCCCTGGCGACGCGACGGCCGTTTACGGAGCCGATCGAGTATCGCGGCGACCGCAAGCTCGACAAGCCAACCGATCTCAAACTGACGATGCACGATCCAGGCCCTTGGGTCGCCGGCATGTTTTCGCAAATGCTGGCCGACGAAGGCGTCAATTTCTCCCCATCGCCGCGCAAGCCATCAGCCAATCCGAGCGATAAAACGCCAGCGCGTGAGATCGTTTACGAAGGGCCGACGCTCGCCGAGACGCTGAAGCACTTCAATCACGTCAGCGAAAACGCCGTCGGCGAAGTCCTGAGTCACGAAATCTCCCTGGCCCGCGGCGTCGAGCGCCCCGACTGGCCTGCCGGCGCCAAGGCGATCAGCGCGTGGCTCATCGAGACGGCGAAGCTCGAACCAGGTTCGTTCCGCTACGTCGACGGCTCGGGACTCTCGCGTTACAACCTCATCAGCGCCGACTCCGCGGTGCGGCTGCTGCAGTATCTGAAGCAAAGCGACGACTTCGAGCCCTTCTTTCAGTCGCTGCCGACGTCGGAAGTAACGCTCGACGCGCCGGCGCTGGCCGGCGCTAGAGATCAGTCGAAGACGCCGCGCGTCTCCGCGAAAGGGGGCAGCATGTCGAGCGTCTCGACAATGTCGGGTTACCTCCGCACCCTCGACGGCCGCCTCCTCGCCTTCTCGCTGCTGGCGAACGGGTTCATCGGCAACAATGAACCGGTATTCGACTTGCGCCAGCAGGTGTGGCGCGAGTTGGTGCGCTATCAACCGTAATCGGAGCATCACATTGCATCCCCTCTTCAAATTTGCAGCGGTTCTGTTGTTGAGCGGCGCCGCTGCGCTCACCGCCTCGGGTGCCGTCACGCTGCACGTCGCCCCCAACGGCAACGACGCCTGGACCGGCCAAGATGTGCAGCCCAATGCCGAGGGAACCGCCGGTCCCTTGGCGACCCTCGCCGCGGCGCGGGATGCGATTCGAGCGCTCAAAAGCCGTGGTCCGCTCCCGCCGGGGGGCGTCGTCGTGGAAGTGGCGGGCGGCGTTTATGAATTGGCCCAGACGCTCGAACTCGCCGCGGAAGATTCAGGCGAAGAGGGATCGCCGATCGTGTACCGCGCTGCGCCGGAAATGGAAGTCCGCCTGGTCGGCGGCAAAGTAGTGACCGGCTGGCAGTTGGTCGCCGATCCAGCGGTGCTCGAACGACTCGCACCCGCGGCGCGGGGAAAGGTGTGGCAAGCCAATCTCAAGGCCCTCGGGATCGCCGAATTCGGTAACGTCGCCAGCGGCGGCGTGGAACTGTTCTTTAACGACCAGCCGGCCCGCTTGGCCCGGTGGCCGAACGCCGACTTCGTCAATATCCGCGACGTGACGAAAGAGGTGCCCGAAACGAGCCACGGTCGCACCGGCAGCAAGGTCGGCAATTTCTACTACGAGGGAGATCGGCCGTCGCGTTGGCGGGGCGAGAAAGACATCTGGCTCCACGGCTACTGGTTCTGGGATTGGAGCGACCAATACCAACAGGTCGAGTCGATCGACGTGGACCAGCAACTGGTGCGGCTCGCCAAACCGTATCACGGCTACGGTTACCTGCCGGCGGCGCGCTACTACGCGCTCAACGTGCGGGCCGAGCTCGACGAGCCGGGCGAGTGGCAGCTCGATCGCGAGACCGGCACGCTCTACTTCTGGCCCCCCGCTCCCTTGGAAGAGGGACGGGCGATGGTCTCAGCGCTTGAAACGTTGGCGACGCTGACGGACGCGTCGCATGTCCGTTTCGAGGGGTTCATCATGGAAGCGGTGCGCGGTGCGGCCGTAAAGATTGCCGGCGGAACGGACGTGCAGATCGCCGACTGCACGATCCGCAACACCGGCGACATCGCCGTCGACGTCCGGGGCGGCAAGAATAACGCCGTCATCGGTTGCGATATTTCCAACACGGCGGGAGGAGGCATCTCGCTCGACGGCGGCGACTTAGCGACGCTCACGCCCGGCGAGCATCTGGCCGAGAACAACCATATTCACCACTACGCCCGCTGGAAGCGAACCTACACGCCGGCCGTGGCGATCTCGGGAGTCGGCAATCGCATTCGCCACAATCTGTTCAACGACGCGCCTCACAACGCCGTCCAGCTTTCCGGCAACGATCATCTCATCGAATTCAACGAGTTTCACCACGTCTGCTTAGAAACCGACGACGTCGGGGCGTTCTACATGGGCCGCAACTGGACGCAGCGCGGCAATGTGGTGCGCTACAACTATTTCCATCACCTCGGCCGGCACGGCGGCGGCGTCGGCGTGATGGCCGTCTATCTCGACGACTGGGCAAGCGGGACCACGGTCTACGGCAACATCTGTTTCCAGGCGGGCCGGGCCGTGCTGATCGGCGGCGGCCGCGACAATCGCGTCGAGAACAACGTCTTCGTCGACTGCACGCCGAGCATCCACGTCGACGCCCGCGGACTCGGTTGGGCCAAGTCGTACTTCGACGGTTCGGACAACACGCTGTTCGATCGCTTGCAGGCCGTCGACTACCGCCACCCGCCCTGGCGCGATCGCTATCCCGAGCTGCTGACGCTGCTCGACGACGAACCGGTGATGCCAAAGGGAAACGTCATCGCCCGCAACATTTCGGTGGGCGGCAGATGGCTCGACCTGGCCGACCGGCTGACCGACGCGACGGTGAAGATCGAAGACAACTTGGTCGACGTCGATCCGCTGTTCGTCGATCGGGCGAAGGAAGACTTTCGACTGCAGCCGTCGTCGCCGGCGTTCAAGCTCGGCTTCAAGGCGATTCCGGTGGAGAATATTGGGCTCGAGCGGAGCAAGCTGGGGGCGTCGCGCCCGCCAGCGGATGCGGCGGCGAAGTGAAGCGGCGGCTCCCAAATTTATCGGGTGCCGCTCGCCGCGGCGAGGGAGAAGTGCCAAGCGAGTCGCCCATCACTTCAGTGACGAAGTGGACTGTGCCCACATCCTCAGTTGTTCATCGACGATTCAAAAGGCAAGCCGTGTATCCACTTCCGCACTGACAGGATGCCAGTGGCGCCCGGCGACTTCGCCCTGGCTCGGTCATTTGCCCTGTCGTTTCTCCCTCCGCACACAGCACATCGCTACGACGCTGGTTGCGGTGGGGCTGGGGATGGTGGTGTGGCTGCGATAGTCGCTCGACGCTACACCGCGGGATGGTAGTCACCAGCAGGCTCGCGTGCGGGACTATCTTTTCCTTGCTCGCCCGTCTGCTCCAAGACGTCAGCAGGAAGCTTCTCTTGATACAGCTCTTGCGGACGATCTCGGCGTTCCAGTAATAGACTGCCATGCATTGTTGCAGTTATGCCAGTGGATGAGGGACTTGAGTTTACCGCGAGCGTCTTTGACTTTCATCGCCAGTCGACGCCGCGCTGGGTGGTGTTGACGTCGGTCGACCAGGCTCCTCGTTCGGATTGCGGCTTACGAGCGGCGCCTCAGCGACCTCCCCTGGCATGGGTGGGAATTCCGGATGTGCTAGAAGTCCCCGATTCTTCTGTGCCAACGCATTCTGCCGCCGCTAAATCGACGGCAAAAACGGGGCAGGAATCATTGCAGCCCATCGGTTAACACTGCTTGCGACGGTAAAGGTCTTCATCGGCCTCCGCTCGACATCTCTGTCGACTTGCTGCGGTGCGTACGCCCCGGCGCGTGGCATCTGACACCGACGGCGAGGATAGTCGGTTCGACGCGACGCCGAGCTGCGGACCTTCAAACAGAGCAATCCTCATCCACCTCTCGCAAAGTTGTCTTCGAAGGCATCTGGTCGCTCACGATTGCCTAGCTTGCTTACCGTCTTTTTGAGCTCTCGCCTGTCGCGAGGGCGGTTGTGTACCTCACACGACCGCCCTCGACAGGGGCGGTCCCTTTGGAAAGGAACGTCCCATGAACTGCTCAGCAATCGTCGCTGCTGATGACGCCCCTCCCCTCCCCTGGCAAGCCTCGTTCGTCCAGATGCTGCCGACGATCCGGCGCTACGCACGAATCGCCTTCCGTGAACTGGCCCCCGAAGAACGCGAAGAGGCGATCCAAACGGTCATCGCTTCGGCTGCGGTCGCCTATGCCGGGCTGGCGCAGGCGGGTCGAGCGAAGCTCGGCTACGCCACGCCGTTGGCCCGTTACGGCGTGCGGCGTTATCGATCCGGGCGCTTGACCGGAAGCCGTGACAACGCGGCGGACGTCGGCTCGGTGAAATGCCGGCGGCGCGGCTGTCGCACCGAACCGATCGACTCGATCGCCCAGTCCCTTAGCGACTACCGACGGGCAAGTCCCGCGGAGATGGCGGCGCTGCGAATTGACTTCAGCCAGTGGTACGGTTCGCTCTCCCGTCGTGATCAGCGCGTGGTCCACGCGCTGGCGCAGGGGGAACGGACGAGCGCCGTCGCGGAGCTCTGTCGGCTGACCGCCGGACGAGTCAGCCAGCTGCGGCGCGAGCTGCACGACAGCTGGCGGCTGTTCGTGGGAGATGCGGCTCCGAGTCCGTGCTAGAGCGCGCGGGAGGGCTGCCAGCGCCGGGGCGCTCGCTCTGGCGCTGGCGGCCGCCCTGCCCTCCCCTGAGGAGCAAGGGGGGCTTTGCTTAGCTATCAGCGACGAGGAGTGCGCTGGTTCTCGGTAGAACTTGAATTCCTTGCCGAAAAATGCCAAGTGACGGGCAGCGGGCGGGGCGAGATCGATCGCCAACGATCATGCGTGACCGTCCAGCGGATTAATCCCAACTCGTGTTGCAGAAACCGCCTGACGTCGGCGCCCCGCAACGAGCACACTCCATCTTGGGCCGTGGGACCGGCCTCAATCCGCTGACGAATTGGTTGTTCTTGGTCAGGGGTGAGCGGAGAACTCGGCTGTCGGCCGCGATGATCCTCCAGCCCCGCCAGGCCGTTTTCATTGAAGCGATAGACCCATTCTTGGCAAACCCGCCCAGACAAGCCCATCGCCATCGCGGAGGCCGTCCATCCTTCCGTCGCCAGGATGACCTCCCGCAAACGCTTCGACGCTCGGGCGTCCTTTTCGGCGCGTTCAAGTTGCTTCAGGTCGTCCAACGTCGGTCGGGGCTCCACCTCCATCGCGACCTCCTTTCGGGTTAGTCGCTCTAGCTTGATGGGTAGAATGGGGCGCGCAATAGACGGCGCGCTGCTCTTACTTCGGATCGGTATCAGTCCGCCGGTTTGGCGCACGGGCCAAGCTGCAATCCGAACTGGGAGCCTGGTCGACCGACGTCAACATCACCCGACGCGGCGTCGATTGGCGACGAAAGTCAAAAACGCCCGCGGTAAACTCAAATCCCTCCACCCGAAAATCAAGTTGTGACAGAGCACTAGCGCGAAGCTGCAAAGACTGGTATCAGCTGCTTGAACTCTGCGCGCTGTTCCGCACCTTGATCGCCGACCTGGACGGCATGTACGATCCTGCCAGCTACAACGATCGTCTGCTGCTGGGGCTCAAGGGCACGATGTCGGAGGCCGAGCTCCACGTCATCAAGCAACGAATGCTCCAAGGCGCCTTGCAGAAGGCGCGTCGCGGCGAACTGGTGACGAAGGCGCCGATCGGCTACGTCCGCAGCGCTGCGGGAGAAGTGCAACTTGATCCCGATGAAGAAGTGCAATCGTTCGTGAAGCTCGTCTAGCCCCGGTTGCCGCCCAAGCGGCTACCGGGGCGGCGCACTCGCAAAAGGCAAATCTCTTCCAGGCGCCTTAAACTCACTCCGACGGCGCTTCCGGCCCGACTGCCTGCCGCGGCCCTGCCTCCTGGTAGGCGCTTACGCCAACCCGGGTCAACCGCCGATTTGAAGAATCTACAAACTGCCATCTAGAAAATGGCCACTCCTCACGCTATGGTGATCGTATGTTCATTTAGTGCGGCGCCGCTGCGCGCTCGGCGTGGTCCGTCCGTAGCAGCAGAGGTCAGCCCGCAGCCTGTGCGCTCGCAATCACGTAACGGTAGCTGTCCCGATCAGCGCTGCAAAAAGAGAGCGTTATGAACGGAGGCCATCGCATCACGCACCGACTGACGCCTCGATCAAACGACGCCCCATGCCGCCTGGCGTCGCCTCGCAGCATTGGCAACGACACGGCAACTCCAAGCCGCTCAACGACTTCGGCATTGTCTCCAAAAATGCAATATGCGACACAATGCGTCACGCGACAGAATGAATCCCCCGCGACAGAATTGGCCAAGCCCGCGCCGCCACCATGTCGACAAATCCGCCACGCTCGAGCTGGCGAAAAAACAACTTGGCCGACTTGGCCCACACGGCCATCTTGGCCGACTTGCAAAAAAATAGCCCTTTTCGCGGGCGAAGGCTGAACAGCCAACCCGCAATCGTTCTTTGACAATCGAATCCTTCGCCACCGACAGCTCGCTGTAGCGTTTGCAGCCCCCGGCTCTCGCACCGCGGGGCGACGACTACCGGCATGGTAACCGACCCCCTGGCGGAGCCAGGGGCTGCCGTGCGGCGCGAGCTTCGCTCACTTCATTAGCTGCTGCGCGCCGCCGATGACTTTTTCCCAATCGAACGCCGGCCCCGGGTCGGTCTTATTCAACTGGACGTGGTAGTGGCCCATCACCCCTTGGTACGCCTTCCAATCCTCGTCGCTCAGCTTCTTCGGGATCAGTTTGCCGTCGGCGTCTTTCGGGTAGTCGCACTTGATCTTCGGGAAGACCTTGCAGAGTGTCGCGGTCAGCTTGATCAGCGACTCGTACTGCTCGGGCGTAAAGTCGTACTGGGCGAGCTCCTGCCCTTGGATCTCGCCGACGATCAGTTCATTGCGCGCCGGGCGGCCGACGAAGCCTTTGGTGCGAACGCCGAGCTCATCGTAGGGGTGCAACGGACGGAGGCGAATCTCGCCGCCGTCGTGGGCTTCGTACCATTTCATCAGCGCGTCTTTGTTCTTCACGCCGTAGGCGCCCATGTTGGCGATTTCGATGCCGATGGAACGGGCGTTCGAGATCGTGGCATGGCGGGCCCGGTCCTTCAGGTCGAGCGTCTGGTAGATCGTGCCGTCGACGTCGAGCATGAAGTGGACGCTCAGGTTGCGGTGATCGTGGAGCACCTTGAAGCAGGTCTGGCTCACGGGGCAGACGTCGTAATGAAGGACGAACTGGTCGACGACGTTCTGCAACATCGGCAGTGGCCAGCCGCCGCCGCGGACTTGTTCGATCTGGACGGCGTCGAGCCCGTCGGTGCGGAGCCCGTAGCGCGACGGGCCGTTGGGGGCCATGTCGGGGAGTTCTTTCACCGTCTCCTCCCACGAGGCCTTTTCAATCGGCCCAAAACGTCGGTCGGTGCGGTACGCGTCATAACCCCCGGCGTCGGTCCAGAGCACCACCGGAACCGTGGTGTGAAAGAGTTGGCCACAGACCATAATCTCGTCGCCGCTACGCTCCAGCGGTTCGCCGACTTCAGCGGCGCGAGCGGAGGCGGTCAATGAGAACAGAGCGAGCAGAACAAAGGTTCGGCGACCGAGGAATCGCATTGGTTTGTCTCAGGTGTCTAACGATTGAAGAATCGGAGGAATGGGGCGAGTTAAGGACGGAGACCACATTGGACTGGTCGCTTAAGCGACCAGTCCGAAGTGGTGAGCGGCGTCTATTCCCACAACCGCCGAGCAAAGGCAAAGGAGGCGTGGCGGGCTTGGTCGTAGTTTTTGTCTGCGGGATTGAAGCTATTGATCCGCACCACCGGCGAGACGGCGTGAATGAACTGATCGTCGCCGAGGTAGAGGCCGGTATGGCTGATCTTGCCTTGCGGGTTGATGAAGTAGAGCGTGTCGCCGCGGCGCATCGCGGCCCGCGACCAGCGCGTGCCGGTGAGTTGCCCCATGTGGATCTGCTGGGTCGAATCGCGCGGGAGCCGGACGCCAGCGTTGCCGTAGGCGATCTGCACGAGGCCGGAGCAATCGACGCCGCTGGACGTTTTGCCGCCCCAGAGGTACTTGGTGCCGAGAAGTTGCTTGGCATTCGTGCAGACGACGTCGAGCTTTTCAGCGGGCGTGTCGCGGAGATCGCTTTCGGCGGCGGGGACGTTCACCTCTTCACCGGTGGGAAGTTGGGCGACATGGTGGTCGCCGTCGGTGCGGAGGTATTTGAGTCGGCTCGCGGCGAGAATCGCGCGGCCGTCGGCTGCGGGCTGGTCCTTCCGGACGCTGACCCGCGGGCCTGCGAGGTACTTGGCGAACTCAACTTCATCGACTGGCAGGATGTCTTTGGCGGCGACGAAGCCGAGGTAGCCGTCGCCGTTGTGCACAAGGTAGTGGTCGTTTTCGCGTCGCAACAGAAACAGCGACTCGCCGAGGAGACAATCGGTGACGATTTCCTGCTCGGCCGGCTCGGCATAAGAAAGGCTGTGTGCCGACTTGATGAAGCCGAAACGCTTCTCGCCGAGCGACTGGGCCGGGAGCGTTTCGAGTTTGTTTTCAACGGGGGCGAAGCCAAGCTTGTGGAAGTAGGCTTCGAGGGCGGTGCGCGTTTCAGGGAACTCGACGAAACCGGTGAGGCGAACGCCTTTGGCGCCGGCGGGTTCGGCGGTCACGTCGTAGACGCAGAGTCGCACGTCGTTCGCCGAGTTGAAGCGGAAGGAATCGACGTACTGGCGAAGGTGGCTTTGGCGACCTTGGAGGTCAGGCTCGGCCTGCTTGGCGAGGCGCTCGATGACGGCCTTGTCGACGGGACGATCGATCGGCGGTGCTTCTTGAGCGTGGAGAGAGTTAGCGATGACAAAGAAAACGGAGAACGTCGCCAATGCGAACCGATGCATGTCTCTACCTCGCTGCGTGTCGATGACGACCCCTCCCATCAAGGGAGCGGCTCGCGAGAGAAACCTGTGGGCTTCCCTCTGGTCGAGCTTACTCAACCTGATGGCGAGTGGACAGCGTTACGAAGCGGCGCAGAGGGCCGATCGCACGAGGTTTGCGTTGGCGCGACAGCGCGGTGCGCGATACCGTGAATGTGAGGTGAACGCGAAGGTGTCGGGAGCCTTTTGCCACTGGAATCGCACCAATGGAAGTAAACTCGCCAGTGGCGAAAGGCTCCCGACACCTTCATGCGTTACCAACGCTTCACGGCGCGAACTTGATGCAGACTGGCATCGGCACGTCGATCGAGTGCTCGGTCTGCGTCAGCTTGCCGGTCGCCTGATCGATCGCGTGGACGACAATTCGATCCGAATCTTGCGCTGCGGCTAGAAGAAACTTACCGCTCGGATCGATATTGAAGTTGCGCGGCGTTTTCCCGCCGACGGGATGTTGGCCAAGCGAAGTAAGTTTGCCGGTTTGCCGGTCGATGGCGAACATTGCGATCGAGTTGTCGCCGCGGTTCGAGCTGTAGACGAACTTGCCGTTGGGATGGGCGACCACTTCGGCGCCGGAGTTCCCCGGGACGCCGCCGGCAGGAATCGTGCTGAGGCTCTGCAGCCGCTTCAGCGTGCCGGCTTCGCCGTCGTAGGCGGCGGCGGTGAGGGTGCTGTTGAGTTCGTTGACGACGTACACCCATTTGCCGCTGGGGTGGAACGCGAGATGACGCGGGCCGGCGGCGGGTTCGGTCTCCATCCACGGTTGGTCGGCCACTGTGAGTTTGCCGGAAGCCGGATCGAAGCGATAGATGAAGACCTTGTCGGCCCCGAGGTCGCACGCCAGGGCGAACCGATTCGCGGCGTCGAGCTTGATGCAGTGCGCATGAGGCCCCTCCTGGCGCGACTTGTCGGGGCCGGATCCTTCTTGCTGGATGAAGCAACTCGCGGGCTGGAGCTTGCCGGCGGCGTCGATCGGCAGGACCGCGACGCTGCCGCCGCCGTAGTTGGCAACCAGGGCATGCTTGCCTGACTTATCGAGCGAGACGAAGCAAGGACCGGCGCCGCCAGAGGACTGATGGTTGAGCAACTCAAGGTTGCCGGTAGCAGCGTCGACGGCAAACGCCGAGAGAGCGCCGCCGCGCGAGTCGTCATAGTCGTCAACTTCGCTGACGGCGTACAGGAACTTGGCGCTGGGCGGGAGCGCAATGAAGGATGGGTTCTTGGCCTCGCCCGCCAGACCAACCAGTTTCAACGCGCCGTCGGCGACGTTCAACTCGGCTTGGTAAATGCCCTGGCTCCCGCTGGATCCGGTATAGGTGCCGATGTAAATCCGCAGCGCGGTTGCAGGATCGGCGCCAAGGAGCGTGCCGGCTGGCAGGACGGCGAGCAGCGCCAGCGCGAAATAACGGCCAATCAAAGCGTGGAAAGACATCAGGCATGATCCTTCGAATAAACCCAGCCGCAGAGACGCGGCGTGAACTGGCAAACCTCATCAACTTGCCGCTGTTATACCGTTGCCGTCATCCCGCTCGCAAACGCTCTTGGCATGGGTTGAACGCGAGGCGGCCCCGCACCGGAGTTAGTAAGTCCGCGTCGCGCTCCGGCTCGCCCGATATTCCACGAAATCGCCCCAGTTTTTCGGTGGCTGGCCTTCCGCCAGCTCGCCATCACTCAATCGGGGAGTTTCGTTGCACAAAAACCTACTGCGGCTAGATCTCCGGAGTGGAATGCCTCTGAGGCCACGCAATTCGCCATCGCCTGCCGTTCCAGCGGCAATCTGGCAAAGATTGGCGTGTGGACGACGAACATCGCTATACTGGAGGCGTTCGCCCGACTTCCGCAGGCGCCATGGAGGCCGCGATTCATGGGTTGGCTAATCACTGCGCATCGCGCTCGCTCCTGCCGGAAGCACCTTCTCGCCGCGCTTTTACTGGGAATGGCCATCGCGTGTCATGCGCCGGCACTGGCCGATACCAGTGAACCGCTCGCAACTGGCGCCGACGTCAACCGAAGTGAAGCGGAGCCGCGTCACGCAGCGATGTCGCGACGCGTGGACGAGTTGCTTGCCCAGGGACAAGCGGCGGCCGGCGTGACGCCGTCATCACTCGCGGACGATGCAGAGTTTCTGCGGAGGGCCTCGCTCGACCTCAAGGGAGTCGTACCGCGGACTTCGGAAGTACGTGAGTTCTTAGCTGATCAGCACCCGACGAAGCGTGCGGATCTGATTGACCGATTGCTGGCTTCGTCGGGCCACCCGACTCATATGGCCACGACCTGGCGCAATCGCATCTTGCCGGCGGGCGCCGATCCGTCGCGGCAGCGCGAGGCCGCCGCCTTGCAGAAGTGGCTCCGCACGCGCTTCGCGCGGAACTTGCGCTACGACAATCTCGTGGGCAGCTTGCTGCTGACCAACGGCGGAGACGAATTGGGACCTGCTCTTTACTACCAGTCGCATGACGTCGCGCCGGAGAAAGTGGCCGCGAGTGCGGCGGAATTATTCCTTGGCGTGAAGCTGCAATGCGCCCAATGCCACGACCATCCGTTTGCAAATTGGTCGCAGCGAGAGTTCTGGGGCCTCGCCGCGTTCTTCGCCCGGACGAAGTCGCCCGGCAACGCGCCGGGAATGATGCAGGCGTCGTACAAGCTAGTCGACGTCGATCGCGGCGAGGTGAAACTTCCTGAGTCCGAGGAAATTGTGCCGCCCAAGTATCCCCGCGGCGATGAGCTTTCGGCGGAAGATAGTGCGAGTCGCCGCTCGCAGTTGGTGTTGTGGCTCACCTCGCGCGATAACCGCTACTTCTCCCGTGCGGCGGTCAACTGGGCCTGGTCGCATCTGTTTGGCAAGGGGCTGGTGGCCACGCTCGACGAACTTGACGACTCCGCGGAGATGACGACGAACGAACAGATACTCGATGAACTTGCGGAGCACTTTGTGGCGTCGAAGTTCGACTTGCAGCAGCTCTGGAGAACACTGGCCAATACGCAGGCATATCAGCGTTCGAGCCGCTTTGCGGGCGATCAGCGCCAGCCGCCGGAATTGTTTGCGGCCATGTTGCCCAAGCCGCTGACGCCGGAGCAACTGTACGACAGCTTCATGCGACTGGCGCCGCCGAGCGAGACCACGAACGCTTGGAACCGCGCGGGTGCGAGCAACATGGCGGCGATGCTCGATGAGGATCCGAATCGGATCGAATTCGTGCGCCGGATGCGCCCGCCGCCGGGAGAGCCTACCGAGTACCGCGCCGGCACGTTGCAGGCGCTGATGCTGATGAACGGCCAGACAACGTCGCGGGTGACGGCGCCCCAAGAAAGCCGGCTGTTGGGGGCGATCGACGCCCCGTATTTCAGCGACGTCGAGCGAGTTGATGCGCTGTTCCTCGCAACGCTGTCGCGACTTCCCTCGGCCGAGGAAAGGGCGCTGTTCGTCGACGCGATCTCGGCAGCGGAGAGCGAAGCCGACCGCCGGCAAGCGCTGAGCGACAGCTTTTGGGCGCTGCTAAATAGCACGGAGTTTGCATTTAATCATTGAGGTTGGATTTGAGAATGACGGGATTTAAGCGGCGTCGTGAAAAACTCGCGAGTAAATCATCGGTGCGCATCTTGTAGGTGTGAGTGCCAATTCAGTAAAGGCGCCCAACGTCAATAACGGACTGAAACAATGCTCCAACCGCTCTGGCATTTAGATCGTCGCGAAATGTTCCGCCATCTCGGCTTGGGGCTGATGGGCTCGACGTGCGCGAGTTGGCTCCCCGCGCTCGCGGAGCAAGTCGCCGCCGATCCTCGCCGGAAGCGGCATTGCATCCTGCTGTGGATGAGCGGCGGACCGACGCAGACCGATACGTTTGACATGAAGCCAGGACACAACAACGGCGGCGAGTTCAAGGAGGTCGCCACGCGGACGCCAGGGCTGCGCTTCAGCGAACACCTGCCGACGCTGGCCGAACACGCCGAGCGCATGGCCGTGATTCG
The DNA here is from genome assembly GCF_007746075.1 of Lacipirellula limnantheis. GTDB lineage: Bacteria > Planctomycetota > Planctomycetia > Pirellulales > Lacipirellulaceae > Lacipirellula > Lacipirellula limnantheis. The sequence goes on along the minus strand of NZ_CP036339.1, from coordinate 4,211,926 downwards.
TTCGCTCACGACGAAGGAGGGAGATCACGAGCGCGGGACGTACCTCGTGCGGACCGGGCAGCCGCCGATGGGCGCGGTCGCATATCCTTCAATCGCTTGTTCGTTGGCGAAGGCACTGGGGGCGACGGCGGAGTCCGCGCTGCCAAACTACGTGAGCGTTGCCCCGACGCAGCAAATCAGTCCCGCAGCCTTCGGGCCCGGCTTCCTCGGCGCTAGCTATTCGCCGGCCTTGGTCGGAGGCGCCGGCGCCGCGCCAGGCGTGTTGCCGGGCGTCGTCTCGCCGAAGTTCGCCGCGTTGAAGCTCGACGACCTGGAGTTGCCCTCGGGAGTCGGCGAGGCGCAGGCAATGCGCCGAATGAAACTGTGGAACGCCATGGAGCAGCGCTTTCTCGACGATCATAGTGCGGCGTCGTTTATCGCCCACAACGCTCTCTATCGTAAAGCGGCCGATATGATGCGACCTGAAGTGCGGGCCGCTTTCGATTTGTCGCAAGAGGAAGATTCAGTCCGTGAGAAGTACGGTCCGGGTATGTTCGGCCAAGGATGTCTGCTCGCGCGCCGGCTGGTGGAGCGCGGCGTCCCGTTCGTCGAGGTGTCGCTAGGTGCCGGTCTCGGTTGGGATACCCATGCCGATAACTTCAAGCTCGTAAAAAAGTTATCGGAAGAACTCGACGCCGGTTGGGGGACGCTGATGACGGAACTAAGCGAGCGCCGGCTACTCGACGACACCACGATCGTATGGATGGGCGAATTCGGTCGTACGCCGGTGATCAATGCGATGGGGGGCCGCGACCATTTTCCCAATGCGTGGTCGTGCGTTCTGGCGGGAGGAGGGATCAAGGGTGGTCAAGCGTATGGGCGAACCAGCGACGACGGTATGAAGGTCGAAGAAAAGCCGGTCGCCATCGGCGACGTGCTGGCGACGCTCTGCGCGGCGCTCGGCGTGCCGCCCGACGCCGAAAATCTAGCGATGGGTGAGCGGCCAATCAAGATTGCCGAAGGAACGCCGATCGCCGACCTGCTGGCGTAGGTGTGCGTATCGCAGCAAGTCATTCTCAAGCAGCTAGTCGCGAAGGAATTGCCGTGACGGGACGTTGGCCGATCTGGATGCTCGCGCTACTCGTCACGGCAGCGAGCGGCTGTAACGAATCGCCGCCTTCAGCCACGCCGAGGGGAATCCCGAAGACGCCTGAAGACGCTCATTCGACCGCCAGTGATGTGAAACATGCCACGGCGCCGAGTGCACCGCAAGGCGCCAGCGGCACGCCCGCAAGCGAGGCCGAGAAGCAAAAGTCCGTCCCCGCGCCGGTGGAGGGCCCTCCTCCGGCGGCGGCGGTGTCCGCCGCGCCGCCGACCGGTACGGAGAAAGATCGCAAGCCGGCTCCTGTTCCTGAGGGCAGCGCCGATGACGCACTATCGCAAGCGAAACCGGAGCCAAAGAAGGCAGCGACAAAGCCCGAGCGGATCGCCATCTTCACGCCAGGCGGGCCGTTGCTTATGGATGTGGCCATGACGCTTGACGGCCATCCTTACAACGAAGCGTTTGATGCGCAGCTCGCTGCCCTCATGAAGGCAGCCGACAGCGACGGCGATGGCACGGCGACGTGGAAGGAGTTGATGGATAACGAAACGTTTCTCAAGGGCTTGGCATCTGGCCCGGCGGCGATGAATGAACGGCAGAAGCGCGATGCGATCAAGCAATATGACCTTAATGAGGATGGCTATTTGCAGAAGCAAGAAGCGACCGCCTGGTTGGGACGCGATTCGGGGCGCAGCGCGGCGGCGTTTCGCGTTCGTAGCAGCCGCGCGTACGCCCCAGATTCCCGGACCCATTCGCGAGTTTGGCCCTTTCTCGACCGTGACGCCGACGGAGTCTTGTCGGCCGCGGAGCTCGATGGGGCGGGCGCAGCACTGTTGGGTCTCGACGCGGATGACGATCAGGTCCTCACGCTCGACGAACTGGCTTCGTTGCGCGAACAACTGTTGGGTCAAAATCAGCTCGACGCCGCCAGTGACGCCACCCGCGACGCGGCATTGCATCTCGAACCGGGATACGACGTCGAACGCTTGGATTACATGCTTCCTGATATGTACTCGCCGCACCAAACGCTGGGCCCGGAGAGCTTTCCTGCGCTGCCGAAGCTGTTCGCTCAACTCGATGAGTCGGGAGAAGAATGGCTCGACCGCGATGAACTGGGCCGGTTGTTGACGATCGAACCGCACGTCACGCTCGCCGTCGACTTCGATTCGGCGGCGATGGCAGAGCAGCCGGCGGCGAAAGTGACTTTGCTGGGAAACGCTGAAGAAGTGAGACTTGTTGGCGAATCCGCGCCCAGTCGCTTGGTGCTCGCCCTCGGGGCGACGAGGCTGGCGATTTCAGCAACGGGCGCGGCCGCCCAGGCCGGTCCCGCGATGACCTACGGCGGGGGATCGCAGCATCAGTTGGAATTGATGGTGCACGACCAGGAAGACGCACTGTTTGAAGAACTCGACGCCAACGGCGACGGGCGGCTCGGAACGCGCGAGATGACCGCCTGCCGGGAGCGACTTGCGGCGCGAGACGCCGACGGCGATGGGGCAGTCGCTGCCGATGAACTGCCCTATTCGATGACCGTGGCGTTTCTGCGCGGAGCTGGGACCGACGGCTTCTACACGCCGCCCCGAGGGGCGCCGTTGGCGACAAGGGCGGAGGAGCCCGCATGGTTCCGCCAAGCCGACTTTAACGGCGATGGCGACCTCAGCCGTCGCGAGTTTCTCGGCGAGCTTGCGCGGTTTCAGGAACTGGACGGCGACGGCGACGGGTTTGTCGATGCGCGCGAAGCAGCCAACGCTCAACAAGACGCGCCGCCGACCAGCACGAGCGTGCGCGCGCAAGCAAAGACCGAGGGGCCGTAGCCAGTTCGCGGCAGCGAACGAAGCGAGGAGTTAATTGACAGCGCTTTCATCGCCATCTACGATGCCAACAGCGCGACGCCTTTTTACTCGTCCACAGCTCGCTTCTCCTCGCAACTTGAGCTCACTCACATGTCCCATTGGCGAGAGGCCGCTCGGCCCTGGCTTGCGGCGTGGCTGACGGCCGCCGCTGTTTCGACGCACTGCTACGCGGCCGACCGCGAAGAGGCGGATGGCGTCTTCCGCAGCGAGGAGACTCGACGGGCGATTGCTTACGAGTTTAGCCCCGACGACGAACAACTGCTCGAGGAAGTGCAGCGAGGTTGCTTCAACTACCTCTGGAATGAAGTCGGCTGGCCGAGCGGCTTCGCGAAGGATCGTCGTACCGCGTCCGTTGCGAGTTTGGCCGGGGTTGGCTTTCAGCTCTCGGCGCTGCCCATCGCCGTGGAACGGGGTTGGATCACCCGAGCGCAGGGCGAGCAGTGGGCTCTGCGAATTCTACGTACTTTGCGTGAACGGACCGATATCCGCCGAGAAGGCATTTACTTCCACTTCGTGCGGGCTGACTCGGGCGGAATTTATCCGCCGTTCAAGAATGAGGCGAGCACGGTCGATCATTCGCTGCTCTTGGCAGGGGCAATGCCGGCTGCCGTGTACTTCGGAGGAGAGACGGCGCGCCTGGTTGACGAGATCGCCAAGGAAAGCAACTGGCGAGCGTTCCTCAGCCCGGACGACGGCTTTCTGAGCATGGGATGGTGGCCGGCCGACAACAAATCCGTCGGCGGGCCGGGCGAACTGATTCCGCGAACCTGGAATGCCGCAAGCGACGAGGAGCGCATCATTTATTTCTTAGCCGTCGGCGGCGAGAATCCTGAGTTCGCGCTGCCGCCCAAAGATTACTTCCGATTGGAGCGGCAGTTCCGCCAGCATGGCGATCTCCCGCCGTTTATCGCGTCGCCGACGGGGACCCCTTTCACCTATTTCTTCAGCCATTGCTGGATCGACTATCGGGGCCTCCACGCTGACGACCCGCGGCAGTTCGGCGTCGAGGGGCCGCGCGTCGACTGGTTCGAGAACTCACGCCGGGCGCTTGTGGTCCACCGACAACGCTGCGTCGAACTTGCCGGGAAATATAAAACGTTCGCCCCAGATCGATGGGGGGTCAGCCCTTGCATGGGCTTCGCCAACGGGCGGGAGAACTACCTGGTGCCGGAGACGAAGCCGAGCTTGTTCGAGAAAGACGAGTGGCAAGACGGGACCGTGGCGCCCTACGCGGCGGGGAGTGCGATCATGTTCATGCCCGCTGAGAGCGTTGCGGCACTGCGGGCGTACCGCGAATTGCGGAACGACTTGGGCGCTCCGCTTGTATGGCGTGACCCATCGCATGGCGGGTACGCACTGGCCGACAGTTTCAATCTCGATCAGAACAGGGCGTGCGACGACAACGTTTCGATCGACGTCGGGCCATTAATCTTGGCCATCGAGAACGCGCGAACGGGTCTGGTGTGGCAGTTGTTTATGAAGCACCCGTTAGCGCAGCGGGCGATGGAACGACTGAAGCTGGAGCCGCTGCGAGAGCCCAATTAGGCCGCGGCTCAAGCCAGGGCGGCGTTCAGGGGCGGTTTCCTTCCGTAAGCGTCGGGCACGATCGCTGGCTCGGCGGAGCTGGAGGCTGAAACGCTGCAACGATCAGAGATTCGCCCTTGCAGGCATTTGTCGCACGCTACTACGGCCTACAAGGCACTGGAATTGACGGTCTCCTCGCCGGCGCGAGTTCCTAGTGCGTTGAAGACCAGCACGTCGACGTCGAAGTTAATGAAATGAGCGGAGGCGTCGCCGTAAACGGCATTTATTCCAGACGGATGCGCTGAACCGAAAAAGAGGACCGGAATAGAGCCTTCAAAGCCAATACAAGTCCTTTGGATAGCGGCGTTAGGATTTTGACAGATCGCCGTATCTGCGTCGCTAATCGGCGGTACGCCTGTGTAGCGTACGCAATCTGGGTCCCATCCGTCCGACCACCCTCGATCGTCGGAAACACCGCCGCCTCCGGGATCGGGGGCTGGTTGGCCTTCGTAAAGGTCGGCGCGAACGACTTTCTCGCTAATCACAAGAGTGTTGCTCAAACCGTCAGTCACTTGTCCCGGTTTGATGGCGGTGGGAAAGCCTGGCACTAGTTCGCCCTTGGCAGGCGCTGTCGCGGTTTCGGGGGTGATAATTCGATAAGGGGTACGGACGACTACGCCGCCGTAGTTGGCGCTAGTCGCTGGGTCAGTCCCCCAAGAACCAGACGTGCCATTTCCGCACCAGTAAGAACGAATGGCGAATCCGGGACTGGCGCCGTTGAATGGCCATGCTTGCAACGGCACATACGGAGCCGCACCGCAGTAGTCGGTTGCCGGCTGAGCCGTGGCATAGTCGGTGAGCTGGTTACCTGTCGTACTATTCGCCGAACGCATCGGACTGCGACGGGATGGGCAGTTGTATAGGGGGATCAATGTCGACTGAAGCTGAGTGGGATTCGTCAGACCTTTGACTGCGTTTAACTCCAGATAGGGCAGCAGTTGGTAGAAGGCCCCCAAGCCCTGCTTATTTGCTCCGTTTGGCGTTCCCGGACTATTCGTGCCGCCCGAGGTGTAGGATGAAATACTGGGATTCGGCACACTGCCGCCGGTGGGAAAGACCTTCTGCGCGTCGACGTGATTCTGCAATGCGATTCCCATCTGCCGGACTTGGTTCTGGCAAGTCGTTCGGCGGGCCGCTTCGCGGGCGGCTTGGACCGCCGGCAACAGCAGGGCGACGAGCACGCCAATGATGGCGATCACCACCAGCAGTTCCACCAATGTAAAACCGCGACGCCGTTGCGGTGACGGGAATCTCATGACTCGTTCCTTTGTAGACCTCTAAAGGCAGCGATTTGCTCCGCGCATTCGCCTTCGGTGTGCCAATCAATTAGCACGAGACCTAGCGTGACGTTCGTTCACGCCGCGTTCGTCCGTAATCTCTTCCGAGCTAGCGCTGCTTGCGGCCGCGAGCGAAGCCGAGCAGCAGCGCACCGGTCGCAAGACCGATCAGTGACGATGGTTCGGGGACGGAGGCGTTTGCTATGAGCGAGACGCCGGGACCGTCGAGCGAGAAATCGTCGAAGAACGCCGACTGACCGGGATCGACGTTGAAGACGCCGTCGATCATTTGGGCCGTGAGTCGCGCGAACACGGTGTTCGCCGGCGCGACTGCCTGCAACGTATGCTGATACCAGATGTTGTCGTTCGCATTGCCTGTGGGGCTCAGGAGCCGGCGCGCTGCCTTGGCATCGATCACCGCCGAGCTGATGACGACGCTATTGATGTCGAGAAATTCGAGTTTGATCTCCGTATGGGTCGGCGAGGATTGGCCAGCGAACGAGCCAGGGCTAGCGGCGCTGATCGTGTCGACGCCGCCGGAGTAATTGGCTTCGAACTTGGTCCAACCCGAGAACGTGTAGGTGCCGCCCGGCTGGGCCGTGACCGTCTGCGAGATCACCCCGTCAACCGGAGTCGGCTCGAACGTGGGATGTGCACCGAAGAACGCGCTCAGCCAGACGCCGCGCGTCCCTCCCGGAGTGTGATTGGAAAAGCTCGCAATTGGGGTTCGTAAGATTTCGGTACGGGTGGCAGGCGTCTCCACCTGATTCCAGAAGTCGAGTGCGTCAGGCGGGCCGAGGTTGAGATTTCCGTTGGTGAGCAGATCCGTTCCCGGGTTGCTCCCGCTCTTCAGCGAAAAATCGTTGAAGAACGCTGACTGGGCGCCTCCGTTGGTGCCGGTGCTGCCGTTCCAGGCCATGTTAAGCGCCTCGGCAACGACGCGCACGTTGACGGTTCCCGCGGGAGCCTGTGCCACCAGCGGCGAGTGAACGATCGGAAAGCCGGGGAAAGTTTGCTCGGTGCGAAGGTCGAGCGTCGCGGGCGTCCCGATCACTTGGCCGCCGGAGTTCAGAAATTCCATGCGAAACTGGGTCGTCGTCGGCGACGGAATTTGGCCGAAGGGACTTTCGTCGCCCAGAGTCGTTACGAAGCCAGAATAGTTATCTTCGAAGGTCGACGTCCCCTGGAACGTGTACGTTTCTCCCGCAGCCGCCGGTACGGTTTGAAAGAGGCGTGCGTTGCCATACTGTTGCGTCCTGCCGACGTTGTCCTTCCAACGGGTGAGGTCGGCTCCGTCGACTTTCATGTCGCCATCTGCGTCGCCTTGCTCCGGCAGCGCCGTGCCCGTCAACCCGAAGTTGCGCTGCCAGATGAGGAAATCGGCGCCGTCGACGTTCCCGGCCGGCAGGCCATCGTTGTTGAAGTTACCCTGAGTGGGGCCAAGCGGGCCGCCGCCCTCGAAGGCGCGCAGGAAAAGCTGCACGTCCGAGCCGCCGGTTAACTCGGCGGTGTTGGCGGCGCCAGCGACGCCGGTCAGGAATTCAGTCAGGCCCCAGCCCGGAATATCTCCCGCCACGGCTCCAGGAGTTTCGAAATTGCCGCTAATGAGCAGTTCGACGGCATTGGCTTTAGGGGCACACGTGATCGCCAACGCGGCACTCAGACCGGCGGCGACTGAAAGTGATTTTGCGTTCCTCATCCCGATGCTCTCCTGGAATCCTTGGTCGATCAGAGAAGGTGTCGACGGCGTCTATAAGATCTAATTGAGTGTTTGGCGTGTGGCGTTAGATCAAGCGGATCCGAGCGTCGCGACGTCGCCGCGGCGGCGTTCGGAGCGGGTTGATCATTCTCGCTAGGGCGCTCGGGCAGTCCGAGCGCCCTAGCGAGGAATTGTCCATATCTTCTAACTATCGATTTAAGCGCGATTACTTACGGCGACGAATCGCTGTGAGGCCCAGCAATCCAAGTCCGAGCAAGCCAAGGGTCGCTGGTTCGGGGACGGCGACGAGGACGAAGTCGTCGACGACGAACGCTTGCCCGCCGCCAGCCGGATTCCCCGTGGCTCCGATCATCGAAGCCCGCGAACGAACCGAGACGGCCCCGGCAGGCGCCACGCCGGAGGCGTTGTACTGCTTGTAGTCGAAGGCCAGACCGTTATCGAGCGTGAGCGTCGGCAACAAGTTGACGACTTGTCCGCCGATAACGGAACCACCGCCGTCCAGGAATTCGAGCGCGATTTCCGCCCCTTGGGCTAGAAAGTTTGCTTCGGCGCCGGCCCACCCGCTCAGGTTGTAACGAACGCCAGGCGTCGCCGGGACGTCTTGGTAAAGATGACCTGTCGCCGCACCATCAGTCGGATTGCCTGAGAAAGGCTTGAAGAACACAGCCCAGTCGCCGCCGTCGGCTCCGCCAGTCGTCACGGGAGTCGGCGCGGGTCCGGCCCAGGGCTCTGACGACATTTCGTCTTCGTAGGGACCGGTCAAGGTACGCGATCCCACGTTGACCCAACTTGCCGGCTTCGGCAGGAAGAATCCGGGGACAATCTCTTGATCGTAAGTGGCGTCCAACGTGCCGTTGGTAAGCAAATTCTGTGCTTGTACGTTCGTCGCGCCGAGCATGACCATGCTCAACGCCGCCAACACTGCGAATCTCTTTTTCATTGGGACTTCCCTCTTAGAATGGTTCTCACTGCAGTAGTCCGAGGGGCCGCCACAGCGCCCCTCACAAGCCTGTTCTCGTTCGCTTTCAACGTGTACGCGCGTGTCGTGCTTTGCCGCCAAAAAGGGCGAGCACGTCAAGTTATTTCACAGGCGACTCCTTCGATTAACGAGGTCGACGTCTGCTAAGGAGTACGGTTTCCCACTCCACGCCGAAAGCGAACATCGCGATGCAACCCGTCGCTGCCTCGGGGCGTCCGCAGCCGAAATCGATCACGCGTCAAATGCGCGTTATTCCGGCTATCGTTCAGGGCGCCTGCCGCCTGCCCGTGCACTCAGCGTCGGGTTCCACCATGCAGTCGTGAAAAGTAAGAAACGAAAAGTACTCTTGCCTGACCTCTATCCTACACACAATCCAATCGCTTGCAAGCGCTTTCATCGGGATTTTCTTGCCCGATTGGCCGCGCAATGCCGGCGCGACGCAGGCGACTGTCGAAACTGCCTTCCGCCGCAGAATATCAACGTTCCAATTGAGAGAAGCGAAAGGCTGGACCCCTCCGGAAGGGCGCCGGCGGAGGATAGCCCGGCCGTGGAGCCCGCTCCGCGCTGCCAGTGGAGGAAATCTGCTCCGTCGACGCCGCCGTCGCCGTTTGCATCGCCGCCGGCGGGGGTCGCCCCCGCGACGTCCCCGAAACCGCTTCGCCAGATGGCGAGATCGACCCCGTCGGCGACGCCATTGCCATTGAGGTCGCCATCGATAAAGACAGCGTCGAGGGCCGCGTCGACGGTCGCCGCGTCGGCGAAACGCCGGCTTGAGCTCGCGTCGCCTTCGAGGTATTCCAAGAGTGCCATCGTCGAGAGGACGACGTTCCAATTGTCTTGCAGCGCGGGAATGTTCGTCGGCCCAGCAGCGCCGGTCGCCCAGCGCGCCGAATCGGCCAACCCCAGCGGACCGCTGAGCAAATCATTCGCAGCCATCATGCGCAGCGCTGCTTCCGATCCATCGGCGCCTGCCAGCAGAGCCAGGGCAACGCTCCAGGGCATGAACAGATCGCCCTGTCCAAAATTATTGTAGAGACTGTACTGTTCGTATCCGCCTGTCCCGCCAAAGCCAGCGTCGGCCTGAAATAGCCCGGTGCGGCCGAGGGCGACAAGCTTTGCGGCCGTCTCGCGCTCGTAACGCACATAGTTTTGCCAGGGGTTCGTGGCCAGGTTTCGATTGGGGTAGTTGTCGACTCCTCGATCTGACGTGTCGACGAATAGGTTCAGCAGCGCCTGCTCAAATGGCGCCCGGAACTGCGAGAGGCTGTGCACCAGATGCGCGTCATCGGGATTGACAAGAAACGCGCGCACGCGATTCACGTCCCTGTTCCAGCGGCTTTCGAGCGGAACGTGGTGATCAGTCGAAAGCTCGGCCGCTAACGAAACGACTTTTCCTTCGTTGGTGTAGCCATCGTAAGTGCCGGCGGTGAACCCGGACCCGGGAAAGTAGGCGAGTCGGAACCCCGCCGGCGCCGCGAAGGCGTCGAATTCGAAGCGGTTAACAACGGCGTTAATCGACGCGGCGAGCGGCACAGTCGTCGTATCTTGCAGGCGATAGTTGTGCAGCCCCAGTGCGATGAAGGAAGCGTCAATGCTCGACTCCTCGTTCGCGCCGCCGGGGAGCAGTGCGGACGAAGGGTTGATGAAGCGAGTCGGCAAGTAGCGCGACTGGTCCAGATTTGCATTGAGGCTTGTCACGACTTGGCCGACGAACAGATCGGCGTCGGCCTGGTTGACCCATCCGCGGCGGACGGCCGCGGGGAGCATCCACAAGACCCCGCCGGTCGTGTTCATCGCGGCCAGATTCGCATCGTCCGACGAATTATAGATAAGTCCCGTCGTTCGATTGCGGGCGGTCCATAAGCCGCTGAATTGCCGCTCGGCGAGACGCTCGACGACACTGGCGATCGGAGCCGTTAGCGGATCGAGCGTGGGCTTCGCTTCGCGCAGGCTAAAGTCATCAAGGTAAATCGAACCGGAGACGCTCCCCGCTTGCGGCGAGACGACAAAACTCGTCGCGTAGGTCCGCGACAGATCCGGGGAGCCGACGACAGTCCACCCTGGCGACTGTAAGTCCAACAGCGCCGAGAGCTTCGTCCAGCCTGATCCGGCCGGTACGACGAATGTGCGGTAGGCCTGATGCGAGAGATTGTCGCGGTAGTCTTTCAGCTCATATTTGAGGTTGAGGGGCGCGCCGGTATCGTTTCGGACATAGGTTTCGAAACTCTCGTAGCGCGACAGGTCGCGGGTCTGGCGATAACTTTGCGGCGAGGGTTCGCTGGAAAAAGTCTGAAAGAAGCCGCTGCCGCCCGCGGCGATCGTGCCGAGGTTAGCGCGGACCGACGCCGCGCCGGTGTGCGAGACGATCGCGTCGCGCTGGATCGATGAAAGACTGCCCGGGGAAAAGGAGCCGCCCCAATTGTTGAGGAATTGCGATGAACCCAGAGCCCCTGTTCGCTCGCCGTCGAACAGCTTCACGACGGAGAGATCACTTGCAACGACAAGCGATGGCCAAGCGGCGAGTGAACACGCCGTTAGGAATAACGTTGCGAGTGCAGCCCGAACGCCGACACCCTTGCCGTAATCGGGGCTCATAGCGTCACCACGATCCGATGTTCCCCGCCATCAGCGACTAGCGGCACGACGGCGATGCCATTCTCGACCGCCGCTGCCGCTCCATCGACAGTCGCCACGGTGACGCCACATTCCTTACCATGCGGATTGACGATGTCGAAGTGATACGACGTCGCGCCGTCCGGCAGACGATAACTAAAGCCGCACGACGGCCATTCGGCGGAGATGCAAGGATTTAAGCGCAGCTCGCGGCCGCCCACCACCTGCAGACCTAGCACCGACTCCACGGCGACGCGCCACATCCAACCGGCGCTGCCGGTGTACCACGTCCACCCTGCGCGACCGACATGCGGCGGCTGGCTGTAGACGTCGGCAGCGACCACATAGGGCTCGGCCTGATAGACGCCAACTTCGCACGGCGTGCGCGAGTGGTTGATCGGATTGAGCATCTCCAGCAGTTTCACGGCGCGGCTGCCTCGGCCGAGTTGGGCCAGCGCTCGAATGAACCAGAGAACGCCGTGGGTGTACTGGCCGCCATTTTCACGGACGCCGGGGACGTACCCCATGATGTATCCGGGATCATGATCTAGCTTGTCGAACGGCGGATCGAGCAGGCGAATCAGGCCGGCCGATTCGTCGACCAGGCGCTGTTCGACGGCGTCGATGCCTTGCTGCACTTTTTCTTCAACCCCGGCCCCCGATAGAACCGCCCACGCTTGGACTAATGCGTCGATCTGACATTCTTTACTGCCGGCGGACCCGACTGGTTCGCCGTCGTCGAAAAATGCGCGGCGGAACCACTGGCCGTCCCAGCCTTCGCTGTTGAGCGCTTCTTGTAGCCGCTGCTGATGGTCGCGATATCGTCGTATACGGTCGCCGTCCCCGCGCGACGAGCACACGGGGATCATGCGGCGCAGCACTTCGCAGAGGAAGAACCCCATCCAGACGCTTTCGCCGCGTCCCCCCTGGCCGATGCGGCTCATGCCGTCGTTCCAGTCGCCGCACCCCATCAGCGGCAAACCGTGCGCGCCAACCGCAAGCGAACGATCAATCGCCAGACAGCAGTGTTCGTAGATGCTTGCCGCCAAGTGGGAACGGTGCGGCGCCAAGTAGCGTTCCGCTTCGCCGGGGTCGAGAGCAGGCCCCTCCAAGAAAGGCACGCTTTCGTCCCATAGCGCCGAATCACCGATCGTGGCGGCGTACTCACTTGCTAATAGGGGGAGCCACAACAGGTCGTCCGAAAACGTGGTTCGCATGCCCCGATTGTCTGGCGGATGCCACCAATGCAAGACGTCTCCCTCGACGAACTGACTGCCGGCATGACGTACAATTTGCGCTCGCGTCACCGCCGGGTCGTGGTAAATCAGCGCCGCGGCGTCTTGAAGCTGGTCCCGGAAGCCATAGGCCCCGCCCGACTGGTAGTAGGCGGAGCGGCCCCACAGACGACAGCTGATATTTTGATAGGGGAGCCAGCCGTTGACCATGACGTTCAGCGCGGCGGAGGGAGTTTCGACTTGGACCGCGGAAAGCGTGCGGCGCCACTGGGCGGTAACTTCTGCGAACGCTTCGTCCAAGCTCGCCGACGTTGAATACTTGGCGATGAGCGAGCGGGCCTCTGCTTCGCTATCGGCTTCGCCTAACAGCAGCCAACATTCGGCGTCGCCGTGGGAAGGGACGCGCATCTTCCGCATCAGCGCCAAGCAGGGATCAACGTTCTCGCTGGATTGACTGGAGAGCTCTCGGCCTTCGCGGACTGCGCGCGGCGCCGAGAGATCGCCCAGAGTCCCGATGAACTCTTGGCGGTCGCAACTGAACTCAGCCCCGCCTGAATCCTCGGAACATACCAGCTTGGCGAAGGCGACCCTTTCCGCCAGCAAGCGCTGCGAGTTGACTGCGAATAATGCACCGCTGGCGTCGTCGAACCAAGTGCGAATCGACTCCCGGTGTGACGTAGCGCCATTGCCCAAAGCGAGGTGGGCGTAGGCGAAAAAGTCTAGTTCGCGGGAGTGGAGTGTTAGGTTTCGGAGGTGCAAACGCGAGATCTTCACCGAATCCTCGAGCGGCACGAATTGCACCAGCTGCTGCTTGAGGTCGGCGCATTGCTGAACGTATTTGGCGTACCCAAAGCCGTAGCGAACTTCATGGTCCGCCCCCGAGTCGGCTGGTCCGGCTGTGGGCGACCAGTAAGCCTGCGTCGCGGCTTCGCGGAGATAGAAGGCTTCGCTGTGCGGATCGGTGACGGGATCGTTCCCCCAGTGCGTGAGGCGGTTCTCGCGACTGTTTATCGTCCAACTGCATCCCGCGCCAACTTCGGTGGCGATGAACCCGGCGTGAGGATTCGAGACGACATGCGACCAAGGCAGCGGCGGCAATTGCAGTCGGCCGTCAGCGGCGTGCCTCAGCCTAATGACGTACTCGTCGCCAGCCTCGTTGAAGCCGCCATGGCCGTTGTCGAATCGAAGTGCTTCGAGTGCGGCAGAAACGCCGTCTGTACGATCGTCCGACCCCAGCGTAGAGAGCAGAGAGTATTTTTCCGTTTGCGTGTGAGATGCAGCGCGGTGGGCGCGATCGACGCGTCGTGACTCGCCAAGATGCTCCCGCACAGTCCGCGTGATTTCGCGATTCGACCGAGTCGTTGCTTCGCCGAACAACGTCTCTCGTCGTGCGAACTCTTCGGCGCGCAGGAAGGCGATGTCGACGTCTTCAGAACTGAGGGCGCTAAGGCGCGCGCCGAGAACTTCGTCGTCGCGGCGGGCCGTCGTGGCGTAAACGATGGAAGCGCTTTCATTTGGCGCCAAGTAAAAAACGGTGCGCAGCGCGGAAATCGGATCAAGCACTGGACCGTTGTGCCCCGCCAGCGGTTCGCTAGTCGCCGCTGATAGTGCCTGCGGCGTGGCCAAGGAGCGACCGCGACCGATGAACGCCATGCGGCTCGTGTCAAAGCTTGCCACGACGGCCGAGGCTCGACCCTCGATGCTGGCAATCCAATGAGCCCCGTTAAGGATCGATTGCCGCGGGTCGCGGCGGCGACGGCGCGCGATTGTCGCATGAAATTCGGGGAGGAATTCGGTCTGTACGAAAAGCTTAGAGAATGCTGGATGAGACGTGTCGGCCGCGGCGTCTTGCAGCACCCATTCGAGATATGACGTGAGTTCAATCGTCCGCGAGCGCGAGGATGGATTTGTCACTCGGCAGCGGCGGAACTCCACGTCGGAGTCGGGACAAATGCAAACCTCCAGTTCGGACTGGATGCCGCGATCCGAACGGCGGAAGCAGGCGCGACCCGGATGGGCTTCGAAGTCATATCGATCTGCGACGACGCCTGTCGGCTGGAGCGTGGCTGACCAGAATACCCCATCCTCCAGATCGCGGAGATAAAGGAATGACCCGCTGCGATTGATGACCGGATCGTCACCCCACCGCGTCACTGCAAGCTCCTCAAATCCCAGGGAACCTGTTCCCTGCGACGTAATGGTGCAGGCGAGCCGCGGGCCGAACAATTTTGCCGGCGCGGTTTCGAGTTGGTCCGCTCGCGAATCCTGATTCGCGCGGCGGGACGATTGAGTCGCCGAGACGCCTTCCATCCAGTGAGCCTGCAATCCTAGAGGAGTCGAACTAAGACAAGTGGCGGAGTCAGCCTTTGACCCCGCCCACCATGATACCACCAATGAGCTGCCGTTGTAGCAAAATGAAGAGACAGAGCACCGGCAAAATTGTGATCAGCGAGCCCGCCATCATCAGCTCGGCGTCCTGAACGTGCTCGGTCGAGAGGATCGCCAGGGCGACCGGCAGCGTGTAGTTCTCGCTCCCCGTCAGGACGATCAGCGGCCACATGAAGTCATTCCAAGCCGACAAAAATGTGAAAATCCCGAGAGTGGCGAGGACGGGCCTCAACAGCGGGAGGACAATGGTGAAGAACAGCCGCCATTCGCTGGCGCCGTCGAGCCGAGCGGCATCGAGGAGGCTGTCGGGAATCGCGAGTGCGTATTGCCGTACCATGAAAATCCCGTAAATCGTCGCCATCGAAGGAATGATGACTGCCCAATAGGTGTTGATCAGCCCGAGTTGTTTCAGCATTAAGAAGAGGGGAAGCATGCCGACCTGCAGCG
This sequence comes from Lacipirellula limnantheis, assembly GCF_007746075.1. GTDB lineage: Bacteria > Planctomycetota > Planctomycetia > Pirellulales > Lacipirellulaceae > Lacipirellula > Lacipirellula limnantheis. Next base: position 4,196,749 of record NZ_CP036339.1, on the reverse strand, counting down.
GCATTACCAGTGCCGCCAGCAACGTCCGGAAGACCTGCTCTCGCCCGACAAAGCGAAGTTTTGCGAACGCATAGCCTGCCATGGCGTTCAACAGGAGCGCGAACGAAGTGATCGCGAGCGAAATCGCCAAGCTATTCAGCAAGTAACGCCCCAAATGGAGCCGGCTGAACAGCTCGCGAAAGTTCTGCAACGTCGGGGCCGTCGGCCATAGGGGGGGCGGATAGGTTTGCGCCGTCCCACGGGGCATGAAGGCCGCGCCGACCATCCAGAGGAGCGGGGCCGCTACCAGAAACCCCAGCACCGCAACCGCGACATTCGTTATCACGACTTTTACGTAGCGCATTTAGACTCCCGATTTCCGTTGGAGCCAGATCTGCGCAAGCGTCGCGGCTAGGGTAATCCCGAAGATCGTCATGGCTGCGGCGGAGGCGAATCCCAAACGCCACCAGCGAAAACCTTGCTCGTACATCAGCATCACGAGGCTGTAAGTACTCTCCTCCGGTCCGCCCTGGGTCATGACATAAGGTTCGGCGAAGAGCTGAAAGAAGCCAATGATCGTCGTCACGCCGACAAACAGAAACGTCGGGGCGAGCATGGGCAGCGTCACATGCCAAAACCGGCGCGCGGGGCCAGCGCCGTCGACTTCGGCCGCTTCGTAGAGTTCAGACGGGATGCTCTGCAAGCCCGCCATGAAGATGATCATGTTGTAGCCAAAGTTCTTCCAGACGGCCAGGAAGATGACCGCCGGCATGGCCCAATGCGGATCGCCGAGCCAGTCGATCGGCTCGAACCCAAGCTTGGTCAGCGCAAGATTAAAGAGCCCGTATTTCGTGTGGTAAAGATACCGCCACACGATGGCGACGGCGACGAGCGTCGTTACCACGGGGGCAAAGAAGACTGTCCGCCAGACGACTTTCAGGCGGGTCAGCTTCGATTCGAGCAGCAGGGCCGCGCCGAGCGACGCCGCCACCGACAGCGGGCCGCCAATCGCCACGAAGTAAAGCGTGTTATGCAGGGCGACCCAGAACCGATAGGTGTGGAAAAGCTGGATATAGTTTTGCAGCCCGACGAACCGCAAGTTCTGCCAGTCGGCGAGGGCGTAGATGTCGAAGTCCGTAAGGCTCAACAGAATCGACGCCGCGATCGGCGCCAGGAAGAAGACTGCGATGATGGCGACCGCGGGGCCGGCAAACCACCAACCGGAAGAGGGGCCGTCATAGCTGCGTGCTCCGACCGTTGCCGTCTTCTGGGGCATGGCTGCACCCGACGGCGACGATGATGATTTCGCAATGGTTGTCATGCGGAGTTACTGCTGCAGGCGCGCTTGGCGATCGAGAATCCACCGCCGCTTCTCCAGGATCTCGTCGACGCGCTGATCAAGTTCCGCCAGCGCTTCGTCGACCGTTTGTCGGCCGTTGATTGCCGCATCGGCCCGCTTCACCAACTCGCCGGTGACAATATGCTCCCACTCCGGCGCGGGCGGAACGGGCCGCACGTTTTGCAGTTGCTCATAGAATCCAGCGAATAAAGGATCGTTCCGCATCCCCGACTGTTCCCACGCTTTGGCTCCGGGCGGCAGGTTGCCGGTACAGAGAGTGAAGCTTACCTGCTGCCGCGGCTGAGCGAGGAATTCCAGCAGTTGCCACGATGCCTCGCGGCGCCGCTCGTCGCTTGAATTTTCGAACAACACCAAGCTCGAACCGCCGGCTATCGCGACTCCCGGCCAAGAGTCGTCGGGGCTCGGCCACGGGCAGGTCGTCCATTTTCCCTCGAGTCTCGGCGATAACCGATCTCGAAATCCTTGGACATTCCAAGGGCCAGTCACGTAGAACGCGAACGTGCCGCGTTCGAACTCTTGCGCCACGTTGGAGATCATTGAATTGGAATCCTTCGGCGCCAGGCCCTCGCGAAAGATGTTGACGTAAAACTCAAACGCCCTTTTGAACTCGGCGCCGCCAAAATCGCCGTACCGACCGTCATCTCGCAGCATCGCCGAGCCAGCTTGCATGCCCAAAATAATGGGAGTCTCAAACTCGTTCGTTGGCGCTAGCATCGCGTAGGAGCCTGCTGCTTGAATAGCTTGCACATCGCGCATCGCTTGCATCCATTCGTTCCAAGTGCGCGGTAGATCGGCGTGTCCCGCCTGCTTGAGGAGATCGGTGCGCACAAACAGGAGTCGAGTATCGACATACCAGGGCAAGCCGCGAATGCGACCGCCGATGACGTTTCCCTGCCAGACACCCGGGAAGAAGTCGTCCGGATCGATCAAGCCAGCCGCCTCGCTGGCCGTCACGCGATCGGTGAGGTCGGCCAGGGCGCCTAAGGCCTCAAATTCAGCGATCCAAGTATTTCCCAATTGACAGACGTCGGGCAAGGAATTGCCCGCGAACGCCGTGAGCAGCTTTTCGTGGGCCGCGTTCCAGGGAACCTGCTGAACTCGGACGTCGATTGCCGGGTGGGCCGCTTCGAATGCTTCAATCAGCGGCAGCGCCCGTTCGCCTTCGGCGCCCATCGCCCAGAAGTCAACGACGGTCTTCGGCTCCTGCACTTTGCGGCATCCGCCCGTCAACAAGACGATGGCCACTGTCGCATGCAAGGCGCAGGCATTTTGCAGACGACCGGATCGTAAGTGTTCGTATAGATGCGCCAATTTAGTCCCAAGGAAATGAAAAAGCGTTGAGAAGATTTGGCGCGCAGGGAATACACCGTGCAGAAAAGAAACTTCAAAAGAAGCGATTCACGTCAGCAAGCGTCGCGATAAAAGCGTTGGCCATTGAGATACAACGCGCAACCACGCAGACTTGGGCGACGTACGTTAGCTGGTTATGGCGGACGGCGCCCCGCAGGACTCCCGTACCACCAGTTCCGTCTCGAGGCTCAATTTCACAGCAGGCCGTTTGGGATTTTCGATGCGCTGGCAGAGAAGATCAATTGCCGCGGCGCCCATGCTCGACATGGGAACTCGGACGGTGGTGAGGCGCGGCCGCGTCATCGTCGCCACGCGAGTGTCATCGAAACCCACGACTGGCAAATCATCTGGCGTCGACAAGCCTGCCGCGAGAGCGGCGTCGATGATTCCGGCGGCCATTTCGTCATTCGCGGCAAAAACGGCCGCGCGCCGCCGTGCCCATTCGCGAACTTTCTTGACGCCCAATTCGAAGGCGGTGTCGTATTGATAGTCGAGGTGATGGACGTCGCTCGCGGTCACTTCGATCCCCGCGTCGGCGGTTACCTCGCGATAGGCGTCAAGGCGCTCGATGGTGTCGATGTTCGTCTCCAGGCCGCCGACGAAAACAATGCGTCGCGCCTGGCAATCTTCGATCAGGTGCCGCAACAAGGCAACGACGCCGGTACGTTGATCGATCACGACGCTGTCATGCTTGACCCCATCCACATCGCCATCAAGCACGACTAACGGAATCTTGATCTTCTCCAGCGTGGCGCGGGTGCGGGCGTTGACTTCGGAAATCATCACGGCAAGACCGTCAACCAGCCCATGATCACCCACGGCGGCCATCAATTCGCTGCCGTCGTCCTTCGCGACGATGGACGAGATCATCAGGTTGTATCCGAGTTCGCGCGCCCTCAAATTGGCGCCGCGGATGACTTCGGAGTAGAACTCGCCATGCAGGTCGGGCAAGACGAGCCCCAAGATGTGACTTTTGCGCAGCATCAAGCCGCGAGCGAAGACGTTGGGACTGTACCCTAGGTCGCTAATCGCGGATTCGACGCGTTTGCGAGTCTCCTGGTTGACGATGTTCCGCCGATTCAACACGCGCGAGACCGTGCTAATCGACACGTTCGCACGATCGGCGACATCTTGAATCGAAACAGGCACGTCTATCCTCCCCAGGCCAAGCGTCCATCTTTAATGGTGACAGCGCTTTCAGTGGAGTATAGACCGCAATGCGCAGGCCGGTCAACCAAGTTTGGCTGGTGCGCGACAGACACTTTCAGCCGCTTTGCAGAACAAGCTTCGTTAACTCGATGCTCGGCGGCGAAACGCCACGGCGGCTGCCACGGCGAATCCGCAGTAGAGCAGTGAAGTGGGCTCCGGAACCGCTGCAATTCCGGCTCCAACGTATGTGACCACGCCGCGCACGAGAACGCCCGGTCCGGCGAATCCGCCGCCGCCAAACTGCAATTTCCAAGCGGCGAGGTCGTCCGCGTTGACGGCGCCATCGCCATTAGCGTCGCCTTGCGCTTTGGTTGCCCCGGTGGCCAACCCGTTGTTGCGTTGCCAAGCAAGGAAGTCGGCGCCGTCAGCGTCGCCATCGGCGTCGAAGTCTGCGGTGAGCGATGCTGGCGGGACAACCGCGTAGCGAAACACCACGTCTTGGGCTTTGGCGGTATCGAACGCGGCCCCTAGACTCACGCTCGCCGCCGCAGCGACGCTGCTGCTGCCGGTCAAAAACGATTCGCTGAGGACTCCGGCAGCAACCCCGCCTGCTTCCTCCCAACCATTTCCCGAACCGTTGCCGGCCGGAAAGCTGGCAAGATTTTGGTCCTGCAAACTGGTCCAGCTTGCCGGCTTCAGCGAACCCGCGGCGCTCTTAATTTCGTAGTAGTCGACTTGAACGGCGTCGCCCGTCTGGTTTTTGAATTGCACCTGTCCTGTGACCGTGTTGATTTCGAGACTCAGGAATTGCGGATTGGTAGTTTGGCTGACCTGCACGTCGACATTGTCGATATAGGCGTCGCTGCCGTTGTTCACCGCTTCGCCAAACAGCGAGACGCGCAGCTTCGCAGTCCCGACTGCAATGGCTCCAAAGCCGGTTGTCTGCGACCAGACGTTATCGGGGCCGGGGTCGTTGTCGCTGATTTGCGAGAATCCTTGCGACGCGCCGCCCGCATCAAGATAATCGACCCGCACCTTGCCAAAGTCGTTGTCGTTGAGGTAGCTGCTCATCCAGGCGGAGAGATTAACGCGTCCCTTACCCGCGGCAATCGCAGCGGCCGTCGGGCCTGTTGAGACGTCAATGTCTTGGTAGAAAAGTCCAGGCTCGCGGAAGTCTCCAGTGGCCGATCCAGGGTTGTTGTTGGCCGTAAAGTACCAATTACCGGCCCCAGGCGGATCAGCGCCGTCGGCGTAGTCGGGCACGCTCGTCACGTCGGGATTGTGGGAGTAGGCGAATCCTGGTCCGCCCGACCAATCCAGGATCGATGGCGCACCGTAATCGCCCGTCGTGATAAAGTCGGTCGACTCGAAGCCCGGGTTGACGACCAGGTTTGTATTGAGGTTTGCAGCTCGCGCGGCGGCAGGCGAAAGCAAGCCGCTGGCGGCAAGTGTGACCGCGAGTTTGCCGCGCCAGTTGTTGATCTTCATAGTTGGCTCCGCGTCTCGTTCGGTGATCGTTGGTGGCTATTAGAGCTGTGAGGAAAAGGCTGTAACGGCTATCGACAGTTCGCTGATCCGGTGGGACGTCTACGGCTGATCAACAGCGTGGCGGACGCCGCGGCTAGGACCCACGTGGCAGGCTCGGGGACTGCCGAGACCATCGCCGCGAACGCCCCGACGCCGTTAGCAGCGTCGTACAGATTCTTAAACGCGATAAAATCCGCGTGATCGTTGGCCAAGTCGCCGTTGAAATCTCCGAGTCGATAGGCTTGGGCGAGGGACTTTCCGCTCAGGCTGACATGCTGATTGGCGCGGACGATGGCCCAATCGGCGGACGAAATGACGCCGTCGACGTTGAGGTCGCCTTCAATCAAGGGGTTGCCGCCCGGGCCGCCCACGTACTCAACGCTTCCTTGGAAAAGCTGTCCTCCCGAAACGTACTCGAACTTCAGATCCTCCGTAGGAGTCTGCACCCAGGCTGCGCCGAGATTGACCAAACGGCCACTTGCCAGTGAAGCCCCAGCATTCGCCGGATCCGATTCAGCAAGCTTCGTGAAGTCGGTCGGCAATGAGGTTTCGTTCCAGGCATGCGTCGCGTCGACCTGGTTCGGGCCCGGGTTACCGTTGTCATAGTTGTCGGCGATTGACAACCACGTTGCAGGAGACAACGACTGAGAAGTTGAAGTGATCGAGTAGCTCGAAATATTCTTAGCGCTGCCGGTTTGGTTGGAGAGCGTAATCGCGCCGGTGGAGCGGTTCACGCTGATCGCCAGTAACGATGCTACCTGGAAGTCGATGTTATCGATGTACCCGTCCGATCCGCCTCCCTGCAACAACGTGCCCCAAGCGGATACTTTTACGGTCGCGGTGCCAGTCGGAATAGCTCCGGTGACGGTAACTTTGGTCCAATCGGGAAGCGCCCCCGGACCTGGCGTGGCGATGCCGGTGCCTACGACCGTGTTGGCGCCGTTCAAGAATTCAACTTGGACGTTACCGTGATCGGCCTGCGACTGATAGCTATTGAAGTAGGCGCTCAGGCTGAACTTTGCATTGCCGGTGGCGATCAGGGAGCCGGTGGCGCCAGCCGCGACGCTGATTGACTGGGTGATGGCCGTCTCCAGCGTGTGGTGGGGCGTTCCCCCCGTGGTGATCGATCCGGGGGCGAAATAGTAGCTGCCGCCGTTGGCGAGGGGTGTGCCGTTGGCGTAGTTTGGCACGCCGCCGCTACCGTCGTGCGAGTACGCAAAGCCTTGCGGCGTCCAATCGGTGACCAACGGGCCGCTCGATGAACCCAGGGTCCCGAAGTCGACGGATTCAAAACCGCCGTTGACGACGAGATTGACATCCAAATTGGCGGCGTCGGCGACCCCCGCTTGGAGGAGGCCGCCGGCGGCAAGGGTCGCCATCAGTTTGCGTCGTAAGTTCGTGACCTTCATGGATCGTTCTCCAATGGTGGCTTCGGTCCACTCTGCGTTGAGGCGTGATGAGCGATGGGGAAGCGTTGTCAGCGATTGCTGCTGGGCGGCGATTTGAATTTGCCCTGGAATCGTTGAGCGGCCGGTTTGGCGATTTCGCCCTTCAGCCACAACAAGTCGGGATCCTCAGGCGCGATGTTAAGCGCGGCGTCGCAGTCGTTGAGGGCGTCTTCATCTCGGCCCATTTCAAGAAGCAATTTCGCCCGTTCGCGATACGACCACAGTAACGGTTCGGACGCAATTGATTCGTTTAGCTTGTCGAGTGCCGCTTGTTTCTGGCCTTCGCCGATAAGTTTGCTGGCTTCAATAAAAAGTTTGTTGGCATCCGAAACGATCGGCCTGTCGCCGCCGCAACCGCAGGCAGTCGATGCCAACGTTAACGCAATGCCGAAAAGGACGATACGTCGCAAACGCTCCGAAACAACTTCGATTGCTTTACTCTGCATTCACTTAACTGCCAGTGTCGCACTATCTCGCGGTAAACAGGAAAAAGCTCCTCGGCGACTCTGCTTAGTCTAATCACGGGGTGAGCGTGATTTGGCTGTCACGCGTTGCCAAGTCGCGCCATACGATGGGGTCGACTCCTTCGTTCACTAGTTCGGCGGACCCGTCGCACCGCAAGACTTGAGCGCCGCCCGGATGGGCGCTGCCGAAAGCGAGTTGAATCATTTGGCAGTCGGCGCCGTTGATTCCCGGAGCCGCACATCCCTCGCCGATGGGGAATTGATTCTGATAGTTGAGCGGCACCGCAGTCGATCCCAATGCCTCCGATGGATCGCGCGCCGCGTTAGCACCACCCGTGCCATCAAGGTCGTCGGAACCCAGCGCCCAATGATCCTTATAGCTTCCGAGCGCAGATTCTGCAGATGCTCCACGCTTTTCTACGGCGATCGAATCGTGTAACGCTTCTCCAATAAGCATCGTGTTTGAGGTTCCGTCCAATATGTTCTTGATGCCAACTTTGCTCAGCGAGAACAGGACGCCGTCGAGCGAGCCCATTTTGACGTTGTTGGCGTCGACTGTATTCTGACTTGTCACGAGGCCAGAAGCGCTCCCAATGTATGAAGCCGGGGCACGTTCCATCACGAGCCAACTATGCGTCGAGAGATTGTATTGGTGCTCCGGAAGATTCGCGGTTGGGCATCGAAAGACCGGGAACGGGGTTTCGCAGAGGATTATGTTAGCGTAGGTCTTGTCTCCTTCTATCTGGGCTCGCGTGTAGGGACCGCTGCTCGCCCACTGAAAGTTGCCGCCGGAGTTTTCTCCAACCTTCATCCGAGCCTGGGCCGCTGCCGCTTCAATGTACGGAAGGATGTAATACGACCACATCGAGCCTTCGCCGCTGGCCGCACCGACCGGAAAGTGCCCCATCGCGTCGTGGGCCATCTGGAAGGCGAGCCCCTGTTGCTTCAAATTATTCTGGCACTGCGATCGCCGCGCCGCTTCGCGCGCGGCTTGAACGGCCGGCAGCAGTAGCGCAACCAGGACGCCGATTATCGCGATCACGACCAGCAGCTCGACCAGCGTAAATGCAGTTCGGAGTTTTATTGCGCGGGGCATGCCATTGTCTCGCTCGAGGATCCGATCTTGCAAAAATGCCGCCTCGCCATCGAGTTGGTCGTTCAATCTGCGTTGATGCTGCGTCATTTAGTGAGCATCATTCGAACCATGGCCGGCGGCGGAGAAGAGGCTGGATAAACTGCATCCGACGGATCTAGGTGGCGCGGTAATCGTGGCTTCCCGTACCGCATTCGCCAGTTCCTTCGAGCCCACCGTACTCCAATTATGTTAATTTCTGCCGGTGATCGGTCCTACATTTTCGCTGCGCAAAACATTTGGCATTTTTACGGAGTCCTTGGCCAAATGAGTTGTCCAAGGCCCTCAGGCAGCGCTTTATCCGCGACTGCAACACTGACGCCGCCTTCGCCTGACCACGGCCGCCAGCGTCTGCAGCCGCCATGTTCCCAGGCGGCTAGTTCCGTCCGTCGCGATCCTGCAGCCACAGGCCGCCGTGATGCTGTCGCCGAAACTCGCTTGGCGGCATCCCGACGCTCCGCCGGAACGTGCGCGAAAAGAGGTCTTGCTGGCCGAAGCCCGTCGTCCGGGCGATTTCGGCAATGGAACGGTCGGTCTCGATGAGCAGACGCTTGGCCTCTTCGAGGCGCACCCGGCGGATCTCGGCCGCAGGCGTGCGGCCAATCAACTTGACAAAGCGCTGCTCCAAGGTCCGGCGCGCCACGGAAAGCTTCCGCACCACGTCGGAAACGTAGATCCCGGCCGGGGCCTGCTGGCGGATCAGTTTCAGCGCATCGCTGACGAGTTGGTCGTCGATAGCCAAGGTGTCGGTCGAATGTCGCACGTCGATGCGACTTGGCGGAAACATCAGCGGCTGGGCTGGCGGTTTGCCGCCAGCCATCATCTTCGCGAGCATTTCCGCAGCCGCGTAGCCCACCTGTTCCGACGGCTGATCGATGGTCGATTGGGGAGGGTAGGAGATACTTGCCATCAACTCGTCGAACTCCCCGCCTAAGACCGAGACTTCGTCGGGCACCCTGAGCCCCGCATAGTGACACGCCTCGGTGACTTGCCGACCGCGAGCGGCGCTCCAGCAAAGCAGCGCGACTGGCTTCGGGAGCCCTTTGAGCCAATTCACGAGGCTCGCAAGTTGCACGTCCCAGCCATCGTCTTGCTGCTGCACGGCGGGAGCTTGATAGCGGTGGGCGCGATGGCCGGCCGCGACGATCGATTGTTCAAACGACTCAGCCAACAGATCGACGTACCCGGGACGGTCGTTCGTGCCGCAATAGGCGAACTCGGTGAACCCGTTCGAAAGGAAGTAGTCCGCCGCCATTTTGCCCGTCTGTTGTTCATCGACGGTGCAGCGCGCAATTCTTGGCCCGGCAAAGGGATACCAAGAGACGTTGACGGCCGGTAGGCCGCTGGCAGTGATTTCATCGGCAAGTGATTTCCGATTGATCCGCGCGATGACGCCGTCGCCCTTCCAGCCCGCTGGCAGATGTAGCCGTTCGTATCGGCCGCGCGGCTCGACATGAATCAACCAGTCGCCCGACTCATGCGCGTATTGATTGATGCCCTTGATGAGCCGAATCCCCCACGAGGTGGAAGTGTCGATCAGTAGGGCAACGAGGCGGCTCTTCGGCATACGCTTGCTCGACAGAAAATCTCCTGATCCCTCGGCGATTCACCATAACATGCCCGAACCCGAGCCGTTGGCAAGGGGGAAAGCCAAACCCGACGAGACGGCGCCGGTTTCGCCAAAACTGTTGCGCACGGCGGCATTGCAGCGTTCACACTCGTCGCAAACACTGGAGGAGGTCTTGTCGCGGCGGGTCTCAAACCCCAGTGCCGCCTTCTGGTTTGATGGAGCAGAGCGATGCAGCGGTGGCTTCGAGTCTTCGTCTGGGGGTTGGCGTTTGCGACGGCAGCGTGCGGAAATGCCGCGCTCGTTTCATCGCTGAAGATACTCACTTTCAATGTATGGTCTGCCGAAGGGACCACCGCCGGCCGTAACAAGCTTCGCGAGATCATGCAAACCAGTGGCGCCGACGTCATTGGCGTTCAGGAGCTTGATAATTCGGCGGGCGTCTCGATCGCCGCGGCCATGGGTTTTCATTACTACCAGCAGTCGGGCGGGGATATTCAAGTCATTAGCCGCTTCCCGATCACGGCCGCCGCTAGCGGGAATCTCGGCGTGCAGATTGAGCTGTCGCCGGGACAGAACATTTGGTTGTTCAATGCGCATCTGGCGGCCTATCCCTACCAACCCTACGACCTCCGCGACGGCGTCTTGCCGATGAACGAGGCTTCCGTGATTGCGGCAGCGAATAGCGCTCGCGGCGGGGGGACAACTAGCTACCTCAGCAGCATGGCCAGCGCGATCGCATCGGGAACGCCGGTCTTTTTCACCGGGGACTTTAACGAGCCTTCCCACCTAGACTGGACAGTGGAGGCGGCCGCGGCCACCGCGCGGCCGTATGATCTCAAGGTTGAGTATCCAACGTCTAAGCGCATCGTCGATGCCGGAATGACCGATTCGTTTCGTAGCGTATTTCCCGACGAAGTGGCGAATCCCGGCTACACCTGGACGCCTGGTTATCCGTATCCAACCCTCGACAGCAATGAGGTGCATGACCGAATTGACGTCATTTATCATCGAGGCCGCGGCGTCACGGCGACCGCTGCCGCCACGATCGGCCCGGCAGACGGCAACCCCAATACGGACATCGCCGTTGCGGGCTACAATGCGGACCACCGCGCCGTGGTCGCCACCTACTCGTTGACGGTCGCCGGCGATTTTGACGCTAACGGCGTGATCAACGTCGCCGATTGGGCCATACTGCGGGCCAACCAGCACGCTAATCTCAGTGGGCTCAGCGCCGACGACGCCTGGAGGCTGGGCGACTTAAACGGCGATTTTCGGAACGATTTCGCGGACTTTGCGCAGTTTAAAATGATGTTCGAAGGGGTGAACGGCTCCGGCTCATTTGCCGCGATGCTAGCCGTACCCGAGCCGATTTCAACGTTCGGCGCCTTTCTGGCACTGGCGTTTCTCGTCGCGTCGCCAAAACGACAAATATTCTGCGCGGAAACTCGTAGTTGGACGCCTCCTCGGCAACGAAACTAGCCATGATGGAGGCAGGCTCGGTCTCGGTGCGAGACGGCGGCCGCTCCCTTCCCATGATTCGCTTCTCTGTTCCTCTTCGGCAGCACGGCTTGGTTCTCATCGTTCAACGAGCGCCCTCGCTGCCCCGACCATCGCGGAGATCGCCTAATGAAGATCGGCAACTGGTTTAAGTGCGTACCGGCTGCGCTGCTCGCGGCCGGCCTGTGGATTCCCAACTACGCGAGTGCGGCCGGCGTTCCGTTGGGAGATCCAAGTTTTGAAGCGTATGTCGTCCCATCCGTTGGTTACGCCTACGCGAACGAATATCGGCCAACGAGCGCCTGGGTCGATGATCTCGACAGCCCTCCCGGCTACACTCAAGACGACGCCAACAGCAACTGGCTCTATAACGCCGCCTACGGCGAAGCCAGCGCGGCTCATCGACGGGCCGCGCCGCGCACGGGCAACCAGGCGATGCACGGCTTCACCCAATACAGCGCTCAAGAGACAAACGCTGTCTTCGAAGCCGGGAAGACCTATACGTTCTCAATCTGGGCCCAGGGTGACATCGACGCCACGATCGGGGCCGGGTCCGCCGGATCGAGCCGCGTGTTCCTCTACATTTTCGATGGTTCCGTTCCGTTCAGCGAAGCCAATTCGCTGACGTTCAAGCGGTACGCTCCGGACACCGGCGATTTCGTCAATCGCGATCCTTCGTGGACGCCAGCGCAAAGTCAGGCGGCGTGGCGGCAGATCAGTTTAAAGTACGACGTGCTGCCAGGGTCGCCTGTCATCGGCCATCCGGTCGGCGTCGGCTTTTGGGGCGCGGAGGACAACTCGGTCGACGATGCGACGCTCGACGTAAGTCCCACGGTTCCCGAGCCAGCCTCCGTTTTGCTGCTCGGGGTTGGCGGGGCGGCTCTTGCTGCTGTCCGTCGGCGCCGGTAGTGCAAGCTAGGCAGATTCTTTCGATTGCAGCGGCGACTGGGAAACGCACCCAGTTAAATTCGGTTTACAATGGACCACGATGGCCCGTCGATCGAATCAGCCGCCGCGCAAGCCGACGAAGCTCTCGGGAAAGAGTGGTTCCGCAAGCTGGTCCAATGGATCCGCGCGGCGGCATCTTCCCGACGTTCGCATCGACCGTGCTCAAGACGCGTGGGCAGCCCGGCAATTCGATGAAGCGATCCGTCTCTACGAATCCGCACTCGCCCGCGACCCTCACAACGCCGTGTTGCTTGTGGACGTCGCCCGCGCCTACGCTCTGCGCTACCGTGTCGACGATGCCGAGCGCTTGATCGAACTCGCGGATCGGCTCTACCCAGCCGATGCACATCTGCAGCAAATGCTCGGCCGATCTTATGTCCAACTACAGCAGTTCGATCGGGCCATCGCGTGCTTCGAGCGCTCGCTGACGCTCGCACCCGAATTGCCCGAGCGAGCTCAGATTCTGCTAGAGCTCGCTCGGATGCATGAGCGACTTCACCAATTGGATGCGGCCCGTGGCTGCGCCGAGCTAGCTCTCGCGGCCGCGCCACAGTTGGAACGGGCTCGCTGGCAGCTCGGCGTCTGCAAGCGGCGGCTGGGCCATGCCGACGCCGCCGAGGCGACATGGCTTTCAATCATCGAAGCGAATCGCGCGGCCCCGATCGTTATTGCCGACTGCTGGTACGAGCTAGCGATGGTGCGCGACAAGCAGCGGCGTTTTGAAGAAGCATATGACGCGCTTCGCCAAGCGAAGGCCTTACTCACCCGCGCCGCCGCCCCCCAACGCGAAGACGCCGCGGCCATCTCCGCCGTCAGCGGACGCACCGTTGCCGCATTGACCTTAGCCCACTGCGAACGGTGGGTTGAGGAGGCGCCGCGACTTACTCCGCTGCCGGGCGGACTCGCGCTTTTGACAAGCCATCCTCGTAGCGGCACGACTCTCCTCGAACAGGTGCTCGACGCCCACTCGGCGGTCACGAGTGCCGACGAGCTGCAGGTGATGCCCGAAATGGTTTACGAGCCGTTAGGCCAGTACTCCCGGCCTGGTGAGTCGGTCGTCGACACGCTTGACCGGTTATCTCCGGACCAGTTAGATCCGCTTCGGCGGACGTACTGGTCAAGCATGGAAGGCGCCTTGCGGACCCCACTGTCAGGTCGCATGCTGCTGGACAAGAACCCCGAGCTCACCATGCTGTTGCCGGTGGTGGCACGCTTATTTCCTGAGATGCGCATCGTGTTCGCCCTTCGCGACCCGCGCGACGTCGTGCTCAGTTGCTACATGCAGCGGTTACCGCTCAATGCCGTTAGCGTTCACTACCTCACGCTCGAGTCTGCTGCTGAGAAGTATGCCCGCACGATGCGAGCATGGCTCAAGCTGCGTGCAACTATTCGGAATCCGTGGCTTGAAGTTCGGTACGAGGAAACCGTCGCCGATCTCGCGGGGCAGGCGCGTCGTGTGCTTGAGTTCCTTGGCCTGCCCTGGGACGACGCCGTGCTAGATTATCGCCGCCGCACTGAGCAGAAGCACGTCCATTCGCCGACATACGAAGCAGTGACCAAGCCTATTTACGCGAGCTCCATTGGACGTTGGCGCAACTATGCGCGGCAGTTAGAACCGGTGCAGAAGATACTGCAGCAATACATTGACGCATTTGGATATGAGGCAAAGTAGTGATTCGCAACTAGACTCCGCCGAGAGTCAGCTTACGCAACTCATGCGTTTAGCGTTTTCCTCTGCTCCGGAGGCGCCGGGTTCTAAGAGCGTTCTGCAATCATGGCCAAACCACCGCGAGGCAGAAGAGCGGCAAATTCCTTGCTGAGCCCGTCGACGATGATCGATCGCCATACGCCGCAACTACGCGCTGCGCTTGGATTCTGGCGCGAAGGTCGCCGGCAAGAAGCGATCGCAATGTTCAACGCGATTATTCGCGACGATGCAAATAATGTACAGTCGTACATCGTTCCTGCGCGGGCCTACGCGGAGAAATTCGAGTTCGAGCGCATGGAGGACGTCCTGGCTCGCCTCGTGCGCCGCGCGCCGAAACACCCTGGCGTTCACCACTACATCGGCGAAACCTACGGCATGTTGAAGCTGCCGGATCGCGCCCTCGCCGCGTATCAGCTGGCGGCGGACCTTCCCGGCGCCGGTCCGCCAACTTGGATGGAGCTTGCCTCGCTTTACGAGCGGGCCCACCGTCTCGAAGAAGCGGAAGATTTGATCGAACGAACCGTCCGCACCGGGTACTCGCTGGCACTAGTCTGGCTGGTTCGCGGTCGCATTCAGCGACGCCTGAGGCGACTCGATCAAGCGGAGGCGATCTTTCGCGATCTCATTGCCCGCAGCGCCGACGACTTGCCCGCCGCTTGGGAGGCGTGGAGCGAAATCGCACTAATGCGGGACGCGCAGGGCGACTATGCCGGCGCCGTCGAGGCGATCGAGCAGTGCAAAGAAGCGCAGCGGAGGCACGAGACGGCGCACATGACCGTCTCGAATCAAATCCACGGCGAAATGCGTCGCCTGATCGACGGTATCTCAGCCGATGATTTCCGCCGCTGGCGCGACTCGGCCCCGCCGCTTGAGGCGCGAACCGCGCTACTCACCGGTTTCCCGCGCAGCGGCACGACGCTGCTGGAACAACTCCTCGACAGTCATCCCGCACTGACGAGTTCGGAAGAGCGAGACTTCATCGGTCGCGACCTTCTGCAATCGGTCGTGAGTCGCCGCAGCGATCGGAATCTGTTCAGCGCGCTCAACGAACTATCCGACGCTCAATTGGCGACAGATCGCTGCCGCTACTTTGCCGCAATGGAGTATTTCCTGGGCGAACCAATTGCCGGGCGACTCCATCTCGACAAGAACCCCGCCTATAACCTGACAATCCCGCTCGTCCTGCGTCTCTTCCCCGAGACGCACCTGATCGTCGCGCTCCGCGATCCGCGCGACGTCGTGCTCAGCTGTTACCTCCGCTATTTACCCCTGAACGCAGTGAGCGTTCGGTTCCTCGACCCGGTTCGTACGGCCGAGCGCTATGCGCTTGACATGTCGGCGTGGCTGAAGTTTCGCGGCCTGATCGAAACGCCATGGCGCGAAGTCCGTTACGAAGACACGGTGGCCGACGCTGCCGGACAAGCCCGCCTCGCGCTCGAAACCCTCGGCCTGCCGTGGGACGACCAAGTGCTCGGCTACCGTGAGCGGCTCAGCGGCGAGAAAAACAAACAAGTGACCAGTCCCAGCTACGAAGCGGTGGCTCAGCCGATTTACACCCGCGCCATCGGCCGCTGGCAGCACTACGAGGAGTTGCTCGCCCCCGCGATGAAGACGCTCGAGCCGTTCATCCGAGAATTTGGGTACGCTTAGTAGGGATCGCTATTAGCAGGCATTGCAAAAACCATTTACCACAGAGAACACAGAGGTCACAGAGAAGACAAGAGAGTTGGTGTTTTGTGCTTCACTCAGTGCTCTCTGTGTTCTCCGTAGTTAAGCGCTATTGAGCGCCCATTGTGGTAACGATGGCGGTGGGCGAGTTATTTTATGCAGAAGGAGGCGTATTGCCATTAGCCGCTCCGCTCTCAGGCCCCAGCGTCGCCTCTGCCAACAGCTCCGCAATATCGCGTACCTGCATCGTCGGCTTCTCCGCCGCAACGCCATCGCCGACCATCATCAGGCAGAAGGGACACGACACGGCGACCGTCGCCGCCCCCGAGCCCACAATCTCCTCCACGCGCCCGCGACCGACGCGCTGACTCGGCGCATCATCGAACCACATCCGCCCCCCGCCGCCACCGCAGCAGGATGTTTCGCGTCGATTACGCGGCAGTTCGATAATCGGCAGCGCACCCGCATCGGCGTTGCCGCCCCCCTGCCCCGCGACGGCGGCCAGCACCGCCCGCGGTTCCTCGGTGATGCCGTTCGCCCGTGCGAGATAGCAGGGATCGTGATAGGTGATCGACCCGCCGACGGCAGTTGTCGTGGGCATCGCAGGGAGCTTGCCGTCGGCCACCAACTCGCTGAGCAACTGGCTGTGATGCACCACCTCGTACTCGCCCCCCGCTTGCGGGTAATCGTTCCGCAGACTGTTCACGCAATGCGGGCAATGGGCGACGATCCGCTTGGCGCGATGCTCGCCGAGCGTCGCCACGTTCTGCTCAGCCAACTGCTGGAAGAGTAATTCATCCCCCATCCGGCGCGCCGATTCGCCGGTGCAGCGCTCTTCCGGTCCCAGGACGGCAAAGTTGACGTCGGCCGCTTGCAACAGTCGCACGACGCTTCGTGCAATCTTCTGAGCCCGCCGATCGTACGCCGCCGCGCAGCCGACCCAGTAGAGAACCTCGTACTCGGGGTTGTCTTTCACCAGCGGAACATCGAGCCCCGCGGCCCAGGCGAGTCGTTCTTTTTGCGGCAGGCCAAACGGGTTGCCCACCCGATCAGTCTTCTGGAGCGCCGTCGCCGGCGAGCCGCGCAACGCCCCGTCGCCAATGAGGAACCGCCGCAAGTCGGTGATCATCCCCATCGGGCTCACGCCGAGCGGACAAACGTCGGCGCACGCCCCGCAGGTCGTGCACGACCACAGCGTCTCCTCCCCAATCACCCCGCCCGCTAGCGGCAGTCCGGAATCTTTTTCCTGCCCACTGCCCCCCGCCGACTGCCCACCAACCCCTCGCACATTCATCACCCCCACCAGCTCCTGCACCACGTTCCGCGGCGACAGCGGCTTGCCCGCCTCGAACGCCGGGCACATATCCTGGCAGCGGCCGCAGGAGACGCACGCGTCGAGCGAAGCGAGCTGCTGGCGGGTGAAGTCTTCCAGCTTGGCGACGCCGATGAGCCCTGTCTCTTCGACCTCGGCCATCGAGATCGGCCGCAGCGTGCCGAGCCGTTCGTTGCGAATGGCCAGGTTGATCGCCCCGGCGAGCGAATGGATCAGCCGTGAATAGGGCATCCAGGCGATGAACCCTAGCGCCAGCGCCGCATGGAACCACCAGAGCGCGAAGTGGAGCCGGCCCGCTCCCGCCTGATCGACGCCTGCCGCGGTGAACAAGCTCGCCGTCACGTAGCCCACCGGCGAGAGCCCCGGCAGCGGCGTCGCGGCATGGATAATCCGCAGGCCCTCGACGACGTAACCGGTGACGCCGATCACAATCAGCAGGACCAGCATCCCCACGTCGGCCGGCGTCTTAGCGAAACTCCCCGCTCCGCGCAACCGGCGCACCAAAAACATCGTGCAGCCAACCAGGAACGCGACGCCAAAGCTGTCGGTCACCAGTTCGTAAACGGCGTAGTACAGTCCCTTGTGAAATACCGGATCGCTCGCCGGCCGGCCGAGCAAGTCAGCCAGGATATGTTCGATCGCCACGAGCGTGGTGCCGATCAGCAACACGAAGAAGCCGCTAAATAGCAGCACATGCGCCAGCGAGGCGAACGGCCGACCACGGAATCGGCCCTGCAGCAGCACGTCGCGAACGACGCGCTTCAGGGCTGCGGCGTAGTTGACGCCGCCGCTCGGCTTCCCCTGCCGCCATAACCGCACGCGGCGGTAGATACCGTAAGCCCATGCTCCCACGGCCACGGCGGCAACGACGTAAAACAACCCCTTGGCCCAGCCAGGGATGTTCCCAAATACCTCCCGCATAAGCGGCTGCGAGGCCGCGGCCAGCATCAGTTCAGCGGGAGAGACCGACGGCATGAGACTCCAACTTCTCGATGAGCTCGGGCGTAATCTTGTAAACGTCCCCGACGAGGCCGTAGTCGGCGACGTCGAAAATCGGCGCCTCGGGGTCGCTGTTCACCGCCACGATCGTACGCGAGTTTTTCATTCCCGCCAAATGCTGCACGGCGCCCGAGATTCCCAGGGCGATATACACCTCCGGGGCGATGATTTTTCCCGTCTGGCCGACTTGCAGCTCATTCGGCGCGATGCCGGCGTCGACCAGGGCCCGCGAACTTCCGGCGGCGCCACCCAGTGCGTCAGCCAGCCCGCCGACATGTTGCTCGAAATCCTCGGCGTTCTTGAACGCTCGGCCTCCCGACACGACGACGCGGGCCTCGGTCACGTCAGGCCGGGCGTTTTGTTTTGACTTGAGCCCTTCGTAACTCCCGCGACAGTCGAACACGGCGGGGTTGAGTTCGAGCCGTTCAATGCCATGATTTTCGCCCGTCGGCTGCGCGGCGGCGTAGGCCGAGCCGCGCACGGTGACGATCTGCGGCAAACCCTGCAACACGACCGTCGCGGTCACTGCCCCCGCATACCGCGGCGTGTCGAGTTGCAGGCGTCCGTCCGCCAGTTCATGCCGCACCACGTCGCTCGCCATCGCCCCGCCGAGTTGGGCTGCAGCCCTAGGCACGATGTCTTTGGCAAAAGTCGACGATGCGGCTGCGACCAATTCGAAGCCCCGTTCTTTCACGACGGTCGAAATCACCCGCGCGAACGGCTCGGCAATCGGATTCTCCAGTGCCGGTGAATCGACCACGATCACCGGCGCCAAGAGGGCCGCATCCTGGGCGACGACGTCAACTTTATGGCCCAGCACCAGCCAACTCACGTCCCCGCCAGTCGCCGCAGCTACCGACTGCGCGAACGCCAGCGCCGAGAGGCTGGCTCCCCGCACAGCCGTACCATCATGTTCCGCAACGACGACGATCCTCATGCTCATTCCTACGCCTGTGCTCCCACATCCTGCCGCAACCGCTCGACCAGCTCGTCGACGCTGCGTAATCGCTCGCCGCGACGGACCGTTTCGCTCGAATGGTACCGCAGAACTTCGACTCGTGGTTCCAGCGCGACGCCCAACTCTGCCAAGGGAATCATGTCGAGCGGCTTCTTCTTTGCCTTCATGATCCCCGCCATCGAGGCGTAGCGCGGCTCGCTGAGCCGCAGGTCGGTCGTCACGACGGCCGGCAGCGGGAGTCGCAGCGTTTCGATGCCATGATCGGTCTCGCGATCAACGCGAATCTCGCCCGCGAGCAACTCCACCCGCGAAGCAAACGTCGCCTGCGGCCAATCGAGGAGTGCGGCCAAAAACTGCCCCGTCTGGTTGGCGTCGTCATCGACCGCCTGCTTCCCCATCAGCACGAGGTCAGGCTGCTCGCGCAGGACGATCTCCTTAAGCAACCGGGCGACGTTCCAAGGATCGAGCGGCTGATCGCATTCGATGCAAATCGCCCGCGTGGAGCCCATCGCCAGGGCCGTCCGCAGTTGCTGCACATAGTCGGCCTCGCCGATGCCGACGGCGACCACTTCGGAGTCGTCCCCCAATTTCTCGACGATCCGCACCCCTTCTTCCAGGGCGATCGCGTCGAACGGGTTGACGACGAACGGCAAATGATCCGACGCGACGCCCGACCCGTCGGCCGTCGCGGTGATCTTCTGATCGGTGTCGGGGACCCGCTTGGTCGGTACCAGAATCTTCATCAGGCGTGGCCGGTGGCGACAGGAGTCGCTTTCTCGATTTTCGTGTAATAATTGCCGGCCATCTCGAAGCAGCGTCGCTCGATATCGGCGCGAGTCATGTAACCGGGCAATTCAAAGTAGCGATCAGCTTCGATCGACTCGCAATCATAGCTGCTCTGCCCGTCGAGAATCAGTTGGGACATAATCAGCCCGATCGTCGGGCTCTGGACGATACCGTGGCCCGAGAAGCCGGCGCAGTGATAGAGCCCTTCCAGGTCGGGCATCTCGCCGCAGAATGGCCGAGCGTCTGGCGTGAACGTCATGATGCCGGTGGTGATCGTCATCGGCGTCCGCTCGTCGATCCACGGGAAACGGGCGTTCGTCGCTTCCAGCAGGCGGGCTACCTGAATCGAATCGCGGGCCGCCTTCATCCGCGACATGTCGAAGTCGACCGGAAGCTTCCGCATGTTGTGCTGGTCGGGCTCGGCGTCGTAGATGCCGACGATCAGGCCGCCGCTCTCGGGCCGCGTGTAGAGCCGCAACTCGCGATCGCGAATCGCCGGGCTCATCCGGTCGACCGGGTGGTTCGGATCGGGCCGCGTCGTGAGGTAGTAATGCCCAATCGCCGCCGTCGGCAGCGTCGCATTGGCAAGTTCGGCGTTGAGGTACGACCACGGTCCGCCAGCGTTCACCACTTTCGGCGCGTGATACTCACCCTCGGCCGTCCGCACCCCTTGGACGCGACCGCCGGCGTGCAGAATTTCGATCACCGGCGAGTTCGTCTTGTACTGGACGCCGCAATCTTTGCCGACTTTCAAATAACCGCTCACTAGCTCCGCCGGCTGCAGATGGCCGTCAGTAGGGCAATAGCAGGCGTCGAGCAGATCGTCGGTTCGCATGTACGGCAGCTTCTTCGCCACCTCGCTCGCCGGCAGGTGCTCGATGTCGAAGCCGATCGACTTTCCCATCGCCACCAGCGAGGCGATCTCCGCGGCCCGTTCCGGCGTCTCGGCGACCCGCAGCGAACCTGTTTGGACGAAGATTTCGGTCCCGGTCGTTTTTTCAAGCTGCCGAACGATCTCGATGCCGTCGATCAGCATGCGAGTATGCTCGACGTTGCCGCGCAACTGGCCAAGTAACCCGGCGGCGCGTCCGGTCGATCCATTGCCGATCCGTTCGCGCTCCAGCACGATGACGCTGGCGCCGCGGAGGGCCAATTGCATGGCGGTGCTGAGCCCAGCGACGCCGGCTCCTATAACGATCACATCGGCCGATTGCATTGTCATATCGTTAGGTTGCCGTCGTCCTCAGTTCGTCTTAAATGCGGGAAGATTCAATACGCCCACACCGTCACCCTGCTCCCCACACAGCGAGAACCGCTCGCAGAGGGGGCTCCGCACTCGTCGCCACGACGCTGAGCCGCCGACTATGCCGAGCCGGACGAAAATCCCGCCATTCCAGGCGGCGTTCGCAGTCCTACACCGTCACTTTACTCTAAATCGACTCTGAAAAACCCGACAGGCCGGCAGGCGCAATTCTGATGGCAAAACGCGCGTCCGCTCAGCCCTCTAGCCCCCGGCTACGCCGGGGGGGGTAGCGCCGCCGACCGCGACGGCATCGAGCGCGCATCGACCCCCGGGCGGAGCCAGGGGCTACAAGTTCCAGCGCCTACAGCTTCCCATCCAAACCCTTCTGATGATAGCTATGAACAATCTTGTCCTGATTCTCCAGCAGCCATTCAATCGTCGGCTCGCCGCTCATCGCCTTCTTGATGGCCAAGTGCATCGACTTGCGGTGGGTGTTGAACAGGTCCTCATAATCCAGATCGGTCGCCTCGACGACTTCCGGGTAGAGCCAGATCGCCGCGATGATCCCGATCTTCTCGCATTGGTCTCGCGGAATCGTCCCGTCTCTCACCGCGTCGAGCACGCCGTGCGCAATGCCCGCCTGAACCGACCCCATCAGAATGCTCGTGTACTTGTTCTTCTTGACGGTCACCTTGCTGACCATCAACGTTGCCGGCTTCACCGCGACGTCGGCGTTCAGCAGTGCCAACACTCGGGTGTGCCCTTCGACTTGACCGCCAAGGAGGTTGGCGAAGGCCACGCCGACCGGGCCGTTCAGATCGCCAATCATCAGTTCCGGCTCGGCCGCCGCCAGCCGATGCCGTTCTCCGCGAACAAGCGCCTCGCCAATGCGGGGATAGTTCATCGCCATCGATCCTTTGTTGAAGTGAGTGACGTCAATTCTTCACATGGTGAAGGAACCGTCCGATTCTGCATGACGGTTTCCGCATTCGTCACCCAGAAATTGCGCATCCAATCCGGCGATTCACCAGATTCGTTTGGAAACCAGGTCTGTCGTCGCTATCATCGCG
Source organism: Lacipirellula limnantheis (assembly GCF_007746075.1). Lineage (GTDB taxonomy): Bacteria > Planctomycetota > Planctomycetia > Pirellulales > Lacipirellulaceae > Lacipirellula > Lacipirellula limnantheis. The sequence goes on along the minus strand of NZ_CP036339.1, from coordinate 4,174,560 downwards.
AGCGAGGGGAAGGGGCGAGCGTTCGTCGCGACGCCGCTCTCGTTTGGTCCGCCAGTGCTAGGAGCCCCCGTTGAATCCCCGTTACGAACGCTGGCGCTGGATCACCTTCGGCGTCACCTGGCTGATCTACGCCACCTTCTATTTCACCCGTCAAGCGTTCGGCGTCGCGAAAGTCGCGCTCGGCGACGACTCGCGAGTGTCGCTCTCGCGTGAAGATTTGGGGTACATCGACTCGGCGTTTCTCGTCACCTACATGCTCGGGCAATTTTTGTTCGGGCCCCTCGGGGATCGCTTCGGTCCGCGGCGAATCCTGCTCTTTGGTCTGACGCTGAGCGTCGTTGCCGCCGTCGCCACCGGGTTTTGCACGACTTTTCTCGGCTTTATCGCGTTCAGCATTTTGCAAGGCGTCGCTCAATCGAGCGGCTGGAGCAACGTCAACAAGACAATGAGTTCGTGGTTTTCGCTGCGCGAGCGGGGACGCGTCATTGGCTGGTGGTGCACCCACTACACGGTCGGGGCAGCGGTGGCCCTGCCCTTTGCCGGCTGGATGATGACGCTGTTCGGGAGTCCAGGAACTGATGTCGATGGGCAACCCCGGATCGTCCCGTATTGGCCGGCAGCCTTTTGGGGCTGTGCGACCGTCGTTGCCGTCGTGGGCGTCGTCGCTTGGTTCCTGCTGCGAAGTCGCCCCGAAGACGTCGCGTTGCCGCCGATCGAAGACTATCACGGCGAACCTAAATCGCTGCTGGAGGAGGAAATTGAAGAGGGCGAAGTCGCGCCCGACGGATCTTGGAAACTCGTCGGCGACGTCCTGGCGTCGCCCACCATTTGGATGCTGGCGTCGTCGTACTTTTTCATCAAACTCGCCCGTTATTCGTTCATCTTCTGGGGGACGATGTTCGTCGCCGAGGCGGTGAAGAGCGATCCCTTCACGAGCGCACTCATCGCCGCGGCGATGCAGGTGGGCGGCGTCGTCGGCGTCATCGGTTGCGGTTATGTGAGCGACAGAGTCTTCCAATCCCGTCGCGCCCCGGCGGCTGTTTTGTCGCTGCTGTCGGCTGCGGCGATCATGTGCGCGGGACTATGGGAGATCAACGATCCCTACATCATGGCCGGGTTCTTTTTCCTGGTCGGCGTCTTCCTGTTCGGGCCCGATTCGGTGATTTCTGCGACGGCGTCGATGGACTTCGGCACCAAACGGGGCGCCGGCACCGCGACCGGCATCGTCAACGGCATCGGTTCGATCGGCGGGATTCTTGGCGGCATCCTGCCGGCTAAGCTCACCACCGGCGGCAACTGGACGGCGCTCTTTGCCGTACTGCTGATTGGCCTGACTATCTCCGCCTGCTTGCTCGCGCCCCTCTGGAGAACCAAGCCGCCCACCGCTTAGCACGCTCAATTTAGCCCCGGGCTCCGCCCGGGGGTCGGCTTCCGCCCTCGCAACGTCCAGCGTGACGCTACCCCCCGGCGGAGCCGGGGGCTAAGAACACGCGGACGCCAACCGCCATGACTGCCTACCACGCCGCTGGCTACACGTTCCACTCGCTAAAGGAACTCCTCGCGAAGGCCACCCCCGCGCGTAGCGGCGACTACCTCGCCGGCGTCGCCGCCGAGAACGACCGCGAGCGCGTGGCCGCGCAACTCGTCCTCGCCGACGTGCCGCTCGCGAGGTTCCTCGAAGAGCAACTGATTCCCTACGAATCGGACGAAGTCACCCGCCTGATCGTCGACTCGCACGACGCCGACGCCTTTGCCCCCGTCGCCGATCTCACCGTCGGCGACTTCCGCAACTGGCTCCTCCGCTACGAGACCGACGCCGGGACCCTCGCCGAACTCTCCCCCGGCCTCACCCCCGAGATGGTCGCCGCGGTCAGCAAGATTATGCGGAACCAGGATCTCATCCTGGTCGCCAGCAAATGCCGCGTCGTGACCCGCTTCCGCAACACGCTCGGCCAGTGGGGCCGCCTCGCCATCCGCCTCCAGCCGAACCACCCCACCGACGACCCGGCCGGCATCGGCGCCTCGATCCTCGACGGCCTCCTTTACGGCTGCGGTGACGCCGTCATTGGCATCAACCCCGCCACCGATTCGGTCGACGCCGTCATTCGACTGGTGACGATGCTCGACGAACTCATTCAGCGCTATCAGATTCCAACGCAGTCATGCATCCTCGCCCACGTCACCACGCAGATGGCCGCCATCGAACGCGGGGCGCCAATTGACCTCACCTTCCAGTCGATCGCCGGGACCGAGGCGGCCAACGCCAGCTTTGGCGTCAACCTGAACCTGCTCGACGAAGCCCTCCACGCCACCCGCGCCCTCAATCGCGGTACCGTCGGCGACAACGTCATGTATTTCGAAACAGGCCAGGGTTCCTGCCTCTCGGCCGAGGCTCACCACGGCGTCGATCAGCAAACGCTCGAAGCCCGCGCCTACGCCGTGGCCCGCCGCTTCGAGCCGCTGCTGGTGAACACCGTCGTCGGCTTCATCGGTCCTGAGTACCTATACGACGGCAAGCAGATCATCCGCGCCGGTCTCGAAGACCACTTCTGCGGCAAGCTCCTCGGCCTCCCCATGGGCTGCGACGTTTGCTACACCAACCATGCCGAGGCCGACCAGGACGACATGGACAACTTGCTCACGCTGCTCGCCGCCGCCGGCTGCAACTACTTCATGGGTGTTCCCGGCGCCGACGACGTGATGCTCAACTATCAGTCAACCAGTTTCCACGACAGCCACTACCTGCGCCAGCTGTTCGACCTCCGTCCCGCGCCCGAGTTCGAAGAATGGCTTGAGTCGATGCACGTCGTCAATGAGGAGAACCACCTGTTGCCGATTGGCGAGCAGCACAAACTGCTCGGCGTCGTGGAGCCGCATTAGCCATGTCCGCAAACCTCCCCGCCAAACCTGCCCCCGTCACGCTCGACCCCTGGTCGCCACTGCGCGCCGGCACCGGCGCTCGCATCGCCCTCGGCCGCGCCGGCGGCAGCCTCCCGACGCATGAATGGCTCGACTTCAAATCGGCCCACGCCGCTGCGCGGGACGCCGTCCACAACGTCTTCAGCGCCGACGAGTTGGCCGGCGAGATCGCCAAGCTCGGCATGCAAACGCTCGTCGTCGGCAGCGCCGCGCCCGATCGCGCGACGTTCCTACAGCGCCCCGACCTTGGCCGCCGGCTCGATCCGCCCTCGCAACAATTGCTCGAAGCATTCGTCCCGCCCACCGAACGACCCGAACTGGCCATCGTCGTCAGCGACGGTCTTTCCGCCCTCGCCGCCCACACCCAAGCCGCGCCGTTGCTCGCCGAACTCCTCCCTAAGCTCAGCAACGACGGCTGGCGCCTCGCACCCATCGTCGTCGCCCGCTTCGGTCGCGTCGCGCTCCAAGATCAGGTCGGCAGCCTCCTCGGTGCGCGAGTTTCGCTGACGCTGATCGGCGAACGCCCTGGCTTAGGCTCCCCTGACAGTCTCGGCGCCTATCTCGTTTACGATCCCAAGCCCGGCAATACCGACGCCCAACGCAACTGCGTCTCGAACATTCGCCCCGAGGGCCTGCCAATACGCGCCGCGGCCGAGACCATACACTATCTCCTCACCGAAGCGCGCCACCGCCAACTCAGCGGCGTTCAGCTGAAGGACCAGCGAGTTCTCGCCTAAGTGCGCCAGTGTCCCTTACATCTTCGCAAGAAACTTGCGCCGGGTCTGTCGACCGCCAATAATCCTAACGGCGGCAGTCGGTAAACCAAATCCCACTTCGCGGCGAGCGCCGATACGGGGTTTCACGCTAGACGCTGCGTGCCGACGACATGCCAAGGCCTCGTCCGGGTAGTGGTTTCATGCGCGAATCGCCGAATCTCCCGCAGCTTCATCAACTCGACCTGGAATGGGCTCGGCTAAGCATCGCGTGGGCGTTTTCTCTGCGTGCGGAAGACGTCGGCTTAAAGGCGGATCCCGTTCGCTGGGCGCAGCTAGCGGCTGTTGAGGTAAACGCTACCGCGAACGAGCTCGTTTCCGCAACGTTTGCCGAACTCGGCGAGGGAGCCACCGCGGTTGACATTACTGCTCTCTTCGCTCGTAAAGTCCTCGACTGGTGCGACCGTCATCGCCACCAGCCGATCTGCGGGCAGCTGACAGCCCGGTAAACTCAGGCTGCCTAACGGCGCTCCCATCGTCGAGGAGCGCAATTCTACACCCCTACTGCGCAATTTCGGGGTAATCTGGCTGGCGCGAGGCGCGCAAAATGAACGCGCCGCAGGCTGCGGCCCGAGTGCTCGCTTTGTGATCGCAGGAATGATGAGAAATGTCCGTTTCGAGCAGCCCCGCTTCTCTCACCGCGGCCGAGCGACAGACCGTTCGGGAGCTGGCTGCGCGTCGCAAGCCTGGCTATACGATGCCGGGCGAGCTCTATGGCAATCCGCTCGTCTACCGCGCAGAGCTTGAGCAGATTTGGCGTCGCGGCTGGCTCTTCGTCGGCCACACATGCGAAATCCCCACCGCCGGCGACTACTTCACGTTCGATCTCGACAAGGATTCGCTGATTGTCATCCGCAACGACGACGGCGCGGTGAACGCCCTCTGGAACGTCTGCCGACATCGCGGGACCCTCATGTGCAGCGAATCGCAGGGCCGTGTTGGGCGACTGGTTTGTCCGTATCATCAATGGGCGTACGCGCGCGATGGCGCGCTCGTCTCCTGCCGCGGCATGCACGACGAAATTGACAAATCGCAGCTTGGCCTGCTCAAGGCACATTGCCGCGAGCTCGAAGGGATGATCTTCGTTTCGCTCGCTGACGAGCCGCTCGACTTCGACGTCGCCGCCGAGGCCATCGCTCCGCTGCTCCGTCCTCAAGGCTTCAATCGCGCGAAGGTCGCCAAGACGGTGGACTACATGGTGGCCGCCAACTGGAAAATCGTCTGGGAAAACAACCGCGAGTGTTACCACTGCAACGTCAATCACCCGCAATACATCAAAGCGAACTTCGACCATTACAACGCCGACGACACGAGCCACCGCATCCAGGCGAAGATCGAACAAGCCGTGGCCCATAGCGAAGAAAAGTGGTCGTCCGCAGGGCTCGCCGTGAGCCATCGTCGCACCGGCATGACGGAATTTCCCGGCATGGGCCCTCACGGTTGGTTCGCTGCCAACCGCACGCCTTTGGTTGAGGGCTTCGTCAGCGAAACGCTCGACGGTCGCCAAGTCGCCCCCCTGATGGGCGACTACGCCGACCCCGACGTTGGCACGCTGCGCATCCGCACGCTGCCCAACATGTGGAATCACTCCAGCTGCGATCACGGCGTCAGCACGCGTCTGTTGCCGATGGGGATCGATCGCACTGCCGTCCGCGTCACATGGCTCGTCCACCAAGACGCGGTCGAAGGAAAGGACTACAAGCTTGAGGACATCATGCCCTTCTGGCAAATGACCTCCGAGCAAGATTGGGAATTGTGCGTCGCGGCCCAAAAGGGGGTCAGCTCGTCGCACTACGTCCCCGGTCCCTTTTCCACCTATAAAGAGTACAACGTCGACGCCTTCGTCACCTGGTGCCTGGCGCATCTTAGCTCCTCCGGCGAGCCGGGAGCATAAGCCCCCGGACGCCTCCGCCGGCTCGCTGATATCGCCCCCTCCGGGGCTTCACTTAGAACGAGACGTTCCGCATGTCTAACGCTCCCACCCGAGCCGAGATTGTCGTTATTGGCGGCGGCGCCGTCGGCTGTGCCGTCGCCTACAGCCTTGCCAAGGCTGGTAAGACCGACGTTTTGCTTCTCGAAAAAGAGGCGACCGTCGCGGCCGTCACCACGCCGCAGGCCGCAGGGCTCGTCGGCCAGGTTCGCAACACCGTCGAGCGCACCAAGCTCGCGATGTGGTCGGTGCAAACGTTCTCGGAACTCCAACGTGACGAACAGGCCAACCCCGGTTGGCGGCAGGTCGGTTCGCTCCGCGTCGCGCTCAACCCCGAGCGCGTCGCCGAGTTCCAGCACATGAAGTCGGTCGCCGACGAGTCGGGGCTGGAGTGTGACTTCATCTCCAACGCTGAGGCGAAGGCCAAGTGGCCGGCGCTCAACTTCGATCGCGCACAGGCGGTCCTCTGGTGTCCTACCGACGGCTATCTGCAACCCTCCGACCTGACGATGTCGTATGTAGCGCACGCACGGCGGCTCGGCGCGCGGTTCCAAACGAAGACCGCCGTGCAAAGCGTTGTCGTGAAGAACGGCCAGGTCCGCGGCGTCGACACCAATCAAGGCGTCATTGAGTGCGATATGGTCGTCAACGCCGCCGGCGCCCACGCCTATCATGTCGCCCGGAGCGTCGGACTCGACTTGCCCATCGTTCCGGTGCGGCACGAGTACTTTGTTACCGTTCATGCCGAAGGGCTGCAGCCGAACCTGCCCGTCGTCCGCATTCCGGACTCAACGCTTTATCTTCGCGCGGAGATCAACTCGCTCCTCTGCGGCGGCTGGGAGCCGAGCGCACTGTCGACCGATCCGCGCAACTTTCCGATCGGCAACGAACCGCCGCCGATCGATCCCGACTGGGATGTTCTGGGCTGGTTTGCCGCGCAACTCGGCCCGGAGATGCCGCAGGTCGAAGAACTCGGCGTGCGCAGCGTCTTCAAGGGATGGCCCACATTCACCCCCGACGGCCGCTTCATCGTCGGCCCCAGCGCCAAAGTCAAGGGCTTTGTGATGGCCGGCGGCTGCAACGCCCACGGCGTGTCTGGTTCCGCTGGCATCGGCCGTCACGTCGTCGAGTCGATCATGGACGCGAATCCTTCGGCCTACGTGCGAAGCTTGAGTCCCGACCGCTTCGACCGCGAGCCCTGGGATTGGGAGTCAGCGCGCCGGAGTGCGCAGCACTACTACGAGACGTACTACTGCTTGGGACATTGAGCGATTTCATTCCGAGAGCGATGTCAACCTGAGCGGAGCGAAGAATCTCGCATCTCAATCGAGCTTCCAGGTTCTGCACTCCGCTCAGCATGACTAGTTCACAATCCTACTCAAGCTCGCCGCTCGCCAATCTCGCCGGTTCGTTTATTCCGCACGATCAACTTCAAACTCCCGTCCATCATCCGCTCTTCTTTGATGAGAATATGCTCCGCGTCGTAGTCGCGTATGGCGGCCACGTTAGTGGCCGCCGTTGCCCCTCGCCAAATCGGCAGTTCTACCGGCGCCCATTGCCGGGAGGCCATCGAGGCGTAGGCCGCGTCGACGATCGCATTGACGACGTAGCCGTCGTAGAACGTTTCCCGTGGCGCCCGCCGATCTTCGATCGCGTCAAACATGTCGGCAAACATGTCGACGTAGCCCAGCGCCCCCGGCTCATCGCCCACGGGAAAGAGCCAACCGGTCGCCGACTCGGCCTTTTCAGCCACGTATCCCGACTGGCCGACGGCGGTGAACATCTCGATCCCAGTGCGCAACCAATGATTCAGCCAAATCGTCCCGTCAGTCCCCGCCACTTCGTCGCGCAAATCCATCCCGCCTCGAAACGCCCAACTCACCTCGAACTGTCCGACGGCGCCGTTCTCGTACTTCACCAGGCCAACGGCCGAGTCTTCGGCGTCGATCGGATGAACCTGGGTATCGCCCCAGCACATAACCTCGATCGGACGTATTTCCTTGCCGATGAAGCTTCGTGCGATTTCAACGCAGTGACACCCCAAGTCGATGATCGCGCCCCCGCCCGACAGTTCCTTGTTCCAGAACCAGTCGCTGTGCGGCCCGGAATGCGTCTCACGCGAACGCACCCAGAGCACCTTTCCAACCGCGCCGCCGCGCACCGACTCCAGGGCATGAAGCGTCTTGGGGGTGTAGCACAAATCTTCGAGATAGCCATGGAACACGCCGGCGCGCTCCACGGCCGCCAGCATTCGCTGGGCCTCGGCTGCGTTGCGCCCAAGCGGTTTGGTGCACAGCACCGACTTTCCCGCCTCCGCGGCCGCGATCACCGCCGCCTCGTGCAGATGATTCGGCAGGGCGACGATTACCGTGTCGGTGTTGGGATCGCCAATCGCTTCTTCCATGTTCGCGCTGAATCGCGGAATTCCCCACTCGGCGGCGAACTCTTTCGCCCTGTCCGCCGAGCGCGAGTAGGCGACGCCGACCCGATCTCGTCCCCGCCGTCCGTGCAGGGCCATCGTGTAGAACATCCCAATGAGTCCGGTCCCCAGCAGCGTAATCCGTCGCATTACAAGTAGCCCCGCAAGAAGAGTCAACCTAGCGCCAACGCCCGTTTAGCCCGCCGCTCGCCGCGGGCTGCCGGCCACCAGAATATAGCTGTTTCACGCCTCGAAGAAAGCGAAGCCATGTCCTCTTCAAAATCAATCGTCAACGCGTTGATACTCGCGACGATCCTCTTCACCGCCGCCGATCGATCCCTTGCCGACCCGCTTCGCGTAATGAGCTTCAATATCTGGGTCGGCGGCGAATCAGGCAAACAGCCGATCGAACAAACCGTCGCCGTCATCAAGGCCGCTAACGCCGACGTCGTCGGCCTACAAGAATCGCACGGCGAGGAACGGGACGGCGTCCGCCCTGACGCCGCCGCCGTCATCGCGAAGCAACTCGGTTGGCATTACTTCGACCAAGGCGACGACGATACCGGCATCATTTGCCGCTTCAAACTAGTCGGCTCGACTCCCAAGAAATGGGGCGCCCAGTTCGAAACCCCGTCAGGCGATCAGTTCTGGCTCTTCAACGCCCACTTCGCTCATGCTCCCTATCAGCCCTACCAACTGCTGAAGATCCCCTACGCTGACGCCCCCTTCATCGACACCGCCGAGCAGGCCGTGAAAGCCGCGTGCGACGCCCGCGAGTCGCAAGTGAAGGCGATGCTCGCCGAGATCGAAGCGGTTCGCCAGGATGGCACGCCGATCTTCGTCACCGGCGACTTCAACGAACCGCCGGCTCTCGACTGGACCGAAGCCGCTCGCGACGCCGGACTCCATCCCGCCGTCGTCTGCTGGCCCGCGACGGAGTTGCTGCAGGAGGTCGGCTTCGTCGACGCTTATCGCCAAATTCACCGGGACCCCGTCAAGAAGCCCGGCTTCACCTGGACGGTGCTCACTGCAGAAGATGATCCGGCCGATCATCACGATCGGATTGATTTCGTGTTCGCCTCGCGCCAAAACGTCGACGTCAAATCGGCAGAGGTCGTAGGCGAGCGTTCCGAGCGGGCCGATATTCTGGTCACCCCCTACCCGTCCGATCACCGCGCCGTCGTGATCGAAGCGGAACTCAAGTGACCCGGCCTAGGTTACCACTGGCCACTTGAAGGTGCTCGTCAGCGGAATTCGGCGTCCCTCGCGCTGCGACTCCCGCGCCGCCGTCATAATCTCCACCACATGCAGCGCGTGCTCCGCCGTGAACAACGGTTCCTTCCCGGTCGCCAGGCATTCAGCGACCTCCGACGCTCCCTGCTGCCAGACGTAGCCCTTGGCGTCCGTCGCCCGGCGTTCGTACTCGGGACGCGCCTCCGTCGCCACGTCGACGCCTAATGGCTCCCAGTCGTACCCAACCAGTCCCATGCTGCCACGCGACCCGTAAATCGACACGGTATGCCGGCTCTCCGACTTTCCCTCGTGCCCGTGCGGATTGAAGAAGTTGAAGCCGCACTGCACGCAGGAAATCTTTGCGTCACCGTGATCAAGCAGCACGAGCGCGTTGTCTTCGGCTTCGACCTTAATTTTACCCTTCTCGTAGATGTTCCGCGTCGGCGTCACTATGCTCGTCATCGCCGTCACCGATTTGGCCGGCCCCAGAAGCCCGGTGAGCGTCGACAAATTATAGACTCCTAAGTCAGGCAGGCTTCCGCCCCCCTCTTTGTAGAAAAAGGCGGACCAATCGGGCCCCGTGTGTCCGTAATCCGCCTTCGCAGACGCGATCGCGCCCAATTCTCCCGCAGCGATCGCTCTTGCCATGGCTGAAAACTGCGGGCTGGCCACGACTACCGGCGCCCCCCACACGCGCACTCCCTTCCCCTTCGCCAGCCTGAGCAGCTCCTGCCCCGCGGCCAATGAATTGGCGATCGGCTTCTCGCTCCAAATATGTTTGCCGGCTTCGATGGCCTGTCGATTGAGCCGTTCATGCTCCTGCATGTCTGTCAGATTCACGAGCAGATCAAATGGCACGCCCGACAACATCGCATCGATGTGCGGATACTCGTGCGGTACCCGAAACTCCTTGGCCCGCGCGCCGGCTCGCTCGGGAATGATGTCGCAAACGCTCACCACCTCGGCATACGTGCACTCTGATAGATGCGGCAGGTAGCGCCCTGAGACGCTGCCGCAGCCAATCACCCCGACGCGGATTCGCCTTGGCGCGTCAGCCGCCGCTGCGGCGCACGACGCACTCACGGTCGCTGCGCTCGCTACTGCCGCGGCGCTTACTGCCGTGGCCTGTTCCAAGAATTGACGCCGATTTACCTCCGCGGTCGACATGGCATTCGCCCTTCATCTGATCGTTCAATGAGGAGAGACAGAAAAGCAGCAAGCCGCAATCTTGCGGCCAAGTCGCGTCCTTCACTTTACCTCACCGCAGCCTGACATCCGCGCACCCAGCCCGACCAAAATGCGCATCCTCCGCTCACGAAAAATGGTCATGGCCGCAGGGAAGGACCTGCGGCCATGACCGGAACTGCTTCAACCTGTCACCGCACGGTCGAGCTCAACCAGCTTTGCGACGCAGGGCGATGCCCAGCCCGCCGATGGCCAGAAGCGCCATCCCCGTCGGCTCGGGCACAGTCGTGTACAACTCGAACGCCAAATCCTTGGAGAACGTGCTGATCGGCGGGAACGCGGCGGTGCCGCCGCCAGGACCGTCAGCAAAGTCGACGTACTTCTGCGGCAGCATGTTCTGCTGATCGATCTGCGGCGAGAGGTATCCAGCGGTCGTCGGCAGGATTCGTACGTCGCCCGCCACCGAATCATCTTGGAAATGCCAGACCGGCGTGCCCGCGCCAACCTGCCCGACGATCGTTTCGCCCGGCGCCACGTTCGGCGACGCCAGCGGGTCCTGCAGCGTGTAGTCGCGATTGTGCCATCCCCACTGCGTCACTGGGATGGGGCTGGCGTTCGGATTGCCAGGGGGAAACTGAAACCCGGGCAGCACGTCGACCATCGCCACGATCTTCAGCCAGTAGACCGTGTCCTTCTTTTCTGGGAAGTCGAGATTCAAATGGAGCTCGGCGTTGTACTCGTAGAGCGATTCGTTAAGCAGCGGGTCCGGACCACGAATCACCTTTTCGGTGAACGTCCCCGATCCAGGTGCCAGGGCGCCGCGCGTCACTACCTGGTTTAACAGCGGAGAGCCAGGATGACTGAACGGCGTATTGGGCCCCTGCGGAACGTCGCTTTCGAACGAAATCAGAAACTTGTTCACGGGCATCTGCGGGTCGATGTAGTCGTTCTTATACGATCCCCACCACTTCACGTGCACCACGGGACTCGTGAGGTTGTCGGCAAAGTCGTCGGCCATGAACTTCCCCTGATAGACCGGAGGAATGGCGCCCGGTTGCTGCGTGAAGCCGTAGGCGGTGCTTAGATCGTCGTGACCCTGATAGATCCCCACGGTGCCATTGTTGTCGGGGATCGCCGTCGCGATCATTGGCTTCTGCGTGAACTTGAGCAAGTCGCGCCCAGGCAATGGGTCGGCAGAAGCTTGTTGCGGCGAGGCCAGCGCGCCGACGGCGAGCGCGAGTGCGTAGCACAGGCGAGTCTTAGTTGCGTTCATGAGATCGGTTCCAATGAGTTAGGTATTCGTGGGATTCTTTGACAAGAATTCAGGCTTCGTATCTGACCGCTACCGCGTCTACAGAGGCAACGCCCTCCGTCTCAATGCCGCAATCGCGGCTAAACCACCGGCCGCCAGGCTCAATGTCGTGGGCTCAGGAATCAATGAAAAGGACCCTTGAATCTTGTCAACGCGAAGTCCAGTCGGCCCGCCGGCATTCTGCACCAAGAACTCGATCGTATTCACCCCGATCTGAAAGCCGCTGGTGATGCTAAAGGGCACAAGAGAAGAGAATCCGGCGCTGAGTTGCCCTGTGGAGATATTGTTGATCTCAATATTGAGCCCTGGATCGTCAGTCGCCCACAAGCCGCTAACGTTCACGGTCGCCAGATTGGCGCTCGGCGGCAGCGTGAATTGCGTCGCGTAGGTGTACGCCCCTGCCGGGCCTTGGCTCGATTGATCCGGCCCAATCCATCTCGAGTTTGCGTTGTTAGGAACCCACGGCCCGCCAAAGATGGGCCAAATCGCATTGTTGACGGTCACCGGCGGTCCAGCCGTGGGCGACAACGTGTAAAAGTAGTGAATGTCCGTGACATTTGACGGAACCCACGCCGTATTGGTCGCATCGGTTCCGGTGTTGAAGAGCGGGATCGTGACGGCGGCTGCCGTACCCGCCCACGCGGCGACCGTCGCCAGCGCAACGATCAGCGCATTGCAGAGTCGGTTCTTAATCGGTGGCTTCATGAGATCACTCCGGGTGTCGATATTTGAAGGAGAAGGGATGGAACAAATGTGATGTGCCTCGCTCGACTGCCGACATTTGCTGTCCGGCGAACGTCGGTCATCGGCGAGCAACGGTTGAAGAAGGTCGCATCATTTGGACGACTCCCGCGGAGCGCTCACCCGCCGATTGCGCCAAGGTTGCGTACGCCGGCTACTGCGATGTCGAGCCCGATCGCTCCCGACCGGCATCTGCCCGTCGCGATTCGGACGCAACTTCTGAAAGCCTGATAGTTCGCCGAACGAGTCGCTCGAGTCCTGGTCCAAGTCAAACGGTAGAACATATGCCACGGTCATGAGATCAGTCCTTATGGATAAAGTGAATTCAATTGGAAATGACGAAAGCTTCAGTAGTAGTCCGAATTGCAGCGCTGGGTGTTCCTTGAAGGAGTTCCTTCAACGTCGCGATCGGTACGCGCCGCTCCAGGCGAAGTCGACTGCCGAACTCGCCACGAGAACGGAGAGGCCCGCTAGCTCATCGACTGCGGCGCTCCGCGCCGCTGAGCTGGTCGAGAAATTGCGTCCCGGCAGAGCCGCAGCCAGGCGGAATTGACCGGCTTGCACAGATACGCCGATGCGCCTGCCGCCCGCGCCGCAAGCTCATCCTCCAGCGAATGCTGATCGGAGATTAGAAATACTGGACAGCGACGCATGCGCTGCCGCAAAAGTTCCAAGAAGCTAACTCCCGTCATATCGGGGAGTCGCAGATTCACCATCCACAATGTCGCTCGGGATGGATCGAGTTGACGAAGCGCCGACTCTCCCGAGACGAACTGGCGGCAGGTCGTTTCTTGCAGGCGCTCGTCCAAGAAGAGCGGTGCGTAATCATCTGGCGCAGCGTCGACGACAATCAAGTCGTCGATTCGCCTAGTTGTTGCATTCATGAGCGTTCCCTCATGCTTTGTCGGTCGTTGCGAACCCGCGTTGGGCCTCCACTGCTGGTTCATGCAGCGGTGAGCGGCGGTTAGGCGACTCTCATGAGCCCTGCGTCTCCGTCGCTTCGCATGCATCCCTTTAAGCACGAAGTGCGCCAAACAGCAGTCGCGTCGACGGACCACAGCGCAACTCGTGTCGCCGCAACCAGTTGATCAGTTTTGCTTGCACATGCAGCGACTCTCGCGCGCAACGGCCGCGTCCGAAAAAGAATAGAAGCGTCCGAATCCGGACGCGAATGCCGAGGCCCCGTTGTTGGCAAATCGTCCGCATCCGGACGCCCGCCGGCAGGACAAGGCTCAGGTGCGATTGGTGACGTCTGCAGGCAGTGGTTGCCAAGCGAAGAAGGGATCGCCGCGAGAATTTCGGCGAACCTCGACGCAAGAAAGGCGTGGTAGTCGCCCGGTCAGCCGCTAAGGAGTGCGATCGCCACACTCGATCCCATAGCGTTCGATCTTCCTCAATAGCGCCTGCCGGCTGACGCCCAGCAGCCGCGCCGCCGCGGCGCGATTGAAGAAGGTGAGCGCCAACGTCTTGACGATATGCTCACGCTCCATCTCGGCCAGTGTCGTCCATGCCAACCGGCGTTCCGCCGGCGCCGCTGGCTCGACGCTTCGGACCGAAAAATCAGCGGCGAGCGCTTCGGACCCCGGCTCTGCGAAGCCGCATAGATTCGCCTCTTCGCACTCGTCGTCGAGCAGCGCTGCGAGGTCCGCCGCCTCCAGGAGAGGCCCTTCCGCCTCGATCACCGCCTGCTCCAGCACGTTACGCAGCTGCCGTACGTTGCCGGGCCAGCGGTAAGCTAGTAGTGGCGGGCATGCCTCCTCGGAGAGCTTGCACGCGGGCAAGCCGTCGGTCGCCATTTGGCGCAGGAACGCTGCCGCCAGTTCCGGAATATCCTCCGGCCGCTCGTGCAGCGGCGTCGTTTCCAAATGGACCACATGGAGACGATAGTAGAGGTCTTCGCGGAATCGCCCAGCGCGTACCTCGTGCAGCAGGTTCCGGTTCGTCGCTGCGACGACGCGCACGTCGATGGGCCGGCCTGCGTAACTTCCGACAGGCGTCACGACCTTCTCTTGGAGCACGCGCAGCAGCTTCGCCTGCAGCGATTGTTCGAGTTCGCCGATCTCATCCAGAAAGAGCGTGCCGCCGTTGGCGGCCTGGAAGCAACCGAGGGCTTCGCAGTTCGCGCCGGTGAATGCCCCGGCCACATGGCCGAAAAGCTGACTTGCCATCAGCTCGCCGACGAGCGACGCGCAATCGACTGGCACAAACGGGCCAGCTGCACGGCGACTTCGGGCGTGAACCTCCCGTGCGACCAGTTCCTTTCCAGTGCCGCTCGGTCCCGTGATCAACACATTGGACGCGAACGGCGCAAAGCGCGCGATCTCAGAGCGCAAGCGACTCGTCGCCGCTGACGACCCGACGAGTCCTCCAGCCTCGACGAGCCCCGTAGTGTGCGGGGGGCTCGCCATTCGGCGTGCACTCATGAGTCCCTACCTGGCGTGAACTGTTGCTGAGCTCCACGCCCCAAAGACGAGAGAGGACGAACGCGATTCGCCTCAGCGCTGTTCCTACGCAGCGGTCAGTCTAAGGCTCGCCGGCGCATAGCCAAGTAAGTTGGCGCCATAAATCGGAAGAAAAGAACCCTCGGCGGCGCCGATTCTTCGCATCGCCACAGTGGACGGATGCGCCCAACAGAAATCGAGCAGATAACGTGGTCTCGGCGGCTCGAATGCCCCGGCGCTGGAGGGGGCCACCCATGCTTGGGTCGACCAGCTTGACTGCGTGGCTCGCTGGCCGCGCCCTACCGCTTCACTACTTCAAGAGTTGCCAACTCGTCACCGCGATCCCCAACGGCGTCAAGTAGTAGACGAACAACTCCAACCGCCCGCGGCGGAGCATTCTCAACAGGACCCAGAGCGCGGCAATGCCGACCAACATCGAAATCATGAAGCCCAGGGCAAGGGTTGGGACAGGAGTGCTCGTAGTTCCTTTATCGACGGCGTCTTTGAGCTTCAGCAGGCCAGCCCCGCCGATGACTGGTATTGCCATCAAAAACGAAAATGTGGCCGCCGCCTCGCGCTTCAGGCCAAGCCCGACGCCGCTGGAGATCGTCATCCCGCTCCGCGAAACGCCGGGCAAGATTGCGGCGGCCTGGAATAGACCGATGATCGCCGCTTTCCAAGGCGGCGTGTCGAGATAGTCGAGCTCGCCTTCGCGCGTGCGGCCAAGCCGCCACAATGCGGCGGCGGTGACGAAGAAGCCCAGCCCCGCCAGAAGCGGACTCTCCAGCAGCCACTTGGTCGTTTCGTCAGGCAGCCCTTTCTCAATGCCAACGCCAATCACCCCCGCTGGGATCGTCGCGACAATCAACGGCAGAAAACCGCGACGGTTCGCAGTTATTAGGCGATAGATCTCTCGCCGATAGAAAATCAGCACCGAGGCGAGCGTCCCCAGATGTAGCACAATCGTAGTCTCAAGGAGGTCAGGGACTTCGCCCTCGCCCCGCGCCTGCAGCAGAGCGTTGACCACCGCCAGATGCCCGTCGCTGGAGATGGGCAAAAATTCAGTGATTCCCTGGACGATCGCCAGCAGAATCATTTCAAGGTTGGACATGGCGATAGTCGGGGGTAAATCGGAATCAGAAACGCCTGCGCCGAGCTGCGAAAAGAAGGCAAATGCGGCGCATCAAGTGAATGTAATGGGAACAATCGCCCCCATTCCACGGCTGGTCTAGAGTTCTTCGGTTGCCACACTATAGCTTTCGGCGGGCGCGACCGTCTTTGCCGGTCGCGCCAGTTGTTCAGTCGCGGGCGCCGGCTCAGGTTGGCCCTTCCCCCCGCCGTGGATAGACTGGCAATAGACGAGAGGCCGCGCCGGGGCGCGGTCGGGCAACGGCAGGCAGCGGGAATTGGCATGGGCGTGCGGTTCGAGTGTCCCGCCGGGCACAAGCTACATGTAAAGACCGAGCTAGTCGGCAAGCGGGGCATTTGCCCCGAGTGCGGAGCCAAGTTCATCGTCCCCAGCTTCAGCGGCGAGCGCGTCGCCGCAGACGGCGGCGTTGCGACGAACTCAAGCGTCGCTGTCAGTGCGACCCCATCCCCGTCTGCCGTTCGAAAGACCGTCCCAGGCGCAAACCCGCCGCCCGCTGCTCCTTCGCCGCCCGCCGCGTGGTATATCCGCCCCGCCGGCGGCGGCCAGTTTGGACCCGCCAGCGACGAGCTGTTCGCTCAATGGGTTGCCGAGGGCCGCGTTTCCGCCGACAGCTGGGTTTGGCGGAATGGCTGGACCGATTGGCGGGCGAGCGTCGAAGCGCTGCGCGAATTCAACGGAACTGCCAACACAAGTGCGCCGCTGTCCATGCCGGCCGCGATTGATTCCGAACTGGAGGAAGACTCCCCGTTTCCCGATCTCGACCTGGGGCCGTCGATGGTCCCCGCCGCCGCGCCAGTTCGCGCGGCAGCAGCGGCTCCCGCCGAGATGTCGGCCGCCGACGTGAGACGCGCTGAAATCAAACGTCGCAAGCAACGGGTGCGGGCATTTTCCATCTTGCTTGGCATCGTGGCGCTCGCGATGTTCGTTGCCCTCGTCTTCGTCCTCACTCGCCGGAATCAGTCTGCCGCGGCGCCTGAGGGAGACGTGCCCCCCGCCGCGTCGAAACCGCCTGCAGCGGAGGAACCAGTGTCTCCCGCAGATTCCATCACGCCCGCAGCCGAGGCTGGGGTTGCAGCTGAGTAGCGCGCATCATTGGTGCAGGACAAGACCATTGCTTCAATGGCAGCGAGGCGGCCGGCCTTCCGCTTATCGGGCGACGGCGGCAAAGGTGGGGCCAACTGCGTCCGGGGAGGCGTCGCTGGGCCCAGCCGATTTCAGGCAATCGCCAACTCGCGCGTAGGTCGCAGTCCCGCCGGCTCGACGAACGCCGCAGTCGCCGTGAGCATCGCAGCGCAGAACGGCGTCCAGCCGCTCGCGACGGCAAAGGAAATCCAGACGAGGCCCCCCGCCACAATCAACAGCGGCCGAGCCAGCCGGCTCCAAATGAAGACTGGCATCGCCAGCAGGTAAAGCGTGATCGCATGGCTCCACGCCGCGGTCAGTCGCGGGTGGTCCGCTAATGCGCTGAGGTCAATCAGCGACATATTCGGACGAGCGGCGGCGAGCCAGATTCCTTCGCCGCTCCACCACGCGCTTTCCGGCGCGGCCAGCTGAGCCCACCCCATCATCAAACAGGCCAGGGCCGTATGAACCTGAACGAGCCGCAGAGAGATGGTGTTGAACGGCGAGGGCGCCGGCGGCAGCGGCGAGCTCGTCGTATGGCGCCGCCACAGGGCCTTGAGCGAGTAGGCGTCATCCGCCCGACCGATGCAGAGATAGACGAGAAGAAACGAGAGAATCGACTCAAACTCGCCAGTCACCAGCGGCGCCCGGGTGAAGAAGCTGAACGTCGCGACCGTCGCGCCAAGTGCCATGGCGCGGCCCCCCACGCCGAGCGTGAACAGGGCAATCACCACGAGTGCGGACCAGTACGCCGGCCAGAGCATGTTCGCCGGGACGTAGTCGAGCAGCGACCATTGGCCGTCGTACAAGCTGCGGACCATCTCCAGCGGCAACATGCCCCCTTCTCCGAACCAGAGTTCCAGATCGGGGCCGTAGGTGGCAACCGCGTATAAAGCGAGCAGGCCCGCCGCGACGCGCATCAGCCCGAGCGTCGTCGCCGCCGACGGGGTGAACCAAAAGCGATTCCATGCCGCGCCGACGCTCGAATTGAGATCTTCGAAGTAAGCAGTAACAGCGTGCATATTGATCGATTGTGAGTCTTGCGCTTCGTTGACTTACGAGTTACATCGACGTCACTTCGCGTCGCTCGTCGCCTTAGCCGCCGTTGAACCCGCCACCAGCGCACGTTGCCCCAACGCCGCTTCTCGCGCCCCCTGATAGTGCCCCTCGTTCGGATCCCACACCATGAAGATGTTGATCGGCTCGGGAGCCGGCTTTTCGACCACCTGCTGCCGCAGACCCCCCTCACGCATGACATAGGCGTAGGTAATATCGGCTTCTATCGCCCGCGGCAGCCGCTTCGAAGGGATCTTCACGCAGCGCAGCAGATACGAATCGGTCGGCAAGCCTTCGGCCGCCACCCAGCGCTCGGCGACTTGCAGCGGCAGCTTCGTACGCAAGTCGTTGTTCTCGGCGAATAGATTGTCGAAGAACGACACATGGAACGCCAACTGCTGGTAGCGTTGCCGCCGTATGCGAAGCTGGTTGCCGTCGTCCGGCAGTTCCGCCAACACGGCGCCAGGATCGTTTGGCGGAGCGTTGGCCTTCAACAGCTGCAGGCGATGAACGCCGTCGTCGTCTTCGGCTCCCGCGAGATGAAAATCGTAGGCAAGGTCCATCATGATGCCGCGCAGGTATTGCCTCGCGAGCGGCACGTTGCGCAGCGACTGCCCCACCAGCGACTTCCCCCCGCCGACATTGATCGCCACGCCGATCGCCAGGCAAAACAAGTGCAAGATGATCAGCACCGTGGCAATGCTCTGCCAGCGCGGCGGCGCGGCTGGGGCGGCGTTTCGCGGGGAAAGCATAATGAATCGACGACAGCGCTAAAGCTGAAAGGGACAAACCACCCAGCGTAGGCCGCGAACGCCCGAGATTCAACCGCCGTTGGTCCGCTTCCCTTACGCATTCAACTGCGGCGATGGATCGTCAGCGACATTGACCCACACATGAACGTGAGGAGCGCCACGGAAATGCCAAACGAACGACGGGCCTTCCAACCGCCAATTGTCCCAGACCTGGTCGTTGCCGATGTCGCCCGGCTGGTAAAACGCCAAGCTACACGCGTCGATGCCGCCTTGCGCTTTGAGGCAAGCTAGCGCCTCATCGCGGTCGCTTTGCCGGAAAGGTTCCACCAGCTTACGCAGTACCTCCTGCACGCGCGCCTTTTGGTCGGCCGATAGCTCCGTCACTGGAATTCCCGCAAATCCTCCTTTGGCTCCGCGGAAGGCAACTTGTTCCTCACTGGGCAAATCGCTGACCAGGGCCAGCTTTTGCTGCTTGCCGTCGAGCGCCTGATATAGCTTGTTTGCCTCGACGGCCTGCGGCCAGAAGACATTTCCCTCGTGGTTCGCCTCTTCGTCGAAGGTCCCCAGCGGATCATGGCCATAGAAGATCGGACCGCCAAACGCCACGTGCTCGGCCGAGTCGCCGTCGCAGCGCAGCGTCATGTGACGCCCAGTAAGCACCAATTCGCTCTTCCCGTCGCCCGGCGCGCCAAAGATGGCGATGCTGTTGTTCAGTCCGAATCCCCCCGAGTCGTCATCCTGCTGCTTGTCATAGCGCTCGTGCCATTCCGGAGCGATGATGCCGCGGTAAATCGCGTGGATGAGTTCCTGCTGCTCGGGAGTATAGAACTTGCTGTCGATCGTTTCGTCAGTGATGTTCCAATTGTTCGCCACGCGCGTCCGCAGGAGCCCGCGTTCGTTATCCTGATGATCCCAGGCAAAGCAGATTTTTTCGCGTTGGCCGGGCGTCAGCGACTCGTACAGCAGCTTCACGAACGATTCCGCTGCAGGCGTGCTGGCTGGGCTCGGTTCGGCCGCTCCGCCGGCTGGCGCCCAGGAGGCGGCGGCCCCGAGCACCAAGGCCGACTGTCCGGCTCGTTCCAAAAACTCACGTCGATCCAGTGGCGACCGCGACATGACAAGAACTCCTGAGAATCGAGGGAAAAGCTACTACCATTAGACCCCCGAATGAAGGCGGGTCAACGACCAGCTGCGGCCATCCGATCGCCAGGCGCGACGCCATGTTATCGTCGATCGTCGGCCCTCCGACCGCATCGCTGGCCTCGAAGCAATACGTCACTAAACTTACAGGATACGCCCGTTTCCCTGCGAGCACGCCAACCATGTCTGACTTTCGCGCCGTCCCGACCCCCGCCGATGCGCAGCCGGACGCTTATCCTCACATCTACGTGAAGGACACCGACGCCGAATTGCCGAGCTTTCAGACAGTCGGGTTCGGCCGCTACAGCAGCTTCCAGCCGCTGGCGAGCGGCGGCTCCGCCCAACTGCGGACTTGCCGTGACAAGACGCTAGGCCGCACGGTGGTCATGAAGACCCTCCACCCTCACCTCGCGAACAACGCTTACATGCAGTCCCGATTCCTACGGGAGGCGCGGGTGACCGCTCAACTGCAGCATCCCGTCACGGTGCCCGTTTACGACTTGGGTCGTGACACCGAAGACCGGCTGTACTTCACCATGAAGAAGGTCGAAGGAGAAACGGTCCGCGGCATCATCGAGCGACAGGCCAAGGGAGACGAACAGGCCCTCGCCCATTTCGGCCTGGAGCGAATGTTGGGCGTCTTGGTGCAGGTCTGCAACGGCTTGGCCTATGCGCACGCGCACGGGGTCGTCCATCGCGACGTGAAACCGGAGAATATTCTCGTCGGAGCCTTCGGCGAAGCGGTGCTGCTCGATTGGGGCGTCGCCAAGGTGTGGGCCGACGAAGAGAGCGAACAGGATGCCCGCATCATGGAGCATCAAATCCTCACCGACGTCAACCAGCGGCCGGGCACGCCGCTCTACATGTCGCCCGAGCAGGTGCGCGGCGGCAGCGATCAGATCGACGCGCGGACCGACGTTTACAGCGCCGGCGCAGTGCTTTACGAAGTGCTGACGCTTACCGAACCGCTGCGCGGCAAGCAGGTCCACGAGACGTTCCAAAAAATCATCAACGAGATGCCCGCGCCTCCCCGTGAGCGGGCGCCAAACCGGCAAATTCCCGCGGCGTTGGCTGATATCGCGCTGAAGGCCATGGCCAAGCAGCCAGGCGATCGCTTCCAAACGATAGATGAAATGATCGAAGCCATCCGCTCCTTCCGCGGCCGAGCCCTCGAATCCGCCGAGTAGTCGATCGCGATCCCGCGGCTACTTCTGGCACCGCCGGCAGAAAAACGTCGAGCGTTGCGTCTGCACGATTCGTTCGATCGTCCCTCGGCCGCACCGTGGGCAATTGTCCCCCGCCTTCGCGTAGACACGGTGTTCATTCTGGTACCCGCCCGACTTGTTGAGCGCGTTGCGATAGGTGCCGTCGCTCAGCGTCGAGCCTTCATACCTGATCGCCGTCTCGAGCACCTCCAAGGCGGCCGCGGCGATCGCCCGCCACTGCGCTGGTTTCAACTCGCGGCACGATCGCTCCGGGTGAACGCCCGCGTGGTGCAGAATCTCCGAAGCATAGAGGTTGCCGATGCCAGCGACCGCCCGCTGGTCGAGCAGGGCCACCTTCACCGCCCGCTGCGAACTGCCGAGCCGCTCGCGATACAACTCCGCCGTCATCGCCAACGCGTCGGGCCCTAGCGCGTGGAGGCCGAACGTCCGCTCAAACTCCCCCTCGCTCAGCAGGCGGACGTTTCCCAGTCCGCGGCGGTCCCAATAAACGAGTTCCTTCGCTGCCCCGCCGCGAAACTTCAGACGGACGCGGGCGTAGAGCGCATCGACTGGCTCGTCGATAAGCAGGAGCCCAGTCATCCGCGGTTCGAAGACGATCGCGTCCCCCCGATCGAGCCAAAGGACCACGCGTTTGCCGGCCCGGCCAGTTCGCTCGACGCGCGCCCCTTCGACGCGCCGGCGAAACGCCGCCACGCCGGGCGACAGAGCGATTGGCTTGCGCGGCGAAGGGAGGCGTTCGAACGACACAATCCTCGCGCCGACGACCGGCTCGACCCCGCGACGCATCGTTTCGACTTCAGGAAGCTCGGGCATGGGAAGGAACCATAAATGACGAAATCCGAATGACGAATGACGATCGCTTGCGTCCTTCATTCGTCATTCGGATTTCGTTATTCGTCATTTACCAAATAAAACCGCCGCGGAAAGGACGATCCTCTCCGCGGCGGGCGTTAGCTAACTTTCAGACCGCTCAGGTGAGCGAGATCACGCTCACTGCTGAGGAATGACCTCGCCGCCGTTGCGGGTGACCTGCCACAGGTAGACGTTGCGATCAATGTTGGCGTTAATAGCCGAACCGTGACCGTCACCCCAGCCGTGCAGGACGATGTCGCCCGAGTGGGCGCTCGACGGGCCAAAGACGCGCGGATTGTTCGTAAAATGAGCAAAAGGCTTGGCGTAGAAGTAAGCCTTTTTGTTCGTCGGATCTTCCGCAGCAGGCGCTGGATCGGTTGCCGCCGTTTCGCCGCCAGCTCGTTTGACGTTCTGGCCGACGTTCAGCGCCAACTGACCAGGCGTCGTCGAGGTGCCGTCCGGCCCAAAGCGAAGCGCCAGCGTTTGGCCAGCAGCGGCAGTTGTCGAGCCGGTGCTCGTTTGCTTCTTCACGACCGGACCCCAGCCTGGATCGACGGCCACGACGTACGAAGACAGACCGCTAATCCAGCTTGCAAAGTTTTCGTCACGCGACTCGGTGAACATAATGGTGTTCGACGTGCCGTCGCGCGAAAGCCCCGCATGAGTCGAGCCGCGCACCTTCGTAAACTGCGTGGTGTCATTGGCATTCGTGCGATTCCAAAACGGAATGGCGCCGTTGCCGCCCAATTGTTTCCGCGCGGTCCCGCTAGTTTGGCTGTCGAAGATGGTCCCGGTCGAGGCGCCAGTATCACTCGCGCCGCCAGTGCCAGTGTAGCCTTCGGCATTGTAATGGGTCGAAGCTACCGCGACGTAGTTCCCCACTGCCGCATTCACATTGCTAATCTTCAGCACCTTCGACGTGTCGGCGCCCGGAAAGCTCGGACACTTGAACGCTTCAACCTGAACTTCGTGCGCGTACCGATTGGCAGTGCCGGCGGCAGCCCCGGGAATCAAGTCCAGACCTGTCTTGGCAGCGGTTGTACCAAAGGGACCGATAAGCAACTTGGCTTGCACGCCGGCGACGCTCGCATCCCGAATGCGATTGTAAAGCGGTTGCTGTTCCATGTACGGCAGGATCTGAACCAGCCAGCTGTACCCGTCGCCGTCGGTTGGCGTCGCGGTGCTCGCGTTGTTCAGCGACGTCAGGTCCGTGACAACGCCCGCTTTCCCGAGGAACGGCGCCGTTGAGGCAAGCGGGAAGAACTGCCGCGCGCTCTCATGGTTGTTCAACCCCAAGCTGATCTGCTTGATGTTGTTCAAGCACGAATTGCGACGGGCCGCTTCGCGGGCCGCCTGCACGGCCGGCAGCAGCAGCGCCACCAGCACGCCGATGATCGCGATGACCACCAGCAGCTCGACGAGGGTAAAACCTCGTACCTTTCTGTTTCTTTCCATCGTGTACCTCCTTCAGGGGAAAATGGAAATGAAAAAAAAGAAAACCGTCCGCCAGGGGGATAAATGGATTCCCGGCGGAATAAAAAACTATCCAGGATCGCCCGCCACGCCTCGGCGTCTGAAGAGGAGTTGATGGTCGATTGCCGCTCGATCAGCACTGCTGATCTCTCACGCGGCACCGCCGAAAACGCCTCTTCACGCGGCACGCTTTTGCGATCGCTATCGTCAGAAAAGACGGTCGCTTCGCTACTGCCCTAGCTGGAGCTTCCTATACGGTAACAGTTTAGGCGAATTCGCCCTCTGCTGTCAAACAAATGGAGAGGAACATAGTTCGGGATTTGCGGTCCCAGGGCTGCCGAAGCGCAAAGACCATCCGCAGGATGTCGCTCGCCGCATTTGCTGAAGCCGAACCCCCGAAACCCGGACCCTCTTTCCCCCCTCTCGTCGCCTCATCGGCATCTAGTGTACGATTGTTCCATGAAAACTGATGGCCGATTGGTGGTGGCAATTGCGTTGAGAGGGGAGCCGCAGCGCGCCGCCCTGTTGCGCAAGTACCGCGATCTATTGCGCTTAGGCGGACTTGGCGAGCGGCGGCAGACGCTTTGGATCGCCCCGACGCAGGCCGTCGCCCGCGACATTCGCGAACGCTTGGCCATCGCCTCCGCCGACGCCTTACTCGATCCGGGGGTGACGACCTTCGCCGGGTTCGCCGCCGCTGTCGTCAGAGACGGGGCGCGGCCGCTGCGGCCCATTTCCACCCTGCAGCGGCGACGGTTAGTCCGGCAAGTGATTGGCCAAGCCGCCGCCGACGGCGCCCTCAAGTACTTTGCCCCGGTCGGCGGCTCCGCCGGATTGGTCAACCTCGTCGACCAGACGATTTCGCGACTCCGCCGCCGGGACGTCGCCGCCCAGGATTTTGCCCGCCAGCAGCGCCGGGGGACCCCGCGCCTGCGCGAATTGGCCCTCCTCTATCACCGCTACGAGCAACTGCTCGACCAGCAGTGGTTGGTCGACGAGGAAGGAATGTTTCGGGCGGCCCGCGATCGAATGATCGCCGAGCCCGCGGTGGCGACAGGAATCAAGCTTGCCGTCGTCGACGGTTTCACGGATTTCACGAAGCCGCAGCTCGCGATGATTCGCCTGCTAGCTCAGCGCGCCGACTCCGTGATCGTGACCTTGCCCGGCGACGCGGCCGACGACCAGGCGCAACGGCGCGAGCTCTTCGCTCGCACGATCGCCACGCGCAACCGCCTGGTCGACGAGCTCGGCGCCACCGTCGACTCGGAAGGCGAACCTCCGACGCGAGAGGATTGGCCCACAATGGAGCACCTGCGCCGCAACCTCTTCCGCAGCTATCGGCAACTCGAGCCAGTCTCGGCGGCCTCGCGAAAATCGCTCGACCAAATCGAGGTCATCGCGGCCAGCAGCGTCCGGGCCGAGATCGAGGAGATTGCTCGCCGCGTCAAGACGTTGCTGCTAGCCGGCACGGCGCCGACCGACGTGGCGGTCGCCTTTCGCTCGACCTTCGACGTGGCCGATCGCATCCGGCAGACATTTGAGGACTTTGGCATTCCGTTTTATCTCGATGCCTCGCGGCGACTCAACGCCACGCCGCTACTGCGTAGCCTGGTCAACGTCCTACGACTCGAAGTCGAGGATTGGCCCTATCGTCGCCTGTTGCACGTCGTGGGCGATCGCTCGCTGACGTGGTGGGACGACGAAAAGACTCACAACCTGGGTAGCGAAGGCGCCGGCGGGGCGGTGACGCGCGGCGCCGTCGAGTGGTTAGTCCGGCAGGCTCAGCTGCCGACAGGGCGCGAAGCACTGTTGGCGTTGATCGGCGACGGTGGCCGGGACGGCGCCGACCCAGCTGCGCCGTCCCCCGCCGGCGATCAGCGTTCGGTGTTGAGTGACGCCGATGATCCGTTCGGCGATGAGGCGATTGCCGCGCATCCCGCGCATCAGCCGTCGCGCCTCCTGGCAGACCTCGAGGCTCGCGGTTTCGACGCGCGTGCCGCAACGCTGCGGTTGCGCGGGTTCGGTGAACTATTGGAAAAGTTGCAGCGCGAGCGAACGACCGAGCGCTGGATCGACGCCGTTGCCACATTAGCCGCAACGTTGGGATTGTTCGGCGCCTCCGCTAGTGCCAGGCGTGAATGGGCGATCCTCGTCGAGGGCCTTCGCTCGGCGGCGCACGTCGACGCCTGGGCGGATGCCGAGCCTCCCAAGCTATCCCTGGCCGACTTCGTCGAACTGGTCGGCGCCACGGCGGCCGAACTCCCGGCGCCCGAGTCGCGCGACGCGACCGGTCGCGTGCAAGTCCTGTCGGCCGAAAGTATGCGGCACTTGCGGCCGCGGCATCTGTTCGTCGGCGGTCTGAGTGAGCTGGCATTTCCCGCCGGCCGCGGCGCGGGCGGCGAGGGCGACGACGGCGACTCTGAGACTGTGGGAGAATCGCCATCCGACGCGCGCAGCGACGATATGCTTCTTTTCTTTCAAACCGTGACAGCGCCTCTCGCATCGCTCACGCTCAGCTATCCAGCGCTCGACGCCAAGGCGCAACCGCTCCCCCCCAGTCCATTCCTCGTCGAACTGCAGCGCTGCTTCGGCGAGGCAGCGATCAAACGAACCGAGCAGTCACTCAGCTATGAACACCAGCATGGAGACGTTCCGCTGTCGCGCAGCGACGTTCGGCGCCACGCCGTGCTCAGTGCCCATGAGACGCGGGATCGCAAGCCGAACGTCAAACTGCTGGCGGCGCTGGTCCGCTCGCCTCGCTATGAGGAGATCGGTGTTTCGATCTTGGAGGGCATTCGCACGGTCGCCGGCCGCAGCGACCGCAAGACGTTTGGACCGTTCGAAGGCGTCTTCTCCTCGGCGGCGGCACGGGCTCGGCTCCTCGGTCAGTACGGCGTCGATTACATCTGGAGCCCTAGCCGCCTCGAGACCTATGCCTCCTGCCCGTTCCGCTTCTTTGGCGAACATCTGTTAAAGCTTGAACCACTGCCGGAGCTAGCTCTGGAGAGCGATCTCGCGCGGCGCGGCAGCCTGCTCCACGAAACGCTGGCCCGGCTCTACGCGGTGATCAATGCGCTCAATGATCAGGGCGACGCACCGTCGCCCGCGGTCGTGGCGCGCGAGTTTCAGGAAATGCTCGACCGCGTCGTGGGACAGCGGCCGCGCCGGGGCCTCGATCGCGCCTTGGTCGAAATCGAGCGGCGCCAAATCGCGGACTGGGCCGAGCAATTCGCCCGCCAGCATGATGAATACGCCGCCGCCTGGCCGCAACTGGACGGCGCGCTGAAGGCGTCCTACTTCGAAGCTCGTTTCGGTCCGAAAAATCGCCGCAGTGAATCGACCGACGATGCGAACCTTTCCACCGACGAGCCCTATCAATTGACAATCGGCGACGAGCCGATTCGTTTCACCGGACAGATCGATCGTATTGACGTGGCCACGGTCGGCGGCGTCACGGTGTTCAATGTGATTGACTACAAAACCTCGGCCAAGCACCGCGTCGACGACGCCAAGATGCGCGACGGCACGCAGTTGCAATTGCCGCTCTACGCGATGGCCGTGGCCGATCTGCTGCTCGCTGAGCAGCAGGCCGTCGGCCTGGCGGCTGGATATTGGAGCATTCGCGGCAAGGGGTTTGGCGCGAACGCGCGATCAGGAGGACCATTGTCACTGAGCGAAATCGAGAAGGGGGTAGTTCGCGAATCGGCGGCGTGGCCCGAGCTCAAAAGCGCCCTGATCCAGCGCATCGGCGAGATCGTCAACGGGATTCGACAAGGCTGGTTTCCCGTCTTCAACCAGGACAAAGACTGCGGTCAATACTGTCCGCTCAGCACTGGCTGCAGAATCAGCCACATTCGCAGTCTCGAGAAAAGGTGGCTGCCGCCGGTGGGAGACGCTACGTGAATCCCGCCGTCGAACGACCCCTGACTCCGCAGCAGCGCGCCGCGCTCGACGCCCGCGACGTGAGCGTCTCGCTATCGGCGGGCGCCGGGTGCGGCAAGACGTTCGTGCTGACGGAACGCTTCCTGTCGCACGTTGATCCGACGCAAGTCGAACCGGCGCATCTTGAGGAACTGGTAGCGATCACCTTTACGGATGCCGCCGCCCGTGAGATGCGCGACCGAATCCGCCGCCGTTGTTTTGAACGACTGCAGTCGGCGCAAGATGATCAGGAGGCGGCGGCATGGCAACGGCTGATGCGCTCGATGGATGGCGCCCGCATCAGCACCATCCACTCGTTCTGTACGCAGTTGTTGCGCAGTTATGCCGTCGAGGCCGGACTCGATCCGCAGTTCGAAGTGCTCGACGCCGCCACGGCGGAGCTCATGAAGCTGGAGACGGTCGATGACCGGCTCCGCGCCCTCCTGCTTGCAGGCGATGAAGACGTATTGAATCTTGCTGCCAAGCGCGGGCTCGACCGCGTGCGCACCGACGTGGCTCGCCTGGCCGGTCCCCTGGCGCTTCCCGCGGTTCAGCGCTGGCAACATGCGACCGTCGACGAAGTAGTCGCCGCCTGGCAGCAGTACTTTGCTTCGGAGGCGGCGCCTGCGGCGATTCGGGAACTTCTTGGCTGCGCCGAAGCCAACGTCTTGCGGCGACTCGCCCGCGTCGACTTGGTCGTCAAGGCAACGTTGGGAGACCATCTACTTGCACTGGCAGACGCGCTGCAAGGCCGTGAGCTGACGCCCGCAGACGCCCATGCGTTGCTCGAACGTCTCAACCAATTGGCGCGCGTGTCGGGCGTCTGCACGGCGAAGGACTGGGCGGACCCCGAGGATTTTGCCGAGTTCCGAGATACATGCGCCGCGTTTCGCGATCGCATCAAGAAAAGCATTTTGAAGAAACCGTTCGACGTCCCCGCGGCTCGCGAGGCGGCTGGCCAGGGACTCGCGCTGCTCCGCCTCGTCGGCAATGTGACGCAGTCGCTCGAACGTACGAAGACGCGGCGGAATCAGCTGGAGTTCGACGACCTTCTCGCGCGTGCGCATCGATTGCTCACGGCGCCCGAGAATGACGCTATTCGCCGAGAGGTCGCCGGCAGTACGCGATTGCTGATGGTTGACGAGTTCCAGGATACCAATCCGCTGCAGGTTGCGATTATCAAAGCCTTCTGCGGCGACGGCTGGCGCGAGCAGGGACTGTTCGCCGTGGGGGATTTCAAGCAGTCCATCTATCGCTTCAACGGCGCCGAACCGCGGGTGTCGAACGAACTCCGCAACGCGCTTTTACCCACCGGACGCTTGTCGCTGACGCGCAATTTCCGCAGCCAGCCGGCCGTGACCGCCTTCGTCAACGCGGTATTTCACCAGGCCTTCGAGCAATATGAGCCGCTCGTCCCGGCCCGACCGCAGGCGACGCCGACTCCTGCCATTGAGTTCATGTGGACGCCGGGCGAGAACTCTTCGAATGACGATCGCCACGAGCCCGCGGCCGACTCAGTCGACGCCACCGGCGCCGCCTTAACGCTAAAGCGAGGACGCCGCGCTGGGGCGGCGCGCGACGCCCGCGTGTTGGAAGCCGATTGGATCGCCCGACGACTCGTTCAGCTCTTGCAGTCTGAAGCACGCCTGGTCGTCGACATAGCGGGCGATCCGGCGGCGCCGCGGCCGCTAAAGTTGGGCGATATCGCGATTCTGCTGCGAACGCTCAGTGATGCACAAGTTTACGAAGAGGCGCTGCGCGCCCACGGCCTGAGCTACTACCTCGCTGGCGGGCACGCGTTTTACTCGCAACAAGAGATTTACGACGTTCTCAATCTCTTTCGGGCCGTTGCCAGCGAAGTCGACGAAATCGCCCTGGCCGGCGCGCTCCGCAGCCCGCTTTTCTCGCTCGCTGACGAAACGCTCTACTGGCTCGTCCAGCGGCATCAGTCGCTCAACGCGGCGCTCGCAGCGATCAGCCAGCCGCCTGCCGAGTTGGATGCCGTCGAGGCCGCGAAGGTCCGCCGCGCCGCCGCAACGATGGCGAGATTGCGCGAGGAGAAGGATCGGCTGCTCGTGGCCGACTTGTTCGCGCTCGCGATGGAACTAACCGGCTACGACGCCGTCCTGCTTACCGAATTCCTCGGCCCGCGCAAGGCGGCCAATATCGAAAAGTTGATCGAACAGGCTCGCACGCTGGACCGCAGTTCGCCCGGCGACTTGCCCGGGTTCATCACGCAGTTGTCGGAATTCGTCTCACGCGCGCCCAAGGAAGCGTTGGCCGCGACTCAGTCAGAAGGCGACGTCATTCGCATCATGACGATTCACTATTCAAAAGGACTCGAGTTTCCGTTGGTCGTTTTGCCCGACCTCGACCGACAGCGCCACGCGGGCATGACGCTCCCGGTGCTCGATGAAACCCTCGGACCGCTGGTCTCGATCGATGCTGAGGAGAAGGAGGGCCTTATCGGGATCGACCTCTATCGACATGCCGAGGATGTTCTGGAAATCGAAGAGCGCCGGCGGCTGCTCTACGTCGCGTGCACGCGCGCGGCAGATTATTTGCTGCTGAGCAGCAGCATCGACGACCCCGCGCAGCCAAAACGCGATTGGCTGCAACTGATCGACCAGCAGGTGAATCTCGTCGACGGCTCGCTGCGACAGCCGCTGCCGGCCGGCTACGAAGCGCCGCAGATTCTCGTGACGACCGCGCGGCCGCAAATCGATGATGAAAAGAGCGCACAGCCGCGGGGAGCCGATCTGGAGACGCTCGTGGCCAGGACGCGCCAGCTCGCGGCCAAGGGCGCGAGCGAACTGCCGCGCGGCAGCGACGCGATTCCTGCCGATGCTTCGGCGCGGCGAAGGTTTTCGTTTTCGCAGCTGACCGGGGCGCTCGCCCTTCAAGCCGAAGTCGAGGACGACTCTGCTGGCATCGCAATGCCTTCGGGTGGAGCATCGTTGGAGGTCGAGCGCGAAGCGCGAGAACTCGGTTGGCTCGTCCATGCCGTTTTGGAGCAATGGAACTTCCAACGTCCGCCGGCACTCGCCGAGTTCTGTGAATCGCTCGCCTGGCTCCAGCCTGAGAGACCGCAGGAACAGACCGTTGCCCGCGCCGTTCGCTTGCTGGAGGAGTTTCTCGCCTCGCCCCGCGGCCGAGAACTGGCGTCCGCGCAAATTGTGCGTCGAGAGGTCGAGTTTCTGTTGCCTTGGCCGCCTGTCGATCAGCCGACGACGCGTTATCTCCACGGCTACATCGACTGCCTGTATCAGGGCGCCGACGGCCGCTGGCGACTCCTGGATTTCAAGACGAATCGAGTCACCGCGGACAATCTCGGCACGGTCGCGAACCAGTACGAGTCGCAACTGCTCGTGTATGCGTTGGCCGTGGAACGCGCCCTCGGCGCTCCGCCCGCCGAAGTCGCGCTCGTCCTGCTGGACGGCGGCTGCGAACATCGCTTCAATTGGAGCGACGCAGACCGCACGCACGCCATGCGCCGGATTGACGCGGCGATGACTCGCTTGGTCACGGATCTCACCTAAAGTCCTGATGAGCTGCCGGTGGAAGGTCAAATCACCCAACGCGAATTCGCTCTCGACGTCGTCCGCCAGTTGCGGTCGGCCGGACACGAAGCATTGTGGGCCGGCGGCTGCGTGCGCGACCAATTGCTCGGACTGGCGCCCAAGGACTACGACGTAGCGACCAGCGCCCGTCCGGAGGAAGTCCGCGAACTGTTCGGTACGCGCCGCACCCTGGCGATTGGGGCAGCGTTCGGCGTGATTGCCGTGCTCGCCCGCAAGCCGCTGCATCCGATCGACGTCGCGACGTTCCGTAGCGACGGGGACTACCTCGACGGTCGACGCCCGGCTTCGGTCGCCTATACCGACGCTCGCCACGACGCCGAGCGCCGCGATTTCACCATCAACGGGCTGTTTTTCGACCCCGTCTCCGAAGATGTGGTCGACTACGTTGGCGGCGTCGCCGACCTCGAGGCGCGCGTCCTGCGCGCCATCGGCGAACCGCTCAAGCGGTTCAGCGAAGACAAATTGCGGCTGCTGCGCGCCGTTCGCTTCGCGGCGACATACGACCTGACGCTCGACCCGGCCACCTTTCGTGCGGTCCAGGCGATGGCTGGCGACGTGGGGCAAGTGAGCGGCGAGCGCATCGGGGCCGAGTTGCGGCGCATCATCGTTCACCGCTCTCGATCCCGCGGAGCGGCGCTGTTGGCGGCAACGGGGCTGGCGTCGCCGTTGCTCCCCGAGGTCGCGCCGCATGCCGTGGCGAACGATGAACGTTGGCTCGCGGCCCTTACGCGGCTGGAGCAACTCGCCGACGCGACCGTTCCGCTCGGCCTGGCAGCTTTGTTGTTCGGGATGGTCGACCCCGGCGAAGTGCGCCAGCTCGGCCAGCGCCTGCGACTTTCCAACAAGGAAGTTGATCGAACCATGTGGCTGCTCGAACATCTGCCAGCGATGCTCGACGCGGCGTCGCTCCCCTGGCCGCGATTGCAGCGATTGCTGGTGCACGAGGGCCGAGACGAATTGCTCGCCCTCCAGGCGAGCATCTTGCCAGCGTACGACCCTGGTCTCGCCCGCTGCCGTGAGCAGTTGGCGCTTCCCTCGGAGGAACTGAATCCGCCGCCGCTGGTGACCGGCGACGATCTCCTCCGGCACGGCGTGCGGGCAGGCCGCCAATTTTCCCAATTGCTCGAGTATCTCCGCGACCGGCAGCTCGACGGCGCCCTGCTCACCGCCGAGGATGCGCTGTGGGCCGCCCAACGCTGGATGGCCGAACATCCGGCAGTGCGCTGAGCCGTAGACGAAGTGCTCCACACGCCGTAGGATCGGTCCCCACCGGCGTTCGCGCCGCGACTTACGGTTCTTCCGCCCCCGGAGTAGCGATCGATGGCACTGATTCCCTTGGATTTCGACGCGGCCGCCCTCCTCGCCCAAGCGGCCGAGGCGGCGACTGAACCGCGCGTCGACGCGGCGTTCGCGGTGCGCGTCGCGAGCCGCGTCATTCACATCATGTTCGCGATCATCATCGGCGGCGGATTGTTCTACCTGCGGGCTGTGCTCGCTCCCGCCGGCGCCGACGCGTGCTTCGCGGGGCGTCGCAGCGTTTGGGCCCGTTGGGTCGGGGCGGCGACGCTGCTGCTGATCGTGACGGGGATGTTCAACTACATCACGTTCGTCCGCGAGGCCAAAGCCGCCGGAGCTCCCCTGCCCTCCGCCTACCACATGCTGTTCGGCGCGAAATTTCTGCTCGCCCTGTTCGTCTTTTTCGTCGCGGCGATCCTGGCGGGCAAAACGTCTCTGGCGGACAAGTTTCGAGCAAGCCTCGGCCAGTGGCTGAATGCCGCTTGGCTCGCTGTCATGGCGATCATCATCATCGGTGCTTTGATGCGTACATACCATTGATTCGCCCCGGGGCGAACGGTCTACGAGCGAAATGAACGAGAGAGCTCCTCATGGATAAAAAAGCCAAGAAACGAATCGAAGTCATTCGCCAAAAACTCAGCACGCTCCAGCAGCAGCTCGCCGGAGCGAAAAAGCAGCCGGATGACCCGCAGGAGCCCGCTCGGCTGCAAGCTGAGATCGACAAGCTGCAGGATGAGATGACCAAGTTGAAAGCGAGCTGAGCTCGATTCAGTAATTCGCGCAACCCTGCCTTACTCCTCTTTGACGTCGAAGCACCAGAGAGTTCCCCAGTCGAAGATGTAGAGCTTGCCGTCGGCGACGACCGGGTAGGCCCAGGCCTTCGACTTCCCTCGGTCCGGGGTATTGGGCGGGGTGAACTTACCTGCTTCGCGATATTCCGCGGGGGTCGCTGCGACGAGGGCGACTTCGCCGTTCTCGCCGTGGAGGTAGAGCATGCCGTTGGCGTAGCAGATGCCCGCCGCGCCGATCGAGCGATCGCGCCAGACGACCTCGCCGGTGGCGAACTCGACGCACATCAGCGAATCGCTGCTGGCGCCATAGAGGTGTTCGCCGACCAGAACCGAGCCGCCAATCGCGCGCGGGAGTTGCGGCTCGAAATAAACCTCCTCGGCTGCGAACTTGTCGCCGCTGGCGACAATCTTCACGAGCCCGCCGCCGCCCTTGCCGCTCGCGCTATAGATTAGATCGCCATTCACGACGGGGGTCGGAATGTTCGCCATGCTTCCTTGGGCCGTGTGGCCGTACTGCCAGAGAAGGTCGCCACTCGCCGCGTCGACGCCAACGAGTCCCTTCGAGAGAAATTGGATGCACTGGGTCCGCCCGGCGACGTCGGCCTTCACGGCGGACGCATAGGCGGCTTCCATTTCGGGGATCGCCGACTTCCAGACAAGTTCGCCAGTCGACTTGTTGAGGCCGACAATCGTTGCTTCGTCGCCGCCCGGGGTGGCGATGACCACGTCGCCGTCGACGAGCGGAGACTCCGAGTAGGCCCACACGCCGGGCTTGCCGCCGAAGTCGTTCCGAAGATTTTTTTGCCACGCAATGTCGCCCGTCTTCGCATCGAGCCGGGCGAGGTCGCCGTCGGAGCCGAGGGCGTAGAGGGCGTCGCCGTCGACCGTGGGAGTCGATCGGGCTCCCGGGTAGGGAGGACGCTGATCGGGATTGCCGACCTTGCCGATGCGTCGCTCCCAGATCGGCTTGCCGTCGGCGGCGCTTAGGCACTGCACGAATTCATCTTCCAGCCCGCGACTGCCGAGGAGGTAGATTCGGTCCCCGACCACAGCCGGCGTCGAGTAGCCGTCGCCGAGATCGTCGACTTGCCAGACAAGCTTCGGGCCGTCCGCGGGCCACTTTTTAAGAAGTCCGTTTTCTGAGGAGATGCCGTTGCGATGGGGGCCGCGCCACTGGGCCCAGTTAGCGGCGCGGGCGAGGCCGCTGACGGCGGCGAGCGTGAGCAGTGCCAGCGACGCGGCGGCGATGCAGGCGCGGTTCCGTGATGGTTTCATCGTTCCTCCTTGGCGGTGATCGGGTATTCTGCGGATATGTCCAAACTTCTCTTCGTCGGGGCGTTGATTCTACTCGTTTCGGGCTGCCGGGATGAAGCCGGCGGGGCGAAGGTCTCGTTTGTCGAGACGCGACTTGACGAGTCGCAGTCGCCGTTGCCATTTGTGATTGCGCTGGCGAACTCGGGAATCGCGGCGACCGATGTCGAGGGCGTCGGCATCGAGGTAGTGGAAAGCGTCGTCTTGCCGGGCGCCGACAACACTGCCGGTGGCGATGGTCTGGGCGTTGTGAAAACGGGCGACTTTCGGATTGAGATGCGCGAGGGGCACCCGACGGCGATCCCAGCCCGGGGCGACGGCGTGGCTTGTGGATTCGTGAGGTGGGATCGGTTGCAGGACTCAGCCGCCGCGGCCGCTGCCGTGAGCGCTCGATTTCGGGTGACGCTGGCGGACGGGGCGACGATCGTGACGCCCTCGCGGGTGTTGCTGTTGGCGAGCGACGCTGGCGGGGTTGGGGCCATGATCGACGGACTATCGCTTGATCGAGACGAAGCGGCCAAGCTGCTGGCCAGGGTCGAGGCGTTGCCCGGGGAGCGGACCGATAACGTCGATCGACTGCTCAAGCGCCTGCGGGTGTTGGCGAAGTGAATTGTCGCGGCGCGCAAGTCGATTTGAGTGGACAAAACCGATCCTTGCGGCCCTCTGAGGTCGTGCGACGAGCGCGCAACGTTAACGGCGGCGACGACTTGTTGCGATCGTCGTCGGCTGACGGTTTTGTCCAGCGGGTGGTGACAGAACTCAATCATCATGTGCTGTTAGTTGATGGCGCCGGCTTCGGCCCTTGCGCCAGACGCATGCCGGGCGACCGATCAGCGACGCCTGCGGCCAGCGGGCACGTCATTGATGCTGTGCGTTAAGCGACGGATTGATCCTAGCGATTCAGGTGGCCAATTTCTGTTCTAAAGTTGAAAGTTTTTTGAGCAGGCGGCGGCGCCTGAGGCGGGCCCGTCGCCGCCTATTTGCTGCCAAGAATCGGGGGGCAGGTTTGGGAGAACAGTTGTCGTGCAGAGGCGAAGGCGCCGAGTTGGGAAGTCGGACTTAGGTCTGACCGGGAGGTCAGCCGGGCGATGAAATGACGCGAGCCGTTGGCGGCGATTCGTCTGGGTCTGCGTCCGGGTGCGCCGGTTGGGTTGGCGTTTGGAAGAGGAGCTGATTGGGGCGGGGCGTTGATGGCGGCTCTGGGTTGGGGAGCTTTCGGGCGGGGCCGACAGGTCGCTCAAGCGACCAGTCCGGGGTTGGCGGAGCGGGGTTCAATTGTAGGGGCCGATTGCCAGCGGGTGGCTATAATGGGGCATGGCATGTTGGCGGCGTCATCTGCGGCCGGGCCAAGGTAGGACTTCTCATGCTGCCCGAACCGCCTCCGTTACCGCCAGGCCCGCCGGTCGTTGAGACCGAAGCGATTGTCGCGGCCGACGCTGAATTTGCGGGGGTGCGGGGGCCTACGTTCGTGCGCCGGCGTCGTCGTCGGTCGCTCTTCGGGAGGATGTTCGCGGGGACGAAGTCACTACTGGTCGACGCCTTCACGGTCGACGACGAGCATCCGGCGATGCAGCGGACCTGGCTGGCGCGGCTGCTCAGCGCGACGCCGGCTTGGTTGGTGAGCATGGTGTTCCATATGGGGCTGATCATCATGCTCGGCCTCGTGGCGGTCGGGGCTCATCAAGTGGCGCAGGAGGCGATTGACGTTGAGATGGCGCCGTACGACCCGTCCGTGGAAGAGATCTACGCCGAGACGCTGGGCGAGCAGCTGGACGTTCCCGCGGTGGGCGACGCGGTGAACTCCGATCCGGAGATGGCGTTCGATCCCTCCTATTCGCTGTCGTCGCTTCCGGCCGTGGACGATCCGTTCGCGGCGCCGCCGCAATTGAACGACTTGCCGGGCGATGGGACGTTGGTGTTTTCGGATATCGATGCGCCGTCGATCGGCATGGCGCTCAGCGGTCGGCAGGAGGGGCGCAAAGAGGCGCTGATGAAGGCGTACGGCGGCAATCGAACGACGCAGCAGTCGGTCGAGGCGGCGCTGGCCTGGCTGAGTCGACAGCAGCAGCGCGACGGCTCGTGGAGTTTGGACGGTCCGTACGCCGACGGGGCGATGGCGGAGAACAGTTTGGCCGCGACGGCGATGGCGATGATCGCTTACTTGGGCGACGGCCATACGCATATGAAGGATGGGCCGTATCGGCGCACCGTGCAGCGAGGGATGAAGGCGCTGCTGCGGCATCAGCAAAAGAACGGCGAGTTTTTGATTGAACGGGCGCCGTCGAATCATCGGCTCTACACGCACGCGCAATGCACGATTGCGATTTGCGAGCTATACGGCATCACGAACGACTCGCTGTTGCGCGAGCACGCCGAGCAAGCGGTGCAGTACTGCGTCAAGATTCAGTCGAAAGAGGGAGGTTGGCGTTACTACCCGTTTGAAGATTCGGACATGTCGGTGACGGGCTGGTTTGTGATGGCGCTGCAAAGCGCGCGGATGGCGAAGCTCGAGGTGCCGTCGGAGACGCTAGCGCGGGTGAGCGGGTTTCTCGACATGGTCTCCAGCAAGGGAGGCAGCCAGTACGCGTATCAACGGGGGCAAGGGGGGACGCCGGCGATGACGGCCGAGGCGCTGCTGTGTCGGCAGTATCTCGGCTGGAAGCAGGATAGCAAGCCGCTGGTGCGCGGCGTCGCCTACGTCGCGGACCACCCGGTGAATTGGGAGGAGCGCAACGTCTACTACTGGTATTACGCGACGCAGGTGATGCATCACATGGGGGGCAAGTCGTGGGTCGAATGGAATAAGGTCATGCGACAGACGCTGCCGGAGCATCAGGTGCGGACGGGTCGCGAGCGCGGGAGTTGGGATCCGCAGCGGGACCAGTGGGGAGCGTCGGCCGGGCGGCTGTACGTCACATGCCTCTCGACGTACATGTTGGAAGTGTACTATCGCCATTTGCCGCTCTATTCCAATGGCATCGAAGCGGCGCGCGAGGTGACGGAGACGGCGAGCGCCGAGGCCGCCAAGCCAGCGGCGGCGGAGTCGGCCGGCGAAGTGGCGGCGGACTAGTTGTGCGGCGATCTTGGCATCGCTTCGAGACGGACGATGCGGCGTCGCCGGTGGATTGGCGCTGCCGGTTGTCGTTTGAGAATCCGTGCCTGAGCCGTTGCCGCTGTTGCACTTTGCGTGGGCGTGTCGAGCCCTACGGTTGACGAAGAAAGGAAGGTGCCTGATCTACCGGCTCCAGCGACTCGTTGAGCCGCGGCTACCTTTTCTTGGTCTCGGTGATGACTTCCACTGGGCCGTCGGGGAGCGGGGCGCCGGGGATGATCTGCGGTTCTTGGCCCTGTTGGACTTGCTGAACCCACTGCTTAAATTCGCCGCTGTTGAAGTAGCGGTAGAAGTCGGCGCCGGGGCAGGTGGTGCTGCCTGGGGCGGCGTCCTGATGCGTGCGAATGTCGTCGGCGGCGATCTTGTGCGCGTCGGCGAGCCAGGCGGCGAGGCGGACGGCTGATTCGAGCTGCGCGGGGCTGGGACGCTGTTGGTTGAAGTCGCCCATCATTTCGACGCCGAGATTGCCGGCGAGTTCGTACTTGGTGTTCGATTCGGGTTCGTACTCGACGGGACGGCCCTCGAAGATGCGGCCGTCGGGGGCGATGAGGAAGTGATACGGCAGGTCGGGCCAATAGGTGTTGCGCGGCGGTTGTTCGATCTCGGGGCGGCGCTTGCCCCAGGCTTGCATGTTGCGGAGGAACTGCTCGGGCGTCTGGCTGTTGGTCCAGAGGACGCCGGCGTGGTGGAGCGTGATGTACCGCGGGGTGTGCTTGCGCTCGTCGGGAATGGGGGCGGGGTCGGATTTCCACTCTTCGCACGTGACGATGTTCGTCGGGCGCGGGGCGGCGGCGTGGGCGAAGGCGGGGAGGAGGGCGAGGATCGTTAGGAGCAGAGTTCGCATGGCAGGATGCTGGTTACTGGATGCGGGGGGAAATGACGAATGACGAAATCCGAATGACGAATGAGATGCGCGCAAGCGTTCTTCTCATTTGTCATTCGGATTTCGTCATTCGGTCATTCACAATTATTCCATCTCTTCCCAAACCGTGTGGTAGGCGTCGTGGGCTTGAAAGTAGTCGAGCATGGCGGCGTAGAAGGCGTGGGCGCCGAGGGTGGCGCTGTCGCCGATGACGATTAGCTTGCGGCGCGCGCGGGTGAGGGCGACGTTCATGCGGCGGGTGTCAGCGAGGAAGCCGATTTCGCCTTGCCGGTTCGAGCGGACGAGGCTGATGACGACCGCTTCTTTCTCGCGGCCTTGGAATCCGTCGACCGTGTCGATTTCGAGTTCGTCGTGCGTGGCGTGCTGGCGGAGCCAGCGGACCTGGGCGGCGTAGGGGGCGATCACCGCGACGTCGGCGGCGGGGAGGCCGGCGGCGATCAACTTGTCGACTTTCTTGAGGACGAGCGCGGCTTCGTCGGGGTTAAGACGGCTGAGGCCATCTTCTTCTTGGCGTTCGTCGTAGTCGGCGCCGGCGGTATCGATGAACTCGAGCGGCGCTTGCGTGAAGGGGGATTCTTCGATGCCCGCTAAGCCGGCAAGCGTGTGGTTGCGGACCGTCTCGTCGGCGAGAAGCGTGCCGCCGTAAAACTGCTCCGATGAAAAATCCATGATCGCTTCGTGCATGCGGTACTGCACGGTGAGCTGCCGCGTGATCGCGTCGCCGTAGCGCTCGACGAGACGCTGCATCATGCTGCGGTCGTAGCCCTGGGCGGCGGCTTCCTTGGCGAGGACCGTCGGCGGGAGTTGGCAATGGTCGCCGGCGAGGAGGATGCGATCGGCCCGTAATAGCGGGATCCAGCAGGCCGATTCGGTCGATTGGCAGGCCTCGTCGACGACGACCCAGTCAAACGTGCGGTCGCCCAACACGTCTTCGTCGATGGTCGTCGTAGCGCAGATGACGTCGGCCGAATCGAGCACGTCGGCGATGATGTCGCGCTCCAGGCGGCGGGCGTCGGCCTTGTGCTGTTTGGCCTCGCGGCGCCATTCCGCCTTCGCGGCGTAAGCATGGCGGGAGCGGGAGTCGCCGTCCGCCTTCTTGAAGAGGGCCTCGGCGGTGCGGTAGAGTTCTTTGACCCAGCGCATGTGTTCGTGCGACTCGACGACGGAGTCGAGCGTGTGTTGGCGGAGGCGTTCCATCACGCGAGCTGGGTGGCCGACGCGGACGACGCGGACGCCGGCGACGACGAGGCGTTCGAGCAGGTTGTCAACGGCCGTGTTACTGGGTGCGCAGGCGAGGACGCGACTGCCTTCTTCGACGGCCTGGCGGATGAACTCAACGACCGACGTGGTTTTGCCGGTGCCGGGAGGGCCGTGGATGATGGCGAGGTCCTCGGCGGAGAGCGCGAAGCGGATCGCTTCCTGTTGCGAGGCGTTGAGGTGGGCCGACGGATGCTCGGCGACCGGGCGCTCGTGTTCGGCGATGGGCGCGTGAGCGCGGAAGCGAGGTTGACGGTCGCGGTGGTTCGTTTCGTCGAACGGGCCGAGAATGATCTGGCGGAGTTCGGCGACGCGGCCTTTCGCCATGCGGAGCGATTGCAGCGCCGCCCGTTCGCGATTGCGAGAGACCTCGTCGACGGAGAGGTCGAGATCGAAGCGGTCGCCGTCGACCCAATGATCGAAGGCCACCTCAATCGAGCGGAAGGTGCGCGCGCTGACGACGCCGGGATAGTTTTTGGATTCGTCGCCCGAGAGGGGCGTGAGCAGGACTGGCGAGCCGATGCGGAGACGGTTCCAGGGCAGGTCGAGCGTGCGGTTGCGCTTGACCAGCGTGAGGAGATGGCGACCGTTGAGGCCGGTGCGGTGCTCTTCGATGGCGAGGTCGAGGAGCGTTTCGCCGGTCCGTTCGGCCGTCTTGCGCGTGCGGACCTGGCGGCGCTCGGCGAGGCGCTGCGCCTCGGCTTTCGCTTCGAGTTCCATCCAGCGATGGAAGCGGTCGTAGTAGGATTCGGACGGGATGGCGGCAGGTTCCAGTGAAATCGGATAGCGCTATAGGGCGTATTTCACCACAACGGGGAGGGCGCGCACAGGGCAAAAGGTTGATTGGCGTGCGCGGTTAGCGTGGTGCGCCGCTGGCCTGGTGGCTGAAGCGACCTGTGCGAGGAGGCGGATTTCGCGGGAGCGCGTAAGGGTTTGGGTCGCTGCGGGCGGCGTTTGAGCGGTTCGATCGAGACGTTGCTGAATGCCGCTTCGGAGTCGACGACGCGAAGACCAATGCTGCCGCGGGTGAACGCTGCGTCCGTAGCTTGCAGAACTTGCCGTCCGTCGAGCGCGAGCGTGATGGAATCGCCGCGGGCGGTCGCTTCCAGGCGATAGTCTTTGCCGACTTCGACGTCGGCCGGGGCGTCGGCAATGTGGCGCCAATGGCGACCGTCGGTGGCGCCAAGGATGACGCGATCGGAGCCTGGAATGATGCCGGCAAAGTAGCCCTGTTGGGCGTCGAAGCCGACGGCGGGGCGCTGGACGCGAAACAGGATTCCGGCGTCGCGATCGCCCGAGAGGACGCGAATTGTGGCGGCGACTTTGAGATCGGACCAACGGCCGTCGTTGAGCACCGCCTTCTCTCCGCTGCGATACGTATTGGCGGGATCTTTCGGCGGGACGCCGAGGAGAAGCTGGCCCGCGTCGATCTTCAACATCTGGTGATGGCCATAGTAGGTCCAGCCCTCGAGCGAGTGGAATGTCGGCCAATCGCAAGCGCCTCGTTTAACGGCCGGCGCTGGCGTGCCGCTGGGAAGTTTGAGCAACTCGCCGGCCTTTACCGGCGCGCCGAAGCATGGTCGCCCATCGGCGCCCCAGGTAAAGGGATGCGCGAACACGGCGCGAGCCCAGCCGTCGCTGCGGTCGCGCTTGGCATGGTAGACAATCCAGTCTTCCGCGCCGTCAGGCGATTTGACGAATGAGGCGTGGCCGACTCCGTAGGTGTCTTCCGTACCGACGAATACAGGCTGATCGTGCTTGATCCAATCTGCCGGATTCAGCGGTTCGCCATCTCGTTGCAACTCGAGCATGCCCAGCTTGTAGGTCGGCTGCCACGAGCTGCTGGCGGAATATATGATGAAGGTGCGACCGTCGTGCTGGAGGATTTGCGGTCCCTCGTGGAGGCCGCGCTGGTCCGGGAGTTCGCCAACGCGCTCCCACTGATGGTCGGCATTGTGGCAGAGCCTGACGCGCGGGCCGGCCAGTTCCCAAGGCGATTTGAGCGGGGCGATGTACAGCCACTGCTCGTCGCTGTCGGCAGCCCAGCCGGACCAAATGAGCAAGCGATTTTTGTGATGTTCGAAAACGGTGGCGTCGATCGCCCAGCGGTTGTCTTTTTTCTGTGCGGGGTCGTCGCCGGTGTAGATTGGGCCGCGCAGCTCGTAAGGTCCGAGGGGGTCGTCGCCCTTTGACTCCAGGACGTAGCTAAGGTGATTGCGATTGTCGCCGTCATCGG
The DNA here is from genome assembly GCF_007746075.1 of Lacipirellula limnantheis. Taxonomy (GTDB): domain Bacteria; phylum Planctomycetota; class Planctomycetia; order Pirellulales; family Lacipirellulaceae; genus Lacipirellula; species Lacipirellula limnantheis. The sequence continues at coordinate 4,132,448 of NZ_CP036339.1, read as the reverse complement.
CGGCGACGTAGATGTACCACCGATCGTCGAGATGGTGGAGTTCCGGCGCCCAAACCTCGCGCGAATAGGGGCCGGTGGCTGGGGCTTCCCAAACAATGTGCTTCGGTCCGAGTTTCGTGAGGTCGTCAGAGAAATGGAGGGCGACGGCGCGATTGCCGTCGGAGAGGCAGGCAATGTACTTGCCGTCGTGCTGAATGATCCAGGGATCAGCGCCTTCAAAAATGGGATTGGCGAACTGGCGAGGCGCCGTTGCCGCGGCGCTCGTGGGCGTTGCGGCGCGATGCCAATCGAGCAGTTCCGACGTGAGCGTTTGCACCATTTCGGGGTGCTGCTGCGCGAGATCACGTTGCTCGTTGGGATCGGAAGCGATGTCGTAGAGTTGCGGATGGCTGCCGTCGTACTCCGTGAGGAGTTTCCAGTTGCCGCTGCGGATGGCGAGGTCAGGAAGGTTTTCGCCCTCCTGACCGGGTCGATCCGGAGGGCGGACCCAGCAGAGCGGTTTGGTACGCTGCTGCGGTCTGACGCCGGTGAGCGCGGCGCTGAGGTCTTCGCCATCGAATTGCACGTTGGCCGGGAGCTCGACGCCGACGATTTCGAGCAGGGACGCGACGACGTCGATCGAGGAGATGACCGTCTGGTCGTTGGTCGAACCGATCGCCTTTTTCTCCAGCAGGCCGGGCCCCCACACCACCAGCGGTTCGCGGACGCCGCCTTCGTACAAGTTGCCCTTGGAGCCGCGCAGCGGGCCCGCCGACCCTGCGCCAGGCTCGAAGCCGTTGTCGCTGGCGACGACAATGATGGTATTGCGGCTCAGTTGCGGGTCGTTGCGAATGAAATCGAAGAGCTCGGCGAGTTGGCGGTCCATATTTTCGAGGACGCCCAGGTACAGTTCGCGCTTGCTGCCGTCTCCGCGCAGGTGCTGAGGCGGGTGGAGCGGGGTATGGACGTCGTCGGGCCAGACATTGACATAGAACGGTTTGCCGGCGGCTGCCGCGCGCTCCATGAACTTGATGGCGGGCTTGACGAACTCGCTCGTTTCCTGGCTCCGCTCGACCCAGCGGACCTTGCCGTGGCCGAGCCGCTCGCTGGCGACGCCGAGGGAAAACTTGACAGGCGGGCGGCCGCTGCCAGCGTCGAGAAGCGGCAAAATGCGGTCGCCCATGCCTTCGAATTGCGTCAGCGACTCGTCGAAGCCGTATTCGCCGATGAGCGGCGCGACGATGTCTCGGCCGCCGCCGAGGTGCCATTTGCCGAAGTGAGCGGTGGCGTAGCCGGCTTCATGGAGGATGCGAGCGAGCGACGGGGCCGATGGTTCGAGCCAGTCGCGCATCCCGCGACGGGCATTGTCGTCACTGGCGTCGATGTAACTGGTGATACCCCAACGAATGGCGTACTGGCCCGTCACGAACGCCGCCCGCGATGGCGAACAGATGGGTGAGTTGACGTAGAATTGCGTGAAGCGAAGTCCCTCGTCGCAGAGACGATCGAGGTTGGGCATGCGCTGGCGACCGTCCTGGAAGTATGGAAAGTCGGCGAATCCGGCGTCGTCGATCAGGACGAGCAGGATGTTGGGACGGCCATCGGGCTCGGCACCGGCCGAGGCTGCTCGAGCGCCGAGCAGCGTGACGGCGATCGCGACAATCGCGTACAAAAATCGGTAGTAATGGGAGTTGGCGGACACTCGGGGCCTCTCGGAGCGTGCAAAACGGCTAGGCCGGAGCGTGGCCAAGCCTTGAGGATAGTCGACCGACGGCCGCCTGACGACCGACTCAAGCTGTTATGGGAGTCATGGCGGTCCGCCACGCGAACTCCTGACAGAGGACGCAATGCCTGGCCGAGCGGCGACCGAGAGTCGCCCGCAGGGCGACGCGCCTCGCTGTCACTGACGCCGCCTAGGTCAGCAAATCATGAACGACGTGGCCGTGGACGTCGGTCAGACGGAACCGGCGCCCCTGATGCTTGAAGACGAGTTGGGTGTGATCGACACCCAACTGATGCAGGATCGTCGCTTGCAGGTCGTGAACATGGACGGCGCCGGGGGTGAATGCGTCTTTGGTTGGATTGAGAGGCCGGCCCGACTCGTCCGCAATGTTGTAGCCGTAATCGTCGGTGCGGCCGTAGCTGACGCCGGGCTTGACGCCGCCGCCGGCCAACCAGACGGTGAAGCAGCGCGGGTGGTGGTCGCGGCCGTAGTCGGTCGCCGAGAGGGCGCCTTGTGAGTAACTCGTACGGCCGAACTCACCGCCCCAAATGACGAGCGTGTCGTCCAGAAGGCCGCGTTGCTTGAGATCTTTTACCAGCGCGGCGGAGGCCTGATCGGTCTCCTTGCATTGATTGCGGATGCCCGCGGGAAGACCGCCGTGGTGATCCCAGCCCTGATGGTAGAGCTGAATGAAGCGGACGCCGCGTTCGGCCAGACGGCGCGCGAGGAGACAGTTGGCGGCAAAGGTGCCGGGAGTGCGGCTGTCGGGGCCGTAAAGCTCGAAGGTAGCGTCGGTTTCCTGCGAGAGATCGGTGGCGTCGGGAACGCTGGTTTGCATCCGGAACGCCATTTCGTACTGCGTGATCCGCGATTCAATTTCTGGGTCGAGTTCCTGTTCGAATTGCCGCTGATTGAGCGCGTTGAGCTTATCGAGCATGGCGCGGCGGCCGGATCGGCAGACGCCGTCGGGATTGCTGAGGTAAAGGACCGGTTCGGCTCCGGGGCGAAACTGCACGCCTTGGTGCTGCGAGTCGAGGAAGCCCGATCCCCAGAGTCGTGCGTAGAGGGGTTGGTCCCCGCCATGCTTGGCAGTGACGAGAACGATAAACGCCGGCAGGTTGTCATTCATCGAGCCGAGGCCGTAGGAGAGCCACGCCCCCAGCGACGGCCGGCCGGCGATCTGGGACCCGGTCTGAAAAAAGGTGATCGCCGGGTCGTGATTGATCGCCTCGGTCCACATCGCCTTGACGAAGCAAAGGTCGTCGGCGATCGCGGCATGGTGCGGCAGGACGTCGCTGAGCCATGCGCCCGACTGGCCATGCTGGGAGAACTTGAAGTGAGAGCCGGCGAGCGGAATTGAGGATTGCTGGGCGCTCATCCCGGTGAGACGCTGGGCGCCGCGCACTTCGGGGGGGAGTTGCTGGCCGTTCTTGTCGTTGAGGAGCGGTTTATAGTCAAACAGGTCTTGCTGGGCGGGGCCGCCGGATTGAAAGAGATAGATGACGCGCTTGGCCTTGGCCGGGAGGGCCGTTGGCGCCGTGAGCGAGTCAGCGAGACTTTGGCGCGCCAGCAGCGAGGTGAGCGCGGCGCCGCCGAGGCCCACGGCGGCGCTGCCAAAGAAGTGGCGGCGGGTGAGGCGTTGGAGAGTTGGGGGAGGAAGTTGCATGTTGGATGATTAATGCTTGATGGTAAGCTGTGAGCTCTGGCCTCTCACCGTTCGTAGATCGTGGCGTCGAGGTTGAGGATGGCTTGGCAAGTGACGGTGAGCGCGGCCAGGTCGGCGGCGGGGAGCGAGTCGTCGGGAGCGGTCTCGCCGATGGCGAGCAGCTTGGCGGCCGCCTCCGCGCCCGCGGCGTCGTTGAAGTTGGCGAGCTGTTCCTGGTAAAGTTCCGCCAGCAGCGTTTGTTCGCGGTCGTCGGGCTCGCGGCCGGTGAGGCGGAGGAACGCTTCGCGCAGCCGATCCTGCGGCGCGGCGTGCTTTTTTGCCACGGCCATTGCCAGCGCGCGGGAGGCTTCGACGAACTGGACGTCGTTCAGGAGCACCAGCGCCTGCAGCGGCGTGTTGGTCCGGCCGCGGCTGATCGTGCAGACTTCGCGCGACGTGGCATCGAAGACCAGCATGTTCGGCAGCGGAGCCGTGCGCTTCCAGACCGAGTAAAGCGAACGCCGGCGGAGGCCTTCGCCTGTCGATTGCGTGTAGGCCGGAGACATGCTGTTGGCTTCGCGCCACAGGTCCTGGCCTGGTTGGTAAGGATAGACTGGCGGCCCGCCTTGCGTCTTCGCCAACAGTTCCGGCGCCGCGAGAGCCAAGTCGCGGATCTGCTCGGCCGAGAGGCGCCGGCTGGGACCGCGGGCGAGGAGCAGGTTGTCGGGATCGCGCTCGTGCAGTTCCTTGCTCACGCGCGAATCTTGTTGGTAAGTGGCGGAGCCGACGATCAGGCGGCAGAGCCGTTTGACGTCCCAGCCGTGATTGACGAAGTCGCGGGCGAGCCAGTCGAGCAGTTCCGGGTGCGACGGCGCCGAGCCTTGGCGCCCAAAATTGTCGGGAGTGGCGGAGAGGCCGCGGCCGAAGAAATTTGCCCAGAGGCGATTGACGAAAACTCTGGCTGTGAGCGGATGATCGGGAGAGGTGACCCAACGGGCGAGCCCCAGGCGATCGCGCGGAGCGTCCGCAGGGAACGGCGGAAGCATCTCGGCGAACGTGTCGCGCTGGACGCGATTGGCGTCGCTCTTCGGGGCGTCGTAGGCTCCGCGCGCGAGGACGTAAGTCGGCCGCGGCTCGGGCAGTTCGCCCATGACGCTGACTTCGTGGATGGCCTCTTCGGCGGCGACGAGCTGCTGGCGAGCTGCGCGGAGGGCCCCGGCGGCTTCGCGCGCGGGGGCGTCGTGGGCGGAAAAGTAGAAGTCGCGGAGCGCGGCTTCGTCAGGCGAATCGCCGGGGGTGCTCGCACCGTCAACGTCGGCGTGCAGGGCGGCGATTTCGAGCGGCGCCAGCGCGCGGCCGAAGAGACGCAACTCGTCGAACTCGCCATCCTTGAAGCCGCGGTCGCGGAAGCGCTCGCCGAGCGTCAAGGCGCCGCTGCCGTACGTGGCGATGGCGGCGCTCTTTTGGATTCTGTCGCGTAGAACCGTCGTCGGCAGTTCGCGGCCGTTGAGATAGAGCTTGAGGCCGGCGGCGCGGCTGGAGCCGTCGTAGGCGACGGCGACGTGTTGCCATTCTCCCGCTGCGATCGGCTCGGCGGCGCGAACGCCAATCGCATTGCCGGGCCAGATGCGGTAGAGGCGTGCTTCCAACACGCCGTCGGCAAGCATGAGATCAAAGCCGTTATAGCCAACGTCGGTGCCGAAGGTGCGCTGAGCAACGACGACCGGAAGTGGATTGCGGGCGACGTCGCGCAGCCAGAAGTCGACGGTGAACGGATCGGTGCGATCGGCGTTGAGCAGGCTGGGGACGCTGATGCCATGGTCGCCGTCGCAGCGGATCGCCTTCCCCTGCCGGCCTGCGACGCGCGTGAGGCGACTGGCGCTGCCGACGGCGGATTCGTGCGGGGGTTCGGCTTTGAGTTCCTCGGCGTCGCCGTCGAAGGTGAAATGCGCGAGGAGGTCGGGCGGAGCGCCTGACGCTTGGCGGGCGAGAGTTTCTGAGGGATTCGTCGGCAAGCCGGTCGCGCTGCCGCCGGCGGCGCTCGCAGCTTCGGGATTCACACGCCCTGCCCCGTCCTTCGATGACGCTGGTTGTGAAGAGTTCCAGGCGGCGAAACGCTCTCCTCCGTTGGCGATAGTTTCTGCTAGCCGCCGCTCGGCCGCGGCTACGGCGGCTGTTGCTTCACTTAACTGCCGCTCCTGGTCCTTCGTTGGCAACAGCAGCGTCGGCGACGGGACTTTGGCCGCACTATCGTACATGCCGTTCTCATCGATCGAATTGAAGAACGCCGAGAGTGAATAGTAGTCGCGCGTTAGGATGGGATCGTATTTGTGGTCGTGGCAGCGGGCGCATTCGAGCGTGAGCGCCAACATCGCGGATCCGAACGTTTGCACGCGATCGGCCGCGTTTTCGGCGAGCCATTCGGCGGCGATCGAGCCCCCTTCGTTGGTCATGCGATGGAGGCGGTTGAATGCCGTGGCGAGAATCTGATCGTGGGTGGCATTGGGCAGCAAGTCGCCGGCGAGTTGCCAGGCGAGGAATTGATCGTACGGCAGATTGTCGTTGAACGCGCGGACGACCCAGTCGCGGTAGGGCCACTGCGTGTTGAGTTGATCGGACTGATAGCCAAACGAATCGGCGTAGCGGGCGGCGTCGAGCCAGGCGACGGCTTGATGTTCGCCGAAGGCCGGGCTGGCGAGCAGTCGATCGACGGCAGCGGCGAGCGCAGCGTCAAGATCGTCCGCCGCGTGCGACTCGAACTGCTTGATTTCAGCGACGGTCGGCGGGAGGCCGGTGAGATCGAGCGACAGTCGGCGCAGCAAGCGCAGCGGCGCGGCGCGCTCGGCAGGCTCGAGTCGTTCGGCCTGGAGTCGCGCCAGTACGAATTGATCGATTTCGTTGTTGCCCCAAGTCTTGCCGGAACAATTGGGAACCGGGACTTCGGCGGGGAGCGGCTGGAACGCCCAGTGTTCAGCGTAGGGGGCTCCGGCGGCGATCCACTCGCGTAGCAACTGCTTCTCCGCGTCGTTCAGCGAGAGGTTCGACTCGGGGGGCGGCATGCGAACCGACGCCTCTGCGCTGGTGATGCGGGCGACCAACTCACTGGCGTCGGGATTGCCTGCGACGATCGCCGCCGCGACCGCGCCCTCGCGCGTGTCGAGCCGCAATTCGGCCTGCCGGCGGTCCGCGTCGGGACCGTGGCAAAAGAAGCACTTGTCGGAAAGGATCGGGCGAATATCGCGGTCGAAGTCGGGCTTTGCCGCCGCGGCGACAGAGCAGGCGGCGGAGAGGAGGAGGGCAAGACTGTGGACGAAGCGTTTGCGTCCGTGTGACGAGCGAAACGCTTCATCCCATCGTTGCGCGAGACCGACCAAGTCCATGCCCGTTCCTAGATCGACGACAAGATTACCGCTGCGCTCGCCACGGCGGCGTGATGCAACAAGGACAGCCCCATTCTCCGCTACAACGTGGGGGAGGTGCAAGTTTCACGTCGTCCCATCTAGCGGCGATTTGCGTCGATTGGCTCGACGCGGGGGGGGGAATTCGCAGTTTACGTTGCCCGCAGTCGGCGGCGCCCCCGCTGGACTGCCGAAGGGACGATCACGGCGACGATCTGGCGGCGCGCCGGCGAGAAAAGGGAGACCGATCACAACGAAAGGAGCCGTCGCCGGGTGGCCGGGACGGCTCGTGGGGCGGGAACTTACCCCGCTGCTGCGTTGCTGGTTCTCGTCAGGTCATGTCCGTCGTTTCATTTTTGTTGGCTGCCCCATAGTGGGCCGACAGGAGATACATCACCCCGGGAACCGCAAACAGCAGGGCGGGCGACTCGGCAACCGCTTGAACCGCGGTGCTGCCATAGAGGCTCGCCGCGAAGAACAAGGCCGTGCCGACGAGGCTGATCATGCCGCCGAGCATCGGTCGAGCCCAGCCAACGGCATACCCGCAGAACACAGCCAGCAGCGTGGCGCCTTGCAGGTAGGTCGCCGGCGCGAGTCGGAAATCAGGGCGCAGCGCATCGGCGGCGACAAACCCTGCCCAGCTAGCAAACAGCACGCCGCCAGCGACGGCCGCGGCGGTGTGAAGAACCTCTGCCCATTCCATGCGTCGGCTGCGAGTAAAAACGTACATCTGCCACCGTCCTTCCTGAGTCGAAACCAATGCGTTGGTAATTGTCGTTTTATCGCTTGAAAACGATTGCAATGGGCATGCCAGCAGCGGTGGTCGCCGCACCGGCGGCGGAAGCGTTTGCAGCGGCGTCAGATGCGTCGCACGGGGGCTTGTAGAAAGCTGGCAATCGGCCCGCTGCGGCGCGTCAAAGCGGAGCACAGGCCGTGCTATGGTGCGCGCTCAGCAGGGCGGACACTGAGGATTTCCCGGCATTTGCAACGGCGGGAATTGGCGCCGGTTATGCGATGGATTCTCGTGGCGTGGGACGGTCGACTAGGGACAGTCGCCGGATTCGCGCCGCTTTTCAGCAGCAGCATCAGCGCTGCGGAGGGACATCGTGCGAGCGATTAAAAATGCTCCTGGGCGGACGGGGAGTCGTCGTCGCGTTGATCAACCGTGGTTGCCTCCGGCCGTCGCGGCTAGAGAACTGTTGGGGCGTCATCCCCATTTTCACGGGCGAGCGGAGGAGTTCGGCGTGAAGCTGGAGGGCGACGCATTGGTCGTCGAGGGGGTCGTTCCCTCGTTCTACTTGAAGCAGTTGGTGCAGCAAGTGTTGCGCGACGTCCGAGGTGTGAGACGCGTGGATAACCGCGTGGCGGTCGTCAACGCCTGCGGACTGAGCAGCCACGAGCGGCGTTGATTGTCGTCGCGGTGCAATTCGGCTCAGTGAAAATCGCGCGAGCGATGCGTCAGTTGCTCTGGCGGGGCCGGAGCGTGCCGTAATCTGTCGACGACGACGTGGACCACCTGATCCTTGCGCTCCAGGCGCCCGCTGGCGACGAGAATCGAGGCCCGGCGGGCGGTGTGTTCGTACTTCTCCCAGGTGTGGCGGTGAATGATGAGATTGGCCGTTCCCGTTTCGTCCTCTAGCGTGACGAACGTGATCCCCTTGGCGGTGCCGGGACGCTGACGCATGAGCACTAGTCCCGCGACGCTAACATGCCGGCCATGGGGGCAACGAACCAATTCTCCTGCCGGAGTAACATGCAGTTCGCGGAGAGCGTCGCGCAGAAAGGACAACGGGTGCTGACGCAACGTCATGCCGGCGGTTCGGTAATCGGCGTACACTTCCTCTCGCGCCGAAAGGGCGGGCAGCAGGGGCATTGATTCCTCAACGACCGCATTGGCGAACAACGGCAAGTCTTCTTGAGCCGCGGGTTGATCGAGGGCTTGCCACAGCGAAGTGCGTCGGTTGAGCTGCAGCGATTGAAAGGCGTCGGCTTCGGCGAGCCGTTGAACAGCGGCGCGGTTTAAGCGGGCGCGAGCGGTCAACTCCGCCACCGACTGAAATGGAGCGCTGCGGCGACTGGCGATGATCGTGCGGGCGATGCTCTCGGGCATGCCGCGGACCAACCGCAGGCCAAGTCGCAAGGCGAAAAGATCATTGCGTCGTTCCAGCGTGCAGTCCCAATCGCTGGCATTGACGTCGATGCCGAGCACCTCGACGCCATGCTCACGGGCGTCGCGCACCAATTGCGCCGGGGCGTAGAATCCCATCGGTTGGCTGTTGATCAGCGCGGCGGCGAAGGCGGCCGGGTAATAATGCTTGATCCAGGCGGAGACGTAGACCAGCTTGGCGAAACTGGCGGCGTGGGATTCGGGGAAGCCGTATTCGCCGAAGCCGCGGATCTGATTGAAAAGCTGCTCGGCGAACTCGGGCGCGTAACCCTTGGAGAGCATGCCGTCGATCAGTTTGCGGCGGTAGTCGTCGATCAGTCCAGGTCGTCGCCAGGCCGCCATGGCGCGGCGAAGTTGATCGGCTTCGCCCGGAGTGAAGTTGGCGGCCTCGATCGCAAGCTGCATCGCCTGCTCCTGGAAGAGAGGAACGCCGAGCGTCCGCTGGAGGATGTGTTCGACTTCGGGGCTGGGGTAAGTCGCTGCTTCCTCGCCGCAGCGGCGGCGGAGATAGGGATGGACCATGTTGCCCTGGATGGGGCCGGGGCGAACGATCGCCACCTCGATCACCAGATCGTAAAACGTGCGCGGTTGGAGCCGGGGGAGCATGCTCATCTGAGCGCGGCTTTCGATTTGAAAGACGCCGACCGTGTCGGCCTGGCTGATCATTTCATAGACGTGGGGATCTTCAACCGGGACCGAGTTGATGGAAAGCCGCGGCCCCCCCGACTGTTCCACCAAATCGAAGCCTTTGCGGATGGCCGTGAGCATGCCTAGCGCGAGGCAGTCGACTTTGAGGATGCCAAGATCGTCGAGATCGTCCTTGTTCCATTGAATGACGGTGCGGTCCTGCATCGCGGCGTTTTCAATGGGAACTAGTTCATCAAGCGGCCCCTGGGTAATGACCATGCCGCCGACATGCTGCGAAAGGTGGCGCGGGAAGCCGACCAATTGGCTGACCAGCGCGACGAGCTGGCGGCCCAAACGGGAGTCGGGATCGAGACCGCTCTGTCGGCAACGGTTGGCCAGGAGCCCCTCTTCCGAGCGGTGATCGACGTTTTTGGCCAACTCGTCGACGCGATCAGGCGACAGGCCGAGAGCCTTGGCGACGTCGCGGACGGCGCTGCGGGCCCGGTAGGAAATCACGGTGGCCGCCAAGCCCGCGCGATCGCGACCATACTTTTGGTAGAGGTACTGCAGCGCCTCTTCGCGGCGTTCGTGCTCGAAATCGACGTCGATATCGGGAGGTTCGTCGCGTTCGGCGCTGACGAACCGTTCGAACAACGTTTCATGAACGTTCGGGTCGACCGCGGTGACGCCCAGACAGTAGCAAACGGCCGAGTTGGCGGCCGAGCCCCTGCCCTGGCAAAGAATGCCGCGGTTGCGGGCGTACTCTACCACGTCGAAGACGGTCAGAAAAAAGGCTTCGTACTTGAGCTTCTCGATGAGATCGAGCTCGCGCTGGAGCAACTGATGAATCTTCGGCGGTATCTCGGCGCCGTAGCGGTCGTGTGCACGTTCCCACGCCAAGCGGCGGAGGTACGCCATCGGCGTTTCCCCGGGGGGCGATAACTCCTGGGGATATTGGTACTTCAACTCGTTGAGCGAGAACTGGCAGCGCTGGGCGATTTCGAGCGTGCGCCGCAGCGCGTCGGGGACGCGAGCGAAAATCGTTTGCAGTTCGTCGATGCGGCGGAGATGGCGTTCGGCGTTGGGGAGGCATTCCGGCCCCAATTCAGCGACCGTGACGCCGCAGCGGATGGCCGAGAGAACGTGCTGCAGCGGCATGCGATGAGCCGCGTGATAATGAACGTCTCCCGCGGCTACCAGCGGCAGTCGAGCCGCTTGCGAGGCGCCGATGAGCTGGTCGAGCCGGGCCTGATCGTTGGCGCCGTAATGCAATTCGGCCAGCAGGTAACCAGCGTCGCCGAAGACGTCGCGGCAGCGGCGATAGGCGTCGACTTCCAACGGCAGGTGACGCCGCGGGGCCACGCCGGCGAGCAGACCCTCGCGATGGGCGTCGAGATCGGCGAGCGTGAGTTGGCACTGGCCTTTCGGCGCGCGGCGGCGGCCGAGCGTGAGCAGTCGCGACAGCCGGCCATAGCTGGCCCGATCGGTCGCCCAGAGGACGATGGGAGGGGCGTCGACGGGAGTGACCTCGGCGCCGATGAGCAGCTTGAGACCGATGTCCTTGGCGACGCTGTGGGCGCGGACGACGCCGGCTAAACTATTGCGATCGGTGACGGCGAGGGCCGTGTAACCAAGCTGGGCGGCCGCGACCACCAACTCATCGGGGTGCGAGGCGCCTTCTAAAAAGGAAAAATTTGTGCGGCAATGGAGCTCGGCGTAGGGAGCGCTCGGCAGACTTGCCGAACTCATCATCTCTGCTGGATCAGCGTAAGCGTTGGGCCAGCGCGGCGGATTGCTCAGTGATTCAGGCATGCGGGGCGCTCAAAAAAAACCATGCAAAAACCAGCGGCCATCTTCGCGCCGGCGGTACGACCAGATGCGCTGCCCTGCAGCCGTTTCGAGACGATAGTAGTCGCGTCCCACCCGACGGCGACGCCACCAACCGGTGTCGATGCGCTCCGGCCCCCAGACCTGGTTGACGACATGCCGTCGACCCTCCCAGGAGAACTGCTGGGGCAGACCGCTGACGGCGTCGATGGTCGCGTTTAACGGCGTCGGGGCTTTCAGCAAATCGAGCGGACGATCGAGTGGGCCGAACGGCAGACGTTTGACGTTCCCCTTGTGACGGGCCGGCAGACCGTCGAGCACGCGTTCCAGCCGATAGGCGAGTTCGGGTTGCGCGTCGTGCCGCAAGCGGCAACGGACGACGGCGTCGCGGCCCAGCCGATTCGCCAAACGATTGACCAGCGCGGCCAGCGCGGGCGAACTGCTGAAATCGTGCTGAGCTTTGAAGAACAATGTCTGCCGTTGGGCAAGCGGCGCGTGCTGGAGGACTTCGAGGGCGATCGCCGTCGCTGGTCGCGTCAATCGGGTGCGCTCCAACTGGAGATCAATTAATTCGGCGAAGGTCGCGGCGCTGGCGGTGGCTTGCAAGACGCCGACGTCGAAGGCGACGATTTCCGACTCGCACTCGATCAGACATTTCAGCCGTAAGACGCCGGCGCGGTGAACGAGCAGAGCATGCGCTAACTTCTCGAGTAATGTCAGCAGTGCGTGGCGCAGGGCGTCTTGCCGAACGAGCGGAAACTCGAACGATTGCCGTACGGCGAACTCGGGGGACTGCTTGACGGAAACAATCGCTTCGGGGGCGGCGCCGAGCGCCTGGTCGATGCGCAGCAGCAACTGCCGTCCGAAGCGGGAAGGAAGCTGTTCGCGCGGCAGTTGCAGGACGTCGCCGACGCATTCAAATCCTAACGCCGCCAACGTGGCGATGAGGGAATCGGGAAGCCGGAGGGCGGCCAGCGGGAGCGGAGCGAGCGCCTGACGGCTGACGCCGGAGGGGATGATTTGGCGGCCGTGGATGTTCGCCATGTTGCCGTAACGAGCGACGGCGTAGGCGGCGCCGATGGTATCGGCCAGCGCCAAGCGAACGCGAAAGCCGCGTCGGGCCATCTCGCGGGCGGCGCGGTCGAGCAGCGATTGCTCGCTGCCATGGAGCGAGGCCAGTCCCGCGGCGTCGAACAGCAGCGTCCGGGGAGGATCGCTCGCTTCCAAGCCGACGGTGGGGCTGAAGCGCCGGCACCAGTGGGCTAGCTGAGCGAGTGATTGCCAATCGGCAAGCGGATCGTGCGGCTTGATCTGGAGGCGGCGCGGAGCGAGCGCCGACGCTTCCGCTAGCGGCATGCCGGGATGAATTCCGAGCCGTTGCGCTTCGCGCGAGCAGGCGGCGACGCTCGACCTGCCGGCAAACGTTTCGGCCAACAGTAACGGGCGACCGCGCAGTTCAGGGCTCTCGTTAACGAGCCGTTGAATGGGCCAATTCGGGAGCCAAATGGCAAGCATGCGTTGCATCGAAGCGTGTTATCCATTCATCAAGATCAACTTCCGCTGCGGCGGACTCGGCCGCATAACGCCCACGGCAATGCAACAGACGGATGCGCAGCCGCCATGACGTCAGCGAAGGCTGCGGCTCGACGAGCCAGCGGGCGGCTGCCCAGGAGCGTTCTGGCCGCGCCGACGCCGGACGAACCAACAAGCCGACGGCGCCGCTCGCTTCGGCGGCGAGCTGGAAGCGGCGAAAGGTCCGAGCATCTAGACGCGGGGGATGAGCGATGACCGCGGCAACATGCTCGGCACGGAGCGCTTGTTCAACGGCCCACTGTTCTTCGTGGAGATTGGCAGGATGCACCAACATGGCGCTCGACAGATCCAATCCCCAGGCGGCGGCGGCGGGAGGGTAGAAGCGTCGCTCGCGGTCGATGACGACGACGACGTTGCCGGGACGCTGTGCTTGGATGGCTGCGGCTACTGCGAGCAGGCCGGCGCCGGCTCCGGGAGAGGCGCTTAGCCATTCGATGAGCGAACCCCGCAGCAATCCTCCTGACGGCAGCAAACGATCGAGCGCCGCGAAGCCAGTGGAAAAATGAGTCGACGACGACCAATCAGCGTGAGACTGGCTAAGGAGCCGGCGCAAACGTTGCAGATCGGCGGCGGCGGCGGCGGCGGGGGACAACATGGCGACGTGCGGCGTGAAGGACGGGGCGGCACGCAGCGTATGATGTACTGACGTACATGTAAAGGCGATCTGCAGAAACCGGGAAGACTCAACCGAAGTTCTGCTGAGTTGGCGCACAAAACGGCCAAGAATCAGCTGGGCAGCGGCCCAAGCGACGTCGATCAACGGCAGACGGCGACGTGCGACTCCCGCCGAGCCCACGACGCCGGCGGCTCAATCGACCACGACGGGGGCCTTCCAGCCCTCATCAGGCAACACCAAGTCGTCGACCTCCGGCGGACCCCAACTCCCTGGCTCATATTCGTATACCGGCGAACCAGCTTTCAGCGCGGGATCGACGATTCGCCACGCTTCTTCCACATAGTCCTCACGGGCGAACAGCGTGGCGTCGCCCGCCATGGCGTCGCCGAGCAGCCGCTCGTACGCGTCGACTTCGCCTGCTTGCGGGTGACGGCCGGTAATCGACTCGACGCGGATTCCCTGTGATTCGTCGTTCGGCTTGACGACCATCATGCCGAGCGCGAACGCAATGTCGGGACTAATCCGGATGCGGACGTAATTTGACTTGAGGTCGTAATTCTCGTACATCGTGGGCGGCTTGCGGAGCCGGACGACGATCTCCGTGCACGTGACCGGGAGATTCTTGCCAGCGCGAATATAAAAGGGGACGCCGCGCCAGCGCCAGGAATCGACTTCTAGCTTCATGGCGGCGAACGTCTCGACCTGCGAGTCGGCCGCCACGCCGGATTCCTGACGGTAGCCGCGGAATTGCCCCCGGACGAGGTTGGCCGTTTCGAGCGGCGGCATGGCGCGCAGCACCTTCACCTTCTCGTCACGAATCGACTCGCTGTCGGTCCGCACCGGCGGCTCCATCGCCAGATTGACGAGAACTTGAAACAGGTGATTCTGGACTACGTCGCGAATCGTACCGACCTGTTCGTAAAATCCGCCGCGGCCCTGCACGCCGAAGTTCTCGGCCATCGTGATTTGAACGCTTTCGACATGCTCGCGATTCCAGAAAGGCTCTAGAAATGAGTTCGCGAACCGAAAGAAGAGCATGTTGTGAACGGGCGCCTTGCCGAGATAGTGGTCGATGCGAAAGATCGACCGCTCGTCAAACGTATTCAGCAGAATTTGATTGAGCGCCTGGGCCGAGGGAAGATCGCGGCCGAACGGCTTTTCGATAATGACGCGGGCGTTCTCGGCGCAGTTGGCCTGCGCTAGTTGTTTGACGACGAGCCCGAATACCGCAGGCGGGATGGCCAAATAGTGCGCCGGCCGCTCGGCGGCGCCGAGCTCCCGGCGAATGGCCTGAAAGGTGGAGGCGTCGTTGTAGTCGCCGTCGACGTAGCGGAGGAGGCCCGAAAGCTTCTCGAACGCCGCGTCGTCCGCAACTCCATGCTTGGCGACGCTGTCGCGGGCGCGGGCACGGAGTTGCTCCAAACCCCAGCCCGCTTTGGCAACGCCGATGATCGGGACATTCAGATGCCCGCGCTTCACCATCGAGTGGAGCGACGGAAAGATTTTCTTGTAGGCGAGATCGCCCGTGGCGCCGAAGAAAACCAGCGCGTCGGAGTGGACCGCATCCATCGAATCGTCCTAGGCGCCGGGCGCCTTCTCAAGATGGCCGCCGAACTGGTAACGCATGGCCGAGAGCAGCTTGTCTTGGAACTCGGCCTCGCCGCGCGAGCTAAACCGCTCGTAGAGCGCGGTGGTCAGGACTGGCGCGGGGACGGCCTCGTCGATGGCGGCCTTGATCGTCCAGCGGCCTTCGCCCGAGTCGGAGACGCGACCGGCGAACTCAGCGAGCTGCGGATCTTTGGCGAGCGCGGCCGCGGTGAGATCGAGCAACCAGGAGGAAATGACGCTGCCGCGACGCCAGACTTCCGTCACGTCGGCGAGGTTCAGGTCGTATTGATAGTGTTCGGGATCGCGGAGCGGCGTCGTTTCAGCATCGACGGCATGCGTGCGTTTGCCGATATCGGCGTTCTTCAGGATATTGAGGCCTTCGGCATAAGCGGCCATGATGCCGTACTCGATGCCGTTGTGAACCATCTTCACAAAGTGCCCGGCGCCGTTGGGGCCGCAGTGGAGATACCCCTGCTCGGCCGTGCTGCGCGCCGCGGAACGACCGGGCGTTCTGTCGATAGCGCCGCTGCCTGGCGCCAAGGCGGCGAAAATCGGATCGAGTCGCCGCACGATCTCCGGCTCGCCGCCGATCATCATGCAGTAACCGCGCTCCAGTCCCCAGACGCCGCCGCTGGTGCCGACGTCGACATAGTGAAGCTTCTTGACGGCGAGTTCGTTCGCTCGGCGAATATCGTCAACGTAGTACGAGTTGCCGCCGTCGATGACGATGTCGCCGGCGTCGAGCAGCGGCAGCAAATCCGCCAGCGAGCGGTCGACGACCGCGGCAGGCACCATGAGCCAAATCGCGCGTGGCGTCGGCAACTTCTGGACGAAATCGGCGAGCGATTTCGCGCCGATGGCCTTCTCTTTCACCAGTGCTTCAACGGCCGAAGGCGACATGTCGAAGACGACGGCGTCGTGACCAGCCTGGAGCAGGCGGCGAACCATGTTCGCCCCCATGCGGCCGAGTCCAATCATTCCGAGTTGCATGACTATTTTCCTGAGATCGCGGCGATCAACAGCGTGCTGAAGGGGCGACGCGTCCATCATCTGACGGACGCTAGCCTTGTGCTGCTTGACCGCGAGCGAAGACGTCGGCGAATTCGCGGTAGCGCCGAGCAATCTCGGCGACCGCGTCTTCGCGCGTTACCTTGCCGGCGCGCCAAGCGACGAGCGGTTCCCAGAAGTCAGTTCGCCCAACGGCGAAGCCGATGAAGCCGGGAACGCTTGCCGCCACCTCAAGCCACTCGCGTACCTTTCGGTCGTCCTCGCCGCGGCCCAAGATGATGCAGCTGACCTTTTCTCGGCCTCCTTGCCGGGCGGCGAGCACAATTTTTTCGCAATCGTCACGACGGTCCAAACCCTCGATCTTCCACAAATCTGGCTCGACCCCGTTATCCTGCAATTGCGTTATCGCCCGCACCATCAGCTGCGGACGAAGCTCAGCGTCGTAACGCCTGTGGTCGCCACCGACTTGCTGCAGTTGCGCCGGTTCAGGCGGGACCAAGAGTTCGAACATAAACCGCGGGCCGGCAGCGGAATGCAGGTAGTCCGAAAGGATGGCTAGCCGCTCCGTTTGCTTGGCGTTAAGCGTTGCGTCGCCGTCGGGATTGAATCGAACCAGGACTTTGCAGAAGGTTGGCGAGATCTTTTCAATATGCGCGGCGAAGTCGTCGCCGTACTCGAAATCGAATTCGTCCTGGCCGCTCTTCTCGGCGGGGCAGGCGGTCATGAAGCCTCGCGCTTGCGCGTCCTTAAGGATCGCAGCGCCGAATTGCTCGTCGACCAATATTCCGGCGCGATCCCGGGGGACGCCGCCATCGGCGGCGGCGAGGAAGCCGTCGTAGATGACGCGCTTCGCGGCGGCGATCTCGGCCGTTTGCCCCGGCGTCAGATCGCCGGTCCAGCCGAACATTTTGGTCTCGAACGACCCCCGATGGTCGAACGGTAGGATGTACAAGGGAGCGTCGAAGCCAATTGCCATTGATGTGCCCATTCGTCTTCACGCAACTTTCCGGGACGACGGACGTTAGTGTAGGTGCGAAAGGTCAGCGGGGTAAACGTCGAAGTACGTTCCGCCGGCTTTTTTACCGACGTCGATTCCTTCCATAACGTCGTCGGAGCCGAAACGTGCTGGGTTGTCGGCGGCGCCGCAGACCATTTCAAAGCCAACGCGGACCCCCTGCCGGTGTTGCTCCGCGATGACGCGGTGATGCGGAGCGAGCAATTGGGTGCCGGCCTTGAGCGCGTTGTGCTGAAGCGTAAAGCGATCACCGAGCTTTTTGCGGCCATACTCAATAGTCTTCGCGAGGTAGCGATTTGCCGGCCGGCGGACGCTGATCGAAAGGATGGAGGCGTTGCCTGGGAATGCCGCGGCGTAAGCGTCGACCGCGGCCACCCACGCGTCGAGCATCTTCTGGTCGCTGTAGCCTGCGAGCGTTTCGATGCCGGGCGCCGGGTGCATCTCCGCGCTGGGGAAAGTTGGACCAGTGATGTGAACGCCGACAAGCAGCGGGTCGGCCGCATACCGCTGGCCGAGTTCGGCGACGAGTTCGCCGTAGAACTTCTTCAGTTCGGGCGACCAGGGGACCGGCGCCCCGCGGTACCACTCGCCGCCGATCCACTCAGGAGAGCTATTGGTCCCGGTCATTACCAGCAGCTTGTACGGCTTGCCGAGCTTTCGGCACCGCTCGACCTGACCGTCGAGAAACGTGAAGTCGTACTCGCCTGCCGCGGAATGGAGCCAAGCCCAGCGCGCACGGATCGTCAATCCGGCAACCGCCGGCAGTTCCAGTTGCGCCGCCGTGATCTGGCGGTTGCTGTTGGGGCGCTGCACTGCGGGATCGCCTGGCTGGAGGGCGAAATACCCGACCGGTGCGCGAATCTCGCGCGGGTCCGCCGTCATCGCCGCGAGCGATGCGGCGATCCACAACCCAATCGACGATATACATATCCTCATGGAGAACCTCGTTAGTCAATCTGCTGCGAATAGGGGGTAGAAATGGCTCGGATGCTGATAGCGGCGACGCCTGCGGTGCATTCGACGCTTTGCAAGCTAGGGCAGAAACGGCCGGTCGGAGTGCTGATAGGCCCAGTATGCGCAAGTTGCATGGGCTGACTGCAAGATTGCAGTGCGATCATCTTGGTCGCGGCCTGCCGCAAACTGACGACGCCAAGTTGTCGCGCTGCGTAGAATTCGCCTCCTGCCGCCTGCTGACGATTCTTGTGCGGCGCCTCTTCTCCTCTTTCATTCGAGAACCTCGTCATGAAAAATGTGGCCCTTTGGATCCTGATGGGAGTCGCTACGCTCTGCGTCAGCTCGGATGGGTTTGCTCAAGTGCGGCAACCCGTCGGTTACTACGTGATGCAAGAGGTGGGCTCGCAGAATGTCAAGGATAACAAGCTCGCTTCGCCTGTGTTCAGCGGGATTGTGATCCGGCAGCGGTGGGCGAGCATCAATCCAGCCCCCGGCGTCTACAACTGGACGTTCTTGGATCAGCAGGTTCTCCGCGCCCGGCGACTCGGCAAGAGCTACATTCTGGCTATTTACACCGGAAACAACGCCCCGTTGTGGCTCGGCGTCCCGCTTTTTAAGTCGGCTCCGCTGCCGTGGGACTCGACGATGCTTAGCGCCCATGGTCGCATGGTGGCAGCGCTCGGGCAACGTTATGCCGGGGACGGCAATTTAGCAGGGGTTGAACTAAGCGGCCCGACCCGCGGACCAAGCGGATCGTTGGAAATGCATCTGGCCGAGGGGCTGACGCGCTACCCCGGCTATAGTCCGGAGCGGGTGGCGCTATCGTGGATGACCTGCGTTGACCAGTACGGCTCCGCTTTCAGGAACTGTGCGTTGATCTCGGACGGCGGCGTGGCGCCTGGAGGGCAGAATGCATCGATTACCCAAGCCGTTTTCGATTA
This sequence comes from Lacipirellula limnantheis, assembly GCF_007746075.1. Taxonomy (GTDB): domain Bacteria; phylum Planctomycetota; class Planctomycetia; order Pirellulales; family Lacipirellulaceae; genus Lacipirellula; species Lacipirellula limnantheis. The sequence continues at coordinate 4,113,347 of NZ_CP036339.1, read as the reverse complement.
CCTGGCCCAAAACTATCCGCTGCAAGCGCATTTTTCGCACTGCGCCTTAAAGGCGAGTACGCCGGAAAACGCGGTCCACCATGCGATTATCGTCCAGATGGCGCGTCGCGGCTTCGGCGTCGGTTTCGAAATGATCGGGCCATCGGTGGCTGGCGTGGACGGACAAAATGGTCCGATAGCACGCTTCGGCGGGACTTTCGATCAGGCCGCGACGATTGCCAATCGCGCCGGGGCGCGCTGGCTGAAGATTTATCAAGGCGACGAGTTCAACGCGATGTCGCCGTAGTGCCGCGATCTGAAACTTTCTGGCAATCGACGAGACGCTCCGCCGAGGGCTACTTGCGATTGCGATACAGCGAGGCGTCGACGCCGCCAACCATGCGCTCGAGATCGAGCGTGCCGCCCAAGAACTCATTGATTCTCGTCAGTTCGCCGCGTGGATCGCTCAACATGCGATTGTAGTCGACGTCGATCAGGTCGATATGCGACTGCTTCTCCAACCATTTGTAGAAGGAGTCGATCTCCGATCGGAAGAGCTTTGACATTTGCGCCTCGCTCACCGCGTCCTTGACGCCATGTCGATTGAGCATGACCTGCTGCGACGCGAGGACTTCGTCCAGTTTACGACGCATGAACAGGACGCGGTACTGCCGATCGGACGGAAGGTCGTAAAGCAGCCGATAAACCATCTTGACCGCGCTGCCCTCGCTGCCTTTTAGCCAGCTTGAGTCTTCGGCCGTTTGCTTGACGGCTTCGAATTCGTAGTAGCCGTTTGGGTTGTCATCATCAGCGGCGCGCTGCTGGTCCGTCAGCACGGGCAGCCCGCCCAACTCAAGCATTCGCATCATCATCGACGTGCCGGAGCGGGGCAAACCTGACACGATCGTTAGGTATTCGGAAGTGGCAGTGCTCATGTGGTTCATGTCGCTTTCAACAAGAATCTGTGAAAAATCGCTATATGTTATCGCCTCGGGGTGAACGGTCTGCAACCCTTCGCAGCGGGCAAACCGGGGCGTGCGAGCCCGGCGAGGGGCAACTCTCATACCACCGAAACGCCCAGGAGACGCCAACGCGCCATCTCACTGTTGTGGGCAGCACGCCGCTGCCGGTGCTCGCGCTGCGGAAAGTAACTTCTTTTCGGGTAGGACGTTAGTGCCCATGCGCCGCAGTTGGTCTGGGCGGCGAGGATTCTGCCTGAGCGCGTCGCGGCGGCGCCACACGGCTTAACTTTTCGGCGCCTCATGCTTCAGGGGTTGGCAGATGCACGGGATGTTTAGCGAGCGAATTCACATTTGCGAAAGCGCATCGTCATGGACGAACTGGTTGCAATTCGCGCCAGCAAGTGTATAACGCCAAACGTCGAATCGGCTGCAATGAAGAGTGGCACTCGTTTTGCCGCATGGCTGGCCGGTCGACGTCGCCGAATGGAGACGGCGATGAATCGGCGGAAGAGGCAATCATCGTACTCCGCCATGTAGTTGCAACCTCGGGCGAAGCTGATCGCATCGCGAGCGCGCTGGTTGCCGGACACCCCGTCTTACTCCATCCCTGCCTACATAGCGCGTCATCGACGCGCACTTTTGTTGTTTTCGGTCGATATTGCATCGGTTGATGCGCTGACGTTGTCGCGACGTCGTCGATCCAGATCTTTTTTCACCGATCCTACGTTAGGAAGGTTGCGCCGTGGCTCAAGCGACCGAGTTCATTCCGTTAGAAGTGCCGCGCTTCGGCGAGTTCGCGCGTCAGCTCTACAACGTCAGTTCGCAGGAAATTGAACGTTGCCTCGTCGATCAGCGCCGTACCGGGCGTCGCCTCGGCGCGATTATGTTGAACTCGGGCCTGATTGATCAGCGGCAGCTTGCGGCCGTTCTCCAGGCCCAGGCGCGTTGGTCCGCACGCATGCGAAGTCGCGACGTCGCGCCGCTGAGCTTCCCATTGCTCACGCCGCTGTCGATGTGTCTGCCGTGCTATAACGAACAAGACGTCATTGAGGACGTGCTGTTGAGCGCACTGGCGGTGCTGCCGGAGTTCGTGGAGGAGTTCGAGATTATCGTCGTCGATGACGGCTCCGCGGACGGCACGGCGCAAATCGTAGATCGTTTGGCCGAACACGACAGTCGAATCCGGTTGGTGCGGCACGAGAAGAATCGAGGCTATGGCGCCGCAGTGGCTACCGCATTGCGGGCGGCGAGCGGCGAATGGATCTGTTTCACGGATGGAGACGGGCAATTCAGCTTTCTCGACCTGCCGCAGCTACTTTGCAATGCCCAGCACGCTGACGTGGTGATCGGGTACCGTCGGCTCCGCGCGGACAACAGCGTCCGTCGCTTCAACTCGAACAGCTGGAAGTGGTTTATCCGATGTCTTATGGGGCTGCGCGTGAGAGACCTGGACTGCGCGTTCAAGCTGTTTCCGCGCTGGGTTGTTGACGGTCTGCAGTTTCGCTCCGAGGGGGCATGCATTAGCGCCGAGATTCTGACGCAGTGCATGCGCGGCGGGCTTTCGATTGCGGAGGCGCCCGTCAATCACTATCCGCGTGCGGCAGGCAAAGCGACTGGCGCCAATCTGGGGGTCATTATTAAGGCCTTCAAAGAATTGCCGATTGTGTGGCAATATCGAGGCATGGCGCCGTGGGGTTCAGAAAAGCGGCCAACGCCGGTCGTCGACGATGGCCCCAAAGCTGAAGAAGCGGTTTCGCAATCCGCGGCCTCGCGGGCGGCGACGGCAGAGCACCGTGTCGCGGTGAGCGCATCGGCCGAGCCTGCCATTGCCAATGGACGTATTTGATGAGAACACTCCTTCGACGAAAAGCAGCCGCTGAGCGAGCAAGCGTGAATGCCGATGGTTCGGGCGTCGCTCGCGTCGAAACCGGAGAGCCGCGGCTCAAGGTCTGCGTGCTGGCCGCTTGTCCGTTCCCAGCGAACCACGGTACGCCTGGATCAATTCGAGAGCTGGTCGAGGCGACGGCGGAGCGCGGCCACGAAGTCCATGTCGTCACCTATCACATCGGCGAGCCGTTGCCGCTACGCAACGTTCACGTCCATCGGATCGCGGACTGGACGCGCGAGCGGTCGGTGACGGTGGGACCGACCCGGTATCGACCGCTCTATGACTTTCAGATGATTTTCAAGGCGCTGAAGGTCATGCGTCGTCATCGGCTCGATCTGATGCACGCGCACGGATATGAAGCGGCGCTCGTTGCGGCCTGCTGTCGCCCCGCAGTGCGCGTCCCGGTGTTGTACAGCGCGCACAATTCGATGGGCGATGAACTCGCCAGCTACGATTTCTTTTTCTCAAAGCGCATGGCGAACGGTCTCGCCTGGGCCCTGGATCGAACAGTCCCGCGGATTGGCGACCGCTGCGTTCCGCACAGTGCTAACTTGCAACAGTTCCTGCACGACCGCGGGCTGAGCGATCGCATGGAGCCAGTGCTGAATTTTGGCGTCGATTTCGACAAACTGCCGACAGGCGATCGCCGTCGGTTGCGTAGCGAATGCAATTTGACCAACGAGCCGATTATTCTGTACTCGGGAGTCATCGATCAATTTCAGCGACTAGATCTGCTGCTGGAGTCGATGGTGCACGTGCTGTCGCGTTACCCTCGCGCCAAGCTGCTGCTGCTGACGAACGTTCACAACGACAAGGCGGAGAGGGCCCTCCGCGATCAGGCGCGAGCTTTGGGCATTGAAGGAAGCTTGGTGATGATGGCGCCCCGATCGCTCGACCACGGCCTCAAGCTGATTTCCATCTGTGACGTGGCGGTGGTGCCGAGGCCGAAGGCTCCCGGCTTTCCGATCAAGTTACTGAATTATATGGCCGCTCGCCGGCCATGCGTCATGTACGCGAGCTCCTGCAGCCGGCTCTCGCACGGGGAGCATGTGTGGTTAGCGGCAGACGATACGGCGGAATCGCTCGGCGGCGCCATCGTGAGGGTTCTCAAGGACGAAACGCTGCGCAACAGGATCGCCGAGGGAGGCCATCAATTCGTGCGAGCGCGACATGACCGCCGCATGGCGGCGGCGCAGCTGTGCGACTCGTACTTGCGTCTGCTGCGGCCAACGCGCCGCTGGAAGGAAATCGCGGCACGCCCTGCCGCGCTTCCCAACGAGCTTGAGAAGTGCATTGGATCCGACTCGAACAGAGAGCATCCGTTGGAGAGTGAGTTAAATGCCTACGCCTGATTATCGCGTGCTCATCGTCGGGCTCGACGGCGCCACGTTCGACTTGATGCTCCCTTGGATTGACGAAGGTCTGCTGCCGAATCTTGCGCGAATTCTCCGCAGCGGGGCGAAGAGCCCGCTCGAATCGACGGTCCCGCCCATCACTCCATGCGCCTGGTCGAGCTTCATGACGGGAAAGAACCCCGGCAAGCACGGGCTGTTCGACTTCATTGAACCGCACGGCGAGCACGGATTTCGGTTCACCAACGCCTCGTTTCGCGACGGGGAAACGCTGTGGGGTTGCTTGAGCCGGCATGGACGCCGAGTCGGCGTGGTCAACGTGCCAATGACCTTTCCGCCGGAACCGGTGAATGGGTTTCTGATTTCCGGGCTTGATACGCCGCACGATCTCAGTCCGTTTATGTACCCGGTGGAGATTCGCTCTGAGCTGAAGCAAGCTGGAATTCGGTACCGCATCGACCAGCAACACTTGGGCAATATGCGAACCGACGCCCGGCGACGAGCCCAGCTGGCAGATATACGCGAGTGCGAGGAAGCGCGGACGGCGGCGCTGCAGCGCCTTGCGGAAGAGCGGCCCTGCGATTTTCGGATGATTGTGTTCGGATCGACGGACCAGGTGCAGCATCATTTTTGGCACTTCATGGATGCGGAGCACGATAAGCACGACCCCGCCGGCGCCGCCGAGTTCGGCAACGCGATTCGAGATACATACATCCATGTGGATGAGCAGCTTGGCGCACTGCTGGACGACTGCGACGACGACACCATCGTCATCGTCATGTCGGATCACGGGTTCGGCCCGATGTCGAATGTGCGCGTGCGGTTGAATCAAATCCTCGCGGAAGCTGGATTGCTCAAGTTTGAACAAGGGTCGGCGCCCAGCAAGCTCAAGCAGTCGTTGGCGAGCTGGCTCGATCGAATGCTGCGGTCGACTCTATCGTCAGACGCCAAGCGCCGCATCGCCGGCATGCTGCCCCGGCTGCGAACCTGGTTCGAGACGCTCGACGAAGCGAAGATCGATTGGTCGCAGACAACCGCGTACGTGAATGAGGCCTACCGCTCAAGTCCAGCCATTTGGCTCAATCGCTTGCAGGAGTTGACGGAGACGGAGGCGGACGAACTGCGGGATCGCATTGAGGAAATCATGCTGACGCTGGTCGATCCCCAGACCGGCGAGCCGGTCATGAGTAGCTTGGAGCGGCCGCAAGAGCTCTACCATGGCCCCCATGCGGGACGGGCGCCGGACCTGTTGCCGTCGTGGTGGCGCGATGGTTTTCTGCTGGATCAAAGCTCGCCGGCGTCGCCGGGTAAACCGCATGTCGAGCGATCGACCGCTCCGCTAGAAGGCGGGGTCGAGTTTGCCGCGTCGCACCGGCTGGATGGCGTGCTGATGATGAGCGGCGGACCGATCCACCCCGAGTTCTCGTTTGACGGCGCCAAGATCGTCGACGTCACGCCTACCGTGCTGTACTTGATGGGATTGCCGATTCCGGACGATATGGATGGCCGAGTGCTGGTCGAGGCGATCGATCCGGAGTTTATCGCGTCGAATCCGATCCGTTTTGAAGCGGCCGATGACGACGCGGCTTACCGCGACGAGCTCGACGATGCTTCGGCGAGTTTTACCGAAGACGAATCAGAGCTTATTGCCAGACGGTTGCAGGCTCTTGGTTACATCAAATAGATTCCGTGGTTCGCCTTCCGGAGAGTCGGTTTTATGGGAAGAGTATTCATCGTCGGCTGGGATGGCGCCACGTTCGATTTGATCGAACCGTGGATCGCCGAAGGCAAGCTGCCGAACATTGCGGAAGTCTGGAACGGGGGCTCGCATGGGGAGCTGCAATCAACGCTGCCGCCGATGACGTTCCCCGCTTGGACTAGCTTCATGACGGGCAAGAACCCCGGAAAGCACGGCATCTACGATTTTACGCGACAGCGCCCAGGGACCTACGACTTGGAGTTCGTCAACGGCGGTCAACGCAAGGCGCCGACGTTTTGGAAACTGTTGAGCGACGCCGGCAAGCGCGTCATTTCGATCTCAGTGCCATGCACGTTTCCGCCCGAACCGATTAACGGCGTCATGCTGAGCGGATTCGACGCCGCCGGACTGGGAGGAAGCAGTTCGAAGCTCGACGCGCGGGGGATGTATCCTCGCGAAGTCTATGATGAACTGGAGCGGGAACTCGACGGACATCCCATCGGATCGTTCCCGATCCAGGAGATCAATCAGGGTCGCGCCGAAGCTGCCGTGCAGAAGATCCTGGACGTCATTGGTCGAAAGGCGGCGACGGCGAAGTATCTGATGCAGAGTCGCGAATGGGACTGCGCGATGATTCTGTTCGGCGAGTCGGACGGCGCGGGCCATCATTTCTGGAAATACTGCGACCACCGTTCGCCGCAGTTTACGCCGGCGCCGGCGTCGATGCGCGACAGCATCCTGCGCGTTTATCAAGAACTAGATCGGCAGCTGGGCGAACTTAAGCAATTGTTGCCATATGATACGACGCTGCTGATGATGTCGGATCACGGATTCGGCGGCGTCAGCAATACAGTGATCTACCCGAACTGTTGGCTGCGCGAGCAAAACGTATTGCAATTCCGCGGCGGCTTCTCGAAATGGGTATCGCGGCGACTGGACGCACTAAAGCTATTCGCGGTCGCCGCGTTGCCGAACAGCGTTCAGAAGTTTTTATCGCGCTTTGCTCGAACGCAGTTGGGGGGCATTGAAGCGAAGGTGCGATACGGAATTATCGATTGGAGTGAGACGCAGGCTTACTTCGAAGAGAACCCGTACTACCCTGCCCTCCGCATCAACCTAAAGGGTCGACAGCCGCAGGGAACCGTCGAACCGGGCGAGGAATATGAGGAACTTCGTTCGGAGTTGATTCGTCGTTTGGAAGAGTGGCGTCACCCCGCCACGGGCGAACGGATCGTTGAAAAGGCTTACCGCCGCGAAGAGGTTTACGACGGCGGCAGCCTGGACGAAGCCCCCGATATCGTCGTCAAATGGGCGACGCATGAAGAGTATACCTACGCATTCCGGGTCAGTTCGAAGAGCCAATCGCTCCACTGGATGGAGGAACTCGATCCGCGGCGCGAAGACAACATGGCGTTCTTTTCCGGGAAATCCGGAAGTCACCGCGATAACGGCATCTTCCTCGCGGAAGGGCCGGAAGTCATCGCCGGCAAGGCGATCAGTGGCGCACGCATCATCGACATGGCGCCGACAATTCTGCATTTACTAGGCGTGCCGACGCCAGCAGACATGGACGGCCGCGCGCTGATCGAAGTGCTCGAAGGCGAAGCGGCGTCTCCACTTGAAATCGGCGCGGCGGCGGGCGTCGTTGCGGAACCCGACGAAGCGGGAACGTACACGGAGGAGGACAAGGTGGTGATCAACGAGCGGTTGCGGGCCTTAGGGTATATCGATTAATCGGGTTGCCGCCAGTGCTGCCGAACATTCACCATATTGAAAGCTGATCCTAGTGTCGCGTGCCCCCGATTTTTCGCCGCCCGAAGTTGTCGCCCAAGAGCGGGCGCATGAGTCGCCGCTGAGTCGGATGGTGCGCAACAGCGCGTTCAACGCGATCGGTACGCTGCTGATCGTGCCGTCGAATTTTCTCGCTCTGTTCACGTTGGCCCGTCGGCTTGGTGCGCAGCCGCTGGGCACGTTCTTTACCATCTTCGCGATTTCGGCCGTCATCCACTGGATCGCCGACGCCGGAACAACCACGGTGCTGACCCGCCGCGTCGCCCGGACGCCGGAGCGTCTCAAAGAGATTATCCCCGAAGCGCTTGGGGTCCTCTGCGTCGTGTGCATGGTCTCATCGACGTTATTCCTGCTCATCGCGGTTCCTTGGATGGCGATATTCACGGATCGCGTCTCGCTCGCCGTGTTGATCGTCGCGGCGGCGGCGATGTGGTCGCGTCACGGGCTGGACTTCGCGGCCAACGCGCTGCGCGGCCTCGAGAGATTCGAGTACGAAAACCTTTCGCGAGTCGTGCAGACGTTCACCTTTTGCTTGTTCGTGTGGCTGTGGGTGTACCCGAGCACCGGCGGCGCCCTGGCCGGATTCATCGCCTATGCCGCGAGTAATTTCATTGCGGCCGCGTTGATTTGGGGCGTCCTGTTGGTCAAGTGGCGCTGCAGCGGGTTTAAGCTGAACCGAGAAGTCATCACGCGTTGGTGGAGCGAGTCGATTCCGCTCGGCGCCGGCGACGTGGTTCGGCAGTTCCTGTTACAGATGGACACGCTGTTGTTGGCGGCTTTTAGACCGCAGGCGATCGTCGGCATGTTCAGCATTGCGGCCCGCCCGCTGCAGCCCCTGCAGTTGTTGCCCCGAATTATCGTGTCAGTAACCTTCCCGATGTTGAGTCGGGCGGCGCACGTCGATCGCTCCGCGGTGAATCGTCTCTTTGAGAAGACGACCTCCATCCTGTGGGCGGCGTCGCTGCCCATAAGCATCGGCATCAGCATGGCGGCCGAGCCGATGATCGTCGCCACCGCGGGACCGAAGTTCGCGGACGCAGCGGTTCCGCTTCAGATTTTGATCTGGGCGACGGGGTTGATCTTCATCAATGCTCAGCTCCGTTTCGTGCTGACAGCGCTCGATGCCGAGCGAGTTTACTGGCGGCTCATTTGTTGGACGTTGGCGGTGAAGGTCGTCCTGGAGGCGATCATGATTCCGCTCTGGGGCATGTACGGGGCGTGCGTGGGAAATTTGTTGGGAGAGGCGGCGCTCTGTTGCGGCGGCATGATCGCGCTGCGTAAGTTCCAGGTCGCCGGTCCCCACTGGACGCGATTCCTACGACCGTTGCCCGCGGCGGCGGCGATGGCCGCAGTGATGTGGCCGTTCGCGCGCAGCGGCGCTTCGATCGTTAACTTGGTCGGCGCTGGGATTGGCGGCGGACTGCTTTACGTGGCCGTGGCGCTAGCTTCGGGCGTACTGCCCTGGGCCGACGCCAGGCGCTTGTGGAACTCGCTCAAGCGGCCGGCGCTCGTGCCGGCGCTGGAGCCGGCGGCCGTCGTGGCAATGGCCGATACCGCCGATGCGATGCCAGGCTGAGACGCGGCGACTATTGTTGAGAGTTAGTGACCGTATTTATCCTCCCAAATGGAATTTGAGAGAAACCCTGAGGTGCTCCAAGTGAAATCGTTTATTCGATGGACAGCCTGCCTATTATTTCTCGGCGCCGCCACCGTACTGATCGGGATGTGGCAGTTGCGGGCGCGCGATGCCATGGCCGAGTGGGATCCGGACGCAGCGCGCAAAGCCGCCAAGCCGATCCCGATTCGCACCGTGAAGGTGTCGGCGCGCGATTTCGACGAAACCGTGGGCGGCACCGTGGTGACGATGCCGGCCCAGTCGGCGACGGTGACGATTCCGCCGCGCTCGGGGCAGGTCATCGACCGCGAGGTGCTAGCCGTCAACTGCGTCGAAGGGGGGGTGGTTCAAAAGGGGCAGGTGATCGCGACTTTCCTGCCCAGGCTATTCGAACACACCGTGAAGCAACGCGAAGCGGCCGTCCGCCAGACGAAGTTGACGCTCGACGCTTACCGCGGCCTGACGACGAGCAAAGCAATTACGAAGTTGCAGGTGGCCGAGGCCGAAGTGAACGCTGAGACGGCCGAACTCGAGTTAGCGCTTGCGAAGCGCGATCTTGAACTGTGCAGCATGATCAGTCCGATTGACGGCGTGGTTCAGGAACTGAACGTCGTCCCGCAGATGCGCGTTGGCAACGGCGCCGTGGTCGCCGTGATTCATCAGCTGGATCCGATTTACATTCAGATGGATTACCCGATGGAGCGGCTCGATTCGCTGCAAGTCGGCCAAGCCGCAGAGATTGAGCTTGATGCCTTCTCGCAAGAGACCTTTGAAGGCAAGGTAATTCGCATCGCTCCGGTCGTTTCCACCAAGACGCGGGTCGTTCCGATCACGCTCGAAGTCGCCAACCCCGACAACCGCATCAAGGCGGGCATATCGGGATTTGCTCGGGTGAAATGCATGAAGTCTGGAGCAACGGCAATTCCGAGCGTTGCGGTCATCAAGAAGCAGCGCAAGGCCATGGTCTTCTGCGTCGAAGGCGACCGCGCCAAGATCCGTGAAATCCAAACCGGCGAGACGGTGGGAACGGGCGAAGTTGAGGTACTCAAAGGGCTGAATATCGGCGACGAAGTGGTGATCTACGGTCACGATTCGTTGAATGAGAACGACCTCGTGAACGGCGATTGGCGGAAGTGGACCCGACGAGGCGAGGGCCGCGTGGCTCGCGCCAGCGTCACTGGGTTCTAGTTCCGATGAGTGTGACGTTGGCTGATCTATGAGATTCATCTCACGTTTATTCGCCGCCTGCTGGAACTTGTACGCGCGGACGTTTAGTCGCGTCGCGTCCGCAGCGCTGTGCAATCGCGGCCTGACGCTCGCGCTGCTCTTGGCCTGCGCGGTGATGATTACGGGGCCTTGGCTGCGTTCTTCGATCAGCCGCGATTTTCGCGGCCCTCACATTCCGTGGAGCAACGACGCAAGTTCGCGCTTTCTGCCCGAGTATGTGGCACAGGCCCCGCGCGACTGGCGCTGGGACAGCGTCGCCGTGCCGCTGCTGGCGATTGTGTGCGCGGCGGTCTTCACCGCGTGTTTCCGACCGCGGTCGACGAGCCACGTCTTCGGACTTTTGGTCGCGGTAAGCATCCCCGCCCTGGCCGTCACGCTATGGAACCACCCCGGTTTGTATGAATTCTTTGAGAGTGAAATCCGCGGCCGCAGCATGCTGCGAACGGTCTATCGAATGGAGCACGACGATCTCATGACGGTGCGCGCGCCGGATCGCATGCAGGCATTCGGCGGACAGACAGGAAAGATCGATTTACTTGCGCCGACGCATCCAGTCATGGTCCCTTTGAACTATTGGATGTATGGCCCGTGGCTGATTGCGGCCGCCGTGCTCGGTTTGGTCGCGACCAAGCGTGCTTCGTGGACGGAGCGAACGACAAGCGCTCTGGCATGGTCGACCACGGGCATATTCCTGGCGATCGCCGCGACGTGGCCGCGATGGGTGGCGGAATACCACTGGTCGCAGGCGACGGCGTTGGAAGAGCGCAACCAGTTCCCGGAGGCGTCAGCCGCTCTGGAGCGGGCACGCGCGTCGATGCCGTCGCTTGGCTACCTGCGTCGCTACTGGCTCGCCCGAGGCAGACTTGATTTCCGGCAGGGCTTTGACGGCGGTTATCGTGCTTTCTTCGTCGCTTCTCAATATCTGGAGTCGGCGGACGTCGATCGTGCCCGCGCCGAGTTGGATCCGTACGTCGATGAAAGTAGCGTGTCTGCTGCGCGAGATCTCATGGCGGAAATTTTGGGACACACCGCGGCGGCTTTTAGTGCTCGGGGGAAGCGCGAAGCGGCCGAACTGGCCTGGCGCGAGGCGGCGTCGATTGCGCCGTGGAAGCCCGCTTACTGGGTGGCCCATGCGGTCACGGTCGTCGGCACCTCGCCCGAACGAGCGCCGGAAATCGAAGAGCGGTACCTAGCGGCGCTCTGTGAAGTCGGCGATTGCTTCGTCGGCAGCGACTTTGCCTCCGCCCTGGGAGACGCCTACTTCGAGAGCGGCGACTTTGAAAGCGCCCGGCGGCTTTACAGCATGGCGATGAATATTTTTCACCTCCCCAAATACGTCAATCTACATGCCCAAGAGGGCCGGTTGGGAATGTAGTGATGACCTCTCGTCCGCTTGCCGCCGTCCTCGTGTTGGGTTTTGCCGTCGCGGTAGGCGACTTCGGGTTTCGCACGTTCAATCCGTCGCCGACCTCCGAGTACATGATCGAGGTCGACGCTCAGCCATACAGCCTGGCGACGGAGGGCGAGCCGAAGAAGCATCTATATCTACGCCGCACTTGGCGACTTACCGAGCCGCCGGAGCAGGCTTGGATCAAGCTGGTCGGGCATGACGTCATTGAAGTGTGGGTCAACGGACGACGTGCAGGATACTCGCCGCCAGTGGGGTACGGGCGCACAACCGGCGTGGTCATGGACATTAGTCCGCTGATGCATGCCGGCGAGAATTGCATCGCCATTCACGCCGCACAACTCGTGCTCGACCGGCCTCCGGCGGTCGTCGTCGAAGGCGAAGCCCGTTTCGCCGCAGGCGAACCTAGCCTATTGAATGCCGATGACGAGTGGAAGGCGGCCGACATTTACGAACGACGCGGCCCATACTGGTACGAATCGGATTTCAACGACGAGCATTGGGCCAAGGTGCACGTCGGCGACCGCGTGCAATGGCGCGCCCAGATTGCACTTCCGCCGCGGGCGATTATTCAGCCCCGGTTATCGAAGTGGATCACGACTCCTGGGGCCGAATCGGGGGCCGCCGTCGTGGCCAAAACGTTCGACGTGGCCGGGCAACCGCGCGAAGGCTGGCTGCGCGTGATCACGACCGGCTCGGAGCGCGTTGCGCTCAATGGACGCCTGCTGACCGACGTTCAGGCCGATCTTGGCACGCAGCGGACGGCGATTGCTCGGGAACTGACGTTTGACGTCAGCCCGTTATTGCGGAGAGGCGAAAATGTCGTCTCGATTATGTCGGAAACTAGCGGCGAACCGCCGCGCGTGATGGCCGACCTTGAAGCCACGACGGTCGATGGCGAGCGGACCTACATTGCCACTGATGCCACATGGAAGGGGTCGACGGGTTTCGCCACTGATTGGCTGACGCCGGACTTCGATCATGAGCGGTGGACGGATTGCTCGGCTCAATTTGGTTATCAGGGGGTCGTGCCTCGAGCGTTGGGCCGGGAATTGCTTTCGGTCGATCCGCCCGGCGCCTTTTGGTTCATTCGAGCCGTCGTTCATGCAATGTGGATCGTTGGCAGCGGACTCGTTGCGGCCGCCGGCGCGTTCGCGATCGCCGCATTGATGGACCGACGACGCCCTCCCGAGGGCGCGGCATCTTCCGCACTCGCGTTTGTTGCCTTGCTGCCAAGCACCATTGCGGCAGCGACCGGTGTGATGATGACCTGGGACTTGGCATGGTCGGCGCATGACGTCTACCAGCGAAGTTGGTTGGCCGCGTTATGGTTCCTCGTTCCCGCCCAGTGGCTGTCCTTACTGTTGTTGAGCCCCGCCAACGCCTCCGTGTCGCGACATTCCGATGGTTGGCAGTGGAGCCGCCGCGCCAGGTGGACCGCTGCGGCGGTCGGATGGCTCGCCCTTGGGAGTCTTGCGCTGTGGCTTCGGTTGCGCGACTTAACAGCCGAGCCGATTCATCACGATGAAGTCACCGTTTACGCCTTCACCGAGACCGTGTTCACGCAAGGATTTCCGGGCGGGCAAGTTCATCCCGACATTCCATTTGGGTACGCGGCCACGAATGAGCTCTGCTACTTCTTCAATGCCCTCTCCGAGCTGATCTTTGACGACCCGCTGCTGGTGATCCGCGTTCCCTCGGTCGTGTGGTCAATGTTGACGATGGCCTTTCTGGCGTACCTGGGCTGGAAGTGGTTCGACGGCTATGTCGGGGTGGTGGCCGCGGTGTTCTTTGCGGTATCGCCTCACATGATCGGCTTCGCCGACTTCGGGCGGTATCTCGCGCAAGTGCAATTCTTTTCGCTCCTGACGATGTACTGCACGTATGAAGCGGTGCGCGGCACGGGCAAGCCTCACATCGGCATGATGTGGGCGGCAACCGTTAGCTTCATCGCCATGTATTACAGCTGGGAAGGGGCCGGCATGTTTGGCTTTGGGCTGGCGTTGGCGGTGTTCTTTCATCGTCGGCGTCATCTCGTGCCGCTGTTGTCTTCGCCGCATCTCTATGTGGCGTCGCTGGTGCTGGTGCTCTCCGTGATTGCACAGAATGCACATCGCATCATGCAGCAGACGCAACGTCTGTGGTACGGGGAGGGAATTAGCTCGCTAACGATCAAGCCAATGTGGCGCTATCCGTTCTTCCAGCACGATTACTTCTTGATCAACTCCTCGTGGACCCGCGACGCTTTATTGCCCATGTGCGCCCTCGCCTTGGCGTTCGTGCTGGCGATCGGGCATCGCTGGCGCGCGCCGCTGCGTTTTGCGCTGTTCTGCTTGGTAATCAACGCCGAGCTCATGGCGGCGTTTCTGCCGGTGCGAACGAATCGATATGCCTGCCATCTAATTGGCATCCTCATGCTAATCACGGCTGCGGTTGCGGTCGCTGGCGCTGAAGCGCTGTTGAACAACCTCCGGTATCGACGACTCCCTAGCGCCTATCGTTGGTATGCTCGATTCGTGGCATTTGGGGCGACGGCCGTCGTAGTTGCCTTGGCAAGCGGCTGGACCGTTCGTACGGCCGAAATGACTCAATTCGCGAATGCTGCATTCGATGTGAAGCAACTCCGCATTCCCGACTGGGATGAGCCGACTGAATACCTTCACGATCATCTGCAGGAGGGCGACGTCGTCATTTCCATCTTTCCGCACACGACGAATTTTAACTTTGCGTTCGACAAGGTTCGTAAAGGCGATGACACGCGCACCGTCGACTACTGGCTGCAGAGCCGGCTCATCATCCAGGCGACGATCGGCGACAGCACCGAATCGCCTCGAGATCGCCGGAGCGGGGCGATCATGATCCACAATATCGATCAAGTGAAAAAACTATTCGCGGAGAATGACCGCATCTGGTACTGCACGATGCGCATGGCGCAAGGCAAACTGAACGACGGAGAGGTTTCGCAATACCTGCGGCAGCACATGGACGTCGTGAGCGAGGATTTTGCCACCGCCCTCATGCTCCGAGACAAAAATCACCGACCCGCGCCAATCCGCTTGGAAGAGGATGAAGCCGGGCAACTCGCCAGCGAGTACTTCTTGCACTAGCGATTCACCAACGGCCTCGAGCGCGTCCGGACCGAGAGGCTAGGCCTGTCATGCGATTCATCAACGAAATCTTCACTGCCCCGCTTGGCGAAGCGTGGACCAACGAGCGGCTGCTGGCCGCTGCGGAGGAAGTCGTCGATGCCCTGCCCGCGGAGGAGCGGGAGAACGTCCGGAACTTCGTTCGGTTTCAGTTAGTCGGCGAGAGGAGCCGCCGGACGGTTGTGCAAAACCTGTTCGGATTGACTGATTTCCAGAGTCGTGCGTCCGCCTACGAAGCGGGGGCCGATCACGCGCTCACGGAGTTGGCACAGCAGATTGAGCCAGTCGTGGCCGGGAGCGGCGTTACCTTCGACGCGATCGTCACCACGACCTCGACGGGCAACCTCATGCCCGGCCTGAGCTATCGGTTGGCTCAGCGACTCGGCACGCTGGTGCGGCCGGAGAGCTTGATGATTGATCTGGCGAACGTAGGCTGCACTGGCAGCAGCAAGGCGCTGAACCTGGTGAACTCGCTGGCCCCGAACTTTCGGCATGTTCTGGTGGTTGCGGTCGAACTTCCGACGACGTTGATCAACGTCCGCACGGCGGATCTCGACATTTGGCAGGGAAACTGCACGTTCGGCGACGGCGCAGCTGCGCTGTGGGTCTCTAACGACGTCGAGAGCGGTGCGAGCGCGCTCGCGGTCGAGGAATTTCGCTACCAGCAGTTCGCCGAAGCTGGACTCGACCTGATTCGCTGGGGCTACGACGAGTACTACGGCTTTCGCCTGCGCGACCACGCGACGTTCGAAAGCGACGTCAAACAAACAGTTGCCGAAGCGCTGCGCGAGACGCAGGATGGATGGAAGGATGAGCCCCGCTGGGCGATTCATCCCGCTGGCATTGCACTTTTGATGCGATTATCTCGCGAGTTGAAGATGCCGAAAGACGCCATCCAGCCCTCCGTGGCGCAATACCGCGAGAATTCGAATATGAGCAGCGTCAGCATCCTCTACGTGCTCAAGCAAATCGCCGCCGCGACGCAAGTCGGATCGGCCGTTAACCTGCTGACGATGGGAGCGGGATTCAACGTCATTTATGGCCGCGTGCGCCGCGTGCGCTAGGAGAATGTTGTGGATCGTGAGCGCATTCTGTCGACGATGAAGGCAAACTTCGAGGGAACGGTCCCGCCGGAGAAGCTCGAACGCTTCGCCGAGACGAAGGCAGTCGATCTGTTCGAAGAGAGCATCGACGTCATCAACTTCCTGTTTTACCTAGAGGACGAATTAGGGCCGAAAATCGATGCCTCGCAGATTGGACCAGCCATGGCCAACATGACGTTTGGAGAGTTGGCGACGGAATTGTGTCGCGTGCTCGGCAAGGATGAGGGATAGGCGCGGGAAGCATTGTGCACGAATAAAACGCTATCGGAAAAAGTAAAAATCCCGTCGTCCAGCGGCTAAGAGGATATTGTGAACGCTCAGATCGAATCCAGCGCCATTGCACCGGAGGCGCCCGCAGCGCGTAGCGACGCGGAGCGACGGCGCGGCAGTCGCGCCGCCAGCGTCGGAGAGTGGCTGGCCGCGACGCGCGACGCTGTGCAAATGCTCGGGCTGAGCGCGGCCCTCTGGATGTTATACGTGCCGCACCATGTGGTGCTTCGCTCCTTGGGCCCGCGGTGGGGCATGGTGTGGGTCCGCTGCGCAGCCAATATGCATTGGCTGCTGACGTTCGTCGGCGCGCAGCGGTCCGCGCGGGGGGCGATCGCCGCAATGCGGCCTTACTTCGAATGCCGTGATTCGGTATCGCAGATTCTCCGTCGGCATTTGCTGCTAAAGCACGAATGCTTCGCACGCGTCCGCGTCTATAGCCTGCATGCGGCCGACGGGCGTGAAAGCGACATGCAGTGGCACTGCGGCCCCGAGTCGACGGCGGCCTTGCCCACCGGCGAGCGACAGCGGGGACTGGTCATCGTGGGATTCCACTTCAACTTCTTCCAGACATTCGCCGCTGGCCTTGCCAAGTTTTTCCCCGGAGAGGATCTCGTCCAGCTGAGATATCGCACATCGCGCTGCGTCGAAAGCGCCACGTCGCCCATCGTGCAACTGGCGCTGAAAAAAGCCATGGAAGCGGATCGTCGGGCCGGCGCCAACGTCTTCTACATCGATGACGTCGAGGCGATCATTCAGCTCTATCGACTTCTGCGGCACAAGGGGGCGGTGGCCGTGACGGCCGACGGAGGCGCCGCCGGCGAGTTCGTCGACGTTCCGTTCTTCGACGGCACGTTGCGCGTGCCGAGCGGCTGGGCGAAGCTCGCCGCCGGCACGAAATCCGATGTCTTGCTGATTTGCGACAAGGAACTAAGCGCCAACTCGCGCGAGGGATTGTTCTACAATCACGTCGCCTGCCGTGAGAATACCGACGAGGCGGCCTATCGAGCAATCGCCCAGGCCATCCGCGTGCTGGAAGATCGCATCAAAGAGGAACCGTGGGGATGGCACCCGTGGCAACGACTCCGCGTCGACGTCGGCGCCGACGGCGTTCGACGTTACTCGTTGAAGCAGTATGGATTCGACGAAGGGACGCGACTGCAGAAGCAGGCGAGGAAGCCCGAGCCGCAGACTCTCGATGCGTCTGCCGCCGACCGACATAGCTGTTCGACTGCCGCGGGGCAAACAGTCGAGCGGCGGATCGCCGTCGTCGCGAACTCGCTGCCGCCATATCGCGTCCAGCTTCATGAAGAGCTCGTGAACTCGTACCCGCAGATTGAACTGTGGAGTCTCACGACGCACAGCAATGCGTACCGGCGTTGGGGAGGATTACAGCCGCCGAAAGCGATTCGCCACGTTGAATTTGGGCAAGGAGAACCGACGAACGAGCAGCCGCTCATGCGGTACTCGCTGCGCGAGTGGCGTAAGGCGGGACGCATTATACGCTGGCTCAAAGAGCAACGAATCGACGCCGTCCTAGTGCAGGGGTGCGGCGATATGGGGCGGATGAGAATCATTCGCTGGTGCAAGGCCAACGGCGTTGAATGCTTCTTGACAGGTGATTTCAATATTTGCAGTGATCACCATCATGCCCCCAAGCGTTGGCTCAAGCGGCTCGTCTACCAGCGAGCCGTCCAGTGGTCGAGCGGCCTCATGCCGTGCGGCCAACATGGGCTGGCACTGCTGCATCGCTACGGCGGACAAGCTAAGCCAGCTTTTATGTTTCCATTCGCTCCCGACGTGCGTCTATTTTCTGACCCATCGACGGAATCGATTGAGGCAGCTCGAGCGAGGTTTGCCCTTGATCCGGCCAGGCGTCGCATCGTTTACTCGGCTCGTCTAATGAATGCCAAGCGGCCCGATTTGGCCGTTCGCGCCTTCGTCGAGATTGCCGGCCTTCGCCCAGATTGGGACCTCGTCATGATTGGCGATGGTCCGTTGCGACACGAAGTCCAGGCGTTGGTCCCAGGGCACTGGAAGTCGCGCGTGATTTGGACCGGGTTCTTGAACTCCGTCGACGAACTGGCCGGTCTTTACGCGCAATGCGACATCCTGCTCCTGCCGAGCGATCATGAGCCGTGGGGCGTGGTCGTGGTCGAAGCCGCCGCGGCCGGACTGGCGATTGTGGCGTCGGACAAAGTGGGCGCCGCTCCTGAACTGGTCCATCACGGAATCAACGGCGCCGTCTTTAAAGCGGGCGACTTGAGACTACTGAAGGAGTCGTTATTGGCGGTGACGGCGCCCGAGCACTGCGACGCGTACAAGAAAGAGTCTGCACGGATCTTTCGCAATTGGAGCCGCGAAAACGACGCTGCCACGAACTTCGGCAAGGCCTTGCGCATCGCGATCAACGACCAAGCCGCGGCTGCGAAGCGGGTTGAGGAAACGACCTCAGCTTGCGTTGACGACGATCGCCGAAAGATCTGCGTAACGAGTTGAGAGGAGACGTCTAACCCTCACCCGCGTCGAGTTCTGAGTTGGCTGTTCAGAGCAGCACACCTTTGGCACCTAGCTTAGGCGCATTCTGTTGGAAAATTCCCTGATAGACGACGCACCTGCGACCGCGATTCTAAAAACTTAGCGCCCGGCACCCTGAAACTATAGGGCTAGTTATGGTAGCGGAATGATTTAGGCGTTCCCGCGTCAGGCCGTTGACACCGTTCGCTCGGATACCTCACCCCATCCAGTTCGAAGCCCTAAACACCGCCCCGAATTATCGGGTGGCACTGTCCGAAAATTGCCGGGCACCTCACCATGGCTCTTGAGGAGCTTAAAGAAGCTTTCGATTCGCCAACGCCAGTAGTACCAGAGGGCGATTTTAGAAGCGTCGGCATCCTGCTGGGCCACGTTGGTCAGCAAGGTCCATGTCGCGAGAATACAATCGTCCGAATCGACGACTCGGGCACTGTCGAAAATATCCCAGCGAGTCGCCTTCACGGTCGATGACATGGACAATTCGCCGCGGCAAGTCCCAGCCCGCCGCCTCGTTCATCGTTGGCACCAACTGCTCCAGGTGATGAGCGTTCGCTGCCGGACGGTTCTCGGAAGTACTATAAACGGCCTCGGACGTACTAAGATGCATTTGCATGGGAGACAACGGCGAACCCGTCTTGGCGTCCACCAGTAAAGCCGTGGTCAAGTCATAGCCAATATCGCGTTGATGCGTCAGCTGACGCTTGTCCTTCTTTGAGGCATGCGCTGCATAATCAAGTTTGGACCAATCGTGGGCAAGCAGCACAAAGTCGCAACCACTGTGAGCGCATGCGATGCGCCCTGCCTCACGCAGCGGTTCAACCAGAACGGAGCATTTCACGCGGCTGTTATACGCGTTCTAATTTGAAGTAGCGCGCCTCCTCTTGCGCCCGCCCAGTTTATCCATCATGCTATCGCAATCCCCTTTTTGAGAGGTTGCGATGGAGGTGAAGGGCCATTTGCCTCAGGCGGAACTCAAGCGTCTGGAACGCGTCGAGAAGGACGCCGACCGCGCCAAACGTCTGCGGATTGTGATTCTGGCGCAGGAGGGATGGACGGCTCCAGCCGTGGCGATGGCCGTGGGCCTGAGTCGCCGCATCTGCCAGCGATGGGTGCGTCGCTACAACGAACAAGGCCTGGCGGGCCTCAACGATCGACGCGGCCGCGAAGAGCGTTTGCCGCTGACGCCCCAACAACAGGACGAAGTTCGTCAGCGTCTCGACGCTGGCCCCACGGCGGAAGACGACGTCTGCTCGCTGCGCGGCAAGGACGTGCAGCGGATTCTGGCGCAGGAGTTCCATCTGCTCCGCTCTTTGGCCGGCGTGTATCACTTGCTACACCGGTTAGGCTACTCGTACCTCCGCCCTCGGCCGCGGCATCGCAAGGCGGACCCCGAAAAGCAAACGGAGTTCCTCCGTCAGTGGCCAGAACGCGTGCAAGCGATTGCCGCGGCGTATCCGACCAAACGTCTGCGGATCTACTTCCAGGACGAATCGCGGTTCGGCCAACAAGGAACGACCACGAACGTCTGGGCCAGGACCGGGTCGCGGCCGACGGCCATTCGTCAGACCGAGTATGAATATCTCTGGGTGCTGGGAGCGGTCTGCCCCGAGACGGGGCATGCCGAAGGGCTGCTCAGCCCGCAGCTCAATGCGAAGATCGTCAATGAGTTCCTCGCCCAGTTCGCTCGGACGATTCCCTCAGGCGAACATGCCGTGATGCTGTGGGACGGGGCCGGCTTTCACATCAGCCGCCAACTCCGCGTTCCCGACAACGTCACCGTCGTCACGCTGCCGGCCTACAGTCCCGAACTCAATCCGATCGAGAATTTATGGCACTATCTCAAGAGCCACTGCTGGAGCAACCGAGCCTACGACAATTACGACGCCCTCGAACAAGCCGCCGTCGACGCCTGGACGAAAGTGGCTCTCGACGCCGAACTCATGAAAACCGTCTGTGCCGCCACTCACCTCGATCGCGCTACTTCAAATTAGAACGCGTATTATTGAAAAAAAACGCCAAGCTGCTTGCGTAGCCGTAGCGCCGACAGTTCCGTCTGCTGGGACCGACTGCCCTGCCGCCGCGGTACTCGACGAACTCAATTGCGCCTTCACCAGCTTGACGTAACGACGCTGCAATCGCCGATCAATCGGCGGTAGTGAAATCCCATCCCCAGACTCCTAGCAAATCGGCGGTGTTGTGTAGATACCAATGGCTTCTAGCCGGTAGTAGTTCAGTTCCACAGCGGGCTAGCTAAGCCAGACCTTTAGAGCCGGTGATGTACTTGTATGTATAGTTTTGAAGGAACAGCGTGAGGGCGGCGACCCAGTGCCAGCCTTCGAGAGTTGTGGGGTACGTTTCCGCCGTCAGGTTCGTACATATTCAGGCTAATTGGTCCTTGCATGGCGGTCGCACCGACCATGATTCGTGGCCATCGTAGAGCCAAAAATGGCTCGGTGGAGTTGCGAACTAGCTCGCCGCGGTAGATTATTCGGCCACTTCCATAGGCGTTCACGCTTCGCTGCGGTGAACGTCGTGAGGTGATCTGTTAAATCCAGGCCTGTTTGGCGGCATAAGTATAAGGATTGTATGGAGCGTAACGCTGGCGCCCTCGCCGTCGCTGACTCCCGCTAGTTCTCGCCCGCGGATAGCTCGACGCGCTCGACGCTGCCCTAAGATCATCGTGTTTCTCGTTGAGCTCTCGCCTGTCGCGAGGGCGGTTGTGTACCTCACACGACCGCCCTCGACAGGGGCGGTCCCTTTGGAAAGGAACGTCCCATGAACTGCTCGCCAATCGTCGCTCCTGATGACGCCCCTCCCCTCCCCTGGCAAGCCTCGTTCGTCCAGATGCTGCCGACGATCCGGCGCTACGCGCGAATCGCCTTCCGTGAACTGGCCCCCGAAGAACGCGAAGAGGCGATCCAAACGGTCATCGCTTCGGCTGCGGTCGCCTATGCCGGGCTGGCGCAGGCGGGTCGAGCGAAGCTCGGCTACGCCACGCCGTTGGCCCGTTACGGCGTGCGGCGCTATCGATCCGGGCGATTGACCGGAAGTCGTGACAATGCGGCGGACGTCGGTTCGGTGAAATGCCGGCTGCGCGGCTGCCGCACCGAACCGATCGACTCGATCGCCCAGTCCCTTAGCGACTACCGACGGGCAAGTCCCGCGGAGATGGCGGCGCTGCGGATTGACTTCAGCCAGTGGTACGGTTCGCTCTCCCGTCGTGATCAGCGCGTGGTCCACGCGCTGGCGCAGGGGGAACGGACGAGCGCCGTCGCGGAGCTCTGTCGGCTGACCGCCGGACGAGTCAGCCAGCTGCGGCGCGAGCTCCACGACAGCTGGCGGTTGTTCGTAGGAGATGCGGCTCCGAGTCCGTGCTAGAGCGCGCGGGAGGGCTGCCAGCGCCGGGGCGCACGCTCTGGCGCTGGCGGCCGCCCTGCCCTTTCCTGAAGAGCAAGGGGGGCTTTGCTTAGCTATCAGCGACGCTGCGCGAGTCGCTTTTAGGCAGAACTTGAATTCCTTGCCGAGTTACTGCCAAGTGGCTGGCAAGGCCGGGGCGAGATCGATCGCCAACGTTACAGCGTGAGCGTCATTGCTGACAGTTATCACGAGATAGTTGCCGGACATTATGTCCGGCGGCGATCGTATGGCTCCGCCTACCAAGTTGCCCGACGTCCTACGGCGTTCCGAGCACTATACGCGGGACGTTCTGAAACCCACCCGGCGAAGTCATCTTTGCCGACGCGACCAAATGGCGCCGCTGGCTAACGTCGTCGTAACGGCTATCGGACAGCACTATCCGTCGCCGTTGCGGCATTGCTCGCCAGTTCTTCAACGAAGCGGCGGACGCACGGCTCGTTGCCGAGAATCCATTCCGCAAACTCAAAGGCATTGGCGTAAAATCGAATCGCGATCGGGATTATGTCGTAACGCGTGACGAGGCGGCCAACGTTATCGACGCCTGCCCCGATGCCGAATGGCGATTGCTCTTCGCGCAGAGTCGCTTTGGCGGTCTACGCTGCCCGTCGTAGCATCTAGCCTTACGCTGGGGCGACGTCGACTTTTTGGCCGATACGATTAGCGTACGCAGCCCCAAAGGCGAGCGAACGATTCCAATGTTCGCCGAGCTTCGCCCTTGCTTGGAAGACGTTCGCGCGCTTGCTGGCGAACGGGCCGACGACTTGGCCGAGTCGATCATCGTTCGCTATCGCGCGGGCGCCAACTTGCGGACGTAGTGGGAGCGAATCATCGGACGCGCCGGGCTAACGCCGTGGCCGAAGTTGTTTCAAAACTTGCGGGCGACTCGCGAGACGGAGCTAGCGGAAGCGTTTCCGATTCACGTCGTTTGCGAATGGATCGGCAACAGCCAAGCCGTCGCCCAAAAGCACTATCTGCAAGTGACCGATGCCCACTTTGAGGCCGCGAAAAAAGCGGCACAGAATCCGGCACAGCAGGCGGCGGAAGCGGGCGGAATTGAGCAGCAGGGAGCGGGGACGGAACCCCATATTCCCCGCGGAATAGCATCAAATTGGGGAATAGAGAAGATTTCGAGTGGGCGGCACAAGACTCGAACTTGTGACCTCTACGGTGTGAACGTAGCGCTCTAACCAACTGAGCTAGCCGCCCTAAGCCAAACGGCAGGCCACTTATTTTATCGTAGGTCGAAGCCAAATGCCATATGTGGCAACCAGCAGTTAAGCGCTTAATCCGGCCTCGAAGTACAGCGATACGGGAAAAAACGCTGATTCCGCGAAGTCGTCGTGTGCTCGATCGCCGCGGGGTGAACTGAGTGGTGGTGACGCTACTCCGCGCCACCATCCGCAATGCCATGCTGGTCCAGCTTTCGCTTTAGCGTGGTCCGGTGCAGGCCCAGAACTCGCGCCGCCGGCGCGCACTGATTGCCAGACTGGCTCAGCGCGGTCGTGAGTAACGGCTTTTCGACGACCTGTAGGAAGCGATCGTAGACGTCGCCGTTCAGTTCTGGGTTCTTGAGCAACGATTGCGCAAGTTCGGTCACGGCTTCGTTCAATCGTCCCTCAGCCGTCTTGGGCGAACTGCTTGACTGAAAGGAGGGCAATGGCGCCGGAAGGTGACTTGGCAGCACCGAGCCGCTGCGGGCGAGGACGAGCGCATGCTCGATGGCTTTGCGCAGTTCCCGGACATTGCCGTACCACGGTCGGCGCAGCAATTCGTCAATCGTTTCCTGTGCGAGCACCGCCCGGCCGTTGCCAAATTGGCCGGCGAAGTAATTGGCCAGCAGTGGAACGTCCTGCGGGCGATCGCGCAGCGGCGGCAGCGAGATTTCAAAAGTACAGAGTCGATAGAATAGGTCGTGGCGAAACTCCCCGCGGTCGACCAACTGGTGCAAATCCTGGTGGGTTGCTGAGACGACGCGAAATTCGGTCTTCACCGGCCTGTCGGCGCCGACAGGCAAGATCTCGCCTTGATCGAGCGCTCGCAGCAATTTCACCTGAATGGACGGCGGGATTTCGGCGACTTCATCAATGAACAGCGTGCCGCCGTTGGCCTGCGCGAGCAACCCGCGACGCGTCTGCGTCGCCCCGGTAAACGCTCCCTCGACGTGACCGAAGAGCTCTGCCTCCGCGAGATTCGCGCTCAGCGCCGCCATGTTCACCGCAACAAACGGCCCCGTCGCACGTGGGCTGTGACGATGCATTGCCAGCGCCGCGAGTTCTTTTCCCACGCCGCTTTCGCCCGTCAACAGGACCGCCGCTTCCGAAGCCGCCGCCAGGGCGATCCGCTTAAACGCCACCTGCATTGCTGGGCTGCAGCCCAGCATCCCCTCGACCCCCGCCGACGATGCCGCAATCGTCGCTGCCGACGCGCCGGGCGGGGTTCGTCGCAGCGCACGCTCGATTGCCGTTCGGATTTCGTGCAGGTCAAACGGCTTGAGAATGTATTCAAACGCCCCTTGTTCGACGGCGGTGACGGCGGTTTTCAGGTCCCCGAACGCCGTGATGACGATGATTGGCGTCTGCTCGCTCAAGCGACGAAAGAGCTTCATCGCCGTGAGGCCGTCGACGCCAGGGAGTCGGACGTCGAGTACGATCACGTCGGGGTGAAATTCCGCGGCTAGCGTCACGCCCTGCTCCGCCGAGGACGCAACCTGCACCTGGTGCCCCAAACTCTCGGCCAATCGCGAGAGCCCCCAACAGATGGAGGGCTCATCGTCCACCACCAGAATCTTTGACACCTGCGCGCCTTTCTATCTCATCGGAATAACCACTCGAAAGCTAGTTCTTCCGTCCGTTCGTGACCAATCAATCGATCCTTGGTGTGCCTCGACGACTTCGCGTGCGACAGCAAGGCCTAACCCCACCCCCTCGGCCTTGCTGGTCACAAAAGGGTCGAACAATGCTGATTCAAGAGAATTTTTCGGACCGGGACCGGTGTCGCAAACGCCGAACTCCGCCGTCCCGTCTTCAAGTTTCCTCAAGGATACGTCAATCACGCGGGGTAGATCGTCGCCGTTCTGCTGAACGGCTTCGACTGCGTTGATCAACAGGTTGAGCACGACTTGGCCGAGCGCCTCCTGGTCCGCCAAAACCAGGATGTCGTGATCGGGGGGAGTCCAGGCGAGTTTGACCCGTGCGTGGCGAGCGGAGGGGCGAACCAAGGAGATCAAGTCATCCACTAACGCGGTGAGGCTGATTTCGCGCTTCTCGGCATCGTCGAGCGGCTTGCCCGCTCGTAGAAACCGTTGTAGCTGACTTTCCATTAACCGCAACTGCCGTTTCGCGACGAAAAGGCTTTCATCGCCATTTTGCGCGCCGCATTTTTCGGCATGTAGGTCGAGTGCCATGCGGCACCCTGTCGCCGCATTGCGCATTTCATGAGCAAGGCCTGCGCCCAAAAGCGATACTGTCCGCATTTGCTCGGTGCGCCTGACCTGCTGCTCATAGTCCGCCAGCATTTCTGCCGTACGATTTACTGCAATTGCAAGGTCGCGAATCTCGTCATCCGTCGTCGGAAGTTGAGCGGGCGCAAAGTCGCCTTTCGCGATTCGCATAACGTCATTCTCTAGTTGCCCCGTGGCTCGGCTCAGCCGGCCGCCAATCAATCGAGCGACAATGGCGACGACGGCGATCGTGACGACGCCCACGACCAGCGGCGGCATAAACGCCTCGCGCCAGTTCCGCTGATATTCTTCCACCGGAAACATGACGTGCAGCAGCTGTGCCGACTGCCCCACGTCTCGCGCGGGCAAGACAGCGACAGCATGGAAGTACCATCGCCCCTCGACCTGCAAGGGCGACCCGAGTTTCAGGTCAGTCGTCTCGCGTGTCGGTGCGGCCGGGGGCAACACGGCAGGCGCTGCTGCGAAACTACTTGCCAACGCGACGCCCGACTCGTCATATAGCACGAATTCGGCGCTCGACAGCTCCCGCATTTGACGAAGCACCGCGTCCGAGAGGGGAAAGTTTGATTTTGAAAGGACCTCGACGACGCCCCGCAATCGTCGTTCGATGCGGCTACTCGTTTGTCGCCCCGCCAACAGTGCATTGAGAGCCCCGACGGTTCCCAAACTAGCGATGGCCACAGCGATCACGGGAAACATGATTTGTCGGCGAAGTGGCCAGCGCATGATTGTTAGTCGCAGAGAGGTGTCGCAAAGCTGTACGCCATGCCGCTTTTAGCGACGTTCGTGGCGAGGCTGGTTACCAAATCGTCGAATCGTGCACCCCGCATCAACGGATGGAGGGCTCCGGCCGGCCTTCCTTAAGTGCCACGATAGGCGTCGC
The DNA here is from genome assembly GCF_007746075.1 of Lacipirellula limnantheis. Taxonomy (GTDB): domain Bacteria; phylum Planctomycetota; class Planctomycetia; order Pirellulales; family Lacipirellulaceae; genus Lacipirellula; species Lacipirellula limnantheis. The sequence continues at coordinate 4,086,615 of NZ_CP036339.1, read as the reverse complement.
GTTTTGCGCCGTCCCTGAAATCACGTTGACGGCGTTTCTTGCGGTTCGCGAGATTCACCATTCTACATTCGATGGATCGACGAGTAATCCAATCGTTCCGTAGGCGGCTATCGAGAGCTGATCTCGAAGTCAACAAGCGTCATACAAAATGTCGCCGGCCTCAAGCGTCGCCTGATCATTTTATCTTCGCTGTGGTACTGCCAGTTTAGACCGCCGTCGAGTCGGGACGCGATCATCCGGATGGGAAAAGCCATCACGTTGCCCATCGCCAACCGGAGGCGCGGCAACCCCGCGTTGGGTCAGTCCTCGGCCCGGCTGCCGTCGCCGCACATTTTCACGATCTTCGGATCGAACTGCGCGACAATCTCCACGAGGTCCTGCTGCGCCGCCATCACGCCGCGGATGTCTTTATAGACTCCGGGGACCTCGTCCGAGCCCGCCGAAAGGACATCGATGCCGCGATCTGCGAGTTCCTTTCGCACCTGCGAAATGCGAAACATATCATTCGCCTTCGTCCGCGACATCTGCCGCCCGGCCCCGTGAGACGCCGAGTCGAGACTTGCCGCGTTGCCTCGACCGCGCACGATGAACGCCGGATCGGCCATCGAGCCTGGAATGACGCCCAGCACGCCGGCTCCCGCCGGCGTCGCCCCCTTGCGATGGACGACGACCTCGCGGCCGCCATGCGTTTCGAGCCAGGCAAAGTTGTGGTGATTTTCGACCCCCGCGACGATCTCAGCGCCGAGCAACTGGGACACCAGCCGATGGATCACCGCGTGATTGGCCGCGGCGTACTCGCCCATCAAGTTCATCGCCGCCCAATACTCTTGCCCCGCTTCGCTCGACAAATCCAGCCAGGCGAGACGGCCTAGATCTTTCAGCTCCGACGGCAGACGCGATTGAGCAATCGCGCTATAGGTGCTGCACACCGCCGCCCCTGCTCCGCGGCTGCCGCTATGGCTGAGCAGCGCGACATACTCTCCGGCGTCGAGGCCAAGTCCTTCATCGCGCGCTCCCAGCGACAGGACGCCGAATTCCACAAAGTGGTTCCCCGATCCCGACGTGCCCAACTGCTTCCATGCCGTATCTTTCCGCTCCCGCGTGATGCGGCTCACGCTCCAATCGGCGTCCATCACCTCGTGCGACTGCTTCGGCTTGTGCTCGCAGCCCACGCCGAAGCGAGTTCCCTTCTCCAGCGCTTGTCGAAACGGTTCGCGGCGATTCGCCAGCGCCTCAACCGGCGCGTCGAGCACTGACAACTTCATGCGGCACGCGATATCAACGCCAACCGCGTAAGGAATCACGGCGTTCTCACAGGCGAGCACGCCGCCGATCGGCAGGCCGTAGCCGACGTGGGCGTCGGGCATCAGCGCCGCCCCCACCGCCGACGGCACGCGGCAAGCGTCGCGCATCTGGGCGTGCGCCGCTTGGTCGATCTCCTCGCCCCACGTCCGGTAGGAGATTGGCTCGCGCAGTTTGATCGGCTCGTACCCCGACATTTCTTGGGCGAGTTTCCCCCAGATCGGATCGTCGAGGAACGCCTCCGGTGCGCGTACCACCGCTTGCATGAGGTCTTTCGCCCGTTTCCCCTTCAGGCCGAACCCCAATTCCTGTGATGCGGCGTTCCGCAGCGCGTCGATGGCCGCCGCCGCGAACTTCGGCGGCACGCCCAGCTTTTGCAATTGTCGACGATTCATCCTGACCCTTACCCTGACGACTGTATCCCATCAAGAAACATCCAAGTCGCCGCGAGGGCTCGACGAGCACGACGACACAGAATACCTACCATAGGTGACATATTGCCCACGAGGATCAATCCGAACCACTTCATCCCATTATGCGACCGCTGCTTCTTGAGTCCCCCGTGCCGTCATGGTTCGATCCGATCCAGCCTCGCAAAAACTCTCAACGATTCTGTCAAATTTAGTGCCCCCAGCGCGAACCAAGGTTCGCCCGGCCCCGTCGTTACTTTCATGCAAAGTGGAAAATCTTCGGCAATCTCGCCAGATTGAGCTTGCCTTATTTCCCGCTCCTGTATTTATAATGCAGTTGTTGGTCGTACCGAACGCAGGTGCGACGGGCAGTCCCGGCCGCTCGCTTTCCTCTGGCAGGATCTTGAGCCGCCAGTACCCAGTACGGAAGGAGGTGGTCTGTTGAACCATAGTCATATACGCCAGTTGGGTGGTGAATTCCGTTGACCACCGGCGGGTGTCCCTTCGGAGACGCCACCACCTGCTTCTGAGTGCCCGCTCGCTGATCGGAGCATCTTCTAGAACTCCGGCAGCAGCCTGCCCTCAAAGCAAAAGAGTTGATTACGGCCCGGTCGCCCTCGCGGCGACCGGGCTCTTTTTTTGCGCCTGCGTCATGGCTTGAGCGGCGTCCAGAAAAACGCGACGATGACGACCAATCAGACGCCATCTCATTCCCCACTGCATTCCCATTCAGCGTTCCCCATTTATTCCAAATGTCCGACGACCTCGACGAAGCCCTTGAAGCCCAACAATGGCTCCTGGAAACCAGCCTCCCGCTCGTCTTCGAAGCCTTCGACGATGCCCTCCAGCGCGACGTTGAAGTGCCGGTCGTCGTCCTACTCGATTGCGAGGACGCCATCGGCGGCGAAATCGCCCGCAGCTGGCTCGGCGACGAAACCGTCGAGGACGCGATTCTCCATCAGTCGGACGACCTAGATGAGGAGAGCGAGGCAACCACTGTCTTCGCAGTGGCCTTCTCCCTGGAGGAATGTCGCACCGAGGTGCCGGCCGTCTTCCCCTACCTGGAGCCGGCCCTCGAAGCGGCTCCCGAAGTTGGGTTCTATGCCATTTCAGTCACCAGCGGCGGGGCGTCGATCTTGATCGTTCCCCCCGACGCCCGGCCCTGAAATTCGGCCGTCATTCTGATTGCAGCAAAGACTCCAGCCCTGCGGCAGACCCCAACCTACCGCTGGATCATTCGCTCCCATCAGGATGACCGCCGGTCCCGGCGCGCCTCGAATCCGGTCGGCGCCCTCTTTTCATCGACGCCGCTAAACTCGATTTGGGGTTAAGTCCTTTGCCTGGCTATAATACCGGCTTGGCTGTTCAGGAAATTCCCGCGCCGTAGGAACCTTGCCATGGCGGACGCTGCTTCCCATCTCCACGCCCCATGCTGCCGTCAGTTTCCCAGTTGGCTGATTCGTAGCGCAGCGCTGACGGTCGTCGTCGCCGTCGGGCTTGGCGCCTTGGGCGTTCGCGTCGCAGTGGCTCAGGAAGGCGGCGGCCGTCGCGGCGGGCCAGGCGGGCCGCGCTTCGGCGGCGACATCAGCCAACTCCCTCCTGAAGTCCAGGCCCGCATCCGCGCCCAAATGGGCGGCGGCCCCGGCGGCCCTCAACCAAGTCCGCAACCCGCGGCCGAGCAACCCAAACCCGAAGGCGAAAAGCCTCCAGAAGGCGAGAAGCCTGCGGAAGAGGCCAAAACGATCAAGCGCCCGACCGACAAGCCGCAAGCCAACGCCGAGGAACTGAAGGCCGCCCCCGACAAGGACGGCATGGTCCAGTTCAACTTCCGCGGCCAGCCCTGGCCGGACGTGTTGGAATGGTTTGCCGCCGTCTCGAAGCAAAGCCTCGACTGGCAGGAACTCCCCGCCGACTTCGTCAATCTCTCGACGCAGCGTCGGTACTCGATCAACGAGACGCGCGATCTGCTTAACCGCACGCTGCTGTCGCGCGGCTTCACGATGATCTCCGTCGGCGACGTCCTCACCGTGGTCAAGATCGACAAGATCGACCCGAGCCTCGTGCGCCGCGTCGAACCCGATGATCTCGACGACCAGTCGCCGCATGACTTCGTGCGCACCCGCTTCCCGCTTCCGGCGACTCTCGATCCGGCTAAGGCCGTCGAAGACCTCAAAGTGGTGCTCAGCCCGGCCGCCAAAGTGACGCCGCTGCTCGCCTCGAAGCAAATCCAAGTGATCGACGCGGTCGCGAATTTGCGCGATGTTCGCGATCTCCTCTACGGCGAGCAAATGGTCGCGGACAAAGACGTACGCCCGCGCGTCTTCGGCCCATTCAAGTACCGTCGCGCCGACTATATCGCCGATCAGGTGATGATCGTCCTCGGCCTCGATCCGAATAACCGCAAAGGCCCGATGGAACTGCAGCTCGAACAACAAAAAATGCAGATGGCGATGCAGATGCAGCAACAGGGCAAAGACATCAGCAAAATGCTCAAAGATGACGGCCCTCCGGTGCACATTGCGGTCGACAAGCGGCGTAACTTTCTGCTGGTGAACGCTCCCCCCGCCGAGATGGAGATTATCGCTCGCACCATTGAGGAATTCGACGTCCCCGAAAGCGGCAGCGTGGCCGCCGCCGGTCCGGCCACTGGCGCCGAGGAGCTGACGTTCAAACGCCACTCCACTGTCAGCATCGATCCGGACGAGGTCGTCGACGCGCTCCAAGACCTAGGCGGTTTGAACCCGCTGACGCAACTCACCCACGACAATCGCAGCAAGACGATTTTCGCGCTCGCCACGGCCGCAGATCATGCGACGATCGAATCGCTGATCGACAAGCTCGACGGCAGCGGCCGCGGCCTGAAGGTCGTCTGGCTGAGTCGCAAGACCCGCGCCGATCAGGTCGCTGGCACGATCAAGGCCTTGATGGTGGGCGAGAAAAAGAAAGACGACAACAATCGCGGCCGTTACTGGTCCCCCTGGGGTAACAACGGCGACGATGAAGAAGACAACGCCGCCGCCTTCCGCATCCAGGCCGATGTGGAGAACAACCGCCTCCTCTTGTGGGCGAACGAGGACGAGTTTAACGAAGTGACCGCGCTACTAAAGGACCTCGGCGCCGTCGCGGCGGGCTCGGGCGGCAATCCCAACAAGTGGCGCGTCATGGAGTCGCGCACGCCCGCCGAAACCGAAGCCCTGCTACGACGCCTGCAGGAGACTTGGTCGGGCCAGAACAAACTCAACATTCACATGGCCCCGAAAGAGGCAGCCCCCGGCGCTGCTCCTGCTGAAGAGAAGCCGACAGCGAAGCCGACGCCGAAGGACAAGATTACCTCGCTACAACGGCGCCCCCTACACGAATCTTCTGGCTCCCTGCCCCTCGAGGGAGCAACGAGCACAGTCGCCGGTGGCGATCTAGCGCAGGCGGTAGTCTGTGCGCAGCACCGGGCTGGTGAGGGGGGCGGCGCAGCAACGTTAGTCAACCATCCCTTCCAGTTCGCGAATTCATCGAGCGTCCGACCACGGCTTAGGTTCGTCGCCGAACAAGCGGAAGAGGCCGCCCCGGCAACGCCGCCGTCGGCTGAACAATCCAAGTCGGCCGAACCAGAGTCTGCTCAGCCTGCCGAACAGCCCGCCGCCGTGCAGCCCTCGGCCGCATCCGCCCCCATCAACATCACCGTCACGCCTGACGGCCGCATGATCGTCAGCTCCGACGACGTCGCCGCCCTCGACCAACTCGAGGAACTAATGAACGAACTCGCGCCGCCGCAACGCGACTTCGAAGTGTTCCAACTCTTTAACTCACGCGCCAGCATGGTAGCGCTCAATCTCGAAGAGTACTTCGCTGACGAATTGAGCGAAGATACGGACACCACCAGCTTTGGCTGGTGGTGGGACGACGACAACAATAAAGAAGAGGATCCCGCAACGCTCGGCAAGTCGCGAAAACTGCGCTTCATTTACGACATCGACACCAACACGATCGTCGCGCAGAACGCGAATCCGGCGCAGTTGGAGGTGATCCGCGAATTGGTCAAGATTTACGATCAGCCGGTGAGCGAGGACGCCGTCTCGAAGCGCAAGACCGACATCGTCCCCATTCGCTACTCGAACGCTCAGGACATTGGCGCCGCGATTAAAGAAGTCTACCGCGATCTGCTCAGCTCGAAGGACAAGGAGTTCCAGGCGAACAAGGGGGGCGAAGGCGACGACGGCGGCCGCAGCCGCAGCGAGCGGTTCAGTTTTTTCGGCGGCTCAAGCTCCAGTAGCTCCAAGTCGAAGCCGATGAAAATGTCGTTTGAAGGCGCTCTCTCTATCGGCGTCGACGAGATTTCCAACTCGCTGATTATCTCCGCGGACGACGCCATTTGGGACAACGTCAAGGAACTCGCCGTCTCGCTCGACGAGAAGGCCAAGCCCGACACCGTCGTCCAGGTCCACGAACTGCGCGGCACGCTGAAGGCTGCCGACCTGCAGGCGGTGTTAAACACGGCCCTCTCCCGCCCCTGGCAGGGCAACAGGCCGCCGGCAGGCGCCGTCAACAGCAGTCGGGGCGGCAGCAGCGAAGGGGGCGGTCGCGGCGGAGATCGCGGCGCCGACAGGGGCGACCGCGGCGATCGCGGTCGCGGCGGCGACCGAGGCGGAGACCGCGGTGATCGCCGTGGCCGTGACTAACGCGTCACAGCGTCAGGGCTCGCTCCATCCGCCGCATACAGCGCTCGCGTCCCAAAATCGCGATTGTCTCGAACAGCCCAAAGCCCACGCTCTTGCCGCTGATCGCCACGCGCACCGCATGCACCAGATCGCCGACCTTCACCCCCTGGCGTTCGACGAACTCCTTGAGATGCTTCTCAATTGCCGCCGGCTCGAACGGTTCGACGCTAGCCAGCTCCGCCGCGTACGCCTTCAATAGCGGCTTCGCATTCTCGGGCTTAACGATCCGCTTCTCCACCGCCGCGGCATCGTAAGGCAAGGCGTCGTCGGCGATGTAAAACTCCGTGTAATCGAGCACGTCGCCCGCCATCTTCAACCGATCGCCGGCCGCCTCCAAAATTGCCGAGAGATACGGCGCCGTGTCACAAGGCGGCGGCGATGAGACGAACCCCGCCCCTTGCAAGAACGGCAAGCACTTCGCCGCCTTTTGCTTCAGCGGAACCTGCTGCATGGCTCGATCTTGAAACGCCAACAGCTTCTGCGGATCGAAACTCGCCGGCGCCTTGTTCACGCGCTCGAGCGAAAACAACTCGATCATCTCCGCCCGCGAAAATTCCTCGCGCTCGCCGTCGAGCGACCAGCCTAGCAGCAGCAGGTAGTTCAGCAATGCATCGGGCAAGAAGCCGATCTGCTCGTAGAAGTCGACGATGACGGGATTGAATGTTTCGGCGGTCGTTGCCAGTCCCAGTCGCGTCGCAATCGAGTTGCCTCGCTCCATCAGCGCCGCAAAGTCGCGATTCTTCAGATACTTGTCGAGCTTCCGCTTGCTCAACTTTGTCTTGCTTCCAGGCTCGGCGACGTACGGCAAATGGGCGTACGCCGGCAACTCGTACCCCAGCGACTGCGCAATGAACACCTGCCGCGGCGTATTCGGCAAATGTTCTTCGGCGCGAATCACATGGCTGATCCGCATCGCTTCGTCGTCGACCACCGACGCCAAGTGATACAGGCACGTCCCATCGGCCCGCTGAATCACATGATCCTGCTCCGCCGACCAGGCGAACCGCACCTCGCCGCGAATCAGGTCGTTGAGCACCAGTTCGCCCTCGCGCGGCATCTTCAGTCGCACCACGCCCTGCCGACCTTCGGCCGCGAACTTCGCCGCGTCGGCGTCGTTCTCCGCCATCCAGCGGCGGCTGTAGGTGAACTGCCCGCCCGCTGCCTGCGCCGCCTCGCGCTCCGCTTGCAGTTCTTCAGTAGTGCCGAAGTCGCGATACGCATGCCCGCTCGCGAGCAACTTCTTGACCGCCGCCTGATACAAGTCGCCGCGCTGCGACTGATAGTACGGCCCGCATGGCCCGCCGACCTCGGGTCCCTCGTCCCAACTCATGCCCAGCCACTGGAACCCGCGCAGAATCGGCGCGAGCGCCGCGTCGACGTTCCGCTGCTGGTCGGTATCGTCGACGCGCAGCAGAAACTCTCCGCCATGCTTCCGCGCGAAGAGCCAATTAAAGAGCGCCGTCCGCACGCCTCCGATATGGAGATACCCCGTCGGGCTTGGGGCGAAGCGAGTCCGTACTGTCATGTCGATCTTCCGAAGGGTGGGACGAGGCCCCAGCCTACCAAAAGAAGCGTCGGCTCGACGAGAGGCAGCCGTGGCCCCGACCCTGGCACAAACGTATCCCGAGCGGAGCGCCGGTTCTAGCCCTAACCATCGGCCAAATTCTCGGCGAAGGCTGAACCTCAGGGGACCGCATGGCTCAGCATGCCGCGGGCCCAACAACGTCGCGCCTCAAGCCGCCCGATGCTGTCGCCGTAGCCGTTTCTTGTCGGCCTTCGATAGCTTCCGGTTGCCGAAGTCATCGTCCTCCTCGGCGTCGTCCGACCATTCCGGATCGTGCGCTTCCTCGGCGTCGCGCGTCGCGGTCGAACTACCGGCAGGCGTCTGAGCGGGCGCTGCTTTGGCGGTGATCGCGACCGGCGACGCTGCTTTCACTTCGGCCGCCGCATCGACCTTCGCGACTTTGGTCGGCTTCTCTACGACCGGCCGCGGGGCGTGATCGATCAGCCCCTGCACGTCGAGCACCACATAGCGGGCAAAAACCATCATCCCCGTCAGCGCGAACGTGGCGCCCACCAGCGGCAAGGCGTTCGCAGCCATGCCGCCCCACGGTTCCGCCGTCGCCGGCAAGAATCCAAGCACGCCGACCGCCGCGGCGACGTAGCAAGCTGCCGCCGTCAGCGTGAAGGCCATCGCTGGCCGCGATTCGCCAATCTCGAGCAGCAGCCGCACAAAGATCCAGCCGCCGACCAGCGCCAGCGGCGCGAGCCACCACTCGGCCCCGGCCGCCGTCAGCGACCAACCGGTCGCGGTCATCGCTGCCTTCGCCAGCAGTCCGTGAATCGGCGCGACGGCGTTGACGCTCATCGCCAGCGCGCCCCAGCCAACCCACTTCCAAACGCGATACCGCCCGGCGTAATCATCCACGCGATGGCGCCGCAGCGAAAACGTCAGTTTCGCCAGCATCGCAATCATCAACATGGCCACTGCCGTGGTCCAAGCCGACACGCCGCCCGCCATGCCGGCGCTTAACTCACTGGCCGACACCCCCGGCAGGGCCGCGGCGATTGTTTCGGAGTAGTGCGCAATCGCCGCCGTCGCCGCGGCCGCGCCGACGCCAGCCAGCAGCGTCGTGAACACCGCCACCTTCCGCCGCGGTACAAAATCGGTCACCTGGGGATGATTTTCAATGTTCGCCTGCTCGCCGTAGCGCGGCGCATCGGGATCGAACGCCGCCGCCTGCGCCGCCGCGCTCGCCCCCGAACCGTGGAGTACTTCATCGTTCAACACGCGTCGTCGTCGTCCAACTCGAGCCATACTCGGCGCCATCGACCAGTGGTGATGTTCGTTGCCAGTCCGTTGAACGGGCGAAGCCTCAGCCGACCGCTAGCGTCCGCGCCTCGCCCCGACGGCGTACCGCTCCATCCGTACAATCCGCATCGACATTTCAAACGCGATAACTGCGACCGCGCCGAAAAGCCGGGGTCAGGCAACTTAGAGAAAGTTGGCGGGCGGCTAGAGAGCCGTCCCTGGTCAGTGGTCCGTTGCAGTTGCTATCGCCCCCTTTACCGTCGACGACTTCGCTGCGATCACCGCCCGCTGCATTCAGCAAACAACCGCTGACGACTCGCCGTTGACAACTGGCGCGCGACGAGTTGAAAACGCCGCAACGACGACCCCGCATTGACGTTAACGAAATTTCCTTGACACTTACTGACTACCGACATCTTCCCGCGCCCGCATCGCCTGCCTTGCCGAACCCCCCGCCCTCCGGGACAATCAACGGGGTGGGGAGTCTGGGGCGACTCGAATGTTCCGCAAGAGTGGGATTGCCTCCAGTCGCCCCGATCCCTGACCCCATTCGCCTCGCTGCGGGGTTTCATCTCGCTTCAGGGAACTCACAACACTGCAACAGCCGGCCAGGACGGCCGGGCTATGTTTCGGCCCTCCGCCTTCCCCCCTCCCACTTCGCCAATCCTCTCGTGCCCCAACTCGAGACGATCACCGCCCCCTTTTTCCCAACGCTCGCCGAGCTCGGCGAGTTTCGGCTGGTGGCCGTCGACGACATGCCCGCCGACTACCGGACGCTCCTCGCCCACGACGCTCACATGACGGTTACCGTCGAGGCGTTTCACAATTCGATGGTCGACGTGCAGGTGCTCGACGAGCATCGCGAGGGCGATTACTACAGCCGCACGAGCCTGTTGCTCTGCCGCAAGAGCCGCAAAATTGTCCAGTTCGGCATCATGCGGATCGACCTCGCCGGCCTGCCGCCGATCGTGCGGGAAGAAATCGAATCCCGCGGCACGCCGCTGGGCCGGATCCTCATTCGCCACAACGTCTTGCGGCATGTAGAATTACATCGGCTCTGGCGCATCAAGCCCGGGCCCGAGCTCGCGCGGCGCCTGATCTATCAGATCGCGCCGCCGTCGGCTCAACCCGCTCGCCACGGGGCCGCGGCGTCTGACGACTCGTCGATTAGCGCCATCAGCCTCGCCAAGCTTGAATCCCAAACCACCGCCGGCAGCGAACGACTGTACGGCCGCACGGCCCGGATCGTCGTGGAGGGCCGCCCCGCCGTCGAACTCCTGGAGATCGTTAGAGCATGAGTCACTGCACGATTGAGAAATCGCCCAAGGAATTGCAAGAATCTTACGACTGCATAGTCATGGGAGCCGGTCCGTCGGGTTCAACCACCGCCACCCTCGTGGCCAAAGCTGGGTTTAACGTGCTGTTGGTCGAGCGCGAGCGGTTCCCGCGGCGGCACGTCGGCGAATCGCTCATGCCCGACATTTACTTCACGTTTGAGAAGCTGGGCATTCTCGACAAGCTGAAGCAGAGCGGCTACGCCAAGAAGGTCGGCGTCCAATTCGTGAATCACGCCGGCCGCGAGTCGGCTCCGTTCCTCTTCCGCTGGAATGACCCGAACGAGTGGAGCGAGACCTGGCATATTCCGCGGCCCGAGTTCGATCAGATGATGTTCGACACCGCCGCCGAGAACGGCGTCGACGCCATGCAGGGCGTTCGAGTCCTCGAAGTGCTGTTTGAAGGCGAGCGTGCCGTTGGCGTGAAGCTCCAATTCAATAGCGACGACGGCGCCACCGAAACGCGTGAAGTCCGCGCGAAAGTCGTCGTTGATGCCACCGGCCAATCGGCGATTCTTTCGAACAAGCTCGGCCTCCGTCGCGTGAATCCCGACCTGAAGAAGGCCGCGGTCTGGGGCCACTTCAAGGGGGCCAAGCGCGACACCGAACATGGTGGCGTCTATACCATCGTCCTCCACACCAATCAGCGCAAGAGCTGGTTCTGGTACATCCCCCAGGCCGACGACGTGGTGAGCATTGGCGTCGTGGGCGACAACGACTACATGCTCAAAGGTCGCGGCACGCCTTCGGAGATCTTCTTCCAAGAGGTCGACAAATGCCCCGCCGTGAAGGGGCGCATGGAGGGGGCGACGCAGGTCGACGAGCTGATCGTGACGAAGGAGTTCTCCTACCTTACCGACCGCTCGGCCGGCGACGGCTGGGTGCTGGTCGGAGACGCGTGGGGCTTTATCGACCCCGTCTATTCGTCCGGCGTCTTTTTCGCTCTGAAGTCCGGCGAGCTCGCGTCGGAGTGCATCATCGATGCGCTGCAGGCGAACGATCCTTCAGAAGAGCGCCTCGGGAAGTGGCTGCCGGGCTTCAAGGAAAAGACCAACTGGGTTCGCAAGCTGGTTCATGCGTTCTATTCGGGCGGCTTCCGCGTCGGTAAGTTCGTGAAGGAGTTCCCCCACCACCGCGGCGAACTGACCGACCTGCTCGTCGGCCGCGTCTTTAACGATCGAGTCGGGGGGATTTTCAAGGATCTCGACCCGTTCATGGAGCGGATGAAGAACGAGCTCCCCCCCGAAGACCCCAACGCCGAACCCGAAGACGCCGACGTGCCGGCGCTGGCGTAGGAAAAATTTTTTCGACACAGAGGAATTACAAACGTCAACACACCAAGGCGAGTGAAGCGAGCTGATAGGCGTTGTTTGCAAGTGTTCGCATTTCTCCGTGTCCTCTCTTCGCTCTGTGTTGAACGTATTTTGCCTTCGAGCTCACACTGGCGCCCCGCATGCGTATTGCCTACCTCGCCGCCGGGGCCGCCGGCATGTATTGCGGGAGTTGTCTGCACGACAACACGCTCGCCGCTGCGCTGCTGAAGCTGGGCGAAGACGTCATCCTCGCGCCGATCTACACGCCGATCCGCACCGACGAAGTCGACGTCAGCGAGCCCCGCGTCTTCTACGGCGGCATTAACGCCTACCTCCAGCAAAAGTTCCCCCTCTTTCGCCATACGCCGCGGTGGCTCGACGGTTGGCTCGATCACCCCGCCCTGCTCCGTATGGCGACCAGAAACGCCGCGAGCGTCGACCCCGCCAAGCTTGGCGACATGACCGTGTCGATGTTGCGGGGCGAGCAGGGCAATCAGCGGAAGGAGCTTGAGAAGCTCGTCGATTGGCTGGTTAACGACGTGAAGCCCGACGTCGTCCACCTCTCCAACTCGATGATGCTCGGTCTCGCCCGACTGATCCGCGAGCGGGGCGGGCCGCCGCTGGTTTGCTCACTCTCGGGCGAAGACATCTTTCTCGAGAAGCTGACGCCCCCCTACTACGAGCAGGCGCGACAACTCATCCGCGAACGGGCCGCCGACGTTGACGCCTTCGTCGCCCTCAATGGTTACTATGCCGACTTCATGGCCGAGTACATGGCGACGCCCCGCGAGAAGATCAGCGTCATCCCGCATGGCCTCGACCTTGCCGGCCACGGAGATCCGCACGCGCGACAGACCGACGCACTGCGCCGGATCGGGTTCCTCGCGCGCATTTGCCATGACAAGGGTCTGCACCTGCTGGTCGAAGCGGGCGAAAGGCTTTCCCGCGCAGATGCCCCGCCGTTCGAGATCCACGCCGCCGGCTATCTGGGTGCCGGCGATCGCAAGTACCTGGCCGACATTGAGCGCCGCGTCGCGCGCGGCCCCCTCGCCGGCCGTTTCACCTATCATGGCGAGCTCGACCGCGCTGCGAAAATCGAATTCCTGCAATCACTCAACGTCATGGCCGTGCCGACCGTTTACCGCGAGAGCAAAGGGTTGCCCGTGCTCGAAGCCTGGGCCAACGCGACTCCGGTGGTGCTGCCCGAGCATGGGGCGTTCCCCGAACTGATCGCCGACGCCGGCGGCGGCCTGCTCCACCGACCGTTGGATGCTGACCACCTGGCGCAGCAGATTGCTGTGCTGCTGAATGCCCCCGATCACGCCCGCGAACTTGGCCGCCGCGGCCAGCGCGCCGTTGCCGATCGGTATCACTCCGTCGCCATGGCAAAACAGACCATCGAGCTCTACCATCGACTGCTTGCCGCCGTCCCACATTGATCGCCGTCCGCGTGCCGGAAATCCTTTTCCAGGATGATTGTTACTCCAGGACGACGACATTTGCCGAAATAAGGTTGCGACCGTCGTCGAACACGCCAGAATGAATAGCCATCCCGGTGACGCAGCTTCCCGGCGGCGTAGAAGCCTCGCTAATTATCCGAACGTGTCCCCATGACTCCGCATGAGTCGGCAGCTGCTGCAGGCCCCGTCACCGCGGTGACGCCGTCGCGGCCATTCGACTTTACGGGGTGGAACGAGCTGTTGCACGCGGAGCATGTGTTCGTGCGCGTCGATCTCAACAACAAGATCGACTTCGTCTCGGCGTCGGTGCGCGACATCATGGGATATCGGCCCGAGGATCTCATCGGTCGCGATTACCGCGAGACGTTCGATCTCGACCATCCGATTCGCACGAGGTATCTCGAGGTCTCCGATCGCTTCGCGGCGAGCGATCCTCCCAACATGAAACGGACCGTCGGCCGCCGCGCGAACGGCAGCATGGCGTTCCTATGGACGCGCGAACGCGAAATCGTGGGCGAGAATGGACTCATCGGTCGGGAGTTCATGATCTACGATGCGACCAGAAGAGTGGAGACCCTGCTGTCGCTCCGGCAAAGCGAGCGTAAGTATCGACGGCTCGTCGAAGGGTTGCGGACCGAATACATCATATACTCGCGCGACGCCCGAGGCATGATCACCTACGTCAGCCCCTCGGTGAAGAAGGTCCTGGGATTCGAACCTGAGGAAATGATCGGGACCTACGCCCGCGATGCGTACGCCGATCCCTCGCATGGCCGACAGGTCGTCGACGAATTCGCCCGCGCGTCGCAAAGCGGCAAACTATCGCAGAGTATGGTCATCGAGGTTCGCCACCGTGACGGCGCGGTTCGGCAATTGGAAATCAATGAGCGGCCGGTCTTTGCCGCCGACGGCAAGCTCGCCTCGGTCGAAGGAATCTGCAAGGACGTCACCGAAGCGGTCGCGGCCGAGCGACAGATTCGCGATCTGAAGGAAGATTTGGAGCGCCGCGTCGCGTTGCGAACGGACGAATTGCAGCGCATGTACGAGGACCTGCGCGCCAGCGAGGCGAGGTATCGCGACGTGGTCGAGACGCTCAACGACTTCGTGGTCCGGTGGAAGCCCGACGGTACGCGCGACTTCGTCAACGAGGCGTTCGCCCGCTTCCACAATGTCACGCCCGCCGATCTCATCGGGACGAGCTTTGTGCCGACGATTCATGTCGATGACCAAACGGCGTTCCAGGAAGCCCTGGCCTCGATCTCTCCCCAGCGACCTTCGGCCACGTACGAGATTCGCGTCCGCCGCCGCGATGGGAGTTATCCGTGGGTGCAGTGGAACACCCGCGCAACATTCGATGAACACGGGGAACTCGATCACTACCAGTCCGTCGGCCGCGACGTCACCGCGCTGAAGGCCGCCGCCGACATGCTGCGCCAGAAGGAAGTCCACCTCGCCCACCTGTCGCGGTTGGCGACGATGGGCGAAATGGTCGCCGGCATCGCCCATGAAATCAATCAGCCCCTCCACGCCGCCAAGACGTTCGCCGAGGCGGCCCGGCGACATCTGCAGGCGGGCGGGGACGAGAAACTGGCAAAAGCGATCGAATGCACCGGCGAGATTTCCGAGGCCATCACCCGCACCGTGCAGATCATTCGTCGGCTCCGCGAGTTCACCAAGGCGCAGCCCTTCGAACTCGAAGCGCTATCGCTCAACGACGTCGTGCGCGAAGCAGCCGAACTGGCCGGATACGAGATTCGCCACAGCTCGACTAAGTTAAAGCTCGAACTCGCCGACGAGTTGCCCGTCGTCCTGGGCGATCGGATTCAGCTGGAGCAACTCGTCGTCAACCTACTGATGAACGGTTGTGAAGCCATGGAACAGACCGCCCTGGTCGACCGCATCCTCGTGCTCCGCACGGAGGTCGCGCGAAACGGCGTCTGCCTGACCGTGACCGATGCAGGCGTCGGCGTTGCCGACGACGACATGCATCGACTTTTCGACGCGTTTTACACGACCAAAGAGGAAGGAATGGGGATGGGGCTCGTGTTGTGCAAAAGCATCGCCGAGGCCCACGGCGGCCACCTCCGCGCCGAGCGGAATGCTAGTCCCGGCATGACGTTTGCCTTAATCTTGCCAGCGACGGGAGGAAACTAGTGCGCGACGATCATTCCACCGTATATGTCGTCGACGACGACGCCCAGGCCCGCAAGGCCGTGACGGCCCTCATCGAGGCCATGGGCGTGACGACGCTCGGCTTTAACTCGGCCGAGGATTTTCTCGCCCACTACGACGGCCGGCGCCCCGCCTGCTTGGTGACCGACGTCCGCATGATCGGCATGAGCGGCCTGGAGCTGCAAGAGGAGCTCATCCGCCGCGGCGTCGATATTTCCGTCGTCGTCCTGACGGGCTTTGCCACGACTCCCGGAACCGTGCGGGCGATGCGCAACGGCGCCCTCACATTACTGGAAAAGCCCTGTCGCGATGACGAGCTTTGGGAGGCCGTCCGCGACGGTCTAGCTGCGGATCGCCAGCGCCACGCATTGCAGAGCGGCATTGGCGAAATCCGCGGCCGCTATGCGACGCTCACGGCCAAGGAGCGTGACGTCCTCGCGCATGTGGCGGCCGGCGAAGCGAATAAGATTATCGCCAAACGCCTTGACGTGAGCCTGCGCACTGTCGAACTCCATCGCCAGAACATTTTTCAGAAGATGGGCGCCGACTCGTTGGCCGAACTGGTGCGGATGGTGGTCGCCATCGAAGGCGAATCGAAGCCGCCGCTGCCGAGCTAGACAGCCCTCAGAATTTTTAAGCTTCGCGGGCGGAGCGAGCAAGTAACAGTTACGCCGCTCATTCGTGCCGGTCCGACAATTTTCAATAAAGGTTGCGGGCAGCGACGATTCATTCGCTAGCCCTGCGATTTGGGCAGGACGCTCTCAGCAGTGCGCTGCGGCGACCCGCAGCCGTTCGGCGGTTTACGCGAATACTCCATCTTGAGCATGCTTGTAGTATTGCATTGTCGGCGCGGCGCCCTCGCCTCGCCGCGTGCACGCGGTCCCCACCCACTTCAGGGCTACGTCATGTCGGTCCCGCCCCTTACCAGCCGTCGGTCACGTCGCGACGGCGCTCAGTTGGCGCAGCTCCTCGAATCGCGGAGCCCCGCCCAGTCCGCTCAAAACATGCCTGAACCTGTTGTTTTTGTAATCGACGATGACGCCCAATCCGGGCGAGCCGTCTCTGAGCTAATCCGAACGTTCAATTACGAGGTCCGGACTTACCAAAATCCCGCCGACTTCCTCGACGCGCTCCCTGATCTCAGCGCCGATCAAGTCGGCTGCGTGATCACCGATCTGCGTATGAGCGGCATCGACGGCCTGGAGGTCCTCCAACGTCTCAACGAGCGCTCCACGACGTTGCCGGTAATCATCGTCACCGCGTACGCCGAGACGGCGACGACCGTCCGCGCACTGCGCCGCGGCGCCGTCGCGGTCCTCGACAAGCCATTTCGGGACGACGAACTCTGGGGCTTCGTTCAGGAAGCCGTCTCCCGCAGCATGGCCGAGGTCGGCCGCAACCGCCGTCACCAGGAATTGCAAGACCGCTTTAAGCGACTCTCGCCGCAGGACCGCGAAGTCCTCAAGCTGATCATGGAAGGTTCCAAGAACCGCACGATGGCCAAGCGACTGGACGTCAGCCTTCGGACGATCGAAAATCGTCGCCGCCGCATTTTCGACGTGATGCAGGCCGATTCGGTCGCGGAACTGACTCGCATGGTCGTCGAATACGAGTACCGTCTCCCAGCCACTTCCCCCGCCCAGGAAGCCTGGCTCCACCTTCCCTTCGAACGGGTAGCTTAGCGCCGCCGCGTGCCAAGGGCCCGTCGAACCGACCGCGGGTGAAGATCTTGGGCCCGAAAAAACACGCAACCCCAGCACTCAAAGCATCTTGCGTCCCGCCCTGCCCTCGCTACAATACAGGGCTCCGCTGGCCGAGCGTTTGGCCGCGACCATCGTACACCGTTAAACATTCCGACATGATTCCTGAGCGCAAACCGACTTCGACCCGCCGCGTTGTCAAGAAAGACCCCGTCTGCGTTGACGGCATTCGTCCTCGGCCGATGTTCATCGACTACAAGGACCTCGATTTGCTCAGCAAGCTGACCAATCGTCACGGCCGTATCGTGAGCCGCCGCAAGACCGGTTGCCATGCCTCGAGCCAGCATGCCGTGGCGAAGGCGATCAAGCGGGCCCGCTTCATGGGCCTGATGCCTTACGTCGGCGGCTGAGCTACGAATTCTCCCGGCGAAGGGAGATGAAGGGAAGGGATTTCCCACGCTGTCAGCGCCTGTGATGCCATGCGCCGGCATACTCGGAACCTTTTTCCCGTTCCCCCATGCCCGAGCCGTTCCAAACGTCGCGCCTCGTCGAGTTTCACGACACCGACATGGCCGGCATCATGCACTTCGCGTCGTTCTTCATCTACATGGAGTCGGCCGAGCATGAGCTCTACCGGTCGCTCGGCCTCAGTCTACACGAAGAAGTCGACGGCGAACTCATCAGCTTCCCGCGCGTCGCTGCGGCCTGCGATTACTCGTCGCCGGCGCGCTGCGAAGAGATTCTGGATATCGCCATCTCGGTCACCCGCATCGGCGCCAAGAGCATCAGCTACGAGTTCCGGTTCACGCGCGCAGGCGTCCTATTGGCGATTGGCAAAATGACGTGCGTCTGCTGCCGCGTCGCGCACGGGCAGCCCCCCGTCTCGCGGCCAATTCCGGATAACATTGCCGAGGGCCTCCGCGTCTACGCCATGTAACGTTTACGCGATGTAAATCGTCCGGCGATCCTGTCCGGATCGTGCGGGCAATCGCCTGCGACGCAACAGGCTTGACCTCCGGTTCGGATCGCCATTCGTTACAATGGCCCCCATGCCCACGCTCCACGCCGCATCTCTCGCCAAGACTTATCCCGTCGCCGAGGGCGAACTCACTATCCTGCGCGACGCGAGCCTTTCACTAGAACGCGGCGAATCGGCCGCCATCGTCGGTCCCAGCGGTTCCGGCAAGAGTACGCTCCTGTCAATTCTCGGCACGCTCGAGTTTCCCTCCGCCGGCGACTTCCAGCTCAGCGGCCGGTCGCCGTTCCAGTTGAGCGAGCCAGAGCTCGCCGCCTTCCGCAGCCGCCACATTGGTTTCATCTTCCAAGATCACCATCTGCTGCCGCAATGCTCGGTATTGGAAAACGTGCTGGCGCCGATGCTCGCTGACGGCGCCGCGGGGCCGGCCGACGTGACGCGGGCCGAGCAGCTATTGCAGCGTGTCGGCCTCGCCCAGCGGCTGCATCACCGACCTGCGCAACTCTCCGGCGGCGAGCGCCAACGTGCCGCCATCGCCCGCGCACTCCTGCGCCAGCCTACTCTGTTGCTCGCCGACGAGCCGACCGGCAACCTCGACCGGACCACGGCCGAAGCCATCATCAACCTGCTGCTGGAATTGCAGCAAGAACAAAACGCGATCCTCA
Source organism: Lacipirellula limnantheis (assembly GCF_007746075.1). Lineage (GTDB taxonomy): Bacteria > Planctomycetota > Planctomycetia > Pirellulales > Lacipirellulaceae > Lacipirellula > Lacipirellula limnantheis. Next base: position 4,067,759 of record NZ_CP036339.1, on the reverse strand, counting down.
TCGCCGTTACCCACAGCGAAACGCTCGCGGCACGGATGGGACGGCGCTTCATCCTCGACGACGGTTGTCTCGTCGCTGGTTGATCGCAATGCCCGCGATGGCCAGCGCCAGCAGCGAGGCCGCGGCCGGTTCCGGTACGGCCCCATTCGCGGCAACGGCGTCGGTTGATGTAGAACCGTAGTTCGCCTGCCAGTCAAGAAAGTCGGCGCCGTCCAAATCGACTCCGAACCGCGGCTTCCACTCGTTGTTGAGATCGTCGTCATCGACGTGCCCGTCCTGGTCGAAATCCCCCGCCAGCGGCGGCGCCACGTTGAGCGGATAGTTGGCCGAGCCGAGCGTGTTGGTCAACACCGTGCCGTACGGCACGTTCTTGGTCGATTCCAAGGGACCGGTTGGATGAGGATCGCCGACCGATTGCCGGAAGTCGCTGCCGCCCGGCGTGAAACCCGAAAGCGAATTGTCGGTGACGTTCGAAATGTGCCAGTCATCGGGGGCTTGTCCGGTGGAGTTGCCCCAGCGCGCGGCGATTTCGATTTCAAAGTCAGTTCCTAGGTACGTTGTCCCGGGTTCAATGTTGGGGACGAACCCCGGCGTACTTTCCGCGGTTTCCGGCCCGAAATTGACTGCGCCGTAGAGTCGGCCCAGCGGCACGTTAAAGTCGGGATCCCAAGCCTCGAATCGCTCCGAGAATATGCCGATCGAATCCAGAATCGTCCAGTCCGTTCGTCCCGTCGCTACGTCGAGCCCGTTATTGCCGACGTCGAGATCGAATCCCAGCGTCGGAGCATTGGCGACCGGGTCGCCGCCGTTGCGGATGAGCATTGCCGTGAAGCCGCTGTTCTCGATCCGTCCGTCGGGGGCGCCGCCACTGCCGACGTTTGACGCGCCGATGGAACTCCCGGCGCCCGAGCCGTAGCCGACGCCAGTCCCCGTATTTTGCAAGTCAGTAGCCGCCGGATCGACGGCGTAGTTGCCATAGACGCTGAATTGGTTGGCCTTCTGACGCAACGTCAGGAAGCCGTTGCTCCCGAGCGACTGCGAACCGAGGTCAAAGATCAACTCAATCAGCCCGGCCCCGCCAGTGTGAGAGAGATTGTCTTCGTTCTCCACGAAAATGAGGTAGTGGTTGGCGAGCGACGCTCCCGGCGTCCCGCGGAGCTCGACGTACTCGTGCGTGGCGTCGGCGGCCGAGCCCGGCGGATCGAAGAAGAGCTCGTTGATGAACATCTGTGCGTGCGCTTCGGTCGCATTCACGCATATCGCCGCGACCGCCATCGCGATGATCCACGCCCAACTCCGTGCCGCCATCTTCACGTTGTGGCTCCTCGCCGTTGACTTGCGTTCGTAACTCAGCGTCGACGCCGCGGCGCCGTGACCGGCGCGATGCGCGCAGCTTCCAATCCCGCCCGGCGTGCAGTCGCGTTCCGCTGTTGTCACACAGATTTGTGAAGAAAACGTGAACCAATTGCTAATTGTTGTCGCTGGTTATTCACTCACGCGCGTGCCCTCTTTATGTTGATGAAGTGCGCTTCGCTGAGCGCGGCGGGCTCTTGCGAAACAATCAAAATTGGGTGACGCGAGTCTTTCCCACTCACAGGAAAAAGGATGAAGCTCCTCTCTCGCACGCAGCGGCCAGCGTCCGCCTTCACGCTTGTCGAGTTACTCGTCGTGATCGCCATTATCGGCGTGTTGGTCGCGCTGCTCCTGCCAGCCGTGCAATCCGCTCGCGAGGCGGCGCGAAGAATGTCGTGCGGTGCCAATATCAAACAGCTAACTCTGGGCCTGCTGTCATACCACGACGCGCACGATCAGTTCCCCATCGGCGTCTACGGCGCCGAAAACGATAAAGAACGCAAACACGAAGACGGCCTCGGCTGGGCCTCGCGCATCCTTCCGCAACTCGAAGCGCAGGCCATCTTCAACAATCTCAAGAACAATGGCATTGCAGGCTACGACGGCAACCCCTGGAAGCCGGGCATTTTCCGAGCCGCGCATGCGGCCGGACGTCGCCCGCTTCCCGGAGGAGACGCTGAACTCGCCATGTTCCGCTGCCCTTCGGCCGACCTGCCAACCCACGTTCCCGACGCCGACCCGATCTTGGGCGCCGGGCCGTTCGCCACGTCCGGCTACGCCGTCTCACATTACAAGGGCTCGCGCGGCTATTGCGATCTCGGCATGTTCTGGCGCGTGCAGGAAGGGCTGAAGTCAGGGACGTGCTACCAAGACATTACCGGCGACGGCGTCATTGACGTTACGGTCAAAGATCCAGACCTGCGGCGCATTCGCATCGTCGACGTCACCGACGGCACGAGCAACACGATTGCCGTCGGCGAGGCGGCGTACGTTCCCAGCTTCGAGGCCTTCCCCATGTGGCTCGGCTCGTGGCGCGAGGATGGCACGACGCTGTTCAAGACCCAAGACCCCGTGAACTGCAACATCGGCGGCGCCGGGTATCCTCTCACCGAGAACGACGTCCTTCGCCTTCCCGGCGGCAGCGGCACCGACGACTGCACGTTCAGTTGGCACCCTGCCGGCGTTCACTTCGGATTCGTCGACGGATCGGTCCGATTTCTCAGCGAAGAACTCGAAGTTCGGACGTTTCTCCTGCTAGGCAACCGCATCGACGGAGAAGTCATTGGCCAACTCAACTGACGCCGCCCTTCGCCGCTCGCCGCTTAACGCCTTTCTCCCGCGGTGGTTTCTCACGCTGCTCATCCCGGGAGCGTGCATCGGCTGTTCGAAATCCCCCCACGACCTCGCTCCGGTCCGCGGCGTCGTCACCATCGACGGCAAACCCTTCGCCGCCGGCAAGGTGATGTTCGCCCCCGTCGCCAAGGGCGAGAGTCGCAACGCCGGCCGCGCGGCCTTTGGCCGCCTGCAACCCGACGGTACGTTTACGCTGACATCGTACGACGCCGACGACGGCGCCGTCGTCGGCGATCATTGGGCAACCCTCATTCGCCTTGAAGACGCCTCGCTTGGCGAACGCCCATCGGCGTCGCCGGCGAGTGCGTTGCCCCCCTTCTCGCGCGTTACCTATTCGCAACGCATCACAGTACTTCCCAATCAGGAGAACAAGGTGACGCTTGCTTTCACCACGCAAGAGATCGTTCACTACGCCGAACAGGATGACTGACGCGATAGCTTCACTTCATAGTAGCTTCCGGCGCATCCCCAGGAGCGCACCTACTCCGCACAGCGTGAGCCCCAGCCCGCTCGGTTCCGGCACGATGACAAGACCCTCCCAACGGGCGCCATTTCCTAACTCATTCTGCCGAGGTACGTATCCGGTCGGAAACGGATGGTTGCCGTAAGAGAGGACGAAGGCGTCCCCGGCGGCGAACGGGAGGTTGATTCCCATTCGGTCGTCGTTGCCGTCGACCAGCGGCGTGATGTTGGGCAAACTCAAATCGGCCAGGCTGAACCCCTGTTGCGTCAGACGAAACTCGGCTTCCGCGTCAACGAACGTCAGCAACTCGCCGTTGGGAAGCGTTAGCTGAAAGTACTCCAGCGTTTCGTCCTTGATTCCGTCGAAGAGCAGGTCGCGAATCACTCCGCTCCGGTCAAAGGAGAATGTGATTGTCTCGCTCGCCCCGCCGGCAGGCCCTTCGAGCACGTTGATCTTGTCGACGCCGGCCGTACTCGTCGCGTCGAGCGCTCCGGCGACTCCGCGGGAGTCGATCCCCATCCCTTGCGGATGGGTTTCGTTCAGCGCAGCGCCCGCCGGACCTGCCGTCAGCGACATGCCGTAGGCGCCTGCGGCGACTAACGCCGAAGATTGCCCCGTAACAGTCGCCCCATGCAGATTGCTTTGGAACCGAAAGCTATGCGCCGCCCGCGCACTTCCGCAAGCGGCGAGGCATGCCATTGCACCCCAAATCGCGGTCCATTGACCAGAACGGCGAAACATCATGAGCCTCTCTGGGAAGGGGGCGGAGAAATTAGTTGCCCCGTCCGCAGCGATCGTTCGCCTGGAGCGGGAAAAAAAGGCCGCCATGCGGCAGCGCCGCATGGCGGCCTGTCAAACGGCCTAGTCCGCCGATTGGCCCCCGATTCAAACGACCAATTGCTGTTGAGGATCAACTACTTCGTCGCCTTCCGGCCACGGCAAACGACCGCCAGTCCTGCGAGCGCCGCCAAAGCCAGGGTCGCCGGCTCGGGGACGACGCTGAAGGCGCCCGGATTGCCGACGTCAAAATTCGCCGACGCGAACGACCCGTGAACGTCACCGACCGTCGAAAGTTCCCAAAGGGCGACGTTGTTCGCCCCAAGCGCCGCCAACGTCTTCGGATTGCCGCTTTGATTTTGCGTCCGAATCGTCCCAGGAATCGCTTGATCGCCATAGGTGAGGCGATCGGCAAGGACGTTCGCGGCGTCGAAGATATTAATCTGGTCGGCCCGCCCCAAGTTGTTCGTATAGGGCCCCAGAACTTTCACGCTTGCCGGCAGGCTCCATTCCGCCCGAAACCCGGCGGGGCTCGTCTCGGTGAAAACCACCGATTCGCCAGGCGCCACGACGCCGAAGCCGCTCAAGCTGAACACGCCAGCCGTGGCGCTGTCGTCGTCGTAGCTCCACCCCGTCAAGTCGATCGAGCTGCCGCCGACGTTCGTTAGTTCGACGAATTCAGCGGACGCGCCGCTGTACATCCACTCGGTGATGCGAATCGCTCCGTTGGCCTGCCCCGCAAGCCCGACGGCGACTACCGCCGCCCACACGCACACATACCGCAACATGAGCATTCTCCAGCATTAAAATTAGTCCTGATCTGAAACACAAAACGCCAGTGTGGGATCAGGCTATCGCCGTCACATGAAGAGGTCGTGAAGACTTTACGGTCCGCTAATGAAGCCCCTGGGCGTTCGCTGGGGGAGTGTCGAACCGAGGCAAAAGGCTCGTCTAAGGAGCAGCGGCGCTTCCGCAGAGAGCTGGGTTGGCCTCGAGAAAATGGGCCCCGTAGACGCGAAACACGCCCAAAAGTTCGCGTTGCAGTTAGACTCCGGCCGCTTGGCGTGGTATGAAGACGCCTGACTGATTGCTACTCGTCCTCGTTCTTTTCGCGCTTTTCGCGCTTTTCGCGCAACGAATCTGAACCAGTCTGACCCAGGCACCGCCCGACGCCGGCACGTCGCGGCAGATTTTCTACTTTGGAGTCAAAACCATGAAGCTTGCCAGACGCCTGTCGGGCGCTCTCTTCGCCTTGAGCACTTTGGGAATCGCCCCGCTTGCCAGCGCGGTCGATACGACGTGGACCGCGGCGGTGAACAACGACTTTTACAACGCTGGGAACTGGAGCACCAACGCCATTCCCACCGCCGCAGACAATGTGCTCATCCTCAATCCCGCGGTTACCGCCTCGATCAATTTCGCCGGGACGCGCGAGCTTGGGAGCTTTCACCTCGGCACGACGGGAGCCACGGGCGGCAACGTCGACTTCAGCGCCGGTACGCTGGCGGTTCACGCCGACTTCGATCGCAGCCATATTGGCGACAAGAGCTCGCTCGATTCCAAATTCGTGATGCGCGGAACGGCTGTGATGCTGTACGACGAGCCGCTGGATGGCGGCGGCGGCGGCCTTGGCAGCCCGGGCGGCAATCAGGACCTGGAGATCGGCGCTCAGACCGGCGCTGCCGGCAAGCTCGGCCTCTTGGAACTCCACGACAGCGCCATCCTCCGCATCAGCGACGACCTCAAAGTTGGCGCTGAGACCAACGGCAACGGTGAAGTGCTGATCGACGGCAACGCGCAAATCAGCACCGGCAGCGGCATCAGCATCAGCGAGTCGAATCCCAGCAAAGGCAAGATGACCGTGGCCGGCTCGGCCCTGGTGGTTAGCGGCAACAGCGCCGGCGCAGGGAATTCAGCCCAAGGTTTCACGGACGAGGGCTACTTCACGCTCTCGACCGGCGCCGACTCGACCGCCGACGTTCTCGTGAAAGATTCTGGCAAGATCTACGTACGCTCCCTGCAGCAGCGCGGCGGGGTCTCCAACCTCACCGTGCAAGACAACGGCGAATTCCACATCTTTGACACGTTCAACTTCGCCGCTCCGAATCTAGGAGTCGCGACGCTAACCGGCGATCCTTTCGGGCCGCAACGAGCGAACAACGTCGCCGAGAACAACGGCTCGCAGTTCAACCTATTTGTTACCGGAAACGGCAAGGTGTCGATCGACTCGGCGGTCGACGACGGCTCCGGCTTGACGCTCCAGGGCCTCGCGCTTTCGGGCGGCAACAATCGCGGGGCAGTTATTGGCTCCGGCGGCGCCTCGAAGATCGACCTCCGCGATCACGCCTCCTTCGTCCTCCAGCAGAACCTCTACATGACCGTCTCCAACGGCTCCGGCGATGCGACGTCGAATTTGCGCGTCGTCGGGCCGAACGTCGGCGCCCAAATCAAGGGCGACCTGTTCATGTCCTACGACCCGGTCAATCAGTTCCAGAATCCCGGCCAGTCGACCCTGACGGCCGTCATCACCGGCGGCACGCACTCGACGATTCAAGTCGGCGGCGAAGCCAAGATCGAGTTTGGCAACCTAGCCGTGGAACTCAGCGGCTACGCTCCCCACGGCGGCGAAACCTACACCCTGCTCACCGCCAATTCGATTGGCGGGACGAGTTTTGCGGCGACGGACTTCACGCTCGCGCCGCTCGCCTCGGGCCTATCGTGGGACGTAACCGTCGGCGCCACGTCGGTGGTGCTCAAGGTGCTTGGGTCCGTCGCCCTGCCCGGCGACTTCGACAACGACCTCGACGTCGACGGCGCCGACTTCTTGAAGTGGCAACGCAACTTCGGCACGCCCGGCTACGACGCAGCGTCGCTTGCCACCTGGAAGGCCAACTTCGGCGCGACCGCCGCAGTGTCGGCCGCCGCTGCGATTCCTGAGCCGAGCACCGCCGTGCTGGGCGCAGTGGCCGTCGGCGCCATTGCCGCGTGTCGCCGCCGGGTGGCTCGCTAGTCCAGAGGCTTGCTCGATTCGCACGTCAAGCGTCGCTGCCGGCATGGTCGGTAGCGACGCTTTTTTGCGCGCTGAGCGAGTTGCTTAATAAGGCGCCGTCGCCTGCCGCAGCAGCGCTTCGAGCCCCGCCTGCATCGCCGCCACGACCTCGTCGCGATCGCCAATCCCATGCTGCGCGGCCAGCCCCGCCACGTCATGGTAGCCCGTCCACACGGTCCCGTCGGCTTCCTCCCACACGACGACTCGCAGCGGCAAATCAAGCGCCACGCTCCGGCGACTCTGCATCAGTTGCGTCCCCACAGCCGGGTTGCCGAAGATGAGCACTTCCGTCGGCGGCAATTCGAGGCCTTTTTTCTTCGCTGCTGCCGCGTGATCGACCCGCGCTGCGACGTCGATCCCTTTGGATTTCACCAACGCTTCCAACCGATCAACAGTCTCCGCCACGGAATAGCAACTCTCTCGGCAAGCCATCGCCTGCGGTCCTACCGGCGGCCCCAGCGTCCGAATAAACGCCCCCGCGATCCGCCGTGCCAGACCCGAGAGGTCGACCCCCTCCTTGTTCGCGCAGAGCGTCACGCACAGCAGCTCCGATTTATCGGTGAATCGCGACAAATAGCACGAGAATCCCGGCACATTTCCCTGGATGTCCATGAGACCCCGATGGCCGGGGAATCGCCACCCGCAATGCGCCGGCGCCGTCGCGCCGTCCGCCAATTTCACCGGAGCGTAGAGAAAATCGCGGTTTTCCTTCTTGCTCACCAGCAACTCGCCCGCCAATCCCATGTCCCACAGGCTAATATCCTCCGCCGATGCGAGCACCGCGCCGTTCGCGAAGAACGCGCTTTGAGCATTTTGTTTCGCTGGCGTCAGTCTTCCTGACTGCACGGCGTAGCCCGTCGCCATTTCCGTCGGATCGATGTAATCCCGCTCGCGCAAGAATTCTTTGTGCTTGAACCCATTCGCCTCGACCGCCTCCTGCTTGACCTGCGGCAGATCGGACGCGAACATCGTGTTCTTCAGTCCCAATCGCTTGATCTGATTTTCGGTGACGAACGCTTCGTAGCTCATCCCGCTCGCCGCCTCGACGGCGAGCCCCAGCAAATAGAAGTCGGTCGCGCTATTCGCGACCGCCGTTCCCGGCCGAAACGCGAGCGGCGCCTCCGCGATGAGTGCCATGACCGCCGCCGGCGCGTACGCTCGCGACGCGTCAAAGCCGGCTTGTTGCGAGTAGTCCGGCAACCCCGAGGCGTGCGCCATCAACTGCCGCACGGTGATCGCTTGCCACTCGCTAGGCAGACCAGCGACATGCGTGCCGATCGGGTCGTCGATTCCCAGCTTTCCGGCCTCGACGAGCTGCATGATCGCGACCGCCGTGTACGCCTGGGTCATCTGCCCGACGTTCCACAGCGTATTCGGCGAGGCGAGCAATCCCTTCTCGACGTTCGAGACGCCGTAGCCGACCACGCGCGGAATGTACGGCGCCTGCACGATCGCCAGCGTCATCCCCGGGATCCGCTGCTCCTCCATGAAGTCGGCCACCATCGCGTCGATGGTTTGCCCGTTGAACTCAACGCGCGGATTTCCGCGCTCGGCCAGCGCAGCGGGCTGGCCGAGGACGATGGACGTACCCAACATAGAGAGACTCACCAACCAAAAACGGAGTCGACTGTGCATCGCAAGGCGCCGCGGACGAACATTGGAACCCAGTCGGTCGAGCGCGACTGAATGAAGAAAGTCTACGCCATGAAACGCCGCCGAGAACGACGCTGAGCGAGACGAAATCCCGCGCCAGAAACGGGAGGGCCCGTCGACCCTTGCCGGCGGAGCGACGCTACTTTTGCCCCGCCGCCGGCCCGCCTTGTCCCGATTCTTGTCTCATCATTTCAAAATGCTTTTCGCGCGCCTCTTCGAAGTTCTCGGGCGCCTTCTCGACGGCTTTCTCTCCACACCCCGTCGTTAGCCCCAAGGCAACCACGAACAGCCCGGCCGCAGATAGGACGGGCAAGCCACATCGACGCAGTTGAATGCGGTCGACCTTCATAAGTATCTCACTAGAAATGAATTCAGACGGAGAGATTGCATCGGCAAACAATTTGAAGCGAAATCGTCCGCTATTGGATGCGCGGCGAGCCGTCGCGCGTGCCGACTTGCAGCCACGGCTCGACGTCCATGCCGTCCGCGATCGCTTGCACGCTGCCGTCGCACATCAGCACGTTCGTCACGCCCGTGTGGTAACTCGTTGCGGGCGTGATTAGGTCCCACCAACAATCAGTGCAAGGTCGCCAGCAGACCGCATTCGGCGGCTGCAAATGGTTGTACCACAAACGCCATACCGTCCCTTCGCTCCAAGGATATCCGCGCCACCGCCAAGAACCGGCGGCGATGGGCGAAGTCTCCCAGCTGAATCCATTGATGGCGTTCCACGCAGCCGTCGCCGAAGTCGCCGGAATTGTGCGATCAAAGCAGTCGGCCGTTTTGCTTTTCGGCGCCTGCGTGTCGCTGCCGTAACCGTTGGCCATCTCGGCGAACGCCGCCGTGTTGCTCGTGCCGTCGACGATTTGGCCCATGGATACCGGCGGCAGCTGTGCGTAGAAAGGACTCGTTACCGTCGGGAACTTTGGCGCGTACGGGCCAAAGACGCCGTCCCACGTTCTTGTCAGCTTCACCCAACTCCCTGCATTGCCGTGATAGTTGCTCCACCCCATCAGTTCGCGGCGCGATTGGTCGTTCACCGAGTCGCTCGGGCAGATGAAGATGTCCGGCTGCGTGGCGGCGACGGCCATGTTCGCGTCGCTCCAGGGCGTTACGTTAAAGTTCAACCGCGCAGAAATGACGCCTTGCTCGAAGTACGGCAGCATTTGCGCTTGCGGCGACCAGTAAGGCGTGTCGGCGCCTGGCCCCACGCCAATGATGCCGAGCGAGCCCGCCGGAAACTCCTTCTTCGCCGACTCATAGTTCAGCGTCGCCAGCCCAAACTGCTTGAGCTTATTCTGGCAGCTCGATCGCCGCGACGCCTCGCGCGCCGCCTGGACTGCCGGCAGCAACAGCGCAACCAAGACGCCAATGATGGCGATGACGACCAGCAGTTCGACGAGAGTGAAGCCGCGCTTCCCGCGGCCGATGGCGCAAGACATCGAAGTTCCTCAGGCTGAAAGGATGTACGGCCGTCTCCGTTCTCGCGAACGAGACTGCCGCTGCGGCGTCCTGGCCGACGCCATCTGCAAACATCGTCGCCGTCAACCGTTCGACGACGCGCCCCCGCCGACTACTCGATCAACCCCGCCGACCTCTCGATCAGCGTCGTCCTGGCTCTTCTCTGCTCTGCCTGAGTCGCGGCGCCCTGTCCGCCGCGCCAACTGATGACCATAGTGTAGCGGCAACCTTCGCCAAATACGAGCCTCGCTGCCAAGCCGTCTGCGAGCGCCGTCCAAGTCGTTCGCCACGGGCTCGCCGATGCGCTCTCCAACCATCATCGCCGCCCAGCAGCTCTGGGATTACTTATCGGCGCCTCGCGCCCACGCCCCGAGCGACGCCGTGGCCGTCTGCTGCTCGTACGACCTCCGCGTCTGCGATCACGCGTGCGACCTGGTCCATCGCGGCGTCGCCCCCCTGCTGATCCTCTCGGGCAACGCCGGCAATTGGACCAGGCATCTGTGGAACGTCCCCGAAGCCCACGTCTTTCGCGAACGGGCCCTCGCCAACGGCATCCCCCGCGAGGCCATCATGCTTGAAGAAGCCGCCACCAACTTCGGCGAGAACATCGCTTTCGTCCGCCGGCTCGCGCCGCAGCTGCAGCGCGTCACCTTCGTCACGAAGCCCAACTCGATTCTACGCGTTCAGCTGACGCTCCCCGTGCAATGGCCCGACGTGACGGCGCTAGTCGACGCCCCTTCGCTCCGCTTCCCCGACGACGTTTCCCAAGTCGTCGGCGTCCTCGGCGTCATCGACGAGATGGTCGGCGACGTTGATCGAATTCTCCAATATCCGGCACTCGGGTACCAAGCGCCGCACCAGTTGCCCCGCGAACTGCTCGAGTCCTGGCGGCTGCTCAAAGAGGCCGGTTTCACGCGTCACCTTTGCCCCGAGGTCGAGTCTGCGTAAACAGCGCTCATGCGCGCCGTGCAACCAAGCTATCGCCCAACTCTTCGGCCAAATCGCCGTCTTCCATTCACGCAGGTTCTACCCCAACGCCTGCCCATTTTGGCAGCGCCGCGCACCGCGCATGGTCAAATGCGCAACGTAAAGTACGCATCGCGTCCCGCTTGTTTGACACTCCCGGCGCTCGCCATTACAAGGGAGCGATTAGTCAGCGAATCTCGGAGCGGTCGTCCGCTTCACTTTTCGACTCTGCGCCGCCCGCCGTCGGCGAGGGTCTAACCGTTCGCGTCGTCGCGTCATCATTAGGGAGCACCTCTATGTCTTGCAGGAAAGTAGCCGCATTCTTCGTCGCCGGCGTCGGGCTTCTCGCCGCCACCCCCCAAATCACCCTCGGCGATGCGTATTCTAACGCCGTCCAGGCCCTCAACCCCACCCACTACTACCGCCTCGACGAAACCGTCGTCGGTACGGTCACCGACATTGGCGCTTTCCCCGTCAATGGCACCCACGAGGGCGACGGCGTCCCGGCTTCCGATCCGGAAGTCCAATTGGGCGAGGGCGTCGGCCAGGTCGGCGTTCCCGGCCCCGACAACGTCTACAAGTACGACCCCGTGACCGATATCTTGACGACCATTCCGCTCCCCGGCTTCAGCCCCACGAATCGTGCGATTTTCAACAACGATTCGCTGGCCGTGAACCTCGGCGCCCCGCTCGGTGCTAATCGCTTCGCCAGCACCACGATGACCTTGGCCACTTGGTTCAAGTTCCCCAACGCCGACATGACGCAACCGGGCCGGGTCGAAACGGTCTTCGGCCCCGGCAACGGCGGCGGCGATCGCTTGTTCACGAATAACTTCAATGGCCAGGATTCCCCAGGCACCAGCGCCCTCGACACCTCCGACGTCGACGATCTCGGTCACTTCCAGATCGACATCGGCGGCGCCAACCTGATCGTCAGCATCGACAACAACTTTAGCGACCCCCTCAAGTCCAACTACCAGATCGTCCACCGCGATGGCAACGATCCAGGCGTCGGGTTGGCCGTGAAGGACGGCAGCTGGCATCACATCGTCGTCTCGCGCAACGGCGACGACATCTTCAACACGATCCTCGTGGTCGACGGCGAGCTCATCACCACCGACCGCTACAAGGACAGCACCGACAGCTGGGGCATTACCGCTCCGTTCGACGCCCGCATCGGCACCCGCACGACGGCGCCGCATCATCACACGTGGGGCGGCTGGATCGACGAAACCGCCCTCTGGATCGGTCGTCAGCTGACCGCACAGGAAGCGATCGGGCTTTGGAACGCCGCCACGGGTCAAGGCCCCGCCGGCGACTTCAACGCCGATGGCAACGTCGACGGCGCCGACTTCCTCAAGTGGCAGCAGGGCGGGTCGCCCAGCCCCTTGAGCCCGGCTGACCTCGCCACGTGGAAGGCCAACTTCGGCGCTTCGGCCGTCCCGGCCGGAGCCGCCGTGCCCGAGCCCGCCGCGCTCGCCCTTTCGCTAGTCGCGCTGACGGCCCTGGCCGCTCGCCGCCGCCGCTAGTCGAAACCCAAAACTTGGTTGTTGGGGCAGCGGCCCGCCGGAGTCATCCGGCGGGCTGCTTTTTTTATGGATTTACACGGCGCTCCGCTTTGACCGTCCGCCGACAGAAATTCCCCCTCGGCCAATAACGGCCGCCGACCACCTCCCTCCCCCACTTCCCATCCATCCCGCGAGCTAAGCTTGCCGCATGGGAAGCCCGCTACGATATGCGCTGACTCTGGGTTGCTTGGCCGCGAGCGGCGTCATGTTCGCGCTCTGGTCGCGGACCGCCGCCCACCCCGCCCACCACGACCTCATCGCCTGGAAAGGGCACTTCGTCCTGTGGTATCCGGCCGCCCTGCTCGCCTTCAGCGGCATCGCAACCCTCCGGCTCGGCAAGCGCTTCACGCTGCGCAGCTTGCTGCTCGCCACCGTCTCGTTCGCGCTGATGCTGGCGGGACTGGTCGCCGTGGCCAAACCCCGGGCCCGCGGCCACGCGCAAGGCGCCTATTCGCAACAACCGGCGCACCGCTAAACCGTCGCTCGCGCTAGCTCTCCCGCGGCCGCCAGCGACTCCGCCGCCCCCGCTGCCGCTTCAACTGCTCGACAATCCGCTCCCCAATCTCCTCATACTCGCGCCGCTTCTCCTCGCTGCACGGAATCGGCTCGGGGTAGCTGAACGGATAATAGTGGACGCGTGGCGTCTCTTGCGGTGGTTTGTCGTCCATCCCGACGACCCTAACCGCCGCGCAGAAAACCCGCGCTGCCCGACCGCACATCTTGCGGTCGCCCCTTCCATGAAGCCCAATTCGGAGGCAAGAAACGGGAAATTCGCTGAGTTCCGGCGGCGACCTTAGGAGTAACGATCGCTGACGCGGGTGAGCAGATCAGCGGGAACGCGGAACGTGTGAGGCACGCCTTCAATGCAAAGGGCAACCGTAACCGGAAACAGCATGGCAGCAGGTTGACGCTCCGTCTCATATTGCTCGGCATCAAGCGTCGGCGGCTCGACGACGCCCACGGAACCTTCGTAGGCGCCGGCGCTAATCCGCACGACGTCGCCAAGAGCCAAAATCGAATATCCCATTGATGCGTCCGCTGTGAGAGTGCCCAAGCCTAGATTCTGAGCGCGTGAAACGACCTCCAGAGCTGAGCGATTTCGGCTTTCCGCGATGCTTACGCACCACGGCACGGGTGAAGACCCCACGGAGCGTTCGCGGCGGATCGATCATCGCATATGAACCGGAATGCGGGCCAATGTACTAACAGCGGGGCCGACGGCGCGAATGCGTCCCCCCTCACTAATACATCCACCCTCATACCGAGCAAAGACAAGTATTCGAAAGTGCGTTCACATGGCTCTTCTCGCCGCCGGCGGCGGGGGCGCGTATACTGCCGAAGCCGATCGGAGCACCGTTAATGATTCGCCCAGCCGGACACTCAGATGTCGACGCGATTACTCGGCTGATGAAGGCAGAGCCCGGGTTTTGGCAGTCTTCGTGGCCCGATAACATCGTCGCCCGGGTCTTGGAGTCGCCAAGTTGTTTGGCATTTGTCTATAGCTTGAACGGCGGCATTGCCGGCTTTGCGTCGGCTCACGATTTGAACTTTCGCGGGTACCTGAGCGAGTTGATCGTGTCGCCATCGCATCGCGGGCGCGGAGTTGGAAAGAAGCTCATAGACGCCGTCGAAGGGGCATTGCGGTCGCGCGGCTGTCCGCTGATCATCGCCGACGTCTGGCGCGAAGCCGAAGGATTCTATCGCTCGCGCGGCTGGGAACCGCCAGACGCCGTTCTCCTGCGCAAGCGACTTGCCTTCCCATGAAAGCACAGAACGCGCCTTTGCCTCGCTTGATTTCCACGACAAGCTTTTGCGTGAAATTCCATCCAGACGAATTCAACGCGCTCAGATCTCGTTCTTGACGTCGACCATATCGTCGAGTCTCGAAATGAGGTGCAAGGCGACTACGAGTACTTGATCGCGGCCGCCGACCTCGCCTTTCGCGGTGTCACCGGACTGCAATTCTCGATCGATTCGCAAGAAAGTCGTCATCAAATTGATATCTTCGGAGACTGGGTGGTAGACTTTGAACGCGAACCAGTCGTTCCCCAGCTGGTTCACTTCGATCGCCAATACTGGCGCTGGGAGTTCGAGTTCGCATCAGCAACCCATCTTTCGTTTGGAGCCTTTGGTTTCACGCTTCAGCATCGACAAACGCCTGTGTGGACCAGCGAAATGTGGCCGCAATTGGCGCAACGAGCATGAGACCTCGAGCCGCGCGCAACGCCAGAAGCACCGGCCGCACGACTGCGACCTTCGATCGCTAGATCTCCTCCGGCGTCAGCAGACGAGTGCACACGCTATTCTTCAACGCCGTCACCGGCCCCTTGGTGTGAGAGATCCGTACAGCTTGATCGGTTAACGCCCACAGCCGCCTCGATCTGGTGGCCGCCTGAAAATGTGTGTCATTATCCTCGCCGACGTAGCTTGAGCAGCGCGGTCCTACCGCGAGTGCGACGAATATTGCGTGTTTTATAGCGTCCGATCCCCGCCCGCAGTCGCGATCCGTGAATGGCGACTCCAGACGCACGCGACAATGTGTCACGCGGTGCGATGCGTCGCGGACCTTGGCATTGCGATTGCAACAGAGTCGCGGCTCTCTTGTTTCGGGCATCGCTGTCGATGTTCAACTCGCCGTTCACGTTCTCTTGAGGAAACGTCTCATGATTCGACGGAATGTATTCGCCCTCGCGCTGCTAGCGTCTGCCGGCGCTATTGCAACCGCCTCTGCTGCGACCATCGTCGCTCCCTCCGCCTCCAGCAATACGCCCGGCAACGCTCAAGGGCCCGCCCCCTTGCGATATTTCGGCGTTGGCGGCAGCCGCGTGCAACAAGTCTACGACAGCTCTACTTTTGCTGGAGTCAGCGGGCCAGTGACCATTTCGGCAATCTCCTTCCGCCCTTTCACCACGCCCAGTGCGTTCGCCGGCGACACGGTGAGTATTTCGGAGTCGTTGATCCGCCTTTCCACGACGCAAGGCTCCGGCGAGGGCGCCAATCAACTCCAAACGACGTTCGCGAGCAACGTCGGCGGCAATGAGCAGACCGTCTACTCCGGTTCGCTCACGCTAACGACGTCGGCGTCCGGCGCCGCCCCCTACCCGTTCGACTACACGATCAATTTGCAGAGTCCCTTCACTTATGATCCTGCCCAGGGGAACTTGCTGCTCGACGTGCAAATCCCCGCCACGGCGACCGTGAGCGGCGCGGGCTTCGGCTTCGCCACGTTTGATACCGCCAACACCGAGAATGACGGACTCTTTTCCGTCGTCGAGATCAACAACGGCGACGCGATCAGCGGCCAAGTCTCGACCGCTGGCGCGATCACGCAGTTCACCTACGCGGCGGTCCCTGAACCATCGACGTTGACCCTCATGGTCGCCGGGATGGCGCTGATCGGCCAACTGAGGAGATTTCCTCTCAACTAGCGGGTGATCGAGAGTTGAAATACGACGGGATCACGGCCGCCTAGCGAGTCGCCTGTTCGACGGCCGGATACGCGTTTCCGGCAACTCGCCGCGCATTGCAAAGAGACGATCGGAGGCGGGGCAACATGCAAGATGCCCCGCCTCCAATGCTTTAAGGACTCTCCAATCGGGCGATTTACACCTGGCTCGCCCCCTGCTGGTCGCAGCGCACCCTAATCGCCGCCCGCCCGTGCTCTGGCATTCACTGCCGTCGCTGCCCGTCATTTTCCATGATCCGGTGACCGTCGCGGCGCACTCGTCCGCAGCAAACGGGATGTCAGTCTCCTGTTATCGGCGGCGCCCCACTCTCTAGCGGGGTGGCCAATAATAGCGGCTCCCCTCGCGAATCAAAATCGTTTATGACAGATGTGTCCAAGCGAATCGATGGGACAGGCCTTTCGCTTGACACACGCTGAAAAGCGGAGGGCCCAGCACCGGCGGCCAGTTGGCCCCGTTGATCGAACGATGGCACGCCGACAGCGACGCTTCAGCCAGTTTTGTCCATTGGCCGCGTTAATTGATCGCCTGGCCCGTAGTTTTGTCCGCCCACAAGTGACAATTCAATAGCAACCTGAACCATAAGACCGTTACTCGACAAATCCCGATTCGCACGAGCGCAAGGCGCGAGCCCCGGCAACGCGATGCGAGAGGTTTTGTCACCAGAAATCAACATTCGCCCACGGACAATAAAAAACCGGCGGGAGGTCCCGCCGGTCGTGCCGCATGATCGTCGCCAGTTCGACGCGAGATGCAACGCATCGTTAGAAGTCGTACCAAATGCCGCCGCCGATCTTCTCGACGCTGTCCTGATAGAACGAGAACTGATCGTCCTTGCCGTTGTAGTACTCCATGCCGACGCGGAACAGGCCCGACGCCGGGCTGCGACGCCACGCCCAGCCGGTTTGGAACACGACGTTGCCGCCGTAGTTCAGCTCCTCGCGCAGATGGGCGTTCACCGCCGCGAACGGCGCCCCGCGACCTCCCGTCGCCCCGCCCGGCGCCCAGTCGACGCCAAACTGGAACTCCCACGGCTTGCCGACGTCGTACACCACCGCGTAGCCGACCTCGCCGTACACGCGAAAGTTCTCGGTTGGGTAGATCGAGTGACCCCACACCAGGCAATCGCGACTGTAGTTCAATCGCGGATAGCCAGGATGCTTCAACAAATACTCGTCGCCCAGGTGCGAGCTGAGGTGGTAGTACGCGAACTTCACCTGGTAGATCGAGTCGCCCCACGTCATCGGGATGCCTCCGCGGAAGTCGTCGGAGTCGACGTCGCGATTCTGATCGACGTCGAGCCGCACGATGCCGGCGCCTTCGAGACCAATCTGCCACCCCTCAGGCCGCACGTTGCCGCGGGTGCCGTAGCGGAGCAACCCGACGTTGCCGCCAAGCGTCAGGTCCCACAGGTTGCGACCCCGCTCGTTGTACCAGAACGAGCGAAGACGCGATTCCTTCTCGCCCGCCAGGTAGCTACGGTAAATCAGCCCCTGCGGCAGGATCTGCCATTCATAGGGCTCGCTGCTCATCAGGCTCGACGTGGCCGAGTAGTACCCGCCGCCGTCGCTGGGGACAGGAATGTCCGTATAAGCGGGCAAGGGGGCGATGTACTGGTTCGCGGCCTCCAGCCCGCCCCCGAGGTAGGGGTCGTTCAGCTGCCGTGTCACCGGTGCGTCGTGGGCGGGACGTTCGTTGACCGGTCCGAGCGGCGGCAGCGGCGGGAGTTGCTCTTGCCCCGCCACCAGCACCACGGAGCTGTCGGGCGGAGCGGCCGGCTTCCGACCGCGCCCGAGGCGCTCGGACAGAAAGCGTGGTCGCCAGCCGTCGAACCAGCCTTCCTCATCGTTAGCGGTGGCGGGTGTGGGCGCGGTAGGAGCGGCGCCGGCCGACGGGGGGGCGTCGGCGCAGCGGGCGGGCACGGCATGGCCAAGCCAAACCGCGACCGCTGTGATCAGCGGGAGATGCAGTTTCATCGGGTTGGGGGCGCCCTGGGCGGCGCGGCGGGGATGTGGGTCGCCGGCCTGCGCCTTGAGCCGTCGGGAGGCTCGAGCGCTGCAACCGGTTCAATCCTTGTTATCGGCCCGTTCCCATCGTCGGGGATAATCGGAGTAGTGCGGAGAATCGATAAAACAGGCGAACTGGGGGCCACGTGCGTAAGGGGGCGAAACCTTGAGGGTCGCCGGCATGCTGGCAGGTCGCAACGGTCGAGCTATCACGCGGCGGTTTCCCCGTGCCGCGACCGGCGGCCGTTCGATGTTAGTGACGAGCGTCGTGATCTCCGCTGGCGTCGAGCGCTGTGCCATGTCGATTCAAATTCAACTCGCGGCCGGGGCGATCGCCTTGGCGGCCACGCTCGCCTCGCCCCGGCAAGCAGCGGCTTGGTTCCCCGGTTTTCCGCCGCAACCGAGCAACTGGGCCCAGTGGTGGGGTTACGGCTACGGGCCGGGCCATCAGGCCCCCATGGTGAAGACGCGCGACGCAGCGCCAGATCGCGGGGCGAGTTACGTGTACGTCCCGCGCGGCTGCGAGCTCCCTTATCCGGCGCCCTACGCTCCGATAGGATGTCACGGCGGCGCTGGCGGTTGCGGCTGTGGAGCCAACCAGGGGGAAGCGGGTTACTTGCCGGGCGCCGGCCCGATGGTCTACCCTCACGCTCAGCCCGCAATGGCGCCCCCGCCCGCGGCGGCACAGCGGGACGACAGCCTCACCTGGCGGTAAGCGGCCAAGTTGCCAGCGGAACGATCGCGCGACTCGGTCGAGGAGCGCGACGACATGGGATACCTCTGGATGATCGCAGTGCTGGCAGGCGGCGTCGCCGCCACCGTCTTCGCCGCGACGCGATTCAATCGCCGGCGGTTGCGACGCGCCGTCGCCGGTCGCGAAGACGCAATCCAGGAGTTCAGTCAGCAGCGGGACGACCTCACCGGCCTGTTCCTCCGCACCGCCAGCGCGAGCGGCAAACCACGCGGCCTCCGCTGGACCGGTTGCGAACTTTCGGGCACGCCGCTGTTCGCCGCCGACGACGCGACCGGCGAATTGATTGCGTTGGCGGCGGCCACGATCAGCTTTGCCGCGATCGAGGGGGGCGGTATGGAGGATGTCGAAGCCGTTGGAAACCTTCGCTCCGCGACGGCTGTGTTCATGCACCGCGGCGACGGTTGGATCACCGACGGCCGCGTGATCTTCAATCTCGAACCGGCCGAAGCGCTCGCGAAGTTTCAGGGGACGCTGCGGCCGCTCGGTTGATTCTGCGCCGCGGGCGATCTCGGTCAGTCGTACTCAGTGGCGATCTTCACTGGATTCCGCAACGTCCCCAATCCCATGACCGAGACTTCGCAGACGTCGCCCGCCTTCAAGAACACCGGCGGCGTGCGCGCGAAGCCGACCCCCGATGGCGTCCCCGTGAAGATGAGATCGCCGGGGAGCAGCGTGCAGACGTGCGAGAGGTAGCTGACCAGATAATCGATGGGAAAAATGAGCTGTCGCGTGTTCGAACTCTGCATCACCTCGCCGTTCAGTTTCATCTCGATGTCGAGCTGGCCCGGATCGGCGATCTCGTCGCGCGTCGCGATCCACGGACCCAACGGAGCAAAGGAATCGAACGACTTCCCCAACAGCCACTGCTTTCCGGGCTTGTTCTTCTGCCAATCGCGAGCCGAAACGTCATTTCCGCAGGCGAACCCGGCGACATGGTCGAGCGCGTCGACGCGACTCACGCGATGGGCGCGCGTGCCAATGACCACGACGAGCTCGGCCTCGTAATCGACCTCGTTCGACTCGGGCGGCAACTCGATGGGGGCTTCAGGGCCGCGCAGCGTCGTTGGCAACTTGCAGAAGATCACTGGCTCGTCGCCTGCTTTGGCGCCTGTCTCGGCCGCATGGTCCGCGTAGTTCAGACCGACGCAAATGATCTTCTGCGGATCGAGGACCGGCGAGAGGAGCTTGACCTGATCGAGCGGCGTGCAGTGCTCGGCCGCAATGGCACGCCGGACGGTTTCCCACACGGCGGGGCCGGCCTCCAGAATCTCCTTGATCGAACCGGGAAGCGATGGGTCATGGGCTTGGAGGTCAACCACTTCCGGCACGCCGGTCGATCCCACCCGAAGCCCGCCGGCCCTCGGCACGCCATTCGATTCAAAGGTCACCAACCGCATGATCGTCTCCAAACATTTAACCGGCCAACTGCCGTGAACCGTCAACGTATCGAGAGGGCCAGGAGGATTCAAGCTTGGACCGTATGCTCGATTGCCGCAGGCCGTTAGATCGTACGGATTGCACCGAGTGGGGCGTCGCCGCTCGTGCTAGGGCAGTCGAGCCTAGACGCTGCTCAGCGTGATCCCCGTATTGGGACTAAGGGGCGTAAATCCCGCCGGAGATTGTGTTTTGCAAGCATTTGCCGTCATGGTGCGAGTGACCTACGGTTAAGCGGACCGAAGGTCTGTACCGTCGCTGTCTGCGCTATCCGACTATTGATCGCGGACCGGTCCTACCGTCGCTATGCCTGAGACAAACCATCCCGCCATTGATTCCGCCGCTGCGTCGCCCGCGCCTCCGGACCCGCGCGCGCTCTCGGCGCGGCGACGGCTCGAGACAGAGTCGCGAGTCGCGGAAATCAGCTCTCTGCTGAGCGCCCTCGAAGAGGCGACCGCTGAACCCAAGCCCGCGTCCCGACCGGCGAAGACCGGTCCTTCGGCCTCACCGGCCACCCCGGCTGCCCGCCCTGTCGACCATCACCAGAATTCCCTCGTCCAGGTCCGCTTGGGCTTGGCCAGCGGACTCTATACCGCCCTGCAGCACAAGCACCCGCCGACGGCGTCGCACAGCTTACGCGTCGCGCTGGGGTGTAGTACGTGGGCCCTGTATAAGCGACTCGACGATGAGACGCGCGACGCCGTTGAAGCAGCGTCGCTGCTCCACGACGTCGGCAAAATCTCGGTTCCCGATGCGGTACTGACCAAAACGTCGCGGCTTTCGCCTGAAGAAGAGGCGATGCTACAGACGCATTGGGAGGCCGGCGTTCACATCCTCGCGTGCTGTTGCAGTTCGCAGCGCGTGCTGGACGCCGTACGGTACGCCGGCCGCCGCTTCGATGGCAGCGGCGCTCCGTCGCCGGTTGGGGGCGACGATCTGCCGCTCGAGTCGCGGATGATCGCCATCGTCGACGCTTTTGACCAGATGACGACCAGTGCGTCGGCGGGCGACCTCCGGACGCGCGAGGCCGCGCTGCACGAGTTGTTTGTCGGCGCGGGGACGCTCTACGATCCGATCCTGGTTAATCAGTTCATCGAACTGCTTTCGCACGATCAGGAACTGTTGACGCAGCAGGTCGCAGGACGCTGGCTAAACGAGCTTGGCAAGCGTCAGACGGAGCTGCCATGGTCGACGCCGACAACGTTCGCCGCGACGCCGGTCATTGCTCCTGCCGCCGTAAAAGACAATCGCTCGCTCTTCGAGCAGCAACTGATCGATTCGATGCATGACGGCGTCATTTTCGTCGACGAACAGCGGAACATCTTTTTGTGGAGCAAAGGGGCCGAGCGACTCACCGGCGTCAGCAGCGCGGCGGCCCAGGGACGGCAGTTCACGCCGAGTTTGCTCGATATGTGCAATACGGCCGGTCGACGGGTGCGCGACGATGCGTGCCCCGTCGCGAGGTCCATTGCCACGCATGCGCAGTTGCGGCAACGGTTGGAGATTCTCGGCCGGCAAGGCGAGCATGTGGCGATCGACCTCCACGCGATACCGGTCGTCTGTCGCGACGGGCAGTTGCGCGGGGCCACGGTGCTGCTGCAAGATGCGCAGCCCGAAGTCTCGCTGGAGGAAAAGTGCGAAGCCCTCCACGCTGAAGTGACCAAGGACCCGATGACGAAGGTCGCCAACCGCGCCGAATTTGATCGGATGCTGGCGCTGTTCATCGAAGCTCATGAGCAGGCCGGGTTGCCGTGCAGTCTGATCATGACGGACATCGATCATTTCAAGAACATCAACGATACGTTTGGACATCAGGCAGGCGACGAGGCCATCATTACCGTTGCCAATCTGCTGACGCAGGCCTGTCGATCCGGAGACCTCGTAGCGCGCTACGGCGGCGAAGAGTTTGCCGTTCTCTGCGCCGATTGCACGATGGCTGACTCGGCGGCCCGAGCCGAGCAAATTCGTAAAAAGATTGCCGAGGCGACGTTCCATAGCTTAGGAACGCGAAAAATCACCTCCAGCTTCGGGGTGGCGCAGCTCCAATCGGGAGATACGCCGGAAACCCTGTTGCGTCGTTCTGATTCGGCATTGCTGATGGCCAAAGAGCAGGGTCGCAACCAAGTGGTCCAATTGGGCAACGCCATGGAACATGCACGCACGCCAAAAAAGAAGTGGTGGAACTTCGGGTTGTTCCGCGCGGCTCCGTTGATCGAGGCCAAGTTGACGACGGAGGTCCCAATCGACATTGCTATCGAGAAATTGCGCGGATTCGTCACCGATCAGCAGGCAAAGATCATTTCTATTCGTGACAACCGGGTCGAGATTGAGATCTCCAGCGATCGCGTCGGCCAGCAGCGCCGCAAGGCCGATCGCCCGTCGCCGTATCGATTGGAACTTGAGTTCAGCGAGGACCGGTTGGAGAAGACGAATAGCTTCGGCCTAGCCGCTGGCAGCTACGCGCAAACGGTGGTTAATGTATCGATCCGGCCAAAGAAGCGGCGCAATCGCCGCCGCGATGACCAATTGGATCGCGCCAAAATGGCGCTGCAAAGCCTCAAGTCTTACCTGATGGCGCGAGAGGTCGATGCGGAGCCGCCCCGTCCCTCATCGATTGGGGCGCGGTAGCTGGACAATACGTTAGAAAACGTCGGCCCTGTTGAAGCGCCGGCAAGTACGGAGAGAGGACGCATGCGAACCGATATTCGTGAACTGAGCGAAGGCGCAGGCCTGGGTGCAATTCACCGCGGGCGATCCGCGATGGCGCGACATCGGGCAAGTGATAATTCGGGCGACTTGGAACCGCTGGCGGTGGATGCGGTATTTGCCGACGAATCAACGCCGATGTTGCAAGATTCGGGTGACCGCCGCGATTCGCATCACCGCCATGACGCCTATCCGATCGCGCTGCATGGCTCGGGAGTCGCCGACGATCAACTGCTCCGTTCGCTCTCTACGCAACTTGAGTTGCTGAACCAGCAACAGCACGAAATTCGCCGGTTGCTCGATCAGGCCGGGCGGCGACGTGTCGACCGCATCATCAAATAGCCCTCAACCGGGCGCCGCGCGCGAAACCGGCGCCTGGTCTCTTGATCGTGCGACGCGAAGTCCGCGGCAACGGCGAAAGCGCCGATCACGACGGGGACGCGGACGATTGTCACCGGTCGGCGAGTCCGGTATTCTGGCGTTCAGGTGCCCCGAAGATCAGGGGCTCATTTTTGCGTTAGATCGCAAGGACCACGCGCCGCATCCGGCGCAGGCACGATAAACGAGGGAGAATCACAATGGCTTACACGCTTCCCGAGCTGCCCTACCCCAAGGACGCACTCGAACCTCACATTGACGCGCTGACGATGGAGATTCACCATGATCGCCATCACGCGACGTACGTGACGAAAGTGAATGAAGCGCTCGCCGGTTCAGATGTTCCTGAGCAGTCGATCGAAGAACTGTGTCGGAACATTAATTCGGTGCCCGAGAAGATTCGTACGGCAGTACGTAACAATGGAGGCGGACACGCCAATCACTCGTTGTTCTGGTTAATCATGTCTCCGAAGGGCGGCGGCGAGCCAATCGGCGCGCTGGCGGCAGCGATCGACGCGGAGCTCGGCGGCTACGCAAAGTTCAAGGAAGCGCTGACGAACGCCGCGATCACGCGCTTTGGCAGCGGCTGGGCGTGGCTGAGCGTCGACAAGGGGGGCAAGCTCCTGGTGGAGAGCACGCCGAATCAAGACAATCCCTACATGGAAGGCCGCACGCCCATCTTGGGCGTCGACGTCTGGGAGCACGCTTACTACTTGAAGTATCAGAACAAGCGGCCCGACTATTTGGCGGCTTTCTTCAATGTGATCGACTGGAACGCAGTCGGCGAGCGATATGCCAAGGTCAAGGGCTAGCATCTCGTTCGAGTTCTGCTAGCGATCTGTCATGACAGCAAGCGCCCTGCCAACTCCGACGTTGCCAGGGCGTTTTTTCGTTAACTGACGGAGATCCATAGTCTGACGGCTCCGGAGTCATCGGGTGACGTTGACGCCGTGCCGTCTCATTCTATAATCGCGCCGCGCATTGACGGCGATGCTGGCGCCGGAGAATCGTTGCAAGCGTCCGGTTTTTCCTCAACGCTATGACCCGCTTCTGCCGAAGGTGCGAATAGAAGTTTTTTGCGCGAGCTCATGTTGCGCCTGCCGCCCCTGGCGCGACGGTCGCGGCAGACTACCAATCACCGGGCGGCGCCTAATGGATGAGCGCCGGTTCCCGACCAACGAGGCATGGAAGCCATGAGAAAGACGGCCATCACTTTCGGCCTGCTGGTCCTCTCAGCGTCGACGACGATCGGCTGCAAATCGACGCCGAAGCTTGCTTGGTGGAAGTCGAACAAGGCTGACGAAGCCGCGTTGGCGCACGCCGCACCTGAGCTTCCCTCGGATGCGGCGAAGAAGGCCGAAGGGACGCAAGTCGCTGGCTCTGCAGCGCCGTTCAAGCCGGCGAACACCATGGGGTCAACTGCCGGCTCGGGAAAAAACGACTCCGCTTATCCGAGTACGGACGCACCTGCGTTTACGCCTAACGCCGTTACCCAAGTGGCTGCGGCGACGGCTCCGACTAGTGCGACGACATCGACCGCCGCCGCCGGCCCGTATGATCCGTCCGCGACTCCGGCGCCAAAGGCGCCGACGACGAGCGTGGCGACGACTGTCGCCGACCGCTACGGCGCGGGAGCCATGCCGAGTGCCCAGACCGCTGGCGCCACACCAGTCCCTTTGTATGGGCAAGGTCCAAGCGGTGCGAGTAACACTGTGCCTAGCTATCCACCGACGACTGAACTGGCTGGAGGTGCAAGTCGATACGGATCAGCTGGTGGTGCTGTCACGGCGCCGCCTGCTTCGGCGACGACTCCGGCCCCGCCGGCTTACTCACCGGCGCCTGTCACACAGGCGTCGACGCAGTCCTATCGTCCAGGCGGGACCAGCAGCTACGCGGTGAGCGTGGCGAGCCTTCCCCCGGCCACTTCCGCGGCCGCGCCTACGACGCCGACGACGGTGGAATCGGGAGCGACCACGACGCCAGCTCCCGCGGCAACGACGGCGCCGACCGCGCCCTCAGGGACGAATCGTTACTGGTAGTCACCTGCTGTACGAACCGCCATGGCCCTCGTCACAATGACTGCCAACGAAAAACGACTAGCTCGGCTCGAGACCGGACCAGCCGCTTTCCTCGCAGCTAGTGAGCGGGCGACGTCGCTGAGTGCAGTCGTATCGGACTACCAGCCCATCACCATGTTCGATTCAATCGCCCTTTGAGCTTGCTCCAAATCAGATCCGGTCTCGTGCATGTAGAGGCGGATCGCGTGGACCTTGTCGCCGCCGGACTTCGATAGGCAATCGCGGGCCGTGTTGCAGGGGTCGGTCTTGCCGCTGAGGCCCAGCGCGCTCTTGGAGATCACCCAGGTATCGCGCGGACGTTTGGTGAGTCGCAATACCGTGTCGTGCGGATACGCGACGGAAACCACGCCGGATGCCTCGTCACTGTCCGACGCCCAGGTGATGATAATGTGACTGTCCGTCTCGACTTCGAATAGCGGCATGGCAAGCTCCTTTCAAGACTTGCAAGCGCGGGGAAGGATACGTAACTCCGTCACGTTCGATTCGCCGCGCCGGCGTGTGGGGCGTGGGATTTCACCCACCTCGGCCTCTGCGTTCAATGTAGAACATCGACGCGAAGCGAGTCAACGAGCGCTGCCGCGTCGCGGCTGATTCGGGCTCAAAACTCCGCACGAATGTTGCGTTGACGGAAACATGCAGCCATCTTCGGGGATGGCGGGACGTCGACTTTTCGTCTGCATCTTAGCCGACCGTCTCGCTCTCCGCGCCGTTCGCGGCCCCATTGCTGCTTGATGAGATCGAACTGGCCGCGAGGCGACCAGAATGGGCGTGCATGAGTTCGAAGGCGTGACGGCGCGTCACGGCCCCGTCGTGGACATACAGCGTCGGCGTCTCTTCCTTCGCCGCCGCGCGCAAGGCGGATTCTGCCCGAGCGAGCAACTCCTCGGGAGTCTCTTCGATCTCGGCCTCCACGACGCCGGCCCAGACGCGCCGCTCCAAGGCAGCATCGACTATCTTCAAGAGCCGCTCGCCGACGACGAGCCCCCCCTCAAGCGTGGTGCGCGGCAGCAGAATCACGAACTCCTGCGGTCCGTACCGGGCGATGACGTCGTTGCCTCGCGCGTATTGTTCAATGAGTCGGGCCACGCTGCCGAGCCCCGCCTCGCCGTCAATCGACCAAGCGTAAGGGTCGACGTCGACGCTGCACAGGACGATCGCGACCTTCTTCGCGCCTTCGCCCCGAGCCGCGAGCCGAGCCTGGAGATGTTCGACCAGCGCTCGGCGATTCAACACGCCGGTTTCGCGGTCGACTCGCGCGTCGGCAAAGGTCATCAGTTGACTTTGATGATCGCGCATCTCGTCGCAAGCCAGCGAGAGCGAGCTCGCCAGCGACATCGTTTGACCAATCAGGGCATCCGCATGCTGACGAAGCTGGCGCCAATCGGCCGTCACGGCGCCTGTTTGCATCCGTTCGACTTGTCCTTGGAATGCGGCAAGCGAGGCAAGATGTCCTTGGGCCTCGGTGCGGAGTCGCTGGGCGAGATGTTCAAGATCCTTCGCAACGCATTGCGCACGCGCGAGTTCAATCAGGAGCGTGACATCCGGAGTCGCAGCCGCCGCGCGGCGCGTGCGGCGCCCGAACAGGTAGCCCACTAGCGCCACTGCGGCCAACGCGGTGGTATCGACGATCAACCCTTGTCCCAGGAGTACTTGTGCGAGGGTCATGTGCTTTTGCCGTCGTTCGTGCTCATCGAGTCAACCAAAACTACGCTCGTTCGGCATTGACTTTTAGTAGTTTGACCGCGAACCGGTGCCGCGCATGCAACAGAAGCCCGCCGCGGCGCAAAAGCCTAGGAGGAGAAACCACTCCTGCGTGTTCAGTGATTGCACCCAATGCCAGCCGTCTTCCAAACTGAGCCGGAACCGGTCGCCGATCGAATGGAATAGTTGCATGGCGTGCACCCTTCTGAGGGAGGGCCGAAGTGGCGAGAAATCCCTATTCTAAGATAGGTTGTTCAGCCGGTACTGGGACCGACTGATCGGCGAATGGAAGGGAAACGAGCCGGTGTGCGGGCCGCGCGTTTCTGGGCGTGTACCGACGCCGGCGCAATCTTCCCAGCAATTCGCTGTAAGCGCCGTTGTAATCGTTGCAACCGAACACGCTGGAGAGAATCGTCGACTCGCTCGGCGAAGAGCCTGGCGAATTGTTGACTCACTCATCACCTAACGCTGGTCACGCAAACGCGCGCCCCGGGCTGGCCATGGGCAACGCGAAAGGCCTTTTCAGCCTGTTCAAGCCCGAACTCCGCAGCGATGAGCGACGCGAACGGGAACATCCGCCCCGCCCCAGAGAGAAAGTGGAGCGTCTCTTGAAGATCACGAGGGTGATAATTGTGTACCCCGCGCAGGGTGATCATGCGGCGAACCAGTTGCTCCGGATCGAGGGGTAGCGAGTCGCACTGCGCGACGGAACCAACGAGAATGGCGGTTCCTCCCGTACGCACGGCGGCAATCGCCGTGGCTACCGAGGATGTGACTCCTGCTAGCTCCAGGACCACATCGAAGCCGAGCCAGTCGGTCGTCGCGAGCAGCGCTGCAACGAGGTCAGGCTGTTTGGCGTCGTGCGCCGCATTTGCGCCAAACTGCAGGGCGCGCTCTCGGCATGTGTCCAGGGGATCGACGGCGACCACGAGCTGGGCGCCGGCGGAACGGGCCATCGCTGAAGCGAACACGCCGAGGACGCCGGCGCCAAGTACAAGAACTCTCTGGCCGGCCACCGCCCCGGCGGCGCGCAGGGCGGAAGCGGCGGTCGCGCCAGCGCAATTGGCAAGCGAGGCAACCGCGGTGGGGATCACATCGGGTATTTTCAGCCATGCCGTGTTTGGAATCAGCACGATATGGTCGGCCAGCCCTCCCCCCAGCGACTGCGCCGCGCTGACTGCCTCGTGGCCATACTTGTAGAGCCGGACGCACTTCTGCGGCAGATCGTGCTGGCAGAAATAGCAGTCGCCGCAGCCGACGGCGATCGACCAGGTGACCCGGTCGTCGACCGCGGCTCGATTCCCCGCGAAGTCGACCGGCGACGTGCCCGGGCCGAATGCTTCGATGCGGCCGACGATCTCATGCCCAAGAATCGACGGGATCGGCCCTGGCCGCCGGCCGGCGTGAGTGTGCAAATCACTGCGACAGATGGTGCAGGCCAGCACCCGCACCAAAATCTGCCGATCCGCTAGGGGCGGCGCCACGATATCTCGCACTTCGAGAGGGCGATTGGGCCCGTGAAACAGGACGACGCGAGTCATAGCGGACGAGCTCCGAGGGGCTCAGGGTACCGAGCGTTGAAAGTCTTCGAGGCGCAGTAAACAAGCGCTTGATTTGTTCTAGTTTCCAAGATAGACTTAAGCACTCGTTTGAAACGGTTGATCGCTAGCAGGAAAGACGGCGGGAAAGTGGCAGAGGACATCAAAACCAGGCTCATCGAAGTCGCCGGCGAAGCGTTTGCCGTAAAGGGTTTCGACGCGGTCGGCATCCGCGAAATCTGCCACAAGGCTGGCGCTAACGTCGCGGCGGTCAATTACCACTTTGGCGACAAACGCGGGCTTTATCGAGCGTGCCTGGAGCATGCTCAGTCGTGCCGCGTCGAAGGGCTCGATCGGCCTGCCTGGCCAGAATCTTACACGCCTGCCGACAAACTGCGAGCGTTCATCCAGCGAATGCTAGAGGAGAAGCTGAACACGGAGCGACCGGCCTGGCACCAGGAGTTGATGCTGCGTGAACTCTCCCGCCCGAGCGAATCGTGCCGCGAGTTCGTCGAGTCGTACATCCGGCCAATGGCCCACGCGCTGGGCGAGATCATGCAGGAGATTTACCCGCACCGTGAGTGGACCCAGCAGACGTGGATGATCGGCTTTAGCATTGTCGGCCAGGTGTTGTTCTACCAACTGCAACAGCCGGTCATCCGCATTTTGATGGGTGAAGAAGGATTTAAGTCGCTGACAGTCGACGGGCTGACCGACCACATTACGCGATTCAGCCTCGCGGCGCTCGGAAACGGCGATCCGATTTCCGTGGATTTGCAGAGAGAAATCGAAACGAACTAGGGTCCTGCGATGAACTGGGTCGCTTGGAAAATGTTGACAGGGGATCGAGCCAAATATCTTGGCACGGTCTTCGGCGTGGCGTTTGGCGTGCTGTTGATCTCTCAGCAGACGTCGATCTTCGTCGGCATTATCAAGCGGACCGCAAGCCAGGTGATCGACGTCCGCGAGCCCGATTTTTGGGTCATGGATCCCTACACCCAGAACGCCGACGACATCAAACCGCTATCGGAGAGCGACCTTTATCGTGTGCGCGGCGTCTCTGGCGTCGAGTGGGCAGTGCCGCTGTACAAGGGGCAGACGCGAGCTCGAACCGAGACCGGCCATTTTTGGCAGTCGATCGTCATCGGCGTGGACGACCAATCGCTCGTCGGTGCGCCAACGAAGATGTTGCAGGGAAATCTCGCCGATCTGCGGCGGCCTGACTCGGTGATCATCGATGATATCGGCTACGGATTATTGTGGCCCGGCGAGCCGAAGGTATTGGGCCGCGAAGTTGAGATGAACGACCGGCGGGCCGTCGTCGTCGGGATCTGCGACGTATCGTCGCCGTTCTTCACGTTTCCGGTGATCTTCACCCGCTACTCGCTCGCCTTGAACTACGTCCCGCCGCAGCGACGGCAAATGTCGTTCGTGGTAGGGCGAGTGACCCCAAGCGCCAATCAGGCGGAGGTGTTGCGGGCCATCGACGAACAGACGTCGCTACGAGCGCTCGACAACCGCGACTTTCTGTGGATGGTCGTCGGCTATTATCTGCGGAACACGGGCATCCCAGTCAATTTTGGAATCACGATTTTGCTTGGATTCTTGGTTGGCGCGGCGATCGCGGGGCAGACTTTTTACCTATTCACGCTCGAGAACCTGAAACAGTTCGGCGCTTTGAAGGCGATGGGGCTGCGCAACGGGCGGCTGATCGGCATGGTGCTGCTGCAGGCGACCGTGGTCGGCATCATTGGCTACTGCCTTGGCATTGGAATGACGGCGGCGTTCTTTGAGTTCACGGCCGATTTGAATCCAAATCTGCGCGGCCTGCACTTGCTGCCCGAAATCGCCGCCGGGACGGCGGTCGTCGTCGTCTTCATTGTGTTGTTGGCAAGCGTCATGAGCTTGCGCAAGGTATTGATTCTGGAGCCGGCGGTGGTGTTCCGTGGATAGAACCATGGCTCTGACGTCGCGGCGCCGCCGCTTCCCAACCTTGGCTTGATGACTCGCTCGAATGAACAGCACGTTCGCTGAACCGCCGAAAACTGCTGACGACCGGGAAATCGGCGTGCGCTGCCGCGGCGTCGTGAAGGAGTTTGGCGACGGTGAGACGCGCATTCGCGTATTGCATGAAATCGACGTCGACGTGCTGACAAGCAAACTGACGCTGCTTGTCGGCCCAAGCGGGTGCGGGAAGACGACGCTCATTTCGATCGTCGCCGGCCTGCTCGATGCCACCGAAGGGGAAGTCGAGCTCTTTGGCGAACTGCAGTCAAAACTTCGCGGCCGACGGCTGGTCGATTTTCGCGCCGCGAACGTTGGATTTGTCTTTCAGCAGTACAACCTTCTCCCTGCCCTGACGGCCGCAGAGAACGTTTCAGTACCGTTGTTGATTCAGGGGTGGACGCGTGCCAAGGCGTTGGTCCACGCCCACGAAGTGCTGGAACAAGTCGGACTGGCCGACAAATTCAACTCGCTGCCATCACAACTTTCAGGCGGGCAGCAGCAGCGGGTCGCGATTGCAAGGGCGCTGGTGCACGGTCCGCGGCTGCTGGTGTGCGACGAGCCGACGGCGGCGCTCGACGCCCATTCAGGCCGCACGGTGATGGAATTGCTCAAGAGGGTCGCCGTCGAAGCGGG
Source organism: Lacipirellula limnantheis (assembly GCF_007746075.1). Classification (GTDB taxonomy): domain Bacteria; phylum Planctomycetota; class Planctomycetia; order Pirellulales; family Lacipirellulaceae; genus Lacipirellula; species Lacipirellula limnantheis. The sequence continues at coordinate 4,036,417 of NZ_CP036339.1, read as the reverse complement.
GAGATCGGTGATCGTGGTGACGCACGACTCGCGGGTGTTGGAGTACGGTGATCGGACGATTGAGATGGCGGACGGGCGGATTACGCGGGTCGCTTAACGGCGCCCCGACGCTGCAGCGACTTAACCAAGTGTGGAAGGCCGAGCGTTGAAAGGTGCTGTCATGTATCGCAGTCTCGTATTGCCAATGATCGCCGTCGCGGCGTTTTCGTACATGGTGTGGCACGTCGTGAGTTCCTCGAAAGCGACGCCTCAGACCGATCCAGTCGTCGAGCCGTCGCGGGCGCCCTTCAGCGAGGTGGTCGCCGGCGTCGGGCTCATCGAGCCGAAATCGGAAAACATCGAGGTGGCGGCGATCACCTCCGGTACGGTTGTCGAGGTGAAGGTTCAGGAGGGGGTCGATGTCGCCGCGGGCGACGTCCTCTTCCGGCTCGATGATCGGCAGCTGCAGGCGGAGCTTGCCGTGCAGCAGAGTCTCTTGGAAGAAGCGCAGGCGACGCTTCGTCGCTGGCGACAAATGCCGCGAACCGAAGACGTGCCGCCGAGCGAAGCGCGCGTCAAAAAGTTTCAAGCGGACGTCGAATTGCGGCGAGACCAACTGCAACGGACGCGAGGACTCGTGGCGAAGAACGCCATGGCCGAGCAGGAACTCGTCGAGCGCGAGCAGGCTTATCATGCGGCGCAAGCGGAACTGACGCAGGCGCTCGCCGAGGACGCGCGGCTGAAAGCCGGCGCCTGGCAAGCCGACGTCGCGGTCGCCCAGTCGCAGGTCGAGCGGATGGAAGCGCAGGTCGCCCAAGCGCGCGTCGAACTCGATCGCCTTGCCGTGCGGTCGCCCATTGCCGGACGAGTCCTGAAGGTCGACGTCCGGCCCGGCGAATACGTCGGCACGCCGCCAGGAAAGCCGTTGGTAATCCTGGGGGACGTCTCGACGCTTCACGTGCGGGTCGACATCGACGAACAAGACTTGCCGAGGCTTGAACCGGGGATGCCGGGCCAAGGCTTCGTCCGGGGCGACGCCGAACAGCCGCTGCAATTGTCGTTCGTGCGAATCGAACCATTCACCGAGCCAAAACGTTCGCTCACCGGCGCCGGCAACGAACGAATCGATACCCGCGTGTTGCAGGTGATCTATGCGATCGAGTCGACGCCGCGCGAGGTGTACGTCGGACAGCAGATCGACGTCTTCTTGGACAAGTCGAAAGGCCGCGCGGAAAACTTGCGTCTGGACGTTGGGCAGTGAACCGGAGGGACGCCCGAATTGCAGCCGAATCGGCGATCCGCCGAATCCCTGCGTGACCCTGCCAACCTCGCGTGGCCACCCGCCCCCTTTGTGAAAAAGTACTGCACCGGGATTGAAATTAATCGTGTTGTGACGGTCACGCGGGCGGTAGCGCCATCTGCCGAATGAGCTACGTTTGCCATACCGTTCAATACCCCGCGGGGCAGTTATGGTTGAGCAAGAGAAGATCGAGCGGGTCGGCCTCGATGCCGCCGACGCTCTGCGAGCCGCCGCTGAACTGCTTACCGACGCTTCGGTGCCGTTCGAACGGAGAATCGAAGCCTATCGGCGGTGCATCGCCCGGCACGCAATGCTTAGCGCCAAATTCCTGCATCTCGGGAATCGTTACATCCTGTCGATGTCGCTCGAAGGCCAGCGAGAGTCCGCTATTGGAGAGTGAAGCTGCTGTTGACTCGCTTAGCGACGTGCTAAAGGCCGCGCAACTCTCGTGGGCGCACGAAAAAGCCCTGTTCCTCGATTTGGAGTCGAGAAAACAGGGCCTTTCGGAAGCGACGCTGACGGGGCTCGAACCCGCAACCTCTGGATCGACAGTCCCGACATACCGGCGGGTTAGTGTCGGGTTAGTGTCGGATTAGCGGCTTTTGTAGGGTTTGCTGATTTGGGTTCGGGCCGCAAATGGCCGTTTTAACCCCCAAACTAGGTACAGATTTTCGAGTGTACCTAGGTCGGATTCGCCGCGACCCGGTCGCCGTCGAGCTTCGGCCGCCACGCCGGCTAACCCCTCGGCCCGATCCGCCACGCCTTCAAAGCCATCGGCCGCCGCGAAGTCGCGAGCTTAGCCCGAGGGTGCCACGCCGCATAGCCCGGACCGTGGCCCGTCGCCGCGATGGCGTCGAGCTTCGGCCCGTCGAGCCTCGGCGCCGCGATCCGATCCGCCAACGCCGTCGGCCGTCGAGCTTACCCCCTGGCGATGGCGCCTCGGCCGGCTTGTCGTCGAGGACCCGGCGCCGCGATGGCGTCGAGCTTCGGCCGTCGAGGACCCGCCGCCGCGATCCGCCCGAGGGAACCCGAGCCGTCGAGGACCAGGGGCCGCCGCGATCCGCCGAGGGCCGCCGCCACGTCGAGGCGTCGAGCCTATCCCCCTGGTCGGCCTCGGCCGCGATCCGCCCGAGCCGTGGCGTCGAGGGCCGCCGCCACGTCGAGGCGTCGAGCCTATCCCCCTGGTCGGCCTCGGCCGCGATCCGCCCGAGCCGTGGCGTCGAGGGCCGCCGCCACGTCGAGGCGTCGAGCCTATCCCCCTGGTCGGCCTCGGCCGCGATCCGCCCGAGCCGTGGCGTCGAGGGCCGCCGCCACGTCGAGGCGTCGAGCCTATCCCCCTGGTCGGCCTCGGCCGCGATCCGCCCGAGCCGTGGCGTCGAGGGCCGCATAGCCCCCGCGGGCGCCATCGGGGCTAAACCCCGGGCATCGGGCCAAGATTCAATGGCGACGCCGTCAACGGCCGCGGGAGAGCTTCGCCGAGGGACCAGGACCCGCCGAGCCGTCTGGCGTCGAGGGAACCCCGAGCCGTCGAGGGATAGCCCCCGAGGGCGCCGCGATCCGCCCGAGGCGTGGCGTCGAGCCGGATAGCCCGGGCCGTCGAGGACCAGGGGCCAGACGCCGAGGGCGCCCGAGCCGTCGAGGACCAGGGGCCTCGGCCCGATCCGCCCGAGCCATCGCCGTCGAGGCAAACGCGGGCAAATCGCCGATAGCCGCCTACACCCTGGCGACAAAAAAATCTCCGAAAAACTTTACCCCCCTAGCTAGGGGGCGCCGCCACGGCGACTACTCATAATCCCATTCTGACGCAATAGCTGATTCCTCGGCGAATTCGAAAATCAAAATCGTTGGATTGCGTCTTGGGCAGAAATCAAAATTTTTTCAAGCGATTTGGCGAGTTTGCGGCAACCCGCACGGCAAACCCCGCCAGAGAGGGGCGCCGCCGTTGTGCCCCCCCCTTTACACCCCGAGAAAAACAGGGTAAAAGCGGCGAAACAATTAGGACCTATACGTCTTTATAACCCGCCCGGGCAGGGTCCTAAATCGCCCTTTTTGCTCGGACCCCGGTATCCAATAAGGGGCCGAGTATTGCCAGATTCGGGAAATGTCGTGGTAAACTGGGGGCTGCTCTTTTTTCCCAAACCCCGAACCCAAAGGATCGAGATGGAAAGCAAAACTGGCAAGAAATTGATGCGGAAACCAGAAGTCGCCAACCGTCTCGGCGTCGGCGAAAGACAAGTCAACTATTTGGTCACCAAGGGCAAGCTACGGGCTATCAAATTCGGCCACGCGGTTCGATACGAGCCGGCCGACGTCGAAGCGTTGCGGGCCTCTCGGGCGCCCCTATAGCCCGCAGACGCCATCGGCCTACCCCCCACCAAAGGAACCCCGCGAGAGAAGGAACCCCCCGCAATGAGTGATAAGAAGCAAACCCCGCCGCCCGGAGTCGTCGAAGCCGACGCCGTCTACACGAAGCCCGAGCTATTGGCCCGGCTTGGATGGGAGCAAGGGGCGTGGCGGTCCGCGGCCGAAAAGGGATTGCCCTATCGCGTGATAGGGAAACGCATTTACGTCTTGGGCCGCGACGTCTTGGATTGGTTGGCGTCTCGGCCGTTGGCCAATTGTTGAATTCAACGCCGGCCGACCCTATCGCCGCAATGGGTCGGCCGGCTTTTAACCCGCGGCGCCATTCACAAAAAGGATTCCCGAGACTCTACCCCGCGACGTTTTCCCCCCACTTCCCCCCAGCGAATAGGAGTTTACTAACCCAAATGAAAACCGTTATCTGGAAAATCCACCGTGTCCCATTTTCAAAACATCGCCCAACGCGTGTATGAGACGTTCCACAAATCCGCTATCCCCCTCGGCGGCCGCGTGACCGTCGCATGTATGTCCGCCGGGGCCGACGTGGCCCGTCTCGCCAGTACGCATGGCGTCGAAATGCGACTATTTCGGCGGGATGAGTACCATTTTCCCCCGGCGGCCCGTCAGAAGATGCGAGCCTATATCGCCGGCTTTTTGGCCGACTTGGCCGTTCTGCCCGATTCGCCAGCGAAGTTAAAAGCCATCGGGTCGCTACGCAAATATAGCGAGCTTCTAACATGATCCTAAACATAAGCCGGGACCAATCGCATATAAACATCGCGGGCAAAGCCCAAACGTCGATGGCCGAGCTTGGGATAGGCAAATCCAAAGTAAGCCGCCGCCGCGACGTCCTACGCTCGATTGAGCGATTCGAGCCAATCCCCGGGACCGAGCAAACGCGATGGCTTGCCCGCGGCATTGTCGACGGCAAGCCCGTTGTCGCCTTGCTAGAACGCCACGTCGGTTGTCGTTGGGGCGGTTGGCAGGACACCGTTAGAGTAAATGACATTTTCAACCCAATTGAAGCGAATCGGCTTCTGGCCCTTGGAACGGGGCTAGCCGCATTCGTAAACCACAGCGAAGGGGATACGCACGATGATTGCCACGCCACAAGCTAACGCCGACGCCACGCCGCATACTAATTTTGTCGACTTGCCCGAGTTTCAAAGCTATTCCGGCTCGGGCAACGAGCCCGAAATTCTGGAAGCCGTGCGATTCTTCTATGGCGACCGACCCGCCCGCGAATACGCCGAGAGCTACCAACTAGCGGGGCTTTCGGTTATCCCGATCAAAGGCGACGGGACCAAGTCGCCAGCGTGCCTGCAATGGCGCCAACACCAAGCGGCGCCGCCGACGGCCGAGGACGTTGCCCGCTATTGGTTCGCCGACGCCAACGACGCTATTGGCATTGCACTAATTCACGGCAAGGTTAGCGGCAATAGCGAAGTCGTCGATTTGGATAACGGCGACCTATTGCAGCCGTTCGTCGACGAAGTCAACCGAGTGGCGCCGGGCCTATTTGATCGACTGACCGTCATTCGGACGCCTCGGCCCGGTTATCATTTGGCTTACAAGTGCCCAACGATTGGCGGTTCGCAAAAGCTTGCCCGACGGGCCGGCGGCAAGGCGTTGATAGAAACGAAGGGCGAAGGCGGTTACACCTTGGCCCCCGGTTCGCCCGCGGCGTGCCATCCTACCGGCGGCCTATATCTTCACATTGGCGGCCCGCAGCTAACGGAATTGGCGACCATAACGCCCGAGGAGCGGCAAATCTTATTTGGCGTGGCCCGTTCGTTCGACGAAGTCGACCCGCCCGCGAGCGAGCCATCGGGCGCCGCCGAGGCGCCGCAAATCTCCGTTGACGACGTCCGCGGCGCCATTTTGGCCCTGCCCGAATCGGTCGCCGGGGAGAAAGGCCACGACAAGGCGTATCGGGCCGCGTGTGAAATCCTACGCTGGGGCGTCGACGGCGAAGCCGGCCGGGCCTTGCTAGACGATTACAACGCGGCCCGTTGTTCGCCAGCGTGGTCGAAGGCCGAGCTAGACCACAAATGGAAGGAAGCCAATAAGGAAGTGCTACGCGGCCGCGAATTCGGCATTGTGGCCGAACGGGCAAAGGCCGGCGGAAAGGCCTTCACGCTAGACGCCGTCGACTTCGTCGACTTCATGGCCGAGGAACTAATTCAAGAGTATTTGGTCGACAAGATGGTTGCCGAGCAACAACATTTGCTAATCGGCGGCCCGAAAAAGGTTCTCAAAACTTGCATCGGCCTTGACCTAGGAATGTCAATCGCCAGCGGGTCGCCCTTTCTTGGCCATTTCGACGTTTTGAAGACGGCCAAGGTTCTCATTGTGTCGGCGGAGAGCGGCCGGAAGACGATTCAAGCGACGTGCAATCGTATTCGCGACGCCCGATCAATCGACGTTGCCCGCGGGGCGTTTCGCCTTAGCTTCAAGCGGCCGCAATTGGCCGTGGCGTCGCACCTTGAAACGATCCGCCGCGAGATCGAGGAACACGGGATCGGCTTCGCGGTTATCGACCCCGCCTATCTCTGTTGCCGACCCGCCAAGGGCGAAAGTAGCAACGTGTTCGATATGGGCGACGTCTTATACGGCTTCGGCGCCATCGGTGAGCAAACCGGATGCACAATGGCGATTATGCACCATTCGACGAAGGGGGCCAATCGAACCGGCGCCAAGCTATTAGACCTAGACGGCTTGTCCGGCAGCGGCTTCGCCGAGTGGGGGCGCCAATTCATGCTGCTAAATCGGTTGGCGCCAATGACCCGCCGCGGCGTTCACCGGCTTTCGCTAAACGTCGGCGGATCGGCCCGGCACCACGGCCAATACGAATTGACGATTGACGAAGGCGACGAACGCGACCCGATTATCGGCGCCCGTTGGGGCGTTGACGTTCAAGAGTGGAGCGACGACGCGGACGAAAACGCCAAGGCCGAAGCGACCACGGCCCAAATGGAGTCCGACGCCGAAGCGGTCAAGCTCTTTCTGCGGTTGCGGCAAAACGAGCCAGCGACGGAGTGGGGCATCTACAAAGCCCACCGGGCCGACCCCGTGAAGCTGACGCAACCGCGGGTCGCGGCGGCCATCCGGCATTTGCTAGCGGCCGGAGAGCTTGAACCGTGCCAGTACGCTCAAAAGGGCCAGTCGACGCTACGCGATGGCGGCTTTCGGTTGGCGGATTGGGGGGCTAGCAATGGCTAAAACCCCGGACCGTCCCACCGTCCCACGGACCGTCCCACGGGGCCGTGGGAGGACGCCCACCGAGCCCGGACCGACCGTCCCACAACGGCCCCCTATAGGGGGGCCGTGGGACGGTGGGTCGGTCCCCCCTAATGGATCAATCGTTAATAGAAAGCCCCGTGGGACGGTCCCCCCTGGCGACGACGGCCGAGGGGCGACCAGGGAATCCGCGGCGAGTGGGCAAACGGGGCAATTGGGGCGAGACGGGAAAGCAACCAGGAACCCCGAGGCCTCGGGGCATGGCGGCCGGGACGCCGGCGCCGGTTCCGGGGCCTCGGGACCAGGGACCAGGACCCTCGGCCACGTCGAGGCGATGGCGACCAGGACCAGGACCCTCGGCGATTGGACCAGGGACGAACGCCGGACGGGCCACGGGGCGAGACGCCAAGGGCCAAGACGGTTCAACGGTCGCGGACCCGTGGCAACGCGGCAGACGGGCCACGGGACGCCGAGGGGGCGAAGGGGCCATTCTGGACAAAACGGGTCCTTTTTTGAGACTTTTTTCGCTGATGGCAACCAGAAGAGTCGAAAAACGTCCAATTCTTTACTTTTAATCGTAACGCCTTTGCAACATATCGTAACTAGGGGCTTCAATTGACCAGCAAAACGGGCCAAATATTGATCGGCGCCTACCGGGACCTTTGCGATTTGCGGGGCCAAAGACCGACGCCGGGAAATACCGCCGGGCTAAACGCCGCGATCCAACGGGCCGCCACGGGCAATGAAATACCGTGCAACGCCGCCCGATGGCTTGGACGCACGCCGACAAACGCGGACCGTATCGCGATAAGCCGGGCATATATCGCCCTGGAAGCCGCGGGCCACGCGGCCCGGGTCGGAACGGGCCACGCCGAGCGGCGACATAAGACGACGGCCTTGGCGTTAACGCCGGCCGGTATCGAGCTTGCCCGGCATTTGATCCGATCCGCCGAGGGCGCCAGCGGCGTCGAGCCGGTCGCCGTCGAGCCGTCGGCCTTCGTCGAGCCTATCGCCGTCGAGCCTATCGCCGAGGGGGCGCCGGTCGCCCTGGTCGCCGAGCCGTGGCCCGTGGCGCCGTCGGCCTTCGCCGATCCGGTCGCCGTCGGCCTCGGGGCCAGCGGCGTCGAGGCGAAGCCGGCCGCCACGGTCGCCGATCCGCGAGACGTTGAAATATACGCCGCGTTGGCCGACGCCTTGGAAGCTATCGCCGAGATTGAAACATTGGGCGCCAAGCCAACCAGGACCGCGGCGCCGGTCGCCGTGGCGCCGCGATCCGAACCCGCCATCGTCGAGGCGCCGCCGGTCGCCGTCGAGCCCGAGGCCGACGAAGCCACGGCCGACGAAGCCAAGCCCGTCGAAGCCAAGCCGGCCGCGAAGCCAATGAGCGATGACGCCTTTTTGCTTTACGTCTTGGAACGCGAAGCCGACGGCGAGACGGTTTACGCCGACGACGTCCCAATTAGTCGTCGACACCTGGCCCGGCTATCCGAGCAAGGGCTATTGAGAATTACAAACCCCGATGGCGAATTGACCGTCGAGACAACCGCCGCGGGAGCGGATCGAGCAATTCAACTAGCCTCGGCCTAAGTGGGCCGAGGCACTAACCCGCCGGCTAGCCGGCACCAACGGAGGATAGAGAAGTATGGTATCAACCCAGCAGCTTAACACCGAAAGCAAATTGGCCCGGATGGCCGCCCGCAAACAAGCCGAGGAATCGGCGACCCGCGGCGAGACGCCAACAGTCGCCACGGCGGCGCCGATCCGCCCGGCCGCACGCCGCACGCCCGCAGAGAGCTTTATCGAGCCGAGCGATTTGGCGACCGTCCCCGGCTTGTCGCAAGCGACCGAGAAAGCAGACGCCGACTATCGCAAGCGGTTCGCCGCATGGAACGCCGAACGCGAACGGCTCGCGACGATGCGGGACGTCGCCGATATCGAGGCGATTACTTATGCCGATATCCAGGACCAAAAGGCGGCCGCGATTCAAACGGAATTGAGCTTGGCACAAGCGGCCGCCGAGCTTTGGCGGTTGTTCACGGAGCGGCTAACCGCCCGGGCGCCGGAGCTTTCGGCCTATGTCGCGGCGAAGGAAAAGGCCTTGGCCGAAGTCGTCGAAGACGTAACCGCCAAGCTACACGCGGCCGGGGTAAGCGTCGAGACGCAAAGGGGTTACCCGCACGCGATGGACGCGGCCGAGATTCAGTTTGCCCATACGATCCGGCTCGCAAAGGAATGGCAGACGGCGAACTCCGAATTGGCCGACGCCAATACGCAAATGCTCGCCAACCAAGACGCCATTGGCGCCGGCCGGATGCAGATTGAATCGGCGACCGTCGCCCTTCGCCAGAAAGTCGAACGGCTTATCGCATAAGCGGCCGCGTTGGCCGTTGACCCCGCCGCGGGGTTTTGCTGGATTGACCGCGGCGGGGTATTTTCAATTCAGACAAAAGCGAGGGGAATAGAGAAGATGAGCGTATACAGAATGGCCGGGCCGCCGGTCGCCGAGTGGCAAAGCGACGGCGAGACGCCGAGGCAATGGCAGCAGCGGCAGCTAGCCGCGAAACGCGAAAGGGAATCGGCCGCGAAGGCGCCGACGCCCCCGGCCGAATCGCCGGCCGAAGCGTATCGCAAGGAAGCGGCGAAGATCGTCGCCGAATTCGGCGAGAGCGGCGAAGCCTACGTCGCTGCCGGAATGACGTACGGCGAATCGCTGGCCGCCGAACGCGATAGGCTAACGGCCGAACGCGATGAGCTTAAGGCGAAGGCCGATAGCCGCGACCGCAAGGCCAAGGGCTTCGCCGGCCGGTTGCAGATCGGCCGCAACGGATTCCGAGCTTTCGGACCGCACTCGCAACGGTCCGAATAGCTGCACACTGGCGGCAAGCGGCGTTGCGATCGTCGCGGGCGGGCAGGCTCCCCTTTTGTCCTGCCCGCCCCGCCGCCAGATTTTCAATCGAGGCTACCGGCGCCGAATGAAGCCGTTCGCCTTGTTGATTGTTAGCGTTATCGTCGGTTGGGCCGCCGTCAACTAGCCCCAGGCGACCGGCCGGCTATGTATCTCTACGGCGGAGGCGATAAGGTCGGCAATTTCGCCGAACGCATCAAGATGAGCGCCAACGGACAATTCAAGTTCACGACGCGGACGGGGCTTGTGTTCGTCGCGGTCGTCGCAATGGCCCTCGCAGTTTTTCGCATTACTGTTTTCGAACCAATTCGAGGGGCGTTAGATCGCGAGCAAAGTTATCAAGCCGGCACACGCACGCTGTTTTTAATTGACGGTTACGTCACCCAGTTCGGACATTTGCCGAATTCGTGGAATGACTTAGCCGCCGTGTCAATAAACGGATCAACCGAAAATGTGGACGAGATCAAATCCTCGATAACGGTGTCATTTCGCGAACTTGCCACTCGCGAGAATGCAGTTCAAATGAAGAATGCGGAACATGAGACGACGGGCAGCTTTCTTGAGTTCCGGAGTTCGTTTTTTACTGGCTGGAAGAACATGCCGAACAAGTGAATTCCTGACTCCATCACTGGCGTCGGCCCGTGTGGTCACAGCCCCCGCCGCTATACTACCGGCCATGTTGACCTACCTCCGCTACGCCCTGGCGTCCGTTTGCTTCGCGGCGAGCGTTGCGTGTTTGGCGTTGTGGTTTAGAAGTATCGGTGCCACTGAATTACTGATGGCACCGAATAACGCCACCAATTGCGACGTTATGATCGGACTGGAGTTCGGGCGAATCTATTTCGCTGTAGATAACCAACCAATGAAAGTATCTTCCGAATGGAGCCACATAAGCGGTCGTCCGAACGAGGATTTTGATATTGAGCAGGAAATATCGAAACAAAGGAACCCCCGAATTGTCTCCGCTCCGCTCATTTTCGCCGCCCTCATCTTCGCCCTCGCTGGCGTCGGCGTGCTCCGCTTCCGTCGCCAGTTCTCGATTCGCTCGGCCTTGATTTGTGTAAGCGTCGTCGCTTTGTTGCTGGGGATGGTGGTGGCGTTGTAGCTAAGGTTGGTAAGGCATCCTTTTCGCATCACGATTCCTCCGACGTTCCAGCGGTTGTATCCACCTTTCGGGGTGGGGAGGCTATAGTGACGTTTCAATCCTTTTCAATTTGACCGGAGATTTACTTATGAAATCGCTCTGCCTGTTGCTCGTTGGCGTCGTCGTCGGTTTGGCCGCTTCGGGCGTAGATTGGAGCCGAGAGGCTGTTGGGCAAGTAACGGATTCGATTACAGGCAAACCCATTAATTCATACGATGGGGATGCGTCGCTTGATTTGAAGACAACATCGCAGGAAGTGTCTCTCGACTTTTTGAAGGAGCGGTCAGCTGCTCCAGACACGTCAAGACTAGTCGGCCGCTTCCAAGCGTCCGCCTACGGTTCGCCAAACGGCCACGGCTGTTTCGTCGTAGACACGATGACTGGAAAGACTTGGCACGTCGCCATCGGTCAGCAACCGCAAGTTGTGACCGAAGCGTTGTCGCAGCCAGTACCGGCGTCGAACCCCCTGTCAATCGGCGATATCACGCCGTCCGACGCCAAATAGCCCCGACGCCATTAAGTACCTCCGATATACGCTGGCTGCACTCCTCTTCGGGGCGAGCGTTGGGTGCTTGGCTTTGTGGTGGCGGAGTACGACTCACCTTTTGTAGCTAAGGGTGGTAAGGCATCCTTTTCGCATCACGATTCCTCCGACGTTCCAGCGGTTGCATCCACCTTTCGACGTGGGGAGGATATAGTGACATTACAATCCTTTTTAATCTGACCGGAGATTTACTTATGAAATCGCTCTGCCTGTTGCTCGTTGGCGTCGTGGTCGGTTGGGCCGCATCCGACGTGGATTGGAGTCGGGATGCCGAAGCGAAGCCGTCGAATCTTGACGACTTGGTTCTGGACGAACCGGTCATCGGTCCAATGGTGGAAATTTCGAACAGCAGGCAGGCTAGAAAGGTCGTAACTCCCGAAGCACCGGCCCCGATAGGACGATTCCAGGCGACTGCGTATGGCTGGCCCGGAAATGAAGGTTGCTACATCGTCGATACGGCGACGGGCAAAACGTGGCACGTTGGCCAAAGTGTTCGACCGACACTGGTGGTTAGCCAGTTCCCGGAAGAGTAAGCCGACATGACGAAGTATATCCGTTACGCCCTGGCGTCCGTTTGCTTCGCGGCGAGCGTTGCTTGTTTGGCGTTGTGGTGGCGGAGCTACTCCCACGCGGATACGTTACGAATGCGGAATCAGGAGACCTTTTGGAGGGCGGAATCCATACGTGGCTATGTAACCGTAGGCGGCTGGACTAGTTACCGAACATCTCCGGTAGACTTCTACTCAGCTACTCGAGCCTGGGCCCCAGATTTCCTATGGGAGGTCGAACATGCGGTAAGGCAGACAGGAAGTCATTTCGGAAAATTCTCAGTCGTCGCTCTCCGCGAAAATTGGTACTGCCCGCACTGGTATCCCGCCCTCATCTTCACCCTCGCTGGCGTCGGCGTGATTCGCTTCCGTCGCCAGTTTTCGATTCGCTCGGCGTTAATTGCTTTCGCCGTCGTCGCCGCGTTGCTGGCCATGCCGCTGATGCTTTAGCTTACCCTGCGACTCATTGGGCTTTTGCTATACTGCCGCAATGGCCAAGTATGTCCGCTACGCCCTGGCGTCCGTTTGCTTCGCGGTGAGCGTCGGATGTCTGGCGATGTGGTGGACGGGCCTAAAGAGCCAGGTGGGCTACTACGCGACAACTTGGAACGTCGTAATTGATGTCAATCGGGGATTCCTCTGGTGGGACGTGCGCAGCTCACCTCCTGCGACGGAAACGAGTTGGGCGTTCATCCCGAAGATGTCGGAACCATCAATCAGCCCACCAGCGAAAGGCAAAGCATTATTCGGTCACGATGGGTATGGATACCATTTACCACTCTGGTACGCATCCCTCATCTTCGCCTTCGCTGGCGTCGGCATCCTGCAGGTTAGACGCTTCACGATCCGCTTGGCATTGATTGCGACGACGATCGTGTCTTTGTTGTTTGGGATGATAGCTCTTCTGTAAGTTACCGCCATGGCCAAAATCATCCGCTATGCACTGGCGACATTCTGCTTCGCGGTGAGCGTCGGTTGCTTGGCATTATGGATTGGCGGTAACGAGTACACTGCGGGTGTCTGTCCATTCAGCTGGTGTGCGAGGCTCGACGGTAGTGGTGGCTTGGGGTGTATCTCGATCGAGCCCAGTCCGTTCGATGAAAAACAACTTTTGTACATAAGCGTAGAGAACACTTCTCGCAAAATGTGGTTCGAAGACTATATGATCGCGAAAGGGAGGTTCGGGGCCGTGGACACGGCCACCGTCTTTTTCCCCCTCTGGTATCCCGCCCTAGTCTTCGCCCTCGCTGGCGTCGGCGTGATTCGCTTCCGTCGCCAGTTCTCGATTCGCTCGGCGTTAATCGTCTTCGCCGTCGTCGCCGCGTTGCTGGCCATGCCGCTAGCCCTTTAGCTTATCGAGCGTGAACGCCCCGAGTTGCTTTCGCACGTCTTTGTCGACGCCTAATACTTTGCCGAAATCTGGGGCTGCGACGGTACGGCATTGGATGGCGTCGGCGAACCTATCGACGGGTAACCTATCGACGGGTAGGCTCCCGGCGTCATAATCGGCGCCGCGACGCCCCAACTAGCCCGATTGATCTTCATTTCGATCTTTGCCGCCTTACTCTCCGTGCCAGCCATTGTCATCGTCGCGGGCGATTCGTCTGTGCCAGTGAGAATCAAGAGATTCGTTTTCGTATCAAACGCCACGTCACCGGCTGACGCATTAATGCCGTTGGGCAGAGTAATCTTGCAATTCGTACACTTGATCATCGTTTCGCCGCCAGCCGTGCTTGACGTTGTAACGTTATCGCAGATCAGATACGCCGCTGGCTCGTCGCTTGCAGGACGCAAGGACTTATCCGTTTTGATTTCGAACGATTTCGCCTTTAGCAGGACGCAGACTTTGGCGTCATTCAACGGCGAAGACTGTGCCGGCGCGGGCATCGAATCGTCGGGATCAGCCGGGACGGGCGCGGGTGCAATTTCTTGAACGCCATGCAAGATAACCTCAGGCGTTTCGGTTGCCCGGACCGCCGCCAGTGAAAGGGTAAACACCAGGGCGACTGCGAATGCCGTTCTCATCTTCGCGAACTCCGTTCGTGGTATGGAAGAAAAGTGCGGACGCATTGTATCAGGGCAGGAGACAACTGGGGAACGCTGAAATGACCGCTAGCGGCTATTTAGCGATCGGCCGATAAATATACCCCTCGCGGCCAATTAGCCCGCTGGCTTCGTCGGCGGTTAGCCAATCGTCGCGGACGACTTCAATCGCCAAGATGCGGCGATAGCGATTGCGGGCCCAAACCTCATCGCCTGGCCGCAAGTCGATCGTTCGGCGACCCGGCGAATCAGGAGCCGATAATGAGCGGAGCGGGTCTTTACGCTGGATCAACACCGCGTCGGCGATAAAGCCCGAGCAACGCCACTGCCGTCCCGATCAAGACGAACGCAATTGGCTCGGGAACGATAGCAACTGACATGATAGTCGGGAATGGCTCGACGACATATCCGCCGGCGAAGTTAGTCGCTTGCAATAGCACCACCTGTACGCCTTCGCGGTCAAACGATACCGCGCCCGATTCAATCACCAACTCAATACTCCCCGTGCTTAATCCGGAGAACATATCGCCAAAATCTACAGTTGTTGGCGTCCCGAAAGCAAACAAACTTGCGGAGGACCTCCAAACGCCCGCTGGGTGCAAGCTGACGGGCCCGACTACCTCCCTGACTGTAGAATTTGTTGATACCCCGATAAGCTGTGATTCTAAGAACAACGAACATCGCACCGTACCAATCCAGTTGGCAATCGACGAATTGTCAAAGCCGATATACACGACATCTGGCTCTAGATAAAATGGTCGCCTTACCTGGAAGTCCACCCTAAGAGTTTGTTCACTTGTAAGTGTCAGCCGCTCACCGACCGCCACGTTTGCTAGTAAGAACCCCGCAACTGCAACGACAATTCGGACATTCATTTGTCGTGGAACTCCCAGTGGATTGAGGTTGGCGATTGTCGCGAGAGGCTACTGTATTTCCCCTGGCTGACAAATATCGCCTTCAAGTGCGGTGCTGGGTTTCCGGCAGGTTTGGGCAGTCTTTTCCCAAACCGCCAAAAGGGCGCCCACTTTCACGGGAGTAATGACACCCTAAACCCCCATTTCGAGAACTTCGCCGATGCAATTCGGTTCCCTAATCCCGACGACTTCGACTTGGCCGACTACGACGACGAACCGACGCCGGCCGTGGCGTCGTACCGCGGCAATCCGAATCGGCCCTATGGCATCGTTCGTTAGCCGTCAAAAGAGCCACGCCGGTCCTATGGGGATAGTAGGGCCGGCGTGGCGATTGTCGCGGATTCCCACCGCGTGGAGCCGCAGCGGGGGATTTAGAAAGCGGCGCCAACCGGGGTAAACCCCACGCGGTCGCATTGGTTTCGCATCGTGGCCAGTTACAGGCGACTTGGCGGCGTGACTAGATACCGCCACGCCAGTTCCCTAGCACGCATCCAAGCTAACTTGCGCGGCGGCAAGTCGTGGTTAGTATTAATGGGCAACCGTCAAATTGGAGCAATCGACAAATGGCCAAAAGCAACAAACCCCCATCGGTCCGGCTAGGCCGGGTAGTGGGCCGATGTTTCCAACTACGTTACACCGACCCCGAGACGCAGAAGGAAATTCGCATATCGACCAAAACGCACAACGAAGCCGAGGCGATGGAGCAAAAAGCCGACCTTGAGGCTAAGCTTCGCCTCGGCATTGAAGCCAAGCCAAAACGCCGAGCCGTCGGCGGGGCCAATATGCCGTGGCAGGATTTTCGAGACGCTTACACGCGAATTCACGTCAGTACGCTAAAAGACCCCCAAGCCGTCGAGTACCGGCTAGACGTTATCGAGCGAATCCTATCGCCGCGAAACCTTGGCGACGTGGCGAACGCCGAGGCGTTACACGATTTGCAATCCCGGCTTTTGGCGGGAGAGGCGCCGAGCCGTGGCCGGAAGGCCGGACCCGTGGCGCCGCGGTCCCCCCATAGCGTTCGGACTACGATGGCCGTCGTGTTGGCCGCGTTGAATTGGGCCGCCGGGCTAGGTTGGATCGAAGCCGTACCTAGGATAAAGCGGCTTAAGACTTCGAAGCTAAAAGCCATGAAAGGCCGCCCGCTAACCGCCAGCGAATTTGCGGCAATGCTCCGGGCGACCCGTGGCGTTGTGGGCGTCGAGGCGGCTCGTTCATGGCGCCTTTTGCTTCGAGGGCTTTGGGAATCGGGGCTTCGCCTCGGCGAGCTTTTGGCGGTTCATTGGTCCGATCCTAGGTACATCGTACCCACTTTCGGCGAAGGGCTACCTACGCTGGCAATTCCGGCGACCCGCCAAAAGAACGCCACGGAAGAAAGCATCCCTCTACTGCCCGGCTTCGAACGCCTATTGCTCCGCACGCCAGCGGGGCGGCGGCGGGGTTTTGCGTTCAATCCTCAAGGGATTCGGACCGACGGCCGGAAGCCAAGGCAGGGGCGCCCCTCGGCGAAATGGGCGTCGAAGATCGTTACCCGGATCGGCAAGGCGTCTGGCGTTATCGTCTCGCCAGCAACGCCGGGCAAGCCCGCAAAACACGCCAGTAGTCACGATTTGCGGCGAAGTCTCGCGGACCGTTTGATTGCCGCCGGCGTCTTGGAACGCGACGTGGCGGCCATAATGCGGCACGCCAACGTGGCCACAACGCGGCGGTTCTACGCACCCGAGAACACGCAACGAACGGCCGAAGCTATCCGCCAGCGGCTAGCAACGGCCAAGGGTACCTAGGTACGCCGGGCGAATTTGAAGTCCGCTCGGACGTGACCTAAGTCCTTACCACATAAGAAGCGACGCTGACGGGGCTCGAACCCGCAACCTCTGGATCGACAGTCCAGTGCTCTAACCAATTGAGCTACAGCGCCGTGTAGCGAAAGAGGCCGCAGTGGGGCGGAAAGTTCGCTGACGTTGGAAAACGCCGGCAAATGCCTGCCTACGGGGCTCATTGGCCAGGGGGCCGAAGCCGTCCTGAAGCAAGAAATATAGCTCGCAAACCGAGGGTCGGCAAGCGGGCCCCCGCCCCTCGATAGCGGGAATTCGAGACTTGGGTTTGCGGGTTGCGGCCTCGTTTAGCGAGGCTTTAGTGGGCTGATGCCTCATCACCGCTCGCGGGCGGCTGCGTCGCCGGGACAGGCTATTGGGCTGTTGACGTTTCCTCCCCCGCCTTAGGAGCAGCGGAGGGAGCCGATTCGGCAGGCGGGTCTTCCTTCTCGACGCGCTGCAGCAGCTTGGCGAATTCGTCGCGGGACTTGAGCGCTTGGAACTGCTCGTCTTCTCGAACTTCGTCGGGTGAGATGGCGGAACCGAAGAGGAGGCCGGCGATGCCGCTTGATTTTTCGCGGCGGAGGTATCCTTGGCGCCACGCCAGTTCGAGTTGGCGGATGGCCTCCAGTGAGAGCGAGTCGACAAGGCGTGACTGGTCGTCAACTCCTAGTTGTTCGTCGGCAGCGGCCTGGGCGGCCGCGTAGGCGAGGGCTTGGGCCGCGACGACGCGGTCGGAGGGTTCGCCGGTGACGAGGGGAAACGCTTTCGCTTGTTCGGCGCAGAGCTGGTAATCTCCCTCGTCGGCGAGGGCTTGCAGAACGCCCTCGTTGCGAATGCCGTTCACGCCGACGAACCTAGCCGTGTGTGCCAGGGCCTTCATGGACGCGACCGAGGCTTTCATCCAAGGCGCTTCAGCAAGATCGCCGCAGCGCTGAACGGCGGCGTTGAATTGATTAAGTTCCGCCACGGCGTCGCTCACCCGCTTGAGGTCGATCAGCGCCATGCTATGCGCCAGTCGCTGATTGGCAGCCATCAGCGCGACTTCGCCGACGTTTGGCGCGAGCTGTTCTAGTTTGTCGATGGATCGCCGTGCCTCGGCGAGAACCTCCAGCGATGCATCAAGTTCGCTAGTCTCGCGACTAACGTTGGCCAGCTGCAACTGCAGGTTCGCAAGAGAAAACAGGAAATCGAAATTCTCGCCTCCTCCCGCGGAGGCTCGTGCGAGCGTTTCTCGCGCATCTTCGATCAAGCGTCGGGCGTCGTCAGCGCGCCCTCGATAGCGGTAGGCATCGGCCAGAGATGCCTCGTAGCGCGCGAGGGCAAGCTGCCGGTCGATTTGCTGCGGGAACTTGTTCGCCAAGTCGCGGCCGATCGCGACAGCCTGCTCTTGATGCTCTAGGCCGGCCGGCGTGAGATTCGCGTCCTCCAAGGGGCCGTGCAGGACGCCGGCCGACTGGTGTAGTTCCGCGAGCTCCTGTCGAATGTGCGGCACGTCGGGGTGACTTCTATCGAGCGCGACTGCGACTGCTAACCCCTCGTCGTAAGCCATGCGCGCGGCGTCGAGACGGAACTCGCGAGCTTCAATATCGCCCGACTGACGGAGAATCTGGGCGAGAGTATGTGCGACCTCAATGTTGTCGCGGTCTTCTTCGTGGAGCGTCCGCGCGATTTGCACGGCTTGCCGCACATGGTCGCCGGCTTGAGCAAACTTCCAAAGAACTTCCAGTTCAAAGACGGCGAGTTGGTTCAGCGCACGTGCGAGCCGAAAGCGGACGTCGACGGATTGCTCGGGCGTCGCCCGTGATAGATCGACGGACTGAAGTATTTCGATGGCTTGATTGAACGAGGCGACGGCGGGTTCCATTTGGCCAAGTTGACGGAACCGCTCGCCCGCCAGTGACGCGACGTACGCACGGCGCGCGGCGTACCCGGCGTCTCCGGGCTCGAGTTCGCGGAGGTGATCAAATGTCGTCGCCGCCTCGCTCAGGTATCGCTCCGCGTCAGTCGTCGCGCGATTATCGATCAGCATTTCAGCGACGTTCGCGGCATTCACCGCGCCGCCGTGGCGGTAGGCGAGATTGTCAGGAAATTCACGGGCAAGCTGCTGGAACTGGGCAATGGCCTGTTCGTAAGCCTGCCGAGCGTCGTCCATGCGGCCAAGTTGCCAATTGGCGTTGCCCAACCGGAAGAGGGCCTCGCCGCGATCGCGACGAGACTTCTCGGTTTGATCGGTTTGTGCGGCAAGGGAGTCATAGAATTCGACGGCCGCCGCGAGCAAATCGCTGCGCAGCGATTCCATGCCGTAACTGGCGAGGAGTTCAGACTTGCTGAGCGTTTCGTAGCGATCGAGCGACTTACGGGCAAGATCGAGCAGCGCATTATTACGGGTCGCTTGGCGCTGAGATTCAGCCTGCGCCGCCTCCGCTTGCTTGAGGGCCTTTTCCGCTGCCGCCTGCGCCGCGAGAGCTGCAGTCTTCGCGTCGCGCTCTCGGTCGTTCGCCGCGCGCAATTGAACGTTGCCGGCCGCTAGTGCAACGATGGCTACTAACGCCATCGCCACCCCGCTGGTGACGAGCGTGCGATGATTCTTGATCCAACGCGCGGTCTGGGCGGGAATTGATTCGGGTAGCGCGGAAACCGGTTCGTCGGCAAGCCAGGCCTCGATGTCGTCGGCTAGTTTGCGCGGCGAGGGATATCGATCGCGCGGCTGCAGCGCCATCGCCTTCAGGCAGATCGCCTCCAGGCCACGGGGGACTACCGGCTTGACCGATCGCGGCTTGGGGAATTCGCCCCGCGCGACTCGCTGCAAAACGACGCCGAGATCATCGTCTTCTTGCGGCGCACGTCCCGTGAGAATGACGTAGAGCGTGGCCCCCAGGCTGTAGACGTCACTTGCGCCGCTCAACACATCGAGTCGACCGGCAGCCTGCTCGGGACTCATGAACGCCGGCGTTCCAATGGCGGCCCCCATCTGCGTGGGAGCAGAGCCAGAGCCCGATTGCGGTCGGAGCAACGGTTCCGATTGATGGGGTAGCGTGGCATTGGGATCGTCGGTGGCCGCGGCTGGTTCGGCTTCTCCCTGTGGCTTCGCCAGCCCCCAATCGACGACGAGCGTTTCGCCATACTGCCCCAGCATGATATTGCCAGGTTTAAGGTCGCGGTGGAGCACGCCGCGACTGTGCGCGTAATCGATGGCATTGCAAACGTCGAGGAACCGCGACAATAGTCGGCGCAGTTGCAGCACGTCTGCCGGCTGTCGCCACGACGGGTCGGCCTCGCGATGGAAGCGGTCGATCGCCTGAGCAAGGCTATCGCCCCGGATGAAACGCATCGCGTAGAAAGGGCGGCCGTCGGCGTATTGTCCGAGCCCGTAGATCGGCACGACGCCTGGATGTTCGAGTCCGCCGGTGATTTCTGCTTCTTGCAGGAAGCGCGCCCGACTATCCAGGTTGTCGGCGTGCCGATCATGCAACTCCTTCAGCGCGACTTCGCGATTGAGTTCGTTGTCACGAGCCACGGACACCTTGCCGAGACCGCCTGCAGCATGCGGGCGGAGGATGCGAAAGCGCTGGGACGGCGCCGCCGGTGTGCGCGCAGGCATGGCGACCGTCGCGTGGCGATCGCCGCGCGGCGTCAGGGCGGCGGCGTGGGCGAGACTCGTTTGCACGTCGCCATCAACAATGTCGGCCAGACTTTGTCGTAGCGGTTCGACTGAGCTCAGGGCGGCGAGGCTTGCATCGGCGCGACCCCCGTGCAACGCAATATGCTTGTCAACGAGGGCGTCGAGGAGTTGACGCGCATCGGCGGGGAGCGCGCCGATCGCTGAGAGGTGGTCGCCTAGCGGCCTGCCTTTGTCGAGCACCCAGGCGTTCATCGCGGCGATTAATTGCTCAGAGCGGACAAAATCCATCTGCACGGCAAGGATGCCGAAGAGCAGATTGCGGTCGGTGGCGGCGCTGGTCATCGCGGCGATAGCGGCGTGGTTCGAAAAGCGGCTCAAGCGGCCGGACGACACCATCGTCGCGTCGGGGGCCGTCGGGAGCAAGGTCGGGCCGGATCGTTTGACCAGAGCCGCGTTACGGCGCCTCGGCGACCGCCGAAAAGGGAGTGGGGGACGCGGCAAAGGTGACGAGCGTCAACGGAGCGTCCGACGGCGATGCGAGGCGCGACCGCCAGTGCCGATCGAGTTCAGCCACCCCGCTAAGCCCATAGACCTCTCGGAGAGCCTTGTTCGTACCGAGAGATCGCTGCGCTTTGGCGAACGCAAGAAGCTGTTGGGGAGTGCCGCGCTGCAGCAGGCAGCGGACGATCGAGGCGCTTTGGCCGTAGAAGAGCCCCCAACGTTCGGCGGCGGGGTAGCGTTGAAGGCCGAACAATTCATTGATCGGCATCAGTTCGCCGCGCTGGTCGCCGCTGCGAAGATCGCGCTCGTGAA
This sequence comes from Lacipirellula limnantheis, assembly GCF_007746075.1. Lineage (GTDB taxonomy): Bacteria > Planctomycetota > Planctomycetia > Pirellulales > Lacipirellulaceae > Lacipirellula > Lacipirellula limnantheis. Next base: position 4,015,190 of record NZ_CP036339.1, on the reverse strand, counting down.
GTTGCTGCTTGTCAAGCGGATCGAGCAGCAAGGCCAGGCCCTCGTCACACCAGAGGGGAACATCCGCAAAGCGGTCAGCGAGCAGGACGTGGCAAAGCTCGTGCGGCAATGCCGACGTGAGATAGTCGCTCACATCGCCGCGGACATCGATTTTGCGACGGTTGATGCGAGCGCCGCTGCGCTGCGTGAGTGCTGATGCCGCGGTCGCGGCCCCGGCATGACCGACCGTGGCGACATAGGACTTCGCGTCGACATGAAGAACGATCTGGCAACGGGGCGACCAGTGCCCCGGTTGGAGGCCGCAGAGTGTTGCAACTTCGTTGCGGAGCCGTTCGCAACCGACGGCGACGTCTTGGGCCTCTTTAGCGCCTCGTAAGGAACAAACTTGAAAGTTACTGCTCTCCGCTAGATGCCAAGCCCCCTTGCGGGTCAACGAAACCACCCCGGTAGCTGAATCAGTGGCAACTTTGGCGGCGACCTCGGCGGCAGCGGCGTTTATGGGGCTGTAGAAGCCCGCCAGGGCCGCCAATGCGAGCAGCGCGAGTGTGCGGTTTCCGTACAAAGAGGGGATGCCTCGCGCATGGGCAGATCAGGGAGGGGGTAGTGCCCCTATGGCAAGGGGCGTTCCTGTTTCTCCAAGGTGTGACATCCCGCGATCTAACCATCTGCATGGGTAGCTAGTTACGTCGCATCTTCCGGGCGGCCTTCGCTGTCAGACCCTTTCCTTATGCTGAAGAGAGGCGCAGAGGTTGCGCGAATGGCCGGCGCCCCGGGACCGTGCCGTGGGCGCGGCACATTGATCGGCAGAACCGGCCTGGCCGTTATTCCGGCCGGCGACAAATTACATCTGCGAAAGGAGCCGACGACTGCTCAGGCGACAAGCTCGTCAGCGACGTAATATTCACATCGAGGGATCGATCATCGGCTGCGGCCGAAGTCGTTTGACGGCAATCGCCTAAGTTCTACGGCTGAGCGTGGGGCCATACTGCTCACCGCCACCACATTAGTGGCACAAGAATACGGCGCACGGCGGTCAGGTCGAGCGTTCATCGAGGCGCCGAGCCGCTGCCACTGGGCTACCATTTCACGGGCGCTCCGTGCCGCTGTGATTGCCTCGCAAGCGATACCGTCGCGTGGCGCTTGTTGCCGCGTTGAAGCGGCGAAGAAGAATCTAGAGGCTGATTTGATGAAGAGTTGAAGATCGGCGGGAGAGCCGCTTGCCAGCGACTCAGGCAGCCTGCCCATCATGCCCCGAGATCGAGGTTGTTCTTGTTGAGCGACCACCGGGCAAATAGCAAAGGTTTTTAGGCGGAGGTGTTATATGAGTGCGTTCAAAGGTTTAATTCTGTCGGCAGTAGTTGGTTCGATGCTCGCCGGCACGGCGGTGGCGGGCAATTTCATCGGAACCGAAAAGGCGCGGGGCCATTTCGGCGGAAACGGCTGGACGCAGCTGCATGAAGGTCGTCGCCATGCGAATGACGGTCAGCGCGCCGTTCGCTACGCATCGCGACCTGTGGTCGTCCAGTCGACGATAGCGGCGCCGGCCGCGGCGCCAACGGCCATCGCCCAAGCGCCGGCGGAAGGGCGTCGGTTCTCGTACGCGCCGATTACTGACGCGGCGGCGCGCCAACCGGCGGCGACCGTTCCCCCAGTCGCCGTGCAATCGACCGTCGTGCAGCCGTCGTACTACCATGCGCCGACTCGCCATCATTCGGCCGACAAGTGGGCGTTGCAGAAGACCGATCCTCGGAAGTACAGCAGCCGCTAAGCGACTAACCCAGGTCGCAAGGCTAGCGATGTCGCCCGGTCCCGACCGTTCGTCGGGGCCGGGCTTCTTTATTTGCCGGGAAGTTGCCAGACCGACGTATCACCGAGTTTGCTGGTCCGCTCGGCCGCCTCGACTCGCTTTAAGAGGGCCGCGGCTGCCGCGTCGTCCGGATAGTCGCCAGCTAATCGCTGCGCATTCCGGAAGGCCTCGCTCCAATTCTCCTGTTCCAGTGCGAGCAACGCGGCGTCGTATCGATGGCGGCGTTCGTTCCAATCGAGCGTTGGTTGTGCGACGATTTCGTACAGGTCGATCGGATGGGCGATGTTCACCGCGCGAACCCGAGCCAGGCGGCGATGGGCGACGCCTGAAGGCAGGCGCTTAAGCGTCTCGCCAGTGATGAGGCAATCGGCGCCAAGGTACTTGGTGGCGCCCTGCACGCGGCTGGCGACGTTCACCGCATCGCCCAACGGGCCATATTTGAACTTCAGCGACGAACCGGTGTTGCCGACGCGGGCAAGCCCAGAGTTGAGCCCGATGCCAAGTTGGACGGGGACGCCGAGCTCCTGCTGCCAGCGCGCGGAAATCGCGGCGAGGCTTTCCATCATCTGTTTCGCCGCCAGGCAGGCAAGTGCGGCATGGTCACTTTGCGGAGCCGGTGCGCCCCACATTGCCATCAGCTCGTCGCCGATGTAATCGACCAAGACGCCGTTGTAAGCGAGAACCGATTCTGAGAGCGCGCCCATGGTGTCCTGGATCCAGGCCATTGTCCGGTCGGGTCCGAGCCGTTCGCTGATCCGGCTGAAGCAGCGGATGTCGGCGAAGAGGATCGTCACCTCGGCGTTGCGGCCCTCGAGGAGCGTGGGATCGCGCTGCAACTGGGTGGCAAGTTGCGGCGTGAAGAATTGTTCGAATTGCACTCGCGCCTCGACCGCGGCTTGTTCTTCTTTCAAGCGGGCCAGGCCAGCCGCGATGCCGCTGGCGAGCAACTCGACGAGCTTCGCTTCGAATTCGGTGATACGGGGAAATCCACCTGAGCTGCCGCCGCTGCGGCGATCGCCGTATAGGGCGCCGATCACCTCCCCTGCCCCATTGAGGATCGGTGCGGCGACGAGCGCGGAGACGTTTTGCAAGCTGCGGGGAGTATCGGGGCCAGTGGGCGGCACATGCCGAAACGTGCGGCGGTCGCGGCGCACCCAGCCGAGCAGGGTCTGGCTCGGCGCCCATGACGTTTGGCTGTCGCCTTCACGCTGATCGCCGGCGTGGAGCGCCTCGGTCCGCCAGCGCCCGTCATCGAAACGGAGGACGGCGGCGGCGTCGAGGCCGACGATTTTGACAGCCGCGCGGGCTGCTTGTTCGGGAAAGTCGTGCGTATTGGCCGCGCTTTGAAAAACGCCGAGGATCGTTTCGAGCCACCGCAGGAGTTTCGACTCGTCAAAGGTGGCGCCGAGCATCGCCACCGACGCGGGCGGGGCCTGCTTGCCGGGCGGAATAGTCCGCTCGGGTAATCCTTCCAATTCGAGTTGCTCATCCTCCGCCGGATCAACGCGGACCGCGTAATCGCCGAATTGCAGCAGTGCCGGAGGAATAACGAGCGCGTCATCGCCGGGCGCTAGCGTTTGATTGGGAGAAACTCGGACTGGCTGGCTGGTGCTTAAATTCTTGACCTGAACCTGTCCGCCCGCCGCTAAGGCGAGTCCGACGTGTGCGCGTGAGATCGCAACGTCGTCGATCGGCGCAAGGATGATCCGTGCACCCTGCGAATGGTCGAGCCGCATGACCGGAGGCGGTTCCTCTTCTCGCTGGCGGCCGATTTCCAGCGTCGCGTCGAGTTGCGTTGCCAGAATACGCTGCCGATGGCGGTAGCAGAGGACTGGAAACGCCGGCGAAACTTCGGCGGCGTCCCGCAGGGGCGGCGGCGGTTCAGGCGACGTCATAGCGCGCAAAACAAAGGAGGCCAGGTGGAAGACCGCACGTCCTCACAGTTTATCCGGTCCGTGGATGATCAGTGGAGTAGAGATGCGCGAATCCGAGACAAAAAGTAACGATCGGAATGTGGTGGCAGCGTCAGCGTCCGACTACGATGGGCGAATGCGCTGTCCAAGTCATTGGCTCTTTGCCGCGTGGTTCGTTATATCGTGCGTCGGCGCCGCCTCCGCACAAAGCTTCGATCCGCCAGCGAATTACTATTCCCCGGCGACAGGTACGGGCGCGGTCCTCAAGTCTCAGTTACATGATATCATCGACAACCACACGGTGATGTCCTATGACGCGGCTAGAACTTCGTTACAGGTCACCGATGCTGATCCATTAAAGCCCGGGCATATGCTGACGGCGTACGACCGCACGTCTGTCAACGTGGGGGCGATCAACCCCGGCGGTCCCATTCCTGGGTGGGACAGCGCGGCCACCTGGAATCGCGAGCATACCTGGCCGCGAAGTCGAGGCATCGCCAGCAGCGGGCCAGACGACAGCGACCTGTTCGCACTTCGCCCTGCGTTGACCGCTGGTAACGGCGATCGCGCTAACTACAACTTCGGCGGCGCCTTCGGGCAGACATTCGGGCTGAAGTCAGCCTCGCCAACTCCCTACTGGTACCCTGGCGACGCTGATGCGGGGATGATCGCCCGCCAGGAATTCTACATGGCGGTGCGCTACGATGGCAGCGACGCCAGTACCACGAATTTAGAACTCGTGTCGGGGAATCCCGCGGCTACTGGCTCGGTCTTAGGCGACCTCGATCGGCTTATTGAATGGCATTTTCTGGCGCCGCCTGACGCCTTCGAGCGTCGGCGCAATCAAATTATCTACGACAGTTATCAGCACAACCGCAATCCATTCACCGATCGACCAGAGTACGTCTGGTCGATATTCAAGAACCAGACGAACGACAGCGCGTTGACGATCGCAGGAGGAACTACGGACGCCAATGGCGCTTCCTCCCGGTCGATTGATTTGGGGCGGGTGCTCGTAGGGGCGGCTGTTCCCGCGGCTCAGACGGTGACCCTGAATAAGGCCGGTTTGGACGGGACCTATTACTCGGTCACGACGACGGACGAGGCGACAAGCTCGGTGACGGGGCGATACAACGCCTTCGCCGCCGGAGTAACGGGGAGCAAGTCGATCAACGTGGGGTTGAACACCGCCACGGTCGCGGCTGGCCTAAAGAGCGGCACGGTGACGATCGACAATCTCGACGTCACCACCGCCGGCGGAGCGGGGCGAGGCGCCAACGACGGAAACGACGTCGTAGCGGTGAATCTGAGCGTGCTGAGTCACGCGAATCCGTCGTTTGTCGCTGGCAGCGACGCGAACGGGCTGACTTTTGACTTCGGCACGGTAACGCTCGGCGCCGTCGTTCCGACATTCTCGTTCGATCTGTTTAACCTGGAGACCACCGCCGGCTTCACGGCTGGACTCGACCTGGATTCGATCGTCGGGAGCGGCGACACAGCGGCGTTGTCAACGGATTTGGAAATTTTCCAAGGCGCCGCCACCCTGGCCGCAGGAGCGGGATACGCCTTTAAGGCTGAGTTCAGCACGGCGGCGGCGGGCGCCTTCTCGGCCACGTACACGCTCAATTTTTCGGACGAGAATCTTCCCGGCGCAACAGCGCTGGGGAGTATGACGCTCATGTTGAGCGGCGTCGTTTCGGCGGCAGTCGTGGAGGACGGAGACTTCAACGGCGACGACGCGGTCGACGGCGCCGATTTTCTCACTTGGCAGCGGGGGTTCGGCGGGGCGGCGTCGCCGGCAAATGGGGACGCCAATGCAGATGGCGTCGTTGATGCCGCCGACCTGGCCGTCTGGGCGGAGCAATTCGGCGCCGGATCATCGCCGGTGCTGACGATTCCCGAGCCGACTGGGGACTGCTTGGCACTGGCGACGGGACTGGTTGTTGCGGCCGTTCGACGCCGACGCGCGGCGTAGACGGGCGGCCAAATCTCAGCGCACTGGTCTGTTTGCTTTTCACGCCGCTTTCTGGCCACAATGGCGAACTATTGGATGATTCCAACCAGTTCGTCCTCTGGAAAGCTGCCCGATGAAGTCGCTCCGTGGATGTTGTTTGCCGCTTGCATTGTCGCTGGCATGGTTTCCGAACGTCCTGTACGGGCAGGAACTGGGGAACGAGCAGCTCGAGTCGCTCGTCCCTCTCCAGGAGGTTGCCGAAGCGGCAGAAGGGGCCATCGCGGAGGTTACGGACAAACCGGCGGCGGAGCCTGAGACCGACGCCGCGGTTGAGGCGGCGGTGGTGAAGCTGAACGTCACCTCCCGGGCGCCCGACTTATTCCGTCCCTGGACTAAAGCGGCGCCGTCCAAATCATCGGGCTCGGGGGTCGTCATTGCCGGGCCGCGAATCCTTACGAACGCCCACGTCGTGATGCATGCGAGCGAAGTCCTTGTTCAACTCCGCCAGGGAGGCGACCAGCTTCGCGGCAAAGTGACCGCGATTGCACCGGGAATCGATTTGGCGATCGTCGAATTACTCGATGCGTCGGGGCTCGACGGAATCACGCCCCTCTTGCTGGCGGCGGAGCTTCCCATGCCGAAATCGCACATCAGCGTCTACGGCTATCCCACCGGGGGCGACGATCTTTCGGTGACCGCCGGCACGGTCTCGCGGATCGAGTTCACTGGGTACAACTTCGGCACCTGGGGAACTCGGGTGCAGGTCGACGCGGCCCTCAACCCTGGCAACAGCGGCGGCCCGGCGATCCAGGATGGGAAGATTGTGGGCCTCGTATTCAGCAAGATTCAGGAGGCCGACAACATCGGGTACCTGATTCCGCCTGAAGAGATCGAGTCCTTCCTCAAGGACGCCTCGGACGGCGAATACGACGGCAATCCGCAGATGTTCGACAGCTACCAAACGGCCGAAAACGAAGCCCTGCGGGCATTTCTCGACATGCCGAAGGAGATGACGGGGATCGCGATCGCCGAGCCCTACAAAGACGGAGATGATTACCCGCTGAAACGTTGGGACGTCATCACGCACGTCGGGCCGCACGCGATCGACAATCAGGGGTACGTCGAAGTTCGCGAAGGGCTGCGACTGAAGTTTCAATACTATGTGCCGAAGTTAGCGAACAACGGGAAGATCGAGCTAACGGTGGTCCGCGACGGCAAGTCGCAAGTGGTGCACGCGCCCGTGGCGCCCGACCGCGAACTGCTGATTCCGACGCTGAAAGATCGGTATCCGGAATACTTCATCTACGGCCCAATCGTGTTCGAACCGGTGACTCAGGAATACGTTCGCGGCTTAGGTGGCCAAGGGGTCTCGATGCTGATGGCGCTCGATAGCCCCATCCTCAAGCGGCTGTACGAAGCGCCAGAGGAGCCGGGCGAAGAGCTAGTCGTCGTGGCGACGCGGTTGTTTCCCCATCCGATCACCAAAGGGTACGACAACCGACCACTCGGCGTCATCAAGAGCGTCAACGGCGTCGAGATCAAGAACCTGCGTCAACTCGGCGAGCTGCTGCGCGACAGCAAGGACGAGTTCCTGCGATTCGAAATGGCCGACCGGAACGAGTCGCTGGTCTTCCGTCGGAGCGAGATCGGTGAAGCGACGGAGCAAATTCTGACCGATGAGGGAATACGATTTCAGGCGTCGCAGCAACTCAGAGATATCTGGGAAGACTGAGTCGGCGCCAGCTGCTGCGAAGTCACCTTCAGCCCCTACTTTGCAAGTGATTAGGGCTTCGTCTCGCTACGCATCCAGTGCCCGTCATCAGCTCCAGGGCTGCAGGCTTACTTCGCGTGCTGAACGACGCGAAGTTGAGCTCGCGATTGGGCGATCGCCTGCTCGCGGCGAGCCAGTTCATCGTCGCCAGCTGCCGGCTGCGTGAGCCAGTAGGAGATTGACTCCTTGACTTTCGTCTCGTCGAGTCGCGCTACCGGGATCGCTCGATTAGTCAGCACGGAGACGACGTTGTCGACGACCTGGACGAAGCCGCCGTCGATGTAGAACCGCTGGCCGCCGCCATGGCCGATGCGCAATTCGCCATAGCCTAGCCGGCCGATCATGGGGGCATGGCTCGGGGCGACGCCCAATTCACCGTCGTAGAGCGGCAAGGCCACGAAGTCGGTCGTCGCGTCGAGCACCGTTTGCTCCGGAGTGACGACGACGACGCGCAGCAGTCCGGAGTCTTGAGTCGCGTGGCTCGATGATTCGGCGTGAGCGGCCATGGTCGATTGCGGAGCTAAGGGGAGCTTGACGTTAACGTTGTGTGCGACGAAAAGCGTCGCTTACTTGCGAGTCTTTTTCCACTGCTCTTCGGCCTGTTCGATCGGACCGACGTACATGAAGGCGTCTTCGGGGAGGTGATCCCACTTGCCGTCGCACAGTTCTTCAAAGCTGCGAATCGTGTCGGCCAGCGGCGTGATTTCGCCAGGCTTGCCGGTGAAGACTTCGGCCACGAGGAACGGCTGCGATAGGAACCGCTCGATGCGGCGGGCACGGTGGACGATGAGCTTGTCTTCTTCGCTCAGTTCGTCGACGCCGAGGATCGCGATAATGTCTTGCAGTTCACGGTAACGTTGCAGGGTCATCTGCACGCGGCGGGCGGCGTTGTAGTGACGCTCGCCGACGTACTGCGGGTCGAGAATCCGGCTGGAGCTCGCCAGCGGATCGACGGCAGGGTAAATGCCCTTCTCCGAAATCGACCGTTCGAGGTAGATGAAGGCGTCGAGCTGACCGAACGCGGTGGCCGGGGCGGGGTCGGTCGGATCGTCGGCCGGCACATACACGGCCTGCACCGAGGTGATGGCGCCCTTGTTGGTCGAGGCGATCCGTTCTTGCAGGGCGCCCATTTCGCTGGCGAGCGTCGGTTGGTAACCGACCGCGGACGGCATACGTCCGAGGAGGGCCGACACCTCGCTCCCCGCTTGCGAGAAGCGGAAAATATTGTCGACGAACAGCAGCGTGTCGGCGCCCGTCTTGTCGCGGAAGTACTCGGCCATGGTGAGAGCCGAGAGGGCGACGCGGAGACGCGAGCCCGGCGGTTCGTTCATCTGGCCGAAGACCATGCACGTTTGGTCGATAACGCTGCGGCCCGTGTCGCCGATCTTCGCTTCCTGCATTTCGAGCCAAAGGTCGGTCCCTTCGCGGGTCCGCTCGCCGACGCCGGCGAACACCGAGTAACCGCCGTGGGCCGAGGCGATACGAGCAATGAGCTCGGTGAGAATAACCGTCTTGCCGAGACCGGCGCCGCCGAACAAGCCGGCCTTGCCGCCACGGACGAACGGGGTTAGCAGGTCGATGACCTTGATGCCGGTTTCGAACAGCTCGGTCTTGGTCGAGAGGTCGGAAAGCGGCGGAGCGTCGCGGTGAATGGGCCAATACTCGTCGGCGTTAACCGGGCCGCGGCCGTCGACCGCGTCCCCGGTGACGTTGAAGACGCGACCGAGCGTCGCCTTGCCGACTGGCACCGAGACGGGGCCGCCGGTGTCGACGCATTCCTGCCCGCGGATCAGACCGTCGGTGGCACCCAGCGCAATGCAGCGGACGCGGCCGCCGCCGAGATGCTGCTGCACCTCGCCGGTGAGATTGATCTTCACGCCCTTGTTTTCCGAGTTGATCTTCACGGCGTTGAAGATCGGCGGAAGCTGATCGTCGGCAAACTCGACGTCGAACGTCGAACCGATGACTTGGGTAATGTGACCGATGTTTTTGGCGGTTGCGGTGGACATATTCGTTCTTGGCTAGTTCGTAGGACCGAGTCTAACGAAGTCTTTTGTGATAAATCTCACGCAGAGGCGCGAAGTCGCAAAGAATACAGCAGGGGTATGAATCAGAGTTATTTCTTTGCGGCTTTGCGCCTTTGCGTGAAATGGTCTTATTCGGTTATTTCAAAGCTTCAACGCCGCCGATGAGGTCCATCAACTCGGAGGTGATGCGACCCTGGCGGGCGCGGTTGTACTGCATGCTGAGCTGCTTGATCAGCTCGCCGGCGTTCTCGGTGGCGCTCTTCATCGCGACCATGCGAGCGATCTGCTCGCTCACCGCCGAGTCAAGAAAGCACTTGAAGAGGCGGACCTTGAAGCTGGTCGGCACGACTTCTTCGAGAATACTTTTGGGCGACGGCAGGAACTCGTATTGGATCTGCGGAGCGCTCGGGTCCTCTTCCTTCGCGTCGGCGCCAAGCGAACCGAGCGGCAACAGCGTCTCAACCGCGACGCTTTGCCGCGCGATGCTGTCGAACTTCATGTAAACCACGTCCAGCCGATCGAGTTGGCCGGTGAGGTACTCGTGGAGATAGCGCGTCGCCAGCAGGTCGACTTCGTCGAACGTAGGCTTGTCTTCAAAGTGAGTGTAGGCATGCTCGGCCACCTGGCCGCGGAACTTGAAGCCGGCAATGCCGCGTTTTCCAGCGATTTCGAGCCGAGTTTCGGCGACTTCTTGCTTGAGCTCCTTCCAGCGTAGCAGACCGGCGCGAATCAAGTTGCCGTTGAATCCACCGCAAAGCCCGCGGTTGGCAGTGAGGACGAGCAGCGTCGCCTTCTTTACTTCGTCGCGAGGTTCGAGCAGCGGATGGCTGACCTCCAAGCCAGTTTTGGTGAGGTCGTTCACCAGCTGAGTGATCCGCCGCGTATACGACGTCGCCGCCGATGCGCGATCCATCGCCTTCTTGAAGCGCGCCGTCGCGATCAATTCCATTGTCCGCGTGATTTTGCGGATGTTCTTGATCGACTTGCGGCGCTTGTCGAGTGCTCTGGGATTGGCCATGGAAAGGCTGGAGGCTGTAGACCGAAGGCTGTGGTGAAAACGGCAGAGGGCAAACTAACCGCTGATTCCAGCGGACATTCAAGGCTTAGGCGACGATCGCTTCCTCGTCGACCACGACGAAGTCGTGCTGCGAGTTGAATTCCTTCAGGGCCCCTTCGATCTGTTGAATCGTGTCGTCCGACAAATCATTGCTGTCGGCGATCGCCTGGCGGATTTCGGGCTTTTGGTCCTTCATGAACGTCAGGAAGGTTTTCTCCCACTCCTGGACGCGATTGACGGCGACCTTGTCGAGGTGACCGCGAGTGCCGGCGTAAATCACGAGGACTTCGTCGACGACGTTCAGCGGGTTGAAGACGCCTTGCTTCAGCAACTCGACCAGACGGTAGCCGCGGTCGAGACGGGCTTGAGTCGCGGGATCGAGCTCGGTGCCGAGCTGGGCGAACGCTTCGAGTTCGCGGAAGGCGGCGAGGTTGAGTCGCAAACCGCCGGCGACCTTCTTCATCGCCTTGATCTGGGCGGCGCCGCCGACCCGGGACACCGAGATGCCGACGTTCATGGCCGGCTTGATGCCGGCGAAAAACAAGTCGGGCTGCAGGTAGATCTGGCCGTCGGTAATCGAAATCACGTTCGTCGGAATATAGGCGGAGACTTCGCCTTCGAGCGTCTCGATAATCGGCAGCGACGTGAGCGAACCGCCGCCGAGGGCGTCGCTGAGCTTGGCCGAACGTTCGAGCAAACGGCTATGGCAATAGAAGACGTCGCCGGGAAACGCTTCGCGGCCTGGCGGACGACGCATGAGCAGCGACAATTGGCGATAGGCGACGGCTTGCTTGCTGAGGTCGTCGTAAACGATTAGAGCGTGGCCGCCGTTGAACATGTACTCTTCCGCCATCGCGGTGCCGGCGTACGGGGCAACGTACTGCAACGGCGCCGGCGAACTGGCGCCCGCGACAATCACCGTCGTGTAATCCATGGCGCCGGTCTCGCGAAGACGTTCGATGACGCCGGCGACCGTCGATTCCTTCTGACCAACGGCAACGTAGAAGCACTTCACGCCCGAGTCGCGCTGATTGATGATCGCGTCGAGCGCGACGGCGGTCTTACCCGTCTTACGATCGCCGATGATCAATTCGCGTTGGCCGCGACCGATCGGCGTCATCGCGTCGACCGCCTTGATGCCGGTTTGCAGCGGCTGGGTGACCGGCTTCCGCTCGGCGACGCCGGTGGCAATGACTTCGACGTTGCGGCGCTTGCTGGTGACGATGGGCCCCTTGCCGTCCATCGGATTACCGAGGGGATCGACCACGCGGCCGAGTAAGGCATCGCCGACCGGTACGCTGAGGAGCTTGCCGGTGGAGCGAACTTCATCCCCTTCGTTGATCGACAGGTAGTCGCCGAGAATAATGATGCCGACCGAGTTCTCTTCCAGGTTGAACGCCAGCCCGATGGGGCCGCTGGAAAACTCGACCATTTCGCCGGCCATGACGCCAGAAAGGCCGTATACCTGAGCGATGCCGTCGCCGACTTCCAGTACGCGACCGACTTCGCGGACGTCAATCTGGGCGGCGTAGTTCTCGATTTCCTTTTGGATAACCGACGCGATTTCGTCGCTATTGAACTTCATGGCGAATTTTATTTGTTGAGTTGATCTGGTGATCGATAGTTGTGCTGAAGGCGAATCGGAGGATCCGCCATTGGATTTTTACGCCGTGGTTTTGTCGAGGAATTGTCGCGGATTACGCTGGATGGCGTCGACCGCGCGCTCGATCATATTCAGTCGCATTCTTTCCAAGCGAGTTCGCACCGAACCGTCGTAGACCCGGTCGCCGACGCGGATCACGAAGCCGGCGATCAGGTCGGGATTCACTCGCTGCGTGACAATCGGATCGGCGCCGAGGACGTCGCCGAACGCGACTAGGATCTCCTTTTCCAGCGTCGCGTCGAGCGGATTGGCGGTTTCCAACTCGACTGGAATCCGACCCGACCGAGCTTGCCACAACTTGCGCGAGACTTTCGCGACGTCGCGCAATAGGCTCAGCCGCTTGTGCCGAGCCATCACCTTGAGGAGGTTGAGCGTCGTCGTCGACACCTTGCCTTGAAAGAGGCGATCGAGCATCGACACCTTCTCCTCAGCCGCGATCAGCACCGAGGCGAGGATCTGCTGCAGGCGCGAGTCGAGAGATAGCACCTCGCCGACGATCGCCTCCAACTCGTTGACGACTTGCTCCTGCTCGCCGATCCCGCCAGCTGCATCCAGACCCGCCGACGCGTAAACGCCGGCCAATCGCTCGGCATCGACGTCGAAGACCGTATCACGGACGCGGTCGGTGTGGATGAATTCAGCCATGTGATTCCAGTTGAGCGTCCGCCATGCGAGCGGAACTTTCGTGGTCTGCGGTACGAACGGGAAACTAGTTGTTGGAAGCGGATGAAGCGTGCAGCTTGGCGAGAGCGGCCCGAACTAATTCCTGCTGCTTGGCAGGATTAATCGACTCGCGGATCACTTTGCCGGCCAATTCCACCGCAAGATTGGCGCTGGTTTCGGCGAGATCCTTGATCGCGTGGTTCGATGCGATTTCAATGTCGCGAATTGCTCGGTCACGCTCCGCTTGAGCGCCCGCCCGCGCCTCGGCGATAATTTGCTCCTTCGTCCCTTCGGCGTCCTTACGCGCCTCATCAAGCATCGCGCGAACTTCGGCCGCGGCGCTGGCCAGTTTGGCCTCGTACTGAGCCAGCAGCCGCTTCGCTTCCTCATTCATCGCCTCGGCGGAGGCGATGTTTCCCTCGATTCGCTTCTCGCGTTCGGTGAGAGCAACGCTAATCTTCGGCCAAGCCAGCGTGCCCAGGATGAGCAGCAGCAACATGAACACAGCGAAGGTGTAGATCGCCAGATCGCCGCGGATTTCCGACGGGTCTTCCAGCGACGCCCCGGCATTGCCATGGCCCAGATCATGCGACTCGCCGTGCCCCTCTTCGGCATAGGCGTAGTTCGACCCGGCCAGCGCCAACGCGACTGTGCTCAACGCTACCCAAACAATCCCGCGCATTTCAGCTCTCGCTTCACGAGGAAACAGGGCGCCCCCTTCAGGCGGGCGCTTCGCGACTCCGCCTCAAACGATCAGCCGGCCCACGGATTCTGCTGCATGCAGATAAACAACGCAAAGAAGGTGAAACCTTCGATGAGGGCTGCCGCAATGATCATCGCCGTTTGGATGTTGCCGGCGACTTCGGGCTGACGGGCCATGCTCTCCAGAGCAGCGCTGGCCAGCTTGCCGATGCCGTAGGCGGCGCCGATCGTGGTGAGGGCGGCGCCGAAGGCGCCCGAGAAGGTGATCAGCGACCAATCGCTGGCGGCGGTCGCCGTCGGCGCCGTCGCAACGGCATCCGCGCCTTCTTCCTGGGCCCAAGCGGGAGTGGCCAACGCCAACGAGGCCACCAAACACAATGCAAACAGCTTCGCTACCTTGGTCACGACAGTAAGCTCCTTAAGAAAATAAGAACTTCGTAAGTTCCAGCGACAACCCTGCCTCGAACGCTCGGCTAGTGGTGATGGACCGCAGCGCCGATGAACAGGGCAGACAAAAATGTAAACACGTACGCCTGCAAGAAGGCGACGAACAACTCCAACAAGCTGAACAAGGCCGATCCGATCACGGAGATCGTCGCCGTGAGGTGCCAATTCGCGCTGGCCGCCGCCGCGACCGCCAAGCCCATGATCGCCAGCAACACTAAGTGGCCGGCAACCATATTGGCAAGCAAGCGGATGCTGAGCACGAGGTGCTTGATCAACAGACCGAGGACTTCAATCGCGAACAACATCGGCACGATGAAGATCGCCAACGGCAGCGGCAGACCCATCTGAGGAACTTGATTCTTCCAAAAGCCGACGATGCCAAACCGCAGCGACCCAGCGACAATCACGGTCGCGAACGTGACCAAGGCCAGCCCAATCGTCACGCTAAAGCTGCCGGTCGGGGCGCCAACCCAGGGGAGCATGCCCAACAGATTGCACCCCAGCACGAACATAAAGATCGTCCACAGCAGGGGCACAAACCGATCGGCGTCGTGATGCCCAATTGCCGGACGAGCGATGTCGTCGCGGATGAACAGCAGAAACGACTCGAAGAGGTTCCAGAGCTTCCCTTTCGCCGGCCGGCCGTTGCGAACCTTCGCCGCCAGAGCGGTAAAGACGACGATCAGGATCAGAGCGACCACGACCTCCAAGATCATGAACTTGGAGATTGCGAAACCCGACTCCCGTTCGTAGTTGTTCTTGAGCTTACCGAAGGGCTGCGGAATGAGAATTTTGCCGTCGAGTTGGTGGTTGTACTCGGCGATCTTCGCGGGCGACCAGTCGGGCGCCGTCGCTTTGAATTCTTCTAGGTTGTCGGCCTGGGCCTTAATTTTCGCCCATTGCTGCTGCAGAGGTCGAGCAGCGTCCAACCGTGCGGTCCAGGCCTCGGCCGACTCGCCCTTGGCTTGCTTGGCGAATCTGCCTAGAGCCAACTGCTGCTGGAACCACGCTTGGCTTGGAGCCTCTTCCAGAAACCGATCAAACGGCTTGGCGAAATTGGCGTGATCATGAACCCAGGAGTGATACTGGCTCATCAACGCCGCTTCGGCAGGCAAGCCTTCCAGAGATTTCAGCTTGGCCAGATCGTCATACTGTTGCTTCGCTTCCCAATCCTGAAACTCCGAGTCAAGCCGGATGTAATGATCGGGAAACTCATTCCGCGACTGGCGCGTCGACTTCCACAGCGATCGCGGCACCTCGAAGTAGTACGCGTCCTTGATGTGGAGAATGGGGGAAGCCATGGCGTATGTTTTTATGCGATTTCGATGCGTTTGGTAGTCAGGCGGCTTCGGTTAACTGGATGCTACGGTGCCGGGGGCCTTGACGCTTGACGGCGAGATCAGGCGAACGCTCAATAGCGTTTCGGCCACGAGCCCGAGCAGGTAATGAACGACTAACAACCCCACGATGCCATCCGCCGCGAGCGGATGATTCGATTTGCTGAAGTAAGCGATCGCGACCATTGGCAATGCCATGCGAACCAGCATGCCTAAGAGCGCTGCATTCACTCGGGCCGGCGGCGTCGGGGCGAGAGCGACGATCAATAGCGAGAGTGCGCCGACCGACCAGATCATGGTGGCCGAGACCAAGCTGGCAAGATAAGCGCCGCTTCCGTACTGCCGCGCGGCCACTATTCCTGTCGCAGCGGCGACCGCTGCCAGGAAGAGACCAAGAATCGCGATGTACTTTGCCGCTCGTCGCACTGTCATCTTGCTGCCGCGATCACTCGCGACAACTCCCTGGCGGTTTGGCCCTGCACGAACCCGCCGCTGAAACGACCTTGCCTAGTCTCTCACTCCCGGGGGAGCTTATCCTGCTCACCCGAGGTTCCACTCGTTCGAGAGCCCACTCCCTGTTTCCGCGTCGCGCGCCGCGGCCCGGCATCGGCCGCACGGGTTGCCGAGATGAGGTAAGTCATGCCGCCAACCAGCCCACATCCAAAACCGATCAATCCGATGAAACTGAGACCCAGCCGTCGGTCGAGCCACAGGCCCGCCAGACCGGGAACAATCATCATCACAGCAGCGGCAAAAATTCGCGCCACCCACTGCATGGCAATCCCCATTGGATGCATCGGGGGCTCTGCCATGTCATTTCGCCGCCTCCGCCCTCATTCGGCAATCGCCCGCCATGACGAGTGGCAACTTGCCAAGTGCTTGCCGTGCAAGGCTTTAGCGCCGCCTACATTCTTTGCTCGATGACTGGTTGCCGCTCGATTGGAGCCACAATCGCGAGTTAAGAAATCGTAAGGCCCTATGCCGGCACAATTTATTTCGCGCAGTGATGGGTGTCAACCACCCCGGGGTTGAATTTGTGCTTTTTTTCACAAAGTCCGCCGAACTGTACATATCTCCTTTTCCTGGTGAAAGTTACGGCGATTGACATTTAGTACCCTGCCGAATCTCGGCCGCGATCCGTCTGGGCCATTTGCACCGAGAATGAAACGTACAACGTTTACTGGTTTTTTCAAGTCATAAGTCATTTCTATCAAAGCATTTATGATCTGTCGGCTTCCGAAAATAGTTGCAGAAAGAGACGGTATTATCTATTATGCGGGCATAGGGAGGCGCCGGTGGCGCCCAATTTGCTTAAGACGCAGGTCGTGCCCGAGGTTCGCTTTTCAGGCGCACCCCATCAGCAAACTTGCATCTCCAGCTTGACGACGCGTAAGCCTCGGCCTCTCTCTGCCTCCCGCTGTTTTCTTTTGCTTTTCGGGCCAAGAGGGCCGCTCAGCTAGCGAAGGGACGATCGCTGCAAGAGATGCTGCGCCCAACGTCGATCCCTCCCCCACGAACTCGCCTCGCTCACAGGATCTCCGAACGATGACGGCGGCCACTCTGCGATCGTTGACGGCCAAGGATCTCGCCAAGATGGCCCGCGAACGGGGCGTGGCCGGTTGGCATTCGATGCGAAAAGAGGAGTTGATCGGCGCCCTCGTCCGCGTCTCCAGGCGACGTGCGTCGGCCGAGAGCAAAGGGGTCGTTAACGGCCGGCACAACGGTCACGTTGAAACACCGACGCGACGAGATTTCCAGGCCCAGCGCAAGTTGAGCCAACTCCAGGACAAACTCGCCCAGGTCCGCAATTTGGCCGCAAGTTCCGAGGAACTGCAAGCCCGCCAAGATCGCCTCGTCGTCATGGTTCGCGATCCGTATTGGCTGCACGCCTACTGGGAACTTTCGCCACGGAGCATCGACCGCGCTCAAGCGGCGATGGGCCAACGTTGGCATGGCGCGAAGCCGGTGATCCGCGTGCTCAAGATTCAGCCCGATTCCGCCGCCCTGCACGAACGCGACATCCAAATCCACGGGGGCGTCCGTAACTGGTACGTCGATGTGCAAGATCCGCCGGCCGATTACCGGCTGGAGATCGGCTACTTGTCCATCGACGGCTCGTTCTACTGTTTGGCGCGTAGCAATGAGGTTTCGACCCCCCCGGCCGGAACGAGCGACGCGGTCGATGACAACTGGACAGCCGTCGCCGAAAACGCCGACCGGATCTTCGCGATGAGCGGCGGCTACTCGGCTCAGGGGGCAAGCCGCGAGTTGCAGGAACTCCTGGAGGAACGTTTGCGACGTCCGCTGGGAACGCCAATGAAGACCCGTTACGGCAGCGGCGCTGCCGGGCGCGACGGCGAGCAGTTAGACTTTGCCGTCGACGCCGAGATCATCGTCTACGGCGCCGCGAACCGCGATGCCCACGTGACGCTGCAGGGTGAACCGGTGCAGTTACGCGAAGACGGCACGTTCGCGGTACGACTAAGTCTTCCCGACCGGCGGCAGGTGATTCCGATCGTCGCCAGTTCTTACGACGGCGTCGAGCAGCGTACGACAATTCTGGCCGTGGAGCGGAACACGAAGGTGATGGAACCGCTGACGCGCGACTTTGTCGACAACAGCTTCTGAAGCCACTGGCTGCGGGAGGGCGCATAGTTGTGATGGCGCCTCCGCGGTGATTCCCGGGCGGGCTCAGGTGGAATGCTTGTGCGTGCGGGAGAGAAATAGGAGCAATAAACCCACGGATCCCCAGAACGCTGACGAGAGGATAGCTACTCCGAGATAGTGCAAGTCAATAATGCCTGTCCCCAATAGACAGACTGCGATAAAACAGCACAGCGACCCAACGGCTCGGATGATTGTTCTCATGCACCACATTCTAACCTCCGCTCTGTAGAATCAATCCTCTTCAAAAACTCCTAGCGCGCCCCCCGCAACCTTGCCAGCACGACCCGGCCGCGAAGCTTATGCGGCATTGCGTTATACTTAGCGCATGGAAGCCGCCGTCGCCGAGAATGCCCGCCGGTTGGTCGAATTCATTCGACCCTTTGGACGCTGCGTCATCGCTTATTCAGGCGGCGTCGACAGCGCCGTCGTCGCGTACGCGGCGCATGTGGCTTTGGGAGAGGGCGCGCTGGCCGTTACTGGAGTCAGCGCGAGTCTGGCGAGCGGCGAACTCGAAGCGGCCGAGCGTACCGCCCAGCTGATTGGCATTCAGCACGAGGTGCTGCTCACGAGCGAGCTTGCAGATCCCAATTACCAGAAGAACGCTCCCGATCGCTGCTTTCACTGCAAGACGGAGCTCTATGCCCAGCTTACGGCGGAAGCCTCCCGCCGGGGCATGGCCGTTATTCTGAATGGCGCCAACGTCGATGATCTCGGCGACTTTCGTCCCGGGATGACCGCTGCGTCGCAGCATGGCGTTCGCAGCCCCCTTGCCGAGTGCGGTCTGCGTAAGGACGCCGTGCGACGCGTCGCGCAGGCTTGGGGACTTGAAGTCTGGGACAAGCCAGCAACTCCGTGCCTGTCGAGCCGCATTGCTTATGGCGTCGCCGTCACTCCCGAGCGCTTGGCAATGATTGATCAGGCTGAAGGACACCTGCGCGAACTTGGCTTTACTGGGTTTCGCGTCCGGCTGCACGAAAGTTCGCTGGCAAGGCTGGAGGTGCCTGCAGAACAACTGCCGAAGTTGTGTAGCGACGCTGTGCGGGCGAGCCTCGTGTCAGCGTTGCGGCGGATCGGCTTCAACTACGTCGCGGTCGACCTCGAAGGCTTCAGGTCAGGCAGCTTTCAGCAATTAGTGCCAGTTGACGAGCTGCGGCGATTCGGACACGCGCCGTCAAATTAATCAGAATGGCCGCCCGCCGGGCGGACCGACCGGCGGCAAGCCGCGCTCTTTGCGGCGATCGTTGAAAATCTGGATGCCGTTTTCGAACTTGGCGCGTTGCTCAGGAGTCGTGTAGTCGAGCATCTTCTTGCGAAACTCGTCCATCTTCTTGGGGTCCATATTGGGCGGCCCGCCACGACCAGGTCCTCCGGGTCCCCCCTGCCCTCCTCGCGCTTCCATTTCGTCAATGCGCTTGTCGAGCTCGCGACGCTGTTCTTCGGGCGACTTCGCCATGAATTCGTCGTAGTTCTTTTCGAACTGCCGCGCCATCAACGGGACGAAGACGGCCATGCTGCTTTCCATGAACGCGGCGCGCTGGTCGGGCGAAAGACCCTCCATTTGCTTCCGAAACGCTTCGCCTTGCGTTCGCCGTTGGTCTTCCGGCATGTTCGCCAGCTTGTCGACGTTCGCGTCGCGCTCCTTCTCTAGTGCGGCCACTTGCGGATCGTCGCTGTATGCTTTGCCGTCGAACCAGCCATAGAACCAAGCGACGAGCACCGCCAACATTGCGACGCCGACGATTCCGCAGACTTCTGACTTTTTCATGGCAGTGATCCTTCTGCTATTCGGCGACGATGACGGCGTCGACGTGGCCGTCAAGATAGGCAAAGTTGCGCGCGCCATTCTCTCCGGGAGTTCCATGGAACGCGCCGAAATCGTACACAACCCAGATCTCCGAGCTCCCTTTGAAGTCAAGGACTTCAGGACGCGTCCTACCGGCCAGCACGAGGGACGGATACTCGTAGCTCAACCCTTCCTTCTCGAAGTAGGTCTCGAACGCTTCGTTCGTCTGATCAACGGGTGCATTGTCATTGGTCGGATCGAGTTGATTCGCGGCATAGATCAGCGAGTCGCTCGGACATCGGAATAGCTCGCGATTATTCTCGCAAAACGGCGCCAAGACGTCGTAGAGCGACGGCTTCTTCTTTGGATTGCTGGAGCGCGGGTTCTTCGCCACATCAGGAAACTTACCGCGTTCGCCTTGGCGATCTAAATATTGCGTTAGCGCCAGGCCAATTTGCCGCAAGTTGCTTTTGCACTGCGTGCGGCGCCCCGCCTCGCGCGCGGCTTGGACGGCTGGCAACAGCAGCGCGATCAAAAGGCCGATGATCGCAATCACGACCAGCAGTTCGATCAGCGTAAATGCGGTACGACGAGACATGCGAATGGCTCCATCGACAATCATTCTCAGCCGTGGCTGATTATAGTGTGCACCGACCATTTTACCGCGCTCATTCTTGAAACCCCGCGTCCCCCGCGAGGTCTCGCCGTCGACGCAATTCTAGCGTGCGCATCGACTTGTGCAGAGTCCGGAACGTCTGTTAGAGTTTTCGCTAGCTTGGCGGGAGTCTTGCCCGCCTCTCCAACGCTTTTCCCACAATCGCCGCTCACTCTTCCGTAGGCGCCATGAACCCCATGTTTCCCCTCGCGTTGTCGAACCAACTCCACGCCATCGACTACGGCGTGTTTCTGGTCTATTTCGCCATCGTGTCGGTGTACGGGTACTGGATTTACAACAAGAAAAAGCGGGATGAAGCCTCAACGACGGACTTTTTCCTGGCGGAAGGGTCGCTCACCTGGTGGGCGATCGGCGCCTCGCTGATCGCGTCGAACATCTCGGCCGAGCAGTTCATCGGCATGTCAGGCGATGGCTTCCGTCTGGGAGTTGCCATTGCGGCTTATGAATGGATTGCCGCGATTTCGCTGATCGTGGTTGGCGTGTTCTTCCTTCCGATCTACCTGAAGAACCGCATCTTTACGATGCCGCAGTTCCTCAAGGAGCGCTACAACGAGTCGGTTGCCTTGATCATGGCAGTCTTTTGGCTGTTCCTCTATGTATTGGTCAACTTGACGTCGATCCTCTACTTGGGGGCCGAAGCGATCAGGCCGATGCTCGGCATTGAGCACTCCCAAGGAGTCATGGTCGCTTTGGCCATTTTTGCGACGATCATTACGATTGGCGGCATGAAAGTTATCGGGTACACCGACGTCATACAGGTTGTCGTGTTAATATTCGGCGGTTTGGCGACGACCTACATTGCGCTAAAGATGGTGAGCGAGTACCTCGGCATCGACGGTGGCGCCATCGCCGGGTTCAACGCGCTCATGGAACGGGCGCCCGACCATTTCCACATGATGTTGTGGAAACCAGGACCAGACGCCTCGCCGGAGTACGTCTCCAAGTACCTGGCGGTGCCGGCGTCGATGTACATTGCCGGTCAGTGGGTGGCGAACCTCAACTATTGGGGCTGCAACCAGTACATCACTCAGCGGGCCCTCGGCGCCGACCTGGAAACTGCCCGTAAGGGCCTCCTCTTCGCGGGCTTTCTCAAGCTGCTGATGCCCGTGCTGGTGATGCTTCCTGGCATCGCCGCGTTCGTTCTCCATCAGAACGGGCAGTTGCAGGAGCAAATGCTGAAGAACGGTCAGGTCTCGGGCGATCAAGCCTACTCAGCGGTGCTCACGTTTCTTCCGATCGGCCTGCGCGGGCTTTCGGTCGCGGCGCTGACTGCAGCGATCGTCGCCTCGCTCGCCGGGAAGGCGAACAGCATCTCCACGATCTTTACGCTCGATATCTACAAGCGGTACATCAACACGGGCGCCAGCGAGAAAAAGCTCATTTGGATTGGCCGGCTGGCGATTGTCCTCTCGATGGTCGCCGCCCTCGCCTTCACTTGGCAGGACACCCTCAACATCGGCGGCGAAGGCGGCTTCAAGTTCATTCAGAAGTACACCGGCTACATCAGCCCTGGTATTTTTGCCATGTTCCTGCTCGGAATGTTTTGGCAGCGAACCACCGGGGCGGCCGCCATCGCCGGCTTGCTATCGGGATTTGGCCTGTCGGTGTTCTTCAATGAAGTCGCGCCGCGATTGAGCCGCGAGAATCTGCTCTACACCGCTTACCCAAACGGAAAGGTGATCGACGGGGCGCCGGTGTATGAAATCCCATTCCTCATTTGCATGGGATGGGCATTCGCGTTTAGCATCCTGCTCATGGTCGTCATCAGCCTCTTTGGACCGAAGGTGAATCCCAAAGCATTCGCCATCGATCGGACGATGTTCAGAGTATCGCCGTCGACCCTCGCGCTCATCGTCATCATCTTGATGTTGCTCGGCGCCCTGTACATCAAGTTCTGGTAGAAATCTCGCTCGCTTTCCCCGAAACGAGTTAAGCAACTTCGTCGGAACCGAAGCGGTCCGACGAAGCGCGGCTGGATACAGCGACAGCGGGGCTGCGGGCTTACTTCGCGTGATGCCGCCGACGAATCTTGGCATTTCGACGGCGGGTACCGGCCCCGCCTGTGGCCCGGTAGCCGAATTCCACGGCAAACCACTCGGCGTACCGCTCTCGATCGGTGTAGCCGGTGTTTCGGTCGTCGATTAGGTGGCCGAGTTCGTGGATCAGGATGTTATTCAGGTAGAAGTCCTCGATCGCCGCCTTCGACCAAGTCAGCCGCCACGAACCAATGGCCGGTTGGTCCCAGCGGCCGCCGTACATCCGCGATTCGGTCACGACCTGTGGCTGCGGGGGAATGCTGAACCATTCCTCAAGCGATTCCTCCAGCGGATAAAGGTAGAGCGTGCTCCCCCACTGCATGCCGTAACAGGGAAAGCTTTGCTTCTTCCGCGTCATCTGGCTGAACTGCACCACCTCGAGCCCATTGAGGAACTCTTGAGGCACCCGAGCAAGCCGTTCGCGGACCTGT
This sequence comes from Lacipirellula limnantheis, assembly GCF_007746075.1. Taxonomy (GTDB): domain Bacteria; phylum Planctomycetota; class Planctomycetia; order Pirellulales; family Lacipirellulaceae; genus Lacipirellula; species Lacipirellula limnantheis. Next base: position 3,992,256 of record NZ_CP036339.1, on the reverse strand, counting down.
TCGGGGGTGACGACGTGAGCGTAACCCTCGCCGGGCTGTTGCACGACGATGCGGTAGCCCTTGCCGTCGTTACGCGGCTCGTGCCAATCTTCAGGCGGCGCGAACGGTGCGCGCACATTCTGCGCGCCGAACTGAGGACTACGGGCGCGACGCGACCACCGAACGGCAGTTTGGGCGCGAGTCGTCTTCTTCGGGCGGAGACCGTTGAGTTGCGAGCGACGTTGCGTTGACATGGCGAGCCTAACCTTAAAGAATTCATACACTTGCTGCGCGTCACGCATCATGCGGGAGGGGTCTGTTTCACCCCTGCGAGGCGAGCCGACCAAGGCGTCAGAGCGGGTCGGGGCGGCCTTCCAGCTGCCGTATCCATCGTAGGCTGCGGGCAAAAGGGGCGGCAAACAGAAGACGCAAGACGTTGCCGAGCCGGGACTTGGGGAGTCTGTCGACACCCCTCTCAGGAGGGGTTGGACAGGTATTTGGTCGCCCTGAGCGGCCACCCGTTTTGTGAACATTAGTCCACTAAAGGACTGCCGTCGTAGAGGCGTTTGAGCGCGAGCGATCCACGATTGAAGCGAGTCCTTGCGAAGAGCCAGCACGATGAAGGTTGTGATCTATACTCGAAATGGATGTCACCTGTGCGACGAAGCGGCAGCGCTCCTCGACGCGCAAGGGGCCGCGCCGCAACTGATCGACGTCGACGCTGATGAAGCTTTGCGCGAGCGATTTAACGAGTGCGTCCCGGTTGTGGAGATCGACGGCAAGATTCGCTTTCGCGGGCGGGTCGATCCCGTGCTATTGCGGCGGCTGCTGCGTTAGCTCTGCGTCCCAGTGGGCGCGCCGAGCCGCCCTATTCTTCTCGCGACGCCTGCCGCCATGCCTCGCGGATGATCGCCCAGAAGCTCACTATCAACAGTGCGGCCCAAGCCCCGATCACCCCGCAACTCACGGCTCCGAACGCCCGGCCGGGCCAACTGACCGCCGGCCCAGCCAACTCGCTGATTCCCCACCAACCCAGCAGCAGGCCTCCCGCGGCGCCGAGTCCCAGCGCCCAGCGGGTCCGCCATGCGTCGTTGGTCCGATCGGCGAGCGACGTTACCCTTGGCAGTCCCATCTCCGCCAACGATACAGGTTGCTGAACCACCAGCGGGGCGTCCGCGTCGCTTGACCCGGCGCGAGCTTTCCAGCGAACCACGTCATGGGATGTGTCGCGCAGCCGGGTGCCCAGGAACGTCCCAAAAACGTGGGCAGCAATGAGCAGCACGGCGCTTCCCACGACAAATGGACCAACCCCATCGAGCCGTGCCAGCAAAGCGCAAAAAATCACGGCGGCCGAGATGAAGTAGAACCAGGGCCGCAGGCCGAACCGCAACAGGTTCGGCTCCCGTTCGGTGGCCGGCGGCTGCGCCGAGGTGACGGCATGGTGATCGAAATCCGGCGACATGGCGGCCTAATTATGGAAGTTTGCGCGGAGGGAGGCAAATGGCCTGACGAACTTCATGTTCGCCGCCCACCTCCGCTAAGATGACGAAAACCACCATCCGGCCTCACTCCTGAGCCTTGCATGCCCCTCTATCTCGCCCTCGGATCGCCCCACGCCGAACTCTCGCTCGACGACATACGCGCCGCTCTGACCGACGTGCTCCATCAGCTTGGCCCCCGTCGACGGGTGCTCGCGGTGCCGCCTGATTATTCCCGTTTTGCCAGCCGCGCTGGTGAATTGACCTGCATGGCTCACGACCATTACGGCGACAACCTCGTTGACGTCCTCCCCGCGCTCGGCACGCACGAAGAGATGTCTGAAAAGCACCGGACCAAGATGTTCCCCTCGATTCCGGCGAGTTTATTCCGCTATCACAATTGGCGGACCGACGTCGAAACGGTCGGAACAGTCCCCAGCGAGTTCGTCGGGGAGGCCACGGAAGGAATCTATCGCGAGCCCTGGCCGGCCCAACTGAACCGCCTGATTTCCCGCGGCGGGCACGATTTGATCTTGTCCATCGGGCAGGTGGTCCCCCACGAGGTAGTGGGAATGGCAAATCATGCGAAGAATCTCTTCGTCGGCGCCGGCGGCGTGAAGGGGATCAACGAAAGCCATTTTATTGGCGCGGTCTATGGCATGGAACGGATGATGGGCCGCGGCGACACCCCGCTGCGGCGAATCCTCAACTACGCTCAGGAGCATTTTTGCCGAGACTTGCCAATTGTGTACGTTCTGACGGTGATTGGCCCCAACGAAGCCGGCAAGTCGGTGATCCGCGGGCTGTTCATCGGCGACGACGCCGAATGCTTCTGGAAGGCGTGCGACCTCGCCTTCGCGGTGAATGTGACGGTGGTTCCGGAGCCGTTCCGTAAGTGCGTGGTCTATCTCGATCCCGAAAAATTTCCCAGCACCTGGCTCGGGAACAAGGCGATCTATCGAACCCGCATGGCAATGGCCGACGGCGGCGAACTGATCATCCTCGCCCCCGGCGTACGAACCTTCGGCGAAGATCCTGAAATCGACCGCCTCATTCGCAAGTACGGCTACCGTACCACGCCCGAGGTATTGGCAGCGGTCGAAGCGAATGCGGAGCTACGCGACAATCTTTCCGCCGCGGCGCACCTCATCCACGGCTCAAGCGAGAAGCGGTTCCGCGTGACCTATTGCCCCGGATCGCTGTCGCAGGCCGAGATCGAAGCCGCTTGCTACCAGTTTGGCGACCTCAATGAGTATGGTCGCCGCTACGACCCGGCAACGCTCAGCGATGGCTGGAACGAATCGGCCGACGGCGAACGGTTCTTTTTCGTTCGCGATCCGGCCATGGGGCTTTGGAAATACCAGAAATAGGTCGCGGGTCGAGGGCCTCAGGCTAATGCCGCAATTCGACGTTCAACGCGGACTTCAGTTTCAAACTCAGAGGCCACGCCCGAGCCGCGGTAGGTGCCGGTAATTGGGGCCGTCCCCGCGGCGGTGGCGGAAGCCGCGACGGCGACATGGCTTTGACCGACGGCCAAGCCTCGCGAGGGATCGTATCCACGCCAACCCGCGCCGGGGATGTAAACCTCCGCCCATGCGTGAAGCTCGCCCCCCTGCCCCAATCCATCGGACTCTTCGTAGCCGCTGACAAAACGGGCCGCGATACCGAGCGCCCGGCACACGTCGATGAACAGTGCCGCTAAATCGCGGCAGGCTCCTCGCTTCTCGCGCCAAGTTCGTTCGGGCGACCAGACCCCCGGCTCCCGCCGATGCACAGATTCCAAACGATCGAAGATCGTATTGTTCAGTGAAGTTAGCAGCGGCACCAACTCGCCCCGCGCGGCGTCCCGCATCCGCGATGCAAAGATCGCGATCTGATCTGGCGCACCGAGGCCGTGAGGATTGCGGTGGAGGTAGGGCCGTAGGGCGTCCGACTCGGCGGCGTAGAAGACCGGCAGCCGCGAACGGCAGTTGTCGGGCAAGAAATCGAATGGATTCTCCCGCAGCATCTCCACCGTCGACCGCGAGTTGATTGTCAGCGTGCGGTGCAGGCCGTCAAACCAGACATGAGTCACCGTGTTTCCCGCCGAATCAAGCGCCGCTGACGTCCCGGCCGGACGCGGATCGATCTCGAGCGAGAACTCCAGCGGCGTCTGGGCGCCATCGGCCCGTGGCTGGAAGCGAAGCACGTGTGGTTCTAGAAATACGGCGTCTGAAAATTCGTATCTTGTCAAATGCGAGATTTCCAATTCCATGACCGGGCTGCCTTGTTTACGTGGAACGAAACGCACCGCACCCGCGGGCCTCGTCTTCTGCGAACCAGCCGCCTAACGAACAAGTGGACTCCATACGATGGCCTCGACGAAACGGCTTTTGCTGCCGCCGCATCATTTGATCCCGACGCGCTAGCGTTTACCCTGCCGCCGTCGACAACTGAACTTGCGATTGCCCGAACGGCGTTTGCCGCTGAAACGCCATTTCCAGCGGCCGCATGGCGAAAAACGTGTCGGAGATTCCCTCCCCGATCGCGTTCAACCGCCGCTGCAGATCATCGACGAATTCATGGAGTCCGCGCTCAATGATTTGCTGTGAAGATGTGTATGCCAACTCCGCCCGCAGTTGCCCGAGTTGCTGCTCAGGCTTATTGACGAAGCCGCCGATCGCCGAGCCCGAAATCGCGTGGAGCGACTCGTTGGCCTTCGTCAAACAGTAGAGCACAGCGCGCGGAAATTCACGATCAAGAATCAAAAACTGCACCACCGAGGCAGGTTCAAGCCGGCCATGCCGTTGGCGATACATCTCCAGCGCACTCGCCGAGCGCAATAGCGCTGACCATTGGATGTCGTCGAAGGGCGTCCCGATGTCCGAAGGGCTCGGCAACAGAATAAAATACTTAACGTCGAGAATGCGCGACGACTTGTCGGCCCGCTCGATCAGCCGCGCCAGGCGGCAGAAGTGCCAGCCCTCGCCGTGCGTCATCGTCGCGTCCGTGATCCCCATAAACTGCTGCCCGGAGAAGCGGATCTGATCGAAGAAGTCGTACGACTCCTCGTACGCCGCCGCCTCGGCGTTATTTTCCCGCAGCAGCAGGTAGAAGCGGTTGATATGCTCCCACATTTCCGACGAAATGCTCTCGCGCACGGCGCGGGCGTTCTCGCGCGCCGCACGCACGCACGACATGATCGAATTCGGATTGTCGCGATCGAAGGTGAGAAAACGAATCACGTTCTGCTTGCTGGCCGTCTCGTAGCGCTCGCCGAATTGCTCGTGATCGCCGGTGGTCACCACCAGCGGCAACCACTGCTGCCCCCCGGCCCCAGGCATATCGAGATTGAGGTTCAAGTTGACGGCGATGAAGCGCGCAACGTTCTCCGCCCGCTCGATGTAGCGGCTCATCCAGTAGATCGATTCGGCGACGCGGCTGAGCATGTCTTTTTGCAGTCGATGAGAAGAACTGTCGAACTCTTGGAGTGGTGCAGACGTCAGGCCACCGGTGACGAACGGTCGCACATGACCCAGGTGTCTTTGCTGCCGCCTCCTTGCGAGGAGTTGACGACCAACGAACCCTTGCGGAGCGCCACGCGCGTGAGTCCTCCCGGCAAAACGTAAATCTCCTTGCCGTACACGACGAACGGCCGGAGGTCGACGTGGCGACCCTCCATGCCGTTTTCCGTCAGGACCGGCACGCGCGACAGGTTGAGCGTGGGCTGAGCAATGTAATTGCGCGGCTTCGCCCGAATCAAATCGGCGAAAGTCGCCTGCTCTTCCTTCGTCGAGCGCGGCCCAATGAGCATCCCATAGCCGCCCGACTCGTTCGCGGGTTTCACCACCATCTTGTCCAGGTTCGCCAGGACGTGATTTCGCTGCGTTTCGTCCCAGCACACGAATGTTTCGACATTGGGCAAAATCGGTTCTTCGTCGAGATAGTAGCGAATGATTTGCGGGACGTACGCGTACACGACCTTATCGTCGGCGATGCCCGCGCCAGGAGCGTTCGCCAGCGCGACATGCCCTTCGCGATACGCCTGCATCAGTCCCGGAACGCCCAACATCGAGTCGGGGCGAAACGCCTGAGGATCGAGAAAATCGTCGTCGATCCGGCGATAGATGACGTCAACGCGCTCGAATCCCCGGGTGGTCCGCATGTAGACGTAACTGTCGTGGACCACGAGATCTCGCCCTTCGACGAGCGGAATCCCCATCTGCTGGGCCAGGTAAGAATGCTCGAAATAGGCGGAGTTAAATGATCCCGGCGTCAATAGCACCACATGCGGCTGCCGCACGCGATGCATCATCTGCGCCTGGAGCGCGTCGAGCAACCGGCTGCAATAATCGTCGACGGGCAACACGTGTGCCTGTTCGAATATCTGCGGAAACGTTTGCTTAATGAGTTGGCGATTTTGCAAGACGTAGGAAACGCCCGACGGGCAGCGGAGGTTGTCCTCCAACACATAGAATTGCCCCTCACGGTCCCGCACGAGATCGACGCCAGTAATATGGCACCAAATCCCCATCGGCGGGTCGAGACCCATGCACTGCTGCCGAAGCGTCGCGCAGCTACGCACGACGAATTCGGGGATCACGCCGTCGCGAACGATCGACTGCTTGTGGTAGATGTCATCGATAAACTTGTTCAGCGCGACGATCCGCTGCTTCAGTCCTCGTTCCAGCCAACGCCATTCGGGCTCCGGAATGATCCGCGGGCAGATGTCGAAGGGAATAATCCGCTCCGATCCCTCCTGGTCGCCGTAGACGCTGAACGTAATGCCCAGGCGCCGCATCGACCGCTCCGCCGCCATCTGGCGCCGTTCAAGTTCGTCAGCGCGGAGGTGCCAAAATCGCTCGAACAGCGCTCTATAGTGCGCGCGTGGCTGGCGCTCGCCGTCGAACATTTCGTCATAGAAATCGCCCACATCGTAGGCGTCGAACCCAATACCCGGGATTTTTACCGTTTCAGACGACTTCATGGAGCGCGATCGAGAGGCGGCGAGGGCAACATCAGTGGACATGGCGAACTTCTGCGTTGCGAGCGAAATTCAGAAGACATTCACGACGCCGGCGGAGAAAAGCCTCTGCCAAATAGGTTCGGTACGCAATTAACGCGCCGTCGCGGGAAGCAGCGAAAACGGCCAGATCTACTCCGGATGATGGCCGCAATGGCCTATCTGCCGTGCAATAGGTGCGCAATCGGCGCGCAACCGCCGCCCGCCACGTGAGAATACCATTTTACCCCAGGCGGAGTCTGCGCTATTTCTGGAGTTGCTGACTTACCACCGCGGACGAAGAGCGCCGGCGTCGATGGCGGGTCCGCGCAGAACGGGCGGCGAGATCGAGGTCTGGTCCGCCGTGACGTCGAACGTTGCTGGCGGTCGCCCCGTTAGCACATGACTCACGGGCTCGACGACCGCCGTCGCGGAAAACACGGCGTGGCGATGGAGCGAGCTACCAGCTTCGCCTGGCGAGCTTGAGCTGAGGGCTTCCGCAGCGACGTGCGCAGGCCATGAAGAAGGCAGATGTCCCGCAGCGGTTTTCGAGTTAGCCTCGTTAAGGCTTAGCTGGATCGTCTCAACTGGCGAAGTTGCAAATGTAATCTTCGCCCGCGTCGACGATCGTCCCGACCGAGCGCGGCGCTCGATCATCGACAAAGAACTTGGCTGCTTTTCAGCGATCGAATTGAGCGTCTCGCGACTTGGAATTGCGCGGCTTGAGACGAGGATCGCATCGCGCAGATCAACCGCTGCTCGGTCAGTGACCCATGCCGCCATTGTCGTTGGCGGAGTCTGGGCAGCAGTCGTCACCGCGCCGGTTTTGAACATCTCTGCTGATAGGCGACGCGGCCCCACAGTCCGACTAAGTCGTGCCGACATGGTGGTCGGTTGCCTGACGCTATCGTCCGATCGTTGCGGCTGAACGGCGTACGAGGCGGCGTTTCCAGCAAAGAACAGGGCGGCAACGAGGAAGGATTGGCGAGCGAGGCGAATCGCTTCGCGCCGAACGACGCGACGACGGACGGTTGTGGACACGGCTTCGACCCAATATGCAGACTGCCGCCTGCCGGAGCGTCGGCAGTGCAATTTGCGGACCGAACGCGATGCAGCACTCAAATGGCTGCATATCATGCATTTGGGGCAATTATGCTCGCACGCGAGCTGGAGGCGATGACCCGCAACGAGGCGCCGGGCGCCTCGATCGTCCGCATTGGATCGCCTATCCAAAGAATCCGCGCTTCGTAAACGACTTTCGCGCGGCGGCGTCGTCGCTCTGGATATCGAAGACTTTGTTGAGTTTTGTGATCTTGAAGACTTCGAGGATTTCGGGCGAGACACTGCACAGCTTGAGCTTTGCCTTGAACTCGTCGCACTTTTTCTTCATTGCCACGAGCTTGCCCAGCATCGCCGAGGCCATGAATTTGACGCTGCCGAAGTCGAGCACCACTTGTTGTTCCTCGCTCTTCCCCAGTAGCGCGTACAAATCATCGAACAGCCGCTTCAGCTGTTCCGGGTCGATCAGTCGTTCGTCGAGAATCCGAATGGTGAGAATGTCATCTTTGGCGTAAGAGTTGATCGGCATAATGAACCCGCTGGGGAGAATGACATTGCGCCCGCCATAAGCCTCGCGCGGGGACCACGACGGCACGCGAATACGCCCGGCAGGACTCGAACCTGCGGCCCGCAGATTAGAAATCTGCTGCTCTATCCAACTGAGCTACGGGCGCTGAGCCATTGATCGTAGTTTCCACCGCTCAATCCGCCTAGCGAGGGCCTCGACTTGGCGTGTAATCGTCTCTAAATCGCTTCCGGGCCGCGTTCGCCCGTGCGGATGCGAATGCAATCGTCCAGCGGCAGCACGAAAATCTTGCCGTCGCCGATCTGTCCGCTTTCGCCGGTCCTTCCGCCCTTGATAATGGCGTTGATCGTTGGCTCCACAAACGCATCGTTGACGGCGATCTGGAGCTGGACCTTGCGCAGCAGGTTCACCGAAATTTCGCGGCCGCGATAGACCTCAGTCTGGCCCTTCTGTCGCCCAAAGCCTTGGACGTCCATGATCGTTAAGCGAACCACTTCGACTTCCGAGAGGGCGGCTTTCACGTCCTCCAGCTTACTCGGCTGGATCACGGCGATGATCAACTTCATGAGGAGCGCAGATTGTCTACCAGGCAGGGGCTGAAGAGTTGGCCGTCGCTGGCCATTCCGTAGACGCTCTATCGTAAAGGAGTTGCGCCATGGAGAACATCCCAGGGGCGGAAAATCGCGCTCATTCAAAAAGTCGATGTTCGGCTTCGCAGTGATCGCTTTCGCCGTCTCTCCGTCGGTCAGCTGCCGCTACTCGATAGGGGATACCCCGGCTCGGGCGCACTTAGGCGGAAAAGCACGCCGCGAGCCATTGGGGTACCCTAATGGACGGTACGGGAGAGCCGAGTTCCAACGGCTGCCGAAAGAATTGGTCGGGTTCGACACGTGACGAGCGTCTGTTCAAAGAAGTGGGACTCCGTGGAGCCCCGACCCCGGCTTGGGCGAGCGGAGGCGGCATTGCTCGCCCAAGCCAAAAGGGGCGTGGACTGTTTCTCTGGCATTGCGGGCGGAGGCCGGCAGATCCGTGGTCTCAGCCCTGCAAATTGACGTCCCGGCTTGGCGGCGTGTAGGCGGCAAAACGCCGCCAAGCCTTGTGGGACATCAGTCCGACCCAGGCAAGAGTCGAATCCTTCAAAGTCGCTGCGGCGATCAGTAAGCCTGATCGCTGTGGTTAGTTTGTAGAGTCGCCGGAAACTCGGCGACGCTCGACGCGGCTGCACTCTTTTATGGCGCCGCACGGCTGCGATCCCTGCAGCGTGAGGAGCCAGTCTTAGCTAGCCGTTGAGGGTGAAAGCAACTGCCGTGCCAGCGATGCGTGATTCGATTAAGAAAGTTGCAAGTCTCTATTTCACCAAGTGTTACGGGATTCGAAGTGGTGCGAGCCGATGCGGCTGCCATTGAGAACAAGGCCGTCAATGCCCGGCTTCTGCACAAATCGTGATGCGCGGCTAGGCAAACCGCTGCCTCGCTGCCGCGCAGGCAGTGCACGCGACTTGGCACAGCGCAGGCACCGGTCAATGAAGGGCCTGTGCGTTACTCGAAGGGCACTGACGTAGAACGCCGGCGGCCGAACTCGTTAGAGTTCGGCCGCCGGTCGAGAGCTTTCGAGTTGTCGCGTTCCGCCGTGGCGGTTCGGTGGAGCCGCGCGAGCGGGCTGACTGGTTAGTTAGTAAGTCAGGATGGCGTCGATGGCGGCGGTCGTTTGGTCGAGGTCGGCCCCGGGCGCCCAGTCGTGGCGAATTTCGGGACGGAAGACCAGGTTCGAGAGCGCCTTGACGTTCACGCCGCCGGTGATTTCGTTGTAGGACGTGCCGTCGTCCTTCCACCATTCGCAGCGACCGCCGATGCCAATGATGTCGCTGTACGCGTACAGCAAGTATTGGTTGAGGCCGACCGTGTCGCGTTGACCGGCGTTGGGGTTCGGGGTCGCGTCGAGCACGTCGCTTTGGGCGATGTACTGCAACTTATCCGTCACCTTGGCCACGAGCACCATGCTGTGCGAGTAGCTGTCCTTGCCGCCGCGCCAACCGAAGTTGCCCCAGGTGTTGAGGTAGGTGAAGGTGACGTTCTCGTTGATGTTCGCGGCGAAGCCGCCGAGGAAGTTGCTGCCGCCGTCGAGGTTGTCGAAGCCGGTGTCCCAGCCCGCCGTCCAGCCGCCGTACAGGGTCAACGCTTCGAACCCGGTGTAGGTCGACAGGGCGCCGGTGTGAGTAAACGGCTCGCTGTTGAACATCGTGTACGAGTGGCTATGGAAGAAGTTGCCGGTCGCCGGAATCACTTCGTACCCGATGGGGGTGAAGAAGTGGCCGACCTTCGTCGACAGGTCGCCGTTGGCCACTTCCATGTAGGCCTGGGGGATAGCCCAGCCGTAGTAGCCGTGGTCGAGCGAGGCGTCGTAGAAGCCGAAGCCGCGCACCCCCGCGCCGGGGTTGCCGAAGGCTTGCGTCTTCTGGGCGTCGGTGCCGTAGATCAAGTCGATGCGACCGCCGAAGTCGCGACCGCCGGACCCGTCGGCCACTTTGCCGATGTAGAACCACTGCTGGGCGAGGTTCGCATGGTCGGGGATGTCGTCGAACGACAAGAGGTCGTCGAAGTTCTGCGACAGCGGGATGTTCTTGTTGTAGTAGGCGATGTTCGTCCAGCCGCCGACCTCGATCGCCGAGTCGTCGCTGAGACCCATCAGGCTCGCCAGCGACAGCGATTCCACCGGCCCGGCCAAGCCGCAGCCGCTAAACAACCCGCCCGCCGCGCAGCCGTCGCCGCACGCGACGTCGTCGCTGCAGGTCGGGTCGGCGCAGGATGGTTCGCAGCAGTCGCTGGCGCTGCTGACGCTGGCGGTCGTCACCGGGGTCGAGGCCAAGAACTCATCGCCCTGTCGATAGTACGCGTCGCTTTGGAACGCCACGGGCTCGACGGTCCCCGGATTCGCCCCGAACGCGAACGGTCCGTAGGAAATGCTCGCGGCGGTGAGGAACGCTAGCGAACGCTTGCGCATGGAGAGGCCTCCGTGGGGGGGAAATCGAGTCGCGGCGGGAGCGGCAAGGTGGGCTAGGTGGGCCGCCAAATGCTCCTATCGACTCCGAGCCGCTGCCAAGCCGAGCCGAAGCGGGCCAATCGCGCGACTGCCAGCGCGCGGCGCGCGAAACCTTGTCGGCTGTAGCAGCCGTATGCCGGCAGGCCGCCGTCACGGCCGGGGCCAGCGGCCGTCGCGCGCACTAACCTGCGGCGCCGGGGGCCTTCGCTTCGATGTCGGCAAACAGCGCGTCGACGAACTCCTCCGGCTGGAAAAGAGCCAAATCCTCGGCCTTTTCGCCCACGCCGACGTACTTCACCGGCAGGCCGACCTGTTGGCGGATCGCCACGACGACGCCCCCCTTCGCGGTGCCATCGAGCTTCGCCAGCACGATGCCAGTGCAATCGACCGACTGGGTAAAGTTTGCCGCCTGGCTCACGCCGTTCTGGCCGGTCGTGGCGTCGAGCACCAGCAGCACCTCATGCGGCGCCTCGGGAACCAGCTTGCGGATCGAGGTCTGAATCTTCGTCAGCTCGGCCATCAGGTTCTTCTGCGTTTGCAGTCGCCCGGCCGTGTCGACGATGCAGACGTCAATCTGCTTCGCGACCGCCTGCTCGACGGCTCGATAGGCGACCGACGCAGGATGGGCGCCCGGATCGCCGGTGACGATCTCGGTCCCCAGCCGCTGCGACCAGATCGTCAGCTGCTCGACGGCCGCGGCGCGAAAGGTATCGCCCGCCCCCAGCAGTACGCTCTTGCCTTCCGACTTAAACATCGCGGCCAGCTTGGCGATCGAGGTCGTCTTGCCGGCGCCGTTGACGCCGCAGACCATGATCACCGTCGGCCCGCTCGCGGCGAACCGAATCGGCGAGGCGTCCTGCCGCATCAGCTCGCCGAGCTTCGCCTTCCAGGTCCGGACGACGTCCTCCAGCTGCACCACGCGGCCGCGAAAGTTCTTGGCGACCTCGGCCACAATCTCCTCAGCCGAGACGAAGCCCATGTCGGTCTTGAACAAGATCGCCCGCATCTCGTCGAGAAACTCGTCATCGATGAGCCGCCCCTCGCTCTTGAAGAGGTCGCGGACGTCGGTGTTGAGAATCTTGACGGTCTTGGTGAGACCGCGTTTGAATTTGTCGAACAGGCCCATGGACGTTGCTGATGCTGGATGCTGGTTACTGGATGCTGGTAGCCGCCGGTCAACGACCGGCCGGCGCGGCGGGTGCTGGTTGCTGGTTGCTCGATGCTGGTTGTTCGTTGCGGCGAGCGAATTTGCCATTCTAGGGGGTGGTCGCGGGGTTCGGAATGCTGTCGGCGGCTGGTACTTGGCGGGTTGGGACTTCTGTGGGGTGGAAATAGGGGGAGTTGACCGCGGATGACGCGAATTGGCGCGAATGCGGGATGAGCGGTCAGTCGTTTGCTGGAACTTTTAGGCTGACTGCTGAGAGCTTTTCATTTATTGGCGTGACTCGCGGTTCTGATGCTCTCGGTTCTTAACTTGGTAAAGGCTACTTCGCGGCGGCGGCGGAGACGTTGAGGGGGTCGGGGACCTTTTGCCACTAGCGGCGATCGAAGGAGTGGAAGATCTCCAGTGGCAAAAGGTCCCCGACCCCTTGGGTGCGTGCTGTCGCGTGTCGCCCGGTGTCGTCTGATGCGTTTTTGGCGACAGAAGGCCGAAGTTGTTGGGTGGGTTGGAGTTGGGATGTCGCCTGTCGTGTTGTCTTGAGGCGACAGGGGGGTCTTCGGTTCGCTTGTCGCGAAAGCTGTGGGAGGGGTCTCTGACCCCGAAGCGGCTTGACGGGGCCGCTGCGCCGTGGAGTGGTGAGCGGCATCGGCGTCGGAGACGCCTCCCACAAACGCTTGATGACGCCGGGCGCTGTCGCGTGTCGCCCGGTGTCGCCTGATGCGTTTTGGGCGACAGCAGGCTGAACTCGTTGGTTGGGTTGGAGTTGGGATGTCGCCTGTCGTGTTGTCTTGAGGCGACAGGGGGTCTTCGGTTTGCTTGTCGCGAAAACGGTGGGAGGGGTCTCTGACTCCAAAGCGGCTTGACGTGGCCGATGTGGCGTGGCGTGGTGAACGGCATCGGCGTCGGAGACGCCTCCCACAAGATGCTCTCCTGCCCCGTTCATGGCGAGCGCGGCGGTGGTGGTCGTCGCCGGCAACGGGAGGGCGCCAGGCGCAGGTTGGGCTTCTCCTGGCGGATGACGCGTGGGCGCAGCGGCGGCGCGGGATGTGGACATGCGATCACTATAGCGAGTGGTGCGGCCGTTTTCTAGATGGGACTTTTGGCCACCCCTCTGCGGCGGGCCGTCATTAGGACCGCCGGGCGCTGCTCGCCACGGTTAGTATGGCGAGGGTACTTAGTTCTCATTTTCGGCAGGCAGCAAGAGGCGTTGTCCTTTAGGCTGCTTGCGAGTCGGTCGGTAATGATGCCGTGGCGGGGCCTCTCACTGGCGACACGCCAATGGCGCCCCGGCGTGTTGAGTGTCCCTTTTTGGGATGGAAGCTCACACATTGAGGGATGGATCGTGAGTTGGAGCAGTTATATTCTGCGCTCGCTCGATCGTTACTTGGCAGCAGCGTCGCCCGAAGCTGCGAGTGAAGCAAGTCGCCGCCGTTACGCTGCTCTTTACTTCCCATAAGATAACTATCGCCATGTCTGAAAAACCGCTTTATTTCGCAGCGCGCAAGGGGAAGTTTGATGAAGTCAAGCGATTGCTTGCCAGTGGCCATCCTCCAGATGAGCGTGGCGACGCACTTACCGACAAAGTCAAGAAGGCCGCCGCATGGATTGTCAACGATGGGGGCGTAGAATTCGCGGCGGAACTCTTCGGCCAATCGATCGATGTGACGCCGCTGATGGCCGCCGCTGAGCACGGACACGAGGGAATCATCGAGGCGTTGCTCGAAGCGGGCGCCGACGTCAACGCCGAGGACAGTTTTAAGCGAACGGCGATGATGATCGCCATCACTTGGAAGAAGGAGACAGTGGCTCTCAGACTCCTCTTGGCGGGGGCAGACCCAAATGCGAAAGACGGTTCGGGCGAGCCTGTGCTGACGCGAGCCATCAATGCCAAGTTGTTCGCATTGGCCAACGCTTTGCTCGACGCCGGCGCGTTGGCGGATCCGCGAGGCAAAAAAGATCTCATGCCAATCACTGCGGCCTGTCGCAATGAGGGCGAGAAGGCGGCAATTTTGATCGTCCGCTTAATGGGCGCCGGGGCGAAGCTGAAGTCTTCGCACAGCCTGTTACAACTAGTCAGCTGTCAAAGCGAGGCCATAGTCCGTCGGGCGCTAGCGGACTTCCCCGAGCTTGTCGCCGAGGCGTCGCCCGATCAACTACTGGAAGCCGCCGGAAAGCGACGAGATCTGCCGCTCATTCGCGCTTTGCTGGAAAGCGGCGTCCGCCCGACGAATCGGCCTCATGAGCCGTCGCCGTTGACGGCCGTGGTCATTGGTCCGCCGCGTTCGTCGACTGAGTTCTACTTGCCTCAATATATTAACGACGAACTCGAGATCGCCTGCTTGCAAGAACTGGTCAATGCAAACGCTGCGCTTAACCATGTCACGAAGAGCCAGTCGTCGCCTCTCCGCATGACGATCTATTTCTGCCGCAGTCGGCTATGCCAGTGGCTATTGGATCAGGGCGCAAACCCCAACCTCCGCGAATGCGGCGTCAGCGCTCTGGCGTACGCGGAACAGCGATTAACCGACACACGCATCACGCATCTTCACACCGACGAGGATCGAGTCGAACTGCTCAGGCGACGCAGCGAACTGGAAGCGATTATCGAGCAACTAAAGACGGCTGGAGCCGCCAGCAACTCGGAGCCAGACGCTGATGAGACTCAGGGAGAAGCTGGTTCGTCGAATGCTCGACCAAGCAGACTGAGCGAACTGATTGATATTCCGGCAACGCCTGTTTCGCGTCGACGAGGAGTGTGCGCGGAAGATTTCTCGCGTGCGGAGCAGATGCTGGTTCGC
Organism: Lacipirellula limnantheis; assembly: GCF_007746075.1. GTDB lineage: Bacteria > Planctomycetota > Planctomycetia > Pirellulales > Lacipirellulaceae > Lacipirellula > Lacipirellula limnantheis. Next base: position 3,977,234 of record NZ_CP036339.1, on the reverse strand, counting down.
ACCGACATTGAAAAGATCGCCACGATGCTGGCGAAGGATCGAAAATTCAATCGCGTTGAGCGAGACGTCCTAGGCCGGCAATCGGAGATCAAGCATGAGGCGGGCGACGCTCTATTTCTTGTCAAACTGAAAGGCCACGAGTGGACCTATGTTACGAGTGAGCGTCCAATCCACGGCGACAGCCCAATGAAGGGGTGGTCGAAGTCGCTCAAGACGCAAGTGCTTCACGCAGGCGAGCAAGCGACGGCGGGAGTCGTCTACTACTGGCTGTACGATCGCGGCGAATGCGTTGAGACGTTCGAGTCCGACGGTCAATGGTTTCGCGGCAGGGTCGAAATTGATCCAGACGTTCAGGACGAATCGGATCGAATGGCCGGCACCAGCTTTGGTTCGTTACGACACGACGAGGAAATTGACTGGAGCGCCTACGAATCGGAGTACGAGTTTCTCGATTCATTTCTACGAGCGGAGGATGCTTATCTCACGTTCATCAGCGTTGATTTCCGGAAGCAGGACCAAAGCTTAAGACTCGCCGCGTACCACGACGACGAAATCGCCCCGGACGCAATCGAGCGCGTCGACATTGCGTTTTACAAGCCGACTGCAGCGCAACTTTCGACTGCCAGCCAGCCTGACCCCGCCGAGGATTCGCTGATGCAAGCGATTAGAGCCGGCGACACCGAGGCGGTTACCACAGCGATTCGATCAGGCGCCGACGTAAATTCGTCGCCGCCAGGATATAGCTCGTCGACGTATCTCTCCGTTGCAGCGGGTCATGCTGCGTACAACCGCCCCCTGGAGATCGTCGATCTTCTTCTGGCGGCCGGCGCCGATCCGAACAACGGAGGCGATGGCCCAATCCTAGGCAACGCGTGCTTTCACATGGATAGAAGCGTCGTTCCACTAAAAATCATGCAGAAACTCATTCTTGCCGGAGCTGACGTCAATCGACGTAAGGTCCCGCTCGCCGACAATCCGTTCTTGGCAGGCGGCGGTGAAACTCCATTAATGGCGGCGGCGCGAGGCTGCACTCTGATCGTCGTTAAACTGCTTCTTAAATATGGAGCCGATGCCACGATGAAGAATGATCGCGGCCAAACGGCGCTTGATTATGCCGAAAATTGGCTTCGCGCAGTTCGGCGCGATCGCCTGAAGGACGTCCCGGCATTCACCAACGATACTGATGAGGCACGCGCGATCGCGACCGTCGAGTTATTGGAGGTGGCTATCGAGGGAACGCTCGACATTGCCGCCCTTCCAGACTTTGAGCAGACGATTCAAGAGGAGACTTTGCGATTGGTGCGATGAGGCTCTGCCTGAATCGTCTGTTTCAAAAAGTGGGGTAGCTTGCCATTGACGTGGAGCTATGGGCAGTGTTTTCGGGCTCTTTTCGACTTCCGCATGCTCACGTCTGAGGGGTGAGGGCATGGCACCCTGCGTACCCTGCGCCCTGCAATCCGGTCGTGACTTGAGTTGCATTTGTGGGTGGCATGATGAACTTCGTGAAGAATCAGGCCGCTTGTTTCGGGGTAGGTCCTTCGCTGCGTTCAGGATGACGATTGGTGCACGCTTGGGCTGACGAATAGCGGGCTCTGTTGCGGGTTCGCCCTCATCCCCGGCCCTTCTCCCCGCGGGGAGAAGGGGGCGGATTCTTCGCTTCGCTCAGAATGACGGGGGATGCTCAGAATGACGAGTAGCAGGCGGGTTATCATGGCGGCATGGACGATTTTCGCGATATGGCGCAGAGCCCGCAGCAGCGGAGGCGGTTTGAGCGGTTGCTGCTGTTGGCGGCGGAACGCGGGGACGCGGACCTGGTGGCGGAGCGGTTGGGGTGGGGCGTCGATCCGAATTGCTCGTTTGGGCGCGGGCGGACGCCGCTTCTGGCAAATGTGCGCGGGTCGTGCCCGAGCGCGGCGACGGTGCGGGCGCTGTTGCGGCATGGCGCCGATCATGCGCTGACGGATGACGCGGGGTTGTCGGCGCTCGACTATGCGCGGCGGAAGCTGATGCGGGTGCAAGACAAGCAGCCGCCGCGGCCGTCGCCTTCACTCGACGAGAACGGGCAGTTGGCGCTGGACCCCGACGAGCAGGCCGAAATGGACGGCATGCGCGCGGAGCTTGGCGCCGATGGGGGTGAGTTCTTGCGGCTGTTTTGGAAGGAGCGGTTGAGGGCGGCGCGGCGGGTGTTCAACGATCCGCGGGAGGTGGAGGCGATTGTGGAGATTTTGGAGGAGGCGGAGCGTCGAGAGGCGTCGTGAAGAATCTGGCGGCTGGTTGGGGGGTAGATCCTTCGCTGCGCTCAGGATGACAATTGGTGCGTGCTCAGGATGACAATTGGCGGGCTCGGCTAACAAATGGCGGGCTCGATCGAGGGTTCGCTCTCATCGCGCGGCCCTTCGCCCCGCGGGGAGAAGGGGGCAGATCTTCTGCGGGCGGGCGCCGCGCTGGGCGAGAACCTATACTTGCGGGGAGTTTGCGCGTGTGACGGCGTAGAACGAGGGCGTGCCGGGATGAAAGACAAAATGGCGATCGAGAAGTCTGGTGCACAAGTGGCGCTTGCCAGATGGGCGACGGCGTTGGCCGTGGCGAGCGTCGGCGCGGCGGCGGTCGGCGCCGTGGCGATTGGGGCCTTCGCGATTGGGCGACTTTCGATCAGGCGGGTTGCGGTCGAGGGCGCCCGCATCAAGCGCCTGCGGATCGACGAGTTGGAAGTGGGACGCCTGACGGTCGACGAGACGAACAACGCGTGACTTGCCGTGATCGCTGGCGCCGTCCTCACCGAGCGGTGATGGGCGGCGCCGGTTTCGGAGTTGCCCGCGGCTAACGCGGGATGCTGATCTTCGCGTCGGTGAGTCCCGCGGGCGGGACGACGAGGCGCAGCGACCCGTCGGAGAACGACGCGGGCCAGGCTCCGGTTGCCTGGGGAGCGCGCCGGGTTTGGGGATCGTCGACGAAGACTTCGACGCCGTCGACGATTTGGGTCGCGGGAGCGGCCGGCGCGGCGGTGGTTGCTGGCGGGTTGATCATGAGGCGATGCTCGCCGACGATCGCGCCAGGCATGGCGGGGGTGACGAGTTCCAGGGTGAAGCGGCCCTGTTCGTCGGTCTTGCCAAAGGACCCGGAGCCGGGGTTCTCGGTTCCTTGGCCGATGGGCTGCGTCGTGATGCCGGCGCCGGCGAGCGGTTGGTCGCCGTAGAGGACGACGCCCGAGACGGGGACCACGTCGGCGGCGCCGCCGCAGCCGACGCACGCCAGCAGCGCGGCCACTAGCAGCGAGGCCGCCGGCAGCGAATGGCCGCGGTGAACGGGCATGAATCGTCGAGCGGGGATCTTCATGCTTGCCGTCTGGTTAGACGCCTGACAATTTCGGCCTGGGGAGCGCGGCGCACGGGATGATTACTCGAGCGTCGCCGTCTCGTCGCCGGCAATCGTCGACGCGGCGCCAAAGAGAAAAATGTCGACGGCATCGGAAACGAACTGCACGGCGCCGTCGCACTTGGCGATGCTGAGACCGGAGGGGTGCAGGCTGCCCCAGGATCGCTTGCAAGGATTGTCGCCAAACGCGCCGGAAATTTGGAGGCAGCGATCGTAATCGGAGATGATGGACCGCGTTTGCAAGAAGGTGACCGACCGTTGATACGACGTGTAGGTGTACGCCCAGAACGTGCGGCGGCGGCGGGACTCGGCGAGCAGCCCGACGTGAGCCTTTTCTCCCAGGAGCATAGTGTTTGACGTGCCGTCGGTGATCTCCGCCAACCGCACGGGCGAGGTGAGGGACCAGGGGGGATTCGGCTTGAGCTTCGGCTCGGCGACCCAGGGATTGACCATCATGCGACCCGTCCCGGGGAGCGGGCCGCGTTGATGCGAGTAACGCTCGGTCTGTTCGGCCGAACTGTCCCAGAACGCCGAGGACTCGACGGTGCAGAGTCCGGCGTTGCCGCGGTACGAACCGCGGTTGTATTTGACGACCGCCCCCGGGCCGGACGCGGGGTTGTCGTTCAGATCGGTCTCCTCGTCGCTGGGGCAATCGAAGATGGGCGGATTGGATTCGCGGACCACCGCGTTGTTCTTGCCGTCTTTGTCGGTATCGACGAGCGATTCGTTGGGCTCGTCGAAATCGTACTGGTTGTAGAGGGCCTGTTGCTCGATGAAGGGGAGAATGAAGATCGACCAGCCGGCGCCGCTGCGCACGCCGACGTCGCCGTCGGTGATTCCGCCCGAGGGGAGCGAGCCCTTGGAAGACTCATAGTTCAAGCAACCGAGCGCTAGTTGTCGCAAACTGCTTTGACATTGGCTGCGGCGGGCGGCCTCGCGCGCCGCTTGGACGGCTGGCAGCAGGAGTGCTACCAAGACGCCGATAATCGCAATGACGACCAAAAGTTCGACGAGGGTGAAGGCGGGGACGCGACGCTTCAGCAGACTCACAGCGTGCATGAATCCTCCGGCGAATCGTTGCGCCGCGACAAGAGCAACGCCGGGCGCCAGGCACGCCTGCTTAGTTGCCGTGCAGCGATCACATTGCTGGAAAACCGCCGCCGACGGCGGACGCGCTTTCGATTTGAGACAAACTTAGAGAAGGAGCTGATGGCTCTAGCATACCAATCGGGTCGATAATTTGTCCATGTTAAGCCCGCGCAATCGCCGGTTTTTGCGCGCACGCGCGGCAAGTGGCGCATGCAACGACCTACGAGTCGTGCAAGCGATCGCCGAACTTTCGGGACGGCGTGATCGTGGAGCGCGGGCATGAGGCCGAAGTGCGGCGGCGCGGCCGCGCCGGCGGCGCTAGGCTATTCGCCCGGGCTGGTCATTCCTTTGATCTGCTTTTCCAGGCTGTCGAGACTCCAATCGCCGGGGGTCTGGCTGGGGGGGTACTCCTTCATGGTCAGCAGAAACTTGCTGGCGATCGATTGGAGCGGCACGAGGACGAAGGCGCGGTCGATCATCCAATCGTGGTAGGTGTTGGAGTTCTCTTGCGACTTCTCGAAGGGGTCGCGCCGCAGGTTGAACAGCAGCGGCAGGCGGAGGTGGACGAACGGTTCGCGCCAGACGTCGAGGCGATGAGCGCGATTCTCGAGGTAGATCGCTTTCCAGTCGTTGTAGCGGAGGGCGACCACTTCCCCGGCGTCGTTGACGTAGATGAATTCGCTTCGCGGCGACTCTTTGGTCTGGCCGCTGAGATAATCGAGCAGGTTGTAGCCGTCGATGTGATTGCGGTACTTGCGGCCATTGAATTCGGCGCCTTTCAGTAGCTGCTCCTTCACGTCGGGAGCGCCGGCGGCGGCGGCGAAGGTTGGCAGCCAATCTTCATGCGAGACGATGCCGTTGAGCGTCGTTCCCGCGGGAAAATGACCGGGCCAGCGGACGAAGCAGGGAACGCGAAAGGCTCCTTCCCAGTTGGAGTTCTTTTCGCCGCGAAACGGGGTGGTGCCGGCGTCGGGCCAGGTGTTGTAGTGGGGACCGTTGTCGGTCGAGTACTGCACGATCGTGTTATCGGCCAGCCCCAGGTCGTCGATGAGTTTGAGGAGCTCGCCGACGTGCATGTCGTGCTCGACCATGCCGTCGCTGTATTCGTCCTGGCCGCTGATGCCGATATGCTCGGGCTTGACGTGCGTGCGAAAGTGCATGCGGGTGCCGTTCCACCAGCAGAAGAAGGGCTTGCCGGCTTTGGCCTGGCGGGTGATGAACTCCTTGGCGGCGGCAATCGTCTCATCGTCGATCGTTTCCATGCGCTTTTTGGTGAGGGGCCCGAGATTCTCGATGGTTTGGCCCCCTTTGCCGTCGGCGGCGGACTTGATGATGCCGCGTGGACCGAATTGCTCCAAGAAGGTTTTGCCGCCGGCGAGCTTCAGATCGCGGGGATAATCGCGATTTTCGGGCTCTTCCTCGGCGTTGAGGTGATAAAGGCTGCCGAGGAACTCGTCGAACCCGTGCATCGTCGGCAAGTGTTCGTCGCGGTCGCCTTGGTGATTCTTGCCGAACTGGCCGGTGGCGTAGCCTTGGCTCTTGAGGATGGTGGCCATGGTGACGTCGCTCTTTTGCCAGCCTTCCTTCGCGCCGGGCATGCCGACCTTCGTCATGCCGGTGCGGACCGGGACGCTGCCGCTGATAAAGGCAGCGCGACCCGCAGTGCACGATTGCTGGGCGTAGTAATCGGTGAAGGCAATGCCCTCTTTCGCGAGGCGATCGATGTTCGGCGTGTGATAGCCCATCATGCCGCGACTGTTATGGCTGATGTTCCACGTGCCGATGTCGTCGCCCCAGATGACGAGGATATTTGGCTGCGGCTGGGCGGTCGCACTGGGGACGACGCCGACCAGAGTCGCAAGGTAGAAAACGGCACAGACCAGGCAACGATATGGCGAGGTCATATCGCGGCTCCTTTGGGGGGAGAGAAGTGAAGAGCAATCAGCGGTGCACAGCACGGCACTACTGCTAGATTTGCTCAGCCGAGAAGTTTACGCAACCGAGAATCAAGGAAAACACTGGCAATTTAGCGTTCCGCCCGGGCAACCTCAATCGGGCGTCAAGCCTGCTCACGGCGGTACTGCCCGTCGCTGACGTGTTCTAGCCAGTCGACAGCTTGGCCGTCCAGCTTTTCCTGGATGGCGAGGTGGGTCATCGAGGTCGTGGGGGTGGCCCCATGCCAGTGCTTTTCGCCCGGCGGAAACCAGACGACGTCGCCGGGCAGGATTTCTTCGATGGGGCCGCCCCAGCGTTGGGCCCAGCCGCAGCCGGCGGTGACGATGAGCGTTTGCCCCAGTGGGTGCGTATGCCAGGCGGTGCGGGCGCCAGGTGCGAACGTGACGCTCGCGGCGGCGACGCGGGCTGGGGCAGCCGCATCGACGAGCGGATCGAGGCGAACGACGCCGGTGAACCACTCGGCGGGGCCTTCACGCGAGGTCCGGGAGCCTGATCGATGAATGTCCATGGCAGCGAATCCTGCGAAGAGTGCGTGATCGGCACGGCTGCTTGCGGAGGGAACGCCGGCCGCTGGCGTGGCGATCAAGCGCCGCGTTTCCGACAACTACTTTGCTTCGCCGCGGGCCAGCAACTTGTCGAGGATGCCATTGATGAACTGCGGCGAGTTGGCCGTGCCGTAGCGCTTCGCAAGTTCGACGGCCTCGTTGATGGCGACGCGGTCAGGGGTGTCGGCGTAGCGAATCTCGTAGGCGCCGAGGCGCAGCAGGTTGCGATCGGTGGCCGGCATGCGGGGAACCGACCAGTGCTCGGCCTTTTCGGCGAGCAAGGCGTCGAGCTCGTCTTGGTTCCGCTTGACGCCCAGGACAAGCTGCTTGGCGAACTCGCGCATCTCCTCTTCTTGCAACCGCGCAGCGAGGAACGTGCCGAGATTGCCTAGGGCGTTTTCGGGGTTGAGGTCTTCTTGGAAGAGCGCCTGGAGGGCGATCTCGCGGGCGCGGCTACGACGACTCATGATGATCTGCGTTACGAATTAATTGAACCACGACGGCACGAAGGACACGACGAAAGGCAACATGAAGGAGCACTTTCGATCCGCTTGGTCTGACGTCGTGCTCGTTGTGTCGTCGTGGTGAGTTACTGATCTTCCGGACGCTGTTATTCTACGCGCCGGGTAAGTTCTTGAGCAATCCGACCATATGCAGAGCGGCTTCGGCGCATTCGCTCCCTTTGTTGCCGTGGGCGCCGCCGGCGCGGTCGACGGCTTGTTCCATCGACTCGCAGGTGAGGATGCCGAACAGCACAGGAACGTCGAATTGCAGCGAGATCTGGCTGATGGCGAGGCTCACGCCGCGATTGATGTGCTGGTCGTGCGACGTTTCGCCGCGGACGACGACGCCGAGGCAGATCACGGCGGCGTGCAGTCCCCCTTCGGCAAACCGCTGGGCGACGAGCGGGATTTCCCACGAGCCCGGCACCCAGGCGACGTCGATGTGGACGTCGGGCACGCCGGCGGCGCGGAGCGTTTCAATGGCGCCTTCAAGCAGAACGCTCGTGACCGACTGGTTCCACTGGGCGACGACGATGGCGTAGCGATCGTCGGGTTCAGGACGAGCGGGTGGGATTTCGTGGGGCATGGGGAGTGAGGAATCGGAGGCTAGTTACTGGATGCGCAATGGTGGGCCGCAACTGACGACGGACAACTGACATGTTCTAATCGGCCGCCGGCGGGGCGTAGTGAAACTCTTCCACAATCCGCCCGCCGATGAGGTGTTCCTGGATGATTCGTTCGAGCACGGCGGGCGTGCAGGAGTGGTACCAAGCGCCTTCGGGGTAGACGACCGCAATCGGGCCGCGGGCACAGACTTGCAAACAGTTGGCCTTAGTGCGGAAGACGCCGCCGTCGCCCGTGAGTTTGAGTTCCTTCAGCCGGCGCTTCAGGTAGTCCCAAGAAGCGAGGCTCGACTTTTTGTCGGTGCATTTGGGCTTCGTTTGATCGGCGCAGAGGAACAGGTGACGCTGGATTTTGTCGGCGCCGACGGCGGTGAATTCGGACCAGGGGCAAGGAGAGGCTTCAGTCATCGGAACTCAATGAACAAGCGGAGAGCAGAAAGCGGAAAGCGGCGTCCTGATCGAACCGTCCGCTCTCGGCTTTCCACTCTCCGCTTTGAATGGCGGGCTAGTCCTTGATGCTCATCAAGAACTCGGCGTTCGACGCCGTCTTGCGGAGCCGGGTGGTGAGCAGGTCCATGGCGTCGGGGCCGTTCATCTCGTTCAGCACGCGGCGCAGCAGGCAGACGCGGCGGTATTCCTCGGGGTCCATCAGCATCTCTTCGCGGCGGGTGCCGCTCTTGGTGATGTCGATGGCGGGCCAGACGCGACGATCGACCAGGCGGCGATCAAGGACGATTTCCTGGTTGCCCGTTCCCTTGAACTCCTCAAAGATCACCTCGTCCATGCGGCTGCCGGTGTCGACCAGCGCCGTGGCGATGATGGTGAGCGAGCCCCCTTCCTCGACCTTGCGGGCCGAGCCGAAGAAGCGCTTCGGCCGCTGCATGGCGTTGGCGTCGATGCCGCCCGACAGGAGCTTGCCGGAACTGGGGCATTCGCTGTTCCAGGCGCGAGCGAGGCGGGTGATCGAATCGAGGAAGATGATCACGTCGCGGCCATACTCGACCATTCGCTTCGCCTTCTCGATCACCATTTCGGCGACCTGGACGTGGCGGGCGCTCGTTTCGTCGAAGGTGCTGGAGATAACCTCGCAGTTGGGGCCCTTCACTTGGCGCTCCATGTCGGTCACTTCTTCCGGACGCTCGTCGATCAGCAGCATGATGACGTAGGCGTCGGGGTAGTTCGTGAGAACCGACTTGGCCATTTTCTGCATCAGCACAGTCTTGCCGGCCCGCGGGGGGCTGACGATCAGACCGCGCTGGCCGAAACCGATCGGGACGATCATGTCGACCACCCGCATGCCGATTTCCTCGGCGCCGATCTCCATGCGGATCCGTTCGTCGGGGTGGACCGGCGTGAGGTTGTCGAACAAGACCTTCTTATTGACCATGTTCGGGTCTTGGCCGTTGATCGACTCGACCCGGAGCAGGGCGAAGTAACGCTCGTTTTCCTTGGGCGGACGGATTGTGCCGGAGACCGTGGCGCCGGTGTGGAGGCCGAAGCGGCGGATCTGGCTCGGGGAGACGTAAATGTCGTCCGGGCAGGAGAGGTAGTGATAGTCGGGCGAACGCAGGAAGCCGAAGCCGTCGGGGAGGATTTCGAGCGTCCCTTCGCCCGACATCATGCCGTTGAACTTCACGCGTGACTTGAGGATGCGGAAGATCAGATCCTGCTTCTTCAGGCCGCTCGCTTCTTCGATGTTCTCTTCTTCCGCCATTTCGATAAGCTCGGGCATGCTCAATCGCTGGAGGGCGGCGATGTGGATGTTCGGATCGGGCTTGTCGGTGCGCTCGATGCTGCTGCCGACGCGGCGGACGCGCTCGGCGGCCTTGTCGAGTTCCTCGGCGAATGACAGCGGTTCTTCCTGCTCGAGCTCAGCGAGACGCTGGCGATCGATGGGGGCCACGCCTTCGTCGTACGAACGGCGCTGCCGCGGGAAGGGCTGTTGGGGCCGACTGTACCGCGGTCCACGGTTGCCGGTCTCTGACATGTGACTAACTCCTGAAGATCGGAAAAGAGAGGGAGTCGTCGGCGCATGGAACGCGCCAACGGGAGGGATTGGTGCACGACAAAGGGACGCAGCAGCCCCGTGCCAGGACTGCGGCGCGTGAAGCGACGAAATGGGAAATCCAGGGAAGCTATTCCGCTCGGCGACGCCTTGAAGAGGCGCAACCGAACTACACGCCGAGGCAAGGAAGGCGGGGACCTCGGGCAAAGTTCCTAACAAAAGCGATGTTTAGTATGGCAAGCGACTTGGGATTGGGGAAGTCAGCTGGTGGCAGATTTGCGGTTTTTACCAAGCTAGCGACGTCGTGATGTAGCCCCTGGCTCCGCCAGGGGTAGCACAACGCGGGACGACGTCTGCTGGTATGGCGACCGACCCCCTGGCGGAGCCAGGGGCTGACATCATGCAACTGCCGCCGACCAGAAGCGCTCGACCTCTGCCGCCAGTTCCGCCAGCGTGCCGGCGTTCCGGATGACATGGGTCGACCAGCATCTTTTCTCGTCTATCGGCATCTGGGCCGCCTCTCTGCGAGCGAATTCCTCGGGACTCCACCCTCGGTATTTCGCGGCCCGAGCCAATCGCTGTTCGCGCGGGGCGTCGACGAAGATGACGGCCTGGCAGACTTCGTTCCAGCCCGACTCGATCAGCAGCGGGGCGTCGATGACGACGGCGGGAATGACGGCGTCGGGAAGCTGGCGGATTTCGGCTTCGATTTGGGCGCGGATGAGGGGGTGGAGCAGTTCTTCGAGCGCGGTGCGGTTGGCTTTGGCCTCGCTGGAATCGCCAAAAACGAGTTTGGCGATTGCGGGGCGCGAGACCCCCCCTGCCCCGTCGAGGATTCCCGTGCCCCAGCGGGCGACGAGTTCGTCGCGGACGGCGGGGCGCTGGAGGACGGCGTGGCCGATCTGGTCGGCGTCGAAGACGGTGGCGCCGCGACGCGCGAGTTCGGTCGCGACGGCTGATTTGCCGCTGGCGACGCCGCCGATGAGGCCGATGGTGAGCATAGAGATGAGATTGTAAGAGTATTTCCAGCCTCCGGCTTCGCCGGGGGGTAAACATGTGCACCATTCCGTTTCAGCACGCAGCGCGACCCCCTAGCGGAGCCAGGGGCTAAATATCATTCTTCGTCCCAGGCTTCGCACTCGGCCCAGTTGGGGCCGATTTTGACGTCGACTTTGAGCGGCACGGCGAGTTCGGCGACGGTCGACATTTCTTGGCGGACAAGCTTGGCCAGTTCGGCGGCGTCGTCGGGCGGCGTTTCGAACAGCAGTTCGTCGTGGATCTGGAGCAGCATCCGCCCCGGCAGGCGTTCCCGCCGCAGGCGTTCCTGGATGCGGATCATGGCCAGCTTGATCAGGTCGGCGGCCGTCCCCTGGATGACGGCGTTCACAGCGGTTCGTTCGGGGACGTTGAGGTAACGCAGCGTTCCCGATTTCTCGCGCAGGCCTGGCGGCACGGGGCGGACGCCGTCGATTGCGCGGCGGCGATTGAACAGCGTGGTCACATACCCTTGCTCGCGGCAGAGCGTCAGCGTGTCGATGAGGTACTCCATCACTCCCGGGTACGTGGCGAAGTACTTTTCAATGAATTCCGCGGCCTCTTCCTTGGAGATGCCGAGGCCCTTCGCCAAGCCGAACGGGCTTTGGCCGTAGATGATGCCGAAGTTGACCGCCTTGGCGCCGCGGCGCATCTCGCTGGTCACCTCGTCCATGGCGACGCCGTTCACCTGACTGGCGACCAGTCGATGAACGTCCTCGTCGTTTTCGAACGCCTCGCGAAGTCGGGGGTCGGCCGAGTAATGGGCCAGCACTCGCAATTCGATTTGCGAGTAGTCGGCGGCAAGCAGCACCCAGCCTGGCTCGCCCGCCTTGAACGCCGAGCGGATTTCGCGACCCTCCCGCGTTCGGATGGGGATGTTTTGCAGATTGGGGTTGCTCGAACTGAGCCGTCCCGTGGCCGCGACGACCTGGTTCAGCGAGGCGTGTACGCGGCCGGTGGCGGGGCTGACGAGTTGCGGGAGGGCGTCGATGTACGTGCCCAGCAGCTTTGAGTACTGCCGATACTCCACGATTTTCGCCGGCAGCGGATGGAGCGGCGCGAGTTCCTCCAGCACGCTGGCATCGGTGCTGGCGCCAGTTTTAGTCTTTTTGAGGACCGGCAGCTTCAGTTCGTTGAACAGCAATTCAGCGAGTTGCTTTGGCGAGTCGATGTTCAGCGGGCGGCCCGCCATCTCTTCGATGGCAACCTTGATATTGTGGAGCCGCTCGGTGTATTCGACGCTCAATTCCTTGAGTCGCGCCACGTCGACGCAGACGCCGAGATACTCCAGATCGGCCAGCACGTCGATCAGCGGGACTTCGATCGTCTCGTTGAGCTCGGCCAGTCCGTCGGCCGAGAGGCGATCGACGAGAATCGGGAGCAACCGCAGCGGCACGTCGGCGTCTTCCGCGGCATACTCGCCCACGCGGGCGACTGGCGCCTGATCCATGCGCAGTTGGTTCTTGCCGGAGCCGATGATTTCGCTGATGCGGATCGTCTCGTGTCCCAGATACTTCTTCGCCAGGTGATCGAGATTATGCGTTCGCTCACCGGAGTCGATCAGGTAGTCGGCTACCATCGTGTCGAAGGTGATGCCGCGGAGATTGATGCCGAGCGTGCGCAGCACGATGAGATCATACTTAATGTTCTGGCCAATCTTGGCGATGGCGGGATTCTCGAAAATCGGCTTGAGCGCAGCGGCCGTGGCGGCTGGATCGAGGACGCGATCTCCCGCTGGGCCGCGTACTGGAACGTAGAACGCCTGACCGGGGCGCCACGCGAAGGAATAGCCGACGACCTCGGCGTTGCGTGGGGAGATGTCGGTCGTCTCGGTGTCGATCGAAAGCTGCTCCTGCTGTTCCAGCTGGCTGATGAGCACGGCAAGTGCTTCTGGGGTGTCGACGACCTGATAGTCGCCATCCCAATCGCTGACTGCCGGGATGAGCTGGCCGGGCGCCTTTTCCACATTCGCGCCGGCCACGGCCATCACGCGCTCGGCGAGGCCGCGGAAACCGTAGTCTTGGAACAACTCGGTCAGTCGCGATTCATCGAAGCCGCCGATGCGGGCCGAATTCCAGTCGATGGCGATCGGCACATTTTTGTCGAGCTCGACCAGCTTCCGCGAGAGGAGCGCCGCTTCGCGATGCTCGATGAGGTTCTGACTCCGCTTGCCGCCCACTTCGGCGGCGTGATCGAGGACGTTTTCGAGCGTGCCGTATTTTTCGAGAAGCTCCTTGGCGACCTTCGGCCCAATAAGCGGGACGCCGGGGACGTTGTCGATCTTGTCGCCCACGAGTGATTGAAAATCGACGACTTGTTCCGGGGCGATCCCCCAATCGCCGTAGAGTTCGGTCGCTCCGTACTCCTGATCCTTACGGATGTTGTAGATGGCAGTCTGCGGCGTGAGGAGCTGCCGGCAATCCTTGTCGCCGGTAACCAGCAGGCAGCGGGCGCCGGCCTCATCGCACATGCGAGCGACGGTGGCCAGCACGTCATCAGCTTCAAAACCAGGATAGTCGACGATCGGGATTCCCATCGCCTGGACGACTTCGCGGATTTTCGGCATCTGCGCCGAGAGCGATTCGGGCATCTCGCCTCGATCGGCCTTGTAGAAGTCATAGAGCTCATGGCGGAACGTCGGGCCGGAGAGGTCGAACGCGCAAATTAGCGCCGTCGGCTGCCGGCGTTCGATCAGCTGCACCAGATCGCGCGTGAACCCATAGACCGCGCTGACCGGCTCTCCGCGGGGGCTGGTGAGCTCCGACCCCGCCATCGCGTGAAAGACCTGGAAGATCAGCGAATGGGAATCGACGACGTAGACGGTCCAGTCACGGATGGACGGGTCGGCTCCGGCCGCTTCGCGTGCCGCCGTGCGGTCGATCCCATCGGGACCGACGCCCGCGGGCGTCGTTGCCGCCGCGCCGCCGTCGGCAGCGCCGGGCGCCGGCTCGGCGTCGTCCATCCCAGGGAATTTCGTCTGGCGAGCAGTTTTGGCCATTTGGGAGAAATTCTCTAGGCTGAGCGAAAATGGGCCATAAAATGCTGGTGGACTGACGTTCGCTGGCGGTGCGACAGCGGCGAGCGGTGCGCCAGGGGCGCGGCTCGCGGGGGCGGTTTGACACACCCTAATCCCGCAATTAAGCTCGACTTACGGCGATTCTATCGCCCGACGTCGCCGCGCGGAAGCGCTGGGCCTGTTGCTGCTAGGATCTTTTCCCGCCGAGACCTTTTCCTACCGACTCGCCAGTCTTTACGTCCGACGAACAGAGAAGTTAGCGCAGATTAGCACATTGAGGTCGCCGCATGGCCGCGAAAGAGAACCAGGGGCTGCAAGCCGTCGTTATCGTCCTCACGATTTTCCTACTGCTCACGGGCGTGGGATTGCTGTTCGTGAACAACGCGCGGAAAACGGCCGTTGCCGAACGCGAAGACGCGCGGAAGCAGCTGAGCGATTCGCAAAGCAAACAAGCTCAGCTCGACTCCGAGGCAAAGAACTACAAGGCCTGGATCGGGTTCCCAGAAGATGCGCTGCTCGATTCGCTGACGCCGCAGTTCGACGAGGACAAAACGCGCTTTGGGCTCGGGGTGGACGAAGCGAGCCGCGCCTACAAGACGATGTTGCAGAGCGTTTTTGAAGAGAAGGAAAAGCTCGTCAAGAACGAAGCCAACGCCAAGGCCGAAGTCAAAAGCCTCAAGGAGAAGCTGCTGGCATTGGAATCCGAGAAAGAAGCCCAAGTGAAGGCCCACCTCGCGGCGCTGGACAAGGCTAAGCAAGATCTGGCCGACGTCCAACAGAAGGCCAAGCAGCAGTACGACGAAATCAGCGCGAAGAACAATGACATCGCCAAGAGCATGACCGACGACCGCGCGAAGCATGCCGAGGAGCTGGCGAAGATCAACTCCGACAAAACCGCCGTTGAGACGGCTAACGCGAAACTCGAACGGCAGGTCGATAAGCTGCGCGAAGGGCTGCCCGAAGTCGATCAGTTCGCCCAGCCGGCGGATGGTCGCGTCACATGGGTCAATCAGCGCTACGGCAAAGTGTGGATCGACCTTGGATCTAGCGACGGCCTACGGCCCCAAGTGACGTTCAGCGTCGCCGCCGAAGGCAACGCCGACGCGGAGCAGGCCGAAAAGAAGGGGAGCATCGAGGTGATTCGCGTGCTCGACGCCCATATGGCCGAGGCGCAGATCACTTCCGACGACGCGAAGAATCCAATCCTTACCGGCGATCGCATCTACAGTCAGGTCTGGGATCGCGGACGGACCGTCGGGTTCGCCGTCGCCGGCGACATTGATCTCGACAAAGATGGCCAGGACGACTTGCAGCGGCTCCAGGACATCGTCGCCGCCAACAGCGGCCGCATCGACGCGGCCCCCAATGCGGCCGGCGCCCTCGAAGGTGATTTGAAGATCGACACGCGCTACCTGGTGCTCGGTAAGTATCCCGATGGCACGCAAGCGCGGGACGAAGCGCTGCGGGCGACCTGGAAAACTTTAAGCGACGACGCAGAGCGACTCGGCATTGAGACGATTCCGCTGGAAGAGTTCATCAAGCTGATGGGGTGGCGCATCGACAATCGGTCGATCGCAATGGACGCGTCGTCGCGCAACGCCGACTTCCCGCCGGAACCGCTGGGCGAAGTCTTGCCGCGCAAGCCGGTACAACCGGCTGGCGTCTTCAAGAAGCGGCTGCCAGCGGTCAGCTACTAGTAGTCGACGCGTACCCGCGGTCGCTCGCGGTTATGCCGCAGCCGCGGCTCAACGAGCCGCCGGAGCGGCGCGGAATCGCCTCCTCGCGCGGCGTGGATCGGCCGTGCGCGTTCGGTTGCGCCTCAGGGCTGTCGTTAACCAGCGGCTACTGGCAAATCGCGTCGATGCTTTCGCGCAGGACGTGGCCGAGGAGTTCGAGCTCCGCGTCGTTGATCGAGAGCGGCGGCATGACCACCACCACGTCTCCGAGGGGCCGCAGCCAGACTCCTTGAGAGGTCGCTTGTTTGGCGACGCGGTAGCCGTGACGCTGGTTTGCTGGGTAGGCTATCCCGCCGTCTCGATCCGAGCACAGCTCGACGCCGGCGATCGTGCCCATCTGCCGAACGTCGGCTACGTGAGCGTGGTCGCGCAAGGGAGCGAGAACGCGCGCCATTTTCTCGGCAAGTCGCGGGACCGTCTCTTCGAGCACCCGCTCGTCGGCAATGACGTCGAGC
This sequence comes from Lacipirellula limnantheis, assembly GCF_007746075.1. Taxonomy (GTDB): domain Bacteria; phylum Planctomycetota; class Planctomycetia; order Pirellulales; family Lacipirellulaceae; genus Lacipirellula; species Lacipirellula limnantheis. The sequence goes on along the minus strand of NZ_CP036339.1, from coordinate 3,960,896 downwards.
GTCGCGCATGCCGCCGCCGCCGCCAGTGGGTTGCCGGCGTAGGTGTGACCATGATGGAATGTGCACCCGGACGCATAGTCACCCAGGAAGGCGGCATAGATCTCGTCACTGGCGATCGTCGCCGCGAGCGGCAGGGTCCCCGAGGTGATGCTTTTACCCAAACAGAGCAAGTCGGGCGTGACCCCCTCATGCTCGCACGCGAACATCCGTCCGGTGCGGCAAAAGCCGGTGACGATCTCATCGGCGATCAGCAAGACGTCGTAGCGCCGCGTCAACTCACGCACGCCGCGCAGGTAACCTGGCGGCTGCAACACCATGCCCGCGGCGCCTTGCAGCAATGGTTCGATGACCAGGGCGGCAACCTCCTCATGATGCCGGTGGAGCGCCCGTTCCAGCAGCGCCAGATGATGGCTCGCATCACCGAGCCGCGCATCAGGCGGCGGCAGCCGCAAGACGTCGAACAGCAGCGGTTTGTAGAGCGCGTGAAACCGCTCGATCCCGCCGACGGCCGTGCTGCCGAGCGTATCGCCGTGGTAGGCGCTGTCGTAAGCAAGGTACTTCGTCTTGCCCTGTCGAGGCGTCGGGCACTGCAGCCAGTATTGGAAGGCGATTTTGAGCGCCGCCTCAACGGCGCACGACCCGTCGCTGGCGTAGAAGACGCGATTAAGTTCACCAGGCGCCAGTTCAGCCAGACGTCGCGACAACTCGACGGCTGGCACGTTGCTCATGCCGAGGGTCGTCGCGTGCGGGAGTTTCCCGAGCTGTTCGACAATGGCCGCTTCAATTCTCGGATGGCGATGGCCGAGCAAATTGCACCAGAGACTGCTCACGCCGTCGAGGTAACGACGGCCATGGACGTCGACAAGCCAAGAGCCCTCGGCGCGCTCGATCACCATTGGCTCGTACTCGCTCATTTGCGTGAACGAATGCCAAAAGTGGCGCAGATCCCAGTCAGTGAGTTCAGCCGGCGTCGGCATATTGGCCTTTGCGTTGACTCACCATTTGACCTGCACGGGCGTCCCGACGCGGACGCCGAGCATGATCTTGGCGCTGTCCTCGACAATCGCCAGTTCGAGGCAATCCTGCGCGCCGATCAGCGCGATCAGCGTCATTGGCGGCTGGTCGGCGTAGGCGTTGAAAATGCCGCGGGTCTCATGCTCGTCGCAGTACACCCCGACCGTCTCGTCGGTGGGGACGCCAGCGAGCATTTCGCGCGTGATGTCAGTGATCAGATTTCCGAACGAGTCAATCGCCGTCACTTGGCCGTCGATGCGATTTGCCACCTTCACTGCTCCCGGCCAATTGAACGAGACGAGCCGAACGTCGATTTTCCTCGAGGCGCCGGCCGACGCCCGGGTCCCGCGCCCGAAGTTGACCTGGCTGCCGCCGTCGCCACTGGTTCCCGGAACTGCCGTTCCGTGGTGATAGCACGTATCTTAAACGCGTGCGGGCATCTCGCCAACCTCGTGTCCTAACTCCGCTTGGCCGTCGGGAGACGGAGCAGAACCGCGTCGGCCGAAACTGCAAGCCCCCCATGATGGCGCTCGTGGCGCCGCGACAAATTGCAGGGAGCGGATTAGATATCGGGAAGCGATTTGCTGGCGCGACTTACGCGTTGATCGTGCCCAGGTGGCTACAGCGCGACCGTGAACAACCCCTCAACTGCGGGTGCAGCGACGGCCGGATGAACCACGATCCAAGGACGTGCGGGATACCGAGAGTGTGCTGGCAGCTACGCGCGAGGGCGACGAGTGCGCCAAGGAAGTCCTGAGATTGCCGCGATGCAGCCGCTGGCCAGCAACCAGCTCGCCGGCTCCGGCACAACTCGGTAACCCAGGCCATTGAAGCTAAAGCCATCGCCGAGAGAGTTCGCGCTGTCCCATGCGATGCCGATCGTCTCGCCCTTGGCGAGTATCGCGTCCGCCAGCGGCAGCATCCCGTCATGCAGGTCGGCGAACGTGACGGTGCGGGTAAGGCCGCCGATGGTTAGTCGCAGCGAATCGAGCTCGTCGAACTCGTCGAGTCGCAGTCCTTCGAGCGCCAGATCTTCACTGAAGGCGAGGGCCAGCTCTTCCGGCGCGACCGCGCCGCTGTCGAGCGTGAAGTCGATCAGATTGGGATTGTTGCCGGGAAGGCCGTTAACGCCAATGAGACCTGCCTCGAAGTCGACTCCGAACGTCGCAGGATTGGCGGCTGCCCCTTGCTGCACGCGCGTCTGCCACGTCGCGTCAATCGGGACGCCGATGCCGGGATCAGCCGGCAGTTGGACGAGCGATGCGCTGAAGAGATTGCCGTAGTCGGCCAGTACGGGAATCGGATCGTAGCAGAGCGAACTTGTCGAAGCGACGTAGATTCCTTCCGTGCCGTCGGTGAACTCGGCTCGGAACGCGAGGTTGTACTTGAACTTCACTGTCGTCAGTGCGCGGTTGCCGATTTCGAGGTTGCTGATGACGCGGCCGTCCAGAATGTTCCCTTGCCGCGTCACCTCGCTGATCATGCCGCACGTGTCGAGGTAAATGCCGTATCCGCCGCCGATCGAGGCGGCCTGCGCCCCGCTCGGAATGGCGGCATTGTTGTTGACGACCGAGTTGGCGACAAACGCGTGCGCGCTCCCAAGCGTCGAAACGCCCTCGAAATGGCGGAAGTTGAATCCCGGGGCTGAAGGATTGGGCGTGGTGACGTCGGCCACTTTGGCCAGCGAGCCGTTTACGTAGCGATAGACGCCCGCCCGCGCCGGGGTCGAGAATTGTTCGTTGTACGAATAGAGCACGGTCGACCCGGCAAGGCTTGGCCGCGCCGATTGCACGACGCCGGTCGTTGATACGTTGTCGAAATACGTGTTCAAGAAGGCGAAGTTGTCGTCAAACTTGTCGGCGGGGAATCCCGGAATCGACACGTTTTTGTCCGCGACCGCGACAATGGTGTCGGTGGACTTTTGCCAGCGGTAGACGCCGACGCGGCTGACATTGCTCGCGTCGATCCATTTTGCCAGGAAGACCGCGTAGTTGATGTTGTAGTCAATGTGCGAATCAAACGGGCCGCCGTACGGAGTAAAGGATTGGAACAAAGCGCCTCCCCCTCCCGGGACGGCGTCGCTCGCGTCGACGAAGGTGTTCTGAAGTTGAGTCACGTTGACGCCCACCTTGTTGGCGGCGTATGCGACGCTGCCGCTGAAAAGCGAAGGGGCGCCCCAAGCGACGCCAAGCGTCGTCGGGGCGTTTGGAGCGACGTAGGTGAAAATTGGGGCTTTGTAACTCGTGCCGTCGTAGGCGCTCGGCCTCGCCGCAATCTGATTGCCCGAGATGGCCGGGTCATCGAAGAAGAAGGCGATCGTGCCGACGGGCGGATTGGGGCCTGGAGAGACGACCCGTTTCGCATAGTTGGTCAACGCGCCGCCGGTCGTGCCGACCTCAATCCGGTCGTAGAGACCGCCGCCGCCGATCGCTGGGCCGAGCGTCTTGGCGCCGAAGACGACGCTGCCGCCGCTCATGGCAGGGATGCCGACGTAGTCGTACGTGGCCGTCGGCGGTTCGGAAGGAGGCGTGGTAGTAAATGAGTTGACGATTCGCTGAAAACTGAAAGCCGCTGCGGCATGAGATGACGGCAGCGCGAGTATCACGCACGCCACTAGAAGCGGATAGCCGCCACGACAAACGACGCCCGCGCGCAACCATGCGCGCTGCCATGTGGTAGGGATCATGAGCGGTCGCTCCTGAGAAGTGCGCTGCGGGAGGAGAGTCCAATCTCTATGGAGACGGAAATTGGAACTCGTTGAGTTGTAGTCGCGGTCAACGGGAAACGCAACTACTGGCAAGGGAGCTCGGGAATGGCGCCGGGTAAACGGCGACGGCGCACAACGAAATCCGCCCCAGGAGATGGCGGGCCGCCGAGATTCCATGAACGCGGCGATGGCGAGAGGCGGGCCGTCGGTCCGCTACTGCAGCGAAGTCGCCAACTCGATTGCCAATTCGCGAACGCGATTCGGATCGACGTTCGGATTCTTCTTCTTGGCCTGGCCGATAAGCGACGCGGCAGCTTGGAACTTGCCATTTTGGATGTCGGAAACCGTTTTGGGATTCGCGGCCAGCAGCTCCTGCACCAACGTCACTAGCGCCGTCTCGTCGACGCGTTCGATCTTGAGCTCAGCGAGCGCGGCGGCGACGTCGCTCCCCTTGTCGACCATGAGTTGAAACGCTTCGGGCGCTCGCGTTGAGGGCAGCCTTCCGTCATCCACGGCGCGAATGAGTTCGGCCAGTCGCTGTGCCGGGAGTCCGAAGCTATCAATCGTTTGCTCTCGCTCCTTGAGTTCGCGCTGCAGCGGGCCGGTCACCCAGTTGCACGCCGATTTCGGATTGCCCGACGCGCCCGCGACGGCCAGATAGTAATCGGCGAACTCGCGGCCTTGATTGACGATGACGTCAGCATCGTACAGCGACAGCGAATACCCCTCGGAGAGCCGCCGACGTAAGTCGGCCGGCAGTTCGCCCAGCGACTCGCGCACCACGTCGACTTCGGCCGCCGAGGTGATCACAGGAGCCAGATCGGGATCGGGGAAGTAGCGGTAGTCGCTCGATTCTTCCTTGCTGCGCTGGCCGCGCGTCACGCCCGCGACGTCGTCCCAGCCGCGGGTTTGCTTCGGCGCCTCGCCGAGTTGACGGCCCGTCTCTTGCCACTCGCGGTATTGTCGCGGAGCTTCGTACTCCAGCGCCCGCTCGACGGCGCGGAAGCTGTTCATGTTCTTGATTTCGACGATCGGCGTGGCGATGACCTTGCCGTCCTTCTCAATGTGGAGATTGACGTTGGCGTCGACGCGCAAGCTTCCCTCCTGCATGTTGCAGTCGGAAACGTCGATATAAGTGAGGAGAAGCTTCAGCTCCTGGAGGAAGGCCTTCGCTTCAGCGGCGCTGCGCATGTCGGGCTGCGAGACGATCTCCAGCAGCGGCGTGCCGGTGCGGTTTAGATCGATCTCGCTGTCGGCCTTGCCGGCCGCTTCGTCGTGAACGCTCTTGCCGGCGTCCTCTTCGAGGTGAGCCCGGATGATGCCGACTCGCTTGGGCGCGAATTTGTCTTTCGGATCGCTGATCTCCAGATAGCCGTCGGCCGACATCGGCAGGTCGAACTGGCTGATCTGGTAGCCCTTCGGCAGGTCGGGATAGTAGTACTGCTTTCGATCCCACTTGGTGAACTCGGGAATGGTGCAGTTGAGGGCGACCGCCGTCTTGAGCGAGAGTTCGTAAGCCCGTCGGTTCATCACCGGAAGCGACCCCGGCATGCCGATGCACACGGGGCAGGTCTGCGTGTTAGGCTCGGCGCCGAACTTGGTGTTGCAGCGGCAAAAGAGCTTGCTCTCGGTTGAAAGTTGAACGTGGACTTCGAGACCGATGACGGTCGTGTAAGGTTGTTCGCTCATCGTGCGCCTCCCAACGACGGACGCTGCGTGTGCCAATCGGTCGCCGCCTCGTACATCCGGGCGCCGCGCAGGAGTCGTTCCTCCGCGAGGGGGGGGGCCTGCAGTTGCAGGCCGATGGGAAGGCCGGCTTTCGTGACGCCGCAGGGAAGACTGAGGGCCGGGATGCCCGCGAGGTTGGCGCTCACGGTGTAGAGGTCGACCAAGTACATCGCCAGCGGGTCGTCGACCATCTCGCCGAGCTTGAATGCCGGACCAGCAGTGACCGGACCGACGATCAGATCGACCTGCTGGAACGCCTCGTCGAAGTCGCGACGAATCAGTCGCCGCACCTTGAGTGCCTTTAAGTAATAAGCGTCGTAGTAACCGGCGCTGAGAGCGTACGCGCCGAGCATGATCCGCCGCTTCACCTCGGCGCCGAAGCCGGCTTCGCGGGTGCTGCGGTACATGCGCACCAGCGGCGCGTCGACGTTGTCCGCGGCGGCCGTCTTGCCGGCGGCGATCAGTTCTTGCCGCTCGGCCGCGAGTTCCGCGAGCGCTGCCGATTGGTCGGCTCGGAAGCCGAAGTGCACGCCATCATAGCGCGCGAGGTTGCTCGACGCCTCGCTGGGGGCAATGACGTAGTAGGCCGCAACGCCGTACTTGCCGTGCGGCAGCGGCACTTCCTTCACCTCGGCGCCGAGCGACTTGTAGACTTCGATCGCCGCGCGAACCGACGACGCTACTTCGGGATCGAGGCCTGCGCCGAAGTGCTCAGGAACGACGCCGAGTTTCAACCCCGCGAGCGGCTTGTTGATCGACTCCGTGTAGCGCGGCGTCGGCTGGTTGATCGAGGTCGAGTCGCGCGGGTCGTGCCCGGAGATTGCCTCAAGCAGCAACGCCGCGTCCTCGGTCGTTGTCGCGAATGGGCCGACTTGATCGAGGCTGCTCGCGAACGCGACGAGGCCGAAGCGACTGACGCGACCGTAGGTTGGCTTCATCCCGACGATGCCGCAGAGCCCCGCCGGTTGCCGGATCGATCCGCCCGTGTCGGTGCCGATCGCCAGGGGCGCCATGCGAGCGGCCACGGCCGCCGCCGAGCCGCCGCTGCTGCCGCCGGGCGTGCGCGTCGGATCCCACGGATTGCGCGTCGGCTGGAAGGCCGAGTTCTCGGTTGAGCCCCCCATGGCGAACTCGTCCATGTTCGTGCGCCCGATCAGCACCGCGTCGGCCTGCTTCAACTTGCCGACCACGGTTGAATCGTACGGAGAGCGGAACTCCGCGAGCATCCGCGACGCGCACGAGGTGATCGTGTCGCGGTCGCAGAGAACGTCCTTCACCGCGACCGGCAGGCCGGCGAGCGGTCCGAGTGGTTCGCCCGCTTGACGTCTGCGATCTATCGCAGCGGCTTGATCGAGTGCTCGGGCCGCGTCGACGCGAAGGAACGCACCGATCGTCGCGTCGTGCCGCTCGATCCGCTCCAGGCAGGCGCGGGTGAGCTCGATAGAAGTCAACTCGCCTGTAGCGAGCAACTTCCGGAGCTCGGTCGCGGATCGATCGACGATGGACATGGCAATCGGCTCTCAGCATTCAGCAGTCAGCCAGAGACGCATGCGACCCCGTCTGGCTGGCTGCTGATCGCTGACGGCTGATCGCTGTTACCTCACTCGCCCAGCACCGCGGGAACGAGGTACCCGCGCCCGTTGTGCCGCGGGGCGTTGGCCAGGGCCGCCTCGCGAGTGAGGCTCGGCTCGACCACGTCCGCCGCGAAGACGTTCGTGACTTCGACGGCATGCGCCATCGGCTCGACGTCCGCCGTGTCGACCTCGCCGAGCAGGTCGACGTAGCCGACGATCTGGGAGAGCTGGTCGGTCATCGTCTCCAGTTCGGCTTCGGTCAGCCGAAGCCGAGCGAGGAGGGCGACTTTTTCGACGTCGGCGCGGGTCAACGCCATGGGGGCTTAGACCTTCGCCGTTTGTTGCGGGACCTTGAAGGGGGCCACGCGGACGATCTTCCTCACGCCGCCGGAGCGGATGCATTGGGTGCAAACGAGCTGGCTCTTGTGGGCGCCAGCCGCGGTGACGACGTTGACCCGCTGCAGGTTCGGTTTGAAGGTCCGCCGGGTGATGCCGGTGATCTTCGTACCGACGCCGCCCAGGTACTTTTTCTTACCGCGGATGGTGACCTGGTTGCCGATTTGGGGGCCCTTGCCGCAGACTTCGCACTTTCTGGCCATGATCGATCCTGTACTTCTCGAAAAACGCTATGAGTCCTGGTCGCCGACACGTGGCTGGGCCATCCGATGGCCGCCGCCGAGGCGTCCGGTGGTGATCGGTGAATATAGGGTAAACGGCTTAGTATACGGAAGTTACGACGGCCCGCAACGGGGGCTCGCTAGGCGGCCTGACCTGGTTTTGGCCGATCTGTCCGTCGTGAAAACACGATTGCGAGTGACAAAACGGGCGATTCTTGCGGTGCTGAACGGGTTTAGACCTCCATTTTCTGCGAGTTTTTTGCGCGAGCCCGACCTGGGGGTTATGTCCCCGGTCGCGGGACAAAACCCGCGGTTCCTGGGTCTTGTCACCGGGGGGGCTATGGTGCGTTGGCCCGGTATTCCGGAAGCTTACGCTTCCGGCTCGCCGGCCGATGGCTGTTGGCCTGCTGGCGGTTAGTGTTGAGATGTTCACCATAGCGATTTGGGCGGCCATTTTCAACTACCTAGCTGGAAAATTCTCACCGTGCGACGCTTTGCAGCCGTTTGAGGCGCCGCCCGTTCGACTTTGTTGGCGGACGGCGGCGCGACGGGAGCGATCGCGGCGGCGCGTTTTGTCCCGGCGAATCGACGGCGAAGGGCGACGCCGCTTCGGCTACACTTCAGGCAGTCGAGAGACCCTCTTCCCCCCAACTTCTAGGAGTCATTCCGATGAACATGCCCACCCGTCTGGCGCTCGTGACGCTTGGTCTGGCGACGTTTCTCTCGCTGCGCGTCGGCGCGGAGGAGCCCGCGAAGAAGGACGCGGAGGCGAAGGGGCGCAGCAGCAATCAACTGCTCATGCGAGACAAGCTGGTCCAAATGAACGCCGTGCTCGAAGGGCTCACGCTGAACGACTTTGCCGAAGTCGAGGAAGCCGCCAAGACGTTGCGGATGATCAGCCGGGCCACCTCCTGGCACATCGCCGACCCCACGCCGCAATACAATCGCATCAGCAAGAATTTCCAGGAGCAGACGGCCGACCTGGAGCGGCACGCCCAGGAAAAGAACGTCGAAGCGGCGACGCTCGACCTAGTGCGGATGAACATTACCTGCACGCATTGCCATCAGCATATGCGCGATATTGCGGCGGATGGTAAGTGATCACTATGAAAAGGCTTGCAAGTCATGGTCGATCCGAGCTTCGACGCACGGTCGGGAGGCGTCAACGAACGAGCTGTCGTTGACCAGACCGATCGCTACCGCGGCTGTCTGCTGGGGCTGGCGGTGGGGGACGCCGTGGGGACGACCGTCGAGTTTGCACCGCGCGGGTCGTTCGCTCCAGTGACCGACATGGTCGGCGGCGGGCCGTTTGGTTTGCGGCCGGGCGAATGGACCGACGATACGTCGATGGCTCTTTGCCTGGCGGCGAGTTTGCTGGAACATCGCGGCTTTGACGCGCGGGACCAGATGGAACGCTACTGCCGCTGGTGGGAGCAGGGCTATATGAGTTCCAACGGCAAATGCTTCGATATTGGCAACACCGTGCGCGGGGCGCTGATGCGATTCCAAGAGACGGGCGAGCCGTTTGCAGGGTCGACTCACGCCCAATCGGCCGGCAACGGCTCGATTATGCGGCTGGCGCCGGCGGCGATGTATTGGTCGCCAAAGGTGGATGACGTCATACGATATTGCGGCGAGAGTTCGCGGACGACGCACGGCGCGGAGGAGTGCGTTGACGCATGCCGTTACTTGGGATTGATTCTATCGCGCGGCCTGCAGGGGGCGAGCAAAGACGAGATGCTGGCTGACTGCGGCAACGACGTCGTGGCGGCGCCGGCGATTCGGGCGCTCGCGGCGGGGAACTATCGGCAGAAGTCGGTCGAAGAGATTCGGGGCTCGGGTTACGTCGTGCAGAGCCTGGAGGCGGCGCTGTGGTGCTTCTGGAAGTACGACTCGTTTGAGGAGAGCGTGCTGGCGGCGGTGAATTTGGGGGAGGATGCCGACACGACGGGAGCGATCTGCGGGCAGATGGCGGGGGTTTTTTATGGGGAGTCGGGGATTCCTCGAAAGTGGGTGGAGCGATTGGTGCAGGCGAGCGAGATTCGCGCGATGGCTGATCGGCTCGGCGCACGAAGCGATCCAGCCGTGTTCGTGCGCTTCGGCTAAGCCTCAGCGAACGAACACGGCTGGCGTTGGAGATGCTCAACTCTAACTTAATGATTGGGGATGGTCAGACACGCTGACGCCTAGGTGCGCGGGCCAAGGTTAATGCTAATCCGGCTGTCGAGATCAGGGCGAAAGCGGTCGGTTCTGGAATCATTTGATATAAATAGACTCGCCCTCCTTGATCCGATATCAAAAGATTCGGACCATCTGCTGCCATCGCAATGCCAAATCGCATATCACCCGTCGTTTGAGCTGGAAGTCGAAGAAGTTCGACTGGGTCAAGCACGTTCGATATGTCGTGAAAGTAAACGGCGCCGCGTGCAGAATCTTCATTAAATGCCGCGGCTATTGCCAAGTTACCTTCCAACTCTAGCCATCGACCGAACGGAGCTACGGGGCCTCCGAAGGTTGGGACAGGTCTGCCGTACTCGTGCTGGACGACATTATTCCAATCACTAAAGTCGAAAGCCCACACGGCGCCGTCACTTGTGCCAGCGTTGTTGGTTGGGCCAGGATCTGAGGTCACGTGGACTACCGCCTTATTGCCGCTAATTGATACGCGCTTGCCAAACGCGCTGTAGTTTGGCGCATCTGTAGGCGCCAACTGCTTGGAGCGAACGGCATTGGGATTTGTGATGTCATATAGGATCGCAGACCCGGCAAAGGGAAAAGGCGATGAGTGACTGGAACGACCGACAATTGCGTAGTTTCCGCTGATGGCGACGGCATCGCCGAAACCGCCGTCTCCTCCAGGAACAAGCTTTGTTTGAATTAGGTTGTCGGGATTCGTGAAGTCGACGACGTAAGCCGCGGCGGGACGGGTTGCCGCGGTGAACTTGGGCGCTCCAACAATGAGGCGGTTCCCGTCTACGGCAAGCGAAAAGCCAAACGCATTGTTCGGCGCCTCGTCGAAAGCGGTGATCTTACGTTCGATGACATTGAGCGGGTCGGACACGTCGTACATATAAACTGCGCCACGGTCGCCGCGATCGCCCCAAGCGCCGACGAAGACATAATTGCCCGAAACGGCAATTCCATCGCCGAACTCATTGCCGGCGGAGTTGTCGGATGCCCGAAGTCTGGCTATCTGACGAATGTTGGCGGGATCCGAAACGTCGTAAGCAAATGCATAGCCGTCGTCGGCGCCCTGTCGAAAAACACCCGCGCCCACGGCTGCGATCGATCCAGATAGGTCCACGCGGCGCTCAAATGCATTTCCTCCGCCGCCGAAGGAAACGCCTGTCGGCAAGTCGGTAGGCGTAAGCTGTCCCAAAAACTTCACCTGCAGCCCGGGGACGCTTACAGCCTCAGTGGGCTTTGATAAGGTCAATTGAAGTAACGCAATGACAATGCAGCAGCAAAATGGTCTGTTCATGAGCGTTCTCTCCGTTCCAGGGAACAGAATACCGGCGCCTTGAACATTGGATACCGGTATCGGGATAGAGTATAGCGTCGATTGATCGGAAGGTCATAACAAAATCGCCCACCAAACGATTGGCGGTGGTTCAATGGGAAGACGCCGACACGACGGGAGCGATCTGCGGGCTGATGACGGGGGTTTTTTATGGCGAGTCGGGGATTCCCGGGCAGTGGGTGAAGCGTTTGATCCAGGCGGATGAGGTTCGAGCATTCGCTGCTCGACTTCGATCACTATGAGACCGGTTCGCGGCCTCACTTTCCAACCCGCGACGGCATGGCCGGCAATTCGTCGCGCTGCTTTCTTGGCGTCAAACCACTTCCGCTATACTCTCTTCCTGCCCCTCACATCCCCAATTAGGAGAACCCCCCATGCGAACCTTCGCACTGTTATTCCTTGGCGTCGTCGTCGGTTGGGCCGCGTCCTGCGTGGATTGGACGCGCGCTGCAGTTGGGCAGGAAGGCTCGGTTCTTACGGAGCGCTTGACGACCCCCGAAGCTGTTCCCGCCGGCGACGCCGTCGCAACGCAGCAGGTGGAGATGCCGCCATTTCTGACGCAATTCCCCGGCCGCTACCAAATCGCCGCTGAAGGAGCGACTTGCTACCGCCTCGACACCGTCACGGGGCGCGTGTGGCATATCACCCTTCACATGCAGCCCCGCATCGTTGCCAGCGCCGTGGACGTCGAAGTCGGAAGATAAGCCAACATCGCCAGGTTCATCCGCTACGCCCTCTCCATGCTCTCCGCTTCCGTCGCCGGTTCTCGATTCGCTCGGCGCTAATCTGCGTGAGCATCGTCGCCGCGTTGCTGGGGAAACCACTGCGGCTTTTCGTGGTGAACGAAATCGGCGTCGGAGACCGCCTCCCACAAATAGTATTTTGGTCAAAGCACTTCCCGACCAAACCCACTACGGAAATGCAGCATGGACTAAGCAACGATCGAACAGGCCGCGCACGCAACCCACCGTGGCACGAAGCCATTCCCCGAAATCGTCGGGATGTTGATTTCGGCAGGCCTCGAAAACTACTTCGTGGATCCCGTTTAGGATTCGTTGGGGGAGAATCGCCGTCTGCGCGGCGCTAAGCCGCGAGCGGCGACGGTGGTGACGGCGAGGAGGAGGGTGGTTGGTTCGGGGACGGCGCTGGCGGCCGGCGCGGCGGCGGCGTTTCGCTGCCAGATGAGAAAGTCGGCGCCGTCCACGTGGCCGTTGGCGTCGGCGTCGCCTATCGCGGCTGTGGCGCTGCCGCTGTTGTTGCCGAAGTTCGATTTCCAGATGGCGAGGTCGACGGCGTTCACGGCCTGGTCGCCGTTGAAGTCGCCGGGGGCGGGGGCGACGGGATCGGGGACGGCGATGAAGGCGGTGGCTTCGGTGAAGCCGCCGTTGCCGTTGGCGGCGAACGTGCCGAGGAGGTTCCCGGCGAAGTCGTAGCGGGCGATGTGGCCGGCGCCGTTGGCGACGCCGAGGATGCCCACCAGCAGGCCATTGCCGTCGGGGGCGGCGAGGAGACCTTGCGGGAAGGCGAGGTCGGCGACGCTGAAGGCGGGATCGTGGGCGCCGGTGTTGACGTCGAACCGCTGGATGTTGCCGGCGAACAGGCCGGCGACGTAGAGCTCGTCGCCGTGGACGAGGAGGCCGGAGGCGCCGTTGAGCGACGTGGCGGGGTTGATCAGCGGCGCGAGCGCCGTATTCGCAGCGTTTGCACGGCCGATGGCGCCGCTCGTGCCGGCGGGGAAGTCTTGAAACGCGCCGACAAGGAGCGCGCCGTTGGGGGCGAAGGCGAGCCCCGAGAATTGAAAGAGGGATTGGTTCTGGGGGGCGGCGAACTGCAGCGGCGGCCCGGCAGTCGAGCCGTCGAGGTGGAAGCGGGCGACGCCTGTGCCGCCTAAATTTGAGACGTACATCGTCGACCCGTCGCGGCTGAAGAGGATCGAACTGGGCGTGGCGAGGTTGTCGGCGAAGCCCGCAGCAAAAACGACGGGGTTACTGGCCGTGCCGGCGGCGAGATTGTAGTCGTACGCGACGACCTGAGAATTCTGAAAACTCGCGACGTAGAGCTTGGTGAGATCGGGCGAGAGGGCCAGCCCGGTCGGCTGGCTGAGGTTGGCGTTGTCGGTAAGGACCGTGCCGAGGAGGGCGCCGCCGGCGCTGTAGCGATAGACGCTGTTGGAGAGGCGGTCGGCGACGAGGAGGTCGCCGGCGTTGACCGCCGAGAGCGCGGCGCCGCGAGCGAGCAGGGCGAGAGCGAGGCGCAGGGCGATCGATTGAGCGAGAAAGCGGGGCATGCGGCGATTGTCGGGGCGTCGGCGGGGTGCGCGGCAGGCTGTACTGCGGGCAGTGCATCATATTCTGACGAGGGGCGGGAGTCACCGGGCGGGCGGCAGCGGCAACTGCGTTGAACCATGTCGGTTGGCGGGCGGTCATCACGAGCCGTGCGTGAATTGCGTGGCGTCAGCCGCAAATCGCCGGAAGGGTTCGCAACACCCCGAAAATGTCGGCGCGGTTTTGCGTTTCGCGGAGTTCGCCGTTAGACTGAGCGTCTCATCGCCCCCTCATCTACTGGATTTTTCCTCGGCTTCATTTCCTTGGCCGGGCAACTGGAAAGGCGCTTGTATGGAACGGCGTCCAGCACGCAGTGCGTTCACGTTGGTGGAACTGTTGGTGGTAATCGCCATCATTGGCGTTCTGGTGGCCCTGCTGTTGCCGGCAGTGCAGGCAGCCCGCGAGGCAGCCCGGCGGCAGCAGTGCGGGAACAATATGAAGCAGATGGCTCTGGCGGCGCAGAACCATCATGATGCGCAAAAGTTCTTTCCGACCGGCGGTTGGGGTTGGTGGTGGGTCGGCGATGCGGATCGCGGGTTCGGACGGAATCAGCCGGGGGGGTGGTCGTTCAGCATGCTGCCTTACATGGAGCAGGCGCAACTGCGGTCGCGAGCATCGGACGGCGACCCGGAGAATATCGGCCCGGCGCAGCGTGAAGGCGCGTTGCAGGTGCTGCGAACTCGAGTCGAGCATTGGTGGTGTCCTTCGCGGCGACCGCAAAACGTTTACCCGAAGGGGACAAGCACTTATTACGCGGCGAATGCCGCCCGAGCAACTGACGGCAACATCGTGGCGGCGCGTTCGGACTACGCGATGTGCGTCGGCGATCGGAACGTGGTGGAAACGGGCGAGTTCCCCGTCAACAGCGAGGGCTCAGCGCCGACGACGCATGCGGCGTCCAAGACTTATAATTGGGAAACTGACACCGTCGGCGTTTATCGCCGGAATGGCGCCAACTCAGGCAAAGACTGGTACACCGGCGTTGGCTTCCAGCGGAGCGAGATCGGCTTCAAGCAGATTACCGACGGGTCGTCGCAGACGTATCTTATTGGCGAGAAGTATCTCAATCCTCAGAACTATGAAAACGGCGCCGACGGCGGGGATAACGAGACGTGGGGAACCGGTTTTAACAACGACATGTTTCGCGCAGCTTACGATCCGCCGGCGCAGGATCGGGCCGGGTTGCCGCCCAAGGATTGCCAGTCGATGATCTTCGGGGCCACCCATACTGGATGGTATATGGCGTTCTGCGACGGTCATGTGGAAATGCTGGGATTCGATATCGACCCGCTGGTTCACCGCGCCAACGGCAACCGAGCTGACGGGGGAAACCCGCTGCCCATCACCGGCGCCACCTCGCTGACTTGCCCCGGCGGCGCCTTCTAGGTTTGCCTGCCGAGCATTGTCGCTCGTGATGCGATTGCTGCCATCGGGTGAGCGTTTCGTTTCCAAATCCTATCGCGGCACTTAACCTGCGAATTGCGGTTGATGCCGAGGTTCGGGGCTGAAGATTGCCCTCTGTCTTACTCATTCGGGAAGCACTTATGCCGTCGGGATTGCGTGGGGACGATTCGAAAGGTTCGAAAACGCGGTCACCGGCCGCGACTCTACTGGCGACCGCGACTTTGATTGCGATCTCGATCGGCTGCTCGTCGCCAGCAAAGGTCGGCATCTCGCCTGGGACCGCCGCTGCGAAGGCGATGGAGCTGTACGACGCGAACAAGGATGGGGCGCTCGATGCGGAGGAATTGAAGAAGTGCCCGCCGCTGGCCGCGTCGTTGCAGAAGTACGACGGCAACGGCGACGGCAAAATCTCGACTGAGGAGCTCGCCGGGAGACTGGCAGGACTGCTCGCTGGCAGCAGCCTCGCTGGCGTCGACCTGAGCGTGACGCTTGACGGGCAGCCGCTGTCGGGAGCGACCGTGAAGCTGCGGCCGGCGGCGTTTCTCGGCGGCGAACTGGATATGGCGGAAGGAGTGACCGACGAAATGGGCATCGCGCGTCCCACGATTCCCCCCGAACACATTCCTGAGGAGTTCCGCAAATCGCCGCTCGTCCAGAAGATTCCTTATCTTGTCGAGATCACGCACTCGGAGCGTCAGATCCCGGCTCAGTACAACTCGGCCACTGAGTTGGGTTTCGAGGTCGATCCTTCGGCACGCGGCGGACTCTCAACCGTCTTCAATTTGAAGTCGAAGTAACTCGCCCTTCTATGCGGATGCGGCACAGCGGCAAGACGACCGCTGCGCACCGCCGCCAGGTGCAGAGCTTTGCCGCTGACGAGTCAATGGGACGAGCAGCAACGCCGCGACGAGCAGGCATGACGGCGGCTCTGGAATCGTCAGCGGTTGCCCTGCTGCATTCGCCGCGAGTTGGCGCTGCCAAATGAGAAAGTCGGTTCCGTCCACCTGTTGATCGATATTCGCGTCGCCTTGCGCCGCCGCGGCCTCGAGCTCGCCGAATCCCGCGCGCCAGTGGGTCAGGTCGGCGGCGTCGACGGCGCCGCTGCCGTTGAAGTCGGCGTCGTGAACGGGGGCGGCGAGCCGGTCGTTCCAGTAGCGCAGATCGTCAATGATGGGTCGGCCGGCGGCGTCGAGAGCGCCGTCGGCGGCGCCATCGAGGTCGGCGACGTAGAGCTCGAAGAAGCGCGTGCCGTAGGCGACGTTGGCGAGTTCGATGCCGGCGGCGGGGGTGAGGCTGTCGAGTTGGTCGTCGCGGTCGGGGCGATGGACCAGCCAGGAGTCGAGGGCCTGCATCATCGTGGCGCCGCCAAGATTGGTCCAATCGAGGAGATTGTTGCCGGCGCCCATGCCGTTTGGCTGCGGGACGGGGCCGTCGTCGGAGAGGTTTTCGATGAAGAAAGCGAGGTCGGTCTGGCCGGCGCCGTTGTAGAGGGGCGCCAGACGCTGGATGATTTGTTCGTCGACCGGCGTGCCGGGCTGGCCATCGTTGAAGGCGAAGAACGCAATGAAGTTCTGGTCGTCGGGGAAGGCCGTCGCGGTCGCGTCCACGCCGCTCACGATGGCGTCGATGTAGCGCTGCTGGGTGTAGTCGGGATGGTTGCGGATGCCGTCGTTGAGGTCGCGGACGCCAAAGTTGAGCCCGGCGGGCGCCGCTTCGATCGAGCGGAGCGTCGGGTCGTCGCGCAGCGCGTGAGGGGCGCCGGCGGTCTGGACGACGTGGTTGCCGAGCGCTGCGTAGAGCGCGGCCTGCCGCTGCTGGGCGAACGGATCCCAAGGGACGGGGTTCACGCCGCCGCGATGATCGACGTAGGTCGCCGACGCGTTGTCGCGCACGTATTGCGGCTCTTGCGTCATGAAGATTTCGACGCTCAGCCCCTGGTCGAGCGGGACGAGTCGTTCAATCGCCGCGTCGATGACGTCGAAATCATAGACGCCGCTCGCAGGCTCGATGTCGCTCCAGCGGAGACGCAGGGTGAAGCCAGAGACGAAGTCGTAGTCGCGGATGCCGGAGAGCCGATCGTCTGGCGGCGTGAGGGGATTGTCGACGCCGGGGCCGAGGGAATAGATGCCGGCAGGCTGGTCGGCGCGGACCGTGGCCGCGAAGTTGAAGAGGGGGACCAGCGCGAGTGCGGCGACGGCCAGCGACTGGCTGGCGGCCGGGAGCGGCGAATGGGGCATCGCTGACAGGGAACTTGCAAAGGAAACGCTGCGCACGGGCTCAAATGAGCGGACCGAGCGGATCGGCCCAAACTGAATTGGTGGAATTTTCGCGGTGCGCGGGGGGCGGTCAACGGGCTGCGAGCGGATTCAGCCGGCAGCGTGCGGGACGTTGAAGCATCTGCCGCGTGCGGTGCAGAGCGCGGCGGCGAGCACCGAGGCCAGTGCGAGTCGCCAGGGAGCGGGTTCGGGAACCGCGGCGAAGGCGGCGCTGCTTGTCGCGTTCAGTTGCCAAAGGAGGAAATCGGCGCCGTCGACGAGTTGATCGCCGTTGGCATCGCCAGTGGCGCGGGTCGCGCTGCCCGCGGCGCCGACGTTGGATTGCCAAATCGCGAGGTCGGCGGCGTCGACGAAGGCATCGGCGTTGAAGTCGCCGGGAACGCCGTCGACCAGGGCGCGTGCGCGGGCGGCGAGAACGGTGTGGACGGTCGTGGTCGGATGGAGGTCGTCCCAGAAGAGGTATTCGTTGGCGTTGGGGGCGATCAGGCTCGTATTGTAGCTGCTCGCGCCCGATTGCAGTCCGGGGGCCGCGGGGGTGGTGACGTTCGTGAGGCCGAACTTGGTCGGATGGGCGATGGCGTCGGCGAAGAGGGAGGCGACGTCGAGGCGGAAGAACGTTAGCTCCGCGACGTCGTCGGAAAGTTCGAACAGCTTGGCGTCCATCGTGGCGTTGAACTGCTGCGAGCGGTCGTTGTAAACCGCGGCGGTCGTCGGGTTGCCGTTGAAGCGGGGCGTCGCGCCGAGGAGCGGCAGATTCGGGACGAGAAAGTTGCGGGCGCCGGCGGTAATCAGGCGCGAGATGTCAGTGGCGAGACGGTTTGCAGGCGTCGCGACGTTGGTTTGGCCGTTGATGAAGTCGTTTGACCCGGCGAAGACGACGTACAGGGCGGTCGGATCGATGGTGCGCTGGTTGAGATACTGCGTCACCTGTTCGTCGATATCGCGGATGAAGGCGCCTTCGAGTCCGCCGGTGCCCGTGGTTTGCGCGCCGCCATAGGCGAAGTCGTCGCCGCTGGCGGTGCTACGTTTGGTTGCGGGGAGGCCAAGGCTGGTGGCCAGCGTTTCGACCCAGACGGGCCCATTGGAGAAGCGGTCTTCGTAGTAATACTTGCCGGGGTAAATGTCGAACGAGGAACTGGCGATGTTGCCGACGTCGGAGAGGCTGTCGCCGAAGATGACGAGGCTGGTGTAGGGGGCGGCGTGGGCAGGGGTAAGGACGCTCCAGGAAATGCAGCAGGTCGCGGCAGCGAGCAGGGTTATTTGTCGCGGGCTAAACACGGCTCGACCTTTCGGGAGGAAGCTTCCTGTTTGTCGCGGCGCTTGGATGCTGGCAGAGGCGTCGGGAATTGCGCCCCTCGCCCATTTGCTCGAGAAGGGGACAAATCGACTACCCTTCGCGGGTAATGCTGAGCACCAATCCCGCTAGCTTGGGGTTCGTCGCGATCGCATTGCCGGTGTGCACCGAGGGGAGCCCCTGCCAATCGGAGTAGTGCCCCCCTGCCCCTTCGATCACTGGTTGCAAGGCGGCCGCGTCCCAGAGGTTGACGACCGGGTCGATCATCACGTCGGCGCGGCCGGTGGCGACGAGCATGTAGCCGTAGGCATCGCCCCAGGTGCGGGAGAGGCGGCAGGCCTTTTCGAGCTGGTTGTAGACGCCGCGGGAACCCTTGTCGCCGACCTTGTCGAAGGAGGTGAGCTCGGTGGTGACGAAGGTCGCCTCGGCGAGACGCTCGGTCTGTGAGACGCGGGCCGGGATCTTGTGGCCGCCGCCGTTTTCATACCAGGTCTGCCCGCCGGCCGCGGCGTAGACGATTTCGTTCGTGGCCGGGGAATAGATGACGCCGACCAGCGGTTGGTCGTCCCGGAGCACCGCCACCAGCGTGGTGTAGAGGGGGACGCCGCTGATGAAGCTCTTCGTGCCGTCGATCGGGTCGAGGACCCAGCGGTAGGCTGATGTGCCCGGTTTTTCGCCGAATTCCTCGCCGAGGATGGCATCGTCGGGGAATTTGGCGGAAATCTGTTCCCGGAGGAGCGACTCGGCGGCACGGTCGGCGGCGGTCACCGGGGAGCCGTCCCCCTTGCGTTCAACGGCCAAAGCAGCCTGTCGGAACCATTGCAGCGTGGCGAGGCCAGCGGCTCGGGCGGAGGAAACGGCCAGGTCGAGGCGGGCTTGGGTGGCGGGATCGGCGGAGGGCGAGAGGCTCATAGTGAGCAAACTACCAGAGGAGTCGGTGACGCGGCCAGACACAAGAGCGCAAGAGAGACCGCAGTTCTGGCGGTCCTCGCTAATGTAGCAGCCGGAATCGGGAGACCGTAGCGAAGATTTCTCTTGGTGGAAAAATTGAGCGGCAGTCCGTGACCGGGCACGGCGCGGCCGTGGATCGCGGTGCGGTGCGGCTCCCCGCGGCTCGAAGACGATTCGGCAGCAGCGGCGCTGCCGCCCGTTTGATTGCGCCGTTGTCGGCAAGCGCCCGGGTGGAGTAAACTATGCGGCCGCCAGTGGGATTGTGCCGGTTGGGCAGTTCGCGGAGTAACTATCGACGGGGCAATAAGATCGGTTGATTTTTTCTTGAACCTGGGAGCGGCCCATTTAGAATGAACAGGAGTTCATTCGCCACTTCCAGCAGAAGTGGCCCCATGCCAAATCGGTGGGGGCCGAAGCGCTGGAGGATGGACCCGTGATGAAGTCGTATCGAGGGGTTGGCTGGGCGGCGGCGATTGCGGTCGCGGGGTTGGTGTGGACGGTCGAGGCGCAGCAGCCGCCGGCTTCCGTGCCTAACTTCGGCGGCGCGGGGCAGTTGATCACCTACCTGATTCCCTCGGCCGACGCCAAGCCGACCGCCTTGACGATTGTGGAACCGGCGACGAAACGGATCGTCGTCTACCACATCGACAAGACGTCGGGAGAGATTTCGCTGAAGAGCGCGCGCGAAATCGCGGGCGACTTGAGCCTGGAGTACTTCAACACCGGCAGCCCCTTGCCGCAGGAGATTAAAAAGGGGCTCGCGCGGCAGCAGTAGCCGCCGTGCGAGAGGACAATTTACGATCACTCTTCACGCGGACTGCAGTAATGGAGTCGCGCCGCGCGAGAACCCTCACGCTCCCGGACGGGAGCGCGAGCTAACGCGAGGTTGCGATGGAGCAGAAGTTCGTCAAGTTCGAAGAGGCGATCGAGAAGCTGGGGATCTCGGCGGAGCGGCTGAACCAGCTCCGTGAAGAGGGCGAGCTGCGGGCTTACCGCGACGGCTCTAGCTGGAAGTTTCGCAGCGACGAAATCGAGCGGATGGTGACCGAGGGGATTCCCGATCCGCCCCCGCCCAGCGACATCAGCCTCGTCGGCGCCGACGACCTTGTTGATTCCTCGCCATTGATGGGCTTGGATGACCTCGACGACCTCAAGCTGGCCGATGACGACGATCTGTCGCTCGGCAGCGAACTGGAGCTCGCCGCCGACCAGGACGACACGGTCACTGCCGGCGGCAGCGACCCGGCGCTGAGCATTCACGACGGCACGAACGAAGGGAGCGACCCTTCCGATTCGATCCTCTTGAGCGAAGAAGAGCTGGGCGAATCGCTGCCCGCGGCCAGCACGATCATTGGCCGCAGCAAGGCAAACTCACCCGACGCTGACCTGAACCTCGTGACGGACGACGATTTGGCCCTCGGCGGGAGCGACGTGGCTCTGGCTGGCGGGGCATCGAACGTCTTGTCGTCGGGGGTGTCCGGCTCAGGGGTGCTCGACGAGCTCGACAAAGCGTCGGGCGCGACGAGCGCGTTTGAAGATCTGGAGGAATTGGAACTCGACCTGGCCGCGGAATCGAGCCGCATCCTCTCGCCGGCCGAAGCGGCGGGCGTCGCCGAGCAAAAGGGCGCGTTCGCCAAGCAGCAAGCTCCGCCCGATAGCGACCTGAAGATTGAAGACGACCTGGAGATCGACGACGGCACCGATCCTGTGCCGGAAGTCGATCTCGACGCGGGGAAGTCGAAGGCGAACGCCGGGCCCACGTCGGATCTGGAACTGGCGACCGACGAAGACGACTTTGTGCTGGCCACCGACGGCGGCAGCGACATCACGCTCGACAGCGGCGATAGCGGAATCAACCTCTCGCCGTCGGACAGCGGGCTGGCGCTCGATGACATCCCGCTGGAGATTGGCGGCTCGGCCATCCTCGATTCGCTCACGCTCGGCGGCGGCAAGGGCGAGTCGGACCTGTCACTCATCGGCAGCGACATCCAGCAAGGGGCGGCCAAGGGGCCGGGGCTGCAAACAGACGACGACTTCCGTCTGACGCCGCTTGGCGAGAAGGACGACGACGGCGACAGCAGCTCGCAAGTGATCGCGCTCGACGCCGATCTCGGCGACCTGGGGGGCGAAGAAGAAGCCGGCATCCTTGGCGACGACGCCTTCGCGGAGATCGAAGAAGGCGACGGCGTCATGCTGTCGGAAGATTACGGCGACGGCGCCGCGGGCGAATTCGAAGCCGTTGCGTTCGCCGGAGCCCCCACGGCTCGTGCGCAGGGCGAATACACGCTCTGGAACATCCTCGGGTTGGCCTCGTGCTTCTTCCTGATGATGTTTGCGGGGATGTTGTCGCTCGACATGGTGCGGAACATCTGGAGCTGGGAAGACAATCTGACGCTGAACGACTCGCTGTTGGAGTCGCTGGGCGGGATGTTCGGGTTGCGCTAGGGATCGCTTGGGGGGAATGAATGGGCGCGCCAGCGGGTTGATGTGCCGCGGCTGGCGGGGGACAGCGGTATCCCTGCGCGGGGTTGACCCCCTATAATGGCAGGGTGATTCGGGCCGTCGCTGCGTGCGCTCAGCCTTCCTTCCTCGCTCCTGCCAATCCCCGCCATATTCGATGCTCACCAGCAGCCGCTCTCAGCGCTCTTTGTATGGCGCATTCTCCGTTTCTAGCCTCGGGCTCCGCCCGGGGGTCGCGCGGCCGCTGGTTGATGGTGGCTTGATAGGCGGGGCAACCCCCGGGCGGAGCCCGGGGCTAAAAGGCCTTTCGCTATTGCTTGTTTTCGCGGCGCTCGGCTGCGGCGAGAAGGCGGCGATCAAGACGTACGAGCAGCCAGCGACCGAACCGCTGCGGTCGGCCGTCGACGTAGCCGAGGTGAAGGCCGGCACTGATCACATGCTCGCAGCCATCGTCGCTGAGCCCGCGGCGGATCCAAAAGCTGGCGGCGGGCAGGCCTGGTTCTTCAAGTTGGTGGCGCGCGGCGAGGGGCTCGATCCGTTGCGGAAGTCGTTTGACGAATTCCTGGCGACGGTGAAGTTGAGCGGCGCCGGCAAGCCGCCGACGTGGACGTTGCCGGAGGGTTGGGTCGAGAAGCCGGCGAGCGCGATGCGGGCGGCGACGATCGAGATTCCGTACGAAGGGAAGACGCTGGAACTGGCCGTGTCGTCGTTGCCGCTCTCCGGCGAGTGGTCTGACTTTGTCGCGATCAACGTTGATCGTTGGGTCGGGCAGCTGCAGCAGGGACCGCTGACCGCTACGGAGATCGGCAAGCTCGTCCAAGAAAAACCGACCGCCGACGGGAAGGCGACGTTCATCGAACTGGTCGGCGTCATGAAGCCGATGAGCGGCGCGATGGCGGGGGCCGCAGGGATGCCGGCGGGGCACCCGCCGATTGGCGAGGCGGAGCCGACGATGCCGGCGGGCACATCGCCGAGCAAGCCGCCGATTGCCGCGGAAGGACCGCCGCCGGCGATGCCTCCGCTGGGGGGCGGTCCTGGTCCCGCGGTTGGCGGCGGTGAGATGCCGTCGCCGGCGAAGTTCGCTTACCAAGCCCCCGAGGGTTGGCTGCCTGGCCAAATGAGCGCGATGCGGAAGGCGGCGTTCAACGTCGTCGCAGGGGATCAGAAGGCGGAAGTCACCGTGATGCCTTTTCCGGCGACGGGGATGATGGGCGACCCGATGGCTCAGGCCCAACGCTGGGCGGGGCAAGTCGGGCTCACGATGTCTGCCGACGAGGTGAAGTCGGCGGCAAAGCCGACTTCGATCGGCGGCATTGCCGGCGAGTCGTTTGAACTTCTCGGGCCGGAAGGCGCCGAGAAGCCGATGGGGATCCTCGCGGCGATGGCCAAGCAAGGAGACCAGGTCTGGTTCTTTAAGATGACGGGTGATCGCCAGCTGGTCGAAGGCCAGCGCGAGGCGTTCAATAAGTTTATCGAGTCGATCAAATTTGCCGGTGACGGCAAGTAACGAAAGCGGCGGATTATGGCGACGGTCGAACTTCCTCGGTCGAGTGCGGACGATTTTTCGGCGAGCGGCGCGGCGCGAACGAAACGGGGCGCTGCGGAGAAATCGCTGCTGGTCGAGATGTTGACTCCGTTGGCATCATTGCGGCTGACCGTGACGCTGCTGTCGCTGTCGCTGTTCTTGGTGCTGGCCGGCACGCTGGCGCAGATCGACTACGACGTGTGGAAGGTCGTGCACGATTACTTCCGCGCCTGGGTCGCGTGGATCGAGGTGAAGGTCTTTTTCCCGCGGGCCTGGGATCTCGGCGGGCTCCGTTTTCCGTTCCCCGGCGGGAAGGCGCTGGGCGTGGCGCTCGCGGTGAATCTGCTCGCGGCTCACGGGTTGCGGTTTAAGATCACGGCCCGGGGGGGCCGCTTGCTGGCTGGCCTCGCGCTGGTGGCGGCAGGCGCGGTCATTACTTATCTGGTCATTGCCAGCGGCGCGAACACGGCGATTGAGAGCGAACTGACGGAGACGTTCACCAACAACCTGTGGCACGCGATGCGCGCGGGCCTGGGCGCCGCGGCGCTAACGCTGGCTTATGTGATGGCCCTGACGCGTCAGCGGGCCTGGCAGTCGGACGGGGTGTGGCTCTGGTGGTTCGGCGCCGCCCTGGCGGCGCTGCTGCTGGGGATGGCGATTTACTTGTTCGCGAATCCTGACGTGCGGCTCGATCCGGCGGGACTTCGCATCTTGTGGCAGTTAGCCAAGGCGACCTCGGCGAGCATCGTGCTGGCGGTTGGCTGCTGGGCCCTCTTTGGGAAGCGCGGCGGCGTGGTGTTGCTGCACGGCGGGATTGCGCTGCTGATGTTCGGCGAGCTGTACACGGCCCAGTACGTGGGCGAAGCGCAGATGCGGATCACCGAGGGGCAGACGATTTCCTACGCTGAGGACATTCGCTCGTACGAGCTTGCCGTCACTGACGTTACCGATCCCAAAAAGGACTTGGTGACCGTGATCCCCGGCGTGATTGTTGATGCATCGGCGCCGAAGAAAGATCTGGTCGACGGGAAGGAAGCGGTCATTGAAGAAGCGGTCGCGATCAATGACGACGCCCTCCCCTTCGCTGTGCGGATCGTCGAACTGATGCCCAACGCTACGACGCGGCGGGCCCAGCCGGGCGAAGCAACGCTGGCCAATGCAGGACTGGGGCAGCTGCGCGTCGCAACAAGCGTGCCGGTGAACACTGGAGTGAGCACGGAGCAAACGCCCGATGCACCGGCGGCGCTGGTGGAGTTGCTCAAGAAGGACAAGGACGGCAAGCCTACGACCGATTCGCTCGGTACGTACTTGCTATGGCCATTCCTGGGGAGCGAAGTCGTCGAGGTCGACGGCAAGACGTACAACGTGTCGCTCCGCTACACGCGCGTGCCGAAGGATTACTCGATCACGCTTAAGAAGTTCAAATTCGACAAGTATGAAGGTAGCGACACGCCGAAGAACTTCGAGTCGGTCGTGCAGCTGCGCGACCCTGATCAGAACGTCGACGTGCCGCTGTCGACTTCGATGAATAACCCGATCCGCTATGCCGGCGAGACGATCTACCAGTCGAGCTACGACCCGAACAACTTGCAGACCACGGTGCTGCAGGTGGTGAGCAACGCGGGCTGGATGATTCCGTACGTGGCGTGCATGATCATCGCGGCGGGAATGTTGGTTCACTTCTTGCAAATGGTGGTGCGCTTCGTGTCTCGCCGCGAGGACGAGGCCCGTAAGCTTGCTTCGGTGGAAGGCGGCCCGATTCGCCGCCGGCTGGCGCTCGCTGATTGGCGGCGAAATGAAGTGTGGATTCCAGCGCTCGTGGTGTTGCTCGCAGCGGGCTATGTCGTCGGCAAGGCGCGGCCGGCAAAGGAGTCGTCGAGCGAGATGAAGATCCATGAGTTCGCGAAACTGCCGGTGGCGTACGGCGGCCGGACGCAGCCAATGGACTCGCTGGCGAGCAACGCGTTGCGCACGCTGTCGGGCAAGGAGACGTACGAGGACGATCGGTTCGACACGAAGCAGCCGGCGGTGCGGTGGCTCCTCGATGTGATTACGCGAGCCCCGTCGTTCCGCGAGCATCAGGTGATCAAGGTCGAGAATCTCGACGTGCTCCAGGCGCTCAAGCTGAAGCCGCGTCATGGGTTCCGGTACAGCATCGAGGAACTTAGCGGCGCCGGCGACGAGATGGATCGCCAAATCGAACTCGCCGCCGCCGTCCCCGCGGAGAAGCGGAATCTGACGCAGAAGAAATTCGTCGAACTGGCGCGCAAGCTCGCGACCATCCGGACGATGATCGGGGCTTTCAGTCCGCCCCAGCTGGATGGCGCGACGCAGGACGAAGTGCGGTCGAGCGTTCAGCAAACGATCGCGATGATCCAGCAATTAAACGATAGCGGAGCGCCGCGGCCCGTGCCGCCGGTGACGCCCGAGGCGACCTGGCGGACGATGCTCGACGCGGAGACCGCGTCGCTGATCGCCAAGATTGCACCCAATAGCGGCCAGCAGGAAGACGACGCGGCGCTGGCGCTGCGGAACGTTCTGTCGGCGTACGCCGACGGTAAGCCGCAGCAGTTCAACACGGCGGTGGCAGATTACCGCGATATCGTCAAAGAGCGGGCGATCGCCGAGGCGCGCCACGAAGACGCCGTCGCCGTCAGCGGCGAGCAGTCAAGTCGCAAGCCGGCCGAGCGGTTGCGGCTCGATCGGATCGAGTTCGAGGCGTACTTCAATAACTTCGGTCCGTTCACGCTCTGCATCGCGCTTTACATCACGGCGTTCGTGTTGGCGGTGATGGCTTGGCTCGGCTGGCCCGAAGGGTTCAATCGGACGGCGAACTGGCTTCTGTGGTTTACGTTCGCGCTCCACACCTTCGGACTGATCGGCCGCATCTACATCTCGGGACGACCGCCGATCACGAACCTCTATTCATCGGCGGTGTTCATCGGGTGGGCGGCGGTCTTCTTCGCGCTGTTGTTCGAGGTGATCTACAAGCTCGGCGTCGGCAATCTGTTGGCCGCGGCGCTTGGCTTCCCGACGATGATCATCGCGTACTATCTGACCTTCGATAACGACGGCGACACGATCGGCGTGATGCAGGCGGTGCTTGACACCAACTTCTGGTTGGCGACGCACGTGGTGTGCATCACGCTGGGCTACGCGACGACGCTGCTGGCGGGGGCGCTGGGGATTCTCACCATTGTGCTGGGATTGCTTACGGGGCAGCTCAACGACTACCAGCGTAAACAGCTCACGCGCATGACCTACGGCACGATCTGCTTCGCGATCTTCTTCAGCTTCATCGGCACCATTTTGGGCGGCTTGTGGGCGGATGATTCGTGGGGCCGATTCTGGGGATGGGACCCCAAAGAGAACGGCGCCCTGATGATCGTTATCTGGAACGCCATCGTACTGCACGCCCGTTGGGGGAAAATGGTTGGCGAACGCGGTCTGGCGGCGCTGGCGGTCTGCGGCAACATCGTCACGCTTTGGTCGTGGTTTGGCGTGAACGAGATGGGGGTGGGGCTGCACTCGTATGGCTTTACCGAAGGGCGGACGTTCTGGCTGGGGGCGTTCATGCTGAGCCAGCTGGGCATCGTCGCGGTGGCATACGCCTGGCCGCTTATCACCGGGGCGTCCGGGAACGGCCCGCGCGGCGGTGCGAGCGCTGCCGCGGCGTGAGGCAAGCGCCGGTATCGCAGAATGGCGGCATCACAGCACGGCGTCGTGACGCGTCGAGTCATTTGGCCGCGGGCGATAGCCCGCGAACCCGCGGCAAGCGGCGGGGCTAAATGGGCTTGGCGTTACAACGACGCCGCTTGGCGGGGCGGGTAGGTGCGGCGTTCGTTGGAAGTTAAACTGAGGATTCCCGTTTCTCCGTTCGCGATCCCCCCTACGTTCCGCAGCATGAAACTCGCCTTCAGTTCCAACGCCTATCTGCGCTTCACGCTTGAGGAAACGGTGCGCCGGATCGCCGGTCTCGGCTATCGCGGCATCGAGCTGCTGGCCGACGTGCCGCATGCCTGGCCGGCGGGGTTGCTGCCGGAGCGGGTCGACGAGATTCGCCTGCTGATTGCCGACGCGGGGCTGACGATTTCCAATATCAACGCCTTCATGATGAACGCCGTCGCCGACCCCCGGCAGCCGTACTGGCATCCAGGGTGGACCGACCCCGACCCGCACTATCGCGCGATTCGCCGCGAGCACACCAAGCGCGCGTTGCGACTGGCCGCCGAGTTGGGCGCACCCCA
Source organism: Lacipirellula limnantheis (assembly GCF_007746075.1). Taxonomy (GTDB): domain Bacteria; phylum Planctomycetota; class Planctomycetia; order Pirellulales; family Lacipirellulaceae; genus Lacipirellula; species Lacipirellula limnantheis. The sequence goes on along the minus strand of NZ_CP036339.1, from coordinate 3,933,255 downwards.
CATCACGACCGAGCCGGGCGGGCATCTGGCGCCTGGGCAATCGCGCGTGGAAGCGAGCCAGATTTTTTATGAAGAGCTGATGCCGTGTCTCGACGTGGCCGAGGAGCTCGGCGTCGGGTTGCTGATCGAACCGGAGCCCGAACTGCTGATCGAGCGGTTCGGGGAATATCTGGAGTTCGTCGATCGGCTCGATTCGCCGCGGGTGGGGCTGAACTTCGACGTCGGTCATGCTTATTGCGTCGGGGAAGATCCGCAGGACTGGGTCGCGACGATGGCGGAGCAGACGGTTCACTATCATCTGGAAGATATCGCTGCGACCCGCGTCCACCAGCACATGGTGCCGGGCCACGGCGCCATCGACTTCGCGGCGACGCTGCGCGAGATCGAGAAGACAGGCTACGACGGCTGGCTGACGGTTGAGCTTTACCCGTACGGCGCCGACCCCGATGCCGCCGCCCGCGAGGCCCGCGACTTCCTGCTCAAGACGATGCGGGACATCGGCATGGCGGAGACGGCCGCGTCATGAGCGGAGCGATCGGCCAGAGCCGCATGCTCGCTTGGTGGCAGTTGCTGCGCGCCGCGAACGTCTTCACCGCGGCGTCGAACGTGATCGCCGGATTTCTCATCGTGCAACATCGCTTCGAGCCAGCGGCGCCGCTGATGGCGCTTATCGCCAGCTCGGCCTGCCTTTATCTGGCGGGCATGGTATTGAACGACTTTTTCGACGCCGAGATCGACGCGCTGGAACGACCCGCACGGCCCATTCCAGCCGGACTCATCTCGCGCGAGCTTGCCGGAACTGTTGGCTGGAGTTTGTTGGCCGCGGGGGTCCTGGCGGCTTGGGGTGCGGCGTGGTTAGGCCACCGACCCGCGGCGGGACTGATTGGGTCGCTGCTGGCCATCACGGTGGTGCAGTACGACAGCCGCTTGAAAAGCACATGGGCCGGTCCGCTGGCGATGGGGTGGTGCCGGGTGCTCAATGTGCTGCTGGGAGCCAGCATTGCGGCCGATCTTGCCGACGAACCGTTTGCCTGGGCGTTCGCGCTGGGCGTGGGGGCGTACACGATGGCGTTGACGTACGTCGCCCGGAGCGAGATGGTCGGCGCGATGGCGCGGACCCTCCGCATTCGCAACGTGGTGACGCGGATGCTGCAAGGGTTTATTGTGATCGACGCGGCGGCGGCGACGCTGGCCGCCGGTTGGACGGCGGGGCTGGCGGTGCTGACGTTGTTGATTCCGACATTGATTATCTCCCGCTGGGCGGCGATGACTTGACGCGGCGGCGGAACGCGGGCCAGCGCCCGCGGCTAAGTGGGTCCGTTGGCGGCACACGTCTTGTGCGCGGCGGACAGTTGTCAGAACGTAAACTTTACGCGATGAGCGATGTACCTCGGTTACGTCACCAACGGCTGGGCCCACCATAGCCTCTCGGCGGCAATTGATCTGCTTGCCGACATTGGCTATCGCGGCGTCGCGATCACGCTCGATCACAACGCGCTCAATCCGTATGGCGGCGATTTGCCCCGCGAGCTCAGCGAGATCGAAAAACTGCTGGCCCGCCACGACCTGCGGTCGGTCGTCGAAACGGGCGCGCGCTATTTGCTCGATCCCGCCGTCAAGCACGAGCCGACTCTCGTGTCGCAACGGCAAGAAGACCGGTTGCGAAGGATCGACTTCATCAAGCGGGCGATCGACATGGCCGCAACGCTCGGCAGCGACTGCGTCTCGATCTGGTCGGGAGCGGCGCACCATGCTGCCGGACGCGACGCGGCGATGGCTGACCTCACAAGCGGTCTGCAGCGGGTGGTCGAGTACGCCGACCGCCGTGACGTCGATCTGGGATTTGAACCGGAGCCAGACATGCTGATCGACACCACCGATCGCTTTGCCGAGTTGCTCGATCGCGTCGACTCGCCGCGACTGAAGCTGACGCTTGACGTCGGGCACCTCCATTGCCTGGGCGAGACGCCGATCCCAGCCGTGATCCGCAGGTGGGACGGGCGGATTGCCAACGTCCATATCGAGGACATGCGCCGCGGGGTCCACGATCATCTGATGTTCGGCGAAGGGGAAATGGACTTCCCGCCGATCATCGCCGCCCTTGCGGAGGCGGGCTATGATGGCGGCGTCCAGGTAGAACTAAGCCGGCACAGCCACGACGCGCCGCGCGTGGCGCGGCGGGCGTTTGATTTCCTATCACCGATGATGGAGAAGAGGTAGCCGCGAAGGGGAGCGAGAAACGCGAGAAGAATAAAAGGAAGACCAGAGACTCATGTTGTAGCTCCAGTCGTCTTTCTCTTGTTGCGCCTGATCGCGGCTAAAAAATAACCCATGCCCGAATACGTTGTTCTCCTATCGATCCCCGGCCTACGCCGCCAAGACCTCGCCCTCATGCCGCGTCTTGCGGCGCTCACGGCCGGCGGCGACGTCGCCGAGCTAGCGCCCACGTTTCCCGCCGTCACCTGCACGGTGCAGGCGAACATGACCACAGGCGCGCCGCCGAGCGAGCATGGCGTCATCGCGAACGGTTTTTACTGGCGCGACCGCCAGGCCGTCGAGATGTGGACGACGCCCAATGAGTGCGTTGACCGCCCGCAGATTTGGGACACGCTCCATGAGCAGGCCGCGGGGGTCACGTCGGCCGTCTGGTTCCCGCTGCACGCGAAGCACTGCGGCGCCGACTACGTTTGCCTCCCTGCGCCAGTTCACAATCCAGACGGCAGCGAGTCACTCTGGTGCTACACGAAGCCCGAAATGCTGTATGGCGAGTTTCGCGACAAGCTCGGCCACTTTCCGCTGATGAACTATTGGGGGCCGCTGGCGGGCATCAAGTCGACCGAGTGGATCGTTTCGTCGGCTATTCAGGCGGCGGAGCAGTTCCGGCCGAATTTCTTCTACCTCTACATGCAGCACCTCGACTACGCGCCCCAGAAGTTTGGGCCCGACAGCACGGAGACGATGCAAGCGCTCGCTGACCTCGACCGTGAGCTTGGACGGTTGATCGATGGATTTGCCGCCGCGTACGGAGACGCCAAGCCGTTGTGGCTGGCGGCGAGCGAATACGTCATCACGCCGGTCGACCACGTCCTCTATCCGAACCGTCTGCTCCGGCAGGGCGGGCTGTTGGAAGTGAAAGAAGTCGACGGCGGCGAGCTCATCGACTTCGACGAGAGCCGCGCCTGGGCCCTGGCCGATCACCAGTTTTCGCACATTTTCGTCCGCGACCGCGACGCCGTAACCATCGCGAAAGTGCAGGACCTGTTCACCGGCCAACCGGGGGTTGCGGAAGTCTTCCAGCCAAAGAACGCTCCGCAGTACGATCTCAACCACGAGCGGAGCGGCGACCTCGTCGTCGTCAGCGATCCGAACAGCTGGCAAGCTTACTACTGGTGGCTCGACGACGCGCTGGCGCCAAAGTTCGCCCGCACGGTCGACATTCACCGGAAGCCGGGATACGACCCGGTGGAAATGTTCTTCGACCCGGCGACGCGCGGCATCCCGCTGGATGCGACGCTGGTGAAGGGCTCGCATGGCGCTCCGGCGAATGATCCGTCACAGCGCGGCGTGCTGCTCAGCTCGCAGAAGGGGGTGTTCGTCGAAGGACCGACGGCCGATACGGACGTTGCCGAGATCGTGCTGCGGCAGTTTGGGGTGTAGATCGCAACGCGGCGCGACGTCTACCTGGATGGTGAACGACCCCCTGGCGGAGCCAGGGGCTGAAAATGCTGCCGGCTACACTGGTGGATTAAACCGAAAGCCGCGGCTTTGGCCGAAGAACGTCAGCGGATTGTCGTAGACGACGCGCTTGATCAACGACTCGGGATGGCCGCGCTTGCGCATTTCTAGAATGAAATCTGGGACTGCCGTCGGCTTCGACGGTCCCCAGTCGCCGGCGGAGTTCACCAGCAGGCGTTCAGGACCGTACATCTCGACCATGTCGGCCGCGCGCTGGGGCGTGCACTTGCTCACCGGGTAGAGCGTCATCCCGGCCCAGAATCCTTGCTCCAGCACGAGCCCTACCGTGTGCTCTTCGACGTGGTCGACCAGCACCCGGTTGCGATCGAGCCGGCCGTCGCCGGTGAGCATGTCGAGGATCATTCGCGTCCCTTGGTACTTATCCTCCAGGTGCGGCGTATGGATGAGAATTTGCTCGTTCGTTTTCACGGCGAGCTCGATGTGCTCGAGAAAAACCGTCGCCTCGTTGCGGGTGTTTTTGTTGAGGCCAATCTCGCCGATGCCCAGAACGCCGGGCCGATCGAGAAACTCAGGGATCATGGCGATCACATCGCGCGCCAGGGCGACGTTTTCAGCCTCCTTGGCGTTGATACAGAGCCAGGTGAAGTGCTGGATGCCGTACCAGCTGGCGCGTTTGGGCTCGAAGGTCGTGAGCTGCTCAAAGTAATCGCGAAAGCCGTCGACGCTGCCGCGATCGTAGCCGGCCCAAAAGGCAGGTTCGCTCAAGGCGACGCAGCCCATTTTGGCGAGAGTCTCGTAATCGTCCGTGGTCCGCGAGACCATGTGGATGTGGGGGTCGATGTAGTACACGCCAGTACAATTGCCCGCTATGAAAAAACTACGTTGACCCGCGAACCAACTCGCCACGCCGACTCGCCCGCTTACTAGCGGCACTTGTGCCGCGCTCGCGGAGCAAGCTCCGCGGCTAAATGGGCTCGGCATGAATTATGGCGTGAATACAGTGCGGCCTACCCGATAGAACTTGCCGACCTAAAGTTCAAACCGAGTGCGCCAATCCTCATCGTAATCGCGGCTGAATAACAGTTGAATGCGCGCCGCGCGGCTCGGCTCATCCGCCAGCAGCAACTGGATCGCGTTCTCCAGCCGGTCGCGACGGCCGCCGTCGTCGCCGTCCGCAACGGCTCGGTCGAGTCGATCGAGCCCCGCAGCAATTTCCAAGATCCTCGCCCGCAGCGGCAGAAATTCCTGCTCGAGCACGGCTTCTCGCGTTCGCTCGCCTAGCATGCAACTCCCCTTCATGGCTAGCGAATCCTTCCGCGGTTGCGTCGTAACGGTCGTCCGTTGTCCAATCCTTCGGCCGATGCTACCAGTTTCGCCGACGGCACGGCTGGATGCAATGACTCCGCCTTGAGCCCGTAATTGAGCGTATCAAACGAGCCGGTTTTGCGGGCGCGGGGGCACGAGGCGTCGTTTCGCCGGCGCCGTCGCGCCAGTTCGGCAGATTGGAGCAGATTGCTGTCGATTTCTGCGGCGCCAGCCCGCACCGCGGCGTAAATTTCAGCGTGATTTCAGCGGCGGGCCGCGGGGCAAGCGTCGAATTGCCGTCGGCATGCGCAAAGACGTACTCCCGTGGCCTACTCCCGCCGTCGTCCGGTAAGCGAACCTGCGGTGCTCCCACTCCAACGCACGATCGACGCCCTGGCAAAGAGCCACAACGAGGCCGCGACGCCGACGCTCATCGCTGCGCTCAAGACAGACTCTGTGGAAGTGTTTGATGGCGTGGTCCGAGCGCTCTGCGCCCGGCGCAGCAAAATGGGGCATCTGGCGGTGCTGCGATATTGGGATGTGCTGACGCCGTCGCAAAAACTCATCGTCGAGAAGGGGCGCTGCCGCATGGGGGTGGCGCTGCGCGAAGCGCTCCTCGACGGCGACGATCGACTCTTCGCGGCTGCCTATGAATTCGTCGAAGCCTCCGGCGACTACGATCTTACGCCGACGCTGGTGATGGTCGCCGAGAGAAGTTGCGGCGAGCGGGCCGACGCCGCGGTCGCGTTGACGCTCAACCTGGTGGAGCAGCTTTGCCGCTGGTTGGCGGCCGACCGTGAACCGGTGCTGGGCCGCGATCCTGAGACGATTCGCTACTGCGTGCTCGAAAGTTTAGAGCGCTCGGTGGAACGGTACCGGCAGCACCGCCGGGCGGAGCTGCTGGAAGCATTTGTCGTCCTCGCGGGACCCGACAGCAAAACGCTGCGGAACATTCTGGAGTCGCCGTATCATCCCTGCCACCAAAGCATCGTGCAATCGCTCACCGTGAGCGTGAGCCCGAACGTCCTCGGCTTGCTAACGACTCTCTTTGCCTATCGAGACGCGCCGCAGGCGGTTCGCAACGTCGTCGGCAAGCGGACCGATCAGCCGTTCCTCGACGCCCTGCTGGCGACGCCGCTCGACTCGAAAAACGTGGCGTTCATGAAGAACTTGGCGCGCACGAAGTCGCTGGCGTGCTGCGAAGCGAATCCAGCGCTACTGGCGCAGCTCACCGACCAGCAGCAGGCCGCCGCGATGCGCCTGTTGGCGGCCTCGGGGGCGAGCGACGACCGCAAACTCAGCCTCGCGGACCTGCTGATCAAGCACGGACCGGTCGAGGCACGCGTTGCGGCTTGCGAGGCCCTGCGTCCAATTGCCGGACAGCGCGGCAACCAACTAGTGCTCCAAGCGCTCGACGACGCCGCGGGAGAAGTGCAGGCGGCGGCCGTCCGACAACTCAGGGAGCGCCGCATCCCCGGCGCGATGAACAAGCTGTTGGAACTGGTCGAAAGTCCGAACGAGGCGGTGAGCGCCGCGGCCCGCGACGCGCTGTGGGAATTTAGGTTCGACAATTACGCAGCGCGTTTTGATCTGCTCGACGACGACGCCCGCCGCAGCATGGGCGCCCGCGTGGCGCTGGTCGATCGGTCAACGCTCGCGCGGTTGCGGGCGGAACTGAGCAACCCGGCGCGGCGTCTTCGTTTGCGCGCCATCGAGATGGTGGCCGCGATGAAGCTGTTGCCGCAAATGGCCGACGCGCTCATCGAGCGACTGCAGGACGAAGACCATGTGGTGCGGGTAGCGGCCGCCGACGCCTTGCAGCATTGCACGGCGGACGACGTGCGAAATGCATTGCTTGCGGCAATCGACGATCGGAGCGTCGCGGTGCAAACCGCCGCGCGAAACAGCCTCCGCGCGCTGGACGGCGAGACGCAACTTGGCGATGCAACCGCATTGGTCGAGGAGGCGGCGCCATGAACGACTTGACGCGCCTGGCATGGCCGCTGGCCGAGATCGGCGACAACTTCCCGGACTCGGGTCCGCGACTCAGCTGGTCCGATCTCTGGGCCTACGGCATTGCGCTGTTGGTGGCCGCCATCGTCGCCGCCGCGGTGATGATCGTCCGCCGTCGCAACGACATGACGATCCATTGCGAAAATCCCTGGAAGCTCTTTCGCGAGCTCTGTCTGATTCACGACCTCGACCACCCCAGCCGGCGTCTTCTCGCGTCGCTCGCCGCGGTCCGCCGCTACGAGCAACCGGCTCAGATTTTCCTGACTCCCGCCGCTTTCGACGCCAATGATCTGCCGGAGGATTGGCAAGCCCGCGCCGGGCATCTCCGGCGACTGAAGGATATCCTTTTCGACAAACAACTGAGTTGATTCAGTGGCGCGCGGCGCCGTCCGAGCGGCGGCGGAATATTCGTTCACCCGCCAGGTCGATCGAGCCGCCGGGCGACGATTGCCAATTGGCGTTTTCCGACGCGCGTGAGGATGACGGTCGCCTCGTCGTCGCCGCGGAGCTTGAGGTCGCGGCGAAATTGCTCGGGGTCCAGCGACACTCCCCGTTTTTTTACTTCGACGCGGCCGATGTGACGGGCGGCAAGCCAAGCGGCGACTGCGGCAGTACGGAGCGGAAGCGTCTCCTCGACCTTGAAGCCACTCAGCAGCGGCTCGGCGACTTCGTCGTCGCCCGTGAGGTACGCGCCGCCAGCGCCCAGGGAGTGCAGGCCGTGTCGATTGGCAATGGCCCCCAACAGTTGGCTGGCGACGATGGCGGGGTCGGGATCATAGAGGAATTGATGGGGCGCGTCGGTTGCGGAACATGCCTCGCGGGGTTCGCCGACGAAACTGGCAACCGAGACCCCGGCGTCGCATCGGTCGCTTGTTTGTGCCGGCAATAGCACCGTCGCGCGCCGTTTTCCTCGGGCCATCGCCAGCTGACCGAACCAGACGACCAGCTGCCGACACTCGCGCTGAGCGGTGATCCATTCGAGTTCGCCGTCATGCTGCCACGCCGCCGGAGGTTCGCTCGCGGGGGCAAGTTTGACGGCGCCGTCCGAGGCGCTAGAACGCCAACGGTCGATCACCGCCGGGCCCGGTGAATGTTGTTCCAACGTGGTCGAACGCCGACCGTCAGCCCGTCGGTCGGGGTCGACGTGCCACATCTCCCTAGCGTCGGGAACCAGTGCCGTGACGTCCCCCTCGCGGACGGCGCTCGGATAGTCGCGCGAACGCTCGCTCATCAGGGCCGCCACGGCCAGGTTTTTCTCCGCCAACAGGCAGATTGTCGGCGACAGATCGTAGCCGACCGCTGGCCCGCATGCTGCAAGCGCCACCAGATCGCCGCCAATGCCGCAACAGCAATCGTGAATCAGGCGGTCGCCCCCTGCCCTGCGGAATCGTTCAGCCTTGTATGCGGCGAGCTGGCCGCCGGTCGCCTGTTCGAGCTGGACTGGCGTGAAGAACATCGCACTTGCCGCGACGCCGAACTTTGCAGCGGCGCGGCGGCGCAGGTCAAGTTGTTCGACCACCAGACGAGCTCGTTCGGCCGGAAGTGACTTCCGCAGCTCGTTGAGCTGCTGGAGTTCGACGCGGTGGTGAGCGGCGCCTGCTGCCAGCGCGGCGGCCGCCGAGGCATCGTTGGTAAGCCAGACGTAGTCGTCAAAGGTTGCCATCCCGGAATCAATCGCTGCCCTGGCCTGCCGAACATGGGTTGGGGTCGCGCCGCTTGCTTCGCGCGTGCCGGAAGTTCCGAGCGAATCCGTCGAGCAAGGTGCGGCGCCCAGCGGAAGCCGAGGCAAGTCGACGGGGCCCGCCGGACGAAAGGACAGAGGGAGGGTCTATCGTACTCACCACCGCGCGGGTCGGGGAGGAACGTTGAGAATGATCTCGCGAACTTTGGCCATGCCGACGTTGCTCGCTGCTTCGGTGGCGGTGCCGTACGTCGCGACCAATGCGCCCGAGTGGACCGAGCAGATGCGCAAGTCGACGACGGCGGCCCCAGCGGCGACCGTGCCGCAGCAGCCGACAGCGCCTGGCCACCACGCTGCGGGCGCCCCAGCGCAGACGGCGCATGGAAATGCAGCTCAACCCGCACATGCCGCCGCAGCGCCCCACCAGGCAGCTGCGCCCCCTGCTCATCTGCAGATAGCGCCCGACCCAACCTACTCGCTGTCGGAGGTATTGCGGTTCGACGTCACCAAGGAGTGGGTCTACCAACGCTGGGAACGCAAGTCGACGGCCCTGGCCGATCTCGATTTGTTTGGCGTTCGCGTTCCGTTGGTGACTGGAAAACAAGTTTACGACATCGCCGGATCGCTGACGTACTTCTTCGGCGCCGATGGTCGCGTGAAGCGGATTTCGTTCCGCGGGCGAACGGGCGACACCACTCAACTGGCGATGTTGCTCCACCAACGGTTTGGGTTGCAGGCCGTGCCGTCGGTGATTGCCGGTCAGCAGTTGTTGCAGGTGCGACAGGGCACTGACGTCATCAGCGAACTGCGTACCCAGACGGCGCCGATCCTCTGGTCAAACACGCCGCACGAGAGTTTTTCGGTGGAGTTCGAACTCCAAGACCCGGCCGCGGCGCGACCGCTCAAGCCGCAGGTCGCTTCTGTCTCCACCCCGCCTGCCGCAGCGCCCCCCGGCGCCGCCGCGAAACCAGGCGAGGCGGGCGCCGCCGACGCTGCCGGCAAGACGGCCAGCGCCGGCGCCAAGGCCAAAGAGGTCGCTCCAGCCGAGAAGCCGGCCGACGCGGCGCCGGAGGCCCTGGGATGGAAGACCCTTCTTCCGCGAAGCCGCGCCTCGCAGGGACAGATCGATCAACTCGAACGAAGCAATTTCTACCAATGACTCGAATCTCGGGCCACCGACGTTCAGCACGCCGCCTCTCCGCCAACGGAGGGATCATCGGTTATGCTGATCCGATGCCCGAGAACGCGCCTCGAGTGATGACCTGCCCTGCTGCCCTGCGTCCGGCAGCGCTGCGCGCCCTCCACGACCGGTTGCCGGCGGAACAGCGAACCGGGCTGGTGCAGGTGCTTCACTCGCTCGGCGTCCAGAACGACGCGGCGTGGGATGGATTACTCGTCGCCGCGCATGGCGATCGTTGCGCGCCGACGACTGCCAGCGAACTGGCTGGCGTCGCGTGGATCCAGCAACTGCCGGGCCAGACAGCCTGCCTCTGGATACCTCCCGACCAGGGCGCCGCTGACACGCCCCTCTTACGGGGCGCCGCGGCGTTCGTCGATCAGCGTCAAATTCCACTGGCTCAGTTGGTCGTCAGCGACGACGACGGCTATTCGACCGAAATTTGCCAAGCCGCCGGTTTCCCGCAGTTCGCGAAGTTGGTGTACCTGTTCGTCGATCTGGGGATTGATGCACGGCGACGAGAGCTTTCTAGTTTACCTGCCTCGCCGCCCGCGATCCGTTTCCTCGGCAATGCGCAACGCGATCTCGCTCGACTCGAACGCGCCGTCGAACAGACGTACGTCGGTACGCTCGATTGTCCGGCGCTCGACGGAATCCGACCGCTGAACCAGGTGCTGGAAGGTTACCGCTCCCAGGGACGGCACTGGCCAGAACACTGGTACCTGGTCCAAGCCGAGGGACAAGATATAGGGGCGTTGATCCTCGCCGAACACCCGGGATTGGGGAACTGGGAGCTGATCTACATGGGCTTGGCGGCGCCGGTGCGCGGGCGCGGTTGGGGCGCGTCGATCGTGCGACACGCCATCGACGTCGCTGCGCGCCATGGCGCCGAACGGCTTGTCTGCGCCGTCGATGCGGCGAACGAACCGGCCCTGAACGTCTATCGACGGCTCGGCTTCGTCGAATGGGCCCAGCGCATCGTGTACGCCCGTTTATGCGCGCGAGCGTAACGAACGCCGTCGACAAGAGTTCCGCGCCGCGCGTTGCATTTGTCCAACAAGCATGCCGTCGCGTCGGCCCGCGCAGCGCGATTTCCTCGTCGCCGACCCCGACACGTTATCCACCCACTTCCTGTCGCCGACTCAAATTTTTTTGAGGTCGCGCGCGCGATCGGGAGGGCCGCTTTCCCGATGCTTTTCATGAGCGGTCAATGGGACGACGCGCTCAAGTAAGTCAAGGGCTTTGACAGGAGTGCTAGCGTCCTTAGAATCGCCTCTCGCAGGTGACAACTAGCAACGTCGATCAGTCGCTACGGCGGTTGATCGCTTCTCCTATCGGTGGGGCGCACGCACGAGTGGTACGGCGAGGCGCACCGGGTAAATGAATTTCCCGGCGCGTTTCGGCAGCGGACGTGGTGCGCGCATCGGGAGCTCACAGGAAGTGGTCATGGACGATTCGGACAGGCTGTCCGCATTGCGCCTAGAGTTACGTCGCAGCCTCGGCAACGAGCGCTACGACTTGTGGCTCGGGCCGCAAACGACGCTCACGCTGGATGGCGGCGTGCTGCTGGTCGGTTGTGCCTCTCAGGCCGAGGTCCAATGGCTCCGTCGCAATCTGCAGGCGACGCTCGCCGAATGCGGAGCGGCGATCTTCGGGGCGTCGCCGACAGTGGAGTTTGCGGCGAGCGGCCGGGCGACTGAAGCCGCCCAAGTTGTCGGCGCGGCGACGAGCCAGCGCGGAGGGCGGCGCTCCCCCAAGAAGCGCTACTGCGATGCGCAACTCACCTTTGCCGAGATTGCCCCGAGCCCCGCCCCTGGCAAGCCGTCCGTCGACAAGGCGCTGAATGAGGATTCGGCGCCCGCGAAGAAGCGGCCGCGGTGGACGTTCGAGGATTTCGTCGTCGGCGATTCGAACCGCCTGCCGGCCGACGCCGCCCGAAGTGCGATCCAGCAACTCGGTCGCTTTAGCCCGCTGCTGATTTACGGCCCCTCGGGAACGGGCAAGACGCATCTCATGAGCGCGGTGGCGTTCATGGGCCGAGCGTCGCGACAACGGCTCCGCGTGATGCAGTTGACGGCCGAGCAGTTCACGTCGCAGTTTTTGGAGGCCCTCGAGAAGCGATCGTTGCCGAGCTTACGGCAAAAGACGCGCAGCCTCGACTTGCTGGCGATCGATGATGTGCAATTTCTGGGCAACAAGCGCGCCACCGTCGAGGAATTGGTTTATACGATCGACGCGGTTCAGGCACGCGGCGGGCAAGTGGTTTTGTCGAGCGATCGCCCCGCGTCCGAACTGCAATCCGTCAGCGCAGAACTCGCCACGCGGATTTCGGCTGGGCTCGCCGTCGCAATCGACCCTCCCGACTACGCCACCCGTCTGGGCATCGTCCGGGCGATGACGGCGCGGATGGACGTCGCCATGGGCGACGACGTCATCGAACTGATTGCCCAGCAGGTCGTCGGCAGCGGGCGGATGCTCAGCGGCGCGATCAATCGGCTTGTCGCTGCGAGCATGGCTGCCCGGAAGCCCATCACCTTCGATCTGGCGGGCGGCGCCATTGCCGACTTCTGCCGGCAACATGCGCCGCAGGTTCGACTGGCCGACATTCAGCGCGCCGTGTGCGAAGTTTTCGGCGTCGAGGCGACAAGCCTTAAGTCCGCGCGAAAGTGCCGCTCGGTGGCCGAGCCGCGGATGCTCGCCATGTGGCTGGCCCGGCGGTACACGCGAGCCGCGCTGAGCGAGATTGGCGACTTCTTCGGACGCCGCAGCCATAGCACGGTAGTTTCGGCGCAACGAAAGTTCGACGGGTTGATTGCCCAACGGGGCGAGATCGTCGTTGGCGATCAGCCATGTCAGGTGGAAGAAGCGGTCCGGCGCATCGAAGCGAAGCTCCGCACCGCGTAGGGCCCGCGTCGCGAAGCGCCGTGCCTTCGGCGCATGTCTGCCGGCAGGCGTCGCGCTGAGAACGCCATCTTCCCGCCTGGTCGCGCATCAGAGTGATCATCGGTTGACTGTGGCGTCTTTCTCAGCGGAGCGAAGAATCTGGTCGTTGGTTGGCCGCTAGATCTTTCATTCCACGCAGGATGACAGACGCGACGCTTACCCGAAGTTCGCACTAGTCCTCGTCGAGTTCTTCTTCATTCCCCTCGGTGGCCATCTCGAGTTGCCGCATCTTGCGATAAAGATTCGAGCGGTGCAGCCCCAACCGCTTCGCGGCGTTGCTCATGTTGCCGCGGGCGGCGTCAATTGTTTTGCGAATATAGTGCTGTTGAAAATCGCGCGTCGCGTCGGCCAGCGATCCTGCGAACTCGGCCAGCCTCTCGGAGTCGGTGGCGCCCGACTCGATGAGCGCCAGGTCGTCAGCCTCCACCACATCACCGGTCGTAAGGTAGGCGAGCCGTTCACAAAGGTTGCGCAGTTCGCGCACATTCCCGGGCCAGCCGTGCGCCAAGACTCGCTTGCGCGCCGCCGGCGAGAACTTCGGCGCTCGGCGACCCATATTCCGACAGAACGTTTGCAAGAAGTGATCGGCCAGCTTTAGCACGTCCTCGCCCCGCTCGCGCAGCGGCGGCAGTTCCAGGCTCACCACGTTGAGTCGGAAGAACAGGTCTTCGCGGAAGCGCTTCGCTCTCACCATCGCGGCGAGGTCTTGATTCGTCGCGGCGAGGATGCGGACCTCTGTATGAATCGGCGTCGATCCGCCCACGCGCACAACGGTCTTGTCCTCCAGGACGCGGAGCAGCTTCGACTGTCCGCCGAGGCTCATGTCGCCGATTTCGTCGAGGAATAGCGTACCGCCGGAGGCGAGTTCGAATTTGCCGGGACGCGACTCGCGCGCATCGGTGAACGCACCTTTTTCGTGGCCGAACAGTTCGCTTTCCAACAGCGATTCGGCGATCGCCGCGCAGTTGACGGCGATGAACGGCTGCTCACGGCGCCTGCTGAGATAGTGAATCGATCGCGCGACGACCTCTTTCCCAGTTCCGTTGTCGCCGAGAATCAGGATCGCCAAGTCGGTGTCGGCGATGCGTCGAATTGTTGAGCGAACGGCTTCGATGGCCGGGCTGTCGCCAATGAGCTGCAGTCCCTGAGCCGCCTCGGCGACAAGTTGCTGGTGCTTAGTCAGCAGCTCTTCGAATTCTTGCGTGTTCTGCAATGCGACGGCGGCATGGGCGGCCAATTCAATCAGCCCGCGCTCGTCGTCATCGGTAAAATGGCCCTCCCGCTTGTTGAGGACTTCGAACGCGCCAAGGCAGCGACCCTTCGGGGCCAGTAGCGGCACGCACAGAATTGTCCGCGTGGTGTAGCCGGTGGCGCGATCCACCTCGCGGTCGATCTCTTCGTCGCCTAGTCCACCGCCGACCCGGCGAGACTGGCCGGACTGAATCACCTGTCCCACGATCCCGGCGTCGTCCGGGATGCGCAGCTCGTTCCCCTTCACTCCCAGTGCGGGTCGGCCGACCAGCTCGTGCTTCGATCGGTCCCAGAGAAAGATGCTCGCGCGATCGGCTTGCAGCAGTTCGGTCGCAGCCTCGGCCATTGCCTTGAGCAGCGCCTCCATCGAGTTGGTTTGCCGCCAAGCGTGGGTAATCTCGAGTATGGTTTCGAGTCGGCGAATCCGATGCTCGCGGCGCTGCCGGCCGAGCACCGAACGCTGCGCCGCTGCCAGCCCTTCGGCAAACTGTTTGAGAGCGACGGGTTCGACCCTGCCGCGAGCTGCGAGGGCATAACCGTCCCCCAGGGGCACGGCGGACCATTCGCCGCTTGCAGCAAGAGCATCGCGGTCGAGGGCGTCGGCCACGAGCTCGGACGGCGCCTGGCGATCGCCCAGGCCGCTGGCGGCCTGCAGCTCCCACTTCGGCGGGTTGGCGTGGACGACCGCCAGCGACGCGGCGGGAAGAAGGTCGCGGGCCTCCGGCAAGACCTCGTCCAGCAGTCCCCGTAGGGTGTCGTGACGCCCTGAACTGGCCAGCAACAGGCGAAGCAATGGGATTTGATCAGTTGGCAATGGCACCGCAGTGTTCTCAAAAGGGCTACAATTAACTTCAGGTCAGATCATTATGAGCAATGAAAATGTCAATATGATCTTCTAAAATGTATCATTAGTTGGACAGGTTGGCAAGTCGTATGTTGTCCGGATGATGCGGATTCGTCGTGACGGAGGCCCGATTGGTAGCAAAAACCGCCCCCTTTCCCTCCGCTGGACAGTGCTGTATCCTGCGACGCTCTCGTCGGCCTCGATGGAAAGGCCTTCAAGGCCTTGATGGACCCAGGCGGTCGGCCGGGTTCGCCTTTCACGAGGCAGCTAGCGCTCAGGAGCTCGTATGGGAATGTTCAGTGGCAAGAAGGGACTCATCACCGGCGTCTTCAACGAGAAGTCGATCGCCTGGGCCATCGCCGAGCTGATCATGCGGGAGGGGGGCGAGTGTGCATTCTCTTACATGCCCGACAAGCCCGATGATGCTCGTCAGAAGAACCTCGGACGGATCCAAAAACTGACCGAGGGGCTGCCGAACGCGAAATTCCTCGCCCCCATGGATGCGACCAAGGATGAGCAAATCGCCGAGGTGATGAGCCGCTGCGAGGCGGAGCTTGGCAAGATCGATTTCCTCCTCCACTCGATCGCCTTCGCGCCGCCCGAGGATCTACGCGGAGACACGATCGCCACCAGCCGCGAGGGCTTCAAAGTGGCGATGGAGATCAGTGCTTATAGCCTGATCGCCCTGACAAATGCTGCGCGCGGCGTCTTCAACGACGGGGCGAGCGTCCTGACGCTCACCTACTTCGGCGGCGAGAAGTGCGTGCCGGGATACAACATCATGGGCGTCTGCAAGGCGGCGCTCGACTCGATCGTGAAATACCTGGCGTTCGATCTGGGGCCGCGCGGCATTCGCGTCAATGCGTTGAGCGCCGGCCCGCTGCAGACGATTTCGGGCCGCGGCGCGGGCGTCGACCAAATGCTGGGGCTCTACGAAGCCATGGCCCCGTTGGGACGCAACATCACGCACGAAGAAGCCGGAAAGTGCGGCGCGTTTCTCCTCTCGGACATGTCTTCCGGCGTGACGGCCGAGATTCTGCATCTCGACGCCGGCTACAACGCCATGGGCTCGCCCGGACGGATGGTCGACCAGATCAAAGCAGCGCAGCAAGGCGCTTGATGGATGGGCGACGACCCGTGACTTGCTAGCACCGCGCAGCCCGTTTTTCGACGAATCGCTCTTTGCTGCTTTCACGCGCGTGCGGTAAATTCTGCAAATCTTGACGGGACCGAATACCCCGCTATCGTTGGCTGTAAGCCTACGATTTCGTCCCGTTAATTCCCGCCTTGACCTCGATCGGCTTACTACGAGTTCGTTCGGCCGGATGGATTCGGCCCGACAATTGCCCAACCGGAAGTCGCACGCGAATGTGCCGCGCTGGCAGCGCCAGCATGGACGTTACAGGACAAGGATGGTCCTTTAATCGCAAAGGAAGAGCATGGACGCTCACGTCTCTCGGCGCCTTCGTAGGCCCGCATTCTGGATGGCGCTGGCTGCGTTGACGTTTTCGGCCAATCTCGCTGTCGGCGCCGCCTACCGTACGGTGAACTTCACGGTCGACGCCCCCACGCCGCAGCTGGCGAAGGAAATCGGCGACTCGGCGGAACAATGGCGCCGCGAGTTGGCGATCGAGTGGCTCGGGAAGGAATTGCCCCGCTGGAGCCAGCCTTGCCCGATCAAAGCGCTGGTTGCGCCGACGCTCGGCGCCGGCGGCGCGACGAGCTTCGTGTTCAACGCGGGCGAAGTCTACGACTGGCGGATGAACATTCAGGGTTCGCGCGAGCGGGTCCTCGACTCGGTCCTGCCGCATGAAATCACGCACACAATTTTCGCGACCCACTTTCGCCAACCGCTGCCTCGCTGGGCGGATGAAGGAGCTTGCACCACGGTTGAGCATCGCAGCGAAATCGACAAGCAGGAGCGGATGCTCATCGATTTTTTGAAGACCAAGCGCGGCATCCCGTTCGACGCGATGTTCGCGATGACCGACTATCCTCGCGATGTGCTCCCCTTGTACGCCCAGGGGCATTCGCTGGCCCAGTTCCTGATTTCCCAGCGCGGGAAGCAGGTGTTCCTGAATTTCCTGGCTGACGGCATGCGGACCAGCGATTGGCGGCAAGCCATCGCCGCTCATTACGAGTACGAGCACTTGCTCGCCCTGCAAAACTCTTGGATGGATTGGGTACGGGCCGGCCGGCCGCCGATTCGCCCGGCGAGCGGGGCCATGCTCGCTTCAGCCCAGGTCGCAACTCCCGAGCCGCCGGCCGTTGTGCAGGGCGTCGCGGCGCCGCGGAGCCACGCGGCCGCGTCGCCGAGCGTTTATGGCGAGAACACCAACTGGTCGCCCGCTCGCCCCACGCGGCCAGTCACGGCGGGGTACGAACCGCAGGCCGCGGCCGAGCCAATTCAGATGAGCGGCAGCCGCGAGAGCGTTTGGCGGTAAGTTGTCTCGCACCCACATTTGGCCCCTGAGTTCTTCAAACGGGGGCCAAAGGTCACGCGACGCCGAAGAAATAACGCGTCACGTGATAGAACACCGGCGCGGCGAAGCAAATTGAGTCAATGCGGCCCAGGACGCCACCGTGTCCTTCCACGAAGTTGCCGCTGGTAACTTCGCCGCGGTCGCGCTTGATCGCCGACATCGTCAGCGACCCCGCAGCGCCCGTGAGGGCGATCACTAGCGCCATTGCCGAGGTCTGCCACCAGTACGGAAACGGCGAAGCCCATTGCAGGACGACTCCGAGCAGCGCCGTCGACGCCGCCCCGGCGAGGACGCCCTCCCACGACATCACGGGGTCGATTTTCTCCGCAATCAGGTGGCGGCTGTAGACGCGGCTCCAGAACCACTCGAGCAGATCGGACGCCAGCACGATGGTAATGAAGAAGAACAGCATCCCCGCCGGGTAGTATCTGGCGGATTGCTCTTCAATTCGCAAATAGAGGAGCGCGGGGGCGTAGCTCAAGCAATAGACGCAGATCATCAGCGCGCACTGCACCTTGGCGATTCGCTCCAAAAACCGGTCGTAGTCGCCGTACACCGCGGCCCGCGCGGCGATGAACAGGAAGGCGAACACCGGAATGAGCACGCTGTAAAGTCCATACTTGTCGAGGTAGACCAGCAGGAATTGCATCGGCGTGAAGAAGAAAAAGACCCAAAACAGGGCGCGATGGTCGCCGATGCGCGTCGGCGTGAGCGTCACGAACTCGCGCAACGCCCAGAACGCGATGGCGGCGAACAGCAGCACGGTAAGACCAGGCAGCAGGAACGCCATCACAATGACGGCCGTGAAAAACCACCAGGCCTGAATTCGCGAATTGAACGACTCGATCGCCCGGCGGTCGAGGGCCGGCGACTCGCGCTTGCGCAGCCACTGGCCCACGAACGTGGCGATTCCCAAGAGCAGGAGAACCGTGCCGACGAAGGCGAGCAGGTTGGCGTTCATGGTCAGACCTCCTTCAGGCGGAGGACCGCTTCGCGGGCACGGGCCAGGAAATCGGGTTTCGGCTCATTGGCCTCCAGCCACAACGGCGGACCGAACGTCACCGACGACAGCAGCGGCACCGGCAGAAATTCGCCGCGCGGCAGAATACGATTCATGTTGTTGATGTAGACCGGAATCAATTCGAGATCCGGCCGCTTCTTGGCGAGATAGTAGAGGCCGCTTTTGAACTCGCCCACCGACTCGCCGCTCGAGCGGCCCCCTTCGGGAAACATAATGATGGAATGCGTCCGGCCAATTTCGCGCACCATGAGATCGACCGGACTCTGGTGGACTTTGATCTCCGTCCGGTCGATCAACATGGCGTTGAAGCTTTTGGCCAATCGCGGCTTCAGCCAACCGCGCGACCAGTAGTCTTTCGCGGCCACGGGCCGCGTCAGACGCCGCACTTGCGTTGGCAGAGCCGACCATACCAGGATGACGTCGAGATGACTGGTGTGATTGGCGAAGTAAACTCGTTGGCATGTATCAGGTTGGGATTCCACCCAGCGCACGCTGGCGCCGCTGATAGCGCGGGCAATCCAGGTGAGGAGGGTTTCGGTGACCATGCCAAGCGAGCGAGTTTAGGAAAGCTGTATGGTACTGGCGACGGCGGGCGAGCGGAATGCACGCTGGCATCGCCGACGATCAAGCTGCGTCACATCGTTCCCTTCGCGTTGCGACGGGCGAAATAGCCGTCGACGGCGGATGTCGCGGGCGGCGTGGGCGACGGGTCGCCCTGCGCCACAGGAGCCATTTTCTTCGCGTAGATCCGCTCGATCAGCTGCTCGTAACCGCGCACCATGGCATCCAGCGACCAGCGGGTGACGACGCGGCGGCGTCCCTCGGCGCCGAGGCGCCGCCGTTCGGCCGGCGACTGGAGCAGGGCGACCGTTGCATCGACAAATGCCGCTTGATCCCCGGCTGGGAAGAGGCGGCCAGTTTCGCCGTCGACGACCGTCTCTCGCACCGAGCCGACGTCGGACGCCACGACTGGAACGCCGCAAGCGAGTGCTTCGAGGATCGACACGGGAGAGGCTTCGTTGTGCGACGTCAGCGCGACGACGTCGCACGCCGCGAGCAGGGCCGGAACGTCGCTGCGCGAGCCGACGAAGTGAACGGCGTTGGCAAGGCCCAACTCGGCGGCGAGGCCCTCCAGCTCGGCGCGCTGCGGACCATCGCCGATGACGACGAATTCAGCCTCCGGGACCGCCTCGCGAATGCTTTTAGCGCCGGCAAGAAATAGCTCGTGGTTCTTTTCCGGTCGGAGGGCCGCGAGAATTCCTACCACCGGCGCGCCAACGGCGATGCCAAGTTCACGGCGGACTTCGCTCGCGTCTTGGGGAACAAAGCGATCGCAATCGACGCCGTTGTAAATCGTGTTGACTTTCGCAGCCGGAAACCCCTCGTTGCTCACCAGGTGTGCTGCGTGCGCGTCGGCCACGCCGATAAAGGCGTCGGTCCAGCAAGTGAGCAGCCGATTCAGCCGCCCGACGCCGTCGGGCCACCCGGTGCTGTGAAGCGCGGACGCCACGACCGGCACGCCGGCCAGATGAGCGGCGATGCGGCCCCAAAACATCTTGTCGCCCGCGCCGACGGTGATCACCGCGTCAACGCGCGGGCGACGCATGAGCCGCATAAGCCGCGGCAAGATGCGTAGGTCATATTTGCACGCGAGCAGGTTGCTATGAACCGGCACTTCCGCGCTCAGCATGTCGCCGAGTGGGCCGGGTTCCTTCAAGCAGACGATCTCGGGTGCAAAGCGGCGACGGTCGAGACGTCGCACGAGGTTCACCAACAGGGTCTCGGCCCCGCCGACCGGCATGCTGGTCAGCAGAAACAGGACGCGCAGGGGTCGGGAAGATTGTTCAGCTTCCATAGTAGCGGTCGATTGAAAGATGAAGTGAATGCTAACTCGCCGCCGGGGCTCGCTCGCGACGCAGCGCCGGCAGGAACTTGGTCAGCGACTCAACGGCAAAGTGCTTTAGCTCGCGCTGTTCCAGCTCCGTCAGCAGCCACGGGGTGGCGAGGCTGGCGACCAACACGGCGAGCGTCGTAACGACCGACGGCCAGAGTCCGAAACCCAAGGCAGTCGGCGCGAGGGCCAGCAGCCATGCCCCGCGGTCGACCTGCATGCCGTGCAGTTGATTGAGCCACAGCACGACCAGCAAGCAAATACAGGTCGAGATGGCCGTGGCGAGGACCGCTCCGTGCAGCCCTTGGGTGGGCAACAAAATGAAGTTCAGGACGACGTTCACCAGCAGCCCGATCATCAGCGGTGCGGTCGACAGCTTCGCCTTCTCGGCGCACCACAGATAATTCTGCGCGACGACGTAAATTCCGTACCACACGCAACCCGCCATCGTCCACGGCAGCACATGCAGACCGTCGTCGTACTTGCCCTGCAAAATGGTGTGGAACAACAACGGCGCCGACGCGAGCACGGCGACTCCGAACGCCATCATGCAAATGGCCGAGAGTTTAATCGTCAAGTTGAGTCGCTTGGAAACGTTTTCCGGCCGCCCGGCCTCCCAGTCGTGCGTGAGGTGGGGCATCACCAGCCCGCTCAGCAGGTCGGCCACCGAGACCATCAGCAACGGAATGATGCGGCTGCTGTGGTAATGTCCGACCTGTTGCAACGCTTCGGTCGGGCTCAAATTGGCGTAGTGGACGATCATGTAGCGATCGACGATGGCAAAGAGATGCGTCAGCAAGTTCGTCACCCAGACGAAGAACGCAAATCGTAGGAGCTTGCCCCAGAATTCGCGGTGCACCAGATCGTCTTCCGGGCGGTCCAGATCTCGGAACGCCGGCCACGCCCAAACGATCGCGCCGGCCGACGACGCGAGGCAGGCGATCGCATAGCCGAACAGGATGCTGTTCATCGTCGGCCAGCGCCACATGAGACCCAGCGAAATGATCGCGAAGAGGATGCTTTGAGCGAACTGCATCGCCGAGACAATGCGGTACAGACGCAGGGCCGTGAGCAGCGCGGTCAGCGTGTGCTGCACAATAATTGTGAGCAGGCAGAAGCCGACGTTGCGCATGACGTCGGCATACTTTGCGTCGCCGAACATCAAATCCGATAACTGCGGCGCCAGCCCTTCAATGACGGCAACCGAGATGAGCCCGCACACCGCCGTCCAAATGGTGGTCCGATTCAGGAAGGTGCGCAAATGGCCGCGTTGCCGATAATGCTCGGCATACCGGCCGAACGAACCTGGCACCCCCAGCACCGCCAGCGGAGCCGCCAGCATCAAGAAGCTGTAGACCATTTCCCACTCGCCCAGCGATTCAGGGCTCAGCCAGCGGCAAAACAAGATGCCGCGGCCGAAACCGACCGTGCGCTGCACGACCGTGACCGTCAGCAGAATTATCACGCTGGCGGCGAGCGTGTCGGCCTTCAGGCTGCGACGCGCTTCGGGTTGCTTCGGGATGGCGGCGGCGGCGGCGATGGGTGCTACTCTCAACAGTCAGGATTCAAGGCGGCGGCGGCGCGGAAGTCGCCCGCGTCGAATTGGGGAATGCGGCGAAACTTGCGCGGGTCGCCCGTCATCCAATTGCAGAAGCGCGCCCAACTCGGGTCGCCGTGGATGCGATGAATGTGGAACGGATCGTCGCCCGGCAGGTTGTAACCGCCATAGGCGGAGCAGACCCCCCAGTACCCGGCGCGGAACGCCGTTTGAAAGGCGGCCTGCGACAGGTTTGCATGGAGACCGTACGGAAACGCAAAGTAACGGACCGTCCGCCCGGTGATCGACTCAAGGTCTCGCTTGGATCCGAAGATTTCGCTGTCGAGAATTTCTTGTGAGCTGATCGGCCCGAGATTAATGTGATTACGCGTGTGGGCCCCGATTTCAACGCCAGCTTCCGCCAGACAGCGAATCTGTTCGCGCGTGTTCGGTTCGAGCGGACGCCCCTGGCGGACGTCGTGGATGAACGGCCGCCCTTCGAGCACGTTTCCCGAGGCGACGAAGTAGGTAAACGGAATCTTCTCGTCGAGCAGCCAAGGGAGCGCATCGCGGCAATTATCGGCGTAGCCGTCGTCAAACGTAATGCAGACCGCAGCCGCGCGGTTGACCGGCGCCGCCATCCGTTGTTGGGCCTCGAGCAGCGTGACGATTTCGAAACGCTCGCGCAGCCAGAGGATCTCTTCCTTGAACCGCTCCGTCGAAATCGTCCAGCTGTTGGGGTACTCGTCCGCCACGCGATGGTAGTAGAGCGCCATGACGGGCGCCTGCCCGGCGGCTACCAACTGCGCAGCGCGGCGGCGTCGCAACGGCAGCGTCGCGAGGTAATACATTCCCAGCAGCGGTTCTTTGCAGGCTTCGGCAAGCATGCTCAGCACTTCGGGCGTTTGGTGGGGCGAACTACCACAGCGATTGGCGACTAACTAAAAAATCCGGCGACTTGGCGGGTCGCATGATGAAAACTCTTCGCGCCGCTGTATGCGCCGCGACGAAGTCGCGGCCAAAGTCTGTTCGGCACGGCGGACAGCAAATAGGCCTGCGTCGGCGTCGCACGCCAATGCGCCTTGTACGGTTCATCGCCGCGGAGGAAGTCGAAGCGGCGGCGCCCTTCCTCGATCGCCCGCTGAATCGACCGCAGGTTCGCCAATTGTCCTGGTTCGTCCGCGAGGCGGGTTGGATCGATGCCCCCCTGGTAAGCCCAGATCGTATCGGAGCCGGCGAACTGGTATTCCGCGGCGATCGGGCTGCCGTCGAGCCATAGCGTCGCAAGCCGGAGATTGCCTTCCGCGAGCAATTGCTGAGCGACGTCCCAGTGAAACGCCGCCCACGCGCGCGAGGCAAAGCAACCTGGCTCGCCGAGCGCCGCACGCCGTCGCTGATGCAGATCGACCAGCGTCGACCACGCATCGCCGAAGTCCGTGCCGGATGTCACGACCTGCCAAGACGCGCGCGGCGTTTCAACGACGCGGCGTTCTAGCTGACGGAGCTGCTTGCGGTGCGATTTCGATTGCAGCGCGAGGAACTCCTCCCACGTTGCGGGCAGATCGATGGCCCAGCAGCGGTCGGTCGGCGTGCGACTGACCATGCAGTCGCACTCGGCCAAGTCGTCGAGCAGCCGCTGCGTGGCGACGTCGCCTTCGTCGATTGCGGTGAATTCCAGCAGGTCCCATTGCGGGTCGGAGCTAATCTCGCGTGCCATCGCTGCGGCCGATTCGGCCTGAGTTGCAGGATCAGCCAGCAGGCCAAGATGGTCGCTGCAGACTTCTCCGTCCCCCGCCAGTCGCAAGACGCGGCCTTGCGTCCAGGTCGACTCGAAGTAGGCGGGCAAAATGGCTTGCACCGTGTCCGGCGTCGCGTCGTCGTTGGCAGCAATCAAGACGTGGAGCGTCCGTTCGGGGCGTCCTTGGCCGTAGTGTCGCCACCACGTCGCGAACCAGGTCCAGCGACGGAAGACCACGCCGCCGGCAAGCCGCTCCCATGCATCCCGAAACGGTTCGAGGTCATTCAGGTTGTCGATGCAATGGACGCGCACAGGAGCCAACCGGTTTTGCAGTCGATGATTTGGGATGGTGGGCCGAACGGGCCACGCCTCCTCAGCGTTCAGCGGTTCGATGATCAGCGCAAAGATAGGTCAGCCTTCGCATTCCGCCCTCGTCGAGGCGCGAAATAACGGCTGTAGCGTCTGGTCCGAATCAGCCGGTTCAATCGGCCGCCAGCGGCCGTCGCCGAGTCGGTCGCGGGCACTCATGAGCTACGTTCCAGTATCGGGAGGGGGGCTTTGCGCGGACGTTACTCCACGTCTCCCTCCCGCGGTTGCTTGAGAACGCCGCAATGAATTCTGCTCCCTTTCCGTCGCTCACGCCGCATGAACTGGTGCAGCTGCTACTGCAGAAGCGCAAGTTGCTGATCGTGCCAGCCATCGTCGGCGGATTGCTGGCGGCGGCGTATTCGCTCATCACGCCGCGGTACTGGGAGGCGTCGCAGGGACTGGTCGTCCGCCAGGAAACCGCCGGCGCCAAGGGGCCGACTCCCGGCAAATTCGCCGACCTCTACGAGATGCGTACGCTCCAGGAAACCATCCTTGAGGTTGCCAAGAGCAAGCAAGTCGTCGTGGGGACCCTCAAGGCGGTCGATCAGAAGTTGAACGGCGTCGCCAGCGAGCCCGACGCTGAAGCGATTGAAAAGTTCCGCGAGCGGCTGAAGATGCTCCCGCCCCATGGCGGCGAATTCGGCAAGACCGAAGTCTTTTATTTCTACGTCAAGGACCCCAACCGCGAGCGTGCCATCGAACTGGTCGGCGAGCTCTGCCGCCAGCTCGACGCGGCTCTCAAAGAGCTGCGCACGGAACGGGCTCAGAGTCTGGTCGCCGAACTGCAGCAACAGGTGAATCTCGCCGCCGACATGAACGCCGAACAAACGGCGAAGCTCGCCGCGCTGGAGAAGGAAGTCGGCCCCGACCTCGGCGAGCTGCGCATGCTCCATACCTCTTCCAGCGGCCAGAGCGATCTTCGGACCGAGGTCGTTCAGCTGGAAGCCGATCTGCGCAAGTTTCAAACCCAGGTTCGCGAATCTGGCGAGCTCCTGAAGCTGCTGCAAGCCTCGCAGCAAGACGCTCAGCAGTTGATTGCCACGCCGAACAGCCTCCTCACGTCCCAGCCCGCCTTGCGGCAGTTGAAAGATGGCCTGATCAAGTCGCAGATCAGCACGGCTCGCCTGGAAGGGACACGTTCGGCCGAGCACCCGCAAGTGAAGGCGGCGGTCGAAAGCGAAAAGCAAATTCGCAACGATCTTCACCGCGAGCTAGACGCAGCCATTCAGGGCGCGCAGGTAGAGCAACAGCTAGCCGCGCAGCGCGTCGAGGCGACCGAAGCGCGCCTGAACAACCTGCAATCGCGATTGGCGAACCTCGCCCAGCAGCGTGCCGAATACGCCAACCGCGTGGCCGCGGTGGAAAACAGTCGGGCCTCGCTGAACCAGGCTCGACAGAATCTCAGCACCGCCAAGGCCGCCGAGGCGGCGGCGCAGGGAGCGAGCCTGGTCACCAAAATCGGTCAGCCCGAGACCGGCCCATATCCGGTGGGCCCGGGCCGAACGTTGATCACTGCTGCCGGCGCCGTGGCCGGCTTCATGCTGGGCGTCGGTCTGATCTTCTTCAGCGTGGGCGCTCCCGTCGCGGGCGCTCGCCAAGACGTGATCGGCGTCCGCCCCGCAGCGTCGCCCGGCGACGTGCAGATGACGCGCAAGCCAGAGTTTTCCAAGCTCGAGCCCGCGAAGCGGCGCTTCGCGCCGGCGCCAGTCGCCGAGCGCAGTGGTGCGGGGCCGACTGAGCAGCTGGCCGCTGCGTCGACAACCGCACAAACGTGGGACGTCGAAGTCCGTCCGACCATCGAACGACGCGCTGAAGCCGCGTCGGCCGGACTGGCTGCCGCATCGAAGAGCCTCATGGCCGTTGGAAACCGCCCGGCCGTCGCCGTTGGCGCGGTCGACGCGGCGGCGAGCACTTCGACGGTCGGCCAGCGTAAGCCATCGCTGCCGATTCCGCCAGGCGCTTTGCCCACGACCGCCGGCAGTTTGCCGCCGGTCGGATTCGCAACGGCGACGGCCCCCATCTCGCTGCAGGAGGCGATCCTGGCTGCCAAGCAGTCCGCCAGTTGAATTGCCGTCGGCCAAACTTCTTCGTCGTAAGCATCCACGTCGCCTGCCGTTCTCATGGAAATCGTCCTCGCCATCCTCGCTGTCGTGGGCCTGCTCGGGTGGACGGCGTACGCGCGATGGGGCTCGCTCTGGGTGGGGTGCGCCGCGTTCATCGCCCTCGGCTATGTCCTGGCGCCGCCGCTGTGGACGGCGCACATCGGTCCGATTCCGCTGACCATCGATCGGGTGCTGTTGCTCGGCTTCGGCGCTGCGTTCGTGTGGAAGTGGCGGCAGGGCGAACTTGCGCTGCGTCATGTTTCAGCTGCCGACTGGCTGCTGCTTGCCGCGATCGGTTACTTCACGCTCCGCTGCGCGATCACGCCGACGCCGCCGGCGGACGGTTCGACCGTCAAGCCGTGGTGGCGACTCATCGCGGCCTTCTGGATTCCCGCAGCACTCTATCTTGCCGCTCGGTCGTCCCCAGATGGCGAGCGACAATGGCGCGGCATGCTCTGGATTCTCGCCGCCCTGGGCGGCTTCTTGGCGTTCACCGCCTTTGCTGAAATCAGCAAGCAGTGGTGGGCAGTCTTCCCTCGCTATATCTCCAATCCGCTGCTCGGCACGCACTTCGGTCGCGCTCGCGGGCCATCGCTCAATTCAGCCAGTTTGGGCGTGATGCTCACGGTTTGCTTCTGGGCTGGTTGGATGCTGTGGCCGCGTCTGTCCCGAATTCAACAGGCCGCCGTCGGCGCGCTCCTGATCGCCATCGTCGGCGGCATTTACTTCACCTACACGCGCTCGACATGGATCGGTCTCGCCGCTGGACTAGCAGTCATCCCCTTGATTCAGCTGCCGCAATGGCGAGCCGCGCTGATCATTCTGCTGCTCCTCGGCGGCGCGGTGGGGACCGTCGCCTTCGGCGAGAAAGTGACCAACCTTGGCCGTAAGGACACTGATGGATCGGCGGAGCACTCGGTATATCAACGCGCGTCGTTCGTGTACGTCTCGATGCGCATGTGGCGCGACGCGCCGCTGCTCGGTTGCGGCTTCGGTCGTTATTACGACCTGAAGATGCCCTATCTCTCCGATCGCAGCCAACAGCTAGAGCTGGAATCGCTCCGCAACCTCGACCATCACAACACGCTGCTCAGCATCATGGTCGAGACCGGGATCGTCGGCATCTCGCTGTTCCTCGCCTTGCTGGTTGCCTGGACCCGTTCCGCCTGGCAACTTTACCAGGCCGACGATCTGCCGACATGGGAACGATCTCACGGCCTGTTTCAACTGGCGGTGCTCATTAACTACCTGTCCTCCGCGCTGTTCCACGACCTGACGCTGCTGCCGACCGAGCACTGGCCCCTCTTTCTGACCGCTGGCGTTTCCGCGGCGCTGCTGGCACGACGTGCGGCATCGCATGCTCGTCTCGGCGCCGCGTCGCTGTCGAACGACTGGCCCACGACAGCTCGCGTCGCCGCCACTTAATCGCATCAAGTCGCCAAGATTCCTCGAGACACGCCATGAATGCCCGCCCGCAAATCGCCTTGTTTGGCATGTCGATTGATTCACTCAATATGCAGGAGAGCGTCACCGCCATTCTGGAGTGGTGCCGCGCGCCGCGCGAACGGCGCTGCCTGTACGTCGTCACGCCCAACGTCGACCATACCGTCATGTTTCAAACGAATCCCGCGCTGCGCGACGCCTACGCCGGTGCGGCGTTGGTATTGGCCGACGGGGCGCCGGTGGTCTGGGCGTCGCGGCTGCTTGGTCGCCGCCTGCCGGAACGCGTCGCCGGGAGCGACTTGGCGCCCGCCCTCCTGAAACGCGCCACTGCCGACGGCCAGTCCCTGCGCGTCTTTCTGCTCGGCGCGGCGCCCGGCGTCGCCGAGCGGGCCGCCGCCAACATCGAGCGTCGCTGGCCCCAGGTCGAAGTCGTCGGCGTTCTCTCGCCGCCGCTCGGCTTCGAGACGAGCGTCGCGGAAAACCAGCGAATTTACAGCGCCATCGCCGCCGTCCAACCCGACCTCGTGCTGCTCGGACTCGGGGCCCCCAAGCAAGAGCTTTGGATTCACGACCACGCCGACCAGATTCAAGCCAAGGTGGCATTGTGCGTCGGCGCAACGATCGACTTCCTGGCGGGCGAGAAGAGCCGTGCGCCCCGTTGGATGCGTCGCTGCGGACTCGAGTGGTTTCACCGCCTGGCCACCGAACCGGGACGCCTCGCCAAGCGCTACCTGCGCGACGCCTGGATTTTCCCGCAACTCGTGTGGCAAGATTGGCGCGGTCGCGAGACCGCTCGCAGCTAAGTTTGCTACACTGGCGGCATGCCCCACCGCAACGCCATTGTCATCGCCGTCGACGGCCTGCGCGCCTCCGCACTCGGCGCGTACGGCAACACCTGGCATGCGACGCCGGCGCTCGATCGTTTGGCGAGCGAGGCGGTCGTTTTCGACTGGATGATCGCCGACTCGCCGCACGTCGCTGGTTTTTACCGCGCGGCCTGGCTGGGAGTCGAAACGCCGCGCGACGGCGTCGAGCGCTCACTCGCCGAATACCCCGCCGGAACTGGCCTGCTGCGACTGTTGGTCGACGGCGCCGTCCACGGTGCGCTGACCACGGACGACCCTCGGCTCGCGGAAGCGGCCGAAAAACTCGGCGTGAGCGACGTTCGCAGCGTCGAATTCCCTCAGCCTGAAACGGCTGGCGCCATTGCCGACACGCAGCTCGCGCAACTCTTCGCGATTGCCGCCGACCAGATTGAACGCTGGAGCGACGCCGGCACTGAGAAGGCCGCTGAGAGTCCGCCCAGGTTGCTGTGGATTCACGCGCGCGGCTATCACGGCGCGTGGGACGCGCCGACTGAGCTCCGGCAGTCGCTCCTCGACGATGAGGATCCGCCAGCGCTCCAGTTCGTCATGCCGCCGGTGCGCCTCGAGACGGATGACCATGACGAGTTGTTGCTCCACCGCGCCGCCTACGCGGCGCAGACAGTTGTGCTTGATGAGTCCGTCGGCATGCTGCTGGCGACGCTGGAAAACGCCGTGCTGGCGGACTCGACGCTGGTGATGCTCGTCGGCTGCCGCGGTTTCGCCCTGGGCGAACATGGCGCCGTCGGCAGCGAAGTGCGCGAGCTCTACGGAGAAGTGACGCATGTGCCGCTGCTGGTTCGTTTTCCCCACAGCACCCAGGCCCCGCCGCCGAGGTCGAGCAACCTCATGCAGCCCGACGAGATCGGGCGCATCCTTTCGCGTTGGTTCGGCGTCGCTGAGCAGTCGTGCGCGCACGACGTCGCCGCGGGCGGCGAATTTAGTTTTGCCGGCGGTCGCGTGCATGCGCTATCGACGGGGGGGGCTGGGGAGTTGGCGGTGCGTACGGCGTCCTGGTTGTTCCGACGGTCTGGGATGGAAACGGACCATGAAGCGACTCCGGGACGCGTCGAGCTTTACGCGAAGCCCGACGACCGGTGGGAAGCCAACGAAATCGCCAATCTCCTTCCCGAAGTGGCGGCTGAACTGGAGGCTGTAGGTGCTGAGTTTCGCCGGTCCGGCGGCTCCACGGACAGTCACGCTATCGTCAACGTCGACGTCGCTTTCCGCGATTGACGCACTGCGACCCGTCTTTGATCAGCAAGCACGTCCGCGCGCGGCCGCCGGGCGGTGCTATCACTGCCGGGCAAAATCAGCGCAAGTCAAGATTTTCAGGCGACTTGCAACCGATAAGTGACCTAGTGCGGCGCGGCGCTGCTTCCTACACTCCGCCCCGCGTCTGTCGGCGGCGCAGCGAGCGGTCGACAGGCTTGTCTCTCCTTCACGCAGCCAATGCGCGCAGCCAGGATGGTCACGCGATGCTCGGACAAGGACGTCCGATAACGGCGCTCCGCGCGTACGCGCCCCTCATCGCCTTGATGGCGACGGCGGCGACGTTCGTCGCCGGCTCGCCGTGCGCGCTGGCCGAAATCGTGGAAGCGCGCTGTCGCTTCGCCTGGGGCAACAGCAGCTCGGCGGCGCAGAAGTGGACCGGTTCGGTTCTGCTTTCCGCAGGCGACCTCGCCGATCTGCAGCCTCTCGGCGTCGAAGCCGATGAAGCGGCGGCGTTGAGCCTTGCCGAGCGACAAGTGCGCGTCACCCCGCTGGTGCGACGCGCCTTCGACGGCTTCGACGTGACGATTCGCGCCGACGAATCGGCAACGCTCACCGTCGACCTCCGACCCGCTCCCGACGCGCCGGCCAAACCGATCGAATTCACCGTCGGCGCGCTGGCCAAGCAAACGCAACGTGCTCCGCTCGACGAACTTGGCGGCTTCCTCATCGTCCAACGGACGCCCGGAGATCAGCTCCGCGTTCGTTTGGAGCGCGAGCACCTGGTGTTCGCGCCCCAAGAATCCTTCAAGCTTGCGGTCGAACCCCAATTGCAAGACGACCTCGCGTCGCCCGCGACGCTGGAAGCCAAACTGTATCGCCACAACTCATCCACCGTTTTGTGGCAGACGACCGCGACCTACGACCCCAAATCAAATGCGTCGCTCCCCCTGGAGCTCGCCGTTCCGCAGGACGAAGGCTCCTACCGGCTGCGCATCGCGCTGGTGCGCCGTCCGGAAGGCTTTGCCAGTCGACTGGCGCCATGGGACAAGGGTTCCGAGCTAGCAGGACGCAACATCGGGTTCGTGGTGGTCGACCCGGCGACGCGCTTGCCCCGCTTGACGAGCAACTGGGAAACGGTGGCCACGATCGACGCGACCAGTTCCTCCTGGTGGCAACGCGTGCCGCAATGGACGCAGATGGAGAAACTTCCCGGGTTCACCACGCCGCGGCCGCTCGGCAATGTCAAGCCGCTGATCTCGGCGGCCGGCAACGGATTGGTCGAACTCCCGCCGACGTCGCCCGGCGAAGATTTGGCTTGGCAGGCCTACCTTTTGCCCGTCCGCGACGTGGGCGAACCTCACGCCGTCGAAGTCGAAGTCCCCCGCGCCCTTCGGCAACATCTGGCGGTCAGCATCGTCGAGCCCGACGCCGCCGGTCGAGTCCAGACGTTCGGACGCGACTGGGGAGTCTTCAGCGACGACCGCTCAGTAGAAACCGCCGCAAGCCCCCACGGCGTCGAGGTCCACCGCTTGGTCTTCTGGCCGCGGACGAAATCGCCCGCGGTCATCATCGCCAATCGTTCCCATGAGCGCGGCGCGCTTTACGGGAAGATTCGCCTGCGGCGTCGCGAGACGGCGCCCGCGCCGGCCGAGCCTCCCGCCTCAACGACCCAGTCGCGGCTCGCAGCCGCTTATATCGCCGCACCGAAGTTTGCCGATTCCTTCGGCGGCTCAAGCGATTTCGACGAAGAGGGCGGCGTGAGCATCGCCGGCTGGCACGCCTTCCTCACTGCCGCCAATCGACTTGCGCAGCAGCTGCACGCCTCTGGCTACAACGGGGCGATCCTCGCCGTCGCGGCCGACGGCGCTTCGTTGGCGCCCGTCGCTGGACTGGGCGACTCGCCGCGCTTCGACTCCGGGCCGCTCGGCTCGACTGGGGAAGACCCCATCCGCAAAGACATTTTGGAAGTGCTGCTGCGCGTGTTCGACCGCGAAGGCCTCACGCTCGTTCCCGCCGTGGAGCTCGCCGCTCCGCTCCCTGGATTGGAGGCCCTTGCCGCCGCCGGCGACGACAACCTTGAGATCAGCTGGCTGGGCGTCGACGGCCGCCCCTGGCGCGCGCATCATCCATCCGAGTCGGCGACCGCGCCTCACTACAACTTGCTTCACGCCGGCGTGCAGCGCGAGTTAGCGATGATCGCCGAGCGTCTGGCCGAACGTTACGACGCCCACCCCGCATGGGGCGGGCTAGCGTTTCAGCTTCACGGCGCCGGGTTCGGCGTGCTGCCCGGGCTGGAGTGGGGGCTCGACGATCAAACCGCCGGCATGTTCGCGTCGCAGTCGAAGCTCATGCTGCCGACGGGCGGCGCCGACCGTTTTCGCCGTCGCGCCGACATTCTACTGGGACAAGGTCTTCCCGCCTGGAAGACATGGCGGACCGAACAAACGACGACCTTCTACCGTTCGATCGCTCAGCAACTCGCGAGTCGCCGACCCGACGCGCGACTCGTTCTCTGTACGGAAGACCTTTTTGCCGGCGCAGGGACCTCCCAGCGCCTGCGACTCGCTGTTGCGGGACGCGCGTCGGTCGACGAAGTCATCGCGGAGACGGGACTCGATCTGGCGCAGCTAGCCGCGAGCCCCGGGATTTCCGTGCTACGGCCGCGCCGACTCGGCGCCGAGGAATCGGTCGACGCCTCGGCCGCCGACGTGCGCATCAACCAATCGTCGGAACTCGATCAACTCTTCGCTTCCCGCTTTTCGAGCGGCGAAGCGCTGTACGATGTGCCATTGCGTCTCCGCTTGCCGTCGTTCGACGCTCAGAGTCCTTTCGGCGCCGAGCAAACGCGGCTCTCGCTGGCAGCGCCGTCAACGCCGACGGGCGATGAGGCGTTGCGCGGGTTGGCCGCAGCCCTCACATCGCGCGATTTCGCCATGGTGGCTGCAGGCAGCGAGACTTGCCCTCTGCTGGATAATCGGGCCCACGCCGAAGCATTGCGCGTCTTTCAGCAGATCCCGGCTGCCGCCGGCGATGTTCGCACTGAGCGTCGCCAACCGATCACGATGCGCATCTATCGCGAAGCCGAGTCGACCACGATTTGTCTGATCAACGAATCGCCGTGGGCTGTCACGATGGATATTCCGCTGGCGGCCGACGGAGCCATCGTCTGGCGTAAGCTCGGCATCGAGCAGGGCGTCGACGCCGCCCAGGCGTCGGCCGACCCCTCGCTGAGCGGCACGCTTCCCGAGGGGCCGAAGAAGTGGGCGGCGACGCTGCCCCCATTCGGGATCCAGGGGCGCAAGTTCTCATCGCGAAACGTCAAGGTCGGCGTGTGGACGCCCCAACTCGGTCCCGAGGCCAAAGCGGCGCTTGCCCGGCAGGTTGCGGCCTACGAACAACGGATGGCAAACCTGGAAGTCGAACGTCCCTACAGCGAACTGCAGAACCCCGACTTCGAACTCGTCGGCGATGCGGGCCAAATGCTCGGCTGGCAGCCGCGGATTGGCGCCGCCGGCGTTGTGGAACTGGCCGCGGAAACAGCGCCGGTCACCGGGCGATCGCTCCATTTGAAGAGCGAAGACGCGCTCGGCGTCGCCGTCCAAAGCCACCTCTTTCCGATCCCTTCCACCGGACAGGTCACCGTCCGGGCGCGCATCCGCGGCGACGGCTTGCAGCCCGGTTCACAACTTTATGCGTGGTTTGAGTATCAGTCTGGCGGCGTCACGCGTCAGCATTACGTCGCCATCGGCGCCGAACGACCGGTCGGCGCGGCGTGGAGCGACTACGAGTTTGCCGTCGATGATCTCCCGCTGGCGAGCAGCGGACAAATGCGGATTCAATTCCACCTCGTCGGTCAGGGCGAAGCTTGGATCGACGACGTGCGGATGTTTGATCTGCGGTTCTCCAAAGAACAGCGGTATCAGATCTCCAAGCGACTCTACGCGGCGAAAACCGCGCTGGAAGAAGGGCAGCTCATGGACTGCCAGCGGCTGATCGACGGTTACTGGCCGCGGTTGTTTGTCGAGCAGGCCCCGGTGGCAAGCATTGCTTCCAAGCCCGCCGATGCGACGACGGCTCCCAAGGCGACGCAAGCCGACGAGCAGGGTATCAGCGACCGCCTCCGCGGCATGGTGCCGCGCATCTTGCGCTAGCGTGCACTAAACGTCGCCCCGCTGCGAGTTCTCGGGCGCTGGATTGCGCGTCTCACGCGGTCGCGCCATGCGCGTGATGCACCTGATCAATCACGCGCATCGCCTGCCACTTGCCGGTGCGATAACGGGCGACGTAGATGACAGCCAGCGCACAGACCCAAATCGCGATGAACCACCACGCCCCATAGACGCTGAAATCGAACTTATTGACGCCCATGTACGTCCCCAGACCCATGAGGAACGACATGCCGCAGCTCACGAACATGACGAACCGCGTGTCGCCGGCGCCGCGCAAGATGCTGACGAGAATGATCACGGCCGCGTCGAACATGTTGTAAGCCGCAACAAACCGCATCAAGTAGCTAGTCATCGCCTCGACATCAACCTTAGCCGATTTGCCCTCTGCCTCTCCAGCCGCTTGCGGCGTAGCTTCCCCCGGCGAAACCTCAGCCGTCACCGCCGCCGCTGGCACGTCCCCATGCGTAAAAAACGTCTGCAAAAAAAGTCGCGGCGCCAGGACGAACACCAACGAGATGATCCCCATATAGAGCATGCTGAGCGATAGTGTCGTCCGCGCGGCGCGCACGGCGAGGTCGGGCCGGTCCTCGCCCAGCTTCTGCCCGACCAGCACGGCCGTCGCCATGCCAAAACCCCACACCGGCATGAACGCGACTTGACTGATGCGAAAGGCAAGGCTGGTTGCCTCAGCCTCGGCCGCTCCGATTTCGGCGACGAACATCATGAAAACGGCAAACCCGCTCACATCCAGCATCATTTGCACGCCGCTGGGACCGCCGAAACGAATCATGCGACGGAGCAGCTGACGGTCGGGTTTCACGTCGGCCGTGTTGAACGCCGCACGATTGGCCGGCATCAGCGCGAGGCCGGCGTACATACCGGCGCGGCACCACTGAGCGAGCACCGTCGCCCAGGCGGCGCCGGCCACGCCCCAGGACTCGACGCCGATTCCCAACACCAGCACGCAGGCCAGCAAGAGATTGATGACGACCGCGCCAGCGTCGACGACCATGACGACCCAGGTCTTGCCGCGGCCGCTGTAGAAACATTCCAGCGACTGCGCCATCAGCATCCCCGGCGCGCCGTAACACAAGATTTGAAAGAAAATCGTCTCCAGCCGGGCGAGCTCGGCTTCGTGATCAAAGAGCCCGAACAACGTCGGCGCGAACAATTGCGCCAGCGGCACCAATAACGAAAACGAGAGCGCGAGCCACACGCCCTGCCACACGGCGGGGCCGATCTTGTCCGGCTGATCGTCGCCGAAAAACTGCGCCACAAACGTGCTGCTGTACGAGCAGATGCCCCAGAACAAACTCAGGGCGGCGAACCAGATGATGCCCGCCAGATACGCGGCAGACATTGCCGTGCCAGAGACGCGCATCAAAATCGCGGAGTCGATGAAATTCATCAACGTCCACGACAACGTGGTGACCACCATCGGCAGCGCAATCTGCAACACGTCACGTACGCCGGCCGGCCGCGACCACCATGATTCCCGCATTTCGCTTCCGTTCGACATGAAGAACCGCCTAGCTTAACTGCGATGCCATCCCTTGCTCCAAACTCTATCCAACTGCCATCACGAAACGGAGTTACCACTGAGAACACAGAGGTCACGGAGAAGACGCTAGAAACGGATTTCCTTCAATCTTCCTCTGTGCTCTCTGTGTGCTCTGTGGTTAACGCGTTACCCGCCAAGCATTTCAAGAATGCTGGCTGTGGAATCCGACTTTTCAGGGGGGCTATAAAAGCGTTGGCCTGTTGTGGCGTGTCGTAGGAGACACCGCGATTCGCACGCAGGTTCACTCTGCCGACGCCAGCGGATTGGGCTCCTCGACCGCCGGATGGACGCCCGGCCCGTCGACGCTGTACCACTTCGCCAGGACGTCACGCCAGCCGCCCGCAACCTTGACCATCCCAAAGTCAGCCCGCACCTCCGCATGCTGCGGATGAAGCTGCGAATACTTAATGCCAAATTTCCGCATCGTCGGGATGCAGCGCTCGACGCCATACAACTCCTCGGCCAGCCGATAATGCTCGGCGATCACGTCGCGCTGCTCCCGCAATGTCGGCGGCGCCGGCATCGGCAGGCCCGCCGCGAGCGCCCGCGCCTGCCGAAAGATCCACGGATTGCCGATGCAGCCGCGCGCCGCCGTGACGCCGTCCACGCCCGTGTATTCCATCATGTCGAGACAGGCCTGCGCGTTGAACAAATCGCCGCTGCCGAGAATCACCCGCTCGCCGGCGTACGACTTCAGCTCGCGCAAAAACTCCCACCGCGACGGACCGTCGTAGCGCTGCAGCACCGTGCGGCCATGCACCGTGATCGCCGCGACGCCGCGCTGGTAGGCCCCGTCAAAAATCTCAAAAAACTTCTCGCGGCTCTTGGCGGAGTCGTCGATCCCGCGCCGCATTTTGAGCGTCACCGGGATGTGCGCCGGCACGGCGTCGCGCACGCGGCTGACGATTTCGAGCGCCACTTCCGGCTGGCTCAAGTGAAATCCGCCGCGGCAGCGCCCCAGCACCTTCTTCACGGGGCAACCGAAGTTGACGTCGATCACGTCGAAGCCCTTTTCGACGAGCTTCTGCGCCGCCGGCCCAAACTGCTCCGGCTCGGCCCCCATCAGCTGCCCGGCGACGGGATGCTCCTCGTCCGCAACATGCATCAGGTGGCTGTTGCGCGGCCGATCCTTCACCTGCATAATGAAGTAATCGAGCATCACCTCGCAGAGCGTGTAGCTGGCGCCGAGCCGGCGAGCGATCACCCGCATCGCCGTATCGCTATATCCGCTCAGCGCAGCCTGCACCACCGGGAAATCGAGCTCCAGACTTCCGATGCGCAGCGGCTTCAGCGAGTGGGCGGTGGCGAGATTCATGATGGCGCGGCAGGAACGTTCATTCTTCGGCTATCGGCAGCTTCGTCAAGCGTCGCCAAAGCCGCGACAATTTCAGCCAGCACCGCCGTGTCTGATTCAACCTCGGCGCGCTCATTCAGGATGGCGGCAACTCCAATTTCCGGGTGAAGGGTCGCGATGCGGCCCAGCGCCCACGCCGCCGCGGCACGCACCAGGGACGCGCCGTCATTCAGCCCCATCGCCAGCGCCGACAGCCCCGACGCCTCCCCCCGGTTCCCCAACACAATGGCCGCATTCCGCAATAAACCCTCTCGATGCGGCCGCCACAGCGGCGTCTTCCGGAACCGGCGGCGGAAGTCCGCCTCGTTGAGGGAAAATAATTCCGCCAGTTCAACCGGATTCATCGACTCCAGTGGTTGCAATTCGGCGATCGCGCTCACCGGCGCGAAACGGTTCCAGGGGCAAACTTCCTGGCATACGTCGCACCCGAACACCCAGTCGCCGATGCCCGCACGCAACGCCGCGGGAACATGGTCTCGCAGCTCGATCGTGAGATAACTGACGCACCGCGACGCATCGAGCACCCCCGCCTGCGGAAAGGCGTTGGTCGGGCACGCGTCGAGGCAAGCGGTGCAGGAGCCGCAGTGGTCGCTCTCCTGCGGCGCGTCGTACGCAAGTTCCACGTCAGTCAGCAGCGCCGCGAGAAAAAAGTAGCTTCCCGCATCCCGATTCAGCAGCAGCGTGTTCTTGCCGATCCAACCGAGCCCGGCGAGTTGGGCAAACTCTCGCTCGAGCAGTGGCGCGGTATCGACGACGCCGCGCGTCGCGGCGTCCGGGACGAGTTGTCGCAAGTAATCGGCCAGATCGTGCAGCCGCTCGCGAATGAGATCGTGGTAGTCGGCCGCGCCCCAGGCGTAGCGGGCGACCCTCCCCTGCCCCGCCGCGACCCGCTTCGGATCGGCGGTGCGGTAGTGGAGCCCCAGCATCACGACGCTGCGCACCCCTTCGAGCACATGCCGCGGGTGGGCGTACGCTTCCCGCCGCTCGCTCAGGTAATGCATCTGCCCAGCGTAGCCGCGGTCGAGCCACTCGTTAAGCCGCGCCGCCCCGCGCGCATCCACGGCCGGCGCAACGCCGGCCAACCCAAACCCTAAAGCCTGGGCGTGCAACTTCAGCGCGGCGGTCAGCTCCACGGGCGACATTCGCCCATTGTAAGCGGCCGCCGCCGACGCGGCAGGCGGCCTGCGCGTCGCGAAGGTAGCGGTGGCGACGATTGTGCCGCCCCGCGGCCGCATTTCGCGGCGAATTGCCGCAGAATCTCGCCGCATTGCTCGGATCAATCGCTCGCAAATGTTTGCGACCAGCCCGCGCTCCAATTAGCCTGAAAGTTGTCCCTCGCAGCGCGTTCTAGGCCAACTCCTCCCGCCTCTCCTGGCGCGTTCCACGCGACAATTCACACCTTAGGCTTTCGCACCATGAACATTCGACGCTCGTTGATGATGGCTACCATCGTTTCCACTGCCGGCGCTCTCGGCAGCCAGGCTCACGCCCAATGCGGCCCCTACGGCGGCGGCTACGGCTTTGGCGCCTGGGACATGGGCCGCCTCTACGGCGTCATGGCCGACAACGTCCCCTACTTCGCCGCCTTCCCACCGGTTTACTACAGCGCTCCCGTGCCGCGAACTTACGGCTACAGCCCCTTCGCCTATCCGCCGGGCGTGATGACCCCCGACCTCGTCGAGACGGTGAGCGAGCCGCAAGTCATCGAGAATCCCTACATCTCGCCAGCGCCAACCGGCGAAGGTCCGGCGATGATCGCTCCGGAAACGGTCGATCAAACCACCAGCGTCGCCCCCGTCCGCGGGCCGCAGGTGATTCTCAATCCGTATGTATCGCAAACCGGCGGTGCCAGCGGGATGGCCTCGGCGGCCGGCGGGGCAGCTCGCTAAACCGTCTGAAGTTCAACGTTCAATCGCGATAGCATCTTGCTAGCGTCGCCGAGCCTCCTGGCTCGGCGACGCTTTTTTTATGGGGTGCGGCATCTATTGATGGGGTGCGGCATCGTGATTAGTCGTTATGAGCGGAGCGAAGGATGACGCGATGCGAGCTTGCTTCACCGCCCCCCATCAATCAGCACTGCTCTAGACTCCCTCCGCCGGTTCGCTATCATCCCCCCCGTCACGGCCGCGACGCAGCGCAACGTCGCGAGCCGCCACCTGGGCAGAAAGGATGCTGCCGATGCGGTACGCCGCCACCTTCGCATTTCTTGTTGTCACGCTCGTCGCCGGCTGTCGCAGCCAGTCGACGCCGCTCACCAATCCCTTCCTCACGCCCGACCGCGTTCCCCCGCCGTCGACGCAAACTCTGGCGCCCGGCGCCGCGCAGCCTTACTACCCCGGCCAGACTATGCCCGGCACGGCGCCTCTCGCCGCCGGCGCTCCGGCCTATCCGCAAATCCCCGCCGCGGCCGCTCCTCCGAACACCTTCGTCGCGCCCCCTGGCGCCCTCCCCCCGGCGTCAGCCTACCCAGGCGCTGGCGCGACCTATCCCGGCGGTACGTTTCCATCGAGCCCCGTCACGCCGACCACTCCCCCGCTCGGCGGCGGCGTTTACCCGCCGCAGGCCAAAGGCGAATCGATCGGCGTCCCCAGCGATGCACAATCGATGCGCTTTGCTTCCGCGACGCTCACCCCTCAATCATCGTCCGCGTCGGCGTTTGGCGATGCCGCCGGCGCCGCGGGCGGAACATCCGCGCAGCCGGCGCAGTTCCGCACGCCTATTCAATCGATGCTTCCCGTCGCCGGTGCGTCGAACCCGCCAGGCGCCGATCGCGCCTTCACGCCCAACGCCGGCATGCAGAGTTCGCAGCAAGCGGCGCAGATCAGCGGCGTCACCCCGGCTGAATACCAAGCTCCAGTCGGCACGGTAAAGGCCACCGCCGCCAACGGCGGCGCTCCCGCGGGTGCGATCTCGGCGCCGGCTGCTGCCGACGGCTTTCGTCCCCAAGGGAGCCAGCCTCGCACCGCAGCCACCTCCGAACCTGCCAGCGCCACCGGGTTCCGCCCACCGTCGATCGGCAATCAAACCGCGGGCGGCGATAGCCCGAACGCCCGCTTCGGCGTCGGCCCTCAGCAGGAATGGCTCCGCGGCCAACTCGAATTCCATCCGGACGGCCGGTGGGCCATCAACTACATGGCCGACGGACCGAAAGATCAAATCGGCGGGCGGGTGCAAATTGAAAACCCGCAAGTCCTGGCGAATCTCTCGCCCGGCGAGTTCGTCGTCGTCGAGGGCCAACTCTTCGGCCAGCAAATCGACGAAGCCTCGTACCAGCCGGTCTACCGCATCTCGTCGGTCCAACGTCAACGTCAATAGACATTTGAGTAAGGCGAAGGGGTCGGGGGCTTTTTGCCGCCGAAGAGATTTTTGGCAAGCTTACGCCCCCAGCGGCAACAGGCCCCCGACCCCGTTCAACGTCACGCTCTCGTTTGACGCCCGCGCTCCGCACGACCTATTCTTAAACCAAGGGGGCCGGCAACCACCCCAGCCGCTTGCGGCTTAGCCGCATCGTTCTCCCTAGAGCACTTTCTCTCACGGCTTACGACCGACGGCAGCATGGACACCAAGCGCGGCATGGACGTTTCGCGGGTGCCGCGCGGTTGGACTCGTTCCGTCCGCGCCGCCGCGGGCGATCGACTCGCCAAGTGGGCCGCCTATCTCCCCAAGATCGCCGAGCTCGAGCCCAGCCTCCAAAAACTCGCCGATCACCAACTCCGCAAAGAAAGCCTCGGCCTCCGCTATCGGGCCCGTAGCGGCGAGCCCCTCGACAAGCTCCTCGTCGAGGCCTTCGCCCTCGTTCGCGAAGCGGGCCGCCGCAAGCTCGGCATGCGCCACTTCGACGTCCAGCTCCTCGGCGGCGCCGCCGTCCATCACCGTTCGATCGTCGAGATGCAAACCGGCGAAGGCAAAACCCTCACCGCGACGCTGCCGATGTATTTGGCGGCCATCGAGGGCAAAGGCGCCCACCTCGCCACGGTCAACGACTACCTCGCCCGCCGCGACGCCGAGTGGATGACCCCGCTCTACGCGGCCCTTGGCATGACCGTTGGCATCATTCAGGGCCAACAGCCGCAGGACCAGCGCCGCCAAGCCTACGCCTGCGACGTCACCTACGGTACGGCCAACGAGATGGGCTTCGACTTCCTGCGCGACCGCCTCCTCCTTCGCAGCCTCAGCGGCGGCCAGCAAGACATCTTCGGCCAGATGATCGGCGGCTCTGCCGGCAAGAGCGACGAGCCAGTGCAGCGCGGCCTCCACTTCATGCTCGTCGACGAGGCCGACAGCATCCTGATCGACGAAGCCCGCACGCCGCTGATCATCAGCGCGCTTCCCGGCGAGGACGAACAAATCGCCGCCGAGGCCTACCGCTGGGCCGCCGACGTGAAAACCAAATTCGTCGAAGACGAACACTTCGAATACGATCACGACGAACGCTCGATTGAGCTCACGCTCGCCGGCCGGCAACTCGTTCGCGGCCTGCCGAAGCCCGCCGCCATGGATCGCCTCCCCCTCTCGACGATCTACGAATACGTCACCCGGTCGATCAAGGTCGCGCGCGAGATGTTCCTCAACCGCCAATACGTCGTCCGCGACGGCGAGATCGTCATTGTCGACGAATTCACCGGCCGCCTCGCCGAAGGACGCAAGTGGCGGGCCGGCATCCACCAGGCCGTCGAGGCCCAGGAGGGGGTCGAGATCACCTTCGCCACGAACCAGGCCGCCCGCATCACGGTGCAGGACCTCTTTCTCCGTTACGAACGACTCGGCGGCATGACCGGCACGGCCTCGACCAGCGCCCGCGAGCTCCGCAAGATCTACACGGTCCACGTCGAACCGGTCCCCACCAACCGCCCGCCGATCCGCAAGCAACTCCCCACGCTGGTCTTCGGCGACGCCGAGCAGAAGTGGCACGGCGTGGTTGCCGACGCCCTCGAGCAGCACGCCCTCGGCCGCCCCGTCCTCATCGGCACCCGCTCGATCGACAAAAGCGAAAAGCTCGCCGGCATGCTGGCCGAGCGCGGCGCCGCCGTCACGGTGCTCAATGCCAAGCACGTCGAACGCGAAGCCGAAATCG
Organism: Lacipirellula limnantheis; assembly: GCF_007746075.1. Classification (GTDB taxonomy): domain Bacteria; phylum Planctomycetota; class Planctomycetia; order Pirellulales; family Lacipirellulaceae; genus Lacipirellula; species Lacipirellula limnantheis. The sequence goes on along the minus strand of NZ_CP036339.1, from coordinate 3,891,525 downwards.
TCGCCGCCGCCGGCGAGCTGGGCAAAATCACCGTCGCCACCAACATGGCCGGCCGCGGCACCGACATCCGCCTCGGCCCCGGCGTCCTCGAACTTGGCGGCCTCCACGTCATCTGCACCGAGCTGCACGAAGCCCAACGCATCGACCGCCAACTCATCGGCCGCTGCGGCCGCCAAGGCGACCCCGGCACCTACCGCCAGTTCCTCGCCCTCGACGACGAAATCCTCCTCGGCGGCTACGGGCCCAAGAAATCCGAACGCCTCAAACGCCGCGGCGCCGCGGCGACCGGCCCGATCAAGGGACTCGACTCCCTCTTCCGCAAGGCGCAAGAGCGCGTCGAACGCCGCCACTTCCGCGACCGCAAGGTCATGCTCTACCACGAGAAGGAACGGCAGAAGGTCCAACGCCAAATGGGTCAGGACCCGTATCTCGATACGCCGGGCTGATGGCCGCCGCTGCGAGTGGGGCCGCCGCAGGAGGAGTCCATCCTATCTTGTTTCGCGTTTGGCGAGACTCGCCTCCGTTTAGTGCTCAAGTGCGAAAGTCTAACGAGTCCCGAGGGGCAGCGGGTGACTTTACCTGGAGAAGCGCAGCCAATTGGCTGGACAACAACGTGTCCATGTTTTAATTTGCATCCGCGGCGGCATCGGTCCGTATCGTTGTTCGTCCCCCTTCTCATAAGTCTCAAGCGCTCAAGGCAGTTCTGCCACGGAGTCTGCGTGCCTTCACTTGGTTTGCGTTCGTCTTTCAAGATTGTGTTGCTTGGTCGCTTGGCGTTGCTGACGCTCATTGCCTCGTCCCAGTTGCTCGGCTGCGGCAAAACCGCTCCGCCGCCCATCGATCGGACGCGCATCGAGGACGTTGCCAGTTGGCACCAACTCTATGCCGCCTCTCACGGTCGAAAGCTGCCCCCCGACGAGGCGGCGTTCGTCGCTTTCGTCGAGGCCAAGATGAAGGAACGGGGCCAGCCATTTGACGCCGCTGCCTTTCTCGTCTCCCCCCGCGATGGGCAGAAGTTCGTCGTTCAATACGGAACAGGGTCGGTAACCCTTGGTGCAGACAGTAGTGTGGTTGTTCACGAGAAAGAGGGATACGACGGCAAACTATTGGTGGGATTCCAATCAGGCCGCAGCGGAGAAGTCGACGCCGCGGAACTTCCTGCACTCACAGCGGCCAAGCCGTAGTCAGCTCGTTGATCCGCTCAATCTCCAGTTTCGTCTTATTCTCTAGCCCGGCAGCGCTGCCGCCCAGCCAGCGTGCGACCATCCACTTTAGCAATTTGTTGAGAGGTGCATCCATGGCATCACGGCCATTGTCTACTGCTCGCCGACGCGCATTCACGCTCGTCGAACTGTTGGTCGTCATCGCGATTATCGGCGTACTCGTCGCCTTGCTGTTGCCAGCCGTCCAAGCGGCGCGCGAAGCCGCCCGCCGTTCGCAGTGCACCAACAACCTGAAGCAAATGGGATTGGCGCTCCAGAATCACGTGAGCGCCCTGGGGACCTTTCCCCAAGGAGGAACCGATCCCTGGCACGATGAAGGCACGACGAAGTTTGACAAAGGCTACGGCTGGATGGTGCAGATCTTGCCGTACGTCGAAAACGCGACTCTACGCGACATCTCCAAGGGCTACGGCGCCGGCGACCGGCAACGCGATCTCCAGGTCCGCAAAACGCCGGTTCCAATGTACTTCTGCCCCAGCCGGCGGATGAATATGGTGCGGATCGGTCCCTCGGGCGCCGAAGACTGTTCGCAGGGGTGCGCGCTCAATGATTACGCCTCGGCCACTCCCGCCAATCCCACCCTCGGTGATATCGCGGCCAAAATGGCTGACCCGTCCAAGATGACGCAGACCGAACAGGAGAATTCGTTCTGGCAGAATGTTGGACACGGCAACGTTACCAAGGGCAAGGACTACCAAGGCGTCATTACGAGAACGGTAGCCGCCGAGCCTTGCAAGCCAAAGCACATCACCGATGGTCTCTCCAACACCATCGCCATCGGTGAAAAACGCGTCCTCAGCGATCGATACGAGCTCGGCGACTGGTGCGACGACGTCGGTTGGACCGACGGCTGGGACCCCGACATCATCCGCTACACCGGCAGCCGGCCCGGCCCCGACGTTGTCAGTGGCACTCCCCTGCCCGCTGGCGAAAGGTTGGATTTCGGCTTCAATTTCGGGGCCGTCCACCCGAGCGGCTTCAACGTCGTCTATGCCGACGGCCACATCGGGACGTTACAGTACGACATTGACCTTGGCACGTTCAACGCGCTCGGCCATCGATCAGACGGCCTGTCAGTAACCGTGAATTAACGTACCCCTGCAACACATTCAGCATTCTGCCCTCGGGCCGCCCTAGGTTGGCCCGAGGGCTTTTTTTGTTTGTCACTCTTCTGTTCCTCCCCCTCCCCCCAGGACTGGTCCGCTTCAGCGACCAGTCGCCCCGCCAAATCGCGCCCCACGCGCGCTAAAAGTGGCCGCGCCGCCCCAAATTCTCCCCAGAATCTCGCCAAAAGATTCCCCCCACTTTTGTGTTGAAAATGGGCCACGCGATTCGCTAACGTGAACACCTGTTCATGTTGGTGGACGAATGAAAATCTCGCGCCTTGGCGTGAGATCTTCTTCTGGAGCGAATAGGAAAGGGGGAAAAAAGATGATCCTAGAAAACCACATCCGCGGCCGCCGCCGCGTGCTCGACGACGCGAAAAAGGCCCGCCTCTGCGAGCTGATCGATCAAGAAAGCTATACCGTCGAACAAGCGGCCGAGTCGCTCGACGTTTCCTTGCGCACCGTCCAGCGCGAACGCCGCTACGACCAAGACTTCGATCACGAAGTGCGGCTCGCGCTGCAGCAATCGCCCGATCCCTTGAAGCTGATGGAACACGCCGCCAGATCGCACTGGCGGGCCGCCGCCTGGCTCTTGGAGCGGACCAAGCCCGAAGAGTTCGCGCGTAAGCCGGTGAACATGACGAGCCTGAAGCTCGTCGCCACGGCGTTCCGCTACATCCAGGAGGCGGCGCTGGAGACCGTCCCTGCGGAGTGCCGCGAAGCCCTCTATCGCCACACGCAAGCGGCGATCGAACAGTCGTTCGACTGCTGCTTCCCCATGCGCGGGAAGTGGGGCGAACCGAAGATCAAGCAGCTGCCGTTCGCGACGCCGCTGGCCGATGTCCAGTCCAGTAAGTTCTGGGGCGAACCAGTCGGCGTCCTCCACGACTACGACGAAGAGGGAAACATCGTCTTCCCGCCGCCGGTCGACCCGGCCGAAGTCGCCGCCCGCCAAGCGCGGGTTGCCGAACTCAAGCAGCGCCTCGCCGAGCGCCGCCGCCAGGAAGCGCTCGGCCCCCGGCCGGCGGCAGGAATTCTGTCGCCGAAAACGGCGGAAACGACAGAATTCAACGCGACAAAAAGCGCCGCGACAATAAGCGACGCGACAGAAATCCCATCCCCAGGCGACCCGTTAGCCGCGACGGACAGCGGAGCGCTCCCCGCCGAACCAACCGCCAACAACATTCTGTCGCCAAAACCGCCGGAAACGACAACAACCGTCGCGAACACATCATCCCCCGTCGACGGCAACCTCGAACTCGTCATCGCGCTGGTCGAGCGCACCATCGACGACGAATGCCCCGAGACCTGGCACGACACCGAAGAGCTCGATCATCCCGACGCGCAAGATCCTGACATTCGCCTGCGGCTCCTCAGCGAGCGTCTTGAGCGTCACCGGAGGAAAGAGCGCCGCCAAGCGCGAGCCGCCGACAAGAAGGCCAAAGCCGCCAGAAAGCGCGCCCAAGCCCAACGCCGCCGCGCCGCGTGAACGCCCGACCCCTTCGCGGCACGTGCGCCGTACGGGCCTGCTAGACGCCATCAATGCGCCAGCGCCAACCCCTCCGCCTCCAACCGCACAATCACGCACTTAAACGCCGGCGTCTTGCTCGACGGATCGAGATGCCGGCTCACCAGCACGTTCGCTTCGGGGTAATACATCGCCGCGTTGCCGGGGCGGATCTCCTCGAACGGATGGATCCGCACGTTGCGCAGCGTGCCGGCGGGACCGTGGACGGCGACCGTCATGCTCGCATCGACGTGCAGCCGGCGGATGTCGTCGGGGTGGAGCAGGATCACGTCGCGGCGTTCGACGCCGCGGTAGAGATCGTAATCTTCGTAGACGACCGTGTTGAACTGACCCTCGCTGCGAATTGTCATCAAGCGAAGTTCGCGCTCGCCAGTTCCCTGGATCGCGGGCAGCTGATGCGTGTGCAGGTTCGCTCGGCCGTTGTACGTCGGGAAGTTGGCCTGATGGAACGTCCGCCCACCGACCTGAAACTCCTGTTTGTTCTTGTCGATCTCGGCGATCTGCTCATAACCCGGCACGATCGCTGCAATCGCGTCGCGAATCCGACCGGTGTCCTGCATTGAACGCCAATTAACGGCCTCCAACCCGTAATGCAGCCCCGGGCTCCGCCCGGGGGTAGCAGCGCCGTTGGACTCGGCGCCGTTGTGAGGGTTCAACCCCCCGGCGGAGCCGGGGGCTACAGCAGATCGATCGTGAAATCCCGCCACGCCCGCCGCGATCGAGGCGATCACCTCCACCTCGCTCTTCGGCCCGGCATGCCGCGCCGGACCGCCGTCGCTGAGGCGTATGTAGTTAAACATCGACTCCTGCGTCGTCGCCTGCGGCTCCTCGTCGCGGGCGAGCACCGGCAGAATGATCGTCTCCTTCGCGAGGCCAAACGCATGTCCCGTATTGAGCGTCGTGCTCAGGTAAACGAGCGTGTCGAGCTTCTCCAGCGCTTGCTGCGCGAACGTCGAATCGGGGTTCGACCCGTACAGATTCCCGCCAAGGCAGAGCCCGAATTTCAGCTCGCCGTTGTCGGCGCCCTCCATGCAGGCCATCGTGTCGCGCCCCTCGCTGGTCGGGAGCGTCACGCCGAAATGCGATTGGAGCCGATCGAACAGCACGTCCTTCAGCTTCGGCGTCACCCCGACCGAGCCGATCCCCTGGACGTTCGAATGCCCGCGGATCGGCATCAGCCCGGCGCCGGGCTTGCCGACCATGCCGCGGAGCAGCGCGAGGTTGCCGATGGCCTGGACGTTCTCCACGCCATGAACGTGGTGCGTGATCCCCATCGTCCAACTGAAGACGACATTCTTCGCCTTGGCGTACCGCTTGGCGATCTCGTCGATTTCCGCGCGCGGCACGCCGCTCTTGGCAATGATTTCCTCCCAAGTCACCGTGGCGAGCCAATCGCGCAGCTCGTCCCAGTTGTTGCAGTTGTTTTCGAGGAACGGCACGTCATGCGCTTTGGTCTCGACGATCTGCTTGCAGATGCCCGTGAGCAGCGCCAGGTCGCCGCCGATGTGCGGTTGAATGTAGAGGCTGGCGATCTTCGTCCCGAACAGCATGCTCCGCACGTCGCTGGGCACGCTGAAGTTGACGAGCCCCGTCTCCAGGATCGGGTTAATGACGACCACTTCGCCGCCGGCGCGCCGCACCGACATCAGCGACCGCATCAGCCGCGGGTGATTGCTTGCCGGGTTGCCGCCGATGACGAAGACGAGGTCGGCCTTCTCGACGTCTTCAAGCGTCACGGTCGCCGTGCCGCTGCCGGTGACGCTGGTCAGTCCGACGCCGCTCGCTTGGTGGCAGTAGTAGCTGCAGTTGTTGACGTTGTTCGTCCCGTAGAGCCGGGCGAACATCTGCAGCAGGAAGCCCGCCTCGTTGCTGCTGCGGCCGCTGAAGTACCAGAAGGTCTCATCGGGAGTCAGTTCGCGGAGCTTGCCGACGATGCGGCTGTAGGCCTCTTCCCACGAGATCGGCTGATACCGCTTCAGCTCGGTGGTGTAGAGAACCGGCTGCGTCAGCCGCCCGCAGGTTTCGAGCTCGCGCGGCGAGAGCCCCCGCAGCTCGTCGGGGCCGTACTTGGCCCAGAAGTCGGGCGTGATGGCCCCCTGCATGTCGGCGACCATGGCCTGGAGCGACTTCTTGCAGACCTCAGGAAAATGGCCCGCCTCGTTGACCATGCCGCCGCGCTGCCCCCCCATGCCAAGCGCACATGTCTTGCAGGCGTTCTTCGACCGCATCGCCTTCCACAGCTGCCAGATGCCGCCCGCTTCGCGTCCCTTGCGCAGGGTGTAGAGGAGCGCGGGCCAGCCGCCGCCGGTTTTGACTTTTCTCATCGCGGATTATCGAGGAGCAAGTGCGGCCAGGGCCGCTGGTCCGAGCTTCGCCTAACAGATAGGCTATACCGTTTGTCATGCTCACGGGGGCGGTCGTTGAGAGGCCAGCGAAATTTCTGCCGTGAGTCCCAGACATCAGCATACGCTGAGGGTCTGGTCTGCGACAGGCTGAGGCCCCTCGGGAGCGCGCCGTTTTTGGACAAGATGACGGACCAACGGCTGGGAATCCTGCGCCGCCTGGGCGGTCTGGCGCTGGCGGTTGCGCTGCTGTCGACGGGGCGCGCCCGCGCGGAATTGACGGCCGCCGACTGGCCCGCGTTTCGCGGCGGCGGGACCAACCTCACCGACGCCAAGCTTCCGCTCAATTGGTCGATCCGCCCCGAACGAAACATTGCCTGGACGGCCGAGCTCCCGGGCCGCGGGGTGTCGAGTCCGATCGTCGTCGGCGACCGCGTGATCGTCACTTGCTCCGCGGGCGAGCCTGAGCGGCAGTTGTTTGTGCTGGCATTCGACGGCGCGAGCGGCAAGGAGCTGTGGCGCAAAGAGTTCACAGCCGAGGGGAACACAGTCATCAACGAAATGACGGCCGTCGCCGCGAACACGCCGGCGACCGACGGCGAGCGGATCTTCGCCCTCTTCTCGTCGAATGATCTGTTCGTGCTCAATCTCGACGGACAGTTGCTCTGGTCGAAGAACCTTACCGCGGCTCACGAGGGATTGGGGAACGACTTCGGCATGGCGAGTTCGCCGGTCGTCGTCGACGGCGCAGTGGTGGTGCAATGCTATGGCGAGACGGCGGGCTTCGTCGCAGCGTTCGACGCCGCGACCGGGGAACAGCGATGGGAGCAGGAGCGCGCGAATCAAGCAAGTTGGACGTCGCCCTTCGTCGTTTCCTCGGAATCTGATGGCGCGCAGCGCGGGATCGTCGTGCAATCGCCTAAGGGCGTGGAGTTGCTCGCGGCGACGAGCGGAGAGCCCATTTGGAGCGTCCAAGTGGAATGCGATGCTATCGCGTCGTCGACGCCCTACGAGGATCGGCTCTATGTGCCGACCAAGTGGCTGACGGCGGTGGATCTGAACCCCAAAAACTCAGCCGGCGCCGCGCCTCTCTGGGATGCGAAGCTACTGAAGCCGACGTCTGCCAGCCCGGTGCTGCGCGACGGCAAGGTCTATGCGATCAATCGCGGCGGAGTGCTCAACTGCTATGACCTCGCCAGTTCCCAAATCGACTGGACGACGCGACTCAACGGAACTGTCTGGGCTACGCCCTTACTCGCGCCAGAGCACCTCTACTGTTTCAATGCCAAGGGAGACGCGCTGGTGCTCGACTTGAACGGCGTGATCGTCGCCGAGATTAATATGGTGGAGGGAATCCTCGCGTCGCCAGCGGTATCGGGCAATGCGATGTTCGTCCGCAGCCATCGTCATTTGTGGAAGATTGCTGAATGAGCCGTGTGCCTGAAACGGATGCGATTGAAATGACCCCGGTCGCCGGGCCGGTGAAGGGTTCGATTCGCCCTCCTGGGTCGAAGTCGATCACCAACCGCGCATTGATTTGCGCTGCGCTCGCCGAGGGATCGTCGACGCTGCGCGGGGCGCTCGAGAGCGAAGATACGCAGGTGATGATCGCGGCGCTCAAGCAGTTGGGAATCGGAGTCGAAGTGAGCGACCGCGGCCGGACGCTGCGCGTCAACGGCTGCGGCGGCAAGATTCCCGCGAAGGCCGCCGAGCTCTTCGTCGCCAACAGCGGCACGTCGATGCGGTTTCTCACCGCGATGGCGACGATCGGTCAGGGCGTCTACAAGCTTGACGGTATCGCCCGGATGCGCGAGCGGCCTATCGGCGACTTGGTCGATTCGCTGCGGCAGCTAGGCGTTCAGCTTGAAGCCGCAGGAGCCAACCACTGCCCGCCCGTCGTGGTGAACGCGGCTGGATTGCCCGGCGGAGTCACGTCGATCCGCGGCGACGTTTCGAGCCAGTTCCTCAGCGGCCTGCTGATGGCGGCCCCCTATGCACAGCAGTCGATCACGCTGAACGTCTCTGGAACCCTCGTCTCGATCCCGTACGTCGACATGACGATCAAGGTGATGGAATCGTTCGGCGGCCAGGCGACCGCCGCGCCCGACCACTCGCGCATCGAGGTTTCCAATGCCAAACGCTACCGAGGCCTCGACTACGCGATCGAGCCCGACGCATCCGCGGCGAGCTACTTTTTCGCCGGCGCGGCGATCACCGGCGGGCGAGTCACCGTCGAAGGACTAAGCCGAAAAAGTTTACAAGGAGACGTCGAGTTCTGCGACTGCCTCGCCCAAATGGGAGCCAGCGTCGAATACGGGCCAGATTCTATCACGGTCCAGGGTAGCAAACTTCACGGGATCGACGTCGACATGAACGGCATCAGCGACACCGTGCAGACGCTGTCCGTGGTCGCCCTGTTCGCCGAAGGACCGACGCGAATGCGGAACGTTGCCCACATTCGCCATAAGGAAACCGACCGCATTGGCGCCACCGCGTGTGAACTGCGGAAACTGGGGGCGAACGCGAACGAGTACGACGACGGTCTGGAAGTGATCCCCGGCCCGCTGCACGGCGCCGCGATCGACACCTACAACGACCACCGCATGGCGATGAGTTTCGCGTTGGCCGGGCTGCGCATTCCAGGAGTCACGATTCGAGATCGGGCCTGCACCTCCAAAACCTACCCAGACTACTTTGAGGATTTGGCTCGACTAATCGCTGGCGCATAAAAAATGAGCCCTCAGGGTATCCCGAGGGCTCATTTCAATTGGCGTCGACTTGAAATGCGTCGCTAAATCGCCGTCCGCGACATCGTGCTCAAGCCGCTGCGCGAGGCGCTCTCGATCAATTGATCGGCGCGCGCCAACAGCGACAGGCTCGATTCCATCGGGGGATAGGCGGCGGAAGTCGGGTCGCAGGCCTCAAACTTCGCCTTGCAATGCTGACAGACCACACGCTTCCCCATGTAATCGACGCGCACCTGAAGGTTGCGTCCGCACGTTGGGCATTCCTGAACGAAGTATGTGGCAGCCATTTTCGCCTATCTCCTGCTAGGGTCGGGGAAGCGTAACAGTTTCCACCGCTGCGGGTATTCAGAGTATCGCCGTGAGAACGGCAATTCAATGCAATTTCCAATTAAATCCTCGCAAGGAGTTGACAGGCCGCCCCGCTGGCGGATTCCGCAACTAGTTGCACAACCGGAGCTTGCGTCCGAGCGATGGTTGGCCGGGAGGTGAATCTTACCCAGGCCTCATCAGGCGTCTGTCGCCATCCCCCCCGGGTGGCGGGCGCCAAGTAATATGGCGGCCAGATTGCAATCATTGTGCCGTTCCTGACGCGCCGAACGATTCGTTCCTACCGATTCCAGCGGGGCATATCGCCAGCGCCAGCTCCAAACGCCTTGAGGCCGTCGAAAAATCGCCTGGTTGCACCTTGGGGGGTCGGACCGTCTTTCCCCGAAACTAAGGGGGATGCGGAATCGTCTTGGTTCGCGCTTCTGCGCTCATTCTGGAGCCGGTTCTGTCAGCGTGGCAGCCAGCGCGACCTAAAATTGCGCTGGCGGGGTTAGCTTAATGCGTTGGCAACTCGCCAACTCAGCCGAGGAACAGTGCGACCACGCCGGGCTAGCGCTCGCGAATAACCTTCGCCCATTTCGCGTGCGGACGTTATCATGGTGGTGGCGTTCCGCCCGAGCGCGCCGGGATCGGTCGTTTCCGGCGCCCGCCGATTGAAGCGGCCGTCGTCAGGGATGTTCTGGAGTCATTGCGGTTGGGGAGCAGCCTCTCATGGCCAACCGAGTGTTCGTCTGCGCGGTGATCGTCCTTTGGCTGGGCAGCATGTCCTGGCTGATGGTCGATAAGATTCTACCCTCGCTGCATGAGGGCGAGCCGCCGCTTGCCGCTGGATTCGAGCCGGGCGTTCCGATCGCCTGGAAGGTCTCCTGGGGCGACCGCGAGGTTGGCTACGCGGCCAGCATGAGGACGCCCGGCGTCCTCGGCACGACCAATCTTGAAAATCGCGTCATTCTCGAAGACGTGCCGCTGCTCGACCTGGTGCCGGCATTGATGCGGCGCGTCGTGGGCGATATCGGCAGCATGAAGTTCGACGCGCACACGAGGTTGGAATTCGATTCACTCGACAACTTTTCGAAGTTCAGAAGTCGCGTCTCGATCAACGAGGTGAGCAGCGTGCTGCAACTCGATGGCAAGGTCAACGGAGCTTTCCTCGACATCAACGTGAAGTTCGGCGACGTCACCTACGAGCCCAAGGTCCCCATCGCCAACCAAGCGGCGCTGAGCGAAGCCCTCTTCCCTGACGCCAAGCTGCCTTACCTGTACGTCGGACGGCGCTGGTCGGAAGAGGTGTACAACCCGTTTCATGCCCCTAAGGCGCCGATCGAAACGGTCGACGTCGAGGTCACCGGCATCGAGACGCTGACGCTCGATGGCGAGAACCACCGCGTGATGCGCGTCGAGTTCTCGGGGCCCCCGGCTCCCGGCGTTCCGGAAGACGCCCGCTTGCAAGCGATCGCTTGGGTTCGTGCGTCTGACGGGGTGGTGCTGCGGCAAGATGTGCTGATTTCAACCTCTCGCCTGCGCTTCGACCGTTTGCCGGAGGAGGAGGCCATCAAGCAGGGCAACAAACTGCTGAACGATTCGGGACATCGTCGCGATAGGTGGGGCGGACCTGGATACCGGCGTCGTTATCCCGGGCGGCGTCACGGGGAGGGTCATGAGGCAGAGGATTCTCGCCGGTCAGCGCCTCTTCCAGAGTTGCCGGCCGATAGTCCCGATGGTCAACTGTAGCCTGGGGTCGGCGTTCGTTCTTGATCACGTTCCCTCGCAGTCCCCCTCACCCCCTAGGCGTCGCCGCGACCGTCGACGCAGCCTCGCCTCATGCTCCGCTTTGATAACGTGACGCGCACCTACGGCACGCGAGTCGCCGTGGATTGCTTGAACCTGCACGTTAATCGCGGCGAGTTGTTTGCGTTGCTTGGACACAATGGCGCCGGGAAGACGACGACCATCAAGATGCTCGTCGGACTGCTACGGCCGACTAGCGGCGAGATTCATGTTGGCCCGTTCAACGTCGTCGAGCATCCACGCGAGGTGAGCCGGCTGATTGGGTACGTTCCAGACTTGCCGTTTCTCTACGACAAGCTTTCGGGTCGAGAGTTCCTCCGCTTCGTCGCGGACATGTACGGGATGACCGACGCCGCGGCCGTCGAGGCCGTTGCCCGCGAAGCTGATCGCTTTCAACTGAATGACTTCCTGGATCAGCTTACCGAGAGTTACTCGCACGGCATGCGCCAGCGGACTGTCTTTGCCGCGGCGCTGCTTCACGAACCAGAGTTGCTGGTCGTCGACGAGCCCATGGTCGGACTTGATCCCCACAGCATTCGGCTCGTGAAGGACCTGTTGAAGAACTACGCTGAGGCGGGAAAGACCGTCCTGATGTCGACCCATACGCTGGAAGTGGCCGAGGCAATTTGCGACCGAGTCGGCGTGATGAAGAGCGGCAAAATCATGTTCGAAGGACGGGTGGAGGAGATGCGACAGCTCAACCCCGCGGCAGGGCAGTCGCTCGAATCTCTTTACTTGGCCATGATGGACGGCTAACTTCCGTCAGCGCCATGAACGAACGAACTCCGCCAACCGATGCGCAGCTGATCGAGTTGTGCAGCAAGCTGCCGTCGCCCGACCGCGAGGGGCAAATCTTCTGGCGGCTGCGCATGCAGATGGCGCGCACGCATCTGAAGTTTCTGCTGTCGAGCGCCCGCTTGCGCACCGGATTGGTCGTCGGCCTGAGCTTCTTCTTCTGGTGCGGGCTGTTTGCCCTGTTCTACAAGGGCTTCGACTTCGTCATTCGTTACGTTGAATCGCCCGGCTCGCGTTACCATTCCGACACGATGCTGTTTGTGTTTCCCCTCTTCTTTCTTTCGCTGCAGGTGATGCTCATTTTCTCGTCGGGCATCATTCTCTACGGCGGGCTTTACCCATCGCGGGAAACGGCGTTTTTGATGACGCTCCCGGTGCGGGACGAACGCCTGGTGTTCTACCGCTTTCAAGAAGCGTTGCTCTTCAGCAGCTGGGGCTTTTTCTTGCTGGCCAGTCCGATGCTGTTGGCCTACGGCATGGTAGCGAAGGCGCCATGGTACTACTTCGCGTACTTGTTGCCATTGATGGCGTCATTCGCCTACATTCCGTGCACGATCGGCGCCATTCTCTGTCTGTTGTTGATCTACCGCCTGCCCAGCATGCGCAGGATTGCCGTCGGCGTCGTCGCACTGGCGATCATCGTCGTCGCGTATCAGTCAATCTGGAAGACCCTTGAATTCTCGGAGACCGAATTCCTCGGCAACTCCTGGTTTAAGGATACGCTGAAAAGATTTCGCTTCGCCCGCGGCGAGTGGCTGCCCAGCAGCTGGTTGAGCAACGCGCTCATCGAGGCGGTGCGTCGGTCGCAGAACAATCCTCGCGATTTGCCCTGGTTGGAAGCAGGAAAATACCTCGTTGTGCTGGTGTCGAACGCGCTGGTGTTGCACCTGCTCTTCGTGTGGTTGGGGAAGCGCGTCTTTCGGCCTAGTTATTGGGAACTCCACGCCCGGCGTGCGAAGAAGCCAAAGCTGACGCTGGCATGGGTCGATCGCCTCGCTGGCTTTCTGCTGAAGCCCTTTCCCGTGCAAACGCGTCTGCTGATTATGAAGGACTTGCGCCTGTTCCGTCGCGATCCCGTGCAATGGTCGCAGTTCCTGATCTTTTTCGGCCTGCTGCTCCTCTATTTTGCGAACGTCGACCGCTTTCGGCAGCACAAGTCGGACATTAACGTTCTCACCTGGGTCAACATCGTCAGCTTTCTAAATCTGGCCGTGGTCGGGCTCATTCTGTCGACGTTCACGACGCGCTTCATTTATCCGCTCATTAGTTTGGAAGGCCGGCGGTTTTGGATTCTTAGTCGACTGCCGGTGGACCGTGACACAATCCTTTGGGGAAAGTTCTTGTTCGCTGCATGCGGCTCGTGGCTGCCGTGCGCGGCGCTCGTAGGGATCAGCGACGTGATGCTCGACGTCTCCTTCATGGTGGTCGCCGTGCATCAATTGATCTGCCTGCTCCTCTGCCTCGGTCTGGCGGGCATGGCTGTTGGGTTCGGGGCGATGATGCCGAATTTTCGCGAGCAGTCGCCGTCCAAGATTGCCGCCGGCTTTGGCGGGACCTTGAATTTGGTCCTCAGCGCCCTCTACATCATGGCTGTGGTGCTGATGACGGCCCTCCCCTGCCATTTCTTCCTTCTGGCCGGCAAGACCGAAATGCCGCCGAAGCTCCTTCAGCCGCAGTACCTGCGATTTTGGCTGATGCTCGGGATCTTGGCGTCAATGATTCTGGCCGCCATCGTCACGATCCTGCCGTTGCGGGGCGGGCTGCGGGCCTTTCGACGGTTGGAAGTCTAGCCGATCGTCGTTAAGGGTCATCGCTTTTCGCGGTCAGATAGGTGTAGCCTTGCCTGCCGTCAAACTAGGCGGCGGGGGCCCGTCCCCATATAATTCGGCAAACATAAGTGAAGTTCGCCGTTGAGTTTGGATTCGTTCATGCCTTCCGCGTTGACCGATCGACCCGCCCGCCCGCTCCGCATTGGAGCCGTGACCTACCTCAACACCGTGCCGCTGGTGCGCGGGCTACAGTCGCTGCTGCCGGCCGCTGAGATCTCGTTCGATTTTCCGAGCCGGCTGGCGGACAATCTCGCTGCCGGCCGCCTCGACGTCGCCCTGGCGCCCTGCATCGAACTCGCCCGCCATCCCGAATGGTCGATCATCTCGACCGCCTGCATTGGTTGTCGCGGGCCCGTGCTGAGCGTGAAGTTGCTTTTTCGCCGCCCGCCCGCGGAGGTCGCTACGCTGGCGCTCGACGAAGGCTCGCGCACCAGCGCCGTCCTCGCTCAGATCCTGCTTGCCGATCAGTTCGGGGTTCGTCCGAAACTGCAGCTATTGCCGCTCGCGTCGTCGCCGCTGGACTCGACCGCCGACGCCGTACTGGTCATCGGCGATCGTGCGATTCGCGCGCCAGCGACAGGATTCTGCCAGTCGTGGGATCTCGGCGCCGAATGGACCAGCGCCACCGGGCTGCCGTTTGTCTTTGCCGTGTGGGCGGCGCGGCCAGGCCTGGACGAACCGGAGCTCGAGCCGGCCTTGGATGCAGCGCGTGATCACGGGCTACGCGACTTGGAATCGATTGCGACTGAGCAGTCTGCCGCGATGGACTTGCCGCGGCCATTGGTGCTCCAATATCTGCGCGACAACCTGAATTTCTTCCTTGATGACGCGGCGCGGCGCGGCCTCGATCTTTACTTCCAGCGGGCGGCGGCGCTGGGGCTCATTTCCGATCAACTCGAATTGCGATTCCATGACTGCCATGTTAAGCGTTGACGGTTTACTCGAGAAAGCGGTCGCAGGCGGACGGCTCACGCCGGAAGAGGGGCTGCGCCTCTTGGAATCTCACCATCTCGCCGCGCTTGGCCGCGCCGCCGACGAGGTCACGCGGCGGCTCCATGCGGAGAACTATCGCACGTACAACATCGATCGCAACATCAACTACACAAACGTCTGCACGGCTGTCTGCGATTTTTGCGCGTTCTATCGTCGGCCGAAGTCGCCCGAAGGTTATGTGCTGACGCATGAGGAAATTTTCGACAAGATCGACGAGACAGTGGCACTCGGCGGCGACCAGATTCTGCTGCAGGGCGGACTCCATCCCGACTACAAGATCGAGTGGTACGAGGAGCTACTGCGCGCGATCAAAGGACGCTTCCCCCAGGTGAATATCCACGGCTTCAGCCCTCCCGAGATCTATCATTTCACCAAGGTCTCGAAGCTGCCGTTGCGGGAAATCCTGGAAAGGCTCAAGGCGGCGGGACTGGGCAGCTTGCCCGGCGGCGGAGCCGAAATCTTGGTGGACCGCGTTCGCGCCGCAATTACACGCGGTAAGGTGATGACCGACGACTGGCTGAACGTCAGCCGCGTCTGGCACCAGCTCGGGGGCCGCAGTTCAGCAACGATGATGTTCGGCCACGTCGAGACGCTGGCGGAGCGAATTGAGCATCTGGAACGTCTGCGGCAATTGCAGGATGAGACCGGCGGCTTCACGGCGTTCATCTGTTGGACGTTCCAGCCCGATCACACCGACATGGCCGACACGCCGCCGGCCGGCTCCTTTGAGTATCTCAGAACCAACGCCGTCGCGCGACTTTATCTGGATAACATTCCGAACATCCAGTCGAGCTGGGTGACCCAGGGCCAAAAGATCGGCCAGTTGGCGCTCCTTTACGGCGCCAATGACATGGGGTCGCTCATGATTGAGGAGAACGTGGTCGCTGAAGCGGGGACCGTCCACCATTTGACGCTGCAGCAGATTAAAGATTCCATCTCCGAACTCGGCTATGTGCCGCGGCAGCGTAACGTCCACTATCAGCTCATCGACGAGGGGTCGGAGGTCGAGTCGCTCCACCCGCACAGCCGCCACAACCTACACCCGTTGCCGGTTGTAAGCTGAGTCGCAAAGGCAGCTTGCGTCGACTTTTCCATACCCCGCTGGTAAGCTTCATGGTAAGTCGGGCGACGTGGCCAGACTGTGGAATCAGCGGGCGGGCCGACGGCGCGCCGGCAGGCCGGAGAGCCGCGCGACGTTGCCATGATCGAAGCCCGCAATCTTAGCAAGGCTTACGCCGATCTCCATCGCGGGCAGTTTGTGGCCCTTGACGGACTGTCGTTCACCGCCAAACCGGGCGAGGTTTACGGCCTGCTCGGTCCCAACGGCGCCGGCAAAACGACGGCGCTTCGCATTCTCAGCACCGTGCTTCAGCCGACGGGCGGCACGGCGATCATCAACGGCTTCGACGTCGTCACCCAGCCGAGCCAAGTGCGGGCGCACATTGGCTTCATGTCGGCGAACACCGCCGTCTACGATCGGATGACGGCATGGGAGATGGTCGAATACTTCGGCAAGCTCTACGGCATTGACGACGAGCGGCTCCGAGACCGCATGGAGCATCTGTTCGATCGTCTGCAGATGCAAGAGATTCGCGACCTGCTCGGCGCCAAGATGTCGACCGGCATGAAGCAGAAAGTGTCGATCGCCCGCGCTATCGTTCACGACCCGCCTGTGTTGATCTTTGACGAAGCAACCAATGGCCTCGATGTTCTAGTTGCGCGCTCGCTGCTCGAGGCGGTGGCTGAACTGCGCGACCAAGGAAAGTGCATCATCTTTTCGACGCACATCATGCGCGAGGCGGAGCGGCTCTGCAATCGGGTGGCGATCGTCCACCATGGTCGCTTGCTGGCGGAAGGACCGATCGACGAACTGCGGGAGAAGCATGCCCAGCATGATCTCGAAGATCTCTTTTTTGACTTGATTCGTGCGAACGAACGACGATTGGCTGGCGCGCCGGCAGCGAACTGAACATGCAACTGAAGAACGTCAAACTGATCTACCTACGCGAGATGCGCGATCAACTGCGCGATCGGCGGACGTTGTTTCTGATTGCCGTGCTGCCCCTGCTCCTCTATCCGCTGCTGGGGACGAGCTTCTTTCAACTGACGCAGTTCCTGCAAAAGGTCGAAGCGCGAGTCCTCGTCGTGGGAACGCGGCAATTGCGCAGCGCCGACTGGCTGCCGCCGCTTATCCGCGACAACCGGTTCGATCTCCAGCTGTTCGATCAGCCCGATTGGCACGACAAGATCGAGCTTTACTCGCCGCGGGATTTTCCCGACCTGGCCGATGATCTGCGCAAGGGAAAATCGCTGCCGATCGCCGGCGCGGCGCCGCAAGCGTCGGCCGACGAAGCGGCCTTCGACGCCGCGGCCAAGCAGTTGTTGGATGCAGGCAAAGTCGAGGCCGTGTTGGTCTTTCCGAACGGATTCGAGGACCGGCTCCGCGACGTGCGGCAGGCGCTCGTCCAGCGCAAGGCGGCCGGAGCGACGGCGTTCCCCGAGCCGATCATTCTCTACAATTCCGCCGACGATAAGTCCCAAGTCACTCAGCTGCGCGTCGATCAAA
Source organism: Lacipirellula limnantheis (assembly GCF_007746075.1). Classification (GTDB taxonomy): domain Bacteria; phylum Planctomycetota; class Planctomycetia; order Pirellulales; family Lacipirellulaceae; genus Lacipirellula; species Lacipirellula limnantheis. Next base: position 3,874,281 of record NZ_CP036339.1, on the reverse strand, counting down.
TTCTCCGGCGATGGCGGAACGAGGTCACGGCCGAGAATCTCACCGCGAGCAATGTGCCCGTCGAGGCGACGACCCCGTTTGAGTTGCGACCGCGCGACATGGCACAGATGCAGCAGCGGCAGGCCGCCGTCTGGTCGAAGGTGCTGCCGTTCTTCGTTTTCATCTGGGCCCTCACCGGGGCCTTTTATCCGGCGGTCGATCTTTGCGCCGGCGAGAAGGAGCGCGGCACGCTCGAAACGTTGCTGACGAGCCCTGCGCTGCGCCGCGAGATTGTTTGGGGCAAGCTCCTGACGGTGATGACGTTCAGCGTCGTGACGGCGCTGCTCAATCTTGGGAGCCTGGGGATGACAGGCAAGTTCGTGATCGACAACCTCAGCAAGTCGGGGGCGTTCGGCGCTACCGAGGCGATGACGATGCCGCCGCTCACGTCGCTGCTGTGGCTGGCGGTGGCGCTCGTGCCGATTTCGGCGCTCTTCAGCGCCCTGTGTCTGGCTTGTGCGGCGTTCGCACGCAGCACGAAGGAGGGCCAATATTATCTGATGCCGATCATGCTGGTGACGATGCCGCTGATGATGTTGCCGATGTCGCCCGGCGTGGAGTTGAACCTGGGCAACAGCTTTATTCCAGTGACCGGGATGGTGCTGCTGCTGCGGTCGGTGATTGAAGGGCAGTTTGCCCTCGTCCTGAAGTTCGTTTGGCCCGTGTTGGGAGTGACCTTGATCTGCTGCCTGCTGGCGATTCGCTGGGCTGAGGAGCAGTTCAATCGCGAGTCGGTCCTCTTCCGCGAAAGCGAACGACTGGAGATCGGACGCTGGCTGGTCCATTTGGTGCGAGATCGACAGGCAACGCCGAGCTTCGCCCAGGCTGCGCTCTGCGTCGCGATCATCTTGATCACGCAGTTTTTCGTGAGCCTCTCCGCCGGGATGACGGGCGAATTCGACTTTGCCTTCCTTGCCAAGGCGATTTTGGTGAGTCAGCTGGCATGCGTCTTTGCGCCATCGATCCTCATGACGATTATGCTCACCCGCGAGCCCGCCAAGACGCTTCTGCTGGAGCGGACCCCGCGATGGAGCCACCTCTGGTTGATGGCCGTGCTAGCGTTGGCCCTCCATCCTGTCGTCGTCGCAGGCGCCAATCAAATCACCAAAATCTATCCAGTCCCCGAGGCGACCGAGCAGATCGCCGAATCGATCGGTTCAGCGCTCGACGGAGCGCCTCACTGGCTGGCGGCGCTCGCTCTCATGGCACTCCTGCCGGCGTTGTGCGAGGAGCTCGCATTCCGCGGGTTCGTGCTCTCGGGCTTCCGCCACGTCGGTCACAAGTGGTGGGCGATCGCACTCTCAGCGGTGGCGTTTGGACTCGTCCACACATTCCTCCACCAGAAGATCTCGGCGACGATGATGGGGATGATCATCGGTTACGTCGCCGTTCAAACGGAAAGCATTTGGCCCTGCGTTCTATTGCATACCATCCATAATTCGTTGCAACTCTCGATTCACAAACTGGCCCAGACGGCTGAGTTGAACCCCTCGTCGCCCGTGGGGGTGCTCTTCGGCGGCGAGTCGCCGTTGCTCTACCGAACGCCGAGCGTGCTGATCTGCGCGGCAGTCGCGGCCGCCATTCTCTGGCGCTTGCACGGCGTGCGCTACTCCAGAACCGTCGAGGAGCAACTCGAAGAAGCGCGGCAACGGCAAGACTCTCCGCTTCTCGGTGCGTAACCCTATGACCGCCCGCACGCTGCGAGCCCGCTGGGTCCTGCCGATCGACGCCCCGCCCATCGAAGGGGGTTATGTCGCCATCTCGGACGGCATGATCGCCGAGGTGGGCGCCGACGACCCGGATCGCGGCCCCGTGACCGATCTCGGCGACGTTGTCCTGCTCCCTGGGCTGGTCAACGCCCACACGCACTTAGAGTTTAGCGGTCTTGCTAAACCGCTCGGCAGGCCGGGGATGAGCCTGCCGGCCTGGATCCGCACGGTGATCGCCGACCGCGGCCGCGGCGATCGCCGTCCCGAGGAGGCCATCGCCGCAGGGCTGCGCGAGTCCGCGGCGGCCGGAGTAACGGCCATCGGCGAGATTGCCACCTCGCCGGCCGCGTTCTATCAGGGCCGCGCAGGTGCGCGGATGGTGCAATTTCAAGAAGCGATTGGGTTCTCCGCGGGGCGCGTTGACTCAGTTGCCGCTGAGATGGAACGGCGCGTCGCCGCCGCCGGCGCCGCCGCGGGAATTAGTCCGCATGCCCCCTACACGGTCCATCCAGACCTGCTGCAGAAACTCGTCGCGATTGCGTCAGCGCGGCGCCTGCCCGTGGCGATGCATTTGGCCGAATCTCCTGAGGAACTCCAGCTGCTGCGGGACGGAGCCGGGCCATTTCGGGAACTGCTCGAGGAGCGCAGCATGTGGGACGGAGACGCCATTCCGCGCGGCAGTCGGCCGCTCGACTATTTGCGGCAACTTGCCGAGGCTCCCCGCGCGCTGGCCATTCACGGAAATTATTTTGACAGCGACGAGATCGCCTTCGTCGCCGCGCGACGGGAGCGGTTGAGCGTCGTCTACTGCCCGCGGACGCACGCCTACTTTCAACACCCGCCGTATCCCCTGCCAGCGATGCTACGCGCGGGCGTGCGCGTGGTGCTCGGAACGGATAGTCGGGCGTCGAACCCCGATCTCAACTTGCTCGGCGAAATTCAGTTCGCCGCCGCTCGCTTCCCGAAGCTCGACTCGGCGGTGCTGGTGCGGATGGCGACGCTCGATGCGGCCGAAGCGTTGGGGCTAGGCCAAGCGGCGGGCAGCCTGGCCCCCGGTAAGCGCGCTGACTTAGCGATGGTCCGCTGCGACAGCGCCTGCCGCGCGCCGTACGAGGCGTTGATCGCTCCTGATGCTCGCGCTACTTTGATTGCAGCTTAAGCGCGTAGTCGGCGATCCCCTGGAGTAAGTCGACCGGGATCACGAGCTCCCCTTGGACCAGCCCGTTCGTTAGATTCAGCGAGATGCCGACGGGCGACGTCGCGGGGAATGGGGGGACGCTCGCATCGTCGCCGAACGTCGCGGCCCACGTCTGGGCGCCCCGCATCGCCCAGGCGATGGCGCCCGCCGGGTTGATCAGTGCTTGCCACGGCGCCGCGGGGTCGAGTAGCTTCGTCGTGGCGCCGACGGACGACTCGACTGCGCGGCTGGACTGGCCGTTCAAAGCAAACTCGACGGCCTCGGCTAACTGCTCTTGAGTGGCCGACCCGATGACGGTCGTATTCGCATCGGCGGCGACGGCGTAGAGGTGCATCTTGCCGTCGGGGCCAAACAGCGCCTTCATGAGGGACTCGACGGCCGGCACGTTCGGGTCGGCGACGGCCCCTCCAACATCGGCGACGCCGACCACCGCTCCCTTGCCGCCGATCGTCGCCTCGGATAGTTCAAACGGGAATGCAAGGTCGTTTTCGGCTTTGGCCATGAGCTCGTTGTCGAGTTCCAGCGACCGCCGGAATCCTGCCAGGTAAGCGTTGGAATCAGCAACGTCGCAAACCATGTAGTAGTTGCTGAAGAGGCCCTCGTCTTTCGCGCCGGCGTAGAGGACGAACGCCATGGCCGTGACGCCGTCGAGCGACGAGCGATAAGACTCTTCGAGCTTTTCCCAATCTTCGGCGGCAAAGCCTTCGTATCCTTGGCCGGCGGGAAGTTGTTCGGCGAAACGGCGGACCAGCGAAGCGAATGCGGCGCCGAAGCCGGGTGGAATTGGTCCGCCGCCGGCGACAACGTACTGGCCCGCAGCGAAGCGACTGAGCGGCGACGCCGCGATGGGGCTAGCGTTGGCGAGCGTCGAGAATGCGCCCGCTTCCGAGAGGATGATGCGCTTCGCTAACTTCACGTTGGTCGACTCATCGATTGAAAGTCCGACGGCGCCAGCCTTCATTTCGGCGCCGAGAAATTCGAAGATGAGTTCGTAGGTCTGCATGCTTTCTCGAATCTGTTGCAACTCGGGAGTCGCAAAGGGATCGTCGGCGTTCGCCTCCGCACGTTGTCGCCAGTCGGCGGCCTGTCGCCGTCCCAAGGCAGTTAGTCGCTCGACGCCCGCGCGTGTTAGCCCGGCGGCAATATCAGTCGTCGCCAACCAATCGGCCAGCGGAGCCAGGTCGGCCGGCGCGGCCGGCGCGGCGGCGAGGACTTTTTCGAATTGCGCGCGATGCTCGATGTTCATCAAGGCTGCGAAATCGCCACGCTTGGCGAGCAACACCTCTTCGCCGGCGATGGTCACCCGGCAAATCTCCCCAGCGGCGTCGCCGCCAATGCTCCCGGCAAACTCCGCGTAGTTAGAAACCGGTATGAGCAACAGCGGCTGCGGCGGAAATGGCGCGTCGTCGCTGGGAAGAAGGGCCAGCAAGGCATTGCCGTCTTGATTCAACCCAGGGCCCATGCCCGTGGCGCCCATCGCGAGGGCGAGCGGCGCGGGTAGCGGCCCGGGCGTCAGGTCTTGGAAGATTGCCAACACGCGCTCCACCTTCGCGCTCGCCGCCGACAGACGATGAACGGCGACGAAGCCTGTCGCATCGGCGGGGAGCTGGTCGAGTATGCCGGCCGCGCGACCGGTATCTTGACTGCCGAGCAGCATCAGTACGGCAAGCAACGGCCGCAGCGGTAGGCGTGGCATCTTGAATTCTCGTGATCGATTGATCGCTGGTTTGTCCGAGTACACGACGCGCCGTCACCGCGGGCGCGTCCGCCTGAGCTCATGGGAAATACGGCGAGATTGGCTGTTATTATCCATCCCGCCGCGAGCGGGAGCAAGCGACGCTTGCGGCTAAGCGTCGTCCGTCAGCGGAGTTAGTCGACCGTCGGCGATGCTGTAGATGAAAGACCAGTGAAACGCGAGTCCGATCAGTACGGCCACGTGAAAGATTTCGTGGGAACGGACGACTCCGGGGACGAGTACGGGCCATTTCAAATGATCGAGCAGGGCGCCGACCGAGTAAGCGAGGCCGCCCCACAGAATTGGCGCTACAAATGCAAATCCGAACCGGCGATAAAGGGCGCTCCCTGAAGCAAGTCCGATCCAGCCCATGCCAAGGTACAGCGAAAGACCGAGCCACTCGGGCATCGTATTAAAATAGATCGACTTGCAAGTAATCGCCACGAAGGCGAATCCCCAAATCAGAATCAGCGGGCCCCACCGCCCGACGCCGCGGAAGAGGATGAAGTGAATGGGCGTAAACGAGCACGCGATGAGCGTGAAGATGGCCGCGTGGTCAAGGACGCGCATCACTTCGCGAGCAGAGCCGTTTGCCGCGAGCAGGTGGTAAGTGCCGCTGACTGAGAGGAGCAAAACGGCGCCGAAGACGAAGATCGCCAAACTGATCATGCGAGGCAGGCTGCCGCGGCCGCGCCTGACGAGAAGGAAGCCAAGCGCGAGGAAGACGAGGGCTCCGAAGAGGTGGCTTAGACTGGCGAAGGGATCGGCGAATCCTGGGATCGGGGTGAGGGGCATGGTTTGTTGAAAAAAATGCCCCCGGTTTGAAGAACCGGGGGCTAAGGGCGTTGGTGCGTTGTCGACGTTGCCATCGGTTATTTGCCGAGAACTCGCTTGGCTTCGGCGACGACGCCCGCGGCGGTGATGCCGAACTTTTTGTACACGGTCTGGGCCGGGGCCGATCCGCCAAAGCTGTGCATGCCGACGAACCCGCCGGCGAAACCGAGGTAGCGGTCCCATGGCTGGCGGATGCCTGCTTCGACGGCGACTCGCGCGGTAATCGACTTTGGCAGCACTTGGTCGCGGTACGCGGCGTCCTGCTGCTCGAACAGTTCGAACGATGGCATGCTCACCACGCGGGCGGCGATGCCTTCCTTGGCGAGCTCGTCGAATGCGTCGCATGCCAGCGCCAACTCGCTGCCGGTGGCGAGCAGCAGCACCTGCGGCTTGCCGCCGGGAGCATCGATGAGCGTATAGCCGCCGCGTTCGACGCCCGCCGCTGGCGCGTACTTTGTCCGATCGAGCGTCGGCATGTTCTGGCGGGTGAGAACCATGGCGACTGGATGTTTGGTCTGCTTGATCGCGACGCGGTAGGCGTAGATCGCCTCGTTGGCGTCGCCCGGTCGTAGGACGATCAGTCCGGGGATGGCGCGGGCCGCCGCGAGATGTTCGACGGGCTGATGGGTTGGTCCGTCTTCGCCGACGCCGATCGAGTCATGCGTGAAGATGAAGATCGACGGTGCGCTCATCAGAGCCGCCAGACGCATCGAGGGTCGTAGATAGTCGCTAAAGACGAAGAACGTCGCGCCGTAGGCCCGCAGGCCGCTGAGGCTCATACCGTTGACCGCGGCGGCCATGCCGTGCTCGCGGATGCCAAAGTGAAAGTTGCGACCCGCGTAATCGTCGGCCGAGAACGTGCCGGCGCCTTCGAAGGTGAGCAGCGTCTTGGTCGACGGGGCGAGATCGGCCGAACCTCCCAGCAGCCACGGAACCCGCTCGGCAAACATGTTGAGGGCCTTGCCGCCCGAGATGCGCGTGGCCATCCCTTTGGGGTCCGCGGGGAATTCAGGGACCGGGGCATCCCAACCCGCGGGGAGCTCGCGGCGCTGGATGCCTTCGAGTTCCGTCGCTTGTTTGGGATGCGACTGCTTGTACTTGGCGAACAGCGCTTCCCACTCCTCGCGCGCCGCGCGGCCGCGGGCGCCGAGCGTCGCGGCGAAATGCTCGGTCGCCTCCTTGGGCACGAGGAAGGAGGCATCCTCGGGCCAGCCGTACGCGGCCTTGGCGGCGCGAATTTCTTCGGCGCCGAGCGGTTCGCCATGGGCGGCCGACGTGTTCGCCTTTTTGGGAGCGCCGTAACCGATGATGCTGTGGACCACGATCAGCGTGGGGCTCTCGACATTGTCGAGGAAGGATTGGTAGGCGTCGGCGAGGGAGTTCAGGTCGTTCGCGTCTTCAACCTCCACCACATGCCAGCCGAGGGCGCGGAAGCGGTCGGGAATGTTCTCGCTGAAGGCGAGGTTGGTCCGCCCCTCGATGGTGATGTTGTTGTCGTCGTAAATCCAGCAGAGGTTGGAGAGACGCAGATGCCCGGCGATCGACGCGGCCTCGTGCGAGATCCCTTCCATCAGGTCGCCGTCGCTGCACTGGGCGTAGACGTTGTAATTGAAGAGCTCGAACCCGGGACGATTGTAGCGGGCGGCGAGCCAACGTTCGGCAATCGCAAACCCGACGCTGGTCGCAATCCCCTGTCCCAGCGGGCCAGTGGTCGTCTCGATGCCGGTGGTGAAGCCGTACTCCGGGTGACCAGGGGTGCTGCTGTGCCACTGGCGAAAGTTTTTTAGGTCCTCCAGCGTGACCGACAGGCCCGATTCGACCTTGCCGTGATCATCGACTTTCTTCACCCCCGCGAGGTGAAGGAGCGAGTAGATCAGCATCGATGCATGGCCGCACGAGAGGACGTAGCGATCGCGGTTCGGCCAGAGCGGGGCGTTAGGGTCGTAGTTGAGCGTGTTGGCCCAGAGCTCGTAGGCGACCGGCGCCAGCGCCATGGGGGTGCCCGGGTGGCCGGAGTTGGCCTTCTCGACCCCATCCATCGCGAGGGTGCGGATGGTGTTGATCGTCAGTTCAGCGACATTGCTCGTGGTCGTGGCCATGCAGAGACGTTCCGCGAAAAAGGAATCGATGGCGTGCTCGCCGGGATTTGCGCAAACCGCAAATATAGGGACCGCATTTGCGAGGTGTCAAACCATTGCGCTTGTTAAGTGCAATTGAACTGAGGGGTTACGCATATTCTCAAGTTGTCGCTCCGCAGTGGCGAGCAAAACGCCAGGCAACTCTCCGCGGCGTGCCGGCCGGGATGACACCGACGCGGTCTAGTTGGTCACGTCTGCGATCTCTGCCAAGTCTGCCAACAGTGACTTGCCGACTTGGGCGAACGGTACGCTTGCGCTCGCTCGGGCGGACGATTTTTGTCGCGGCGCGAGATTTGTCGTTTTCCGCAGTTTACGCGACAGAATTCGGAAGTTGTTGTGATGCTTGGATTTGCAGTGACGAACTCGGTGGTCGCCGCACCGACGACGGCGACAGAGATCGGGGGCCGCTAGTTATCGCGCCGCCATCGACGAGGCGCCGGGCGGGTTGGGCTGAGTAGGGCCGTTGCAAAAAATCAGGGTGTGCAAAGCCTATGGAAATATGAACATGCGATCACTATAGCGAATCGAGTGGCCAATTTCTAGACGCTTGTACTTATGTACGAGACCGCACAACTTGATGCCCTGCCCACAATCAAGATGCGAAGAGGCTAGCGGGAGCAATCGCGAGGGCGCGACCAAATCTAGCAGTAGACGCGCTGCCCGCTTGTGCAACTCTGGCGGGCGAGCGAGGCGATCGAGAGTGCGCGGTGGGCGTCTTCCAGGCTGGCCGTCTTGAGCACTAGGCTTTCGACGGCGCGATGGAAGTGCATCAGCAATTGCTCGCCGACGGGGCGTTCGTGATCGAGCGTTTCGAGGTGCTGGCCGGCGTTGTCGAACCAGGCCACGGTGTTCGGCAAATCGACGAAGGCCAGGCCGTTGTCGCACACGACCTTCAAGTCGGCGGGACGGCGATAGGCAAGAGATTCCTCGCACGACTTGGGGACGTACTGGCCGCAGGCGATCATCGCCATCGCCCCCTTGCCGGCGGCGGATGGATCGGCGAAGTCGAGACTGAGGGAAAAGTAGTCGGCGCAGCCGTCGCCGCGTGGATTGTGCGAGACCGCGACGAGCGAACTCGGTTCAGCGTCGACCACGTAGCGACACCAATCGATCAGCTCGACCAGGTCGAGCTCGCAACGGGTGCCGTGTTCGCCCGCGGCCTCCATCGTGCGACGGCGATTGCAGAACAGGATGCGAGGCGTGCCGAGCCGAGTGGCGATCAATTCCTTCAGCCGCAGCGTGGCGGGCGACAGTCGGCAGGGAAACTCCGCCATGAAGGCAATTCCGGCCTCGCGCACGCGGTCGCGGAGGATGGCCGCCTCGTCGTCTTTCAACTCCATGGCAGCGGCGCAGTAGATTGCCTTGCCCTCTTCGCAGGCGGCGTAGATGGGGAGCGGACCGAACCATTGCGGCGACAGCAGCAGCACGGCGTCGACGTCGCCGCGGGCCGTGAGCGCTCGGTAGCCGTCGTGCACCGCGGCGTTGAGCTGGCGGGCCGCGAGGGCGGCGCGATGATGGACCGGGTCGCACACCGCGGTGATCTCAAATCGATCGGAGAGGGCGCGCAACGCGGGCAGATGTCGCGACTCCCACAGCGGTCCAATGCCGACGACGCCAACCCTGATCTTCATAATCTCGGTGCGCGGAGCGGTTAACGGCCGGGGGCGGGAGTCGGCGAAAAAGCCAGTGAAGTATACCGGACCCGCGACGCTCGTCCCAGCGGCATCACGACTGGGCGCCGGCATTGTCGGGTCGGCCGGCCGCGGGGGCCCTGCAACCGGAACATTCGTCGCTTGCGTCAGTCGGCAGGGAGCTCGGCGAGCATCTCGGTCAGCAGTTCCATGGGAAGGCCGACGACGTTCGATTCACTTCCTTTGGACAGGTGGAGCCAGCCGGCGCGATCTTGATAGCCAAACGCCCCCGCCTTGCCCTCCCACAGGCCGCTGGCGAGATACTCGTCCAGTTGCTGGTCGCTGAGCGGGTCCATGCGCAGCTCCGAAACGGCCAGCCGCACATCTGGCAGCCCGGCGGCGGCGCTGCCGGGCTGCCAGACGCAGAGGCCGCTGTAGACGCGGTGCAGGCTGCCCCGGAGTCGCTCGAGCATATCGCGCGCGTGGGCCTCGTCCGCGGGCTTGCCCAAGACCATGCCGCCGCACTCGGCCACGGTATCGCAAGCGATGATGACGCAGCGATCGTCGAAATCGCCGCTTTCTTTGAGCTGGGCGAGGACGTTGGCCGCCTTGTTCATGGCCAGTTCAACGACGAGCGACGCGGGGCCGCCGGTGGAGCAGATGCCGCACTCGACCGATTCGTGCGGCGCGAGCGACTCGAATTCGTAGCCGGCCTCGCGCAGCAGTTGATGGCGGCGAGGCGAGCTGCTGGCGAGGATCAATCGGCGGGTGGGCATGGGCGAGATCAGCGGTGAACGTGGCGGGCGCCGGCGGAGTTTAGGATAGCTTGCCAGCCTGTTGGCTTCGAGAAGCGCTGCGGGAATTTGGCGGCAAGGCACGCGAGTTTCGTGGTATCGTGAAGCGCCTTGCCCTGTCATCACGCCGTTCGATTGCTGAGCCATGTCTGATTGCCGAGACGAGCTTGAGGTTCTCTACGAGGACAACCACCTGCTCGCCGTGAACAAACCAGCGATGCTGCCGACGATGGGGGTGGAAGAGGGTCGAGAAAGCCTGCTCACGGTGGCGAAGGAATACGTTCGACAGGCGTATCAGAAGCCGGGAAACGTTTACCTCGGCATCGTTAGCCGACTCGACGCACCGGTGACCGGGTTGGTCCTGATCGCTCGGACGTCGAAGGCGGCGGCGAGGCTGAGCGAATCGTTCCGGAGCCGCGACGTTCGCAAAGTCTATCTGGCGGCTGTGCAAGGGACGCCACCCGCCGCGACTGGGACGCTGGAGCACTTTTTGCGAAAGGACGAACGGCATCGCAAGGTGCACGTCACGCAAGCGGGGGCGGAAGGAGCGCAGGCGGCCCGACTCCACTATCGAGTCATGGGGAGCGCGAGCGGTCTGACGCTGCTCGAAGTGGAACTGGATACGGGCCGCAAGCACCAAATTCGCGTGCAGCTGGCGAAAATCGGCTGTCCAATCGTCGGCGATCGCAAGTATGGCGCGACGCTGGAGTTTCCGCGGGGGATCGCGCTGCATTCTCGTCAATTAGAGTTGGAACACCCTGTTCGCCGCGAGCCGTTGACGCTGACGGCGCCATTGCCGGCGTCATGGCGGAGGTCCGCCCCGACGAGCAAGCTGCCGTTGCCTGCCAAGGAGCAGGGCGAGCGACATTGATCGACGGGAGCAACGACGTCCTGCGATGCCGAGACCCCCGGCGATTACGCCGCGCGGTTCCTTTCTCTCGGCATTCGTCAGCGATCGTTGCCTCGACGACGGGCTCAAAGCATGAGGATTTGCGGCCCGATCGGCCGTTAGGGGCGACTCTGGCCCTGGTGTTGCATGGGCTATAATATGGCGGCGAGTCGGCTGCTATTCCCCGCGAGCGCGGCGGCGCGCCGCGGACTCAGTAACACGGCATCGAGCGTTCTTTGGCGCACGCGCATCACTCCATTCTTGAAGAAGCGGGCCTCGCCAGCGGATTGCTGACGCAGGAGCAAATTGACCGCGCCTGGCATGCGATGGTCGATCCGTTGCGATCGGGGATTCGCTCGCTGAACAATCTCTCCGACGACGTGCTCAGCGAGCAATTGATCAAGCTGGGCTACCTCAATCCTTGGCAAGCTGAGCAACTTCGGCATGGTCGGACCAAGTTCACGCTGGGGCCGTATCGAATTCTGGACGCGATCGGTCACGGCGGGATGGGATACGTGTTCAAGGGAGAGCATTTCCTGCTGGGGCGGATCGAGGCGATCAAGGTACTGCCCAAAACGCAGATGGACCCGCGCTCGATCGAGGCCTTCCGGCGCGAAATCCGCGCGCAGGCGCAGCTCGATCATCCCAATCTGGTGCGCCTGTCGTTCGCCGATAAAGAAGGCGAGACCTATTTCCTCGTTACTGAATTCGTGCCCGGCAGCGATCTTCGTCGCCTCGTACGACATCATGGCCCGCTGACCGAGCGGCAGGCGGCGCTGGTCGTGTCGCAGGGAGCCGAGGCGCTGGCGTACGCGCACGAACGCGGGCTGGTGCATCGCGACGTGAAGCCTGGCAACTTGCTCGTCACGCCGGAGGGTTTGACGAAGTTGACGGACCTGGGACTGGCCTCGTTCTCTTCAGACGCGCCGGCCGCGGCGGGGGGGCCTCGACATATCGTCGGCACGCCCGACTTCATCGCACCGGAAGCGATCACCAATCCGGGCGAAGTGCGGCGATCGTGCGATATTTATTCGCTTGGCTGCACGCTCTACTACGCCGTGACGGGGAAGGTGCCGTACCCAGGGGGCGCCACGCGCGACAAGCTGCGTCGCCACTTGGAAGAGGCGCCGTTGACGCCGACGCGCTTCACGCCGCAGCTCGATCAAGCGCTGGCGGAATTGATCGCCCAGATGATGCACAAGCGGCCTGAAGAGCGGATCGGATCAGCCGCCGAAGTGGTCGAGCGGCTACGCCCCTGGACGGCGACGGCCGACGAAAATACGTGGCGTCAGATTGGCCAGTACGCCGCGGACCCGGGCGAGAAGTCGTTTATTGCCGGAAACTTGGCGGACACGGTGACGGTCGACCCCGGCGATATCGACACGGGCGAACAAACGCCGACACGAACATCGACTGCCATGCCGCTGGCGGGGCTGCCCATGACGCTCGGCGACTCGGCGCTAATCTTTTCCAAGTCGGCGGGGCCAGCGGCCGTCAAGCCATGGGAATGGGCGGGCGTGAGCTTCGGCCTGTTTATGCTGCTCGGAATGGCGATGATCGTGGCGATTGCGGCCGCGGCACTGGCGATTTTCAGCTAGTCGGCGCCGCCGCGTCGGCGGGCGCTTCGGTCGTCTCGGCAGCGGCCGGGGGCTGAGTCTTGGCCGCCTCGTTCACCTGGTCTTGCAGCTCGGTGACGGGGCGGGTGTTCAGAAACTTCGTCAGCATGTCGCGCGTTGAACTGAAGAGCGAATCGATTCGTTTCTGCACCGATGCGTCGTCGGACTTCGGAATGCGACGGGCCGCGTTTTCGATGGTGCGACCGAAGACCGACGGCGACGGCATCGCGTCGAGCTCGCTCATCAGCTCCTTGGCGTCGTCGATGCGGTTTTTCTTGAGCATCGCCTTCACCCGGCCCATCACGATTGCGCGCCGAGCCACGAGGTCGATGAGTTCTTCACGAACGACTTGTGCCTCGGCCTGCGCTTGCAGCCGGGTCACATTGTCGGCGATGGGCGTTTGCTGGACGTCGCTGCCGCCGCTGGCCACCGGCACCTTGGCGAGGACTTGCCCGTCGCTGCGGAGCATGAGCATCGAGACTGCTGCGCCGTTTGGCGGGACGACAATCATGCCGTTACGATCGGTGACGCCGACGCGTTCGCTGCCGCCGTCGGGCGTTTCGCGAAAGACTTCGTAGCCGGCGAGCCCTTGCGACTTATCGGTGCGGGCGTGGAAGCGGACGGGCGTCGCGCCGGGCGGCAGACGGAGGCCGACGGCGATTTGTTCGACGAGGCCCTTCTTGCCAGTTCCGAAAGGGCGACGCACCCCGCTGTGGACGCTGGCGAGCCAACCGGCATCGTTGGCTTCGGTGGCCGTGAGATAGGTCCAGGGGACGGGAAGGATGCCGCCTTCAATCACTTTGCCCGAGCGATCGGTGCGGCGCAGCAGCGGCAAGTACGCCTCGCCTGGCGTCACGAAGCTTTCCTCGCCGGATGGTCGGGGCAACTGGCTGCCTCGAAAGACAAGTTGCACTTGTTCATCGTTGCCCTCGATGGGCTCGACCATGGCCAGCGGCGAAAACGTCGCCTGCAGCAGCTCGAAACTCGCTTCTGCCAGAAACGAGGACTGTTGAACGACGCGGCGTTGGACGGGGCCCCACCGGCGCATGTGGACGTCGAATTCGCGAGCCGCGAGCTCGTAGCCATGCGGGAGGACCCGCACGCCGAGCCAGAGGAGCTTGTCATTGGCTTTCTGGTCGGCCGAGAGTTCATCCCAAGGAATCTCACGCAGCTCAAAACATTGCCGGCGGGCGGCCCCAGCGTCGGGGCTATCAATCTTGAAGTCCCAGAGCGGACGGAGCGAACCTTCGACGCGGGCGGCGATTTGTCCGCTCAGCGAGGTTGGCAGGTCAAGCTGCGGGCGGGAGTGGTCGTCGACGGCGAGGGTTGCGAGGACTCGGTAGGGCGAATGTTCCCACACGGCGCGTTCAGCGGCGCGGGCGTCCAGCGAGCCAGCGACCAACATCGCCGCGCAGGCTAACCACGACGTCCGGCCGCTCAAGCAGCGGGGACGCGACGGAGGTCGTTGGTGAATGGTGGAGGGCGGCAACGCGATTCCTATTCGATCGACTTACGCCAATTAGCGAGATTCTGATACAGGGTGACTGGCGACGCGCCGACGCCGCTGAGCGACTTGCGGTGGGCGAAATGGTTAACCGTTTGCCAGAGCGGAATCAACGGCAGATCGTAGTGAGCGATGCGGTGGATTTCGCGCAGCTGGTCGCGGGCCTGGTTCCAATTCTCCGCACGGTCGAGTTGATCGAGGGCGGCGGCCATCATGGCGCTGGCACGCCCCGCGACGCCAGTGGCGCCAAGCAACCGGCGGGCGTCGTACACGGGCTCCCAAACGGCGAGTTCAGCGTAGAGCAAGTCGTACTTGAGTTCGGCAGGCGGGGCGGAACCTTTGAATTCGGCGAGCTTGATCGGGATGCCAATCAGGTCGAGTTGCAACTTGATTGTTTGACACGACAGCCGGGCGACCGGGTCGGCGGCATGGGCGAGGATCAGCGGCGCCGGGGGCGGGGCGGGCGTCTCGGCTGCGGGAGCATCGCTAGAAGCCGCTGGTTTCTTCGCGGCGTCTCCTTCGGTCGTTGGGGGCTCAGTGGCGGCTGCCGCTTTGGCCTTGGCTTCCGCCTCGGCCTTTTTCTTTTCTTCCTCGCGTTTGGCAAGCGTCGTCCTGGCGACGCCGGCGAGTAGGGCCGCCAGGCGCGGTTCGTAGGGCCGCGGGGCCACCTCGGGGTTGTAGGCATAACCTCCGGGGTCGTTCAGCGTCACGCCGGCCGGGAAGGGACCGCTGAGCGTGCGAAAGCCGGCGCGAGTTTCGCCGCCGAGGATGATGTCCCGCACGATGCTTTCGGCGTCGATTCCATAGTTGAGGGCGCGGCGAAATTCGCGGACCTCCAGCAGAGGATTGGCAGGATTGGGGATCAGCACATGGACGGTCGGCAATCGGTAGGGGACCACCGAGACCGTGGCGGCGTTCTCGACGCTCGCGAGTTGCCAGGGCGGCACGCGGTCGATGGCGTCGACGTCGTTGCGCATCAAGGCGTCGAGCATCGACTCGTCGTCGGGATATTGCATTTCGACGACGAGTCGCGGTTCCCCCGCAGCGGCGGAGGGGGGACTGGAACGCTCGAAGGGGTGCTCGATGCCGTCTCGCTTGGCCGGCTGCGGATCAAACCACAGCCCCGGCGCCTCGCTCGCCGTTGCGAGCCAGCGCAGCGGAATTTGCAAGAACGCCTCCGGGCGGACGTGCGGGCGCCGCCAGACAATTTCAACGCCGCGGCCCTTCGTCAACTGGACGCCGGCAGTGAGGGCAGCGAAATCGGCCTGGGCGCGATCGCCTTGCAGGCTTGCCATTTCGACTAGTCGGAGGGCGAGGGTGCTCGCGCGGAGGCCGCGTTCGACCGCAAGGGGCTTCAACGTGATCGCTGTGCGGAGTCCGTCGTCGCTGGCTTTCAAGTCGCTCCAGCGCGATGCGTAAACGCCGCCTTCAGCGCCGAAGTCGACCATTTCCACCAGCCGCGGATTGACGAGGTCGCTCACTCGCGCTGCGGCCCACGTCGGCGTCTGCGACATGACGCCCGGCGGAGCCGGTTGCGTCACGCCGACGCGAATTTCGGGCGCCGTCGCTTGGATTTCTTTCCACAGTTCGACGCCGCCGGGAATGTCGGGCATGATCGAGCGGGCGAAGGCAATGGCGTCGCGCGCCTCGCCATAGTCTTTCGCAGCGAACGCCTTCCGCGCTCGGGCGAGCTGCGCCTCGGCGTCGCTCTGGAACTGGCCCTGCCAGCGCGCGACATTGGCGAGGTTGAGCTTGGGGAAGCTGCGGGAGAGTGCTTCGACGAGCGTTCGCGCGGCGGCGTAGTCGCGATCCTGCAACCTGCGGGCGATCAAGTCGTCGCTCACCGCCTGGACGGCGTTGACCAGCCGGGGATAGTTCGCGTTGCGCTCGTAGAGCGCCACTAGCGCCGGCCACGCCTCGGCGTGCTTCTTGGCCGCGTAAGAGGCGGAAGCCTCGCGCCAGAGGTGGGTCTGCAGCGCCTGCTCGAGCCCCGGCAGCTGCGGATAGTTGGCGGTGAGGAACGCCAGATATTCGAAGGCGTCGCCGAACTTGCCTTCGGCCGTGAGCCGCTCGGCTTCGGCGAGAAGCATTTGTTCGAAGAATTCGACCTTGGTAATCGCGGCCCACTGCACCGTATAAGGAATCGAGGGGTGGCGCAGACGGCGGATATCGAGCGAACCGGTGGTCGGCAGCGGGTTGGGGAGTTGTCGATTGGGAAGGTCGAGAACGACTGTTTCGATCACCGCGTTCTGATTCGCCGCGTCGAGCGTGATTCGGTCGAACGGCGAGCGCTCGAGGAGGGGAACGGCGATCTCGACCGCCTCGTCAGTTGCGGAGCCCGACGCGGCCGCCGGCGCGCTCGCAGCTGCCGCTCCCCCCGCCGGGGTCGACGACTCCTGCGCCCAGGCGTGGGGTGCACTCCACCTTGGCGCGCAGGCCCACAGCATGCAGATGATGCTGACGCGAATCGCGAATTCTGGGAAGGTGCGCATGGAGATGATGAACTGCGGAAAGTGCTCGCGGATCAGGGCTGGTTGACGACGAGCAGCGTGCCGTCCGCGGCTGCCACCACTAAGCGACCTGCGAATGCGACGGGGCCGGCCGCGAGGTTTTGGCCGACGTCGACGAAGCCGGCGTCGCTGCCATCGGCCAGGTTGACCTTCGAGATGCCGACGGGGTGAAGCAAGAATGCATGGCCGTCGGCCAGCAGCGGTGCGCCGCCCACGGCGCCGTGGGCGAGCGGCTGGCGCCATTTGACGGCGCCATCGACGCCTACGAGCAACAGTTCGTTCGCATCGTTGGCGAGCAGCACGCCATCGCTCGCGGCATACGGACCCCAGGCAATTTGTCCGCCGACGTCGGTTGTTTCACCCGGCGCGAGGTCAGGAACCGCGAAGCGAGCGAGTTTACCGGCCTGATTGCCAACGAATGCCGTTTCGCCGACGGCGGCCAAACGCGTCACTAGCGGCGAAGGACCGACGTCGACGCTCGCAGTTGCCTCCAGGTGAGCGTCAGGTTCAGCCGCGAGTCGCACCAGGTAGATTTTGCCAACGCCGTCGGACGCGATGAGTTGTGCATTGGTTCCTGTGCCCGCGACGGCCGACGGCAGCCAGCGATACGTCGTGCCGGGAGTGAGTTCCGGCTGAAACGGCGTCGCTGCCACTGCCGCGTCGTCAGCGTTGTACAGGAAGACCTGTCCTACTTCGCTGGGAGCGGCGAAGCCTTCGCCCCACGCGGTCAGGGCGCCGCTGAGCGGGCCGGGGAGTTCGATCTCGCGCAATTGTTGCCGCGGGTCGTTCGGGCGAAAGTGGACGATCTTCGCAGCTCCGGCGCCTGCGAGGGCCAGTCGTCCGCCGCCCAAGTCGAGCGCGTCGTTGAACAGAGTCGGCTTGAGCGAAGCGGAATCGATGCGCAGGGCTTGGTCCTGCACGCGGCGCGCGAGCGCTTCGCGGTTCAGCACATAAACGGCGCCCGATGACGAGCCGGCAATGATTTGCTGACTGCTGGGGTCAACCGCCGGCGGGCCGGCGGGAGGGACGGCGATGGCCGTTTCCCACAGGGCCTTGTCTGACGAGGCGTCCATGGCCGCAACGATCGCGCCCCCCTGCCCTGCCGGCCGTCGCACGTGGATGATCAGGCTGCCAATCGACTGTAACGGATAGTCAAAAGCGTCCGCGCGATAGTCGCGCTCGATGCTGCGGACCGGTAATTGGTTTCCCGTGGGCAAGATGGCGAGCTTGGTGAGACCGCGCGCGGCGAGCCATAGATGACCGTCATGCAGCAGGCTGAACCGCGCCAGCTGTTCGCCGTCTTTCGCGTCGCGCGAGGCAAGCGGCGTCAGCGCTGACTTGTCGTTTCCCGCGGCCACTTCGAAGACGATCGCCTGTCCCTGCGAGGTGACCGTCGCGAAACGTCTGCCGGCGACCTGCAGCGGCGTCGTCACGAGTCCTGGCAGCCGGTAGTTCGCCGCGTCGGCGTCGGGAGCGCCTTGGTCGTTGAGGGCGAGCACGCGGACTTGGCAGGTCTCGGCGCCCGAGTTGTCGGCGACGATGACTTTGTTAAGCACCGCGATGGGCGGGGTCGCGGCCCCTCCGGCCGAGTGGCCCAGATAGTAGACGCCGACGCAGGCGAGCTTGTCGGCCGAGAGCGTATAAAGGTTCGAGTGTTCGCCAAGGACATAAATGCGATCGCCGCGCTCATTGACGACAGGCGCCTGGCGAATGGGCTGCGAAAACTCGACGTATCCCGCTGATTCACCGCTCGCTTGATCAACGACGTAGATGCGCCCTGCGTCGCTAGCCACCAGCAGGCGAGTGCCGAAAGGCACGGCAGTCGCCAGTCTGCCTGCAAGGGGCAACCGCCAAACGAGCTTGCCGCTCTTGCCGTCGAACGCTGCCAGCTCGTGCCGCTGCGCGTCGGCGGCGACGACCACGCCGCTGGGGAGCAGCACGGGATACGATGCGACGTCTGGTCCGACGAATCGCCGCCAGAGGAGCGCTCCATCGCCGCCGCCCAGCCCATAGAGCGCGCCATCGATGCGGACAACGACGGGCGCGGCGGCCCCTGTCGCCGCTGGACCGCGACGATCAGCAAGTGCGAGTTCCGCCACGATGGAAGTTTCGGCCGGCGTCGTTACCGCGACCTGCTTCGATGCGACGAATTTCACGGCCGCTTGTTCGGCGACCCCGACTTTCGAAATCGCTTCTGCGAGCGACGGGTCGTCGCTCAGCGCTGGATGGGTGAGCAGGAGCGTGTCGCGAATTTTCAGCGCCTCGGCAGGTTTGCCCGCGGCGGTGACTTCTGCCATCTTCGCCAGGGCCGCCGCCAGATCGACTTTTCGTTGCAATCGCGTTTGGACAAGCGCGAGAGTTTCCTGAATTTCGCCGATCTGGGTCGTCTGTCGAAGCTCATCCGGAATGTACTTCGTATTGGAAGCGAGCGCGAGGACGACGTTCGCCTGTTCCAGTCGCTTCGTGACGGTTTCTTCGTCCGACGCCTTTTCCGCCTGGTCGGCAAGTCCGCGAGCAATGCGCGGCAGGAGTTGCGACAACTCTTGTTTGGCCGTGGTGATACTGCTGCTCTGCTCGGCGTTCGAGATAAACGCTGGTTCGTTTTCAATCTCGGTCAGGATGGTCGGGGCCAGGTCGGCGGCGCCTGCGAAATTGCTGCTTTCCGACAGGTCCCACAACTGCGAGAGGCCGGCGCGAACTTTGGCTTCGCTGACGTCTTTGTGGTGCGAATACTTAGTGACGAATTCTTTGTAGAGCGTGGTCGCCTGCGCATAGTTGCCGCCGTCGAAGGCAGCCTGCGCTTCCTTCAGCGACTTGTCGGCGGTCTCGCGAAACAGCAACCACCAGAGGACGACGCTGCCCACGACCAACACCGCCAGGGCGCCGCCTCCCATGAGCAGCAGCGGCGAGTCCCACTGGCTCTTTTCACCGTCGTTGCCGGACTTCTTTTTCTTGGGAGGACTCGACTTCTTGCCCTTGGGCTTCCGCAGCGACGCGGGGCGCAGTTTGCTGCCGGCCGCCGAACGGCGGGGCCGGTCTTCTTCGGCGGTCAGCTCGCCGCCGCCGTCGATTGCGGTTGGCGCATCGAACGCCGCGGCGCCGGCGTCAAACGGTTCGGCAATCGCGGCGGGGCCCGTGGCATCGGCTTCGTCCTCGAACTCGACAATCTCCAGCTCGTCGTCCTCGACGATATGGGGCATGGCCTGCGGCGGTCGGGGCGCGGCGGCGCTTCCCAGCGGCGTGAGACCGAGGATGCTTGACTCGGCCTTGTCGCTGACGACAAGCGTCGTTTCGAGGAGGACCCGGGCCTGGGCGCGAGTGACCAAGTCTTTTTTGACGAGATACTTGAGAATCGACTGCGGCGTGATCCGAGAGTCGCCCTGACGCGACTTGGCGCGGAGCTGGCGGGCAACCCCGTCTTGCACGAGCCGCTGCTGTTCGAGAAGGTCGATGAAGTCGTCGGTAGTCATCACGGCGGCGTTCGGGTCCAGGCAGTGCGAGTGAGTTGGCGGCGACGGGCCGTGCTAGAAGTATTTTTGATCGACGACTTCAAATTTGTAACCGTCGCGATCCGGAATGACCGTGAAGACGGTTTCTCGAATCTTATTGGGCTCGTGTTTCTTTTGGGCCGATTGTTCCATGCGATTCTTTTCCAGCGTGTAGAGCAGTTGCTCGACCTCGCGCGGATAGAACAACAGTGCAATCGGCCCGCGCTGCAGCGTGCCGGCCTTGCGCGCCAAGTCTTTCGTCAGCGCCGGCATGGGGCCGTCGGCCGGGAGGGTTTGTCCCCAGCCGCCATATTCGATTGGCTTGGCGGACTCCGTTGTGGGCGTGCCCGACGCGAATCCGTACGCCACATGGACTTGATTGTCCCGGCCAAGGACGCCGATGCGAATTTTGTACTGGTCGAGCCACTTCGCAAAGTCGGCCGCGGACGGCGGCTCAAAGCGGATCTTCCAGCGTTCCCAACGGGGCACGCGCTCGATGACGCCATCGTTGCCGGGGCCCGGCTGGCGGGCGTCGCCAACGCCGCCCCCTTTGCTCGCCTGCTCGTCAGAGCCTTGAACGGCAAGGTCCGCGGCGACATTGTCGCTGATGACAGCGTCGCTCAATAGTTCGGTCGTCGATTCAACCGCTGCCAACGTTTCCGCCAGGTTTGGCTCGGCAAGTTCCGAGCCATCCTCCACGCCAGGCGGCTCGGGGTCGGTGCCAAAGCCGCCGTTTCCCGTGGGGCTAGTCGCCTCCATGGGAACAAATTCGATGGCGACTACTTCTTCGCGGTTGAATTTGTCGGCGAAGAAGATCATCGCCAAGCCGCCGAACATCGTGCCGAAAATGACTAGTAGCGAAATCACCAGCGTCGCCGACCGCTCGTACGAGCTGACCGTTAGCGCCGACTGCTCGCGGGCCTGCGTCGATCGATCAGTTGTAGTAGTGGGGGGCGGGGCGATGGCCATAAGTCGGCGGGCGGGGCGGCTCGAAGTCCAGAGAAATTTTAGTTCTTGGTGCGTCCAGTCATAAGTAGTCGTCGATGGCGCGCTACGAGCGACCTATTCAACTGCCTCGGTCACGGCAAGTCGCATGTCTTCCATGCCGACGTCGGCCCCCGAGTCGAGCACCATCACCGCCGTCCCGTGACTCGCCTTCGGGTTGCAGGTAATGACCATCCCCGTCGGTTGAAAGTCGCGATTGCGGAGGTCTCTCAGTTTAACCCGCAGACTTTGCGAGCCGAACACTTGCTCGTCTTCGACCCAAACGGTGTCGTCCTCTTCAATGGTCACGGAGATAAAGCTGGGATCATTCGCCAGATCGGGCGTCGCCTGAGCTACCGGCGCGGACGTCTTTTTCTGCGGCGGCGGGAGGCCGATGACCGATTCGACCGCGCTAAGCGAGGTGACCATGAAGAAAATTAAGAGGAAGAAGACGATGTCGACCATCGCCGTCATGTCGATCAGATCTTCTTCGTGCGCGGGGCCCGAGGAACTCAGCAGGCCATGGGGCGAACTGCCGTGGGAGTCGCCTGCAGGTTTCCGGCGCGCGGCCTGCTCGGCGGTGGGGACCTTGATCGACGCTCGGCACTTCGGGCACGTCCGTTCGCGGCCGACGAGCGACTCTGGCGCTGAAAGCTTCTTGCCGCAAAGCGGGCAGGCGAATGAGATCGTCATGGCTCGTCGATCTCCGTCACGCCGGCATGAAGCTTCATCCCTTCGACGGCAGCGGCGAGCGAGATGCGATTGACCTGACCTTCCTGGACTTTGGCCTCGGCCTTGATGAGGACGTTGGTCTTTCCGTCCGCGAGCGCCTTTTCAACGTACTCGCGAACCTTGGTTTCCTGCTGCTCGGGATCCTTGATCTCCTCGCCCTCTTTGCCGTTGCCGAGATAGACGCTGATGGATTCGCCATCGAGACTGCCCAAAACGGTGATTCTCACCGACGTGTCGGGATCGAGCGCCGCGACATGGCGCGCGGTCGGCATGGCGATCTCGCCCATCGCGGCGGTGAGGAACGACACGAGGAAGTAGATGTTCATCATGAACACCAGGTCGATCATGGCGGTGATGTCGAACTCGGCGTCGTCTTCAAGGGGACGACGCGCCAAAAGCGTATCGTCGGCCCCGTGAGCGCCGCCCAAGTTCACGCCGCCAGAATGCATGGGTGCCCCTTTTTCGGCCTAGGAACGGTGCTTGAGCGCGTCGAGAATCCGCACGAGGCCGGCTCCGAGCGCGTCCTGAAACTTGCGAATCCTGTTATTGAGGCTCGCCATCATGAAGTTAAACGGAATGGCGGTGATCAGTCCCATCGCAGTGCAGATGAGCGCGATGCTGATCTCACCGGCGATTTCCGAGGGTTGGATCTTGGCGCCAGTGCCGATGCGCCCGAACGCCGCCATCATGCCTAGCACCGTCCCGAACAGGCCCAGCAGCGGACCGCTCTTAATAACGGTGGCGATCCAGCGGGATCGATATTCCAGATCGCCGAAGATGTCGCGCTGCACGACTTCAGCGACCAGCTGACGCAACTGGGGTTCCGCAAGGTCGCGATTCTCGACGGCCATGTAGGCGAGCTGCGGCAGTGCGCGGGCGTCGTCGGCGCAAAGTTCTTCGACCGAATCGAATTGCCCTGCCTCGATCAACGGCAGCAACTCGTCCATGAGTTCGGCCTGATCGTCGTGGCTCTTGAAGCTGAGCTGCTTGACGCGGCGAAAACCGAGAACCAGGTGGTAGAGCCCCCAGAAGAAGTTTAGCGCCAGGAATCCATAGCACCAGTCTTCAAGGAGGGAGGCGAAACTGTTGGCAGCGTTCATGCTGGAAGTGCCTGCGGCGGACTGGATGGTGAAGCGATTCGACCTGTCACGAACCGGGTCGTTGGGATGATCAAAAGCGGCGCCCTCCCCGTCGGGAAGCGGCGTTGCTTACGGCAGCGGCGGAGCTTCCGGACGAACCGTTTGGTACCACTGCTTCCAGCGGTCGACGGCGACCCGGCGCTCGGCATCCTCAAAGTTATCGGGCGGCCCGTACCCCTCAAAGTTGCGGCTGACGGATCTCAGTCCGTCGCGCGCCTCGCGGACGACGCGCTTGTCGGGGTCGGTTAATGCATAGATCAGCGTTGGCGCGTAATCAATATCGCGTAGCTTCGCTAACGCACGCACGGCCATAATCCGGGCGCCGGCTGGACCGCTCTTCACCACTTGCTGCAAGCGACGGGCGTCCTGGGCGTCGACATTGTGCACGTCCAACGCGGCGGGATTGTCGAGCAGATCGTCGAGCGAGCTTGAATTCGACTCATCCAACATCCCTAACAGCTGGTCGACTTCGGTCGGTTTCTGGTCAACGACCAGCCTGCCGCCGCGGAGTTTCACCTTCGACAAATCGCGAGGCAACCCGCGGCCGCCGACGAGGGTTCCTTCGCCCAAGCTTGCGGCAATGCTCTTCTGCGTCGACCGCAACAGAAAAAGTACGGAGAAGGCCGTCGCACAAGCTTGTCCTGAGCTGTCGCTCCAGCTCCCTTCGGCCGATTGAGTCTCTTTCAGGCGTTTGAAGCCTTCGTTGTACCACTCCGGATCCTCCACTACTTCGCCGTCGAGGTACTCCTGAAAGCTGCGGAACCGTTCGATCGAATAGTAGTAGTAACTTTGATATTCATGGACTTCGAAGCCGAAGTTCTTGTCGAACCAGGCTCGACCGGCGGCTACGGTTTCCGTTAGACGCTGCGGGTCGACGTTCCCGGGCGGGAGGGACGGGGCGCGCGTCGTTCCCGGCGCTTCGACGCGCTTCAGCGCGGCAGGAAGCTCGCTCGAAACGAGCGCTGTTTCCGCTCTTGGAGGTTGCAGCAGCCCGACGAGGTTCCCCAGGATCAGCGTGCCGCTCATTCCCGCGGCCGCCATGGAACGGCCAGGCTTATCGGGCTGTTCGACAAGGTTAAAGTTTCCCGGGTCGATCCCCTGGTAGCCCCACACGCCCGAGGGATCGCGTGTGCGCATGAGCCAATTGAGGCAACGCTGCACCGAGTCGGCGTCGGGGCTGATTCCGTGATTCAACAATTGCCAATACGCCAAGGCGGCGTACTGGGTTTGAGAGGTATCGCCGGTCGGAATCCCCTGGTACCCGAATCCGCCGTGTTCTTTTTGGTAGTCCTTCAGCTGCGAGACATAGGCGTTGATCAGGTCACGATGCGCCGCGGCATCGAGTTCCGTCAGGAAGATGATCGCGATGCATTTGCCGTACAGGTAGCCGCGCTGCTTCTCCTCGTCGATTGACGAGCGACACGATTCGAGCGCCTCTTGAATTTTCGGATGCCCCTGGGACATCCCGCGCTTGTGAAACGCCAAGGCGATCAGGCACTTGCCGCCGACTTCGCCGTGCGACTGCGATTCGAGGAATTTCAGGCCTTTGTCGACGACGGCCAGCACCTCGGGACTTTCCGGGGTGTACGCCAGAGAGGTCTGCTGGCTGGCGGCCAGAAACCCAAGAAGTGCAATCGTCAAACGGCCGAGAAGGCGAGTCGCTTGGCCATGTGCGCGCATCGCGGCGCCCTCTGCGATCCTGCCGCAGCGGCGCGCATCGATAGCATCGACGGCCATCATCGCGTGGCGTGCCTCAAGTAACTTCAATGTTCCGAATCCGGACCGTAGGCTCGGGTCGCGCCCGTCGCCTTGCTCAGAGTGAGCCGTCCACAGTCGCGCCGCCTCCTGCCTCGGGGAGCGCCAGCGACTGCCGCGCGACGCCTTGCGGCCAGCCGTGCGACACTTCATCGTAGCTGCCGCTTTTCCGGCGTGTCAAGCAGCGGGGCGACCGTCCAGTTTCAACGCTCGAACCGGTTATGACAGTCGGCGGACGCCGACTGGGCAACGGGGCCTGAGCGAGCCGAAAACTCTTCTCGCCAAGCGGTCGCCAATCATTGACACCGGCGGTCCCGCTTCTTAGGATGCGCCGTTTCGCTGGCAATGATGCCCGGGGACAGGTAGCTCAGTTGGTAGAGCAATGGACTGAAAATCCATGTGTCGGCGGTTCGATCCCGCCCCTGTCCACTTCCTAAGTGCTTCGCGAGCCAGACCTTACGAATCGGTCGCTTCTTCGATCGCCGCCTCAAAATCGCAACTGTTGCTAAAAGTGTTGCTAGTCGCCGCCCACAGTGCGTTGGCGACATCATCGGCTTCGATGTTGACGTAATACTGCATCGTCGTCTGAATTGAGGCGTGACGCATTAACTTCTGCAGGATCGCAGGCATCACGCGCGGCGCCCAACGATACCCAAAAGCCCGTCGAAGATCATGCGCGGAAGCGAACTTCGTGGGCTCGCCTGTGCGCGGATCGGCGTCGACGACGACCTTGGCCTGTTCGCCGATCTTGGCGATGACTTCGCCGATGCGGTGAAGACTTGGGGTTGGCCCGCCACGCCGCTTTGCCTGGGGCCGAAAAACTGGTCCTGAGCGGGCTTCTAGCGGGACCGTGGCCAATAACGCTACAAACTCGGGAGCCATCGGTAAACGTCGATCCTGGCGACCCTTCTCCAGCTCTCCCCGAATGATGAACATGGGTCGCTTGCCATCCATGTCGATCGTATGGCCCCGGTAGCCGTCCCAGTGCAGCAGACACGCTTCCTGAAGACGAAGGCCGGACAGCCAAAGGCCGCGGAGCAGAAATTGCCAAGTAGCTGCCGAAGCTTCGCTGACGACCGCAGGCGTTGCTTCCAACATTGCCCTAAACTCGACGGGCGTCACCGCTCGCCCCCTCATCAACTTGACTCCCTTGCCGCGTTTGATTTTAGGTATCTTCGGCAGTCGCGGAAGCATTCCCCACTCGACCGCAGCGTTCAGCGCCGCGCGGAGATGGGCCAGGTAACTAACCGCGGTGTTGATGCTGTTTGCACGGATCATTGAGTCCTTGTAGTGCAGTAATCGTTGCTCGTCCAAGTCGCCAAGTCGTCTTGGAGCACAGATTGCTTCCACCGAATTGAAGACGCTGATGACTTTGAGCAGCGTCGTTTCCGCCTGCTCGCGTTGGACTTGTTGCTCATGGCGTTCGCGGAACGCATCCCAAGCAACATTGGCAGATCTGCAATAAGCTCCCTGTCGCAGGTCGCGTGTTGCTTCTTCAAATCCGCACCGCTAAGCCTGTAAGTTACCGATCGCTTTGCGCGAGGCAGCCGGCTACCGCTAAATCCAGTGCCGTTTGGCGGCATGAATGCTTGGGGAGCTTAGCGCCTACGCCCTCCTTGAAGTGGCTGCTGCGACGGCGTCCAGAGCGTATCCCACGATTGTCGCACGGACTTGCTCTCTACATTTTTGAGCTCTCGCCTGTCGCGAGGGCGGTTGTGTACCTCACACGACCGCCCTCGACAGGGGCGGTCCCTTTGGAAAGGAACGTCCCATGAACTGCTCAGCAATCGTCGCTGCTGATGACGCCCCTCCCCTCCCCTGGCAAGCCTCGTTCGTCCAGATGCTGCCGACGATCCGGCGCTACGCACGAATCGCCTTCCGTGAACTGGCCCCCGAAGAACGCGAAGAGGCGATCCAAACGGTCATCGCTTCGGCTGCGGTCGCCTATGCCGGGCTGGCGCAGGCGGGTCGAGCGAAGCTCGGCTACGCCACGCCGTTGGCCCGTTACGGCGTGCGGCGTTATCGATCCGGGCGCTTGACCGGAAGCCGTGACAACGCGGCGGACGTCGGCTCGGTGAAATGCCGGCGGCGCGGCTGTCGCACCGAACCGATCGACTCGATCGCCCAGTCCCTTAGCGACTACCGACGGGCAAGTCCCGCGGAGATGGCGGCGCTGCGAATTGACTTCAGCCAGTGGTACGGTTCGCTCTCCCGTCGTGATCAGCGCGTGGTCCACGCGCTGGCGCAGGGGGAACGGACGAGCGCCGTCGCGGAGCTCTGTCGGCTGACCGCCGGACGAGTCAGCCAGCTGTGGCGCGAGCTCCACGACAGCTGGCGGCTGTTCGTGGGAGATGCGGCTCCGAGTCCGTGCTAGAGCGCGCGGGAGAGCTGCCAGCGCCGGGGCGCGCGCTCTGGCGCTGGCGGCCGCCCTGCCCTCTCCTGAAGAGCAAGGGGGGCTTTGCTTAGCTATCAGCGACGAGGAGTGCGCTGGTTCTCGGTAGAACTTGAATTCCTTGCCGAAAAATGCCAAGTGACGGGCAGCGGGCGGGGCGAGATCGATCGCCAACGATCCGGCCTGAGCGTCATTGCTGACAGTTATCACGAGAAAGTTGCCGGACATCATGTCCGGCGGCGTCTGGTCCGCGTCTCGTCATTGTTAACGGCGCCCGCTTGCTCTGGTCAATATAAAGCGCCCTTATGCCACGGCTCGGCAAAAGGTCGACGTTAGCTTCGGCAACCGGACCATTGTTGACGGGCTTCAGGAAAACCAAGGACTGCTCGGTTCTTTCATTCGCTATATCTTTGGGTGCTCGAGGCCCATCAGTCGCTTGCTCACCAAAACCAGGCGAGGGAATCGGTTACGGCGCGCCTGGATGCGTTCTGTTGGTTTTCTTTCGCTGCGGCGCGTCGGCGATTCTGCTCAGAGCCGCGCGGGCGTGCGAATTTACTGCACGAGTGCAACGTTGCCGCCATCCTGTCGTCGTTCTACGTAGTTTGCGTGGCGCACGTGACGAGCTGGGCTGCGGGTTGCTTCCGCAGCAATTCCGCCAACGGCGGACCATGGCTCTCTCCAGCCGGCTGCGATCCAGATTCGCCGGCGATTGGATGCCGGGAAAATCACGGAAATGATCCAAGCTCACGCGCGTTCACTTATTATCATTCACGTTTGGCTTCGAAGTCCTAACGTCGCGCGGCTCTTCGCATAAACTACTCTGCGGTGATCCTTAGCGGACAAGTCGCGATTCGCCAAAGCTCCAGTGCCTGGTTTGAATTGGGTCAGTTCTGCTTAGAGTAAGAATCTAGGCTGAGATGAGAATGACGTTTCCGTGCTCCATCACTTCGCCTGTGCGGATGATGCCTGCCGCTGAAGGCACGCGTGCTTTAAAGTTAGCGAACGGCTCGAATGTAACCTTGATGCCTTCGACAATTCTGCGGAAGTCGTTTTGCACGTCGACGCCGTTGAACGTAAGAAACTCCTGAGACTTGACAACTTCGCCGCATTTCCAGTTCGCCAGCACTGCCTCCATCACTTGATGCACGGTGGGTACCCCTTTGATCAGCGACACGTCGATCGTTTCGACGCCTGGCCATGATTTGAATGCAGCATCGGCAATTACCAAAGCATCTGTATGTCGCACGCGAGCGATTAGGGAAAGTATCTGAGGATTAATGAGTCCTGTAACAAGCATAGCGTGTAGTCCTGGTTTTGCGACGTTGACTAGCTAAGGCAGCAGAGTTTACGCTTGGTCTGTGGAGCATGCGCCGTTGATGTCGGCGGCAGAGCAAGTGATGATAAAATGCCAAACATGGACCGCAAAGGCTGCCATTGTTCTATCGCTGGCTGCCACGGCGCGCGGAGTGGATGCGCCGTCGGCGGTCGGCGCCGTGCGAAATCCACCCAACATTATATGGATCCTGACCGACGAGTTGGGGTGGGGTGATCTGGGCTGCTTTGGACATGCGGTCATCAAGATGCCTTCGCTCGATCAGCTGGCTCGCGAGGGCTGTCGCTTGACTCGATTCTACGTGACGACGCCGCTCTGCTCGCCGAGCCGTGCGGGGGCGTTGACGGGTCGAGATCCGAATCGATACGGTATGGTTCATGTGGTAGATCGAGGGATGGTCAACCCTCACTTGGCCGTGCCCGAGGTGCATCACCTTCCGGTTGACGAGCCAGTGCTGCCTAAAGTGCTGCAATTGGCGGGCTACCGGACGGGCGCCATTGGTAAATGGCACCTCAGTTTGACGGAAATTGAATCGGCGATAGCGTGGTGATCTTCGCCATGCGGTTCCACGCGAATGATGGGGCGGTCGCCGCTTGTTTGAATCATCGCGGCAGCTGACAGCCGAAGCGTAGGCGCTGGCATGAAGGCGCGTCAGGAGGGGTTGGCCACAGGGATGTTGGTCCACCTCAGGGCAATTACCGTACCACAACAGCCGTCGTTCTGTGGCGCCGAAAGCGGGAAAACAGTGCGGCACAAAGCACGGCAAAGACTAAAAGCGATGGCGAAGACAAAAACTTCCTAATAATACCCTGTTAGGATAAGAGCCGGCGCGAAGGTTAGCTTCCGCATCGCGGCGGCGTCGAGTGGTCAACATCCTCCCCTGCCCGCTACAGCGGCCTCGCGGGCAGAGGCTCAACCAGCCGATGAAGAAAAATCTGCAATTGCGACCGAGGTTGACTCCAACCTGCGTTGCTGGGATGCGTTTGCCATTTTAATCTTTCGCCGTCGAAGCCATCTTCCGCAGCTGTTCGAGCTGAGGCGTCGAAAGCACGTCGCCGGGAATCTCCTTGCTGTCGATGGCCGTTACGAGCCGCTGCGCCCGCTCGGGCGTGCGCGCGAGGCCCTCGATCGCGAGCTTCCGGTTTTCGTCGTTGAGGCGCGGGAGCGCATCGATCAGAGGTTGGATAACGCCCGCGACTTCCATATCGCTCAGCCCGCTGACGGCGCCCATGTTGAGTTCGGCGTCGACGTCGGCCTGCAGGTAGCGCACGAGTTTCTTGCCGTACTTGTCCCAATCGCTCGCTCCCAGGAAACGAAGCGCGTCGTAGCGCGTGCCGGTTTTGACCTTCTCGTTGTCCGCCATGGCGTCGGCGAGGAGGATGGCGCGTTCCCACTTTTCCTGCAGGTCGCGCCGGTCTTTGAGGAGCTCGACCATGCGGCGCGCGGGCCATTCGCCGACTTGGCTCACGCCATTGATGATTCCGCCGCCAATCACCACGGCTTGCCAGTCGGCAAGCGGCTCCCCTTTGTCCGGAAGGGACAGCTCGAGCAGGCGCACCAATTCGCCCGTCTCATTGCGGCGGGCGGCCGCGATGGCAAACTCCCAAATGGCGGGGATGCGGTCGTACTCTTCCGGCTTGCCGACCGCCAAGCCATCGAGAAGCTTGGTGATCTCCGCGGGGGCGTCCTTCGTTGCCGTCGCCCGAGCCCGGGTGCTGACGGGCATCAGCTGCAGGCCGCGCATGTCCATCAGGTACTGACTCCGCAAGGGACCGTCGGGGCGGACGATCACTCGACCCGGTCCGGCGCTGAGCGAGACGCGGCCAATGGGCTTCGAGCGGTAGGAATGGAACTCGCCGACGCCTGAATCGAAATTGCCGGTGCCGGGGACCGTGGCATGCAACGGCAACGCGCCTCCTTCGACGACGAATCCATTTCCCGCCGCATCGTCGATGCAAGCCGCGTCGAGGATGACTTCGTATTCGCCGGTCGCGGGAATGTCGACGTCCCAGGCCACATGATCCAGCTGATCATGCCAATAGCCAATGTTGCCATGCTCCGGCTCGTAGGTGATGTCTTTGCCAAAGATCGAGCCGTTGGCGGCGAGCAGCCGCAGCGAGCCGTCGGTCTCGGCGGTGACGAGGGCGGGCCGATTCCCCTCAATCACCTTCGGCGTCGGACCGATCGATCGCAAATAGGCGATGACGTCGCCAATATCGTGGGGCGCCAGGTCGCGTTCCAATCCTTCGGGCATCAGCGACTTGCCGGTATTCTCAAATTGGTCCAGGTCGGAGCGCAGCAGCGTGTGCTGCTTTCCTTCCTGCTCCGTCAGCGTGACGCTGGTTGAGGTCTCGGCGGTGAGGATTCCTGCGTGCGACAGTCCGTCGGAAGTCTGAGCGGAGAAACTGCGATAACGCTCGTCGAGCGCGCGGTTGGGATCCAGAATCGACTCGATAAGCGCTGCAGGCGAGCGGGAAGTCAGCGCCGCGAGGTCGGGACCGACTGCAAAACCCTGCCCCTCGAGACGATGGCAGCCAGAGCAGTGCTTGGCGAATGCTTGACGACCACGTGCAGGATCGCCGGGAGGCGACGCGTGCGCGACCTCGGCAACGTAGTGCTGCACCACTTGCTCGCGGTTGGGGTCGGTCGAGCCAGCGAGCGCTCCGGCGGCGCGGCCGCGGACATGTTCGTCAGCATGAGCGAGGAGCCGCTGCCGCTGCAGGGCATCGAGATCGCCAGGGCCGATTACTCCGGCGTCGATTTGATCGAGCAATGTGGAGGTCATTTCGACGCTGCCGAGCATCAAGTTGAATGTCTGAGCGCGAGTCGCGGATGTAAACGCCTTCCAGTGCGCTAACAGGGTTTTGGCTGCCGTCGACGTCCCAAGCGACGCACCGAGCTCGATGGCGGCTCGATGGACGGCGGGAGAGTTTTGCGGTTCGAGCAAGCGCTCCAACAGCGGGAGCAAGTTTTCTCCTTGGGCTCCACTGGCCACCAGAACGCGCAGCGCGGCCAGCTGTTGCGCTTCGTCTCCACGACCCTCTTTGAGCAATTGTTGAGCCGCGGCAACCATTGGCGCCAACAATCGTTGGATAGGTTCCGCCGCCAGCGATCGCCGGCGCGACTGCTCAAGCAGTTCGGCCGCTGCCAGTTGCCAATCGGCGTCTTCCGCGACTGCCTGCGACTGCAACGACTTCGCAAACCTCAACAAATCGTCTGGCTCGCCCAGCTTGGCGACCAGCTGAATGACGGGCGCCAACTGCTGGGGCGGAAGATGTTTTGCAACGGCTTCCTGCAGCAGGGCGGCCGCGACGGCCACGACGTTCTGCTTGCCGACGCTGCTCCACACGGCGCCGAGAATGTAAGGGTCTGCGCTGTTTCGCGCCGCGATTCGTGCCAGCGCGGCCGGCACGCGCGCATCGTCACTCGTTCCCAGCGTGTACGCGAGCTGGAGCTGAACCTGTGGGTCGTCGTCTTCGACGAGCGCCAGGATAGCATCGGTCAACTCTGGCTCCGTGGCGAGCAACGATTCGCTCATTCTAATTGCATGGCGACGCACCGCGGGAGCCGCGTCGCCCAGCGCGTCGATCAACAAGGCGGCGTCCAGCGCGTGGAGACCGTCGAGCGTGCAGAGGGCTTGCAGGCGCGACGAAGGTCGAGACGAACGACGAGCAACATCGACGAGCTTCGGGACCGCCTCGTCGTCGTCGCGTAGAATCAGCATCTGCTGCACGAGGTCGCGCAGTGGGCCGTTGGGGGACTCGATTTGGGCGGCTAGCTCAGTCGCCCCCAAATCGCCAAGCGATGCGATCGGACGCGGCAAAGCGCCGCTCGGCCGAATGCGGTAAATGCGGCCCTGATCGCGTCCGGCTGTGAGATTCAATCCGCGCAGTTCCTCCTCGGGAATAAACTTCTTGTGTTCGATCACCTCACGGTGCATGTCGACGACGTACAGACAGCCATCAAGCCCGGTACGAATCTGCACCGGACGAAACCAAGGGTCGGTTGACGCCAGAAATTCGCTACCCGCCTCGTCCTCCGCCCGCACCCCTGCGAACGTGGCGCCGCGCGGTTCGAGGATGCGACGATGGACGAGCTGATTAACCGGCTCGGCGACGAACACATTGTTCGCGTACTCGGCGCCGAGCAACTCATCGCGATACACCTCCAACCCACAGGCGGCCGTCGGCCGACCTGGCGGGCCCGACATCTTGAACAGCGTCAGCTTGCCGATCGGATAGAGCTGATTGGCGTCGGTCCCCGTAGAGATCGATACCTCGACCGGCGGCGGCGCGATGTGAGGATTGCGCGCCACATAGCGATCTTCCAGCGGATAATGGTCCATTAGCGAGCTGTTTTCGCAACCGAACCAATCGCCCCAGTCGTCGCGAGCGCGACCTTGTTGCGTTGAGCCGGTGGCCGCCTCGAATTCACCGGTACCAGGGCGAAAGCGGAAATCGCGACCTCCTAGTTCATACTCCTTACCCGCGAACGTGCGGATCTTGCCCCCAAAGATCCCGCAGGAACCGTAGAGCCAGTTGTCGAGGCCCCACCGCAAGCTGTTGACCCGAGCCTGCGCATTGTGCGTTTCAAAGCCAGTGAGCAACACCTTCCGCGTCTCGGCCTTGCCGTCGCCGTCCGCATCCTCGAAGTAAATCACGTCGGGCGCGTCGCAGACGATGACGCCTTTGTTCCATACCAGTACGTCCGTGGGAAACCGCAGCCCGTCGCAGAAAGTGGCGGCCTCATCAAAGCGGCCGTCGCCGTTGCGGTCGGTCAACACGCGGATGCTGCCGTTGGGCGCGAACTTCTCGTCGGTGAACCGAAAGTAGTCGGGCATCTCCGCGACCCACAGCCGGCCGTCGGAGCCAAAATCAATGGCGACCGGGTCCGCGACCAGCGGTTCCGCCGCGGCGATTTCAATGACGAACCCTTTTTGGGGGAAGATTGATGCCAACGCTTTATCGAGCGGCCACGGTTGAGCGACCTCCGTTGGGTCATCAGCGTTAGTGGCCAAGCGGGCGGCTGCCGCATCGTTGCTCGCTGCGCCCGCATTCGTCGCTTTGTCGTTGCCCAACGCGACGCGGAGGGAAGGCGACAGCGTCATGAGAGTTAGCGCCAAACTCAATGCGCGGGGGCAATGACTGCGGAACATCATCGAATCAGTCACCAAGGGAGGTAGGAATGAGCAGAGCGTCCCACACGGGAATCTACCGCTACATCTTACTCGATTCGACGGGAAATTTGGAGCTAATCGCGCTTTCGCGGCGATACGCCGCGCTCGCGCAGCGTATCAACCGCGACGGGCTGTTTCACGCCAGAATGCCGTGCAGTATCCGCCCGGCCACGTCGGTCAGCCGCATGTCGCGGCCGCTGAAGCGAAACGTCAGCCGCTCGTGATCGATCCCGAGCAGGTGCAAGATGGTCGCGTGCAGGTCGTGCATTTCGACCCGATCCTCAACGGCTTTGTAGCCGTATTCGTCCGTCGCTCCATAGACCGTGCCGCGCCGTACGCCGCCGCCGGCCAACCAGCAGGTAAAGCCGAACGGATTATGGTCGCGGCCATCGACGCCTTGAGCGAATGGCGTCCGCCCGAATTCGCCGCTCCACCAAACGAGCGTCTCATCGAGCAGCCCGCGAGCCTTGAGATCGGTCAACAATCCTGCTATCGGCTGATCGACGGCGCGGGCGTTGCTCTGGTGCCCCTCGACCAGCCTCGCGTGCTGATCCCAACGATCGATTCCCGCGGCTGCTGGGCACGTTAGCTCCACAAATCGGACGCCCCGTTCCACCAAGCGGCGCGCGAGCAAGCACTCGGCGCCAAAGGTCCGCGTCGGGGCGTACTCCGCGTCGAGACCGTACAGCCGTCGAGTCGCGGCGGTCTCGTCGGCAAGGTCCACCAACTCAGGAATGGCCGCTTGCATGCGGTACGCCAACTCATAGTTCGCAATCGCCGCTTCGACCGGATCGGCGTGGTGGAAGCGCTCCGCCACAAATCGGTCGAGCCGCTGCCGCAGATTGATTTTCGCCGCTGAGGCGGCCAGCAACGTCTCCAGCGGTCGCAGGTTTGCCACCGGTTCGCCCTCGGGCCGCAGCAGCGACGCTTGGCACGTGGCTGGCAAATATCCGTTGCCGAAGTTATCGATCCCGCCCGGCGGAATGAGCCCGCCGTTAAGGACGACGAATCCAGGCAGGTTCTGGCACGGGCTTCCCAAGCCGTACATCGTCCAGGCGCCCGCGGTGGGCCGTCCCTGAATGCCCGCGCCTGTGTGCAGAAAGTAATTGGCGCTCGTATGCTCGGAGAATTCCGAGGTCATCGAGCGAATGACCGTCAGGTCGTCCGCGCAGCGGGCGACGTGCGGAAACAACTCGCTGACTTCGAGGCCGCTGTCGCAGTGCTTGGCGAACTTCCAGGGACTTCCCAGCGTTAGCCCGTTGTTGTTGAACTGCGTCGGCTCCATCTTCATCTTGAACGGCTGACCGTGCTCGGCCTGAAGCCTGGGCTTCGGGTCGAACGTGTCCATCTGCGATGGCCCGCCGTCCATGTAGAGGAAGATGACGCTGCGCGCCTTGGGAGCGAAATGGGCGCCCCGAGGCATTCCATCTGCACCTGCCGCGGCGGATTCAGCAAGCAATCCGGCAAGTGCCAGCGCCCCGAAGCCGCCGGCGCTGCGCCGGAGCATTTGGCGCCTTGTTACAGGAGCATCGATGAATCGGCCGCAGTGCATAGAAGTAGTTTTAGGTTGGGGAGTGTCGGCGAAATGGAGGCTGCACTAATTCAGATAGATGAATTCCTTCAGGTTGACCAGCACGTGGCACAGGTCTCTCCAAACTCGAACATCATCTCCGCCGACGCCGTAGGTTGCCGCTTGGTCATCAAGAAACGCCTTCGCGGCGTCGATTTCCTCTCCAGTTGCCGACCGTGCGAATGCCTTGCGATACATTTCGCGTATGCGATCCTCAGCGTTGCCATGGTTCTCGATTACTTTCTTCGCCCAGAGATCGCATTGCTCGAGAACGAAAGGATCGTTAAGCAGGCAGAGGGCTTGAGCCGGCACATTCGAACTGCTCCGTTGGCCGACGCACGTCGCCGGGACAGGCATGTCGAACGCGAGCAGAAACGGCGACAAGAAATTACGTCGCACTTCCAAGTAGACGCTGCGGCGTCCCGCCCCGTCCAGCGGGCCGCTCTCGGCCGGCTTGCCGCGCCCATCCATGAACGAAGTCAGGTGAATCGGCACGGGCGGTCCAAACTGCTGCCGATCGAGGCGGTCTGAGATTGCGAGAAGTGCGTCGCGGATCGCCTCGCCTTCCAGGCGTCGCACATTCGCACGGTGAAGCAGCCGATTCTGCGGATCGAGCCGCTCCGCTTCCGCGGAGCTTTCAGCCGCCCGTTGATACGCGTCAGACAACATCATTTCGCGAATCAATCGTTTGACCGACCAGTTCTCTTCGACAAAACGCGAAGCCACATAATCGAGCAGTTCCGGGTGCGTCGGCCGTTCGCCGAGCACGCCAAAATTGTCGACGGTGCCCACCAGTCCCCGACCAAACAGATGCTGCCAGACGCGATTCGCCATCACGCGGGCGAGAAACGGATTGTCTGCGGCCGTAATCCGCTCGGCTAACTCGCGCCGGCCGCTGCCTTGGAGCGGAGCGGGTTCGTCGTCGCCGGTAATTGCTTCGAGCAATCGCCGCGGCGCTTCCTCGCCCGGAGTCTTGTAATTGCCTCGGATTTGGACGCGAAGATCTTCTCCACTGCCGTCTCCGATCGCCACGGCGGTCGCGGGCGCCGGCAGCGCGGCGTCGATGGCCGACATCTCTGCAAGAATCTTTGGCAGGTCGTCGTCCGCGTCGGCTGCGGCAACCGCGATGTCGCTGGTCGCCGCGCTCGCCGAATCTTGCCGCCGCGTCGGCGGCTCCGCGGAGTCGCTAAACACGATTTCATCGACCGCCAGATATCCGGGTCCGGCGTCGATCAGCTCTATATGGGCGCGATGTCCCATATAGCGGGACGCGTTCTGCGAGCGCCAGCCTAACTCATCGCTATCGAGTTCAAACGTAAACCCCTCGAACAGTAGGGGCGTGAATGGATCCATCGCGTAGCCGTCGACAATTAGCCGCACCTTTGCCTGGCGCCCTGCCACGCGGTAATGAAGGTAGGGCTTTTCGATGGTGAACGTTTGGGAACGTAGCGTTCCTGGCAGGCGGTCGCCGTACCTGCCGCTGTGCGCTAGACCGGCGGCCAGCATTTCGGGCCCGCTCGGCGTGACGCGCCAGTCGCCCCGGTCCGCAAGCGTGTCGCCGAATGCCCATCCTGAGCGAAACCACGAGGCGCCTCCGTCATCAAAGCCTTCGAACGTAGCAGGCGCGCCGGCAGCGTGGGACGCTGGCAGCGTCCCACGAACTCCCTGCGACGTTCCCGCGCGGCCAAGCCCTAGCGCCTCGCCGCCGCGACGATGGAGTTCTTGGAGCCGTGCGGCACCCGCCTCAAGTTCACCGTTGGGATCCAGGCAAGCCACCTGCTGATGTGAACTCGCCGCGAAGCCAGCGAGGGCGTAGTAATCGCGCGTCGAGATGGCGTCGAATTTATGATCGTGACACCGGGCGCAAGCGACCGTCAGGCCGAGAAATGCCTTAGTGAGAACGTCGACTTGATTCTCCAAGCGGGTTGCCTGATCCGCACGGGAATCAACCGGCGCGTGCACCGCCTCCCCGAGGTACCAGAATGCGGTGGCAAGAATTGATTCGTTAAACCGCTCCGTCGGGTGAATGCGCGGCGAATCGAACAGGTCGCCTGCGATATGCTCCTGCACGAACTCGTCGTACGGCACGTCCGCATTAAGCGCACGAATCACGTAGTCGCGGTAGCGCCAGGCATTGGTCAGCGGAAAGTCTGATTCGTGTCCCAGCGTTTCAGCGTAGCGCACTACATCGAGCCAATGTCTTCCCCAGCGTTCCCCGAAATGGGGCGATGCGAGGAGCCGGTCGACTTGACGTGCGAACGCATCTGGGGACTCGTCACGTTCGAACGCCTCGATTTCCGCCCAGGTCGGCGGCAGGCCTGTCAGATCGAATGTAGCGCGACGCAGCAGCGTCGCGCGATCAGCCTGCGACGCCGGCGCCAGTCCCGCGTCGTCGAGCTTCGCTAACACGAACGCGTCGATGGGCGTTGTAGCGCTGGCGTCCGCGAGTTCCGGCGGCGACGGCCGCACGACACGATGCCAAGCCCAATGGCCAGCCTTGCGGGCTTGCAGGTCGAACGCCGGCTTGGCCTCCGCGACGGCGCCCTCAGCTCCCGGTGACCACGGCGCGCCGATCCGCACCCATTCCTCCAGCAACGCGACGTCACCGGCCGCCAGTTGCTCCGTGGGGGGCATCTGGTAGACGTCGCCATATCGGACTGCATCAATGAGCAAACTGGCCTCGGGCTGGCCAGGTTCGATCGCGGCCCCGGTATCGCCCCCCGAGAGTAAGGCTGCGCGGGAATCGAGACGCAGGTTCGCCTCCTGCAGGTCCGGCCCGTGGCACTCCTGGCAATGCGTGACGAGCAGCGGACGAATTTTCGCCTCAAAGAATTCAATCTGCTCGCTGCTGAACGGGGCCCCGTCGATTGGGCCTTCCGAGGCGACATCAGCTGCGACCGCGAAGACGCCGCCGAGCAGCGTTGCCGCTACGACAGCGAACGTTCGTGCCATCAGCATTGGCGCGTTCATGATCATGCCAAAGTCATTAGAATCTCCTGGCGAAGTCAGTTCAATTGCGCTCAAGCGCCGGCGGGACGACCGTTTGCGTCGGCTCAGGATCGGCCAACGCCTCGGCGGTCACTCCGCCACGACAACGCCCGAAAAGGCCGGCAGATGGGCCGTGGGCGGACCCGCAGGTTCTCCATCTTCCAAAGTAATGGTTTGGTCCGTCGCGAAGATGATCTTGGCATTCTTCCCAACTTGAGAAGGTAGTACCCACTGAAAAGTCTCGGCGCCCCGATTGAACGCGACCAGCAGCGACCGCCCCGCAAGGCTGCGTCGGAACGCAAAGAACTTTGCATCGTCAACGCTGGCAACGGGCGACCAACTGCCGCGCCGGAGGGCCGGCTCGTTGTTGCGCAGCGCGATCGCGCTGCGATAAAAATCATGCAACTCATGATCAAATGCAACGGCGACGGCCTCCCGAGGGCGACCAAGCGGATCGTGACTTTGCACGCAAAATTGCAAATCTTCCCAAGTCATCGGCGCGCGGTCGCACGGATCGTCACCGCCCCACATCCCTGCCTCGTCCCCGTAGTAAACCATGGGAGCGCCGACGTACGTCATCTGCAGCAGGACGATCATGCGCTGCAGGCGACGCTCTTGCTCTGTGGGCGGTCTCACGGCATACGACGGGTTGTAGCGCGGCGAGACGACGCCCCCCTCGTCGTAATCGAAACGATCGGCGTTGCGGTAGTGCTGCTCGAATGGGCGGTTGACGATCATCGACGCCACGCGCTCCGTGTCGTGCGAGTCGATCAAGTTCTGTTGGGCAAATTGCATCGCCGTTGGATACGCCTCGCGCCGCAGCTGAAGCTCGCGACCAAAATCATGCGCCGACATCCTCCCGTCGATCAAGAACCCCTTCACCGGGAATGCAAACGCATGGTAATTCATGGTCGCCGAAAACCCTCCTTCAGTGAGCAACCGGCGTGCGTCGTTCCAGAATTCCGCCACGGTGTAAGCCTGCGGGTTCAAGCGGCGCACGAAGGCGTTCCACTCCTTCCAGAAAGGGAGCGGCACTTCGTCCGCCACGTCGAGGCGCCAGCCGTCAATTCCATCCACCGGATCGCCGTCGTTGTTGGGATCCATCCACCGACGCGTCACGTTCAGCACATATGCCTTCGGCCCGGGGTGGAGGTCGTTGCCCGCGGCGTTGTCGGAAAATTCGGGGAGCGTGCGATTGCCCCACCATCCCTTATAGTGAAACTCGTCCGCGGGCGTGGTTGGATCGTCGAAGTGGGCGACGATATACCATTCGGCGTAGGGCGACTGTTCGCGTCGCTTGACAATATCCGCGAAGGCGAAGAAATCGCATCCCGTGTGATTGAAAACCCCGTCAATAATCACGCGAATCTTGCGCGAGTGGGCTTCGGCGAGCAACTTCAGGAAGAGCTGGTCGGCCGCCGTCCAGTGCCATGACGCGGGATCGCTGGTTTCGGCCGCCATCAGGGCGAAGTCGCCCGCGGGATCGGGACCGAAGTGGGGATCGATGTGGTGCAGGGAACTGCCGTCATACTTATGCAGCGAGCGCCCGTAAAACACCGGATTGAAGTAGATCGCGTTGACGCCGAGGTCTTGCAGGTAATCGAGTTTGTCGAGCACCCCCTGCAGGTCGCCGCCGTAGCGGCGGTTGAAGACGCCGTTCTCGTAAAAGTTTTCGCCGCTTTCCCGTTCCCAGTCGGCCCGTGCGTACCAATCGGCCGTCCAGGGGGTGATTCGCCAGGACTTTGGCGTTTCCTCGGCGAACTCCAGGGAGGCGTGCGTCGGATCGTTCGAGGAGTCCCCGTTGCGAAATCGCTCGGGGAAAATCTGGTAGAAGACGGCGTCGGCCGCCCATGCCGGGACGTTCGCGAGCGATGTCGCACCGTCCCACTCAGCGGCTGTTGCCGGCGGCATTGGCGTCGAGCCGTCGGTTGCGGCGGCCGTGAGTTCGGCCACGTTCGCCACCCGGCTGGGCGCGATCACGTCTCCGCATCCGGCGGCGCCGATGATGACCGCCGCAATCAGTCGCGCAGTCGAATTCACGAGATGAACGCTCTTCCGCAACAGGTCTAGAGAAAAAACGGGGCGACCGCGGCTGGCCCCCGGCGAACGCGCGGCCGCCCCTTAACAAACGCTACTCAACCAATTTCGCGCTCGTGGCGCGCCGACCGCTTACCGACGCCTGCTGACGCCGAGCAGGCCGATGCCGCTCAGCAGCAACAGCGCCGCGGTCGGCTCGGGCACGGCGGCTGCCGCCGCCACCGCGGGGGCCGGCACCACGACGAATTGATTACCGGGGAACTCCAGTTCAAAGTCCGGCAACAGCCCGCCGAGGTTGCCGAAGAGCACTCCTTCGCCAGAGACCTGGTTGGCGAGGAAATCGTGGCCGCCATTGTTGACGAACGCAATGAGCTTGATCGGCCCCGACGTGTAGCCGATCTCGGACAGCGGGATGGAGAACTCGATGCCAGACTTCACATTTTGGGGATCATCCGTCGTCGGGACGTCGTATGGGCCGTTGCCCGATACTCCCGCGACGTTGCTATTGTCAATCGCCATCTGCAGATCGACGATGTTTTCCATGTCGCGACGCTTGAACGTGTTTGACGGGTCGCTGCCGTCGATCGGCAGCGAGAACTCCAGTTCCCGCGTCACAAGATTGCCGTTGACGGTCCCGGCACCTTGCGCATAAACCTTGTCGATCAAGTCGCCTTGCGCCAGGTCAGGAAGCGCCGGTCCGACCAAAATGTCCGACTTGTCGACGTTGGGATTCTGCGGGGCGAAGTAATATCCGTCAAACGGCGCGCTGGCGACGTTGAAGCCGAACGTCCCTTGCCACGTCGCCAAATCGGCCGCATTGACGGCGCCGTTGCCGTCGGCGTCGCCCATGGCGCGCGTGCCGCCAGTGGTGACGGTCCCATTCCGCTGCCAGGTAAGGAACTCACCGCCGTCCACGTTGCCGTCCGTATCGAAGTCGGCTGTGGTCCCGCGGAGCACATTCGGCAGTCCTCGCTGTGCGAGTTGCATGCCAAGCGCGCCGTGGCGACCGTTGACCCCATCGGTCAGATCCGCGTAGTGGGTGGTCGCCGCGTAAAACTGCAGTTGATCGGGAAGATTCTCGCGCAGCTTCTCGAAACCATGCGTGAAGGTAAGATAGTGATCGGCCGTGAAGCCGGCGTCGAACGTCAACCCGGTCAGTCGCTGCAAGGCGCCTGTGTTGTCAGGATTCGTGCCGTTGCCGCCGCAGCAGAACTGATCGACGCCTGCCGGCAGCACGCCTCCATCAATGGTGTTGACGCCTCCTGCCTCGGAGTCGATGAAGAGGTCGATCTTATTGAAGTTGGTTTCCAGATTGCCGGCAATGGTGACGTACAGCCGTCCCCCTGAAATCACAGCGAAGACCTGATCAATCTCCGAACCGCCGCCTCCGTTAATGGGGTCGCCGCTGGTGGCGTTGCCGAACTGGGTGTTGGTATTTTGCGTCGAGAGCGCGGCGCCGTACTCGGCGTCGGCCTTTCCGTCCAGGACGGGAATCGCCCACGCCGGGGACGACATCAGTGCGGTCAGCGCCAGGGCATGGCGCACGATTCGAAACGTTTTCATTTTCATTCCTCCCTCGTTGATGTGGGGTCGTCGGTGACCCGATGGTCGAAAAGCCAGGGGACCGATCGTCCCCGTCATCAATGTCATGAACGTTGCCGATGTCCAATTCTCAGTGGGACGGATGCAACTCCCGCAACCGCCGATGTTGCCACCGTAATCAATGCCGCGCCTGACGGTTCAGGCACAGCGGCCGTCGCGGCGATCGCGCTAAGCGGCGCCACCTTTCCAAAATCGTTTCGCAATAGCGCCAAGTCCGCGGCGTCAACGACGCCGTTAAGGTCGGCGTCGCCTTGGTCGAACCGAGCGCCCGCGATCCCCGCGTTCCGCTGCCAGGTCAAGAAGTCCGCGCCGTCCACGCGACGATCGAGGTTGAAGTCGCCAAAGCTCGTGCGGACCAATTTCGTGATCAATGTCGACACGTCAGTCAGCCCCGCGACGCCATCTGCGTTCAAATCGGCTTGCCAACCCGATTGGCCGAAGCTCGCGTGCAGCGCCGCGACGTCGGCTCCGTTGGTGACGCCATCGAGGTTGACGTCGCCGCGCTTCACCAACAGTTGGTCGTAGGCATTTAGCGCCGCAGGGCTCGCCCCCTCGGTCGAAAGTTCGTCGCCCAGCGCGAACAGGTCGACGTTGGTCACGCGCCCGTCGCCGTTCACATCGCCGGCCGCGTTGAACAGATTGTTCTGGCTGTACAACACCTGCTCAAACGAGCCGTTGCTGGCGCCGAGCATATCTGACGCTGCGTAAACGCCATTCCCATTCATGTCGCCAAACCCGGCCCCGACGCCTGTCTCTGTAAACATTCCCGCGAACCGTTGGATGTTCGAACGACCCGTTGGCTCGAACGTGACGACGGTGGCCACATGGTTCCCCGTCCTCACGCCGAAATAACCCGAGATAAAGCTGTCGCGATCGTAGTCGGCGGCGTCCCCCTGGCCGTTCTGCACCATCTGCATGATCTGGGCGTTGCTCATGTTGGCGGGCAAGTCGAGAAAGAAGTGCATGTTGTCGGCCGTGCCGTCGGCGGACCGCACCACGAGATCGCGGTTCTGCAACGTAGCGGGGCTGCTAGCGAATGGGGCGAAGCTCACCACGGCGGCTTCCGGCGGTAACCGGTCGACGTAAATTGTCCGCGTGAAGTCGGTGAACACTGCCGGCCCGCCATCGCCGCCGGTGGCAGCGTCGCGATGACGGAAGGCGCGCACCGTCAGGTAGTGGCGCCCTTCGCTCAGCGCGCTGGCGTCAATCGTCTGCGAATACATTCCGGCGCCGGTGCCGACGTTGACGCCGGCGCCGTTGTCGACATAGCCCGGGGAGCGCACATCGGTAAATTCTTCGAAGCCGTAAACGACGCTCCCCGGGGCGGTATGGTCGACGCCCGGCTGGTTGTTCAAGTTGATTCCGCCGTCGATCATCAGCAGCGCCGCATCGCCGTCGGCATGGAAATCGCGCACGGCGTTCGCTTCGCCTGCCGGAGCCGGCAGCGTGACGGGCGTGGTGTTTAGTTGCACCGCGAACGTGTTTCCAGTAAACACGTCGATGTTCGTGAGCCGTGCCGTGCCGTTGTTGGCAGCGGTCGGCGTCGCGCCGGCAAGCGTCGATGAAACGCCGGTCAGCGTCAGCAAGCCCTGCGGCGGGGCGACGCCATAGACGACATAACCTCGGCCATGTCCGGCATTGCTCGGGATGCTGAGATTGATCTGCCCCAAGCCGTTCACCCGAATCGCTTCCGGAATTGCATTGCCCGGATCGACGGTCGAGTCCGCCGCATTGCCCGTCAACTCGACCAAAACGGCGCCGGGGGCGAAGTCGGTCTGCACTCCGCTTCGCGTCTCGACGAAGGCATCGTTCCGATTGTTCAA
This sequence comes from Lacipirellula limnantheis, assembly GCF_007746075.1. Classification (GTDB taxonomy): domain Bacteria; phylum Planctomycetota; class Planctomycetia; order Pirellulales; family Lacipirellulaceae; genus Lacipirellula; species Lacipirellula limnantheis. The sequence goes on along the minus strand of NZ_CP036339.1, from coordinate 3,830,665 downwards.
GCCGACAATCGCCGACTTCGACCGCTCGTAGACGTAGATCGTCGACTCCTGCTTGCCATTACCGTTGCCGTCGCCAAACGCTTCGTCGATCCACCGCTCACGGAAGTCGCCGCGGCCGTGGCTGTTCCGCAGCTCGACGAGCTTGGTAACGGTATCTCCGTAGAATCCTCCCAGCGCGTCGTCCTTGCCGACGCGCGGGAAATCGCGGCCGTTGCCGAACTCCCGAGCATTCGTGTAGACGATTGCATTCCCAGGTCGCAGCAGCGTGTAGGCGTACGCGACGTTTTGTAGATAGGGCCCCAGTTCGTCATGGCTCTGTGCGAATGCGACCCCTTGGCTGCCGTTGGTCAGCCCGTCGTCATTTAGGTCGATGCTCGCTCCGCGGATCGCATGCCAATTGTTGGCCAGTCCGTTGGCGGTGAGGTTGCTTTTCAGGGCGCCGAATAGATTGAAATCGAGCGCGTCTCGATTGCCGCCAAGCTGGCCCAAATTCGCGTCGTCGACGTCCTTGCGAATGAAGCCCTGGATAAACGCGGAACTGTCGTAGCCCGTTTCGGTGAACGAAAACGCATGTTGGCGGCTGCCGTCCAGCAGCGGACGTTGGTTGGCCAGGAAAACGCCTTGATCGATATAGTCGAGCACCCATCGCGGAAAGTGTCGCCCCGCGTCGATCCGGAAACCGTCGATGCCGATCTCCTGAATCATCCACCGCGCATTGCGCATGATCAGCCCGAGAGCGTTCTCGGCGACGGCGTCGCCGGCGAGCGGGTTCGCGGCGTTGAAGTTGTAGAGCGTGACATTTTGGTTCAACCGCGGATCGAACACCGTAGCGCCGCCGAGCCCCTGATCGGGATAGAATCGCGCGTGTTGCGGACCAGGGACGTTGGCCGGCGGGCGATTGAAGATTCCCGTCGTCCCGGCGGGAATGTTCTGTGGATTCCCCGGGGCCACGGGTTGCCGAATGAACTGATGATTCTTCTCTTGGGCGACGTCGATCAGTCCCGACAAGCGAAAGTGCTCTTCGCCTCCCTCGAAAGCCCCGTGAAAATCGCCGTCGATATCTCCCGGCAAAGTCACGGCGAAGCCGGGGTAGCCGCCGCTCTGGGCGAACGTCACGTCATCCGCCGTCGTCGCCGTGCCGCGCGTGTCGACGGTGCTCATGTCGCTAAAGCCGTTGTGATTGGGGATGAAGTCGGTGTTCACCAGCACCCCGGCCGTATGAGCCGATCTCACCAGCGTCTTCAGACCGGTCTCGGTCCCGTAGAGGGTCTCGTTCCGGGGCTGGCCGAGATCAAACCGGTTGTACACGTCGTATCCCACCGACTGATTGCCGCTGTCGGCCCGCGCGGGCGGCGGCAACCAGAGTCGTCCGTATCCGGCCGCGTGAATGTCCGCCAGACGATTCTCAATCGTTTCCCACCGCGCTTCGAAGATCTGCAAGAAGGCGGGCGCTGAAACAGTCTCAGCGCGCGTCGAGTCAATCGGCCAGACGAACCACGCGCTGGCCGCTGCGAACGCGAGCGCACGAACCGCCGCTCGCATCAGCCATGCGCGGCAGGCGTGAGTCAAGCGTGATGAAGCCAACGGCTGCATTGAATTCCAACAAGAACGCCGCCCTGCGGCGCGGTTCCAAAACAAGTCGATATCGTCGTGATATCTGGTTCATCAGCACTTCTCATGCACTGAATCTGAAAGGCCGTCTCTACCGGCGACGAGCAGGCGGCGGCTTCCATCCTGGCGGCGGCGTGGCATTCAAATCGATATCGATCGTGTTGTCGCCAGGCGCCACGGTGAACGTTAGTCCCGAGGTCGCCGGATCGCGGTACCAATCGGGAGTGAGCGACTTGCCCATCGGCGGCGGCCCCCCTTTGGGGTTCGGCGGCGGCGTTTCATTGGCGGCGACGCTCACCGTATACGAGCCCGAGTTCAGACCTTCCTCGCGCCCCGTGCGCAGCAAGTAGGCGCCGTCCGCGTTAATTTGTCCAAACGCATCAGCGCCTGCTGATTGCGGTTTAAATGAAATTGTGCCGCGCGGCACCGGGGAGCCATTGAACTTCACGGTTCCTGAGACGGTTGCGTCGTAAGGGCCGCCGCATCCAACCAACGCGAGCAGGCTGAGGTACGCGGTCAACAGCCGTGCTCGGGCATGCGAGTAACGCTGGTTCAAGGCTTCGCCTCCTCGACGGGCGCAATTTCCGCTTTTGCAGCCGCTTCTGAGTTCCCATCGGTCTCGGTGGCAGCGCCGGCGGAATTGGATTCGTCTGCAGTGTCAGCGGACGTCGGCTCCTCGGTACCCTCGTCAGCCGTCGACAACGTTGCGACTTCGTCGCCCCCCTTATCTTCCTCCTCCGCCGGCGGGTTCGCCCAAGGGCCATCGAGCTTCAGCACAATGATGTTCGGGCCTTTCTTCACCTCAAACTTCAAATCACTCGTGGCACGACTTCCATACTTGTCGGCGATTAACTTCGGCCCTGCTGGCGGCGGGCCGCCGCTTGACGTGGCATCCTTCGGCGACGGTCCAGTGATCATCGCCGTGACGACATACTCGCCGGCAGGTATTACGCTGCTGTCGGGACTGCCGACGTCCCCTTGACCGATGCGTAGCGAGTAACTCCCGTCAGCCGCGATCGTGCCGACCCCCGTCGGCCCGTTTTCCACTGGGGTAAACGTTACCGATCCCCCCGGGGCCAATTCTCCGTCAATCGTGACGGTCCCCTGAACGTTGGCGTCGTACTTCGCGTTGGCGCCGCCGCAGCCGAGCACTGCCGCAACCGACGTTAGCGCGGCCAAGCGCGGAGCCCAAGACTTGATCGATGCGTTCATGAATGCGTGGACATAAACAAGGTCAGTTTGGACAAGTTGCAGACGCCGTTATTGATTCACCGACGCCGTCTCGCCGCCGTCGCGCGTGGCCAATGAGCGGTAGGCAATCGTGTCGATCCCTTCGTTGACGAACTGCACCGAACCGTCGCCCATCACAAAGTTCACCCCGCCCGGATGGACGCTCTTGAATCCGCGTGATTGCATCCATTGCGGACTCAGCTTCATCGTGGCGACGTCGAGTCCAACATGGAAATAGTTGATCGGGACGCCGCACGTGGCGAAGTCGCCGTCGGCGAAGAACGCCGATCCGTGAAAGTCCTGGCCGGCGACGGTTTCGCCGACCATAAACGTGTTGCTCTGGCCGTCGGTGACGGATTTCAGCGCGATAGGTTTCACCGACGTGTTTCGGCCGAATAATCCGTTCGTGTCGACCGTATTGTGGCTATCGGGGACCGATCCCGTCGTCAGCGGGAATCCGACGGGGGGCGAAAGGCTGCCTCGCGCGATGCCGTCTGACATCACGGTGTCGCCAATGACGCCCTTGTAGTTGGTCGTTCCAACGGAAACCCCTTCCCAGTACCAGAAATCAGTCGATGGCTGAGCTGTGTCATCGGACGAACAGGTAAGGAACGGGTATTGCTTTTCAATGAATGGACGAATGTCCGGGGCTCCCATCCCAGATCCGTTGGCTCCGCGCGGCGGGCCGAATTTCATCTTTCCCTTGGTCGTCTGCAAGCCGTTCTTAATGCCTTGATGCACTGCTTGCTGTTCGATGTAGGGCAGAATCTCAACAATCCAGCCCTTGCCGCTGATTCCCGGGCCTCCGTTGGATGGATCATTCGTTCCGCCCGGCGGGCCGATCCAGTTTCCCTTGATGTCGAAGTCCTCGGCATCCTTGTAAATACTAGTGGGCAAGTTGCCCTGGTGCGCGTCGGCGTAATTCAGACACGCCAAGCCAATCTGCTTCATGTTATTCCCGCAACTCATCCGCCGCGCCGCTTCGCGCGCCGCCTGCACCGCCGGCAGCAGTAGGGCCACCAGCACGCCGATGATCGCGATGACCACCAGCAGCTCGACCAGCGTGAAGCCGCGACGCGACCGATTGATTGAGTTGCCCATGAAGAGCCCTTTACTCTAGAAAAGCCGCGCCGTTTCCATACTTGCCGGAGAACGGCGACATCCTGCACTGCAAATCGCTTCGCTGCCCGCCGCAAGTCGGCGGGCAGCGAAGTTGTCATTGGTAAAAAATTCAAACGAAACCAAACGTCAGTTACTTCCGGCGACGAAGCGCCAGCAGTCCCACGCATCCCAGCGCACCTAGGCCGAGCGTGGCCGGTTCCGGAACCACGACGGTGAAGTACTGATTTCCGGCAAACAGCTTGAAATCAATGGCGCCTTCGCCAGTGAAGTTGCCGTTGCCGTCGCCCCCCAAGTTCCCTTGCGGCGCTGGCAGGCCGCCGAGGAACTGGTTCGACCAATAGTGATGCCCATCGCCGTTTTGGCCAACCATCACATGCAAGGGACCGCCGACGTAGCCGAGGTCGGCCAAGCTGATGCTCAGTTCCAGACCGGTCGTCACGGCCGCCGCCGCGGTTTCGTCAGCCGCGCCCGATCCGCCGCCGACGCCCAGCATGTTGCTGCCGTCGTAGGCGACGCCAATCGGCGACGCATTGACGCCGGTGCCGGTGTTGCCCGCGCCGGCATCGGTTCCGCCGAACACGTTTTCGTAAAAGTTAAACGTCTGGGCGCCGAGATTAGCGAAATCAAGGTCGAACTTACCCGAACCGCGGCGCGCTATCAGGTGGTAGTCGGCCGTGAAGCCGGCGTCGAAGACGAGGCCATCCATCCGCTCGGCGTTGTCGTTGCCCGAGCTGTCGAAGACGCTTTGGCCGCCTGCCTTCGAGTCGATGAAGATTTCGAGCTTGTTAAAGTTCGCTTGCAAGTTGCCGGTTAGCATCAAGTTGAGGCGACCGCCGTCAATGACTCCGTAGCCGGCGTTCCACTCGCTCTCGTTGTTGCCAAACTCGGTGTTGACAGTCTGCACGGCAGTCGACGGCAGGCCGCTCGGCCCGATCAACACCAGCGCCGGACCGCCGTAGCCGGCGTCGCGCGACCCGTCGACCGTGATCTGCGCCATCGCTGGCGCAGCCATCAGGCCGACCAAAAGTAAACCCAAGATCCGCTTCATGATGCTACCTCCGGGAGAGATCCCCCAAAAAAGGAAAAGTCACGCGCCGCGCCAACGCTCGAGGCGTTGAGCCGGCCATTCTCCGAACAACTGACGTTCTACAGCTACAGAAAAGTCATTGCCGCCCAGCGGCGCTTACCGCCCGCTGCTGGCCACGAGCCAGAAGCGATTAATCCATCCTGTTTCCAAACTGACTGCCGTTGGCCGCGAGTCGAATCCATCGAGATGAGCGATCGGCTGTCTTAGCCGACCCTGATTATTGCCCCACCGACCAGTTACCGCGAGGAAATGGGTTCCCACGCGGAGTTCGTCGACTTCATGGACCTTGCTGCCGTCGAAATTGGCCAAGCTAACGCGATCAAAGGCAAAGTTGCCGCGCAGCACGGCGTCGGGTTCGCATTCTTTCTCGTCCCGCAGCGACGCCGGATTGCGATAGACCTCCGCCGTGTCACGGTTGCCGACGCCAAACCGTATCTTAATTACGAAGAAGTTCGGTGCACTGGATTCAACGCCCAACGAGGGAAGATTTTTCGCGCCATAGACGTTGATATTCGAGGTGGCGCCATACCCGGCGCCGTCGGCGCCGTTGCCAATGCACAGCACGCGGTTGCCATTGCCATCCCCCCGATGAAGCTCCAGCCCGTAAAAGCCGTCGTTTACCTTCGAGACCCGCTGAACGAAGCTCAAGTACACGTTCTTGCCGTCGCGACCGACGAGGCGAACTTCATCCTGATTTTCGACCAGCCCTTCAGCGTCGAAGACCCCGCCCACCGACGTGGCAAGCTGTCGTCGAATGCGGTTGCGGTTCCCGACGAGCACGGCGTGGTTGCCGACCGGCACAATTCCTTGCATGGCTAGGCTCCCGGGAGTCACCCGGTTCGAGTCTGGCCCCGCGTCTTCGTCATCTGCTGAGGTGGTGAACCACGGGCCTGCCCACCCAAAGCCGCCGTTCTGCGCTTCGAGCGGCCCCTCCGGATATCGAAAAGATTCGTCCGCCAGCAGCCCGTCATGGGGGCCCGCCGCGGGAGCGATATTTCGCACGAAGCCGGCGTCGCTGGCGGGGAACTCGACGACGGTCGTCGACACCGGGCTGATCCGCGCCGCCTGAGCGGCGTTCAATTCCAACCGCCGCGTCGCGCGCCCAGCGTTGTCGAGCACGTCGGCCTTCAGCAATCCGTTAAAGACGTGAACTTCCGCCGCGCCCGATTCTTGCGCCACCAATCCAAATTCGGTGCCGGCGTCGAACAAGTCGAGGGCCGCCGTGTGGACGTGGAAGCCCGCGGCGCGCTCCGGTACGACGGCGGCAAGCCGGCCTGCGACGAGCGCCACCTTGTTGGAACTATCGACGTTGAACGATGCCGGCCCTTCCAAGAGCAGCGTTGCCCCGTCCTCAAAGGTGATCTCCGCGAGCCCTTCGGCCAGCTCAATCCGCTGACCAGGATACAGTGACGAACCATAGCCAACGCCAGATTGTGAATCGCGCCAAATGCAGTTATGCGTACCAGTGATGCGTGCGACCGCGTCGCCAGTCGGAACTGCGAGTTGTTCAGCGGACCGGGGCGCCCGATCGGCCACCTGACGGCTCGTCCAGTGCCAGGTCGCCCAGCTAGAAACCGCCGCCGCCGCGACGATGGCGGCGGCAAGGCCATACCACGACCTGCGCGATTGCTTCGCTGAGGAGCGGTCGTCAACTTCATGTTCGACGTACTGCGCCACGTCGATGTCGTGGACCGGCGCGTCGTCGGCGTGCAGTGAACCCGCTTCGGCGAACAGGCAAGCGTGCGTCCACATATAGTTGGTGTAGATCCGCCGCGCCTGGGCGTCGCTAGCCAGCAACTTATCCAACTCGCGCCCCTCAGCCTCGCTGATGGTCCCGTTGCAAAAGCTGCCGGTCGCCTCCAGCAATCGCTCCGTGGTCCAGTCGGCCTTCATACGATGCCCTCCGCCGAAAGCCGGCGATCGATGCACTGATGCAACGAGCGACGAATGCGATTGAGAGCCTTGTAGACGGTGTTGGCGGGTCGCCCCAGCTTTTCGGCGATGGCTTTGAAGCTCGCGTCGGCCTCGCCGTAGCACTGCTGCACCAGCTGACGGTCGTTCGCCGGCAGTTTGCCCAGGCACTGACGCAGGGCCTCGCGCCGAAAATCGAACAAATCGGCCCCTCGCGCCGCGTCGGCCGCCAGCCGCTCGCAGGTTGCGTCGCTCAATTGGAAGCCTTCTCGCTTCGCTTCGCGACGAAACTTGCGGACCTGGTTGTGGGCAATCACGCTCACCCAGCGGACGAAGTCGGTGCCGAGCTCGAACTGATCAGACATGCGCCAGACCGTAACGCAAACTTCCTGGAATACTTCTTCCGCGTGTGCCGGATTGGCGAGCAATGTCACGAGGTACGAGAACAGCCATCGGTCGTACTTAGCGAACAGGCGCGCAAACGCATCGCGACGCTGATCCGCCGCGGTTGAGTCGCCGCCGGTTGAAGTACGCTGAATGTCGTCCGCCACGATGCCGCCGTGAATGCGGTGAGAAGCGAGGAGCACTAACTCTCAAGTAAGGCGCGCGACGGGCAAAACTGGTATCGAAAAATTGCAAGATTCTTTGAGCCGTCTGTCGTCGAAATCGGGGCTAGCGCCACAAGTCCTTACAGTTCAACGGCTTGGCGAGAATCAACATGCCCTGAAATTTCTGGTGATCACTCGGGGCGGTGCGACCTCTTCGTTGCCTGTCGCACTCGCGCCGACGAGCGTGATTGACAGCAAATCACCGTTCTAGCTACCGTGGCCGCATGGAATGGATGCACTTCACCGCCCTCAATCCATCCCGTCCCCAGCAGGAGATCGCAGCGTGAAGCTCTTTCCCTTCATTATTTTGCTCGCGATCGTCGTGAAGCCGCTCACTGCCGGCGGCGCTGAACCGCTGCGCGCCGGCATTGTCGGTTGCGATACGTCGCACGTGATTGCATTCACTAAACTGATCAACGCGCCCGAGGCGACGGGACCGCGCGCTGGCGTCGAGGTCGTTGTTGCGTTCCCCGGCGGCAGCCCCGACATTCCCAGCAGCGCCGACCGCGTAGGTCCCTATACCGACGAACTTCGCGGCATGGGCCTGGAGATCGTCGATTCGATTTCCGCGCTGCTGGAAAAATGCGACGTCGTGCTGCTGGAAAGCGTCGACGGACGCACCCATCTGGGGCAATTCCAGCAGCTGGCCGTCGGCAAGCCAGTGTTCATCGATAAGCCGGCGGCGGCCAACCTCGCCGACGTGATCGCCATTTTTCAGTTGGCAGAACAAACGAATACCCCCTGTTTCTCGTCATCAGCCTTGCGCTATTGCGCCGCGGTTACGAAGCTTGCCAACGACCCGGCGGTGGGGAACGTCACGGGTTGCAGCGTTGCCAGTCCCTTCGAGACCGAAAGTCACCATATCGATCTTGCTTGGTACGGCGTCCATGGCGTCGAAGCGATCTACGCCATGATGCGGCCTGGTTGCGAAATGGTCAGCCGCGTCGACGGGGCGAATGCAACCCTCGTCACCGGCCGCTGGGGCGACGGGCGCATCGCCACCTGGCGCGGCCTAAAATCTCACGGCGATTACGCATTTACCGCATTCGGTGACAAGGGAATGGCGTTTGACCGCGGCTTTTCCGGCTACGAGCCGCTCGTCGACGAGATTTGTACGTTTTTTGCAACGCGACGCGCCCCCGTGACGGCGGAGGAAACCATCGAAATGTTCGCGTTCATGGAAGCGGCCGACGCCAGCCTCCAACGCGACGGTCAGCTCACCAGCACGAAAGAGATGATCGATCGCGCGAAGCAGAAGATTACCGAGCGGAGCGCCGACAAATAATCCGCTCAATCGCGCGTACGAGTCAGGTCGCACGAATCCGCCAGGAGAGGAGTTCCATGTCGATGCTCACTCGACGTCACTTCGTCGCTTCGACGGCCGCCATCGCCGCGACCGCGTTATCGACCGGCCGCACCCGCGGCGCCGACGCCAATAGCGAGGTTGTTCTCGCGTTGATGGGGGCCAACAGCCGTGGTTCCGACCTTGCCGCCCAATTCGCCCAGCAGGCCGGCTGTCGGATAGGCTATGTGTGCGATCCTGATGAGCGTGCCATTGCCAAGGGCATCGACGCGGCCACGTCGGGCGGCGCGGCGAAGCCGCGCGGCGTGCGCGATTTTCGTGAAGCGCTTGATGATCCTGCCGTCGACGCCTTGATCTGCGCCGCCCCGAATCACTGGCACGCGCCCGCGACGATCTTGGCCTGCGCGGCCGGCAAACATGTGTACGTCGAAAAACCTTGCAGTCACTCGGCCGAAGAGGGCGAGTTGATGATCGCCGCCGCGGCGCGGGCCAGCCGCGTCGTCCAGGTCGGCACGCAGCGCCGTAGCGGCCCTCTCTACCGCGAAGCCGTGCAGCGCGTTCGCGAAGGCGCGATTGGCGAGCCGCTCCACGCCAAGTCGTGGTACCACACGCCGCGGCCTTCGATCGGCGTCGGCAAGGAGACGTCGCCGCCGGCGTGGCTCGACTACTCGTTGTGGCAGGGCCCCGCGCCCGAGCGACCGTTTCGCGACAACACGCTCCACTACAATTGGCATTTCTTCTGGAATTGGGGCGATGGCGAAATCGGCAACAACGGCGTCCACTCGATCGACGTTTGTCGCTGGGCGCTAGGCGTCGATTTCCCCACGCGCGTCACGTTCGCCGGCGGTCGCCTGCGATTCGACGACGACCAGGAGACTCCCGACACCGCCAATGCCATTTTTGAATGCGGCGACAAAATGATTGTCTGGGAGCAGATTTGTTGGCTTCGACCGTCGGAGAGCGCCAGCATTTTCGGCATCGAGATTCGTGGCACCGAGGGCATTCTGCAAATCAATGACGAAGGGGCTACGATTCACGACGGCGATCGCAAACTACTAGCCGAGTTCCAGGGCGGTCGCGGGGACGCGGAACACCTGCGCGACTTTCTGGACGCTGTCCGCGACGGCCATCGGACCCACGCCCATATCGAAGAAGGGCATCGCAGCGCCCTGTTCTGCCACCTCGGCAATATCGCCTACCGCTCCGGTCAGTCAGTGCGGATTGACCCCTCGACCGGCCACATTGTCGACAACGCGGCCGCGGCAAAATTTTGGGCTCGGGATTACCGTCCCGGCTGGGCACCAAGCGTATAAGTCCCCGCACGACGAAGCATCCTGTGGCCCTTCGCAAGCGGCGTGATACACTCGCGACAAGCGTGGCGGCCCCTGTTTTCCTGATTTGTTGCTTGACGGCGGGGCGTCGAACGACCAGACTGGCGAAAGTGAATTCATTTCCGCCGAGCCCTTGGCCGCCCGACCAGTCGATCCATGCCCAAAGTGAAGCCCCAGTCCGCCGACGCCGATCCAGCCGAGCTTGGCCCGTCCGCGGACGACGCTCAGCAATCTCGGGTCGATGACGTCTACCGCGAAATTCTCGCCCGTATTGTCCGCGGCGAGCTTCCTGGCGGCAGCGAGCTCAAATCGACGCAACTCGCCAACGCACTCGGGGTCAGCCGCACGCCGGTGGTTCAAGCCCTGTCGCGCCTAATCGCCGACGGCATCGTCACCCAACGGATGAACATGCGGGCCATGGTCCGCCCGGGAGCCGAGAACTGGCTCGTCGAAATCCACGAATTGCGTCTGTTGCTGGAACCAGCGGCCGCCGCCCGGGCCGCGCAACACATGCCGGCCGAAGTGATTCAAAAACTGCAGCGCCAGGCCGACGCCGTCGACCCGCAGAACAACGACGATTGGCCCCGGCTCGCTCAAGAGTTCGACTTCGCGATCCATCTGGCGATTGCGGATCACTCCGAGAATCAACCGCTTCGCCGCGCCATCAACAAGTGCTGGCAGTTCAAGCAACTCTCCTACGAACTTGGCCCAGATCGCACTGAATCCATCCTGCGCGGCTTCCGCGAGCATCGCATCATCCTGGCGGCCATTGCGGCCCGAGATAGCGCCACAGCCTCTGCGGCCATGGAACTTCACCTGCGTTTAGCTTCCTCGTATCGTCCCGAAGGGCGAGTCGTCTAGCGTCGCCCAAGCGGAGTCTTCTCACGCGGCCTTTTGCACTTCGATCGTTCCCTCTCCCCCAACAGCTTCTCGCCTCAGTGCCGTCACTTCCAACACATGTCGCCGTCCACGAACTCCGCGCCGGCATGGTCGGCATGGGCATGATTTTCGACGAAACATACCGCCCCTTTTTCGAAGGGAGATCGGGCCGCCCGCTGTATGACCCCGAGTTTGGCGTCTGTTCCGTCCCCCTGGCCGCGGTGGCCACGCGCACCGGTCGACGCGCCGACGCCTATCGCGCGAAAGCCCCCCCAAACTTGTGCGAATTTGTCAGTTACTCCAGCGAAGCCGCGGTGGAGCAACTCGTCGATGGTCGCGTCGATGCCGTCTGCGTTGCCACCCCTGACGATCGCCACTTTGCCGCCGCGAAGCTGGCGCTAGAGGCCGGCAAGCATGTGCTGATCGAGAAGCCCTCCGTCCTCAAGCTCGCCGAACTCGATGAACTTCAGCGGCTCGCCGAGGACAACGGCGTGCTCGCGAAGGTCGTCTACCACAAACTGCTCGATCCCGACCACAAGAAACTCCGCACCCTCGTTGCCGACGGCGTGCTGCAGCACGTCAACAACGGCTATTGCTCGCTCCTTGAGCCAAAGTCAATCGCCAACTCGCAGTTTGCCGAGTGGATCACCGGGCGCAATCCGGGAACTTATGTCGCGGTCCATTACATCAAATTAATCGATTTTACCTTCGGCCTGCAGTTGAAGCGCGTCACCTGCACCGGCCAACGGGGCATTGTGGGGCCGGCCGACGGTCCGACTTGGGATTCGACCCAGCTTCGCCTGATCTATGCTTACCCCGACGGTCGCGAGGCGGCGTTCGACGTCCATACCAGTTGGGTCACGCCCGACAATTTCCCCGGCTACGTCGAACAGGAAGTCCAGTTCCGCTTCGATAACGGCGTCTGGAACGGTCACAGCCGCAAGCGGGGCGTCGAGTGCACGGTCGAGGGGGCGACGCCCCATTCGATCAAAAACACGATCAACAACCATTACAATGCCGCCGTTCTAGAACCTTGGGGCGAGCGTGCGCAGCGGGGCTACGGCATCGAAGTGATTGAGCGCTTTATGCGCGAGGCTGCCATGGTCGAGTACGGCGGACCGCTGCCCGAACGCGCCGCGCGACTCGCGGCAGCGCGAACCCTCGCTTACAACGACCTCGCGGCCGATCGCCAAGTGGTCGCCGCCGTCGAAGCAATGGAAGCCATTCTCGCCCGGCACGCCGCGGGGACGCCCGATTGCGTTGTGGACGTGAACGGCCCGGCGGGTGGGTTAGTTCTGCAGGTCCCTGGACAACGCGAAGTCGAAGTTCTCTACTCCCCCGCCGTCTAAGTCAGCAACCTCTCATCGCCAGTTAACCCGGAACATCGCCCACGTCATGAGCTCTGCCGAGCAAATCAACGCCGTTCAGCCCCGCCAGCGCCGCGAACCCGAAAGCGATGCGACGCGGCGAGCGATTGCACACGCCGAGCCGCGGGCCCTGCGCACGTACACGCCGACGCTCGCCGTGATCGAGCGCAGCGCCGGCAGTTATCACTACACTGCCGAAGGCGCCAAACTCGCGGACTTTACCTCCGGCGTGCTGGTCGCCAATCTGGGCCACAATCCGATCCGCTGGTGGCGTCGCGTGCACGAGTATCTCGGACATCCGCCGACCGTCGTGGCCGGGGCGTCAGACGATGGCAGCGGCGAACGCCTTGCCGCGGAAAGTGATTTTTTCGCGGCGGCCCCGCTTACCGCCTACAACGCGATTACCCCGCTCGAAGCCGAGGCGTGCCGCCGGCTCACTGCCAGTCTCCAGTCGTTGCCCGGCGGCAGGCGCTTGGAGCAAGTCGTTTGGGCGGCCAGCGGCAGCGAAGGCGTTATCAAGGCGCTTCGTACGGCGCTCGCGCAAGATCCGGCTCGGCAAATCATTCTCGCCACTCGCCACGGCTTTCACGGCAAGAAAGGTCTGGCCGGCGCTGTCACAGGGAGCGAACGCGACGCAGAACGCGATGCCCGCGTCCGTTTCATCAGCTTTCCGCGCGAGGAATGTTATTCGCTCGCGAAGCGCCAAGAACCGCTCAATCTGGCGCCCTATATCGCTGAGTTAAAGCAGCTCGCCGCGGAGTTGGGTGATCAGCTCTGCTGTTTAATTACCGAACCCTATCTCGGCGGCGGCGGCTCCTATCATCCCCAGCGCGAGTATCTGCAGTTGCTGCAAGCCTTTTGCCGCGAGCAGCGCATCCCGTTCATCCTCGACGAAGTTCAATCAAACTTCGGCCGCACCGGGTCGCTTTACGCCTTCGCCGACTACGGCGTCGAGCCTGATATGGTGGTGCTCGGCAAAGGAATGGGCAACGGCATTCCCGTCGACGCGGTCGTCGGACGCGCCGACTTGTTCGACAAGCTTCATTATGGCGAGGTTTCCGATACTTGGAGCGGCCATCCGCTGGGCTGCGCTGCCGTCTTAGCCACGCTCGACGAATTCGAGCAGACCGACGTCCTCGCCCACGGCCGCGCGCTATCGCGCGTCTTCGAAGCCGGCCTGCAACGACTTACCGCGACGCGCGCCGTCGCCGCGATTCGCGGCGAGGGCAATGTCTGGGGGGTCCAATGCGCCCCCCTGCCCGGTCGCACCTCGCGGGAAGTTGCCTGCGCGATTGTCCGTGCCTGTTACGATGGCGACGAAGCAGGCCGCGCGATTCATCTCCTCGGCCCCCTATCGGGCGACGTCATCCGCATCGCCCCGCCCTTGGTGATGCCGCTCGACGAGGCGCAAGAATACCTCGACGCCATGTACGGCATCATCGACGCCATTTCGTAGGCGAGGTCGAGCGCTGTCATCCTGAGCGGGGCGAAAGGCTCAGGATGACAGGCGCTACGTCTATCTGAAACTCGCTCACACCCCCAGCGGACGCCAGTCGTCCCGATATTGCCGATGCACCAGCGCCGTCGCCCCGGCGTGATCAAACTTCAGGCCCGCTGAGTCCCAGGCTAGGGTCTCCTCCGGGAACGCCCCCGCCACCGTCCCGGCCAGCACCGCTTCGGTGAGCGGCCCGCTGAAGCTGAACGGCGTTCCAGTCTTGCCCTCGCCCCGACACGCGGCCACCCATTCGTGGTAGTGGTCGACGCTTCCGGCAGACTTGACCTCGACGTCCATCGGCTTGCCGTTGGAGTAGAAGGTGGGCATCGCCCAATGGGGCAGCACCATGACTCCCTTGTCGCCGACCGCGAACGAACCCGAGTCCGGCAGCGCTACGCCGTCGGGCAACTGAGCTCGCGACGCGTCTGGCTTGAACTCGCCGTTGGTCCAACGGAATTTCACCATCTCCGCCGTCAGCGGCGTCCCGGCGAACGTATATTCGACCTCGGTATCAGGCGAGAACGTATCGCGCAGATGGGCCGGTCCGCCGGAGCGCACCGTCAGCGGCGCCTTCAAATCGAGACCGGTGAAAATCGGATCGAACAAGTGGCTGGCCATGTCGCCGAGCATCCCGCAGCCATAGTCACGCCACATCCGCCAGTTGAACGGATGGTAGAATCCTTCCACAAACGGCTCTTCCGGCGCCACGCCCTGCCACAATTCCCAGTCGAGCGTGGCCGGCGCCTTGTCAGTCCGATTTGGCCGTTCTTTCGCCGGCAGCGGCAACCCCCGACCGATCCAGCAGTGAACTTCGCTCACCTTGCCGATCGTCCCGTCCCGCAGCATCTTGGCGGCCGTGCGGTAAGATTGATCGCCGTGAATCTGCGTCCCCATCTGGGTGACGACTCCTTGTTCCGCCGCGGCATTGCACATCGCGCGGAGCTCGGCCAGATTGTGGGCCAGCGGCTTCTGCACGTAGACGTGCTTCCCGAGCGACATCGCCGCCAGCGAAATCGCCCCGTGCATATGATCGGGCGTTGAGACGATGACGGCGTCGATTCCCTTGCCCAGCTTGTCGAGCATCACGCGATAGTCGCGAAATGGGGCGGCCTTTGGGAACGCTTGCTGGGCCGAACCTAAAAAGTTGGTATCGACGTCGCAGAGCGCAACGATCTCGGCGCCCGGCGCCGAGGCGATACACTCGAGATCATCCCGTCCTTTGTTGCCGACGCCTACCGACGCAATCCGCAGTTTCTGCTCCGGTCCCGCGGCGAATGATCGCCGCGTGCGAAGGAATGGGCCCGCCGCCAGCGCCGCGGCGCCGAGGCGCAGGGCGTCACGTCGAGTGAGATGGGCGGTCGAGCGGCGAACTTGGGAATCGGCGGCGTCACGCAACGACATGGATGACCTCGATGTTTGGAGTCGGTGGCGTCCCGGCCAATGGCCGGTCGGTTGCTCCAGTATACGAAGTCCCCCGCCGTTGCCGCGAGCATCTGCTATCGTTCGCTAGCCGAGCATGAAATCTCGCAACAAAAGCAAAAGGCAGCCCCAGTCGGAGCGACGCGGATCGGGGGGCGAATTCCCGCGTCACCCCTCCGGGGGCCTCTTGATGCCAACGCTATCCAGCGTGTCATCCTGAGCCCCTCAAGCCGCTCAGGACGACATCCTGCCTTGCTGACTCCTTAGTGCTTTCCGGCCGTCTGCAGCGGCTTTCTCCGCACCGGCGGCTCTTCGTCTTCGTCACCGGCAAACTTATGGATCGTCGGCTCGGCCGCCATCGGCTTCCACCATTCCGAAAGCCCTTGCAGCAGCAGGAAGAACACCGGCGTGAAGAATACCGCCAGAATCGTCGACGTGATCATGCCGCCGAATACCGCCGTCCCCAACGCTTGCTGCCCAGCCGCCCCCGCGCCAGTCGCCCACACCAACGGCGCCACGCCCAGGATAAACGCGAACGAAGTCATCAAAATCGGCCGGAATCGCAGCCGGGCCGCCTCCACGGCGGCGTCGTAGATTGAACGCCCTTCCTTGCGCAGGTCGCGGGCGAATTCCACGATCAGGATTGCGTTCTTGCTCGCCAGCGCGATGATCAGCACGATGCCGATTTGCGTGTAAATGTTGTTGTCCATTCCGCGGAACGACACCGCCGCCACCGAGCCGAGAAGGCCGAGCGGCACCACCAGAATGACCGCCGCCGGCAAAATCCAGCTCTCGTATTGCGCCGCGAGCACCAGATACACTAGCAGTACGGCGAACGCGAACACCCACACTGCCTGCCCGCTGATCCGCTTCTCCTGGAACGACTCGCCGGTCCAGTCGTACCCCATCGAGTCGGGAAGTTGCGTTCGGGCGATCTCTTCCATGATGGCCAGCGCCTCGCCCGAGCTGACGCCAGGCGCCGGCTCGCCGCGGACGGCTGCAGTCGGGTAGAGGTTGTAACGCTGAATAATCTGCGGACCGAACGATCGCGATACCTTCACGACTGATCCGAGCGGAATCATCTGGCCGCGCAGGTTACGCACTTCCAGCCGTTCGATGTCGCGCGGATCAAGCCGGAAATTCTCCTCCGCTTGCACCCGCACTTGGAAGGTGCGGCCGAACTTGTTGAAGTCGTTCACATAGGCCGAGCCAAGGAAGGTCTGCAGCGCGCCGAAGACCGACGACAACGGCAGATCGAGCGTCTTCACCTTGACGCGGTCGATGTCGATGTACAACTGCGGCACGCCGGGGCGGAACGTCGAGCTGACGCCCGCCAACTTTTTCTGCGAGTTAGCCGTTTCCACAATCCGTCCCGTCGCGGCGCCGAGCTCTTCCAGCCCGACCCCCGATCGATCTTCCACTTGCATTTGGAAACCGCTGCGGAAACCAAGACCGCGAATCGCCGGCGGCGGGAAGGCGACGATTTGCGCTTCGCGAATCTGCGAGAACTTCCCCATGAGGCTTTTGAGAATCCCCTGCAGACTCAAGTTTTGTCCTGGCCGATCCTCCCAGTCGTCGAACCGCATAAAGACGGTTGCCGCATTCGACGCGGCGCTGCCGTCCAGCAGCGACAGGCCGCCGACGTTGAACCAGGTCATGATGCCTGGTTCCTTCTCCATGATCTCGTTGATCTGGTCGGTGACCGCCTTGGTGCGCGACTGCGAGGCCGCGTCGGGCAACTGAATCGCGGCGATGATGTAGCCTTGGTCTTCAATCGGCAGGAAGCCGGTTGGCACCTTGCCGTACCACCACGCCGTCAGGCTCACAAGCCCGACGAACGCGAGCATCGTCACCCAACGGAACCGCAACAGGCCTCGCACGATGGCGACATAGACCCGCTCAACCTTGTCGTAAACGTAATTGAATCCGCGATAGAACCAGTTCTTCCGCTCCGGCGGCTTGCGCAAGTAGGTGGCGCATTGCGCGGGCTTCAGCGTCACCGCGTTGATGGCGCTGATGAGCGCCGTCGCCGCGATGGTCAGCGCGAACTGCCGGTACAACTGCCCGGTGATGCCGCCCAGGAACGCCGTCGGCAGAAACACCGCCATCAGCACGAGCGTGATGCCGATGATCGGCCCCAGCACCTGCTCCATGGCGCGAATGGTCGCCTCGCGCGGCGGCATGCCGTTTTCAATGTGATGGGCCGCCGCTTCGACGATCACGATCGCGTCGTCGACCACGATGCCGATCGCCAGCACCAGGCCGAACAGCGTCAGCATGTTCACCGAGAAGCCCATCACGTACATCGCGGCAAAGGCCCCGATGATCGTCACCGGCACCGTCGTCGCCGGCACGAGCACCGCCCGCCAGTCTTGCAAGAAGACTAGAATCACCACGAGCACCAAGATGCCGGCTTCGATGATCGTCTTGTAGACCGACTCGATCGACGCCTCGACGAACGCGGTGGTATCGAGCGGGAAATCAACCAGCATCCCCTCGGGGAATGATCGCTCCATCTTGGCGATGGCGTCGCGCACCCCCTGAGCGACTTGCAACGCATTCGCTCCCGGAAGTTGATTGACCGCCATGCTCGACGAAGGAACGCCCCCCTTCTCGGCATACTGGTCGTAGTTCTGGCCTCCCAGTTCGACGCGGGCGACGTCTTTGAGATACGTCACGCGGCCGTCTGCACTCGCCTTGATGACGATGTTTTCGAACTGCTCCGGATCGCTGAGTCGTCCGAGCGCCGAGACGATGTACTGAAAGTCGAGCGTATTGGGCGACGGCGGCTGCCCTACTTGCCCCGCCGCCACCTGGACGTTCTGCTCCTGGATGGCGGCGTAGACGTCTTGGGTCGTGAGATTGCGCGCCTTGAGTTTCTCGGGGTTCAGCCACACCCGCATCGAGTAGTTGTTGCCGCCGAAAATCTGCACGCCGCCGACGCCCGGCACGCGGCTGATTTCATCCTTGATCCGCAGGCTCATGTAGTTCGACAGGTACAACGACGAATAACGGTCGTTCTCCGACGTCAAACTCACTACGATCACGATCGCGGTCGACTGCTTCTTGACCGTAATGCCTTGCCGGCGAACTTCCTCCGGCGTCTGCGGCTCTGCCACGGCCACATCGGCCTTCGCCGTCGCCACGTCGGCCTTCTTCACGTCGAGCTCTTGCTCCGTGGAGGCCCCGCGCTGAACCAAGGGTTCCGTTCGAGCCAGGTCAGCGTTCGCTAGCGCGAGCGTCGCTTCCGCCTTCTGCAGCGCGGCCTTCGCCGAATCGAGCGCCGCCTCAAACGGCGCAGGCTCGATGATAAAGAGAATGTCGCCCGCGTTGACGTCAGCCCCGTCGACGAACTCAATCTTTTGCAGGTAGCCGTTCACCCGCGCCCGGACGTCGACCGCCTCGGTCGCCCGCGTGCTGCCGGTGAACTCCAACTGGTGGACGATCTCCCGCTCCACCGGCTGGGCCACCGTCACCGCCGGCGGCGGCGGCTGCACGAACTCATTCGGTTTCGCGCAGCCAACGATGGCGGCAAACGCCGCCAAACCGGTCCACGCAGCACGGGCTCTCATAGTCGTCGGTGCCGAGAGGGGTGTGAAAGACAGTCTGCGTCGCGGCAGATTGACTGGGTGGGGACGGCAGTCGTTCTCGGTTCGCCGCCTGGGATTTTCAGGCAGGAAGGCAGGCGAAACTCGTGCCGTCTGCAAAAGTATACAGTGGACGGACGCGCCCGTCCACACTACTATTTGAATGACCGACCTGACGTAGGCCGGGTTCGCGGCCAATATGCGGCCTCGCCCCGAAACCGAATCGCCGCGGTTTACCGCAGTCGCACGGCCTCCGGCGCCGAAGCAAGAGATGGTCCGGCTTACCAAGTCCGACATCGCTTATGCGAAGGCCCGGTAGGCCGCCGCACGAACCAATTGTCACGCCCGCAGTACAGAGATATAGAGATAGTCGCGATTCATCTCTTCCCTTGCGAAATTCCATGGACACGACCCAACTCGTCCCCGAACGTCGCGAAACGTCCGCTCAATTAGAGCGGTCCATCGAAATCCTCGACGCCGCCGTCCGCACCTTTGCCGCCCACGGCTACAACCAGACGGATGTCCAAGAAATCGCCGACGCCGTCGGCGTGGGCAAGGGCACGGTCTACCGACATTTTGGCAACAAGGAAGCCCTGTTCCTGGCTGCCGTCGCTCACGCCCGCGATCAGTTGATCGCCGCGGTCGACGAGTCGAAAAACGACGAGATCGATCCCCTGCTCCAAATGCGGATCTGCATGACGTCGATCCTTCGTTTCTTCGATCAGCACCCCGAGATCGTCGAGTTGATCATTGAAGAGCGCGCCTTGTTCCGCGATCGCCGCCCGTCGCTCTTCTTCGAGCATGAAGAAAAACGCAAGGCCGAATGGGCGGCGCGCCTCCAAGCCCTTATCGACGCCGGCCGCATCCGGCCGATCCCGGTCGCCGAAATTCAGGACACGCTTTCCCGATTCGTCTTCGGCGCGATGTTCTTCAACTACTTCGAAGGCGCCAGTAAAGAGCCGCTCGCCGAGCGATCCCAAACGATGATCGACGTGCTGTTCAACGGCCTGCTGATCAAGAAGTAGCGCGGTAATCTCGACTTTTCCTCACGCAACCGCCAAGATCGCGTCTCGCTCGTCGAACCACCGTCAGCAACCGCGCCGCTGGCGCCGCCGATGCCTCACCACTCCGTCGGCGGTTGGTAAAACGCCGCGCCTAAACATGGTCCCGCCCATCCCCCGATGGCCCACGGCCCGTCGCCGTCCGCAAAACTGATATCCTCGACACCCCATCCATAAACTACACTTTCGCAAGCGCATTTAGAGCAACCTGCGCCTCCGGTCCAATTTGAACCAGTCTCGCTGGAGCTCTACCAATGTCGATTCCCATCCGCTGCGTTTGCGGTCGTCATCTCCTGGCGCGCGATGACTTTGCCGGCGCCCGCGCCGAATGTCCTACGTGCGGCCGCACCATTCAGATCCCGGCGCGCCCCGCGCCTCCTACGGCGTCGACCGCGAACGCAACCCCAGCCGGCCACGTCGATGTCGAGCCGCTCGAAATCACCGAGTTCCTCGATCCCCCTACCGCCGAAGAGGCGGCCGCTCCGCACCCGAGCACTACCGGCGCCCCGCCGGCGCCGCCGCGCTCCGTCGCCAGCCGCATGTTCGAGGCCCTGCTCGACCCCCGCAGCATCCAGTGGATGCTAATGATCGGCGGCGGCCTGTGCGTCCTCGGCCTGATCGTCTGGCTGGTGAGCCTCGGCCTCTTCAGCAATCCGCACGTCCTCGCCGGCGTCCTCGGCGTCGGCACGCTGGCGATTCTCGGCGCCGGCTGGTACGTCGCGCTCCGCACCCGCTTTCGCGTCGCGGGGCAGGCCCTCACGTTCCTGGGCTGCGTCGTCGCGCCGCTCAACCTCTGGTTCTACCACGCGCAGAATCTCGTCACCGTCGACGGTCACCTGTGGGTCGGCGGCGTCATCTGCTGCCTTCTCTACGCGGCGACGGTCTACGTCCTGCGCGATGCGCTCTTCATGTACGCCTTTGAAATCGGCGTCACGCTCACCACGCTCTTGTTGTTGGCCGACCTCGGCAAAATCACCGACGCCCCCATCTTCGCCTTCTTCTTCATGGCTCTCGGCCTGATTTCGATCCACAGTGAGCGCGCGTTCTCGCCGGCCGACGACGCGCAATTCCCCCGCGGCAAATTCGGACTCCCCCTCTTCTGGTCGGGCCATGTCCAAATCGCCGTCGCGCTGCTCACGCTCCTCGGCTCGCAGCTGCTTGGATGGCTCCTCACTCCCGCGCAGAACCTGTTTGGCATCCAGTGGACCGGCAATCTCTTGACGAGGAACCACGTCCTCGCTGCCGGGCTCTGGCTCGCCGCCGTCTACGCCTACGTTTACTCGGATCTGGTGGTCCGCAGGATTGGCCTCTATCTCGGCCTCGCCAGCGCATCGCTCGTGATGGCCGAACTGACGCTGCTCGTCGGTTTCGACGTTCGCACCGAGTGGATCCTCGCCGTCATGTCCGCCACGGCGCTGGCCGTAAACATCCTGTGGAGCCGCCTCCCGGCCGACAACCGGCAGCTGACGCGCCTCGTCCCGCCAGTGGCGCTGGCCCTCAGCCTCCTCCCCGCCGCCGCGGGGCTGATCCTCCATATCCGCGCCACCAGCGCTACCCTTGATGATTTGAACTGGAGCTACGAAACCGGCGCGCCGTTCGTCGTCGCGATGCTGCTGGCCGCCGTCTGCAATCGCATCTCGGCCGCCCTCTATCGCCGCAGCGACGCGCGCACCTCGCAGATTTACTTTTTCCTGAGCGCCGCCTGCGTGCTGGTCGCCGCCGCCGGTCAACTCCGCGATCGCGGCCTCGTCGCGTGGAGCGAACAAGCCCCGTGGCTGATGCTCATCCCGCTCGCCTATCTCGTCGGCGCTCGTCTCTGGCATGGTCGCAGCGCCGAGCGACCGCTGTACTACGTTGCGCAGGCCGCGACAGCGGTAATTCTCGTCGCCGGCTTCCTCGCGACGGTGCAGCAGCCGACGGCCTTCGTGCCGTTCCAGGGCCAGCGCGATAGTCTGATGCTCGGCCTCGTCTTCGGCGAAGCCGCACTCTTTTATTCGCTTGCCGGCTTCTTCCGTCGTCGTAGCTGGAACGTCTACCTCGCCGCCGCCGCGGCCTGCGGGGCCCTGTGGCAGTTCATGGGGTACTTCGGCGTCGACGCCAGCTACTACACCATGCTCTACACCGGCCTCGGCTTGGGCTGCCTTGTCGCCGCCCGCGCGCTTGGCCTGGCGCCGACCACCGTGTATCGCCGCCACTGCCAGCCGACCACCGTCCTCCGCGGCCGCGGTCTCGCCGCGCTCCAGTGCGGTCACGGCATTCTCACCGTCGCCACGCTCGCCGCGCTGATGCAGGGGCTGGCCGGCCTCGCCATTGACGACGGCCGCTGGCTCGGCATCGTCTCGATCTTCGTCACCGCGCTCGCCGCCGCCGCCGCCAGCTTCGTTTCGCCCCCCAGGCCCTGGCGCCGCGTCTACGCCACCGCCGCCGTCGCGCTCGCCGCCGTCGGCTTCCTGCGGCTCAACATCCTGATCGACCTCAACGGCTGGCAGAAATTCGAGATCTTCGCCGTCGTCGCCGGCGCCATCATGCTCGCTGCGAGCCACTGGGCCCTCTTCCGCGAAACCGACCGCAGCCAGGACGACGCCGTCAGCCTCGGCCTCTCGCTCGGCAGTCTCCTGGTTGCCGGCACGCTGCTCACCGCCGTCCTCTACCACCGCTCGTGGGGCCACGGACCGTCGCTCATCAACGAGCTCGCCCTGCTCACCTTCACCATCGCGATGGCTGTCACCGGCGTCGCCTGGCAAATCCGCGCGACGACCCTCTTCGGCGGCGGCGCCCTGGCGATTTATCTCATCGTCATGCTCACGTCGCTCGCCTACCGCCCCCAAGTCGCGGTCGGCGTCTACCTCGCCGCCGGGGGAGCCCTGGTATTCGCCACCGGCATCGCGCTAAGCGTCTACCGCGAGAAGCTATTGAAATTGCCGGAGCAGATTTCCAAGCGAGAAGGGATCTTTAAGATCCTCAATTGGCGGTAGCGTGCGGAGTTAAGAAAGGGGTGATGAAAAAGGTTCTTGTGGCTCCCTCCCCCTTGAGGGAGTAACGAGCAGGGCCGCAAGCGAGGCGGGCGCCGCGCCAAACGCCGCCGCTAAAACACCCAGCTCGCCGACACATACGGCCCATGCACCGCAAAGTTGTTGTGCAGGTGGTACGCCGATTCCAAGAAGACGCCGATTCCCTGCACGTTCGGCGGCACCACCACGTCGCTGATCGCGTACTGACTGATCGCGTTGATGTAGACGGCGGCTTGATAGCCGCCCTCCAGGCGAATGATGCTGCCGTTCTCCAGCGGGATCGTCAGCCCGGCGCCTAATTTGGAGTCAATACTCGGAATAACCCGCGTCGCGTCGGGCGACGTAATCGACTGCCGGTTCGGCGGCGTGATGCCGACGTTCGCCAGATCAGGCGAAATCGCCTCAAAGTCAAGTCGGTTCTCCTGCCGGCCCACCAGCGCCGAGCCGGCGACCTGTCCCAGGAAGTCGAGCCGCCCCTTGACGATGCCCGCCTCCACTCCCACCCGCGGCCCAACGCCGTTGAACAGCGACGAGTTCGTGTTCGACGAAGCATAGTCGCCGTCGTAGCTGGCGAAGCTCCCGCGCAGTTCTTCGCTGATCCGGACGTACTGCAAGCCGCCGAAGAGTCGCACCTGCGCCGGGCTGCCGTCGGTCCAGAGGTGTCCCGCCTCGAGGTTCACCGAGTCGTACTCAAAATCGACGTAACCGTCGCCGAGGTTGTAAAGATTCGAGTCGGGTCCAATTTCGTAGGGCGGCCCGGCGAATTGCTGCACATCGGCCACGAACGAGTCGCTGCTCGACGCGTTGAGATGCGTCCACGTCGCCCGCACGTCGTTGCCATTGTCCGGCACAATGTAGCGCAGCCCGACGCTGAACGCGGGGCTCAGGCTGGTATCGACTGCCTGGTTCACCCAATGGGGTGACGGCGCGGGCAAAGGACTCACCTGCGTGCCGTACTGCAAGTTGTCGGCGAGCGGCTGCAAGTAGAGCAGCGCCGCCGTCGCCTCCACGCGGTTGCCGCCGCTGGAGCTGGAGCTGGAAGCCGGCTGAACGAGCCCCTCCAGCGGCGCCCCTGCCGGTCCGGTGACCGGCAACGTCGAGTACGCCGCCTGCTCCACGTTCCCTTCGACAGCTTGAACAACGCCGCTCGTCGTTACAGCGCCCCACAGCAGCGCGTGCAGCGACGCCCGCAGAAGAGTTCCGCTCATCACTAGCCCCCGCAGAAGAGTTCGCGGCACCGCGTCCACGGACCTATTGTCTTGCGGTGAAGCGCCAGCCGAGCGGTCGATGCCGCCTGCCAGGACTATCGGCAAAACGCGACCGCAACTTCGACCTAACCGCTAAGGTTTACCAGCGGCATGTCAGCCGCTGCGCCGGCGCGCCGCCTCATCAGTCGAAGGGATCCCCGATTTCCGCGGGCCTCAACTTTCCTCCCCGCCGATGCTAGTATTCGCCGACAGACCACCGCGAGTTTAACGAGGCAGCCATGTGCCACCATTACATCGCCGGACGCACCCGCACGAGCGAATCGCGCAGTATCGTCACCGCCTGGGACGACGAATTCAGTCTACGCGGCAATCACTACCAAATGCTCCTCCCCGACGCGGGGTTTTACCCGCTCGATTTAGTCCCCCACATCCGTCTGGACGACGCGGGCCAGCGGGTTCTGGCGCCCGCGCAGTGGGGCTTCCTCCCCAGTTGGTGGAAACCCTCCGACAAAACGCCCAAGCGGACCACTTTCCAGCGCAAATGCTTCAACGCCCGCAGCGAGGACATCGAAGCGAAGCCGACCTACCGCCAGGCATTCCGCGCGCGCCGCTGCTTGATCCCGGCTAGCGCCTTCTTCGAGCGCAAACACTACTTTGAGCTTCGCGGGAATCGAACGCGCTCGTTTGCGATGGCGGGCGTTTGGGAACGATGGCACGGCGGCGACGGCGAAACGATCGAGTCGTGTACGATTCTTACCACCAGCGCGAACGAAGTCGTCGCCAGCGTCGGGCACCCGCGCATGCCGGTCGTCTTCAGCAGCGAAGCCCAGTACGCCGCATGGCTCAACCCGGACGTTGTTGAGCGCGGCCCGCTTGAGGAATTGCTGCGCCCGACGCCCGCCGATATCTGGGAGTGCCGCCCCGAGAGCGAGCTCCAGTCGCGCAGCAAGGCTGCCGACGAGACGCCGCGCCAGACCCACTTGTTCTAGCTCCGCCGCAGCCAGAGCACGCCCGAGCGACGTGCTCCGCAATCTGGCGGCCGGCAGCTGGCGAGCGCGATTACTCGTCGGTCGCTAAGAACTCTTCCGTCTCGACATCGTCGGCGCTGGCAAACTCGGCCGTTGACGTCCGCCCCTTGGCACCAAACTTCTTGTCGAGCGTTCGATCAATCGTGCGGACCAACTTATCGATCGCCCCGCTGATCGCCATGTCCAGCGTATCGCCATGCGCTGCCACTGCGATCGGCGCCAGGTTGGAAAGCCGCGCCTCCATGCCGCAACGCTTGTCTTGATCACTCTTTTTGTGGCCATTCTCGTCGCCCAGGTGAACTTCCACCCGAATGACGCGGTTTCCGAATCGGTCGAGCGCCTCCTGGACTACCGCTTCGACGTGCGCCGTCAGGCCGGCGCTCCCTTGGACATGATTGTCGGTATGCACATGAATCTGCATCTTGAGTTTCCTTCCCTTAGCGCTGCCCTGCCATCGCGGGGGAGCGCCAACCAAACCGGCTCATTGAAGACTGTCTACTGGAGAAATGGCTAACGACGAGCTTCGAGTCAACTCCTCAGAGCAAGGCACGTGCCGCTGCGGTATGCCTCCGTAGCCCTCCACGCGCAGTTCTCCCCTCCCTAGAATCTAGCATTCCGTACGGGCGAAAACGCTACAATGTTCGCTGCCGGCCGCAAGGATTGGCGCGATCCGTCCGCTCGCACTGGACCGATCGTGCCCACTCTCGCGGTCAATCGCCCTCCAATTTTCCCCCCCTCCCCCGATGACGGGGACGTCACCCTACGCAAGGAACCTCGCCATGCCCGCACGCTCCTCCACCGCCGTCTGGAACGGCGATATCATGTCCGGCAACGGCACGATGAAAATCGGCTCCGGCGCTTGGGAGGGTCCCTATTCATTTAAGTCCCGTTTTGAAGACGGCAAAGGGACCAACCCCGAGGAGCTCATCGCCGCCGCCCACGCCGGCTGCTTCTCGATGGCCCTCAGCGGCGCGCTCACCAAGGCCGGCCATCCGCCCGAGAAGATCGAGACGACCGCCGAAGTCGCACTGGTCAAAGAAGGCGATGGCTTCCGCATTCCCACCATCAAACTGAAAACCGCCGTCAAGGTCGCGGGCCTCGACGACGCGAAGTTTCAGGAGATCGCCAAGGCCGCCAAGGAGAATTGTCCCGTCTCGAAGGTGCTAGCCGGCGCCGAGATTTCGCTTGATGCGAAGCTGGCAAGTTAGCGCCGCCCTAATCGGCGATCATGGTTCGAGAGACACGAGAAAATGAAGCGCCGCCGGGTCGCGCCGTTACGGCCGCTCGGCCGCCGCTTCGCCTCTTTAGTTGGTCGCGGACTGTCTGCAAAGATCGCCCCACAACGCTCGCTCCTACTCCACCTTCGCCGCCGCGTCCTTGCGTCGAGCGGCTCGCTGCCGATTCGCTTTCGTCGCGGGCTCTCCTGGCTTAATCAAGGCCGCCGGCCGCGCGTTGGCATATGACGCCAGCACGGCGCCCAACTCCTTCGCTACTTCCTGCTGGCGATCATTCCAAGCCGCTCGATCGATCGGCTTCCCTGCCTCTAGCGGATCGGCCTTCAAATCGAACAACTGTCCGTCGCGATAGAGCTTGTATTCTTTCGTCATCGCGAACTCGCGCTTCCGCTGCTCGCCGCCGTCCTGAGAGTACCAGGAGTACAGCCAAGTTCGCGGCGAACCCTCCTCGCCTAAGGCTTGCGGCCAGAAACTCTGTCCGTCGAGCGTCATTGATTCAGTCGGCGCCACGCCCGCAGCAGCGCACAGGGTCGGCAAGAAATCAACGCTCGAAATCAAATCGTCGTTCACTCCGCCCGCGGGAACATGCCCCCGCCAATTCACAATCAGCGGCACATGCATGCCGCGCGCGGTGGTCGTTCCCTTCCCGCCCTCGTAAGGCTTCCCCTGAAACTGCGACACCGTCCCCGCGCCAGTTCCATTGTCACCGAGGAAAATGATGATCGTCTCCTCACGAATTCCCAGCTCATCCAACTTCGCCGTCAGATTGCCGACCAGCTTGTCCATGTAAGCAACCATTTCACCGAAGTGCTGCGGCGCATGATCTTCTTCCTCGCTCTTCGCCTCCGGATTCCAGTCGGCGCTGTCAGGCGTCGGCACATAAGGCCCATGCGTCAGCAACATCGGGTAATAGAGCAGAAACGGCTGCTCCTTGTGCCGCGTAACGAAGTCGATCGCAAAGTCGTTCACCAGATCGGGCCCATACTCTCCGTTGGTGAAATTGCGCTCTTCGCCGTTGTACTCCAGACCAGGGTTCGCGTAGCGCGGCGGCCGACGCGTCTGCTGCCAGAGGCACGATTCATCAAAGCCAAAGCGTTGCGGCAATCCCGGTTTCCGTCCCAGCTGCCATTTGCCCGCAATTCCCTTCACGTACCCGGCCTCTTTCAGCAAGTGAGCGAACGTTTTCGCCTCTGGATCGAGCATGCCGAATTCTATGTAGTTCCGCACATTAGATTGCCCAGTCATCAGCTGCACGCGCGTCGGCGTGCACAATGGCTGAACATAACACTCCTCGAACCTTACGCCGCCCGCCGCCAGCGCATCAAGATTCGGCGTTTGATAGGACTCGCCCCCATTCGCAGTGATTGTCTCGTAACCCAAATCATCAGCCATGATCAGAATGATGTTTGGCTGACGTGCAGAGCACGGCGCGGCGACCGCCAGCAACGCGAGCATGATCGGCGTGACGAATGTAGAATATCGACTCATCTCGAAACCCATCGACGGCAAAGTGGTTAGAAGCTGTTTCACAACCGTTTGAGAGTGATGAGTAAGCAGGCGACGTGCACGAAGGCTTGGAAGAGTTGGGGTTTTCGTTCGTAGCGGATGGCGAGTCGTCGGTAATTCTGGAGCCAGGCGAAGGTGCGTTCGATTTTCCAACGGCGTCGGTAGCGCCTGAGTTTTCGCCCGTCCTGAAGTTTCGGTTTGCGGCGGTTCACGCGATGCGGACAGATCAATTCCACCCCTCGTTCTTCCAGGCGCTTTCGCAGCGGGTCGCTGTCGGCCGCCCTGTCGTAGATCAAGCGCGTGACCTTCCGCGGCGAACGACGACGATCTCGACGCGGCACGTTCACGTCGTCGAGCGTGGCTTCGATGAGCGTGCTTTCGTGGGGCGAGGCCGACTCGACGCACAGCCCCAGAGGTACGCCCTCGCCATCCGCCACCACCACCAGCTTCGTGCCTTTGCCGCGCTTGGTTTTCCCGATTCGAGCCCCCCTTTTTTCGCCGGAATGAACGTCGCATCCGCGAAGCATTCCTCCCAGACCAAGCGACCTCGCTGGTCGAGCTCCCCTAGCAGAACACGCCACGCTTCCTCCAGCACGTCGTCGTCGGCCCAGTCTTGCAGCCGCCGCCAGCAGGTGCTCGCCGAAGGATACCCCCTGGGCAACGCCTTCCACGCCGCGCCGTACCGCAACATCCACAGAATGCCTTCGAAACAATGCCGATTGTCGATCGGCGTCTGTCCCCCGCGCGCTGAGCGGACTGGCTCTGGAAACAGCGGAGCGAGCTTCGTCCACTGCTCGTCCGTCAACATCGGTTCGTACGATGCCGCATACGTCTTGGCCATCGAAAGGACTCCTTTCAACGACCATTGAATCGTAACTCCTTCCAGGGCGCAATCTTAACTCAATGCACTTGTGAAACAGCTTCTAAACTAAACGACTGCAAACGTCATCGCGTTCACGCGGCGGCGCGATGCAGACACACACGATCGTAATCACACAGGCCAACTAGCGGCAGCCGCAGCGACTCAATTTTGCGATTCTGTATTGCCATGACTCACTTGGTTTCACGCTTACGCGCCGACGCCGTGATTGGCGCACTGCTGACCGTCACATTTGCCGGATCGATGCCTCGTGACACAGCGGCCGCGAACGCAGACGCCGCCGACGGCACGCCGAGCCGCCCCAACGTCCTGCTGAGCTGCGTCGACGACCTGAAGCCCGTCATCGGCTGCTACGGCGATCCGCTGGCCGTCACGCCCAACATCGATCGGCTTGCCGCAAGAGGCGTCCGCTTCGACGTCGCCTACTGCAATCAGGCCGTCTGCTCCCCTTCGCGCAATGCTCTCCTTACCGGCCTGCGCCCGCAAACGCTCGGCATTTACGACCTGCCGACCAACTTTCGCCAAGCCAGGCCCGACGCCGTCACGCTGCCGCAACACTTCAAGAACAACGGCTACCGCACCGAGGCCTTCGGCAAGATTTTTCACGTCGGCCACGGCAACGTGAACGACAAAGCCTCCTGGAGCACCCCCCACTTCCGCGGCAGGGGCGACTACGTCCTCCCCGAGAATCGCCCGGAGCAAGGAACCCGCGAAGAAGCCCTGTTCACCAACGTCCCCGCGCCGCAAGCCAGCCGCCTGCCGCGCGGGGCCGCGTACGAATCGGCCGAAGTCGCCGACGACTCCTACGCCGACGGCCAGGTAGCCGCCCGCGCCGTCGAGCGCATCGCGGCCGCGGCGGAAACCCCCGACGAACCGTTCTTCCTCTCCGTCGGCTTCGTGAAGCCCCACCTACCCTTCTGCGCGCCGAAAAAATACTGGGACCTCTACGACCCTGCCAAGTTCGGCCTCGCCAAGCTCCGACAACCTCCGGAAGGCGCGCCCAATTTTGCAGCGACCGACTGGCGTGAACTGCGCAACTACAAAGGCGGGCCCCAAACCGGCCCCGTTGACGACGCGATGCAGCGCCAGCTGATCCACGGCTACTACGCCGCCACCAGTTATACCGACGCCCAGATCGGCAAGGTCCTCGACGCGATCCAGGCCAACGGTCTCGATAAAAACACCATCGTCATCCTCTGGGGCGACCATGGTTGGCACCTCGGCGACCATGGCATGTGGTGCAAGCACACCAATTATCAGCAGGCCGCTCGCATCCCGCTGATCATCAACCTTCCCAGCGGCGCCCGTGCCGGCGAGGCGAGCAACGAACTCGTCGAATCGGTCGATCTCTACCCCACGCTTTGCGATCTCGCCGGCCTCGACCTCCCGTACGAACTCGAGGGCGCCAGCCTCGTCCCTGTCTTGAACGATCCCCAGGCGCACACCGACGGGGTCGCGATTCACGTCTTCCCGCGCGGCCAGCGCCTCGGCCGCGCCGTCCGCACCGACCGCTATCGCCTCGTCGAATGGAAAATCCCCGGCGCGCCGCCCGCTGAAGCGATATTCGAACTCTACGACTACCAGACCGATCCCGAAGAATCGCGCAACCTCGCCGCGGATCGACCCGAAGTGGTCGCTGAGCTTCGCGCAATCCTCGCCAAAGAGCCCGAAGCCAAGCCGCAAATCGTCGCC
Organism: Lacipirellula limnantheis; assembly: GCF_007746075.1. GTDB lineage: Bacteria > Planctomycetota > Planctomycetia > Pirellulales > Lacipirellulaceae > Lacipirellula > Lacipirellula limnantheis. The sequence goes on along the minus strand of NZ_CP036339.1, from coordinate 3,800,094 downwards.
CAGCAAAGCGCCAAACAGCAACAGCGTCGAGGCCAGCGCAAGAGCCGTCGCCCAGCCGCCGCGGCAGCGTCATGAGTTGAGAGGCCGCATGGTATAATCCAGCTTTGGCAGGGTCGGCCGTGCCTGACGGTAGACGCCTGCTCAAGCCCCGGCGCTAGTCGACGCTCCGGGGTCTCGTCGCCATCGTTCAGGAGCGGTGCGCTATGCAGCGATTCCTCTGGGCAGTACTCATCCTCCTTGCATCCCCGTTCTCGGCATCGTGCGCGGAAGCGCCCGACCCGCCCCCTCCGGCCGAAGAATTATCTTCAGCCGTCGCCGCGACCGACAGCGAGGCCGACCAGCGCACCTTCACGGCGATCGACGTTAGCGCCTTTCGCGACGGCGCCCATCATTGGCGCAAGATCCGCGATCCCCGCCGCGTGATCCATGTCTTGCCCGAGCAAGCCGCGTACGCCCCCGACCAGGTCGAGGAAATCGTGGCCAACATGTTGCTCTTCCAGCGCGCCAACGGCGGCTGGCCGAAGGACTACGACATGCTTGCCGCGCTCACTCCGGAGCAGCGGCAAGCCGTTCGCGACACGCACCACCTTCTCGACACGTCGTTCGACAACTACAACATCCATTCGCAGGTCGATTATCTCGCACGCGCCTACGCCGCCGGCGGCGATCAGTCTTGGCGCGACGCCTGTCTTCGCGGGTTCGACTTCATGCTGGCCGCGCAGCTCCCCGGCGGCGGGTTTCCGCAGCGGTATCCCGAGCCGACCGGGTTCGCGCGGCACATCACGTTCAACGACGGCGTCACCGTCGGCGTCCTCAACGTTTTCCAGGACGCCGCCGAGCGCGCACCCCACTGGCAGTGGCTGGACGACGCTCGCCGCCAAGCCGCGCAACAAGCCGTGCAACGAGGAGTCGAGACCATTCTGCAGTGCCAGATCGGCGGCGACGCGCCCACCGGCTGGTGCCAGCAGCACGACCCCGAAACGCTCGCCGCTGCGCCCGCGCGCACCTTCGAACTCGCGTCGATCTGCCCTCAAGAAACCACCGCGATCGTGCGCTTCCTCATGCGTTTGCCGGCAACCGACCAGCGCATCGCCCGCGCCGTCGAAAGCGCCGTCGCCTGGCTGCGCCGCACTCAGCTGGACGGCATTCGCGTCGAGCGCATGGCGGCGCCGACCGAATCGTACGAGTTTCACACCACCGACTTCGACGTCGTGGTGGTCCGCGACGAGCAGGCGCAGCCGCTCTGGGCGCGACACTACGAGATTGGCTCCGATCGGCCGATCTTCGCCGGCCGCGACGCCGTCAAACGTTACGCCCTCAGCGAGATCGAGCGCGAACGCCGCACCGGCACGCCCTGGTACGGCAATTGGCCCCAAGGTCTTCTAGCAGAAGACTATCCCCGCTGGCGCCAATCCCGCCCCAACACCCCCTAAACGATTCCCCATTCACCATTCATTCTTCATCCTTCCCCCTTCCGCCATCAGCCTCCGCCCTCCATGCTCCACGACCACCACGCGCCTCACCAGACGTCCCGCCGCACACCCCTCCACACGCCCCTGCAGGATCACAATAGCGACGACAAACTTCACGATCACCTTCTCAACATCATCTCCGTCTCAGCTGGCATGCTGGGCGTTTGCCTGACAGCCATCGGCCTCATCGGCGTCATCAAGGCGACCGCCGAAATCGAGACCCTTTGCGACGAAATCCTCGCGGCGAATTCCTTTCTCTATCTCGGAACCGCGATCATCTCCTTCATTGCCCTACGGACTCCCCTCCGTAAACGAGCCATCGGCCTGACCTTCCTCGTCGACGTCCTTTTCTGCCTCGGCCTGATCCTCAGCGCCATCGCCTGCGGCCTCCTCGTGATGATCGTCCTTTAGTCTCAAGCTAGTGCGAACTTCAGTGAAGCGTAGCGCCTGTCATCCTGAGCGGAGCGAAGGATCTAGCGCCCAACAAACGACCAGATCCTTCGCCCCGCTCAGAATTACGCGAAAGTACACGGATGATCGCTCGAGCCGCGGTCTCGGCCCCGCCGAAAGCCGAGTGTCTATCCACTTGTCCAATTCCATTGAACCGCTAATAACGCCAAGAGCGCCCGTGAAAAGGGCGGGAGAAAACGAACTACGACGGCGCCACATACGCCACGGGTGACAAAAGAATCAATTCGGTTTCTTCAGCCTGTTGTTTTCTTCCGTCGTGTACGTCGTGCCGTCGTCGTTCAAATCCTCCCCGTATTCCCTTGGCGCACTTGGCGTCCTTGGCGGTTAATCCTCTTTCTCCTCCACCCGCTCAAACCGCCCCATCCCATTCACATCCAGGTTCTCAATCCGCACGATCTCCGCTCGCCCCGCAGGCCCCACCGAAAAGATCACCCCCGACCTGCCCGCCGACATCTCTCCCGTTGGCTGGAACCAAAAGACGTCCCGATCCCAGTGCGCGAGCGTCAACGGCTCCAGCTTCGGCCCCAATCCCAGCGTCAGCTTTCCCCCCTGCTGCGCAATCTCGATCACACCAAAATAATCGTTCTGATACTTGCCGGCATAAGCCGCTAGCGCCAGCGGCGCCCCGCGATCAGTCGGGGCCTTGCTGAAATCGCTCGTCTGCGCCAAATCATTAGCCACCATCAACTCGAATTGCTGGTTGGCGAACGCCATCCAATCGCGCTGCAGCTTCCCATCGAGCGCCCAATCGAAAAAGCTCTCCGTCAGCCCTTCCGGTACGCCGTTCGGCGCGCTGTTCGACAGCACCGCGATGCCCAGGTGCTCCGCCGGAATCAGCGACGCCTCGCTCCGCACCCCCATGCTGAACTCGCCCGAATGATTCGCCACGATCAGCCCGCCGCGCTGGTCGATCACATTCCAGCCGAGCCCGTACGACGCCACCCGACCTTGCTCCGGCGTGAACCCCGTCACGATCTGCGGCGTGCGCGTCTCGGCCAGCGCCGCCTCCGCGATGATTTGCTTCCCCTCAAACTTGCCGCCGGCCAAATGCAACCGCATCCACTTCGTCAAATCACTGATCGTCGAGCTCGCCCCGCCTGCCGGCGCTTGCGCGTCCGGGTCGCGCGTGTTCTTCGCCACCCACTTCCCGTCGATCAGCACATGGAGTTCGGCGCGATTGTCGGCCGCTTCGTAATCGGCAAAGGCGTAGCTCGTGGCCGTCATACCCAGCGGCTTGAACAACGCCTCCTGAGCGACTTGATTCCACTTTGCCCCGACGCCCTTCGCCGCCGCGTAGGCCGCCTCGCTATAGCCAAAATTGTTGTACGCATAACCCGCGCGAAAACTACTCGACGGCGGTTGAAACCTTAGCCGTCGCAAGATTTCGTCGACCGGATACCCCATATCCTCCAGTAGATCGCCCGCATGATCGGGCAGCCCGCTGCGATGGCATAGCAAATCTCGCAGCCGCAACTCCCGCGTCACATACGGCGTGTACATCACGAACCCCGGGTCATGATCACTCACCCGATCGTCCCAGCCGATCTTCTTTTCCCCCACCAGCGCCGCCAGCACCGTCGAGGTGATCGGCTTCGACATCGACGCAATCTGAAACACCGTGTTCGCGTCAACAAGTTCCGGCTTCCCCGCCTCCCGCACCCCAAAACACTTGGTGTAAATCACCTTGTCATGATGCACGATCGCAATCGCCAGCCCTGGCGTCCCATTCGTCTCGATCGTCTTCGCCGCCAGCGCCTCAAGATTCTTGATGGCCCCCTGTAACCGCTCCGGCGTGATCCGCGACGCTGCCGTCGTTTGTGAATAAACGTCGCCGCCAGACGCCGCGCCCAGTACCACGCTTAACGACAGCAAGCCCATCCAACGCAACATAACCCCATCCTTCACTGAATGACGCGACGGCAGACAACGCCTCACAAGCATACCATTCGCCCGCACGACACGCCCCCAGCGAGCGGGGCCGTCCCCGCCCCAACTCACTTCAATTCCTGTAACCGCCAACGACGCCGAAAGGGCCCAGGAAATACAAGAACTCAGGAACCGCCGATGAACGCAGATCGACGCAGCGATTAACTTATTGGCGTTCATCTGCGTCCATCGGCGGCTCCATCCCCCGGCACTACTCGACCGTCGCCCTCGCCGTGCCGTCGTGGCTCAATTCCAGCAGTCGCATTTCCTTGGCGCTGTTGGCGTACTTAGCGGTTCAACTCCCCGCGCCCCATACCTCTGTCAATCCTCAGAAATTAGCCACCCATTTGTGGGTAGTTTTGTGTTGAAATTGAGCCTCCACTTCTGGCAGACTCGATCCCGACGTGAATGTCCGTACATATAAGCTTTCAGGAGACCAAGTCATGCCACGCCCAAAAGTTCTCACGCCCGAACGTCGCCGCGAACTCGTCGCCTACGTCAGCGCCGGCATGCGCGTCGAGCACGCCGCCCGGTAGGTCGGCTGTTCGGCGCGCACCGTCCGGCGCGAGGCAGACCGCAACGATCAATTTCGCGTCGACCTCGCCACAGCGGAGCTTGCCGTGCGCTCCGATCCCGAAAAACTGATGGGCCGCGCCGCCGGGTCCCATTGGCGGGCCGCCGCCTGGATGCTCGAACGCCGCGAGCCCCATCGTTTCGGCCGCCGTCGGGCCGACTCATGTGGTCCGCGCGAGTTGGAAGAGATTTGCACCACGATCATGGAAGTCGCCCTAGCCGCCGCCAGCGACGATCGCGCCCGCCGTGAGCTCTACCTGAAAATGGTCGCCGCCCTGCGCGAGGTCACGACCGACCTCTTCCCGCCGCCGCTGCCGGCGCGCTTCCCGTTCGCTTTCCATCGTTACACCGAGGAGCAACGACTCTTCGACCTGGCCGACGAAACGTCGGCATTCGCTCGGCGCACCTACGGCGATCCTTTCGGTGGCGACGCCTCGCGGGCTCCGTCGAACGCTGCCACGCCAGCCCCGAAGTCAGCTAACGCGACCGACAAGCCGTCGAGCCGCGGGCCGACGCCGCCCCCTGCGGCGGAATCGGCGCCCGCGCCGGCCCGGCAGGCCGCGGCCCCTGACGATTCCGCATGGCCGCGGCCACAGCGTCAGCCGATCACGCTCGAAGAGTTCCTCGACCAGCAACGTGACAACCCGCCGACCACCTTTTTCGGCATGCCGTTTTGTCCAAATGACCGGGACAAATCTACGCGACTTCGCCGCCAGCCGAAATCGCCGCAAATGCCCCGCGCCGAGCAAAACGGATCGCACCCTTCGCCTGGGGAAGACGAGTAATGTCACGCTCAATCAACTTTCAACGTCGGACAAAACCGGCGCTGTGCGAGCGGTCGCCGTCGCCAATCTCGTCCGGCGCGCGCCGCTCCTGTGGCGGACCACAATGCCCACGCGCGCTGTATCCCGATGAAGATTTGGCGAATCTCAACGGAATTGCTTTGGCAGCGCATCGAGGGCAGCTAAACTCCAGGAGGAACATGGTTGAGGACGTCGCGCCGGCAGCTCAAGCCGTCGGCGGTTGCTTTTCCACACTCGACAATGGTTCCCTGCATGAGCGCTTCGCGTCAGCGTCTCGGCCTCGTGTGGCAGTTCGCGCTTCCCAGCGCGTTCGCGGCAGTCGTCGCCACGGCGTGGGCGGTGGAAGTCCGTCCCGTCGCGACCAGTGCACCATCGGCGCCCGCCGCCGTGTCGCGCCCGCCCCTCCCGCCGCAACTCGGCGGCAATCCTGCGTTCGCTTCGTCCGCGGCCTGTCGCGACTGCCATCGCGGCGAGTTCGAGTCCTGGCATCGGACGTTTCATCGCACGATGACGCAAACCGCCTCTCCCGAGAATTTCGTTGGTCGCTTCGACGGCTCGACGATCGACTCCGGCGGACTGAAGTACCAGGTCTTCCGCCGCGGCGACCAGTTCTGGGCCCGCATGCCCGATCCCGACGTGATGCTCGACCGCCAGCGGCGGTACGAGCATTTTGCTCGCCAGGGTCAAGCCGCCGGCCCTCCCGATTGGTCGGGCATCCCCGAGGTCGAGCGGCAAGTCGTCATGTCGACTGGTTCGCATCGCTACCAAACTTACTGGGTCGAAAGCTGGCGATTCCCCGGGACGCTGATGACGCTCCCGCTCGTCTGGCTCATTCGGGACGAGCGCTGGATCCCGCGCGAAGCGGCCTTCGTCACGCCCCCCGATGGCTCGCGGATGGTCACCGTCTGGAACGATCACTGCATCAAGTGCCACAGCACCGGCGGCGCGCCCCGGCCGTTCGCGAAGCACGACGCCGGCGGCCGCGTCGAGCAGACAGGGTTCCAGACGCAAGTGGGAGAAATCGGCATCGCTTGCGAAGCCTGCCATGGCTCAGCGGACGAGCATGTGGCTCTGCGCCGTCGCGAAGCGGCGGGCGAGGCGGGAATCGCCGAGTTGCTCAAGGGCGACCCTATCGTGCAGCCCGCGGAACTCACGGATCACCGCCGCAGCGCCGAAGTCTGCGGCCAGTGCCACGGCGTCTTTATCTGGTCGGTGCAACAGGGCGAACAATACCGCGACGGGCGCGGCAACTACCGGCCTGGGGACGAGCTCCTCACGAAGCGGGAGTATCTCTTTCCGCCGCAGGAAGCAAGCTTCTACGCCAACGAGCAGGAGCAGGCGGACGCCCTCGCCGGCTACCAGCGCAACCAGGAGTTTTTCCGGTCGCGCTTTTGGGACAATGGCGCGGTGCTGGCCGGCGGCCGCGAGTTCACGGCCATCGCCGTAACTGCGTGCTATCGCGAGGGAACGCTGTCGTGCGTCTCCTGTCATTCGATGCACCAGAGCGATCCGAGCGGTCAACTGAAGCCCGCGATGGACGGCGTCCAAGCGTGCACGCAGTGTCACGACGGACCGCCCTACACCACCGACCTCACGCAGCACACCCACCACGCGGCCGAGTCGACCGGGAGCAATTGCCTCAACTGCCACATGCCCCACACGACGTACGCCTTGTTCTCGGCGATTCGCAGTCACCAGATCGCCCGCCCCGATGTGGCGGGCAGCGTCCAGCATGGCGTCCCCAATGCGTGCAACCTGTGCCACCTCGACCAGACGCTCGCCTGGACGCAGCGGCATCTCGTCGACTGGTACGGATACGAGCCGCTGCCGCTCACGACCGAGCAAGCGCAGATCGCCGCGTCGCTGGTGTGGATGCTCAAAGGCAACGCGGCGCAGCGCGTGATCACGGCTTGGCACACCGGTTGGGCGCCAGCCCAAGCGGCGTCCGGGGACGACTGGCTCGCGCCGTTCGTCTCGCGTCTGCTGGAGGACCCCTACGGCGTCGTTCGATATGTGGCGGAGCACGCATTGCGCAAGCAACCAGGCTTCGCGGACTGGAAGTTCAACTTCCTCGCTACGCCGGCAGAACTCGCCCAGTCAGGGAGCGAAGTTCGTCGCCTGTGGAGCGAGCAACGCGCCGGCGCGACCGCGCGCACGGGGAAGAACGTCCTCATCAACGGCGACGGGCAGGTGGTCGACGCGGCTGTGGAGTGGCTCCTGAAACATCGCGACAATCGGCCCGTGTCGATCAAGGAGTGACCCGGGCGTTCCCGCCAGCGCGGCGAGCATCAGCCCATATCGGACGGCGGAGCCTCAAGTTCCGCATGCTCGGCAGGAACTATCGTGGGCTGCGGCCGCCGTCGGCCCAACGGGTAGAACAGCTACTTGACGACTCCTCGCGGGATCGGCTGGCTCACGACGCCAGTAATCAACCCCGAGCCGAATTGGCGCTGGGCGTCCGTCAATTCCAGATCGTGGCGGAGGGCCGTCATGGCTCATTACACTTTCTGGATCTTGACCGCCGTCCCGTAAGCCAGGACTTCCGTCACCCCCTCGGCGAACCCCGAGGCGTCGTACCGCATGCCGATCACGGCGTCGGCCCCGACGCTGGCGGCGTGGTCTTCCATCCGCACATAGGCTTCCTGACGACCAGCTTCGCAAATCTGCGCGTACGATTCGATATTGCCTCCAACGATTTGCTTCAGCCCGCCCATAATCCCCTGGGTGATGCTCGGCGAGCGGACGACGACTCCCCGAATGACGCCAAGGTACTCGACGATTTCATACCCATTGATTTCATTGCCGGTGGTGACGATCATCATCGAACAGGTTCCTGTAACGGGACGTTGAGAGAGACCATTTCGGCGCCGAGAGACGTCCGCAGCGGCGAACGTTCAGGCAAAGCGCATCAGCAGGACGAGCGACCCGACCGCCAGCGCGATGCCCAACATCTCGGCGTAGTTCAAGGTTTCGCGAAAGGCAACGGCGCCGATCGCGGTGAGCAACAGGATCATCGAGACCGAGTACACGACGCCGACCGTGGCGAGCTTCAGGTGCTTCATGACGAAGACCCAGCCGAAGGCGGTCGAGGCGTACACGGCGAATCCAACGTAAAACCAGATCGACCGGAGCGATTCTTCCTTCGAACTGGCCAGCTTCAGGAAATAATCGCCCACCACCCCGACAATGCTGAAGCCGATTGTCACGAGGATGGCGAGGGACTGTTTTTCCATGGCTGGAAAGGATAGCTCATGGAAAGCCTATGTGCAGACCGCCTGGTGAGAATCCTCGCTGGCCGGAAGGGCGGCCCGCAGCTGCGTCATGCTTGGCGGGGAATGATCCAGCAAGAATCGTGACGTTTCATCCCGATATGGGGGTAATAGTCGCGGGCCTTCGGGGCGGCCAGCAGGATGAGGGCCGTCTCCAGGCCCGATGCCTCATGCGTCAGCCGGATCAACTCCCGGCCGATGCCGCGTCGCTGGTAAGCTTCGTCGACAGCAAGATCGGAAAGGTAGGTGGCGTAACCGAAATCGGTCATCGCGCGCGACACCCCCACCAGCAAACCGGCGCCGTTGCGGGCTGTGACGATCACGTTCGCATGCTTGAGCATCCGTTCGATCAGGTCAAGTCGATCGACCGGGCGGCGTTCCGCAAGCGTCGAACGCGCGAGGACGTCAATGAAATCGCGGGGCGAGAGCGTTGGCTCGACTTGATACGAAATTTCATCCATGGCGGACGATGCAGTCTAGCTGGCGGCGGTTCGTTAGGGGGCTCATTTCGCGAGCAGCGGCTCCGTTGGAGCGGAGACGCCATTCTCATTAAACGCTTCGATCTGGAAGTAGTAGGGAACGTCGCGATCCATCGCGCGGAAATAGTACTCGTTGGCGCCGTAGACCATGACGCTATTGTAGAGTTTTTGCGGATCGACGCCGGAGCGAATGACGTAGCCCGTCGCGTCGGGCGATTGCCGCCACTTGAGCCACGCATTACGCGGTTCGCTCTCGCCGCGAAGCGAGATAAAGTCTTGCACCGGATGGGGCGGTTCCCCGCGACCAAGGCCGAACACCCGCAGACCGCTGAGCGCGAACTTGCCGCTGGGAACGCGCCGGTTCTCGATCCGCACAAAGCGGGCCTCGACGGGCGTCGCCAGTTCAACATAGTCGTGCGGTACGTCACGCTGGTTAGCGCTTTTGTCGACGATCGTGTTCCAAGTCTCTCCGTCGCTCGACGCCGTAATCACGTACTGGTGACGCAGTCCGGCCACCTTACCCAAAAGCTCCGCATCTTGGTCGGCATAGTTGACTTGGATCGCAAAGATCTGGGAGATGGCGCCGAGATCGCTGGTGAACTGCTCGCCTGGTTTGCCAGTGGCGGCGCTCCAGTAGGTCTTGATATCTTCGTCGACCGCCAGGTTGGGGGCGAAGCCCCCCAGGCTCGAGCTGGCGGTGACAGGTTTGGCGTAGTTCAACAGCATCCATCCCAGCGACGCGCCATGCGCGTCGGACGGGGTCTCCGTATCCGGAAGCCGTTGCGGATAGTCGCCGTAAGCCGTATCGCAGTGCATTACGCCCTCCCCGTCGAAGGCGGCAGGCCACATGCCGAGTCGGCGTTCGAAATTGTTCTTCACGCCGATGACGATCGTCGCGCAGCGCCAGTAGTCGCCGCCCCGATCTTGAAAGGTCGAGCCGTGGCCGGCGCCGCGAGCAAACCCGCCGGGCCTGAAGCAGATCGGATTGTGGGTTTGGTACTTAAACGGCCCCAGCGGTCGGTCGCCCACGTAGACCCCGTCGCCGTAGCCGCTGAATTCAGTCCCGGGCGCCGCGTACTGCAGATAATAGCGACCGTCATGCTTCGTCATCCAGGCTCCCTCGATGAACGGTCGCAGGAAGGTGTTGTCGTTCGCCTCGCCGAACCGCTCCCAGCCGTGGCGCTCATCGTCGAGGCGAATCAGTTCTCGCTTGGGACCGATGGGCTGCAAGGACTCGCGGTCAACCTCCTGTCCGTAGAGCGGGCGATCGTTGCTCGAACCGTGATACAGGTAGAGTCGACCGTCATCGTCCAAGAAAAACGCAGGATCCCAGGCGGAGCCCGCGAAGGACGCGACCGCTTCCTCCCAGCGGTCCACGTCAACATTCTTTGGGGCCCGACTGCGCCAGATTGGGAAGTCGGGCGTATGCGTCGACCCGATCACATGAAGTTGGTCGTCTATGACGAATGCCGCTGGCGCGCAGAGCTCGTCGTAGACCTTGTGCTCTGGGCGGAGAAACTTCCGCGGAACGAAGTTCCACACGTTCATGTCGGGGCTCCACCAGTAGCCCCATTGATTGGTGGAGAAGAGATAATAGTCGCCGCGAAACATCACCACGGCCGGATCCGCGGTCGCGCGATGCTTTCCCTGCGCAGCGAAGTTCGGAATCGGGCAGTACGCGTAGTCGAGATTCAGCGGATTGCAGTACGACTGCGGATGCGCATGTTGCGCGGCGCTTGGTTCAGCGGCGGCGAGGACGCGCGCGGCGACACCGATAGTCAGCATGGTATGAAGTGCCAATCGCATACGATGAGTGTCCCGGCGCTGAAGGCGTGCCGGATCATCATACCCACGGTTAGCTCGCGGAGCACCTCAGCGGCTAAACTCGGCAATCAGCTGACGTGCCGACGGATAGCGAGCGGCGAGCTCCTCTGGGTCGCCCAATTCGACGTCCTCGGGCTCCGCCCGGAGCCACACCGACGTGGCCAGCAGCGCATACTCGCCGCCGCCGGCGACGCGCGCCGCGTGAAACGTTCCTCCCGGGAGCAGCAGATGCGGACGCTGACCGGCGACAAGGTCGTTGCCGAGCGCGCGGACTTCGCTGCGCCCGTCGGCATCAAGCAGGAGGACTTCCAGCGGATCACCCAGATAGTGGTGATACATCTGGTCGGAGCGGAGCCGATGCAGATGCACACGCGCCGTCGGGGTGACCATGAAGGTCAGCACATTTCCCAGCGGCCGGCTGCCGTTGTATGCCGGCGGGAGGGCGTCACCGGCAAGCTGCAGCGAACTGCGGTAGCTTTCGCAGACCATGCCGCACGTCGGGTGGGGACGGAGCCCGAGAAGCTCGACGATATCCTGTTGGGACGGACGCATCGGGTTGGGGGGCCTTTCATCGCGGACGAGATTTCAGACGAAATGAGGCGTCGCCAATGCGGGCAGCGACGGCGATTCGGGCAGGTCGAGACCGGCCGGCAACGGGTGATCAAGCCCCGTCACCGTTCGCTTGATGCGCGCTTGCAACGGCGTACGGGCGACGATCGGCAAGACATAGCGGCGGGCGAACCGAAACGGCGCCGCGTCCGACGCGATCAGCTTCGAGAAAAACTCCACTTCGTGGACTACCCGCTGGTCGACCGGGCGGCGGAGCGCGTCGTATTCACTCAAACGTCCGGTCCGGACCAAATTGGCGAAGACCCATGCGTCCTCGACGCCGAGGTTCATGCCGCGGGCCCCCATGGGCGAGTGAATGTGCGCAGCGTCGCCGGCGAAGTAAACGTTGCCGACCGACAGTTCGGCGTTGATGCGATGCGCCACGTGGAAGCTCGACTCCCAGACGGGCGCACCGGCTGGTTCTGCCCCGTCGAGTTGGGCGAGCGGATTCGGTCGGCTCCCGAGAATCCGCCAGAGCAGTCCGTCGGACGACTCGAATTGCTCGTCTCCAAAGACGGGCATAATGAACAGAAAGCTGCCGTCACGGCAGAAGACGATGTGGGCGTATTCGGGCGAGAGGTCAGTCTTCAGCGGCGCGTCGACCAGATACCACTCTCCAGGGAAGGTGGCGCCGTTGAAGTCGACCCCAAGCTGCTTGCGGGCAATGCTGCGGGCGCCATCCGCGGCCAGGAGCCACGGGGACGCCACCGACTCGGGAGAATCATTGGCGATGTGTTTCAAGTCGACGGCGACGCCCCCGGCATTGTTTTGACAGCGGGTCATTTCGACGCCGCGCTCGATCTCGCCGCCGGCGGCGAGGAAGGCCTGGGCGAGGAGTCGCTCCGTGGTCGCCTGCGACAGGCCGAGCATGAATGGGTACTTCGGATGGATTCCGGCCAGTTTTATCTGGATAACGATCTTGCCGTTGCGGTGAAACTGCATGCCACGCACCGGGCTGCCGAGTTCCAGCATTCGGGCCGTCACTCCGGTGGACTCGAGCAGGTCGAGCACGCGCGGATTGACTGCCAGCGCCTTCGATTGGGGCGCGGGTTCCGTTCGCGTTTCGACAATCCGCGGGCGATGTCCCTCGCGCTGCAAGAAGAGCGCGGCGGCCAAACCAACGGGGCCGGCGCCGACAATCAGCGGACGTTGAACTGCGGACATGACGGCAAAATCCTGCGTACCCTGCGGGGTGGATTATCGACGCCGTCAATTGTAGGTCACGCACTGGCGAGCGACCGAACGCCAATTTTCGGCCGAGAACCGCTGCATATTGTCAAACAGCGTTCCCGACTAAGCGGTGGCCAGCGGTCTCCACCCGCGCTCGATCACGGAAGGTTCGGCGTCGCTCAATCGAGCTCTTCCAGCCAAACGCGCAGTTCGTTGTCGTACTCGCTGGCGAGGTCGCCGATGACGAGCGTCCGTTGGAACTCGGCCAACCCGTCCGGGCCCGTGTTGGCGTCCTCGGCATTGGCGAAGCGGAGCATCGGGTCTGGCGCCGTGAGGCGGCGGCAGATCGCCATCAGGAGGTCGCTGTCGGCGACTTCGTCGGGAAGGATGCGCTCGAGCCGTTGCGGCAGCGTCCACTTCGCCTCGAGCAACTCGCCGAGACTGTTGAGCCCCGCGAACAATGGGCGACCCGCCAAGATTTCGATCAGCACGTAGCCAAGGCTCGCCAGGTCGCTGCGCGGCGTGAACTCGTTACGTTCCAACATTTCCGGCGCGGCGTACTGCGGCGTGCAGGTCCGCTGGTCGGGCATATTGTTCAGGTGCAGCGCCGAACCGATGTCGACGATCTTCGCGTTGCCGGTGCGCTTGACCATGATGTTCGCCGGCTTGAGATCGCCGTGAACAATGTCTTCGCGGTGGAGCGCGGCCAGCGCCGAGAGGCATTGGCGAATGATCGACGCTGCAATGCCTGGCTTCAGCCGCGGCCGGACGGGGCCAGCCGTGACGATGACGTTGTTGATGTACTCCCAGCGGCGATGGCTGACGCGCTGTTGAACGCGCGCGAGCATGGCGGGGGTGAGGAGTCGATCGAGGTCGTAGCCGTCGACCCACTCCATCTCCATGATGCGGATTCGATTGCGCTCGATGAAGTTCTGCACGTCGAGGAGCGAATCGTGCTGAATCTTCGCGACGCTGCACGAGACTTGGGCGATCCGGGCCATCGCCATGTCGTAGCTTTGCTGGCTCGAAAATCGCTCAGGCGAAAAAACCTTCACTGCGACGGGAAGGGTGAAACCATCGCTGCCGCGGCGGTCGCTGAGGTAGACCACGCCCTGACCGCCGGTGCCCAGGAGCCGGCGAAAGCGGAGATGTTCGGTCCAGCCGAGATGCTGGCCTTCGAGCAGTTGTTCGTAGCGGTCGTACAGATCGGTCGGGCAGCGGTTGGATTCCTGCCCGTCGAAATTGATCGTCCGCGTGCCTTGCAGAATCGTGGTGGAGGGGTTCATCGTTGTCCTTGCGAAGATAAGTCGCTGCGGACGGGCAAAGGTTCGCCCCGGATTCGCCAGAATCCCTTCTGGTCGACCGCGGGCGGCCCGATCACGCGGCGCTTGGCGAACCGACTGCGCGGGCCGCCTGCTGTCTCCTCCATATTACGCAGCGGCTAACGCAAACGTCCAGATCGGAACTTTGCGCAAACTACCTATTCTGCAGGCGATTTCGTGCTGCGGTAATTCGCAGTTGACTTGGGGGCTTCGGAGCACGGCGCAGCGTCAATTTGTGATCATGAAGAGTGTATGAAGAGGGACGATTGTCTGTGGCTTTCGTGCCCGGCACCTTGCGGTCGGCGCGGATTGCGGAATGTCGCTCCGTCATCCAGAGCGAGGCGAAGGATCCGGCCGAACATTCGGTTGGCTGGATTCTTCGCTCCGCTGCGCATGACTCCGGTCGTCACACGGCGCCGTAGATCGCGCTTGGTTCCGGGAAGCCGAGACGCTTGTCGACGAGATTCGCAAGCGGCTCGCCGGCGCGGTAGCGGCGGAGATTTTCGCAGAACAGATCGGTCATGTCATCGATGCGACTCGCGCGTTGCCCGCCAACATGCGGCGTGATGATGACATTGGGGACGTCCCACAACGGGCTGTCGGCGGGGAGCGGCTCGATTTCAGTGACATCGACGCCTGCTCCCCAGAGATGCCCCTCGCGTAAGACTTCCACCAGGTCGCGCTCAACGACGATCGGGCCGCGGGCAACGTTGATCAAGACCGCATCCTCGGGCAACAGACGCAGACGCCGCGCGTCGATAAGGCCTTGCGTCTGCTCAGTGAGGGGCGCCGCCAGAATCAGCACGTCGACGTGGGGGAGCAACTCATCGACGGCGTCGGCGGGAAGGATCCGGTCGACGAAGGGCGATTTCTGCTCAGGAAACCAGTCGGTGGCGATCACCGAGCAGTCGAATGCTTTAAGGAGACGGGCCAAAAGCCTACCATTGCCGCCCAAACCGATGATGCCGACGCGAGCGCCGTACAGGTCGCGGGTCGGCCGGCGGACGAACTCTTTGGCGGCTTTCGCCCGAAAGTAGGTCGGCAAATTCCGCAAAATCCCGAGCAACAACGCAAAAGTTTGGTCAGCGACCTGTTTTGCTAGAACCCCAGAGGCACTGGTGACCGTAATGGAGCTGTTGACTACGCTCGGCACGAGACAGTGATCAAGACCCGCGGCTGAGGATTGAATCCATTGGAGGCGGCCGCCCGCCACGACGTCGTCCCAGGGGACTGGCACCTTGGCGTGGCCGCAGTAGATGTCAGCCGACGGCAGCTCGGCGGCCACTCGCTCCTGACCAGCGTCGACGAGTTCCGCCTCGGGCCAGGCGTTTTGGATCCGAGCGAGATGGGAGGGTTCAACCGGGTAGCAAAGGACGATTCGCATAGAAACATGTTTCACGGCGGTCGATGGCCGTCGTGTCGATTTGGAAAGGAGCAATTTCTCAGGAACCCGCCGGTTTGCCGCCATGTCTGGCGTCGCGATTGCGGCGACGGCAAGAGCTGCCAAGCCCTAGAGCGTAGGCAACCTGTCTCGTAGAATATCGTTACCGACGCGGCGTGGGCAGGAGGGCGGGGCGAAGCCTCACGAACTCCTGGGCGACGCTGCAACCATCGGCGGCGGTCGAGCGAAGGGCTCTCCGCAAGCATTGCGACTTCGAGTCGTCTGATCGTTCCTTCATCGCGGTAGCGCGTTCCGGCGGTTGTGCCGTGCCACGCTTCCCGCTCAACCCATCAGCGCCATGGCTCATCACCCCGAACATACCACGCCGATCGCCCCGCGGCGCGCCGTCTACTTGCCCACTGGGCTAGTGATCGCGCTGGTCGTGCTGCGATTGGCTACCGGCTGGCACTTTTACCGCGAGGGAACGAAGAAGCTGGCATACAACGCCGACACCGGCGTCACGACAATCGCCTTTTCCGCCGAGCCTTTTCTGCGACAGTCCGTCGGACCCGTGGCCGAAATCGTGAAGGAAGAAATGCCAGCCGCCTACAACTGGGAGCGATATCTCGCGGTGCCGCGACAGGCGCGGCCGACGACCGAGGAAGAGCTCGACAAACGCGCGAAGTGGGAAGCCGACTACGCCGCCCGCCGCAAGGCCGCCGCCGCCAAGAAGCAGCCTCTGCCCATCGAGTTCCCGCCCCACTCGCCCTACTACGACTGGGCGGACCGCATCGAACGGAGCTGGCGAACCGCGCACGACAGGTTCGTAATCATTCCTGCCCTGACCGACGATCAACGCGCAGCCGCGGCGGAGGCGCTCGATTTCCGTCGCCAGCAGTTGGCCGACTACCTTGAATCGCAAGCCGATGCAATTGCCGAATGGGAGCATGAGCTGTTCCGCCTCGAAGAATTGAAAAAGGACTCAGGCGCAGTCAGCCTGCCGTTCCTCGGCACTCGCATCGAAGAGAAGGCCGCCGAAACGAAGTCGAAAACCGGCGCCTGGATTTCGCAGGTCAAGGCGATCGAAGCGGCTTACTTGGACGATCTGCGTCACATTGTCGACGAAGAGCAACTCAGCGAAGCGGCCACGGCGGCGGCATTAGACGAGGCGCTGACCGACGAGAGCGCGAAGAAGTTAAGCAACATCAATATGGCCGTGACGGCGGTGATTATCGGTTCCGGCGTCTTGCTTATGCTGGGGCTGTTCACGCGCGTGGCGTGCATTGCCGCGGCCGGTTTTCTGCTCTCGGTAATCGCCTCGCAGCCGCCCTGGGTGCCGGGCTCGCTCAATCCCGTGTTCTATTACCAACTTGTCGAAATCGCCGCGCTGGCGGTCTTGTTCGCCGCGGCGGCAGGCCAGTATGCGGGTCTCGACTATTTCATTCGCCTCTTCACCGGTAAGTGTTGCGGCCGCAAGGAGTCTGTGTAGTCATGAATCTTACGCCTGAACAACGCGAAATTGGCAAGCAGAACTTCTACGAAGCGGTCAGCACCGATCCCAATCGCCGCGACGTGCTGAAAGGCATCGCCGCCGGCACTGTGGCAGTCGGTAGTCTCGGGGCGATGTACTTCGGCTACGGCGCCAAGGTCGACGCTCCGCTGCGCATCGGCATTATCGGCACTGGCGACGAGGGAAGCGTGCTCATCGGCGCTTTGAACCCGGAGTATCTCGACGTCGTCGCCATTGCCGACATTCGTCCCTACAACCAACATCGCGCCTTCCATGGCGACCAAGACAACATCGGCGCTCGGCCCGGACTGATGACCGTCTACGGCTACAAGAGCGAAGATGAAGCCAAGAAGCACATCAAGGTCTACACCGGCGACTATCAAGAGTTGATCGACGACCCGAACGTCGAGGCGGTGATCATCGCCCTGCCGCTCTGGCTGCACGACGTCGCGGCCTTCAAAGCGATGCGGGCCGGCAAGCATGTGCTGACCGAAAAGCTCATGGGGCAGACCGTCTCCCGCTGCAAGGAGATGGGCCGCCTCGCGGAAGAATCGACCGACGCTGACGGCAATCCGATCATTTTCGCCGTCGGCCATCAGCGCCATTACAGCGTGCTGTACGCCAACGCCGTCGATCAGATTCGCCGCGGCCTGTTGGGCGATTTGCACCATATTCGGGCCCAATGGCACCGCGGCAACTTGCCCGGCAACGATAGCTGGTGCCCGCCGCTGCCAGAGGCTGCCGACTACAAGTACGATGTCTTCGACGCGGCGATCATGGCGGCTGAAAAGTCAGGCGACAATAAGGCGAAGGCCGCGCTGGTTGCCAAACATCCGCTCTACGCCAAGCTGCGCAGCACCCGGGGAGCGCTGAAGAACGCCAAGGGGGGCGACATCGACGATTTGAAAAAGAAGGTCGCCCAGATCGAGAAGCAACTGCAAGACATCGACATCGAACTCGCCGCCGGCAAGGATTACGGCTACGTGTCCAAGACTCTCCCCAGCGGCGAGAAGCGTTCGGCGCTAGAAGAACTAATTCGTTGGCGGCTGTGGGACCGCACCGGTGCCGGCCTCATGGCCGAGCTCGGCAGCCATCAGCTAGACGCCTCGAGCATTTTCGTCAGCTCGCAGCGCGACGACGGCGGCAAGGTCTACCCCATCGCCGTGCAGGGCATCGGCTTCCGGTCGCTCTTTCCCGCCGACCGCGACGTCGACGATCACGTCCACTGCAACTTCGAGTTTCCCGGCAAGCATTACTACGAGGACATTCAGAAGCAGGACGCAATCAAAGATCCTAACAGCAAGATTGTCGTCACCTACTCGTCGATCAACGGCAACGGCTTCGGCGGGTACGGCGAAGTGGTCCTCGGCACCGGCGGTACGCTGATTCTCGATCGCGAGCAGGAGGTCATGCTCTACAAGGGGGGCGACGCCAGCACGAAGATTGAGGTCAAGGATAACAAAGGCAAGGCGGCAATGAGCAGCTACGAAACGGGCGGCGGTCCGCCGGTCGCAGCAGCTCAAACAGCCGCCAAGAACGTCAGCCGCGGTTACAAGGAGGAGATGGAGCACTGGGCCTGGTGCATTCGCAACCCGGCCCCGGAGCATCAACCGAAGTGCGGTGCCAAGGTCGCCATGGCCGATGCGATCATCGCGCTCACTTCGAACATCGCCATGAAGCAAGGGAAGCGGATCGAATTCAAGAAGGAGTGGTTCGACATCCACGACGATGCGTCGCCGGAAGTCGATCTCGGCGTCGACGGCGCTGCCGGGCCGCGTAAGACCGAATCGCTGGCCTAGCTGCAACCGATGCTCTTGTACGAGCTTCAGTTAGCTGTAGCGTCATTCTGAGGGCAGCAAAGAATCTGGCCACTGTCGGCCGCAAGATCCTTCGCTGCGCTCGGGATGACCAACGCTACGCTCCACTGAAGTTCGCTCTAGAAGCGATCAAGTCCGTCGATCCAGCGTCCAAGCTTCGCGCGCGTCGCCCCGTCGAGCGTCGCATCCCCCTTCTCTTCGCCCCGCCGAACGATCTGCGTGACCGGGTAACCGGCGTCGGCGAACTTCTGCAAGTCTTTGCGAATCAGCGGCGCGAGCGGCGAGTTTTGAGTTTCGATGGCGAGGATCGCCAGGCGTTCGTTGGGATTGTTCTCCGGAACTTCCAGCGTGCGCGGCAGCGGGCTGTCGACCGCCGCGACGCCGCGGATTAACTTGCGCCCGCGCAGGGCCAACGCGTACGCGAGTTGGCCCCCCTTCCCTTGGCCGGCGACGACGATCCGCCGCGGATCAATTTGCCAACGGCTCCCCGCGGTTTGCAGCAGCCGCGCGAGGTACTCCATGTCATCGTTCGTCCAGCCGCCGGCGTCGGCGGGCTCGGGCATCAGCAACACCAGCCGGTCGCGAACGCAGGTTCGTTGCCACTGGGCGGCCATGGCTTCGGCCGTTTCGGATTTGCCTTCGCCGAGCCAAACCAAAAGCCCTGGAGCGGAAGGCCCCGACGGAGGTTGCAGATAGCGGGCGGTCTGCGACATTTCCGGTAGCTTGAGGGTCTGCAGCGTGGGATCCCCCAACTCGCCGTCGACCTTTGCGTCGTCACCGGCGCCCAGATCAGCGGCTTCGAGGACGTTCTTCGGCAACTCAGCAAGCGCGACTTGGAGCTTTAACTCTTCTCCGGCGCGCCGGGCCGCCAACTGCAGACTGTCGCCGGGGGACTTTCCATTCAGTTCAGCGAGCGCCTGCTCGACGGAATCGATCTCCTTGTCGCCGATGCGCAGCAGTCGATCGCCGCGCCGCAGCCCTGCATCGTCCGCCGGACTGCCGGGCCAAATCGCACGAATTGCCAGTCCTTCGATCTCTTCGCCGTCCGCTTGTTTCCCAGCTGACTCGTCCGTGACTTCATTTTCTGCAGTATCGTCCGCGGGCTTGTCGTTCGCCGCGTCTGCGGGACTAACATCGGCCTCGTTTCCATTCTCGGGACGCTCGGGCAGCACGCCGAGGAACGGGTGCAAAAACGGCGGCAACTCCTTCGCCAGGGTTACCTCGGTCTCGATTCGCTTCGCCTTCGCGCCGGCGCCGCGCCGCAGCGTGACCTGTAGCTTGTCGCCCGCGTAGTGCGGCATCGTCTGAAACCGAAGATCGGTCTGCGTGGCGATTTCCACGCCGTTGACCGCGACGATGCGGTCGCCCGCTCGCCAGCCAGCGATGGCGGCCGGCGCTCTGGGCCAGACGTTGGCGACAATGGGCGCCGTCGAATGCGGATTTCCTGGCTTCAGCCCGATCCCCAGCAGTCCCCGATGCAGATCCTGCTCATCGACCCAGCGGTCGACGACCGCCAGGACGTCGACCAGCGGGATCGCGAAGCCGATTCCTGAGTCGTAAAACTCGGAGCCAGCGGTCACATTGGCCTCGGCCGCGCCGGGGGATTGCGGGGCCATCGGCACGAGGATGCCCATGACGCGACCTTGCAAATCGATCAGCGGGCCGCCGTAATTGGTGGCCGAGACGTTGACGTCCGTCTGTATGGCTCGGCCGTGCATGCGGCGCAGAGCGCTGACCACGCCGACGGAAACGCTCACCTCTTCGGGATTGAACGATCTGCCGAGGGCGATCGCCCAATTGCCGGGGCGAATGCTCGCGAGGTCCGCCGGCTCGGCTGCGGGTAGCTCGTCAAACGTCTCCACCTGGAGCAGTACGAGCATGCGATTGTCGTCGCGCCCGACGATGCGCGCCGCTCGTTGCTTGCCATCGGGCAGTCGCACCAAGATCGACGTCGGCTGCTGAGCGAAGTTGAAGGCGCTCGAAACAATCAGCCCCTCCGCCGAAATGATTAGCCCGGTTGTCGGCCCCTGGGCCAGCGTTTGGCCCTCCAACTGATCGATGCCGCCGATCGTGCGAATCTGGACGACCGATTTTTCCGCGACGTCGACCGCCGCCGCAATCGCCCCTTGCTCCAAGTCATCGAGCTCAGCTTGCGCAGCGGCGAGCGAGCCGAACGGCGCCAGGCAGATCACGATCAACAGCAGAAATCGCATGGCGGACAGTTACTCCACAGGCCGGTCATTGCCGTCAGTCGACGAGCCGTCGCGATTGTCGACCGAGACGTCTTCGGCGTTTGACGGCTCGGCATCCGGTTCGTCCGCTGGTTCGTCGCGGTTCACAGCATCGCTCTCGTCGGGAGCGACGTTCTCGTCGTCGGGGCCCTGTTGTTCGTTGGCCGGGTCGGGCGACTCAATGGGTTCGGCGTTGAGCGTGAACTCGATCAATTGACCCGCGCGCAACACCGAAATCCGCACGTCATCAAAGCTCTCGCGCCGACCAACCTGATCAACCACCGCCGCGCACGATGCCGTAGGCTCGCCTTCGACGAGCACGAGCAAGTCGTCGGGGCGCAAACCTGCGCGAGCCGCAGCCGAGTCATCGACGACCGAGTCAATATAAGGGGGAGTACGCGGCAGAATATCCGGCACCAGAACAATGCCCACATCGCCCAGGGAGAGCGGGTCCGTCGCCTTCGGCGAATCGGCCGCCGAGTCGGCAACGGTCTGTCCGTTCTCCATCGATTCGACCGACGCGACAAATTGATCGACAGGAATCGCGTAATGGAGCCAAGCTCCGGTGGCGCTGCTACGCAGTTCCTTGCCGAGCAGGCCAAGCAGTTCGCCGCGCCAGTTGACGAGGGCGCCGCCTGCGGCTCCCGGATTATTCGCCGCGGCGTCGACAATGTAGACATTGCCATGGTAATTGGCCTGATGAGAGCCGCGCCGGGCATCGAGGGGGGAGATTGCGCTTACCACCCCTTGCAGGGCGCTCACCGGCTCATCGCCGCCGGCGATGTTGAACAGATTGCTGACGGCCAACACGCGATCGCCCACCTTCGCTGCCGGCGAGGCGGCAAGGTTGAAGTGGGGCAGCGCATCGTCCTCGACGGGCAGTTTCAGGACGGCGAGCTCACGCACCGGATCGACTCCCAGGATGTCCGCCGTGAATTTTCGCCCGTCGTCGAGCACAACGCCCAGCTCGTCCGTATCGAGGACGTAGCTCTGCACGGTGAGAACGTGTCCTTCGGCGGAAATCAGAATTCCGGTCTGATAGGCCTCCAGTCCGCTCACGCCGCCAGCGCCGTAGATTTTGACGACCTTGCGCTGCGCATCGCGGATCGAATCATGCAGCGACCGCGCCGCAGCGATAGGCGGCATGACTGTGAGCGCCGTCGGAAAGCTCGCAACAGCCAGCGCAGAAAGGAACAACGATAGAAAACGGTCGCGCGGCGCGCACATGGCTAGTTGGCTCCGTCCTGGAGCGGCGCGTCCGTCGAGACGCCGTCCATGTCCCATGTCTCCACGACGAGTTCGGCGAACGGCTGCTCGGCGTGCCGTATTAGCCAGCGCCCCGGGAGGCGACGGCCTGCGAATTCCTTGAAATCGGAAAAGCTGATCTCGCACGGGTCGGCGTCGTCGGCCGCGAATAGTTCGAGGCCCGAAAGATCGCCGTTCTCGGCGAAAAAGAACCGAGTTTCCATGCCGTCGAAGTAGCCGACCAGACAGTCTTCAACGCGGTTGTCGGGCCCGTGCGGCAGCTTGCCGAGATAATAGATTTCGCCGAAGCGCCGCAGCCCCTTGTCGACGAATCGCTGCCACGCGTTGATGGCCAACAACAACCCGCCGGAACGCGGGGGGCTCAATTGGCCTGACAGGTCGCCCGTGAAAATGGCGCCGGAGTGTCCCGTCGGCAGAGTTAACTCGGCGCGCTCGGGCGAGGTGGTCAGCTCAAAGGCACCGCCGGTCTCGACTTTTCCCGACAGTTTCCAGTCATAGCCGATTCTCGCCACGGCGCTGCGTTCGACATAGCCATTCCAGAGCCGCTGCTGGGCCTGTTCGTTATACCAGTAGTTCGCATAGCCGCGACGCGCTTCGTACTTTCCGACGATCGCCGCCGGCAGCTTCTGCTTTTTCAACAGTCCATCGAGCCCCGGCGTCGGCAGTTTTGGGCCCTTCTCCTGCGGCTCTTCTTTGGGTCCGCCGGGATGGGGCTCGGAGGGCTGCTGGGCCTCATGTTGAACGAGTTCAATGAGCTCCGATTCGTCGTGCACGCCCATCAGGCGGACCTGCGTACTGAACAACTGACCCTCGCGACGGTAGGTCAGCGGCGCTCGCCAGCCGCTCGGGTAAACTCCCAGGACGTTCTTCAGTGCATTGGCGGTGGTGATCTCCCGATCGGCGAACCGCACAATGCTGTCGCCGTATTGCAACCCGCGTCGGAACGCATCGCTCGTTTCGAGGATGTCGTCAACGACGACGCCCCCCTCCTCCGTCGAGACGGTAGCGCCGAGCGTCGCATGATCGACGATTCGTCCGCTTTTGAGCATCGGGACGAAGCGCATCACCTGATTGATGGAGATCGCGTAGCCGACGCCAACGTTGACGCGGCCGCGCTTCTCGAACGAGCCGCGGCCGTTGATGCCAATCAGCCGCCCCTCGGCGTCGAACAGCGGTCCGCCCGAGTTACCCGGATTGATCGCCGCATCGGTCTGGATGCAGTCGGTGTATTCGAGCAGAGTTCCCGCGGGATACTGATAGCGATGCACGCCGGAAACTAGTCCGTAGGTGATGGTCGGCGTAAAGTCGTCGGCCAACAGAAAAGGGTTCCCTGCCGCAAAGCACCAGTCGCCGACGCGAACGGCATCGCTGTCGGCAATCTCAGCGACCGGAAAATCGTCACGGCCCAGCAACTGGATAAGCGCCACGTCGCCGACGGGATCGATGCCGACAATCACTGCGTCATATAACTTGCCGTCATTGAGCCCGCACTTCATCGCGGCGCCGCAGGGCGAGGTGACATGGAAGTTCGTCACGGCAAATCCATCGGGCGAGATCAGGACGGCCGATCCCCCTCCCGCGCCGGCAGAATCGAAGACGGCCACGGTCGCCGCCGAGGCCTTGGAAATCGCCGCAGCGCGTTGAGCTTCTGCCGCCAGCACCGCCGGATCGGGCGTCACGGCGCCGCGCGCCGCGGCAGCGCTGCTCAACAGCAAGGCGGAGATCAAGATCGGGCAACGGCAGTTCATTTGGTGAAGCGAGCCTCGACGAGGTGAAGGCGGTCGCCGTAGTCGAGGTTCTCGCCGTAATCGACGACTAACTGCAAGCGGCGCGCCGCCCCCAATTCTACGTCGATTTCCACCGGCGGCGCGTGCCCGTCAATCGCCCCTTCCCACAGAACCTGCCCGTCGCCGCGGATGGCCAGGGTGACGTTTCCCTGCCCCGCCGTCGCGGGGTCGATTCCCCCCGTAGCGATGAACCGCGTCATCCCCTCCGGAACGAGGTAGGTCGCCTCGGTCTGGCTGCGCAGAGCCACGCCGCGCGAATACGTCCGGACATCACGTCGTGCGGGAAGCGGGTCGTCGTGCCACAGCAATGACAGCGACGAACCGGCGAACGAAACGTTGTTACGGGGCATCCCATGGTTGGCGATGATCGTCGCGTCCTTGGGAATGGCAACTCGCGGCGACCAGCGGACGCTTGTCGGCTTGAGTTCGCTCAGGTATTGAATCTTGCCGGTCGAAAAATCGAGCCGTGCCAGTTGGTCCAGCGGCACGCGCAGATCGACGCCGGCTCCCGTCCGCAATGTCAGTTGCGAGCCTTCGATCGATGCCTGACGCACCGTCACGATCGAACCCTCGACGAGCGTTGCTCGGCACAAGGGCGCGGGGACCTTAGCCGCCTTCGGATGGTAGAACACGATCGCTGCGATCTTGGTCAGTTTGACCGGCACGCGATCGCCATCCCATTCGAACTCCGCCTGCTCGGCAGTGACGTCGCCTAGCACGCCGCTCAAATAATCCATCGCCGCGGTCTCCCGCTTGACGATGACGAGCGAATCGCCGGCGGGCTGTTTCTTCTCGATTTCAGCCAAGACCAAGTCGAGCGCCTCCGTCGCGGGCAGCAATTCGATCCGGCGAATCCGCTCCGTGGGAATCTTAACGACCTGCTTGGCGAACGCGAGGCGAAATGAGGCGACATGCTTCGCGACGGTAAACTCAGCGTAGGCGAGTCGCGAACCGTCGATCAGTTCGACCACCCGCTCCGATGCCGACGTTGCGGCATCGCGCGACCATGCCACGTCGAGGAGATTTGCGGACGAGACCTTTTGTTCGCCGCCGTCAATTTGCACCGTGAGATCGTTGCCCTTCCAATGAACGAGCGCGCCGACGATCACCTTGCCGTCCAGCTTCGTGAAGGCAGCGTCGTCGGCAGCGGCGTCGCTCCCCGCGACGGCCAGTACAACGGCACAAATGGCGATCAAGTTCGTCATAGTCTCAAGGCCGGCGGCAGTCTCCGCCGAGTTACTTTTCGGCGGTGGTAGGATTCTGTTCGTTCGCGAGCTCTCGGAAATATTGCTCGACGAGCTCGCGATAGTGAGCGGGGAATTCTCGGCCAATCTGCTGCAGCGCCTGCTCACGCTCCTTCGGCGGTAGATCTCCCCAGCCCGACTTATTGCCGATGTCCCGGCGATCGACTTGCATCGGCGCCTTCAGCTCGGCGATCTTGCTGTCCTGCATGCCTTGCGCCGGCTGTTGTGCGCCGCCGCTTCCCGCGGAAGCCGACGCCTGCTGTTGTTGCTGCTGCTTTTCCAAATCTTCGATCTTCTTGTCGAGCGAATCGAGCACCCCCTGCTCGATTTCCTGCACCTGCACGCCGGCGCGACCGTACGCCAAACGGCGGCGAATGTCGTGCATCCGCCGTGCAATGTGATCGAGCGACTCGTCTTCCAACCCTGCGAGATCGCGCTCCACCAGCTGCGCTACTTGCTGGAAGCGTCGCGGCAGCGCGTCGTCGCGCTCCAGCAGTTGAACCATCGCCGCACGCGCGTCGTCCGGGCGCACGAGTTGATGGTAGGCCACCATCTGATAGAAGAGCAGCGACGCCGGATCGACGACGTCCTGAGGACGAAGATCGCCGATGTGGTGCAGAACCTCGTCGTACAGACCGTACTGCGCGAGCCAACGGGCGTAGTAGAGCCGCAGATTGTGACGCACTAATGGCGCGACCTCGGGATCGCTTAACCATTCAGGGTCCGCCACCGCCGGACCTTTATAAGCTGCGTTGCAAGCGGCGACCAGATCGGCGGCTTCCCTCGACGAGGCGGCCAACGACGCGGCGACGAGATCGAGAACCTGGCTCGCATCCAGCGACTCGGGCGGCCGCGCTGGCCAAAGCCGCCGGACGCTGGCCTCGGCCGTCGTTTGCAAATCGGCCTCTTCGAGCCACGACAGCACTTGTTCGCGGACGACCTGATAGCTCGGCGGCTGCCAACTCGCTTCGAATGCAATTTCGGCGCGAACGACCGCGAGCGAATTGACGGCGCAAGCGGCGCCTATCGTCAGCGCGAGGGCGATCGAGCGGCGAAGTAAGGGGTAACGCGGCAGCATCAGTTTTCCTTCGTGGTCAGCTCGCGCGTCGCTTGAAAAATCTTCTGCTGGCGAAGCGCTAGCCCGTCGAGGGCTTCGAGCAAGTCGGCCTCCTCGGCTTGCTCGCCTTCAATCATCGCGCCGTACTGCTGGGTTCGTTTGTTGACGCGCACCTGTAGCGACCGAATCATACGCAACTCGGCCAGTTGGTCGACCAAGGGCTTCTCCCCCGGCTGACTCTGCCCCTGGCCCTGTTGCGGCTGTCCTTTCTGCTCGCGCAGATCCTTCAAGGCCTGTTGGAGCGCCGCCAGCGTTTCCTCCAGCGCCGCAATGACGTCTTCCTCAAGTCCTTGCGTAATCAAGTCAACGTGCGTCTCGCGAAGCCGCTCGGCAATCGACGCCATATCGTCGCGCGCCTGTTCAATCGCCTCGGGAAACGCCGTCGACGTGCCGTCTTCGCGCAGCAAGAGCAGCGCTCGGTCCGCCTCGCGCACGATCAGCGTCTCCTTGCGCGCGAGGCGCCCGCCGGCGATCTCCATTTCGTGCTCCGGCGCTTTCTCGGTCGCGGCGTCGAGCTTCTTCGTTTCGTCGTAGACCTCGACTTGCGCGTCGAGCATCTTGCGGAAGCGGGCTTCCAGCATTACCAACATTCGTTCTAACTCTTCTTCGCGAAGTTGGCGAAGAATCCGCTCAAGTTCCGCCTTGGCTTGCTCCAGTTCTTCGACCGCCTTCGCTTGATCTTCGACGGCCCCGTCGCGCTGCGACTCTTCGAGCTTCTGCTGCGCCTGCTCCATCCGCTGCTGGGCCTGTCGCAGTTTTTGGGCCGCGCGCTGCATCGGATTGTCGGGCGGCGGTTCGGCCGCTTGTTGCTCCCCGCCAGATTCGCTTGGCTGGCCTGGCTCCCCAGACGATTCGGGTGGAGAACCTTGGCTGGGCTTGCCTTCACTAGGCTTGCCTTCGCTGGGCTTTCCCTCACTGGGCTTTCCCTGATCCGCAGGACTTTCGCCGGGCTTGTTCTCGCCCGATTTGCTTGATTCCTGTTGAGCTTCGTCTCCTGGCGTTGGCTCGCCAGATTTGGGTTCGGCCGCTTCCGGTTGCTTAGGCACCTCCGAATCGGCCGGCTTCGATTCCGCCTCGTTGGCCTCGCCCGCCTTTGGTTCCCCATCCTCGGGCGATTCGCCTTTGTCAGGTTTGCCGCCGGAATTTTCACCGCCGGCTTCGGGCGATTCGCTCGCCGCCTTCTCCGCGGCAGTCTGCTCCGCCTCCTCGACCTCATCGCCGAGTTCTCGGGTTTTGTCGCCGACTTGCTGTTGATCGTCGGCGAGTTCCTGGGCCTCGTCGCCGCCGTCGGTACGCGCTTTGACTCCGCGTTGCATCCGAATCAGCCGGTTGACCTCTTGCAGGTAGCGACCGATTCGCTTCCGCTCACTGTCAATCTGTCTGTCGCGATCTTCTTGCAGCAGGAGCTCCAGCAACTTATTCAATTCGACTTCAAGCGCGGCCTGACCATCGATTGCCGAAGAAAAACTCTCTTGCTCCAGGGCCGCGATCACTTTCTCAAACTGACCCGTCACATCGCGGTCGCGGCTCTGCGAGATCAGCTGCCGAAGGAGCGTCGCCCGTCGCGGTTGGGTCGAACGCGAAAGTTCGGCCAGTCGCTCGACGAGCGTTTCAAGGCGGGCGTAACGATCGGCCAGCCGCGCCTCGATTTCGGCAAGGCTCTCATTGCCGGCGGCCTCGGGAGCCGCCGCGGTCGCCGGCGCCGCTTCTTGCGCTACCGCCAGCCTGACTGTCCCGAAAGCATGGCCCGCGGCGGCGATCAACATCGCCGCCATCAGCGGTCGCCAACGTCGAAGCGGGCTGGGCATGGCGTCGTGGTCCTAGTCCTCGAGCAAACCTTTGAGCTTGTCTCGTTGCTCTTGCTGCGTGCGTTCCTTCAATTGCTCCTGATCTTTGACGATGCCGCGGAGCAATTCGACTAGTTCATTGTACTCTTCCAGCTCAAGCATACGATCAAGGACGGCTTTCATGGCATCTTCAGCCGATTGAGCGGCAGCCTTTGCCGCGGCTAGCGGTTCTGCCGCCTCCGCTGGGCCGGCTTGGTAGGCCTGCTCCAGCGATTCGAGGCGCGTCTCGAACTCGGGCAAGAGCTCGCCGCTGATTTCCTTCAGCGGCTCCGAAATGCCGCGCTCCAGTCGCTCCTTCAATTCTTCCGTATCGACCCGATTGTTAATCAACTCGGCGACGATCTCATCAAAGCCCCCGGCGATGCCGGCCGTCTCAAACGCCAGCTGCGTCGCACTTTGTCGCGCGCCGCCGACGCGCGATAGGTCGCGCTGGCGTACTCGCGCGGGATCGTCTCCGTCTCGTTCTGACTCATTTTCAGCCGACGCCTCGCTGGCGTCGCTCGCCGACGGCGCCGCCGCGGCCTCCGCGGCGCCTGCAGTATCGTCTGCGCCGGAGCCTGCCGCGGCAAGATCAATGCGGTCAAGCAGTTCGCGCACGCCGACCATTTTTTCGTAGATCGCCTGAAAACGCTGCCGCAGTCCCAGCTCTCGTTTTTCCAAAATTGCCCGCAGTTCCGAGGGCGTGACCACGTCAAGCACAAACCGCTGGCTGCCGCCGATGTGAGGCTCGTCTCCCAAATCGTAGGCATCGCGCCCCTTGATCGAGAGCGACAGTTTTTGTCCAGGCTGAACCGCGACCAGCGGTTGCTTCGTCGCCGGATCCGACTCGGCGAGGTCGAATGACTCTGTCATCGCCAGATTCGTCGCCCCGTCTGGCTGCGTCCGCAACGGTCGACGGCTCGACGGCGCGTCGTCAATCGCGTAATCGAACCAGGCTTCTTCCAGGCCGTAGTCATCCGTCACGCTCCCGGCGAGCGGGATCCTCGCTTGCGGCGTGATCGCCGCGCCGATGCCGCGCAGCTGCACCGACGCCTCGGGCGTCTGGTCGGGCGTCACGGAGAGCGGCAACCGGAATGGATCACGATTCTCCACCCCGTCAGCGTCACGCAACGAAATCGCGAAGACGCGATCTCGCGCCGCCGCCGGGATCTCAAAGCTGAATGTATCGCGGCTCTGCGCGTCGATCGTCGCCGGCAGGTCCGACTGTTCGACGGAATCGCGAACCGTCGCGGCCGTCAACGGCTTGTTGGCTTCGATTCGGCACACAGCGGCGGCCCCCTCCGGGAGCTCGGCCCGACCGCTGACGGGGATCGAGCGTGGTTCGCGACGCATGTAGGCTGGGTAATCGACCTCCAACCAGACGCGCGTGATCGCCGGTCGCTCGACGGCATGAAGCCGCAGATTGCGAATGCGGTCGTCGCCGCCGATCACGTCGAACTCCAGATCGCTGCTCACCTTGAAGGTGTAGCTATACTGCTGAGCGTCGTCGCGGCCCGGCGCCGCCTCGCCGATCTTCAACATCGGCCCGCTCCCGCGTCCGCCGTCGCTGGGACGTCGCCAGCGGATCTCCACTTCGTCAGGCGCCACGTGTCCGTTCGTGACCGACGCCAGCACCGAAAGCGGGAAGTCGTCGTCGCGAGCGACGTTGATGACGGGCGACGTCTCGCGATTCTCGAAACCGACGACGGTGAGTTGCACGCGACGCGGCCAGAGCTGCTCGCTAAGGCCCAGCCGTTCAAGATAGAAGTCGAACGCCCCCCGCTGCGCGATGGCGAAGACCGCCGTCACCGCGAGCAGCCCGATTGCCGCGATTCCCTTGCGAGCCAACGGTCGCATATCGAACACGCGTCGGAGGGCGACCTCCGGCATGGCCGCCGCGGCGTTGCGACTCGCCGCCGTGAGCAATTCGCGACTCGCCCCGTCATGCGGGGTTTCCCGGCTGCCGCCGAACAGCGAGCCCGGAGCCTGATTGGCGGGACGTTCACCCTCCCAATCGCTCCAGCTCCGCGCCGCTTGCACGGTCGTGACCAGCCCTTCGCGCAGCTGCGGATACTGGCGCTCGACGAGCAGCGCCAAGCTGTCGTCCGGCAACGGCGCCAATAGCCGTCGTCCGATGTATCGCCAAGCGACAAAGGCGCCGGTCGCGACGACGACGCCCCACATTGCCGCCCGCAACGCCGGCCGCGGTTCGAAGAGCCAATCGATGGCCAAGCCGAGCCAAAAGCCGAGTCCAGCGACGATCGCGAGCGCCGCCACCCCCTCGGCCAGGCTGTAGAGGCGCACGAGTCGCCGTAGTCGCGCCACCTTTTGGGCGACCGGATGTGGAACTTCGAAGGGTAAGGCAGCAGCCGACATTCAGCAAAGCTCGATCAGATTCAGTTAACGCACACAGAATAGAGATCACGAAGGAAGCATGAACGCGTCAGTCTCTTTCGCTTGCATTGGTCTTCTCTCCGTCTCTTCTGTGCTCTCTGCGGCTAGCTCTTTCTCTCAGGCCAATTTCAGTAACCGCCGCAGCAACCATTCGGCGCAAAGTGCCCCGCAAATCACCCCGAGCAACGCCCGGTTGAGAGCTTCGGCAAATGCCGCGTCAGGCTTGCCGCGCAGTATTTTCGTCTCGGCACGGCTCTCGATGAGTTCTCCCGCCGGCGGCAGGGCGCTGTCGCCGGTCGCCGCCAGTTGCGGGCTGGCGTAATATTTGCCCCCTGAGCGCGCGGCAATTGCCGTCAGCAGTTCCTCGTTGCGGCGCGTCTCGGCAAACTCAAGATCCGGGACTGTCGCGGTGATCCGCTTCACCAACGGCTCGTCCGCCTGTTCCGGCAGTGCGAGCTCGATGCGGTACGACCCTTCGTTCGAGACGGTGAATTGCCCCACAAAGTTTCCGGGGCGACTCTCGTCCGCGATCAAGTCGACGTTCATGCCCTGATTGTTCGGTCCGGTCACTCGCGCCGAGACTCGCGGCGCCACCAGCGGCTCGCGATTGGGCGTGCTGAGTTGAGCACGAACGACAATCGTGTCGCCCACGAAATATCGGTCCCGTTCCACGAGCAAGCGCCCCACGGACGAGCCGCGCAAAAGCCGACCTTGGCTCACATGCCGTACCAGCTGAGTGTAGAGCCGTTCGAAGTAGCCGGGATCGAGCGTGCGCAGCCGCCACAGTTCGCCGCTGCCCATGTAGAACACGCGGCCAGAGCCGTAAAACTGGTCGGCAAAGTAAACAGGACGCTCGACCGATATTCCTGCCTCCGGATCGCTGTATCGCCCATACACCTGGGCGCCAGGCTTCGGCCCCTTCACGGCGTAGCAACCGAAGACGCCGGGAAAGCGACTCCATCGAGCCCGATTCTCTTCCGGCGTGTCGCCGAGCCACAAAAAGTCGGCTTCCATCCCTTCGCGCGTCATCTCGATGGGCCATGGCGTCGGCGAACCGTAGAGCCCGTCGTCGAGCAGCGTCATGCGCTGTTGGAACTCAACCGGATAGAGCGCCCGAACCTTCGCATGTTCGGGACTTTGCACCCAGCTGGCGGTATGAACCGGCCCCGCCACGACAATCAGTCCGCCGGCTTCTTCAGCGACCCATTGCTCCAACAGGTCGACCTGCTGGGCGTCGAGTTGCGTCCAATCGGGATCGAACGCGACGATCACATCGTAATCGAACAGTTCTTCCTTCGTGGAGGGGAACGCCTGCAGCACCTTGTCGGCGTCCTGCGATATCCCAGGGGGCGACATCTGCAGCCAGACGTCGACGTTGGCGTGTCGGTCGCGCTTCAGCTGATTCCGCAAAAAGCGATAGTCGCGCGTCGCTCCGCTGGCGATCAACAACACCTTCGTGCTCGTTTCGACGACGTCGATTTCCGCCGTGCGGGCGTTGTCGTCGCCGTACTGGTCGTCAGGAGGGGCGACGATGCGGGCTTCGAGTTCGAGCCGACCGATCGCGGCAGGCTCGATGTCGAACTCCACCGGAACCGTTTCGCCGTCCGCTTCGAGCACGGCTTGCTCCTGCCCGATGCGGACCTGCGCCGCGCCCTCGCCCTCGCGGGCGTAAAGTTCTACATCGAACGTACGACCTGCATATCCTTCGCCCTGAACGAGCGCGCGGACCGCCACCTTGTCCTCGGGATAGGCCCGCGACGGGGCGATCAATTCTTGCAGCCGCAAGTTGCGTCGCGGCGCCGTCGAACCAACGCCCACGGTGACGATGGGCGACTTGGCCGCCGCCGCCGCGTCGGCGACGGCCAGCGGATCGACGCCAAGATTCTGCCCGCCATCGGAGAATGTATAGATGCCAGCCAACGA
Source organism: Lacipirellula limnantheis (assembly GCF_007746075.1). Classification (GTDB taxonomy): domain Bacteria; phylum Planctomycetota; class Planctomycetia; order Pirellulales; family Lacipirellulaceae; genus Lacipirellula; species Lacipirellula limnantheis. The sequence continues at coordinate 3,767,680 of NZ_CP036339.1, read as the reverse complement.
CCCGCCCGCTTGATCCGCCAGCGCGGCCGCCAGCGCATCGCCCAGCCGCGTCTCGGCCCCAATCGGTTTCAACGCCTCAGCAAGCCGCGACCGCTGGTCGCGGTCGGCATCACCCGCCCCCTCCCCTTCGCTGGTCAATTCCGAGGCAGGTTTTTTCGGCGACGGTTCGCGACCGCCGGTCGCGGCTGGTTCGCGTTTCCATTGCGCTATGCGGCGCACGTCGGCGTCGAAGACCGCCACCGTCACGTCATGTTGACTGCGTAACTCCTCGATCAGCGGCGAGTCCTCCAGCGTTCGCAAGACGGCCTCGCTGCGACTCAGCCCCGCGTCGTCCCCCGCCTTCTCGTCCTCGACCGCCATGCTTTGGCTGGCGTCGACGAGCACGGCGACGCGCGACTCTGTGACTATCTCTTGATCGGTCCGTTTGAGCGGTTCCAAAAAGAAAATGATCGCCCCGGCGAAGGCCGCCAATCGCAAGCCGCCGAGCACGAATGTCGCCCACCGCGGCAAGGCGGCGCTCTCGCGTCGGTATTGCCAGGCCACGAACGCAACGAGCAGCACCGCGGCGACCGCCAGGCCTAGCCACAGCCAACGAGGATCGTCGATCTGCTCTAGACGGCCAAAGCGGTAGGCAACGAGTTCGGGGCCCGTCGGCGTGGGGGCAGGAGAAGCCGTTTCAGCGGCGACTTCCGACTGCGCGAGCACGAAGAGCGATTGCCAGATGTTCATGCGGCGCTCCTCGCCGCGACTGGATGATAACTAGCCGACACGGCGAACAGCTGCTCGGCGATCAAAAGACCCGCGAGCAGGTACAGCAGTGCGTCTCCCAGTCGGTAGCCAGCCAACTCGTCGTCCGTCTCGGAGAATTCGGTCGCGAGCGAGTAGCGATATTCGACGCCCCGCAGCCGTTCGGCCAACTCGCTTTGATCGACGATTGCCAATTCCCCTTCGCCGACGGGCACGTTGACCGCGATATAGCGAGTTTGCAGCTTTCCGTCGCGAGTCGTCAGCTCGAAACGCCACACGCCGCTTTGCGGTTTGCCCGGCGCGGTGATCTGGTACATGCCATCCTTCGCGGCCGCGACGATTGACGCGGCGTTGCCGTCGCTGACGCCCGGCGCGCGGACCTTCACCTCGGGCTGATACTCCGCTTCGGGGAGCGTCAGCTTGATCGGCGCATCAACGCCGCGCACGTCAAAGCGCCGCCGCGTCGCGGACAGATAACCGACCAGTTCGTTCGCATAGATGGGGAACACGGGATTCAGGCTCCAGTTACTCCAAATCCCCTGATCAGTCGGCGACGGCGCCAGCTTGCCGAGGTGGACGACGACGCGGCCGTCGCCAAACTTCTTCTCCATCGCTAGCGGCGCGCCGTTGCGCAGCTTGGCGATGGTGCTGACGTCGCCCTTCTCCGGCGCCTGCCAATTTGGCTCGAGCGCATAGTAGAAATCGACGTTGGCCACCGAGAGGAAGCTGTTCCGTTGACCCGCGAACACGCGGAAGATCGGATGATCGGCGACGCTCACGTCGGGCCGCCCGTCGGCCGAATCGCGGAGCAGCTGCGAAGGGACGCCGAGCGGCGCCGGCAGCAGCCCCTCGCCGTCGTGAAAGAGGCGCTCGTTGTAGAACGGCGCCTGCGATTGCGGTCCGACGAATATCGCCAGTCCGCCGCCGCTACGCACGAATGATTCCAGCACCTCCACCTCGGTATCGTCTAGCCGGGGCACGTCCAACAGTGCGATCACCGCGTAGTTGCCGAGAGCGTCGTGATTGCGCAAGAAACTCGGCGGTTCGACCTGGGGACTCCAGCCGCCGACGTTCTTCCCGCCCGGGCTCAACGCCGTCCGCATGTAGTAGCCGTCGTCGCCTTCGGGCGAGCCGTCGATCACCAACACCGGGAAGACCGGCGGAATATCCGCCGCAAAATAGCGTCGGTTGTCCGTAATGACGGCATCGCTTTCCAACGCCGCCGTCAATTCGTGCGGCCCCGCGGTAGGGAACGTCACCCGGAAGCGCCGCGTCGCGGTTTCGCCGGCGGGAATTTCGTCGATCTCGACGGCGGGCAGGCGATTGCCGTCTTGTTCCACGGCGACCGTCACCGCTGCGGCCGGCGACGCGCCGTAGTTGGCGACGGTCAATTCCATCCAGGTCTCGACGCCGGCGGCGCGAATCCCCGACTCCGGCTCCAGGCGGGTGATGGCCAAGTTGGGGCGTTCCTCGTAAACGGTCTGCACCAGTTGCAAATCGCCGACGCGCTCGCGGAGTCTTCCCATTAGCTGCCGAATCTGCGCCTGCTCCTCCCACTGCGGCAGACGGAAATCGGTGATCAGATACGCGATCCGGGTTTCGCCGTCGGTCGACTCGGGAAGGCGGGTCGCGGCCTGCAGTCCCTCGATGGGGCCGGCGTCGGTTTCCGAGGGAGCCATCTTGTCGAGCATTCGTTCCAATTGAGTCATCAATTCGCCGTCGAGAGGGCGGCGATCGATTTCGGGTCCCGCTCCGGCGGCAAGTTGCCGCGCCTCGGAGAATCGCAGCAGCGTCACAAGTTGGTTCTCGCTCTTCCCGCGCGCCTGCTCCAGCACGGCGGAGACGACATGCTTGGCCTGATCGAACGCCGAGGTCTCGTCCCAATGATCGGCCATCGAGTAGCTGTCGTCGAGCAGAATAAGATGGTGGGTCACGCCGCGGCCGAACAGCCCGGCCCATGTCGACCGCACCACCGGCCCCGCGAGCATCAGCACCGCCGCCGCGATCGCCAGGGTCCGCAACAGCAGCAGCAACAGCTGCTTCAGCACAATCCACTTTTTGTTTCGCTTCTGGCTTTCCAACAGAAAGTCCATCGCCGCCCACTCGATGCGTCGGTGCCGCCGCAAGTTGATCAGATGGATCACCAGCGGCGCCGCAATCAGCGGCAAGCCAAACGTCAGCAATGTGGGAAGCAGAAACGACACGTCGCGTTACGAAACTCCGCGAGGGGAAATATTGGACTTAGAATCGATCACGCTGACGCAGCCCGCCAAATGAGCCGCGGGCGACAGCCCGCGTTCCCGCCGCCAGCGGACGGGGTTAAATGGTCGCAACGGGTTGGTGAGTTGGTTATGTAGTTCATGAACTCGTGCGCTCCGGCGACGCCGTTACTTCCGTGCCGCCAACCGCCGACTCAAAAATGCCGCGAGCACCGCGTCTAGCGGCTGACTTGTCCTGATCAATTCGTAGTCGACCGCGTCGCGGGCGCACCCATGTCGCAGCGACGACACAAACGTCTCGACCGCCGCCAGGTATCCTTCGCGCAGCGCACGCGGGTTGCAGTTTAAATGGGCCGGCAGTTCCAGTCCCTCGAACCGCGTCGGTCCGTCAAACGGGAAATCGAGCTCATCGTCGTCCATCACATGCAACACCAACACGTCATGTCCGCGCTGCCTCAATAGCCGCAGACCCCGCAACGTCGATGCAACGTCGCCTAGCAGGTCCGACACGACGACGATCAACCCGCGGCGATAATTCTCCTCGGCGATCAGCCGCAGCACATTCCCTGGATCGGTCTTCGCCTGCGGCCGGTTGGCGTCGAGGGCCTGCACGATCGACGCCAGATGCACCTGCGTGCTCCGCATCGGCGTCCGCGCGCGAATCTTCTCGTCGAACGCCAGACACGCCACTGCATCGTGCTGCCGCAGCAGCAGGTAGGCCAGGCTTGCCGCCGCCGTCGCCGCGTATTCGTACTTATTCAGCGGCCCACGGCCGTACTCCATGCTTTTCGACACGTCGACGACCAGCGTGCAGCGCATGCTGGCGTCCTCCTCGAACTGCTTCACGTACAGTCGATCAGCCTTCGCCCAGACCTTCCAATCGACGTGGCGCAAATCGTCGCCCGGCGCGTACTGGCGGTGCTGCAGGAATTCGATCGATCGGCCGAAGTACGGGCTGCGATGCATCCCGCTCATGAACCCTTCAACGACGTGCCGCGCACGAAGCTCCAGGCGCCCGATTCGGCGAATCGCTTCAGGATGCAAAAATCGCTTTGAATCGGGCGTCATTGGCCAATTCATCCTCGCGAGCCGGGGTGGACTGGATCAGCCGATCGATGACGTCGTCCGACGACACGCCGTCGCTCTCAGCGGCAAAGTTGACGACAATCCGGTGTCGCAGCACCGGCTTGGCGAGGGCCTGAATGTCGTCCACGGTCGCATGGGTGCGGCGCTCCATCAGGGCCCGCGCTTTCGCGCCGACGATCAGGAACTGCACCGCGCGCGGGCCAGCGCCCCACGCGAGCTGGTCGGCGACAAACTCCGGTATGCCCGGCTCGCCCACGCGAGTCTGCCGCACCAGCGACAGCGTGTAGCGAATCACATGGTCGCTTACCGGCACCTCGCGCACCAACCGCTGCAGGGTCATAATCTCCTCGGGCGAGATCACCGCCGAGACGGTATCGGTGATCGCCGTCGTCGTCCGTCGCGCGACTTCAAACTCTTCTGCAAAGCTGGGGTAACTCACCAGCACCTTGAACATGAACCGGTCTTGCTGCGCCTCTGGCAGCGGATAGGTCCCTTCTTGTTCGATCGGATTCTGCGTCGCCAGCACGAAGAACGGGTCGCTCAGCTGATGCCGCACCCGACCAACCGTAACCTGCCGCTCCTGCATAGCTTCGAGCAGCGCCGCCTGCGTCTTCGGCGGCGTCCGATTAATTTCGTCGGCCAGAATCACATTCGAGAACAGCGGCCCTTCCAGGAACCGCATCTCCCGCTGCCCCGTTGAACGATTCTCTTCAATGATGTCGGTGCCGGTGATGTCCGCCGGCATCAAATCGGGAGTGAATTGGATCCGGCTGAACGATAGGTTCATCGTCCGCGCGAGCGTGCTGATGAGCAGCGTTTTCGCCAGGCCTGGAACGCCCTCGAGCAAACAATGCGCTCGGCTGAAGAGGCTGATCAGCAGCTGATCGACCACCTCGTCCTGCCCGACAATCACCTGGGCCAACTGCCCGCGAATCCGGTCGACCGCCGATCCGAGTTTTTCAATCACCTGTCCGTCGGCGACGGCGTCCGCAGATTCGTTCATGCAGGAAATCTCAAGGGCAAGTAGAGGCGGGAGGTCAGGGGGTAGAGTTGGGGCGGTGCGCGGAGAATCAAGTCATTACTGACCTCTGACCTCCCGCCTCTCAGCTCTTCCTTTCACCTCTGATAAATAGGTAAGTACGCGTTATCCAACTGCAAAATGATCAAGTTCAATGCCGTCGTATAGACGGGCCCGACGTATCCTTGGTTCCATGTGTACGCGGTTTCGTCGCCGATTTTCACCGCCGTGGCGTCGGCGAGAATTCGCTTTTCGACCGCTCCGCGATAATCTTCCCACACGTCGCCCCCTTCACGGTATTGCACCTGCGAGTAGTAAAAGTGGGCGTAGTGCCAGTGGCCGAAACTGTCGCGCGCCGCGGGGTCGAGCTGCTTGCGGCAGTACTCCATCATCCGCGGGACGTAATCATCGTCGTACTCGCCGGCATTGTACAGGCACGCGATGGCCGCGGCGGTAATCGCCGGGCGTCCGCCGCCGCCCTTCGAGCTGTACTGCACAGCGCCATCCTTCAGCGTGCAGTTGTGGATGTACTTAACCGCTTTCTCGATCACTTCGTTAGGCACCGGAATGCCGGCGTTCCGGGCGCCGCGCAGCCCTTGCACCTGCGTGATGGTCGTCGACCCTTCGTCAAACCCGCCTCCGTCCTTGGCGCTGACATAGCCCCAACCCCCCGCCGGCGTCTGGGCGTAACCGGTGAACTCGACCGCGTTCGTCAACACGCGGATCAACTCCGTCCGCCGTTCCATATCTTCTTCCTCGCCCAACACTTCGGAGAGGAACAGCATCGCAAAGCCATGCCCATAGGTGTAACGGTCGTCGTCCTTATCGCCAATCAACCCATTCGGCCGGCTGCGATTGGTGAGATAGTCGACGGCCCGACGAATGTTTTCGGCATACTTGCCTTGGGTGGTCGTGGAACCTTCGCAGAGCATCGCCATGCCGGCCAGCGCCGTCATCGCCGTGGGATAACGTCCCTGCGCCGTCCAGTGGCCAAGCTTATGCTGTTGCGAGGCCAGCCACTGCAGGCCGCCGTCGACGTGCGACTTCACCGCGGGATCGCTGACCCGCGCCGCTGCCGCTGCCGGCCGCGCGCCAGCGCCCACGACGACAATGCACAGCAGCGCCAGATTGAACATCCGTTTCCACATAAGTTTGGTCCAGAGCCAAAGGCTCGCAGCGGTCGCCGTCAGATCACTCCTGAAACGCCTTCATAAAAATGCCCATGACGCCGCCCCAACCCAGCTTGCGCTCGGCCTCCACCTCGGCTAGCGCCGGCGGCTCGGGGGGCCGCCGCTCGTCGGTGAATTGTAGCAAGATTGTTTTCCCGGCCGTTTCAATCGTGGCTTGGTGCTGCGCCGCGTCCGAAATCCGGGCAACGCATTGACCGCCGTTGTTCGGCCCCAAATCTTCGCGCCGCATGAGCGTCCGTCCCGTTGCCTTGTCGAGCACGAGCACCGTGGTCACTGGCCGCGAGCCGTTGCCTTCGGGGGTCATCTGGCCAGCGAACAGCAGAAACGGCAAATCAATTGGCTGATTGAGCGGATACGCTTGCCGCTCCACTTCGGCCGGCCGGTTCCACTGCATGGAGCCGTCGCGTCGATCGAACAACATGACGCTTCCGGTCACAACCGGCGCATCCTGCATGCTGAAGCCCTGCACCAGCGGTCCGCGATTCATCGTCTGCGGCCCACGCGCCAACACCAGAATGTCGTCCCTCCCCAGGCGCAAGTGGACTTCGTCGATGCGTCTCGGTTCCGGAGCAACGTAATCGACGAGCGTGGCGCCGGTGTCGCCGTCGACCACGACCACCCGTCCGTTCGAGTCGGCCACAGCCACGTAGCGCCCGAGTTCGACGTCGACCGCCGCTCCCGAATCGAACGACTGTTTCCAGATCGTTTCGCCGCTCCACGCGTCAGTCGACGCCAACTCCGCCTGCGCCCCGGCCACCTTCCAGGTGATAAGATTTCTGCCCGCCGCGGTGAGCTGCTCGCGGAATGGCGGCAACTCTCGCTCGCCCAGCAGACGCCCATCGATCGCGCTATAAACGCTCGCCTTCGACTGGCCAGGCTCGCAGGCGAAAACCAGCTCGTCGTCGCCGAAGAGCTCGCATCCCAGCGGCACATCGGTTCTCGACCAGCGAACTTCGCCCGAGGTCGGATCCAGACAGAGTAGCCGTCGCTGATCTTGGAACACGACGCCGCGGCTCGTGATCGGCCCGATCACGCCGATCCACTTTCCTTCTTCGTTGACAGGTCGCAGCGGCCGGTAGGTCCCAGGCCGCATGGCGTTTGCGCCGGCGACGTCGGCCGAATACGCTTGATCGTAGCTGAGATTCGTCACGAGGTTAGCGCGCCACAGGACGCTCGGCGCCAAGGCGTCGGTCGACGACAACGTATTCAGGGCGACCAGCTGCTGCCCCAACGAAATCACCAGCAAATTGCCCCGCGACGCCCCGTAGATGCTGCCCGCCTGACGGTAGACGCCATGGTTCTCCGACTCGACGTTGGCGCGAAAGAACTCCCGTCCGTAGTTATCGGCGACGGCGACCTCGCCCCCTCGGATGCCGAGTTGTGCACTAGACAAGCCGAGAATCGAATCATTCCGCTCCATTCGCACCGGCAACATCGCCATCCGCGTGCGGGCGCCCATCGACGGGGTGGTCGGCAACATGCCGACCTTGACGCGACCCGTCGGCCAGCCGGCGGGATCATCGCCATTGGCGCCCCTCCATCGCTCCACGAGCGCCGCGCCAGTCACATCGTCGAATAGGACCTCGTTAGCGAGCGGGCCGGCGAGCTCGGCATCGTATTGATGCGCCAAGGAATGCAGGCCAGCTTCGTGCAATTGCGAAGCGATTCGCCCCACCGCTTCGCGCCGAACCGCAGGGTCGGCCGACCGTGCCAAGTCGAGCAACAATTGCTGTGCTTCCAGCGATTGGCCGGCGAGCGCCAGTTCGCGGGCATGTCGCAAACGAAGCGCCTCCGTTGGCGGCAGTGTGCCAAAAAACGCCAGGAATCGTTCAAGGCTTTCGCCGCGCGGCTCGGCGCCCAACTTCGCGATCTCGCCGTCGATCAGGCCGCGCAGCGTCGCTCGCTCCTCGTCGGTCGACTCTCGCCAGATGAGCGCCAGTTGCGACTCCACCCAACGCGAAATGGCCGTGCGATGGTCGCGGCCGATCGCCAGCATCTCCTCGGGATTGCCCGCCAGATGGTACAGCTTCAGGCACGACTCCGCGGCAGCCAGCCGCTGGCCCGCCTGCAACATGCCCTGCGCCTCGATCCGCAGGATCAACATCTGTCGCGCGACGCCGCCATCCTGGAGTTCCTTGAGCAGCGCTAACTTCCCCCGGTGCGCGGCAAAATCGCCGTCGAGCGCCGCGGCCAAACATTCGGCGAGCACGTCCCGCGTCTCGACCTCGTCCGGCGCGGCACGATAGGCGCGCTCCAAGAGCCCGATCGCGTCGCTCAGGCGTTTCTCGTTGTAGGCAACCTCGCCCAGCGTCCGCAGCGCTTCGACATTGTCCGGCTCCGCTTTCAGTTGCCGCTCCGATCGCTTGCGCAGCACGTCGATCTGGTCGTAGCAATCGAGATACGCGCCGTTCTGCGAGATCACCGACCCGCGATGACAAATCAGATTGCCCAGGGGCGCCCCGTCGCGCGGCGCCGTGCGCGCGACAATCCGCCCTTCCGCAAGGTCAATCGCAATCACTTCCGCCGAGGTCAGCGGCAGAAAATATTTCCCTTCGCTGGTGAAGCCCGTCCCGGCCGGGAAGACGCCGCTCTCCAGCCCTAACGTCTCTTTCTTCCAAGCGGGTTTGCCATCCACGAGGTTAATCGAGCGCAACTTGCGATTTCCGACCAACAGGATGCGGCCATCCTCGATGCAGGCCAGGCGCGTCATATCGTCGCGTTTGATCTTCCACAGCAGTTTGCCTGACTGGAGGTCGACGCAGTGCAGGTACTCCGACTCGGGCGGCGTCAGCAGGACCTTGCCGTCGGCGATCGCCACGGCGTTTTCCGTCCAGCGGCGTCCCATCCCCGCGACGCCCAAATCCTCTCGGCCGCGATTGAAGCTATCGACCAACGAAACGGCGTCGAAGCGGTAGGCCCACGCGAACGAACGTTTCGCCAGGTCAACCCCCATGACGACGCCCGCTCCCGTGGGACAGACGATAATCCCCCCCTCGTACGACGGCGCCATCGACTGCAGCCGCCGCCGCAGGTCGAGTTGCACGCTCGACTCCAAGCTGGCCAGCAGTTGCCGCCACTCAACGGAGCCGTCCTCACGGTTCAGGGCAATCAAGTACACCGCGCTCTTCGTCTCGCCCAGCACATAGAGCGATTGGCCCACAGGCAGCGGGGCGCCGAGGAAGAACATCCCCGCGAGGTCTCCCTCGGCGTGTTCGCCGTTGATTTCCCAGACGAGCTTCCCCTGCGTAGCGAGCTCGTATGCCGTCAACTTATTCGTCGCCGTGCGTTCTTGGAGGTCGCCCCCCATGAATGGCGCTAGTTCGTACTGCTGCGACATCGGCATTGTCAGGTTGTTCACGAGGTAAACCTGATCGCCATCGCTGCTGATCACGCCATAGAGATAGTCTTCCCACAATCGCCGAGCGAACGCTCGCACCGGTTCCGGGTTCGCCGCCTGTTCCTCGCCGTTCACGGCCGATTGCACGAGCAATTCCAGCACGTCCTCACGCTGCGGTTCGCTCCGCCAAATGCGCTTTCCCGTGCGAAAGTCGACAGCCAGCAATCCCTGCGGCGTGCGGGTCAGGATGTAATCGCCAGCGGCAACGACGTTGCTCGCAATGGGGGCCACCTGCTGCGTCCGCACCAAGTTGTCGATTAGGTTCTCAAACAACGATTCCAGCTTCGGGGGGCCCAACAGGGGAACTTCCCACCGTACGCGCAGGTGCGGCAGTCCGCCGCTGACGGCCCCGTTCCGCGCCGCGTTGCCGCGATAGGTAAGCCACTGGCGTTCCTGCAGGGCGACCACTCCCTCGGGCTCGCCCACGACTTCGCGCAGCCAAGCGAGCACTTCGGGTTGCGACTCCAGCTTGCGCGTCCGCCCGCCAATCTCAATCGACTGCCCGCCGCGCGCCAGCAGTCGCTCAAGAATCGCTCGGGCCTTTTCCTCCTCGCCCGCCGCCATCCAGCTCGACGCGGCTCGAATGGACAGCGCCGGCTCGAAGCGCCGCGCCGCTTCCGGCGCGTCAAGCAACTGTTCGTACGCCAGCGCCGCGGCAAAGTGGCGTCCCGCATCGGCTTCATCCATCGCCAGCATCAGCGCCGCTTCGTACCCGGCCGGCGTATAGAAATACCGCTGCGCCACCGTTGCTAATGCTTTGGCGTCCCCCTTCTCGATCGCCGCCTGCAGCAAACGCTGGGCAGTCGCGCCGTAAGAGGTTTCGTACGATTGGCGACCCTCGGGGGGTAAATCGCGAATCAGCCGCCGCGCGGTCTGCTTCATTCCCGCGTATTCGCCCTGGTCATCGACTTCGACGAACTTGTCTTCGTCCTGGCCGAGGACTTCGTCCAGAAAGCGAATCGCCTGCGAAAATTCACCGGCAACGATGCTCGCTTCGGCCCGCTCCATGCCGCGATTGACGGCGCGATCGGTGGGGGGCTGGACGCCCGTCGCCTGCGGGGCTGCCGGATCGCTTTCCGGCGCCAGTTGCAACGCGACCTCTTGGCCGAGAAGGGGGCCTGAAGTGCCAAGCTGGAGGCCCCACGCCGCGGCAATGCTCAGGCCTGCGCTGCGTACGATCCTCCAAGTTGACATGGCGATCTCCCTATTGCTCATTCGCCGCCCTGCTGTCAGCGAGCGGGGTCTTCCCGACCCAGGCGTGGCCGCCGCAAGTCGCGGCCGCGACGCCGCCTAACACCTTGCCCAATTTAAGTTTACACCGGCTGCCGATTATGGCAATTGAGCGAACTTTGTTGCCCGTCGCCGGTTTTCGGTCGCTCGGCGGCGACGCGCGGTTCGCGTGCGAAAATTCGGCATTTTCAGCCTGCTATTGGGTGCGAGACGACTTTAGCCCTTGTTTTCTGGGCCGTTTTAGACCGAAAGTTGGGAAAACCACGGCATTTCTAGGGTTTTTGCCGACTTTCGGCTTGTAATTTCGCCGCCAGAGCCCTTAAATCAGCACGTTGCGTGCTAGATTGCTAGTACGTCAAAGGCTCGGGGCCCCGGGCCATTCCGAACAAGTGTCGTCCCCACCCCAACTAATACGTACTAAGGAAGGTTCCCCACATGGCGAAAGCCCCTGCCAAGAAGCCGCCGACCAAGACCGAAATCTTCGCGAGCATTTCCGAAGCCACCGGCGTGGCCAAGAAGGATGTCTCCGCGATTTTCGATTGCCTGTCGGACGAAATCGCGAAAGCCCTCAGCAAGAAGGGCGCGCAAGCCTTCACGATCCCCGGTCTCTGCAAGATCGTGGTCCAGCATAAGCCGGCCCAACCGGCCAAGAAGAACGTGCCGAATCCCTTCAAGCCAGGCGAAATGATGGACGTCGCTGCCAAGCCAGCGAAGAACATCGTTAAGGTCCGCGCCTTGAAGAAGCTGAAGGACATGGCCTAGTCGCCGCCGCGACCCAGGCGCGTTCTCCAAGAACGAATTGAGCAACATCGACCGCCGAGCGCGCTCCATAGCCGCTCGGCGGTTTTTTCATGCGCCGACGTTTGTCCCGAGTCAACAACCCGCCGGAGTCGCCACGCAAAAACGAACCGCCTATGGGAATAGACGCCTCGGGCGGGAGCGTCAGTCATCCGAATCATTCACGATTTCGGAGTTCCTTCGAGGTGCGCCGCGGCTATGCCCGTTCCTATTCGGATGCAGCCCGCCGCACCACCGCTGCATCGCCGCTAGCACGAGCAGTGCGAGGACGGTACTTAAGATCGCGGTCGATGCGTGGCCCAATCCCACCGCGACGCCGATGGCCGCCGTCATCCAGATGCTCGCCGCCGTGGTCAGGCCGTGAATCTCTTCGCCCGGTTTTCCTTTCACAATGGCGCCAGCGCCGAGAAAGCCGATGCCCGCTACCAATCCCTGAATAATACGCGACGACTCGGGGTCGCCGCCGCCCGCCAAGTTCACCGCCATCAGAAACATCGCCGCACCGATCGCCACGAGCATGTGGGTCCGCATCCCAGCCGCCTTGCCGGCGCTCTCCCGTTCAAATCCCAATGCCCCGCCGAGCACGGCCGCCAGCAACAGTCGGAACGACACCGTCGTCGCTTGCCCGACGTCGCTCAGGTCGTTGAACTCCGCCGCCAGCGATTGCAGGATTTCGTCGCTCACGTGATGCCTTTCCTCCCTGCCGACAAACGCCTCGCGCCGGCGGCGAATTCAGCCGACAATCGGCGCCTTCCGCGTCCACTATCCGGCGGCTCGCCGCCGTCGTTCAGTCGAAGCATCGGTCCATCGCCTGCTTGAGTCAACCCGCTCCGCTCCCGTATACTCGTCGGCTGAGGGAGTGGACCATTTAGCCATGCCAGGCAGCTTGGGGTGGGTTTGCCGGCGCACTGAGAAAAGAGATCCGCCGTGGCCAAGAAGCAATCAGCGACCGAAAAGAAATTGAAGCCCGCCGCCAAAAGCACGGCGAAACCAGTGAAAAAGGCCGCCGCGAAGCAGCCCGCCGCGGCCCCGCAGTCGCTGTTCAACGACGCGGCCGACGAGCCGAAACCCGCCAAGCCCGCCGCGAAAAAATCGCCCGCCGCGGCAGCCCCCGCCCGCCCCCTGACGGTCGAGGAAATCGGCCACGCCGCCGGCGAAGTCTGGGGCGCCCTCTCCGCCGGCAATGGCGGCGTCAGTCTCGCCGCCCTCAAAAAATCGGTGGCTGCACCGGCTGATCTGGTGCTTCTCGCCCTCGGGTGGCTCGCCCGCGAGGACAAGATCGACATCAACGCCAGTGCGAAGACCCCGACAATCTCGCTGAAACAATAACTGCCCGGCGGGCCCACCGCCCGCGGCCGGCAGCCTTACTCCATCGCCGCCAGCATCCCATCCCACAGCGCCGTCCGAGCTCGCAGCGCCCCCGTTGCGCCCGCCTCCGCCTGCCGCCACCGTTCCGGCTCATCGCCGCAGAGCGACCGCACCAATCGGGCCGCCATCGGGCCGTGGATGTCGCCATCCAGTTCGATGTGCCGGTTCAGATAATACCCAAAGCGCCCAAAGCCGCCCCCGCCCGCGTGGGTCTGGTCGACGATCTTGCGGAACACGCGCGGCAACAAGTCCTCGCGCCCGTAGGTGAACGCCGCGGCCAGCGCACAAAGGCTTCCCTGCTCCACCGTGTGGAACGTCTCCTCCACGAATGCCGCCGCCGCCGCCGGGACGTTCGCCTCAGCCAGCGCCGTCTCCAATCCGGCCCCCTCGTCGATTCTCGCGACGAACTTCTCGATCGGTCCGGTGTTCGCTCCGGCCTCGTTCATCGCGCGAACGTATAGCTCGTAGTGACTGGCAAACCCACCTTCGCCATCGTCATCGCTCTCTTCGGCAAGGACGATTTCGTTCACCAGCCGCGCCGCCGCCGGATCGCCCGCCGGCCGCCACGGAATCTCCACGCAGGTGAGCTGCTTCTGCAAGCCCTTTAGCAGCGACATGAAATCCCACACCGCGAACACATGGTGCTCCATGAACGTCCGCAACGCCTGGGCCCCGTCGATGCGCGCGTAAAGCTGATGCTCCAGCAGCGTCGCCCGCAGCGGCACCAGCCGAAGTTGAAGTTCCTGAAGCGGATCGGCGGTAATCATTGAGCATCCAGCGTCATGCGAGGAAGAAAGTTTCATCCCTAAAGATACCATTCCCCGTAACCCGCTGGCCCGACGACCCGCCCTAGCGGCGAGAAAAACGCCCAGCTTGCCGGCAACGCACAACTCTCACATGCCTCTGCGCATTTTAAAAGGTTCCGTCGCTTCCTCGGCCGCCCGCGCAGAGAAGTTGCTAGCAACAACCCCTACAATCCAACGTAACGAACCGATGCGCGCCGCCCCTTGAGCTACGCTTTTCCTAACTGATCGAACCAATCGCAGCTTTTGTCGGTTTTCAAGGCAGCTAGGAACGACTTGATGCAATCGATCCTCCGCGATCCCTTGTTCCGCCGCACTTTAATCGCCACTGTCGGCGTCGGCACGCTGGGGAGCCTCCTCGCCGGACTTGCAATTAGCGTGAGTCTATGGGCTGTGCTACTTGCCGTCATCGGCGCGCTAATCAGCCTCGCCCTTGGCTTTCTACTCGCCGTCTCGGTTCTCGCTCACCGAGAAGTTGGTGCGCATCGCTTCTGGAAATGCGCGCTTCAGAATTACCTGTTTACCCTTGTGCTGAACGCTCTGTTAGCCTTCTCCATGGCGGCCGATCATTGGGTGCAATTCACCTACGGTCTGATTGGATTGGCAGTTCTCAGTCCACTGATCGTCGGCGTCAACTGGTTCACACACGCGGCAACGCCGAAAGCAGCGTGACGTCTTTCGCATCGCCGCGCAAGACGCCCCCGCGGCCAGCCTTTCCCTGCACTTAGCTTCGGGTCTACTTCACCGGCGATGGCAGAAACTTAAACGGCTCAGTCGCTTCGAACTTCGCCGCGACGTTGCCCGAGTAGATCGTCCCGTCGCTGACGGTCAGCTTTTTCACCGGCATCCCGGCGTTGAAGTTGACCTCGCTCAAATCGACCCAGAACACGCTCGGACTCCGCGTCGATTCGTAGTAGTAGCGACGGTTCTTGTGGTCGGATACCGTGCGCCACAGCGTCGACGAAATATTCGGCTGCCCAGGCGTCGAGATCCCCAACGGCACCGAGACGTTGCGAATCACACCAAAGCAACTCGCCACCGCCGCCTTCATATCCGCGGTTTGCGGAATCGCCTTGATGTAGAACGAGGCGCGCACGAAACGATCGGCGGCCCGATTCGTCCCCGGCAACATCACCGTGCCGCCAATGTCCTTCCAATATCCGTCGAGCGCGAGCTGCTGATCGTAAGATGGCGAATTGGTCATCACTTGGTATTGCCGGCCGTGATGAATCACCAGCTTGCCGTCAAGGTATTCGAAGATCGCTGAGTCGCCGCTCGGATCGGAAAGCGCGAGGTGCACCGTTCCTTCGTGCCCGTCCGGCGTCATCACCGGCGTCACGTAAAACGTCTCCTTCTGCAACGCCTCCACGGCCTCGCCAACCGTCGCAAACTGATCGAGGACATATTGCGCCCACGCCGAAATGCAGATCGCTTGCTGATTCGGCGTCTTGGGCTTCGCTTGATACTCCGACTCAGCCAGATAGAGCAGGTTGGCCACCAAACCCTTTTCGTTCATCCCGTCGGCTGTCGCCGCGTCAAATGCCGAGCCGACCACGCTCCCATATTTCGATGTCCACTCGACGGAATTCGGCCCCGCCGCGCCGTTCCGCTTCATCCCGCGCGGAAACAACCATAGATTCGTCCCGAGATCCGTCACCCAGTCCATGCTCCGCACGGTGATAATCGTATTCTCGGGACCGAGGTACACGGCCCGCGAACAGGCGTCCGCGCGCATCGCGACCGCAATCGCTGCCAGTAAGAGTGCATAGCCAGCCAAAACCAGAGGACGAGCAAACATACGCATTCCTTGTAGTTGCGAGCGACATGTGCGAAAAGTGCGTCGGCGGCCGCCGGGGAGACTCCATTTTACCGCCAGCGGCTCCTGGTCATACGGCAGAACTCAAGCCCGCGGCCGCCGCTCTTTACAGGTTGGCCGTTTCAGCGCATAAAATTGCTGCTCGCTTCGAGCCATCAGGCCATTGGAGTTGCCGCTACTGACGCACTAGGAGTTCGCCTCTCATGTCATCGCCCTGCCGCATCGCGCTCATCGTGGGACTCGCCGCCTTCTGCCTCGCCTCACGCCACGCTGGCGCCGCCTCGATCTACACCGAAAACTGGACCACTCCCGGCGACTCGCGCGGCTGGTTCATCGGCGCCCTCGGCGGCGCGGGCACGCCCGCCTATTCCGGCGACGGCGTCTCCTGGACCGCCAGCCCCGGCGCCAGTTTCGGCTGGCTCACCGGTTTTCAGGCTCAGGGGCAATCGTTCGCCTCCGCCGGCAACTTCGCGGGCAATTACCCCGCTGCCGGCATCAAGGGCTTCGCCTTCGACTTCGCCCTCGACTCCGATTCGCTCAACAACGCCGGCCCGCCCGTGCTGCGCATCCTCTTCACCTCGGTCGTCGCCGGCGGCTTCAACAGCTATTGGCTCCACGACTTCGCCGTTACCCCCGCGATCGGCGGCGGCCTCCAGCACTACTTCGTGCCGCTCGAAGCCGGCAGCTGGACCCAATACCTGGGCTCGTTCGCCTTCGCCGATGCGATCCAGAACATCCAGACGGTCGAGGTCGATTACTTTCGGCTCGGCAACTACTCCAGCTACGTCCAGACGGGCCGCTTCAAGAACTTCTCGACCGTCGGCGTCCCCGAACCAGCGACCGCGCTCCTTCCCGCGGCCGCGGCAGTAGCGCTCGTCGCCAACCGCCGTCGCCGCGCCGCCTGCTAAGCGCTTTGCAACAGCAATCGTCTGTGGGAGCAATCATCTGTGGGAGGCGTCTCCGACGCCGATGTCGCTCAACGCCACAAGCGCTCGTGGCGACGCAACGTCGTTCCGGCGGCAGCGACCCTCCTGCGGATTTTCAACGCAAAGCCGCCTGCTAATCGCGTCGCGCCTTGCACCGCCGAACGGTCACGAGCCCGGCGGCGCCTAACCCCAGCAACCCGATCGTCGCGGGCTCCGGCACGGGCAGCACCGTGATGCCGGTGATCGACACGTTTTGCGTTTGGACGCCCGGCCCAATCGCCTTGGTCCAAACGATGTAGTTGCCCGAAGTATTCAAGTCCCAGCCGCTGCTCACGAACAGATTGGCCGGGATCGTGACGGTATCGAGATTCGCCGTCAGCGCGCCGAAATAGACGGCGTCAAACGTGCTTCGGATAGAGACCCAATCCTGGATCGCCCAAAAACGGATTCGATCCATTCGGCGTCGGATCCATCGCATCGCCAATCCCATCGGGGTCGGCGTCAGCCTGGTTGTTCGCGACTCCGGGAGCGTTGTCCACAATATCCGGCGTGCCATCCCCATCGCTGTCGACCGACCCCTGCTGCGATAACAGAACGATCTGCGATCCAATAGCTATGGACGCCGCCATCAATTGCGCAAAGCCCAGGAGGCCCAGAAGAAAAGCATCATGAAGGTAGGCGCATTAGCAACTCCGAATTAGCAGGTCGGGACTCAAACTGGTGCCGCTAACCCGAAGATCCAACTTAGTTGCACCCCTTCCACTACTGAATTCGCAGCCGATGAGAGGCCGCTCTGCATATCGCGGACCACCCGCCGCCGCGTCCCGAACTGCTCACTCACCAGCCGCCGCGCTGCCGGAACTGCCTACCACTTCCGATGTTGCTAAAAAATACAGGCCCACAAACACTCCATCCCGGCAGGCGTCGTAAAATCAATGCGTCACGCATCAACACGCGTTCGCTAAATGCCACCTACCAAATTAGTCATGTGTCGCAAGCAGCCGTTGAAGCTAAGCGCGATGAGCCGTTCTCTCCGTTGTTCGCCTCGCTTACGGTCCTCACAGCGTCACTCAATGTCCTGCGGCCCGATCTCAAACTGCGCAATCTCATTGCCGTCCTCGTCTGCGTAACTGTAGACAAGCGTCACGCCCATCTTCCGCAAGTCCGACATCTCTTTCGAAGTTCTATAATTGTTCACTGTGATGGGGCGCATGCTGTCGACAATCGTTTGACGGTCGGGCAGCGGGTCCATATTGAGCAATGTGTACTTTTATAGCAGTTTTTTCCCTGGGAGCGGCGCCGTCGCATTGATGCGCGTGAACTGATCTACCATCATCGGCAGATTGCGATTGATCTCGTTGGCAGTCTCTGCGAGCACCTTGTCAATCGTCGCGTCCGACGGATTACTGCGAAACAGGGCCTTCACCGCAGCGCTGCCCGAGGCCGCGACGACAAGCCCGCCGACGACCGCACAGATCGCAAAGATCGTCTTTAAAGTCTTGCTTGAGTCTTCTTTCTGCAACTCGCTCAAAATAACATCCTCATACTAAACGGGTAGAAGTGTTGGCGGTTGAATAAGTCTGAGGTGCAGTCAATGAGATTTTGCCCGGCGTCACAGTCCCGGATTGCGACAAAAAATCCCACGCCGCTATTGTAGCCCCACAAATCCAAAAAACGCAAACACAAGTAAAGCATATCCAAACACGGCCATCAAACACCCCAGGTCGGACAAGTATCGCCCGAGCAGCGCCACTACCACCAGCGGCCCGAACGCCACGAGCGTCGCCCCATCGCTCAACCCCATCATTCGCGCGAACGTCAATAACCCGGCGGCCACAACCGTCGACGTGAAAAGCTGTCGAGTGGTGAGTCTGACGCCGCTCATCCGTCTTCGTTGCAATTAAGTCCTACGAGATAAAAATCGGCGGGGACCCTCTCGATCTGCTCGCAAATAGGGACCAACCCGCCCTGAGAAATCTCGTTGCGGTAGGCAAGCTGACGAGCACCCTCAATTCGCTAATCGTGCTTCCCTTGAAGATGGCGCACGGCTCGGTAAATCATCAAGAAGATACCGCTCGCGAAGACGCCGACGATCATGCCGAGAAATGAGCCGAACAGCGCGCCGCCAAACCACGGCAGATTCCAGCGCGGATTGAGGGTGGCCAGGATCACTCCCGCTCCTGCTCCGATTGCCGTCGCTGCGCACACGCAGATCGCCTGCAGCACGTTGTCCTGGCGACGAAAGTTCACGCCCGTCACTGTGTCGGTGACGATGTGATAGGTCGCCAAGTCCGCTTCTGGCCGCGGCTGCCTTGGCGAAGGGTCGTCGCTGGCGCGCATGGAGGATCGTTGGTCAGACATGACGCTCTCCAGATGACTCGCTCGGCCCAGGCGCGGACTTATGTTGCTGTGTCAGCGGATATACAAACACTCGCTTGACCGTCTTTGACCGCCACAAGTAGATCGACCAGAGGCCGGCGGCGATGGAACTGAACGCCGCGTAGCGAATTACTCCGGCCACGTTCAACGTGAACATCACATGGACGACGTCGTCTTACCCAGATGCGGTAAACGACTTCGACTGTCCGCCGCTTCGTTCCTGCCAGTCGTCATCGATTCTATCGCTTCCGTCGCCTCGACGAATTCCACGATCTCCATCGGCTCCGCACGTTCTGGCAACGGGTAAACAAAGACCTTTGATACGCTGCGCGATCGCCACACATAAATAAACCAGATCGCCGCCCAAAACGCCCCTCGCGTGGCATCGCCCATCGCCCGCATCGCGTACGCTTCGTCCCCATCGGCAAAAGACGCTTCCCACCAGCCTTCCAACAGGCTCAGCACGATCCCGCCCGCGAACAGCTGCATCAGCATCCGCGGCGCCGCCGACCTCTGCGCGAAGAAGTTATAGGCGGCCAGGCACATCCACCCCAAGTAAAACGCCCGTAAGTTCCCCGTCACCCACAGCATCAGCCGGTAATTGCTCGCCAGTGCCCAAGTCTCACGCCCATCGGTCGCCTCGCCCGTCGCCGCCATCGAAAATGTGTAAAGCAATCCTAGCGCCGTCGCCGGCACGCTGACGAACAGCGCAAACCCCAGCAGCATCAGCCCGACCGAACTCTGGATCGTCGGCACGCCGTTCTCGTCGACGTGCTGCGCTGATTTGACCAAAATGGAGCGGCGTTTGGCGGACGGCGGCATGATTGGACGCGCTCGGATGGAACGGTGGCATGGATGCGCGTCGCCGTTATACCAGTCAGGTCGCCATCGGCGCCATTTCGGATCGAAAATCATCCGCGAGGCCGCCGGCGCCGTGAGTCGTCGCCCCGAGCGTCACGCGCTGCAACCAATCGCGAAGTAAACGGCTGCAACGCTCTGCGCCTCGGCGAAATACCTCACTCGCTGCGAGAGAAAATCGGGCAACTTTTCTACAGAAATTGGCCACCCAACCTGCTATAGTGAACGCCCGTACAAAACGGAGCCATTGAGGGTCTGCAGGGTCGCATCCAGCGGACCCGTCAGCGCCAATGTATTGAGACTTAAGCGCCGCCCATTTTATTCACGTTGAGTCCATGCCGATGGGACAAAACCCTTCCACACGCCGCTGGCCTTATTTGTCGGGTTTGGCGCGAAATTTCGCGTCGCCTCACCGCCCTCATCGAGGTTTTGTCCGCGCAGATCGCATTTCACGCCCGGCGTTATCGGACAAAACCCGCCTGCCAGCCTTCGCAACTCTCCCTGGCTTCGCGAAACCACCTGGTTTGAACCGGGCCGCCTGCCCGTACGCCGACGACGGTTCGCGGCGATTGACTGCCGCCTCGCCCCGTGCGACGCTAGTACCTTCGCTACTCCGGGAATTCGGCCCCTTTCCCGCCCTGAACCACCCGCCCACCGAGCCTACCCGCGCGTTCCGCGCCGACTCACGACGGAGGATTCACACGATGAGGTTGTTACTCGCCGGGATGACCCTGGCCTGCCTCGGGCAAGTCGCCCACGCCAATCCCTACGCCGACTCGCCGGCCACCCCCGCCGCAGCGCCCGCCGCTGACACGTCGTCTCCTGCGGAGTCAACGACCGCGGCGCCCGAGCCCGCCGCCGCGGCCCCGGCCACCGAGACCGCAGCGACGCCCGACTATGCGAGCCTGTTCGCTCAGCCCAATCAAGCCGCGCCCGAAGCGGCCGGGCCGACGCCGGCCGGTACGGCAACCCAGCAACCAGCCGCGGCGACCACGCCAGACACCCCGCCCCCAGCGGCGGCCGCAACGCAACCCTTCTCGCCACCTGCGCAGCCCGCCGGCGCGTCGGAACGCTCGGCCCTGATCAGCGGCCCCCGGCCTACCAAGCTGATGCAGGAACTGATGAAGGCCCCCAGCGGCGCCCCACTCGCGGGCGCCCCGATCACGCTCGGCGAGGCAGTGCGCGATTCACACTCGCGGCAAGACCAGACGCAGCGGGCCAAGGCTTACTGGGACCTGGCGGCCGCGGTGGCCGACTATTATCTGGCGATCCACGAGGCTCAGGAACTCGAGACGTTCCGCGCCGGGATCACCGCGCCCAGCAAGCAATGGGACGTTCGCCTCGCCGATGCGAAGACGCGCATCGACGCCGCTCGCGTTGCCGCCCAAGCGGCCCAGTTGCAGCTCCACACGCTGCTCGGCGGCACAGCGTCGTCGGCCCTTCCGGTTCCGGCCGACGTCCCCCACTGCGGCCGCTACAACGCGGAGTACGACGAGATCTTCGCGTCGCGACCCGACCTCGTCGCCAAGAAGCTCGCCGACGTGCTGGCTCTCCGACACGGGCAACTCCGTTCGATGACCCAGGCGATTGACGATGCCCAGGCCGCCCTGCAACAGGAAGTCTCGCTGCGTAACCCCGCCAACGACGGGACCGAGCTGTTGCGGGCGCAGCAACTGTTGTCGCTCCAGCGGCAACAGTTCGTCGCCCGTGCCCGCGAATACAATCAGGAAATCGCCGCTTACACCGAGCTCGCCGCGCCGGCCGACGTCCCCGCCGATCGGCTCGTCGCAATGATGATTCGGACCTCGGCGCCCGTCGACCAGTTGCGCTGGGGCCAGGGCGGCATCGAACCAGCGTCGGCGGAAGAACCCGCTGAGGCGAATGCCCTCGCTGGCGACGCCGCCAAGACTGGCAGCGGCGCGAAGCCGACGTTCCAAGCCGAGCGGCGGCAGGAGGTTCGCCGGCCGTTGCAGCGTCTGCTCGGCCGCGATCGGGAACGGTCCATCGTCGTCAGCCGGCTCCGCAACCTCATGGACCGCGAGTAACGATGACGTTGAGCTCAGAGCACTAGGGAACAAGCAAAGCGAGCCCCCGGGTGAATCCCGGGGGCTCTTCGCACATATGGCAACGACGACCATTCCAACATCGGCACGCGACACGGAGCTACCCAGGCCACTGGCGAAACCGTTCTATATCGGGCCGCTGCTCGTCGACCCGCCAATCTTACAGGCGCCGATGGCGGGGTTCACCAACTACGCGTTCCGGCAGATTGTTCGCGAGTTCGGCGGCGCAGGCTTGCTCGCGACCGAAATGGTGAACGCTCGCGGCTTCGTCTGGATGGACGAGCACGAAGCGGAGCACCCTGACCGCCTCTGGGGCGTGGCCGCGGAGCCCCGCCCCTTAGCCGTGCAAATCTGGGATAACGAACCCGAGACGCTCGCCAAGGTCGGCGCCCGCCTCGCGACCGAGTACCAGGTGAGCGTCGTCGACATCAACTTCGGCTGCCCGGTGCGACAAGTGACGCAGAAGGCCCACAGCGGCTCGTACCTGCTGCGGTTCCCCGACCGGATGGGGGAGATTATCGAACGCGTCGTGAAGGCGTGCGCCCCGACGCCGGTCACCGCGAAGATTCGGCTCGGCTGCTCCCGAGATAGAATCAACGCAATTGACGTCGCCCAGGTCGTCGAAGGCGCCGGCGCCGCGGCCCTCACGGTTCATGGACGAACGGCGGCCGACATGTTCAGCGGCGAAGCCGATTGGGATCTGATCAGCGCCATCAAGCCGCATCTCAAGCGGATCCCGCTTATCGGCAACGGCGATCTCGACTCGGCGGCGAAAGTCGTCGCGGCATTCGAGCGGTACGACGTCGACGGCGTGATGATCGCCCGCGCGGCGCTGAACAAGCCCTGGCTCTATGCTCAAGCCGCCGCCGCCGTCCGCGGCGAACCGATCCCGGCCGACCCAACGCTCGCAGAGCAGCGGGAGCTGATGATCCATCACTTCGAACTGGTGCGCGAGCGCTTCGGCGACGAGAAGGCCAGCGTCCTCATGCGGAAGTACGCCTGCTGCTACGCCCAAGGACGTCCCGGTGCCCGCGACTTTCGGAAACATGTCGCGACCATTAAATCGCCCGCCGCGTTTTATGCCGTTGTTGAGAACTACTTCCCCGTGTGATCAGCAGTAACCGCTCAATCTACTCGACCCCCTGCTCCAACTCATGAGTCAGCGCTCGCAGCGAAAGATTGATGTCGCGCAGGAAGAACAGCAACGAGCCGATGAGACTCGTGAGGCACGCGGTAAATAGCAGAATCACCACGACCGTAACGTGCAAATCGACCAACGTCCCCATGAACAGGACGATGATCAAGAACGCGGCTAACAGGGCGGCCACGGTAGCGAGAGTGATTGCCTGACGAAGCAACCGGGCCCGCTTCCAGAGAATTCCCAATTGGAGCTCAACGGCCAACCGGCGGGAATTGGACGACGCGCTGCGGAGTACAATGAGCGCCCGCGAGCGATCAATGGTCCGGCCGAGTCGGTTGGTCATCGTCAACAGCAGCATCCCGACGCCGGAGATGAGAATCACCGGGCCGATGGCGGTCTGCAGGACGGGGATCAGTTCATCGAGAGGCATGGCAAGCGGCGCGAAGAGTCAGGGACGCGAGACCCATCAACCGACAAAGAAGTCAATCAGCGTCCTGGGTGTCGCCCGTGTCGATTTCAAGCGGCCCCTTAATGTCCTCGACGTCTTCGGTAGGGAGCTGAAGCACGCGACGTATGCAGTAGAAAGTCAACGACACGACGGAGCCGACCGAGATCAGCATGATCGTCCACCCTTGACCGTTCAGCGCCTCGGTGGCCGCAAGACTAATCCAACTCATTTTGTCTGTTTCCGCTAATTGGTTTCGAACATACGCAATGGTCGACGGGAAAGACGACTGACTCACGGATAAGTCAAACGTCCTTCGGTTTCCCAGCGGCGGCCGGCGATATGCACCAGGAGCAACAGGAAGGCGAGAATAATGGCAATGAACAGGACCGACGCCAGAGCGACCGGATTGTTGACGATGTTTTCATAATATCCCGCTTTGTGACGTTGCAAAGCCACGCCGTCTTCGCCTCCGCTCAGCTTAATGAGCAGCGCGTCGTCGGCATCGACAATCCGCCAATCGCTGCCGTCACTCACCAACTTGGATCCCGCCGGCGCCTCGATGTCATGGGCGGCAAGCGTCGCTAGTAGCGTCGTACCCAATTCGCCCTCTTGAAGGCCGGCGACCACGTTGGCATCGAGCGTTGCGACGTCGATGTCTTGGCTCGGGACGTTATTCCAGCAAAACATAGCAAAAATCGTGATGAGGTAGACCGGCACGACGTACTTCAGCATCAACTGCACGAAATGCGGAATCCGCATGTGGGCGCCGACGTGGGCTTCCTCGGCTCCTCGCTCGATCCCGAAGCACCAACCGTAAATGATCGCTTGAATGAGCGCGAGCATGATAATCAGGACGCTGCCTACCCAGAAGTCGAGGGTATCTAGCGCCACCATCCCCTCGGAGAAGTAGAGGACGAAACCGCATCCGAGCGCCGACACGAGTCCCAACATCGCCGCCGACGCATGCCGCTTCAGTCCGAACCCTTCTTCGAAGAAGGCGATGACAGGCTGCAGCATCGAAATGCTGCTCGTGATGGCCGCGATGAACAACACGATGAACCACAAGAACCCAATGATCCTCCCGCCAGGCATCTGTGCAAAAACGTTCGGCAGCGCCTTGAAGCCGAGATCAAACGTTCCTTGCGAACCCGCAGCCGCACCGAGGAAAATGAACGCCGCCGGCAGCGTGATCAGTCCGCCGAAGCAGACTTCAAAGAACTCATTAACGCTGCAGGCGGTCACGCCGCTGAGGACGACGTCGTCCTTGCGTTTCAAATAGCTCGCATAGTTGATGACAATGCCGAAGCCGACCGACAGCGTGAAGAAGATTTGACCGGCCGCGGCGAGCCACATCTGCGGATCGGATAGGTGAGAGAAGTCGGGATTCCACATGAATCCAAGTCCGCCCAAGACGGATTGGTCTGGCTTACTGGGATCTGGAGTACCGAGCGTCAAAACTCGGATCAGTACGATGAACGCGAGCACTGCCATCGCCGGCATCGCAACGCGGCAAAAGGTTTCAATCCCTTTGCTCACGCCCCGATAGATCAACACAAAATTCGCGATAAACGTCCCCGCCAAGATGACCAGAAACCCCAGGCGTCTCGACTGGAACAAGGCACCATTGGCGTCGGCCCCAACGAATTCATCGAAGTGCGTCTGGAAGACTTCGGCGTTGCTTCCTTCTTTCATCAACGAACCGGTGAGGTACTGGATCGCGTACCCCAGGCACCATGCCTCGATGACGACGTAGTACATGTAGATCACGAGAGGGACGACAAGCGCAATCGCTCCGAAGTACCGCGCCCACCGGCTTTTCCAGAGTGTGCTGTAGATGCCGGGAGCGGAGTTGAACCCGTTGAGGCCCCCATACCGGCCCATCGTCCATTCGGCCCAGCACAGGGGAATCCCCAGAACCAGTAGGGAGATGAAATACGGAATCATGAAGGCGCCGCCGCCGTGCTGGGCGGCCTGACCCGGGAATCGTAGAAAATTGCCGAGTCCGACAGCCGAGCCGGCGACTGCCAGAATGACGCCGATTCGGGAGGCCCACTGCTCGCCGCCCGCTGGGGATTTGCTCGACACCTAGTCGCCTCCTCTGCCAACGTCTGATTTGACCTCTAATCGTGTGCGTAACGCCCGTCATGTGACGCTAGCAGAGGCTGACTTTTATCGAATAACATCTTCCGTGTCAATGACTTACAGCTTCTTGAATTTGCACACTTAGGTATTTATCAAATAGGCGGTTGTCACAAATCGGCTTGGCGTTAGTATTGAGTGTCATGCGGCTCATCGCCCAGCAGTAAAAAGAGCTATGAACGCGATCACCGAACTCTCTGACCAAACGATTGTCGATTACTTGCGCCGCCATGCCGTTGCAAGCGTGAGCGATTTGGTTGAGTTCACGGGCGTTACCGCGACGGCGGTGCGCCAGAGGCTGACGCGGTTGATGGAGCATGGGCTCGTCGCCCGCGAGTCGGCAGCTGCGGGTCGCGGCCGGCCGACGCATCGTTACTCGTTGACGCCCGCCGGAATTCGGTCGGGCGGCAACAACTACGGCCCGCTCGTGCAGGTGCTATGGGACGAGATCCGCGAGATTCGTGACCCCGAGATTCGTCGCGGCCTGTTGAAGCGAGTCTCCGACCGCTTAGCCGAGAGCTACCGCGGTCAGATTCAAGGCGAAACGGTGAAGGAGCGGATGGCCGATTTGGCCCGCCTGATGGCGAGCCAGGATGTGCCGTTCGAATACCATGAATCAGCGTCAGGGGAGTTGCCGGTGTTGACCGCGCTGGCTTGCCCCTACCCCGACCTTGCCGAGCATGATCGGGGCGTCTGTGCGATGGAAAAGATGTTGTTGTCGAGCGTGCTCGGCGAGTCGATGCGGCTGAGTTCGTGCCGGCTCGATGGAGCGAATTGTTGTACCTTCGAAGCAAGTGGAGCAGCGGGCTGAAGCGAGTGGCGACTCCTAGTCGGGCGCGAGCTAGCGTGATACGCTAAGCCTTTCGCCGTAAGGGTTTTGGGCTTCTTGTTCGGTGCAGACCGAAAGGCTGAGGGCCCAGACGCCGACGACCGGGCAAGTGGACGCGCCGCTATCAACTCACAGGACGATCGAACCGCTATGTCGCAACCTTGGATTGAAGGACGGTTTGAGGAAAACGTCATCACGACGACCGTGGAGCAAGCGATCAATTGGGCGCGGCAGGCCAGCATTTGGCCGCTGACGTTTGGCTTGGCATGCTGTGCGATCGAGATGATGGCTGCGGGAGCAAGCCGCTACGACATGGATCGGTTTGGCGCCGGGGCGTTCCGCGCCACTCCGCGGCAAGCAGACCTAATGATCGTCGCTGGCACAGTAACATACAAAATGGCCAGCCGCGTTCGGCGACTTTACAACATGATGCCCGACCCGAAGTTTGTGATCGCCATGGGCGCCTGCACTGTCGGCGGCGGGCCGTATTTCAAGTATGGCTATCACGTGGTGAAGGGGGTCGACTTGGTGGTGCCGGTGGATGTTTACGTCCCCGGCTGCCCGCCCCGACCCGAGGCGCTGCTCGAGGGATTGATGCGGATCCAGGACAAGATCAAGGGTCACCGAATCGCCCGCATTCCCGGCCAGGCAATTGGCAGGAAGGTGGAGGACGAGTTGCCGGTGCCGCATCACAGCGGGTATGTGGCGAGTCCGATTGAGACGGCGCCGTTGTTTGATCATCAGAAGATCACTGGGTAATTTTTCCACGACTCAAGCGGGGAGTGAGACGCCTCGGCTTGCTTAAATCCAATTGGGCGTCTCGAACCGAATCTATTGTTGCGATGACAGAAACGCTAAAGATCTCGAAACTCCACGTCTCGGTTGAAGGCAAGCCGATTCTGCGCGGCGTGAATCTCACGATCCGCCGCGGCGAGACCCACGCCCTCATGGGGCCGAATGGCTCCGGCAAAAGCACGTTGGGCAATGCGATCATGGGGCACCCGAACTACGAGGTGACTGAAGGGACGATCGAATTAAACGGCGAAGATGTGCTGGCGATGGATGCCTCCGAACGGGCTCGGGCCGGCATCTTCATGGCCTTCCAACGGCCAATGGCGATTCCA
Source organism: Lacipirellula limnantheis (assembly GCF_007746075.1). Taxonomy (GTDB): domain Bacteria; phylum Planctomycetota; class Planctomycetia; order Pirellulales; family Lacipirellulaceae; genus Lacipirellula; species Lacipirellula limnantheis. The sequence goes on along the minus strand of NZ_CP036339.1, from coordinate 3,740,101 downwards.
GGCGTCAAGATGGCCGACTTCCTCCGCCACGCGACGACGAACGTGCGCAATCCGCGCCGCAAAGAGGGCGAAGAGCTGATTCCGATGCGGCAGTTCCGTAAGGAACTGACCGAGAAGATGGATCAACTGAAGATGGACGTCGAATTCGCCCGTCGTTACGTCAATGACGGTTTCTCGGGGGGCGAGATGAAGCGGGCCGAGATCCTGCAGATGGCGATGCTGCGGCCGAAGTTTGCGATTCTCGACGAGACCGACAGCGGCCTCGACGTCGATGCCGTGAAGTTGGCCAGCCAAAGCATCGCCCAGATCGGCCGCGAGCAAGCCGAAGGCGAGGAGATGGGGATTCTCATCATCACGCACCACGACAAACTGCTCGAGAACAATGTCCCCGACTTCACGCATGTGATGCTTGGCGGGCGGATCGTCGAGACGGGCGGGGTTGAGCTTGCCCAAGAGTTGTACACCGAAGGGTACGACCGCATTCGCGCGGCCTACCCCGACGCGGCAGCTGCCGACGCCGAAATGCAGCAAACGACGGCTGCCGTTTAGCGCGCCGCCGCTCGGCGTTTGCCGGAACAGAGATACAGAAACAGAACGCAACGGATACATTTCCCCGGAAGGGGGTCAATCATGGCTACCGACCTGCTTGAAAACGGCACTATTGGCGAGATCAACAAGTACGACTTCATCACGCCGTCGCACGACGTCTTCCGCGCCGCGCGCGGCTTGAACGCCAATATCGTCGCTCAAATCTCCGAGATGAAGAAGGAGCCGGGGTGGATGCGCGACTTCCGCCTCCGCTCGCTCAAAATCTTTGAGTCAAAGCCAATGCCTCGTTGGGGCGGCGATATCGGGATCGACTTCCAAGACATCTACTACTATCTGAAGCCGACCGATCAACAGGGCAAGACCTGGGATGACGTGCCGCAGGACATTAAGGACACGTTCGATCGGCTTGGCATTCCGGAGGCCGAGAAAAAGTACCTGGCCGGCGTGAAGGCCCAGTTCGAGAGCGAAGTCGTCTACGGTTCGCTGCAGGAAGACCTCGGCAAGAAGGGGGTTCTCTTCACCGACACCGACACGGCCCTGCGCGATCATCCCGATCTGCTCCGCGAATACTTCGGCAAGATCATCCCGCCCGAGGACAACAAGTTCGCTGCCCTTAACTCGGCCGTCTGGTCGGGCGGGTCGTTCATCTACGTGCCGCCGGGCGTGAAGATCGAATTCCCGCTGCAGGCGTACTTCCGCATCAACGCGGAGCAAATGGGCCAGTTCGAGCGGACGCTGATCATCGTCGACGAAGGCGCCGAGGTTCATTACGTCGAAGGCTGCACCGCCCCGATGTACACGACCGAGAGCCTCCACTCAGCCGTGGTCGAGATCATCGTGAAAAAGCATGGCCGCTGCCGCTACACGACGATCCAGAACTGGGCGAACAACATCTACAACCTCGTCACCAAGCGGGCGATGGCGTACGAGGATTCGCTCATGGAGTGGATTGACGGCAACCTCGGCAGCCGTCTGACGATGAAGTACCCAGCCGTCTACATGATGGAACCGGGGGCCCGCGGCGAGATCCTATCGATTGCGTTCTCTTCGAAGGGGCAACATCAGGACGCCGGGGCGAAGGTCGTTCACTGTGCTCCGAACACGAAGAGCCGCATCATCTCGAAGAGCATCAGCAAGAACGGCGGCCGTTCGAGCTACCGCGGCCTCTGCAAGGTGGAAAAAGGCGCCACCGGCTGCAAGAGCAACGTCGTCTGCGATGCGCTCATTCTTGACCCGCAAAGTCGCAGCGATACGTACCCCTACATCGAAGTCGAAGAGTCGGACGTGCAGATTGAGCACGAAGCGAGCGTCTCGCGCATCGGGGAAGAGCAGCTCTTCTACTTGATGAGTCGCGGGCTGAGCGAAGCGGAATCGAGCTCGATGATCGTGAGCGGGTTTATTGAGCCGCTGATCAAAGAGCTGCCGATGGAGTACGCGGTGGAGATGAACCGGCTGATTGAACTACAGATGGAAGGGAGCGTTGGGTAAGGACTGCCGCCTCAAACGAGAGGAGGGACTGTCATGAGCACCATCTCCGATCCGTTGACGGAAAAACTGATCGCTGACTTGTACCGAACGGAAGGCAAGGCGGAGATCGTCGACGGACGAATCGTGCTCATAAGTCCGACTGGAGAACTTCCGGGCACAGCTGCTGGTGAGATTCTGTTCAGTTTGTACGCTTACGCGAAACGGTATGGGGGCAGAGCCTGCAACGGTAGCGTGGCGTTCCTGGCCGATTTGCCCAATCGTAAGTCGTTCTGCCCAGACGCTTCGTACTACACGGGGCCACGGGCGGGCATGAAGTTTCTCCCGATACCGCCAGACTTTGCTGCAGAGGTTCGCAGCGATGACGACTACGGCCCCGGGGCAGAGCGAGAGATGGCGAAGAAGCGGACCGATTACTTCGCCGCGGGAACGAAAGTGGTATGGAACGTCGACGTGCTGAGCGAAGACGTCGTTCGCGTCTATCGCCCAGGCGTCCCGGAGCAGCCGGCGATTTATCGCCGCGGCGAGATGGCCGAAGCCGAGCCCGCCGTCCCAGGCTGGACCATGCCAGTCGATGAGTTATTTGAGTAAGACAGAGTCGTTGAACAAGTAGAGATTGATGTCACACACGTTAACGGCCGCCGGGTTTACCCAAGAGGCCTTCGATTCGTTCCTCGATTCGCGCAGCGAGCCTGGTTGGCTCGTCGATCTGCGCCGCGCCGCGTGGGCCCGCTTCAACGAGTTGGCGATGCCCGCTCGCAACGACGAAGAGTGGGTGCGAACCGACATTCGGCTGTTCAAGCTCGATCGTTTCGGCTTCCCGACCGGCGCGCCGGTCGGCAGCGACATGCCGCGTTCGCTGTTGGCTGAAGGCGTCGCGCTCGGCGGCAGCACGGTGACGAGCGACAGCGTCGTCGTCGGGGCTCAGCTCGCGGAGAAATGGGCCGCCAAAGGCGTGCTGTTCGGCGACTTGGCGACGATAGTCGCGGAGCATGGCGACTTGCTGCGACCCTATTTCGAACGTCGCGTCGTCGATGCAAGCCGCGACAAGTTCGCGGCGCTCAACGCGGCTGCCTGGGCCGGCGGGGCGCTGCTCTACGTCCCGAAGAGAGTCGCGGTCGATGAGCCGCTCCATTCACTTTCGGCGATGACCGATGGCGGCATCGACTTGAATCGGACGCTGGTCATCGTTGAGGAAGGCGCCGAGGCGACGTTGCTGTCGGAAACGGCGAGCATTTCCCAACATGGACGAGGGTTCCATTGCGGGTCGATTGAGTTGCTCGTCGAACCGGGCGCCAGGTTGCGATATGTCAGCCTGCAGAACTGGGGCGATCAGGTGTGGCACTTCGCTCACCAGAAAGCGCACATTGCGGCTCGGGGCCATCTGCAATGGACGATCGGGGCCCTCGGCAGCCGGCTGGCGAAGGTCAACCAGCACGTCGCACTGACGGGGCAGGATGCCGAGGCTCAAGTGAACGGCGTGATGTTCACCCAGGGCCGGCAGCACCTGTCGTACAACACTCACCAGCATCACCTGGCGTCCCATTGCCGCAGCGACTTGCTCTACAAGGCCGCGCTGCAGGACGAGTCGCGAACAGTGTGGCGCGGCATGATCAAGGTCGACAAGCCGGCCCAACGGACGGACGCCTATCAGCGGAACGACAATCTCATGTTGTCGCGCACCGCTCGCGCCGACTCGATTCCGGGCCTGGAGATCGAAGCCGACGACGTTCGCTGCACTCACGGCAGCACCAGCGGCCGCGTCGACGAGCAGCAGGTCTTCTACGCCATGACCCGCGGCTACACCCGCCAGGAAGCCGTCCGCATGATCGTGGAGGGCTTCTTCCAACAAGTCTTCGACCGCATTCCGATCGAGAGCGTCAGCGAAGCGCTCGGCGAGGCGATCGGCCAGCGCGTGCGGGATATCTAGCACAAGTCAATCAACGCGCGTCGCTATGTGCGATGCAGGCCAAGCAAGGCGGTAGTCAGTAGATGTCCGAGTTCATTCCGGTTGCGAAAGTCGGCGAGGTCGTCGATCCCGGATCGATGTTGGTGGAAGTCGACGATCGGTTGGTGGTGCTTATTCATGCTGCCGGCCATTGGTACGCCCTCGACGACGTCTGCACCCACGACGGCGGACCGCTGAGCGATGGCCCGGTCGACGTTGCCGACCGTTCGATCGCCTGTCCGCGGCATGGGGCCAAGTTCGATTTGGCGACCGGCGCGGCGATGACGATGCCGGCAACGAAACCGACCGTCGCGCACGAGGTGAAGGTTGAAGGGGATCAGGTGTTCGTGCGACTGCACGACGCCTAATTACGAGGAGCATAGAATGGCAATCGCTGAAGACACGGTGCGCGAAGCCCTCAAGACGGTGATCGACCCCGAGTTATTCGTCAACATCGTCGACCTCGGCTTGATCTACGACGTGAAGATCTCCGACGTCGAAGAGGGGAAGTGCAACGTCGACGTCGAGATGACGATGACGAGCCCTGCCTGTCCCGCCGGGCCGCAGCTGCTGGGCCAATCGAAGGCGGCGGTCGGTAATCTCGAAGGGGTCGCGGCCGTCGACGTGCGGCTCGTGATGGATCCGCCGTGGACGCCCGATCGCATGACGGAAGACGCTCGCGATCAGTTGGGTATCTTTTAGACACCCAGGGCCCGTCATCCTGAGCAGCGCGAAGGATCTGGCATCTCGGACGAACTTCTCGAGTCTCGCTTCGCTCAGAATGACGCAGCCGGTGCGTTCGCGAGCTACCCGCCCCATGCACGTCTTCCTCTATGAGTGGATCACCGGCGGCGGCCTCATCGGCGAGCCTGGCCCGCTGCCGCCGTCGTTGTTGCAGGAGGGGACGGCGATGGCGCGGGCGTTGGCCGCCGATTTTGCCAAGCTTCCCCATTGCCGAGTGAGCCTGCTGCGCGACGTGCGGCTCGACACGCTCGCTTATCCCGGCTGCGACGTGATCGACGTGCAGTCAATCGGCGAATGGCACGAGGAATTTGATCGCCTGGCTGGTGCGGCGGATTGGTCATTGGCGGTGGCGCCCGAGTTCGACCAGATACTTGAACGGACGACGCAACAGATCGCTGCGGCTGGCGGCCGAACATTGAACGCACCCCAAGAATTCACGGCGCTTGCCGCGAACAAGCAGCTCACAGCCGAGCGCTGGCAGCATGCGGGCGTACCGACGCCGCGCGGCGTGATTCTCGCCGAAGGCGAGACGTCGCTGCCCATCGATTTCACCTATCCGGCCGTTCTGAAACCAGTAGACGGCGCCGGTTCGCAAGACGTCTGCCTCGTGGCCAGTCATCGCGACGAGCCGCCGCCATACGCCTGGGCGCGACGGTTGGAAGAGTTCAGGCCGGGACGGCCGGCCAGCGTCGCCGCTTTGTGCAACGAGGCGATCGTGACGATGCTGCCGGCGTGCACGCAGCGTCTCAGCAACGATTCGCGACTAGCCTACTTGGGGGGAGCGTTGATGGCGGAGCCAGCTCTCGCCGAGCGCGCATCGCTGCTGGCGCGACGAGCTCTCGCCGCACTGCCTCCAGCGCGCGGGTTCGTGGGGGTCGATTTGGTGCTCGGGTCTGACGCTAACGGCGACGATGATGTGGTGATCGAAGTGAATCCGCGCGTGACGACGTCATACGTCGGGCTACGTCAGGCGATCGACCAGAATCTCGCCGAGGCTTTGCTGCACGCAGTTACCGGCGAACCGGTCAAGATCACGATTCGTAACCCGCACGTCGAATTCGCCGCCGATGGCGCTACTTGGGTCAATCGCCGATGAACTGCCTCGCTATCGACGTCGGAGGCGCGAATCTGAAAGCCGCTGACGGCCGCGGATACGCGGCTTCGCGCCCCTTTGCCGTCTGGCGTAGCCCCGAGCGACTTGGCATGGAGCTACGGCGCCTGATCGAATCGGGCCCTCCCAGCGATTATCTCGCCGTCACCATGACCGCTGAACTTGCGGACTGCTTCTCCACGAAGGCTGAAGGCGTCCGTCAGATTCTCGCGGCAGTGCAGTCGGCAGCAGGCGACCGGCCAATTGAGGTCTATCAAGCGGACGGCGAACTGGTCAGCGCTGTTTCTGCCTGCCGGACGCCGCTGTTAGCGGCCGCGAGCAACTGGCATGCCCTCGCGTCGTTCGCGAATCGGTTCGTCGGTCAATGGCCGGCGCTGCTGATCGATCTGGGCTCGACGACGGCCGATGTGATTCCACTCGATGCACAAGGTCCGACCGCGAGTGGCTTGACCGACTCCGAGCGACTGGTGAGCGGCGAACTCGTTTACACCGGCGTCGAACGCACGCCGGTGTGCGCGTTGATTGCGTCGCTGCCCTGGCATGGAGTCGAGTGCCCCCTTGCCGCCGAATTGTTCGCCACGACGGCTGACGCGTACCTAATGCTTGGGGAGACCCCTGAGGAGCCCGACAACTGCGACACCGCCGACGGACGTCCTCGGACGTGGCCCCACGCCCTTGCCCGGCTGGCTCGCATGGTCTGCGCCGACGCGGATTCCTTCGGCCCTGAAGACGCTCGACAAGCAGCCGCAGCGGTCCGCCACGCTCAGCTCGACTTGCTACAAGCGGCTGTCGAGAAAGTCGTCTCGCGACTGCGTGAGTCTCCCCAAACCGTGATCGTGAGCGGCCATGGCGAATTTCTGCTGCGTCATTTGCTGGGTCGTCTCCCGTGGCAGGCGGACGTGCTATCCTTGTCCCATCGCTTGGGCCCCGCCGTCAGTCGGTGCGCTCCGGCTCACGCCCTCGCCGTATTGGCTCAAGAAAGGAACGCTGCGTCCGCTGTCTGATGATTCGTGTTGTAAAAGTTGGCGGCAGCTTGTTCGATCTTCCGGACCTCGGCGCGCGCCTGCGCCGCTGGCTGGAGCTCCAACGGCCGGCCCACAACGTGCTGCTCGCCGGCGGCGGTCCCCTAGTCGAGCAGATTCGCGCCTGGCACGCTGATGAGCCGATCGAAGACGCCGCGGCGCACTGGATGTGCGTCGACCTGCTCACGGTCACCGCACACATGCTCCATGCCTGGATGCCGGAGATTCCTCTGGTCGAAGACGATTGTCTCCTTTGCCAGCGGGTGGGCGAGCCGGGAGCTACCATCTTTGGGCCGGCGCCCTGGATGCGTCACTCCGAGCCGGGACTTCCGGGGACCTGGCTGCCGACCAATTGGGAGACGACCAGCGACTCGATCGCGGGCCGGTTGGCCGCGGCGCTGGTGGCGGATGAATTCGTCTTGATGAAGTCTGCCTTGCCTCGCCGCCGCACCAGCCGCGAACTTAGTGCATTGGCGGCAGCAGGATACGTCGACCCCGTTCTTGCCCAGATGGCACCCGAACTCCCCGCAACCCGACTAGTCGATTTACGGAGCGTCCCGCCGCTGGAAGCGAGAGTCCCGCGACCCGGCGAGGGCGTCAGCTGATTTCGTTATTCAGGTCGTCGCGGAATCGGGTGAGTTTTCCGGTCGTCAAAGCCTTACTGTCCAATGGCTTGCAGCGTGCCGATAAGACGATGGCGAGCCCCCGCATCGCCGGAAAGTCGATCGAGGCCATGTTTGGCTCGACGGGCCGCCGCAGTATAATGGGCGACTTTGCCCAACCCCTCTGGCCGGCAATCCCACGCTAACAGGTAAGGATTGCCGCGACTCTCAAGCGTCGAGATTTCATGTCTACTGTGCTTCCTGAGGACGTGATCGAGGTTGACCAAGAGGATTCAGTCCTCGCGCCATCGCATGGCGGCGCCTGTACAGCAGCCTCGCGCGTCTTGCCGCGCCCCGAAACGACGGTCAAGCCCAGCCAGGTTCGCTGGCGCTACGCCATTGGCATCCCGCTCGTCCACCTGCTGGCTTGCCTGGCGTTCGTGCCATACTTCTTCAGCTGGACGGGGGTCGCGTTGGCGGTGGCCGGACTGTACGTCTTTGGGACGCTCGGAATCAACCTCTGCTATCACCGACTACTGACCCACCAGGGATTCGTCGCACCGAAGTGGCTGGAGCATAGCCTCGCCGTGCTGGGCGTCTGCACGCTGCAGGATACGCCGGCTTGCTGGGTGGCGATGCATCGCATCCATCATAAGCATTCCGACGAGCAGCCCGATCCGCATAGTCCGCTCGTCACGTTTCTCTGGGGGCACTGCGGTTGGCTGATGTTTCGCAACCGCGACTTCCTCAACGTCAACTATTATCAGCGCTTCACGCGAGATCTGCTGCGCGACCCGTTCTATATGAAGCTGGAGCGGGGCGCCACTTGGCTGTTCATCTACCTCGGCAGTATGCTCTTCTTCTTCCTGCTGGGACTGGCGATTGGCTGGCCGACTGGCGGTTCATTCGCGGCGGGCGTGCAGTTTGGGCTGAGCCTGGTCGTCTGGGGCGTCTTCGTCCGCACCGTGGCCACGTGGCACATCACTTGGTCGGTCAACTCGGTGACCCACGTCTGGGGCTATCGCAATTACGAGACAAGCGACAACAGCCGCAACAACATCCTCGTCGGTCTCTGGAGCAACGGCGAAGGTTGGCACAACAACCACCACGCCGATCAGCGGGCCGCAGCCCACGGACATCACTGGTGGGAATTCGACGTGACCTGGATCACCATCCGGGCGCTGGAGACTGTCGGGCTGGTGAAGAGCGTCGTCCGCCCGCGTGTTTGGACGAAATAACGTCGACGCCTCGTCAAGCCGAAGCGGAGCAAAGAATCTAACGTACCAAAGGTGCTCTCAGATTCTTCGCTTCGCTCAGCACGTCGTGGGGCGATTTCTTGACAGTCAAGCATAAGGGCCTGGAACCATGCTCGGTTCCAGGCCCTTGTTTCGTACTAACTGGCGCGATGAGATACTCGCCAACCCAAGTGTGTGGCGACTACTCCCACCAGATCTCATCAACGTCGGCTGACATCTCGCTCCGCACGTCGCCCACGGCCTCGACCGTCTCGGCCTCGCTGGCAATCTGCCAAGGGAGCATCTCGACGCCGCCCGAGGCGCTGATCACCCAGCCGCCGCGCTGCTTAATGGCGCTCGCCTTGCTGGCGGTCTGCTTCGGGGCCGGGTAGCGTTCGAGCGGTTGCTCGCCCAATAGGCGGGGGAGCTGCAGGCTGGCGATTTCCAGCAGCTGCTCTTTCTCGATGAGGGCGCCAATCACGGCCAGGTCCATGATGTTTCGCAATTCGCCGAACGACGAGTCGCGCTCGGCCAGTTCCGGGTACTTCTGGGTCATCGTCGCGGCCCACTTCTCCGCGGCTGGGTTCTTCGAGACGGCATTGGTCTTCTGGCCGGTCGAATCGACGTAGTCTTCGTTGCTCATGCACTTCACGCCTTGGCCGCGAAGTTCCCAGCCAAGGCCATCGGCGGTGCGGGCCAGCGGCTCGTAGTTCGGGGCGAGCCACCAGCGCGGGAGCAGATTGTTCATCCCGCGTCCCTTAGGATTGACCATGGTCAGGAAGCTTGGCATCCCTTTGACCGGCGCCGGCTCGAAATCCATCGCAATCCGCTTCATCCGGAAGTCGGCGGCGACCATCGTGCGGGCGAAGTGGCTGGTGTCGGCCACGCCCGTGACGCTGATCTGCTGGGGACCAAGGGCCTCTTCGATGCGTGCGAGAGTCTCTTCGCGGTTACCCATTTCGCGGAGGCGATTGGCCACGGCTTGCACGCGGGCCAAGCCTTCTTCCGTCGGGTCGATCGAGCAGGTGATCGGCTCCTGAGCCGAGGTCTTGCCGCTGCGGAGGGCGACCATCAGATCATCGAGCAAGAGTACGGGACGATTGGTCGTCACGCCGACGACGTTGCCGAGGGCGTCGAGCTGCCAGCCTTCGGCAGGTCCGACGAGGACAATGTCCTGCCGCTCAGGGTAGACGAACACGTACTGCACGCGTTGGAGTCCGGCGAGGTACTTAACGTCCTCGGGAACTGGCTTCATCTCGGCTTGGCACTTGCGCAGCGTCGCTTCGATTTGCTTCAGCGAAACGGCGCGACGTTCGGTGAACTCTTGCAGCGGGGCGGGAACATCGAGCTTGGTCTGCTCGCGCAGCTGGGCGAGCTCCTGATCGTCTTGCACGGTCGGGGCTTCCAGGACGCCGTTCGCATCGACGGCGACGCCGCCGACGGCGCGATTTTGGAAAAAGCCGCCTCCTGCCTCGCCGACCGGGCAGTCGCGAAGACTCGACGCGACGAGCCCGCATGCAAGAATTAACAAGCCGTAAGTCGACCGAGTCATCGCAAGCTTCTCCTGATCCGTATCGACCGCCGCTTCGGGCCAAGGGGCGAGAAACCGAAGCGCGGAAGGTGCATAAGTTGGGCGGGGGGCGGATTCGAGGCGAATCGCCGCCAGTTCCGACCGCCGCAAGTCTTTAGCGTAGTTGCTAAGGTGTTGTAGTTCAACAGTTTTCGGCCCCAGTCGGGTTGGGTCGGGACCTGCGGGAGATTCCTCGCCTGAGGAGCGCAGGGCTTCCGCAGATCAGCCGCAATAATCGTCCTAACCCCCTGCTCTGCCAACGCTTTGGTCAACGGGTGTAGCTTGAATCCAGGGCCATCTCCCGCATAAGGTGTAAGAAGTGGCCCGAATTCGCTGCCAGGCCCCAAATCGGCGTGGTTCTCGGCGTCAGTGTACGATAACGATACATGTCCAACGCTTACCTCATCATCCGCGAAGGGTCCAAATGGGCCGATGTCTTCCGCCTCGTCCCGGGCGAGTCGGTGACGATCGGCCGCGGCCCGACCAATGCCGTCGTGGTGAAAGACGAGCGCTGCAGTCGCAATCACGCGGAAGTGTTCCAAGCCAGCGGCGCGTGGAAGCTCCGCGACCTCGATAGCCGTAACGGCACGGTCGTGGCTGGGCAGCGCCTGAGCGGCGACTATGAACTGCAGCCGGGCGATATTATTCAGATTGGGAACTCTCATCTGGCGTTCGTCCACGATCTTGCCCAGGCGTTTCCCGATACGAGCACGCTCCTGAAGTCGTCGAAGGCGGTCGACGGTCCAGCGACGGCCGTCGGGACCGAAGTCAGCGGCGACGACGAGAGCGTGTTTGACGTTTTCGAGCCGACGATGATCACCCACCGCAAGGGACAGAGCCGGTTCCTGGAGGGGGGAGGCGAAGTAGACGACGCGAGCGAGTCGAGTCCCAAAGTCAATCGCGCCACGGCCAAGCTCTGCCGGCTCGCGTTCGAGTTGGCTAAAAGCACCGATGTGTTCTCGCTGGCGAACGTTGCGCTTGCTGGTTTGTTCGAGGGTACGCAGGTCGACGCCGGCGCCATTCTGCTGCGGAGCCGCGACGAATCGGGCGTGCGTCGCAGCGATGAGCTGGAGATCATCGCGCAGCGAAGCGACGGCGCTCACGCCTACCATCGCGTCTCCCCGTTCCTGGCGTCGACCGTGATGCGCGACGGCCAAGCCGTGATGGCCCGCAATGTGATGGACGATAGCCAACTGGGGAACCGAGACAGCCGCGGCGAGATCCTGGCTACGAGCGTGATCTGTGCACCGGTGCGGCTCAACGGCGAACTGTTGGGGCTGGTCCATCTCTACTCGACCAATCCCGACAAGTCGACCGATCCGGAAGACCTTGAATTCACGCTCGCGGTAGCCGACACGGTTGGCGTGGCGCTCGAGAATCTGAACCGCCGGCAGGAGCTTGCCGAGAATCTGAATCAGATGCAGACCGAGTGCGTCCAATTGCGCGAGCAACTGGGCGTGCAGAGCGAGATCGTCGGTTCGAGCGAAGTGATGATGCGCGTCACGCAGCAGATTGCCCGCGCGGCGCCGAGTCGAGCCACCGTGCTGATTCGCGGCGAGAGCGGCGTCGGCAAGGAATTGGTCGCCCGCGCCGTTCACTTCTCCAGCCCGCGAAAGAAGGGGCCGTTCGTTTGCTTGAACGCCGCGGCCCTCTCCGAGACGTTGCTGGAGAGCGAACTGTTTGGCCATGAGAAGGGCGCGTTCACCGGGGCCACCGAGCGAAAGATCGGCAAGTTTGAGCAGGCCCACAAAGGGACGCTCATGCTCGACGAAATCGGCGAGATGAGCCCGTCGATTCAGGCGAAATTCCTCCGCGTGCTCGAAGGCCACCCGTTTGAACGAGTCGGCGGAGCCGAGGCGATCAAAGTGGACGTGCGCTGCATCGCGGCGACTAACCGCGACCTGGAGAAGGACGTTGCCGAGGGGAAGTTCCGGCGCGATCTTTACTTCCGGCTGCACGTGCTCGAGATTCTCGTGCCGGGATTGCGCAAGCGGCCGGAGGATATTCCGGAACTGGCTGCCCACTTCTTGCGGAAGTTCAACGAGGAGACGGGGCGCAAGCTGCGCGGTTACACGCCGCGGGCGATGGAAGAGTTGCTGCGCTACCGCTGGCCGGGCAACGTGCGCGAGATGAAGAACGTCATCGAGCGGGCCGTCGTACTGGCGCGCAACGACTTCATCGATCACGAAGATCTCGTCCTGTCGCGGCTTAATACGGCGGGCGATACCGAGATGGGCATGGAGCGGAGCGAACCGCAAATCGGCTACCAGCCGGTATCGCTGGCGGACGTCGAACGGGCCCACATCATGCGGACCCTGGCCGCGACCGCCTGGAACAAGAGCAAAACGGCGACCATCCTGGGGATCGAACGGTCGACGCTCGACCGAAAAATTCGCCGCTACGGTTTGGAAGCCGACCGCCGCGGCGTATGATGAGCGGCGTCGCATTGCGTCCCTCCTCCTCCCGACGGGTTTCATCATGATCTTGCGCCGTTGGTTTCTTATTGCAGCGTCCGTCGTCGTTGCCGCCGTTGCCACGCGCTCCGCTTGCGCCGCTGAAGCTGCGGGCGCCGACGATGATCGGCCGCACGTCGTCTTCGTCACGGGAGACGACGAATACTCGTCCGAACTCTCGATGCCCATGCTGGCCGCCATCCTCGAACAGCGGTACGGAATAAAGACGACCGTCCTCTACGCCGAGAACGATAAGGGGGAGCGCGACCGTCACGCCAACAACATCCCCGGGCTCGAGGCGCTCCGCGACGCCGATCTGGCGGTCTTCTACATGAGGTTCCGCCAGCTGCCGCAGGAGCAGCTCGATGAAATCATCAACTACGGCAAGTCTGGCAAGCCGATCGTCGGGCTGCGAACCAGCAGCCACGCGTTCAACTACCCCGGTCCGCCGCAAGATCGGTGGAACTCCGAGTTCCCCATGACCTACTTCGGCCACAAGTGGATCTCTCACTACGGCCACGGCAACACGACCGAGGCCTACGTCGTCGAGAGCGAGGCGAAAGCGGACAATCCGATCCTCCGCGGCGTCGCGCCCCAGGAGTGGCTCAACTCGTGGCTCTACGTGGTGAACGACGGGGACGTGAAGCTGCCGGAGGACTGCACGGTCCTCATGGTGGGCGACGCCACCAAGGGAACCGAACCGGGCGGGGAGAAGTTTGGGAACCGCGAACCGATGACGTGGACGCGCGAGCTGCCGACGGGGGACGGCGGCAAGCAGCGCGTCTTCTTCACGACGCTCGGCCATCCGCGGGACTTCCTGAAGGAAGGCCCGCGGCGGCTGCTGGTCAATGCAATTCTGTGGGGATTAGGACGCGAGGATTCGATTCCCGCGGAGGGGACAGACGTCGAGTTCGTCGGCGAGTATGTGCCGCCGGATCCGCACTAGTTACAGCCCCCGGCTCCGCCGGGGGTAGCGCGCCGCTGGGCGTTGCGGCATGGTGAGCGACCCCCTGGCGGACAACATAATGCAATAGCTAGCACGCGTCGCTAGCGGTAAAAAGGCCCGCGTTCCAGGCTGTTCCTAGAGACCTGACACGTTTCTAGGAGGTGAGCCATGGAACGCGAACTCTGGAGCGTACTATACCGTTTGACTCGGCGGTTATGCAGCGATCGTTCGGGACACGTCTATTCGGTCAGTTGGATCGTCGGCGTCTATCTCTGGGCGGTGATCCACGATCGACCGGTGAGTTGGGCGTGTCGGCCGGAGAATTGGCCGTCGTCATGGCAGGTGCGGCTGCCGAGCCAATCGACGGCGAGCCGTCGTCTCCGCACGGCGGCGGCCGTGGAACTGATCGAGCGGTTGAGGAAGCGTTGCTGGCAGGGCCCGCACCCGCCGGAGGTGAGCTTCCTCGACGGTAAGCCGTTGCCGGTAGGAGGCTTCAGCAAGGATCCCGACGCCACGCGCGGGCATGGCGTCGGCGGCCCGGCCCGCGGCTACAAGCTGCACGCCGTCTGGACGATCGATGCGCTCGTGGCGTGCGAAATCCAGCCGCTCAACGTGAGCGAACAGACGGTCGCCCGGCGACTCTTGCCGCAAGTCGGCGGAGGCTGCGTCCTGGCCGACGGCAACTACGACAGCAACCCGCTGCACGAGATCGCCGCACGGTCGGGCGTGACGTTGATCGCTCCGCAGCGTCGCGCGGGACGAGCGCTGGGCCACCGCCGCCACAGCATCGGCCGCTTGCAGTCGATCGAACTGCTGACGACCGCCGATGGCCAAGCACTCTTCAAGCAGCGGACGTACATCGAGCAACGCTTCGCTCAACTCACCAATTTCGGCGGCGGGCTCGGACCACTCCCCAACTGGGTGAGGCGACTGCCGCGCGTCACCCTCTGGGTGAACGCCAAACTCTGCATCCAGGCCGCTAGAAACCACTTGCGACGAGGAAACGATCTGATGGCGTTTGCATAATGTTGCGGAGCCAGGGGCTGCCATGGCGGCTACTTCTCGTCGCCGGCGCGCATCCACTTGGTGATCGTCGGCTCGTACGCGCAGAGCTCTTCCGGTTTGAAGTAGAGCGCGATTTCGCGGGCGGCCGCTTCGGGGCCGTCGGAGCCATGGACGAGGTTCATCTGGCGGCTCGAGCTATAGTCGCCGCGGATCGTGCCGGGAGCGGCGTTCAGACCGTTGGTCGCGCCGAGCATGTCGCGGACGACCTTGATCGCTTCGAGCCCTTCGAGGACCGCCGCCAATACAGGGCCGCCGGTGATGAAACCTTCCAGCGTCGGGTACCAGCCCTTCTGCACGTGCTCGGCGTAGTGCTGCTTCGCCAGTTCGGGAGTGATCACCAGCATCTTGGCGGCGATCACGTTGAGCCCCTTCTCTTCGAATCGCGTGATGATGCGGCCCATCAGGCGGCGCTGGACACAATCGGGCTTGAGCAGAATGAAGGTGCGTTCCATGAGTCGTGACTGGCGAATCGGTGAGTAGTGACTGGGAAATGGCGGGGAGCGATCGTCGACGATCGTCCGCCAGCCGGCGAGGAAACAACGGATTGTAAGGGAATCGATAGGGGTGCTCAACCGCACAGCCGTGGGGCTTTCACCGTGGCGGCCCATACCGTGCGTGGGTGGAGGCGGCGAAGGGGTCGGGGGCCTTTTGCCGCTGGGGGCGCTCTACTGGAAACAATCTCTCCAGCGGCAACAGGCCCCCGACCCCGTTGAGCGTTACGCCGCGCGGCGGCGTTGGGCCTGGGCGCGCTTTCTGGCGGCTTTGGCCTTCTTTTCGGCGGCGCGCGCTTTCTGTCGCTCTTGGCGGCGGGCGCCTGGCTTTGGCGGTTGCTGGACCGCTGCCGTGGATGGAAAGAACACGCAGGGTCGTTGTTCGGCGTCGTCGAAGGCGCGTCTGAATTCCAGGTGGCTCTGCCGCTGCTCGCGCTCGTGCGCTTGTTGCGTGAGGACCGCCTCTCCCTCTTCAAAGGAGACGTAGAGCGGATCGACGGGCGGCGTGTCGCAGGCGACAGGTGTCGCCTCGCGCGTTTTGGGCGACAGTTCGGCGGGGCTCTGTTCGGTCAGCAGCCGTTTCAACTCGGCGACCGCCGCGCGTCGGGCCACTTCCTGAGCTTGACGCTCCGCAGCTTCGACCCGACCGACTGGCGACCGCAGGGCGACGTCGCTGGGCGGGGTTGTCGGGCTGGAAGGCCGGAGTGCGTCGCCGCAGTCGGGAAGGATCCGGACGTTCGCTTCCCGCTGGTTGCAAGGCTGGACGTCGGCGAGCGGCGTTTCCAACGGCAGCCGCGGGAACTTGGGCGTCCCCCACTTCCCCATCGTCGGGAAGCAGTGGCGGAACGCCTCGTCGATCGCCGCTTGAACGTGCTTGTAGAGAACTTCGTGAAACTCGGCCGGCACGGCTTCGAGCGCCATTTCCTGGACGAAGCGGAGCGCGGTCGCCACCTTCTTCGCGCTGGTCGCGTTGACCGGCTTGCGGGCGTATTCCTCGGGGTTCCGCCGTTCCAAGAGCCAAGCGGCGGCCCGCCAGTGGGTACGGGCGGCCTGCTCCATGAGCTGCAGCGGATCGGGCGTCTTCTGCAATGCCAAGAGGACTTCATGGTCAAAGTCTTCGTCCCGTTTCCGCTCCCGCTGGACGGTGCGAATCGAGACGCCGATCGCTTCGGACGCCTCTTCGAGCGTGTGGCTCTCGGCGAGCAGCTCGCAGAGCTTGGCGCGACGCTCGGGCGTCATGACGCGGCTGCTGCCGTGCGTGTAGTACGGTTGCATGTTGGCCTCCCCCTCTTGATTTGTGAAGACAAGATTTCACGCAAAGGCGCGAAGGCGCGAAGGCACAAAGAAGAATCGTTCCCCGTATTCCTTTGCGTCTTCGCGCCCTTGCGTGCGATTTTTTCTAATTAGCCGATGCGCATGAACAGAAGTTCACGTTAGCGGATTGGGTGGCCCATTTTCAACGCAAAAGTTGGGGGAAACTTTTCGCGAGATTCTGGCGAGAATTTAGGGCGACGCGGCCAATTTTCGAGGAGGGGTTCGCCGATTTGGGAAGGCGCTCCGGCGGGTCGTTGACCCGCGGCTACTTTGGGCACGCTATCGGATCGATGCCATGCCTATGCCGAGGATGATGGCGATTAACGTGGTGGCGACGAGCGCGCCGCGGAGCGTGAAGCGGTATGGGCGCTGCATCCAGAGGAGCGTGCCGGCCGCGGCGGTGAGGAGGGAGAGGAACCAGAAAGGGACGGCGAGGAGATGACCGCGCCTCCACGATTTGTACGCGAAACCGAACTTGACTTCACGTTTCCACCACCAGTCGTCGTCGACCTCCGTTGAAAAATAATTGACGCCGGCACTCAGGCGGTCGACCGGATTGAGGTAAGCAGGGTTAACGTTGATGGAAACGATTCCGAGCGAAGTATTCGCTGAAACATATCGATAGGCGGGGTATTGCTGGACTCCAATTTTGACGGATTGACCCGCGGCGTAACAGATATTGGCGCCGTCGTGCCAGCGGTAACTGCGGATCCAGAGGACGACGGCGAGCGCACACAAGGCGAAGCAGGCGATGGCTGAGAGGCGGCGGAAGTAGCGGCCATTTAACATGCCTTAACTGTCCGTTACAGGATCGTGCGGCGGCATATCGCAAGAAGAGTGGCGCTGGCGGCAAGCATCAGCGCGGCGGCCGCGGGCTCGGGGATGACGGTGACCCTTAACGAGAACTCGTGGCGTCGATGGGGCGGAGTGTTTCCCGAGATCCACTCGCCCGTGACAGCTGCGATACTTTTGA
The DNA here is from genome assembly GCF_007746075.1 of Lacipirellula limnantheis. Classification (GTDB taxonomy): domain Bacteria; phylum Planctomycetota; class Planctomycetia; order Pirellulales; family Lacipirellulaceae; genus Lacipirellula; species Lacipirellula limnantheis. The sequence continues at coordinate 3,722,593 of NZ_CP036339.1, read as the reverse complement.
AATAGTAGTAGGCGTAGGGCTCGCTCGCGGGCGGGTTGGCCAACCACCACACGTATGGCGTCGTGCCGATCGACGTCGATCTGCTAACAACCCAATACTTGCTTCCGGCTTTCAGAGTTGGCCCTGCTTGCACATCGAAGCTTGCAATGGCGCCAACCGTGATCGGCACATTGTTAATATAATTCTGAGACCAAAATACTTGCGAGCCCGGCTTATTACTGTCGTCTGGGACCAAGCTAATCGAGAGGTAATCGACATTGTTCGGATCGCTTCCTTGGCTTGGAAAATTGAACGTCATCCCAGATTCGATTTTCGCCAATCGCCCACCGAATTTGGCGGTAAAGCGTTGTGCAAGCATTGTTTCTTCAGAACCTCCTTCCGCACTGCCTTGCCACGTCCCCGCCGGCTGATAGATCGGGTTTGATCCGAAGTTGTTGAACGTAACGACATCGGCGCAGCAGGGACCACCGCAAACGACAACCAATAGTGTGGCGGCGGGAGAGATGAATCTCAGCATGGTCGAAGTCATTAGCATGCGCCAAAAGAGGATCTGGAGGAGAATGCGACCGCAGCCAACAGTGTATCAGCAAGTCGGTTTTGGGGAATGCAGCATAAGGGCCGACACGCCCGGCCCACTTTTGGCTTATTGCACATTCTCATTCTCAAGCACGCGCGTGCCGGGTAGGACGGGGTCTTCAACGTCGCGGCGGATCTCGGCTTCGGGGAAGAGGCGAGTGAGGCGGGCCTCTGCTTGCCGCCACTGCGCGTCGTCGTAGCCGTGGACGATGAGGAGCGGGTGGCCTGGTTCGCCGAAGAGGCCGAGGAGCCAGGGGGGATCCGCTGCGACGCCGGCGGAGTCGAGGATGGGGACGGCGGTGACGTGGCCGCTGGCGATGGCGGCGCGACGCTGGTTGATCCAGTGGAGGTGGATCCACATCCCGATGCAGAGCAGCGTCGTGACGATGAGGAGGGCGCGGAGCGTGAAGCGCGGACGCCAGGAGACGCCGCGGAACCAGGCGCCGAGGCGGTACGCGGGCGAACGCGTGAGTTGAGACGTGGCGTTCATTGCTCGCCCCCTGCTAGCCCTTGGGTCGACGCCGATAGTCAAGCCGACGATAGCAGTCTAGGCTATGGTGCGCGAAAATCGCAACGGCGACGGCGTTCTTCCCTGCATCCAAGAGATCGATCGATGGCAATTCTCGGCGCTCACATGTCGATGGCCGGCGGCTACTACAAAGCGGTCGAGGCGGCCAAGCGCGTGGGGTGCGACTGCGTCCAGTTGTTTACCAAGAACAACAACCAGTGGGCGGGGAAGCCGATTACGGCGGAGGAGGCGGAGCGGTTTCGGGAGTCGCTCGTAAATCTGGGCCTCAGGCATCCGATTGCCCACAACTCTTATTTGATCAATTTGGCGAGTCCGGACGACGCGCTGTGGAAGAAGTCGATCGACGCGATGGTGGTCGAGGTGCAGCGGGCGGAACTGCTGGGGATTCCTTACATCGTGGCGCATCCGGGGGCGTATACGACCAGCAGTGAGGCGTTGGGGCTAGCGCGGATTGTGGCGGGGCTCGATGAGGTGCATCGGCAGACTGAGGGAGCGGGGGCGCAGATGTTGCTCGAGACGACTTCGGGGCAAGGGTCGTGTCTGGGGTGCAAGTTCGAGCAGCTGGCGGCGATTCTGGAGGGCGTGACGGATCCCGATCGGTTGGGGGTGTGCGTCGATACGTGTCACATCTTCTCGGCGGGCTACGCGATGGAGAAGGAGGCCGAGTACAAGGCGACGATGAAGGCCCTCGATAAGACGGTCGGGGTGAAGCTCGTGCGGGCGTTTCATGTGAACGACAGCAAGGCGAAGTTCGGATCGGGCGTTGACCGGCACGAGCACATCGGCCGTGGGCAGATGGGGCTGGCGCCGTTTCGGCATTTGATGAACGACCGGCGGTTTAAGAAGACTCCGATGTATCTTGAAACGCCGAAGGGGGAGGAGAAGGGGCGGGATTTGGATGAGATTAATTTGGCGACCCTTAGAGGGTTGATCGAGTAACAAAGCTTCCCGCGCCCACTCTCCTCTTGGCGCCTTCGCGCCTTTGCGTGAAATCTCGAATGCGATTTGTCTCACGCAAAGGCGCGAAGGCGCAAAGAAGACAATTTGAGACTACTCCGGGATCTCGCGGCCGTGGGGGTCGGTGGCCGTGGCGTCGAGTTCTTGTTGGAGTTGTTCGCGGATATCGTCGCCGATGAAGTGTTCGATGCGGTGAGCTGGTTCGTGGACGTGGTCGAGCGGCAGACCGAGGTTTTTGACGAGGTACGTTTCCCAGAGTCGGTGGGAGCGGACGAGTTGGCGGGCGGCTTCGCGGCCGGCGGGGGTGAGGTCGAGGCGGTCGCCGCTGCGGGCGATGCGGCCGTCGCGGAGGAGGTTGCTGAGGCTGAGCCGGGCGAGCCAGCCGCCGCCGACGGCTGCTTGGGCTTCGGCGGCGGCGAGTCGGCGCGGGCTGCCAAGTTCTTCAACGCGGTAGAGCATCGCGAGCAGGTCTTCGCGAACGACGCGGAGCGAGACGCCGAGGTTGCGGGCCAGCGCGCTGACGACGCCGTGTTGCGGGGCGAAGAGGACGGCGAGGCCGAACAGGCCGGCGGCGGCGACGGTGATCATGCCGGCAATGTTCGTATCGAACACCGTGCTGAGGATGTAGCCGAGGATGGCGGCGGCGATCGCGACCAGCAGCGAGATGAACATCATGGAGGCGAGTCGATCAGCAAGCAAGTGAGCGGTCGCCGGCGGGATGATCAGCATCGCGACGACGAGGATCGAGCCGACGGCTTCGAACGAGGCGACGGCGGTGACGGCGACGAGCGCCATCAGCAGGTAGTGGAGGAGCGTCGCCGAGAAACCCATCGTCGTCGCGAGGGCGGGGTCGAACGCGCTGAGCTTCAATTCTTTCCATAGGGCGGAGACGACCGCGACGTTGAGCAAGAATACGCCGCCGGTGATGGCGAAGGCCCGCGGCACTTCACGGCCAAGGAGTTCCACGGTGTAAAGGGGGGTGTAGTCGAGTGTTCCCTGATAGACGCACGCCATATCAAAGTGAACGCCGGGAGGAATCCCTTTCTTGATGAGGACGACGCCGAGGGCGAAGAGGCCGGTGAAGACGACGCCCATGCTGGCGTCGCTGGGGACGCGGGCGTATTGGTGGAGCGTTTGGATGAGGAACGTCGAGAGGAGGCCGGCGGCGACGGCGCCGATCATCAGCGGGCCGATGTCGTAGGCGCCGGAGAAGATGAATGCGACCGCGAGTCCTGGGAGGACGGCGTGCGAAAGGGCATCGCCCATCAGGCTCATGCGGCGGAGGACGAGGTAGCAGCCCACCAGCGCGCAGGCGCAGTTGGTGGCGCAAGCGGTGAGGACGATCCAGAGACCGTTGGGGTTCCAGAGATCGGAGAAGGTGGTGGCGATGGCGAGGGCGTGGGGCATAGCGGTCGAAACTGCAGGGATCGAAGATTAACCGCCAAGGACGCCAAGTGCGCCAAGGAAATTCGGGGACGGGTTAACCACGACGACACGACGGGCACGACGAAGAACTAAACGGGGAAATTTGGAACCGCGGATGAACGCAGATAAACGCCGATGAAAACTATCTGCGCTTAACTGCGTCCATCGGCGGTTCCTTATTTTGATCATTCTCTTCTTTCCGTCGTGTTCGTTGTGACGTCGTGGTTCAATCCTCCACGGATTACGACGAGTTTCCTTCGCTGGCGAGATCGTGGGGCGATGCGGGGACTTCGGTGGCGATGGCCGGCAGGCGGCCTTCGCGGGCGAGGCGGGCTTCGAGTTCCAGCAGCAGCGATTCGGGGAGGAGATGCTCGACGGCGTCGGCGGAGCGATCGACGTGGTCGGGGGCCGAGCCGGCGAACTCCATCATGTAGATTTCCCACATGCGGTGGGTGCGGGTCGCTTCGGCGGCGCGGCGAAAGCCGAGGGGCGTGAGCGTGACCTGATCGCCGCGAACGGCGACGAGACCGCGGTTCTCGCTTTGATCGACGAGCCAGCGGAGCATCCAGGGTTGGGCGTAGCGGTGAGCCAGCAACTGCTGAAACGTGGTCGGCGCCAGGCGAGGGAAATTTGGTTCGTTGAGTTCGTAAAGCGAGCGGAGCAAGTGCTCGCGCGCGACGCGAAAGCGGAGGCGGGTTTCGTTCCAGACGCGGGCGACGACGCCTTGCTCAGGGGCGAACAGAATCGACGCGACGAAGAGCGCCGCCCCGGTGAGGACGATCGTGGGACCTGTCGGCAGGCCGGAGCTGAACCGCACGCCGACCGCGCCGGTCGTGGCGCCGATGACGCCGGCGAGGATCAACAGCACGTTGAAGCGGTTGGTCCACATCCGCGCGGTGGCGCCGGGGAGGATGATCATCGCGGCCATGAGAATGACGCCGACGATCGGCAGGCCGATGATCGTCACCAGGGCGACGGCGGTCATCATCGCGAGGTCGAGGGCGAGCGTGGGCCAGCCTTGCGACTTGGCGAACTCGTGGTCGAATGAGACGAGCTTGAATTCCTTGTAAAACAGCAGCACGAGCAGCAACACGCCGAGACCGACGCCGACGAGCGTATAGAGATCGCTGTCGACCATGTTGCCCGGCTCGCCGAAGATGTAGGAGCTGAGCCCCGCGCTGCCGCCGCCTAAGCTGGAGCGGGTGACGACCGAGAGGAGCACGATGCCGAGACCGAAGAAGCCGCTGAGCATGATGCCGATGGCAGCGTCTTCCTTGGTGCGGGTCCAGCGAACGACGAGCGTCATCAGGCCGATCGCGAGCAGGCCGCTGACGAGGGCGCCGATCGAGAGGCCGAGCAGATCGCGCGATCCGGTGATCGCGAAGGCGATGCAGACGCCTGGCAGCGACGCGTGGGCCAGCATGTCGCCGACGAGCGAACGGCGACGCAACACGGCGAACGTGCCGGCGACTCCCGCGGCGCCGCCGAGAAGCGCAGCGCCGATCGTCACCTTGTCGCTGAGGGAAAGGCCGGTCATCGTACGGGCTCGCGGTTGCGCATCGCTTCGGCCGCTTCGTCGAGAATGGTCAGCCGGCCGCCGTAGGTCTTCTGCATGTTCTCTGGCGTGAACGTATCGCCGACGGCGCCGCAAGCGACGAGCCGCATGTTGAGGAGGATCACCCAATCGAAATACTCACGGACGGTCTGCAAGTCGTGATGGACGACGAAGACCGTTTTGCCGGCGGAGCGCATCGACTGGAGCAGGTCGACGATGGCCGACTCGGTGGCGGCGTCGACGCCGGCGAAGGGTTCGTCGAGGAAGTAGACCTGGGCTTGCTCGGCAAGAGCCCGCGCCAAGAAAACTCGCTGCTGTTGGCCGCCGGAGAGCTGGCGAATCTGCCGGCGGGCGAAGGAGGCCATGCCGACTTGCTCGAGGCAGGCCTCGGCAAGTTCTCGCTCCGGGCGGCGCGGGCGACGGAACCAGCCGAGGCGGCCGTAGGTGCCCATCAGCACCACGTCGCGCACGGTGACGGGGAAGTCCCAGTCGACCGATTCACGCTGCGGGACATAGCCGACGAGATGGCGCTGGTCTTGATAAGGCTGGCCGTAGATTTCGACCTTGCCGCTGGCGAGGGGAACGAGGCCGAGCACTGCTTTGATGAGCGTTGTTTTGCCGGCGCCGTTGGGGCCGATGACGCCGACGAGTTTGCCCTCGGGGACTTGGAGGTCGACGTCCCACAACACCGGGCGGCGGTGGTAGGCGACCGTCATGTCGTGGATTTCTAGGGCGATGGAGGAAGGCATGGGAGTAGTTGAGTAGGTGTTTAGGTGAGTAAGTGAATGCGAGTTGTCATTACTTACACACTGAGACAACTACTCACCTTGAAACTTACTGCGAGATGGCGGTGCAAGTGAGTAGGTGAGTAAGTGGGGTGCCGTCTATCTCCACCTACTCACTCAAACACTTACTCACCCGCATTTACACGACTCAACGCGTCCGCAATCGTCTTCGCGTTATGCCGAATCATACCACCATAGTCGGCGGCGTCGCTATCGGGGGCGCCGAGGGCGTCGGCGTAGAGCTCGCCGCCGATTTGCAGGTCGAGGCCGGCGGCGCGGCAAGGTTCGACGAGCGAGGCGACCATTCGCGGCGCGACGGCTGACTCGACGAAGACGGCGGGGATTTGCCGCTCGATGAGCATGCGCTGAATCTCTTCTTGATGCTCCAGGTCTTTCTCTTCCTCGGTGCTAATGCCCTTGAGGCCGAAGACTTCGACGCCGAACCGCTTGCCGAAGTAACCGAAGGCGTCGTGGGCGGTGACGAGGACGCGGCGATCAGCCGGGATCTTGGCGATCTCGTCCTGGCAGAACTTGTCGACCGCTTTCAGTTCGGCTTGATAGGCGGCGGCGTTCTTCTGGTAGTCAGCGGCGTGGGCGGGGTCGAACTCGCTCAGGTTCTGCGCCACGTCGCTCGCGCAGTCGGCCCACAGCATGGGGTCGTGCCAGACGTGGGGATCGTAGAGGCCGGCGAACTCGGGGGGCTCGCGCAGACGCTGGTCGTGGCGAGATTGGAGGCCCTCGGTCACCGCAAACGTCGCTTTGGAGTCCGCCATTTTTTCAAAGAGCTGAGCCATGCGGCCTTCGAGATGGAGGCCGTTGTAGAAGATGGCGTCGGCGTTGGTGAGTTTGCGCACGTCGGACGCGACGGGACTGTAGAGATGCGGATCGACGCCGGGGCCCATCAGGCCTTCGACCTCGACATGATCGCCGCCGACGCGATGAACCATCTCCGCGACGGGGCCGGTCGTGGCAACGACCTTCATCGGGTACTGGCCGCTGAACTTGTGGGCTTGAGCGGCGTGGTCGTGATGGGCGGTGGATGATGCTTCGCTGCAGCCGAGGGCGGCAACTAACACGACCAGCCAACTGAAGGCGAACCAACTGCGGTTCATCAACATGCTTGAGCTACTTTCCTATGGCTATCTCCTTTGCGCCTTCGCGCCTTTGCGTGAGATCTTAATAAAGAATGTCTTACGCAAAGGCGCGAAGGCGCAAAGGGGGAATTGGAATACGGTTCTAATGGAGGGCTAAGAATTCTGACCCGCGATCAGTTCGCGGGCCATTTCCTGGGCATCGTACCACTCGCCGGCGGCGGCGACTTCGGCAATCTTGCGGAGGGCCGATTCTTCCTGCGGGCCGACGTTGCCGGCGGCGATCGACTCGGCCAAGACTTCTTCGAACTTGGCGAGGTGTTCGGCTGATTGGCGGTTGCAGGCGGCGTAGAGGGCCTTGGCGAGGTCGTAGCTGGGGCGTTCGAGCGGCGGGTGGTTGTTGCAGCCGGCGAAACTTATCGCCATGACGGCGATAAACAAATACCCCAACACGGCAGACATCAAATGCGCGTAGGCTGTGGGAGGCGTCTCCGACGCCGAAGCCGCCCGACATCTCGATCCGATCCCGTGCGCCATCCGTAGTCGGGATCGGAGACGCCTCCCGCAGGGATTTTCATTTGCACAACGTGTCACTTTAGAACGGGACATGGACGGACTCCTGTTCGGCGATGCTGGTCATGGCGGCGTACGTTTCGAGGTGGACGCCGTCGGCGACGAACTGGACCGAGGCGTCGCCCATCATCAGGTTGGCGCCGCCGGCATGTTCGGATTGCATCTGGCAGACGTGGAGCGTCGGGAAGTTCGGCGGATGGATGATCGGGTTGCCGAGGGCGTCGCGTTCGCCAGCGGCAGGGCCGCTATGGGCGAAGACGAGCGTCGCCGCTGATTCGGGAGCATTGTCGGGCGAGTCGAGCTTCGGATGGACGAAGGCTCCCGGCACGGCGCCGACCCAGGTCTTGTCGCTCAGCAGCGACGTGTGTTCGCCGAGGAACACGGTGTTGGTGAGGCCGTCGGTGACGTCTTTGATTTGGACCTTGGAGTTGCGATAGAAGGGGCCGTCAGCGAGACGCGAGACGTCGCCCTCGAAGTCGCCGGCGGGGCCTGACATCGCGCCCCAGCACGATTCTTGGCCATGGCTGGCGACGTAGTGGGAGCGGGAGAGTTCGATCTGCCGCCCGGCCTTCACCAGCGGGACGCCCGATTCGTCGACGACGACGAACGGATCGTTGCCGCCGGTGGCCGAGGGGCAAAGGAAGCCGGGAAGTCGCGTGCGGACGAGCGATTCGTACTGGGCGAGCCAGAGTGGCTGGTCGAGCGACGCTTGAGCCTGAATTGCGCCGAGTTCCATGTAGGGGAGCGCGAGGGCGCCCCACCCCCAGCCGGGCGCCGCGTCCCAGGTGACGGGGTCGGGCGACGGATCGGCCAGGCGATCGGAGAGGTAGCCAGCCGGAAACTGCCGCTGCGCCGCCTCGAAGTTGTGAAGCGACAGGCCGAGTTGCTTGAGGTTGTTGACGCACTGGGTGCGACGCGCCGCCTCGCGGGCCGCTTGCACGGCCGGCAGTAGGAGCGCGATCAGCACGCCGATGATGGCGATGGCGACCAGGAGTTCAACGAGCGTGAAACCCTTGGGCAAGCGACGCAACATAGCCAACTCCTTCGCAGCTGCCGCCGAGAGTGACGGACGCAATGTAGCACTGGCTACACTTCTGCGGGCAGTTTAGCCGTGGCTACATTGGGCGTCAAGCGGTCGGGGTGAACTTCCCCCATGAGCAATCTTCATTCTGAGCGGAGCGGAGAATCTGGCGACTCGCTTGGGATGCCAGATCCTTCGCTCCGCTCAGGATGACGCGCGTCGAGACGGCGCTACAGGCGCCAAGCGAATCCGCTGCCGGCGAAATAGTCGTCGGCGGCTTCGTTCAGACCGACGCCGTAGCGGATGTCGAGCTGCAGATTATCGTTCACCAGGAACGTCGTGCCGGCGTTGAAGTAGTTTTGCGTGTGGTCGACGTCGGCGCCGTCGAGGGCGCGGTTGGCCTGCGTCTCTCCGCCGGTAGAGATCACCTCGTTGACGTCCCAGCCATAGAGCCAGCCGAGGCCCGGGAGCGTTTCATCGCCGCCGAATTCCGTCGGACCGGTCGGCACGGTCATCTGCGGCAGCAGCGCCATTTCGGGAAGGAGTCCTTCCTGTCCGGTAAGGGCAACCTTAAAGCCGAGATAGAGAGGTTCGGCGCCGGTTCCGTCGGTGCGATTGCCCCCAAACTCGGTTTGGCCCACGGCCGCATAGTTCCAGGCGACGCGAGCTTCCAGCCACTCGGCGAAGATGCCGTAGCGGAACAGCGACTCGGGATACGAGTGGTTCGCCGTGCTCGATGCGGCATTGGCATCGTACGAGTAGGTGTAGCCGGCTTCGATTTGGAAGACGCCGAGGCCGACGGTGGACGACGCCTCGGTGAAGTCGGGGCGATCAGTGACCAGCGGCTCCGCTAGTTTTTCGGCGGCGTTTTTCGTATCGCCGCCGTCGCCGGCGCCCCAGCGAAAGAGGGTGTTCGCCTGGCCGAGCGCCTCGCCGGCAGCGGCGAGGCACAACCAAGCCGCAAGAACCGAAGTGGCGACGCCCTGCCGTAACGAAGAAGCCATCCAGGTCGAGCGGCGCGAATCGATTCGTTTCATTGGTTGGCTCCGGGCAGCGGCATCTTTGAAGCTGTGATTGATCAATCTCCAACGACGCCGAACCTGCCGGCCGGGCAACCAACTGCAACTTTCCGCGGGCTTGAGTACACTAGGGAGACGCTGTGGCGGCAAACGGCGACTCCGGGCTAGCAACCAAGATATCGGCGCGGGATCGCCTGGCCCTGAATCGCGATCGCCATTTTTGTAGCAATGGCTACACACACGGGACCGAACGTCGGCAGCGACAATTTCAACTCTTTCGTGCTAGCAATGAGCAAGACGCCCGCCATTTCCGACCGCCATCGCCGGACGCGGCACGACCACGCGCAAGAGACGGCCGAGGACTATGTGGAAGCGATTGACGAGGTGAACGGCTCGTCGGGGCGGTGTCGCGTGGTCGATTTGTCGCGGCAATTCGACGTCAGCCACGTGACCGTGACCAAGGTCATCGCCCGGCTGAAGCGCGAAGGACTGGTGACGAGCGAGCCGTATGGGCCGTTGGAACTAACGGAGGCGGGGCGGCAGTTGGCGGCGAAGTCGCGGCGCCAGCATGAGATCGTCTACCAGTTTCTGCTCGCCATCGGCGTCACGGAAAAGGTCGCGGCGATTGATACCGAAGGGATCGAGCACCACGTGAGCAAGCAGACGCTGGACTGCTTCCGGCGGTTGACGGAGCAGTTGCAGGGGAAGTAGGCGGTGTGCAGCGTGCACTGGGCAGTGGGCAGTGGGCAGTGGGCAGCGGATGCTGAGCAATGAACTGCAACGGCGCAAGCCGATAGCCGGACGGCCACGCCGTCCGGTGGGGCGACCGGATCGCGTGGCGATCCGGCTATTTGGGCCGATCGCGCGAGGGTTCTTGTCGCTCGTTAGCGAGAGATCTTACTACTGGGCGGGGGCTGCGGCTTTGGTCGCGCCGGTCGCTGCTCCTGTGCCGTCGTCTGGCGGCGGGTCGAGACGAACGAGCAGAAACGTTTCGGTTCGCGCGGTTCCGTAATGGACAAGCAACTGCGCCTCGGGCTGCGTCAGGTTATACAGGCCCGTCTCGGCAACGATGTTCTCGTTGTCGCCGATGCGGAACGCGACGCGCTGCGTCTCTTTGTCGACCTGGCCCTGGATCGCTTGCGTCTGGTCGGTGCTCGTGTTGTAGAGCGTGCCGCTGATGACGCCTTGCCGGTCGACGGCCAGTTGCAGGACGCGCGACGGATCGGTTTCCTTCTCGCTGGTGGAGAGGGCGAAGGTGCCGAGCGGCATCCACTCGGCGGCCTCGGCTTCCTCCTGGCTGGCGGGCGGCGGGACCGTGGCTAGCGCAGCCGCGCTCGCGGCAAAGTCGGCCGTCGAGGCGATTTGCTGCCCGCCGATGTAGACCGAGTTGTCCTGAAATGTGACGTTGCCGCCGGGGCCGTAGTCGTAGTAGATCGGCTGTTGCCAGTAGGCGGTTCCGGGAGTGCCCCAGACGAACCAATTGTTGAGGGCGCCCCACGTCGGAACGGTCCACCAGTAATTCCAACCGTTGTTGCCCCAGCCGTAGCCGTAGTGCCAGCCGTTCCAGTTGTTCCAGCGGCCGTTCCACCAGTTATTGTTGAACCAGCCGTTGTTCCAATAGTTGTGATGCCAGTTATTGCGGACGCCGTTGCCCCAATTATTGCGATCGTTGACCCAGTCGGGGCGCGGCCGCCACCAATCGCTGCCCGGGCGATTGATCACCGTATTCCAGTTGTTGTTGATGTTGTTGATCGTGCCGTTGTTGATATTCGACCAACCGGGCCGCGTATGAATGGCGTTGGTCCAGCCGGGGCGATTCGACCAGTTGTCGTCGCCTGGACGCCATGGTCGATTGCCGTCACCGGGTCGGCCCGGTCGATCGCCCTCGCCAGGACGGCCTGGTCGATCGCCCTCGCCTGGGCGACCAGGACGGTTTCCTTCTCCCGGTCTCCCGGGAAGATTTCCGTCGCCGGGTCTGCCGGGGCGGTTCCCCTCGCCAGGACGGCCGGGTAGGTTGCCATCGCCCGGCCGTCCGCCGGGGCGGGTGAGGTCGCCGGGTAGAGTTCCCGGTCGAGTGACGGGACGATTTTCGGCCAGGCCGCCATCGCCGGGACGATTGCCGGCGCCGGGCCGGCCCCCTGGGCCGGGTGAAATCGGACGATTCATTCCCAAAAAGTCGCCCAAGTCGCCGGCGGAGGGACCGCCGGGGCGCGTGCCGGGACGAGTTCCGGCGCCTTGGCCGGGCCGGTTGCCGGCGAAATTGGGACGATCGCCGGGCGTCGGTCGCGTACCAGGGGCGGGCCGAGTGCCAGCGCCGGGGCGTTCGACGCCGCCGGGACGAGTGCCGGGCTGCGGGCGTTGCCCGCCCGGCGTCCCCCCAAGCTGCGGACGATCGCCGCCGGGACGGCTGCCGCTGGGAAATTCAAAGCTGGGCCGTCCCGATCCGCCGGCGCCGCCCGGGCGCGTCGAGGGACGGCTCGCGCCAACGCTGGGCAAGCTGGTGTCGGGGCGCGAAGCGGAACCGCCGCCGCCAAAGTTGGGGCGATTTCCAGCGCCGCCGTACGATGGCATGCTAGGGCGCATCCCGCCGGAGGGGCGATTCATGTTGGGCGTCGAGGGACGCGTGGTCGGCATGGACGGACGCTGCATGCCGCCGCCGCCGCCGCCGCCGCCCGCCGGGCGACTCATCGACGGGCCGCTCGGGGCTGGGCGACTGACAGCCGGCCGCGAACTCGACATGTGCGGGACGCTGGTGGGTCGCGACATCCCGCCGCCCCCGCCGCCGCGCATGGCACCGCCGCCGCCTCCTCCCATGCGCGCACCGCCGCCGCCGCCGCCGTGGCCGCCGCCGAAGCCCCCGCCCCCTCCGCCGCCAGGGCGAGCCGTTGCTTGGTCTAGCGACATGACCCCAATCAGGCAGGCCGCCAAGAATATCGTGGTGAGCTTCCTCATCGCGCCGCTCCTGTCGCTGGGGCTGCAGCAGCCGGTGACGCGGCGGCAGCGGTCGTTTCGGCGACGCGCTTCATCGTTACCGGGTCGGCGGTCGGCTCTAGTACGCCGTCGATTTCCTTGGCGATCGTCTGAACGGTGACCGTGTCGGCGTCAATCTGCGTGATGACCTGCGTCCCCGACGCGAGCCGACCGTCGGCGAGCGTCTCCGACTTGCGGACGATCCACTCGGCGCCGTTTTTCGACCAGACCCCTTCGCCGAATGACCCGTCGGAGTTGAACGTCCACGACCGAATTTGCTTCGCGGCCGGATCCCAACCGATGATCTGCTGACCTTGGAACGGCTCTTCATCTTCACGAATGACGTCGTATGAGCGGATGAGAAACGCCTCGCTGGGGGACCAGCGCATGACGGAACTGACGGTTGCCGTGTCGGATTCGTCTTGCCAGGCGCCGACCATCCACTCGAGCGGCTGCAAGGCTTGCCGCGGCGTTTCGGGGGTCGGCAGGTCGGACTCGTGAACGGTGTCGAGGAGCCACTTGCCGTCTTGCTTCACGAAAATAGCGCTGTAGGCGGAGACCGCCGGTTCGACATTTGGCACGACGACGGTGGTGACGCCGTCGACGATCGCCGTATCGCCGCCAATCACGCGAACAGCGTCGATGCCGCCGCTGAGCTCAATCTCCGGGGTCGCGGCGAAGACTTTGGCAAAATCCGTCGCGAGGGCCTCGCGCCCGGATGAACGCTCGCCCGTTTCCTTGTTCACATACGTGCCGGTCGGCGACCAGAGATCGAGGAGCGCCTCTGAATCGTGCCGATTGAAGGCTTCGATGTAGGCGGCCATTGCTTGTTGCACCGCGACCGTGTCGTCAGCCGCCGGCGGCGCCGACTTCGAAGCGGCCGCGGGAGGGGTTGGAGACGTCTGCGAAGGCTTGGTCGGCGCCGACGCTGCCGGTTGCTGAGCTTGAACGACGGGGGCGACCAACGCCGCGCAGAGTGCGGCGACCGCGAATCGTGACATGTGAAAGCTCCCCAGCGGCCAACGGCCGCGACTGTGACGTTGAAGAAGAGGCTCGGGCGGAGGCGAGTCCGCAGGCAGCCCCTACAAGCTTGCCACTTACGGGTGCGGTTCGTCAAGAAAATCCAGCAAAATCGGTGGGATTTATTCCGGGGGAGATGGGGATTGGGACGACTTGCGGGCTTGGCGAAGCGTGCTACGGATCGATTCCAGGCGAACCGCTAACTCTGCCTCGAAACCGCGATCGACCGGGCGGTAGTACTCGCGCTCGACGCCGAGATAGTCCTGGGCGGCGACGCCGCCCGGGGCGTCGTGGGCATATTCGTAGCCGGCGCCATGACCGAGGCGTTTGGCGCCGGCATAGTGACCGTCGCGCAGGTGAGTCGGCACTGGAACGAGCCGTCCCTCGCGTACGTCGCCGCGAGCTTCGCCAATCGCGATCGTGGCGGCATTTGATTTGGGCGCGCAGGCGAGGTAGGCGACGCACTGCGCCAGCGAAAGCTGGCACTCCGGCAGGCCGACGAACTCGCACGCCTGCATCGTGGCGACGGCGATGGCGAGCGCCTGGGGATCGGCATTGCCGACGTCCTCGCTTGCCAGAATGACGAGCCGACGGCAGAGGAAGCGAACGTCCTCTCCCCCTTCGAGCATGCGGGCGAGCCAGTACATGCCCGCGTCGGGATCGCTGCCACGGATGGATTTGATCAGGGCGCTGATCGAATCGTAGTGAGAATCGCCGTTGGCGTCGTATTGAATCGCTTTCCGCTGGACGCTCTCGGCAGCGAGGTCGCGGGTGAAACGAATGGGCCGCTCGTCGGAAGACAGAACGCCGATTTCGAGAGCGGAAAGCGCCTGACGCGCGTCGCCGTCGGACACTTGGGCGAGAAACTCCAGGGCGTCGTCGTCGGCTTCAATCGGCAGTCGGCCAAGGCCGTTTTGCTTGTCGGCAATGGCGCGGCGCAGGACCTGCTTGACGTCGTCGACGCCGAGGGGCTGGAATTCGAAGACGCGTGAGCGGCTCACGAGCGCATCGTTCACCGCGAAAAAGGGATTGGCGGTGGTGGCGCCGACCAGGATCACTGCGCCCTCCTCCACGTCGGGCAGCAAGGCGTCTTGCTGGGCTTTGTTGAACCGGTGGATCTCGTCGATGAACAACAGCGTCCGCGTCGCCTCCGCGGAGAGGGCGTCGCGGGCTTCGTCGAGAACGGCGCGCAGTTCCTTCACGCCGCTGGTCACCGCATTGAGTTGCCGAAAGCGAGCGCGCGTTTCGCGCGCCAGGAGGTGTGCCAGCGTCGTCTTGCCGGTGCCGGGAGGACCGTAGAACAACAGGGCCGTCAGGCGGTCGGCCTTGATCAAGCGCCGGAGCAGCTTTCCTTCGCCCAGGAAGTGCTGCTGCCCGGCGAACTCGGCGAGCGTCCGCGGGCGCATGCGCGCGGCGAGGGGTTGCGCGGTGCGGCGATTTTCAGCTTCGGCGGCTTCGAAGAGGGACATGGCGGCGTGCGGCGCTCGATGTGACGACTAACCGAGGATGGCCCGCCATTGTATACTTTGGTTCCCACCTGGCGGCAGACGCCGCACGACCGGTACGACCGGCCGCCCTTACGCCCCTTGCCCGTCCGGTAGTAACGGCAAAGTTTTCCTGCTTGAAGTCGGCCCAGAGGATGGGCCGATTTCCACGATGCGGCGGCAAAGGCTAGCCTTGGCGCCGTAAAGTCCAGCCATGGGCTGCGAATCCCTCCCCTAACCCCTCCCTTGAAGCGAGGGGGACATTGGCGTGTCATGAAGCAATACGACTGCATCATCATTGGTACCGGTCCCGCCGGGCAAAAGGGCGCGATCCAGGCGGCGAAGCTCGGCAAGCGGGTCGCCATCATCGAGAAGAACTCGGTCCTGGGCGGGGCTCAGATCAACACGGGAACGATTCCGTCGAAGGCGCTCCGCGAGGCGGCACTCTATCTGACGGGCGCCAATCAGCGGGGACTGTTCGGCAGCACTCACCACGTCAAGAAGAACATCACGATCGCCGACCTGACCGCCATTTCGCAGCAAGTGATCCGGCACGAGTGGGAAGTGATCCGCAAGCAGTTCGAGCGGAACGGCGTCGAACTCATATGGGGCCGGGCGGAGTTCGAAGGTCCGCACGAAGTGCGGATTCAGACGGCGGACGCGACCGAAATCATCGCCGCCGACAAATTCCTGCTGGCGGTCGGGACGAAGCCGGCGCGGCCTTCGCACGTGCCGTTCAATGAACACACGATTTTTACCAGCGACGAGATTGTCTGCCTCGATCACCTGCCCAAGACGATGATCGTCGTGGGGGGCGGCGTGATCGGCACGGAGTACGCCTGCATCATGGCGACGCTGGGCGTGCGCGTCACTTTGGTGGAGGGAAGCAATCGGCTGCTGGGCTTCCTCGACCGCGAGATCAGCGACGCCTTCCAGTATCACATGCGGCAGAAGGGAATCACGCTGCGGCTCGGCGAGAAGGTGAGCAAGATCGAGGAAGTCGAAATTGAAACCGGCCGCTTCCGCCACTTGGTGCAAGCGCAGCTTGAATCGGGCAAGACGCTGCGGGCCGAAACGCTCTTGTACGCCGTCGGCCGCCAGGGCGTTTGCAAGTCGCTCGGACTCGACCGGGTTGGCATCGAATTCGACGATCGCGAACGGCTGATCGTCAACGAGCAGTATCAAACCAACGTCGACTACGTGTACGCCGCCGGCGACGTCATCGGCTTCCCCTCGCTCGCGTCGACGGCAATGGAACAAGGTCGCCGGGCCATTTGCCACGCCTTCGGCGTGTGCGACGTCGGCAACTACAACACGAGTCTTTTTCCATACGGCATCTATGCCGTGCCGGAGATCTCGATGGTCGGCAAGACCGAAGAGCAGCTGACCACGGAAGGCATTCCTTACGAATCAGGGATCGCTCACTACCGCGAGATTGCCCGCGGCAAGCTACTGGGCGACGACTCTGGCATGCTGAAGCTGCTGATCCATCAGGAGACGCATAAGATTCTCGGCGTCCACGCCATCGGCACCGGGGCTACCGAGCTGATTCATATCGGCCAGGCGGTGATGGCCCTCAATGGCGACGCCGAGTTTTTTATCAACAACGTGTTCAACTTCCCGACGCTCGCCGAGTGTTACAAAGTGGCGGCGTATAACGGGCTCAATAAGTTGAATCATGTGCGGTAGCGGGCAGCGAACCGAGGTCGCTGTCTTTCCAACGGAGTTCACGCGTCGGCGGAGCCACGCCCCTCGATCCTGCTTAACCTCGCGATGAATCTCTTCGCTTACGGCACGTTGATGTTCCCGGAAATTTGGGAGCGGGTCGTCGGTGACGAGTTTCGCGCTGCACCGGCGACAGTGCGCGGTATGGCGGTCTATCGCGCGGCGGGGCAACTCTTTCCCGTCATGGTTGCCAGTGAGTCGACTGAGTGCGCCGCCGGGATAGTGGTCTTCGATCTCTCGCCGCGAGTCTTCGAGACACTCGACGCCTATGAGTCGGACTTCTACGAGCGAATCGAGTTACACGTCGAATTGGACGATGGGCGGATGCTGGCAGCGCAGACCTACTTGCTGCCGGATCGACTCCGCGATGTTGCGAGCGACGAGCGCTGGACGGCCGAGTGGTTCCGACGCGAGGCGCTGGAGCGTTACCTGCGGCAAAACGGCTGGTGAGCCGCTACGAATGGCACGTCGCCAGGCCGACGGCGATCGCTTCCCATTCGGAGATCCGGCGTTCGCAGCGGAGGCGGGCGAGATAGCGGCGGTCGTATTTTGCCGCCATGCGCAGCGATTCGGGATCTTCATTGCCTTCGACGGTGGCGTGCACGAGGGCGTTGGCCACGTGCACGGCCGTGAGGGGCGAGAACTCCGTCCCTTCGTGGGCGCTCGGATCGTGGTGAAGGGCCACCGCTTCGATCAACTCTTGAGGCAAGCCCCACAGCCCCAGCAGATAGCCGCCGATGTCGGCGTGGGACGCCGAGAATTGATCGAGTTCGGCGTTGAGCAGCGGCAGATCGGCGGTCTCCGCGGCCATGCAGACCTGAGCGTATTCGAGACCGAAATAATCGGCCAGCACCAGTTTGCCAATGTCGTGGAGAATCCCCGCGAGCATCGCGTTGTCGGCCTGATCGCGATCAAGGCCTTCCGCCTCGGCGAGCTTCTTGGCCAGACAACCGACGGCCAGGCTGTGCTCCAGCACTTGAGAGGCAAGCGCGGCGGGGACGCGCGACTCTTCCAGCTGGCGGAAGACGCCGGCAGACAACACGAGCGGCTTCAAGGCGTTGAGCCCGAGCAGCGCCGCGGCGTGGTGGACGTCTTTGACGTGGACGGTAAGCCCGAAAAACGAGCTGTTGACCAGTTGCAGCACCTTCGCCGTCATCGCGACGTCGGAACCGATCAACTCGGCCACCCGGTGGACCGAGGCGTTAGGATCGCGCAATTCGCGCATTAGCTCGACGAACACCGCCGGCAATGAGGGCAGCGTGCTGATCTGCGACACCAGCGCCTTGAGTCCGGGCTTCGAGAGTCGCTTGCCGATGATGCCGGCGCGAGCGATGGAATCGCGGAACAGGACAGGATCGACTGGCTTGGCCAGATATTGGTGGGCCGGGCCCATCGACCGCAGCAGTTCGTTGTGTTCGGCCTGATTGCAAACCAGCAGGCGAATGGCATCGGGATAGAGATCCCGCACGCAGGCGAGGAGTTCGCCGCCGTCGGCGCCGGGCATTTTCAGATCGGCCACGACGACGTCGTACGCCTCGAGCGACAGCGCATCGAGCGCGGGCTCGGGCCCGAAGCAAAACTTCATTTGCCAATCGCTGCGATACCCGCGGAGCAGCCGCTGCGTCCGGTACAGTGCCTCCGCGTCGTCGTCTACGATGAGTACCCGCAGCATCGTCATGATCTCAGAAGGTGCATTCGGATCAGGCGCTAGCGCCGTCGTCGGTTCGCCGCGGAAGACTCCGCTGCGCGGCAAATGTTTACTCGAAGCATAGCTTCTGAAGCGGACCGCCGCGGCGCCGGCTGGGCCAAGCGAGGCGATTTTGACGGCGGGGCGCTGCCCGTCCCTGGCGTCGTACCTCGACAACGCCTAGCTGGCGGGGAGGTAGCGGTTGTAGCGAGGAACCCGTCTTGAGGGCGCCGGGGACCGCCGGCGGCGACGGCGCCAACGTTCTAGGCGAGAGGCTCGAGCTCTTGAAGCGGGCCGATGGAAACCGTCGTTGCGCGCGTGAGGGGATACTTTTTTAACTCTGCGTGGAGGTCGTCGAGCGCGACGCCGTCGAGCGTCGCGAGGTCGTTCGTCACCGAGCGATATTCGCGCCGCTGCATCCAATTTCCGCCGACGTTGAACAGCCGGTTGCGAGGCCGCTCGCTGCCCAGCACGACGCGGGCCTTGACTTTGCTGCGCGCTTGGCGCAATTCTTCGTCGGTAAAACCGTCTTGCTCCGCGTTCGCATACACCTCGCGGAGCTTGGCGAAATTCTCGGCCGCGTCATCGGGCGCGCAACTGAGCCAGGTGTAGAGCATGCCAAGGCCCTGGTATTCGTAGTGCCCCAGGCTGGCGGTCTCGGCGATGCCGGGATCGACCAGTTCCCAATAAAGTCGGCTGCCCGAGTCGTCGCCCAGTATCGTGGCCAGCAATTTTGCGGCGTAGCGATCGGCGTCTTCGCTCGCGGGACCATCGGCGAGTTGCAGGATGTACTGCTGCGTCGATGATTCGCGGACGACCGATTCGAAGGCGGGCTTGGAAGCGGGCTTGGGCAATTCACGGGTCGCGGCGCGTGGTTCCCAGTGGCCGCAGCGGGCTTCGACTTGCTTGACGAGCTGGTCGAAGTCGACCTTGCCGGCCGCCGCGACGAAGACGTTGCTCGGGCAGTAGCGCGACTCGAAGTAGGTCCGCATCTGGTCGACCGACAGGGCGCCGATCGTCTCGCAAGTGCCGAGGACGCTGCGGGCCATCGGATGTCTCCCGAAATGGAGCGCCTTGATGTGATCGTCCATGCCGAATGGCGGTTGGTCGGCGTACATCTGGATCTCTTCCAGGATGACCTTCTTCTCCATGTTGAAATCGTCGTCGCGGAGGCTCGGCCGCAGGATGTCTGCCAAGAGGTCGATGCTCGGCTCCTGATACTCGGGGAGCACCGAAGCGTAATAGACCGTGTTCTCTTCGCTGGTGAAGGCGTTGTAGTGAGCGCCGATCTCGTCGAAATCGCGATTGACGTCTTCGGCCGTGCGGCGCGGCGTCCCCTTGAAGACCATGTGTTCGAGGAAATGACTCACGCCGGCGACTTCATCGGTTTCGTCGCGAGCGCCGGTGCGGACGAAAAAGCCAACCCCCAGCGAGTGGGCCAAATCGTTGCACTCGGCGACGATCTCTAGTCCGTTGTCGAGCGTGGCACTGCGAAACTTCACGGCGGTATCCAATTGTTACTTCTTCAGATCCGGGGAACTAACCACGACGACACAACGGACACGACGAAAGACAAGAGATCATTCGGTCTGCATTTCCGTCGTGCTCGTCGTGCCGTCGTGGTTCAATTCGTATTTGCAAATCTAAACGGGAATCTTCAGAGCCTGCGGGCCGAGCGTGGCGAAGGTGAAATTGTTCGGCGGGTGCTCGTCGAGGTAGGCGTTGATGCTGTGGGCGGACAGTTCGTCGACCTGGCGGCCGAGTTCGTCGAGCGTTCTGACGCGGGCCAAGTGATACCAGTCGCGAGCGATCGAACCGCTGCGGGCCGAGGTCGATTCCTGCTGCATGATCAGCCCGCTCTTGATGCGGGCCTTGAGCCGTTGAAGTTCCGATTGCAGCACCCCCTCGCGGAGGCGGATGAGCTCGCCGTAGGTTACGTCGAGCGTTTCCTGAGCGCGCTCAGACGTGGTGCCGGCGTAACACATGACGCTGGCACGCGCGCGCTGCGTTTGAAGCGACGCGCTAACGCTGTAGCAAAGCCCGCGCTTTTCGCGGACTTCGGTGAAGAGCCGCGAGCTCATGCCGCCGGACAGCACGCCCACCGCGGCCCAGGCCTGCAGGTATTTCGGGTCGCTGTAAGGAACGCTGGGGAACGAAATGCCGATGTGGCACTGGTTGCCTTCGAAGTCGATGTGCGGCGATAGCTTTTCGCGTTGGGCTTCGAGCGGTTTGGCGGATTCGACCGGCTCCCAGGCGCCGAATTGCGATTCGACGAGTTCCACGAGCTGATCCCAATCGATTTTGCCGGCGACGCCGAGGATGGCGCCGTTGGGGCGATAGTGCGCGGACCACTGCGTCTTGATATCCGCGGCGGTTGACGCCTCGACGCCCGACTCGTCGCCGTGGCTGGTGCGGCCCCACGGTTCCAGGTAGGTGCGGCGGCGCAACTCGTCCATCAGCTTTTGCGATGGCTCGTCCTCGACGCCGTGGATTTCTTGCAGACAGACCATCTTGGCGGCGTCGAGTTGCTCGGCGGGTAGCTGCGGACGCAAGACGATGTCGGCGTAGATTGCCAAGGCATCCAGCAGGTTGTCGGCAAGGGTGGCGCCGCTGAAGCTTGTTTGCGAGATGCCGACGGACTCTCCACGTTCGACGCCGAGCACTTCCAAATCATTGATCAGGGCGCGACTATCGCGGTCGCCGGCCCCGCGCATGACCATATCGCAGAGCATGTTTGAGAGACCGAGACGGCTGGCGGGGTCGTTGCTCGACCCACACGGAACCATGAGGGTAAAGGCGGCCGACTCGGCCGTCGCCACGGGTTCGGCCAGCAGAACGAGGCCATTGGCCAACTGGTGGGTTTCGACCGTCCGTCGCTGGACTTGGCTGGGCGAGGTACTGGAATGGCTCGATGCGGGCATGCGGGATCTCCCCTCCCTGTGGCGGGACGGGGCGCGGGGGTTCCGGGCGGCGGACCGGCCAAGCGGTCTGGCAAGGGAAGCCTACCGGGCTGCCGAGTAGCGGGCAACTGCTGTTGTGGTCTTGCAGCCCGCGGCTCCGCAACATTATGCAAACGCCATCAGATCGTTTCCTCGTCGCAAGTGGTTTCTAGCGGCCTGGATGCAGAGTTTGGCGTTCACCCAGAGGGTGACGCGCGGCAGTCGCCTCACCCAGTTGGGGAGTGGTCCGAGCCCGCCGCCGAAATTGGTGAGTTGAGCGAAGCGTTGCTCGATGTACGTCCGCTGCTTGAAGAGTGCTTGGCCATCGGCGGTCGTCAGCAGTTCGATCGACTGCAAGCGGCCGATGCTGTGGCGGCGGTGGCCCAGCGCTCGTCCCGCGCGACGCTGCGGAGCGATCAACGTCACGCCCGACCGTGCGGCGATCTCGTGCAGCGGGTTGCTGTCGTAGTTGCCGTCGGCCAGGACGCAGCCTCCGCCGACTTGCGGCAAGAGTCGCCGGGCGACCGTCTGTTCGCTCACGTTGAGCGGCTGGATTTCGCACGCCACGAGCGCATCGATCGTCCAGACGGCGTGCAGCTTGTAGCCGCGGGCCGGGCCGCCGACGCCATGCCCGCGCGTGGCGTCGGGATCCTTGCTGAAGCCTCCTACCGGCAACGGCTTACCGTCGAGGAAGCTCACCTCCGGCGGGTGCGGGCCCTGCCAGCAACGCTTCCTCAACCGCTCGATCAGTTCCACGGCCGCCGCCGTGCGGAGACGACGGCTCGCCGTCGATTGGCTCGGCAGCCGCACCTGCCATGACGACGGCCAATTCTCCGGCCGACACGCCCAACTCACCGGTCGATCGTGGATCACCGCCCAGAGATAGACGCCGACGATCCAACTGACCGAATAGACGTGTCCCGAACGATCGCTGCATAACCGCCGAGTCAAACGGTATAGTACGCTCCAGAGTTCGCGTTCCATGGCTCACCTCCTAGAAACGTGTCAGGTCTCTAGGAACAGCCTGGAACGCGGGCCTTTTTACCGCTAGCGACGCGTGCTAGCTATTGCATTATGTTGTCCGCCGGGGGGTCGGTCACCATTGCGGTAGACATCGTCCTGCATGGTGCTACCCCCCCGGCGGAGCCGGGGGCTGGATAAGGCGACAGAACTGCGCTCTAGCGGACGGCCGTGCGGCGGAGAGGAGGAAGCTCTTCGATCGCTTTGTAGACCGTCTTCACCGAGCGGAAGCCGATCCGGTGGTAGAGCCGGACCGCCGCGTCGTTTTGGGCCGTCACTTCGAGGCCGACCCGCGACACCCCGACCTGCTGCAGGCCGGCGAGGGCAACGTTGATGAGGGCCGCGCCGACGCCACGACCGCGGTGGTGCGGCGTGACGCCGATGTTTTGGATGTTCGCTCGCTGACGCGTGGTGCGAATTGCCTGGATCGTGCCGCATGACTCGACGCGGCTCGGTCCTGCCCCAACGTATTGCGCCAGCCAAGTCGCTTCGGGAACGAAGCCGTCCCGATCGCTGATTTCCTCCATTAACCGCCGACAGCTTTGCATCTCGCCCAAACAGGGGAAGACGATGGCGTCGAGTTCATCTCGAAAGCTTAGGTACTTCGCTTCTGCGTGCTCGTGAAGCAGTTCGGGCGACCAGGAAACGAGCCGATAATGGGGGTAAATCCCAACCGGCAGGAGCCGCCAGCGGCGCAGGTCGACTTCCATTTGGAAGCGCTTGTGATAGCGAAGGTTGAGCAGAAGCATGCCTGGCCAGCGGGATGTGCGGTGGATGCCAGGGGAAGGAAGGTCCGACCGAAGGGAACTGACCGCTGAGGGCCAGTTCCCAGTCCCCTAAGGATACCACAGCTTCCGCGGCGAACCAGCTTTTTGCAGATTGCCGGGATTCCTTCACTACGGAGTCGTCTCGGACAGCTAAAATCGACCCAGCCGCCCACTCACTCTGCCCATGACGCGCAATGCCCGACCGAGTCCCACTCCCCTGCCCCGCCGATGCCGGCATGATCATCGTCGACCATGGTTCGCGCCGGCCCGAGAGCAACAACCTGCTGCTGGAGGTGGTGGAGGCGTACCGACGGCATTCCGGTTGGCCAATCATCGAACCCGCGCACATGGAACTTGCGGAGCCGTCGATCGCCGCCGCCTTTGCCCGGTGCGTGGAGTTGGGCGCGAAACAGGTACTCATCGTCCCCTATTTTCTGGCGCCTGGCCGGCATTGGAGCGAGGATATTCCGCGACTGGCCGCTGAAGCGGCCAGTCCGTTTCGCGAGATGGGGATCTCGCACGTCGTGACGCCGCCGCTGGGACTTCATCCGCTGATGCTGCAAGTGATCGACGACCGCGCGCGGGAGGGGCTCGACGCCCCGCGCTAGCGGCGCTCAATCGCCTGCGCGCGATGCTAGCGGACAGCCGAGATCGAGTCTTCGGGTTGCGGCGAGTTTAGCTCCCGGGGTGGATCTGCCGATAACGTGGGAGACGGCGCACCGCTGCGCCGCCGACTTCGCGACTCGTGCTGACGCGACAGGGACGTGCCATGCGCATACATCGCCTTACTCTGGCGTCGCTGCTTTGCCTTTACAGTTCGTTGGCAACGCATGCGGCCGACCAACCATTCGTGCCCGGCAGCGGCGTGAAAGTCGTCCAGTGCGGCGACAATTTCGAGGCCGCCGATTGGCGCTATGTGATGAACGGCGCCAAGGCGAGTCACGAGCAGGACGAGGAGCAGCGTCCGCCGGGGGGACGGAGCGTTAACGGCCGGTGGTACGAAGGCGCGAAACGGGGACAGCCCGACGTGATCCGTCGGATTGCGACCCCGCCCGGCGGCTTGCCGGGAAGCAAGGGCTCGCTCTTCCTGGCGACAAAATTCTCGGGCATCCCCGGCAGCTATAGCGGCGAGCAGATGCAGGACGATCTGCTGATGAGCGTCGAATCGCGGATCGGCCGATCGATTCCAGCGGCGTGGAGTCCGAGTTGCGTGGTGCGGGTTTATCTGCCGGAATTCAAGCGGTGGGAGAATCGCAGCGGCGCGTCGTTCGGCATTCGCGCCGACGTTTCAGGACGCACCCCCGATGGAGCGATCGAGCCCTATTGGCCCGGCATGTTCATCATGTTTCGCAGCGAAACGACGCCGAAATATGAACGCGACTTCGCGCAACTGGCGGTCCGGGCTCGCCCGAACGGCCAGGACGTGCCGGGTCCAATCATTGACGAGCCGGGCTGGTGGACGTTTGGGCTATCGTTCACGCCCGATGGTCAGGTTCATCAATATGCGCGCCCGGGCGTGGGGAATCTCACGGCCGACGACCACCTATACTCAAGCTTCCCGTATGGCAACAAGTGCCTGGAGTTCAACAACTTCTTCTTTAACGTCGCGAATCTCGATAACGGCAAGAGTTGGTCGACGCCCTGGGTGGTGGACGATCCGGAGTTGTTCGTCATTCCGCCGCAAGGACAGACGCTGCAGAACCTGTTCCGTCGCGGCAGCGACGGCCTTGCCGGGCGGAACCGCAACGGCCAATCGCGGACGGCGTTCGGCAAACTCAACGAAATGTTTCGGTAACGCGCCGACGCCCGCAGCCGCTTTGGGGGCATAGCGCTACTCGGCCGCGGCCGGCACTTCTTGTTGCTCGGGCTCGCCCGGTTCAATCGACTCGTCGAACGTCAGCGTGTAGACCGCCATCGCCGCGACCATGAGCAGCACCACGGCCCAGGCCCGCCAATCTTTGTGAAGGCCGCCGCCGGTCTTGTGCTGGGGATGGCCATGATCGTGGTGGCCATGGTGATTGCCGTGGTTCTCTTTGCTCATCGCGATTGCTGTCTCTGTTCTGGAAATCGTGAGTGCGGGGGCTCAGGCCCAGTAAACCGGGCCTGCCGATGTTCTATAGGGTGGGTTGGCTAGCGTTACAGGCCTTCGGCAAGCCAGGTCTTGGCCTGTTCGATGTCGGCGGCGTCGAAGTATTCGATCTTCGCCATGGTGAAGGGCTTGCAGACCATCGCCATGTACTTCTCCCACGTCTTCTCGCCGACGAGGGCGATCCGGTCGATGTGGTTGCATTCGACGGTAGAAAACTTGATATCGTCCCACAACGCGTGCATGTCCCACCCGTGAAAATCGTGGAACTGGGCGAGCATGCGGACTTTGCCGAACTTGGCGACGGCCGCTTCGACCTGCGGGACAAACGACTTGTAATCCTCGTCGTGGAGCTTGCCGCTCATCTTGAAGCCGAGGACTTTTTCGTGACCGGTGGGGATTGATTCGACCATGACAGGCTCCTGGAGTAAGAGGTCAGGCGATAGGAGTTGCTAAAAACGTGTTCGGTAATATACACGCGCCGGGGGTTGAAATCTTGGCGCCTCATCACGGTTGTTGGGATTGGGCGAAATGATCGCGTGGGAGTGGGCGTTTTTACGGCTTGTTCCTACGCTCCGCGTGGGAATGTTGAAGGCTGACGCTCTGCGTCGTGCAGGAAATGAGCCTGAGAATTGTCGGGCAATCGTGAATGCCGCGGAGCGGCGGGGGCGGCGTTCCCACGCGGAGCTTGGGAACGAGGAGATCAGCCTTCAGCAGGACTTACGGGAAGATTCGGGGCGTCGCCGCGAAGAGAAGTTGTTATAACGCTCGCGGCGTTTACACTTCCTCCGCAGGAATTCCCCACATGCTCCGATCGATCGTGAAATGCTTTCTGGCCGGCGTGGTGACGGTGCTGCCGCTGGTGATCACCGTGGCGGTGGTCGGGTGGGTCACGCAAACCGTGAGCGGGTTTCTCGGCCCGCGGACCGTGCTCGGCGGCGTTCTGGAGCAGATGGGGCTACGGTTTTCGGAGGAGCCGTGGATCGCCTATGTGATTGGATGGGCGTTCGTGCTCGCACTTATTTTCGGGCTCGGCGTACTGGTCGAATTTGGCGCCAAGCGATTCGTTCAGGGGAACCTCGATCGGATCGGCCGGAAGCTACCGATGCTCGGAGGCATCTACGGCACGGTGCGGCAGATGATGGGGATGATGGACAAGGAAAACTCCGACCTCAAAGGGATGAGCGTCGTCTTCTGCACGTTCGGCGGCGATTCGGGGGCGATGTTCCTCGCATTGCTGCCGACGCCGGAGAAGTTTCTCATTAGCGACGTGGCATATCACGCTGTCCTGATTCCCTCGGCGCCCGTGCCGATGGGGGGAAGTCTTATTTTCGTACCCGTGGCGTCGGTGAAGCCGGCTAACTTGAGCGTCGACGCGTTCATGAGCATGTATGTGTCGATGGGGATGTCGGCGCCGCAGTTTTTGACTTCGGCGAAGAATTAAGACGGGATGCTCGATGTAATCCCAGCTCCCCGGCTCCGAACCTTATTTAATCGCGGTCAGCCATCGCATTTACCACGGAGCACACAGAGGCCACAGAGAAGACGAGAAAGAGCAAATGCCTCAAATCGTCCTCTGTGCTCTTTGTGTGCTCTGTGTTTAAAGCGTTAACCGTGAAGTATTTCGAAAATTGCAGTTGAATAAGCTTCGGAGCCGAGGGCTGAAAGAGTAGACCCGTCGTTTGACGAGCCATGTCTCAGAGGCCAAGCGAAAGCGCCATTCCTAGGCCGAGGAGCAGCAGGCACAGGATGGCGGTGAGCATGATCCAGCGCGGCATGAGCGTGCGGCGATCGATGCGAGCCTCGTCAGAAATATACTCGCCGCATTCAGGGCAGCGTTCCGCCTCTTCCCAGATCTCGGCGCGACAATTCGGACAGAAGATGGTCGGCTCTTCATCTTCGTCGTCGCCGTATTCATCATCGTCCCATTGGTTCGACCCGTCTTCCCAGGTTTCTTCGGTGTTGTAGGGCATCGACAAACTGCCTTGATGGGAAGCGCTTTCGTCCAATATAGCGACTCGAGGCGCGACAGTGGAGCATTGTCACGGCCGCCCGGGTATGATGTGGGCCGCGGCAATTCGACTTTTCTGTTCGTTCAAGCGGCATGGGAGAGTGGCGATGATGCGATTGGCACTGGCGTTGGCGGCGGGGTTGTGCGTGGCGGCGGTTGGTCGTGCGGAGGAGCCGCCAGCAAAGCGAACGGAGGACGTCATCTACGGGCGCAAGTTCGGCACGGCGCTGACGATGGACGTCTTCACGCCGGCGAAGCCGAACGGCATTGGGCTGATCTTTGTCGTGAGCGGCGGCTGGTTCTCTGCTCACGAGGCGATCAATCCCGGGTTCCTGGAACCTTTTCTAAAGCGGGGGTACACGGTGTTCGCCGTGGTTCATGGCAGCCAGCCGAAGTTTAACATCACCGAGATCCTGAGCGACATGCACCGCGCGGTGCGCTATATCCGGCATCACGCGGCCGATTACGGAGTGGATCCTGAACGGCTCGGCATCATGGGGGCGTCCGCTGGCGGGCATCTGTCGGTGATGCAGGGGACCGCGGGATCTGCGGGCGACCCGAACGCTCAGGACAAGGTTGATCGCGAAAGCAGTCGCGTTGCGGCGGTGGCCTGCTTCTTTCCCCCGACTGATTTCTTCAATTATGGCAAACCCGGCGAGGACGCCCTCGGCCGCGGCATCTTGAAGGGCTTCCGAGCGCCGTTTGATTTTGAGCAAATGGACGATGAAACAAAACGGTTCGTGGAGATCACGGACGAAGCCAAGTTGCAAGAAATCGGCAAAGCGATCTCGCCGGTGAATCACGCATCCAGCGACGATCCGCCGACGCTCATTGTTCACGGCGACGCCGACGAGCTTGTGCCAATTCAACAAGCGGAGATCCTGGTTGAAGCGCTAACGAAAGCGGGCGTGGAAGCCAAGCTCGTCACCAAGCCCGGCGCTGGGCACGGCTGGCCTGACCTCCCCAAAGATCTGGAGACGCTGGCGGATTGGTTCGACGAGCATTTGAAGAAGCAGTGAGCGACCCGCTCGCCATGTAGCGCTGCTTCGCGATGATGTCGTCCTGGCGATTCCCGGCGATTGCCTCCGTCGGGTCGGGCGATGGCGCTGCGGATTTGGCCGGCGGGCGACGGCGAGCGCCTGGCTGCAGGGTTGGATCGAGTGCGGCGCGACCTGCAGGCGATCGCCTAAGCGACCCGGGGTTGTCCAAGCCGCGGCAAACGTTGATAATCGGGCGCGTTAGAGCAGCTAGTCCAGTGCAGCTAATTTCGTCGACGAGCCCTAGCTGGGGCAGTCTGACTTCTTCGCATTTACCTCGGGGCGGTTGACCGACGGACGGCGATCGCCCTGCCATCTACACAGGGTATACCGATGCCTCGCAGCCGTACCTACGATAGTGTGACCGTCGCGATTGGCGACACGCCGATGATTCGCATCAACCGGCTGGTGCCGGCCGGACAGGCGACTGTCTTCGCCAAGTGCGAATTTTTCAATCCGCTGAACAGCGTGAAGGATCGTATCGGCGTGGCGATGATCGAAGCCGGCGAACGAGAGGGCAAGGTAAAGCCCGACACGCACATTGTGGAGCCGACGAGCGGGAACACGGGCATCGCCTTGGCCTTCGTCTGCGCGGCCAAAGGGTTACGGTTGACGTTGACCATGCCGGAGTCGATGTCGGTCGAGCGCCGGGCGCTGCTGAGGGCCCTCGGCGCCGAACTGGTGCTGACGCCGGCGAGCGAAGGAATGAAGGGCGCCATCGCTCGCGCCGGCGCCATCGTGGCGGAAGAAAAGAACGCGTGGATGCCGCAGCAATTCGAGAACCCGGCTAACCCCGCCATCCACGAGAAGACCACTGGCGCGGAAATCTGGGAGGACTCCGGGCACAACATCGACGCGATCGTCGCCGGCGTCGGCACAGGTGGCACGATCACCGGCGTCGCACGATACATCAAGCCGAAGAATCCGAACTTTAAGGCGATCGCCGTCGAGCCGGTGGACTCGCCTGTGATCTCCGGAGGCAACCCCGGACCCCACAAGATCCAAGGCATCGGCGCGGGCTTTATTCCTAAGAACCTCGATACTTCGCTGATCGATGAGACCATCGCCGTCAGCAATGAGGAAGCGTTCCAATGGGCGCGGCGACTGGCGAAGGAAGAGGGCATCATGGCCGGCATTTCCAGCGGAGCCAACATTTGCGCCGCGGCGAAGCTGGCCGCGCGTCCTGAATGGAAGGGAAAGCGGATCGTCGCGATCATGCCGAGCCTGGGCGAGCGGTACTTGTCGACGCCGCTGTTTGAAGGGCTGACCGGCTAGCGGTGACAGACTGCTGACACTCACCCTGAATTTGCACGCCTAAGCTAGCCCGCATAAAATGAGTCTGTCGGCCGATTGATCCCTCACCTCATTGGGAGCGATTGATGGACAGAGTTGTTTTAGATGCGGAGTTGCGCGAAAAACTTGGGGATCTGAGCACTCCGTTTCATATTTTTGACGAAACGGGGCGCGTCGTCCTTTTCGTCACCCCGGCTGACAGCAAATCGCTTTACGAAGGAATGGATTCAGGCATACCATCTGAAGAGATTCAGAGGCGAATCGCGGCAGGCGGCGGGCGACCGCTAAAGGCGATCTTGGCTGATCTCGCAGCCAAGTATGGCGAGGCCTCCCCTTGAAGTTCACCGTCGTTTGGCTTCCCGCAGCAGAAGCTGAGCTCACGGAGATCTGGATGGCTTGCGAGCAGCGAAACCTCGTTTCGGCTGCCGCCGGTGAGATCGATCGCTTGCTGGGGGATGCCCCATTCGAAGTTGGCGAGTCTCGGGATGGTACGACGCGAGTTTTGATCTCGGCTCCCCTCGTTGTCACCTATCAAGCGAGCGAAGCCGACCGAATTGTCTGGGTGGCGAGCGTGCGTCTTCACCAGAAACGCCGCAGGTAGGCTCCTCAACGTCGCGACTTGTAGCCGGCGGACGAACGACGATAATGAGTTTTCACCGCCGACTGCCGAAAATCGCATGACCGAGCCCGCCCCCGCCCTCCCCATCGTCAATACGCTGCCTATGGTTGATGCGCCCCGCCGGCGCCTACCGGAGTGGCTGCGCGTGAACTTGCCTGCCGGACGCGCGCAGGAAGTCTTTAACAACACGCAAGGCGCCGTCGCGGGTAATCAGCTCCACACGGTCTGCGAAGAGGCCCGCTGCCCCAATATCCACGATTGCTGGGCGCGCGGCACGGCGACGTTCATGGTCGCGGGGCAAAGCTGCACGCGCGGCTGTCGGTTTTGCTCAGTGGAGACGCTGAAGGCGCCGCCGCTGCCGGATTTTGATGAGCCGGAGCGATTGGCCGATGCGGTCGAGCGACTAAAGCTCGACTACGTCGTCATCACCGTGGTGAACCGTGATGACTTGGCCGATGGCGGGGCGGGTCATTACCGGCGTTGCGTCGAGGCTGTGCACGAACGCTTGCCGGAGACGGGGATCGAGCTGCTCTCCAGCGACCTCGCAGGAAATTGGGACGCTCTGGCTACACTGGTAGACGGCATCCCGCTCTCGGTGTTCGCGCACAACGTCGAATGCGTGCCGCGAATGGATCACTTGGTGCGCGACCCGCGAGCGTCGTTCGCGCAAAGTCTCGAAGTGTTGTCACGAGCGCGTCAACTGCGGCCCGACATGCCGACGAAGAGCAGTCTGATGGTCGGCGTCGGCGAGACCGACGATGAAGTGGTCGACGCGATGCGGCAGTTGCATGCGGCGGGGGTCGAGTTGCTTACGCTAGGGCAATACTTGGCGCCAGGGCGACCAGGGACGCGATTCTTACCGGTCGACCGTTACGTCGAACCGCGACAATTCCTGCATTTTGAGATGCAGGCCCGTGAAATTGGCTTCAAGGGCGTCGCCTCGGGGCCGCTGGTCCGCAGCTCGTATCGCGCCGAGACGCTGTTGGAGCAAGCCCGCACCGGGCAGCGGATTCTGCCGCCCGCGGTCGAGCTCCATCAGCTCGGTTAGTTCAGTTCGAGGCACTGCCTCAGCGTCGCGAGCGGATGCTCAGGCAGCGGGCCGCGTTCGGCGACGACGATGACTTGTCGCGTCAATTCAGCCACGGCAGCGATCTCGAGGCCGCAGTAGCGATTCGATTCCGCCGGAATCGACGTACGAAGTTCGACGATCAGTTGCTGAACGCGAAGCGCGTGACGGAGTGCGCCGATCGAGCTCCCTTCGCGAAGCTTGACGAGTGCGGCCGCCAACTTGATGAGCGCCTTGAGCCAGATCGCCGTTGGCCCTTGCCGCCCGGCAGCCAGCCATAGCGATTCCCAGGCTTCGTGGGCTTCCCAATAGAATCCGTGATTGAAGAGGTCGACGCCGTAACGAAACTCGTCCGAATCAGCCCAGCGCTCAGGGATCAACGGCGCTGGCCGCGCCGTGTGCTGACCAAACATGTGGCCGAGCGGGTTGCTCACTGGGTGAGGCGTGTGCCGCGGGACGTACGAATAGGGCGGCAGCGGACGATCGGTGTAGCGTGGGCGTTCCATCAATGGATCATGCTCACGCTGGCCGCGGCGAGGATGCGTCGACGCTGGCGACGACGGTCGGCGCTGCGTGCGGACGATGCATTCCGCCCGCGGCCGGCGCGTGGTCGATGAGCCAGTCTTCCAGCACGATCTGCCTAAGCATCGGCGCCCGCAGCAACACAGCGCGCTTGGGGAGCAAATTTGCTAGCCACGGGCGATTGGCTAGACCCGACATCGCCTTGACTCGGTAGCTATCGAACGTCTTGCCGCTGGCCTGTTGCTTCACGTTTTCCGCGAGGCGCGCAAACGTGGCGAAAATGAGGTTCGGTTCGGGGCCAATGTGGAGCACCGTCGAAACTCCGGAATTGAGCGTTTCGACCACCGCGTCCCATAGCCGCTGAGGATGATCGATCCATTGCCGCAGCACTTCGCGCGCGGAGTGCTCGTCGTAACTGCGCTTGCCCGTGGCCAACGAGAAGACGGGCGGCGTCGGCGGGAACTTACCGGGCCGCAGTTGATCGATCATCAAGGCGGCTCGATCGACGATGTGGCGCTGACGCACGATTGGCGTGTGCAGGGGGGGCCAGCGATGCTCGTTGATGCGGAGGTGCGCTGCCGCCGGCAGGGCCGTCTTCATCTCTTCCTTGAACAAGTCGACCGTGTAGCCCTGTCCGATAACGAGGTAGCTGTTGGGGGAGAGAATTGCCGAGAGCCCGATCGTGCCGCGGCCGCGGCGGGTGACGTCGGCGCAGAGTCGGCGGACGTCATGCTCGGAGATCGCGCCGCCGCGGGAAAACAGAACGCCCATTTCAGCGTCGCGGGCTAGATCCGCGGAGTCGTGCGCCATCGCCAGCGGAACGCGCACCAAGTCCTCCGTGGCAAACGCGCCGCCGCAGCAAACGGCAGTCATTTCGCCGAGGCTGTAGCCGAACGCCAGCTTCGCTTGCGTGTAATCGATGCGGTGCACTTCGCGAAGCAATCTCAGGTGGGCGACTTCGACCGCAACGATCAAGGCGATCGACTCGGCGTATCGGTCGAGCCCCGGCTCGACGTTCGCGTTGACAATCTCAACCAGATCGCTGGGCCGCCGAGTCCATTCACTGCAGATGCGGCCGTAACGGCGCAGTTCCTCCCAGAGTATCTCGCCATAGGCGGGAATGTGAAGTAACTCGCGCGTCCGTCCCAAATTAGTCGTGTTGTACCCGCGAAACGCGAGTGCAATATCATCGAGATCGGGACCGAGCGGCGTCGACATAAGGGCGAATGCGAGAAAAGCGGTGGCACCCGAATCTGCCTGGATACCCCCATCATAGACAGCGTCCAGCCCGCCGTCGCCAGCGACGAAGCCGGACGCTGCGCGAGTCTGTTGTGCGGAGGGCGCCGGTCGTAGGGTTGGCGGCGAAGGAAATTCTGCAGGAATGGGCGCGGCTCGGCAGCCGCCCCGATAAAGCTTAGATAGGCCGCGAATCGTGCATTTTTGAGCTATGTTTTGCCTTGGTTGGGTAAGTCGATCGACAGGACGATCGCGCCCGCCCTGCAGCCATACCGGAGCATCCCATGCTGACAGCGCGCGACATTATGACCGACCGCTTGGTAACGATTGGCCCCGACGCTTTTCTACAAGAGGCGATCGAAGTCATCATGAAAATGCAGGTCAGCGGCCTGCCAGTCGTCGCCGCGGACGGCCGGCTTGTCGGCATTATCACCGAGTTTGCCTTGTTGGCGACGGCATACGACGCGACGACCGCCTGCGAAACGGTGGCGCAGCATATGACCACCGACGTCCTTACGGTGCACGCAGACGACCCGATCCGCGCCATTGCCGACCGATTCATCGTCCATCGAGTTCGCCGCGTGCCCGTGCTGGAGAAGGGTCGGTTGGTCGGACTCATCACGCGGCGGGACGTGTTGAAGGCAGTCTTCGAAGCGGAGCCGCAGGTGTGCGGCCACAAGCGCTAGGCCTCGGCCGCATGATCCGCACTATCGCCATCGTTGCACCGAAGGCTTGGCGGAACCGTGCCCCCAGCACCCCCGCTGCGCGCCATTCTCGCGACGTACATTTTCCCAACGCCGCGGTCCGCCGCTCCCTCGCGGGAGAGCCCTGGACTTCCGCGGCTTGAGGGGGAGTGGGGTCATGAATCAGACAAATCAGCAACGTCGTCGGGCCTTCTCAGTCATCGAGTTCTTTGCCGTATCCACGATCGTCGGGATCATCGCCGCGATCGTCTTGCCGCGCGTCGTGGTGGACGACAAACTTGCGCGGGAAAAAATTCGCGACCATTATGCCGCGGCGATTAGCGTGGCCGTCGAGCGGTACAAAACCGAGCACCAGCGTTGGCCCGTTAGCATTGCCGACTTGGCGACCGACCCTGAGTTCTTTCCGGACGGCTTGCCGGCCAATCCGTTGACGGGGAGGCCATTCGAGCTGGACCCCGTGACGCACAGCGTGAAGTAGAGCGCGAACACGCACGCCGTTGGGGCGGCTTTGCACCAAAAACGATCTGTGGGAGGCGTCTCCGACGCCGAGTTCGATCACCATCACAAGCGGTTGTGGTCACACAGCACTGCTTCTGGGTCGGAGACCCCTCCCACAGATTTTTGGTGCAAAGCCCCCCTCAACGGCGTCTGTTGCGCGACTCGGGTCGGAGCGAGGCTACGCCGGGTCGTCGTCGAGGTCCCAGGGGCTTTGCGGTCCGCGCGGCGCCGCTGCCTCCAACTCGGCTTCGTCCTCGATGATGCGCACCGGCACGGGAATCCTTTGCAGCATCAGTTCGGTCGCCACGGAACGCAAATTGAGAAGCAGGGCGATGAGCGCGGCCGTCGGCAAGATGAGGACCAGCACGTCGGCCTGAACGCTATTGACGCCGCGGTTAGCAAGTTCGCTGAGCGTCCAGACAGGGTTCGGCATTTGCAATAGCGTGTAGCCGCTGTTGCGTAGTTCGCGCGACGTCATTTGGATCACGGTCGGCACGCCGATGGCAGAGAGCAGCAAAATGACATGAATCAGGAACGCGGCCGTCATGGGGACGTAGACCCACTTCCGCAGTGCATTGATGATTAGTCGACCGAAGCCGAGGAAGGCGACGACGTACGACCACGCAAAGATGGCGTAATAGAACGCGGCCTCAAGCGAGGGACCGCCGCCGCCCGCCATGCCAGTCGCATTGGCCCACACGGCGGCGCTCAAGCTCACGATCAAGAGCATCGTGAGGTTCGCGACGGCGAACAGATACCCGGCGCCGGGGCCGGGGTTCATCAAGCTGACGAACGGACGCCAGGCATCGTTGGTCGGAAGCGAGCGCTGGACGCGTCGCGAGAGATGGGGCCACTCGCCGGTCATCATCGCCCCCATCAGAAACCAGTAGCCGGAACCGAGCGTTGCGGTGATGATCACGACGCCGGACATGAACCCGCTGCTGCTTGCTCCCGGTGATCCAAGGACGACGTAGACCAGTCCCGCCATCCAGCCGCAGAGGCAGGCCTGTTGCGCCATCATCCAGCGCCGCAGCGGCGTCGATCGATTCTCGCTCACGAACGCTACCTGGGCGGCGGCCGCCGCATGAAGCAGCCCGAACGTCGTGACGTAGAGCGACATGACGACGACGGCAAACAGCCAGAACTCGGCCTGACGATACATGGCCGAACCGTCGCTGATGATTCCGATTCCCAAGAACCAAAGCGCCACACCGGCCCCCGCCAGCAAGAGCACCAATGCGACGGAGATCACTACCTGCGTCGTGCGAACGCGCGCGGCGGCCCCAATGAGCAGCGCCATCATGGATAGACCGACCGATCCGAGCATGGCAACGGCCAGCAACATGCCGACGGTGATGGCGTCGACGCCGCGAAGCAGAAACGTGAAGGCGATGCAGGGGCTCACCGCCGAGAGATAAACCACCATTTGCACGAGCGCGCTTGCCAACTTCCCGGTGACAATCTGCCGGGAGCCGAGCGTGGTGATCGACAGCAGATCGAACGTATTCTCCTCTTGCTCGGCCGCTAGCGAACGAAAGGCGGTGAACGGCACGACGAGCGTCAGCGGGATGATGAGGATCGTGTAGTAGGCCGCCAGCATGCCGGGGCCGGCGGCGGCGTAATAGATTTGCGGGCCGACGATCGCGATGCCGACGAAACTGACGATCCAGCAGAATAACAGCACGATCATAAACGTGATGATGAACTGCCGGCTTTTGAGGGCTTGCCGAGTCTCCTTGACGAGAATTGGATTCGCTCGCTCCGCGAGTGCGGCAAGTCGGGCCTCGGTCCAGTTCCATGCGCGCAGCCAACTCGCTTCCGCCGTCCGAGTTGGCGGATGAATCGACGTTGCCTCGTTGAGCGCGGTCGGAGGAACCGAGGTCATTGCACCCTTCCCTCAGTGACATGCATGAAGACGTCCTCCAAGCTCTTGGTCTTGCTGGCGAACTCGACAACCTGAAAATTGGCCTCGATGATCTGGCGGAGCAACGCGGCTTGCTCCGCCGGCCCGCCCGCATGGGTGAGGATCACCTGCCCGTTACGAAACGCAATGTCGCTCACGTCGTCGCGCACGCGGAGATATTGCATCATTCCGTCGGGCTCGCCGAGGACTCGCAAGCGCACCTCGCTGCGCGTTTCCGTTTGATTGCTGATCTCCTCGACGGTGCCGACGGCGAGTAGCTGCCCCTGTTCGATGATCCCCACGCGATGGCACATTTCCGCCAGTTCGGTAAGGATATGCGAGCTGATAAGCACCGACTTCCCGTCAGCCGCCAAGCGGCCGATCATTTCTCGCAGTTCGATGCGCGCCCGCGGATCGAGACCCGCGGCGGGCTCGTCGAGAATGAGCACGGCCGGATCGTGGATCATGGTGCGCCCGAGCGCCAACCGCTGCTTCATCCCTTTGGAAAGGCCGTTGATCGGCTTCTCCGCAAGCTGTTCAAGCAGGGTGAACTCCATGGCGTATTCGATCGCTCGCTTGCGCTCGTAGCTGCGCAGTCCGTAGGCCCGAGCGAAGAAATCGAGATACTCGACGACGTTCATGTTCTGATACGTGCCGAAATAGTCGGGCATGAAGCCGAGCCGGCGGCGGACGCGATCGGGGTCGTCGACGACCGAAAAGCCGTCGACCAACGCGTCGCCGTAGGTTGGCTCGTCGAGCGTCGAGATAATCCGCATGCTGGTCGTCTTGCCAGCGCCGTTGGGTCCGATATACCCGAAGACTTCGCCGGCATAGACCTCGAAGCTCATGTCGACGACGGCCTTGGTCGGGCCGAAGTAGCGGTGCAATTCACGCACTTCAATGAGCGGACGGCGGGGCATGTACATCGTTACCAGCTCCCTTCGATCACATGGAAGCTGTCTGACTCATCGATGCCGTCGACGCCGGGAGTCAGTTCGATGGCGGTCGCAGTGAACGCGATATAGCGACCTGGCCCCCAACCGGTGACTTGCGGCGAGTTGATGGCGCCGAGTCGTCCCTCCATCAAGCTATCGGAGACGGCAAAGCTGTAGTAGCCGCTGCTGTTACGGCGGCCATCGTCGCCAGCAGGGAGCTCAGGCAGGTTCTCCGTGAAAAGGCGCCGCACTCTCGAGGCCACTTGGTTCTGCTGTAGCGGAGGGACGATGACGCCTTTGTCGGCAGGCAACGTCTCGCACCAATAAAAGCTTCCGTCGTGATCTTGCACTGCCGCCCCGACAAGTTCGGCGCCAAGCCGGTTCGTGAGCCTCAGCCCCTCGGCGGTCACGCGAAGATCGAGGCGTTTGTCAGATTTTCGTGCGGCGATCGCGTGGTACTGCGTGGGCGTGCGCGAAGCGAGCCAGCCCCGGGTGAGTCGCTGCTGGTCGTCCCAGACGACTTCGCGTTCGGTCATCGACGACCGCCCGCCAAAGCCAAAAATTGGCGACCAATTTGGCAGGATGGGGAACATCGCCTGGTCGGGCGGAACCGCGATGCCGCCGCGCGGCGCGATACCGGCGTAATACGAATAGCGTCCCCAGGCAGCGCATTCGCCGGTGCGCTGATCGAGAACCGTTACGCTGCGACCTCGCACTCGTGCGGCGACGCCGTCAATCAAGACGCCGTAGGCGAACAGCGACAGCGTCGTCAGGATTGCCGCGGCCGGCACGATGGCCACCAGCATCGGCAGCTTGCCCATGCGGCGGAGGAACCAATAGGTCAGCGGACCGATTCCCAGCGCGAACAGCGTGATGAGGACTTGAAAGCTGCCGACGGGCGCCATGCCGACGCCGGGGATGAGCCAATTGTTGAAGTCGACGTTGGAATCGTTGGGGACGCTGCCAAAGCGGCCCCCCCACTGCTGACGCGGTGCAAGCAACGATTGCGAAATGACGTTCGCCGCTTTCTGGTTATCTCGCTCGCTTGCACTGTGCAGATCCCGTCTGAACGCCGTGATCGCTCCCATCCCCCACCCACGGACGGCGAACCAATCCGCGGACGTCTTCGGCAGATTGCCATCATTAGGCCCCCACGCAGGGACGGATGCATCTATCGCGCTGACGTCATCGGGCCGCGGTTTGGGCGTCGGCTTGAGTCTCTCCTTCGTCGCCACCGCTTCGTCGACGGGATATCCCGCGAGGACCAGCGCGCCCTCGGCGGGTTCCAGCGCTCGGTTGTCCAGCGGAGCGAAGCGCCACGTGGGCGGCAGCGTCCGGTTGTCGTCGGACGCAGCGTCCTTTTCGCCCGAGGCAACATCAGCGCGATCTTCCGCTGCGTTCAAGGGACGCACGTCGCGGGTGCTCAGCGATTGCTCGACCGCGGCCAGTTCCTCCCATTGTCGGCCAGCGCCGATGAGCCACAGATTTCCACCCGTGGCCACCCAGCGCAGAAGCGCGCGGGCCTGAACGGGATGCCGCTCGATCAGTTCCGGTAATCGATTCGCCGGCAAGACCACCACGTTCAGCGAGCTGTAGGCGAGCCAATCAGTCGGCAACTCCGTTGGGGCCATTTCCTGAAACAGCGCCGAGCCGTTGCTATACGCCAACCCCAAATCGGCGGTGACTGCATAACGCTGCGAGTCGGTCAGCATGACTCCTACCGCGGCGACGTCGGCGGGGTTGTTGGCCATGTTGAACCGCAAACTGCCCACATCGACCTGGCTCACCGTGAACTCGTCATCACGGGACCCGTCGACGTAGAGTTCCCACTGGCTCCGCTGCCAATTAGTAAGTTGTGGAACGAGGAGTTGAAGCGTGGCCTTGGTCTGCCCCTGCTCCAAGACGAATCGCTGCCGCGCCTTGACGCCATTGCTGGCGAAATTCCAATCACCCACCGTGAAGCGGAATTCCAGCGTGCGATCGCTCGCCGCCGGTTTCTCAGCGCGGACCGTGACGCTGACGGGATGGTACCCGTATTGCCCGGGCCATTCCGACTTGACGCTTAACTGCAGACCATTCCGGCGCGAGTATTCTGGTCCATTGGTTCCGACCGGCACAGTTAGTCCTTCGCTCGTACTGGCAATGACGACCTCACCTCGCGGTCCTCGCGCGAGGAAGTTGGCCTGCATCGGAACGTTAGGAACTTGCCGCGGTTGGAAACCTGTCTGTGCGAGTGCGCTAGGCGCGGCGCCTAGGGCCGCCAATCCTATCGCCGCGAGCGCGCACCAGTGATTCATCAATCTCCTGTTCAACGTCCGTCCCCGCGTTGCACGTCCGCCGTCTCGGCGCCGATCTCCTGCCGCCTCCCGGCCGTCCGTGCCAGGGACGAATACTCGATCCCGCCGCGGCTGGTGCGTGCGACGACGTCAATTGGCCCGAGCCAGCGCCCAAAGGCGCCGCCCAATGCGAAAAATCCTGCTTGGACGAGGAGAGCCAGCGGCACGCTGAGAGCCCCGGCTCCCAACCCCAGCACGGCGGCCGGCTGCGAAGCCACGGCGAAGATGACGGCAGCTGCCGTGACCAGCAGTGCCAATCCGCGAATTGAGAGTCGGGTCCGAATCATACGAGCAATTCTGACAGAATCTGTTGCACGCTTGCAAGTTGCGGAATCTGATGCGTCGTTCCGGCGTCTTTCGAAGGGTGCGGTCGGTCTTCTCGCGAAGTTGACCCGGCCGGCGAAAATGTGCCTAATCCTAAGTCGCTTCCGGTAACATAATACCAATCTGCCGAACAACATTGGCGCTCAATGTAGGCATTCTTCGCCCACGCCGCAGAAAGCTTGACGAGAAAATGGTGAGACTTATTCAATTCGCGCGGGTCGGCTCGGCGGCGCTTTGCTGGTTACTGCTGATTTCGGACGTGGCGTATGCCTTGGACGTCGAGGTCTACGCGGGCCAGCCTTTCGGCGTCGGGCGCGTGACGGCGACGGTGGCCTCCGCGGGCCCCGCGGCGCCACTGGAGGACGAACGCTTCACGGTAGCGTCGCCCGACGGCCGCGTCCTTTATCCGGTGATCAAGGAGGAGCCCGCGCGGCGGCTGTTGCGTCGATTGCTCGACATTGATGCGCCCCGGAGCGTGACGATCTATTTTCTCTTCCGCGGCGATCAGCCGTTCGAACTGGAAACGTTCGCCCCGACCGAGCAGCGGATCCGCGTCGCGCCGCAGACGAATCCGCAGGCGCATCAGGTCCTGCTCGACCAGTGGTGGCAGCAATACGCGAACCGTTGGAAGAGTCTGCGGGCGACTCCCCAATTTCCCCCAGTGGTCGAAAACTTCTTGGCGGCGAATTTGTCGCGCCGCCTCGGAAAAACGCTGCCGGAGCCAACCGGCGGGTTCCTGGCCGGACTGACGCCAAAGAAGACCGTTTGGGACGAGTTGTTTAATTCCGAATCGCACCAGCTGACGCTCGACCAGCAGCTGCTTGCCGCCCCCCTCGCCGGCGCGGGCCAACCGATGCCCCTGCCGGCGCCGTTGCCCTGGTTCAACCTGCCCGAGCCAGACGCTGATCTCAAGGGCGTTGGCATCGAGCCGATGGCTCTGCACGTACCGGTCGAGTGCTTCTATCTCCGCTTTGGCAATTTCACGAACTACCTCTGGTTTCGCGACCTCAGCAAGAAATGGCAAGGCGACCTCGGCAACATGTTGCTACGGCGCGGCATCGATCGAGCATCGACGCAGCGTCTCGAACAGCAACTATCGCTTCGCGAAAATGCCCTCGCGAAAATTCTCGGCCCGCAGGTAATCGCCGACGTCGCGATGATCGGCCTCGATCCCTACATGCCGCAGGGCGCCGCCGTTGGCATTCTGTTCCAAGCGAAGGCCAATCCGCTCTTGGCAAACGATTTGATGACGCAGCGTCGTCAGGCGCTCAAAAACTATCCCGACGCCGCCGAGTCGACGGTGAAGATCGCTGAACGGGACGTATCGCTCGTCGCCACGCCCGGCGGCGAAGTGCGTTCGTACTACGTGCAGGACGGCGACTTTCATTTGGTGACGACCTCGGAACGTTTGGTTCAACGATTTCTGCTGGCCGGACAAGGCGAAGGCTCGCTCGGCGCCTCGGCCGGCTTTCTTGGCGTTCGCAAGCAGATGCCGGTTAGTCGCGACGACGCGATTTTCGCATACATCTCCCCTGAGTTCTTCAAGTCGCTCACCAGTCCCGCGATTTGGATCGAATCGCAACGTCGGGCACGCTCGGCGCGGGAAG
The DNA here is from genome assembly GCF_007746075.1 of Lacipirellula limnantheis. Lineage (GTDB taxonomy): Bacteria > Planctomycetota > Planctomycetia > Pirellulales > Lacipirellulaceae > Lacipirellula > Lacipirellula limnantheis. Next base: position 3,681,273 of record NZ_CP036339.1, on the reverse strand, counting down.
TAAAACTGCTGGAGCTCGCCCAGCTCGAAGCGAAAGCCGAGGGCGTCGAGGCAACCACGGTCGAGCAGCTCATTGCTGCGGGATTGCTGCCGGCGGGCTTCGGTCAGCGCAGCGATGGTTCGCAACTGGTCGTACTCGATCGGACCGCTTCGGATTCCTTGCGCGGCCGACCAGGGTTGTTCCGCCCCGCGGCCGAAGTTGAAGTGACGTCGGTGACGGCCGTCGAAGCCGCCGCTTATCGCGACTTTGCCGAACGCTTCGGTCAGGAGATCGCTCAGCTGCCCCCCATTGGAGTCGCTATCGAGCGGCGCCCGACGACCGGCGGGGAGACGTTAGTCGCCGAGGTCTGGGCGACGCCGCTGAGCGACGTGAAGCTGGGTCGGCTGCCGACGACATTCGGCCCGCCGAGCGGCGAGCGGCTCGCTCCGGTCGTAGGAAACGTCGTGAGCGCGGAAGCCGTTCTTGATTCGCCGCTGCCCTTTGGCGCGAATGCAGGCGAACCAAACCACTTGTTTCTGGGCGTTCGCGATTTCCGCACGCCCCTGGTCGTTGACAACGGCAGCATCGGCGCGGGAGCCGCGCCGGCAGAGCTCGTGCGGATGTATGTGGGGGCGTGGCCGAAGCCGGGCCTCCTGACGCTTTTCACTGGTGAGGCGCTCGCTCAAGGCGAACAACCAATACCGGGCGCGCAATCGACTTGGCAGGCGAAGCGCGATGACTTCTTACTGATCAGCTTCAAGCCTGATTTAGTGCGCGAGGTCCTGCCGCAATTACGGATGGTCCCAGTCGAACATCCTGGTCAACTATGGATTGATGTGGCTGACCTTACCGACAAACAACTTGCCGCCGCAGTCAATGCCTTCGGTTACATGCGCGCTCGCGAAACGTCGGTTGCTGCTTCTCGACTAATGAACACGCTGGCGAATCAGCTCAACGTGCCTCGTTCCGAGTGCCAGGCCATCGCCGAAACGCTGATGGACGGCAAGTTTGTTTGCCCGCTCGGAGGGAAATACGAACTCGTCGACGTGACCGGAGGCGAGCCAATGTGGACGTCGTCGGCAATTCGGCCGCAAAACCGGTTCATGCTCACGGCGGCTCCGGACGATTTTCAGTTGCCGCTGCTCACCTGGTTTCGAGGACTGCGCGCGGAGGCGAGGCTCGATCGGGATGCACTCAACGCCCATGTCGAAATCGACATGGCGGCATCGGCCATGCCGTGAAGAATGCGTGGTTTTGACGACTCGTTGACGCGCGCAACTAGAGAGTTGGCGTCGGGGCGAGGGGGAGTTCGAAGCAAGCAGCTTCCTCGGCATTGCGAACCAACAGGTACTTGCCTGATAGGGCGGGGTTGTTCCAGGTGACTCCTTCGATCGCCTGCAGCTTGGCAAGTTCGCGGTACTTGTCAGAATCGGCGGCGATTAGCACTAGCTCGCCCGACTCGCTGATCACGAGTATCTTGTCGCCGACGAGCATGATTTGGCCGTGGCCGAGATCAGGGCGGCGCCGCTTCTTCCAGTAGCGCTTGCCCGTCTCCAAATCGGCAGCATCCATGTCGATGTCGTCGATCCCGTACAAGACCCCGTCGCGGATGACGACGTTGCCGAATTTCGTACGGAGCACTGGCTTCGACCAAATGACCTCAGTCGACCATTTCTCAGCATCGCCGTCAGCTTTCTCTGAAGCAGCGGCGTTGGGTGCAATGCGCGTCACCTGCAGTAGCTGCGACTGAATGCCGTAACCTTTTGAAAGGAAGATGCGATCACCTCCGACGGGGACCGGTTGTGAGGCCGAGGCGTTGCCGTTGCTGTCGCCATCCCAGGGGTGCTCCCAAAGGACGGCGCCCGTCGCCGCGTCGTGCGCGGTGAGGAAATTCTCATTCACGACCAGAATCTGGCGTACGCCGCCAATGTCGGCGAGCACCGGCGACGCATACGACGAACGATGAGAGCCCGCGGTCCAGGCGACTTCGCCCGTTTCGCGCTTGAACGCAACGAGCGATTTCTCGTCGGGGCCGCCAACGCTGATGACGACGTTGTCGTCGACGATTAGCGGCGAATCCGACTTGCCCCAGCTGATATTCTCGGCGCCGAACTCCGCCAGCGTGTCGTGCGTCCAAATTACTTTGCCCTTGCTGGCATCGATGCAATTCAGAATGCCGGTGGCGCCGTGGGAATAGACGCGGCCATTGTGAATGGTGGGGGTCGCTCGAGGTCCGACGCCGCCAAGCGCGCCTGGACCCGAGGGATCCCAACGAGCCTCATCGGCGTGCGACCAGGCGACTTTGCCAGACTTCAATTCGTAGCAGACGACCATCTCCTGACCGCCGCGCTGCTCTTGCGTAACGGCGTAGTCGCCGACGATCGCAAAGCCCGACCAACCGGCGCCGATTGGTTGCGTCCAGAGGAGCTTCGGCGGGTGGGCGTTCCAGTCGGCCTCAATGTCGACGCCCTTCACTTCGGCCCAGTAGCCATTGCCGAGAAACCGTGGATAGTCGTGGTCGGTTTCCTTCCAATCAAGAAGCACACTCGAGGCGGCGACGGCCCGTTCCAGCGTCTCGTCGTGGGTAGGAGCCCACCGCCAACGCCAATCGGCGACGCCGGTATTGCCATTGTTGATCAACTGCACCGGTCCGAAGGGCGAGATCGCCCACACGGGGGTCCACACCAAGGCAGCGGCCCACCAGCGCCGTGGCGACGGCAACCCGCTGCTGCGCAGCGTCCAGATTGAAAGCCCTCCCAGGGCGAGCATCGACGCAATCTGTAGCGAGACGTTCTTGTAGTCTTGCGCAAGATCGGTGAGCCAAATCACGACAGTGGCGATTGTCAGTAAGGCCCACCAGCCAACAAGAAAAGCGAGGCGCTGCGGTCGTCGACGCTCACGATTCGTTGCGGTCGCCACGTCGATCGGCGTTCTTTCAGCTCGGGCCACGCAGCTCATCTCGTGATCATTCGCGGGGTTAAGGGCTAACGGGCGTGAATCAACATCGGCGGCGTCCGAGGCGCCATCAATCCTAAAGTTGGCCAATTACCGCGGCAACTGAAGTCGACCCGCCTGGAGCGAAACGACGTTGCAAGTGCCTTGATTCTGCTAAATTGCTTCGGTTCTACCGTTAATACGTCCGCCGACACCCTTCGGTTGCGGCCGGTCAGCGACCAAACTACAACCGAAGGATAGCTTCACCGTTCCCGCCCTCCCGTTTTCTGGGGCCGCCTTCGGCGACCGCAATTTGCCGCTATGCCTGATTCCGACTATCGCCTGGAAGGTCGCTGGGCCGTCGTCACCGGCAGCACCAGGGGAATCGGCAAAGCCATCGCCCTCGAGCTAGCGGCAGGTGGATCCAACGTCGTTGTTCATGGCCGCGATCGGCAGGCCGCCGACGAAGTTGCCGCCGCCATCCGGCAGTTCAAGCGCGAAGCAATCGCGGTTGTTACCGACCTCGCAGATGCGGCTTCCCGTAGGGACCTCGTCCACGGGCTCTGGCGAGAGCGGCCGATCGACATGTGGGTGAATAACGCCGGCGTCGACGTGTTGACGGGCGAATCCGCCGACTGGTCGTTCGACGACAAACTCCATCGACTTTGGGAAGTCGACGTCCTGGGAACGGTCGAGCTTAGCCGCGCCGTGGGCGCTCGCATGAAAGAGCGCGGGCAGGGGTCGATCGTCAACATCGGCTGGGATCAGGCCGAGATGGGAATGGCGGGCGACAGCGGCGAGATGTTTGCCGTGGCAAAGGGGGGGATAATGAACTTCACCCGCAGCCTCGCAAAGTCGCTGGCGCCGGCGGTGCGCGTCAACTGCATCGCCCCCGGCTGGATCCGCACGGCGTGGGGCGAGGAGGCGTCGGACTACTGGCAGGAGCGTGCTAAGGGCGAGTCGCTCCTCAACCGCTGGGGCGAGGTTGAGGATATTGCCCGTGTCGCACGGTTTCTGGCGTCGGACGCGGCGTCGTTTGTGAACGGGCAGACGATCGCGGTCAACGGCGGTCGCCATTGATAGTCAATTGTCAAAAACACTTATGAATTCCTTGCAACAGGACTACACCATTACGCCCAATTAGCTCCTCCCGCTCGCGGCGGACACGCGGGCTAGCGCCGCGCGGCTAAACGGGCCCCTTCGCAGTCATCATCTATCTGCCCCGCGCGCATTCGTCATCCGTCAATCAGACGCCCCTGTCGCCATGCCCCGCGATCACATCCATTTCGTCACCGGCCGCTTGGCGGAGCATGCGCTCAAGTCGGTCGTCGCGCCGTTGGCGACAGACGTCGGGTTCGACTACACCGTCGAGGTGCTGCCGATCACCGTTGCCGCGCTCATGTCGCCCGAGTGGATTGCCAAGCATTGGCATGTTTCTAGTAAAGCAACGCGGGTGATCGTGCCGGGCTATTGCGAAGGGGATATGTCGCCGCTGGCAGTCAGCTCACCCGCGCCGGTCGAACGGGGGCCGCGCGACTTACGGCAACTGCACGCCCATTTCAAACGTCAATCGCCGCCGAGCGACTATGGGGCCTTCGACGTTGAGATTATTGCCGAGATCAACCATTGTCCACGCCTGCCGCTCGCCGAGATCTTGCGACAGGCGGCGCTCTTGTCAAGCGACGGCGCCGATTTCATCGACGTCGGCTGCGATCCCGGCGGCACATGGAATGGCGTGGAACATGTCGTGCGAGCACTCCGCGACGAGGGCTATCGCGTCTCCGTCGATAGCCTCAATCCCGCGGAGATCGCACCCGCGGTGGACGCGGGAGCCGAATTGGTGCTCAGCGTGAACAGCTCGAATCGCGAGGCGGCGCTCGACTGGGGCGCCGAAGTGATCGTCACCCCCGACGTGCCGGCGACGCTCGAAGGGCTTGACGAAACGGTCGACTTTCTGGCCCGGCATGGAGTGCCGCTGAGGATCGATCCGATACTTGAACCGATTGGGTTCGGTTTCGCGGCTAGCCTGGGCCGCTACTTTGAAATCCGCCGCCGCTACCCCGACGCCGAAATGATGATGGGGATCGGCAATCTCACCGAACTGACCGACGTCGACTCCGCCGGCGTCAACGCCGTGCTGCTGGGCATTTGCCAGGAACTCGGCGTCCGCAGCGTTCTCACGACGCAGGTGATCAACTGGGCGCGCACTAGCGTGGCCGAATGCGACGTCGCCCGCCGGGTGATGCATCACGCGGTGACTCATCGCGTCCTGCCGAAACATCTCGACTCGCGGCTGGTGATGCTGCGTGACGCCGACGTGCTGGAAACGCCGGTCGCTGCGATCGCCGAACTCGCGACGCAGGTGCGCGACAACAACTACCGCATCTACGCCACAGCCGGCGAAGTTCATCTCGTCGGCCCTGGCCTCCATTTGCACGACGCCGATCCGTTCGTCGTGATGGAACAACTGCGGCAGGCCGGTCCCGACGGCAGCCTCCCGAAAAATCTCGATCCCGGCCACGCTTTCTATCTCGGTTACGAGATGTGCAAGGCGCTCACCGCCTTGACGCTCGGCAAGTCCTATCGTCAGGACGAATCGCTCGACTGGGGACTAGCCACCCGCTCCGAAGCGCGGCACTATCTCAAGCGGCCGTCGGCGAAGGCAAAGCCAAATGAATCGCCGGACGACGCCAAAGGGGCGCCATGAGCAATTTGCCCTCCTCTCCCCTGCCCCTCGCCGAACCGCTGCCCAGCGGCATGCCCGCGATTGCAGCTTTCGAACGGCTCGCCGCGCTGCCGCATGTCATTTTCTTCGATTCCGCCGCGCGCGACCCTCGGTTGGGACGCTATTCGTTCGTTGCGGCCGATCCGTTCGCTTGGATCGAGCGCCCGGCCGACGGCAGCGACGCCCTAGCCGCAGTCGAAGCTCTCTGGAAGCAGTTCGTTCCCCACTCCGCAGCGCACGCCGATCTGCCGCCATTTCAAGGCGGCTTGGCAGGGCTCCTCTCCTACGATCTCAACCGCAGCCTGGAGCGCATTGCCGCCCCCAGATTTGAAGACTTGCAAACGCCCGCTCTGGCCGTCGGGGCGTACGACGTCGTCGCGGCGTTTGATCACCTGGAACACCGCGCGTGGCTGATCTCCCAAGGGTTGCCGGAGGTCGAACCGGCAGCTCGACGCGAGCGTGCGGAGTCGCGTTTGGCCGAGTTCAAGCGACTACTGTTCGGCAGCCCGTCGACGGCGGCTCAACCGGTTGGTCGAACCGGCAGTTCCGCGCTGCTCAAAGAGCTCGCGCCGCAGTTTCCGATGCCGATGCTTGGCGTCACCAGCAATCTCTCGGCCGCCGCGTACCGCGACATGGTTCGCCGCGGCGTCGAGTACATCCACGCCGGCGATATTTTCCAGGTCAACCTCGCCCAGCGGTTGCTCCACGCGGCGACGAGTACCTCGCTCGATCTGTATCTGCGGTTGCGCGAGCGAAACCCCGCCCCCTACGCCGGCTACTTCGATCTCGGCCCATGGCAAATCTGCAGCGCGTCGCCGGAATGCTTCCTCACGGTGCGCGACCGGCAGGTTGAAACGCGGCCGATTAAAGGGACACGCGGCCGTTCGCAGACGCCCGAGGCCGATCTGTTTGCCGGCGACGATCTCTCGGCCAGCGAAAAAGATCGCGCCGAGAACGTCATGATCGTCGACCTGATGCGAAACGATCTGTCGCGAGTCTGCACGTCCGAGAGCGTGCACATCAAACAGCTCTGCCGTCTGGAAACCTACGCCTTCGTGAAGCATTTGGTGTCGGTGGTGCGCGGCGAGCTGCGGCCGGAATGCTCGCCGTTCGATCTGCTGCGGGCGAGCTTCCCCGGCGGGTCGATCACCGGCGCTCCCAAGGTTCGCGCGATGGAAATCATCGCCGAGCTGGAGCCGACAGCCCGCGGACCTTACTGCGGCTCGCTGGCTTATCTCGGCTTCGACGGCACGATGGACGCGAGCATTCTTATTCGCACGATCACCGCCGGCCGAGGTTGGTGGCAGCTACCGGTAGGGGGCGGCATCGTGGCGCAGAGCGAGCCTGACGATGAATATCGCGAAACCTGGCATAAGGCCCACGGCATGTTGAAGGCGATTTTGTAGCATGATCTTGCTGATCGACAACTACGACAGCTTCGTCCACAACCTCGCACGCTATTTTGTGCGATTGGGCCAGGAGACATGCATTGTTCGTAATGACGAGATGGGCGTCGAGGAGATGCGCGTGCTCGAACCGGCAGCAATTGTCATTTCGCCGGGCCCCTGCACGCCGGCCGAGGCGGGTTGCTCCGTAGACGTCATTCGCGCGTGCCATGAGAGCATTCCCGTGCTGGGCGTCTGTCTCGGTCATCAAGCGATCGGCGCCGCCTTCGGCGGCGTCATTGCCCGTGCGCTCGAACCGCGGCATGGACGAACCTCGTCCATCGAGCACGACGGTTCGGGGCTATTCGGCGGTCTGCCTTCGCCGATGACGGTCTGCCGGTACCATTCGCTGGCGATCGAGGAATCGACGCTCCCGGCATTTCTGCGCGTCACCGCCCGCGCCGCCGACGGCACGATCATGGCCCTGCAGCACGTCACCGCGCCGCTGTTTGGGTTACAATTCCACCCGGAGGCGGCGCTTACGGAGCATGGCTACGCGATGCTGGCCAACTTCCTGCACCTCGCCGGCTGTAGCGTGGTCGGTAACGTCCAGCAGCTGGCCGCTAGTGAGAATCGCAGCCCGATCGCACCGCCCTACGCCCCTCCCGCGAAACCGCTCACCTTCTAGCCAGCGTCAGCGATGCCTGCCGATCTACCTCCACTATCGCCGCCCACGCTTGGCGCCGACGGCCGCATCTTGGAGGGGATCGTCACGACGCTGAACTTCGATGGCAGCGTCAACGTCTCGCCGATGGGTCCGATCGTCGATGATGCGCTCGATCGGCTCTGGCTACGCCCGTTCAAAACGTCGACGACGTATCGGAACCTCAAGCGGACGGGGCGGGGGGTGTTTCATGTGACTGACGACGTCGAGCTCTTAGCGCAAGCGGCCGTTGGCCAGCCCGACCCCCACCCGCGCTTCGTCGCGACGCCGGGCGGCGATACGCTGATTCTCGCCAATGCCTGTCGGTGGTATGCGCTGGAGATCGAATCGCTCGACGACGCCGAGGAGCGGACAAGCATTGTCGCTCGTGTGGCCGATCGCGGCGCGCCGCGGGAGTTTTTTGGTTTCAATCGTGCGAAGCATGCCGTGCTCGAAGCGGCCATTCTGGCGACGCGAATTCACTTGACCGGGCCATCGGCTATCCTCACAGAGTACGACCGCCTGCAGATTGCCGTCGACAAAACGGGCGCCGCCGCGGAACGACGAGCGATGGCATTTCTCCGCGCGCATATCGCCCGCGCCGCCGAGCAAGCGGGGCAGCAACAGTGAGCGTGACGATCTCCACGCCGAGTCGGCTCCATTTCGGCCTCCTGCGTTTCGAACAAACTGATGGACCGAGCTTCGGCGGATTGGGGATGATGATCGCCGAACCGCGGTGCGTGGTAAGGCTGACTGCATCGAATGAATGGCATGCCTCAGGCATCGACGCCGATCGTGCCGTCTCAAACGGACGACGAGCGCTGGACTACGTGGCCACGCAAGTAGCCGCGGATCTATGCCCCGCCGGAGCGACCCATCAAACGCCCCAGGCCTTCAAGATCGAAGTGCTCGAATCGATCCCCGCCCACCACGGCCTCGGCAGCGGCACCCAGCTCGCTCTCGCCATCGCCGCCGGAGTTCGCTCCCTCTGCGGCCTCCCCGACGCAAACGCCGAAGAACTCGCCGAAATGGTTGGCCGGGGCCGCCGCAGCGCGATCGGCTGTCACGGCTTTTTGCGGGGCGGGCTGCTGTATGAACTTGGCAGTTACCCTGACGAGCCGCTCGGTCGCCTCGCCAAACGCGTGGAGACGCCAAACGCTTGGCGGGTGGTGCTCGTCACGGCCGCGAAATCGGCGGGGCTGAGCGGCGAGCACGAGCTGAATGCGTTCAGCCAGCTTCCTCCCGTCCCCGCCGCGGCCACCGCTCGGCTCGAGCAACTCGCCGCGGCGGCGATCTTGCCGGCCGCCGAACACGGCGACGTCGACGCCTTCGGGGATGCTCTATTCGAGTACGGCCGGATTGCGGGCGAATGCTTCGCCAGCGTGCAAGGCGGGCCGTACGCCTCCGCGGAAATCGCGGCGTGCGTCGAGACGCTGCGCGGTTTCGGCGCTCGCGGCGTTGGGCAATCGTCGTGGGGGCCAACCGTTTTTGCGCTCGCGGCGGATGAAGCGCAGGCGAACGACCTCGTCGCGCGGATGCGCGCTGCTATGACTTGGCGTGACCGCGCGATGCGCATCACCCAGCCCGATAATCACGGCTCCCATACCGTCACGCCCATTTAGCCCCGCCGCTCGCGGCGGGGACGCGCGGGCTATCGCCCGCGGCTAAATGGCCGCCACATTTTGGCGAACCTCAGTGTGCTGCAAGGCGGCCATCCTCGGCGCCGGCGCTTCCTAAAGCAACCCATACGCCGTCAGCGTCTTCCGCAAGGATGCCTCTTGCCCCGGCTCCAGCGGCGTCATTGGCAGGCGCATCTCGCCGGTATCGCGGCCGAGCATCTTCATCGCGGCCTTCAGCGGGATCGGGTTCGTCGAGAGGCCCAGCATGTCGCGGCAGAGCTGGAACAACTTGCGATGCCACTGAAGGGCCTGGGCCAGATCGCCGCGGTCCACCGCATCGCACAGAGCGATCATGTCGCGAGGAACGATGTTGCCGACGACTGAGATAACTCCACGGGCGCCGACAGACATGAGCGGCAGCGTCAGGCTATCGTCGCCGCTGAGGACGGTGAGGTTCGTGGCGCCGAGAATCGTCGACGCCTGATCGAGCGAGCCCGTCGCTTCCTTCACCATCGTCACGTTCTGCAGTTCAGCCAGCCGGATGATCGTTTCGGGCTCGACGTTTTTTCCGGTGCGGCCCGGAATGTTGTAAATGCACTGCGGCAGGCCCGACTCTTCGGCAATCCGCTTAAAATGCTGATAGAAGCCTTCTTGCGTCGGTTTGTTGTAGTAGGGCGCGACTTGCAGCGCGGCATCGGCTCCGGCAGCCTCGGCGACCTTGGTCAGGCGAAGGGCCTCCGCGGTGCTGTTCGAGCCGACGCCGGGCATCACCTTGATCCGCTTATTGGCAGTCTCACAGACGAAGTTGATCACCCGTTCGTGTTCAGGGTGAGTTAGCGTCGGCGACTCGCCGGTGGTGCCTACGGGGCAAATGCAGTTGGTTCCCGCATCGATCTGGAATTCGATCTGAGCACGGAAGGCGTCGTAGTCGACCTCATCTCCCTTGAATGGCGTGACGACCGCGACCGACAGGCCGGCGAAGGCTTCTCCTTTGGTGCTCATCGAGCGGGACTCTCCTTAAGTTTGCGCAAGCCAACTAACGAAAGGCGCATAAATACGCCGTGGGGGGAAATGATACGACGACGGGGGCTGGCATGCAATCGGGCGCCGACCGCGAACAACGGCGTTAGCCGCGGAGGAAATTTGAGATTGCGGCAAGAAGCCATGTGACCAACATCGCTGCGACGACAATGCTGCCGATCATCAACATGGCTAACAGGCAGATCAACAGCACAACGAACCATCGGTCGGTCCGCTGCAGCTTTCCTTGTTCAGATTGAGCGGCGAGCATGTGCCGCTTTAGAATCACCACGTTTCGCTGATTCGACTTCCAATAGACGTCGAAAACGTCTCCCACTAGCGGTAGCGCGCCGACAACCGTGTCGAGCACCACATTGAGGGCCATCCGCAGCAGCGTTGCCCGCGTCACGCCGTAGCGATGAGCGGCGCTCAGGATGTAGAGCGATGCCACGGACGAAGCCGTGTCGCCAACGCCCGGCAACAGGCCCAGAATCGCGTCGAGCCCGAAGCGCCAGCCGACGAATGGAACGCGAAAGACTCCGTCCATCCAAGCGGCGAGAAGTTCGAGTTCAGGGGCGAGCTCTGGAAGCCGCTCGGCAGCGACCGACGTTGGAGTGTTTTGCGGCTTGCTCATGCGGCCTCAGGGGGCAAACCGTGTACCACCTTCGGCGCCTTATCGCATCGACTCGCGCTTGCTCGCCGGAAAATCGCGGACGTCGAACTGCAAGCTGCGGCCGTTCACGATCGGCGGCTTCATCAACTTTTGTTCGACGAGCTCGCGAAAGTAGGCCGCGGGATCCGGCACCGTCGACCCGCAGTGGAGTTTTGCCGCTTCCGCCTTGCCGATGGGACGACTGAGGTGTTCCTTAGGAATCTCACCCGGCTTGGGCTTGGCAACCGGAGCGACCGTTGGCGCGTTCGTCATCGTTCGCAACTCCGCGTCCATGGCGGCATGGAACTTCGTCGCATCAACCTCAGGGAGAGCATCGAGCGCTGACCGCACGCTTGGCCAGTGGGCCTTGAGCGGAGCGACGTCGAAATCGACAAGCGCGCCGTGGCTCGCGGCCATCGCCGCCTTAAGCTTTTTCGGCATCGCCGCGGCCCAGACGGTAAGAATCACTTGTCGACACCATTGGTAGTGAGCCAGATGGCCGACCGCTTCGCCGCCATCACCGACGTCGGCTGCGGCAGAGCTCGACGCCGCCCACCGCGGGCGAAGTTGCTGCACTACCGGCTCAAGAGCGCGGGCTCGCCGCCGGACGTCTTCGAATGCGGCGAGAAAAGCGTCGCAATCGCCGCCCTTCGCCACATCCAGCAGTTTGCCGATCTCGTCGCCGAGCCACTTCATGGCACGGGTAGCGGCGCCAGCCACTGGAGGAGCTGACGCAGCCGATTGAGCATCGAGCGGCGGGAGTTGCCGCGCGAGAATCTGTCCCAACGATACCTGTTCCTGAACTCCCTCCGTCTCCGTCATCCCTCTCCTCGCTCCTAGCTGCATTCACTTGATGAATTGCGCGTTGCCGACTGGTCTCAAGGCCAGTCGCGCAGGGCGCGCTGCCTGAGTCGTCGATTGTACCGGTCAGCTCCGATTGTCGCGTCCTACCGGCGCGCAGCACATAGAACGAGTGACCATATCAGCCGTTGATCGCCCTGACGAGGTCAAACCACCGGAAGCAATGCACGCACCCTGCGGTCTGCTTGACACCAGCACATTTCCGGGATCGCGAATCATTCGACGTCAGGTTTTCGGCAGTGTTTTCGCGAATTGGTTTGGACGCGCGGGCGAGCTTGATAGAATGTCAATCTCTTCTGGATCACCCTCGAGCCTCACATGCAGGGGGAGTGGAGTATGGTGTCAAGGATCATGACCATCCGGCTGTCGAGCGGGCTGAAAATCGAGCTTGACCCTGCCGATTGGCCCGAAATCGGGTCGGCCTGCCGGACCAGCGTCCGCACCGGCGGCTACGTCGCCGAAAAGCTCATCGTTCGTCGCCACGACGATGGCCGCACGCTAATCTATATTGACGCTGACCCCGGCGCGGATGTTTTGGTTCAGGGAGACATCTTCCCGCCGCGCATCCGCGAGATTGAATCCTATGTGCAACGGTTTAGCGAGGCGCACGGCTTGCCCGATTGGGTTGCGGAGAGGTGCGTGGAATCGATTCGCGGTTAGCCCGAGCTGCTAGACAGTTTGCGCGGTGCGAGCAATCTGGCCGGAGGCAGGCTAGTCCTTTCATCGCGATGCCGGGGGCCCCTCACGCGGCGTCGAGCGAGGTCCGCTAGATCGTGAAGTGCCATTCTTTGTTCGCGCTCGCGTCTCGATCGCGCTGGGGGCACGATGCGCAGAGGTCGTCGCGGAGCTCCGCATGAGCCCATTCGACGGCAGCCGCAGTGCTCGTCCACAGTTGCGATCCCTCGCGGAAAACTCGCTGATCTCCCAAGCGATCGACAATACCCACCTTCTCCAGCGTGTGGTAGAATCCGCCGCGCACCCCGGCGAGGACGACGACAATGCCGCGAGATTCGGTTCGCGCAATAAAGTCGTCAAGCAGGTGCATGCATACGGCGTCGGGATTGCGGAGATACTTGACGCGCAGAATGAGAATGCGGAGCCCGTCGTCGATTTCCTCTTCAACCCGCTCCAGGTGCGACTCGAACTCCGGGGAAGAGCCGAAAAAGAGCTCTCCCTCGAAATTGAATATGCGCATCCGATCGCATGGCACATCGGCGGCATTTCGTTCCCGAATGCGATGGCCCTCGGCGATGACTAACTCGTTCATTTCGACGCGGGCGGCCCGCGGCACATACATCAGAAATGAAAGAATCGTACCAACCAGGATGCAAAACTCTACCGATACCAGCACGGCGGAGAGCGCCGTGGCCGCCACGATGGCAGCGTCGAAACGGGTGGCGCGGCAGTGGTAGCGGATTCCGACGACGTCGACCATTCTCGTCGCGGTCACCATCAGGACGCCAGCAAGCGCTGCCTTCGGAATGAACTGAGCCAGCGGCGCAAATGCCAGGATGGTGAGGGCGACCATTGCGGCGCAGATCACGCCGGACCATTGCGTGGCGGCGCCCGCCTGGTGATTGATGTAGGAACGGGTCAACGACCCTGAGCCTGGAAAGCATTGAAAGAAACTGCCCGCAAGGTTGGCGACCCCTTCGCTGAGGCACTGCTGGTTGATGTCAAGTTTTTGGCCCGTCTTGGCGGCGATGCTCTTGGCCATGGCGATCGCTTCTAGCAGGCCCAGCATGCCGACGGCAGCGGCGCTGGGCGCTAATTCTCGCACGAGCGACCAGTCCCAGGAGGGCGCCTGAAACCGCGGCAACGTCCGCGGAACCTTGTCGATGAGTTTCACCCCCTCCGCAGCCAAATCCCAGTGCCAAACGGCGAACGCCGCCGCGGCAATTGCCAGCAACAATTCCGGCAGCGCCCAACGAAAGCGGCGGTTAATCCAACGCAGGCCGAGCGCAACGGCGATCGTGCCGAGAGCGACGTACAACGTCGGCAAATGGACCGGCCCGCCATAATAGAGCGTCATTACGAACCGCTTCACGAAGTGATCGTGATGTTCGCCTTGGGCTTTCAGGCCGAGCACGTTCTTGAGTTGGTCGAGCACCAGCAGCACCGACGCGCCGGCAGTAAACCCCACGATCACAGCATGCGAAATGAACCGCGACAGATCGCCGAGCCGCAGCAGCGTGATGCCCGTCTGGAACAATCCAATCAGGGTCGCCATCAGGATGGCCGCGGAGATGCGCTGATCGGCCGGCACGAACGCCAGCGCACTAAGCATCGCGATCGAGATCGCGTTCGTCGGGCCATTGATCAGTTGCTTCGACGAGTCGAGCAGCGCCCCGACTGCCGTCATCACGATGGCGGTATACAGTCCATACTGCACCGGCATCCCAAAGATGCTGGCGTACGCCATCGCCTGCGGGACGGCGACCGCAGCCACGGTGACGCCCGCGAAGAGATCGCGGCGAAAGGTGTCTGGCTTGTACGTGCGCAGCGAATCAAGCGCCGGCACAAGCGTGTAGAGCCGCCGCTTCCAGCGCGGAAGCGAAGGATCAGCGTTGGCGCCTCTCGCTGACGAGTGGGCGCGGGCCGGACTGAATTGCGACATCACTCAGAGCAGTCGATGGTCAATCTGTCCAATGCTGCGCTCGTTGCGTCACGTCACGCTGGACAGGATTCACCATCATCCTTGGGGGAGTAGCTTTCTGCAATGCGGCTTGATAGACCGCTGCGCGCAGCACTCCCGGCGGCGGCGCCCCCGGAGTCAAACCGGCCGACTGAGACTTTACAGCTTGAGATCGCCTGCAGCACGCGCCTAGGCGAAGGCTTGCCGCCGTCTGCGCGAACTGACGGCAACAGCCGCCGCCACCGCGGCCAGCGCCCACGCCGCCGGCTCCGGCACCGAGCCGACCGCCGCCACCGAGGGCGCCCCGCCGAACTTCGACTTCCAAATCGCCAGGTCAGCCGCGTTGATCAGGCCGTTGCCATCGGCATCGCCTTGGGCGTTCGTCCCGTTCGTCCCGAACCCGCGCTGCCACAGAAGGAAATCGGCGCCGTCGACGACGCCGTTATTGTCGAAGTCGGCGTCACTCGCCGTGGCCACGGGGATGCCGGTCGCCGAGGCTGCGCCCAGAGCGGCAATCGCATCGGCAGTGAGCACTTCATCGTAGTAGGCCAAGCTATTGATCAATCCGGCAGACGTTTCGCCATCCTCGTCGCCGAAGAGATGCAAAATATCGATGATCGCCTCTCGGCCATTCGGCGCCGTACCAGTCGTCGAAGTGCTTGCCAAAGCGCCGTCGACATAGCCTTTAACGGTATATTGCCCGCCGGCGCCGTCGATCGTCACCGCGATGCGCGTCCACTTGTCGGCCTCGACCACGCCCGCATACTGCGCCGAAATTCCGAGACTGCCAAAAAGGCCCGCGCCGGAATCGTCGCGGATGAAATATTCGCCATCAGCCGCGGCGAGTGAATCGGAGTTGAAGAGCGAAGTGAATCCGCCCAGGGTGGGAAACTTCACATCCATGACAATCGACCACAAATTAGTTGTGGTCGGTATTCCCGTGTCGTCCGGGATGGCCTGGTTCGGCATGTCGAGCGACTGGGTATTCGTGAACGCCGGGAATGAGAGCACTGTGGCAGGGGAGCCGGCGATGGTGTCGTTCAAATAGGTCGGCGTCCACCCGCCGATGGCTGCCATCGCCGCCTTGCCGGCGATGGAGTTATTCAAGCCGTTGTTGAGATTCCACAGTCCCGCTTGATTGGGCGACGATGCAATTCCCGCGGCCGTCGGCCCGCCAAGTGCGCTTACGTCGCTATCGCTCAGGACCGAGCCGTAGAAGGCAACGCTATTAACCAATCCCGCAGACGTTTCGCCGTCTTCGTCGGCAAATAGGTGAAGGAACGATCGCACCGCCTGGCGACCTCCCGGGGCGACTCCGGTGACCGCAGTCGCCACATAGGAACCGTCGATGTATCCATTGATGGTGTATTCGTTGGGGTTGGTGACCGTATCGACCGTGACGGCGAGTCGTGTCCAGGTATCCGCCGGGATGAACCCGCCGTACTGCGCGGCAATACCGACGCCGCCCGAGCCGTTGATGAAGTAGTCGCCGTCGCTTCCGCCGATTGTTCCTGTCTCCCATAACGCCGTGAACGAGTTGAGGACGGGAAACTTAACGTCCATTACAATCGACCATTGATTACGCGTCGGCGTGCCTCCTGGACCGTTCGTGTTGGCGTCGTTCGGCATGTCGATCGATTCGCCAGGCGCGAACTGCGGGAACGAGAGCACGGTCGCCGGCGAGCCCGCGATGGTTTCGCTAACGTACGACGGCGTCCATCCTCCGGCCACCGCGAGGGACGATTTCCCGCCGATGGCGTTGCTGAGCGAATTGTTAAAGTTCCACACGCCAACTTGGGCTGCATCGACGACAGGAGACGCCAAAAAGCCGATCGTCGCTAGAGCAACGACAGATTTCCGCCAAAACGCAGTCACCAAGGGCATCACTCGCTCACTTTCTCAACAGGAAGTCAAATCATTAGAGGTGTTCGAGACGCGATCCACCGATTCCAGTCATTATGCCTTGCGGCTCGACGCGGAACAACGATACGGAACAACGACAACGTGCCGCGCTCCGAGAAAGCGGACCCCCGCAAACCGTCAACCGCGCGAGACCACTGTTTAGTCGAGCTCGGGAGCGAGGCCAAATGCGCAGCGGAGCCGATCTATTGCGCGAATCAGTCGCGACAGGAATCAATCAGGCGCTTCATGTCCCTCACCGCCTGCTCCAGCCCGACCATGATCGCGCGGGCGATGATGCTATGCCCGATGTTTAGCTCGCACATCTGCGGTATAGCCGCCACTGGTTTCACGTTCCGGTAGGTGAGGCCGTGGCCCGAGTGGAGCGTCAGTCCGGCGTCGACGACGTGCTTGGAAGCGGCGATCAGGGAGGCGAGTTCGGCTTCACCGGCGAACTTCGCGGTTGCATGCGCATAGGCGCCTGTATGCAGTTCAACCGCTTCGGCGCCGAGCGCAACGCCGGCGTCGATTTGCTTTGGATCAGGATCGAGAAACAAGCTCACCACGACGCCCGCATCGCGGAGTCGCTTGATGGCGTCGCCAACACGGGCCTTCTGTCCGACGACGTCGAGCCCCCCCTCCGTCGTCACCTCCTCGCGACGTTCGGGAACCAGCGTGGCCTGGAATGGCTTCGCCGCGCAGGCAATCTTGACCACCTCGTCGTCGCAGGCCACTTCCAGATTGAGCTTCACGGTCACGGTCTGGCTCAGCAAGTGGAGGTCGCGTTCCTGAATGTGGCGGCGGTCCTCGCGCAGATGAAGCGTAATACCGTCGGCACCCCCTAGTTCGGCCAGCGACGCCGCCCAAACGGGATCGGGCTCATTCGTCTTGCGAGCTTCGCGCACGGTGGCCACATGATCGATGTTGACGCCGAGGAGTGCCATGGGGGTTCTCAATCGCAGGATAACGGAGGGCGCCGCGGGCGCCGGGCGCCTAAAATTGCCGCACTTCGGTTCGAAAACGGCATGCCCGACATGATGTTTCGGAAACGCAACGGACGATGGCTGGCCGTCGCCGGGGCGGGACATCGCCCGTTGTACGGGGGCAACAGGGCCATTGTCCAGCGGCGGCGAGCGTCGCATAACCGGCGCGATGCGTCCGTCGGCCCCTACGCAGGGCATGTCGCCAGAGACCCTCCCGAAGGACCGCGGGTTCGTGACGTAAGGTTCCCCAGAGCATTTATGAACCGCCGCCCGTCCGCCTCTTCTCGACGCCCCTTCCGGCCTAGGAGAATTTGCGCCATGACCTGCCACGAATTAGCTCGCCGCGTGAAACTATTGGAACCGGGTGCGTCCGCACAAGACGTCGCCCGTATCTGTTTGCTGCTGGCTAACCACCACTCCGAGCTCATGTCGCTTGACAGTGACGATCGATTGAAAGCCGCTTGCCAGCAGACGTCGCTGAAGCTCCAACTGGCCACTGACCAGCATGCGGCGATGACGCAGGAACTGGAAGAACTGGCCGGCTCAGACCCCGAGAAATTCTCTCAAGAACAGGTCTGGGTGCTGATTCGGGCAATCAAGGTCCAGAGTCAGGTGCTGCAGCTGTATGTAGGTCAGCCGGTGCTCGACGTTTGAGGGACGTCGAGAACGCCGCGCCGTCTACTTTAAATGCCTTCCAGCAGCGTGATGCATACGGTCAGGTAAATCAGAATTCCAGTGATGTCGATGATGCCCGCGACAAACGGGTTGCTCATGAGCGCCGGATCGAGTCCCAACCGCCGGAAGATTAGCGGCAAGGCGCCCCCGACGATCGTACTGCAGGTGACGACCAAGAGCAGCGTGATCGGAATGACAAGCAACTCACCGGCCGTCGGCTCGTCAACGACCAGCAGCGCCCCGACGTATGCAATGCTGCCGAGCCACGCTCCAAGCAGCAATCCCATCGAGAGTTCGCGCCGCAGCACGCGCCACCAGTCCTTGATCGTCAGATCGCCGCTCGTCAACGCGGTAATCACCAACGTCGCCGACTGACCTCCCGAATTTCCGCCGCACGACACAATCAGCGGTAAAAAGAGCGCCAGCCACCCGACCGCGTCCAACGTTTTATTGAACGACTTGAGAGCGAAGACGGTCAGAAACGACGCCGCCAACAATGCGCTGAGCCACATGCCGCGCTTCCACGATAACGTATGGATGGGAGTGCTAAGATAACTCTCCTCCAACGGGGCAATTGCGCCCGCGCGATAGGCATCTTCCTCGGCCTCTTCCCGCAAGACGTCAATGACGTCGTCGTGCGTAATGATGCCAACCAGATGGTGCTCATGGTCCACCACCGGGATCGCCATGAAATTGTAGTCTGCCACCTTCGACGCGACTGCTTCCTGATCGTCGGTCGCTTCGACCGTGACGAGGTCGCGCTGCATCAGATCGGTGACCAGCTCGTCCGGCGTCCCCAAGTGCATCAGCAACTGGCGAGCGGTGATCAGGCCGCGAAGATGGTTTTCGCCATCGACGACGTAGATGTAGTAAATTGTTTCGTGATTTTGGGTCTGAAGGGCAATCTCCTTCAACGCGTCGCCCACCGTCACCGACTCCGAAAGTCGCGCGACGTTGGTCGTCATCAGCGAGCCGGCCGTCCCCTCCGGATAGAGACTGAGGCGATTAATGTCGCGACGTTCTTCGGTCGGAACAAGCGGCAGCAGGCGTTCGACGGCCGCCGGGTCGACAAGCTTCAGCAAGTCGACGCGGTCGTCGGGCGCCATGTTAGCGATAACCTGGCTCGTCTCTTCGGGGGCGGCCGTTTCGAGAATTTCTACCTGCCGCGCTTCATCGAGGTACTCGAATATCTCGACCCGCTCCGCCGGCTCAGCGGCCTGCAGCACGGCCCAGGTTTCAGCGGGCGTCAGGCCCTGCATGAACTCGGCAGCCCGGGCAGGATGCATCGCCGCGCAGAAGTCCTCCAACCCGGCGCGGTCGTCCGCAGCGAGCATTTCCCGGAGCTCGGGGAGTAGGAGGGTGTTGATCATGTCGATAGCGGTGGTCGGCGGGCGAATTGGAGCCGAGTAAGTGTACGCTACGACCGCTCCTACCGGCAGGCGTGGCAACGGGGGTTTCCTGATCCCTTACCTACGCCTCCTGTCGTTGACGTATTAGCCCGGCCAGTTTAGCCTACAACTTGGTTCTCGGCCGGATTTCACGGATGGGTCGGCGAGGGGCGTTCTCTCCCGCACCAATCCTTATCCTCCGCGAGGGCTCTGCCGCTGCAGTCGCCGGGGTTTCAACCCCGTCAGGCTGCGTCAGCGAAGCCTCCGCAATATGCGATTGCGATGAGTACAAATATTGTGTCAGACGCCAGCGATCTGCGCCGCGGCGATCTCGAACTATGCCAACAGCAAATCGGCTACGCGTTTCGCGAGCTACAGCTGTTGGAAGGCGCACTCACCCACGCCTCGGGCGTGCAGCATCGGCTCTCCTCCAATGAGCGGATGGAGTTCTTCGGCGACGCCATTCTGGGGATGGTCGTGTGCGAGCGACTGTTTCAGCAGTACCCGGAGTATTCCGAAGGCGAGCTCACCAAGATTAAGTCGGTCGTCGTTAGCCGCGATACCTGCGCTCGGATGAGCGAGGCGATCGGCCTCGAACAGCATCTCATTCTCGGCAAAGGAATGGCAGCCGATCCGACGGTCCCGCGTTCCGTGCTCGCCGCCGCGTTCGAGTCGCTCATTGCCGCGATTTACCTTGACGGGGGAATGTCAGCAGCGGAGCAGTTCATCCTGCGGTATGTCGATGGCGAGATCGAAGCCGCCGTCTCGTGCGAATTTGGCGGCAACTTCAAGTCGCTTTTGCAGCAACTCGCCCAGCGCGAATTCGGCGTGACGCCAAATTATGTGATGCTCGACGAAAAAGGCCCGGATCACAGCAAGTGTTTCAAAGTCTCCGCGCAGATCGGCTCCCGCCGCTTCACCGCCGCCTGGGGCAAGAGCAAGAAAGAGTCGGAACAACGGGCCGCCCATAACGCGATCAGCGAGCTCCGTAGCGAGCCGGCCCCATACCCATGCGAGGAAAGCATGGGCGACGTCCCGGAAGACTCCGCAGATTAGAGCGTTAAACGGCCTCGCCGTCGCAGCGGCCTCGCCACCGGGACAAACGTAGTGCTAGAAGGTGTGCACCGGCCGGCGCCGCGACGATCCCGCGGCGGATTGGGCTCCAAAATACGCTACGATAGTCCTACAGCTTGATTCACTCACACGACGCCTTTCGCGAGGCATCCGGAGAACAGTTTGATGATCTTTTCGCGCCGCCTCGCCTTGCTCCTCACTCTCGCCTCGCTATCGCCGGCGGTTGAACTTGCTCAGGCGCAAACGTTCGTGCAACTTAGCCGAAGATTGCCCGCCAACGCCAACGCCGCCATCGTCGTCAACGCCGCTTCGCTGTACGACAGCCCATTGGGCAAAAAAGAAGACTGGCGGGCCAAGTTCGCCGACTCGGCCGAGTCATCGCCGCTCATGCTGCCGCCGGGAACAGAGCGGGCGGTGCTCGCGGCGGAACTGGACATCGCCTCGCTTCGCCCGCAGTGGGAAGCGGCGGTCATGACGCTGTCGGTCGATCCGACGGTGCAACAAGTCGCCGCGCGCCATCATGGCCTTGTCGACGATATCGGCAGCGTTCCGGCCGTCTGGCTGCCGCCCGACATCTGCATCGTCAAGTTTGCGCCGAAAATCTTCGGCCTGCTGACCGAGGCCAACCGCCAGGAAGCAACCCGCTGGATTGCCGCTGCCACCGACAAGGCCGAGGTGCCCCTCTCGGCTTACCTGGAACAGTCTGTCAGCTACGCCGACACCGCGGGGACCCAAATGATCCTCGCCGTCGATCTCGCAGGCGCGCTGCGGACAGATGCCATCCGTTCTCAAGTGGCTGCCTCGAAGCTGCTCGATCCGCTGGATCAGGCCGCAACCGCAAAGCTCTTTGCCGGTCTGCAAGGCGTAAAATTCGGCGTCGTGGTCAATGACAAGCTCAATGGCAAATTGCAGTTCGATTTTGCCGACGATGCGTCGTCGCTCGCTCCAGTAGCCAAACAACTCGTCTTGGCGATCGTCGGCGGCGCCGGCGCCATGCTCCCGGAGTTCAATGACTGGAAAGCCCAGGCCCAGGGCAAAAGCCTCTCGCTGGAGGGGGAATTAACTGCGTCGGGGCTGCGCCGGGTCTTCAGCTTGCTCTCGATCGATGCGTCGGTAGTCGGCAACGACGACGCGACGCTGACCGCCAAGACGCCGCCCGCCCCCCCTGCGACAAAAGCGCCGCCGTTGACCGAGGAGCAACTCGCCGCAAAGGCGTCGCTCCACTACTTCAAGGCCGTCGACAAGTACATCGAAGATTCCAAGAATCTCAACCGGGCCGATTCGATCCAGCAGGCTGCGCTCTGGCTGGAGAATTTTGCTCGTCGAATCGACAATTTGCCGAAGCGCAACGTCGACCCTGATCTGGTTAAGTTCGGCGCGTACACGTCGCAGACGTTCCGCTATGTGGTCGACCAGGCCTACGGCATTGAAGACAAGCTCGCCACGATGCAACAGCCCGAGCAACCAGTGACCTATCAGGAGGCCTATGTTCCCACGTTCAATACGGTGAACTACGGCGGCTATTTTATGCGGCAGTACGCCCCATATTACAGTGCCACCTACGACAACAACGCATACAACCAGGCGCTGCAAAAGGACTCCGCAGCCGTCGACAAGATGCGTCAGGAAGCGCAATCAACGCTAGCCGAGCTGCAAAAGAACACCGAGACAGTGCGCAAGAATCTCACCGAGAAGTACAAAGTGAACTTCTAACCGCCGAGTTGATTGCCGCCCGGAGGGCGCGATCACTTCTGCGCATTGCGCGGCATAGCTGAATTCCGTCGCATGCTAATGCCGACCGGCGAGCAGTTGTCGGCGGCATCTGGCGCCGATTCCGGTCTATCGCGTCCGCGTTGGGCGCGACGTGGTCCGCTTCATCGCCGCTCGTTCCGCCGCGGCGGCCCGCCGCTGCGCCATTTGCTCGGCCTGTTGCTCTTTCCGCGCAACAATCGCGTTGATCCGCGTCGGATTGACGACGTAGAGCTTCGGGTCGTCAATCACAAACGGCGTCGACCACGTCTTGCCGTCGCTTCGATTGCAGACGTCAAAGAAGTATGTCCGAAACTGCCGAGCCTGAAAATTATACGGGCACTGCGAGGTCATATAATCCGCATCGGTTAAGTCGTCGACGCCAGGGCTCGCATAGTAGTGAATCATCCCGTCGGGCGAAAACGACATGCCGAGCGTCCACCACCCGAACTCATTGATTTCTTTGGCGGGAAAATCGTGGCCCATCCGGTTGCTGCGGACGGCGATGTACGCCGAGTCTTTCTCGGCGCCGCGCGTGCCGGCGGTGCGGAAATGGATCCACATGCCGGGCCAATAGGGCTCAACTTCGTCCTCACGCGAGAGACTGAACAGTCCCTTCGTTTTCCCGGTCGTCATGGTCGACGCGCTCGCCCGGAATCCGAAGTGAGGGCCGGAGCGGCGTTCCCATTGCTCCGCCGGCGGCAAATAAACGCGCGTCACGCAGCTGGGACGCTCAGAGACGGGCACGCCGCCGTTCAGCCGAGCAACGCAATTGGCGATCAGGTCGTCCTGATGCACCTCGCGAATGTTGCGTCCCGGAATGTAGGAGTTGAGCGTCCGCAGCAGCAACCCGTGTTCGCTGCCAGGCAGTCCCGGTTCCGGAAGCTTGATCACTTCGATTTGATCCGGCTCGCCGCGCTCGGGGCCTTCGTGCCAGCGGTCATTGGACGATTCGCTCATCGGATACCGAACCTGCTCGTCTTGCTCGCGGGAGCTTTTCGGATGCTTATGCACGTACGACCAGCCGGCTTCCTCAAAGTCGTCGCCGACGTAGTCGATCGCCGTGCCGCTGCCGGGCACAAAAGTGCTGGCGCTGCGCTGCATCGCGGACTTTGGCTGTTGCTTCGGCGCGGCGGCCGCGGTCGAACAGGCGGCGGCGGTGCAGAACGAGAGCGCGAACAGGCCGGCGGCGAACTGGCGGCAAACAACGCAAGACATATTGTCACCCAGCGGGGTTGGGCGGAGGGCACGCCGAGCGGCGGGTCGTGCGCTGCGGCGAGCCAAGATGATAGGGTCGTACCGTTGGTATCGGCTATCGATGCCAACTGGCTTTCGCCGCTGTCGACTTTAGGCGCCGCCAGCGTCGCTAGCACGCATGCCGCGCTACTTCAGGCGCCATCGTCCGCTCCCCCCGCCTCGGTCGGCAATGCCGTCGGCAGGTCGTCCTGCGGCGATCGCGCCACCGCAGCTGGCCGCTGTTCGGCGGAACCATCGCCGGTCAACTCGAACTCCCCGCCGAGCGTCGCCGTCGAATCGCCGCCAATCCACACCGCGAACTTGCCGGGCTCCAACACATGGCGCCCTTCGTTGTCGAAATAGCGCAGGTCATCGGCGGCTAGTGCGAATTCCACGCGCTGAGATTCGCCAGGCCGTATGTAGACGCGACGGAACGCCTTCAACTCACGAACTGGACGTACCTGCGCCGCAGCCAGATCTCGAACGTACAGCTGCACGACCTCAACGCCGGCTCTCGAGCCGACATTCGTGACGCGCGCCCGCACGGCGAGCTTCTGCTGCGAACTTATCGAACTCGATCCGAGTTCGAATCCATCGTATTCGTAGCGCGCGAAGGACAGGCCATACCCGAATGGGAACAGGGGAAATGGATCGCCGTCGACATAGTGCGACCGGAATTGGAAGTCGACCGGTAGGTCAGGTCCTTGCGACGCGGTGAGCGGACGGTAGTCCGCCGGGCTTGGTCGACCCGTATTGCTGTGGCTGTAGTAGAGGGGGATCTGGCCAACGTGCTTTGGAAAGGTCACCGGTAGTTTACCGCACGGGTTCGCTACGCCGAGCAGAATGTCTGCGATCGCCGGGCCGCCCATCGTACCGGGATGCCAGGCGTAGAGTACGGCGTCGGCGGCGTTGCACTCCTCGCCAATTGTCAGCGGCCGCCCGGCGAGGACCACCAGCACGACAGGTTTGCCCGCTGCCGCGACCGCCTGAACAAGCTCCGGCTGCACGCCTGGTAGTTCCAGCGTCGATCGGCTGCGAGCTTCGCCGCTGAGAACGGCGTCCTCGCCGACGAATAGCAGCGCCACGTCCGCGCCGGCGGCGGCTTGTTTTGCCGATTCGATCTCCCCGGTATCTTCTGCATAGCTTGTGGCGGCGCCGCGAACATGCGTGATCTCCACGGATTCGCCCAGGGCATCCTGCAGCGCCGCCAGCGGCGTGATGGAATCGGCGGCTCGCCCGTCCACAGCCCAGCAGCCGAGCTGGCTGAGCGAAGCATCGGCCAGAGGACCGATCACGGCGACGCGCCGTAATCGCTCACGCTGCAGCGGGAGCACATCTCCCGCGTTCTTGAGCAAGACCACGCTTTCTCGAGCGACGCGGCGAGCCAGTTCGAGCGACCGAGGGCGAAGCAACTCGCTCGTGGCAATGGCGCCCGGTAATTCAGACTTTTCAGCGGTCGCCGCGTTCTCCGCAGTCGCCGCGAGGTCGAGTTTCAAGCGCAAGATGCGTCTCACCGCGTCGTCGATGACGGACAATTCGATGGCCCCCTGCCCCGCCAGCTGAGCAAGATGGGTATGGAACGCCGTGCTCACCATTTCCATGTGGACGCCAGCATTGACGGCCTGTCGGGCGGCGTCAGACTCGTCCGAACTATGACCATGGGTGACCATTTCGATCACCGAGTTCCAGTCGCTCACCACGACTCCGCCAAACTTCCAGCCATCGCTGAGCACATTCCGCAGCAGATAGGCGTGCGCCGTACCGGGCACGCCGTTGACTTCGCTGAACGTCGTCATCACCGTGCGACAGCCGGCGTTGAATGAAGCGGCAAATGGGGGCAGATGAATATTGTGCAAATCAGCGATCGAGAGCGACGCCCGATTGTAGTCGCGGCCACCCTCGGCAAGTCCGTACGCCGCGAAGTGTTTCGCGCACGCGATGAGGCCGTGTACGCGACCATCGCGTTCTTGTTGGAATCCTCGCACCATGGCCGCGGCAAGCGAACAAATGAGGCTCGGATCTTCTCCCAGCGTTTCGGCGACGCGGCCCCAACGCGGATCGCGCGCCACGTCGACCATCGGAGCGAACGTCCAATTAACTCCTTGCGACCGAGCTTCCGCGGCGGCAACGCCGGCAGCCTGTTCGATTAGTTCGGGATTCCAACTGGCGGCTTGGCCCAGCGGAATCGGGAACACCGTACGATACCCATGCACGACGTCGCGGCCGATGAGCAACGGAATGCCCAGTCGGCTTTCCTCGCGGACCAGGCGCTGGCCTTCGGCGATCAACTCAGGAGTCGCGCAGTTGATGAGCGACCCGATTTCGCCGTTACGCACAGAATCCCGAATGGCTGGCGTCAGTTCGCCCGTCTCCGGCCAAACCTGGCACATCTGGCCAATCTTTTCCTCTAACGTCATCGCAGCGAGCAACCGCTCGGCTTCGGCGTTGCGGTCGTCAGCATTGGCGTTGAAGGGCGAGACGCGCGGCGCGGCCGCCGATTCGACGTGCGTCCCCGCCTCTGCTGCGATGAGATCGGCCGCGCCGATGAGCACGCACGCAGCAATGGTCGCCCACGTCGACAATCTGCACAGCGACGACCGCCGCCATTCGATGGACTTCATCCGATGCTCGATTCAACAACAAGCGCCGTCGAACGAATTCCGCGCCAGGGAGCGAGACTCGCGAGCGTCGTAATGGTCAGCATGGCGGCCGAGGGCTCGGGAACTTGCAGCGAAGCGCCTTGATCGGCAGGAGCGGCCGGCGCGACATTTTGAGCTTTCCAGACGTCGAGGTCGGCCGGGTCGACGACGCCGTCGAAGTTGAAATCGCCTTCGGCTGGACCGGTCGCGTCGACTTTGCCGGTGTTGCGCTGCCAGATGAGGAAATCGCCCCCGTCGACGGTTCCATCGCCGTTGGCGTCCGCCACATCGGGAAGACTGAGGTTGCGAAACGTGAGATTATCCAAATGAACGGCCCCCGCCGCGTTGCCGGTTTGAGTGAACACAATTGCCACGCGCGCCTCGACCGCGCCGGCAGGCGCGGTCGCCGCCAGTTCGTGCGGTTGCCAAACATTGTTCGGCGTCGAGCCGTTGGCGATCGTCTCGACGAATTCGCCGAGCATTGCCGGCGTTCCGTACTTGCCGCCAAAGTCGTTGTAGAACTCAATCTTTAGCTGGACGGAGTTGCCGGCCCCGCTGATCGAGTCTTGCGACCGAATGAAGGCGTCGACTGCGGCCGACACCTGATCGCCGCCCTGCACCGAAATGCCTTGGCTAACGCCGCTGTAGTTGGCGCCGCCGGTCGACTGACCAAACAGCTTTAGCGAAGCATCGCCATCCTCGACCGCTTCATTGTGGACAGACACGTTGTTAACGTTCGTCTTGTTGCCGAATACCGTCCAACCAGCCAAGCTGCCTTCATTGGCCTCGAACCCGCCGTTGCGCAGACGGAGTGGATCGTCATTCCTTTCCAACACGCGCACGTAGTCGATCAGAAACTGTTGCGGCCAAACGGTGGTCGCGTCAGGTTGCTGTGCACCCAGAAAATCGCCGCCGACTGCCGTGTTCAGCGTCATCTGCATCGGCGCCGTTTGATTGCCAATGAAGCCGCCCACGTCGGCATCGTACACCGTGTAGTAATTCACATCGTCGACGTAGAAACGAATCTTCGTCTCATCCCAATCAACGGCGTATGTGTGAAAGCCATTGTGGAAATTAACTGGCTGGCCGAATCGAGCCGTCGTCTGCTCGCTGAAAACGAATTGGTGGTTGTACGGATTCGTGGTCCCGTAGTGATAGGCGCTGCTCGTGAGCCGCGGCTGATTGCCGCGATTTTCCATGATGTCGATCTCGCCCTGGCTCGGCCAGTTGTACTGCGTTGTGTCTGGCAGCAGCCAAATCGCTGGCCACATCCCCCGGGATGTCGGCAAGTCGGCGCGAACTTCCCAGCGCCCGTACTGATGCGTCCAGTCGCTGTGCACCCGGCCTGAGCGGTACAGCTTGTTCCCTGACGGCTGATTGGTCGCGGTGATGACCATGTTCCCGCCGGACACGGATACCTGCTCGGGAAGGTACGCTTGCTTTTCGTTATTGTGCGGATTCTGCACGGTTTCGGCGGTCCACTTCGCTTGATCGAGGGTGGCGCCGTCAAATTCGTCGTTCCAAATCTGCGTGTATCCTGGCGTCGCGGCGACGGCAGCGCATGCGAGTCCCAGCCACGCCGCGAGCGCACCAACGAGGCGACAATTCATTTGCGACCAAATCGCATTACTTGGCATTGCTAGTGAGCTCAAAGTTCAACGTATTCTCACCCGGCTGGACCGTGGCACGGAGGTCAGACGTTCGGATGGTGCTGTATTTCTTGGGGGTTAGCAGCTTTCCCGGCAACGGCAGATCAGAACCCGGTTTGGTGATCGGCGGGCCATTGGCGCTCACGGTGACGACATATTCGCCCGGCGCCAACCCCCGCACGCTGCCTGTGCGGACGTCGTAAGCGCCGTCGGGCCCGATGCTTGCCGAGGCGCCGGCGCCTTCACCCGCCGGCAGAAAGGAGATATTGCCGTTCGCCAGCGGTGCACCGTCGAGAGTGACGACGCCCGTCAGCGTCGGTTGCGAGTCGCCGCACCCCGCCAGCAGCGCGACCGCTAGCCCCACCGCGGCCCGCCAGTTCCAGTGACAAGAATGCCGTCGTTTCATCGTCGCGCGCCGATTCGCCGTGCGTTCCATTAAGTTCTAACTTACTGCAGCGAAGCTGTCTCTTCCCGGTTGCGCGTCGACAGGGCGCGATAGAGCTTATGATCAACGCCTTCATTCACGAAGTGGACGGAGCCATCGACCATCGCGAATTGGGCGCCGCCGGGATGTCGACTGCGAAAGCCGCGAACTTCCCACCAGTTGTCGTACACCCACTGCGGCGAGGGGTCTTGAGGAACGTAATTCAGTTGCTGACTCGTGCTCGCCCAATCGCCATCGGAGTAGTACGCCATCGAGTGGGCGTCCAGTTCGACCACGGCTTCGCCAATAAGAAACGTATTGCTTGTGCCGTCGGTGACCGTCTTTAGCTTTACTGGGGTGAAGTACGAATTTCGCCAAAAAATGCCGGTGCAACCGACTCGGTCGTGGCAGTCGGGCATGGCGCCCCAGTCGCCGTTCCAGCGTGGATTATCCATGAGAATCACCGTGTCGCCGATCACCCCCTTATAGTTCGTCGTCGCCACCGATTCCTTGCGACCAACGAAACCGCGCTGACCATCCGACAACGACTTTGACGAGGGGTCAGACGGGCACGAAAAGATCGACAGCAGCGTTTGCCGCGCCGCCCGGGCTTGATCGTTGTTGCGCAGCAGTCCCTGCCCGACGTTGAACGTTCCCGTAAACGCGCCGCTGGACTCAAATTGGCTGTAGAGTCCTTGTTGCTCCATGTACGGCAGCAGCTCGGTGATCCATCCTTTGCCGCTGGCCCCTTGAGCCGCTAGCCGATCGCACGCGTTGGGACCGAGGTACTCAATCTGCCCCGTGTCGTAATTTGCCAGCTCCGCCCCGCCGCAAGGCTGCGTTCCAGGCGGCACGCTAATTGGAAACTGCTTCTTCGCTCCTTCGTACGTTTGGGTCGCCAACGCCAGATTCTTGAGGTTATTACTGCAGTTCATCCGCCGCGCCGCTTCTCTCGCCGCCTGGACCGCAGGCAACAGCAAAGCTACCAGCACGCCGATGATGGCGATCACCACGAGCAATTCCACCAGCGTAAACGCTGCCCGCGCCACGCCCCGGCCCGATTGAGTTTCTTGCGTTCCGTTCACAGCTCTTCTCCGCTCGTTCGCATTCCGGGGCCTGATGAACCCGAACTCCGTCATCCCGTTACAACGCCCGCCGACTCCAGCGCGCGCAGGCGACGCCCGCTCCCGTGAACGCCAGTAACGCGAGGCTTCCCGGCTCCGGGACGGCGCCGGCCGCCGCCACGCCGTTCGGCCCCGTATACTGTCGCTGCCAAAGCAGGAAGTCGTTGCCGTCGCTGTCGCCGTCGCCATCGGCGTCTCCGCCAGCGTTCGTACCATACGCTGCCTTCCACGAAGCGAGGTCGACGCCATTGACGAACCCGTCCTGATTGAAGTCCGCGGAGGCAAATGTCGCCGCGGAGTCAAGTCGCATGAGCGATGCATTGTCGAACCATACGGCCCCCCCCTCGTTCTGCGTTTGGATGAAGAACAGGTTCATCCGCACGAACGCGGTGCCGGTAGGTGCGATCGCGTCGACCGAGTATTTGAGCCACTCGTCTTCAATTAGGTTCGGGTCGCGCCCGTCGAAGATCGGCGTTTCTTTCTGGTTCGTTCCGGGGCTGAAGTTGACCGATCCGATGACTGCCCCGCCTGAGTTCACGAACTGCAACGCGATCGTCGTGTAATTCGCCCGGCCAAAGATGCTATCCCCCGACGGCGAATAGGCGTAAATCGACGAAGTGAACTGCTGACCTGGTAGCGCAGGAACATTCTGAAACGCACCCGAGGCGTCGGTCGAACCATGGAATGGTCCAAACGTCTTGAGGGCGACTTCGCCGTCTTGCGGAAGGAGATTGACGCCGTCGTAGAAAGCATTGTTAAAAACTGTCCAGCCGCCGGTGCCGTTCGGGTTCGGAGAAGTCTGATTCTCGAAACTGGGATCGGCAAGCAAGTTGGCGCTCAGCGTCGTATTGATGCGGTTGACTTCGACATGATCAACCTGCAAGGCGTACCGCTGGTTCGCGCCTGACGTTGCCGCCGGCGTCAGCGCGGCGTTGAACGCATCGGAGAAGCTGCTGTCGGGCGCCCATAGATTGAAGTGGAGCTTCATCGGGTCGTCGGGCACGTTGGTCGTCTGCGTCCGCACGAGGCTGTTGTTGACGTACCACTTGATCGCGGCCGGAGTCCACTCGACTTTGTAATTCTGAAACTGCGTCAGATTGAGCCCGGCCACGTTGTGAAACTGCCCTGCGCCAGCGGCGCCAGGGCCAGTGAACGGTCCTTCGTTCCAAAAGTTAGTGAAGGGATCGTTCGTCGGCGCGCCGCCGATCGCTTGATTGCTGATCAGCTCATAGTCGATCTCGTCGCGAACCAACGTTCCCGGCGGCGATTCCCGCTGCACGTCATAACTGAAGAAACCGCCGACAAGCCCGCCTGTGGTGGTCGGCTTCAATCGAATGCGCGATTCGAACGTCAGGCCGCCGCCACGCGCGAAATTCTGCTTCGTGAGCAGATCGGTGCCGAGAAATTGATTGCCCGGATCGATCGGCGAGTAGGTGTCAAGGTAAAGCTCAGCGACTTTGCCGTCGCTTGCCAGCGGTTCGGCCAGGCCTTGCTGCGGCAGATCGGTCGCCGGGTCGCCGCGAAACTGCGTGCGACCGACGAAGCTTCCCTCTTCGCCGAACGGAAGTCGCCAAACTGCAGTGTTGACGTTGCCCGACCCGTTGAAGTCGTCTCGCAGCAGGACTTCAGCGCGGAGAGAGGACTCCCCGATCGCCGCTGCCCAAACGAGTCCGCACGCCAGAGTTGAGGTTTTCCGCCAAGCCTTCATCATCTTAATACCCCGTCATAGAACGCACTTTGCGCTGATCGTTGCAAACGAGCGCGATCGCCACGCGCTCCAACCAACTGTCGCCGCCAGGCATGCCTTGCTTAGTTCCGTTGAAGTCAGCTTCGCCCCCGGCAACTGATTAGATGTACGAAAAAAATCGCCGTTTGGCCGCTGCCCCGCGGCCAAACGACTACGGTTGTGTGCTTCTTCAGCCCTGACGCCGCCGCAATGCAATGATTCCCACGGCTCCCGCGCCGACCAGGAGAACCGTCGCCGGTTCAGGCACGCGGGCGAAGGAAGCATCATCAAAAAACGGCGCTCCGCCGCCTGGTCCAGCGAACGCCCCAGTAAGCAGAACGAAGCGGGCCTTCGCAGTTCCCGCGGGCGCAATGCCAGCCACCGGAGCGTAGACGTAATCCGCCGCCGTCGAGCCTTGTGGGCTGGCAGCCGTGAGACCGTTGGGCGATGAAATGAAGCTAATCAAGTTATCGCCTGCATCGCGCCACTCAATATTCACCGCGGCGATCTGGGCACCGGCCAGCGCGTCAAAGCTGGGGTTCAGCAGATAAGCGCCTCCCGCCCAATTCTCGCCCGCCGACGCCGGGAATTCCTGATAGGCGCCGCTGGTCTGACCGAAGGTCTTGAAGGCGTTGTCGCCGCTGTGCGGGGCTAACTTGATCGTGTAGGTGCCGCCTCCGAAGACGTTCCAGCCGACAGCTCCGAACGTGTCTCCGCCGCCGAGTACGGGATTCTCGAAACCCGGATTCGTCAGCAAGTTCGCCGACGCTGTGCCAGTGAACGCGGACATTAGCGCCGCGACGAACAATCCCCAGCAATATCGCTTCATGAGTCGCATCTCCCAGAGTCTGCGCCGTGAAAGAATAAAAGCAGCGATGAGAGTCACGGCCGCCGCCAGCCGCTGCTGTTCGATCGGTTCTCCGCTCTACCCAGGCGAAACGGAGGGAGTCGCGATCGTTGCCTGAACCGAAAAGTCTCGCCTGGATATCGCCGGTGCGATTGCTCTAGCTTGGTTGCCCACTCGCGTGCTGAATAGCAGCGTAGCAGGAAACAGATAAGTAACACTTTCTGGTTATATTCCAGAGCGTGACCAATGTCAACGATTGTGCCAATAATTCTATCTGAGGACGGGCAGCTCGGCCAATCGCCACAGTCCCCTAGATGTTCGTTGATTCTCGATTCCGCACCGATAAACGCGAATTCGATCGCAAGGGTTGCCTTCGCCGCAATCGTAACTATGATGACTTTCGTAACTGTTTCTAATGTGATTCTCGGAGTTTGCCTCCATGGCCTCAATCCGCGAAGTTGCCAGAGAAGCTGGCGTGTCCATCGCCACCGTTTCTCGTGTCATCAACGGGCGCGATTCCGTCGCGCCCCACTTACGCCGGCAAGTTCTGGAGGCCGTCAATCGTTGTGAATACGCCCCCGCCGTCGGCATCCGATCGCAAAACTCCGTTGCGCTCATTTACACGGGACCGTTTACGCCAGGCTCCCCTTACGATTCCGCCTGCATCGATGGCATGGTTGAAGCGATGCGCGAAAGCCCGCATGATCTGATCCTCGTCGATATGCGCCGCGACAAAGCTCGGGGCGAAACCTATCGACAGTTCTTCGCTCGCAAGGGTATCTGCGGCGCGATTCTGCGGTCGACGGCGGCCGAACGCGAGACCGTCGAGCAGATGGCCGACGAGGGACTGCCCATCGTCGTGCTTGGCGATCACTTTCACCGGCCCGGATTGCCGTTCGTCTTCTCGGAATCGGCGGCGGCAAGTCGACAGGCGATTGAGCACCTCCTTTCGCTGGGGCATACGAGAATCGCATTCGCGGCCTGCGAGCGCGAAGACGGCGACCATCGAGATCGATTCGACGCCTATTGTTCCACGCTCCAGTCGCGCGGGCTGTTTTCGGCTGACCTGATTGGACGTATTCCTCCTCATCGCCTCGATGGC
This sequence comes from Lacipirellula limnantheis, assembly GCF_007746075.1. Lineage (GTDB taxonomy): Bacteria > Planctomycetota > Planctomycetia > Pirellulales > Lacipirellulaceae > Lacipirellula > Lacipirellula limnantheis. The sequence goes on along the minus strand of NZ_CP036339.1, from coordinate 3,648,245 downwards.
GAAAAACTGATTCGCAACTTGATGGGAATGCCGAGTCGGCCGACCGCCGTCTTTATCGCCGATCCGCTCGTCGCCGTCGGCGCGATCAATGAAGCCCACAAGATGGGGGTCAAGATTCCAGAAGACTTGTCGATTGTTGGCTTCGACGATACCGACATGCGGGCCCTGATTTACCCGAAGATGACGTCGGTGTGCCAGGATTCGCGGATGCTGGGCCGGGTAGCCTTTGAGCGCCTGCTGGAAAAGATGGCTGGGCGCGACGCCGAGTCGCCGGCGGAGCGAGGCCAGGCCGCTTGGCTCGAGATTAACGAGACGACAGCGCCGCCGCCCGAGATCGCCTATCACATCCTGCCGAACCGGACACGCCTGGCGACGTCTCCTCGCCATCTCGAGGCAGCGATTGCAACGGAATCGCCTACCGCGGCCCGCTAACGCCCTGACGCGTCGAGTTTCGAAGTGCGCCCTTCGGCGCGCCGGCCACGTCTCTCCGCGCGCCGTCCGACGGACGCCTTTCTTGAGGCGCCGCGCGTCCGGGCGCGCCGGCGCTCCGCCGCTCCGAAAGCGAGCCATTCTGGCACGGTGCGCTGCGTCGGCGAGACCGCCCTCTTGCCGACAATTCGCTTGCCGCTGCGGCGCGCGTCCGCATCCGAGAGGTTGCCCCTCTAGCCGTTGTTTCGCATAATAAGTTGAGTAACTTTCCCCTATTCCTTCGCCGGAAGGGCGCCTTGCCGTCCGCGCTCGCCACCTGATCGCATTTCCCGTCGGCGGACGCCTCCTCTCGCTCGCCAGTTCCCAACCGCAACGGAGTGATTCAGCGTGATGAACCCTCTCTCCTGTCGGGCCGGCTGGGGTTGGCTCCCTGCCATGGCATTGGCGATCGCGTCGGCCCGCGCCGAACGGCCGATCGAATACAACCGCGACGTGCGGCCGATTCTGATCGACGCCTGTGTTTCGTGCCACGGCCCTGACAGCGCATCGAGGCAGGCCGACCTGCGTCTCGACCGCCGCGACAATGCCATCAACATGGCCGCAATCGTCCCGGGCGATTCCGACTCCAGTGTGATGATCCGGCGCATCCTCAGCGACGACGAGTCGGAGGTGATGCCGCCGCCCGAGACGAAGAAGCATCTCACTCCCGAGCAGAAGGAGACGCTGGCGCGCTGGATTGAGCAGGGCGCCGAGTATCAGCCGCATTGGTCGTTGATCGCACCGGCTCGCCCAACGCCGCCCTCCGCCACGGCCAGCGCTGCGTGGGTTCGCAATCCGATCGACGCCTTCGTCCTCGCGAAGCTCGAAGCCGCAGGTCTGACGCCTGCGCCCGAGGCCGATCGTCACACGCTCGCCCGTCGCATCGCGCTCGACCTCACCGGTCTGCCGCCGACGCCTGAGCAAGTCGCTGAGTTTATCGCCGACGAATCGCCCGACGCCTACGAGAAGTACGTCGACCGCTTGCTCGCTTCGCCGAAGTGGGGCGAGCACCGCGGCCGCTACTGGCTCGACGCCGCCCGTTACGGCGACACGCACGGCATCCACATGGATAACTTCCGCGAGATGTGGTCGTACCGCGACTGGGTGATCAAAGCGTTCAACCAAAACATGCCGTTCGACGAGTTTACCGTCGAGAACCTCGCTGGCGATCTGCTGCCAAACCCGACGCTGGAGCAGCAGATCGGGTCGGGCTTCAATCGCTGCAACATCACCACGAGCGAGGGCGGGGCCATCGACGAAGAGTACGCCGTCCTCTACACCCGCGACCGGACCGATACGACTGCCCAAGTGTGGCTTGGCCTCACGGCCGGCTGTGCGGTCTGCCACGATCACAAGTTCGATCCCCTTTCCCAAAAAGAGTTCTATCAACTCTCGGCGTTCTTCAATAACACGACACAGAAGCCGATGGACGGCAACGTCAAAGACACGCCCCCGATTGTCATGGTGCCGGTCGAGGCGGACCTGCCGCGATGGGAAGCACTCGCTAGCTTGGTCCCTGCCGCGGAGCAGGCGGTCGTCGCTCACCGCGAACAGGCGCGGCCCGCGTTCGAGGCCTGGTTGGCGAAGTCGCGACGCCAAGACCTGGCGACGTGGATTCCGTCGGCCGGGCTGCAATTCTCCGCCCCGTTGAATGATGGCGGAGACGAGATCGCTTTCACGGCGAACGGCTCGAAGGGGACGGCCCCTCGTAACGCGACCGTCGAATGGCGCGAGGGTAAGACTGGTCCGCATGCCGCCTACCTTAATCAGGGCGCCGCAGTGGAGGTTGCCGGGGTTGGCGATTTCGAGGGAGATCAAGCCTTCACCGCCGCCGCCTGGGTGAAGCTGCCGGGAAACGACGCCAGCGGGGCGATCATCGCTCGCATGGACGACGGCAACGGCTTCCGCGGTTGGGATCTTTGGAGCGAAGGCCGCCGCGTCGGCGCTCACATCGTCAATAAATGGCCCGAGAATGCGTTGAAGGTCGTCACCGGCGAGCAGTTGCCGGCGGACCAGTGGGTTCACATTACCGTCGCCTACGACGGGAGCCGCAAGGCGAGCGGCGTCAAAGTGTACGTCAATGGTGAGCTGAAGCCGACCAACGTCACCGCCGACAGCCTGACCGAGACGACGCGGACGACCGTGCCGCTGAAGGTCGGGCAGCGTCACACCAGTTCGCCGCTGTCGGGAGTGAGCGTGGAAGACGTGCGGGTCTACGCCCGAGCGCTCGCAGATAGCGAAGCGAGATCGCTGGCGAACGCGGCGCTGTTCGCCGCGGTGATCGCTGCGCCCGCTGAACAGCGCGACGCTGCGAACGTCGAATCGCTGTACGGCTGGTGGCTCACCAACGTCGACGACGATGGGAAACGGCTGGCCGCCGAGCGCGACGCTCTCATCCGCGAACGGAGCGATATCCAAGCCCGCGGGACCATCGCCCACGTCATGCACGAGCAGGAGGCGCCCGCGAAGGCGTACATTCTCAACCGGGGCGAGTATGATCAGCGACTCGATGAGGTGGGGCCGAACACGCCTGCGTTCCTCCCGGCGTTCCCGGATGATTTGCCGCGGAACAGGCTCGGCTTCGCCCAGTGGTTGATGCGGGAGGATCAACCGCTCACAGCGCGCGTCACCGTGAACCGCTTCTGGCAGGAGGTCTTCGGACAGGGACTGGTGCGCACGGCCGGCGACTTCGGCGTGTCGGGCGAACTGCCGTCGCATCCGGAGCTTCTCGACTGGTTGGCGGTCGAGCTGCGCGAGTCGGGCTGGGACGTGAAACGGTTCTTCAAGCTGCTGGTGACGAGCGCCGCCTATCGGCAAAGCGCCGCGACGACGCCGGAAAAGCTCGAACGTGATCCCGAGAACCGGTTGCTGTCGCGTGGCCCCCGCTTTCGGATGGACGCCGAGATGGTCCGCGACTACGCCCTCGCGGCGAGCGGTCTGCTGTCGCCCAAGATCGGCGGTCCAAGCGTCAAGCCGTATCAACCGCCGGGGGTGTGGGAGGCGGTCGCGATGACCGTCTCGAATACGAAGGAGTATCAACCCGACTCGGGCGAAGCGTTGTATCGCCGCAGCATGTACACGTTCTGGAAGCGCTCGGCCCCGCCGGCGTCGATGGACATTTTCAACGCCCCGAACCGCGAACACTGCACGGTGGTTCGCGAGCGGACCAATACGCCGCTGCAGGCGCTGGTGACGCTCAACGATCCGCAATTCGTCGAAGCGGCCCGCCAACTGGCCCAGCAGGCGCTGCTGCAAGCGCCGCCGTCGTTCCGGCATCGGTTGTCGTTCATCGCCGGCCGACTGCTGGCACGCGACTTCACGCCGGCGGAGCAAGCGGTGATCGAGCAGAGTCTCGACCACCTGGCCGAGTTCTACGCGACTCATGTCGATGAGAGCGACAAGCTGCTGACGGTGGGCGAGTCGAAGTCCGATCCATCGATTCCTCGCGCCGAACTGGCCGCGTGGACGATGGTGGTCAACGAACTGATGAATCTGGACGAGACGCTTAACAAATAGCGAGTCTTCACGATGGGTCTTCTCAACGAGCTGCGCACCAACGTCAGCCGCCGCTACTTCCTGTCGCAGGGCTCGCACCTGTTGGGGTCCGCCGCGCTGGCGACGCTCGCCGGGCCGACGTTGGCGGGTAAGGCACTCGGCTCGATTCCGGCCCTGGCGCCCGGACACGGGTTGCACTTCCCCGCGAAGGCGAAGCACGTCATCTACCTTCACATGGTCGGCGGTCCGTCGCAAATGGATCTCTACGACTACAAGCCGGTGATGCGCCAGTGGTACGACAAGGACCTTCCCGAGTCGGTCCGGATGGGTCAGCGGCTGACGACGATGACCAGCGGCCAAACGCGATTTCCGATCGCCCCGTCGAAGTACAAGTTCGAGCAATGCGGCCAGTCGGGGATGTGGGTCAGCGAGCTGATGCCGTGGATGAAGAAGCAGGTCGACGACGTGCTGTTCATGCGCAGCATGCATACCGACGCGATTAATCACGAGCCCGCGATCACGTTTATCCAGACGGGCAACCAGGTGACGGGCCGGCCCTGCCTGGGGGCATGGGCGTCGTACGGACTGGGCTCGCTGAACGACGACCTGCCGACGTTCGTGGTGATGGTCGCACGACCGACCAACACGGAGCAGGTGCAGGCGATCTCGGCCCGGCTGTGGTCGAGCGGGTTCTTGCCGGGCGAACACGCCGGAGTGAGCTTCCGGACCGCGGGCGATCCGATTCTCTACATCAACGACCCGCCGGGTGTGAGTCGCGACGTGCGCCGGACGACGCTCGACGGACTGAAAGCGCTCAACGAGATGAACTACCGTCAGCTGGGCGACCCGCAGACGCATACGCGGATTCAACAGTACGAGCTCGCGTTCCGGATGCAGGCGAGCGTACCGGAAATGACCGACCTCGCGACGGAGTCGGCCGCGACGCTGGCCCTCTACGGCGACGCGGCCAAGACGCCGGGGACGTTCGCGAACACAGCGCTCTTGGCCCGCCGGATGGTGGAGCGCGGGGTCCGCTTCGTGCAGATTTACCACAACAACTGGGACACCCACGCCAACGTGGCGGGACGGCTTCCCGATCAATGCCGCGACGTCGACCAGCCGTGTTACGGACTGATCCAGGACCTCAAGCAGCGGGGCCTGCTCGACGAGACGCTGATCATCTGGGGGGGCGAGTTCGGCCGCACGATTTATTCGCAGGGAGGACTGTCGGACCAGAACTACGGGCGCGACCATCACCCGCGCTGCTTTACGATGTGGATGGCGGGCGGCGGGGTGAACGCCGGGAGCGTCTACGGCGAGACCGACGAGTTCTCGTACAACATCGTCAAGGATCCGCTGCCGGTGCGGGATCTGCACGCGACGGTGTTGCATCAACTCGGGTTCGATCACGAACGATTTACCGTGAAGCACCAGGGTCTGGACCAGCGGCTGACCGGCGTGCTGCCGACGCGGGTGGTGCCGGAGTTGATTGCTTAGTTTTGTCCGTGGCGTCCGAATTGTCTGCGCGTGAAACGCGATTGGCGCGGACAAAACGCGCGCTCGCCGTGCTGCTTTTGTCCGTGGCGCTTGGTATTGCTCGGCGTTTCCAGGGTGTTCGCGCAACAACGACGGGCCGGGGTTTTGTCCATGACATTTGGACACAACCGGCGTTTCGCGTCGTTGGTGGCGAGAATTGCTGGGCATCTTCTTGCTGACTAGTCGAGACAAATCGTCACGTTGCGCGATCGCGCGCAGGCAGAAACTCGACCCTAACGGATCGCGTGGCCCATTTTCAAGATGGTAGTTGGCGGATTTTATGCTGGGCTGTTTGAGGTTCAGATTAACCGCCGAGGACGCCAACGACGCCAATGGAAGGGAAGAAGAGGGGGTGGAAGCCTGGTACGCGCTGCGCTCACCCCTCCCTAGCCCTCCCCCTCAAGGGGAGGGGACCGGAAGGTTCTTTAACGGAGTCCACGAGCGGCTAACGGTCGTGCGGGTCGCCAGGCGACGGTTCTTCCCACGGCGAGACGGGCGCTGGACGCGATTCGCTGGCCTTGACGAAGGCGTAGAGGAGCAACGCCCAGATCGTCGTATGTATCAGCGCATTGAAGATGACCCAAGCGGAGAAGGCTCCCTCCCAGCTGGCGCCGCTTGGCCGAAGGATTATGGTCTGCAAGATCGGCGAGGCGAATCGCCAGCAGGCCGTGAGCCCCAGCCCTCCAAGCAAAGCGTTCATGCCAGGCCGCTGGCGGCGCTCGTATCCCCAGACCGCAGCGAAGACCCAGAGGACGAAAAGCGGCAGGTCAGAGAAGAACAGGAAACTAATAGGTCGCAGGGCGCCCCCTCCTTGCCAAACGTTCAACGTGCGGAGCATGCCGAGCGAACCGCCCACGTAGATGGCGACCGCGGTGGTGGCGACGAGGAGGGTGCGGAGGCTGAAGTGCATGGAAGCAATCGATGGCTGAAGGGTCTCGATACGTCGTGCGTCACTTTACGGCAGACGGTTCGGCTGTGAGGTGCGCCGTAAGGTGATGAGCTGAATGACAAAACTAGCCGTGGACGAGACAACAACTGCGCAGACAATGTGGAACCATAGTAAGAAGCTGGTAAAGTCAGCGTCCCGGAGCCCCTGTCGGTTCGTGATGAACGCCGATTCGCCGTGGAGCAATTTGTAGGCGGGACGGCCTAAGTAGTCGTCCCAAATATTGCTGCGTCGCATCACATCAGATCCAGCGAAAAATCCGACGAACAAGACTAGCGCGAGGTATGTCGCGACGCCGCCAAGAAATGTGGTCCAAAACAATCGCCCTGGCTCCTTGCTCGACATGACTCTAGCAAGTGCGTACGTCGCGACGACCGCGCCGATCGTTGGAAGGGAAAGTGCCCACCAGAGCGACGGCTTCGCCAAAGGGACGAATAGTGAGGCGCCGAGGAAAGTCAGCAAGAGAAGTTGGCGAATGGTGAAGTGCATGTCGCTAAGCCGCAAGCGGTTGGGCGGGGGCGGGTCGCGAGGGGAGACGTAACTTGCGACAATGAGCGAATGACCTGCAACGGCACCGAGGAGTTTAGCATGGCTGGGACGGCGACCCAATTCAGATTTCTGCGCTCTGTTTTTCTGGGCGCGGGCTTGGCGTTTGGCTCGATGCTGGGAGGGGCGGCGACTTGCTATGCGGAAATCGCTAAGCCGCCAGCAGACTTTCCGTCGTTTGGCGTGCCGGGACAAGAGCGCGAGATGGACGCGGTGCGGCGGTTGTTCTGGCTCCACTACGAACACGCCGGGCCGTTGATTCCGCTGTGGGACGAGTGGATGGCGAAGGCGACGCTGTGGCCGGCGATGGGGGCGGGGACGCCGACGACCGACGTGGCGGCGTCGACGGATGCGCTCAACGCGATGCGGCGACGGTGGCGCGAGGCCCTCAGCGGGCGGACGCTCAATGCGGAGGGGTATGTCCATACTCGGCAACATGACGGTCCGGCGCATGCGGAGGGGTGGCCCTTTCCGTTCTGGATGCATGCGGGGGGCATCGGGTGGCACTTTGCGCCGATCGGCGTCGGGGGCGGATATGAGGGGCCCGCGGCGACGGCGGAGGGATGGAACGTCCTGGGAGGACGCAGCGGCGCCATTGGACCACATGGCTGGAGCGTGACTCTTGACGAACCGGCGGCGGTCGTCGCGTCGCCGGGGTTCGCGATCGAGGCGGCGCGCTCGCCGTGGCTGCGCATCAATTGGTGGGCAGCGGGACTGGAGGGGGCGGAATGCACCGTCGAATGGACCACGGCGGAGTCGCCCGAGTACTCGGCTGAGCGGCGGATCTCATTCGCACCGGCGGCGGGAAGGCGTTTGGAGAATGGGCACGTCGACGTCGCGGGGGGAGAGACGCGGACGATGGTCGCTCTCTATCGCCATGCGGAATGGCAGGGAACGATCACGGGACTGCGGATTGGGTTCGGCAATCAGGGGCCGGCGGCCGTCGTCTTCAAGTCGATTCACACGGCGGTCGACACGCGGCATAACGTCAACAACCTCAACTTCATCCGAGCCTGTCACGACTATTTTATGTGGACGGGCGACGTGGCGTTCTTGCGGGAGCAGATCGAGCGGATTCGCGTCGCGATGCGGTTCGTCAAGCGCGAGTTTCAGACGCACGAACGGAAGTGCATCTACACGACCTGGCCCGGGCATGAAGGGCGAAGCGGCGTGCGAGTGGTCGACGGCGTCAAGACGATCGTGCCGGGCGAAGGGGTGGGGAGCAATTACTGGGATCTGCTGCCGTTCGGCGGGGAAGATGCGCTGGCGACCGTGTACTACTACGACGCGCTGCGGGATTTGGCAGCGCTCGAGGAGGCGATCGTCGCCCATCCGGAATGGCATCTTGCCGAAGACACTAAACAGGCGTCATACGACGCTGCTGACTTGAGGCGCCACGCCGAAGAAGTAAAGGCGTATGGCGGCGAGCGATTCTGGAATGCGACGACTGGTCGATTTGGGACGCGCGATTTGGACGGGGGGCTGCATGACTACGGCTTCACGTTCTTAAACAACGAAGCGGTTTACCACGGCTTTGCGACTGACGAGCAAGCGAAGTCGATTGATGATTGGATGCGGGGCGAGCGAACCGTCGCGGGCGATACGTCGACGGGGGCCGACATCTATCACTGGCGGTTCGGGCCGCGGTCGACGACGCTGCGGAACATTGACTATTACGTCTGGAATTGGTCGGCGCCGGAGAGCGTGCCGTGGGGGAATCAGGTGCAGGATGGGGGCGCGGTGCTGGGATGGTCGTACCATGACCTGATGGCGCGGCTGAAGACGGCGGGGCCGGACGCCGCGGCGGCGCGATTGGCAGAGATTGCCAAATGGTTTGAGGAAGTGGAGGCCGACGGCGGCTACCGGGCGTACTACGGCAAGAATCCCGCGAGGGGGACGATGCAGGGAGGAAATGTCGCCGGCGGATTAGGGATGGATCACGAGTTCTTCGAGAGCGTGCTTGTGCCGCAGGTGATGTTGTACGGGTTCTTGGGGTTTCAGCCGACGGTTGACGGCTTTGAGGTCCATCCTCAGTTGCCGAAAAATTGGCCGGAGTTAACCGTCACTCGAATCTACGTACATGACCAGATCGTCGACGTGACGGGGCGGGCGGATGGGACGTATGAGGTAGAGGAGCGTTCGCCGAAGTGACGCTGCGACATCGGAACACCCATCACATCACCTTTGGCTCACGCCACATTTTACTGCCGCGACTTTGCTACGGAGCTAGCGGGGTTTTGCGCTGGGTGATTTGCGGCGTCTTTGCGGACATCTCGGCATTTAGCGCGATGAACTGCTGCCACTCGGCCGGTATGTTGTCCTCGTAGAAGATCGCCTCGACGGGGCATTCAGGGACGCACGCTTCGCAGTCGATGCACTCCAAGGGGTCGATGTAGAGCATTTGATCACCCTCGTGGAAGCACTCGCAAGGGCAGACGACGACGCAATCGGTATACTTGCAGCCAAAGCAGGGAGCGGCGACGACAAAGGCCATGAGTGGCGTCTCCATATTCCGTCGGACCAGAGGGCGCTGAATTGGCTCCCTCTGCTGGTTAATGCCCGGCGCGGGCGGCGGGCGGCCAAGTATTTCATGGAAATTTCGCAAAGTTTGCGGCCGAATTGGGGACCAGGGCGAACTTCCGAGCACTGAGGGCGGGTCTTCAAGAAATGAACGAGGAAGCAACCGCTGAGATTCTCGAACGATACCGCCAGGGCGACCCGGCGGCGGCGGACGAATTGTTTGCGCGGTACGTCGAGCGATTGACCCGGCTGGCGCGCGCTCGGTTATCACCGATGTTGGCAGTTCGGACCGATCCGGAAGACATCGTGATGTCGGCCTACCGGAGCTTCTTCGTCGGAGCCCGGGCGGGTCGCTTTACGCTCAGCCGGAGCGGAGATCTCTGGCGACTGCTGGCTACGATCACGCTTCGCAAGCTCTATCGGCAAGCGCGACGCCACCGGACCGCGGGGCGATCAGCCGCCATGGAAGCGCTGCTCGCGGAGAAGGATGCGTTCAGCCGCGAGCCGTCGCCAGAGGAAGTCGTCGGCCTATCTGACGAGTTGGAGTCGCTGCTGTCTCGACTCGATCCGTTGGCGCGTCGCGTCGTCGAGTTGCGGCTGCAAGAAGAATCGTTGGCGGCAATCGCAGAACTGACGGGACGGTCGGAGCGCACGATTCGGCGAACGCTGGCGGAGATTCGCGGGTCGTTGGCCAAGCGAATGGAGCGCGCGGGCGATGAATGATCGCGGCGCTCGCGAACGGCTTATCGAAGAGTTCGAGCAAGAGTGGCGAAACGGCAATCGACCCACCGTTGCGACATTCGTCCGTGAGCGCCTGACGAGCGAGTTTGACGCCAACATTTCAGTCGAAGGGTCATTGGTTCATGAACTGATTGCCGTCGATCTCGAATGGCGTTGGAAAGACTCGCGCCGGGGCGGCTTTCCTGCCTGGCGAGTCGAAAAGTATTGGCATGAGCTGCCGTCGCTTGGCTCGCTCGAAACTATTCCAATGTCAATGGTCGAGGAAGAGTATCGAGTCCGGCGGCTTTGGGGAGATCGCCCGGAGTACGGCGAGTTCATGGCGAGGTTTCCCCAGTATGCCGCACTGTTGACGACTCGACTCGCCGAGGTTGATCGAGATCTTCAAGCGGAGCTTGGAGACGTCGACGCGTGGGGCGCTCTCAATTCAACGATGGCAATCACGGTGGCGGTGCGGCAACGCCTAGCGGCTCCTTCGCTTCCCCCTGTCGGCGCGGCGTGGGCCAGGTTTGAGGAATACCTGCTGCATGAAATGATCGGCGCCGGCCAAATGGGGAGAGTGTACCGAGCGACGCATCTGCCGACGGGAGAGGCGTCGGCAGTGAAGTATCTACGGAAGTCGTTTCATCGAGACCGGGCGGCAATCGCACGCTTTCTCGATGAGGCGCGCGTCGTTGCGGCTCTCTCGCACCCTGGACTGGTTCCCATTCAGGCCGTCGGTCAGACTCTTGGCGGCGGGCACTTTTTGGCAATGGAGTTGCTTCCGGGCCCTGACCTGGCGATGATCATCGCGGCAGGGCCGGTCGAGGTTGCGGATGCCTTGCGCTGGACGTGCGAAGCGGCGGATGCGATTGCGTATGCGAACTCCGTCGGGGTGATTCATTGCGACTTGAAGCCGGGGAACCTGGTGCTCGATGGCGAGCGTCGCGTCCGCGTCACCGACTTTGGACTGGCCCGCACCGTCGACGCAGGGGGCGTGGCCGCGGGCGATCGCATTGCGGGGACAGCGCCGTACATGGCGCCCGAGCAAGTGAGCCGTTGGTGGGGAACGATCGGACCGGTCACCGACGTTTATGGATTGGGGGCGGTTTTGTACGCGTTGTTAACTGGGCGACCGCCATTTGGCGGGACTACCGTCGCGGACGTGCTGGCGAAAGTGGCGTCGGGAGGATTGCCGACACGGATTGGAAAGCTCAGGCGAGATGTCTCAGCGGCGTTAGCGGCGATCGTGGAGAAGGCGTTGAGCAAATCGCCAGGAGAGCGGTATCCCTCAGCCAGTAAACTGTCAGCGGCGCTGCGGTCCCTGCGATCCGTTTGATCATCGATGCCGGACCTCTTCAACTATCGTTACGCGCATCATTTTGGAGCTCTATGAGCGAATCGGAGCGCGGAAACTTGGGGTTGAGTGGGCGTAATCGCGCATTTCGTGCCGCTGGCGGACGGCGCTAGATTTGCAAAGTTGCGTGGCAGTTCGTTCATCGGCGGCGTTGCACCCGTCCAGCATAGGCTTCTCTAACTCGTCATTGAATTCGAATCGATTCCCAGGCAAGGCACTAGGCGATGATACAATGCTCTGGATTTCGCAAGCTCTCGGCTTGCGAGGCGGCTGATTTGATACCAGACGGGGCGCTCGTCGGCTTTTCGGGGTTTACGCCGGCGGGAGCGGCCAAGGCCGTGCCGCGGGCGCTGGCCGCCCGGGCCCAGGCGCTGCACGACCGGGGCGAGCGATTTCGGATTCGGGTGCTGACCGGAGCGAGCACTGGGGCGGCGCTTGACGATGCGCTGGCGGAAGCGAATGCGATTTCCTGGCGGGCGCCGTACCAGAGCAGCGCGGCGCTACGCAAGCGGATCAATCGACAGGAAATCGAGTTCGTTGACATGCACCTGTCGCATCTGCCCCAGATGGTGGAGTGCGGATTTTTCGGCAATCTTGACTTGGCCGTCGTGGAAGGGGTCGATCTGACGCCCGAGGGTCGCTTGACGCTGAGCACATCGGTGGGGGCGTCGCCGACATTCTTGCGACACGCGGATCGGGTGATCGTCGAACTGAACCGCCGCCACTCGCCGCGACTGGGGGAGTTGCACGACATTTGGACGTTGCCGTTGCCGCCCGAGCGGCGGTCGATTCCGATTGAACGGGCGACGTCGCGGATTGGAACATCGTACATAGCGGTCGATCCGGCGAAGATCGTCGGCGTCGTCGAGACCAATGAAGCGGACGGCGTGGCGGCCTTTGACGCTCCGAACGCGGTGAGCGAGCAAATCGCGGATCACGTCATCTCGTTTCTCCTGGAGGAGACGCGACGGGGGCGGCTGCCGGCCGAGTGGCTGCCGTTGCAGTCAGGCGTGGGGAACATTGGCAACGCCGTGATGGCGCGGCTGGGCGCCCACCCCGACGTGCCGCCGCTGGAAATGTACAGCGAAGTGTTTCAGGATGCGCTGGTCGATCTGATGGAAACGGGTCGACTGCGGGGCGCCTCGGCGACGAGTCTCACCTTGAGCGACGCGAAGCTGCAGCGAGTATACGACAACATCGATTTCTTCGCACCGCGCATCGTGCTGCGACCGCAAGAGCTTTCCAACAATCCGGGCGTCATCCGACGGCTGGGAGTGATCGCGATCAACACGGTGCTGGAAATGGATCTGGCGGGGTGCGCGAACTCGACGCACGTCTGCGGCGGGCAGTTGATGAACGGCATCGGCGGGTCGGGCGACTTTACGCGGAACGCTTACCTGTCGTTCCTGGTGGCGCCGAGCACCGCGAAGGGGGGGCGGATATCAACCGTCGTACCCATGGCGAGTCACGTCGACCACAACGAACATTCGGTGCAGGTCGTCGTGACCGAGCAGGGGTTGGCCGACCTGCGCGGCTTGGGGCCGATGGAGCGTGCGCGACGGATCATCGAGAAGTGCGCTCACCCGGCTTACCGCGAATACCTGCACTGCTATCTCGAAGGATCGCCGGTGGGGCATATCCGGCACGACTTGGGGCGTTGCTTCGAGCTTCATCGGAATCTGCTGGAAACGGGCCGCATGTTGCCGATCTAAGAGCATTAGCGGCAGATTTCTTTTCGACGCCTAGCTCGCGCTATCGTTGCGTCTCGCAACACTTCGCCGCGAATGGGGAGCTTGACGGCGCTCGTCGTCGTTTCGACAAGCTCCCGCGAACCTGTGGTCGCCGCGTCAAGTCCTCACCGGCGGCGGCCTCCGTGCGTAGAATGAGGCCTCGCGCGGACCTCGATGGAAGAGCGCGAATTGGAACGGAACCGAGGAAGCGAGGCAGCGTGATGCAAGTTGAGGGAGCGAGCGACGACGGGGCGTTTCAGCGACGGCGTGAGCAGTTGGTGGTGCTGATTCTGGCCGCGGTGCAGTTCACGACGATCGTTGATTTCATGATCGTGATGCCGCTGGGGCCGCAGTTGATGCGGTCGCTGCAGATCTACCCGGCACAGTTTGGCGTGATCATCTCGTCGTATACCTTCGCCGCGGGGGTGGCAGGGTTGATTGCGTCGTCGGTCGTCGATCGGTTCGCGCGGCGGACGACGTTCATGACGCTCAACGCAGGGTTCCTGCTGGGGACGCTTTGCTGCGGGTTGGCGCCGACGTATGAACTGCTGGTGGTCGCGCGGATCGTGACGGGCGCCTTTGGCGGCATTCTCGGCGGGATGGCGATGGCGATCATCGGCGACGTCTTCCCGGAGCAACGCCGCGGTCGGGCGACGGGGTCGCTGATGACGGGGTTTGCGCTGGCGTCGGTGGCGGGCGTGCCGTTGGGGCAATTGCTCGGGACGAACTTCGGTTGGCATGTGCCGTTCGTGACGCTGGCGATCGCGGGAATTCCGGCGCTCGTGCTGACGCCGTTCGCGATGCCGGCGCTTGATACGCATGTCGGCAAATCGCACGAACATCCGTTGCGGTCTCTGATCGAGACGTTTTCAGACGCCAATCACTTGAAGGCGTTCGCGCTGATCGTGACCTTGATGGTCGGCAGCTTTTCCGTATTTCCATACCTCAGCGTGTTTCTGGTCGGGAATATCGGCATCACGGAGATCCAGCTGTCGCTGCTGTACGTCGCCGGCGGCGTGCTAACGTTGGCGACGGCGCCGGTGGTCGGCCGACTGGCGGACCGGCATGGCAAACTCAAGATTTATCGCATCGTGGCGCCGGGTTCGGCGGTGATGTTCGTGGTGCTGACTCACTTGCCGCCGGTTCACGCGGCCGTGGCGATCGCGCTCTTTGGCGTGATGATGGCCTTCAACGTCGGCCGGATGATTCCGGCGATGGCGATGGTGACCAGCAGCGTCGAACCGCGGCGGCGGGGCGGGTTTCTAAGTGCGAACTCGTCGCTGCAACATATTGCCAGCGGGATCGGGGCGTCGATCGGGGGCGCCATTATTTCAAAGAGTGCGGACGGCAAGCTGGAGCACTTTGGCACGGTCGGCTGGATTGCGGCGGGGGCGACAGTGTTGAGTCTGTGGTTGGCGGGACGCGTGCGCGTCGCGGATGGGGCGGCGACTTCGGCGGAGGCGATTAGTCTGGCGGCGGCGGCGGAAGCTTCGGCGGATGCTGGGGAGACGCTGATTGAGGCGACTTGAACGCACTTTTAGCCCCTGGCTTCGCCAGGGGGTAGCACTTCGCGGGACGAAGCCTGCCGGCATAGTGGCCGACCCCCTGGCGGAGCCAGGGGCTGCAAAGGCGTTAGCTGATGATCTCGCGGATCACTTGGCCGTGAACGTCGGTGAGGCGGCGGTCGATGCCGTTGCTGCGGTAGGTGAGCCGCTCGTGGTCGATGCCGAGTTGGTGCAGGATTGTGGCGTGGACGTCGTAGCAGTAGGTCGGTCGGTCGCGGTCGAGCGGTTTGTACGACCACTCGTCGCTTTCGCCGTAGGTGACGCCGCCGCGGATGCCGCCGCCGGCGAGCCAGTTGGTGAAGACGAACGGATTGTGGTCGCGGCCGAGCGAACCTTGGTTGCACGGCATGCGGCCGAACTCGGTGGTCCAGAGGATGACCGTGTCGTCGAGCATGCCGCGCTGCTTGAGATCTTTGATCAGCGCGGCGGCGCCGACGCCGAGCCCTTGTGCTAACGGGCCGTGGTCGCGGCCGAGATCCTCGTGCGAGTCCCAATTACGGCGCGGGAACCCGTTGTCGGCGCCGCTCCATATCTGGACGAAGCGGACGCCTCGCTCCAGCAGCCGCCGGGCGGTGAGGCAATTGCGGCCGAAGTATTCGATCTCCTGGGCGGCGTTGATCTGCGGCGTCGCGGGGGTGATCGTGTTGTCGCGATCGAGGCCGTACATCCGGAGGATGTGTTCGGGCTCTTGGCGGAGGTCAAGGACCTCCGGCGCGCTGAGCTGCATGCGAGCGGCGAGTTCGTACGAGCGAATGCGGGCGTCGAGCCGCGAGTCGCCGGGGCGGGTCGACTCGTGTTGGCGATTGAGCGTCGCGAGGAGATCGAGGGCGTCGGCGTCGCTGCAGGCGCTCACATAGCCGTCGGCGGGAGCGAAGAGGTCGGCGATCGGCGTCTTTGCGCTAGGCTGGACCATCGAGGCTTGATGCTCGGCGGGGAGAAAGCCGGAGCCCCAGTTCTTTGGGCCGTTCGGGGCGAAGCCGCGCGGGTCGGGGAGGACGACGAACGTCGGCAGATTCTCGTTGAGGCTGCCGAGGCCGTAGCTGATCCACGAGCCCATGCTGGGGAAGCCGGGTAGGACGAAACCGGTCGCCTGCATGAAGGTGGCGGGGCCGTGGACATTCGACTTCGACACCATCGAGTGGATGAAGGCGATGTCGTCGACGCAGTCGCCCAGCGGCGCCACTGGGCCGCTGAGCCATTTGCCTGATTGGCCGTATTGCTTCCAGGCGAAGGGGGATTGCATCACCTTGTCGGGCGACGATTGGAAGAGCTCAACGGCTTCGCCAGGATCAAATTTCTCGCCGTGTTGTTTTTGGAGCTGCGGTTTGTAGTCCCAGAGGTCGCACTGGCTGGCAGCGCCTGACATGTAAAGCTGGACGACGCGTTTGGTTCGCGGCGGATAGTGGAGGACTCCATGGCGTGCTGCGACGCCGTCGCTGGCGAGGAGGCCGTCTTGGCCGAGCATGCTGGCGAGCGCGATGCCGCCGAGGCCGCCGCCGAGATTCCAGAGGAAGTCGCGGCGGGAGGCGGCGTTGTAGGGCGGCGTTGGCGGAATGATTGAGGGCATGTCGGCTTAACTGTCAGCTCTGTCGGTAAGCGTCATTATGCGTAGCGTTACCCGGCAGAGAGTCCTATTCAACTGCCGTCATACTTGAAATGCTTAATCCCTATCGCCTTCACCACAGAGCACACAGAGATCACAGAAGGAATTGCGGAGATTGCAGTTTATTTTCTTCTCTGTGGCCTCTGTGTTCTCTGTGGTAAATGCGTTTCGTGATGCTTATTGAATAAGGTTCGCAGCCAGGGGGTAAAGCAGCTCCAGGATGAGAGTCAATCGATGAAGACGAACTCATTCATGTTGAAGATCACGCGGCAGGCGTTGGCGAGGCCGTACTGTTCGGCGTAGGCGACGAGCGGGGCAAGCTCCTCGGGCGTCGGTTGGCGCGCGAAGGCGAGTTGCCACGCGGTGGCGAGGCGGTGCGCGTCGTCTGCGCCGAGCGGTTCGATTCGCTCGGCAAAACGCTCGGCCATGCTCACCATGAAGCGGTTGTTTAGCATGGCCAGCGCCTGCAGCGGCGTCAGCGTTTCGTTTCTCTTGGCGACGGC
This sequence comes from Lacipirellula limnantheis, assembly GCF_007746075.1. GTDB lineage: Bacteria > Planctomycetota > Planctomycetia > Pirellulales > Lacipirellulaceae > Lacipirellula > Lacipirellula limnantheis. The sequence continues at coordinate 3,631,259 of NZ_CP036339.1, read as the reverse complement.
GGCCGAGGAATCGGCGCAGTCTAGCGTCGCCATGAAGGGATCGGGAACGCTGCGGACGATCTGGCGATAGACGCTGCGGCGGTGCGACTGCGGGTCGGCGGGATCGTATTGCTCGTAGTCATAGTGGGGCGACTCATCGTCGCGGAACTCGAACGCGCGGAAGCCGGGGCCGCCGGCGGTGAGGTCGAGCTGGCCCGCGACGGCCAGTACCGCGTCGCGTACGGCTTCGGCCTCGAGCTTGCGGCGGTTCATCCGCCAGAGGAATTGGTTGGCGCCGTCGCTGCTTTCGAAGGCGGGATTGCCGAGGGACGCTTGCCGGTAGACAGCGCTGGTACAGATGAGACGATGGAGCGCTTTGAGGCTTTGCGGCCCGTCGCGGAATTCAACGGCAAGCCAGTCGAGCAATTCAGGGTGCGTCGGCAGCGAACCCATGCGGCCGAAGTCGTTCGGCGTGTCGACGATGCCGCGGCCAAAGTGGTACTGCCAGACGCGGTTGACGATGGAGCGCCACGTGAGCGGATTGTCCTGGTGCGCGAGCCACGCCGCGAGCGCCGCCCGGCGAGCGCCTTCGTTGGCGGCGGGATCAAGTTCGAAACGAGAACCGAGCGCCGGCAGGTAGCCGCAGGTTCCCGGCGAGACTTCGTCACCGGGAGTGGCTTCGTTGCCGCGTTTCAACAGGCGAATCGATCTCGCAACGCCTTTGGTGGAAGTGAACGCTCCGTGCGGCGGAAAATCGCTCGCGGCGGCGAACGTTCGCGGCGCCTCCTCCGGGTTGCCGGCGCCGTAGGGACGCTCCGCGCGATCGACGCCAGCGAAGACGGCTTGCAGGCTGTAGTAATCTTCCTGCGAGATCGGATCGAACTTGTGATTGTGACAGCGGGCGCACTGCGCCGTCATGCTATTGAACGTGTTGACGACGGTCGTCACCATGTCGTCGCGATCGAGGTTGCGGGTGATCGCCTTGGCGAGCGTGCCGTCGGCGACTTCAATCTGGCCGACGAAGTCGAACGGCCCTGCGACGAGGAAGCCGGTGGCGATCACGCCGTCGGGCGACTCGGGGAAGAGGACGTCGCCAGCGATCTGCTCTGCGAGAAAGCGGCGGTAAGGTTTATCGTCGTTGAACGAGCGGATGACGTAGTCGCGATAAGGCCAGGCGTTCGGACGGACCTTATCTTTGTCGTAGCCGTGTGTGTCGCCGTAGTGGGCGACGTCGAGCCAGTGACGGCCCCACCGTTCGCCGTAGCGCGGCGAGGCGAGGAGGCGATCGACAAGCGCTTCGTAGGCGTTGGGACTTTCGTCTTTGAGGAACGCTTCTGCTTCGTCAGGCGTCGGCGGGAGGCCGGTGAGGTCGAAGTAAAGTCGGCGGAGGAGCGAGCGGCGATCGGCCTCGGGCGACGGTGCGAGGCCGTTGGCTTGAAGCTTCTCCAAAATGAAGGCGTCGATGGGCGTGCGGATCCATTGGCTCTCGACAGCGGGAACCGCTGGACGGATGAGCGGCTCGAGCGACCACCAATTGAGATCGTGCGGGCGGTTGTCGGTGAGTTCAACGTCGGTCGGCCAAGGGGCGCCGGCGGCGATCCAGTGACGGATCGCCGCAACTTCGGCGGCGGTGAGGGGCGGACCCTCTTTCGGCATCGCCGGCTCGTCGCCTGAGACGGCGTCAAGAAGAGAGCTTTCTTCCGGGCGGCCGGGAACGATGGCGACTCCGCTGATCCCCCCCTTGATCACGCGCTCGCGGGTGGTGAGCGATAGCTCGCCTGCGGGGGAGTCGCCTTCGTGACAACGGAGGCAGCGGCTTTCGAATAAGGGGACGATTCGTTCGCGAAACTGCACAACATTTGCTCTGAATTCTTCGGCTTCAGCGCTACTGCTGGCGCGGCGACTGGACAAGGCCGCAGACAATGCAACGACAACGACGGTTGCCAGCGTAGGTCGGTAAGTTCCCATGCTGCGGTTGAGCCGTCGATGGAAGGGTCGGAATCGGGAGTTTTGGCGGCGAGGCACGCTCGGAGGCACTCTAACGGGATGCGGCAGTCGTCGCGCCGGATCGACCGCTGAGTGCCTCGGGATGTCACGCCCCGGCGAGAAGGTAGCGGATCGGCTAAAAAAGACTGCGTCCCTTCGCAAATGAGAAATTATTAAGAAATCGTGAATAATTTACTGGACCTACCTAAATTGACCTGTCATTTTGACCAGCCGCATCGTCGCGAGGAACTTCAGCCGCATTGTAACGCCGGCTAGACGCCTTCCCGCTCGTAGCGGTCAACTTTTCTCTTTCACCTCTTCCGAACCTTTCAAATCTTATCTTTGCCAGTTAGCTGCGACGTTAGCTACCTGCGATGCCTCGCGGAGCGCACCGGTCGATGTGAATTGATATCGGCTTGCTTATCCGATTATAGGTGGAGCGACTAATGAAACACAACCTTTTCGCACTCACGCTGATGACGACAATGGCTTGCCCAGCGTTCTCTCCCTGGGCCACGGCCCAGGCGCTGCTCGGGCCTGGCGGTTACTCCGAGAACTTTGACTCGATGGGTGCCGCTGGCACGGTTGCGCCTGTTGGTTGGCAGATTCTTCAGCTCAATGGCGCGAGCGGCACGTTCATCAACAACACCGGCTCGAACTCCACTCCAGCCGTAGGCGCCATCCCAAATGGCGTTGCGGCGGCTGGCGGGGTCGTGGGCGGCGCCCTCACGGTGAACAACAATCCCACTGGCAATCAGGTCAACGGCTACAACGCCCTTGGCGCCAGCGGGGCGGCTCCAGATCGCGGTCTTGCCACCGCCCCCACGGGCATTGCCGCCAGCGTCATTCAGTTGTCCATCACCAACAATTCCGGAGTTCCCCAGAACTCGTTGTTGACCTCGTACGATATTCGCCGTTATCAAGTTGGCGCCGACAACGCGGGCAGGACCCCCGGCGCCGGCATTCCCGAAGGCTCCGATGAATTGCCTGGCTACTGGCTCTTCTACAGTCTCGATAACGGCGTGAACTTCACCGCGGTCGATGCGCTGATTCCGGTCGGCACCGGTCCGGCGACCAACCCCATCGTCCCCAATACGGTGGGCGTCACCAGCGTCGCCGGCGCGATCAATCTCGGCGGGCCGTTGAATGCGGGCGCTAATCTCATCCTTCGTTGGGTCGACGACAACGCCATTGATCCGTCGCCCGACCAAATCATTGGCCTCGACAACGTGACTCTGCGCGTCGTGCCGGAACCGTCGACGCTGGCGCTGGCGAGCGCGGCGCTTATGGCAATCGGATGCCAGATTCGCCGGCGGCGAGCGGCGTAACGAAGTTTGATTCGCATTCTCGCTGGAAGCGTCGCGGCCAATTCGAGGTAGCACCGCCATGTTCTCGCCTGCGATTGGTATTGTTCGCGCTCGATCGCGAACGTCTTGGAAAATTGTCGCGCTGATTTTACTAGCCACAGGCGGCGCGGTCTCTCGCCCGGTCCACGCGCTCGACGGCGGCCCGCTCCAAATGATCCCGCGCAACGGCTGGAAGGCCTTTGAGGTCATCTCCGTCGGCAACGACCCCATCAGCGATGGATTTAGCTATGCAATGCCCGGCACGTTTGACGGCTTAGGCGCCTGGATCTCCAGCCCGGGCACGCTCAGCGTGCCGATCAACCATGAGACCGGCGACGGTTCGATCAGCGAGGTCAATCTGAACGTCGCCGCCTTGAAAACGGCCATCGCCAATACGATCGGCGGCGGCTCTCCGGGCGTCAGTTTCGTCAGTTCCGCTCGTCAGGCCTACGGGCGCTGGAGCAACGACGGCGGCGTCTCCTGGATTCCTACGGTCGACGCCACGACAACGACGTTCGGACGCTTCTGCTCTGGGCAGTCGTACGAACCGGAAGAGTTCGGGCAGGGGCGGGGCTTCGCCGACAATGTTTACATTACCGGTGAGGAGGGGGGAACCAACCGGCTCTTTGCTCTTGACCTAGCCAATCGCGATTTCTACCGGATCAGCGGCTTGGCGGGTACCGCCCCGGGGGGAGTCGGCGGCATCCCGTTCGATTCCTGGGAGAACGCCGCGGCGCTCGACACGGGCGAAACCAACCACGTCGCACTCTTGCTGTCGCCCGATGGCGGCACGTCGCGGATGCAACTCTACATCGGCGAGAAAGGGAAAGATCGCTTCGGCGCCGCCTCTGGCGACTTCCTTGCCCGCAACGGCCTAGCTTACGGCAGTTACTATTACCTTAACGACGCCCTTCCCTCGAGCGGAATCTCGCTCGACGGCACGCTCGACGCCACCCCTGCCGGCGCCCTCGTCTCCAGCAAACTCGAAGACGTCGACACGAGCCCCGTCGATCCCACGAAGGTCGTCTTGGGCGACGAAGATTCAGGCGTCTTCACCTTCGACTTCAATCTCGATTTCAGCGGCGGCAGCTTCAACGCGGCCGCCTCCGGTTTTACGATCACCAAGATACACAATCACGCCAACGACCTCGACGGCGCCATTGGCGACGCCGACAACGTCGAGTGGACCGACGCCACCACGCTCGGCGGAACCTCGTATCCCGAGGGGCTGATCTTCGTCAACGAAGATAGTGGCACCGTTAACGGCGAAACGTGGATGAGTCGCCCCGACGGAAGCGGACTAACGTTGATTGCCGATAATATTGGCATCGCGACAGCCACCGAGAGCACCGGAGTGTTGGACGTCTCCGCGTTGGTCGGATACATGCCCGGCAGCATCATCCTCACCGCCAATCAAGGTTCCATCGCTTCTCTCACGGTGCTGATCAATCCTCAGGCCGCCGTTTCAATTCCCGAACCAGCTGGTTGGCTACTGATCTGCCTTGCCGCTGCTGGACAGTTCCGACGTTTTCGAGCCTGAGTGGAGGTCGCAAACGCTGGGAGGCGGCACTTGTTTGGTCGATTGCCTTCCCGCAAACACTGCGCATCATAAGTGAGCAGGCGCACATAGCGGTACGCCCGCCGCTGCGGCGTTAGCCACTTGCGACTCCGGAATCTTCGCGACGGGCAGCCGGTGCGAAAATTCAGACTTCTTCCAGCGCTCGCGTCGCGTCGCCGAATTGATCGAGTTCGACGCCCATCTTGTTCATGATCGAAAGATAGAGACGGCACATCTGCCGTTCGGGTTGTTCGCGATAGTCGAGCACGCGGCCCCCCTTCAACTTGCCGCCGGCGCCGCCGAGCATCACGACGGGAAGCTGCGTGGCGTCGTGGCTGCCGCTCATCATGCTGGAGCAGAAGAGGAGCATTGAATTGTCGAGCGCCGTTCGCGGGCCCTCCTGGATCGCATCGAGCTTGCGGGCGAGATAGGCGACCTGCTCGACGAAGAATTGATTCACCTTCAGCCAGTCGGCGTTGTCGGTATGCGAGAGGAGATGGTGGATCATGTAGTCGATGCCGAGATTCGGGAAGCGGAGCGACGAATGATCGTTGTTGAGCTTGAGCGTCGAAATGCGGGTCGTATCGGTCTGGAACCCGAGGACCAGGACGTCGATCATCAGCCGCATGTGGTCGGCGATGTTTTGCGGGATGCCTTCGGGCGGACGGGGGACGTTCGGCTTGTCGAGCGTGGGGCGCCAACCTTGCAGTTCGCCCTGCTGGCCCGCGCGTTCGATCCGCTGTTCAACGTCGCGCACGGAGTCGAGATACTCGTCGAGCTTGCGCTGGTCGGTCGCGCTGATGCCGCGGCGGAGATCCTGGGCGTCGGCCATGACGGCGTCGAGAACGCTGCGGTCGCCGCGGCTGACTTCATCCTTGAAGAGACGGTCGAAGGCGAGCGATGGATAGAGCTCCAGCGGCGTCGGCGTGGTCGGCGAGCTCCACGAGATGTGGGAGCTGTAGAGCATCGAGTAGTTCTTGTGAACCGAAGGGTTCGACTTCTCGCAGCCGAGGACGAGGCTCGGCACCTTCGTCGAGCGGCCGTAGCGCTCGGCCAGCAACTGGTCGACGCTGGTGCCTGATTGGATTTCGCCGCCGGAGGCGAGCGGGGCGCCGGAGAGGATGTTGCCGGTTTGCGAGCTGTGGATATTGCCCTTAAGGGCCTCGGCGTTGTAGAGGCCTTGGATGAAGAGCAGCCGCTGGCGGTAGTCGGCGAGCGGCGCGAGGACCTGGCCGAGTTCCATGTCGGCGCCTGCGCCCTTGGCCCACCATTCGCGGCCATGGAAACCGTTGCCGGCAAAGAGAACGGCGAGCCGCAGCGGGGCCTCGCTCGAGGGCTCGCGACCCGTCGGTTCGTCGCCCCAAACGTTGATCGACTCCAGCCAGGGCAAGGCCATGGTGACGCCGAGGCCGCGCAGCATCGTGCGGCGGGAGAAGCGGTGAATGGGCATGCGTCGCTCCGTGCGTTGGGTGAGGCGAGTTACGAGTTACGAGTTAGTTGCCGGCCGTGGCGTCGACGCCGCGGATTTCGCGGAACTGGCGGCTGAGGACAATCACTTCGATCGCAGCGCTAACGCGGTAGTCATTGGCGGCGAGCGCGGCTTCCATGTCGGCAAGCAACGGTTCGTCGGTGAGCAGCACGCCGCGGCCAAGGGCGAAGCCGAGAAGCTTCTTGCAGAACTGGCGGACGAACGCGCTGCGACGCGTCTCGACCAGATAGTTGCGGAGGCCGTCGACCCCATCAACTTTGGTCGAGTCGATTAATTCGCTGCGCGCGTCGATCGGCTGGCCGTTGAGGTCAGTCGATCGACGGCGGCCAATGGCGTCGTACGCTTCCAGCGCGAAGCCATACGGGTCGATGCGGCGATGGCAGCCCGCGCATTTGGGGTCGCTCACGTGGCGTTCGACCTGTTGCCGGACCGTGAGGTCGTCGCTGGCGCTCTGCTCGTCGGGGAGGGGCGGGACGCCGGCGGGAGGCTTGGGGAGGCGCTCGCCCAAGAGCACCTCGCTGATCCAAACGCCGCGGAGGATCGGGCTGGTGCGCGACGCGCCGGAGTTGGCGGCGAGCGTCGTCGCGTGGCTGAGAATGCCGCCGCGGCCAAACTGGCGGACGCCGTCGACGCGGCGCCACTGGGGACCGGTGACGTTGGGGATTTCGTAGTGGACGGCGAGCGCGTCGTTGAGGAACGTATGATCGGCGTCGAGAATCGAAAGGACCGAGCGGTCGTGCTGGAACAAGTCGGTGAAGAAGAGACGCGACTCCTCGGCCATCGCTCCGCGCAGCGCGGCGAACGCAGGGAAGTGGGTTTCGCTCTTCTCATCGTGGGCGGCGAAATCGCGGACGTGGAGCCATTGGCAGGCGAATTCGGACGACAGGCGGCTGATGCGATCGTCGGCGAGCATCCGGTGCAGCTGCTCGACGAGAATCGGCGGTTCGCTGAGCTGACCCGCCGCGGCGAGCGCGCGGAGCGTTTCGTCTGGAGTTGACGACCAGAGGAAATAGCTGAGGCGCGTGGCGAGTTCCCAGTCGGAGACGGGCGCACTCCCCTGCCCTGTCGCCGGCGATTCGAGCCGATAGAGGAACGCGGGCGACGCGAAGAGACGCGCGACCAATAGACGTGTCGCGGCTTCGTGATCGAGTTCTTCTGTGCGGAACTTGGCGTAAAGTTCGCGGAGTTGGGCGGATTCCGCCGCGGTGAGCGGCCGGCGATAGGCGCGGGCAGCGAACTCAACGACCGCGTTGACGTGCTGCGGTTCCGCCGCGAGGAGTTGCCGGCGAAACGCGGCCGCCTGAGCGTCGTACGGCTCCCTTAGCGGCAGGAACGCGGAAGGATCGGCGTCTTGCGTGGCGTACTCGATGAGTTGCGCCAAGGCGTCGACCTTCGTGAAGGCGTCCTGGCTGATAAAGTGGAGTTCGTTCCAAAGGCGATCGAGTTCGGCGCGCTCGGCGTCGCTGAGCATCAGCCGCGAGAGTTGGTCGTCTTCACGATGGTAGAGCGTGAGGGTCACCGCCTCGTCGACGGGGACGATCGTGGCGTAGCAGAGGGCGGCGGGGAAGAGTTGACGAAACGCTTCAACTTCGCCCTCAAGTTTGGAGCGAGCGGCGCTCGATTCGGTTGTCACTATTGGTGAATCGCTCGCTGGGCGGGCGAGCGTCGCGACGCGGGCTTGCACCGCGTCGCTGCCGGCGGCGCCCATGACGACGTCGAACTGGACGCTCCCCTCGCGGCCAAGTTCAGGATGGAGCGTTCCTTCGACGACGAATTCGCAGTTTGAGGCGAGCGCGGCGGGGAGGCGGACTTCGATGACGCTCAGAGCATTGACGGCGAGGCTTTCAGCATCGATGGGCTCGCCATTGGGCGCGCGGCCGAACGCGGCGGGGTCGAGGCCGATGACAGACGCCGTGTTTGAGCCTTCGGCTGGTGCTGTCGGTTGGGCTGTCTTCGAGTGAGAGGCGCCGCCAAGGAGTGGCCCGCGCCATGCGGTCAGGTCGCGGAAGAGCACCGCGTCGGGAGAGTCGCCGGCCGGGCCTTCTCGACTCGCCAGCAGCGCGGCCAACTGAGCGGCGAGCGCCCCGCGTTCATCGTCGCTGGCAGCGGCGCGCCAGCGCTCGACGAGCGAGCCGGAGGGAATCAGGTTCGTTGAGTCGTCAGGTATCTCCGCTTCGGCGGTGAAGTGCCAGACGTTCGCGTGGCCGAGTCGATCAGCGTGGGGATTGCCGGCGGTGACGTCGGCGGCAACGTCTTCGGCCAAGTTCCAGCGTTCGGCGGCATTCGCCTCGTTGAAGATCGTGAGATTGATGTTCGTCAGATCGCAGGAATGGTCGCCGTCACGGGGGCCGATGGTGAGGATAAGCTGATCGCCAAGTTGCACGTCGAGCGGCTCCGGGACGGACACGTTGTTGGCGGCTGATCCCTGAGCAATGCCGGCGGCGAGGCGTTGCCGCACGCGGCCGCGGAGATGTTCGAGACGCCAGGTGACGCCGTTGCCGCAGGCTGGGTGGGCGTGAGTCACGGCGGCGGTAACGACCATACGGCCCGCGACCGGCGCCTGCCAGACGAGTGTGGCGCGCGCTGTTGGCCCTGGGTGGACGACGAAATTGCGCGGCGGCAACAGGCCGGGGATGTGGAGTTCTTGGTCGGAGGAGTTGGCGACGAACTGGGGAAACTCGGCGCCCTTCCAACCGGCGGCGGCGGGGTAGCCGCCGACGTTTTCGAGTTTAGCCGACAGATGACCGGTGACGCCGATCGGTTGGATCAGGCCGATGCCGAGGTAGTCGAGCCAGGCTTGGAGGTCGGCGGCGTCGACGGCATGGCGCTTCGCAAGTTCGGCGAGGTCGACGCTGCCGGCGAGGGCTTCTGCTTCGGCCGCGGCCGCGAGGCAGGCGGACGTCGTAGCCGCGATTCGTTGACGGCGCTGCTCCATTTGCGCCACCGTCTGCCGCACGTCGCGGAGCGGCAAGTCGGCGCGGCCAGGGATGGCGAGTCGAGGGCGATTCCAAACGGCGACGTCATGCTCGGCGTTGTCGCCGGCGGCGCTCGTGATGAGGCTGAAGACGACTTCGTCGGCCCCTGGCTGAGCGACGAGTTGGCGGCGAATCTCGTGCCGCGACGTGAGCGGGCTGACGGCTTCCTGCCAACTCCTCGGACCGCCGACCTTGCCGATGTGCCCGACGATGTTGAATTTCCACAGCTTCTCTTGCCAACGGTGGATCAGTGCAGCGAGCGAGGCGACTGTGGGTGGATCGCCTGCTTGCGCCGATCGCCACGGACCACGAATCTCGTCGAGCAGCAGCGAAGGGTCTTCAGCAGTGAGCGCGGACCAAAGGGCGCCCAAGTATTTGGGGCTCAAGTTGCCCTGCGCGGCGACCTCGGCCAGCGTGACGCTGCCGGTGGTGAGCGCATCGCGATGATCGATGAGAGCGGCGAAGTATTTTTCGACTGGCAGCCGCCCCCCTTCGTTGGACTTGAAGATGACGCCTTGCACGTTCACCTGATCGCCGCCGCCGGCGTCCGCATACTTCGCGTAGAGACGCCGGATCGCGGCGAGGCGCTCGGCCGTCCAGTCGCTGCGCGTCGTCTTGGGCGAGAATCCGATCCCGTCCGGGAGCAGCACCGCGTGGGCCGCGATCTCTTTGGCGGCGTCGAGATACTTCGTCGCCAGCGCCGGCGACATCGCCAGCGCATTGCCGACGTTGGTGAATCCTTCGCCCGCGGCGCCGTCGACCGGGAACTCACGGCCGGGGTCGAGCGAGCCGACGCCGGTGAGATCGCGGACGGTATAGGCGTACTCGGCATTACAGAGACGACGAAGCACGACCGGGCCGGGGTCTCCGGCGTCCTTTTTCGACTGCAACGTGAGATAGTCGTGCAGCCACTCGAGAATGGCTGCACGATCGCCGTCGGTCGGTTGCGGGGCGTCGACGGGGGGCATGATGCCGCCGTGGATCATTTCATCGGCTAGCTTCCATTGCTGGGTTTCAGTCTCGGCGGCAGCCCAGGTCGACAGCCGCGAAAAATCGAGATCGCCCTCGGCGAGATCGGCGTTGTGGCAGTCGTGGCAGTACTGCGCCAGCAATGGCTGGATTGTCGACTCATAGCGAGTCGGCAAGTCGGACGGCGCGGCTGCGAGTGCGGATTCCGTTGTCCACCAAAGCGCGTTCGATAACGAGAAGGCGAGCGCCGCCAGCGGACCGACGAGAGGCCTGCCGACGCGATGTGCCCAGGGAGCCGCCATGTGCGTACGCTCGCGGAGGAGTAGTTCAAGTCGCGAACCGCGGCGGCAAGTGCAGCCTCGTCGTTCGCAATGCGAAAAGAGGCCGTCGGGAGACGCAGCGCGGACTCGGCGCCCGGCGTGGGGCGCTCACCGATTATAACACGATCGAACGGGGCCCGTCGCCAGGGCGAATACGGCGGCGCCGCGCACCGATTGCGCACCGAGACGCGCGCACCGCTTGAAACAAACCCGAAAGAGGGCTCAATGCATTTCCGCCGCCACGGCGCCGAGGCCGGGACGGTAGTAGTGGAAATGAACGTCGGGATGATCGGCCAGCAGCGACATTGGCACCGACGTGTCGGGGATGCGTTTGGCAATCATGAGGGCCGTGAGCCGCTGGCCGAATGGATTGTCGTGGCGGCCGGCCTGCCAGATGCTCACGCGCTCCGACTTCCAGGTTTCGACGGGGCCCACGGTGCAGGCCGACGTCGGCACGCTGGCGACCTGACCGCCCCCGCTGGTGCGAGCGTTTTGAATGACGGTCATCGGGTGAAGCGCGACGACTCGGGCGCCGAGCTTGCGATACTCGGCCGGGCTCGGCGGCTGGTCCTTCCACTTGCCGGTCCGTTGCGGCGGATCGTTGAAGGCCCAGTGCTTCACTTCGCCCTGTCCTCCCTGCATGACGACGCAACGCGCCCGATCGAAACTGTCGCTAAACGCTTGGAGATCGCCCGTGGGAAAATGGATGTTCTCGCGACGAGGTCGCAGCTTACGATCGATGCGATTGAAGCACAGCTCCATATCGGCGCGGGCAAAGCTGAGCGGGTGGTCGGCAGCAACCGGGCGCCCGTCCTCGACCCATTCGTCCATGCCCCAGAAGTGGGCATCGAGCTTGGCCAGGTTGATTTCCAACGAATTGACGATGCGTGCCACTAGCGGCAGCTGCTCGGTCGGCCCGATCGGGCCGCACACGCCCGCGGGATTGTCGGACGAGCTCTGCCGCCAGGCTTCAACGTATTCAAGAGCTTCGGCCAGGTAGAATTCTTCGAGCGTGTCGTAGAAATGTATCTTGAAGCCGGGCCGCGCTAGGCTTTTCAACGAGCGTTCGTTAAGTCGCCCCGCCTCGCGGAGGACCTCCGGATCGAGAGTGGTGTAGTCCCACCAGCCGGGGGCGACCTTGCTCAATGGACGAGTCATGCAGGCTTCCGGAGCTTGGTCGCGGCGAAGTTTAAGTGGCGGCGTGGTTAGTGAGTGCATAGTGATATCAGGAATTGGCGGCACGATCAAAGGGCAAGTGGCAACGCAACGAGCTCCCATGGATTTCAGGGAAGCGACGCCGCGTTCGCGTGGTCGTCGGTGCGGTTCCCCCGCAGCTCCGCGGCATGTCGCCAGGTCTTCAGAAATGCCAGCAGATCGGCCATTTGTTGCGGATCGATCTGCCGTTCGAGTCCCACGGGCATTAATGAATTGCCGCTGGCGAGCGACTGGAGATCTTCACGGAGGATAGCGACTGACTTGCCATCGGCGCCGAGTAGGACGAGGCCGTTTTCCGTTTCTGATTTGATAAGCCCTTGATGACTGACGCCGTCGACTGTCAAAGCGACATAGTTGACAAAATTCGCGTCGACAGCGCGATTGGGATCGAGGATGTCGGTGAGGAGTTGGGCGGACGTTTTCATCGACGCGTCCCCGATGTCGGGGCCGATGGCCGTGCCTTCGTCCCCGATGCGATGGCAACTCGCGCAATTCCCCAGATAGACCGCATGCCCCCGTTCGGCGTCGCCGCTGAGCTGCAAGGCGGGCTGATACCGGCCGACAACCTCTTCGCGATCCTTGAACTCGCTGCCGAAGAGACGCTCCGCCTCGGTCCGCACCACGGGGTCGGGAGATTGCATCAGTTGGAGGCGTCGGGCAGGGTCGACGTCGCTGGCGGCGATTTGCTCGGTCGCGACCGCATGCAGCAACTTTGCGGTCCACTCCCGGCGCGATGAGAGCAATTCAACCGTCGCGCGACGAACGGTCGGAAGCTGGCTGGGGACATGCGCCAGGAGGGCGTCGGCAAGTTCGGGGGCCGTCTGCGATCGGAGCGCGGCGATCGCAGACGCCTGGATCGGCGTCGACGCATCGGCGGCCAATAGTTCGAGCAACCTTTCCCCAACCGCGGGCCGCGCGTCGAGCTGCAGCAGCGGGGCCTCGGCGATCCGCGCGCTCTCGGCGATGCTGCCGTCGCAAATCCGGGCCAGCGATTCATCGAACAGGTTCTGAATCGCGCAATGAGCGGTCGGAGCCGACGTGTAGAGTGCTTCCAGAACCGAAACGAGCGACATTCCGCGCTGCTGCAACGCGTCCTGGGCCGCCAGGAGCAGCGCCCGCGAGGTCTGTCGGTCGACGCGGTCGAAGGAGCTGAGCACAACCGGCAACTGTTGACCCTGATCCTGAGCAACCACCGCGGCCATTAGCTCGCGAGCCAGCGCAGGAGTGAATTCGACGCGTACGTCGGGCGCAAGTAATTCGGAGAGTAATGCCCCCGCCTGTTCGCGCGACGCCAGCGCCACGGCGCGGCAGGTCCAGTCATCGCCGGCGCCCTTCAGGGCAATTTCCCGCAAGGCCGCGACGGTCTGCAGCGACGGCAGGACCATCGAAGTCAGCGCCGTTTGGTATCGGACGCGCGGGTCAGGGTCGACGGCGAGTTCCAGCGCCTCGGTCGCCAACGCGGCGGAAGTGGCGAGATGCGGTTCAGCCAGCCGCAGTCCTAGCGCACGAATTTCGGGCGCCCCATCGCGGAGCATCGTGGAAATCGCGTCGGGCTTCAGGCCGCTGAGGGCATCGAGCGTGGAGAAGGCCAGCCAGCGGGCGCTCGTTGTGTCGGCGCTCGCGGCGGCCCGTTGCAGAGGCGCGACGACGGCGGCGCCTCCAAGTTCCAGCAGCAGGCGCGCTGCCGTCTCCCGGCGCCAGCTATTGGGATGACTAAGCAAACCGGTTAGTTTTTCGGGATCGGCCTCGATGGTAACTTCCCGGTCTGGCGAAGTCGCCGACGCCCCATCGGCGAGGATGCGGTAGATGCGTCCTCGGTCGATGCCTTTGAGCAGATCGGGGCGACCACGCAGCTCAGGCGTCATCCACTCGGGGTGTTCGATGACGGCACGGTACATGTCGACGACGTATAGCGCACCGTCAGGACCATCGGCCAGATTCACCGGGCGGAACCACTCGTCCGCGGCGGTGAGAAACTCGGCATCTTGTTCAGCGGAGCTGGCGCGCATGACGGAGCCACAGGGCGTCACGATCTCGCGGTGGACGACATTCGCGGTCGGCTCGCAGATAAACGCATTGCCGTAAGCGCTCGTCGGCAGCCCATCGCCGCGATAAATGTCGACGCCGCAAGCGGCGGTGAATTGTCCGGCATGCTGCGCCGAAGTTGTCAGCGCCCTACTCCGCGCGAAGATACGAGAGTCAGCGCCAGCGGCGGCAGCGTCTTGGACGACGGCGGGAAGTATCAGCGCCGGGTTGAGGTCTTGATAGCGCTGTTCGATCATTACCTCAATCAACGGATTGCGGTTGCTGCAGGTAAAGCGGCGACCGTAGTCGTCAATCGCGAGGCCAAATTGTCCGTTGCCGCTGACGGCCCGGAACTCACCCGTGCGGGGATTGAACGCGAAATCACGTCCATTGATCGAGATCGGTGCATCGGCGGGGCGACGGACGTTCTCGATCGTCCCGCCGCGCAATCCGCCGGCGACATAGATAAGCCCATCGGCGGCAAGGGTGGGATGGTTGGCGCGAAGTTGCTCGTTGTGGGTCGCGAAGCCGCGATACCATGTTTCGTGCCGATCGGCGCGACTATCGTGATCGTCGTCAGGAAAATACGCGATCTCGCCGGCGAGGGTGACGAAGGCGCCGCTCCCCCAGAGTTGCAAGCCGGTGGGAAACAACAGACCGTCGGCAAACGTGCTGGCTGACTCGAACCGGCCGTCGCGATTCTTGTCTTCCAGGATGCGAATGCGCGACGATGGCGGCGCCCCCGCGGCGAGCAGCGGATAGTCGCGCATCTCGACGACCCAGAGTCGGCCTTGCGGGTCGAACGCCATGGCGACCGGGTCGACGATCTCGGGCTCAGCGGCGACCAATTCGATGCGATATCCTGGCGGCAGCGCGAAGTCGGCAAGTGCCGCGACGGGCTCCAGTGGTTCGCTCGCTGCGATCGCTGTCGTCCAGAGGGCAGCCCAGAACCCTACAAGCAGTGCCGCGGCAGTCGCCGCAATGTGTCGAAGGCAGCGCGAACTTACGATCAACTCTTCGGACTGAAGCATCGTTGCCGGGCAGCGACCCGAATGTTCGCCTCCTTGACCATCAACGGTTCGAGGAGAGTGGCGGTTACGAGGCGCTGTACTCGGCGGATTATCGACGGTTGACTTCACGGCGCGCGACAATGTCGATTCTCGCTGGGCAGCGCTCAGTTCGGAGTGATTTCGATCGTGCGAATTGACGAAAGCGCTTGTTGCAGCTCAGTCTACTCGCGACCAGACGCGAAAGCAGAAAACCAGGGTTGCAATATATTGCAAATCGTTTCTGACTTCCCGCCGAGCGAAGATTACCGAGTATGCTGCGTAAGGGCCAGCTCCGGCGACGCCGCTGCACCGTGACGGCGACGTAGACGTCAATCGTGCGACGCTAACGATCGCGGCGCCAGTCGACGTCCTAGGAGTGTGGTGCAAACTGGTCGAACGAAGAATGATCTAAACTGAAAGTGATGATATGTATTGGTATCCGCACATCCCCTTGACGTTGCTGATTGCTTGCGGCGCGCTCGTCTCGCAACATGCCTTGCACGCCGAACAGCCGACGACCAGCAGTCGCGAGGCGATCAAGCCGACCGATCGTCCGATCGTGCTGTTCGACGGCAAGACGTTGGGCGACTGCTACACGTGGCTCAAGGACTCGCAACTGGAAGATCCGAAGCGCGTCTTTCGCGTGGACGATGGATTGCTTCATGTGACCGGCGATGGGCTGGGAGGGCTCGTCACGAACAAGTCATACCGCGACTATCACCTGGTGCTGGAATACAAATGGGGGGAGAAGACGTGGCATGACCGCGCCGACGCGGCACGCGATTCAGGACTGCTGATTCACAGTAATGGCGTGAACGGCGGCTACAGCGGCATTTGGAAACCGTCGCTCGAAGTGCAAATCATCGAAGGAGGCGTCGGGGATTTCGTTTTCGTGAACGGCAATGACGAGCAGGGCGAGCCGATTCCCATGTCATTGACGGCGCATGTGACGCACGACCGCGACGATGAAGTCGTCTGGAACGAGGAGGGACCGGAAGCCACCTACGGCAACGCTGACCGGCGTCGCATCAATTGGAAGGACCGTGACCCCGATTGGGAGGATCTGAAAGGCTTTCGCGGCCCCAAGGACGTTGAGAGCCCGGGCCAGGAGTGGACGCGGATCGACGTGTTCGCCGACGGCGATCGCATCACGACCTTCGTCAACGGCGTCAAGGTGAACGAGGCATACAACGCTTCGCCGAGGGAGGGTCAGATTCAGCTGCAAACGGAATTGGCCGAGGTGTTTTTTCGTCGCTGGGAGCTCTATCCGTTAGGCAGCGGGCCAACGCCAGCGCCGGCAGAGCAATGAGCGGCGGGGCCATTACGCAGGCCGACGCGAGCGGGCCAGTGCGCCCAGAGCGGTACGCCGCTGGCGCAGCGGCGGCTCATTCCCACGCCGCCGGCGGCACGGGCGCTATTTCAGCGCGCTCTTGCGGATTTCGCCGGGCGTCTGCCCCGTCGCATTGCGTATGACGGCGGTAAAGTATTGCACTGATGAAATACCGACTCGTTGCACCACTTCTTTGATCGGCAAGTTGGTGGTGATCAACAGCCGCTGCGCCGCTTCGACTTGGATGCGGCGAATCTCTGCATGGATCGTGCGGCCGATCGCCTCGCGAAAGCGGCTTTCAAGCGTCGAACGCGACAGGCGGGCCATCTCCAGCACGTCGCTCACATGAATCGGCTTGCAGGCGTTCTCGCGAATGAACTCGAGGGCTCCAGCGACGTCGGGATCAGCTACCGCCGTGACGTCGGTGGACTGTCGCGTGACGACCTGCTCGGGCGGAATCGATGCTTGGCATTGCGATAGTTCCCGCCCCTGCATCAGTTGATCGAGCATTGCCGCCGCCTCGAAGCCGACGCGGAGCGCGCCCTGCTCGATGCTGGAGAGGGGGGGCCGCGTCAGTTCGCACATCAGATCGTCATTGTCGACGCCCAGAATCGCGACGTCGTCCGGGACGCGCAGGCCTACGGCGCGACACGCTTGCAGCACGTGACGGGCGCGGCCGTCGTGGCAAGCCATGAGGCCGGTCGGCGTGCTGATCTTCGTGAGCCAATCCTGCAGCGCGAGTTGCGACTGACGCCACTGCTTGGCGGGACTATGTCGACCCGAAAAGACTTCGCATGGAAAGCTGGCCTCCTTGATGGTCGCCACGAATGCCTCTTCGCGCTCCTTCGCCCAGCCGTTGTACTTTGTGGGCGGTTCGCTGCAGAAAGCGAACCGCCGGAATCCCAGGTTCAACAGGTACTTGGCGCCCATCCGCGCGATCGCACGATTGTCAGTGCGAACGTACGGGATGTGAGGGTTCTCTTCGTAGTAACCGTAGCCGCCGCCGATGCCGACGACGGGAATCCCCAGACTAGTGACCGCGGCAGCGATGCGGTGGTCATCCAAGTTCGCCAAGATGCCGTCCCCTCCCCAGGCCCGGAGATCGGGCAGGCGATCGACCAAATCCTCTTCGACATACAGCGACCACTCGCGCCGCGCGCGATGAACGTACTCGGCAACGCCACGCACGATCCGACGGTCGTAGGGCGAACCGGGATCGATGATGAGCGCGACTTCGAACTGCTGCGACATTTGACACGACTCGGCGAAATCTGGGCGGCAAGGTCACCGTGCGCCACCCCTGAGGCTCCTGTCAAATGTTAGCATAGAGTTACAATATTTTACAGCGCGGCGCAGCCGTGTGGATGAGTTCGCGACCAACCCATTAGCTAGTTTCGCCCTGGAGCGAGGTGAAAACGTCTCGACTCAAAAATACTTGAATGGGGCCCTGCTTCGCACGTCGTTGAGGTCGGCGCGAGAGCCGGTAGCGAGGCTGAACTCGCCCGCCGCATCACGGGGCTAGTTGAAATTGGGAGGACGATTCGCCGCGTGGGGGCGCCATCGGTCGATGGAATATTACCTCAGGCAAACTGCGTCGCGCCTGGTAGTAGGCGATGCCGGCGCATGCTTTTTTTGATGGCACGATTGCGCCGGCAACTTGGGTCCTTGCCTACAAATCTGCGTGCTTGGATCGTTGCACTGGTCGGCAGTTGGAGCCCCCCTGGATAGGGATGCGGAAACTGCTAAACTTGTGAATCTGCCGGGGACGCCGCCATCGGGTGGTTCGAGTGACCCAACGTCATGCCGCGAAACGGCGTCGCTGCGATCGTTCCTGGCATGAAGGACGCCTACGCACCCCTAGCTCAATTGGATAGAGCATCGGACTACGAATCCGAAGGTTACAGGTTCGACTCCTGTGGGGTGTACTTCTTGTCTAGTAAGGGTTTACGGCGATTTTCGCCGCCCTTAGAAGATGCCCGGTGTACCTAGGTGCTCTTGGGCGTTTTTAGCCGATGGCGAATGACTTCGGCCGTCCGTTGCACGTTGCCCGGGGCGTAGTGCCGCCGCGTCGTCTCTGCGCTAGCGTGCCGCAAGATCGCCGCCACTTCGCGTTCCGGTACGCCAGCGGCAACGAGTTGATCGGCGCAACTCCGTCGCAGGTCGTGAGCACTGGCGAATTTTGACGGCTTTTCCCCCGCCGCCGGTGAAACGATGACGTTTGCTTTCTGGCCGATATCGCAAATGACCTTGCTGGCCCATTCCGCCGTGAATCGACCGTGACGCGGCTTACGGCCGACGGCGATTTGAAGGCTAACGGAGTTGAATGCCCACCCCTTCCGATCGACAACGGGCGTACGAAGCAACAACCGCTCAAACCCGGGGAGCAATGGGATAGACTCTTCGGTCGCGTACTTTTGCATCGTGGCGGGGATTGCCAGGGGCGGTAGCCCGTCGCCCCAAGTGGGTACGAAGTACCTACGGTCGGTCCAATGAACGTGAAGGATTTCCGACAGGCGCAGGCCGGATCCTCAAAGACCGCGAAGCAAATTTCGCCAAGACGGCGCCGCGGCCCGGCCGACGACTTCACGCGTGGCAACGAGCATTGCCCGGAACTCAGCGGCGGTGAGCGGCCGCCCTTTCATCTGGCGCATCTTCGCCGTCTTGATTCGCCTTAGCTTCGGCACGGCGGGAAGGCGCCAAGCTCGGCCAGGCCGATAGGGTCGGCAAGCTCAGCGCCGGTCGCGTGGCTCAATCGATTTCTAACTTCGGGCATTAGGTCGATCGGCCAGGGGCGTTTCAAGCGATCTTAGCATTCGGGCATTGGGTTAGGTTCCTCGTTGGTTGGTTGCGTCATGGCCCCGACGCATTTTGATGCGTGCGAATCCGCACGCGTGCCAAGTAGAGTATTCATATCCTTAAAGAGCATTGGGTCGCATCACCGAACTAAATTCAGCATTAGAGAATTCACCTAAACATCCCTATTGCGACCGACGACTATTGCGGCTAAGAAAAGGCGGGGCCGGCAACATTGAAATGTGACTGCTTGAGAAGTCACCCAGGACGCGAATGGCTTCTGAGGACGATTTTAACCCTCTATCACCCTTCAGAATCATTGCCGAATACCCGCACTCTGGATCACTGAAAGCGCTTTACAAGGAACTCAACGCGTTGTCAGGGATAAATCGTCTTCGCCACTCGCCAGGAAGCAACTTCGAATTCTGGTTTCGCGGCTACAACTTTAGGATCGAGCAAGTTGACGGCCACGTCGGCGTTTGGGGCAATGACGATAACTGCCCCGTCGAAACTCACTTGGCGATTCTTCGCCTGTTGATCGAAGCATTAAGGCCGCAGCAATAAGCCCGCCCTGCCCGGCGGGCCAATCGCCACAAAGCCCACTAGCGAACGATGCCGTACTGCCGATTCGGATTGCCGCGGTACGGCGCCACGGGCGGCGTCGGTTCGTCGTCGTAGTCGGCCAAATCGAAGTCGTCGGGATTGCCGCCGAGCGTCCAACGGCAATTCAGGTCTTCCATTTCGTGTTGAGCGCTGGCCGCTTCGACGACGGCGTCTAAGGCGAAATCCAAATCGCCCATTTGCAAAAACTCCACGTTGCCGATATCGGCCTTCGTCATTTCGACCGGGCCGCCAGCGGGCACGGGGACGCGATACTTCGGCGCGTAGTCGTCGGACGTGTCTTGCATCTTCGCCCGCTTCGCTTTGCGATTCTTGCGGGCTCGCCGGCGTTCCTGCGCCTTGAAATCTTCCCGCCGATCGGGTTCGTTTGCCAGGTCTTCAAGATGCCGGGCTCGAAACTCGGCCGTGGCGGCTGCGATTTCTGACCGGCTCGGGACGAAGGCGCCGGCGATCCAAGTAGATGCGGGCGGCTAGCATTGCTGTTCGCGCACCGGATCGCTAGTTGGCGTTGATTCGCCGCTTGCTCAGCCCGGCTGTTCGCAGCACATGCCAACCCGCGATCGCAATCGATGCGAGGACGAACGTCGACGCTTCGGGAATCGCGGCAAACTTATAGACAATTCCGCCCGTGCCGTTTGCCGGGGTGTTCGTCACCAGGGCGTACAACTCGCCGGCGCCATCCTGACCGAAGCCATGCACCGTCAGCCCGTTGGGCAGCTGGTCGTTGACGAATTGCGGAATCTTGAACTCGTTGATGATGCCCGTGACGAGATCGGCGTAGAACAACCGGCCGTCGGCGCGCACCGGCGACCCGCGGAGTGCGAGATCGCCGAAAACATACTTTCCGGCGAGTTGCGGGATGGCGGATCCGCGGTAAACGAATCCGCCCGTAATTGAAATGCCGTCGCCGTGATCGTACTGCAATATTCCCTGCGTCCCCTGAATGGGATCAATCAGTCCCACTGGCAGACCAGGGCTGTTGTTCCCGGGCGGGGCGCCGATCGTGCCGTTGGAGCGATTGAATAAGTACGTCCCCTCTTTGACGGCCCAGCCGTAGTTGCCGCCGAGCGTCACCCGGTCGATTTCTTCGATATTGTTTTGCCCGACGTCGGCCAGGATGAGGTCCCCGCTGGCCGCATCGAACGAAAATCGGTAGGGATTGCGGAAGCCGTAGGCGTAGATTTCCGCGACCTGGCCTGCGGCTTGGAAGGGATTGCTTGCCGGCAAACGATACTGTCCGTTGGAGCTGGCGGCGTTGGGACTGCTCGCAGTCAGTGCCGGGTTAACCGGGTCGATGCGCAGCATCTTTCCCAGCGGCGTCGACAGGTTTTGAGAATTGCCGCCGGGCTCAAGGTGGCTGGCGCCCGAGTCGTTGGAGTTGCCGCCGTCGCCAAGTCCGACATAGAGATAACCGTCGGGGCCGAACGCGATGGTTCCGCCGTTATGGTTGCCGGCGTTCTTCCCGAAAGAGATGACTTCCCGGCCCGACGCGGGATCGACCACGTTGGGGTTGCTGACGCTCATTTTCCATTCGTTCACGACATTCTTGTACGACTGCGAGGCGTTGTTTGGCGCCGAGAACGTCGGCAACGAGCCGGTAGGAATGGGCTCGCTGTTGTAGGTGTACAGGGTGCGATAACCGACGCTTGCGGGGTCGTTGAAGCCTGGATGAAATGCCAATCCCAGCAAGCCCCGCTCGTCATTGGCATTGCCCGCGTTAAACGGCGGGCTGACGCGCGCCGAAATATCTAGCGCAGCGCCAGGTTGCAAGACGCCGTTTTCGATGATGCGCAGGAGGCCTTTTTGCTCCACGACGAAGAGTCGCGCCGAATCGCTGGGAGGACTGATGGCATAGTCGGGCGCCGACATGCCGGTGGCGACGGGCTCCAGTCGCACGGAGATGCTCCCTTTCTGAATGGGAGCGGTATAGGGAAGCGCCGCGACGTTGCCTTCCAGGATTGCGAGCAATATCGTTGTTAGCACCGCCACGAGGGTTGCGTTGTTTCGTTGCACGACGAGTCCCCTGGGGAGAATTTGCTGCGGTCGCTACCGGCGCCGACGTCATACAACATGTCGCGGCCGCGGCGATTCATTGCAGCATGTCGCGACGGACGATCAGCTCGCGTCAAAGAGCAGCGGGTGAAGCTGGGGCCAGCAATGACGTGACGGCGGGGCTCGCGAGCGGCGTCACTTCATAAAAGACCAATCCATCACGCTCCTCGCGGAACACATGCAGCGTGCCGGCGGGGATTGCCGCGTCAGACCGATCGTTCTGGGCACGGTCGACGAAGACCATCACCGGTTGATCGTTGACGTAAGCGAGCATCGCCGTCGTGTCGCGGCTTAGCCCGCCGGTGTAGACCAACCCCAGCATACGGCTACCCTCCGGCATGGGAAGCAGCTTCAGGGGGACGCCCTGGCGACGCGCGAAGGTCTCGGCGAAGCGTTCGGGCTCACGGCATTCGTAGCTCGGTTCAAACCCGGTTGCGACCGCGTTCTGGTAGAGGTCGACCAGCGGCCGCGCCGCCACGTCGGGAGCGTCGTGGCGTGCATTTTTCCAGAGCGACGACAAAGAAATCGCGACCAATAGCGACGCCGCCAACGCAGCGACGACGCCAAATAAACTCGCGGTTCGACGGCGCGGCTGCGACCGCGGAACAACCGTGCTGGATTGATGCAAGGCAGCGACGATCGCCTCGCACGACGGCGGCTGAGCGGCGAACAGTCGTCGGAGGCTTTCGTCGATTTCTCTCTGAAGCTCTGCTTGCTGCCGTCGCAACGGATCGGCGCGCAACGCCTCCTCGAGCGATTGGCCGTCGCCTTCCATGGTGAATCCGTCGAGAATCATCTCGAACAGTTCGTCGTCTTGTCGTGAGTTGGCGTCTGGCATGAGTTAAGCTTGGTCGCCGACGGCATTTTGGATCGGCCGTCGCGTCGATTCGTCCGCGGAACTGGCAAGTTGGCGTCGGAGCGCCGACTTGCTCCGATGGACGTGGCTCATGGCGGTTCCTTCGGGAATATTTAGCAGTTCGGAAATCTCGGCATAGGTGAGGTTCTCGATGACCCGCAGGAGCAAGCAAGATCGCGCCTCAACGTTGAGCGTTTGCAGCGCCCGCGAAAGCTGGTCGTCAAAAGCCGTCTGATCGGGCGCCAGTTCGCCGCTCTCGCGCGCTATCGGCCATGCTCCGTCAGAGAGGGCGTCGCCGGCGTGAGCTTCCGCGATCACCAGGGGATCGGTCGCGAAGGTGCGACGATGCTGAATCTTTCGTCGGTAGTTGAGCGCACAACGCCGCACAATTTCCGCCATCCAGGCGGCGAAGTTGGATCCTGGTTGAAACTGATTGACCTTTTCGAAGGCGACCGCGGCGGCTTCCTGCACGATGTCCTCAGCCGATTGACGTTCGCCCGTCACGCCGGCTGCTACCAACGACAAGCGGCGATACGACTCTTGGAAATGCGCAGCGAACACCGCGGGGTCCGTCAACCGCGGAGCCCCGGCGCTTGATTCTGCAGTGGCGTCGTTCGGTAGGGTCATGGCCCTTTGGTTCGATCAACCGTAACAATGTGACGAATGACCGCAGCTCTTGCAAAATTCCCGAGCGGCGTCTTCCTGCCCGCGGAATCGAAGGTGCAGATTCAAGTCACGGCAATCCGTCCGATGCAGGAAAATGTCTGCAGAATGCGAGTCATTCTGTTAACTTAGACGGTATCCGGCCCGTTGCTAGGACCAGCGATTTCTCCTCGACTCGCGCCCACGTCGATGTCGGTGATTCCCCAACATTTGTGGCTGTTACCGCGGCGCTGGCGGGCCTCGGCGCTTGGGCCGGCAGCCGCGAGCCGGCCTGGGTTCACGCTGGTCGAATTGCTCGTCGTCACGGCGATCCTGGGAAGCCTCATCGCGATCATCTTTCCCGCGGTCCAAGCGGCGCGAGAGGCGGCCCGGCGACAAGGTTGCAGCGATCACTTGAAGCAACTGTCACTGGCTGTCGCCGAGTATGAGGCGGCAGAGCGGCAATTTCCCGCTGGCCGCGTCGGATGCGACGACACGGCAGACGTTCCCGTCTGCCCGCCGGGACTTTCCCCCGAGCGCAAGACGGCGGCCAGCGGCTTCGTGACGCTGCTTCCTTATCTGGAGCAACAGCCGCTCCATGCGCAGTTGGCCGTCGATCAGGGCGGGTTGTGGAATCGGAATATCGACGATCTTGGTTGGTTCGCCAATCCGCGGAAAGCAGCTGGCGTCGCACAGCGTCTGCCGCTCCTCGTCTGCCCAAGCGACGAAGCCGAGGCGATCAGCGACGTCTATGCTCCGGTGCTCGCAGCGACCGGGAGTTACGCCTTTGTTCAAGGGACGAAAGGGCCGGCGGCGCCGCGCCCCAAGGCGAAGTACGATAATGATGGGATGTTCGTGTACGTCACCCCAAGGCGGGCGGGCGAAATAAGCGACGGCCTCTCGCGGACGATGTTGATCGGCGAAGTGATCATGGCGCACACTTGGGAGTCCTCCAATACCTGGACTTACGCTCGCCTCAACGCCGATTGCCTGCGCACCACCGAATACATCCTCAATACTCAGCCGGGGCAGGGAACGTCGTATGAACGCCAGAATGGGGCGTTCGGGAGCAATCATCCGCAAGGCGGCTTCTTTGCGTTCGCTGACGGTCACGTGGAATTCCTAGCAGATCAGATCGACCACGGCCTTTACCGCGCCATGTCGACAATCGCCGGCGAAGAATAGGGATTCTTAAGCAGGCGACGAGCCCCCCTCTCTCGGCTCGCTTCATCTTTCGCCGCACGATTGGCAACGTTCGACTCACCGCCGTGGTCGCGCCTACACGCCGCAAACTAGCAGCATTTGCAATATCGCGTTGCGCCGACGACATGTGAATTGCGCGGCACGGCAACTTTGGCGACCTCGGGGGCGAACGACATGCCTAACTCTTACGCAAGCCGGCGACTCGGTTCGCTCATCCTTTTGACGTTAACGTGGCTGCTCGCCGGCAATTGGGCGGTCGGCGCCAACTACGATGAAAGCGTGTTGTCCGACCTGTCGGGAACGCCTGCCACCCCGACGACGATTCAACTCGATCTGGGCGATAACAAGGTGATCGGCAGCGCAGGCGCCGGCGATTTCGACCTTATTCAGTTTTCCATCCCAAGCGGACGGTTCTTGCAGGCGCTGACGCTGACTAGCTACGTTAATCCCTTCAATGCCGCTTCGTTCGTCGGTCTCGGCGCTGGCATTACCTGGCCGGCCGGGCTCGATTTCGACGTTGATCCTGCCAAGTTGATGGGGTGGAATCATATCGCCGCCACCGGCAGTTCGGGCGTTGGCGCCGACCTACTTGTTGACATGAGCGTGGCCCCCTTCACGCCCGGTTTCGAGCGACCGCTTGCCGCCGGCGACTATACGCTATTGGTGCAAGACACGGACAACGTTGTCAGTTATCACTTGACGTTTAGTCTTGGGGCAAGCGCCATCGCGGGCGATTTCAACCACGATCAGATCATTGACGGCGCCGATCTGCAGCAGTGGGCAGGCGACTTCGGCGTTGACGGCGGCTCCGACGCTAACGGCGACGGCAGGAGCGACGGCCATGACTTTCTAGTTTGGCAACGTCAGTTTGGAACGGGCGCAGCCGCCAGTCCGACCCCGGAGCCGGCCTTCGAGAGCATGCTCCGCTGGATCGTCCTAGCGGCTGCCGCCATGCGTCGCCGCTTGCACGCGGCAACGAGAGTCATCAGCGCTTAAGTGGGAATAGCTGCGTTAGTTGATCGCAGCGGCACGTCGATAGCGTCGCGCTAACGGGGCCAGCAGTCCCATTACCGCGAGCGACAACGTTGAGGGCTCAGGAACGAGCGCGAAGAAGCCCCGAATTTCCCCGCCTGGCGTGTTCGTCGTGTGGATGTTGAGATACATCTTGCCCGCGTCCAGCCCGGCGAAGAAGACGTTCATTGCCGAGCCGATCGTCCCGCCATTGGCCGTGACGAACGCGGGATTGTAACTACTGGCCGAGGTCATATCGAACGTCTGGTCGTAGCTGCCAGCCTTCACGCCGAGCGGAAACCCCGGGAACGTCGGCGTCGGCGTCGCGACCCCTGCCAAAGGATTTGCCGGCGGTTCGGGGATGGGGCCATGAATGTGGGAGGCGCTGGTGTTACCTGTCAGCCCGCTGAATGACGCCTCCACCCGCATCGTCAGCAAGTCGTAGTCAACGGTGAGTTTTGCGGTGCCGACTCCGAGCGAAGGATTGGCCGGAAATTCGTTGGGGCCATTCAAAATGGTCGTGTAAATCGACGTGTGGGCCCAGGCGGATGGCACCGAGTGCAATGAAACGCACACGAGCGCTGCGCAACCCAACATTGAGATTTTCTTCATGAGCAAGATCTCCTGAGGCGGATGGGAATCGGTGACCTTGGGACCTATGTCGCGATCGCCGGAGATTCTTGCATGGCTCAGGAGCTAACATGAATGTTTCTCGCCTCGTGGCTGGCGTACGTTCACGGTCTATCCTAGGCGAAATCGGAATTGAGCGCAATTGCACGCGGCTCCCGATTTGGAATGGTCAATGCTTGACCCGGCGTCCAGTCAGGAAGACGATGCAGCCTGCACAACGGATAACGCTGACTAGCGCCAGCGGTCTCTCTGATTTGCGATTGAGATTCAGCGGTGACGAGCCGTCGGGCCGCTCTCCATGCCGGCGCCCCGCCGCCGCGAACGGCGGGGCGCCGCGATTAAAGGCAAATTGTCAAAGAGCCGTCGAATCGGTGCGACGTTCACCCGCGGGATGAGCGGTCGCGCCGCCGCTTGACCCAGCGTTAATGGAATCTATCGTTGCCCCGGCCCGCTTCCGGTCCGGCGTAGGTATCAACTGCCCAAAACTTCGCTTTCGACGCCCCGCCCGTTTCCCCGATCGGTCGCCGTTGACCGCTCTGCTCCGCTCCGGCACGAGGCTCACGTGGCCGGTCCTCCGGGCGCTGCGGCGGGCAGGCCAACGAACGCACGCGCGAACCGCTCGGACGCCGCGTTAGCGGCGTCCGAGCCATCAACGATCGAAACGGCGGCGGCGCATGCCTCGCTGCCAGCGTTTTTCTGTCACTCAGTGGATCGCCGCTAGCTTCGCTGCCGCCTCCTGGTCTCTTGAGGTTCGCGGCAGCATCTTCAGCAATCGTTCTCCCTGCCGAATCGTTTTGAGCATCACTTCGGTATGCGTTGCGAGATCGGCAATGGTCTCCAGGCGATTCTCGGCCTGCAAAATCTCGGCCTTGATCGGCTCGGCCATCAAACTCGAAATCTCCAAGAGCGTTGCGGCATGCCAGCCGATCGAAGCGTCGATGGGTTGCGGCAGGGCAAGCGCCCAGCGCCGTAGCGCGTCATCATGACTCGCACGTGCTGGCTCCGCCGCACTAGCGGGCGCGGCGGCGTTAATGGATTGTTCACTCAACGGATTGTTCTCCTCGGCGGGTAATAGTGATGATGACGGCGCTGGGCGAACCGCGGACCGCGCCGGCCGGCGGCGTCGGCGGGGCTGTCGACCATGGAAGCGCCAGCCGATTTGCTGGAGCGGCTGTTCGAGTCGTCGTACGCTGGTTCGCATCGCGCTGGCGCCGCGCTGCGCAAGCGCGCGCACCTGACGGCGACGGCGGAGCGACGATTGACATTCGGCCAGGGCGGCGACGACGCCGGCAGCAAGTTCTTCATTGGTTCCGACGTACAGCACCCGCTGTCGTCTCGCCGCGTCGCGATAGCGGAGTTTGGCGCACCGTGCGCCCGAGGGGAGGCGATGAAACGCCACGAACCCTTGCGACGCGAGCGCCTTCAACTGGGCGGGCGTCAGTCGCTCGGCGAGCCAGCGACGTCCTCGCCCCGCCTCGTCGTTCGTGCTACCGCCCGCGGCGCGTTCCATAGCCCCCTCCTTTCCGCTGACCTTCCACTCTCAGCAGCAAGTTGCCGATCTTGTTAAGCTCGCCGACGGCTGCCTCTCGCCGACGCGGGTCATTGGCGTTGGTTGACAGCGCCAGTTCCGCGTCGGCCGCAGCCAGCTGCCGCAGCAGCGTTGGCGTTAAGGCATCCAGCACGCTTGCAGATTGTCCAGCGGGCGGCTCCCAGGCGAACGATTGCTGAAATTGCTCGCGGTAGGCCGCCGCTGCCGCGCGTCGTTCGTGCTCGGGCGTGCGCTCGGTGCAGTTCTCCAAACGGCGGCGCAGCTTGACGAGGTCGAGCGGGTGCTGGGCCGGCGGCGGCCCTGATTCGCCCAACAGCCATTCCACGGTGCGCAAGTCTTTGCGTAAGCTGGACTGGAGCATCGTTAAGGACGGCGATTTCTTTTCCCAGACAGCAAGGTTGTCCGGCGCCCACACGGCAATGGACACCGATCGCTTCACGGTAGTGCCGACGAGAGATCGGAGACTGCGAGCCATCCGCTGAGCCCGCTCTGTCGCCGGCTCCCACGTCATCGGATCAAACGTCGGAGCGAGCAGAATCGTGCCCAGCCCAGACTTGGGCTTCGCTGCTTTCTTCTTTTCATCGCGGCTGATTTCGCTCTCAGTTTTTTGGAACGCCAAGATCCCGTCCCAGGCATCTTCCATTTTCTTGACGGCACGCGAGTCGGCCGGGAGCGCCTTGTCGACGCTGCCCCAAAACCGTTCCGGACTGACGACGGCCGGGATGATCACCGCACCGAGGCCGAGTTGACGCCAAGCGATCGCTTCGGCCAGATGCTCGACGGCGATCAACGCGCCGCCCGACGCTTCGCGGCGACGACGCGTCTCCTGGTCGTATAGACAAAAGTTCGCGAGGTACATCGGGGGGCCCGGGAAGTCTTCCACGATGATGACCGGCGGGCGTGAGGGGCCGGTCCGCACGACTAGCACACTTTTTCCGGGGGTCGTCAGCCCAGAGAGGAGACGCATCCCGCCCGCGGCGTCGGCCTCGAAGTACGTCGACTTTTGCAGTGATTCCAGGCTGCACGACTTCAACAGTTGGCCTTCCAGTTTTTTAATGTCCGAAGGGATGAGCCGAAGTCCCGGGTCGTTGGTCCCGACGTCGCTCGAGGCGTCGGGTACAGTCAGCGCGGCGACGATTCTTTCTGCAATAGAAATCGCAGTAGGCGTCGCTTCGTTGTTTTTGCGACTCATGGGCGTTCTCCGCTGGGGCCGGCCGACGGCGAGACGCCTGGCGACGGGCCGGGGCTGGGGACCGCCGACGTTGCATCAAGGTCGCTCTCTGTCAGCTCATCGAAGCCATTGTGATCGTAGGGTACCGGGAGTCCGTGACGATCATTCCAATGCTGTCGATACAGGTAGTAGTTGGCGATGTTTGCCGCGTCGGCCGCTGGAATGAACTTCGCGACCGCGTCGATCCAGGCTTCCTCCTCGTCGATTTGAAGAAGCTGGTCGCCCGGCAGCGACTTATCGAGGAGCTGCGCCAGCCGCCGCATCCGTTGCTTTCCCAGTAGCTGCCGTACCGCGTCGCGCACACCGATCCACGGCTTTTCATCCTTCCGAGTGGCCGTGTCGAACAGGCCGTCCAGCACGTAAGGTCCGGAGCAATAGGCCAAGTATTTCACGGCCTCCCGCTCGGCCGCAGTCTCCGGATTCCCGCGCTCGCGTTCAATTTCAATGCCGAAGCGACGGACGTAGGCCGGGTAGTTACGTAACGGCCGCACGTCAAAATTAACGGCGATATAGTAGATCACCGACTCGAGCGGCAGGCAGAGCCGCTGGCTAATTCGGCCATTGGAATGTCGCGCCAGTACGAAGGCCTCCAACATTGACGCCAGTTCGCAGTCATCAGGCCATTCCCTGGCGGCGACCAATGACGGCCAATCAGCAACTAGGCGTTGAAGTTCCGTTGGCTGCGGCCGGCGGAGGGCTTGCAGATGCGCCGTGTAGGCGGCGAGCGCATCGTCCCTGAAGGCCGGCAGGGCGACGCGTTCTTCCTCGGCGTAGATTTCCGCTTGGAGACGGCGCCAGTTGGGCGGCCGCAATTCGGCCGGCATGTCCCAATAGGAGGGACGTTTCTCGGACATTCAAATCCCCTGTGGCAAGGGTGATTCAAACGCTGACGACGCCGCACCATGCGGCCCTTCAGGAATCAGGCGTTTGAGAAGACGGAGGTCAGCGGCGAACCAACTGGTCCGCTGCGTCCAAGCCTCAAGCTTGCGAGTAGCAAGCGAGGCGGTTCGAGCTCAACGACAGAACGCCTGTTCTGCGGCGCCTGGGAAGGCGCCCTTTAAGACATGCCGATACCGGCAATGACAACCTGCGACGTCGCGTTAGCGAGGCATGTCGCACGACGGGCCGCCTGGGGCGACTCGCTGGGCTTAAGTCTAGCAGCGTGGTGGCGGATGTCAAGAATGCGTGCCGGGCGTCGGTGCGGCTCTGCTTCTTCTGCTCCAGGCCGCTGGAATTCAGCGGACGGAGCACATCCACTGAAAATACGGTTCGCCGCAATGCTGCTGAAGCTTGGGACAGTATTTCTAGGTTTCTAGCAACATCGCGTCGGCGTCGACTTCTGCCCGCCGGCCATCCCCGGCAGCACTGCTATGACCGTTGTGGCGATGATCGCCGACCGGACCGTGAATCGGCCGGAGACGTGGTAAGTTAACGCGGCCAGAAGTCCGAATATTAGGGTGGCGCACTAGAGGGGGAAGTAAATGCTCCTTCGAACTCCGCCAAAGATGCCTTGCCGTTGTCGAACGTAGCATAAACGGCCTGGCTGCCGGCGGAAGTGTTCCGCGCCTGTGCGGCGCGAGCGACTACAGCGCGCTGCTGGTCTTTCCAGCGCTAGATGCTAGGGAGATCGAGCATCTTCGCGGACCGCTTTCAGAGGCCGCGCATCCCTACGGATGAATCGGATACTTCCGATAGCCCACTCCCCGCTCGTCGTGCAGGCGGCGAAGTCGGCGTGAAGGGAGCGCTGCTACCGCGACTGATCGGATCGCTAACCTCGACGACTCTGGTGCTGAAGATGTCAAAAACGCCGATCGGTTGTGCGTCGATCCCACGAAGCGCCACGTCGTGGGAGTGACCAACAGAGCAGGCTCGAGACCGACGCACTCAGCACCAAGGGCAACCTAATCGCATTAGTAAAGCTTTCCGGTCAGAGGACGACTACACTACGCTAATCTTTTCATCATCAGGAAGCTGCTCATGGCTTCTTCGTTGGCGGCGCGTCCTCGCGCCTGGGCTTGTTCACTGACCGCCTGCATTATTGCTGCTCTGGCAGTTGCAGCCTCCGCCGGCGTCATCTCTGGCGTCACTCAGTTTGGCCCGCATGCGGGGACTGGCTCGGGACTCGGCGCCGTCTTTGTTCCGGCCGTCGTCACCACGGCTCTCAATAACGACGACGGTCCGACGCCCGAAGCGTTTGACGACAATATCGTGGTCCCGATCAAGCGGTTTGACTTCAACGGCTATATCGATATCGAGTTTGCGGTGACCCCCAGCGGCGGCGTCACCGAGTATCAGTTTTTCGAGTCGATTGACAATAACACCGGCGCCAACTGGAACGGTTATTTGATGATCTTGGGCTACGGCGTCGGCCCGGACTTCGTGGGATCTACCGGCGGCGACGGACTTGATTTTGATGTGCCCGATCTCAACTGGGGGCTCGCGACGTCGGCATTTGCAGAGATCCTTACAGACGGAGATTGGATGCTATTCGCCGTCGGCGTTCAGGGGACGGGCGCGGAGAGGATTCGGTTCCGGATTGACGTCCCGGACGTCTCTAGGCTGTCGCCGGGCTTTGGTCACTTTACGCTGCGTCAGATTCCGTCAATCGTTCCGGAGCCGACGACGCTGGCGATTGTGTGCCTCGCGATTGCTGGGACGGCGATCCGGGCGTGCAGCCGAACCGGTCAGCAAAGCGAACAAGCGGCGACGCCCACTTCGTCGTGCTCACGGTGAGGCGTACGTAATCGCGAGAAGTTCAGCTCGCGGCGGCGACGCCGAAGCGAAAGGCATGCAATGGCGCTCAGCAAGAATGCGTGCGGTTCAGGGACGGTGCTAGTCCGCGGCGTGGACGATGGGGACCCGAAGTTCGCCTGCCAAGTCGCCAGGTCGCCGGCGCTTAACGGATTGGGCGATGCGCCTCGTTGCCAGAGAAGGAAGTCGGCCCCGTCGACGTCGTCGTCGAAATCGAAGTCGCCAGCCAATCCCGCGACTGTGTTGATGAACACGTCGTTGCCATCGCCGCCGGCGTAGCTGATGGTCAACAGCGTGCCGCCATAGTTAGCAAACGGCGAGCCTTCGGCGAGCCCTGCAAAGGCGCCGCTCAGAGTGCCGGCGACGTCGATGATCTCCCACGACTGACCGATCGTCGGCGTGAAGCCGCCGAACAGATTCACGTCAATCGCGCCGCCGAGTGTGGTGTTGCCCGTGACACTGAGCAGATCAAACTGTCCGGCAGATGTGCCGCCGAGTTCGATCTCGAGCGCACCAGAGCTTTGCGTGTAGTTGCCGTTGACGGTGGTCGTGCCGGGCGAAGTCCCCGGCGCAAGCGTGCCGCCGTTGTTCACCAAGTCGCCGTTGAACGCAGTGGCGTGGAGCGTGCCGCCGGTGAAGTTGAATGCGCTGTTGTTGAGCGTCACCGTACTCGCGTTCATCACGCCGCCCGAAAGATTCAGCGTCGCGCCGTTAGTGATGCCGAACTCGCCAGCAGCCGTGTTGAGCGCGCCGGCCGAGACATTCATTGTCGCGCCGACGAGCGCGATGGGGGCCGTCGGAACAATCGCCGTGTTGCCCGTCACCTGTCCGGCAGTGAAGTTGAACTCACCGCCCGTCATGTTGAATGAACCCGCTGCGCCGGCCGCGCCGGCAGGGAAGAAACGACCACCTGATCCCCCGGCGCCGCCAGCGAGGAGGATCTTTCCGCCGGACACGTTGAGGACTCCGCCAGAAAGCAGCGTGGCGCCGCCCGCCCCTCCGTTCGGGCCGAAGCCGTTGCCGCCGAGCCCACCGTTACCACCGACGAGGCTCACGACAGATGCGCTTGCGAGCGTCGTCGTTCCACCCGTGACGTTCAAGGTCCCACCTGCCCCACCTATGCCAGCCTCGTGTGAAGGTATGCCAGAGCCACCGCTACCACCGGCGAGGCTCACGACAGAAGAGTCGGAAAGCGTCGTCGTTCCACCCGTGACGCTCAAGGTCCCACCCGCCCCACCTATGCCGCCACGCGAAAAATCACCGGAATGACTACCACCGGCGCCGCCGAGCAAATTGATCTGGGAACCGGTGCCAGAGAGGGCCAGACTGCCCGACGTGGTGATCGACCGGCCTGGCGCTCCCGTGCCTCCCGGTCCAACAGAACCTGCAGGTGCTCCATTCGCGCCATTGCCGTTGATGACGCCGCTGCTCGTGAGGTTGAGCGTACCCAGGTGATTGGTGAAGTTATTAAGAAGGTTCACTGCCCCGCCAGAGACGTTCATCGTCGCCTTCACCAGTGCAGCCGGGGTGGGGGGAATGATCGAAGCGTCGGCCGTGATCTGCCCGGCGGTGAAGTTGAACGTACCGCCGGTGACGTTCACGGAACCGGCGGCGCCGTTGGCGCCGAGATTGCCGAGGAAGCTGGCAGCGCCGCCAGTTCCTCCCCGGAGCGCAATTGTTCCGGAATTAAAGTTAAAACTCCCTCCCGACTGAGAAAGTGCGCCGCCGTTGCCGCCGTTGCCGCCATTGCCAAAGGCACTAGCCGCCCCGCCCGCCCCGCCGCTGAGCGAGATGGTTCCACCGTTGACACTTACCGTACCGACGGAAATGTTGAATTGGCCGCTGCCACCCCCGTGTCCGCCACTACCATTATTGCTGGGATTCACACCGCCAGCGCCACCGTTGAGCGAGACGCTCGCGCCGGCGTGGACTTCGACCGAGGCCCCCGCAGCGGTCAGGGTTCCACCTTGACCACCGCTGCCCGCAGCAGCCCCGCCGCTGAATGCGCCGTTGTTGCCGCCTAGTCCACCATCGAACGTCGCCAGCGCGGTTCCTGTAAGCGTCAAGCTCCCCCCGGTGAGCTGCAGCGATCCCCCGATGCCGCCAGCCCCGCCTTGGTTATTCCGTGCAATAGCGCTAATCCCAGCCCCGCCCTGTCCGCCGACGAAGCGGAGCGTACCATTGGCGATCGTGGCCGTACCAGCCGTGGCCAAAGAGCCGGCATTGACGCCGACCGCATTGGACGCCGCCGTTGACGGGGTGGCGTCGAAAAGTCCGCCGTTCTGCACGGTGAAAGACTGACCGGCCCCGCGACTGAAGCTGCCGCCCGGGGTGAGAAACTTGCCGCCGTCGAGCAGCAGATTCCCGGCGACGTTAAACACGCCTGTACCGGTGCGATTGATCGTCCCCGTGGCATTCACCGTAACGAGTCCGCTGCCGCTGGTGAACGTCCCGCCGGTGTTGACGTTGACCGTCCCCGCCCCGCCGATGGTACTACCAACCGTGAGCGTCGAAGCTCCGCTTTGCACTAGCGTCGACCCGGCGCCGCTGACGTTGAATGTGCCTGTGGCGGTGGAAGTCGTCGTGGCGAGGTTGATGGCGCCGCTCGTGAGATCAGCACCGCTGAGTATCTCCAGTAGTCCGTCACTGCCGTCGCTGGCGGCGTTCCCCAGTTCGATGGCGCCACCGATGTTACCTTGCGCACCGTTTTGATAACGCACTGTACCGTCGAAACCATTGAAACTTCCCAAGAGGATGCTCGGGCCATTGAGCGCCGAGTTCGCGCCATCGACGACGATCGCCCCACTGCCGATCGTGATCAAGGTCCCCGCTTCGATCGGATTGAAACTCGTCACGAGCAGGGGTTTCGTTGATGACCCGATCGTGAGCGTCTGATTGGGGCCGCCAGCGCTCAATATGTTAAGAGTGAATTGGCGAACCGTGGCCGAGTCGCTTAGCCAAGAGACCTGACCACCGCGGACTGCTGCATGAAAGAGCCCCTGATTCCCGGTGAAGGTCGTCGTGTACGTGGCATTGGCGTTAAAAATCGCAAAGTCCCCCCCCGCGGGTACGAGGCCGAAGGTGCCGCTCCAATTTCCTGGATTGTTATAAACGCCGTTGGGCGGCGAAGGATCGGCCGCGCCGGTCCAGATCGCCTGGGCGAGCGCCGGCGAAGTAATTGCAAACAGCAAGGCGAAGACGAGACCGAGCCCGAACGCGCGACGAGCGAACACCATCAAGACGGGCAATGCCATCGAAGAACCTCAAGATGCAGCGAACGAGTGATCGAGCGGAATAAGCCGACGAAGCGATTCACGCGGCTTCAGGGGGATCGAATACCGCGTATTCTAGTCGCGTTTTGGCTGAGACGCTTTGGGGGGGAACGGTCATTTCGCTGATTTCTGCCGGACTCTTTGGGCACGCCTTTCAGGCCGAGCGAGGCAGCGAGTCGGGCGCGATCTGCCAATTTGCCAATGAAGCCCGCACGAGGCTTCGCAAAAAGGTCGATTTCCGACTTCAACCCGACGCGAGGCGCTGCCCGTGTCCCTCCTTGCGTCGCTTCTGTTAGCATTTGTTATCGACGAGCGTGACGGCCAATTGCCGACGTCGGCGAAGGCGCAGATCATCACCAAGTTGGGCGAGGCGAGCACGGGACGGAGGGAGCGACGCCGAGCTAAACTAATAGTCCGTGGTCTCTAGATCGATCAATGGGAAGCGACGGAGAGAGTTGCAATGGATTCGTCGACTACATTCTACTTGTCGGCTTTGGATTCTTCGTCCTGGTCGATGCCGCTGAAACCGACGCAACTTTCTGCCGTGTGCCCTGGACTCGGGGGCGCATTCGTTGAAACGCGGCCTACGCGGAACTGACGCGATGGAGTCGACGCGTGGCTATGGTGTAAGTGCTCAGGCGTTGCGCAGGGAGCGACGACTCGCGTCGAGAGGCCATCGCCTGCGGGCCAGAACCAGTCGTCATTTGCCGGCGGTATCTTCATGGCTGCTGATGACCTTCGAGCTGCGTTCTGGGGGCGTCGCTGACTCCATCGCCGGCGGCGCGAGCGCTGCGTTTGCTTGCTCGGCGGCAAACGCAGCGGATCCGCTGGCGCCGAAGCTACGCGTCCGCACGCGCTGCGACCATCGCATTGTAAGTTTCTGCGAACGCCTTGGCTGCCGCTTGCCAGCAGGGGTCAATCACCGCATCGGAAGTATCAGGCATCTGTCAATCGCGCCTGGCGTCAAACCGAGCATCGGCAGGCGCGCCAGGTAGGACCATCGCGTCCTCAGCGACGGCGACGCAACCGGCCTGATCAAAGGCCAGTGGCACACAGCGGGGCGAAGAGTCTGGAAGCCCGACTGATCGGCTAGAATCTTCGCTCCGCTCAGGATGACAGACGCATCCGCTAACCAAAGCTCTCATCCAAATGATATTGACCGTGCTGGAGAAATACCGGGATACTTCTGCGATTCGATTGACGCCGCCTCGATGGCTTTTCTGCCGTGAATTCGCGCCGCTATGCATGATCTGAATGGGTGGATTGCCAGTCTGTTTGAACATCCCGATCTGTTGCGGATGGGGCATGCCCAACGCGGCGTTGATTTGAATCTTGGGCTGGGTTGGTTGTACTACGCGATGGGTCGCATATTGCGGCCGTCTGTGGCCGTCGTCATTGGGTCTTATCGCGGATTTGCGCCGCTCGTTCTGGCCCGCGCCTTGGCTGACAATTCCGAAGGGGGATGCGTCTGCTTCATCGATCCTTCGTTCGTGGATGACTTCTGGAAGGATGAAGAGAAGGTGCGCGCCTACTTCGCCAGCCTCGGAGGTGCGAATGTGACGCATCATGCGGCCACGACGCAAGAGTTCGTCGCCTCGGAGGCGTACCGGGAACTCGATCAGATTGGGCTCGTGTTTGTTGACGGCTACCACTCTGCCGAGCAAGCGCGTTTCGACTTTCATGCTTTTGCTGGCAAACTGGCGCCGCAGGGGGTCATCATGCTGCACGACAGCGTTTGGCGAGGATCATCGCCGATCTACGGCCCGGGGCGCGAGTACGT
Organism: Lacipirellula limnantheis; assembly: GCF_007746075.1. Taxonomy (GTDB): domain Bacteria; phylum Planctomycetota; class Planctomycetia; order Pirellulales; family Lacipirellulaceae; genus Lacipirellula; species Lacipirellula limnantheis. The sequence goes on along the minus strand of NZ_CP036339.1, from coordinate 3,594,627 downwards.
CCACAACGTCGTGGACTTTGTCGACGAGCTGAAAGGTTCGCCCGATTGGCAGACGTTCGACGTCCCTTTTGGCAATGGGGTGACGATGGTGCGGCGTCAGATTGCCCCGCCTGCCCCGTCGCCGCCGTCACGGAGCGCCTATGATCGCGAAACATTCGAGCCGCGCTAGTCGACGTCCGCGATTCTTGATCGTGAGGCATCGGAAGTATCAGCGCAACTTTTTCGACGTGATTGTGCAGTGGACCTCGACGAACTTTCCGGAGCTTGCGTCGCTGTTCGAGGTGCGCGATCTGCCGGTGCGCATCAACGATTGGTCGCCGTACTGTCTGCACGCCGCTTGGTTGCAGGATCCGGTTCAACAGTGGTCGGCAGAAACGCATGAGCAAGCGTTGGAGCTGGCGGCGGAGTGCGATCGCCGAGGGGTTCCGATAATCAATCGAGTTGATCTTCTGCTGAACGCGACGAAATCGCGGGGAGCGCGGTTGATGAGCGCGGCGGGCGTCGCCACGCCGCGAATGGAGCCGATCGTCGATCGCCAGGAGTTCGAGGCGACGCAACTTGGCCTGCGACTGCCGCTGTTCATTCGCGAAGATTGGGGGCATTCGCGCAATGTGTTCCGCGTTGACGAGCCGGACGACGCGCGTCGCGTTCCGTGGTCGACGTTTGAGCGTCCGCTGGCGGTGGAGATCGTGGACGTCCGCAATCCCGATGATGGCTTGCATCGGAAGTTTCGATATGTGGCCGTCGGCGGCGTCGGCGTGAGTCATCACCTGCAGATCTCGCAGGAGTGGGTGACGCGCGGTGAGAATCGGGTGATCACCCCTGCGACCCGGCTTGAGGAGCTAAATTATCTCTCTCAACCCGACCCCAATCACGCATTGTTGCAGCGAGCAAGCCAGTCGCTGCAACTCGACTTGGTCGCGTTTGATTACGGATATTCACGGGACGGGCGTATGATCGTGTGGGAGGCAAACCCGTTTCCGACGTTCAAGTTCGCTTCGCAGCGACTGACTTATCGAAACCCGGCGATGCACCGCACGATGGCGGCGATCCTGCGGATGTATCTGCTACGGGCCGACCTGCCGGTGCCGGCAGCGCTGGAGGCAGCCTCGTCGCTCGATTGGCCTGGCGTGGAACGGGCGTTTACGTATGCGGAGAAGCTTAGGATGAAGGATCGGTGGCGGGCTTGGAAGAAGCGATTTTATCGCGCCGCGTAGCAAGCGGCGTCTTTTTTGAGCATTGCGCCGCAATAAGCGGAGGAAGCGTCGTCGATCCGAGACGCCTGGCATTGTCTCTGGGAGAGAAGCATGGCCGATGAGATTTGGGGCATTACGGCTTACTTCAATCCGATGCACTGGCGCTGCCGACGGGAGAATTTTTTGCAATTCAGGCAGTCGCTGCGGATTCCTCTGGTGGCGGTTGAGCTGGGTTACGACGGGCGCTTTGACCTAACTTCTGCAGACGCGGACATGCTGCTGCAGTTTCCCGCGAGCAGCGTGATGTGGCAGAAAGAGCGATTGCTCAATCTGGCGCTGGGCGCCGTGCCGACGCGCGTGACGAAGATCGTCGGCTTGGATGGCGACGTCATCTTCGGGCGCACGGACGTGTGGGAAGCGGTCAGCGACGCGCTCGATCAGACGCCGCTGTTGCAACCGTTTTCGGAGGTCTATTATTTGCCGAAATCGCATCTGTGCGACTTCGCGTTGATCGAGCAATCGGTCGCTTCCTCGCCGGGATATGCCTGGTTGCGGGCGCATGGGGCGACGAACGCGGAGCTTTGCAATCCGTCGTGGGGCAATCCTCGCAAGAGCCCGCCGGTCACCTATGGGTTGGCGTGGGCGTTCCGCCGCGAGGTGTTCGCAGAGCGCGGATTTTACGACGCCTGGATCATCGGTGGCGGGACGAGGGTTCATTGCTTTGCCGTTGATGATCAATGGCAGGAAGCGGCGGAGGCAATGCGGTTTCATCCGGAAATGCGCGAGCACTTTCGCCGCTGGTCGCATGGCTTCCATCACGCCGTGGGGGGCGATTGGGGCCACGTGGCGGGGCCGATCGCGCATTTGTGGCATGGCGAGCCGGCGGCGCGCAGATATCGCCAGCGGTACGTTGACTTCTCAGCGTTCCGCTTCAACCCGGAAGCTGACTTGGCGCTCGACGGAAATGGGGTTTGGAAGTGGAGCAGCGAGAAGCCGGCGATGCATCAGTACTTAATCGAGTACTTCGTGGGCCGTGAAGAGGATGGCGGCGCGTAGCATCGATGTCAGCGGCGTTTGGCGGCGCCTGGTCCATTGCGATAGTATTCAGGCTTGCATTGCTACTGCCTAGCGAGTTCGGTGACGTCACGCTTCGTTTATCAGATGGCGTTGCTAGGAAAGTGTTCCTAGGGACTCGGTATTAGAAAATGTACCCGACGCGAAGGTTACCTGGCGATGACGGATGACGCTCCGATCGAATGCCTGCTCAACCTCGCCTCCAAGAGCGGCCAGTGGCTTCGGGACGCCGGTATCACAACGATTGCCGAGCTTGAACGGCGCGGCGCGGTTGTGGCGTATCGGCTCGTGAAGCAACGTCATCCAACGGCCAGTCTCAACCTGCTGTGGGCGCTGGCAGCGGGGTTAAAAGGGAAGGATTGGCGGGAACTGACCGAGGCGACCAAGAATCGACTTCGCAAGGAAGCGGAAGAATGACCACCACCTTCACCCTTGGCCCCACGCCAAACACCGTCCAAAGCGCTGATGGCAAAGTCCTGACCGTCCCGGAAGGATGGATTCTGGTTCCTCCAGGTGACGCCGCCCTCACTCGACGCATAAAGGCGGCGGGCGATCACTACGCTGTGGCGGAGAAGAAGGGTCGGAAGCTTTTCTCAAGGGGGCTTTGGACTGCGGCTACGACGGTAGAACGTATTCGTACCGAACTCGAAGTCGAGCGATCCACGGAGGGCTTCGCCAAGAGAAAGGCAGCCGATTCCCGGCGAAGAGAGAAGGCCCAGGCCGAGTACGTCGATGACTTTCACGGTGCAGTCGTGGCGTTTCTCGACTTTCACGAGAGCCACGCCGATCTTGCCGACTGGATGGCTCGGGCCGTGACGGATCACGCCACGCCGGTCGGGTCCGGGACAGTGGCGAGGACTCGACGCATCCCGGTAGAGCGTCGGGCCGAAGCTGCCGTCATCGCATGGATGCGCCACCAGACGACAGGATACGACTCGCTCGTGATTCCCAGGGTGAAGGGTAAGCGACGTGAAGTTCGCAGGATGCTGGCCAAGCGATCGACGGAGTTGCTGGGCCGTTATCGGCGAGGTGAACCGGTCGAGGAAGGGTGTCCGTTGAAGAAGGCACTGACTCAAGCCCCGGGAGTTCAATAAAAATCGCCGCCTATACCATCCTCAATGGCGCCTTGCAGCGAGGCCATTGACGCAATCCGCGATGCAGGAGCTGCGTAGCGGCGTGCTACCGGACTGTGAGACAGCGTTCCGGTTCGCAACAGCTTCGATCAATGACGCCAGCGTGCCAGCGTCATCCTCCACCGACACAGCTTTTCCGTAATAAGTTGCCGAAGTGAGAAACCATGTGCGGCTAAATCGCGATCGTGGAAAGAGCGGCTCCGCGCTGCACGCTTTGTTGCCGCAGCCTGCCAATTCACTCGCTTACCTATTGCTGCACAGTCGACAACCCGTGATGCTACTACCGTGGCAGGTGTCCCCCGTCGTTCGTCAACGAAAGTTCCCGCCAATGACTTCCGCCGGAATCTGATGGCGGAACGGAACCACTTAAGTCTCAAGAAGCATTCGTGTGGCTCGGACGCACCGGGCTGTGGCGGCCAAGTAATCGCCCATAGTCATATATCGGATACCTACATCCCCGTCCGCGGCGAACGACTTGATGCTGCTAACGTCAACTATATTCCTTGAATTCGTCGGAACTGGATCCGCGAGCGATTTGGTGGAGAGAGACGCGACGAGACGTTGTACTTCAGTCATCCAGTTCACGGCCCGTTAGGTCAGGAACGAACTCTTGTCTTGAGCTGCGTGAACCGATGAATTCCAGCGACTCCCAAATGCGTCTGCCGGCGAGCCCTCGCCACCTCTACCTTGCATTAAGCGGGGCCGACCTCGGAATGTGGGAATGGAACATCGCCACCGGCCAACTGATCGTAAACGCGCGGTGGCACGCCATGCTTGGGCTCGATCCAAATGGCCCGATGCCAACGATCGAACACTGGAACTCGTGCGTCCATCCTGATGACATCGCAATTCTCGATAGAATTTGTAGCGAGGTTATCTTCAACGCGGCGGGTTGCGAATTCGAAGCGGACATTAGAGCGCGTCATTGCGACGGAAGCTACATTTGGATTCGTGATAAGGGCGCGGTCATCGAGCGCGACGAGGACGGTAGGCCGCTGCGAGTGGTCGGCACCCACCTAGATATAACCAACCTTAAGCTTGCCGAAGGATCGGCACGGGAAACAGAGGCACGGTTTCGTAGGCTTGCCGACACGGCGCCGGTCGGAATTTGGATGACAGACCGCCTCGGTAAGTGCACGTATGTCAATTCCTGCTGGCAGAAAGTCGCCGGCGTCTCCCTGGAAGAGGCATTGGGAGACGGTTGGAGCAATGGCTTGCATCCCGATGACCGGGAACGTGTTTTTGCGGAATGGCTGCAAGGAGCTAGTACTGCGCAGCCATGGAACCAAGAGTACCGTTTTCAAAATCGCGATGGGAGGACTACGTACGTACTCGGAGTGACTGGCGCCCGGCGTGACGATCAAGGTCAAACGGTCGGTTACATCGGCGTCAACGTGGACATTACGCAGCGCAAGGAGGCCGAGGCTCAGCTTGCCGCGACCACCGAATTGCTTGAGAGTACGGGCCGCATGGCCAGAGTCGGCGGTTGGGAAGTCGACCTTCGAACGACGGTCCAAACATGGTCGCGGCAAACCTTCTCCATCTTTGACATGGAGCCCGCAGACGAACCCTCCGTAGACGCAGTCATTGGCCTCTTCGCGTCTGATGCTCAAGCGACAATCCGAGCAGCGATCGCCGCGGCAATCAACGCGGGCCAATCATATGACCTTGAGCTTCCAGCAATTACCGCGAAAGGGAGATCCATTTGGGTGCGAACGCAAGGAACGCCCGTAAGGTTCGGACGGGAAGTCGTTGGCCTGCGGGGCACTATTCAGGATATTACCGACCGCAAAGTGGCGGAATTACAGCTCTCTAGGCAGGAATCGCATAATCGCGCTTTGCTTAGCGCAAATCCGGATCTGATCTTTACCAACCGTCGTGACGGCACGTTTCTTGCAGTACATGCACCTGATCCAGGAGTGCTGTGCGCATCGGCTGAGTCATTGCTTGGCATGAATGTCAGCGATGCCCTGCCCGGACCGATTGCCCGTCAATTTCTTGAGGCGTTTGTCGGCGCGGATTCTAACGTCGAGCCGAGGCAAATCAACTTTGCGTTGCATGTAAGAGGTTGCGTTAGGCATCTGGAAGCGAGAATTGTCTCTGCCGGAGATCACACCGTCGTGAGTATCATTCGCGACGTCACAGCTGCGAAACAGATGGAGGGAGCGATTCGAAGCAGCGAGGAACGCCTTCAGTTTGCCCTTGATGCAACGTCAGACGGAATATGGGATTGGAATATTCATACTGGCGTCGCCTTTTATAGTCCGCAGTGGGCGAAGCTCCTCGAGTACCCGCCTGATGAAGTCGAAGGCAACATCAGCTTCTTTCGTGAATTACTGCATCCCGAAGAAGCAGAACAAATAGAGAACCACCTTGATGGTGTGGCAAACGGGACTGTGCTCGCCCACACCGGTGAGTTGCGTCTGCGAACCAAGTCGGGAGAGTTTCGCTGGTTTCTTGACCGAAGCCGGGTTGTGATGCAAGACGAATTCGGCCTGCCACTAAGAATGGTGGGAACCATCAGTGACATCACGGAACGAAAAGTTAGCGAGCAACGGATCGCTGAGAGCGAAAGGCGATTTCGGAGGCTGGCAGATTCATGTCCAATGCTGATCTGGACCAGCGACGTGAATGGCGGCTTTGATTTCGTCAATGAATATTGGCGTGAACTCACAGGTCAGCGCCCTGAATCCTTGCTGGGCGATCACTGGATTCAGGGGCTGCATCCGGACGATGCGGAGCCCTATTTGGGTGTCTATCGAGCTTCATTCGAAAAAAGATGCGAGTTCCAAACAGAGTTTCGTCTGCTCCGCAACGACGGCAGCTTTCGAGTATTCATGTGCCGCGGCGTGCCTCGCACGACTGATTCTGGAGCGTTCGAAGGTTATGTAGGCGCCTGCGTCGATGTCTCCGAGCTTCGCGAGATGCAACTTAAAGCAGACGCAGCAAGCAAAGCCAAGAGCGAATTTCTCGCGCAAATGAGTCACGAGTTTCGGACACCTCTAAATGCGATCATCGGATTCTCGACTAACCTACTGCGCTCTGACGATTGCCATTCTCTGGACAACCGGCAACGCGATCGCCTAACGCGAATTCAACGAAATGGCCAGCACCTCCTCTTAATTGTCAACCAGCTTCTTGATACCGCTAGGATCGAAGCGGGGCAACTGACAGTGTCGCTCGCCGCATGCGATGTAAGGGAGGTGATTTATGAGGTGGCGGCAGTGGCAAGGCCGCTATTGGAAGATCGTCCAGACGTTAAGTTGTTGGTGGAAGTCATCGGCAACTGTCCTGCCTTCCACTCCGACCGCGGAAAGTGCCACCAGATTCTCCTTAACCTCGTCAGCAACGCGATTAAATTCACCAAGAAAGGGGAAATCACAATACGGGCGAGTATCGATGGAGAACTGCTGAGGTTTGCTGTGTCGGACACCGGAATTGGAATCGCCGCCGACGATATTCCCCGGGTGTTCGAATTGTTCTATCGGACGAATACGAAAGAAGTTGTCGTTGAAGGCACCGGGTTGGGGCTTCATATCAGCACTAAGCTAGCGGCGCTGATTGGAGGGCGAATTACGGTAACAAGCACGCTCGGCAAAGGAAGTACGTTTGTGTTGACGATCCCTATGTCGCCCATCGCGTGAGGTTGCTGGACCAGCCACTCAGGACTTCCGCACAACGCGCAGGCTTCGCCGCAGGGGACGCACATCGCGAGATTGACGAATTCCCCAGCTCAAGCAAATACCAACGCATCTATCCAAGCTCGCTGCCATGACTGCCAAGAATTGGCCGTCTTCCGGCTATCCGCTCGTGCAAGACGGTCACGCGATAACCTCTCAGTAGAGCATTTATGCGCCCGAGCAGTTTACTCGTCGCTTCCAGAACTTCTCGCTCGTTTTCTGCCGACCATACCTTGGGTGCTGGCCGACCACGTGGGGCACTAACAAGAACGAATCGCAGGCCGAACGGCTGCGCTGGATCAAAAGCGAAGCATCGTCCGCTTGCTTCGACGTGAGAGAATCGATTGCCAGTGACGTTAGGCGTTTCGCCTATCGTCTGCGTGATGAAAATGGCGATGGCCCCGTCGATTCGCTATGCGCTTACGTCATCGCCGACGACGGGCACATGCAGGCGTCGGTGGATTGCGATGGCGTGAAAGATGCGGCTAAGGCCCGGCAGATCGTGGGCAGGCTAGCTTACCGGGCGCGGCAATCTTTGTGACTAGCTCAGAACTGTTGTTCGAAGGACGGTGGATGTGAGTTACATCAGCGGTAACGGCGAGCAAGAAGGCTCTGATGACTGCGGAGGTCTTGGATGCGATTTAGGAAGTGAACGACCAGTTGTGGGCGATGATCGAACCGGTGTTCGCGGAATTCCGGGCGCGGAAGCGCACGGGACGGCCGTCGGCTTGCTGGCGCGGGTGCGTCAACGGAATCATCTATCAGATGCGCAGCGGCTGCCTGTGGAACAAGCTACCCAAAGAATTCGGCGATGACTCGACGGTTCACCGCTGGTTCCAGCGGTGGTCCGAGAATCGCGTGCTGGAGCAAGTGTGTGCCATGCTGGTCGAGCACTGCGACGAGTTGGGGAGCGTCGATTGGAAGCGGCAGGCCGCCGCCGGCTCGCCAGCCAAAGCGCGTTTTGGAGGCCATTGTCGGCCCCAACCCGAAGGACCGGAGCCGTCAACGCTCGGCATGGCCGCGGCATTGATGATTCGGTTATCATTGCGGAGGCGGCGGAGACGCAACGCGTCTGACATGCGGCAGGCGCCTTGGGCGCCTCGCGTCGGTCGTTACCCAACAACAGTGAGGTCGTGCATGGCCCGTTCTCAACACGATGGGGGGCGCTGGCGGCGTTCCGCAACTCGACTTGCGGCGGTCGTTATTGCCGTGGCCGTGCCTTCGGCGGCGCACGCCCAATTGGGTTTCCTCTACGACTGGAACAACTCCGCCGGCGGCGCCTATGCGAGCAACGGCAATTGGTCGCCGGTCGGCGTGCCCGACGCGGCGAACGAAGGGGCCGGCTTCAACCTCAACTCCACTTATAACGTCAGTCTCGCCGCCAGTTACTCCGTCGGCAGTTGGAACGTCGGCGCCGGCAACGTGACGTTCGACGTCGCCAGCGTGCCGACATTCACGCCGCGCCACAAGTTTGCCGCCGATTCGTTCGACGTGTCGTCTGCGGCGAACGGTTCCGCAGCGATTCGACTCAACAACGCCGCGGCAACCGTCACGGGCCCGATCACGATCGGCGCCGGCGCCCTGTCGAGCGGCCAATTGACGGTGAGTTCCAATAGCACGACAAGCGGCAACGGGGCGCTGATCCTGGGAGGCGCCGGACAGGGGCAACTCGACGTTCAGGCGTCTGCGGGGTCGAGTTTCTTAGGCATCTGCTGCTTTCCCAGGCAAGGGAGCGTCGGTTCGGCGACGACGATCGTTGGCCAGTCCGTCGGCGGCAGCGGCGTGGCCAACATCGCCGGCATCTGGAACGCCGGCGACCTGATCGTCGGCGACGCGGGCCAGGGCACAATCAACATGCTGGCGACCAGCCAGATGCTCGCCGGGCAAACGGTCCGATCCGCGGGAATTCTGTCCGGCGCTTCCGCCAGCATCGCGGCACAACCCGGCAGCGTGGGGACCGTCAATGTGAATGGCGCCACGATTCTTGGCCCGAGCGCTGCCTGGTCGCTGACCGGCAACTTGGCCGTGGGCGGCACGACGCTAAGCGCCGGCGGGACGGGCGTGCTCGCGATGGGGCTCGGCAATCAGACGACGGTCGGCGGCAACTTGAAAATGTGGCCCGGAGGAACCCTCGACCTGTCGCAAAGCAGTGCGCTCAGCGTAACTGGCGCCGCGGAACTCGGCGGCGCCCTGCGGTATTCCTTGCTTTCGACCCCCGTCGTCAACGACGAGTTTCAGGTGCTTGACGCCGCGGGCGTGTTCGGGACGTTTTCCTCCGTGACCCTGCCGCCGCTCGCCGGCAACCTCCGCTGGAGCGTGCTCTACAACCCGACGAACGTGAAACTCCGCGTGCTTCCCGCGGCGGCCGACTTCGACGAGGACGGCGACGTCGACAACATCGACCTGATTAAATGGCGCCTGGGATTCGCGACCGGGACGACCCATTTGCAGGGCGACGCCGACGGGGATACTGACAGCGATGGCGCCGACTTCCTCATCTGGCAGCAGCAGTTCGGCGCCACGCCGCCTATCGCCACGGCGTCGGCGACAGTGCCGGAGCCAACGTCGCTGGTCCTGGGCTCGCTGGTTGTCGTAGCGATCTCGGGCGCTCGTGTTCGGCGACGAACGCTTGCGGCCGTGCCGTAATGGCCCGGCCTACGGGACGCGGCGATACGCATCGATCGCCTGGGTGATCTGTGGGTGTCCGTTGAAAAGTGCAGCGCCCGGCCGCGTAAAGGTGCGGCGCTGGGTATGCAAACAATCAAGCGTGAGCGTCATTGCTGACAGTCATCACGAGATACTTGGCCGACATTACGTCCAGCGGCGACCGCACGAAGCCTACTGCTGGTATCTGTTTCTTACTACGTCGCGGTACTAGGCGCAGCCGTCAACGGCGGTGTTCGCTGCACTTGCAACCTCCTTCGAGATCCGGGGGTGGTCTTCTACTGAGTCTCCTGCAGAGCGATCGCTCATACTGCATTTCTGCGTGCGTTTTTCGAATGAGTAGGCAACCGCTCGTAATTTGACACGATTGCGATAACTCGTTACGCTGAAAGTTGTTGGAGCCGACGGCGTCCCCCGCAAATCGCGCCTACTTAAGTTCTTCTCACGTACGATTCAGAAGGCGTGGATTTGGCTCGTTGCCAGCCTCTCGAACGTCGTTTACCGCCAGCTGGCATAAAGCTTGGCCGGAGGACCGTAAAGTGTTTCTGCTTCGTTCGGTTTTGGCCACTGCCGTTTTGACCGGGGTCGTCTTCCTTCCACGGTCCGTAGAAGCTCAATCCAAGCCAAACATCCTTGTCATCATGGCCGACGACGTCGGCTGGATGAATGTGTCGTCCTATGGCGGCGACATCATGGGGGTGCAAACGCCCAACATTGACCGCATCGGCCGCGAAGGACTTCGGCTGACCTCGTTCTACGCTCAGCCGAGTTGTACCGCAGGTCGCGCCGCGTTCCTCACGGGCCAGCTTCCCGTCCGGACCGGTCTGACGACCGTCGGCACGCCCGGCTCGCCCGCCGGTCTGCAAAAGGAGGACGTAACGCTCGCCGAAATCCTCAAGGCCAATGGTTATTCGACCGCTCAGTTCGGCAAGAACCACCTTGGTGATCTTGAGGAGCATCTGCCGCACAGGCATGGGTTCGACGAGTACTTCGGAAACCTTTACCACCTCAACGGCAATGAGGACTTGGAAGACCCCGACCGCCCGACGGACCCGGCGTTCCGAAAAAAGTTTGACCCGCGCGGAGTCATCTCCGGCGCGGCCGACGGCCCGACCAAGGATGAAGGCCCGCTGACGACGAAGCGGATGGAGAGTTTCGATGACGAGATCGTTGCTAAGTCGCTCGCTTTCCTGGATCGCAAGGCGAAAGACAAGCATCCCTTCTTTCTCTGGCACTGCTCCGCGCGCCTCCATGTATTTTTCCACTTCAAGGACGGCGTTCGCGGAAAGTCCCGGGCGGGTCGGGAGGACGTTTACGGCGACGCGCTCGCTGAGCATGACGGGCACGTCGGCCAGCTTTTGGCGAAGCTCGACGAAACGGGCCTCGCCAAGAATACGATCGTCGTTTACGTGACCGACAACGGCGCGTATCAGTACATGTGGCCCGAAGGCGGCACGAGCCCGTTTCGCGGCGACAAGGGAACAACCTGGGAAGGCGGCGTGCGCGCCCCGTGCCTTGTCCGTTGGCCCGGCGCCCCCGGAGGGCGGGTCTCCAGTGAAATCGTCGACATGACGGACTTGCTGCCGACTTTGGCGGCTGCCGCTGGCGAACCCGATGCCGTGGCGAAGCTGAAACAAGGCGCAGACTACGGCGGCAAGCTCTACAAGGTACACCTGGACGGCTACGACCAGACCGCATTGTTCACGGGGGAGAGCGACAAGTCGGCTCGCAAGTTCGTCTTCTACTACGACGAGACCGTCCTGACAGCCATCCGGTACGATGCGTTCAAAGTCAGTTTCTCTATCAAAGAAGGGGGGCATTGGGATGATCCCCTGGTTGGGTTGGGCCGGCCCCTGATTACCAACTTGCGCATGGACCCCTTCGAGCGGCAAACCGGTGATGTGAACCGCCAGTATGCGGAGCATAAGACTTGGGTACTCACCCCGATTGTGGGCATTGCCGAAAAGCACCTGATGACCTTCCAGGACTTCCCCGTCCGCCAACTCGGTCTCAGCGCACAGATGGGCAAGACCATCGAGGGCATCCAGTCCCAGATCCTCAAAATTAAAACTCAGCAATAACGCAGTGAGGCCCACGCTAATGAAACCAAACCCTTGGATCATTCTTCTAAGCCTCCCGCTGTGCTTCCTGCTTACGTTAATGGCTGGAGCACAGGAAATCCTGCCGTTTCCACCCACGCCGTCTAGCTCAATCGCCGGGCTGACGATCCAGGACTCCGTTTATAAGAAGCGCGTCGAGCCGAAGCGACTCGCGGATGGCGCGCCGAACATCCTCATCATCCTGATGGACGATGTGGGGCCTGGCACGCCGTCGACCTACGGCGGAGAAATCAACACGCCGACGCTCGACCGCGTCGCGCAGATGGGAATCTCGTTCAATCGTTTTCATTCCACGGCCATGTGCTCGCCGACGCGGGCGGCATTGCTCTGCGGGCGAAATCACACGCGGGTCGGCAATGGTCAGATCGCCGCGATTGCCAATGACTTCGATGGCTTCAGCGGCACCATTCCGAAGTCTTCTGCGACCGTCGCCGAAGTGCTCAAGAACTACGGCTACAACACGGGGGCCTGGGGCAAGTGGCACAACACTCCCGAAGAGCAGATCACCAACAAGGGGCCATTCGATTACTGGCCGACGGGCTACGGGTTCGAGTATTTCTACGGCTTCCTCGCCGGAGAAGCCTCGCAGTATGAACCAACCCTGACCCGCAACACCACCGCAGTCACCGAGCATCTTCCGAAAGACTATCACCTGTCCGACGACATCGCGTCGGATGCGGTCACTTGGCTGCGCGAGCAAAACGCCTACGCACCGGACAAGCCGTTCTTTATGTATTGGGCGCCGGGTGCATCGCACGGTCCGCACCAAGTCATGAAAAAATGGGCCGATAAATACAAGGGCAAGTTCGACGACGGCTGGGACAAGTATCGCGAGCGCGTCTTCGCCAACGCCAAAGCCAAGGGCTGGATCCCGCAGAACGCACAGCTCACTCCACGGCCCGAGTCGATGGCGTCGTGGGATTCGATCCCCGAAGACGAGAAGCCGTTTCAACGCCGACTGATGGAGGTCTTCGCCGGATTTACCGAACACGCCGACTACAACGCTGGTCGCGTCATCGCCGAGATCGAGCGTCAGGGCAAGCTCGACAACACGCTCATCTTCTATATCTGGGGTGACAACGGATCCTCCGCCGAGGGCCTATACGGAACCATTAGTGAGCAGCTCGCGCAGAACGGGATTCCAACCAAGATTTCACAGCACCTCGAAGCACTGGAGGAACTCGGCGGGCTGGATGCCCTCGGCGGTCCGAAGACCGACAACATGTATCATGCGGCCTGGGCCTGGGCGGGCAGCACGCCGTACAAGTCCACCAAGCTTGTCGGCGCTCACTTTGGCGGCACCCGTCAGCCGATGGCCGTCGCGTGGCCGAGACGCATCAAGGCAGACTCGACGCCACGTCCGCAGTTTCATCACGTCATTGACATCGTGCCGACAATCTACGAGCTGACGGAGATTACCCCGCCGCGAATCGTGAACGGGTTCGAGCAGGATTCCATCGACGGCGTCAGCATGGCCTATTCGTTTGGCGACGCGAAGGCGCCAGGGACGCGAACGACGCAGTTCTTCGACATCATGGCCAGCCGCGGCATTTACCACGACGGTTGGTTCGCGAGCGCTCCCGGTCCCCGCGAGCCATGGGTGGGCGGCCTTCCGAAAGGCATCAAGGAGTGGTCTCCGCTGACTGATCGGTGGGAACTCTATAACCTCGACGAGGACTGGAGCCAGGCGAATGACCTCGCGGCGACTAATCCGCAGAAGCTCGAAGAGCTGAAGCTGCTCTTCTTGCTGGAATCGACGAAGAACAAGAATCTGCCCATCGGCGGCGGCTTGTGGTCCACCGCGATGTTCCATCCCGAGGACGCGCCCGCTTCGACCCTTACGGAATGGACCTTCGACGGCCCCCTGACCAGGATGCCAGAATCCGCTGCGCCCAAGTTGGGCAAGGTGGATAGTCTCGTGACCATGGATGTGGACGTGCCCGCGAATGCGAACGGCGTGCTGTATGCGCTGGCCGGATTTTCCGGCGGCATCACCTGTTATATGAAGGACGGTTTCCTGTGCTACGAGTTCAACTTGTTCGAGATTCAGCGCACGAAGCTCAAGTCCAAGAACAAGCTGCCAACTGGCAAGGGTAAGGTTGAAGTCGAATCGAAGCTGGCCGCCAAGATCGGCGGGCCGATGGATGTCACGCTCAGGGTGAATGGCGAAGAAGTGGCGCAAGGCCGGGTGCCGGCAGCGATGTCGCTCCACTTCACCTCAAACGCGACTTTCGACATCGGCGTTGATTTGGATTCGCCCGTCTCGCTTGACTACTTCGATCAGGCGCCGTTTGCCTTCAACGGCAGCATCGGCACGACGACGATCAAGTATTTGAAGAAATAGATGTAGCAAATGAAGACCGCCATTACCTTCGTCGTCGCGTACTGTGGCTTCGCACTGGGAACGTTCGCCGCCGCTCCCGATGACGGCTCGGTGCTGCCGTTTCCGCCGACTTCGACCGCGAGCAAGGCCGGGCCAACGCTGCAGGAGTCCGTCCACAAACGTCGCGTCGAGCCAGAGCGACTTCCGGCAAGTGCGCCGAACGTGCTCATTGTGTTGATCGACGACGCGGGATTCGGCGTACCGGATACCTTCGGCGGATTCGCGCACACGCCGACGCTTTCGAAGCTCTACAACGAAGGCATCAGCTACAACCGCTTTCATACCACCTCGATTTGCTCGCCAACGCGTGCAGCGCTACTGACGGGGCGCAACCATCAGCGCGTCGGCAGTGGCACCATCGCCGAGCGTGCGGTCGATTGGGACGGCTACACCGGCGTCATCCCGAAAACTTCTGCGACCGTGGCTGAGGTCCTGAAAAATTACGGCTACAAGACCTCCGCCTTTGGCAAATGGCACAACACGCCCGCCGATCAGACCACCGAGATGGGGCCGTTCACCTATTGGCCGACTGGGTATGGTTTTGAATATTTCTATGGCTTCCTCGCGGGCGAAACGTCGCAGTGGGAGCCGCGCCTCGTCGAGAACACCACGGCCATCGAGCCGCCGCACGATGAGAATTACCATCTCACCGAGGACATGGCGGACCAGGGGATCAAGTGGCTGAAAAAGCATCGTGCTTTTTCCCCGGACAAACCATTCTTAATGTATTGGGCGCCGGGCGGGGTCCACGGCCCGCACCACGTCTCTGCGCGGTGGGCCGACAAGTACAAAGGCAAGTTCGACCAGGGCTGGGACAAACTCCGTGAAGAAATCTTCGCTCGACAGAAGCAGCTCGGATGGATTCCTACCAACGCGGAGCTTACGCTGCGCGACCCAACCATGACCGCCTGGGCCGATATTCCTGAATCAGAGCGAGCTTTTCAGATACGTCTGATGGAACTCTATGCCGGCTTCTGTGAACACACGGACGCCCAGGTCGGCAAGCTAGTGGATTACCTTGACCAGACCGGACAGCGCGAGAACACGATCATCCTCTACATCTGGGGCGACAACGGCTCTTCCGCCGAAGGGCAGAACGGTTCGATCAGCGAACTTCTCGCGCAGAACCAGATTCCCAACACGATCGCCCAGCAGATCAAGGCGCTCGACGAACTCGGCGGCCTCCAAGCGCTCGGCGGTCCGCTCACGGACAATATTTATCACGCAAGCTGGGCTTGGGCTGGCAGCACGCCGTTCCGCTCGACGAAGCTCGTCGCCGCCCACTTCGGCGGCACGCGTAATCCGCTCGTCGTCTCCTGGCCTAAGAAGATCAAAGCCGACAAGACGCCGCGATCCCAGTTCTACCACGTCAACGACATCGTCCCAACGCTCTATGACGTGATCGGCATCAAGGCCCCCAAGGAAGTGAACGGCTTCCCACAGGATCCCATCGACGGCGTCAGCATGGCCGCCAGTTTCACGAATGCGAACGCGCCGGAGAACAAGCACGTCCAGTATTTCGACAACAACGGCAGCGACGGCATTTACCAGGATGGATGGTATGCCTGCACCTTTGGACCGCTCAGCCCGTGGCTAAACGCGCAGCCGGGTCTCGATAAATGGGATTCCTCGAAAGCCGTGTGGGAACTCTACAATCTCAAGAACGACTTCACGCAGATGCACGACCTCGCTAAGGAGCAGCCGCAGAAAGTCGAAGAAATGAAGCAGCTCTTCCTCGCCCAGGCGGAGGAAAACAACGTCTTCCCCATCGGCGCTGGCATCTGGCTGCGAATTCATCCCGAAGACCGAATCAAGTCACCCTACACGAGCTGGACCTTCGACGACACGACGACCCGGATGCCCGAGTTCACGGCTCCCCCACTAGGAAACCACAACAACACGGTGACAATCGACCTCGAATGCGGCGCGGGGGCCAGCGGAGTGCTTTACGCCATGGGAGGCGCGGGGGGCGGTCTCACGTGCTACATGGACCAGGGCCATCTCGTTTTTGAATACAATCTGATGATCATTGACCGGTCCATTGCGAAGTCTGCAGAAAAGATAGCGCCGGGCAAGCACACAATCGTGGTGAACACCACACTCAAGGCCCCGAAACCCGGCGCCCCAGCCGACATCTTGCTGATGGTAGACGGCAAGGAAGTCGCTCGCACCGCCGTGAAGATGACCGTGCCCGCCGCGTTTACTGCAAGTGAAAGCTTTGACGTCGGCACCGACCTCGGCTCAACCGTGTCTCGCGACTACTTCGAACAGCGCCCGTTCAAGTTCAACGGTGAGATTAGCAGGGTCGATGTCTCGCTCAAGTAATCATGGAAATGCGCCGTTCCTACCGCCGACCCCCGGTTCTCAATTACTCGCGTCGGCGTGAAACACACGGAAATCCGCCGTTTTAGAATGGTGCGTATCCCTCAATATCGGCGACTCGAAAGAAGCGTTGAGGTTCGTGGAACTCTTACGTTGGATCTACTTTTCGAGCTAGAGAACGCGTAGATAGAAGAATGGGACGCGGCGGCCTTCCCAGGATCCACAGAAGTTGCAGGCCCCAGCATCCGGAGAGCCGCCACGGAAAACGTTCCGATGAAAGTTTTCTCAGTGCGGCGATCATTGCTGTGCTCCACGGCGCTGCTCGAGTGCGTAAAGGCTCTTGCAACGATGCGGCGACAGATGTGTCGTGCCACGTCTAGTCGAGGCTGCCGGTGTGGCGAGGCACCGGCCATGCGGCAAAACTTCGGGAGCGACTGCCAACAGCTGGGATAGCAGCCCGACATTGTGTGACGCGGGTGCCTCACATCCGGGACAAAGCGATCGCAACGACAATTGCATTTGACTGCACGGCTTTAGAGCCTACGGTTTTCCGTAGTGTTTCGACTGTCGCGCCGGACGACTCTCCGGCGCGGGGTTCCAACCAACTTGCTCGGGCCATGACGGTATTTTTTCTCAATTGCTTGACCAATGCTGTTCTTGCACTGATCAGTATGCTCGTCGGCTCCATGGCAACTCTTGTTGCGCTGAAACTGCGTCGGCCTCGCGCTGGATCGGGGGCGCCAAGCGCGACAAGCCCTGAAGACTCCGAACGGACTAACCGCGCGATCGAGCAGATTCGACAATTGGCCGAAGACGTCGCCAATGACGTCGGCGATCACAACGTCGCGCTTGAGGGATGGTCTGACCAACTCGACGCCGCTCGCCAGAAGAGCGACGACCAAGGACCAGAGATTCAGTACGTAGTTTCGGGGATGCTTGAAGCCAACCGTCAACTCTCTGCTCGGCTCGAAGAGGCGGAGCGGAAGATCGCATGCCAAGCTGATGAAATCCGTACCCAGCAGGCCGATGCACGAACCGACGCCTTGACGAACTTACCGAACCGGCGTGCCTTCGATGTGGAATTGGCGGCGACATTGGGCCGATTAGCGAACAACGGCGATCCATGCTCGTTAATCATCTTTGACATTGACCACTTCAAACAGTTCAATGATGCGCATGGTCATCTGGCAGGCGACGAAGTCCTACGGTCCGTAGCGCGTACGCTTTCCAATCAGATCAGGACCCCCAGTACTGCGGCTCGCTATGGCGGTGAGGAGTTCGCCGTTATCCTGCCGGCGACGACCGCGGAGCGGGCTCAAACGGCTGCGGAACGCGTGCGTGCCGCCATCGAGAAGACTTCAGTCGTCCATGAAGGAAAGACGCTCCGAGTGACGGCCAGCATAGGAGTGTCTGGGGCACTGCAGGGCGATCGACAACGCGATATCGTTCGGCGCGCGGACGAAGCCGTCTACGCCGCCAAGGCGGCCGGTCGGAACTGCAGCTATTGGCATGACGGCTGCACGGCGCTGCCCGTCGCCCCGGCGCATGAAGCATCCAGTGCTGGGTCTGCTCTCATGTCTGGCAAACCGACTTCGACTCTTGGGCCCATTACAGTGGAAGCGGCGTCACTGCCGAGTCGGCAACGATTCGTCGAGTCACTCGCCGCTCGACAACAAGAATCCAAAAACGGTGACGCACCGCTATCGCTGCTGTGTTTCAGCCTCCTGGAGTTCCCGCAAGTGAACCAGCTCGACAAGGAGGACTCCGTCAGACTTCTCTGCGACTATGTGGCGACCGGGATCAACTCCGCCTTTCGTGACGTCGATTTGATTGGGGGCCTCGGTCGCGGCGAGTTTATCGTCGCTCTGCCTGGAACGACGGAGAGGTCGGCGCGTATCGTTGGAGAGCGGGTCCGAACGTCAATTGCTTCTCAGTCGATTCCGACCGTTGACGGCCCAACTCACCTGGAGATCGCCGTTGCGGTGGCCGCCGTCGAGTGCGACGGTTCGATCGACGACGCGATATCATGCGTCCGGCACGATGCGCTCGCAAAGTCCGGCTTGGAAGCTGAATTGGCATCGTCGGTATAAAATGTCTGATTCTCACCCACCAGCACCAGGCAGTTGTTGAGCGTCGCCCATCGGAGCTTCAAGCCGCCTTTCCGCGATGCAACCTGGCGCTGGCAGCCCACAGCCATCCGTGAAGCGAGCAAGCGGGCCCTTGCTTAAGGATATGAACAAGCGTGGCGGCGCGTTTCCGCCCATGCGCTGTTGTTATCGCCAAGCGTGGCCTTGAGTTAGGCGCCGGGCCAGGGACCTGCAACCGCTGACGGTAATTGAGCAGGAACTTGCCGCCATCGATAAGCTAACCGCGACCAAGGCACGGCAAGACGTTCAGATTCGCTGGCTGATGACGCTCCCGGTGTGAGCTGCGTGGACGCCGTAGGCATAAGAGCCGTCCTTGGCGAGCAGGTCGCAGCAAAACGGCTGGATTTCGGCGGCGCCTTCGATGCCCGAACACAACGAAGTGAATTGCATTGGCGGACTCTCCATTCAAGGAGTTGAGTGAATAAGCAAACACCGTGACGCGGTTCGTGATTCTGGCTATGCTACGGGCATGTCTGACCCAGACTCCCACAACCGCGGCCGACTGATCCACGTCGAAGCGACGCCGGACGGCTTCCACGTCATGGCGCGCCACGGGAGTCGCCTACTCGCTCAAGAGTTTGCCGCCACGGTCAATGAAGCGGAAGGCTTGGCGCAGCGGATGCTCCAAGAGCATGACGCCAGCGAAGTCAATTGGGGGTAACGGGCCGCACTACTACGGCCGCTTCGCCCCAGTTTTCCCGTTTGTTGATTCCTCTCTCGCCGCCCGCTGCCGCTAGACTCACGCGGCACGCTCCGAATCAGCTACTCGGCACGATTCGACCTGGATGGTGGCACATTGCGAATTGATCAGATCAACCGGAAAGGCCGCGCGGCGCCGCGGCGTTCCACCGATCGCAAAGTCGGTATGGCCCGGGCGCCAGGGCGTCGAACGATCGACTTGCGGCCAAGCGAGGAAGCGTGCGCTCGTAATCGCTATCGCCACGTCTTCGCCATTGAATTCGTCCGCGACGATTGGCGTGCGGCCGACCTGCCCCTCGCCTCGGCTCATCTCGGCGACGACTCCGCTCTGGTTGGCGCCGCGCTGACGGCCGCCAACCTTTCGGAAGGACTATCGCGATGATGAAACTGATCGTCCACGACGACTATGAAGCAATGAGCGCTGCGGCTGCGCAGTGGCTCGTCGACCGAATTCGTACGCGGCCTGCCATGCTCGCGTGTCTGGCGGCAGGATCCACGCCGACGCGAGCCTACGAGCTTTTCGTAGAGTGGAGTCGGCGTACGCCGGAACTGTTCGACGAACTGCGACTCATCGCTCTGGACGAATGGGGCGGATTGTCCGCCGAGGATCCCGGCTCCTGCCAATTTCAACTTCGCCGAGAGGTCGTGGCCCCGCTCGGGATGAATGAGCGATTCCTGGAATTCGACGGCGACGCCCCTAATCTCCAGGCAGAGTGCGATCGCGTTGCGGACTGGCTCTCTCGTCACGGACCGATCGACGCTTGCGTCCTGGGTTTGGGAATCAATGGTCATTTGGGGTTCAATGAGCCGGCCGACTCGCTTCAGCCTCACGCCCACGTCACGCCGCTGGCTGCCACATCGCTCGGGCATGCAATGGTCCGCGACCTGGCCGCCAAGCCTGCTTTCGGCATGACGCTCGGCATGGCCGACCTACTGAATGCCCGCGAAGTGCTGCTGCTCGTGAGCGGTCAGCAAAAGGGCCCTGCCCTCCGCGCGCTGTTGCATGGCCCCCTGACGACGGCCTTTCCCGCTTCGCTCTTGCATCTCCACTCCAGCGTCACGCTGATCTGCGACGGGAGCGCATACGCGGCTCTCGCGGCCGACATATGAATTTCAATAGTTGATAGGCGGTCGCAAAGAAGATTTTGGTCCGCGCCCTATTTGGCGAGCGGGGAAGGCGGCATTCGTATCGCAGCCTACGTGCCCGTGGAATCGTTCGCGTCCGTTAGAAGGGGGCCTGCGTCGACCGGCCCGTTCGAATGTTACATCCTCGCATGGCAACGGGGCGGCTCGCCCAGCCTGCGCACCGCTGGCGACCTTTCCGCGTGGAAGACGGCCTTTGGCGGCGCGCCGATCGCGATGGTTCCCCCCACCGTCGCCTGCGTTGCTCAGCATCGGCCCCGCGCCGGGCTTCGCGTGTTCGAAAATCGCACTAGCCACTAGGCGCAGCCCGTGCGAAGCATGCCAATTCCCCGGCATTCCGATTGAATGAGGATTGCGATGAAGGTCAAGCCGCGCAGAAGGCTTTTCCGAATTTGGCAAGAACCAGATTGGCGGCGTCAATTTCAATCGCAGTTACGTTCCAGCGGTCACTTGAGCCTCCATGTCCATTCTCCGTCTGGCTGCATTGCTAGCGGATGTTGCGAACGCCCCGCCTTGACGGCCCTCTCCGACGCGCCGAACGACTCTCCGCGCTCATGATCTATGGGGAGTTCGCCGCGGTCCTTGACGTTGGTCCCTGCGAACCTCCATACTTCCTGCGCGGATGCGGGTTTTACGCGCCGTGATGACACGCCGACCCTTTTCACTCCCCCACCTACGTTCATCGCATCGCGCTTCCTCAGCTGCGGAATGCAGCGAGGCCTTAGCGAGAGAAATTAGCTGTTTTCCAAGGCACAACGGAAGACAGCAGCAGCGGATGGAATTGCCGTCACGCTGCGCTCCAAACCACGAGAGGAAACGACCATGCACCTGGGCATTGAGTTGACGAAGGCCGGTAGGACTTTTCGGGCAGCGAGATTCAGCGCGCTGCGAAGGCTGGTTCTAGTCGTCTGCTGCTCTCTATCATGCAGCCCAATAGCATGCGCTGTGAATGCGACCGACACCGGGGTGAACGGCGCGCCTGGATCAAACGGCTCCGCCGGTAACCCAGGCGGAAATGGCGGTCCTGGCCTCGATGGAGGCGATGCGACAGCCAATGCAACGTCGAATGACGCCAGCAACACAGCAACCGCCACGGGGGGAAATGGCGGCGTCGGCGGGAACGGCGGCGCCGGCAACGCTGGGGGAGCCAATGGCGGTAACGGCGGCGCGGGCGGCGGTGGCGGCGATGCGAACGCGACGGCAAATGGAACGCCGGCATCCGGAAATGCCACGGCCTCTGCTACCTCGACCGGCGGGGCGGGCGGCAACGGCGGTAGCGCTGGAGCGCCCGGCGCAGGGGGTGCGCCCGGCCTGGGAAGCACGGGCGGCAGCGGTGGCAACGCTACCTCGAGCGCCAGTGCCGCCGCGGCGGCCACAAGCAGCGCCGCGGCGACAGCGACCGCAACAGGCGGAAATGGCGGCTCAGGCAGGGATGCAGGCGGGTTGGGAGGGGCCGGCGGCACTGCCAGTGCAGCGGCAACGTCAGTCTCCGTCGACGGTCCGGCGAACGCCACCGCTAGCGCGACCGGCGGTATAGGAGGCGCCGGAAACTTCGCCGCCCAAGCAGGAACTGGCGGCAGCGTTCTACTGAACAACGCCGTCGCCGCAACGACGTCCGGCGTCGTCACGCTAACGCAATCGGCGACCGGCGGCGCAGGCGGCGCGAGCGCAGGGGCCGTTCCGGCGGGGATTGGCGGCAATGCGACGTCAACGCTGACTTACAGCCGACCTAGCGGCGGAAACACCACCAGCACATTGAATGCAACGGGCGGGAACGGTGGACAGGCCAGCGGTGGCACCGCTGGGATCGGCGGCTTCGCCACGACCAATATCGCCTTAACGGGCGCTGCGAACGTCACCTTCACGCAAACAGCGACTGGTGGCGCAGGGGGAAACATTGCCGCGTCGTTTCCAGGAAACGGTGCGGTAGGAGGCGCAGCGACGGTTGGAGGCGCCGGAACATCGAGTGGTGCGGGTACGGTTTCGGGAACCGTCAATGCCGTCGGCGGGAATGGCGGCACGGGGCGCGGCGGGGGTTTCTCTGCCGGCATCGGCGGCGGCGTGACTGTCAATCAGCTCAATCTAATTTCCGCCAGCGGTCCCGTGACTGGCACCGCCAATGGGACTGGAGGCAACGGTGGAATCGGCAACGACAATGCGGCGGGCGGTGCTGGCGGCGCGGCGACGCTGGTCGATGAACTGACCGCCGCAACGTCCGGCGCGACCACGATGACACAGACTGCGATTGGAGGTAATGGCGGCGCGAGTACAGGCGCCGGGGGCGGAAATGGCGGTGCGGCGACTTCGAATTTGACTTTCTCTCGAGCATCAGGTGCGGCGACGACGGGAACTGCGAATGCGACAGGCGGTAACGGCGGCGGCGCGAGCGGCGGCGGTTCGGCGGGCGGCGGCGCGGCGGCGACGACCAGCTTGAATCTGACGGGGGCAGCGGCCGCAACGGGTACCCAAACCGCGACCGGCGGCAATGGCGGCGCAATTACTGCGGGTTCAACGGGCACCGGCGGCGCCGGCGGCGCGGCGAGTGCCGGTGGCTCGGCAACGGCTGCCGGCACCAGCACGGCAACGGCCACGATCAACACAGTGGGAGGCAATGGCGGCGGCGGCCAAGGCGGCGGGTTCGCCGGCGGCGCCGGCGGCGCGCCGAACGTATCATCACTAACTTTGGCTGGCGTCGATGGAAACCTTACCGGCACGGTCAACGCAACGGGTGGCAATGGCGGTGCGGGCGGCGCGGGCGCCAATGGCGGCGGAGGCGCCAATGCCACGCTGCTCGACGAATTGTTTTCAGCCACGACGTCTGGCACTGTTACCTATACGCAATCCGCAGTCGGCGGTAATGGCGGAGCAAGCACTGGGGCCAGTGGCGGCGCTGCCGGCAATGCATCCTCGCAGCAAACTCTCACGCGTGTCAGCGGCGGCGCAACTACCACGACCATCAACGCCACCGGCGGGAACGGCGGCGGGACTGCCGGCGGCTCAGCGACGTCTGGAGGCACGGCGACGACGGGCGTCAACTTGACCAGCGCAGCAGCGGCGACGGCGACGCAAACCGCGACTGGCGGCAACGGCAGTGCGATCACGGCTGGTTCGAACGGGACGGGGGGGGCCGGCGGCGGCGCCACGGGCGGTGGATCAGCAACAGCGGGCGGCACGGGAACCGCGACTGCCACGGTAAACGTCGTCGGCGGCAACGGCGGCGTTGGGCAAGGGAGCGGCTTCTTTGGCGGAGCGGGCGGCGCGCCGACCGTCACTGCGCTGACGCTCACCGCGCTCAGCGGCAATCTCACCGGCACTGTCAACGCGACTGGCGGCAACGGCGGCGGCGGCAGCAATAGTGCAAGCGGAGGCGCGGGCGCCTCGACGTCGTTGTTGGATGAACTCTCTCCCGCTACCTCGACCGGCACGCTTACGTTCACGCAATCCGCAATCGGCGGCAACGGCGGCGCGGGAAGCGGAGCCGGCGGTGGCGGCGCCGCGGGGAATGCATCGTCTCTCTCGACCGTTTCGCGCGCGACTGGCCAGGCCACGACCACGACGATTAACGCCACCGGGGGCAACGGCGGCGCTGGCGCTGGTGCACCAGCCGGACAGGGCGGATCGGCGCTAACGGGCGCGTCTCTTACTGGCGCCGCGGGAGTCACGACAACTCAGACCGCAACCGGCGGCAACGGCGGCGCCATCTCCGCCGGTTCGTTCGGCAATGGCGCCAATGGCGGTGGCGCAACGGCAGGCGGATCCGCAACCGCAGGCGGCGTTGGAGCGGCGACCGCAACAATCAACGCCGTCGGAGGAAACGGCGGGGCTGGCCAAGGGGGAGGATTCGTGGGGGGTAGCGGTGGCGTTCCGACGGTGTCTTCGCTATCGCTGGTCGCGACCACCGGCAACCTGTCCGGGACTGTTAATGCTACCGGCGGCAATGGCGGAGCAGGTAGCAGCAATGCAGCGGGCGGCTCCGGAGCTTCGGTTTCATTGCTCGATAAGCTGACGACGGCAACCTCATCGGGAAACCTGACCTACACGCAAGCAGCGATTGGCGGTAACGGCGGAGCGAGCACCGGAGCCGCCGGCGGCGCGGCCGGAAACGCACTATCTCAATTGAACTTCGCGCGATTGATCGGCGGTACAACGACGTCGACGATCAACGCCACCGGCGGTAATGGCGGCGCCGGCGGCGGGGGCGGAGCCGGCGGCCTAGGCGGAACGGCCACGACTGGTTTGTCTCTGTCTGGCATCGCTGGAGTGACCGGAACGCAAACGGCAACGGGAGGCAATGGTGGCGCCATTGCTGCAGGTTCCACTGGCAATGGCGGAGCCGGCGGGGCAGCCACGGCCGGCGGATTTTCAACTTCTAGTGGAGTAAGTACCGTCTCTGCAACGGCGACGAGCGTCGGCGGGAACGGCGGTGCGGGAATTGGCGTTGGGAACATCGGAGGCGCGGGCGGCACGCCGGTTCTCAATCTTACCAGCGGTTCGTCCGCCGGCGGCGCCGTCACGGTGACCGCGAACTCAACCGGCGGGAACGGCGGCGCAGGATCGTTGGGCGCAAGTGGCGGCAACGGCGGCACATCGTCGCTGGTAAATCGCGTAGACGGCGCGACCAGCGGGGCAATCACGTTGAATCAATCGGCCGTTGGCGGCAATGGAGGCGCTGGAGCAGGGACCGGCTCCGCAGCCGGCTCCGGCGGCCTGGCGACTTCCAACCTGACTTTTTCGCGGGCGGTTGGCGCTGGCACGACAGCCACGACGAATGCGACGGGCGGCAATGGCGCCGCTGGAAGTCTTGGCGGCGCGACAGGCGGCGGCGGAGCCGCCAACTCGACGATCGCCCTGACGGGCGCAGTCGCAACAACAGCGAACGCGAACGCCATTGGGGGTAACGGCGGCAGTATTGCCGCAGGCAGCGCCGGCTTTGGCGCTAACGGTGGTGCAGCCGTGGCAACAAGCTCGGGAACGAGTTTGGGAGCCTTTGCCGCGAGTTCGACCGCGACCGCGACCGGCGGCAACGCCGGAGCCGCCAGTTCTGGTCCGGGCGGTAAAGGCGGCGACGCCACGGCGATTGCGACCGCGTCCAGCGCGGCGTCGGCGAATGCTACTGCAACGGCCACGGGCGGAGCGTTCTCACAGCGAAGTTTGCGAGGCGCGGCCGTCGCCCAGGCAACTGCCAACGGCACAAGTGGCACGACGACGGCGACCGCGTTGTCGGGCGGCGGGCTGATCACCTCGCTCCAATCTCAATCGTCCGCGCCGACTTCTGGCGAAACCCAGGCATCCGCTCGCGCCGGCATAGGCGCCGCCGCCCTCGACGCTTCCGCGGTGGCCGGCGTCGAGTCAGTCGCCTACGCCGTCGGGAGTCCGGCCGCAGCTGATGTTGCTCACTTTCTTGCCGGCAATCCTAATTCGCAACCGCATTTCAATCTGGCGGGGGACTCGATCCAAGGAGCCACCAGCGAGGTACTCGGTTTAGTAACGATGGGCGGGTCCTATGCGGCCGGCGCGACTGGCAACCGTACCTACACGAGTTCCACAACGTTCGCGATAGATCTGGCTTCGTTATCCAACCCTCGCCAGGATCTGTTGGTTGCGTTTTTGGATACCAACGTCTTGGGCGTCGGCTTTGACTCAATGCAGTTTCAAATCCAGCGTGAAGGCGTAAATCCGCCGATCGTAAATCAGACGTTCAATTCCGCCGCCGCTGCCAACGCGTTCCTCACCGATAACGTAATCAATCTCGGATCGAACGGCGTCCTCAACGTTAGCGGGGATTTGAACCTGGTATTTAGCCTTTCGCTGACAACCAATGACGTCGGAGCCGGCTTCTCGTTCGACCTCCTCTTTGGCAATTCAACGGCTGGAAACGCCGATTTCGATGCCGACGGCGACATAGACGGCGCAGATTTTCTAACTTGGCAGCGAGGCTTTGGAGTCGGCGTCGCTAGATCTCAAGGCGATGCCAATGCTGACAGCATCGTCAATGGAAGCGACTTGGACATTTGGAAAAACCAAAGTGGCTTTATCGCAACCAGCACAGCAACGGTTATTGAAATTCCCGAGCCGATAGGTGCGTCAATGATGATTGTTGCAAGTCTGGTCTTCGCCGCTCGCTGCCGTTTCAGTTGCGCGATAGAGTTGAACTAACTCCATGGGATTCACGCGTGCGTGGCAGGCAGCTCGCTTGGGCCGCCTCGTGGGAGCTCCGCGCCGTAGCGATCCATGCTGCGAGGCTGGCCAGGCGGCCATGCCGAACCGGCCCGAGAGAGCGAGCGTCTGCGGAAGCGGCTTTGTAAGGAGCTTTGGCAATATCACGCGTTCCCAAGCGAATTGTCGGCAGGCTGCGCTTCTGCCGAGTTTCTGATTGCACGTGCCGCCGCTACAATGCGTACTGATCGTGTGACGCCCGCGCCCGACCGAAGGGTTGTTCGTGCTTTTTCAGTTTTCCAATATCACGAAGACCTACGGGGACGTGACGGCTCTCGATCATCTGAATCTGGACGTACCCGAAGGCGCGATCGGATTGCTCGGGCCGAATGGCTCCGGTAAGACGACGATGATCCGCACGCTCTTGGGCCTCGTCTCCGTTAACGAGGGATCGGGTCGCGTCCTGGGCAAGGATTTTCGTCGGCAGCAACTTGAGATTCGTCGTGACGTTGGATTCGCCCCGGAGGACGAATGCCTCTTTCCTCACACCGTGGGCGTCGAGTTCGTCGCTTACGCTGGCGAACTGACCGGCATGCGTCGGACCGACGCGCTGCAACGGGCCCATGAAACGCTGGACTACGTCGGGCTGGGCGAGGCGCGTTACCGTAAGGTCGAGTCTTATTCGACGGGAATGAAGCAGCGATTGAAACTTGCGTCCGCGGTCGTCCACGACCCGAAACTGCTCATTCTCGACGAGCCGACCAATGGCATGGATCCAGCAGGACGCCAGCAAATTCTTGAGCTTGCTCGCGACTTGACGATGAACAAAGGAATGAGCCTGTTGTTCTCCAGCCACCTGCTGCCTGACGTGGAAGCCGTCTGCAGCTATGTCATCGTTCTCGCCGGGGGCAAGCTGTTGGCGCAGGGCGAGATCGCCGAACTCAAACAAGTTCATCGCCACGCGTTCGAAGTGCGCGTCAAAGGGGATCTTGCCCTCTTCGCCGCGCGATTGGAACGCGCCGGCTGCGCTGTCAGTGAATGGGGAGAAATCTTGAAGGTCGTGCTCCCGGCCGAAGCAAGTCCCCAGCTGATCTGGGCGGCGGCGGCAGACGCTGGCGAACAGATTCGCCACCTGCGGCCGCAGCGCAGCACGTTGGAAGAAGTGTTCCTCTCCTCGCTGGAGCAGGCCTAGATGCCCGTCTTCGATCAAGGCTATCAGCACTGGTCCGGAACGCTCTCAGGTCACGCCTGGCGCTGGCTGGCGATCACTCGCCACGGGATTCGCGTGGCGCTTGGCAATCGATGGCTGAAGCTTGCGCTGTTCGTCGCGTGGCTGCCGGCGATCGCCCTGGCCGCCGTGGTTTGTTTCTGGGGCCTCCTGGAGCAGCAATCGGCGTTGATTCAGTCGCTGCTGCCGATGCTGGGATTTCTTGATCGAGAGATGCTCCTCGATCCGAGGGCCTACCGAATGGAGGTGTGGACCCTCTCCTACGGTTACTTCATGCTCACGGAGCTGCGGCTCGCGATGGTCCTGATCCTGCTCGTCGGACCCAACCTGATTAGCCAAGACCTGCGGTACAACGCCCTGCCGCTCTACCTTTCTCGACCCCTGCGTCGCATCGACTATTTTTTGGGCAAGTGGGGCGTCATCGTTTCGTTCGTGGGCGCTGTGACCGTTCTGCCTGCCATCGCGGCCTACGTTCTCGGAATACTCTTCAGCTTGGATGTCGCCATCATCAAGCAAACATTCCCACTGCTGCTGGCCAGCGTCTGCTACGGGCTGATCATCGCCGGATCAGCCGGGACCTTGATTTTGGCTCTCTCCGCGCTCTCCCGCAGCTCGCGCTACGTTGCCATGTTCTGGCTGGCCGTGTGGATTGGTTCGGGAGTCGTGTCGGGCGTGCTGTTGGGTATTGAACATGAGGCGCGGAGGCACGCGTCGCGGCGTCTCGAACGAGGGGGCTCCGGCGGCGTGACGGCGCCAGACGTCGAATCGACGCGCGCCGACTGGCGGCCACTGGTCTCGTATACCGCCAACTTGGCCCGCGTCGGCGAAGAAATGCTCGGAACGCCAGAGGCGTGGGACAAATTGGCCAAACTCCGTCCCGGCGCTGAGCGCGACATGACTCGGCCTCGAACGTCAAGCGCGCCGACGCCTTGGACTTGGTCGGCCGGAGTCCTGGCGGCACTGTTCGGTCTTTCCGTGTGGATCCTTCATCGCTCCGTCAAGTCGCTGGACCGTCTCAAATGACCTCGGTCGTCACGTTTCATGAAACGTCCAAATGGTACGGGAACGTCATCGGCGTCAACAAGCTGACGCTGGCGATTCCCGCCGGCGTGACTGGGCTGCTGGGCCCCAATGGCGCCGGCAAGAGTACGCTTTTGCAGCTGGCGACTGGCCAACTACGACCGAGCCAGGGAATGGTACGGGTCCTCGGCGAAGAAGCTTGGAACAACGCTCGCTTGAACCGTCACCTCGGGCTCTGCCCCGAACAAGACAGGTTCTATGAATGGATGAGCGGGTGGGATTTCGTGTATACGTGCGCCCGCTTGAGCGGTCTGACTAGATCGGCGGCGCGCGACGCCGCGGCTCGGACCATTGATTCGGTCGGCATGACCAAGCACCGGCAGCGCGCCATTCGGGGCTACTCCAAGGGAATGCGCCAGCGCATCAAAATGGCGCAGGCGTTGGTGCACGACCCTCAGGTGCTGTTTTTGGACGAACCATTCACCGGTACCGATCCGGTAGCGCGACGCGATCTCATGAACATTGTCACCAGCATGGGCACGGAGGGAAAAAGCGTTCTGATCTCCAGTCACGTCCTCCATGAGGTTCAGTCGCTCACGTCGCGCGTCGTGCTGCTCAACCATGGGCGGCTGCTGGCCGAAGGTCACGTTCGCGAAATTCGCGAGCTGATTGATAAGCACCCGCATCACATCGTCCTTCGCTGCGACCGCTACCGGGAACTCGCCGGCTGCTTGGTTCAGTGGCCCGACGTCGAAGGCGTCCGCGTGCTCGCAAGCGAGGGCGAACTGCTCGTTGAGACCCGATCGCCTGACGCATTTTACGGCCGACTTCCCGGACTATCCCTAGACGATGGGCTCGCCATCGAATCGGTCTATTCCGACGACGACCATCTCGAAGCCGTCTTCAAGTACCTCGTAAAATGAACGACGCCATCAGCTCAGCCGTGTCCTCCCCGCGATCATTTGGGGCGACCGCGTTCCGCGGTCTCGTCGCGCTGTATCTGCTGACGATTCGCCAGCATCTGCACGGACGACGCTGGTTGGTGATCGGCCTGCTGTTTCTGCTGCCGGCGGCGCTGGCCCTCATGGTGCGGTTTACGTCGTCTCGCATCCCGCCCGAGGGACTGGAATTCATGTTGGCGATGATGCTCATGCCGCAGCTGCTCTTGCCGCTGGTCGCTTTGCTGTATGCGTCCGGCATGATTCAAGACGAACTGGAAGATCAGACATTCACCTATCTGCTTGTTCGCCCCCTGCCCCGCTGGGCCATCTATCTGGCGAAACTAGCGGCGACGATCACGACAACGGCAGCGTTGACCGTCGTCTTCACGGCGATCACCTTCGGAGCGATCTATCTGGGCGCCGGGATCGTCGCGGGAGACTGGATGCCGAGATTGGTCAAAACGGCCGCGCTGCACGTACTGGCAATGACCGCCTACTGCTGTCTTTTCGGACTCGTCAGCTTGCTCACCAAGCGAGCGCAAATTGTCGGCGTCGTCTACATCGCCGTGATCGAAGGACTACTCGCCAATCTCCCATTTGGCATCCGCTTAATCACGGTGATCTACTACATCCGACTGATCGCGTATCGTACGCTGAGCTACGTGGTTGCAACGCCGCGCGGACCGGAGGATATGGCGGCCGAAGCGTGGCAACTCAACATTATCGATGATCCCCAACTACTCCTGCATCCGAGCCCGTCGACGTGCCTGCTGATGCTCCTCGGCGCAAGCGTTGCGTGCGCCTGCCTGGGCGCGCGGATCTGTTCGCAACGGGAGTTTCACGTAAAGACCCCGGATAGCCCGTAGCCGGTAAGATTGAAATTCGCACGATCTCGCCACGCCGACAGCGCCACGACGGCGCCGTGCTCGCTCTGAGGTTGTCGCCGTGGTTGGTCACGGCATCCTGATCCGCGACGGCGGCCGCCCTCTACGATCCGCGCTCGCGAAAGTGACCGCGCGTAGTACAATGTCTGCCATGCGTCAGATGGTTTTTTTGCCTCTTGAGCACTCCCCGTCGATGAACATTCGCCGCTACGCCGCCGTTGCCTCGATGCTCAGTCTGTTTGCCGTTGGTTGCGGCTCTTCGGCGGACCAGGCCGATCGCGCCGGCGCGCCGCGTGAAATGCCGAGCGTCACGGCCGAGCCAGCGGTGCAGTCCGAAACAAGCGCCGCCAGCGCAGTGGTTGCCGCATCGCCGCCGTTTGCCGAGACGCCCGAGCTTCCACCCGTCGCGACGGTCGCCCCTCCGCAGCCGGTGGAAACGCCCCCCACGAAAGAGCAAATCGCCCGCTGGACTCCGACGCCATTCGAGCCGCTTGAGCTTTTGGCCGTTCGGCAGTGGAAGAAGACAAGCTTTAGTTCGCGCATCGCCGCAACGCCTGACGGCTCTCACTTCATCGTCGCGGGTTCGCGCGTGCTGCTCTGGCCGCTGATGGCGGAAGAACCGGAGCACGTCTTCCTCGATCTGACGGCCGAGGACGGCGATCGCGAACTCATCTCACTCGCCGTCTCGCCAGACGGCAAGTGGTTTGCAGTTGGCGACTCGGAGGGAATGATTCGAATTTGGGATCTCGACACTCGCGAACAGCGTGCTTCGAAGCAGCTTTACCAAACGGGCGTGCAACATCTTGCCATCTCGCCGGACTCCGCTGAAATCGCCACCATCTCGTACGACCGCAACGTGGCGATCTGGAATGCGCGCGACCTAGACCAGAAACGCAAATTTCAAGTCGGCGTTCCAGGGGTCGAACGCATTGAATACGTCGGACCGAATCTGCTAGCGGTCGCTGGGGAATCGACGACGTTGTGGAACACGGCCGCCGGGAAAAAGGTGCACGATTTGCCCGCCGGCCGCTATAACTTCGCGATCGCCCGCACTCCCGATGGCCGGAAGTTGCTGTTTGGAATGGAGGATGGAATCGGAATCTGGGACGTTGGCGGGGCGCAACCCGATCAGCTCGCGCTGCGGGGCGTCGGGGGGGATGCGTGGCTCTCCATCACGCACGACGGCAAGCTTCTCGCGTCGAGCGATGGCCGCTCGGTCGACATCTGGAGTCTTGCCGACGGACGTCGCCTGCAGTCGATCCCCGGTTATGGGTGGACGATCGTTGGGCTCAGTTGGCTGCCGCAGACAAATTTGCTCGCGGTCGCTTCCGACACCGGAGTAACCCGCCTGTGGGGCACGAGCGCCCAACGGACGTCGCTCGGACTCACGCCGCTGGCGACGACTGCCGCGCCGCCCGACCCCGCCGCGAAGTCGCCCGCGACTCCTGAGCAACTCGAGCAACTTATTGACTGGCGAACTTTCCCCACGCTGCCGGGGAGCGCGTCGAATGTACGGACTGCCGCCGATCTGTTCGGCGTGGCGCCGGTCGGAGTTGACGAGGCCCGGTCGTTCTACCGGCATGTTCTGACCGAAGCCGGGTGGGTCGAAGCTGCTCAGGATCCGAATAATCCCTCGTCGATGGAATTCCGTAAGGGCGAGGCGACAGTCTCGGCTTACTTTGGCGACGACGGCGCTGGCAAGACGAATTTCAATCTCCGGCTTGCCGATGGCTACGACGTGCGGTGGACGCCAAAGGCCGACGCCGACTCCATCGAAATCGTCTACGAGAACGCCGGATCGAGCACCTACCGAGCGAAGGCGAATTTGCTGCAGATCGAGACGTCGCTGCTCCGGAAACTCCATAACGCCGGCTGGGCGGCTTACTCGCGACTCAATAGTTCTTCCAGCGAGAAGCCCGACGAGCGTGACATGGAATTTGTCAAGAATGGGGCCACCCTGCGGATTTCGGTAGGCAAGTTTCCCGACGATACCGCCGAAACCTACACCGTGCAGCAATCGCTCTTCTCGAACTCAGGCTGGACGCCTGTCCCGCCTGACGCCGGCTTCGTCGAGTTCAACGGCTCGATAGCGCCTGCATTGATCGCCGTCACGAAGTTGGATCTAGCTCAGGCGCGCGATTTTTACGATCGGGAACTCGCGTCCCAGGGATGGTTGGTCGGGCCTATCGGGCGATCGATTCAAGAAAAGCAAGGCTGGCTTCCCTATATCCGAGGCCAGTGCAATCAATCAGTGAGCCTCACGAGGCTGCCCGACGGCCGGACGCTCGTGCAAGTTGGCGATGCAAGCAACTCACTGTGGGATGCGGCGCAGCCGCAGGAGGAAGACGCGGACCAGGCCCCGACCGAGGGACTTGAGGCCGCTGATTTTCCGCTACTCAACGCCGCCAAAACAGGCAAGTTCGACCCGATTGAAAAAACGATTGAAGTGCGCATTTCCGACTCGACGCTCGCCGCCGCCGCCGAGCGTTATACCCAAGCCCTGGGAGCGCTCGGTTGGAAAGCCGACGAAGGCGGCATCCGCGATGAAGAATACACGTTCTTCGATTTCACGAAGGGAGAGCAAGAGTTTTCGCTCCGGGCTCGCAAGCAAGAGGGCGAGGCCGTCGTCACTTTCGCAGGGGACGGACTATTGTGGAACAAGGAGCTTCCCGGCGGCAAGCGGCTCGTCTCTTACGAAACGTGGCTCCGCCTAAATAAGTTGCCTCCCAGCCTAGAGCTTCTCGACCGTTACGAAACGGAGATGAAGAGCCTGGCGGGCAATTGACTCCCGGCGTTACGCGAAGAGCGTGGCAAATGACAAGAGCAAGGCAACTCAAGTGGGCCGCGCAAGTTGACCATGTCCGTGAGGCGACCCTTGCGGGAACCGCCGACGCGGGGGCATGGTCAGCCTATTTTGAGAGCATTGCTCCCGGCGTCAGCCCAGTCGCACAGGATGGGCGGTGTCCCGTCATGATCGTCGCGGCCGAAGCACGGTTCTACGGAGTTCAGTTTCGCGAAGTTTCGATCTCTGTTTCAGTATCGAGCCAGTCGCTTCGTGCTGGTCAGCTCGGCGAGACTTGGTTTCTGGCGCAAGCATGGAGCTCCGTCCGCGCGTTTGCCTGGGTCGAGCGCACCATGTTTTCAACCCCGTACGAACATGCTTTGATCAGCCTCGATCCTTTACAGCCGGTTAAAATCACGCTCGCCTCGGCGACCGGCGCGGAGCTGAGGGCCACGATGGCCCCACAAACATCCACCGCACGGTCAGCCAAGTCGGACGCCGATGAAGAGTGGTTGGGCTATCTCCTGGTGCCCAACCGAGTTGGCGCCAGCGCCCAACGACAGCAAGCATTCATCGCGAGACTGCGGGGTCGAACTCAGCGCTTTGCTTTCGATCCGCAGCAGGATGAGCTTCGCATCTCAGCAGGTACAAGCACGTGGGCGAGGTCCCCGTTCGCTGACTGTGATTTCGTAGCGGACGAGTGGGTCATTCGCGGCGATGGGTTTCATGCGAAATCCAGGACCTACCGGCTGACGGAGATCGAGCAGATGACCGTCTCCCCCTGACGTCAGCCCGGGCGCCTCCGCAGCCGGTCGAAAGAAGCGTTGCCGCCCTAGGCCGCCGTTTTAAGTCTGCGACGGCGACCTCATTCTTCGCATCGGCTTAGAGGGCAACGCTTTCTCGTTGACCTCGGCAACCTGAGGAGGCCCTGCTTGCGCTGCGAAGCGCGTTGGCATCGGCGCCTAGCCGGCGTCCTAGCCGCTCCGGCTGCCGAGCGTATGCGCACCCATCTGCACTGTTTCATGCCGCTACCGACGCTGGTAGCGAGGGATTGCTTTGACAGCGTCCCTAGCGCCCCTTATCCTTTGCGAACCGAGCATCGGTCGCGCTCGTCTGGCAAGGTTCGCCGTGAACTAAGGGGACGCTGACCGCCGTCTCGCGCTATAACTGCTTCAAGGTGGCGTTGAGTCTGGCGTCAAACGCATTATCCGCGTCCGCCAGGTGACGCAATGTATCCGCGACCATGGGACGCTGGGCGGCTGCCGACCTGAGGGATGCCGCTAGCCAACTCCTCGCACCAATATCTGAGGCTTGCGATGCGTATGCGTCTATTAACTCGATCGATGCCATGGTGCATCGCCCTCTGCTGGTCGAGCCTCGGGGCCGCGCAGGATAATCCGCCCTGCGTCTGGGACCAATGGCGAGGCCCCACGCGCGACGGCCAAGTCACGGGGTCGAACTGGCCAACGTCGCTTGCCGTCGACGCCCTGACTCCGCGGTGGCGCGTCGAACTTGACTCCAGTTACTCGGGACCGGTCGTATCTGAGTCGATGGTCTTCGTCACGGGAACCGCCGACAAAAAAAACGAAGTCGTCTGCGCCCTTGATCGCCAAACTGGAAACGAAGTGTGGCGCGTTGAATGGCCGGGGGCGATGTCGGTGCCATTTTTCGCCGCGGCAAACGGAAGTTGGATTCGCGCCACGCCCGCTTTCGACGGCGAGAATCTGTTCGTCGCCGGCATGCGAGACGTGCTGGTTTCACTCAACGCGATGACTGGGAAGGAGCAGTGGCGCGTTGATTTCGTGAAAGAGCTCAACACGCCCCTGCCGTCGTTCGGATTCGTCAGTTCGCCCTTGTTGGACGGCGACGCCATTTTCGTCCAGGCTGGGGCCTCACTGGTGAAGCTGCAGAAGCGCACTGGCGAAATCATCTGGCGCATCCTCCAGGAGGAGGGCGGCATGATGGAGAGTGCTTTTTCTTCGCCAGTAATCGCCACGCTGTCAGGGCGGCGACAATTGATTGTCCAATCGCGTCAAAAACTCGTTGGCGTCGATCCCGAGACGGGCGAAGTGCTTTGGGAGCGTGAAGTGCCCAGCTTTCGCGGCATGAACATTTTGACTCCCGTTGTGTTTGGGGACGGCGTCTTCACGAGTTCGTATCAGAATAAGTCGTGGCTCTACAGCGTCTCCAGGGTGGCAGACAAGTTCCAAGTCGAAGAGGCGTGGAGCAACAATGCCCAGGGGTATATGTCGACCCCCGTGGTGGTCGACGGCCACGCCTACCTGCATTTGCAGAATCAGCGGTTCACGTGCATCGATCTCAAGAGCGGGAAGCGAACTTGGACCTCGAAGCCGTTCGGCAAGTACGCCAGTCTGGCGACGCAGGGCGATCTCATCTTGGCCCTGGGCCAGAACGGCGAACTCCTGTTGCTGAAAGCGAATCCGCAAGAGTTTGAACTTCTTGATCAACGAAAGGTCAGCGACCAAGAGACTTGGGCGCATGTGGCCGTGTGCGGCGATGAGATTTTCATTCGCGAGCTGAATGCATTGAGCGTCTTTCGGTGGCGCAGCGCTGCCGCGAAGTAAGTGCCCCTGCTCCTTTCCAGCGAACCACAGCTGGCGACGCGGCCTCGTAGCGACCCGAGGCGGGAATTGCGGCAGCGCCGCCTCAACGAGCGTGATGCTAGGTGACTGCGCGCATCCCCAATAGGACGGAGCGTGGTTGGTTCCGCCGCGATGGCGGAATCAGCGATGTCCGGGGGAACGAACCAGCGTCGTCTCCGCGACTTGTCAGCTCACGGCGGGACGCTTCAGTCGGCGGCGTCGCGAACGCTGCGACAGCGGGTGGAAGTTTTCCGGAGAGAGACTGGAATGTCGCCAAAGGTGCTTGCGGCGA
This sequence comes from Lacipirellula limnantheis, assembly GCF_007746075.1. Taxonomy (GTDB): domain Bacteria; phylum Planctomycetota; class Planctomycetia; order Pirellulales; family Lacipirellulaceae; genus Lacipirellula; species Lacipirellula limnantheis. The sequence continues at coordinate 3,558,160 of NZ_CP036339.1, read as the reverse complement.
ACTGTCAACGCTAGGCATGATGCATCTGGCGCCGGCAGGCGACGGACCCATTCCCTTGCGCTGAGGGCGGCATCGAGACCATCAATCGCAGATCATGCGAGAAGGGCGTTACGCCGCTTCGTTTCTATTTCTGCACGGGAGGTCGAGCGCCGTCGTTGGAACGCGCACCGCCCGGCCGTCTCGCGCTGGGCGGACCCGCTTGTGAAGCCATAAACCCGTCTCGCATTTTCGGTCGCTCGTTCCTTCGGGTGGCCGCTGGCGGCGAGTTGAACTCGCCATCTGATCGCTTTGGAGAATTAGGCGAACGGACTGCTAGTCGCTACAATGAGGACACTGCGTGCCGAGCGAACGCCACACGCTCTGGAGTCGCTGGATTTTCACGACCTCGCCGTACGCCGCCAACGCGGATGATCGGTTACGCGGCGACGGAGAATTGACTTGCGACGTCTCCTCCTGCTGGGCGCCTCTAAACGGTTGACTCCCGAAGTCGAATGACACTTAAACAGTTCCCAACCGTCTTAGTCATCATCTCAACGCTCGCCACTGCTGTGACCGCCGAGTCGCCGCTGGGACGAAAGGTCGCAGATTTTCAACTCCACGACTTTCGCGGCGAAGAATTCTCACTGGCGGACGTTTCAGCGAGTAAGCTGGTCGTGCTGGCCTTTCTGGGCACGGAATGCCCCCTGGCCAAGCGCTACGGCCTGCGCCTTGGACAGCTAGCAAACCAGTACCAGCCGCGCGGCGTCAGCTTCATCGGTCTCGATGCGAACGTTCAGGATTCCGTTACCGAAATCGCAGCGTTTGTGCGCGACCATAACATCCGCTTTCCGTTATTGAAGGACCTTTCCAATTTAGTCGCAGATTCCGTTGGAGCCGAGCGAACGCCTACGGTATTTGTCTTGGATGACCAACGCGTCATCAGATACTGGGGACGCGTCGACGATCAGTACGGGGTCGGCTACGTCCGTGACGAGCCGCAGCGACATGACCTGCAAGCTGCCCTCGACGAATTGCTCGCGGGTAAGCAAGTATCCGTTCCGATGACCGCAGCCGTCGGTTGTCAGATTGGGCGCGTCAAGCAACCGCAACCGAACTCATCGGTGACCTACTCGAAGCAAATCGCCCATATCTTGCAGAATCGCTGCGTCGAGTGCCACCGCGAAGGCGAGATCGCGCCATTCGCTCTAGACGACTACGAAGAAGTCGTCGGTTGGGCCGAGATGATTCAAGAGGTCGTGCAAGACGGACGGATGCCTCCTTGGCACGCCAGCGCCGAAAGCGGCCCCTTTGAGAATGGCAGACGGCTAACGGACGAAGAGAAGGCGCTCGTCAAGGCGTGGGTCGATGCTGGCGCCCCAGAGGGCGACCCGCAGGATCTGCCTAAGCCGCGCACCTGGGTTGATGGTTGGCAGTTGCCTCGAATGCCCGACTTCGTCGCACCGCTAACGGACAAACCGTTTCAGGTGCCGGCAGATGGGAAGGTCCGCTATCAATACTTCACAATTGAATCCGGATTCCAGGAAGACAAATGGGTGAGCGCCGTCGAGATCCAGCCGGGCAATCGCGCCGTCGTGCACCATGTGCTGATGTTCGTCAGTACTGGAGACGATAGCGGCGAGCATTTTCGCGGCGGCGCCGCCGGATATGACGGGATTTATGTGCCCGGCCAGCGGGTTCGCCCCTACCCTGCCGGCATGGCTCGCAAAATTCCGGCCGGTGCGCGCCTGGTGTTCCAGGTCCACTACACGCCGATTGGATCAGAACAATTCGACCAGAGTCGCGTCGGAATGATCTTCGTCGATCCGCAGAGCGTAGAGTACGAGGTGCGGACGGCCAGTGCCGTGAACACGGACCTCCAAATTCCGCCGCACGACGCCAACTACCGGGTAGACGCATCAAGTTCCCGCTTGCCCGCTTCGGCCCGCCTGTTGGCATTGAATCCGCACATGCATCTCCGCGGCAAGTCCATTCAGTACGAAGCCGTGCTCCCAAGCGGCGAACGTCGGCCGCTGCTCGACGTTCCGCGCTATGACTTCAATTGGCAGACTGCCTATCGGCTCGTCACGCCACTCGCACTGCCCAGGGACACGCGGCTCCATTGCGTCGCTCACTTCGACAATTCCAAAGATAATCCTAGCAATCCCGATCCGACGAAACTCGTCCGCTGGGGCGAGCAGACCTGGGACGAAATGATGATCGGATACTTTGATTATGTCGTTCCCGTCGGCTCGTTAGAGGGCGTGACGACGGCAGAGCGTTCGCAGATGCGCGCGCAAGAGCTTTTTGATCGCCTGGATAAGAATATTGACGGCAAGGTTGTGATCGACGAGGTGCCGCCAAAATACCAGGGACTGTTCAAGCCTCTCGATCGTGATAATGACGACGCCTTGACGGTGGAGGAAGTATCGAGGGTGTTTTCCCTGTTGCCATCACGAAAAGAATGAATGCCCCTTGCAACCAATCAGTCGCTCCAATCACTCAGGCAAATCCCTTGACAGTCAATCGTCGCGATTTTGTTGTTGCAGCGTCCGCGGCCGGGGTAGGTCTCTTGGCGAACAGGGCCGTCGCTGAAGTCGGCGGGACCTCAGCTGATTCTCACGCCGGCAAAAAGGCTTTCGACGACCGCATTGCTTTCGGCGCATGGATCAACGACGTCAGAACGGAGCCCCTGCCGTTTGCCTCTTGGCCGCCCGACGTCCTGGATGACGTCGCTGAGCAGAGCATCGTCCGCACAATAGATCTCCAGTCGCAAGCAGGCTACAACATGTTCGACATGTTTGGGCTGTTTGCTGCATGGGGATGGCCGATTGACATCGTCAGCGCTGCCAGCGACGGTCGAGATGCCCGCGTGCGGCGAATTGTGAAGGCGGCGCATGACCGAGGCATCAAGCTAGTCTATGGACTAGGAGTCTATAGTTGGGGATTCGACAAGATCATCCAACATGATGCGAGGGTCAAAGGGCCCAACCCGCACGCAATGTGTGCGTCAAAAGACGAATCGTGGGAATGGCAAAAGAAAATCATCGATTTCATTCTGCAGTATGATTTCGATGGCTATCACCTCGAGGCGTCAGATCTAGGTCGCTGCACCTGCGAGACCTGCATGAAGCGTTGGCCCGTGCAGGCGACGTACTACAACGACGTCACGGCCAGGTGTGCGGACTACATCCGTCAGCGAGCTCCTGACAAGTATATTGCCGCGATTACAATCAGCTGGGCCGATTGGAACGGTGGCTTTACTGAGGAAGACAAGTCGAACTTGGTCGAGCTCAGCAAGAAGGTCGACAGCATCTTCGACCAAGGGCATCACGGCCAGTACGTCAAACAACCCGATCGCAAGGCCTTTATCGAGAGGCTGCATTGCAAATTCGGGACATCGGCCGGCTTCTGGGTTTATCCCCCATTTCGCTGCCATCGCCAGCGCTGGTTTCTTCCCTACACCCAGAGAACAGGAGCTCACATCAAGGAGCTCTATGCGGACGGCGGTAGGTCGACGCTGTTCTACCAAGGCCCCGTGACCAACCCCGGCGCAGAGGTCAACATCGCGTTCGGCGGCAAGATCATGTCCAACGTCGAGCGAGACGTGAACGACGTTCTGAGCGAAGTGCTGGATGAGCTTTATCAACCAAAGAACGCTTCTGCCCACAAGACGCTGTGTGACACGTTCCAGCTCGCAGAAGACGCGTACTTCAACAACATGAACTACGATGCTGACGGCATCCACCTGAAGGGCTTGCCGGACTATCCTGGGCCAGGCGAGCTTCATATTGGTTTTGGCATCGGACTCGCCGGCGGGACATCCGCGGTTCCGGTCTATCTGCTCGAACCTAATCTCGTCGACGAAGGACGCCGGTGCTACGCCAAGGGACTGGAAGTCTGCCTCAAGAACATCTGCGACATTGAGAATCAAGTCGGCGCCGCCGAGCGGATGCAGCGGCTTAAAAGTTCCATCTACTGTGCCCTGGACGACGTCATCACCATCGCTTACGCGCGTGAGACATCCCCAAAAAGCTGATTGGACTCGTCCGCCCTCCACTTGGGACGCTTCGGCATTAACATCCGAGCGAGATGGTTGCAACTGAGGCGGTATCTTGGGAAGCACTCGCTCTGCTCGTCGTACTGCTCAATGCCTGGACCGCGCGTCATAATCACGACACTCCTAACTGGGAAGCAGGCATGACTCGCAAATCATGCGTGTTTACGTCCAAGCCCGCATGGAGCCCGACCCTTGTCAGCTGGTTCATTCAAATCGCGTCAAGACCTTTATGCAGGCTCGCGGTGGGAAAGACTCCGCTCTTCAATGGGAACACCGCAACGAGCCGCTCGGCTACTTCGGAACAGCCAATGCGTAGCGACGTTAACTCCTCGCGCACGCCGCGGTCTATCAATGCCGGCCGCTCCTTATGTCTGAAGCGGAGGCTTGAAAGACCGCAAGACGCTGCGGCCAAGGAAGCGTTGGTTCGCGAGGTCTTTCACCTTCTTTGCCGATTTTGCAACCATTGAGAAACTCTCATTCCATGCCTACGACAAGAACTCTTACTAGCGTGGCCGCCCGCGATGGCTTGCCAACTAGATACGTGCGGTCGCTGGCTTGGCCAGTAACGGCAGTCATTCTCTTGCTGAGCAATTCGTCCGTGCGAGCGGGCTCGCCGCAAACCATCTTGCTTGAGAACGAGTTCGTGACAATAGCTATCGCCGCCGATGGTACAACGGCGCAATTTGTCGACAAGCAGTCGGGCGTAGATTACTGCGACCACTCTCGCGATGCTTCGTTTGCCAGCATAACGAAGGCCGGCAAAAGCTATGCGGCGACCGCGGCGACCTATTCCGACGACGTGCTCGACATTCGATTCGGCGAGTCCGGCGCGAACGTGCGAATTGCAGTACGCGTCGCACCTCGATACTTCACCTTTGAAATACTGGCCGTTGGCGGTCCGGACGTCGAGGAACTCTCGTTCGTGAACGTGCCGCTGATTGCGCGCGACGCTTCGATGGAATCATTTTGCGCCTGTGCGCTTGCGCTGAACATTGAAACTGACGTCACGGAAATTCCGGGGACTTCTTCTACCCATCTTCGTGCGACGTGCGCCGCGTGGCCCGGGCTTCACGGGGCGAAGGCGGCGATCATTGGTTGCCCGCGAAGCGAACTGCGGAATGTGATCAAAGACGTCGTCACGGCTCACCAGAGCTTGCCTCAAACCGACAGAGGCGGTCCTTGGGCACTGGATGCGAGCGATAATCGAGGTTCCTACTTGATCGACTTTCCTGGCTCGATTTCCGAGACCACTGTCGCCAACTGGATTGCAACGGCCAAGTCCATCGGAGCGAAGCAGATAGATTTCCATACGGGACGCACATTGCGCTATGGCGATCTGGAGCCCGATCTGCGTCTCTATCCTGACGGCCTCACAAGCGTAAAGAACGTCGTCGATGCACTTCACGCCGAGGGGCTTTCGGCAGGACTGCACACTTACGCATTCTTCGTCGCGAAGGATAGTAAGTGGGTCAGTCCTGTTCCAAGCAAGCATCTGGCAAAAAGCGGCACATTCACGCTCGCGGCGCCTCTCACGGCGTCCGCTGGCCGCGTCGACGTAAAGGAAACTACGGCGGAAGTGTCGACGCTCACGGGCTTTCAAGTTCGCAACAGCGTCACGCTCCAGATCGATGATGAGCTAATTACGTTCAGCGGCGTCACGAAGACTCCACCCTACGCGTTTACCGAATGTAAACGCGGAGCCCACGGGACGAGTCCTGTAGACCACAAGCTCGGCGCCCAGGTCCATCGGTTGAAAGAGTGCTTCGGTCTTTTTGCGCCTGACGGCGACACGCCGATGTTCGACGAGGTCGCGGCGAGAACGGCCGATGTCTACAACCAGTGCGGGTTCGATATGATTTATCTCGATGCACTGGACGGCGCCGATCTGCTGGGACGCCTGCCTCGAGGCCCCAAGTATTACTCAGGTAAATTCGTCGATGCTCTCTGCCGCAAGCTCAATCGGCCGGCGATCGTCGAAATGAGCAGCTTTGACCACCATCTGTGGTTCTCCCGATCTCGCCTGGGGGCGTGGGACGCGCCCTCGAAGGGCTACAAGCGGTTTATCGACCGTCATTACTTGGACAATAAGGTCTCGCAGCAAGCTTACCTGCCGACGAATCTCGGCTGGTGGTGCGTTTTCGACTGGTCGCCCAAAGACCGCATGAGAACATTTCCGGATGACATGGAGTACTTAATGTGTAAGGCCATTGCCGGCGACCACAGTCTTTCATGGCTGATGGGTTTTGACCCCGACACATTCGAGAATTCATACAACGCACGGCGCCTCGGCGCACTGGTTAAGCGCTACGAAGAGTTGCGCCTTTCAAATGCGGTAGGCCCCAAGGTTCGGGAGGAGCTCGGTGTTCCGGGCAAAGAATTCACGCTCGAGTCGTCGGCAGACGGCGACTGGCGCTTTCGCCCGGTCGCCTACGACGTGCACAAAATCCGTTTGGCCGATGGCGTGAGCGAATACTGGAGTGTCAACAACGGCTTTTCAGAACAGCCGGTCAAAGTGCGAATCGAAGCGCTAATGTCCTTAGAATCATTTGAGAGCGGCGAAACTCTAGCGGCCTTTGACGACGAAAGTGAATTTGGCGAGGGCGAGGCAAGCGCAGGAGTCGTCAGCGAACTGGAGGCAACTGAAATTCCGGGCAAGACCTTTCCAACGAGCGGCGTCTTCTCCGCGAAGAACAGCAACTCCCATCGGCATAGCGCATGGGCGATGGTAGGCAAGAACTTCGAGCGTCCAGTGGACCTCCGGGATCGAGGTTTTGGTCTATGGATCGAAGGCGACGGAAAAGGAGAGGTCATTAACTTTCAGTGGCGCGCTCCACTGCACGTCAGTCACGGCGTCAGCGAGCACTACGCCGTCATCGACTTTACTGGGTGGAAGTACTTTGAGTTCGTTGCGCCAGAATCTGAGTCTCTGCTGGACTATGGCTGGCCGTATTTTTATTCCGACCCAGATCGTGATTTCGACGCCGATCGGCTGCGACGGTTCAATCCTTACGCCTCTACCTTTTGGGTTGATTATGGCAAGCTCGACGCTCTCAAGATCTGGTACAACGACCTTCCTCAAGGCGAGGAAGTAAAGTGCTCTTTCAGTCCCATCAAAGCGTTGCGACACTCGAAGCGTGCGATAGTAAATCCAGTGATCACCGTCAATGGCCGCCAAATCACCTTCCCAGTCGCGTTGGAAAGCGGCTGTTACCTGGAGTTCCGTTCGAAGGGCGACTGCAAAGTATATGATGCGGAAGGCGTATTTCTCCGCGACGTCGTACCGCAAGGCGAGATCCCGCTTCTCAAATCGGGCACGAACAAGATAGCGTGCAACTGCGACTCGCAAGAACACTCTTCGCTCCATGCGAAGGTAACGATTATTTCGCAGAGCGATCAAGTGATTGGCGAGTAACCGTTGCATGTCGGTGACAGCGCCGGCGTCGATAATTGGTTGCCGTTCCACGATCCGCATCTTGACGCTCTTGTTAGCCTGAGGATCCTCAGGAGGACGAGCGATGACCAAGCGATTACGACGTTCGCGGGCGGAACGAGAAGCGTTCTGGCGGCGTCAATTCGATGACTGGCAGCAGAGCGGCCAGACAATTACCGCATTCTGCCGCGAGCACGGACTTACCGAATCGGCGTTTCATCTCTGGAAGCGCGAGCTGCGTTTACAGACGAAGCTTGGGCAGTCCGCGACGAAAGCGTGTCGGCCCTTGGCGCCTCGCCTTATACCGGTCTCCGTAGCCGTGTTACCGACGTCGGCGCTGACTTTGGAAGTGCACGGCGCGACGCTCCGCATCGAACCGGGCGTGGACGAAGTGTTGCTCCGAACAGTGCTCAACGTTCTGAAAGGCAGCTGATGCTCGCGTTGGCTCCCGGAGCGACAGCCGTTTACCTTTGCGTCGGCGCCACCGACATGCGCAAGGGGTTTGACGGCCTGATGCGGCTCGCCGCTGAGCAAGCAGCCCGCGACGTGCTGCAAGGCGGTTTGTTCGTCTTCGTCAATCGCCGTCGCGATCGTGTCAAGCTCTTGTGGTGGGACGCGGATGGCTTGGCCATTTGGTACAAGCGACTCGAAGTCGGCACGTTCGAACTGCCGGCGGTCAACGAGGAGACGAACCACGTCGTGCTCACCACAGCGGATCTCGCACTGCTGTTGGCCGGCATTGATCTGGCCAGCGTTCGGCGAAGGAAGCGGTAGCGGATAACTACGTAAGGTTTGCTGTTCACATAAGAGCGAACCATGTTGTGTGCGCGTTCGTCTAATGTTCCATGAACACGGATGCCATTCATCCCCCGAACGATCTGTCGCTTTGCCATCAGATCTAGAGCAGCAGTCGACGATCGATCAACTGCAACGCGATTTGGCGCAGTCGCAACACTTTGTCGAACAGTTGCTTCGCAGTCGTTACGGTCCTCGCAGTGAACGAGTTGATCCCAACCAACTGTCGATGTTTGACGGAAGCGACTCGGATGACTCGGCCGCAGCCCCGTCCCCACTTCCCGAAGATGCCGCATCTCTGGTCGTCCGTGAGCACGTTCGTCGAGGCGGCGGTCGTGGACCACTTCCCGATCACCTGCCCCGCGAATTTGTGGACCACGACCTGGCTGACGTCGACAAGCCCTGTCCGTGCTGCGGTGAGACGCGACAGCGAATCGGCTGCGAGACGAGCGAGCAACTGGAATTCGTGCCGGCCGTTCTGAAAGTCATCGAGCATCGACGCTGGAAGTACGCCTGCCGGCGGTGCCAAGAACAGGTGGCCATTGCTGCCGTCCCCAACAAGCCGATTGCCAAGGGACTTCCAGGACACGGCCTAATGAGTAGCGTCCTGGTCAGCAAGTATGCCGATCATCTCCCGCTCTACCGACTTGAAGACGTGTTCGCCCGTAGCGGCGTGGAACTATCGCGCAGCACGCTCTGCCGGTGGGCAATGCAGTCTGCAGCTGTGCTGGAGCCGGTCTATCAGGAAATGGTCGACCGGATTCGCTTATCGGAATCGATCCACACCGACGACACGCCGGTCCGCGTGCTCGACGCCAGTTTGCCCAAAACCCGAACGGCCCAATTCTGGGTCTACTGCGGCGACTGGCGGAACCCCTTCACAGTTTACGACTACACGACGAGCCGCAGGCGCGATGGCCCGGTGGAGTTTCTGGCGAACTTCGCCGGCTACCTCCATGCCGACGCCTTCGCCGGCTACGACGGCATCTACGCCATTGGCAACGTGAAGCAGGTGCTCTGTTGGGCGCATGCGCGGCGGAAGTTCTATGACGCCCGCACGGTGCAGCCCGAAGTCGCCCACGTTGCGCTCGCGTATGTTGCGCGGCTCTATCGCATCCAACGCGACGCCAAGGAGTTGATCGGGTCCGACGGACTCGGCAGCGAGCCAGCGTGGTTGGCCTGACATGAGCAGCGTCTGGAGCTGCGACAACGGTATTCGTTGCCCTTGCTCGGTGAGTTTCGCCACTGGCTCCAGGCCACCGAGCAGAATGTGCTGCCCAAGAGTCCCGTCGGCCAAGCGTTGCAGTACGTGCTGCCGCGTTGGGACGAACTGGTTCGCTACTGTGAGAACGGCGCGCTGTCGATCGACAATGACCTGAGTGAGCGAAGCGTTCGTCCGGTAGCAATAGGCCGCAAGAATCATCTGTTTACGGGCAGCGACAACGGCGGCAAGGCGGCTACGGTCCTCTATAACATCATGGCCAGCGCTAAGGCGAATCAGGTCGAGCGGTTTGCCTACGTGCGCGATCTGCTGATCCAGTTATCGCGAAATTCGCCGCCTGCGGTCGCGGCGTTACTGCCGAACACTTGGTTGGCGGCCCACCCGGAATCTCGCCGGTGCTGGTCGCGGTAGCTGTACGGCCGGATGGTGCGACACGGAGAAGCTAAATTTTGACGACTACTCGGCGCTTTGATAGGTGACGTGAGTTTAGACATGTCGCCGCCCGAAGACTCATCACCTAACGACTTTTCCTGACGAATGTCAGGAAACCAACGTTTTTGACGCGGTTTTTCAAACTCGACGCCGTAACTTTTGATTGTCGCCCCCCTCCCCCAGCGGTTCCAACACCGTGGACACGCTCGTTAATCCGCCGGTGGCCAATTATACTCGCGACTGTGTGCTCTTCGCGATGTATCCAATCTTTTGTCGGACCGCTGCTCTTTAAAAGTCTCCTCGACAGGACGATGTTTCCAATGCGAACGAAGTATGTCGGTCTTGTTGTGCTCATCTTCTCTAGCGTTCTCGGCTGGCGGTCGGCCGCAGAGCGTCTGTCCGGAGCTGTTACCGAGAGCACGACGACGGGGCCGCCTGCTGTGAGCAGTGTGCAACTGCCTCAACCCGACCCGGCGTTCAAGGGCGTAATCGGCGAGACTTACAAGGACTCGACTCCGAGCTACCCGCTGCCCGTGAAGGCCCTAAAGGGCAGCCCGAACGTGCTCGTCATCCTGCTCGATGACGTCGGATTCGGCATGTGCTCGACGTTCGGCGGGCCGGTCCCGACGCCGAACATGGACGCGCTCGCCAACAATGGGCTGAAATACACGCGGTTCCACACGACGGCGTTGTGCAGCCCGACGCGGGCCGCACTGCTCGCCGGACGCAATCACCACAGTTGCGGCACGGGGGTCATCATCGAGATGGGCACCGGCTATCCCGGCTATACGGGCGTCATCCCGAAGAGCACCGCGCTGGTCTCCGAAATACTTCGTGATAACGGCTACGCTACAGGCATGTTCGGCAAATGGCACAACACGCCGGAGCCGGACATCAGTCCGGCCGGGCCTTTCGATCGCTGGCCCACCGGCGTCGGCTTCGACTACTTCTATGGGTTCAACCAGGGCGAGACTCATCAGTACTACCCCACGATCTACCGAAACGCCACTTGGACGCCGCAGCCTAAAACTCCGGAGCAGGGTTACCACTTCACCGCAGATATGACCGACGAAGCCATCGCCTGGACGCGCAACGTCCGGGCTGCTGATCCAGACAAGCCGTGGTTCAACTACTTCAGCACGTCCGGCGTTCATGCACCGCACCACGCCCCGAAGGAATGGCGTGAGAAGTACGTCGGCAAATTCGACCACGGCTGGGACCGTCAGCGCGAATTGACACTCGCGAAGCAACTCGAAATGGGCATCGTCCCGAAGGGCACAAAGCTCACGCCGCGGCCGAAGGAAATTCCCGCGTGGGACGAACAGAAGCCCGAGGCGAAGCAGGTGTATGCGCGCCTGATGGAGAACTACGCGGCGTACATGGCCTATACCGATTACGAAGTGGGTCGGCTGATTGACAGCCTGCGGGCTTCCGGTGAACTCGACAACACGCTCGTCATGTACGTCGTGGGTGACAACGGCGCGAGCGCCGAGGGCGGGCTGGAAGGCACCTTCAGCGAGATCGCCAGCCTGATCGGCGTTCAGCTCGGGTTGGAGAGTACCCTCAAACGCCTCGGAGAGATTGGTGGTCCGACGAGCGAGCCGCACGTGCCGGTCGGCTGGGCGTGGGCGATGAACGCCCCGTTCCAGTGGACGAAGCAGGTGGCCAGCCACTTCGGCGGTACCCGCAACCCGATGGTTGTCCATTGGCCAAAGGGCATCCAATCGAAAGGCGAGATTCGCGGTCAGTTCCATCACGTCATCGACGTGGCGCCGACGATCCTGGAGGCGTGCAAGATTCCCGAACCAAAAGTCGTGAATGGCATTCCGCAAAAGCCGATCGAAGGCGTGTCAATGCTCTACTCATTCGACAACGCGAAGGCCAAGGACCGGCGAACGACGCAATATTTTGAATTGGCGACCAACCGGGCCATCTACCACGACGGCTGGGTCGCGTGCAGCAAGTACGGGCTACCCTGGGAAACGGCCGGTCGCGGGGACGGCTTCCTGACGGCCCCGTGGGAACTCTACAACGTCGACAAAGACTTCAGCCAGGCAGACAACCTCGCGGCCAAAGAGCCTCTCAAGTTGAAGGAACTGCAAGCCAAGTTCCTCGACGAGGCAAAGAAGTACGGCGTGTTTCCGCTTGACCCGCGGTTCTCCGAGCGGATGGACCCGAAACTTCGGATCGCCGGCGACCCGAAGACGAGCTGGACCTACTACGGCAATAGCGTCTGGCTGCCCGAACCGATCGGTCCGCAACTTTTCCCGCGCCCGCACAGCATCACGGCCGAACTAGTGATCCCGAAGGGCGGGGCAGAAGGCGTGATCACCTGCGCGGGGGCGTTCTCGGCTGGCTGGTCGCTGTACGTCAAGGACGGAAAGCCGAACTTCCGTTACACGTTCTTCGACATCGCCGACGTAAGCATTCCTAGCTCGGAAACCCTGCCCGAGGGCAAGGTGACCTTGAAGACGGAGTTCACACCGGACGGAACCAAAGAAGGCGGGGGCACGCTTGAGTTCTTCGTGAACGGAAAACCGGCCGGTGGGGGCAAACTGAGGCGATCGGTCTTCCGCCACGGGTTAGAGCCGTTCGAAGTCGGCCGAGATTCGATTACACCCGTTTCCCCGGGCTACAAGACGCCATTCGCGTTCACAGGCATGATCGACAAGGTCACGTTTGAGTTGACCAAGAAATAACATCAAAACCGATCCATCGAGCCAATTACAAGTACGATCCAATTGCTTGTAGCAATTCTCCTGTGAGCACAACATGAAGCGTCCGATGCCTTGGGCCGCCGCGGTAGTTGCCATTGGCAGAATTCTCTGCTGGGTAGAGTAAAGCGCGGTCAGGTCCGTCCATCCCATTGCGAACAGGGCCGCTCAGCGTGGCCGCAAGCAAATAGGGCCATTCGCTCGGCAGCAGCATCCGACGCTCCCGGCGTCGATTCGCCTCGGGGCTTGGTTTGCTGACGCTCGCCAGCGGATCGCGCGGCAGCTTCTCACAAGTAACGAGCCAGCGCGTGAAACTCTTGGCGGCGCCGATGGCCGCTTGCACCGTGCGGGCGCTCTTGCCGGCGTCCGACAGCCCGGCCGCATAGTGCGCCATGCGTTCGGCCGTGAATGCCGCGGCTGTCTCAATCCCCTCAACGACGCAGCGCCGAATTCAATCGGCCGTGGGGACGCTAGGTCACAGTCGCACGACATTCCATGCAATATTGCCAGGCGACTAGTTCGCAGTCTTCGCGAGGAAAGGGGTGGGAGGCGTTTCAAAATCCCTGAGCGAGGCAAAAAGGGGACCGTTTATTGAAGCGACGGCGCCACTTATTTATTAATCCATTCCGGAGGCGGCTCGATCTCGGCGGCCGGTTCGTGTCCTGCATCTTTTCGCCCGCTCCCTGCCAGCCGGCTAATGGCGCGAACGGTCATGTCTTGATCACACACAATCTGACAACTAAGCCTGATGCCCGACAAGCCACGTGCCGCCAGCACGTCACGCTCGGCAACTGTCATCCGAGCGGGCTCGCCGGCGACAAACTCGACCCGGCAGGTTGTGCAGCGTGCATTCCCACCGCAGGCATGCAGTTGATCGATTCCCGCGTCTTGCCCGAGAGCAAGCACTAGGCGCTTGCCTTCGGTGACCTCGAATTCGCCGACCCCTTCTACGACTAGCTTTGGCATTGATGGCTCCCGACAGGTGTTCAGGAATGGCAATCGCATTGTTCCAAGCCATCTAGATGCGGGCAAGTCGGGGCGTCGCCCCATGACGATCCGTACGGCCGGCGGGCGCCACCCCGTTGGGCGCGGGTGATCGATTTCGACCGGTTTTGACCCGCCGCATACCGTGCGTCGTCAACCCATGCTTTTGATGGCACTGGCCCGGCGCTCCGGAAACCCATCTCCGCGCCGCGTCTGGCACTCGGCAGCCGTTCTGGCCGTAGAAACACTCCGGCAAACCAACGTATTTGGAACCGGGCTCGCAGCGTGCACGTGCGGCCCTATTCGCGTGATGCGGTCTAGCTCGGCAATTCGACGATCCGCGCTCGTGACCCATGTCGGTTCGTCCTGGGTTGCTTCGGAGCTGCCGATTCTCTGTCCGCTCCGACGACAGGGGCTTAAGATTGAAGCAGCCTGAGGCCATCCGTTAGAATAGGCAAGCTGCTTACTGAATGTTCCCTTCAATATGCAGGGCTTACTGAAGAAGTTTCTGTCTAATAACAAGTTCGACAACAAAATAACCCGAAAACCACACAACCAACCAAAAAAACACAAACTATGAAAACCGAGTTCACCTACAACCGCCTTAACAAAGACGACTCAGCCGTTCTTTTGGTCGATCATCAGTCTGGATTGACAAATCTTGTTCAGGATTTCTCGCCTGACGATTTCAAGAACAATGTCCTCGCCTTCGCTGAATCCGCCAAATACTTCAAGTTGCCGACTATTTTGACCACAAGCTTTGAAACCGGTCCGAACGGTCCTTTGGTTCCAGAGTTAAAGGAAATGTTTCCTGACTCACCCTATATCGCACGTCCCGGACAAATCAATGCCTGGGACAACGAGGATTTCGTGAGGGCAATCAAAGAAACCGGAAAGAAGCAGTTGATCATCGCGGGTATTGTAACAGAAGTCTGCGTGGCATTTCCCGCCTTGTCTGCTCGTGAAGAAGGATATGAAGTCTTCATTATCACTGACGCATCAGGAACATTCAACAAAACCACCAGAGACGCAGCATGGTCACGCATGGAAGCGGCTGGATGTCAGTTACTGACATGGTTTGGCGCGGCTTGTGAGTTACACAGAGATTGGCGAAATGACATTGAAGGGCTTGGCGCTCTCTTTTCCAACCACTTGCCATCTTATCGCTGCCTAATTACGAGCTACATGGCAGGGCTGAACGCCGCAAAAAAATAAGACATCGAACAGACCGATGGACTTAACCACGGGCAATGCCACACTTTTTGTGGTGAGCACGGTTGCCTCTACCCGTTCAGGCACAGAGGCTGCGAAGACGAAGAGCAGCCTCAGCGCCTTCACTCCCGCCGGTTTGATGGCGGCCGCCGTTCCGCCCGTGGCAAGTCATCGGGGACGTTCGGCGGCGGAGGGCATGCAACAGGATGAGCTTCGACATCCACTGCCACACCTGTAACTTGGGCACCCGGACGGCTAAGCGGAAGAACCCGTTCACCGGCAATATGCAGTCGGTGCCGGTGGACGACGGGCTGACCGACGCCGAGCGGGCGGCCGTCCGAGAGCTGCTCAAGTCGGCGGGCGCAGCGAAGCCCGACGACTTCGGGTCTTACGCGGTCGAATTCAAGGACGGCGGGTCGGCCGAGGTGTTCGCGTCCGAGTTGGGAAGTTCCGAGCAGTGCGACGGCCTGATGGCTTCTGTGCACGGCGTGACGCCGGAGCTTGTCAAGTTTCTGTGGGACTTGTGCCGCGCGGGAAACATGTCCGCCACTCCAATCATGGAGGACGAGGTGGTGGTCGTCGTCTGCGAGGAGCAACGTGCGCGGGTCCAGGGCCGTTGGCCGTCTGCGGTTGTAATCGGCTCGCCCGACGAATTGAGTCGGCTCATCAGCGGCGGCGTGGCGGCGTGGCAGGCGTACCGGGATCAGGTTGTCGGGGAGTAAAGCACGCCGAACCAGGCGCTGCAGCAGACGGCGGGGCATGATTCGTTTTCGTAGACCATAGCTCGCCGGTGTCCCGCCGCTGCTGAGCTGGGTCGTTCCCCGACGTATTCAGATCAAACTACAGCATCGACCTTTTTCAAATGACCAAAGTCATTGATTCAATCCAGTATCACGTTTGGTCGGACGCGCTGCACGCGAGGGAACTCGCTCGCCAGACCGAGAATGAATGGGACCGCGGTGCTTACGTACGGTGGGCGATTCAAACGGCGTGGTCAGCGTTTGAAAACGTCTGCACAGATACGCTCCAGGCGTCTGGCCTAGGAATGCGATTCAAAGAACGGTTTGACGCGGCAGTTGACGCTCAAGGGCTTCAACGCGTCAGCTGGGGGCACGGTATCTGGCAGCAGCTTCTTGGCGTCTACAAGACGAGAAAGACCTTTGCGCACGTCGTTCCAGCCATCTCCCATCAAACGCTGCTCTCGTCAGTATCTGACGCGGAAAACGCTATCTCCGTACTTCGTGACGGAATCAAGGCAGTTCTTGACCTTGCAGGCCACCCGCATCCCGTATGGGTCAACGACGACAACGACCGTGGGTGGTACGGACCGCGCGGTGGTGGAGGATTAGTGGCCAGCCTGACCGCAGTACATGCTGGCGCAGATGAAAACGACGACCAGGTGATTCGCATCGCCTATGTGCTAAAAGGTAAAGAGCATGTATGCGAAATCGCGCCTCCCGGTGCGGACTACAGAGCTTTACTAGATCAATTGACTGTCAATTTAAACGTTCCAGTCGAAAGAATCCGAGCGTATCGCGGACAAGAAATGATTGTTGAGGAATCTCCAAATCTTCGCTAGAAAGCGGGGTCCAATCCAATGCACCCGAGCGGCGAAGTCGGGCGTTTTGAAGTGGTCATTCTTTCGTCGCCGCCGGGTGATTGGTGACGTTGGGCGTCCGTTTGACGGCGTCCTCACATCGGCAAAGGCGCTCCAAGGGAAACCGACTCCTCCCCAGGTTTATCCCAATATGACCTGACGGCGCAATTCACCGCATCCCCGGCCAGGTCATCTCTCTAATGATGCGCTCTCTATGATAGGGTCGCAGCTAACCGTCTCGTGGAATGCCTCGCCCTTCCCATATGGAGTTCAGGGATCTTGGGCAAGAGCCAATGAGGTGTCAGATTCCCCTGAGGAGCTCAGCCAGTTCCTGTGGTGAGTTGACCACAGTATCGGCCCCGGCCGCCGCGAGGCGTGCGGCGCTCTGGTGGCCCCAAGCGACAGCGATTGAGCGGACGCCGACCTCGCGGCAAGCACGCACGTCGCTGACGGCGTCGCCCACAAGGCAGGCTTCATCCGGCTGACGCCCGAGTTGGTCAAGCGCCGCAGAGATCTTCTCACTCCGGGTCCCTGGCTGCTCGACCGCGATGAGGACATCTACGCACGCATCCAGTCTGTGCTTCCCGAGGAACTGCAGTACGGCTCGGGCTGGGCTGCCAGTGACAATGCCCACCTGACCGCGCGCCGCCGCATCCCGGACGACCATATCCATCCCGGAGAAGATCGGCGGCGGGGCGGGCCTGCGTTCGAAGCGGGCCATCGTCCGGCGGGCGAACTCCTGCGCCCGACCGGTAGGGACGCCGATCCGCAGGGCGAAGTCCACAAAGGACATCGTCTCCAGAGCGTCGAGGTCGGCCGCCGTTGCTTTCCGCGGGTAGCCCATTTCGGCGCAAGTCTCGCCAGCGAAGCGCAGCATGTCTGCCAGGGTGTCTGCAATGACACCGTCGTAATCGAAGAGTGTAGCCAGAAGGGAAGCCATGCCCAGATCTCGTCGAAGGCTCATTGTCACCCGTCCCGTTCCGATGCGCAATGCCAATTCCAGCTGCAGCGGGGACATCTCCTGATTCCTCTCGAAGGCCACGCAAGTGGTCACTTCCCCTGTCTCCCGCGGTCCACTCGGCCGCCCAACAACTCGCTGAAGCCGACTCGGCCGGCGGGCGAGAATGCAGTCGCGACTGGCCTTCCCAGTTCCTATACAATGGAGCTGACAAGCCCGAGCCGCCGAGCGGCTTAGCTCGAGGCCGTTAGCTGCACAAGGAGGGCGTGACCTTGGTTGCGGAGAAGTGCTCTCGGTCGGTTCGTCCTCGACGCCGAAGTTGCGTCGGTGTTTCACTCTGGGGCAGGTTAAGTGACTACTTAGACTACCTGATGTATGGTCCTGGATACTTGCCGACGTTGAGCAACTGATTCCAGGTCGGGGAGTACGTCGACTTGAGAATTCCTTGTATCTCATCGGTCGTTAGTTTTTCGCACCATCGGTCAACGGTGGCTATCATGTCAAACCATTCTGGAAGTCCGTCACGCATGGCAGGCGGGACCCACAGTAAAAGTAATGGTACAAGTCCCACATTGTGTGCGTGACCGCCAGCGACTAAATAGAGTTCACTTTCTAGCGGGAAGCCTGGCACGATTGCGCGAAGTGTTTCCGGACATACTCCGTGAAGTTTATTTCACGGTCGCAGTCTGCGGCAACAGCTAGTGGTGGAGTGAAATCGACGACAGTGTAGTCGCGGCCACTTGTGTCCCCTTCTAAAATGTATCCAAACATGATGCACGACGCGTCAGGTGCTGACCAATGTTTTGGTGGCCGAACTAGTTTCGTCAAGGACCATGGAGTGACGGTAGTATAAGGTATTGATGAGCGTGAGTCCGCACTCAGGTAAGCTGCCTCGGCTTCATCGGCCGACGCATCGAAATTGCACAGGAGGGCGTGACATGTGTCGAATAGTGCGGACGCCTATCCGACGCCGACCGTACCGCGGGTCACTGAAGTGCCATCAACTCGTTGGCGTTCCTTTTTGTGGATACACACCGGAAACCGACCCGTTCGTGAACCGCGCGGCGAAACTCAAGAACCCGTACGATTGACGGCGCCATCCGCGCGTGCCACGACTCATTTCCGCGGCCGGCCTGACGCGCGGTGGCTGATCTGACCGCAAAACTCGTCATCAACCCAACGATTTTCGGGGGGCCGAAGGCGAGGCTTGCGCAGCGCAGCAAAGGAGCTTGTGTGGCGTGGCTCCAGCCGTGGCGATATTCGCAAGGTTCAGGAACTCCTCGGGTACCGCCATGTGACCACAACGCAGGTCTACGATAAACGGCGGAGGACAACAAAAGAGTCGGCTAGTCACGACGTGCCGATCTAGGCGACTATTAAGAGCTGGTCGGCAGAGTGGCATCAGATGTCATGCCAAGTGATTTGCGAGCTCGTGCCCGCCGCGCAGGGCACCAGGTGGAAAGACCAACTAGGGCGGAAATTGGGGCTCCGTCTTTCATTTGTGCGATGAATCGCATTCTGAGTAGTTGACTGCTGTCAGTACTTAGGTACATTGCCAGGCTGAGATTGAGTCTCAGTATCTATTTGGAGACCGCTGCCATGGGCCGCCGTCATGCATTTACGCTGGTCGAGTTACTCGTTGTCATCGCAATTATTGGGGTTTTAGTTGCTCTGCTGCTGCCGGCCATTCAGGCGGCTCGCGAGACGGCTCGGCGGGGCCAGTGCCTAAATAACCTCAAACAAATCGGGATAGCCACTCAGAACTATCACGATACTTTCGGGCAGCTTCCCCCGAGTTTCGTTACGCAAGTGGCCATGCCGTTTGATAGCTGGAGCATTCAAGCCCGGCTATTGCCCTATCTGGAACAAGGGAACATTTTCAAGGGCATCGATTTCAAGGTCACTTATAAGGATCCCCGCCAGGTCGTTAACGGGCAACAAATAACGTCCTTGCCCGTGTCAGTGTTTCGCTGCCCCTCCGAAATTAACGTCAACCAACGAGTTGACGGCAGCACGATTTGGTCGCCCCTTAACTACGGAGCTAATCTCGGTACTTGGTTAGTTTATGATCCTGTGACGCAAAAGGGCGGCGATGGCGCGTTTGCAGCAAACGGCACGCACGGGTTCGATGGCGTTACGGACGGAACGAGCCAAACCTTATGCTTTACCGAGATAAAAACGTATCAGCCTTATTTCCGTGAGAGCGGGACGCCGAATGAGGCGAACGCGCCAATTCCATCGGACGCGGTGACGGTAATCGGCTACGGCGGGAGCTTTAAGCCGGACAGCGGTCACACGGAGTGGACGGATGCGCGAGCACACCAGACCGGCGTGACGATGGTTTTTACGCCAAATTCCATCGTGACCTATTCAAGTGACAGCGGCCCATACGACGTCGACTTCACGAGTGCGCGAGAAGGTCACAGTGCCACCAATAGAACCTACGCTGCGGTTACCGCACGCAGCCATCATCCGGGTATTGTAAACGCGGGACTACTGGACGGCTCGGTGCGTGCTATCAATGACGAAATCGCCATTCAGACTTGGCGCAGTGTCGCGACCCGCGCCGGCGACGAAGTGGTGCGCGAGTTCTAGCCCCTTAAGGCCGGCGTGCGGCGCTTTAGCAGTTGCGGGCACAGTTACTTTCTCACATGCGCCCGTTACCATTCCGTCGACATCCTGCACAACACGTTCGGTCCAGCATGGCACAGAATGTCGCAATCCAGCTTGCGTGCCCAGAGAGAAAGAGTTCTAACGGCGTCTTGTCGCCCCGAGTTTTTTAGCAGAGACGAGCGTTTCGGCGAGTGGGTCGGGGACGCGTGAGAAGACGAAAAACGCGGGTCGCATGGCCTCGTCTAGCTACCTTGATCCTCCCTTCTAGCTTACCCATCATCACTTCTGATTCCGGCCGACCGGCTGCGCGGGTGCCAGTGCGAATACTGCGGTTCCTTAACCGGCCGACCCTTATGATGCTCCTCCCGGGAATGCTGGCGATGTGGCCGTGTCTAAATTCATGAGTGCGTGAGAGGCGCCGAAATCGGACCGTTTTAGAAACGGTGCCGGATCTCGCAAAAGCGGCTGCTGGTAGCGAGCGTTGAGACCGTGTGGATCGTGGAACGCATACGATAATTGGATGTCAGCGTCAATGCTTCACGTCGCCGGGAGACTCGCACTCCGACTGTGTGATGCGGCTCCGCCTTGTGCCGTCTCCAGATGCTCTGACCAGTGAGTGCCGTCGCGTATCGGGGCAATTCTAAGGAAGCGCGATTCGGATGTTCCCTAGGTACAAGTCAGTCGCTCACGCGATAGACCTGCACTCGTCCCCACGCTCCCCAGACGCCAGCGTTCCTGCGGGGTTGGCCCTCCGCAGCACCGACCAATAGCGATGTCCCGTCGGGTGCGAAGCGGGTCTGGGTAATGCGATTCTTGGAGTCAAATGAATCTGCGAGATTCCCGCTGACGGCAGAAAAAATCCCCGCGTTCCAGTTTCCCTGCGCCTGGCGTCCCGCCATGGCAAAGTAGTCGCCCCGGGGATGCCAAGCCAACGCTTCCATCAGACCGGCGCCGCGCTCGCCATCCAGAATTTCACCGAGTTTGTCGCCCGTGCGCCAGTCCCATCGCTGCCAGGTCATTTTCCCGTTCCCCGCCATGGGGTCCTGCATCGGCCCCATCCCGCAGCCGAGGATTGACCGGCCATCTGGCGAGAACGCGAGGCAGTAAATCCCGCCGCAGTAGTGGTGCGTTTTCGTAGAACCCCACGAGGTGAAGTCGGGCGAATTCCAACGTGAGACGCCGACCTCGGTCTCCGACGCGGCTTGAGCCCCATGCACATTCCACACGCACACGTCGCCCATCATGTTGCCGGCGGCGAGATGGCTGCCATCGGGGCTAAACGCGCAGCTCAATACAGGAGGCGTATGGCTGAACGCGGAAACCAACTCGCCGGTAGCCGTGTCGAAGATCTTCACGGACGGCTCAACTTCCGCCGACGGCTCATACTTCCAGCCGCCGGGAAGATATTGTCCTGTCACGCTTGCCAAGCGGGCGCCGTCCGGGGACAAGGCGGTCCGCCAGCTCCAAAAGTTGTGTGCGCGAATGCGCCGCCAGCAGGCCCGCGTTGACGTGTCGTGCCAAAGGAGCATCCCATCGTAGCCGCTTGAGATCAGCGTTCGACCATCCGGCAGCAGCACGCATCCGCTGGCAAAGGACTGATGACGCTCTTCGAATGACTCAACTTCTCCCGAGATAGGATTAACGGCGTAAATCAATCCGTCGGCGCATGCGACGAAAGCCTGGCGGCCATCGGCTGCGACAGCCAAGCCCAGCACCCCCGTGGGGAGCGTGACGTCGTGCGCTTGGGTGAGCTTCATAGATTACGCCAGAATCTCGTGGATGGGTGCCGCCTCGTCCTCGACGCGATGGAACGTCGGCATCCCGGGCAGGTCGTATTCCTCGTATGGCGACAGGCCAAGCGCCGTGAAGATCGTGGCGAATAGGTTCTGTTCGTTGTACGGCTTCTCGATGACGTCGACGCCGTCAACGTCGGTGGCGCCCGTGACTACGCCGCGCGTGAGCCCGCAGCCGGTCATCATCAAGCTCCACGCATCGGGGTAGTGGTCGCGTCCGCGCGCCGCGTTCATCCAGGGCGTGCGGCCGAACTCGCCCATGGCAATCACCAAGGTGGAATCCAAGAGCCCGCATTCCTCGAGATCGGAGATCAAATGGAACAGGACACGGTCGAGTTCGGGCACGAGCATCTGATGGATCTCGTGCTGGAGGATGTGGTTGTCCCAGTTCATGCCGTTAGCGACCATGACGAACGGCGCTCCATTTTCGACGAGGCGCCGCGCTATGAGCGCATGCTGAGCGAAACTCCCCGGTCCGTACCGCTCGCGGTCTTTCGCTGGAAGTTTGTCGACGTCGAAGAGATCGGCGCACGCTGCAATGCCTTTTAGCTGCTCGAAAGCCGCATTTTGGCTACTCGCGATTTGACTGTTGCGTTCGCGTTCGAACTTCGTCGTCAGAAACCTTCGCAGCGTCTCGCGGGATTCTCCGTCGTGTTGCGGAAGCGCGTCGCTCGCTTCGTGGAGAAATCGAGAATAGTCGCCGCCGAAACGAACTGGCGCGTGCTTGGCGCCGAGCCACCCCGACCAATTCCCAGCCTTGAACGCTTCGAATTCGTTCCCACCGGGAATCGGGTCCAGGAAAATGAAGTTCGGCAACGGCGAATCCAGCTGCCCGACCGCCTGCGAGAGCACGCTGCCGAGCGTCGGTCGCGTGAACCCGGCTCGGTCGGGGTTACCCCGCTGCATCAAATTGATGGCCTGCAAATGCTCGGGCTGAGACGTCTTCATGCTACGCACGACATTCAACTTGTCGGCAATTCCCGCGCACCGCGGCATGAGCGACGAGAAATGCACGCCTGGCAACCTCGTAGGAATGCTGCCGAACGGACCGCCGCTAGGTCGGCCCGGTTTCGGGTCCCAGGTTTCAAACTGACTGGGAGCGCCGCAGAGCCAGAGGAGAATACAGTGCTTCTGAGCTCGCTTGGTTTCAGAGGCAAAAAGCGGGTTGCCGAAGAGGCCCGCAAAGCTTGCGGTGCTCGCCAGAGCGCCCCCCGTGAGACCTTTGAGGAACAATCGCCGATGCAGGCGGTGGTCGTCAGGACGGCATTGGCCAGGCGGCGTGATGGTGGCTCGGTTCATGTCGGTTAGGGAGTAGTGAGGAACTCCGCGCTCGTAACGAGGGCCCAAAGCAAATCTCCCGCGCCGCCGTCGAGCGCGTCGGCCTGCGATGCAAGAAACGCGAGTGCTTGCATCTGCTCTTCATCGTCCGGCCGGCGCTGAAACGCCGCCATAAATGCTTCGCGGACTCGCGACTCCTGATTGTCGACGTGAGCGAGTCGCTCCACCGTGTTGCCCGTCGCCGGCTTGAGCAGTTTCGCCAGGTCTTGCGACTCTGCGAGAAACTGCGCCTGCTGAAATGTGGCATTGTAGTCACGCGGCATGACATCAGGCATCGCCGCGATCACCTCGCGCCGCAGGACATCGTCATCAGGGGGCAAGCCGCAAACAATTTGCCAGGAGCGGGCAATCTGCTCCGCCGTCAACGGCCGTTCCAACGCGCGGGCGAACGCCTCCGGAGCAACTGACCGATCTGCCCCCGCAGACAATCCGTAAACGCGACTTAGCACGACGCCGCCTATTAAGCGACGCACGTCATACTGGTGGGCGGCAAAATCATCTGCCAACCACGCGAGCAGCTCGGGATGACTAGGCGCATTTCGATGGTTCATTTCATCGACGGGGTGCACGATGCCCCGGCCCACCAGCGTCGCCCACATCCGATTCACAAACGCGCGGGCCAGCAAGGCGTTGTCGGTAGTAGCGCGTTGGGCAAATGCCGCGCGACGAGAGAACTTCGGCACCCTCACGGTGGCGTGGGGATCGACGTAATTCTCGTCGTGATCTTCTTGTTTGTCGCCGTCCGCGGGCCAAGCCTCCTCGACGACCTCGCCGGTCAATAAAGCGACTCTGGCCGGTTGAGATTCCTTCCGCAAGTTCGTGAAATTTACAAAGCCGCCGACAGCGGACTCTTCCACTTCGGAACTGTCGCCGGCGTTCTTACTGCGATTGAACGCGGCGACTAACCCCCAGTAGTGCGCCTGCTTGATCTCGCGCGCCAACGGATGGTCATGACACTGCGCGCAGTCAATTTTGGTTCCATAAACGATCGGCGCTACGGCTTCCGCGATTGCCTGGTGATTGTCCCGACGCTCGTAAAGGAACCAGTTGGCGCCTTTCGCGCTTGGCGATTGAGGCCGAGCGACGAGCATCTCCCGCACGAACTCGTTCCAGGGTCGGTTTTCGCGGAACCCAACTTCGAGAAACGTCCACCAGCCGTTCTCCCGGCGGCGATCCTCCGAATTGCCGCGTTTGCCGCGACCCATCAGAAACACGTCCCACAACTCCCGCATGTGGACTGAAAATGCTTCGGATGCGAGAAGTCGCTCCACTAGGTTACGACGCTTGTTCGCACCGGAAGCGTACAAGAACTCATGGAGTTCGTCGGCGGTGGGAACTCGCCCCGCTAGATCGAGGTAGACGCGTCGACACCAAGTGCGATCGTCAGTCGGAGACGCGGGCGTCACGCCTCGCTGCTCCCAGCCCGTCTCGATAAACGCATCGATGGCTTCGGCGGGCGAGGAAAAAACGCGTGGGTTGGCCGATGGCGGCTGATTCTCCCGGCCGGCGTCCTCCGCCGAATCTCTTCCCAGAGCCAGGATCCATTCGCTGACATCGCTCCGCTGCCCCTCGGTCAGCTGCTTCTCCGGAGGCATGTGGGGATCGGAGTCGGGCGCCAGGTATTGATAGAGGGGGCTGTTCTCTGGGGCGCCAGGTACAACAGCTTTGCCACCGGAACCGCCGCGCGCCACGGCTTCCGGCGTGTCGAGATTTAGATCGCCGTTCTGTTCGAGCGGGCCATGACACTTAACGCAGTGCATGTCGAGCAGCGGCTGAATTTTCTGCGTCCAGAGTCGAGCAGAGTCCTGTGCGCTGGCCCGCGCGCCGCACACGAGGACGATGACCAGAACCAGCGCTGAGTGACCAATTCTAATCATCAGCATTGCGTCTTCAGATCGTCAACGAATGGTGCTTGACTCTCACGTCAGCGAGCTAGAGATAGAGATAGGCTAAAGCGCCCAGCGAGATTTCGCAAGTTGCCGGAAGTCTTTGACTGCCATGGCCTCTGCAACGGCAGCGAGCCCCAGATCCGCACAGCTCTCTAAGGAGCCCAGGGCAAAGAGCGGACCACGTAACGAGGGCCGCGTGCGAGGCTCAGCGCTGCTCAACGGTAATCGCCATGACAATCGGCGCGGTCGCGTCCGATCCCTTGATGAGCTCGACGCGGTCGATCGGTGCGCCGTGCTGCGGTTCAACCTTCAAGTATCGGACCTGTTGTCGACCCAACGAAAAGGCGAGCTTCGACTGGGGCACGTTGGCGTCACCCAGATAGTCGGCGAAGTGCACGCCATTTAGCAACGCATGATCCTCGGTCTCCCCATCGGCGTAGTGGAGGCGAACGATCATCGACTGAGACCCCGCCTCCGTGGCGGGAAAGCCCCAGCCGCTCACGCCGCCGAGGAAATGGATCGCCTTCGCGGCGACGCCGCACGGCAATTCGACCGAGGCCGGCATCGTCGGCGGCGTCGTGCCGTGATCGCCGTGGAGCATCACGACGTTCCGAATGCGGCCGGCTTGCGGGTCGATCGGATAGAAGGGAACGCCGTCGACCTGTTTCTCGCCCCAATCCGCGAAGACGAGCCGCTCCTCCTCGGCGTCGAGCGAGTTGAACATTCCTTGCGCACTGGAAATGGTAGCCACGCGCAAAAGATCCAGCGGCACGAACCGAGTCCGCGCGGCGAGGTACTCCAGCAAATCGCCCAGCTCGACGCGAGAGAGCTGCTTCTCGAACCCCTCAGGCATCAGCGAGGTTCCGGAGCGAATGAATTGCTCGATGTCTTCCCGCAGAATGGCGTGGCGTATGCCTTTGGCATCGACCAACTCGATACTGGCAGCGGACTCGCCGGCGAGCATGCCGCTGATCACCACGCCGTCGACGAGCTGCGCGACGTACGACACATAGTTGCCCTCGACGTCGCGGTTCGGGTCGAGCAGATGCACCAGCAATTGCTCCTTCCCGTGGACAGCCATGCCGCTCAGGTCGGGGCCGATCGCCGCGCCTTCGCCGCGGAGCTTATGGCAAACGGCGCAGCTCTTGGCGAAGATGGCTTTGCCATTGGCGGCGTCGCCGACGACCTGCGCCACGGAAGCCAGCTCGGCAAGCACCTGCGCGCGATCGCTGGAAATGTTATCTCGACTTCTTGCCAACAACGCGCGGGCCCGTTCGCGAAGTTGCTCGCTGGGATGGGCGATCAGCCGCTGCTTGTGGATGAGTGACAGTTCGCTGGCTTGGATCGCGCCTTGGTCAATTGCGTCGAGCAGGTCCGTCGTGAGCTCGGAGCGGCTGAGCAGCAGATCAAGCATAGACTGGCGCAGCGATGGAGCGAGCATGACGGCCCGTTCGATGACGGCGGGGCCAAGCGTCGGCGTCCGAGAGTCTTGCAACGCCTGGAACAGAGCCACGCCGAGTTCCGGCGGCGTCTGCGGCGTGAGGAGTGCGAGGAGCCGTTGGGCGACCGCGACGTCATCGGGCTGCGCCGCCACGGCCAGGCGGGCGGCCTCTGCGCGGGCAGCGACGGCGACCTCGCCATTCTCCGCTTGCTTGCATAAAGCGTCGATCAGCGCGTCGAGGCGCGGCAGCGCGGCGGCGGCCCCGCCGCTTGCCAGGAGCTGGGCGAGGCGGACCTGACTTTCCAGCGTCATTCGTTCACGAAGTCTTTCGATCGCTTCGGGCGCATGATCGTCGAGCCAAAGTGCAGAAGTCGGCGGCCATCCTTCTTGGAGCCCCATAATCGCCGCGCCCGCAAACTGCGGATCGGCGTCCGCGAGAGACGCCAGGACGCGAGTGACGTTTGCCGCCACGCTGGTACGTGCAAGGTGATTGGCGACGGTTCTGGCGACCTGCTGCTGCTCGTCCGAGGATGTTCGACCGGCAGCGGACGTAAGATAGGGAGCCGCGTGCGCCGCGGCGGCGCATGTCGCGGCGTCTAGCAACCAGCGGTCGGCGGCGTTCTCCGCATTGGCGACGAACTCGAAAATCGCGAGGCCAGCTTCGTCGCTGGACTGTTGATTGGACAACGTCAGGAGCGACTGCAGACGCACTTGAGGGGCGGCATCCTGTAGCAAGCCGGCGGCAAGAATGGCCTCTGTGGAATCTTCAGCCGTTGGCAAGACCTGTACCGCATTACGGCGCACGCCGGCCGCGGGATGGCGAAGCGCCGCCGTGACGGCTGCGAGAACTACCGGATTCTTGGCGTGAATCGCGCCGAGCCCATGGAGCGTCCAGAGCGCATGGATGGCGCCGACGTTCAGGTCGAGTGCGTCAACCGACTGATCATCAACCAATTCTAGCAACTGTCGTACAACGTCCTGCTTGCCTCTTTCGACAAGCAGCCGTTGCGCGTGACGCCGCCAGAAGAGGTTGTCATTCGCAAGTGTCGCGACCAGTTCCTGCGGCGACGCCTGAGAGAGGTTGAGCCGCTGGGCAGGCGGCGCTGCGTCGTACACGATGCGGTAGACTCGGCCATGAAGTTTGTCCCGCAGGTCGGATTCGTAAGCGGCGCCCTTGCCGGTGACGAATCCGGCGGGCGTCGGATTGTGCTGTACGATGTAGTTGTACCAGTCGATGACCCAGACGCAGCCGTCGGGCCCGACTTCCGCCATCGTGGGAGCGGTCCACTCGTCATCGCTAGCGAGCAGATTGAACGGGCTTGCAGAGCGGAACCCGGCGCCGTCGGCGCGAAGTACGAACGTCCCCACGAGATGGCCCGTCGGCTCGCACACGAAAGCCGTGCGATTCCAATACTCTGGCGGATAGGCGCGGGCGGTATACAGGGCGTGACCGGCGGCGGCGGTGTGGCCGCCGTGGTGGTCAACTTGCCGCACCTTCTTCGTAATCGGCTGGATGCGATTGCTGTCGGCAATTCCGGCGAGGGTTAACTGCGGGGTCCAGCCGCGGACCCGTTCGTAGTAGCGATTGGGAATCGGCAGGTACTCGCTAGGATTGCCGTTGGCGGTCGAGCCGAAGACAATCCCCTCTTCGCTGACGCCGAGGCCCCAGGTGTTGTTGTTCGTGGAGCGGACGAATTCAAAGTCCGACCCGTCGGGGCGAAAACGATGAAAACCTTGGGCAAACGTCACTTCCTTGTCGCCAAGGCGGATGGTCGACTTGTTGTACCCCTGCATTCCCCAGATCCAGTTATCAAGTCCGTATTGCATATTGCTAGCGCCGCCATGGGTATCGCCGATCGTCCAGCCAGCCAGCAGCGTGCGGCGTTCGTCCGCGCGATCGTCACCGTCGACGTCCCGCAGAAACAGCGTCTCCGTGCCCGTGTGAACGATGGCTCCGCCGCGCGTCAGTGAGATGCTGGTCGGAATGCTCAGACCTTCCGCAAAGACGATGAACTTGTCGGCGCGGCCGTCGCCGTCCGTGTCCTCGCAGATACGGATGCGGTCGCGGCCCTGGCCGGGCGGCTGCAGCTCGTTGGGATAGTCGATAGACTCGCCGAGCCACAGGCGTCCGCGTTCGTCCCACGTCATGCAGAGGGGCTTGCCGCCCAGATCGGGCTCGGCAGCGAACAACTCAACGTGAAACCCTACGGGCACGACCATGCGAGTGAGCGACTGCTCCGAGGCGAGCGGCTTCTGCATCGTCGTGAGCGGTGCGCCCTGCGTGCCCCACGTCTCGCTGGCGACATAGTTGGGGATCTTGGCGCCGACCTCGACGTAGTCGAACGGCGGCGGGCCCGCGGGAAGGCTCGTCATCTGGGGTACGGGAAACTTTACGCCAACGGGCGAGCGCACTGGCGGGACCGCCTGGTCAGCTGCAGCCGTGATCTGAACGAACGGGCATCCGCAGGCCAGCGCGAAGGTCAGAGAAAGCAACAGAAGAGGAAAGCGTTGCTCATGCGGCCCAAAGTAGGAACTAACGCGCGCAAGGGACATCGGTATCTCGCCGTCAGGGTCGCAAAGCAGAAGAGATCGCCGCCAGACGGGAATCGTCGCCCGCTACCCAAGATCATATCAGCTCGAATTGATTGCCGGTACCATCCTAAGCAGAACGCGGGCGGCGAACTGCCGGTCGATGGCTACACATTTAAAGAGCATGGTGCATGGGACGAATGGGGGGGCCGGTCTGCTCGAGTCCGTCCTTCACCGGAGCAGTCTAACCGCACGCCGCGGCAACCTCACTCGCATCGCGACCTGTTCAGAAATTCGCTGCAGTCGCTAAACTAGAGCTAGCGCCAGACAGCGACAAGTTCACGACGTTGGGCGCCTCGCCTTCTTTGAGGAGTTACCGAGTTGAATCCGACCAACGTGCAAACCTGCCGCATGACGGCAATTCTGCTGCTAATTTCCCTCGGATATTGTTCGAGCCTTGTCGCGGAAGAGCCGGTCGAACACTTCGAGAGCGACGTTCAAACCACGACCAAGCCTTGGACCCATCTCAATTTCGACAACGACCCGCAGAACTTCAAGTTCGCAATCGTGAGCGACCGCGCTGGCGGCGTTCGACCAGGCGTGTTGGCCGACGCTGTGGGCAAGCTGAATCTGATCCTCCCAGAATTCGTGATGAGCGTCGGCGATTTCATTCCCGGAAATACTGCCGACCGAGCGCAGCTGCAAAAGGAGTGGGCCGAGTTCGACGCCGAGCTCAAGGATCTCAAGTCTCCCTTTTTCTTCGTTCCCGGCAATCACGACATCAACAATGGCGTCCAGCGCGAGGTCTGGAAGGAACGATCGGGCGTCCCCTTTTATTCGTTCGTTTACAAGAACGTCCTCTTCCTTGCGCTCGACACGACTGGCGAGAAGGGCGACATCGTTCCCGACTATCAGGTCGAAGCGATGCGCCAGGCGCTCGAGAAGCACCCCGACGCCCGCTGGACGTTCGTCTTCATGCACCATCCCCTTTGGCTTTACGATAATCCCGCCGGCTTTGCCCAAGTCGAAGAACTGCTCGTCGGTCGCAAATACACGGTCATTGCCGGACACTTCCACCGCTACTTGCAAGAGGTGCGCAATAACTCCAACTATTATGTCCTGGCGACGACGGGCGGCGGCAGTCAACTCCGCGGTCCGCGCTACGGCGAATTCGACCATGTAACGCTGGTGACCGTCACTGACGACGGCCCCGTGATCGCAAATCTCCGACTCGACGGCATCCTCCCCCACAACGCCACGACGCGGGCCGATTACGAGGCGTCCGAGGCGCTCATGACCGGCGCCGATTTACCCTATCTGCTCCTCACCGATGACGAGCAGAACGTCTCCGCGGGCGCCCTGTATCTGACCCTGCGCAATCCGGCGGAACAGCCGCTCCAGGTAAAGGCTAGGTTCATGCACGACCACGAGGTTCAGATGAACCCCAGCGAAATTGACGTGATCGTTCCCGCCAAAAGCGAGAAGGAGGTTGTTGTGGCGGTCAAGGCGACGCGCCCCGTGCCGACGGACAAGCCCGTCCTGCTGCAACTCCACTGGCAGATGGGATTCGATCTGACCGACAAAGAAGGTCTGTCACTCAGCGGTACAAAGGACGTGGCGCTACGCCCCAGCAGCGTTGATCTTATCCGCACAGTCGCGCCGGAATTCGAACAACCGCTCCTGGTGGCGGCAGCCAAACCGCCGCAAGGTTTTACGCTCCGCTACACGACTGACGGCAGCACGCCGACGACTTCGTCCGCGGTTTACGACAAGCCGTTGCCGGTCGACGCGGCGACCACGATCAAGGCGAGATTGTTTAATCCGCAGGGGCTCGGCACGGCAACGTCGCAGCGGTCCTACCGGCCCGTTGCGGAGGGTACGGGGCTCCGTTACCGCATTTACCAAGGAACATGGACGCGCATCCCGAACTTCCGCGATTTAACGCCCGTATTCGAAGGCGTCGCCACCGATCTGAACGTTGAGTCGCGACAACTCAGGGCCGACAATTGGGGCATGACGTTGGAAGGGAGTTTTCCCGTCGAAGCGGATGGCGAATATACGTTCTATTTGAATTCGGATGACGGCAGCAAACTGTTCGTCGACGACGAACTCGTCGTCGACAACGACGGCGATCATAGCCTGCTCGAATTGAAAGGAGCCAAGCAACTGACGGCTGGCAACCATCAGATCCGCATCGAATTCTTCGAAGCGGCAGCCGAAGCCATTCTGGAATTAGACATCGAGGGTCCTGGCCTCAAGCGGCGCTCCTTCCCGATGGACAAGGCCTCTCACTAAAGCGCCATTTCAATCCTCGCCCAGTAGGTTTTAGATCGAGGCAACGGCTCGATGGCGGTGAAACGTCTTGTGGAGGCAACCGTTTGCCAACTACGGTTTGTTGATCGGAATCTGCGCACGGATACGGCCCCGCATTAGGCAGTTTCCTACAATGACAACTGCCCGCAGCTGACGTAAAAGTCAACGCCTTCTTTCGGCCCCTTCGAGCCAGGCCAACGGAAACTTGGCGAAGGTTAACGTCTCGATGTCGCTCTCGTCGCCGCACTCGTATAGGACCCCGATATTCCCGTCTTTCAGCACCGTTAGGCACGAATAGCCGCACGGTCGTGGATCGAGCAATCGGCCGGCCGTCCACGTTTTTCCGTCGTCGGCGGAGGTACGTATGGTGAGCGCGACCCGCTGCGTTGCGGAGTTGGGGTTCGAGAATAGCAGCGGGCCTCGGGGGTGCCTGACGAGGCTCGCCATGCAGGTTGGATCTGGCGTCGTGAACCACGGTTTGCTCCACGTGCCATTGGCGAGTTCGTCTCTCAAGGTAAACTTGGCCCAGGCCCGTTGGCCGCCGTGCGATTCGTCACGCATGCTCAGCAGCAACGAGCCGTCAGCGAGTTCGGCGATTTGAGCTTCACTGGTCGGCGGCTCGGCCGCTATCGCTGGCGGGGAAATTGCCCACGAATCCCCGCCGTCCGAGCTCATGATGAAACACGAATGGGGCGTACCTTCCGCGTCGCGAAATTGGGCCGCGAACGCCAGCGCGCCGTCGCGAAGCTGAATTCCGTTGCCCGGACAGGTAAAGCAGAGTCGCCAGCTGGGGTCGCGGCCACGTATCTTCTCGGTAATGTTCGTCGGCGTCGACCAAGTGATACCGTCATCGCTGCTTCGAGTAATCACGAGCTGCCCCGTCTCATCGGGGCTCAAACCCGGCCCCGAACCGTTCCAGGCACGGTTCCCCTTTGACCACAAGCCAGCGACAAAGATTTGGCCGGTTCTCTGATCCACCAGCACGGCGGGATCGCCTACGCCGTTTCCGCTCGCGCCCTTCTCCTGTCGATCGAAATCGAGGACGAGCTGCATCGGGCTCCACGTCTGGCCATCGTCTGAGCTGCGCATCACGCCGATGTCGATGTCGCCGGGCAGGTCGGCGGAGTCTTCGTGGCGGACGTCAAACACGGCGATCAACGCACCGGTGGGGGTCGCAACCAGTCCCGGGATGCGATAGGTGTGAACCCGTCCCTCTCCTTGGCGGCGGAGGACCGTGCGGAAGACCTCCTCCCCTTCGGGCGGTGACTTATCCGCAGCAAGGACGGAACCTAGAGAAAGAGTGTACCCGCAAACCAGCATGCCAAGGCGAATCGCTACGCCGATACGGAGGTGACGCATTTCGGCCGCTCCTAAGCTGGTGTCTACCGCCCCCAATGACGCCCATACTCAAGCACATTAGCGACGCCGAGGCAACCGTTTGCGTTGCAATAAGTGCAATCGGCTGAGGTAAAGCCCTGCGAAAGCTCTATGCCTCCATTAGTCAGGCGATCCAATCGAGACCCGCCTTCGCGGCGCTGCATTGGCGTTCTACCGTCGCAACGTGCCTGATTGCCAGTGTAAGGCTGCTTGAAGCTTTGCCCAACGTTCGATTTCTTCCGGCATCAGCAGCAACACCGCGGGTGGCTCGCGCTCGGGGATTTTCCGGACGCCAACGCAGTCAAGCAACCCGCAGACAGCGTTTCGTTCGTAGATTAGCGGCCCCATCAACCGGGATTCAGCGACGCCACCACGCTTGCGGCCGCACCGATCAGGACCATCCAAGAGACAAGTTGCGTCGCTTCCAGACCATAAACCGTGCCACGAGCGCGCCGAGTGGGCTCCGACGGGCTACGAGGAAGACTCGTTTCCCAACAAGCGGCTGCTACGAACAATACCACGCGGAGCAGCGGACTGCACACGAAAATCACCGGGGCGGCGACCGCCTCAACTCTTTTGAGATCGAACTCGTTGCTAGCCATCCTCAGTTCGTGCCGCGATGAAATAATCGCTATACTGGGGCTACCCTATGACGGCTTCAGTGGCGGCGAAGCCGTTAGAACCTGCTGCGGCAGGCCTTCCAGGTTCCGATGGGCAAGTTGCTTGTCTGAAAGGAAGTCATGGCCCCCGCAACTGCCGTTGTCAGATGATCGCATCCCGCGACCGCCAGTGAACGCCAAGCGACCCACGCGAACCCTGGTTCCGGAGTCCCCGAGAGTCGCCAAGTCGGGTGCCAACGCGACGCACTGACGCCATGATGAGGACGGAAAGCATGTCTTGCTCGATGCGTACACTGGCAATCATCTGCAGCATGGCGCTAAGCTGTCCGGTCAGCGCCCAAGAAACGCCCCCCACTGAACTCGCCGATCCCGGCTTCGCCGCTCACTGGCCACAGTTTCGCGGCCCCAACGCGCGCGGAGTGGCGAATGAGGCGAACTTGCCTGACCGTTGGTCGGCTACAGAAAACGTCGTTTGGAAAACTGATGTTCCAGGACGTGGTTGGTCATCGCCGATTGTCTGGGGGAATCGACTTTTTCTGACGACGGTCGTCAACACTGGACCGACGGAAGAGCCGAAAAAAGGACTTTACTTCGGCGGCGAGCGCAAAACCCCGCCGGACGATGTCCATCAGTGGACGGTGCTGTGTCTGGCCATGGACACCGGCGATGTCCTCTGGAAACGAGTCGTTCACGAAGGGAAGCCTGCAAGCTCAATTCACCTGAAGAGTAGTTTCGCTTCGGAGACGCCAGTGACGGACGGAGAGCGGGTCTACTGTCTCTTTGGCAACCTCGGCGTCTACTGCTTTGACCTGGAAGGGAACGAACTGTGGCAAGTTCCCATTGAACCGCGAACGACTCGCGCCGGCTGGGGGACAGCCGCATCGCCGGTACTGCATAACGGCCGACTCTATCTCGTCAACGACAATGAAGACGACTCTTACCTTGCCGCACTGAACGCTAAGACGGGAGAACAAGTTTGGCGAACGCCGCGGGATGAGGATAGCAATTGGGCCACGCCGTATATTTGGGTCAACGAGCTGCGCACGGAGATTGTGACGGCCGGAACCGGAAAAGTGCGGTCGTACGACCTTGAAGGCAACTTGCTTTGGTCGCTTGGCGGCATGTCGAGCATTACGATTGCTACGCCGTACGAGAACGACGGGCTGCTATACATCAGTTCCGGCTATGTGCTGGATCCGCGACGTCCCATCTTTGCGATCAAACCGGGTGCGACTGGCGATATCTCGCTTGCTGAAGGAGCTACGTCGAATGACTTCATTGCCTGGAGCCAACCGAAGTCTGCGCCGTACAATCCGACGACGCTGCTTTACGACGGCAGGATTTACGTTCTCTACGATCAGGGACTGATTGCGTGCTTTGACGCCAAGGACGGCAAAGCGTTATACGCCAAGAGACGACTTCTCAACGGTCGTTCGTTCACATCGTCGCCATGGGCCTACAACGGAAAAGTGTTCTGCCTCAACGAAGATGGCGTGACTTCGGTCATTAAGGCCGGAGACGTGTTCGAAGAATTGGGCACGAACCCTCTCGCCGAAGATGACATGTGCATGGCGACGCCGGCCATCGCAGACGGCCGGCTGATTATTCGCACGTCAAAGCGCGTCTACTGCATCGAGTCGCCGACGAGCAAAACTGAA
The DNA here is from genome assembly GCF_007746075.1 of Lacipirellula limnantheis. GTDB lineage: Bacteria > Planctomycetota > Planctomycetia > Pirellulales > Lacipirellulaceae > Lacipirellula > Lacipirellula limnantheis. The sequence continues at coordinate 3,523,209 of NZ_CP036339.1, read as the reverse complement.
AAATGACGGATCTTCCCTTCGAATTGCCCTCCTCGCCGAGCGATACTACCGTCTACGGTGACGCGAGGCTGGCAACCTTCGTCGATTCTCAGCGGAGACCGCCGCGCGTTGGAATTTGGCCCAAGTCTGCCGAAGACTCGCTCCAACTTGGGGCATGCAGTCGCAGCGGCGATCGCATCGAGAACTCATCCGTCACAGAGTTCGTCGCCGGCGGCTGGGGCAACCGTCCTCTGGTCGGCCCCGAGTTTCATCACGCGTGCCAAGCCACGGTGCCGGGCACGTGGAATTCCTAACACATGACATACTGATCCTCGTGTGAGACCGATTCGCTAACGCCTCCAACGGGGCAGTGAGAACAATGATGCGATTGGACAGACTCTTCGCCACGTTAGTCGCGTTGTTCGCGTGTCCGTGCGCTTTCGCGGCCGCGGCCGAGGAGCCGAGTTATCAACAGCATGAAAACGTCGTTTACGGCGAAGCGGACGGCGTTGGTTTGGTGATGGACGTGTTCACTCCTCGCGGGGAAGCCAATGGCCTGGGCGTCATTGACGTCATCAGCGGCGCATGGCATTCCGATCGCGGCAAGATTCGCGATCATACCCGGGCCCAAGTCTTTGAGATTCTCTGCGCTCGGGGCTATACGGTATTCGCCATCCGTCCGGGCTCCATCACTAAGTTCAGTGCGCGTGAGATGGTCGCCAACCTCAACGGCGGAATCCGTTGGGTCAAGAATCACGCCGACACCTACAAAATCGATCCCGGCAGGCTCGGCCTGATGGGGGCCTCGGCGGGCGGCCATCTCGCCTGCTTAGCCGCCGTGACGGCGATCCCCAACCAACCCGCCGACAGCGACCATCCCGAACTCATCGGGACGAACGTGCGGGCGGTCGCAGCGTTCTTCCCGCCGACGGATTTTTTGGACTTTGGAGGACGAGCCGTCGATGCGCGATCCGATGACGGTTTTGGGCAGGTGATTCGTCGCTTGGCATTTCCTCAGGGGCTGAGCAATCAATCGGAGGCCGAAGTCGCCGAGGCGCTCAAGCAGATCTCTCCAGCCCACCTCGCGTCGCCCCAATCGCCTCCCTTTCTCTTGATCCATGGAGACGCCGATCCAGTGGTTCCGCTGCAGCAATCGCAACGGATGCTCGCCGCCTTGACGGAAGCTGGCGTTTCCGCCGAACTTGTTGTGAAACCCGGGGGCGGCCATCCTTGGTTGACGATGGATGAAGAAGTCCGCGTCCTTTGCGATTGGTTCGACCGACAGTTGGAGCCAAAGTAACGATGTCGCTACAAGGAAAGACGCTGTTCATCACGGGCGCCAGCCGCGGCATCGGGTTGGCGATTGCGCTGCGGGCGGCACGCGACGGGGCCAACGTCGTGGTGGCGGCGAAAACTGAGTTACCTGATCCGCGCCTGCCCGGCACGATCCACGCTGCGGTGGAGGAAATCAATCAAGTCGGCGGACGGGGGCTGGCATGTGCGTGCGACGTTCGCTTTGCTGAACAAGTTCAAGCCGCCGTGGAGAAGTGTGTGACGGCGTTCGGCGGCATTGATGTGCTGGTCAACAACGCGAGCGCAATTCATCTGAGCGGAACGCTGGAGACGCCGATGAAGAGGTACGACCTGATGCACGACGTGAACGCGCGCGGCGCGTTTCTGTGCTCACAGGCGTGCCTGCCGTTTCTGCTGCTGTCGTCGAATCCGCACATTCTGAACATCTCGCCCCCGCTGCATATGGAATCGAGATGGTTCGCCCCGCATTTGGCCTACACGATGGCGAAGTACGGCATGAGTCTGTGCGTTCTGGGGATGGCAGCGGAGTTTGAGGATCAGGGCGTCGCCGTCAATGCACTTTGGCCGCGGACGGTGATCGCGACAGCGGCCGTGCAGAACCTGCTTGGGGGGGACGAGGTCGTGCGTCGTTCGCGCAAGCCGAGCATCATGGCCGACGCGGCCTACTTGGTTTTGAACCGCGACAGTCGCGAATGCACGGGCAACTTCTTCGTCGACGAAGAGGTATTGCGAGCGGCCGGCGTCAACGAGTTCGATCACTACTCGGTCACGCCGGGCAGCGACCTGATCCCCGATTTCTTTCTTTAGCGTCTGGCACACGCTTGGTTCGAAGCGGGAGAATGCAATGGTAAAGCCCTCCTGAGCGGAAGGGCGGCAGGAGGGGCCGTTAGACCGAAATGAAGACGTCGGTCGGGTCCGGGGCCACGCTGCCGGCCCCACTGCTACCGCTGCAAAATGCGCCTCCGTTCCGTAGACGCCGAAAAATGGCCGCGGCGTCGGCACGAACCCGTCGAGTAGGCCCGTCCAGGACAGGGCTGCCCAGCGCGGCTGTCACAAATTTGTTTTGCTTACAGCAAATCGTCGATTTCGATTGGTAGTCAAGTCGTCGCCTGACCGTGGTTAAGGCGACAAGCCTGTCCTCCTCGCCCCCCCAGGCCTACCGCGTCGACTGGAATTCCACGTTCGTGAGACCCCCGAGGTCGTTCGCGCCCCCTTTGGATTGCACCCGCTTGCCGTTGACGAACTCGAAGCCAGTTCGCGTCAAGGGGATGTTCGCCATGTCGTAGGTGGTGAGTTTGTCGAGGGCGCCCGCGCCGCCGTCGGTTTCAACACGATGCGCCCGCACGGCGACCATGTCGAGCGCGTCGTCGCCGTCACCCATTTTGGCGAATACCGTGTCAAGGGCGTAGATTTCGGTCAAACGGAACGTGTCGTTCCCTTTCTCGCCATGGAGATTGACGAATTTCGCATGGATATTCGTTATCTCCAGGACATCGTTGCCATTGAGAAGGTTGACCGTGATGAACTCGGGGGAGGAGACGTCTTGCATGCGGACGACATCGTCTCCCGCAGCAGCTTCGGGGTCGGAGAACGAATCGCCGAACACCGAGAGGTCGCCCCTCGCCACCACGGGACCAGCGACGACCCCCAGGCTCCTGGTCGTGCCGAGCTCCACCGTATCGGCGCCGGCTCCGGCGTCGATACACATGGGGTCCGTCGTCGCGTCGCCGAAAAACGAATTCTGAATGCTCACGACGTCGGCACCCGCGCCCGTTTCGACCCTCGTCGAGCCGAAGACGGCCGTGCCTTGTATTTGGACGGCATCAAGATCCGTGGCGCCCGGCACGCCGGCGATGCCCGCGCGGACCGTCAAGTCGTCGGCGCCCGTCGGATCGCCGACTGTCGTCCCCAACACGGAGACGCTGTCGCTGCCGGCGCCAGTGCTGATATTGACAGCGCCGGAAGTTTTCAGGTTGTTCACCAGAACGAAGTCGTCGTCGTTGGCGCCTTGACCGAACGAATCCCCGGCGAGAATCGTGACGTCCTTGAGCTTGGCATCGCGAACAACGACGCGGTCGTTGCCGCCGCCAAGATTTACGTGCAAGTTCAATCGCGGCGCGAGGGCGCCCAGCGGTTGTCCGAAGACGGCGGCATTTCCGCCGTTGATCTTCGTGAAGCCGTCGTCGGCGGCGCCCCCTTCGACGCGGATTCGGCCATCCTGCATCTGCGAAACCTGCACGGCTTGGGCGCCTCCGTTCCCCCCCGTTTCGGTGAGGAACACCGTCCCGTTGATAAGCTGAGCCCTGACGTCGCCCGCCATCAGCCGGCGGTCTTCGAGACGCTCGATCGAGAATCCGGGGCGGAGCGACGGTTGGCGGTTGCGAGCGGACATGGGGGAGACCTTTGGAAGGCATCGCCGGCGACGAGCTGGCCACTCAGGCGCCGGCTGGGTTTCCCTGAAGCGGAAACGGCCCGGCTTCGTTACCGACGTTGCTTCACAACAGTCTTGAATCCTATCGCCGCAGCCGGACGCCTGCCCGTTTCGGCAGCATGGGCAGTCGGCTTGCGCTCGCTTGTAGCATCCGCAACGCCGCAACGCTTACTCGGTTGGCGCCCCTATTCGCCGAACACTCACGCGAGCCAAAGCATGCGATCCTCCCGCCTAACCTCGTTGTTCTCCTCCACGCGGCCGTCGTCTCGCGGCCCGCGGCCCCGGCGATTCGAGCAGCTTGAAGCCCGACAAATGATGTCGGTCACGCCGCTGACCGCCGCGGAGTTCGGAACTCCCTCAAAGACCGACCCCGGTTTTGTCTCGGCGGCCGCCATTCCGCCGCTGAGCAGCTTGCCCGGCGCACCGGCGAAGATTTACTTGGATTTCAACGGCCACTTTCAGGCGACGCCTGCGATCAGTACGTTTCCTCCCAACTTGGCGTCGCCCGCATTCACCGTCGACGGCGAAGCGACCAACCCTTCGGCGCGAAACGACGCGATTCGCGATATCTGGGCGCGCGTCGCCGAAGACTACGCCCCGTTCAACGTCAACGTCACCACAGTCGATCCGGGGGACTTTTCCCACGCCTCGCACAATTTGCGGGTTGTCGTCACTGGAGAAAGCCCCACGTCGCCGGATGAGGGCGGCCTGGCCATGAAAGGTTCGTTTGCGGTCGAAACACTGGAAAACGTCGTCTACGTCTTCACCCGAGTCAGACACGACTCCCTGGAGGAAACTCCTGGTTCCCTTCGCGAGCTGCCGTTTATCGGCAAGGTGGCCTCCCACGAAGCGGGGCATGCGTTCGGCCTGGACGAGCAGGCGTTGTGGCAAAACGGCCAACTTGTGGAAGAGTTCCATCCGGGTTTGGGCACGAAGGGCCCCATCATGGGCAATCCTCGCGCGACGACGCGAACTATCTGGTGGCGTGGCCAGGACAAAGTGGGACAGGTTCAGGACGATATGGCGATCATCGCCAGCGCCACCAACGGCTTCGGTTTTCGGCCCGACGAAATGGGATCGTCTTTCGCCAATCCTCAGACGTTGACGAACTACGATCCGGTCTTCGGCGCCTTGACGGGTTCGGGCGTCATCAGCACGACGTCGGACGTCGACGTGTTCCGCTTCGACTGGAGCGGAGGGTTTGCAACAATTCGCTTAGATATCGGGACCCTTGGCCAAAGGGACACGGCGAATCTGGACCCTAAACTCGAACTCTATCGCCAAAATTCAGATATCGCCACGATATCCCCGGCGCCCAGTCGCACCGACCAACTAGCGACTCTCGTGAAGCAAGCCTCGCCAGGAAGCGGCCAGATCTCGATGGACATCCCGGCCGGGGTCTATTTCGTCAAAGTCGGAAGCCAAGGGGCCTACGGCGACGTCGGCCAGTACGTCGTTAATGTGCTGGACCGGAACGGTCCACGGATCGACGCGGCCAGCATCGCCACTGTGAGTGCGGGCGTAACCAGCGTTTTGGTCACGTTCAACAAAGACATTGACGCCGCGACGTTCACGACCGCCGACGTGACGGCGACTGGCGCCAACCTGCTGAGCGTTGCAGCGACCAATAGTCCGAGGGCGTTTCTGGTTACGGTGACGCCGACGGCCAGCACCGGCGCGTGGAGCTTCACCGTCGGCCCAAATATCAAGGACCGTTACGGCAACTTGATGGACCAGAACAGCGACCGTCAGCTGGGCAAGACGAATGACGTGTTCATCTTCAACAACCTCGTCGCAAGTGAATTATCCGCGGGCGGGATCTCAACGATCACCAAAAAGAGCCGGCTCAGCCCCCGTCTGGTCGATCTTGCGTTCGCCACGCGCTGAGACCAGCGGCACGGCCTGAATCGTCGTCGAGCACCCAAATACAGGGCACTTTGCTGAGAAATGACATGCATTAGAAGATCTCGGCAGCGAGAAGCCGAACGCGAGTCGCGCCTTTGATCAAGCCCGCCGATGCACGCGCCGTCACTGTCCGCCCAACAACCAAGCGCGATCCTACTTGCCATGCCGAATACTGCTGCGAGCGTCCTCTCCTGACCGGGGTGCACCGTCTTTCGCGAGCCGAGATGTGGGAGGTGTCGTTGCAGTCAATTCCGTGACCTCCTCTCCCGGCAACGATCTCCGCTTTTGCGTCGAGGACCTTTAACGCCTTAGTGGGTCTGCTGTTCTGCCCCGCGGCAAGCAGCGCTGATCGAGGATTCGTCCAATCCCTTGAAGACTTCCTGTTAACGCGCATACGGCATCGGCAGCGACGCGGCACAGTCTACTCCTGATCGGCAACTCCTTGATCGTTTGCCCATTCGAGGCGAATCCTAGCCAGCTTCCGGGCAATTGATCGTTCGACAACGCCAACATGATTGGCGATCTCGACGTTGGTGAAGCCCTCTAACTTCATCAATGCCACCGTTCGCAGTTCGGCGTCTAGTTGGCCGAGCAAGCGCTCAACTTGTTCGGCGACCTCCGCCGCGAATTGCGGCGTCGGTTCGTCGCCAACGAGATATGCAATATCTACGAATTGTTCTTCGGCGCTGCCGCTGCGCTTCTTGGCCTGCTGTCGCTTCACCTGGTTGATTGCCTTGCGCGCCGTGATCTTCACGAGGAGCGGCCACAGGCCCGTGCGGTCGTGCAGTTCGGGAAAACGTCCAGCGCGAGCGGCGGTGAAGAAACTATTGAAGACGCTCAGGACGACGTCCTCCTCATCCGCGTCGCGCTGCGGCGCCCCCGAGAGCCGAGTCCTTGCCAGCGCCGTCAGGCGTATGAAGTATCGATTCCACAACTGCTGCTGGGCTGCCGTGTCGTCGTCTGTTGTAAGCTGGCGTAGCCAGTGCGTTACTGACTCGTGTCGTTGCGAGTCCATTGTTCGTTTCTCAGAGCTATGCCACGGCTCGCCCTCCATCAGCGCCAATGCCATGTCTGAGCGGCCGCAGGAGCTCAATTCTATCGTTTAAGCCGTCAGCTCACCAATCAACGAAGCATTTCGAGCCAGCGATGTGATGTACAATCGCCGCTTTGGGCAAGGTAGACTTGGCGTGTGATTCATTCGAAAAGGGCGCGAAGCGTGAATGCTGACTCTACGGCGCGGCCGATGTCCCCCGAGGTCATGCGGATCGTCGATGAGATCTGCGACCAGTTTGAACGAGCGTGGAAGGTTGGTGCGCCGTCGCTGGAATCATATCTTGACCAAGCGCCGAGCGATTGTCGGCGGCACCTGCTCCCGGAGCTCGCTGCCATTGATTTCCAGTATCGACGCCGTGCAGTCGAGCCCGATCTTTCCTTCGACGAGTTTGTCGCCGCCCATCCCGCCATCGCCGAAGAGCTTCGGCCGTATGCCGACGAGTTTAATGGTTTCTTTGATTCGGCCTCGCTGGCGCCGCGAGCGTCGCTCAGTGATGTGGCGCTCGCGAGTTCCCGGCGACCGCAAGGGTTGCATATCCGTTGCCCGCATTGTGCGAGCCCCGTCGAACTTGTCGCCGACACGCCCGAAGAAGACGTCACCTGCCGCGAGTGCGGCAGCACGTTCTGTTTAGTTGATCGCGACGTCAACGCGACAACGGCAACGAGTCTCCGCACGATTGGTCGCTTTGAACTTCTCGCTCGGCTTGGCGTCGGCGGCTTCGGTACGGTGTGGAAAGCCCGCGATCCTGAACTCGATCGCATCGTCGCGATCAAGATTCCGCGTCGCGGTCAGTTGCGGGCCGAGGAAGTCGACTTCTTCTTTCGCGAAGCCCGCGCCGCCGCCCAGCTGCGGCATCCCCATATTGTGGCTGTCTATGAGATCGGCCGTGAAGACGATACGGTATTCATCGTCAGCGATTATGTACGCGGGGTGACGCTCTCTGAGTGGATGAAAACCGTCAAACCGAGCGTGCGCGAGGTCGCCGAGTTGTGCGTGGTGGTCGCCGAGGCCCTCGATCACGCCCATGAGCGGGGCGTCGTGCATCGCGATCTCAAGCCTTCCAACATTATGGTCGACGAAATCGGCCAGCCGCGGATTATGGACTTCGGTTTGGCGAAGCGCGAGTCGGGCGAGGTCACGATGACCTGCGACGGCCAAATCCTCGGCACGGCGGCTTATATGTCGCCAGAGCAAGCCGAGGGACGCGGACACTGGATTGACCGCCGCGCCGACGTCTACTCGCTGGGCGTCGTCATGTTCCAAATGGCGACTGGCGAGTTGCCTTATCGCGGAAGTTTCGAGGTGCAACTCGCCAGTAAACTTGTGGACGACGCCCCCGATCCGCGCAAGTTAAACCGGCATCTTCCGCGAGACTTTGCCACGATTTGTTTGAAATGCCTGGAACGCGAACCAAGCCGCCGTTACGCCGGCGCCGGCAAGGTAGCCGCCGAGCTGCGACGATTTCTGCAGGGCGAACCGATTCTAGCCCGTCCGTTGTCGCGCACCGCCCGCCTGTGGCGGTGGGCGAAGCGCAAACCTGCTCTGTCGACCGCCGCCGCGCTGGCTGGAATCATAGTGGTGGCCGGTCCGATCATCGCCTTCGTACTTGATGCTCAGCGCCGGGAACTAGACGGTCGAGTTAAGGAACTCGATCAACTCGTAATTGGCCAGGAGACCGCGAGCCGCTTGTTGCGCGGGGAGAACGCCGAGTTGAAGAAGTCGCTCAATGCGGCAAAGGGGTCGGCGACTCCAGCGGCGGACGACCCGCTTGAGTGGCGACGCGACCTCATCGATAACGTCATCGAGCGACGCTTCACGGCGGCCGGCACGGCGCTTGACGGCGACGCCCTCGACTTGGAGAGCCGGGTTCAACTACAGCTTGGCCTGGGTATGATGCTCGCGGCCGTTGATCGCACCGAAGACGCCGTGACTCAATTCACGGGCGCGGCGCATGATTTGGAGCGACTCGCCGTCGCTCGGCCGCTCGACGCGCGCGTTGCAGCTGCATGGGCCGACTGTTGCGAACAACTTTCGCGCCTTCATCGAGCCGCCGGGCGAACGGAGCCGGCCATGCAGGCGGCGGCCAAGGCTTTGGCAATTCGCGGCCGCTTAGCGGAGCGCCGTCAAGGCGGCGTCGCCGCGCAGATCGACTTGCTCGAATTACACCACTCGACTCCACCGACGAGCAAGTCGCTCGCAGCGATCCCTGAGCTATCGAGAATGGTCATCGACGACTGGCCGAGCGAGGCGGCCGCTCTGTACCAAGCCGCTTGCCGCCTCACCCGGAACCCGCCGCTTCTCAGCGCTCCGCCAATCACAGGCGCGAAAGACAACTAGGCGCGTCAGGTTAAGGCGTCTCCGAGTTCGTTTCTTCTCCTCCCCGCGTCGCCAATTGGCGATAGACAACCAGGTCTAGCGCCTCGTGCAGAAACTGGACGCTTCCATCGGCATAAGCGAAATGGGCGCCGCCCGGATGACGACTGCCGAACGCCAGTTCGTTGCCGAGAACTTTACGCAGTTCCACCGGGGAGTCGGAGTCGCGAACGTAATGGACGCGGCCGCTCTCCATCGCGTTGACGGGCCAGACGACGTGCTTGGCTGCGGCGACGCAGGCGCTGGTCGGAGCTTGCGATCCGCCCGATTTGAACCAGACGGCGCCGAGACTCCACGGTTCTTCGGTCTTGTAAATGGAACGTTCGCCGACTGCGAGCGTATGAGACGTGCCGTCGGCAATGTCGGCCGAACTGACCTCGCCGTGCAAATGCAGCACTCCGTCAGTAGCGACAATCCCGCACGCAACCTCTTCGAGAGGCCACTCGTGCCGCGTCTGCCCTGCCCCAGCGACGCCGACGTAGTTGGCGCTCTCCAGGTCGGCGCTGCTGCCGCTTGGCGGCTCCGCCGTCGGGCAGAGGTACGTCGGCGCCACCGTGCCTTCGGCGTGGAAGCGCGCGCCGCCGTCCCCGTCGGGCGCAATCTCCGTATACAACGGCCGCTGGTCGAGGTGGGGCAGCAGGAGCACATGCCAGCCAATGCTCTTGCGTCCGGAGCGGGCGTGCATCCGGGCGCCGGCGGGGAAGGAGCCGTGCTCCGCGTGGTACGCGTGGAGTGCAAGGCCGATTTGCTTGAGATTGTTACGGCACGAGGCCATACGAGCCGATTCGCGCGCCGCTTGGACGGCAGGCAATAATAGCGCCGCCAAGACGCCAATGATTGCCACGACAACCAACAGTTCGACGAGCGTGAATCCTGACCGGCAAGACTCGGTCGGCGGGCGATGCGCAGCGTTAGCGGGCCCCCTAATCACCTTGATCGTCCTCTCGGCCGCACAACTCGTCGCAACAAGGGACTAAGCAACACTCCCGCGAGTATTGCCGTCGACGCACTTGGTTCGGGAACGGCCAACGCCCGCGCAATTTGCGCGAACGCCGCCTGAGCGCTGCCGCCGAAGTTCTCAATCGCTTCAAGAAACGGCGGGATGTCGGCAAACGTGTTGCTGCCGTCGCTGTCCATATCTGCGAGGAAGGAGTCCGCCACGTCGCCGGCCAGGTAGAAGTCGACGTGGTACGTGTTGGGGTCGCGGATAGCGTGAGCGAACAACTCCACGTCGAGTTCGTCGACCCGGTCGTCGCCGTTCATGTTGCCCCGTAGTTCGGTATAGAAGACGTTAAGGCCATTACTGATGTCAAATTCAGGTATCCAGGAACCGTCTCCCACCCCCGAACCGAGAATGTCGGTAAAGGCGCCTTCAAGTCCGCGTGCCGATAGCACGGCGTAACTGACGCCAGGCTTCGGCAGCGCGCCGCCGAGGAAGGAGAGATCGAGCGTCCCGCCGAGCGTCACGACGCCGCTGACGTTGATTCGTTCGAAGGCGCCCGAGCGAAACTCGATCTCAAGCCGAGCGTTGGCCGCGAGTTTCAAGTTTCCGTCAATCTCCAGCGTCTGTCCCGGCGCCACCGTGGCGGCGGCGCCGGTCCCGTTGCCGATCGCCACGTCGCCGACAATATCGCCGGTTGCACGGAATGCGCCAGCTTGGATCAGCAGGCTCGAGGCATTGACGACGCCGCCGTTCAAGTTGAACGCGCCGCCGGTTTGCGTAAGTGCGCCCGAGAGGTTGACCGTGCCGCGATCGAGCACCGTAAGGTTCCCGCCAGTCGTCAAGCTGGCCGCCGACAAGAGACTCGTCGCGGGGCCGCCGCCGCCAAGCGTAAGATTTCCCGCTGCGGCCACCGCGACATTTGACACGACGTTGAGCCTGCCGGGACTCGAGCCGCCCGTAATGACCAGCTCGCCCGGCAGCGTCCCCGTCCCTAGCTCAACTGCCAAGACCGTCGGCACGACGATGGCGTCGATGGTCGCCGTGTCGCCAACGATCGTGGCCGCGTCGGCCGTAGCGGGTACAGCGTTGAATTGCCAATTGGCCGGCTCGATCCAGGCGGAAGTGCTCCCGCCCCCATCCCAAAGAACGCCGCGGGCGGGAGTTGTGAAACTAGCAATCAGTAGAGACGCGAACAGCCAACCGTAAAGCGGCGCAACGTCGGTCGCCGACGATTTGGCCGGCGTCAAAGTGACTCGAAAAAGCAACATGGAGCGCTCGCGTTGCGGAGTCAGGTCTCCAGGCCAAACGGCTAAACGTTCGAAAAGCAAGTTAACGACCAAACGTCCAGCAGCACGAGGGATTCTACAGGAATTCAGAGCTCACGCCCAAGTGAGAGTCGAATTAGCGTTCAACGGCCCAATTTCAGGCGTTAATTTTGCGATTTGGTTATGCTACACGCGAGAAGCCGTCGGGCGCCGGCGGTTCAAGTGATGCTGCGAGACCTGTTCTATGTTCTGGACTGGCGCGCCGATTCCGAACACGAAGCTTCTGAGGGCGTCGGTCGTTGCGGCCATTGCATGGGCCATGACGTCGGGCGAGGCGCGCGCCGAGTCGATCGTGCATTTCTGGCTCGCGGACGCCGACACGGGGCCGACCGTCCCGGTCCTTTTTGTTGCGCCAGGCGCGGTGGGCGAAATCCAAATTTGGGCGCGGCCGGCCGAAGGTTATCGCATGTCGGCCTTTGCGCTCGATCTGACTGCCCAACAGCCGGGCGTCGTCTCGCTTCAAGGCGTCGACGTGCTGAATCCTCAGTTGGCGGCGATGCCGCCCTTGTACCGACATCAGATTGTGTTCGACTCGGCGAGCGGCCTGGAAGTCGCGCCAGACGAAATCTATGGTTTCCTCGGTTACTCGTTTTTCGAGAATGCCTTGGGGCTGCCCAATGGCGCCGGGATTGGTCCCGAGTGCGGCGATTGTTCGACGGCCAGCGGCGCTCCGGCGTGGCACGTGGCGACGGTCGAATTCCAAGCCGGCATGTCGCCTGGCTCGGTCGAGCTGTTTCTCAGCATCGGCGAACAGGGCGTGTGGCAGTCGCCTGGCGACGCCGTGGAGCCCGATGAACCGAGTGATACGAGCGTCGTCTTCGGCCTGCCGAATGACGTCGTGAACCAATGGGCCGTCTTGGGCGAGGGAACTGACCATCGCCACGAACCCCAAGGGCTTCCCGACGCCGTGATCAAAATCGCGACCGCCGATTTCAATCAGGATGGCGATGTCGACGGCGATGACTTCCTCGTCTGGGAACGCGGGCTCGGCGTCGGCTCGACGTTGTCGGAGGGCGACGCCGATAGCGATGGCGAGGTCGACGCCAGCGACTTGGCGGCGTGGCGCTTTCAGTTTGGCTCCGCCAACGCGGCGTCGACCGTCAGTTCGGCGGTTCCCGAGCCGACGGAGTTGGTTGCCGTCGCCTGCCTGGCGGCAGTTTTTACCGTTCGCCGTCATCGTTGCTTTTTTGGCCGGGAAGTTAAACTGTGGCGCTGACCGCCAAACCAAAGTCGGCGAACGCATCATCCCACGGCGAGGCAGCTTCGTCGTGGCCCGCGACGGCGGCGTCACTGCCAGACATCAACGCGAAGGCCCAATCACGGACATCCGCAGTGAGAGGTTTGTTGGCGGCGACGCTTGGCGCCTTCGCCTGGGCTTGCTGTTTCCGGGATCGCGACGCCTGACGGACGACACTGTCAACTCGAGGAGTTGAGCGACCAGCTAGTGGCCCATAGGCGAAGGCGTCCAAGCGGTGCTCGTCGTCTTGAGGGACGGCGGCGATCGACGCCACCGGCGCCATCGCATTCTCGAAGGTCAACTGCCCGCCGCGAACTTCTGCCGGCAGCAAGCTGTTACCGAAGTTCCGCTGCCAGACGAGGAAGTCGCTGCCGTCGAGATCGTCGCCGAAGCGGGCGTAGAAGCCCAGCGTCGCATGCGTGAGGTCTTCGCCATTGACCACGCCGTTGCTGTCGAAGTCGCCCGGCCCGCCGTAGATCTGCGGGTGCATCAGCGACGTTTCGATGCCGCTGTAGTTGACGGTCGCGGCTCCAATCGTCATCGCGCCGCTACCGACCAAGTACAAGCCGGGCACGGTCGCCACAGCGTAGAGATTCTCCCCATTCACCGAGAGCTGATCGCCTGGGGCGAAGATCGGAAAGTCGCCCTGGACGCTGATCGTCGCGAATGCGGGGCTGTCGATGTTGAACCGATCGCTGCCGCTGTTGCCGTCGAGCGAGAGCGTTGCAGCGGAGCCGGTCCCATCGACGTTGAACTCATCGCCCTGATTACCCGCGGCAATCGAGACGTTCTCCATGGCCGTGAAGCCGAGTTCCACCGGCACCGCCACGTTGTCGAAGAGAATGTGTTCCTTGAACCGGGACACGGTCGACGGCGAGATCGCGTAGACGCCGCCGCCGGGGCCCAGTTCGTAAGGATTGTTCTCGTCGTGGACGTGGAGCGAGTCGTTCCCGGCGCCGCCGTCCACTTGCAGTCCGTGAATCGTCTCGAAGTTGGCCCCGGCGGGGCTCGTATTGACCACGTCGTCGCCGGCGCCAGTCTGCAGCTGGGCCCCGGCTGAGGGGACGCTCTCAACATCGACCACGTCGCCCTGTCCGCCCGTCTTGAGGGTCAACTCTTCAACGCTGCTATACGCGACCTCGATGGAAAGGGGGAGTAAGAGATCTCCCAGCGGCAGCCCCGTCATGCGCGAGACGCCTGCGGAACTGACCTCGTACTGGCGGTTGAGTCCCGGATAGGTATACGGATTGTTCTGGTCATTGAGGACGATCGAATCGAGCCCCGCATCGCCGTGGAATACGAGGTCGTCCACCGTCTCTAGATTCTTGCCGGCGGGGCTCGCATTGAGGATGTCGCCGCCGGCGCCGCCGTGAATCGTGGTGAGACCAATGGTCGTCGCGTGGACGCGAATCACGTCGACCATGTCCGTGGCCGTCAGCTCAAGATTTTCCACTTGAGAGAATTCAACCCCGACGCCGTCCGCGCCGACGCCCGACACGCTGCCCAGGCTAGAGACGTAACGCGACACGTTGTCGGATTCCACGTCGTACTGGCCGACGGCGTCAGGATCAGCGCTCGCCTTGTTATGATCGAACAGCCGAATCGTATCGAGGCCCGCCTGTCCGTCGACCTCCAGACCGTCGACGGTCTCCAGATTACCGGCCGACTGGGCGACGATAATCGTGTCGTCGCCATTGCCGGTGCGTACCCGAGCTTGGCCGGACGTTTTGCTGACCACGCTAACGACGTCCTGCTGGGCGCCGGTGGTCAGATCGAGATTTTCCACGCCCGAGAAGCCGACGACGACCGGTATCGAGAAGGCGGGGTTGCCGGGGAACGCCGGATGTGCGGCGTACCGTGCGACCGAACCGCTGGCGGCGGTGTAGATTCGGCTCAGCGCGGCGTTGCTGTAAGGATTGTTCTGGTCGTTGACGACCAGCGAGTCGTCGCCGGTCCCGCCATTGAAGGTCATGCCGTTGACCCATTCAATATTCCGCACGCCCGGCATGACGCTCACGGCGTCGTTGCCGAAGCTTCCGTTGATGTTTAGATCGATTGACGGATTCCACCCCTCAATGGTGAACGTGTCGTTTCCGAATCCGCCGTTCAACGTCAACGAGTCGAACGTGTCGATCCAGTGGATGAATTCGGTTGCGCCGTTGAGGACGACCTCAATCGATGGACGGAAGCCGTTGTTGTCGAGCCGGATTAGAAAGTCATCATCCGACGAAGTGCCGGCGACGGTGAGCTCGCTCCAGGCATTGACGTAGGCAGTCTTCAGCATGCTGCCGATCGATCCCCCAGGCAGATTGCCTAGCTCCGAATTCATCAAGTACGACACTTCCACGTCGGCGGGCAGAGCGACGATCTGCGAGCGGAAGTTTCCCGAGGCGCTGCTGGTCGCCCCGTTGTGGGTGAAGAACTCGCCGAAGGCGTCTTCCGACTGGTACCAGCCCAGCTCTTGATCGTCGCGCATCTGGCGCGTTGCCGCCGTGAGCAAGCTGTCGTCACGGCGAATGCCGTCGAGAAACGTCGCGAGTTCCCGGGCGGACATTTTCCAGCCGAACGCGCCGCCGGTATTCGTCAGATTCGACTGCGACAGCCCGGGCAAGTCTTCGGCGGTCGCCAGGTTGTAACCTTTCGCAGGGTTGACGTCTGCCGGCGCCAGGTCGGCGACGATTCCCAGGGGTGCGAAGATTTCGTCTTGGACGTACTCCTTGTAGATGCCGCCAGAGGTCGCGTCGCGATTCGCATAGTTCGCCGCCGTCAGGTTGATGCCGGGGTTCAGCAGCTTGGGCAGCACCACTTTAGCGAGCAGCGAGAAGTTGGCATTGTTGTAACTGGAACCCCAACGCGGCGCGTCGTAGACGCCATCGGCGGCCACCGTTGGCGCCGGCAGCCCCGCCTGCACAAGACTTCGCAAGTTCGTGAACGTGTTTTGGCCATAGCTCTCAAAGTTCACGCCGATCGAGTTCCCCTCTTCCAAGAAGCCGCTGGTGTGCGTCAGCAAGTGGCGCAGCGTCACGTTCTGGACATTGGCGCCCGGCGTCCAGTCGCTCGGCAAATAGTCCGTGAGCAGCGCGTTAAGCGCGGCATCGAGACCGCCCGGCTGCGATTGCAGTACGTGGAGGACGGCCGTCGCCGTCACGGTCTTCGAGACGCTGGAGATTTCCATCTCCGTGAGCGAGTTAAAGTCTCGCTGGGGCGCGTCGGCAACGGTGCGGGCTTGCCCGCCGCCGCCGACGGCCGCCAATGTCTGGCCGTCGAAGTTGATAGCATAGCCGTAACCGACGGCGTTGCCGTCGGACATCAATTCGATGTTGTCCCCAAACAGGCTGGCGTCGAAGGTCGACTGGCCCGTTACGACGGCCATGACCCGCCGATCTTCGAGCAGTTCAAATCGGCGCGGGCGGTCAACGATAGCACGACTCCGAGACCGCTTTGATCGTTTCAAGAGACCCATAATTGACGGCTCCCAACTCCACGCTTGGTGGAAACGTTCAGATTCCGAGCACCATTGGCAAATTGCCCCGCTCGCACAGGGCTCTTGTGGCCCTGGCCTGCGTCCCCCTTTCGTGGAAACTCCCCGGAAGGAGGCTGTCTAAAGGGGTAATCAAGAATCGTGACGAGAACCGGACAGCTTCGTGAAAAAAAAGTTTCGCCCGCCGAATCGAGCCCCAAAGGATCCCTGTGCAGAGCCGTGTCGGATCGAGCCGGCGACGCCATCCAGCAATGCACGGCAGTCACTCACGGCTGCGCGTCAGCGCAGGCGACTGGGCGGCGGTGTAGCAAGCGGGGCCGGAGCTGGCGCCGGCTAGCAGACTCGCCAAGGGCGGCGTCGTGGCGCGAGTCGGCGATTGGGCAATCCGCTGACGATGATGCACTGCGCAGCGTCCTCCGCGCGCTTCAACCTAAAGCGCGCCCTGCTCTGGAGGGTCAACAATAAAAAGCACGCGCTGCAAGCAGGCAGAAAAACCCGACGTTGCGCCGGGGGGGCAGCCCCGACGCAGCCGCCGGATTCCATCAAGAATCAGCGGTGCGGAGTGTAGTGTTGCACCGCTTAACGGAAGTAGACGCAACTGCCGGACCAGTGCGAGACGTTCGATCTCCGCACATTTTCCGGCCGAGCTGACGTTCGCATGGCGCATTGGGAGCGCGCAGTGTGCACCTGTGCTCACTCACAATTTGCCGGCAGCGCCAGCGAGGCGATGCGACCTCGCTCCCGTCCAGTGCATGCACGTCACGCGGTCGGTGGGGCTTGTGCGGTAGTTTACCGCGGCCGTTTCGCAAACGGACGCGGACTGGCGGGTATCATCTGCCTAATGCGGGTAACCGTTGCGGCCTCATCACGAGCCCGCTTGGGCCGAGCCGTCTCGTCGTTCCAGTCGACCAGCCCGATGCGGTCGCGGCATACACGTTGACCAATTCCGCCTTCGGCGCCGCTGGGCAACTAGGTAACTCGTCGAGGCGATTGGCGCCGGGGCGTTGACGCGAATATTGAACTGGTCCAAGGGAGTTCAGCGCTGGCGATCTGGCCCTTTGGCAAAATAGTTTCGGAGCATCGCCGTTCTTGGCTGCGAGTCCTGCCGTACTTAAACAGGCGGCCTTTGAGATGCCAATCCTCGCCGCCTGGTCGCTGGCAATCGCGATATAATGATCGCTGCGTTGTCGGAGGTGAGGCGGCGACGCCCGTTCTATCCGCGCGATCTTGCTTCATCGGCAGCGCACGCGATGGGGACTTCAAATAGGTAACAGATCATCTTCAAGCGTCCGGCGATATCACCGCAGTCCACAGGGTCTTCCCATGATTTTCCGTCTGTCGCAGAAGTTATCGATGAAGCTTGGCGAGGCGCCGACGAGGGTCCTCCCGCTCGATCAGAATCCGCTGGCCGATTGGTCGGGGCATCTCTTCTTGGCTGATCGAACCCAGTACATCATCGTCACGAACACCGCCTCGCTCTATTCGGCGCTTCTTTATGGTCGAGGCGTGGTAGACGGCGGACGATTGATCGAACGCGGCTTGGCGGCCATTCGCGACGTGTTGGTTGACGATGGACTGGGGTTTATCTACCTACGGTCGGTGGCGCCGTCGGCCGCGAGCGTCAGCTTCTCGAAGTCGCTGAATAGGTCCGTCACGGGGTCGATGAACGACCTCATCAACTGCGCGAAAATGTGGCTCCTCGACGAAGACCTGTCGCCCTACGACGCCTCCTTCAAGCTCAACGAGATGCCAATGTCGGCGATCAAGTATGCCAACCCCCGAGATGCATTGATGTCGCTGTCGGCTGGCACGCCAGAGTCAACATGAACGGTCGCAACATTCACCATGAGTCGGCAGCGGACGGATATGCTCAAGGGCCGTCTGGCAACCTCGCTGCCAAGCCGGCGGTGATCCTGCGTTGGCGGCCAACGCAGATCCTTAACTGGTCCCTTGAGCATTCACGCCGGACCGGTTTGCTCTACTTGGAATCGAACCAAAGGCACTCGTGCGTGCCGATTGCATAGCAAAATGGTTCAGCAGCATGATGACTGATCATTGCCCGCGCTGCGGAAACGCCCGTCCGTCGAACGAGCATTGGCCAGTGCGATGACGCACGCCAACCTTTCCGACGCCGACCAACAGAGGCAGGGTGGCGACGCGAGATCGCGGTTTACTGAAACAAACGCCCTCGGCGAACAGATCATTCAACGAAGCCAAGGTCTGCGGTTGCGCGCCGCAGTCAACTCCTGCAGGAGAAAGCGATATTCCCAGTGGGTCACTAGGGTGAAGCAGCGTCGCCCGTCGGCTGCGTCGGCTGTTTGAGTCGCACGAGCAACCATTGCTCCGTTTGATCTTTACCAAGATGGAGCAAACAGGGCGCCTCATCCTTCGTGAGGTTGTAAAGTCCCGTCTCAATGACGCTCGTCTTGTTGTCGCCGACGGTGAAGGCCAAGCGCTGCGTCTTCTTATCGATCGAGCCTTGGACGACTTGATTCTGCTTCGTCGCCGAGTCGGTGTAGTTGCCCCGGATCACGCCTTCCTTGTTGACGGCCAATTGAATGCTAATGTCGGAAGTGGTCTGATCGGGCCTGGTGAAAGCGAATACGCCCAACGGCAACCAATCCCCGTCAGAAGAGGCGGCAGCTGCGACACCCGCCGCGGCGATTTGATTGGCTTGATCGTAGTATTGCTCTGACGTGCCTGCATCATCGCCGTTGACATAGACGCTGCCGTCTTCATAAGTGACGTTATTGCCGTAGTCGTAGTAAGCAGGCGGCTCGTCCGAGTATCCGCAGTAAGCTGATGCGGAGTTCCACGTGCAGGCGTTCCACGCGGCGCCGGCCGCCCAACCGGCGGCCAGCCAGGCGCCTGGGTACTGCGCGTACCAACCCCGACCATACACGCCCCAGTGCGAGTAATTGCTTCGCACCGCGGCGCCGGCCATATATCGACCGGACGGCGTGACGCGGGCAAACCCGGCCGCAGCGCCGCGCGGTCCCGCAGTGGCTCCGCGCACGGCCGCTCCGCCTTCCGGACCGCGAACGCCTCCGACGGCGGCGACTTGGCCGCCTGGGCCGACGCCAACGGCCCGCCCGGCCGCAGCGCCGCCAGCTCCTTTGACTCCGCCGACTGCCGCCGCGCCGCCTTGTGGACCAACGCCGACGGCGCGGCCGGCCGTGTTTCCGCCTGGTCCAGTAACGGCGATTCCCGCTGCTTGGCCGCCGCGAGGGCCTTCCGCCGTCCCCGTGTTCACGTCGAAGTTTCCGCCGCCGCCAGCAGGAAGCTGACTTGCAGTTCTACTGGAGTTGGCGCTTAGGCCATGCATCCCCTCGTCGGACGGCAGTCCGAGGAAGCTACTAAGCTGATCACGGCTCGGCGCTGAATAGCGATTACCGCCGGCTCCAACGCCGCCGAGTTCTCGGCCGCCGACGCCTCCGGCTCCGCGTTGACCCGCCGCGCCGATGTTGGCGGCTCCGCGATTCTGCACGCCCGCGCCCGATGGCCCCGTGGGTCGACTAGGCGATGGCCGCTGTCCCCCGCCGATATTCGATGGGGCCGATCTACCACCCCCGTAACCGCCCCCCCCTCCTCCACCGTAGCCCCCGCCGCCAGGCCGCGCTCCACCAGAAAAACCGCCGCCGCCCCCGCGACTCATGCCGCCGCCGCCGCCGCCGCCCCGGCCGCCGCCGCCGCCGAAGCCGCGACCGAAGGTCGGGTTGGTGGGAAGGAGGCATAGCGCGACGCAAACAAAGGTCAACACAGATCGAGAACTCATAGCACTGTCCCTAGTAAATTTAGTTGGGCGCTGCAGGCGGCTTACTTCTGAAGCAGACGTCGCATAATCACTTCGTCGCTGTCAGGCAGCGGTATCGCGTTGACGGATCGATCCACTGATTGCCAGACGTAGGCATTGTCGTCGAGTCGACGCAGTTGATTGACGGCCGAAGTCGCTGCTCCATCGACAGTGACGCCGCTGACCGACGCATGCCATCCGCCCTCGATCGGCGTCCAGATCCCGACAGCGAAGGAACCGTCAGCGCTAAAGTTCCATGACTGGACGCGTTGAGCTTGGGCGTTCCAGCCGATGATTTGGACGCCGCTTGTTTGCACGCCGTCGGCGGCCTTCGTCGTATACCTTCGCTCTACGAAGCTCTTTTCGCCAATCCATTTGCACACTGACTCCATGGTGACGCCCTGCTCCTCGGCCGTCCAAGTTCCAATGAGCCATTGCAGGTCGGCAATGTGCTCCTGGGCCGTTCCTCCGTCCGTTGGCGCGTCACGGACTGACGCCATGAGCCAACGCCCATCGATCTGGACGTGGACGACCGAATAGGCGCCAGCGGTCGATTCCCCCCCCGCGGGGAGCGTCAGGACGGCATGCCCGTCTTCGATGGCTGCATCGGAGCTTAGCAATCGGACCGAGTCGACTTCGAGCGCGATTGACGCTCCCGGATTGGCTTTAAAAAAATCGGCGTAGCGATTCTCGATCGCTTCCCGGCCAGCGTACGCAGTGGCAGATTCGTCGATGTATTCGCCGCTTGGAGTCCAAAGCGCCGCGATCGCCTTCGCATCGCCGCGATTGAATGCTTCGGCAAACGCTTTGGCTGTTTTCTGAATAGCCGCCGCAGGCTCGTCGGCTGCTTGCACGCTCGTAGCGGCACCGCCGTTGACCCGTGGCTGCTGGGCTTCAGCCAACGGCCACATTGCTGAAAGCGCGAGCATCAAAGTGGCCGTGGCCGCCAGTTGCAGTTTCATCAGAACGCCTTGGGATTGGGCCAGCGGATGTTCGGTCGGGGCGACCGAGCGGCGAAGTTGAAAGTCAATAGACTCAAGGTTCGTTCAAACTAGCTGAGAGTGGCGACGAATACAACAATCGTCGCATTGTTTGCATACTTCGACCGCGCCGGTTGCCGCGCGGAAGGTCGGAAATACGTGTGTTTGGACGCCAAAAGTCGGCGCTGCGCCGATTACGCCACGACGAAAACATAACCTCGAGTGATACCGGACCGTTCGTCGAAGAGCCTCGCTGCAAGGTCGGCCACTTGTGAGCTGTATTCGTCTGCCGAGAGAACCATCGACTGCACCGCAACGATCAACCCGACGCCCATCATCACGAGTGACGCCAGGACCACTAAAAGAGTCGTCAGCGCGGCAAACCATTTGGGAAGTCGCCATCGGTTGACTTGATAGTCTACGACCGGAGCTACGACCGCCGTGATGAAGATGGCCAGCACGAAGGGAACCATCACAGCGCGCGTATAGGCCAACGCGATGGCCAACATTCCGGTGGCGAGGATCATCATCGATCCAACGACTAGCCAGATCTGCTCGTTGCGAATTTCGATGTTCTTCCTGGTGGAGCGCCTCGTCGCGACGTAGGGGATCCGAGATTTGCAACTAGGCTGCTAACAACGATGGAAGCCAGCCAATCGGCTCCCGCTTCGAGCGGCTTTCGAGTTAAACGATTTTCGCGCTAAACAATCTGAAGCGATATAGACCTTCATTCTTGCAGTGACCAGAATTAGTCGGTGAGCACTGCATCAAGAATACCTCAGTGGCGTTTCTTTACCACGCGTTACACGCCTGATCCGACGCTCAGCACATTCTTGTCGCGGGCTCAGACTCAGGAGAATACAAACGCCGAGGTCACCGTTAGCGTGCTTGATGCCGCCGAAAGTGCAAGTTACTTCGGCGTGTCATTGGCACGGCGTGGCATCCAGCCCGTTTATATCCGCGTCGTCAACCGATCTCAGGCATTAATGCGGCTGCGGCTCGTTCAAATTGATCCCAACTATTACACGCCGCTCGAAGCCGCGGCGAGGAATCACTTTTCGTTTGCAAAACGATTGTCCGCCTTCGGGCTCATCGGATGGATATTCCTTCCGCTGCTCGTGCTGATTCCCCTCAAGCTGATCACGGCATACCGCGCGAATCGGCGAATGGATGAATTCTTCAGCGAGCATGCCTTTCACATGCGACCTATCCCGCCAGGTAGCGTTTCGGAAGGCTTCGTGTTCACCTCGATCGATGCGGGGATGAAGGTGGTCCCGATCTCGCTCCACTCGGAAAGTGACCTACTCGGCGTTGCCGCTCTTGCTGACGCAAAGGATGACGTCCCAGTCGATTTCATCTTCTCGATTCCAGTGCCAGGAATTTCCGTTGATTTTCTTAGCCGCCACCTCAGCGATTTGATCAGTCCCAGTTCACGCAAAGACTGCGACGTTGTCGCGTTAAGCGCGCATCTGAAGGAAATGCCTGCGGCGACGTCGAATGCAAAGCAGACCCGAAATGGAGACCCCTTGAACCTTGTCGTTATCGGCGACTTTGACGCCATGCTCAGCGCTTTCATCGCGAGATGGGATGAGAGTGAAGTGATTACTTTATCAACCTGTTGGAAGACGGTTCGCTCATTCCTGCTTAGCAGCCATTATCGCTACTCTCCCGTAAGCGCACTCTATCTCTTCGGAAGAAGTCAAGATATCGCCTTGCAGCGCAGTAGGAAGTCGATTAACGAACGACTTCATTTGAGGCTCTGGCTCACTCCGTTGCGGTATCAAGGTGAAAGCGTCTGGCTGGGACAAGTGAGCCGCGACATTGGCGTTCGCTTCACCTACAAGACTTGGAACTTGACGACACATCGAGTTGATCCCGATGTCGACGAGGCGCGAGACTATGTTATTGAGGATCTGACTCAGGCGGAGCGGGTCGACGCGACTAGCTACGTGGACGGCGTCGGCAGTTGCTCAAGTACGGCCCCCCGCCGCAACTTGACCGGGGATCCATATTTCACGGACGGCAAAAGAGCCGTTATTTTGCTTTCGAAACAGCGGAATCAATTGCATAGCGCCACCGAACGCTAAAGGCGATGAGTCGATGCAAACTGACATACCAAGACGGAATTGGTGACCTGCTACCATCAACTCCTCTCATGCAAGTAAAGGTTTCCGAGGCTTCACTTTGCCCGGCATGTCTGGCAAGTTGAAGCAAACTCCCTGGGCGCCAGGTTGCCAGGGCACGATGAGATCGATGTTCATTGTCATCCGTCCGCCAACTGCTGATCTACTCCTCAGCGAAATCTAACGACAAGAACCGGTTTTCGTTCAGGTGCTCGGCTCGAAGCCGACAGTTAAAGGATTCAATCATGGCATTGTGCGTCGGCGTGCCAAAGTGCTGGGAGATCTTCGTCAAGTCGCCGAGTCTGATATTCGCCGTGAGACGCTGCGGTTGTTCTCGGCGATAACGATCCAAGTCTCTCTCTAACCGTTCCAGCTCGCGTAGCTTCTCGTCGTTTACGCATGGATCCGCGTCGCGATGAGAGGGAACGGTTCTCCTGGAGCCACGCGACGTCTTGTTCATACTCAGCCAAACTGTTGCAGACCAGGTAGGGATCTTTCATGAGGACCTGCCACTACTCTGGCGCTAACCGTTGAGTCAGCTGACGGACGCGACGCGTCTTGGGATTCTGACGAACCCGACCGTAAGCGTAGGCGCCGGTGTACATCGGGTACGTCTGCATGTTCGCAGCGTGCAGAGATGGGGCCGAGGCTATTGAATCTCGCCTTTAACCCTGGCAGAGTTCGCACGGGCAGCCGATCGTCGGCAGGATCACGCATTCCCAACGGAGACGCGTTCACCGCCGAGTAGCTGTTCATCATTCGTTGACGCCCGATGCGGGCAACGCCACTGCTAAATTGGCGACAAAAACGGGGCAAGAATCATTGAGGACCCGAGGTTACCAGTCGGCGTCCGATCGTAAGCGCGTCTTCGCGACGTCCGCTTACGCTGTCCCGGAAAACGTCCACGCGCGAGCGACGTCGACATCTCGTCGACCGCGCTGGCGGTTCGGTCGACGTCAGTTGGCTGCGCCAAGGACGTTCCCACACTCATCGGAGAACCGTATGTTCGCACGTCTCAAAACATGGTTGTTCCAGTCGTACCAATGTCGCTACTGCGACGGCGCGGGATACGAGTCGAACCTGCGGATGCTGTGGAACGCTTGGCGATCCTGGGCATTCGTAGCGCTGGTGGCGATCTTGGCCGCGGAGCGAATCTGGGCGCCGGCGGCACGACCCGCGGCCCGGCCCCACGTCGGTCCGCCGCCAGCTGCCCAGCGTTAGGCTAATGAGCTTTGCCCATTCCTCCCGACTGCGAACATGGCCGGTTCAAGTTCTCGCCGACCGGCTTGGAGAGCAGCTAAATATCCGCCCAGACCACGGCATCCCGAAGTGGCGTGCCTAGCTCTTCACGGCCGCCCGCCGCGGCCCGTTGTGCGGTCCTCCAGCCACGCCCCCCTCTTCCTCCCCCGCGAGGCCCCATGCCACAAGTCTTGGTCTACCTGTTGTCGCTTGCGCTCACCTTCACGGCGCTTGCGCTCGCGCGTCAGATCCGTCTGCGCCGCGCCTTAGAACAACTGCTCCGCCGCATTTTTACCCACTGGAGGGCCCGTGAACCCCACGAGCATGCTCGCCCGGACGAAACTCATGATTCTCTTGCTAATGATCGCCGGCTGCCGTGACCGGTCGGTCGAAATCGCCCGCGAAGCAGCCGACCGTCAGGCCGCCCAGAACGAGGCGATGATCGGCCTGCAGCGCGAAGTCGCCCACGGCGCCGAGCGGCTGGTCACGGCGGACGCCCAGTCGCGTCATGAACTGCTGGCGGCGCATCGTCGGCTGCAAGTCGACTACGCCCAATTATCGGCCCACTACCTGGAACTGGAGTCAGAACGCCGGCGCGTTGACGCCGAGCGCCGCGCGACGACCACGCTCGCCGCTGCGCTCCGCGGCGGCGGACTCTTCGTCGTCGCTCTCGCCACGCTGGCCGTCGTTCATCGACTCCTAGGCGCTGCTCAAACGGACGCGGCGTGCGCTGAACTTGCGACGGAACTCCTGGAGAGCGACCTCCTTGACGCGTCGAGGCTCCACGAGCAAGTCCCTCGCCTTGACACTCCTCCTGCGCTGCCACGTTTACCGGAGAACTGAATGAGCCACATCGTTCGCATCAGGACCCAAGTTCGCGACGCCGCGGCGGTGACCGCCGCGGCGTCGCGGTTGGAACTGCCGCCGCCGGAGACCGGCACGTTTGCCTTGTACGCATCCGCAGCGACCGGCCTCGCCGTGCGCCTTCCCGGCTGGCGCTACCCGATCGTCTGCCAGCTCGCTGCCGGCGAACTCGCTTATGACAATTTCGAGGGCGCCTGGGGCGATCGCGCCCAACTTGACCGCTTCTTGCAGGCATACGCGATCGAGAAGACGCGACTGGAATCGCGTCGCTCGGGCTACGCCGTCACCGAAGCGCCCCTCGCCGACGGCTCCGTCAAACTCACCATCCATCTCGGAGAATCCCCATGACGCGTCTCGAACTGATCATTGGTCCCGCCGGCGAGATCCGCGGCGAGACGCGGGGCTTCGCTGGCCGCTCCTGCTTAGAAGCCAGTCGCGACTTGCTCCAGACCTTGGGGCAGACGACCAGTGACCGGCTCACCGCCGAGTTTTACGTCATTGCGCAGGCTGACGTCGTGGCGCAGCGCTGCGAGTTTCGTTAGTCCCCTCACCTCTTCAACGTCTGGAGCCCCCTCACGATGTCTGCACTCGCCGTCGAGCTGACCGAATACGTCCGCGCCTGCTTTAGCGGTATCTGGATCGAAACGCTGGAACCGGAAGAGGCGCTCGCCGAGATCCGTCAGCTCTGCCGCGAACGTCAGTGGCGCCTCGCCAGCTGGAATCTTGAAACGGGCCTCCGCGTCGCCGGGGAGTCAGTCGCGGCAGACGCCCCCGATCCGCTCGCCGCCGTTCGCTCCGCCGAAGGACTCGCCGCGCCGGAAGGGGCGGGCCTGTTGGTGCTGGAGAATTTTCACAGGTTTCTGGGGTCGGCCGAGATCGTCCAGGCGCTTGCCCGGCAGATTGAACTGGGCAAGCGTCAGCGGACCTTTGTGATCATTCTCGCGCCGGCGGCGACCCTGCCGCTCGAACTCCAAAAACTCTTCGTCACCCTGGAGCATCCTTTGCCCGACCGCGCGCAGCTTGAACAAATCGTCCGGGAGCTGGCGACCGAAGGCGAAGTCCCCGCCGACGCTGCGCTTGGCCGGTTGCTGGACGCCGCCGCGGGACTGACGCGCTACGAAGCGGAAGGCGCATTTAGTCTGTCGCTGGTCCGCCACGGCGCCTTGGAGCCCGCCACGGTCTGGAACCTTAAGGCGCAGCAGTTGCGCCAATCGAAGCTGCTGTCGCTCGATCGCGGGACCGCGTCTTTTGCTGAACTCGGCGGACTGGAGGCGCTCAAGACGTTCTGCCAGCGAGCACTCGCGCGGCGCACGCGCCATCAAGTCTCCGCGCGGGGCGTCCTGCTCCTTTCGCCGCCGGGCTGCGGCAAGAGCGCCTGGTGCCAGGCGCTGGGCCGCGAAGTCGGCCGCCCAACCCTGCGCCTCGACGTTGGCGCCCTCTTGGGGTCGCTGG
The DNA here is from genome assembly GCF_007746075.1 of Lacipirellula limnantheis. Taxonomy (GTDB): domain Bacteria; phylum Planctomycetota; class Planctomycetia; order Pirellulales; family Lacipirellulaceae; genus Lacipirellula; species Lacipirellula limnantheis. The sequence continues at coordinate 3,496,716 of NZ_CP036339.1, read as the reverse complement.
TGGGCGAAACCGAACGGAACGTCCGGCAGGCGCTGGCGATCGCCGAGGCGATGGCGCCCTGCATCTTGTTCGTCGATGAGGTCGACAAGGCTCTCTCCGGCGCGAGCGGTCAGGGCGACTCCGGGGTCTCGGCGCGGCTGTTCGGAACGCTGCTCAGCTGGCTTTCCGATCGTACGAGCGACGTCTTTGTCGTCGCGACTGCCAACGACGTCACTCGACTGCCGCCCGAATTCTCCCGCGCCGAACGCTTTGACGGCGTCTTCTTCATTGATCTGCCGTCGCGCGCCGCCAAAGAGGCGATCTGGCAGATCCATCGAACTCGCTACGGGGTCGACCCGCACGACCCGTTGCCGGATGACGACCACTGGACTGGCGCGGAGATCGCCGCTTGCTGCCGATTGGCGACGTTGTTGGAACTGCCGCTGGCAGCGGCCGCGAATCAGGTTGTCCCGGTGGCCCTTTCGGCCGCCGAGTCGCTCGCGGCGCTGCGGCGCTGGGCCAGCGGTCGTTGTCTCGCCGCCGACGCCGGCGGCGTTTATCGCTCGACCACGACGCCCCGGCGCCGCCGGAGCGTCGATCCATCCGCCAACTAAGCTGGGAGACTCCCTCGATGACGACGCTCCTCACGGAACCGCCGCCGGCGGCGCCCGCCGACCGACTGCGCCGCGAGATGGCCGCGCTACGGCTCTCATTCCACTGGCTCGGCGCCCGCAAGACTCTCTCGCGCCAGCAGCGCACCGAAGCGGCGCAGCAATTCGGCGCCGCCGGCGAGTTTCTCTCCGCCGGCAAGAAACTGCTGGATACCAGCCACCCACGCTTCAAGGAGGTGTCCGCGGTGCGCCATCGCGCTCTCGACTATGCGCGCGGGATGTCGCTCCCCTACCCCGAGCCGGGGATTCGGCTGATTCGCCGCGCGGACCTCGACGAGATCGAGCGGCGATTGGGCGAATTCCAACTCGATCTTGGCCTCAAGGTGAGCCGACTCGAGGCCGAATACGCGCAGCTCCGCGAGGCGGCGCGCGAGCAACTGGGGCGACTCTACGCGCCGAGCGACTATCCGGCGTCGCTCACCGCGGAGTTTGCGCTCAGCTGGGACTTTCCCAGCGTCGAGCCGCCGGAATACTTGCGGCGACTCTCGCCGGAGCTGTATCGGCGCGAGGCGGCGCGGGTCGCCGCGCGGTTCGACGCGGCCGTCGAACTGGCCGAGGAGGCGTTCGCGGCGGAAATGTCTCAATTGGTCGGCCGACTGGCCGAGCGGCTCGCCGGAGAAGTGGACGGCCGCCCGAAAATTTTTCGCGACTCGGCGGTCGCCAACCTGAGCGACTTCTTTCAGCGGTTTCGGCGGCTGAACGTGCGCAGCTCCGCCGAATTGGAGGAACTCGTCGACCAAGCGGCGGCGACGTTGGCGGGAGTGGCGCCGCAGGCCCTTCGCGACGGCGCCGCGCTGCGGCGGCAGGTGGCGGGCGAACTGACCCGCGTCCAGGCGGCGCTTGAAGGACTGATGGTCGATCGTCCCCGGCGAAACTTACTGCGTTCGGCGCCGGAGGCCTGAGATGGAACTCGTTGTCACGTCCCAGGGGATAGTTCGCTGCCTCTACGGCGAACAGATTGTGCTGTCTGCGCTCGGAACGCCATTGATCGAGCGGGCCTCCCGCGTCGAACCGACCAAGGAGGGCGCGTGGTGCGCCGATCTCGCGCTCATCGGCGGGCCGACGCTTGGTCCATACCCCATGCGCAGTGATGCGCTGGCCGCGGAAGTTGCGTGGCTGCGCGCGCACTGGCTGGAAGCGGCTGAGCCGTAGCGATGGTTGTAGGATCTGATCGTCCGTGTGGCGGGACGCCGGGTGGGCGTCCCGTTTTTTGTGTTCTTGTCATTCTCAGCAGGAGGAGATGTCCATGACCCAATCGCAACTCGACCAGGCCGTCGCCACGGCGACGGGCGACTCGCGCCGCACTGTCAGTCGGCTTGGCTTTTCACTGGTCGATTTGGCCGACCCGGCCCACGAACCGCTGCCTTGCCTTCCGCTGCGGTTTCTCGATTGGGACCGCGTCAGCCGTCGCCGCTATCGTCGGGTGGCGGTGCACTAGCGGCGGCATCATTGTTTCCCGGGTTCGTCATAACTTCACAGTCGGAGTTCCTATGCGCATCTTAGTGATCAACAACGACGGCGGCGGCTTTGCCGACTACGTCGAGGTCGAGGCTGGCCTCACCGTCCAAAAGCTTTTCAGCCGGCACGTCCCCCACGGCGTCGCTCGCGACTATCTCATTCGCGTCAATCGGCAGCCGACCGCACCCGACCAAGTGCTCCAGGAGGGAGACCGCGTGAGCTTCACCCCCACCAAGATCGAAGGGGCGCACGCCGCCTGATATTTCCTTGCAGCTCGCCGGAGCGGCGGCCGAGCGGCCGCTGCTCCAGCCTGCTGTTCACTTACTCACTGGAGGCGACGTTAATGCCTGAGACGAGACGCCGCGAGTCGATCCGTGCGGCCTGCCGAATCGTCGCCGCGACGCGGACCGCAGCGGTCGAGCCGCCGCCTCTACCGCTGGCGGCTTGGGAGCGAGTCGCGGCGCTTGCGCAGCTGCTGGAGGTCGCGCAGGCCCGCAGATGGAGACACGCCCACGAGCGCTGCCGGGAGCGACTGCGCCGCGCGGCGAGCGAACTGCGCCGACAGCTCGATGAGTGCGACGGGGAACTTGCGCGCCGGACGCCCGACGAGGCATCGACCCTGCGCGACGTCGTCGCCGATCTAGACGCGCTGGAGCGTGAATTCGTGGACGTGCGCATCGATTTGAAGGAGTCGCTGCTGGCGGTCGTCACCGAGTCGATCGTGCTGGAGGGCGTTGAACTGGGACCTTTTGAAATTGAACTCGCTTGGGACCGTAGGGCCGTCCGTTCGTTCTCCTACGCCGTCCGCGCCCTCTCGCCGCGCCCCGCGACAGGCGACGAATCGGTCGTTCATCCGCATGTCCGCGATGACCAGCTCTGTGAGGGAGAAGGCCACGCTGCCATTCGCGCTGCGCTGCACGATCGGAGGCTGCTGGACTTCTTCACGATCGTCGCTCAGACGCTTGCGACCTACAACGGCGAGAGCGCGTTTGCGTCACTGGAGCACTGGGCCGCGCGCCGCTGCACCGATTGCGGCGCGACGGTCGATGACGACGAGGGAAGTTGCTGCGAGCGCTGCGAGTCGAGCCTCTGCGGCGACTGCGACTGCGGTTGCAGCAGCTGCGGCCGCACCGCCTGCAGTACGTGCGGCGCCTCGTGCGCCGCCTGTCATGAGCACTGCTGCCAGAGTTGCCTGGAGAAATGTTCCCATTGCCACGAGGATTGTTGTGAAAGGTGTTGCCATGATGGAGAGTGTTCAATCTGTCGAACCGCGGCCGCTGACGAACAGGAAGTCAACTCGGGGGAAGCCGCGGCTGATCCGCCGCCGACCCCCGTTTCCGGCGATTCGGCTAACGCCGTACGCCTGGGCGAAGCTGCGTTACTTGCGTGACGCCGGGCCGACCGAAATCGGCGGATTCGGCGTCTCCGCGCCGGGCGAGCCGCTGCTAATCGACGAGATCATGCTGGTGGCTCAGCGGTGCGACTGGGCCAGCGTCCAGTTCGACGACGCCGCGGTGGCCGACTATTTCGATCGCCAGGTGGAGCTTGGCCGTCAGCCCGAAGAGTTCGGGCGGGTCTGGATCCATACCCACCCGGGGAATTGCCCCCGTCCCAGCGCCGTCGACGAAGAGACCTTTGCGAGGGTCTTCGGGCACTGCCAGTGGGCGGTCATGTTGATCATCGCCGCCGGCGGCGCGACCTATGCGAGAATCGCCTTCGGCGTCGGGCCGGGCGGGAGCTGGGAGATCCCCGTGGAAGTCGACTACGAGCTCCCCTTCCCGGCGGCCGACCACCCGACGTGGCAGACGGAGTATGAGGCGTCCGTCCGGCCGGCGCCGAACGACTGCTGGTTCGAAGAGAACGAGCGCTGGACGTTGGCCGAAGGAGTGCAACATGAACTCATCCCCTGACCGGTTCGCGCGGCAAGGGGCGCTCGTGCCGCGCGAACGCGCTCAGGCGCTCTGGGTGACGATTATTGGGGTTGGCGCCGTCGGCCGGCAGGCGGCCATGCAATTGGCGTCGCTGGGCGTGGGGCGACTGCAATTAATCGATTTCGATCGCGTGGAGCCGACGAACCTCACGACGCAAGGATATCGCGCGAGCGAGCTTCACCAATTAAAGGTCGCCGCCACGGCCGCCGCAGTCGCCGAGATCGACGCCGCTCTCGAGGTTGAGTGCGTCGCCGATCGCTTTCGGCCCCAGGTCGAGGTGGGCGAGGCCGTCTTCTGCTGCGTCGATTCGATCGCCGCGCGGGAGGCAATCTGGAGGCGACTCGAGTGCCGCTGTCGGTTCTGGGCCGATGCGCGGATGCGCGGCGAGGTCATTCGCGTGCTCGCGGCGGCCGATGATGCCGAGCGTGCGGCCTATGGGCGAACGCTCTTCCCGCAGGCGGAAGCGCAGTCGGGGTCGTGTGCGGCGCAGGGAGCCATTTACGGCGCGGCGATCGCCGCGGGACTTCTGGTGCATCAACTCGCACGGTGGCTCCGCGATGCGCCGCTGGAGCGTGACGTCACGCTCAATCTTTGGGCGGCGGAGTGGAGCGTCGGGTGAAGCGCCCAACGGCGTGGCCGGCGTGGGGTTCCCCTGCGCCGGCCACGCGCCTGCGCGGTCCCTGCGAAGCTTCGCGGCGGCGTTTCTTTAGCTATCAGCTTTCATCGAAGGCATCCCGGGAGGTGTATGCAAAACCATCGACGACGTTAAGAAGGAGCGATCATCGCTGTTCCACTCCAGTAGACGCCGTCCCCCGCGATCTGGTAGCTGCCAAGTATCCGTGATTTGTCGAAGACAATCGACACGATCATCAGTCGTGCCGCGCATCAAAATGACCGACGTCGCGACCGGAATGCGCAATGGGTTTCGAGAGTTTCCCGAGCGCGACGCGGTCTCGGACATCGCCGTCGATAGCCCTATTGGGGGAGGGCTTGCCGGAAGTCGCCGACGGGACGATTGCCCTGACGACCGCGGGCGTCGCCTGGATGAACCAGGCGTCAAGCCGCTAGAAGCGGGGATCGATGACTCTGGTCAAGATGTCCGCTGGGACGCGGACCGTATGGGCAACGCCGTCGATGACCGTCGCCACAGTGACCGGAAACAACATCGCGACGACTGCGCGCTCCGTCGCGTATTGCTCGGCGTCCACAGTCGGCGGCCCCACGACGCCGATGGCCCCCGCATAGTCGCCCTCGCCGATTCGAACGACGTCGCCAACAGCCAGAATCGAGTAGCCCATCGGTTGATCCGCCTTCAGGTGTTTAAAAGACTACATCCGCGGCGGGCCGCCGAATGGTGGATTTCGCTGCCTTGCGGCTCTCCGTGGAGGAACGCCGCTGACGCGTGGCGTGAACACCCTAACGGAGGGCCGACGTGGGTAGTCACTCGTCGCGACCGCGTCGGCTCATCGGCGCGACACCTATCGTGATCAGCCGTCTGGACGCGCGGCGCCGGGCGACTCATTCACCGCGTGCCGTTCCGCCGCGGCGCCGTCGGTCTTGAACACGACCAGCTGGAGAAGGGACGAACTATTCGCGTGGAACTAGCGGCAGTTGCCGCCGCCTGCGAATACCTTTTCCATCGCTCGATGTTCCGCACCTTCAGCGGCGACGCGAATAATCACGCGGTTGCCGCAGGACTGGATAGCGGCCGCGGGCGCTAGACATAGGATGGGGGCCGCCATCGAGCAATGGCAACGGTCGGCTTAAAAGTTTGCGCGTCGCTGTTATTCGGGGCTTCCTGTCAAATGGCTGAACTGATCGTTCCGCGTGGCTTTGCTAATGCAGACATCATTCGCTAGCCAATTGGAGTTAGCCATGGTCGCTGGCCGGGGCGCATCAGTTCGATAAGATCCTGCACGCCTCGTGCACCGCTTCGGGCAATGCGACTTCAACAGCGGCGACGTCGCACTCCCGGATAGCTGCCAAGCGCAGCATCTCAGGCTTCAAATCACGGGTCTCAACGGTTCGGGAATACCCCAAGTTCTGGCGGGCGGCCATGACGTCCGCCACGTGGATGAGAGCCGGCAAGGCTTGCTCCGCCTCTGCAAGTTCCCAAGGCCGATGGTGAAAACCGGCCGTGAAGGTCAGGCTTGCGGGAAAGCGCCAGAGCTCGCACAGGCTACGGCCGAGCATCTCGTGCGTTGTCTGAAACGTGCTGCTCTCAGCGCAGCGAAAGGTCAACTCGTCCTCCTCATCGAGACGTTCCATCATCGAGCCGAACAACGCGCCTCGCGACTGAAGCTCAACAAGGATGCCTAGATCATGCACGAGACCGGCCAAAAACGCCTCGTCTGGCGAGACCTTCGTGCTCTGGCTCAGCATGCGTGCGGCCGTCGCCACCGCGATGGAATGAGTCCATAGTTCGCTCACGTTAAATGCGGCGCTGACTTTCCCTCCGCGAAAGAGCTTTGCGAGACTCGTAGAAATCGCGACGTTCTTCACGGCGCGCAATCCCAGCAGTCCCAGCGCCTCGCGGAGCGTGCCGACTGGTCGCAGGAGTCCGTAGAATGGAGAATTGACGAGCTTCAGGAGGCGAGCGCCAAACGCAGGATCGATGGCGATCACTTGGCGTAAGTCTTCCCAAGTGCTACTTGGATCTTCGGCGATCTCAATAATCTGGACGGCGAGCGCCGGTAGCGTCGCGAACTGACCGCATTGACGGAGCATGGCCTGAGTGACGGACGAGTCATCGCCTGTGGATGCGACATTTGCTTCTCGGTCTGCTATCGCCATCGATCAGTTCCGTATTCTCGACTTTAGATTCCGAGCGCCGCATGCACGGGCGTCTCCATACTCAAGTCCAATGACGAACGCACTGGCGCACTCGTTCCGCAGGAACATAGATACGCTTGCATCTCAGCTGGACTCATGGGCATGGCGAAGAAGCGTCCCTGTCCAAAATCGCAGTCCATCGTTTGCAACATGGCGAGTTGGTCGCTGGTCTCAATTCCTTCCGCGACCGTGACGAGCCCGAGATTTTGAGCCAGCGTCGTCACGGCGTGGACCAGCGCGGCAAAGCAATGATCTTGCGACATCTTGGCAACAAACGATTGGTCAATTTTCAGTACGTCGATGGGAAGTTCATGGAGAATGGCCAGCGACGAATAGCCTGTGCCAAAATCGTCGACGTCGATCTTCACGCCTCGTCGCCGCAACTCGCTGAGCACCGCGGCGGCGTGATCCGGGTCATGCATGATCTCGCTTTCGGTGAGCTCCAGGTGCAAGCACGACGGCGCCACGTCATGTCGTTGCAAGGCGGACATGACGACCTCCTCCAAATTCCCCACCAACAGCTGCTGACGAGCGACGTTGACGTGAACGCCGGCTAGCGGCGGTATCCCGGGCAACCGTCGCCAAGAGGCGAAATCGGCGCAAGCGCGATTCAGGACCCATGTCCCAATGTCCACAATCAGGCCCGTCTCTTCGGCGATCGGCAGAAAGGCGGCCGGCGGCAACAGCCCTTGGAGCGGATGTTCCCACCGCACGAGCGCTTCGAACGCCAACGGACGTCCCGTTTGGAGCGAGACGATTGGCTGATAGGCGACCCGCAATTGATCGAGGGCAATCGCCTGTCTGAGGTCGCTTTCCATCGCCAAATGACGCTCGGCCACGGCGTGCATCTCCGGATCAAAGACGACGCAGCGCGCCTTACCGGCCTGCTTCGCGACGTACATGGCCGTATCCGCATCGCGCAGAGCCTCCTCCGGCCGTCGATGCCCATGCTCGCTCGTGACAATGCCGATGCTCGCCGTGCAAATAACTTGGCGGCCCGCCAACTCGTGAGGCGCCGCCAGTGCCGCTAGCAGTCGTTCGGCAACCGTGACGGCGTCTCGCGGATCGGCCAGGTCCTCGAGAAGAACGACGAATTCATCACCTCCAAGTCGCGCCGCCGTCGTGTCGTCCGCGGTGCGGGCGACGCCGTCAGTTCGGCGCAGCGATTCGCGAAGCCGGTCGGCGATTTGACGCAGCAGTTGATCGCCAACTTCATGGCCGAGGCTGTCGTTGACCCATTTGAAGCGATCAAAGTCTAAAAACAAAAGTCCATAATGCTGTTTCGCGACGCGCGCGATGGCGTCTTGGATCTGTCTGCGAATGGCAACGCGATTGGTCAGACCGGTAAGCGAATCGTAATGGGCCATTCGCTTGAGCTGACGGATCATCTGAGCGCGATCGAGTAGCGCACGCACGCGTGCGCGAAGCTCGGGGCCGCAGAAGGGTTTGCGAATATAGTCGTCTCCTCCGGCTTCAAAGCAAGCGCTCAAGACTCGATGGCTATCGCTGCCCGTAATGAAGACGACGGGAGTGGCGGCCGAAATCGACTCGACGCGGAGCCGCCGTAAGATCTCCAGACCGTTGGTTCCTGAAAACTCGTAGTCCAAGAGCAGCAGATCGGGCGGCGCCCGTCGCGCAGACTTGCTGGCCGTCTCGGGCGTCGTCACCGAGATCAGTTCCACGTTGAGCGACGCGAGCATGCCGCCGACGAGATCATGGATATCCGGATCGTCGTCAACTAGCAGAATTCGCGGGCAGCGGTCAGTCAGGATGGCGTCGTTCATGAGGCGTACTCCCGGTCCGAATCATCACAGACGGCCTCCCCGAGTCGTCGGTGGCCTGCCGTCGCTCGGTCACATTGCGCCGCAAGCTCGGTAAGCGACGTCTCAATCCGTCCCGCGTCTTCGCCATGATTGATACAGGCCTCTAGTCGACCTGCGGCTTCGCTGATCGCGGGAAACCCGTAGCCGCCGCCGGCGCCCTTGAGCTGATGGGCCAGCACCGCCAGTTCACTCGCTTCTTCTCCGGCGAAGCGCGCCCGCATGCGGGCCACTTTCCCGTCAAGCGAGCTCACGAAGCGGTTCACGAGCTCAGCGAGATCAGGGTCGTCGGCCAGTTCGCTGCGCAGCGCCTCGTGGCGCGCTGCGACGGGTAGCGCCGCGTGCTGCATCGTCTTTTTGAGGTCGCTGGCCATGCCGTGGCGAGTGCGCCCCTGCTCGATCCACCGTTGGCACGTGGCTAGGAGCGCCAGCTTGTCGATCGGCTTCGTTGCATAGTCGTCGCAGCCCGCCTCCAGGCATTTACGCCGATCCTCCGTCATGGCATGCGCCGTCAGCGCGACGATCGGAATGTCCCGATCGCGAGCGCGTAAGGTTTGGGCCAGGGTGTAGCCATCCATGACGGGCATCTGGATATCGGTGATCAACAGGTCGAACGGCCGATTGGTGCGCCAGGCCGCCTCCAGCAGTTCCAGCGCCAGCTCGCCATTCTCGGCAACCTCCACTTCGGCGCCGGCGCGGGCTAAGTGAAACGTAATGAGCCGTCGATTGTCGTCGCCATCCTCCGCCAGCAGAATCCGGCCGGAAAGCGTTGTCGGCGCTTGATCACGGCCTCGCGTGCGCTCTTTGGAACAACTCTCCAGGTCAGCGATCAACTGGCTGTCGGGGGCCTCCATCAGCGGAAGTTCCACGACGAACCTTGTTCCTTCGCCGGGGCGCGAATAGTCCAATCGAACGTCGCCGCCCATCAAGCGCGCCAGTCGACGACAAATCGTCAGTCCCAAGCCGGTTCCCCCGTGCTTGCGGGTGACCGACGAGTCGGCCTGCGTAAACGGCCGAAACAAACAGTCGGCTTGCTCGGGCGTCATTCCCAGCCCGGTATCCTGGACCGCCAGGAGGAGTTGCGGGGCGCGACCTGAGCGGTCGACGCGGGCGCTCAGATCAATTGATCCGCGCTCGGTGAATTTGGCGGCGTTCCCGACGAGATTGACGAGAATCTGGCGGAGGCGAGTCGGGTCGCTGAAAATGCGATCCGGCGCCGGCGTCTCCAGGAAGGTGTGCAGCTGGACCTCGCCGCTGGCGAGGCGCGGCCGCATGAGACTATCAACTTCTAGCAAGATGCGCGGCAGCGGCGTCTCGATGAGCTCCGTTTCAAGTTTTCCGGCTTCGATCTTCGAAAGATCAAGGACGTCGTTGATGACGGACAGCAGGTGTTCGCCGGCGCGGCGGATCGTGTCAATCGTCTGGATTCGGCTTGGCGGCGCCCGCTCGATGATGCCGTCTTCGCGGAGAACGTCGCAGTATCCGAGGATCGCCGTCAGCGGCGTCCGGATCTCGTGACTCATGTTGGCCAGGAATTCGCTCTTCGCCTGATTGGCAACTTCCGCGGCTTCCTTTGCCAACCGCAGTTCCGCTTCACCCTGTTTCAATGCCTGAGTTTGCTGGTCGACGCGAAATTCAAAGCAAGCGTTCGCCTCCTCAAGTTCGGCTGTACGGCGAGCGATCTGTCGCAGCTCGTCGGTCCCTTTGATGCAAGAGTAAATCAGGATCACATCCTCGAACATTACCCAGCCGGCGTGCTCGAGCCACCGCCACCAGGCGGGTTGGAGGACGCCGAACACCGATTGAGGCCAGAACGCGCTACGTATCAAATGATCCACGGTCACGACGGCTGAAGCGGTAATGAGCACGCGCCAGTCGCGATAGAGCGCCAAAAACGCCAGCGACCCGAAAATATGAAAGTGCGCCTCAATGCGACCGCCCGAAAGATGAATCAGCATCGCCGAGGTCGACATCTGAGCGACGGCGATCGTGTGACGGGTGAGCGTTTTGCCAGGCGCGAAGATTGCCAGCGCAATCGGCAGACTGTCGATGGCGGCTGCCAGAAAAATCGCAGCCCACACGTGCGGATGGACTTCGCTGGAGCTTCCGGACCACGCGCGAGGTGAAATCCACAGGGCCACCGCAATGCCGGCGAGCCACTGGACGCTGAGCAGTACGGCGAACAACCGATCGGTCCGCGCGTGCAGTCGCTCCTGATGCTCCTGGAAGAGCGCCGCAGCGCGCACCTGGAGGTCAGCCGGCGAGTTGCAACGAATGACGTAAGTACTCATTGATTCAGGGACGCCGATCATGGTCGACGATCGAACAACCGAACACTGGAGTTTGGCGGACGGCTGGCTCTTCTCCTCGAAGAATGGCATCGATTGCGGCCGTGCCGTCACTGTCGCCCGCATGGCCGCGCGCGACCGTAATGCCTCCGTTGAACTGGAGCAGTCCGGCAGCGTCGTAAAGCGCTACTTGGCCCGACGTCGCGGCGCCGAAGCGAAGCGCCTCCCTCCCCCCGACGTCCAAGATCATGGAGACGCCGTTGACGGCCGGCGGAGGTTGACGACGTGGCTGGTTAGAAAGGCGCTCATAAACCAGTAAGCTGACGTGCAATCGGTCCGCATGTCTGGCGATGAGTCGGTCAAGTTCGCCAAGACTCGCGAGGGCGCACGGACAGTCGGGATGGATGAACATCACCAGAGAAGCGCTCGTCGCCGAACAAGCAATGACGCTGGCGGCGGGCCAGTGTCGCGGGGGACGATGCTGTCGTCCCGGGCTTAGGCTATGGTTTGCGAGGACCGCGAAGCCTCCGACGATGGTGACAAGCCAAACGGCCGTCAACATCGTGACAAGCATCATCCGCGGACGTCCTTGAAAGCGGCGAATATACATGGCGATCGGTTCACGGCGACGACGTCTCTGCCAGCGGAAGCGTCGCATCGCCATCGCAACACAGACCTGTCCGCACCAAACAAAGAGTACGTCGGTAATGTGCTTTCCCCCCAAAACACCGGATGCGGGTGGCCACATCCTGGGATCACACGGCGGATTCCGGTAGGGTGCGCGACGTCACTCTATGCCGGTTCTGCAGGCGCGGAGCGCCGTCCGTGCGAGGCTGGGCACAAGTCTTTGAAGCGGGTGCGTGATGGGTAGTTTGACGTCACGACGACGTTACTGCCGCCAAGGCAGCCAGCGCCCCTGGGACATCGCGCATGAACTACGCACCTTGGGCGGTTTGCCTACCGTCGCGATCTGCTGGTCCAGTTAACGCGCCATTCGCCGCTGGGGGGCGTGGCGCGACGAACGAACGCCTCGTTGGCGGCGCACCCGGAATCCCACCGACGCTGGTCGCGCTAGGCAGGCCGTCAAATGGAGAACCGCCAAGAGTCCATTCATGCTGGTCCGGCCCTTTTGCGGAGGGCGACCAATGTGGCGCGAGTTAGCGAATGACGCTGGGACGCCCAGGTCTGGGCGACCGACGCTCGCAATGCAAATCGCCTTTCTCGCACCCAGGACACGCCCGCCTCGGGCGGTTCGGTCTGGAACTATCGAACCCCGCCGTCACTCTTTGATCCCAAGGGCTTTGATTCGAGAATTCAGTGTTGTCGGTTTCATTTTTAGCAATTCTGCTGCGCCTTTGGATCCATAGACTTTGCCGTTGCATTCAGCCAGGGCGGCTTTGATATTGTTGGCCTCGAACGTTCGCACTTCCGCGTCGGTTAGGACCTGCTTAATGGAGTTTGATGCCAGCGGCTTTGCTCGGTGCTTCGACGCGACCTCAGGGAAATCGAATCGCAGGCGGCCGTCGGCGGCAACGATGCAGGCTCGCTCCAGCGCATGCTGCAGTTCGCGAACGTTGCCCGGCCAGTCGTAGCCTTGCAGCTCCTGCACGTTGGCCAGCGTCAGCCGATGCCGCGGTCGTCCTAGTTGTCTCGCGAAGCGGCTCAGAAAGTGCTCGGCGAGCAACGGAATATCTTCGATTCGCTTTCTCAGCGGAGGCAGTTCCATCGGGAAGACGCTCAGTCGGTAGTACAAATCCTGTCGAAAGCGGCCTGCCTCAGCTTCGGCACGCAGATTTCGATTAGTAGCTACAATCACCCGCACGTCGATGCGTCGAGTTCGCTCTTCGCCAATCCGCTCGATTTCTCCTTCTTGGAGGACCCGCAGCAGTTTGGCTTGTAGATCCAGGGGGATTTCGCCGATTTCGTCAAGGAACAGCGTACCCCCATCCGCGAGTTCAAATCGCCCGGCGCGATCACGCAGCGCGCCGGTGAAGGCGCCTTTCACGTGACCGAAGAACTCGCTTTCGTAGAGTTCACGCGGTACCGCCGCGCAGTTGACCTTGATCAGCGGGCGTTCTGCGCGGTGACTATGGCGGTGAATCTCGCGCGCAACGACTTCTTTGCCCGTGCCGCTCTCACCGAGGATCAGCACGGACGAGTTTGTGGGTGCGACCAATTCGATTTGACGAGTCACAGCCTGCAGCGCCGGAGCCTGACCGATCAGATCGCCAAAAGCCGCTGACTGCTGAACTTCTTCGCGCAGGTACTCGTTCTCCTGCTCGAGTCGCTTTTTGAGCGATTCGATCTCGTCCATCGCGCGGGCGTTGGCAATCGCCGCGGCTAGGTGATCGGCAATCATTCGCAGCCATTCGAAGCAGGACTCACCCGGAGCCTCTCGGGCAAACACCCCCAGCACACCAAGGACTTCGCCGCGATGCACCAGCGGGTGGCCGGCAAACGAGGCAATACGTTCTTCACGAATCCAGGCGGGATCCGCAGCCCAGGCTTGATCGTTAGCCACATCGACGACTTCCAGCGACTGCCCCGTTTTGGCAATCTGTCCGACTTTACGGGTTCCGATCGGAAATCGTCGAAAGGCGCCGTTAAGTCTCTCCCAGGCTGCGAGAGAACTGTCGAGCGACTGACCCGCACTGGCGACGAGATGCAAGCAACGATCCTGGTTCTGGCACTCGGCGGCCAGTCGGCATTTTTCGCAGTCATCCGACAACGGCGGTTGCACGAGCCAAATGCGAACGAGCGCGACGGCGGGTCCTTCGGCGAGTCGTTGCACGGCCAATGGCAGCAATTCCGACACGTGATAACGCCCGGCCAGGTCCAGCAACAGTCGCTTGGGATCGCCGATGAGCCCGGTCGATTGGAATGAGATGGCCATCGACCTAGTGTGACGACATTTCGGTGGAAGTAAACGAATTCTCGTTATTCAACGAGAATTCGTCACGCGATGCGTTCACGCCGCGAGACCGTAAATGTATACGCATGTGAGGGTTACGACTTCGTCGTCAAGCTGGCACGCGATGTGTATTAACCAGTACTCATCGCCACTGATTGGTTCGTGCGATGGCAGTTGAAGACCGCGTAACTCTCACAAAAGGTGCTGGCCATGTCTCGTATTCATCAAATCGCCCCTGAATCCGCAACTGGAAAAGCCAAAGAACTGCTTGATGCCGTCCAGGGGAAACTTGGGCTGGTCCCAAACCTCACTCGTGCCATGGCCAACTCACCGGCTGTGCTCGAAGGCTATCTCGGATTGAGTGCGGCGATGGGCAAGGGAAGCCTGTCGGCGAAAAACCGCGAACAGATCGCACTGGCTGTTGGGCAAGCGAACCTCTGCGACTATTGCCTCGCTGCCCATTCGGCGATTGGCAAGATGGTCGGCCTGACGCCCGAGCAGATTCTCGACAGCCGTCGCGGCACGGCCGTTGATCCCAAGAGTGATGCCGTGATTCGCTTCGCTCGGAAAGTCGTCGATGAACGTGGGCGCGTCAGCGACGCTGACATCGCCGACGTCCGTGCCGCCGGATTGAACGACGGGGCTATCGCCGAAGTCGTCGCCAATGTCGCTCTGAACATCTTCACCAACTACTTCAATCATGTGGCTGAAACCGACATCGATTTCCCGAGGGCCGAACCGATCGTCGACCATCACGAAGTGTGTGCTTCGATTCCGGGCTGCGATGAAACGCGCTGATGCGATCTGGCTCTTCGTCACTCACTCTGTACCGTCAGTCGTTCACATTGAATTAGGGAAAAATATTATGTCCATGCCGAAAAACGCCGCCATCGCCATGGCGCTGATTGTGCTCGCTTCATTTAGCCTCAACTCCAGCGCCGCCGAGCGTGAGACTCCAACCTCGCAGGTTCTCCACCGCACGGTGAAGATCGACGGGCTCGACATCGCTTACCGGGAAGCCGGGCCTAAAAATGCACCGACCCTCCTGTTATTGCACGGGTTTCCGACCTCCTCGCACATGTTTCGCAACCTGATCCCGGCGTTGGCCGAGAAGTACCACGTCGTTGCCCCGGACTACCCCGGCTTCGGCAACAGTTCGGCCCCCTCGGTCAAGGAGTTCGACTATACGTTCGACAACTTGGCGAACGTCATCGGGAAGTTCACGGAGAAGGTCGGACTGAAGAAGTATTCGATCTACCTGATGGACTACGGTGCGCCGGTCGGATTTCGCCTGGCCGTGAGCCATCCGGAGCGTGTGCAAACGCTGATCGTCCAAAACGGCAACGCGTACGACGAAGGACTCGACAACGACTTCTGGAAGCCCATCAAGGCCTACTGGAAAGATCGCACCGACGCCCAGGGTGATGGCCTGCGGTCGCTGTTGACGCTTGATGCCACCAAATGGCAGTACACCCATGGGGTTCGCAACGTCGAAACGATCAGCCCCGACACGTGGGGGCATGTGCAGCCGCTGTTGGATCGTCCGGGCAACCAGGAGATCCAGCTGGCTCTGTTCTACAGCTACGGCAGCAACCCGTCGCTCTATCCTCAGTGGCAGGAATACCTTCGCAAGCACCAGCCGCCGACTCTGATCGTCTGGGGGCAGAACGACGCGATTTTTCCCGCCGCCGGGGCACACCCCTACAAGCGTGACCTGAAACACCTGGAGTTCCACCTGCTCGATACTGGCCATTTTGCCCTTGAGGAGGACGGAGCGGAAATTGCCACGCTGATGCGAAACTTCCTCGACAAGCAAGTGAAACAGTGAACTCTCCTAAGCTCTGCTCTGATTCGAATCAAGAATCAGAACTTAAGGAATGCATGGTTTGCTGAAGACGAGATTGTGGAGAGTGCTGCGAGCGGCGTGCTGGGCTCTGCTTCACGAACTTGCTGAACAACCCGGCCACGCGACAGGCAATGCGTTGCGCGTCGTTCCATTGGAGTCCCGCACCCATTCGACCTAAGGCACGGAACGTGCCGTCGACTGTACTAACTCTTTGTGCACAGGGAGCCTGACCAGAAACAGGCTCCCTGTGTCCCTTCGCTCGCGCATCGTTACTTGCAATACGGCAATACTATGACCGCCATTAAACCGCCATTCTCATTGGACGCCGCCACGGCGAAAGTTCGGGCCGCTGAAGATGCGTGGAACAGCCGTGATCCGCAGCGAGTATCCCTCGCATACTCCGAAAACTCGGAGTGGCGAAATCGGGACCAGTTCCTTCGCGGCCGGAATCAGATTCGAGCGTTCCTGACGGGCAAGTGGGAACGAGAACTCGACTATCGCCTCACCAAGTCACTATGGAGCTTCACCGACAATCGGATTGCCGTTCGTTTTCAGTACGAATATCACAACGCCTCCGGGCAGTGGTTTCGGGCTTACGGAAATGAACTCTGGGAGTTTGACGAAGAAGGTCTCATGCGTCGTCGGGAAGCGAGTATCAACGAGGTTCCCATCGATGCTTCCGAACGAAAATTCCATTGGCCGCTATCCGGTCCGCGGCCTGCGGACGACGCAGGGATTCCTGCCATCCGATAACGACGACTTGCCCGCAGCGAAGTCACGGCGGGACATTTCCCCGAACGCGAAGAACACGGTATTCCTGCCATGCGTCAATTCTCCAGCGACATTGCTTTTACGCCGGCAGTCAAGTCGATTCAGTCCGAGAAAGGGTCTCGCACCGGTTACGCACGCATGGAAGCCGGGGGAAGTTGGGAGACGACGGTCACTCCGGAACTCGAAGCGTTCCTGTCCGAACTGGACATGTTCTATTTGGGAACAGCCAACGCCGCAGGCCAGCCCTATATCCAGTACCGAGGCGGCGCGCCGGGATTTCTCAAGGTCGTCAATGAGAAGGCTCTGGCGTTTGCCGACTTTGGGGGCAATCGCCAGTACGTTACGCTTGGAAACATTTCCGAAAACTCGAAAGCGTTTATCTTTCTGATCGACTATGCTCGCAGCCGACGCATTAAGCTTTGGGGGACGCTACGCGTCGTCGACGGCGACCCGTCGCTTCTCGAACAGCTTCGCGATCCAACCTATCCGGGGGAGGTCGAGCGGGCGATGCTGTTTGAGATCGAAGCATGGGACGTCAATTGCCCGCAGCACATCCACAAACGGTTCTCGCAGAAGCAGGTGGCTCCGGTCATCGAGCGTTTGCAAGGCCGCATTGCCGATCTTGAAGCCAAGCTCAAGGCGGTCGAGACGAAAGCGCAAGGCTCGTGAGTGAAGCCGCTCAAGGTCGCAAGCCCTTCACGCGTCGTTGCATCGGGTTCGATTGCGCGCATCGTTCGGTCCTCCTTTAGCGACGACTTTCTGGGCCCTGCCAAGGGCCCCGCCCAAGCGTCAGAACACGCCCTCGCTTTCTGGTTAGCGACCGCCAAGTCCACGCTTTCATGGCCAACACGAGAGTGCCGCCCGCTTGGAACTGTAACTGCGGCAGTCGCCCTCCCCGCTGTCCGTTTAGCCGGACCGGCCGAAGCTGCGACTCGTCCGACGGATGCAGCTTGGAAGACGACGAACCTGAAAGCAAATACGAACATCGTAGCGGTTTGGAGCGATTGCTCGATGCATAAGCGGCTGCCACCGCTGCGTTGCAACCGACTGTGAGGCCGAGCAGGAATCGCTCCAGCGAGTACACCTACTCCGTCGGGGCCAAGAATTCGAACAAAGCGGCGGGCTTGAAGTTTTTGGTTTGGTCGCCACCCACATCCGGATTGCCATCGAGTTGCAGCTTGCGCGGGCCAGAGCCCATCGCGAAGTCGAGTTCGTTGAGCTTGACCCATAGGATGCTCGGGCTATTGGTGTCCTGGTAGTAGTAGACCTTGTTCTTCTGATCGCTGACGGTGAGCCACAGCGTGTCCGCGATGTTCGGCTGTCCCGGAATCTTGATGCCAATGGGCACGCTGGCGTTGCGCATAATGCTGAAGACGGTGGCGACTGCGCGGCGAGGATCCGCAGTCTGCGTGGCTTCGTTGATGTAGTACGAAAGGCGTGCGAAGCGATCGGTCGCGCGATTGGTGCCCGGCAGCATCGTGGAGCCGCCGATCGCTTTCCAGTAGTTCGCCAGCGGAATTTGCTCACTGAAGATCGGCGAGTTGGTCATCACCTGATACTGCTTGCCGTGGTGGATGGTGAGCTTGCCATCGATGAACTCGAAGATTGCCGAGTCGCCCGACGCATCGGATATGGACAGGTGGACCGTTCCGGGTTCGCCGGTGGGCGCCAGGATCGGAACCATGCGGAACTCCTCCTTCCGCAGGCCTTCCACCGCCTCCGCCGTGGTCGCGTAGGAGTCAAGCACGTATTGCGCCCATGCCGAAATCGGCAGAGTTGGCCGCTTGTCGTCGGACTTCACCTCGGCATACTTGGCCTCAGCCAGATAAAGCAAGTTGGCCACCAACCCCTTCTCGTTCATGCCGTCGGCGGTCGCGCCCTCGTAGATCGTGACCACGACACTGCCGTACTTGCTCTTCCAATTGAAGGGCGTCTTGGTGTTACTGGTCCGCTCCAGGCCGCGCGGGTAGAGCCACATGTTCGTGTCCATATCCGACACGAACCAGTCCATGGTGCGCCCGGTGACCGTCTGGCCCTCCTTGCCGAAGTACACGGCGCGCGAGCACGCGTCAGAATTGGAAGGGGTGATCAGTAGCACGCAGAGAAGCGAGGCGGTGACGAGACGGCTATTCATGGTGGATTCCTTCATTGATGGTCAGATGATGTGGCCTAACAAGAAGCCTACGGCGCAGCGCCGCATCATGCCAAAAGACACAGTTATACGACTCTCAGCAGTAGAATTCGCCGCCGCCGGCTGTGCGGCTTACTGAACTCCTTTCCTGCCAACAGTTTAATAGTGAATAGCGACCTCAACAAGCAATCAAGATGGCCGCGCTGCGCCGGATCATGCGCATGGAATGGTCGCTGTCCGCTGAGAATGCATCTCCGGGGCAGCTCATCTGCCGGTGGTGGAACTCATCGCGATGAAATCGTCGCCAGGCCACAATGACGGCGGGTACGTCCACTGTAGCTACAAGTCGATCAGTCAAGCGGGTGTAGTACGAATCTCCCCAGCAGCGCCGGAACCACAAATAGCACACCCTCGCTGACGACCCTTGATTGCAGCGGCAGAGACCACGAATCACGTAGCTTTACACGGATGGTACAGCGCAATGACACGCCCTCATTGGGCACTTGGGCGGAATACCGCGTAGAGACTCGCGTCGTCGTTCCGATGGCGAATTCCGTCATTCGTCCGTGAATTGGCACTTTCGTCATTTCCAGCGTGGGTCCTGAACACCGGCGCGCAAGGCGCGCCTGCCGTTCGACCTCTTGTATCGGGCGACCTCGGGCCTCGCCAGGCGGCGCTCATCCTCGGCAGTGTGCGGCATAGCAGAGCACGTTCGGACCCGCTGATGCCAACTCGCGCCCCCGTTGGCGCGGCGGAGGGGCCGCGCAAACGCACAATGCGCATGCACACAAGCTCATGGTGTACACTGGGGCGATTGGCGAGTCGATTTAGCTGTTCAGCCGGGTCTGCTCCCTTTGCTTAGACAGACCCGATGGATGGCCGAGTCGCAGCGAGAAGAGCGAGAACGTGCAGCGGCAGCGCGACGCCGTACGAGGCAGCGGGCGCTCGCGAGGTGAGTTGTCGGTGGGCCCCATGACCTGGTGGAAAAGGGAACCGCGACGGGCCGGCTGCGCTCCTGCAAACGGTTAACTGGTTCGACTCAGAGCAGGGACACGCCTCATTTATATCATCCCGACGAGGGCGTGCCGCCAGCTGCGGCTCAGCACTTCACCGCCCGAGATGGGATGTACGACCGCGGACTGCAGGCGCTCGAGGTCTTATCGTTCATGAAGACCGCTCATGTGCTCGCCGGCGATGAACAAGCGGGGTCGGCCTACGATCGACTCGTCGCCCTTGGCTATCCTGACTTCACGCTCCGCCAGCGCAACACGTTTCCTCCCCACGGCGTGCTCCCTTTTTTATATGAGTTGGGATTGTGGAGCTGCGCCAATCTACTCGCCTACACACAGGATCCGCTGCTGCGCGGAAAGTATCGGCGAACTCTCGAACGATCGTACGAGCTTGTACGGATTGGGCAGAACCGGTCGTTCCCTTTTAAGGACGGGGCCCCGACAAGCAACGTGTGCGAGTTTAGACCATCGGCTAAACGGCTAGCCAGAACACGCCCCCCAGATAGTGCGAAGCGACGGATTCGCTTTTTGCGTAATTGGTCACTGTTTCCGACCTCTTCCGGTCGAAAATGTGAAACCGTCAATCCGGAACGAAAAATGCAGGTTACTTATCGACGCAACGTCGCGATCGGTCGTGTTCGCCAGTTGGGGTTCGTTGATGGCGCTACTGAGTCAACGCGAGTTCCGACCAGAATTGATGGACCAGATCGACATCCTCAGAGGCGATCATGTACGCGCGCTCCAGGGACTGTACCGTCTCAACATCGTTAGCGGCGCGAGTCGACAGCTATGGCGACAAATCGCGGCGTTTTGCGGCGTTCTACCAGGCGGACGCCTGCGGGTCCTCGACGTTGCCTGCGGCGGGGGCGATGTTGCCATAAGCATCTGGAGACTCGCTCGACAACAAGGCATTGCCGTCGACATCGTGGGCTTGGACCGAAGCCCAACAGCATGTGAACAGGCCTTCCATCGATGTCGAGCGGCTGGTTCAGCAATCAAGCTCGTTTGCGCCGATGCCATCCAATCGCCTTTACCGAGCGGTTTCGACGTGGTGATGTCGTCGTTGTTTCTTCATCACCTGTCGCGGCCAGACGCCGTGACGCTACTGGCTAGGATGGGCGACGCGGGACGCCTACTTGTGGTCAGCGACCTGCGACGATCTCCTGTAGGGTATGTCGTAGCGCATGCCGCCTGCCGCTTGGTCACGCGTTCGCCGATCGTTCGCTACGACGGCCCCCAATCAGTCGCGAATGCCTTTTCCGTCTCCGAAGCGGCCGCCCTGTGCGACGAGGCCGGCCTGTCCGGCGCCATCGTCCGCCGCGCGTGGCCATGGCGCTTGATGATCACGCGACAAAGGGAGTAGCGCCGATCGTCCGTGCAACCGACCAGATGACGGCTGTCAACGAAAGCGATTGCTGGGATGCCATCGTCATGGGCGCCGGACCGGCGGGAGCCATCGCGGCTCGACAGCTCGGGCTGCAACGCAAACGCGTTCTATTGATCGACAAAGCACGCTTGCCGCGCGACAAGGTGTGCGGCGGTTGCTTGGGCGGGTCCGCACTCGCGCTGCTAAATGGCATCGGTCTTGGCCATATTCCAACAGCTTGCCAAGGCGTGTCGCTGCAGACGTTTGATTTCTCCAGCGGAGGCGTTACCGCTCGCATCTCAATTGCAGACCGCATCGCTATTTCACGTCGCACGTTTGACGACGCGCTGGTACGCGAAGCCATGCGGGCCGGCGTGGTTGTTTGCGATCAGACGTACGGAATGCTCCAACCTGCTACCGAAGGCAACTTTCGGACGGTGGCGCTGCGGCATGCGGGTGGTCAAGCGGTGGTACGTGCAGGCGTTGTCGTCATTGCGACGGGCCTCGCGAACGCTCCGCCAGGCTGCGTTGCGCAATCGGCGCCGCGATCATTGATCGGCTTGGGCGCCCTGTCAGATTCTGCGCCCTGCAACATCGTTTCGGGCTCGCTACACATGGCCTACGGGTCCGCTGGTTATGTCGGCGTCACGGCCGTCGAGCGAGGCCGTTTCGATATCGCCGCCGCGATTGAGCCACATGCCCTCGCCGCCGCGGAGTCGCCGGGACGCCTTGTTCGAGAGATTCTGCAATCGTCTGGTTCGAGGTTGACGGGCGATTGGGAGAATCTCCAGTGGCACGGGACGCCGCGGCTCACCCGCCGGACAACCCCGATTGCGTCGCATCGTTGCCTATTGATTGGCGATGCGGCCGCCTATGTGGAGCCGTTCACAGGCGAAGGAATCGGCTGGGCGATGCAGTCAGGCGCGTTGGCGGCGTCGCTGCTGACAGGCTCCGTCCGTCAGTGGGACAGCACCATCGAATCGCGCTGGCAGCGACTCTTTGACCAAGCGATAGGCGGCCGGCACAGGTTCTGTCGCACGCTTAGCCGCGGCATGCGAGTCAAATTTTTGCGCCAGCTCGCCACCCGAGGATTGCGCCACGCTCCTTGTCTCGGCCGGCCCGTCTTGTGGAATCTGGACCGGCCTCTCGGCTTCACACACTGAAAGAAGAAGGTCTATGGACGTTGAATTACTGTCGGTCGGCGTCGCCGTCCCAGCGCATGAGATCACTCAAGCAGCGTCTCTGGCGCTCACCGAGCGAATCTGTTGCGTCGACAGTCGGCAACGGCGATTCGCCAAGGTCTTGTATGAACATGCCGGGGTGGCCACGCGATACGGCGTGCTGCCTCTGGCGGAAGCGGATCGCTGGGCGCCGAACGGTCCCCTGACGACGGACGGGGCGCCTAATCTCGGTCCCTCCACCGAAGCCCGGATGGAGTATTATCAGCAGCATGCCTTGCCGCTGGCGCTGGACGCTTCACGTCAGGCGCTCGACCGCTCGGGTTGCCAGCCAAGCGAAATCACCCATCTGGTGACCGCTTCCTGTACTGGCTTCACAGCGCCTGGAGTCGACCTGGGACTGATCCAGCATTTAACGCTTCCACCGACGACCGAACGCATTCATGTGGGCTATATGGGCTGTCATGGCGCCATCAACGCCCTTCGCGCGGCGCGCGGTCTGGCTTGCGCGGACGCGCGTCATCGCATTCTCGTTTGTAGCGTCGAACTTTGCACGATTCACTACGCGTTCCACTGGAGCAATGAGCGCATGCTCGGCAATGCCCTATTTGCGGATGGCTCGGGGGCCGTTGTTCTGCGTTCGGCGGAGAATGCCTCAAACAAAGCGGCCCAGCGCTGGCGCCTGGCCGCGACCGGTTCTTACGTATTCCCCGACACTGCCGACGCGATGAGTTGGAGCATCGGCAATCATGGATTCGTGATGTCTATTTCCAGTGAGCTGCCGCGGCTCATACAGGCGAATCTCTATGAGTGGTTGTCCGCGTGGCTCGAAAGCCATGGACTTGGGGTCAGCGACGTCCGCTCATGGGCCGTTCATCCAGGAGGGCCGAGGATCGTTGAGGCCGTCGAGGCGGCGATGGGATTGAGCCGTGAGCAAACGGCGATCTCGCGGCAGGTGCTATCGACGTACGGCAACATGTCTTCGGCTACTGTACTATTCATCCTGCAATCGCTTTTCGACGGCGGCGCTCAGCCGCCGTGCGTCTTGCTAGGGTTTGGCCCTGGCCTAGTTGCTGAGGCGGCGCTGTTCATCTAGATGCTGCATCTCTGCGATGTTCGTCTACCTTTTCGTAAAGGTTACGGAGCGGCTCAATCCACCATTGGCGCCCGTTGGTCTACTGCTATTCTCCATGCACCAGAGCATCAAACGCCGCAATGGGGTGAGACGCGCGAGCCCCATCGAATGCGGCGGCGCTGCGCATCGGGGTAGCCAACGAGTTCCGAGCGAGATGCCGTTTGTCGAGGTTTGGCGAACCCAAGCGTCAAGTCAACCACGCAGCGGTCGGGACGACCTGAGCAGAATATCGCCATCCTCGCGTCGCGAGCATCCGTGAGTCGTCGGTTCTGCACTATCGCCAAAGAATACGAACGCGTGCTTTGCCTGCCGCCCGCAGCGAGAATAATTCAGCGTCCAGAAACGGCAGGCGCGCCGAGGCGAACACAGCGTCCCTAGCTAACATGTGTCGTATGGCGGAGCGCGACGGTTCGCCGTTCGCGGTCAGTGACGGCGCCATGCGGAAGTTAGCAGACGCCGAGGCCGTCGGCCCCGCGGCAATCATTGACGCCTCCTCAACCGCAGCCGTGCTGCCGTATTGCGCTGTCCACACGGCCAAGTCGGCGGCGTCGACGTCGTTATCGAAGTCGGCGTTGCCACTCGATCGCGTCGCGGCGACGCCGGTGACGCCGAAGCCTCGCTGCCATATCAAGAAGTCCGCGCCATCGCGGTCGTTGTCAAAGTCGAAATCAGCCGTTGGGTCCGACTGCACTTCCACGGCGCCGACGTCGACCGTCACGCTGCTGACTCGGGCAAAGCCGCTGCCGCGCTGGTCGAAAGGAATCGGCTCGGTCGTATTGGCGTCCCCGTCTAAGTCGAAGGCATCGATCGGCCGTTGATCATTACCGCCGGCGTTGATCGCCGGGCTGCCCGGCAGCGGCAGGTGGGTCTGCGCGGCCCCGCCATTGGAGGCCAGCGAACCGAGCAACGCGCTCGCGACGCCGATTTGATTACCGTTGACGCCGCCATTGGCCAGGCCGCTGGAATCGCCGGGGCCGATCAGGTTATGGGAGCTGGCCGTATTCGCGGCGGCGCCCGCAAAGTTGTCCGCGATCGAGAGTCCCGCGATGGGACCTTGAACATTGTCGGCGACGATCGAGTTGTGCATCACGACGCCGAAGACGCTGTTGTTGTAAAGACCGGCGCCGATCCCGCCCACGTTGCTGGCATCCGAGCGGTTGCCGACAACGGTCGAATTGCGCAGGGAGAGGATTCCGTTATTGCTGATGCCGCCCCGGTCTCGCCCGCCGATATTGCCGCTGACCGTCGAATTCTCCAGCGACATCGACCCGTCGTTCAAGATGCCCCCAACCAACGTCGCGCCGTTGCCGCTAAACGTCGAGTTTTGCACGGTGACCGTGCCGGCGGTTTGGTTGAGGAGGGCGCCGATGACGCCGTCGAAGCCGCCGGAATCGAAAGCGTGGTTGTTGGCGATCGTCGAATTGACGATCTTAAGGATGCCCGAGTTGGAAATGCCGCCGACGCTCAGGGCCGCGCCATTTCCAGTGATTGAACTGTTCAGCAGCGTCAGCGTGCCGCTGTTGACGATGGCCCCTCCTGTTCCGGTGAGGACGCTGTTGCCGTTGATGCTGCTGTCGATCAACGTCGCCGAGCCGGCGTTGAAGAGGCCGCCGCCGCCGCCATCGGGCGTCGCCGAAAAGCTCCCGGCTTGGTTCCCCTGAATCTGACTGGTGCGTACGGTAAGCGTGCCCGTCGACGAGTTGTGGATTCCTGCGCCTTCGAGCGCCTTGTTGGCGGTGATGACGACATTCTCCATCGTGAGTCGCTCGTTGTTGAGGATCCCGCCCCCCTGCGTCGCATTGCCGCCGCGAATCGTCAGATCGCGAATCGTCAAGCTGCCGAACGTGCCGACGGCCGGGTCGCTCACGAAAAACACTCTCGAGGCCGTGGCGCCCCCGCTGACAGTCAAGAGCGACGACCCCGGTCCATTGATCACTAGCAGCCCACGCGGATTGAGCTGCCCCTGGGTTAACGTAATCGTGCCCGTCAATCCGGGCTGAAACTGGATCCGATCCGAGAACAGGGTGTCGCCGGCGGGTCCTCCCGGTTGAACGGCTACGTTGGTGTTGGCGGCGCCGATCGCCTCGCGTAGCGTGACGACGTTGTCACTGAAATTCACCGGCGCGTCGACGAGGCTGTTGACCGTGAACGTCGTGAGTGCGAGACGCGGTTCGAGGGGCTCGAAGGCGATGACTCGCGAGAATTCGGCCCGGCGCGACCGGCCGAGAGATTTGGACCGCCGAAACCATCGGTGAGACATGCGTGACTCCGTCGCTGCGGGCGGCAAGCGGTGCGGCGCCCAATGACCAGCAGGGACCGTATTATGCGCCGTTGCGGGCTGTAGGGCGCGTGAATTTTCAAGGGAAACGCTCTAACTCTCCAGTCGATCAATCGAAGCGAAGCGCCTTTTTCCGAAAGCGGCGATCGCTGACAGGCAGTTAAGATTGCAGACCATGCCATCAGCCTAGCTGGGCTCGGTCCCCCCGATTCGCCCTCCGCGACCACGGCACTATGTGCATTTCACTTCCGAGCGGGGCCAGTTTACGAACAATGCGGACCTCGCTGGCTACCTCTGGTTCGCCACTGCGAGAACGGCGCGCTGTCGAACGGCAATAAACTAATTGAGCGAAGTGTTCGTCCCGTGGCGATCGGCCACAAGAATTATTTGTTCATGGGCAGCCATAACGGCGGCAAGGCGGCTGCGGTCCTCTTCACCATCATGACCAGTGCCAAAGTGAATCAGGTCGAGCCGTTTGCGTACGCGCGGGATCTACTGTGTTAGTTGTCAGGTTGCTCGCCGCCCGCGGAAGCGACGCTGCTTCCAGATGCCTAGTTAACGGCGCGCACCCTCAGTTTCGCCATCGCTGGTCGCGGCTGTGCGAACGGCATCTGTGAGACCAAGAAGCAAATTTGCGATGAGTGCTCGGGGTTTTGTTTGAAGACGTGAGATTAGACACACCGTAGCCCGAAGATTTGTCGGCAGATCCACTACGGCGACGACTGCCGGCATACCAACTTTTCGGACCAGTCGGTGCGTGGTCCCTTCGGGGAGCGTTATCCGGTACGATATCCTAACAGCGACAACGATCCGGATTCTGTGAAAAACCATCCGTCGAAGGCGCTGAGCGCAGTGCGTGCCGATAACGATTGACGAGGCTTAGCTTTTGTGATGGAGACCAATTCCGGTAACGACGCACTGATCGGCCTCTCGGAAGCGGATGTCTCGCGTCGCTTGCTTCAGCACGGCCACAATGAGCTTCCATCATCGAAGGGCCGCAGCATCCTGGCCACCGCCTGGGATGTGGTTCGAGAGCCGATGTTCCTGCTGTTGCTCGCCTGCGGCACGATCTATTTGATCCTCGGGGACGTGCAGGAAGCGTTGATGCTCCTCGGCTTCGTCTTCGTCGTGCTGGGCATCACTCTCTATCAAGAGCGAAAAACGGAGCGGGCACTAGAGGCCTTGCGCGATCTTTCTAGTCCTCGCGCGCTAGTGATTCGCGGCGGCCAGCGAAAACGCATCGCGGGCCGAGAGGTCGTTCCCGATGACCTCGTCGTGTTGGCCGAGGGCGACCGAGTTCCGGCGGATTCCGTGGTGCTGTCATGTACCAACCTTTCTACGGACGAGTCATTGCTCACTGGCGAATCCGTCCCGGTAAGAAAGGTTGCCTGGGACGGGGTCCGAGAGATGACGCGGCCGGGAGGCGAAGACCTTCCCTTCGTCTTCTCCGGCACGCTGGTCGTTCAGGGCCAGGGGATCGCGCAAGTGCGGGCCACGGGACTCCACACCGAAATGGGCAACATCGGCAAGGCATTGCAAACGGTGGAGGTCGAGGGAACCCGGCTCCAAAAAGAGGTCGGACAACTGGTGCGGCGCGTGGCGATTCTCGGCTTGATCTTGTGCGTCATGGTCGTTGTCCTCTACGGCCTTGCGCGCGGAAATTGGCTGCAGGGATTCCTGGCTGGGATCACCCTGGCGATGGCAATGTTGCCAGAAGAGTTCCCGGTTGTGCTGACCATCTTCCTCGCCTTGGGCGCATGGCGCTTATCGAAAATCAAAGTCCTGGCTCGTCGTGTACCCGTCATCGAAACCCTCGGCTCGGCCACGGTTCTCTGCGTAGACAAGACCGGCACGCTCACAGTGAATCGGATGTCGATTCGCAAACTGGCCGTGGACGGGACGGTCTGTGACGTCGAGCAACAGGAAGCCCCGCCGTTGCCAGAACCGTTCCATGAAATTGTCGAGTTCGGCATCTTGGCGAGTCAACGTGATCCGTTCGATCCGATGGAGAAGGCGTTTCACGATCTCGGCAATGACCGTCTCGCTCAAACCGAACATCTGCACGCCGACTGGCGACTGGAGCGAGGATACCCGTTATCTACCAGCCTGCTAGCCATGTCTCATGTTTGGATGTCGCCGACCGGCCACGATTACGTTTTAGCGGCCAAGGGTGCGCCGGAAGCAATCGCGGACCTGTGCCATCTGAGCGCCCAGCGGACTCAGGCAATTGGCGAGCAAGTGACGGCAATGGCCCAGGATGGACTTCGGGTGTTAGGCGTCGCCAAGGGAGTATTCGGGCAAAAGCCATTGCCGGGCGAGCAACATGATTTCACTTTTGAGTTCTTAGGCCTCGTCGCCCTAGCTGACCCTGTACGCCCCACTGTGCCCGCAGCCGTCGAGGAATGCTACACGGCCGGCATCCGGGTGATCATGATTACGGGGGATCATCCGACCACGGCCAAGAGCATTGCACGGCAAGCGGGAATCAAGCCGCTGGACGAGATCATCACCGGCGCCGAACTGGACGAGTTCAACGAAGCGGAACTCCAACAACGCGTGCGGACGACCAACGTCTTTGCCCGCATGGTCCCGGAACAGAAGCTGCGGCTAGTCAATGCGCTGAAGGCGAATGGCGAGGTCGTCGCCATGACGGGCGACGGGGTGAACGACGCTCCGGCTCTCAAAGCCGCCCACATCGGCATTGCGATGGGTGGGCGGGGAACAGACGTCGCGCGCGAAGCCGCCTCATTAGTTCTGCTGGACGATGACTTCGCATCCATCGTGCAGTCGGTTCGCATGGGTCGGCGGATTTTCGATCACTTACAGAAAGCGATGACCTACATCGTGGCGGTCCATGTCCCGATTGCCGGACTGTCGCTCGTGCCGGTTTTACTCGGCGGGCCGCTGGCCCTCTTACCAGTGCACATCCTGTTTCTCGAACTGATAATCGATCCAGCATGTTCGGTCGTGTTTGAAGCGGAACCTGAAGATGCAAACGTGATGAAGCGCCCGCCCCGCAATCCGCTGATGCCGCTGTTTGGCCGCCGCATTCTTGGTCTCGGCCTGCTACAAGGTACGAGCGTATTGCTGATAGTCCTGGCGGTGTACGTTTCGGCGTTGTGGGGCTGGCTAGACATCGCGGACGCCATTGCATTGAGTTTTACCACGCTCGTGGTGGCCAACTTGGGACTGATCTTCGCCAACCGCTCTTGGACTCGCACCATCCTGTCCACCTTGCGAACCCCGAATGTCGCACTCTGGTATGTATTCGGCGGCACAATCTTTTTCCTCAGCCTTGCGCTCTACGTTCCTTTCTTACGCGACCTGTTTCACTTCTCGACGCTCCATCCCAATGACCTCGCGCTGTGTATCGCAGCTGGATCGGCCAGCATTCTCTGGTTCGAAAGTTTGAAGTGGTTCAAACAGAAATCGCGGACCTGAATTTCCCCATCCGACGCCTATTGCCCTTTGCTCAATATTTCCAAGTTTGTCGACGCATTCCTGAGCCCCTACAGCTTGTTAGCATCACAGCGTTCGCGCAAAGCCGTCCCGAGCTGCGTCATTTAACCAAAGTCTTCTCGGATCTGCCTCGCGTCATTTCGCCGCGTCGTCGGCAATGCGTCGTTTGCTCGCTGCCGAGTTTGTATGCCTAGTGAGCATCACTCGCCTTCCGCGCACCGCCTGCTTCGCGGCCCCGGCGCGGCGCCATGAATTTCCACGCCGGGGCTCGAAGCACCGAGAACTCTTGCCCTTCCACCCGCGAAGGAACAATGGCCGGACGCCGCCAGCTCAGAACCCTTCTTTCCGCATGACCGAAGAAGAGCTAAGATCCCTCCCGCCCAGGAGCCAAGGCGCCGGCAACCAGCTGACCTGGTTGAAGCCGATCGTGACGTCAACCGTCACCGGCTGACCCGCAGTCGCCGTCGCCGGATTGGGAGAGACCGTGGCGACGACGCCGTTCACCCCGACGCCCGCCGCGTATTCCTCGACGGCCTCGATGGTAGCTTGCTGGGTGGATGAGAGCATCGACGCGCGGCGAGCCCCGACGCGCGAGGCGTTGATCAGCACCTGCTGCACCATCATCGCCCGGCCGATCTCAATGATGCCCAGCACCATCAAAAAGAAGATCGGCGCCACGAACGCAAACTCGACGGCCGCCACGCCGCGATGACGGCGGAGCGGACGGCGACGACGAACGGTCATCGGCGGCTGGGATCGAAGGAGTTTCATGACGACATCCTGAGTCGGCGGCGAACGTCCGCCCACGGCGGCTTCGTCCTAAGGGACGCTGGTCTATTTCACCAGGACGACGGGAGTGTAAACGAAACTACTAGTCGACTCTCCCGACGGGATCACCCCCGAGAGCACCATCGGGCACGGCTGAATCGTGACGCGCTTTTGGTTCATCGCCCCGGTCAGTTTGACTTCCATGATCCGGATGCCGGCCCAGTGGATAATCGTGTACTGGGCGTTGTTGCCGGGACCAACCACCTTCGAAAAAATCGGGATCAACCGCGGCTGACCTTTGATCGACGTCAGTTCGTCCTTGGCGCCGGCGCTGATGCCAGTGTCGCCGTTCAGGTCGAGTTCGCCGTCGTCATTGAATTCCAGCGACCCGCCATGGTAAGCCAAGTCGTTCGGCGAGATGCCGTGCAGGATCTGACGGGTGATGTCGGCCGTGCTGTTGTTGCTGCTGCCGATGTCGACGGTGCCGCGGTTGCCGGGAGATCCGGTCCCCTGGGGAAACAGGTTCACTTCGAGCACCCCGTCGGCGCCCGGCGTGATCGTCTTGGTATCGTTGTTCCACCGCCATTGGTCGGCTGCAGTGCCGGCCAAGAGCGCCTTCCATGTTTCCCAATCGAGGGCGTAGGGCAGGACGTCGATGTTGCCCCCCCCGGCCGGCGGTCGGACGCCGCGAATGTTGCGGTAGTAGCCGGCGGTGGCCTCAGCATTGAGACCCTGGCCCGTTAGCCCGAAGATCTTGGCGAAGAAGTAGGGCGCTTCGCCGTTGAGCGACTCGTCGCGACGAATGCGAATCTTGACCGCGTTAAAATCTTTGAGCGTGGCGGTGTTGACCGTGGCAGTTGGATCATACAAGTCGGCAATCTGACCGAAAACCAGGTCGCCATTGGGTGAATTGCCGGCGTTCTGGTTGATTTCCGTCTGGAGGTGCGCCACCTGATTGCTGCCGGCGTATTGCACCGCCGCCGCTCGTCCGGCCGCGACCGCTTCTGCCGGCGCAACGCCCTTGGAGAGCTTCTGCCCGTACTCCCAGCAGGCGGCCATAGCCGCTGCGTCGGCGGTACGCTGCAGTTCCTGCTTGTTGGAAAGGATGTAGCCGGTGTCGACCGAGAATGCCACCATGGCAAGGACGACCACCGCCAAGAACGCGGCCAGCACAGTAATGGCGCCGCGGCGCTCTGCGGCGCGGACCCGACGAATTCTTTGAGTCGCGAGTTGCATGGGGATCACCAGAAGCTTTCTGAGGGGGGATTGCGGACGAAGCCCAACGTCACCCGAGCCTACGGATCGAGATCGGCGTCGACGTCAATCGGCGCATTCAGTTCGTAGACTTGTCCGGCGGAATCGGTCCAGCGCAACTTCGTCAGCGTCAGCGAGCGGACTCGATTTCCAGCGAAGTTGACGCCGGATTCCTCGATCGCCACGGCGGGTAGGTAGCCGTTGAGGTTGTGGAGGTCCGAGGCGAACGAGAACTTGAGGCCGTCGCCCCCGAAGGAGCCCCACGAGTCGCTCTCCCCGGAGTGAATCTTGAACGTGAGTTGACCGTTCTTGAGCTCCGTGCGTTGGACCCAGCGGACGAGTTCGTTCGTCTGTTGCAAGGCATCCTCCTCGTGGCTGGCGTGGCTGGCCACGAGCTCGCCGCCATTCCAGAGCTGCACCTGCATCCCGCCGGGGGCCCATTCGGGATGGCTCCGGTGATTGAGTGCGAACAGAAAGTACACGCCGTCGAGCGAGCCCACCGGCGAGGTGACCATCGTCACTTGCGGAGCGCTCCGCTGGGCGTCTGGTTCGCCCACATTCAACTCCCAGAACTCTTCAATGGCGACGATCTCGATCGCCTGAGCAGTCGCCGGGGCGAGCGCCCAGCAGGCCAGCAGCGTCAGGCTCAATAAACTTGGCGAGCGCGCAGCAGCGAACGCAGCTTGAGGACGGAACATGGCAATGCTCCTCGGCAGGAAGAGAAGGCGGGGAGGCGCGCCGGGGCGTCTCGGAAAAGGCTGCCAGCGCCGCTTCAACAGCTGGCGCTGGCGGACTGTCTATCTCAGGCGGTCCAATGAAAGCCTATGTCGAATTGTCCGGCGCGGCGGAAATTCTGTCGAAATCTGCGACGCACCTCAGCATGATTCGTAGTCACACGTTCGATGGCTTGGTCTGTGCGGAATGTAACGCGGCCATTGCGACTCGATGCTTGCTCCCACCGATGGCGATGAACCAATGGTCGCGCGCAGGCCGTCGTGCGGCCTGCGCTATTGTCACCCACCGATTATCCGCCTGGACTTCCCACGCCGCAGGCGTCGAATTAGTCGCCTGCGCCGGCGAACTGCTAGGCAGGCGCCGGACCGACGCGCTGAAACGGACCCATAAAACGCCTGACCACATGGCGCTGGGCGAATCCAGATACCGCAACGTCGAGTCGTATTCAACGGGGATGAAGCAACGACTGAAGCTCGCGTCCGCGCTCGTCCACGACCCGAAACGGACCCAGGTTTTAAAAAGGAGGCGATTCTGACCTAACGGACGCGACCAGTCGCAGGAGGCAAATAGTTGCATTTCTAGGGCAATTGCAGTAGGTATAGGCTCCCCAATGCGGCCCGTTTCGTGCCTCTTTTCCGTTCAATCTCAAGGTGCGAGCAATGACAATTCAGCTGTTTCTACGTGCGCTCCAGAACGGTCGTCTCTTGATCGCTCTGCTCCTAACGGCAGCTGCGGCCGACCCAGCCTGGGCTCAAGTGACGCGGTTCTCTTTTGAGGCCACGGTCGAATTGTTGCAGGACAGCAACCATGTATTTGGCGACCTGCTGAATGTCGGGTCGATTCTCACCGGATCATTCGTCGTCGATCTCACGGTTCCAGACAGCGCGCCGGACAATACAACCAGCGGATCATACTTAATGCCCGCGGCGCTCAATGACTTTGCCCTCGTTAGCGGCGAGTTCTCAGCTTTCTCGACCGGCGACTTTCAGTTTGCCGGCGTTAGTGACGGCGAGTCTTTTCCAGATTTCTTCACGGTCGGTTTCACAATCGATACCGTCCCGTCCGCCATCGGATCGCCAGGAATTGACTTTATGGAAGTCGCTTTTGACTTCGAGGACCAGTCTGCAAGCGCCCTTTCGTCGGATTCACTGGTGGAAGCCGTTGCCGCTAACCCTGCTGCGTGGAGCGAAATTTCGTTTGACATGTTTGGCGAAGACGAAGCAGGCACGGGCAACCCATTCGTCTTACGCGCCACGGTGACGACAATCTCGGCCACGCCGCTTTCGCTGGCCGACTTCACTCACGACGGGGTCGTCGACGCTGGCGATTTGGCAGCGTGGAAGGCCGGCTTCGCGGGCGACGCCGAGGCGTCGCATGCGCAGGGCGACGCCGACAACGATTCTCACGTCGACGGCGCGGATTTTCTCATTTGGCAGCGCAACGTCGGCGTCACGGCCGGCGTGAGCGTCGTCCCTGAGCCCGTGGGTTTATTGCTCGGGGCGGCCGCACTGTCGGGCTGTGCGTTCGTCCCAAAGCGAAGGTAGCTCGATCGCCGGCGACGGGACCGCAGCGAGGGTGACGTCGTTTGTCGCGCACCCCTTGGCTTCTCGACTTATGCTTAGGCCTCTGGAGGGCGGCGTCTCAGTCACAATGCCCACGTTCAGGCTTCAGATCACCGGTTTCCACCGTTCGGAAAGACCCCAATGACTGGCGGGCGGCAATCGCGTCCGCCACGTGGATGAGAGCCGGCAAGACCTCATTTGCCAGGGGACCACCCGTCGACCTACTCTCCTCTAAAGCCGTAAAAAGTTGGTATCCACGACTAATTTCTAATCGCAAGTGATGAACTTATGAATTACACTCGGGCCGGTTTCGCGCGGAGTCGCGGAAACTGCTGAATTCGGGTCGCTACCTCGTGGGAGTCGACCCGGACAATGGCCAACTAGATCTGTTCGACGCAGACAAGGTCCAGGCGGCAGCGGCCCAGGAGCCGGAATACTTGGCGTCGACCATCGTTGGCGGAAGTAACGCGACGCAAACGCCGCGGGTGGAGGCGTTGCTGGCACAACTAAAGTCCGCCGATGGCCACATCGCGCTGGAAACTGATGACAGCGAAGCAGCGGCCACGTCGGGAAAGGCCGTCTCCCCGCTGGGAGGCGCAAGCGGTTCGGCGCAAAGCGTCGAGGCGCTGCTTAAATCGTTGAAAAAGAAGGAAGCGAGCGGGGGCGGTTGAAGATGCGGCCTGACTAGTTTCTCAATTCCCATCGGCCCTCGTCGCTCGCGAGAGTGCAACGGTTCTAACGGCGCGCGGCGATCTATTGTGGACTCGACTCGCCCGGAACGGTCGCCGCAGGCGTTCGCCTGGAGTGACCGTCGCCGTGCCCTCGGTTCGGAGCGATGCATCGAACATCACTCAGCAGGCGTCCTCGCGGGAGATTGCCATGAAGCGTCCCTTCGTCACTCATTTACTGTTGGCTTGGTTCGGCTGCTGGCTCGTCGCACGCACGGCGGCGGCGGTCACGATCGCGACCGTCCCGGTCGGCCATGCCGGCAATGCAAATGACTGGACCGGCTGGGGCGGCGTCGGCTACGAATACCGCATCGGCGCCTATGAAGTTCGCAACGCCGAGTACGTTGAGTTCCTCAACGCGAAGGCCGTCAGCGATCCATTGGGTCTCTACAATGCCAATATGGGCAGCAATGCCCGAGGCGGCATCACGCGGAGTGGAGTCAGCGGGAGCTACAGCTATGCGCCAAAAGCCGGCATGCAAAATAAGCCCGTGAACTACGTGAGCTTTTACGACGCGGTTCGATTTGCGAACTGGCTCGGTAACGGTCAGGGATCGGGCGACACCGAGTCTGGCGCCTATACCATCTTGGGGGGGACGGCCGAACCGACCAATGGCCGCGATATCGTCCGAAACTCCGGGGCGACGTGGTTTCTGACGAGCGACAACGAATGGTATAAGGCCGCCTACCACAAAAACGACGGTGTGACGGATCATTACTTTGCGTATCCGACCGCCAATGACGTCGCCCCCGCCGGCGGGGCCCCTCCGGGCGGGAGTAATTCGGCGAATATTAGCCTCCTCGTCGGCGATCCGACCGACGTCGGCGCCTATGTGGCGTCGGCAAGTCCCTACGGGACTTTTGACCAAGGGGGGAACGCGTCTGAATGGACGGAGAAGCTACAGCCAGATTTCGAGACCTACCGGACGCGTCGCGGCGGAGAGTGGAATGGATTTTCGAGCAACCTCTGGGCGGGAACGCAATTCATTGAAGATCCTTTGAACGAGCATCTCAGCGTCGGATTTCGTTTGGCGACCGTCGCGGAAGCGACGCCTTTCGCAGGCGACTTCGACCTCGATAACGATGTCGATGGCGCCGACTTCCTCGCCTGGCAACGGGGCGGCTCGCCGAGTCCGCTCAGCGCTGTCGACCTTTCCGCCTGGAAGACGGCATTTGGCGGCGCCCCGATCGCAACGGTTCCGGAACCCTCGACTGCGATGTTAAGCATCTGCGTCTTGATCGGCGGCGCAAGGCGCAGATCGCGCCGGATGTAAACTGGCAACAAGTCATGAGTTAACGACTTGTCTGACTAGATGACGGATCGCGAGTAGTTTGGTTGATCATTGCCCGACGCAAACGCTTGTCGTGAAGTCGATTGGCTATCTCGCATGCAGCGTCTATCCACAGCCCGACAGCATGGTTTGAGGTGCGACGGTTCAAGGCGAATCAGGTCGAGCCGTTCGCCTCTGTGTGCGATCTTCCGACCCAGTTGTCACGCAACACGCCGCCGGCGGTCGGGACGCTGCTGCCCGACGCCAGGTTGGCGACGCACCCGGAATCTCGCCGATGCTGGTCGCGGTAACTCGCGATGCAGTGTGGCCTTTCGACTGTTCCAACGACCTGTTTGTTCGTGTTCTGACGGGCAGTCTGCTATAAACTGCAATCGCAGCATGAATGCCGGCGCCGATATGCAATCACAAGGAACATTCTATGCGAATTAACCAAATCACCCACAGAGTTCTGATTGCCCTGATCGGAACACTCGTCCTCACCTCTTTCCCGATGCCTGCAATGGCCTGCACGCGAGTTCTCTTCGTGGCGAAGGACGGCACGGTCATCACCGGTCGGTCCATGGACTGGGGCGAGGACTTGAAGTCCAACATGTGGGTGCTGCCGCGCGGCATGCAGCGCGACGGGATGGGCGGGACGAACAGCATCTCGTGGGAGTCGAAGTACGGCAGTCTGATTGTGTCAGGCTACGACATCGGCACCTCCGAAGGCATGAACGAAAAGGGGCTGGTCGTCAACATGCTCGCCCTTGTCGAGTCTGATTACGGCAAGCCGCCGGAAGGGACCAAAGTCATCTCGATGAGCACTTGGGCGCAATACATCCTCGACAACCACGCGACGGTGGCCGAGGCGGTGGCCGACTTCAGAAAAGGGAGCTTCCAAGTCCAAACCGTCGTTCTGCCCACTGGCAAGCCCGCGAATATGCACCTCGCGATAGCCGATCCGACCGGCGACTCGGCCATCTTCGAGTATGTGCAGGGCAAGCTCGTCATCCACCACGGCAAGCAGTTCAAGGT
The DNA here is from genome assembly GCF_007746075.1 of Lacipirellula limnantheis. Lineage (GTDB taxonomy): Bacteria > Planctomycetota > Planctomycetia > Pirellulales > Lacipirellulaceae > Lacipirellula > Lacipirellula limnantheis. Next base: position 3,460,300 of record NZ_CP036339.1, on the reverse strand, counting down.
GATGACGAACTCGCCGACATACGACAAGCAGTTGGCCATCATGGAATACTGGCAACTGGCGGGCGGGCTGACGAAGTCGCTGCCCGGCACGTCCAGCGCCGCCGATCGCTTTGTCCGGGCGACGTATCTGCTGGCTGCGATCCCGACCGAAGCCAAGCCGCAGTACATCAGCGGCGTGGCAGGTCAGAAGTTTCACTTCCAGGCGATGATGTCGGTGCTCTCCGTCATGCGGAGCGTCGGCACGCCCCTTGGCATCGACGTCGACAACCAGCCCTGGGTCTCCTCGACCGTCTGGCGCACCGTGAGCGATAGCACCAATCGCATCGTGATGTTCGATTCGGCGATGACCCCAGCGACGTTCTGGGTGCGCTTGGACGATCTCGACCTGAAGCCGGGCGCGCCAGTGAAAAAGCTGGAGTTGGTCGGCGGAAAGACTTACAACGGGAACGCCGCAGACAAGTTCGTCGAGGCCACGCTGTTCACCTTCGCACCGCTCGGAAGCCACTACGAGGCAACGAAGGAATAGCCTGAATCCTGACAATGTCCAATTTCTATTATTGGCCGTGGCGTGGCGCGTCGCTGTCCATTAGGTGTCTTCAGTTTGCTTCCCAGCCCGTGTCCCAGTCAGAAGGTCCAAGAGCTGTCTTCTCGCCCCGAATTAATTCTCACACAAGCCAATCGGCGTTGCACGCTTCGGTCACATCGACCGGGGCGGGGAAGAGTCGCCGCCACGTCGCCCGGCCAATCTAACGACCGATTTTTAGCGGCGGCCCCCACGGCTTCACTGGTGCCCGGGATCGGATGAGGCCCACCCCCCTGGTTTCGAGTGACGGCGTAGAGCGGCGACTAGGGTGTCCTTGCTGAAACGCTTACCTTTTATCCGGTAAAGCACACCGAAATTCAGACGATTATCGGGGCCGGACAATAACCATTTCTATCCAACTCTGCCAGCGAACACTGGTGACGACCCCGTCGTGGCCGTCGGGGCTGAATACAAGGGCGTCATGATGCGTGCGGTATTGGCACAGCAAGCGTGCGTTGTGACGCACTTGGCATTCTCTATTTGGAAATAGCGACGCAGATATGCATCCTTTCCAGTGAGCGAATCACTCAGCCCTTCTCAATACGGAAAGTCCTTTGAATTACAACGCCAATTTGCAATTTGCGCGTTGTGACAGTCGATATTGTCGTTAGCGGCGAGTCCACCAATCCATGGTCGAGATCTCCGCTACGAGGAAATGAGATCCATTCGGTTCACTTCCACGCGGAGCGCGTCAGAAAATGAGAGTCCTTCAACTCGCCGCTTCTGTCATTGCAATAACGCTCCTCCCAACGCCTGTCTTTGCTCAGCAAGCGGCCAATGACTGGTTCAATCAACCGGCGTCGTATACTAACGTGTCGGAACAAATGCCTGAAGAGGAAGGTCACGCTTCGACAGTAGACGACTGCTGCGGCGGTGGCCATTGCTGGGAAGAATGCCGTGAGCCGCTGTGGACGGTCAGTGCAGGGGCCGTGATTCTGACTCGCGGGGCCCCGCAATCGAGTCCGATCGCCCGCAACTTCCAGAACACGTCGACGCTGCTCGATGCGAATGAATTCAAATTCGATTGGGCGGCCGGAGCCGATATCAGCGCGGTCCGGCGGGTCGACAACGTCGATGCCGTTGATGCCATCGACGTTCGATACTTCGGGGTGCAGAGTTGGCAGGCCAGCAGCTCGATGGATACGAATGGGTTTTGGAAATTTCCCAATAGCGGCGGGTTATTTCATCCCTCGCACTTAGATTCCCAGTGGCGATCACAGTTCTACAGCGCGGAACTGAATGCGCGCCGGAATACTTCTTACTCATGGCTCACTTCGGTGGCCGGATTTCGCTGGCTACAACTTAACGATCAACTTAATATTGTACAGAGGCTCGCTGACTCGAGTCGCCACGATTACGATACGACGACGCGCAATAATCTCTACGGCGTTCAGGTGGGCGCAATCACTAGGATCCTCGATGGCGGCGGGCCACTCGCAATCAGTTGCGCATCGAAAGCCGGCATTTACGGAAACGCTGCCGCGAACCATTGGAACGTCAACTCGACGTTGCTGTCCGCCGATCAACAAGATCAAGTTGCATTCGTGGGTGACGTCAATGCATTGGCGATTTACCGAATCTCAGACCATATTGCATTTCAAGGCGGCTACCAACTGCTGTGGATTGAGGGAGTGGCGGTCGCAGGCGACCAATTCGCGGCGATGCATCAACAGATCACCCATGACGGCATCGATAGCACGGGAGGCGCGTTCTTGCATGGCGCCACGGCTGGCCTGACTCTCACCTGGTGATACCGCAAGATCGGTCGCGTGACGCTCGAATCTAGGCAACTGATTTGTTCGTCAACAAGTGGGCCAGCGCACTCGCACACGCCCCATTCTCTTGGAATCTCATGCAGCTTGTGAGTTGTCCAATCGAAGGGCCTTTGGAAATACAACCCAAGGGTTGTCGGTCGACCGGTCAATCGCCGCGCCATGAATGCCAACGGCCGAGCACGAGCGACACCGAGCTCACGACCGCTGCCGCCCAAAGGACGGAATAGATCAATCCATACTTCCGGTGTAACGCTCCGAGCGCCTCCATCAGCCGTAAAATATCCTTCCCTTTGGTCATCACAATTGCGGCGAATCCGATACCTGCCTGTCGGGTCCACAGGCCGACCACAAATAACAGCAGTGAGGCCAAGGCCATTGCGATCGCTGAAACAGTGACCGGCGAGGACCGGAAACCACCGGACAGAACTTCCTTCAACGCGCCAAGTTGTTCCTCCGAAGCGCCGGCCTTTTGCGCCGCAGCAATCACACGCTGTGGATCACGGGCTAGAAACAGTGAAGCCATACCGTTGATCAATTGCAGCAATCCCAAACAAACTCATCACAAAACCAACCAAGGCCATCGTTCTAGCGAGACTTCCGATTAATTGGTTCTGGGACTCGTTAAATTCAAATTAGCCGGTAGCATCGTTGAGCGCCGAGGACATGGTTCAATTCCTTTCCATTGGCGGATCAGTCGCTTTTTCGTCTTCGGCAGCAAGGGCAGCAACCGGAAGAACGCAGACGCGCGCGGACCATTAAACCAGGAACTACACCGAGTGCAAAGCCGCCGCGCCAAAGGTCACTTGGCTCAAGTGAATTGGCCCGGTTCCATGAGTCGCGATAGCGCGTACTGATATCCGATGGCGATGGCCGCCCGCGCGTTACTTTTAAAATTGAGCGTAGCGGTAAAAGGATCGCGACACTTTTTAAGAGTGCGCTGCAAATCCCAACTCGCCATGCGATACGTCGAGAACCCACCGTTCTAGAAACGGCGCCGGATCTCGCAAAAGCGGCTGCTGGTAGCGAGCGTTGAGACCGTGTGGATCGTGGAACGCTTACAACCGTTCTGCGATGCAGTTCGATGCCTAGACGCCACATGTCTGTCCTCCTTTTCGAATGGCTGAAGGATGCGTCTCAGCAACGCATCTCCTAGCTCACCGGCAAGGGAACTGGACCGCGGCGGTTATCGCAACAGGTCATTCTCAATGCTCTTGTAGAGCGATCGTCAACGCGGCAACTCCGGACAACGTGACGAAATCACACTATTGGCGATTCGGCGGGCGACGTCGATTGTGTCTTTGCTGCCGGAAACATGCTCGTGACATAGGCGCCTTCCATAATTAGGCACAGTTCCCGAGCTAGCGAGCGAGGTTCGTCGGCGCGGACGTTCACCGCGATCGCATAAAGGATGTCCTCGATGGCTTGCTTACTTTGCGACGCGGCCACATGGGCAGGTTCATGCGGCAGCGGAACTTCCATCGCCGCGTTGACGAAAATGCAGCCGTGAAAACCCTCCGATTCGATAATGAGTTCCACGACGTCGAGCACCGCGTGTAGCTGTGCGACTGCGATCGCGCCGCCCCGCGCTTGAATCATCTTTTGAAATGTGTCTTGCAGCCAACAGTTCTGCATGTCCAAAGCAGCGAGCGTCAAATCTTCTTTGCTTCCGAAATGCTTGTAGAACGCAGTCTTGGCTATGGCGTGCCATGGCTAGAGCGACCCTCGACCGCCATGTATTGACCGACCTCAGTTGGTGGCATTGGGCACTCACGATTCCGTTGCTGGCCGCGCACCTAGCAGGATCGTTCTCGGCCTTGGCCACGGCGACGGGACTATGCATCGTGGTGGGCGGATACTTCTTTCATCTCATTCAGCGGATCAGACCCTATCCAGTGCAAGTCAGAATCGCCTATCTAGGTTTACTGATTGTTGGCGTCTTGCCGTGGATGAATTGGATACACTGGATCCAACTGTGCGGAACTACTGCGATGGTAACCGTCGGTTACTGCCCGTTGATTCGTCTATTGAGTCTCCTCCCGCTGAATAATGATAAGCCGCTGACGATTTCGCTCGTGTGGCGTGCCTTCGTTTTGCAGCCTTGCGCCGGTGGGCTTGTCAAGCGGCGGGCCAAGTCACCGAGCGCAGCGGTTAATTGTTGCTCCCTGGCGGTCGACCGCCCCACGATGGAGTGCTCGTTGTCGCGTATCAAGGGCGTGATCGCTCGTGGAAACAACTAGATTCGGCTCACAACGAGGAGACTTTCTCGGGCGACTGCCGGCGAAGCCGGCGAGACTGTTAGTCATTTGTTCATTAGAAGCCACGGCGGGCGAGCGCTGGAGCGTAGGGAGCGCGGCAACCGTTGCGGAATCGACTGTGACGCCATTCCAAAACGTAGCGCCCGCCAGGAGGTCTGGCGCCCGGATACCGTAGCGAACAACCGTGCAACGACCCTAAGCGTCGAGGAAACCCTGGCGGTCTTGATTGAGCGACGCGGCAGACGTAGTAAATGCGTCTGCTCGCTGAGACGTTCCAATAAAGGCCTGTAATCAACGCTTCCGAGGGGCCGATTGTTTGACGTCGGCGATCACTACTGGAGCCGTCGGCGGATATCACTACATTCGTCAATCCGGCACCTCGACAGGACATCCAGTAATTTCTGGAAACGCACCTGCGTCGTCGCTCCGACGCTCAGCGAGCCCGTGGCAGCCGATACGCCGCAAGTAACGTTGGACCTTTGAGCCCTTTTCGGATCAGCGGCCCGGGGGCGGCGGCTGGTCAAGTTTCGGCGAATCTCGATCCTGCTGGTACAATCGCCTGGTATGGCGGACATCACTCAGATTCTTTCGCAAATGGAGCCGGGCGACCCCAGGGCCGCTGAACTGCTGCTACCATTGGTATACGACGAGCTTCGCCGATTGGCGGCATCTCGTCTGTCGCACGAAAAGCCGGGGCAGACCTGGGGCGCCACGGCGCTCGTCCACGAAGCCTATCTCCGACTTGTCGGCCCGGCTGATCGCACGGCCCAGCGCTGGGAAAGCCGAAGCTATTTCTTTGCCGCCGCCGCCGAGGCGATGCGACGGCTGCTCGTCGAGAATGCGAGGCGAAAAAGACGACTTCGCCACGGCGGCGGTCGGCAGCGCGTCGATCTCGATTGTCAGTTGCTGGTCTCGGATGCCGCCGACGACGCCTTGATCGCCCTCGACGAAGCGCTGGCGCGACTGACGGCGAACGAGCCCGAGGCGGCTGAGGTCGTCAAACTACGCTATTTCGCGGGTCTCACGATCGAGGAGACCGCTCGCGCGACGAATCTCTCGGCTCGGACGGTTAATCGACACTGGACCTACGCCCGCGCCTGGCTTTATCAGCAGCTGGGCGACGCTGGCCGCTGAAAATCCCCATTTTTTTCTGGCACAATTGGGCGCCGCGCGTCGCAGTGACAGGTAGCGACTCAGCATGCGCCGGTGAAACTGTATCTATGGTAAACGACCCTCCAAATGTGCGATCACTTTTTGAGCGGGCCTTGGACCTGGCGTCCGCCGAAGAGCGCGCGACGTTCCTCGACGAGGCCTGTGCCGATCTCCCGGCGCTCCGCGCAAGCGTCGAGAACTTGCTTGAAGCTCACTTTAAGGCCGGCAGTTTTCTCTCGACAGCCGTCATTGACGACCAACTGACGCGGCTGCGCGTCGCCGAGGAACCTGGCTCCGTCATTGGCTCTTATAAACTCCTCGAACAAATCGGCGAGGGGGGGTTTGGGGTCGTCTTCATGGCCGAGCAAGAGCGACCCATTCGGCGGCGGGTTGCGTTGAAGATTATCAAGCTGGGCATGGATACGCGCCAAGTCGTCGCCCGATTCGAAGCCGAGCGTCAAGCCTTGGCGATGATGGATCATCCGCATATCGCGAAAGTGTTCGACGCCGGGTCGACCGAGTCCGGCCGGCCGTACTTCGTCATGGAACTTGTCCCGGGCCTTTCCATTACCGATCACTGCGACAGGCGAAGTCTAACGACGCGCGAACGCCTGCAGCTGTTCGCCGTCGCCTGTCGCGCCGTGCAGCACGCTCATCAACGCGGGATCATTCACCGCGATCTCAAGCCCTCCAACGTGATGGTGACGATGCATGACGATCGACCAGTCACGAAGATCATCGACTTTGGCGTGGCCAAGGCGGTTGACGCCCAACTCACTGAGAAAACGCTGTTCACCGGCTTCGGACAAATGATCGGGACGCCGATGTATATGAGTCCCGAGCAAGCGCAACTGAACGGTCTCGACGTAGACACGCGGAGCGACATTTATTCGCTGGGAGTGTTGCTCTATCAACTCGTGACGGGCACGACCCCGTTTGACGAATCGACCTTGAAGGTCGCCGGCTTTGACGGCATGCGGCGAATTTTGCAGGAAGAGGAACCGCCCCGGCCCAGCGACCGCCTGAGCACGCTCGACGTTGATCAACTGTCAACTCTGGCCGAGCGGCGGAAGGTCGATCCTCGCAAACTCCGCGAGTCGCTGCGCGGCGAGGTCGACTGGATTGTGATGAAGTGCCTGGAAAAGGACCGCAATCGTCGCTACGACTCCGCCAGTGCATTGGCCGAGGACATTGAGAATCATTTGCTGGACGGTCCCGTTCAGGCCTGCCCTCCTTCCCTGGCCTATCGCCTACGAAAGTTTGGCAGGCGACACAAGGCGCCATTAGCGACGGCCGTCGCCTTAGGTCTCGCGGCGCTGCTGGCTGTCGGAAGCCTGATCAGCAACGTCCTGGTGATGGCGGCCAGCAACGAGCAGGTGAAGGGCGAGCAGCGAGAAACTTCCAGAGCCCTGGAACGCGAGCAAGAAACTTCGTACGTCCAGCGCATCGCGTTGGCTGAGCGGGAGCTGAATGCCGGCAACGTCGGTCGCGCCGAGGAGCTCCTCGATGAGTGTCCGAACGAACGACGGGGCTGGGAATGGCACTTCCTGAAACGTCAGAGGTACGGGACGTCCCCTCCGCTGCGTCATACTTCAACCGTGGTCCGCGTCGTCTACAGCCCCGACGGCCGTCAGCTCGCGATGGCGGGAATTGATGGAATCGTGGTCCTCCGGGATGCTCAGTCGGGAACAACGATCCGCACTTTAGAGCAACAGACGGTCCAACAAGGCGGCGCTCTGATTCGAGGCCTCGCCTTTAGCCCAAATGGTCAGTGCCTAGCCGTCGCCCGTCAGGACGGCCGGATTCGAATCTGGGACGTCTCAACTGGAAAGCCGCTTCATACGCTGGAGGGCCATCAAGGGCCGACATGGCAGGTCGCTTTCAGCCCGGACAGCCGCCTGCTCGTCTCCGGCGGCGCTGATCGAATCGTCCGGGTGTGGGACGTTGCCAGCGGTAACTTATTGGATGTATTTTCGCCTCACCCCTCGGCAGTCAAGGGAGTGGCTTTTCGGCCCGACGGCACGTCGGTGGTGGCGGCCTGTGAGGACGGCACCGTCAAGGTCTGGGACCGGGCCGCGGGCCGCGAGACGTTTGTCTTCAAAGGGGACCTGCTGGCATATCCCTTCAGCGCATGGTTCAGTCCCGACGCAAGTCGGCTGGCTTGGTCGTGTCTGGACGGTTTTGTCAAGGTTTGGAACACGACGACCGGACGCTTAGAAATCTCGCAGCAAAGCAACACGCACCAGTGCCGCGCCGTCGCCTTTAGTCCAGACGGCGAGCGGCTGGCGCTGGCCGGCTTCGACGGCACCGTGCGGCTCCTAGACGCCGTCAATGGTCGTGAACTGCTCACGATATTCGCCCACAATAGCATGGTCGCCAACGTCGCCTTCAGTCCCGATGGAAGTCAACTGGCCTCCGCCAGCTACGACAATACGGTCCGCCTTTGGGACGCTGCGCCGCTGACCGGAGCTCCCCCGGACCCCCAATGCGTTACGCTCGGCGGCCATACCGACAAAGTCTCTGACTTAGCGTTTAGCTCCGATGGAAAATGGTTGGCGACGGCCAGTTGGGACCACACCATTCAACTCTGGGAGATTCTTCGTCAAGAGGCAGCGCCGGCTTCGTCACCCGAACGCGAATCGACGGGTGGATTGCCGGCGATATTCAGACCGCGATACTCGCTGCGCGGGCATCGCGGAATTGTCACTGGCGTGGCGTTCGCCGCTGACGGACGGACGATTGCATCGGTTGGCTGGGACAACGCGTGCAAGATATGGGACATAGAATCTCCCGTTGGAGATTCGCTTGTCGAACGGCGGTCCATGGCGTACGACCAACGACTTCACTGCGTCGCATTCAGCCCGAATGATCGACTGTTGGCTATCGGTCAAGATGCAGGCATTGCGCTGGTCGACCCGACCAATGGCCAGCCCTCCCAGCCGCCAAAGGCGACTCCTGCGCCAGTCCCGAGCGTCGCCTTTCATCCCGACAGCTCGTTTTTTGTCTCGGCCGGGGCCTCCGACCCTGCGGTGAAAATCTGGGACGTCGCCAAACCGCAGCATTTGTTTGAGATACGACACAACTCCAATCCTAATGGTAGCGTCGCCGTCAGTATGGATGGACGGCGGATCGCTACGCCCGGCCGCGACCAACCTGCGGGCGACAATACGGTGAAGATCTGGGAGGTGGATTGGGCGGCGAGAACATACACGGAGTTCCGTACGCTCAAGGGACATCGGGGGTATGCCTGGAAAGTCGCCTTCAGCCCCAACGGACGGTTCTTGGCCTCGGGCAGCTGGGACTCAACCGTCAAAGTTTGGGACCTAGAGGCTCCCGCGATGACCGAGCCCGTCACGCTGAAGGGTCATGCCGGCTTTGTCCAGTGCTTGGCGTTCAGCCCGGACGGCAGCTTGCTCGCGTCGGGGAGCGGCCACGCCGGCCACGGCGAGGTGATGGTTTGGGACGCCTCCCTTTGGACGACGGCGCGACCCACGTTGAGCGTCGCATCGAGCACGTCAGCGAAAGAGGGCGGCGATGTCGCAGACTGATCGATTTCGTCAATCGCAGGCGATGACCCTCGTCGAGCTCCTCACGGTGATCGCCATCGTTGGCATACTGCTGGCGCTCTTGTTACCGGGGTTGCAGGCGGCGCGGGAGTCAGCGCGGCGCGCGACGTGTCTCAACAACCTGAAGGGGTTCGGCCTGTCCGCTCAGAACTTTCACAGCGTTAACGGGCGGTTCCCCACTGGCGGCCGACTTCCAGTCGATCAGAGCGGTCGCCCCGCCCATGGCGCTAACGTATGGGTCGAGTTGCTCGCCTTCCTAGAAGAGAACAATCTCTCCGCCGTTTGGGATCACCAAGACAATCGCCACAACGTCGCGGGAGGTCCTCATGCGGTTGGCGCGCAGGTTATCGCCGCGCTGATCTGCCCCACAGATTCGCTTCCCGAGAGCGTGACGGAGTTGACGGCGGCATACTCGGCGTCCCCGCCTTGGTCGCGCGGTCACTACGGCATGAGCAGTTACGGCGGCGTCGCGGGCCGCCGCTCGGTCAATCCGGGCGGTCCGCCCGATTTCCCCGGGATCTCCCGTGACGGCATCTTCTTTCTCGGTAGCCGGGTTCGACTGGCCGACGTGACCGATGGAAGTAGTCAGACGCTGTTGTTTGGCGAGCGATACCATGAAGACGCCGAATTCGATCTTCGCCGTCCCGCCGTCTTACCCGGCGTGGCTCCAATGGCGGAGCTGGGGAGATGGAGCTACGTCGCTAATCCAGGCGTCATGGCGAATGCAACGTTGCACTCGGCCGTCGACGTCAACTTTCAGGCGCCGCCCCTAGCGAATCGGCAGGCGATGGATGATCGGGTATGTGCCTTCGGCAGCGGTCATCCAGGAGGCGCCAACTTTGCGTTCGCCGATGGCTCGGCGCGCTTCCTGACGGAAACGGTTCCGCTAACGCACCTGCAGACGTTGAGCGGATATCAGGACGAATGAGCGCCTCCGGTCGTCGGACTATTCCAGCAAGCTTCTCTCCTGATGGCAGCTGAGGTAAGGAACCAAATGCGCCTCATCTGACGGCGAACGCCTTCACGTCGCCCACCTTCACCGCAGCATCGAATGCGTGAGCTCCTGACATTTGCGTTCAATCCGTCGCCGTCAGCCATCGGTCACTGAAGCCAATCGCGGCTGGCCGCAGGAAGGGATTTCAGCGGTCCGGTCCTCTCGCCACGCGTAAACCGGCTGCGTCCCTACCGCGTCATTGCCTACTCGCTCGCTTCACGACGATAACCTTCGCCCCCGATAGACGAAGTTTTCTGCTAAAGATTTCTTTTTCAGTGGCACAGTTGGGCGCTGCGCGTCGCAGTAACTGGTAACGATCTTGTATCGCAAGCGTTTGCTGGGCAGAGGAACTACATCCCCATGCACGGTGCGCGTTCTTGCTGCCGATGCGCCGCTAACCATTCCTGTAGAAAGTTCGATCCAATGTCACGTTATCTAACGGCTCTGCGACTCGCGATGGCAGTTGCCGTCTCTTCAGCGGCGTTGGCCTCGCGGCACGCGGCGGCGGCCGTCTATTCGATCAGCGAGGTCATGCACGACTTGGCCAGCCCGCGCGGTCTCGCGCTGGGACCCGACGGCGGAATCTACGTGGCCGAAGCCGGCAGCGGCGGCAGCGGTCCGAGCGTGGTCCTCGGTAACGGGAATACGGCGTTCTTAGGCGCCACCAGTAGTCTGTCGCGACTGCTGGGAGGAGTTCAAGAGCGCGTGTTGACCGACTTGCCTTCCATCGCGACTGCGGCAGGACTCGACGCGAGCGGGTTGCAAGACGTCGCCTTTGACGGCCTGGGGCAGGCGTACGGGCTATTCTCCTTTGGTTCCGAATCGTCACAACGAGATGCGAATCTGGGAACGGCCGGAGCCAATCTCGGCAGAATCGTTCGACTGCCACTAAGCGGCGGCGGAGTCGAGCCGATCGCCGATCTCGCAAGTCATGAGGGCTTGACCAATCCAGCGGGCGGCGCGACCGACAGCAACCCCTTTGGCGTGGCGATCGCGTCCAATGGCGATTTTCTTGTGGCCGACGCCGGCGGCAACAGCTTCCTGAAAGCAAGCCCGGCTGGCGCCGTCTCGACGCTGGGCGTCCTGCCAGCGCGTCCCAATCCGCTGCCGTTTGGCCCGCCGGTGTTCCAGTCGGTTCCGACGACCATTGCGGTGGGCCCCGACGGCGCTTACTACATCGGGCAGTTGACAGGTTTTCCGTTTCCTCCAGGAGCGGCGAATGTCTACCGTTTCGACCCAACAACGAACGTCCTCAGCGTGGCCCATACGGGTTTCACCAACATCATCGACCTTACATTTGACGAGGTCGGCAACTTGTTCGTGCTGCAAATTACTACGAACGGATTGGCGTCTGCTACCGGTCCAGGTCCAGGGGCGCTGTTCAAAATCGACGGCGTGACCGGCGACCGCACGTTGATCGCTAGCGAGGGACTGTTGTTCCCCGGCAGCGTGCTGGCCGGGCCAGACGGAGCGCTTTATGTCTCGAATCGAACGAACGCCCCCACCGGCGGACAGGTGCTGCGACTGACGCCTGTGCCGGAGCCAAGCTCGGTCGGAATCTTGTGGACGTTACTTCTCATGGGGAGTGCAAGCGCCCGACGTCTGAAAACAAAAGGAACCCTCCAATGCAGAAGAACTTGATCCCATTTGTGATTCTATTGAACGCTCTCGTGCAGATCTCTCACGTCTGTTGCGCTGCACCAAGCATTGGCGACGAGCTGTTCAAGCTCACCGCCAGCGACAGCACCCCGTTTCGTGTCTTTGGCACGTCCGTCGCGGTCAGCGGCCAGCTCGCCCTCGTGGGATCCCCCGGAAGCGGCAACGGCGGGTTCAGTCCGGGGTCAGCCCATCTGTTCGATGTATCCACGGGACATGAGTTGTGGAACTTCACATCCGCTGAGGCAGCGCCGCAACATCAGTTCGGCAGCTCCGTCGCGCTCAGCGGCAATCGAGCAATTGTGGGGGCCTATGGGGACCCCACCGCAGGCGGTGGTGCCGCCTACGTGTTTGACGTCTCGACAGGCCAAGAGCTGTTCAAGCTTGTTGTCGACGATGCGCACATTGGCAACACAGTCGCCATCAGCGGCGACGTGGCTGTCGTTGGGTCCTACTCAGATACAGCATACTTATTCAACGTCACCACCGGCAAACAGCTATTCAAGCTGACTGCCTCCGATACCGTTCCGAACGATTACTTCGGTTTCTCCGTCGGCATCAGCGGCAACATGGCCATCGTCGGCTCACTCAATAACGCGGCTTACCTCTTTGATGTGACGACCGGCCAGGAGCTGTTGAAACTGAGCGACCCGAACCCCGCAGCACACGCGTTCGGTCAATCCGTCGCAATCAGCGGCAACACGGCCCTCGTCGGCTCGCCGGTCATCGGTTCCGCCGCGGCAACCCTGTTCGACGTGACAACCGGATTGGCTCTTGCAAAGCTCACCGCTCCCGAATCGCCAGATTTATTCGGCATCTCTGTGGCAATTGACGGCAACACGGCAATCGTCGGTGGCTGGTCCTACGAGGAGAGCATACGCTCGGCTTTCCTCTTTGACGCGATCACGGGACAGCCACGCGCCAAGCTCATCCCCTCCGACGACATGGCGCTCCATTTCCAGGAAGTGAACTTTGGCGAGGCCGTCGCCATCAGCGGTGACTTTGCAGTCGTCGGATTCTCACAGGATAAGGCTTTCACGGGCTCAGCCTACGTTTATTCCATTGTGCCCGAACCCGCGAGCCTATTGCTCGGGTGCCTTGGCGCCACACTGCTCCCGGGGCGGAAATCGCCGGAGCGAAGGCAAGAGCGTGGCGTCCGGTCGATCCACGCCAGATAACTAGCTCGCGTATCTGCTCAGCCGACAACCCCGACAGAAGGCTCCCATGACAAACCAATGCAACGTCCCTGTCGCGGCGTTCGTGAGCGCGTTGCTCGCCGCTTACTCCTGGTTTCCGTCGGCACGCGCCGACATCTATCAGTGGGAGTACATCAACCCGGCCAACCCCGGTTTGGGGAAGCAACAGAGCTCGACGCTTACGCCCGACGGCGCGGGCGCCGTCGTCGCGCCCGGAGCTTTTCTGCCGGGTCGCAACCTGACCAAGGCGTACCTGATCGGCGCGGACCTGGGCGGGTATTGGGTGGACGGCGGTGAGATTGGCCAGTCGTACATTATTTACAGCGATCTTTCCGGGTCGAATCTTACCCAGGCCGACCTGACCAACGCGACGGTCTACTACTCCACACTGAACAGCGCCAATTTCACGAATGCTGAAGTGCGGGGGGCGCAGTTCGACTCGTCGGACTTTACGGCTGCACAGCTCTATTCCACGGCCAGCTATCAAGCTCAGAATCTGTCCAGAATCAGTTTGAGTTACAACTATCTGACCAACTGGAATCTGGCGAACCAGAACCTCGCCAATGCCAACTTCGCCTATGCGACGCTAACGGGCGCGAACTTCACTAACGCCGTCGTGAGCGGGGCGACGTTCGACCGCCAGGACTACCTCGGCGGGACCGGCATCTCGGCGGCGCAACTTGCGTCGACGGCGAGTTATCAGGTCCATGATTTGACCGGGATCGGCCTAGCCGGCAACAATCTTTCCGGCGCGAACCTCTCCGGCCAGAGTCTCGCCACGGCGCGCTTCCAATATGCCACCCTCGTCAATGCCAATTTTAGCCAGGCGAACCTTACCAACGGGGCGCTCAACGGGGCGACGCTGACCGGCGCCAACCTGAACCAAGCCAACCTTACCGGCGCGAATTTTAGCGGCGCAACGCTCACCGGCGCCACCTTCAGCGGGGCCGAAGTGCGAGGGGCGAGCATTTCGAGTATTTCGGCGGCACAACTCTACACAACGGCGAGCTACCAGGCTCATGACCTCACCGGCATCGGGCTGGGCGGCGCGAACCTAGCGGGCGCGGATTTCACTTCGCAGAATCTAACGAATGCAGGTTTAGGCGGCGCTGCCCTCGCCAATGCCAATTTCAGCCAGGCAATTCTTGCCAACGCGTACTTCGGCGGCGCCACGCTGACCAATGCCAATTTCAGTCAGGTCAATCTCACGAACGTTTCCTTCTATCAGGCGTCCCTGACAGGCGCAACCTTCACCGGGGCTCAAATCCGGGGGGCAGATTTCACCGACTATGGCGCCGGAGGCATTTCCAAATCTCAGATCTATTCCACCGCCAGTTATCAGGCTCACGATCTAGCAGGCATTAAACTTTCCGGCAACGACCTGAAGAACGGCAATTTCGTCGGCCAAGATCTGAGCCATGCCGACCTGTCACTTACGACGTCCTCCAACGCAAACTTTAGCAATGCGAATCTTGAGAGCGCCGGCTTTTACGGTGCGAGCGTCAACAACGCCAACCTCAGCCAAGCAAATCTAAAGGACGCCTACTTTACGTATGCGCATCTCACTGGCGCCAGCCTCGTGGGAGCCAATGTCCAGGGCGCCAACTTTTATCGACAGGCGGATCCCTTGGGAGACTATGGCAGCGGATTAACCGTCGCTCAGCTGCAGTCGACGGCCAGCTATCAGGCCCGCGACTTGCGAGGCATTGGGCTGGTGGGCAGCAAATTGGCGGGCGTCAATCTCGCCGGACAAGACCTCACAGCGGCCACATTCGGCGACGTCAATAGCCATGCCGACCTGACAGGGGCGACTTTGTTGGGAGCCAATCTCTCAAACGCTACGTTGTCCTATGCGACTCTTCAGAACGCCAATCTCAGCCAGACCAACCTCACGAATGCGACTCTCTGGCAAGCCAACCTCACTGGGGTGAATTTTACCGGGGCCGACGTGCGAGGCGCAAACTTCAGCCACAACTACAATTCTGCGGCGCTGACGCTTGAGCAACTTTATTCCACCTTGAGTTACCAGACTCGCGACCTGAGCGGAATCAACCTGGGAGGGTTTGGTCTTATCGGCGCCAACTTCGCAGAACAAACGTTAACGAATGCGACGTTTGCTGACGGATCGATCGGCGGTTCCAACTTAGCCGGCGCCGACTTCCGCCGAGCCAATCTGACGAATGCCTTTTTCGCGAATTCCAACCTTGCAGGAGCCAACTTCACGAACGCGAATCTCACGGGCGCGCGCCTGGGGCACGAAGACTCCTTTTACGGGGGAGCCGATCTTACCGGCGCGAACTTCAGTCACGCGAATCTCGCCAATGCCAATTTCGCCGGCGCGCTGATTTACGATGAATTCGGCGGCTCGAGCAGCGTCCCTGGAGCCAACCTGACCAACGCGAATCTGAGCGGGGCCGACTCGCGCGGCGCTCGCTTCGAATGGGCGACGCTGGTTGGCGTCAATTCGAGCAACCTGATTCACTCCGACGGCCATATACTCGGCTTGAATCTGGCGAACGACTCAGCATTGATCGTGCGGGATTATGACGGCAACCAGTCAGCATCGCCGCCGGTTGGCTCGCTGCCCATTATCGTCGAGCAACAAGCGATGGTGAGCGCGACCGGCACGCTACGCCTAGAGTTCGACGCCGATATTTGGGATTCGACGATCTCGTTCGCCGCCGGCATTCCCGTCGCGCTCGGCGGAACGCTGGAGTTAGCGTTTGCCGAAGGGACGAATCCCGTCGCCCAAATTGGCCGTGTCATCGACCTGTTCGATTGGCAAGGAGTCACGCCGACTGGCGCGTTCCATGTCGCAAGCCCTTACGGCTGGGATCTGTCCCGTCTTTACACCACCGGCGAAGTGATCCTTACCACAGTTGCGGGACAGACTAGCGGCGATTTCAGCGGTGACGGCGTGGTTGACGCAGCGGACCTGGCGTCTTGGAAAGCAGGCTTTGGCACGTGGGAGGGCGCGACGCGGGCGGCTGGCGATGCTGACCGTGATGGAGACGTCGATGGCGCCGATTTCTTGGCCTGGCAGCAGCAGTTTGACCTGCAAGTGCCGACCGCGCCCGCCACTGCGCGCATCCCCGAGCCGGCGACCGCCACGCTGATCTTACTGGTAGCGGGCGCTTTAATCCTTGCGAAGCCTAATTCACTTGCTGAGCCGCTTAACTCACTCCATTGCTCAGCTGGGGACGGCTCCCGTTCCTAATCCAATGTTCCCGTAGCGAGGGGAAGTCTTTTGTCATCCACGCTTAGGCTTCTCGCCTGACGCTTAAGCCCCTTGGAGGGCGGCGTCTCAGTCACATTGGCCACGTTGAGTTCCGACAGCCCCCTGCCCTCGTGCTTCCACCGTCGCAAATGTCGCCGCATGCTGGCCACGCATCAGTAGGAAGACACACGTTTCAGACTGCGATTGGCGCCTATGCCGATTCCTTTTGACCGCATAAGGTCGAATTCTAATCTTCTCGACAACTTTGAATGGGTCGTTGTCCGCTGCGACGGCGACATCCGCGGCTCCGTTGTCCTCGGTCGCCCATGCCCCGCCGACGGATGGCGCATACCGGCTTATTGTCTTGAAGTCTCCGTCGGTAACTCGTCTCAGCTACGAAAGTTTGCAAGCCTCGCGGCTAGACATGGAATGACGCAACTTGCGTCCGACGTGTCGCCTGCCCTACGCCGGCCGCTAGCAACTGGACAGCATCAGCAGTGCGACATTCCATCGAGCCGCCCGCGCCGACGCTGATCTTCGCGAGTTGGAACGACTGACGTTTGCCGTCCGCACGGCGGTCAATCCAGACGATTGCCGGGACCGGACGCCGCCGACTTGGAGCGGGCGATTCGCAGCGCAGTTGGGCTCCGTGGCGATTGG
Organism: Lacipirellula limnantheis; assembly: GCF_007746075.1. GTDB lineage: Bacteria > Planctomycetota > Planctomycetia > Pirellulales > Lacipirellulaceae > Lacipirellula > Lacipirellula limnantheis. The sequence goes on along the minus strand of NZ_CP036339.1, from coordinate 3,443,246 downwards.
CCCGCCGGGCAGGGCAAGCTTTACGCCACTGGCGTTTCGCGTTTGATCGCCAGCGTTTTGACCAAATGGCAAAGCGGTTCCATCAGGATTTCCCACGGGGCAACTTCCATCGTTGACCCAAAAGTCTAAGCGGTCGTCAACTTGCTCCATGCGAAAGCGATAGCCGCGCAGCGCAAAATGGATTGCGTTATCTTGCGACGCGTCGTAGGGATCAACGACGAGATGACGCAGCGTGCGGACTTGCTGGTGAACCGTCGTGAGCGAGCCGCCATACGGCAACTCGGCGACAACTTGCCACGCCGATTGCGGCGTTGTAGTAGCTTCCGTGTTCGTTGGCATACCGACTGGCTCCGCGTTATACGGCTCGGGACGATCCGCCAATCGGAGCGGCGGGTTGTTTCGGTTCGTGGTGCGACTTAAGGGAACATCGGGTCAGCGGCGGGATCAGCTTGGCCAGGGGTTCGAAGAGAATATCGGCGGGGCAATCGGGCTCGCTGACCAACATATCGATATGGTCGCCGCGCTTTGCGGCACGAAACTTGTACCCGCGATAGTAAAACGAGATTGCGTTGTCTGTGGACGGATCGAACGAACCGCAAATCGCATGGCGGAGTTTGCGCATCTCTGCGTATACGGGCGCCAAATCGTTGAACGGCAGCTCCGCGAGGACAAGCCAATTGTCCGGTCGCTTATTCGCGTTGCCGATTAGCGTTGCGTCCATTTCGGTGGTCCATAGTGTGAAGCCGCCAATTGCAATCTAGGCCGAAATCGCACACACGCCACGCATCGATGTCCTTCCATCTTGCGAGCGCCACGCCCAAAGTCACGTGCAAATGGCAATAGAATAAACACCCCAATCGGAGTTACCCCAATACTCCAATTTCGCGACCGTCTAACCCGCCCTTAGCGCGACGGCGCCGGGAGTTCAACCGCCATCGGTCAGGCTCGGTGCTTAGTTGCGGGCGGAGATAGAGACACGGCGACCCCGGAATGTGGCGGTAGAAGTGGGGCCGCCGCGGCAAGGTGGATCAATAACGCGGCGGCCGGACCCCAGCCAATCAACGTTGCAAACCGGCCGCCGCGCTACGAGTGTGACGCTGAGTTTATCCCCCATTTGTGAAGACAGCGGTTTGCTGCAAATGAAGCGTTGAGATTTTCCCGGACTTAATTAGGAGCATCGCCTTGGTGAAAAGCGTGGGAGACGAAGACGGCCGCAAGCACATGTAGTTCCTGGGGCCGGACGGCGAGCGAAAGACGTTCCGATCTTGGCAAGGTCGCCAAGCGGCGGGCAAAGCCGTGAACGTTCACGTCGAACAGTTGGCTCATGCAATCGGCAAGAACACCGCCCCCCTGCTGGCAATAACGCAATGGTTTGCTCGATTCCAAGACGCTAGGGCAAGCTGGTCGCCGTCGGCTTGGCAGCCGATTGCTCTGCGGCCGCGGCGCAGGACATTAATCCGTCCGGCTCGATGCTTCATCTCGAACGGCGACGTATTCCGCCTGCGGCGAGGAGACCCGTTACGATCAATGCCAGCGCCGTTGGCTCCGGAACGGGCGACCATTTGACGGCGTAAGACGTTTGGCCATCCGATGCGAAGCCGACGATGACGCCGCTGGCGTCGATGGATTGGGCTTCGGAAGTGATGAATGCGGGACCCAACCCGACCAGCAGCGAATGGAGATCGAAGACGCTGGCGGCGGTTCCTTGCCAGAGAAGGGCGTGGTCGTTGCCGCCAGTGGCTGAGCCTTGCCCAAAACCGACTTGTTTCATTCCGGCAACGCCGACAGCCTCGGTCCGATTGAATCCGCTCGGGTTGAGGTCGATGACGCTGGCGGCGGAGCCGTGCCACAATAACGCATGTCGATCGCCGCCGAAGGGTGACGAGACAAAGCCGCGTCCCACCTGGCTGTCTTGCGAAACCCCGCGGGCGGAGCTTGCGGCAAAGCCGGCGGGATGAAGCGTCGTGAGCGTGTGAGAGGGGCCCGTCCAGAGAACGGCTTGGTCGTAGCCCCCGAAATTTGACTGGCGAGCTGTGCCGACGATGTTGTCCCCAAAAACGGCGGCGGCGACGGAGCCCGCGTAGCCGGCAGGATGCAGGTCAACGGCGCTGGCCGCCGAGCCGTGCCAGAGGAGCGCGTGTCCGCCGCCCCCGCTGGGGTTGGTAATCAGACCGCCGCCGCCGACCTGTGCGTTTCCCGATACTCCGTAGGCTTGACTGCTGTAGAACCCGGCCGGGTTCAGATCGACGTAGCTCGCGGCCGTGCCGTTCCACAGCAGCGCATGGCTGTCGGCGTTCGTGGTCGTCCAACCGTACCCCGCCTGATGATTGCCATCGACGGCGTAGGCGAACGACGACCACTCTGGCCCGGGGTTGAGGCTCACGAAGGCGTTCGTCGCGCCGTTCCACAAGATCGCGTCCGGATACGAATTTCCGACAATGCTTGTGCCCGAGACGCCGTAGGCAGCCGCACCGTTAGCACCCGGGGATGAAAGCAGCGTCGCCTGGTAGGCGGCTCCAGCGGCGCTGCCGGCAGTCATCATCACAAGCAGCGTGGCGGCCAGCACCCCGGCCCTGTTGCGAAGTCGTCGCATCATTGATTCACCCTTTCGTCGCCTATCAAGTCCAAGGTACGTGTCTCGACGATAGCGCCCTCGAAAGCGTCGCTACTGCAACGAATCACGCGCCCTCGCCGACTTCACGGATAACTGACGCCAGCATGTCGCAGAGAGCAGGCCGAAACCAAGAATTGCGATGGACCCCGGCTCCGGTACAGCCGTGAGTTTCACTTCGGTGATGAGGTATTGCACGGACGATTCGACGTATTGGTAGGGTTCCAAAAAGTCGAGCGTATCACCGTCGTTGAACGACATGGAGGTGCGAAACGATCGATTGGGGAAGCCAAGGTAAGTGGATGGACTGAGGGGCACCGACAACCCAGTGATGTAATCGGCGCCGCCGGTTACAGCGCCAGTGAATCCAAGAAACGATTGGATTGCAAAGAAGTCGGCTTGCGACTGGTAAAGCGCCGGAGGGCTACTGAGCCCAGACACGCTGTTGACAAAGGCGACGAAGTTAACTGTATCGCGAGTCGTCCCGGCAAAATCGAAGTTATTGAACACCGTGGCGGCGTGAGCCGACGAATTGCCGCCAACATGAACTACGGAGCCTGAGGAATCCAACAACTCGTATGACAGACCTTGGAGCCCTCCGAAATCGTAGTCGGCAACATTGCCGCTCGCCGGCGGATCAGTCGCTGTGAATCGATAGGTCGCCTTAAACGAGCCTCCGGCCAGTCGGGTCGCGTCGTAAAGCGAAGGCAAGTGGCCCTCAACATTCGTTGCTCCATCGAAGCCATACGACTGGCTCGCCGTCGACTCAAATGGACCTGAAGCGGTAAGCACATAGTCCGCGGCGCCGGCGTCCAAGGCCCCGCCGGCGATGCAAGCTGCAACTACGACCGCTAAAGCACCTTGCTTTCCTGTCGGGGTCGTTGATCTATAGGTTGATCGAGAGATGCTGCGTCGACGCGGAGAATTCTTGAGTCCGAGGACGCCCGCCGCAAATGCGATTGTCGCCAAAACGCATTGAGAGGGCTCGGGCACCACTTGTAGTTGCAGCGTCTTAATGCGAAATCTGGCTTCAGCGTAGCTAGGCTCTCCATTTCCGTCGGCAATGTAGATCTGCCCCGTGGCAGACGCAAACTTCGACAGGAGGGGCGCCGACAGGGGGAGATCGGTCGACGAGAGCGCCGTCCCTGTAGGATCGACGAGGTCAATGCCCATTCCCAGATACGGGTAAAACACTCCGTCGGGGTCATTGACTGGATCTCCGGTCCAATCCGTAAAGTGTATCGGAAACTCTAACGGACTCTGCACGCTGTAAGCGTCGCCAACGACGAACCCCGTGCTGTCATTGAGCACGCGAATTGCGTAGTAAACCGGCCCTCCGCTCGTCGTGTAGTGATAACCGCCGATTGCCAGGTTCATTTTCACTGGCAGCACGGGAATGCTGGAGTTGCCGCCGGTTGCGAAAAAGTATCGGTACCCGACCTCCGACGAGTCGTTGAAGTAGGTTTGCTTCTCGTAGCCTGGATCGAAAAAGTTGTACATTCCTTCAATCGGCGTACCAACGTTAATTGAGTCGGCAAACCAGTTGAGGTCGTCAACGACTTCGGTAACTTCGCCCGTGAAGCGAGCCAGATATTCGAAAGCGGATGCCTCGCCCGTGGCTACGCTTAGGAACAAGCCAGCTGTCAATGCCGCTGACAGTCGCGAACAAAGCAGATGGTTAAACGTTTTCATTAGGAAGGTCTCATTTGAGGTGGAGTGGCAAGAGCAAGGTATAGGTTCCGTCACACGCGCTCTCGTTTTTGATGGCTAGCCCGTTAAGCCGTTGTCCTACTAACCCAGGAGGTCCGCGATGGCGAATCAGGAGCGAGATTGGGCGGACGAATAAGTTGCAGATCAAATAAGGCATAAGCAGACGATGCGTCCCTGCCGCTCGGGGCTCGCCGAACGCGATTCACAAACACTCACGGCCTATCGGCAAGGGTCGGACGTCAGCTTTTCCGCTTTACGCGCTTGCTGCCACCCGTACTCGTCTCCGGCTGGGGGCACTCGCTCACGGCAGCAGCGAATGAGACCGGCACTTCGTGTACTGAGCATGCTAAACGCACGTTTCGCAAAATCTATTGGGCTAATTAGCTCAATCCCGCCGAGCCCTTCCCGCTCTCCCGCTTGGGAAATTAGGAGGTCGGACAACCGAAAGCACACATCGCCGCACCCTCGCGGTTGGCGTCGATAGCTGGTTAGCTCGCTGGCGACTAGCACCCGCGGCGCGAAAGCGAGCAACTCTCGGCATCTGCCCGCCCATCCGGGCGCGAAGCCTTGAAAAGCCGTCGCAGATTGTCGCAGATAGATTTCTCCATGGGTGCAATGCTTGACCGAGCAGAATGTGGGTGTACGATCGCGTGGGTTAGGCTTGCATCTCCTGATTCCCCGTCGCTGTCGCGCCGCGCCGTGCTTGGGGAGCCCGAAGAGCGCACTAGCAGATCGTGGCTAGTCCTACTTGCGAAAGCAATTGAGCCAAACAGCCTAAGCAAATCACCAGACAGTCGCAGTCACTGGGCGGAAGTGCCGCGAGTCTCACCAACCGAGGCGTCATCCCAGCATGTCGACGCGAATTGCGAGACGGAAACTAACCGCCGCCCATCGGCTCGTCACCGATGTCTGTCAGTTGGGAAACGACGCCGAGCGCTGGACGGATTGTCTGATGGCCGGCTTGCGCGACCTGTTCGACGCGCGATTCGTGGCGATCGCGTTAGCGCCCTTGCCCCGCCGACCTGATGAATGGGTCCGTGCCGAAATCGCACTGCAACGAGGTCTTAACCAGCAGGAAGCGGAGATTTGGCGCCGTGGTTATTGGGCGGAAGGAAACGCCTTCAAGAGCGAATTCCTGCGGAGATCAGTCGCTATTGCTTCTCATTTTGTCACTGTGCGTCGACAAGACGTGATGACCGACGACGAATGGTATTCATCCGAAGTCGCGCGTGAGATCCATCAGGCGATCGGAATTGACGCACAAATGGAATCTCATTTTGTGGCCATGAGCATTCGTCGCATCTTTGGGATGGCGGTGCACCGCGAATGGGGCAAGCCGCAGTACACCGTTTCCGAGCGGCGAGATTTTCGTAGAGTGCATTTGGAGTTGGCTCGTGCATGGCGTCAGCGAATCGTGACCCCGGTCGGCGAGGATCCACTTATCGAGGGCTTGCCAGAACGACTCCGCCAGGTTCTGTGGTTGCTCTGCGCTGGACGGAGCGAAAAGGAAATCGCCAGCGAATTAGATTTGAGCCCGCGAACCGTCCATAACCACGTCACTCGGCTGTACGACACCTTGGAAGTCCACAGCCGAGGCGAACTACTGGCCCGCGCCTTGACTCGGACTCGCTCATCGGCAGTGGAACTGCCGGATGCGAAGTCGAACGAATTCACGAGCCCGTGAGTTTCAACGCGCTGGGAACTTGCCGCTAGACGATTGCCCCGTCTTGAGCCAGCGACGGGGCCGTAGATCGGCCCGCCATCCTGGGTATTCCTTAGACGCGACGCTCTATGCGCTGATCACTGGATGCCCACCATTTCAGGCGTCCAACTTCAGTCGGTTGGCCTATGCCTGCGAACGTTGGCGAAGTTGGCCGAAGTGGCGGCGATCGAGCAGAGGCGGAACATCTCTGGAGTGAGCGATCGGCCGCGGCGGGGCATACGTCCGACAAGTGCCTAACGACGATGACGCACGTTGCAGTTGCTGGTCTTACGCCGAGCCCAACGATACGAGTCTCAGTCCGCCTACGTCGCATGCAACCGGCGCCGAAGCAGTAAATCGTCCAGATAGAAATTGCACCGGTCCAATTGACTGCGCCACAGACACAGGTTCGGTTGGCCGTCGAACGTGAAATCGTCACGCTTCACAGAATTCGCAGCGGTCGGCCGCACCAGTCCCCCAACAAATCGATGCAGTGCTTCGCAACTTCCAAAAGTTGGAAAAGCGGAGATAATCAGGTTCGGCTTTCGCTCGTCGCCGTCGACCGGGCGACGTTGTCGCTTCGGGGCGTGCTGGCTTGGCCGTGCTGTTCCGGCCGATCGCGATGCACGCCGCCGACATGGCCCTTCTTAACCGTTCGTGGAACTCACCTATGCACTCGGCAGTTCGCTCATTAGCACTTGCGTGTTCTTTGCTGACAATCGCCGTCGCCGATTCCTTCGCCGAGACCGCCGATGTCATTTACCACGGCGGCGACGTGGTCACCATCGACGATAGGAATCCGACCGCTGAGGCAGTCGCGATCAAGGACGGCAAGATCATCGCCGTGGGCAAGAAGGCCGATGTGCTGAAACTTAAGGGCGAGAACACCAAAATCATCGACCTGGACGGCAAGACCCTGTTGCCGGGCTTCGTCGATGGCCACGGGCACTGCATGTACGTCGGCGTGCAGGCGGCGTCGGCCAACCTGCTGGCCCCGCCCGACCACACCGTCAAGGACATTGCCGACCTGCAAGCGGAACTCAAGAAGTGGGCCGCGGGCGCAACGGCCAAGAAATTCCAACTCATCCTCGGCTTCGGGTACGACGACGCCCAGTTGAAGGAGCAACGGCACCCGACTCGGCACGAGCTCGACGAAGTGTCACAGGATCTTCCCGTCCTCATAATCCACCAGTCGTCCCATCTGGCTGCGATGAATACCAAGGCGCTGGAACTGGCCGGCATTACCGCCGACACCAAGAACCCGCCGGGTGGCGTCATCCGCCGCGAGAAGGATGGCAAGACGCCGGACGGCGTGTTGGAAGAGACGGCGTTCATGATGGCGGCGGTGAAGGTGCTGCCGAAGATGGGCGAAGCCGAGTTGGACAGCCTCGGCGTCGCTGGGCAGCGGCTGTACGCCGCTAATGGGTACACGTTCGCCCAGGAAGGTCGGTCGAACGCCGTCCTCGACAAGACCTGGATGCGACTGGCCGAAGGAAAGAAGATGCTGATCGACGTGGCCTCGTATCCGGACCTCACCTTCTCTGACACACCGTTCGGCATAGACACCCCGTGGTACAGCAAGGCGATGAAGAACGGCTACCGCATCGCCGGGGTGAAGCTCAGCTTCGACGGCTCTCCGCAGGGGAAAACGGCGTTCCTGTCGCAGCCCTACTTCATCCCGCCACATGGCCAACAGTCGAACTTCCGGGGCTACCCGACCGTCCCTGCCGAAGAAGTGAACCGCAAGGTCGCCCTCTGCTACGAGAAGGGCTGGCAGTTCCTCGCCCATTGCAACGGCGACGCGGCCGGCGACATGATGATCGGTGCAGTGAAGGACGCCCGTGCGAAGCTTGGCAAGGGCAAGGACCGGCGGGACGTAATGATCCATTGCCAGACGGTCCGCGAAGACCAACTCGACGCGATGCAGGAATACGGCCTGTTCCCGTCCATGTTCGGCATGCACTGCTTCTACTGGGGTGATTGGCACCGCGATTCGGTACTCGGCGCCGAGCGGGCAGAGCGGATTAGCCCAGCCCGCTCGGCCCTCCGCCGGGGAATGATCTTCTCCCAGCATCACGACGCTCCGGTCGCTCTGCCAAGCGCCATTCGGATCCTGGCGTCGGTGGTCACCCGCCGCACCCGCAGCGGTGATATCCTCGGGGCCGGACAGTGCATCGACGTGAACGCGGCACTCAAATCGCTCACCCTTTGGGCCGCCTACCAACACTACGAGGAAGCCAACCGCGGCTCCATCGAGGTGGGCAAGCTGGCCGACTTCGTGGTGCTCGACAAGAACCCGCACCGTGTCCCTATCTCGGAACTGGAAGACTTGAAGGTGCTGGAAACCATCAAGGAGGGAAAAGCGATCTACAACGCACGCTAATCGCCGCTCAGCTCCATTTCACAAGCCACTTGGGACTGCACTTCATTACCTCAGAAAAACCATCGTAGGACCACGAGGTATCACGATCGAGATTCTGGGGTCTTGGTTTCGGCTTGTTGTTTACGCGAATGGCGGTTGGCCAAGACGCAGCGAGCACTGTGCTGTTCGAGAATGTGCGCATTGTTTGACGGCAGGGACAGCGTCTTATACGAGCGGTCCCGCGTTCTGGTGAGAGGTAACAAGATCGAACGGATTTCGGCAGCGCCGAACCGACCTAGCATAGGCGAGTCAAAACCGCCACAAGAACCGCGTGGCGACGATGACCGCATCGCTATCCAGAAAAGCGTTGGGTAGAAACTGAGTATAATCAGTCTTGCGGTAATCAACCTCTAGTCCCAGTTGTACGACCTTACTGAGGTCCCACACGAAGTTCGCGAAGTAAGTCTGGTTGCGGCGGATTTGCGTCGGGGCGAGATCCGTGTCGTTCGGGTCGTCAATGCCGTAGCCGACATGCAAATGGAAGGCGTCGGTGAAGTAGTAGAAAACTTCACCGAACCCGCCGGCCGTGCGAATGTCCTGGAATGTGTCAGGATTGAAGCTTTGCAGGATTCCGCCGTTGTATTCGCCTAAGCCCTCGCCGCAGTAGACTTCGCCGCGGACGCCAAAGTCCTCGCTGGCCCACAATTGGACGTCCGAACCGAGGCCCCAAGTATCGATTACGGCCCGCGGCGGTAGATCCGCTGGGTCGTCAAACAAAAGCGTTCGCGTCGTGCGAAACTGACCAACCACTCCGGATACGCCGACTTCGAGCGGCCGGACCTGGCTGCCGTGGAGTTCCATCTTTGGTCCAAATCCGACCTGCAGGCGGCTCTCGACGTTCGGCCAACCGTTATCCTCGGTGATGCGTCCGACGTTGCTTGTCACCAGCGTCGAGATGGGTTCGCTCAACGCGCCTTGCCAAGTGACGCCGAAGTCGTCGGCGCCTTCCCACAGTCGCTCGGCACGAAGCTGTCCGCGGTACGAACCAGTGTTGCCAGAGGCGTACATCTTAGTGAGGTAGACAATTGTCGGGCTGACCGGGTTAAAGACGTCCTGCTGCAGCCCGGCCGCGAACCGCCATTCGTCGTTCTTGACTTCACCATAAGCGTAGTAGACCAGTAATCCGTACTCGTCGTTCGAGAGATTATCGTTTTGCAGGAACGCGAGAATCTGAGCGCTCGTGTCAAACTCTCCTAGGCGTGGCCCCGAGAACAACGCCCCGAGATAACTCTGCCGAGCGTGTAAGTCAAACGAGTTTGTATCGAGTCCGAAGGGCGAATCGGGCAGCAGAAAGAGAGGTATTCCCGATGGGAACGGCCGTTTCGTACTAAAGACACCCAGGGTATCCAATCCGCCGTGTACCTTCAGTCGATTGGCGGGGTTCAATAGTGCGATCGAGATGGCATCGGCCTCGTCAGGCGGTGACTTCGCCTCCTGGCATGGCTGGCACGACTCAAAATAGGGCGTTGCACCCGCGTCTTCCTGCTCCGCCTCAATTCCTTCGCCTTCGACCGTAGCGTAAGGCAGCTCAAGTGATTGCGCTTCACTGAATCTGCCGCTAACAGCGGCCATCGCTAGCACAGCGTGATGTAACGCGGTGAAACGCATTCCAATCGTTGCCAGCAGGAAGAAAAGACCGCATAGACGAATAGACCTTCTACGGGACCATCGGCTGGGAAGCTGGGATAAGTTTAGTGGATTTAAGGGTTATGGCGATAGCATCTAGCGGGAGAGCACGGCTTCAATTCCGTGGGAAGGTCGAAAAAGACACCGCTAAGTCGATCCCATTCAGCACGCGGTCAATTGATACCAGCCACCCCGATTGATATGCACAAATGCATGCCGCCAGCACCTGGCATTCGCCCGCCTACCGTGACCAGCACCGGAGAGATCCGGATGCGCCGCCCACCAAGTGTTCGGCAGGAGCGCCGCCACTGCAGGCGGCGAATGCCGGGAGAACTGGACCGGTAGATCGCGCGCGTAGGCAAACGGCTCGACATGATTCGACTTGGCGCGCCGCCATTTTCACTGCCTAAAAACAGCTAATTCCTGCGTCCGATTGCCACGGGGCGGACCAGACCGTCCCAACGCGGCAACACGTGCTGCAATGCTCGGCCGGTGGGACTCTTGGGCAGCACGATCGGCTCGGTGGCCTGGAGCCATTGGCGAAACTCGCCGAACAAGGGCAATGAGTGTTGACGTCGCACTTCCAGACGCTGCTGGTGCCAAGACGGCCACGCTGGCTCGCTGCCGAGTTCGTCGGACCCGATCAATTCTTTGGCGTCGCATGCGACGCGATAGCGCCGCGCAATATCAGCAAGCGCAACATCGACGACGTCCCAATGCACCGTGACGATCAGTTGTACGCGGCCCTAAGCCGCCGGTCATGACTGGTACGACTCGCGGAGCAAGTGACCGGCCCGGCATGCACGCACCCCAACAATTAGGTAGAGTCGGGTATTCACCCAACGCGAATCATTCCGACCGATTCTAGCTGCCCAACAACCCCTCTCAACGCCAGTCGCGTCTAAGGTTCCCGCACCGGTTATCAAAAAGGCGGCGCCCTACTGAATGGGTCTACCCGCGAAACATTTCAGCAAGTGCTAAGCAGACCAATCGGAAGCTTGACGAGTAAACTCCCAGGAACCGAGGCCACCTAATCGGTTGCCATGGCGATCGCTACGCCTGCGCGGCATCCGAAGCCGGGCTTGCTAAACGGGGCGGGCGCGGAGCCGACGGTCCGGGCCGTTTCACGAGGATAGACGAATTCAATCGCTTGCGCACCGCGTCGCATTGAGTGCGCAAATCCCGTGGATTTCGTTACTCCTTGGCGTGCCTAGTCTGTACAAATCGCTCGCGACATGAGAGAGTCACGAGTGCGGCAGCAAGGGATGTGAATGCGACTCGATTCTTCGTTTACGAGCTTCTTCCGCTCGGATGCGCTCGCCTTCATGGCGCAGCTGAGCGACGATTGGCGACCGTCAGCGGCTCGCTCGGCGCTGACTGCCTATCGACGCCGGGCCCTTAGCGATCTGCCACTTGGCCTTCTGGTCGCGGGACTCCTTTTGATCGCTGGCTGCGGGACGGCGCCGGCGGCTTCCAGCGATCGCGCGACTGATCATATGAAGGTCGTGGGGCTTCTCTACGCCGAGTACCTCGCCAGCCACTCCGGCGCCGCGCCAGCTAATCAGGAGTCGCTGGTAGCGTTTTTGGAACGCGAACCCGCCAACTGGAACAAACTTGCACCGAGCGCCGGGGCGCTCTTGAATTCCCCGCGCGACGGCAAACCGCTCATCGTCGTCTACGGCAAGAAACCCGCGGAACCCGCCGACGGTAGTCTGCCGTGGGTCGCCTACGAGTCCGAGACGGTAGACGGCCAGCGGATGATGGTCAATCTGCGCGGCCAAGTCCGCCAGATTGGCGAGCAGGAAATCGCTCAATACTTTCCCTGAGCCTCGGCGTGGAAGCGAGAAATCACATGGCTGCGACGCCATTCCAACCTCGGTGCAAGCGTTTCCACCCTCGGGGTTTCACGCTGGTGGAGCTATTGGTCGTCATCGCCATCATCGGGGTGCTCGTGGCGCTGTTGCTGCCCGCCGTTCAGGCGGCCCGCGAGGCGGCTCGGCGCAGTCAGTGCAAGAATAATCTGAAGCAATTGGGGCTGAGCGTTTTGAATTTTGAAAGCGCCAAGCGAACCTTTCCCGGCGGCGGGGCAATCATTAATCCCAACATCGTCGACTATCTGGAAGCGGGGAAGCCCGTCGGTCCCGAAAAGCAAGGTCTCGGTTGGCAGTACCAGATCTTGCCCTATTTGGAACAAGGTCCGCTCGCCAATGTCACGACGAAGGCCGATCTCCAGTCGACCGTCGTCCCCGGCTACTACTGTCCCTCGCGGCGCACGGCAACCAAGGTTCAAGACGTCGTGAGCCCCGCGCTTCAAGTCACGCTGACCGATTACGCCGCCGTCGTGCCTTGCGGCTACACCGACTTCACGCTCCAAACGCGCCGTTGGCCAATCAATAGCGGGCAGCCTGGGGCGCCCACGCAGGACTCCAGAGCGCTCCGTCGGACGTATCTTTTTGGCGGCTCCAGCTCAACCGACATTTTGGCAATCCCTTCGAACAAGGCCTACATGGGCGTTATCGTGCGCGCCTACTGGCAGGTAATCGCCGGCCGCACCGGCAAGAGTTGGCAGCGGGTCGTCGACACGCCGCCGCTGACGGAGCTCCAACATGTCGCCGATGGCACGAGCAACACCATGCTGGCCGGCGAAAAGTTTGTTCGTCCCGACATGTACGAGGGCAACAGCGCCTCGGACGACCGCGGCTGGACCGACGGCTGGGATCCTGACACGATGCGCTCGACCGGCTTTCCGCCGCTGCAGGATTCGCTCTCCGGTACAACCGGCGGCCCGCTTGAGGATCTGTATGGCTACGAAGCTGACGTGGTCAATTTTGGTTCCGCCCACGCCGGCGGTTTCAATTGCGTTTTCGTCGACGGCGCAGTCCATACGATCCCGTACGAGGTTGATAGCTTGCTGTTCGATCGCCTCGGCGATCGACAGGACGGCGAAGTTGTCGATCTAAACGCCCTTTGAATCGCCACACGGCCCGACGGCCGGGGACCTAGCCTGAAATTGCCAGTCATGTTCGGACACCTTCTGAATTAGGGGAGACAACTTTATGCTTTCGCAACGCACGTTTTGGACCTTCACAGCCCTCGCGGGTCTCGCCCTCGCGCCGATGGCGGCCCGCGCCCAAGCGATCTTCGCGGACGATGACTTTCTCGCCGCCGACTACGACGTCAGCGGCTCGGGCAATCAGGACGTCCGTTTTAATTTCAACTACGCGGCGTTTGACATTTTCGGAGACGGTTTCCTCGTCAATTCCGCTGCCGGGATTCCGGTCGCACCCCGCACGACCGACGGTTCGAAGACCGGGGTGTTCGTATCGGCCAACAACAATTCGCTCAACGCGCTGACCGAATCCTTTGCCGCCATCCTCCCGAAGAACGTCAACGTCGGCGTCGGCACGTCGAATCCCAACTACGTGCTGCGAGTCGACGTTTTCAATAGCACGGGCGCAGGCATCGACGACGGGGCGGGCAACATTAGCCTCACCGGTACGACCAACTACACGGTCGTCGGCTTAAACCAAGCGAATACGACTGTTCAACTCCAATCGCGCAATGCGCCAGGCGGCGGCGCCAATCTCGCCGGTCAGGGGCTCGCGCTGGCCATTACTGGCGACTCAGGCGCCGGCGACGACTGGGCGCCGATCTACGGAGGGGCCCGTTACCAGGACCGCAAGGGAACCAATGTCGCTGGCCAGTTTTACTCCGGGAATTCCGTTGGCCTCAAGTCGGGACTGCTCGGTCAGTACTTAAACGATTACTGGGCCGCTCAGGCGCTCGGCTTCACTGTGACCGACCCTGGCAGCGCCGCGGCTAACGCCACGGAGCTGAGCCTTTTCACCGGCGACTCGCTTTACTTTGCTCCCGACCCCGCCAACACAGCGGGTTACCTCAGCGACGGCAGCGGTGCAGCGAAGACGCCGTTAGTCGACTCCTTCCCGATCGGCTCGCAGCCGCTCCACTACAGCCAGCCGTCGCTCGGTGCGCCGTCGGTCCTCGCCCCCAACGGCTCCGGCGTCATCGCAGACGGCATTATTAGCAACGAATGGGCGACCCATGAACTCTACTGGGTCAACGGCGAATTCACCTATGTAATTGACGGGACGCCCGTGGCGCAATTCACGCCCACTGCATCCAATACGTTCACGCCAAATCCCGTGAGCCAAGCTGGCACGGCGTTTCTTGGTTTCTGGGATCGCTTCGGCGGGTCGCTCGCGGTGAGTCCGGAGGGCGCGAACTTCGCGATCTACGACAATCTCGAGATTAAGCCCGCCACCGCTGCGGAGGTCCCCGACATGCTGACATACCTCGGGTCGAAGGGCTACTTGCTGGCCGCCGCGAGTAACGCCGACTTCAACAGCGACGGCAGCATCGACGGCGCCGACTTCCTCATTTGGCAGCGGGGCCTCGGCCTCACTGGTCAGACGGGCAAGACCAATGGCGACGCCAATTCCGATACGGTGGTCGACGCGGCCGACCTAGCGATTTGGAAAACGACTTTTGGCACGACGCCGGCGGCGGCCGCAGTCGGCGCCGTTCCTGAGCCGGCGACCTACGTACTCGGGGCGCTGGCTGTGCTTGGCCTGGCCGTCGCCCGGCGAACGCTCTAGGGAACTATCCTAGGCGTGAATCGCCTGGCTGCACAATTCGACGGTCAGCCGAAGCGGCAGCCGGGTCGCGAATGATCAACAGTTAACAAGTGAAGTCCTTCACGAACGATGTGCCGATGGAGAGGACTTCAGAAGGTGACAAAGGTTAGGGCCGCACAGGACGCCAAGGAACGGCAAGAGTGGGACAAGCTACGCTGCTAAGTACGCGGGGAGGGGGCAGATGACGAGCGATCAGCCCAGTTGCGACGGCCAATTCGGCCGCCGCGCTGGGGCTGTCGGGCGTCATTCCCTCGATCGCGCGGCAGTGGTCTGGTCCCTGCCGTTTCCTGGGCGTCCTGGGCGGTGCTTTCAAGGTCTCGTCGCCGCGCGTCGTTCGCAACTCGACTTTGACAGGATCCTTTGAGGTATGTCTCGCCAACGCTATTGTTGTATTGTTCGGCGCCGCGCGGCTTCCATCCCAGCCGGTGCGTTTACCCTGGTGGAATTGTTGGTCGTGATCGCGATCATTGGCGTCTTGATCGCGCTGCTGCTGCCCGCCGTCCAGGCGGCCCGCGAAGCAGCCCGCCGCGCGCAGTGCCAAAGCCAGTCGAAAAATCTCGCCTTGGCCGTGCTAAATTACGAGTCGGCACGCAAGAATCTCCCGCCGTCGAGTCAAATGGATCTCATTACCGGCGGGCGAAATCCGATCGAGCGGAACATGTACTCCGGCCAGCAGCTTAGTTGGATTGTGCAAATTCTTCCCTATCTAGAATTGCAGAGCGTGTTTTCGCAGTTTGATCTCAAGAAGTCTGTCTTCGATCAGAACGTCACGACGGCGCCCGAGCTCGGCCAGCCTTCGGTTCTTTTTTGTCCGTCGGACCAAGCTTTCGGGCGGTTCTACCAGTCGGCCGCTTTTTCCAACAATCGCCGCCTGGGAAAGGCCAATTACGCCGCCTTTACGGCGCCCGAACACACGACGTGCGCGGGCGTCTGGCCCGGCCCACTCATCTACGAGCCGCAGCCGCTGGAACGGATTACCGACGGGACCTCGCAGACGCTGTTGCTCTCCGAAGTAAGAACCCGCGATGAGTTGACCGACCATCGCGGCGCCTGGGCGCTTGCGTGGCCTGGCGCAACGTTGCTGGCCGCTGATATGCACGGCGAGGGGCTTGGCGCCACCCGCGTGTGCGCCTCCAGTAATCCTCCGTCGTACATTCCGTCGAAATTGCTGACGCTGGGTGCGCTGCCACCCAATGCGCCGGCAGGTTCCGAGAACCAAGACGACCAACGCGAGTGCAACAACGCCGCCGAAGCCGATCTTTTGGGCATGCCGTGCAATACCGCCGGTTCGACGAGCGCGGCGCCTCGCAGTCTCCATGTCGGAGGCGTCAATGCGGCCCTTTGCGACGGCAGCGTCCGCTTCCTCACGAATGAAGTCGACCCGCTGATGTATGGGCTGATGGTCCACATCAGCGACGGCGCCATCGTTGCCGAGTAGTTGAGCGGATCGTCGTCATTGCTTGGTCGTCAGCTATCCCCGTAACGCGTCTCGATCTTTTTTCACAACCATATGAAGACCGCTATCCCGTTGGGACTCGTCGTCTTGGGCGCCCTGTTGTTGGGACTCAGCCTTGTCTGGGCAATGCTCTTTCCGGCCGCCAACGGGTGGACTGAAGAGAAAGCCCTGCGAATGCGTGAGCTCTCGGGCAAGGCCCACTTGCTGAGTTTCAAGGCGAGTGCCGCGGGTTCGAACGTTAGCATGCACGGCGCCGACGCGGTTGATTCCGCCGCCGAATACAGAAAGGCTCAGGAGGAGCTGCGCATTCTCCGCGAAGAATTCGAGGAAAAACGCGACGCTCCGGCCACCTCCTCCAGCTACCTCCGCTGGGGCGGAGCTGCCATGATCTTGCTCGGCGCCATGGCTAACATGGCGATTCGTCGCGCCTAACCGGCGTCAGGCTGAGCAGGCGTGACCGGCAATGCGATAAGTTACGCGCAAGCCGCGATTGCAACGCGTCAAATTGCGCCCGATGACGGCGCAGCAACCGAGGACGGGGCGTCAAACGCTTTGATTGTGACCGTGCTGCATGTGAGCCTGCGAGAATCCAATCATTTGGGGCCTATCGTCGGAGCGAGGGGCCGAGAAGATTGACAGGGCTCCAGAAAAGCCAAAGCGACCTTCTCTCCGCCTCGCGTGCATGCGGACGGAGAGAAGGTCGTGGTTGCGCGAGGGGAGCGTTCTAGCGGCTTTGTCGCCGCGTGGCGACGACGAGCGCGAGCCCTGCGATTCCCGCCGTCAAGATCGTCGTCGGTTCAGGAACCAGACAGATGTGGGTGAACTCGCCGACAAACCGCACGACGTCGGCGTTGGCGAGTCGAAAGTCGACGCTGACCTCCGAGGGGCAATACGGGATCGTGTACTCGAGATCAACGAGATTCGTGCCGCCAGGCGTAAAGGGGAATTCCTGGACGGGAGAGGTTTGTTTGCCCCCAGCAGGGTCGATCCAGTCAAAAAAGACCGCGAGCGAACCTGGTTGCGGGCCAGCCAGAACGCCCGACAGTTTCAGCAGCTTCGGATGATCCAGGTCGAAGAAGTTCGGGCGGACGATCTCAATTGGTTGGTTCTGTGCGATCGTCACATCAATTGGATAGGTTTCCGACATCGGCGGAATGCTCGCCTGCGCCGGCTGCGCGACGAGCGGCGCAAGCAAAGCGACGAGAGAGAAGCGGAAGAGTGTGCGATTCATTAGAACCCTCCTGAAAGCACGAAGTTGAGCGGAACGCCCAGTTTGCGAGTGAGCAGGGAACCGATCCATGCCCAGGCGACTCCTTAGTGTACCTAGGTTTCGATCCAATTGCCTGCGCCCCCCCCGCTTGGGGAAGAATATGTCCCCGCCCCCGCCGCTCGCAGGCAGGACCGTTGGGTAGCCTCGACGAGAATTCCTAGCTGTGCGAAATGCTTCTGCGTAATTAAAAGGCTCCTGGAACGGGTACCGCCGGGTTGCCGAGCCGAGTCGAACTTTTCAGTCTCTGTGCACGAATAACTCTTCGTCTGACTTACGGCTGTTAAGTACCCAATAACAGCCAACCGACAATCGTGGCCGTCGCAAGCAGCACGCCGGCAGCGAACGCTGGCCAAAAACCCCAGCCAAAATGGTCCGCCATCGCCAACGGCATGAAGAATGGCAGACTCAACGGGACGAGAATCAACGTCTCACGAGCCATCTTCGATATCGCTGGTAGGTCGCGGTGCTGCATCCACCCGAAGGTAAAAGCCAACAGGCTTATCAGCGGGAGCGAAAGCAACACCGCCCCCAGTCGCGGAGACCTCTTGGAGACCTCCGCGACTGCGACGACGATGACGGCGACTAACGCCACTCGTAAAATGCTCCACAATGGTTGCATAGGACTTAATTCTCGCCGGCGACTTCGGCAAACTCGCCGACGTATGGCGTGCCGTCGACCTCGCCACGAATTGTTCCGGCAAATTCTCGCACGACGCCAATGGTGTCATGCTCGCCAACGAATCGCGATGACATCCCGTCGCTCTCGCCTTCCAGCGGCACTGCTTTAAGCTCCATTTCCGTAGCGGGCTCATCGATTAGTAGATTTATCGACTCTGCCTTCACCGGGGCTGCCGACTTGCCATCGCTGCCAAGCACGTAGACAGTCGCTTTCTTGGCGTCGTGGTCGACGGTGAATTCAACGTGATAGGCTCCCCCGCCCCAGTCGGCGACTGCACCGCCGTGAGGGCCCGAACCGTGCGAGTGTCCGCCAGACTCCTCCTTCGCGCCGCCTACTGCTTCAGCCATCGACGTGGCGTCCGCGGCCGGAGGGGCGGCCTTTTTCTCGCTGCATCCCGAGAACATTAACAGCGTGCCGGTAAGGCTAAGAAATGACATCCAACGTTTCATCGAGTTAATCTCCGTGTTTGAAAGAACGAGCTGATTGAACAGTTACGCAGTAATTGCTATTTCAGTTGGGTACGCACGCGACTCTACCAGGACCTCAGAGCGAACGTTTTCTTGGAGGCTTTCGAGATGGCGGCGGATGAGCGCCCGCTGAATCTGCTAAACCGAGGCAGCAGAAGTTGAACAGCGTGACGCTACCACAGTTGGGCCACGAGCATCGTGATTTGATCCAATCTCTCCGGGATTTGGTTTGCAATGGCTTCACCGTTCTCTCTCTGCGCAGTCGCTTAGAATTCATCGCACTCCGTTGCTTCGTGCACGAGGCGGTCAGCGTCCTTGCCGCTGTACTTCCAGAAAATTCCGGGGTGAATGAGGAACTCGCAAAAAGTTGAGGTAACTAATCCGCCCAAAATGACCGTGGCCACCGGGTAGAGAATTTCCCGCCCTGGCTCCTGACCGCCAACTACCAATGGCGCCAATCCAATGCCGGCAGTCAGAGCCGTCATGAGGACCGGAGCCAGTCGCTCCAAACTACCGCGAAGAATCATTTCTGCGGTAAATGGCTCACCTTCGTCTCGCATCAAATGAAAATAATGCGTGACGAGAAGAATGCCGTTTCGGACAGCAATGCCTCCAAGTGAAATGAAACCCACCAAGCTAGCGACGGTGAGCGTTTGGCTCGTTAACACTAAAGCTAGTACTCCTCCGATGAAAGCCGTGGGCAGAGCGTTTAAGATTTGGCCGACAATTCGCACCGACGGAAAGAGAATCATCAGCACGACAAACATGCCAATGGCAGACACGATCGCCAAGACGCCAATCAGTCGCGTTGCGTGCTGCTGGCTTTCAAATTGGCCGCCGTACTCGACGAAGTAGCCTTCCGGCATGGAGACTTGAGCACTAACTCGTTGTTGAATTTCCGCCACAGCACTCGCCAAATCACGGCCCTGAGTGTTGCAGCGAATGACGATCCGACGGCGGGCATTTTCTCGATTCACCGCATTCGGACCAACTCCTGAATAAATGTCTGCGAGTTCGGCAAGCTCCACTTGCCCGCCGTCAGGAAGTTCAATTCGCAAGCGACCCAGCGCCGTGTAATCTGTCCGGGCTGCGTCTTCCAATCGAACGAGCAAATCAAAGCGTCGTTGGCCCTCCAACACCTGCGACACTACGTCGCCCTGCAAGGCGGTCTGCAACACGCGTGCGACGTAGCCGCGAGTCAGGCCGAATTTGGCAAGGTCGTCGCTCCGCAATTCGATATGCAATTCTTCCGTCTGCTGAACCGGCTCTACCACCGGCGGCGTGACGCCCGGCACTTCCCCGACGACAGACCGAATTCGCTCCGCCGTCCCAAGGAGCGTATCCAGGTCGTCCCCGACCACCTTGATGGCAATCTGAGCGTACACGCCCGACACCATGTGACTAATCAAATGTGCCAGCGGCTGCTCCACTTCGATGTCTACGCCAGGAACTTCGTCGCGAAGCGACGCCAGCAAATCGGCAATGACCTCGTCGCGGCTATGTTGCACCGCCGGGTTCATGCTGAGGATGTATTCGCCGGAATTCACCGGGGCGGCATGTTCATCCATCTCGGCCCGACCCGTGCGACGCACGAAGTGAATGATTTCGCCGTCGGGATTTTCAGCCGTTCGCTGCCTCTCGCGAAATTTGTCGTCTATCAACCGCGATACTTGGTTTGAAGCGTCGAGAGACGAACCCGGGGGAAGCGTGACGTTGACGAGAATGCTGCCTTCGTCAAAGGGCGGCAGAAAATCACGGCCGAGCGTCGTCAGTTGCCATCCAGCCACCGCGACCATCGACCAAGTGACTATTAGCAACAGCGTTGGGCAAGCCATACTCAAGCGAATCAGCGGCGTTGCCGCGACTTTTAAGGCTCGCAGCAACGGCCCGTCGCCTTCGCGATGAGCGGCCTTTGAATTGGGCAGCAGGTAGAAACTGAGTACTGGCGTTACCGTCAGCGACACCAGCAATGACGCAAGAATCGACGTGATGTACGCAACGGCTAGCGGTGCGAAGAGGCGGCCCTCGACTCCCGACAGGGCGAAGAGCGGCAGGAAAACTAAAATTACCACTATCGTGCCGAACACGATGGCACTACGGATTTCTTTGCTCGCCTCATAGACCACGCGTATGGCCGGCAAGGGGTGTTCTAACGCATTGTTCTCGCGTAGCCTGCGAAAAATATTCTCCACATCCACGATGGCGTCATCAACCAACTCGCCCATCGCGACTGCGATGCCGCCAAGCGTCATGACGTTGATGGAGAGTTGCGTCCCGGTCAGATGACTCAACACGCGAAAGACGAGCGTTGTAATCACCAGCGACAGCGGGATCGCCGTCAACGTGATGAATGTCGTACGAAGATTCATCAAGAAGAGGAAAAGCACGATGACGACAAGAACGGCTCCAATGACCAGTGCTTCACCGACGTTGAAGATACCTCGGTCGATGAAGTTCTTGAGCCGGAACAGCTCTGAGTTGATGACGATGTCGGCGGGCAAAGACTGCTCGACGTCCGCCAGTGCCGATGTAATTTGGTCAGTCAATGCTCGCGTGTCGACGTGAGGTTGCTTTGCAATCGTAAACACGACGCCCGGGCGGCCGTTCACGCTGCCGTCTCCGCGTTTGAACTGAGCCCCTTCGCTCACTTCGGCGACGTCTTCCAGCAGAATGGGACGCGAAGCATTTCGTTTGACAGGAACTTTTCTTAGGTCACTGGCAACTCGCTGCTCCTGCGGACCGAGTCGGCCCAAGATGCGAATAGGCCTTTCAGATTCGCCCTGCACCGCGAATCCGCCGCTGGTGTTGATGTTGCTCTCTTGAAGAGCGTGCTCCACTTCTTGGAGCGACACGCCGTACTCAAGCAGCGATGTCGGGTTGACCAAAATCTGGTACTGCTTTCGTTCGCCCCCCTGAGTGAACACTTCAGCGATGCCAGGGATTTTCAACAACCTCGGCCGAATTACCCAATCGGCGAGCGTTCGTAACGCCATCTGCTGTTCATGTTCGTCAGGAATCGCAACTGTCTGAGCCCTTCCGGCAACATGGATGATGGCCCGACGGTCACGCTCTCCTTCTTCCAACGGCAGCCATTCGACTCGTTCAACGTCGACCGCCTTCCATGACTCCGGGTGATTGCGCTTGATAGGCTGCCAGAGCATTAATTGAGGCTCCGGCGACTGTGAATCAACCACTTCGACAACGAACCCGCTTTCCGCAAGCGGCACGAGTTCGCCGCCGCGAGGCCCCTTCTGACGGTACATGCCGCCGATGATGATTTGTCCCATGATCGAGGCGGTCGGCGTCATTTGCGGTAAGATGCCTTCCGGGAGAATGCCCGTAAGCGTCGAGAGCCGCTCCTGCACCGTCTGACGTGCCGCACGGACATCAGTGGTCCAGTCGAATTCAATGTAAACGACGTTGAGGCCAGCCGTACTTTGGCTTCGCACCGCTTGAACGCCGCTTGCTCCGAGCAACGCGACTTCAATGGGCTGCGTCACCAGCGTTTCGACTTCTTCGGTCGCAAGTCCCGGGCATTCCGTCAAGATGACGACCCGCGGCCGATCGAGGTCCGGGAAAACATCGATGGGCAACGTCGTCGCCAAATAGGTGCCGTAGAACATCAGCGTGACGCTGAGAGCGAGGACCAGCGTGCGGTAACGCAGCGAGAGTTTTATGAGTGCATTCAGCATCGGTGAGGTTCCTAGTGGGCTGCGTGCGTCGTGCCGTCTGGATGAACGTGCATCCCGGCGGGAGCCCCGCTCGCCTCCTGTGCCTGAGACTTCATGACGCGGTTAAGCGACGCGGCCGCTCCCTGCGCGATGTAGTCTCCTGAACGCAACCCAGCGTCGGCCGCCAGGACGGTAAATAACCTGTCTTGGTGCAGCACCTGAGCTGGTCGACGGTGATAGAACTGACCGTCTTGCTGGAAGACAAAGGCTTCAGGACCTTCCCACACCACCGCAGCCTGCGGGACGACGAACGCCTTTTCAAATTTCTCAACGGGAACTCGAATCCTCAGCTGGCTACCGGGCCGAAATCGCCACAACTGGCGATTCTTGCCATTACGCGAGTACGATTGCCGCTGATTCTCAAGAGCGGCGTAAAAGCCGAACGTTCTCGTCTCCGGGTCGACGGCATTAGCGACGTGGTCTATCGGCAAGTCATGCGGGATTTCGGGCCAGTCTCCTTCGGTCGCGTGAGGAAACTCGACCTCCACATTCCAGCCGTTCTTAATCGCCGTTTGTATGAGAGGGAGGTCGTCTTTGAAGCCACGCCCTTCAATCAACAGTTCGCTATGGTCGGCAAGATTGAAGAGGACGTCGCCGGCCGCGACTTGTTGCCCAAGCTCAGCGCCTAGTGACTCAACTTCGAAGGAAAACGGTTCGGGCTCCTGACTAGTGACTGCTTCGCCGGCACTACGCTTTGCGACGGCCGTCGATTCTTTTTCGCCGGGGGCCCGCACGAGAATCTCGGTGAGAAACTCACCATCGGCAGCGGCGTCGATTTGCTCGGCTGGCAGCCCCCTCGCCTGAAGGTCTTGGCGGTAAGCATGAATTCTCGCGGTCAGCCGCTCCAGCTCGTTCTGAACGTCAATCAACCGCGACTTGGGCAACGCTCCCGACTGGGCCGCATCGTTGAGCCTTTCAATTTGGCTCTGGGCAATCTCCGAATCCTTCGTCGCCTTGAAAAGTTCGAGCTGCGAGTTGTAGACGGAATCGCTGAGCAGTCGCAAAGTCGCCAACGGAGCACTGGCTGCGACAATGTCGCCGGGGAAGGCGTGAAGCTTAGTGACCACGCCAGTAATCGGGGCTACGACTCCACGGCGTGTCACGCCAGGCCGTTCGACAATGACGCCTGGAAACTCGACAGTACGCCAGTAGGTCGTCGGCTTCAAAGGCGATGAGACTAAGCTCATGTTTGCCTTGGCTTGCGGGCTAATCCTCACGGGAACGGCGCCCGCTACTGCCGTCGAACCTACCGGTTTCTCGGCTGTCGCTGCGGCCGGCATGGACTGGTAATTCTTCCAGCCCCGCCAGCCGGCGAGTCCGATAGCGGCCAGCAAACCGGCGGCAATGACTTTTGGCGCCATATCGCACCTATCAACAAACATGGTGAATTCGGATCAGAGACGGATGCTTGAAGAACGCATCGCGTTGGCAAGACAGCAAGGAGCAAATCCAGCTGCGGTCATCACGAAGAATGACCAGCCGATTCAGATGCGGAGCGACCGCAGAGAGAGAAAACGAGCGCACGAAGGGGCGCCGTTATCTGGAGCCTTTGGCACATTCACAATCGATGCCGTCGAAGATTCATTGAGCAAACAGACGTCGGCCGAAATCGCCGGCAGTTGCGTGGACGGAGATTGGTCTGGGCACTTTTGAATGGCGTTGACGACCGATTCAGTGCTGCCGCCCGCGAAATAAACCGCGTCCCCGTCATGCCGGTCTGCGTTGCTCACGCCCTGCTGCTCAGCAGCATCGCATTCCGATCGATGGGGGTGGGCGTGGCAGCCAGCGTGCGAGTGGTCGTGCCCATGGTGACTAAACGGAACATGAACATGCGGAGCATCGTCGTGCGACGAGTCCGTCGACACGCCATGCGAGTGCGGACTCGCTGCCCATTGGGCAGCGAGAAAACCTGCTAAAACGCATGCTGTGATCAGTCGACGGTACATGTCCATCCCTAAGTGCCTAGACCCTAACAGTCTATGGCCCTCTGGAAAACTAGGCAACTCGGGTTGGTCGTTCCCAATTCCGCTGCTTTTCCCCTCACACGGAACCATCGACGCCGTTAATCCAATCCGACCAATAGACTTTTTCTTAGCAGCCTGCAATGACGCCGGCGATCGCGGCTTTGATCGTTCGTTGCTCTCATCGAGCGCTGGCGGCGGCGCTTCAACGCTGTCCGGCCCAACAGTTCCTTGGGCTACCGGGCTCCGGCGCCAGAAGCAATTCAGCCTCGTTCGATTGGTTCACTACCCGTGGGGCAGGTCAAGTTGCGCAGCCAGCAATGGCCTCGCGCGCCGGTGCGGCCGCCCAATGTGTTGCTGTAGCGAACCACCGCCCTGCCCCGCGATTGACAATAAATGAAAACTTGCACATGTTCGCTGCACTCCACGTTCGCCGCCCGGTGGTCCTTGAGCTTGGCCGTTTGCCCACTCGACAAATGCACCTATGACACGCACCAAAGAAGAGAAAGATTCGGCGCTGCGAGACGCTATTGTTCGTCGGGATGCCGTTCGAGTTCAGGCATTGCTGAGTGAGGGTGCAGACCTCAAGACTTTGGACGACGAAGGCAAGACGCCGCTGATGGTTGCCGCCAAAGCCGGAGCACCAGAAATTGTCGAGATCTTGCTCAGGGCCGGAGCTGATCCGACCCCGAAGGACAAGCTCGGCTATACAGCAGAGATGATCGCTTACTGGTATGGCGAGTATCGGATGGGCGCTTACACCGCCGAGAGCTTCCAGATAGTTGAGATGCTGCGGAGGATGGAGAGATGACGAGGCGGGCTAAGCGGAGCGCTGCAGCGAATTGCCGCGCCGCTCTGCGATTGACGATGAAGTACGCTTGAACACGTTCACTGCGATCCAGGTTCGCTGCTCGGCGGTCGCTGAGCTTGGTCGTTAGGCGTCGCTCGCGCTCCGTGAAACGAGCAATCAATGAACACCGCCATCGTTACCGAAGCTGCTCGTGCTGCTCTCAACGGATCGATCCCTTTCCCGCGGCGACCGAATTAAATCGGGGCTATCGCGTGCCGTGGCCGACGGATAGGCGCTTCCGCCCGGCAGGCCCGCAGCGGGCCCCGCTAGAGCCACTTGACCTTACGAAACCAGCGATATAGCAGGCCGCAGATGGTCAGCATCGCGAGGACGGCCACAGGGTAGCCGTAAACCCACTTCGTTTCCGGCATGAAGTCGAAATTCATGCCATAGAGACCCGCGATCAACGTGGGAACCGCGATGATGGCGGCCCAGGCGGCAAGGCGCTTCGTATCCTCGTTTTGCGCAACGGAGATAAGCGCGAATTTGGCCTCCAGAGCAATATGGGAGAGTTGCTCCAAATTGTTGATCAGTTCCGCAATTCGCACCACGTGGTCATGCACGTCCTGGAAGTACGGCTGCGTGTGCGGCGGAATCAGCTGCGATGTGCTCCGCGAGAGTCGGGCCAACACGTCGATCAGCGGCGTCACGGCTTGCTTCAGCCCCAGCAAATCGCGCCGCAAGTGATAGAGCCGGGCCGTCACGCTCCTGACGAACGTGCCGCTGAAGATCTGCTCTTCCAACTCATCCAATTCATCCTGAAGTGCATCGAGGATCGGAAAATATTGATCGACGATAAAGTCCATGAGCGCGTGGAGCACGAAGCCCTCCCCCTGCGCCAACATGTGGGGCGAGGCCTCGCAGCGGGCGCGGAGGCCGACGTGCGACTGCAACGATCCGTGCCGCACCGTTACCACATAGCGGGGGCCGACGAACACATGAGTCTCCCCGAATTCGATGCGGTGTTCGCCGTCCGCACAAAGTCGCGCGGTGCGCAGGACGACGAACATGGAATCGTCGTAGATCTCCAGTTTGGGCCGCTGGTGCGCTTGATGCGCGTCTTCGATCGCCAGGTCGTGGAGACCAAACGCTTGCTGAATATGAGCAAGCAGCGGCTCCGACGGTTCGTACAGCCCGACCCAGAAGAAACGATCGGAGTGACGCCAGGCGTCCCCTAAGTCGGGGATTGGCACGAACGCCACGCGCACGCCGTTGCAGTACGCTGCGGAGTTGATGACGCTGCTCGGCGGCGCCGGCGACGCGTGTGCGGAACTCTCGGGAGTCACGTTGTTGTCAGTCCTGGCGAGGTCATGGGCGGGGCCTGCTCCATGGTACCTCATTGGGGGCGGAGTTCAGAGCAGGTCAAGGCACAACGCGAAGCCCTCCGCATGATGTACCAACGTTAACTACGGTGAAGCCTCGGCGACGTCCAGAATGCGGTCAGGCCGGGAAACGCCGGGGGATGATGCCGTTGCCGACCAGGGGACGCGGCAGAGTGCGACGCTGTAATCGAGGGGCGAACCCAGCCGCCCGGAGCGATGGGATCGCATGCATCGACCGCGCCCAAGTCCGCGTCCTGCTCCTGGAAGCCAAAGCGATCGGCGATGATCCTTCAGAGGCGGATCTGTCTTCGATTGGCCGGCTGATGCTGAGCAAGAACGTCTGCCCTAACGCAAGGAAGGATCCGACATCATCTGCTAAACTAGCTTAAATGAAACTTGTCATCTCAAGTGTTCTAGCGATGTGCGGACTTGCGATGGGTTCCTTCGCCGGAGAGCCCGCGATCGATCCGCCCAAGGCCTGGCCCTTCGTCGCGCTTGGCGACGTCAAACCACCCGAGGTCCAGCACGCTGACCGAGTCTCCAACGGGATCGACAAATTCATCCTCGCCCGCCTCGAGGACAAGGGCCTCTCGCTCGCTCCCCAAGCATCCCCGCGCACGCTCGTTCGGCGGGTTTATTTCGATTTGATCGGACTGCCGCCGACGCCCGCGGAGGTTGAATCCTTTGTGAGCGACGCCGACCCCAGGGCGTATGAAAAGCTGGTGGACAAGCTGCTTGCCGACACGCGCTATGGCGAACGCTGGGCGCGTTTCTGGCTCGACCTGGCCCGCTACGCCGACACTGCCGGCTACGAAGGGGATCCTGATTTGCCAAACGCCTGGCGTTATCGGGATTACGTCATCGATTCCTTTAACCAGGACAAACCGTATGACGAATTCATCATCGACCAAATCGCGGGTGACGAAACGGAGGATGTTATGGGGGCGGGCGACCTCCCCAAGCCGAAGCCCGAACCAACCGTAGCGCTGACGTTTCTCCGCCTGGCGCCGTTCACCGAGCCTCGCGGCGATGCATCCCGCCACGAGCTGTTGAGCGAAATGACCTCCACGGTCAGTTCCGTATTCCTCGGCCTGACGATTGGCTGCGCGCAATGTCACGATCACAAATACGACCGCATTCCGACGAAGGACTTCTATCGCATGAAGGCCTTCTTTTCGACGGTCGCGATTCCGCGCCCAGCGGAGGGCGATGCATTCCAACTAGGCGGGCCGATACCCGCGGAGTTTTACCGCCATGGCGAGAAAGAATGGGCGGCGAAGCTCACGGCTCAGCGTCATGATGAGTTGAAAAAGCAACGCACGGTCATCGAGGAAATCGAAAAGATCGAGGAAGCCGGCAAGAGAGCGGACCCTAGGGTTGACCTCACCGAGGAACAGGGGCAGCGGCTCAAGGAAGCAAAAGGGCGCTTCAGATTCCTGGAGCAGGACATCTTGCGCCTGCAGCCCTATGCCATGTCGCTGCGTCACTCCTATGGACCTCCGTACGAGCCTGGCGTGCCGGAGTCCCGCGTGATGATCCGCGGCGAATGGAACCACCCTGGCGAGGTGGTCGAAGCCGGCTTTCCCAGCGTCATCGCGGGCCATCAGGATCCAGCGACGATCCGCCTCGATCCGTTCAAGCGCTGGCCAACCCGAAGCCGCCGGCTGGCGCTCGCCGAGTGGATCGTCAGCAGCGACAACCCGATGACGGCGCGAGTGATGGTTAATCGCCTGTGGGGTTGGCACTTTGGCCGCGGGATCGTGGCTACGCCCAGCGATTTCGGCAAACTCGGCGGGGGCGCCTCGCATCCCGAATTGCTCGATTGGATGGCACGGCAGTTCACCGCTTCAAAGTGGAGCGTCAAGGCCATGCACCGGTTGATCCTCAACTCCCAAACATATCGCCAATCGTCCAAACACACCGACCCCCAAGCGGAGGAGGCTGATCCCGAAAATCTCCTGTTCTGGCACTTCCGCTCGCGGCGCCTGGAGGCCGAGGCGGTGCGCGACGCCGTGCTGGCGGTCAGCGGGCGCTTGAACCCTGAGCAATTTGGGCTGCCGATTTTTCCGCCGCTCCCCGAGGGGGTGGCCGAGGCGGTCAGCTGGGATGAAGGCAAGTGGAATACGCAGGACGGGCCGGAGGGTCGCAAGCGTAGCATTTACATCTATCAACAGCGCTCGATGACCATGCCGTTGATGCAAACGTTCGACTCCGTGGTTTGCGATGGCACGCGCGACCGGAGGCAGAATTCCACCACCCCCTTTCAGGCTTTGACAATGTACAACGGACGCTTCGCCAACGAAGAAGCTCGACACTTTGCCGTCCGCATCCGCCAGGAGGGGGGCGACTCGCTGGCGGCCCAGATCCCGCTGGCTTTCAAGATCGCGCTCGGCCGCGAGCCAGCGCCTGAAGAATCCGAACGGATGCGGGCGCTCGCAGTATCGACCACGGCGGGAGATGGTCTGGCCGCCATTTGTCGCGTGCTGCTCAACACGAACGAATTTGTCTATGTCCACTAATTCCTTTAGACACGCGCTGCGGTCGCACGGGCATTGTCACAGCCGCCGGGCATTTCTCGGTCAGATGTTCAACGGCTTCGGCGGGCTCGCGCTGTGCGACCTCCTCGCACGCGAATCGCGCGCCGCTGCGGGCGTCGTCGACCCTCTGGCCGTCAAGGCGCCCCGGTTTCGCCGCAAGGCCAAGAATTGCATCATGCTGTTCATGTGCGGCGGCGTCAGCCAAGTGGATTCGTTCGAATACAAACCGAAGCTGAACGAGTTCCACGGCCAACGGATTCCGCACGTTCCGAAGTTCGCTTCCGGCGAATTGCAGGGGCGTCTGTCCTTTGCCCATCAATGCGTGGGGAGCCCGTTCAAGTTCCGGCAGCATGGCCAGTCGGGTCGCTATGTCTCCGAGTTGTTTCCGCATCTCGCCAAGCACGTCGACGACCTCGCGTTCATTCACGGCATCATGGTGGACAACCAGAATCACGGCCCCGCAACGCTCCACGTTGCCACCGGGAGCCAGTTTCCCGGAAGCCCGTCGGTCGGCTCGTGGGTACAGTACGGCCTCGGCAGCGCGAACCAGAATCTGCCGGGCTACGTCGTCATTCAGGACCCGCGCGGGGCGCCCACCAACGGCGCAGCAGTCTGGAGCAACGGCTACCTGCCCGCCGCCTATCAAGGCGCCTTGCTGCGCCCCAGCGGCGCCCCGATCGTCGATCTAGCGCGGCCGGAAGGCGTGAGCGCCTCGCAGCAGCGGCAGGAGTTCGACGCGCTCGCTTGGCTTAACCGCCGGCATCTCAGCGAAGGAAGCGCAGTCGACGAACTCGAGGCCCGCATCAGCGCCTACGAACTGGCATTCCGCATGCAGACGGCCGCGCCCGAACTCGTCGATCTCTCCAGCGAAACGGATGCGACGATGGCCCTCTACGGGTTGGATCATCCGCAGACCGCCGGCTTTGGACGCCAATGCCTGCTGGCCCGCCGCCTCGTCGAGCGGGGCGTGCGCCACACGCTCCTCCTGCATGGCGTGCAGATTGGCAAAGATAGTTGGGATGATCACGGCAACGTGAAAGACGGCATGATCAAACATAGCGGCGAGGTGGATATACCCGTGTCGGGCCTGCTGGCCGACCTCAAGCAGCGAGGGTTGCTCGACGAAACGCTCGTCGTGTGGGCCTCCGAGATGGGACGCACGTCGTTCGTCAATGGGAGCGTTGGGGAAAATGTCGGCCGTGACCACAACGGCCACGCGCTGTGCATGTGGATGGCCGGCGGCGATATCAAAGGGGGCGCCACGGCCGGCGGGACCGACGATTTCAGCCTTTGTGCCGCGGAGGAGCCGATCCCTATCCGAAACGTCCATGCGACGCTCCTGGATCTTCTGGGCGTCGACGATGAACTGTTAACCTACCACTACGGCGGCCGCATTCGCCGACTCACTGACATCGGCGGCGACGTGCTCGATCAGATCATCGCGTAGCCGGCATGTCGCCGAAACGGGCGGCGCCGTTCCAGGAAACGGATCTTGGCGCCGGCGCAAGCGTGAGGATTTCGCTGCGAAATCGCAGGAGGGCAAGCCATGGCAAAAGCGGCCGCGATTTCCTCATGCCGAGCGCGAGGTATTCTGGCGACAGTCCGATGACCCGGGACAAACCGGCCAGATAGCGCGGGCCGATTCAGCATCGGTCAACCGTGGCAACCTGCGAGCGCCGACGGCAGGTGACGCCCAGTTTGGCCGCGCTAAATTGATCAACGCTCGCCGCCCAACTAGACTTTGGATACGAAAGGGCCGGTCAATTCAACTGTTCGCGACAATCTGATGATGCGGCACACCTTGATACGGCTGGCGGCGTACGCCGGGCTCACACTAAAGCTGAGCACGCCCGCCTTTGGCGCAATTAGCGGAATTACGGGCCTGGGCGCTCCCGTCGACAACATGCAGCCCTCGCTGGCGCTGAACTATCTCGTGCGGGTCACGGGCTCCGACGAACTTGGCGAGGTCGTACCGTTCGCAGGCAGCTTTGCGCCGGCAGGCTGGGCGCTTGCCGACGGGCGGCTCCTGACGATCAATGAGAACGTCGATCTCTTCCAGCGGCTGGGGACCGCTTACGGCGGCGACGGTCTCTCGACCTTCGCCCTGCCTGACCTGCGGGGCCGGACGGCGGTACATCGCGGCGCGGGAGTCGGACTCACCAATCGGTCGCTCGGCGACTCGTTTGGCGCCGAGACGGATGTACTGATGCTCCAAAATTTGCGGTTGCACAATCACGACGTTCCTGGCGGCGGATCGACGGTGCCCGCCGGCTTTGAGCCGCAGGCGTTCAATAATTATCAGCCGTCACTGGCGCTCAACTACGCGGTCGCGCTCACAGGCAATGTTCCCATGCCCACGGCGCCGCAAGACCCGTCGTGGTATGGTCAGGTGCGCCTGTTCGCCGGCAGTGGGGCGCCCGGGGGCTTCGCGCCAGCCGACGGGCAGATTCTTCCCGTGAGCACCAACTTTGGTTTGCTAAATATCTTGTCTAATCGCTACGGCGGCGATGGCATTGCGACGCTAGCTCTCCCCGACTTGCGCGGCCGAACGCCGATCCATGTCGGCGCCGCCGGCAGCGGGCCGACCCACGCGTTCGCTGCCACGGCGGGATCGGAAGGGGTGACGATGGACTACAGCATCATGCCAACCCACCAGCACACGCTGCCCGCGCCTGCGTTCGCCACGTTGCCTCGGGGGGAGGGCCAGTCCTACGACAACATGCAGCCGTCCCTGACGCTGAATTACATCATCTGTATTCAGGGAAATCTTCCTTCGGAGAGTCTTGGGGCCGCCGAACCATTTCTCGGCGAAGTCGCCCTTTTCGCCGGCGGCTTCGCGCCGGCGGGCTGGGCGCTGGCCGATGGTCAGTTGCTGCCGACGAACTCTTTCGCGGGTCTCTTCTCAGTCCTGGGGTCGGCGTACGGGGGCGACGGCGTCTCGACCTTCGCGCTTCCCGATCTGCGCGGCAGAGCGATCGTCGGCGTCGGGCAGGGAACCGGGCTCACTCCGCGGTCTCGGGGCGACGCATTCGGCGCCGAGCACGCACAGCTGACTGTCGATCAACTTCCGCCCCACGCGCACCCCGTTTCTTTCAACGCCGATTTCAATTTCGATGGCGTCATCGACGGCGCCGACGTGCTCATCTGGCAACGCAACTTTGGAGCGCTGAATGCGCAGCGACATCAAGGAAACGCCGACCCAGACACGGACGTGGACGCATTCGACTTGGCGATCTGGAAGACTGAATTCGGCGGTCCTGCGTTACCACTGGAGAGTGTCCCCGAACCAACGACGCTGGCGCTCGCCCTTACCGCCGCGGGCCTCCTGTACCGAGCGAGACGGCCATTCGACCGGAAGGGCGCTTCAAGAGGTTGAATCACGCCGCACTGTTCGGCGCCAGCAAGGCTGAACACACTTGAGAGTGCCGCCAACGGCAGATGCGGCCGTCTCGCATCCGCCCAAGCGACGGAGCAACGTCGCGACGCGTCACGTCGGGTCGGGCTCGTAACTATAAGACTGCTCGTTCAAAAACAGCCTGTTGGTATCTGAATCGCAACGCCGGCCGTAAGTGTCGACTCGCGCCGGCGCAAAGACGAAGCAGTGGGACGATTTGTCATGGAATACAGGCCTCGGCACTCAAGTTGGCGTCGAACAATAGAACCTCTGTTGTGCCGACGAGCTTTCATCTGATGCCATTCTGCACTTCGGAGTCCGACGTGAGTTGTGACACGATCCGGACGGGAACCATGGGCCATTGGGCTGATGCAGACGAATGCCTGTAAACGACCTATTTATGGAACGTCAACTGGTCCAGGGGCCAGCGGCGACGAATTAGGCCGACGGATGAATTTGCGAGACGTGACGCGACAGATTCTCTTGCCGAACGCGGCGGCATGGTGACTTGAGGATGGCATTGACGACATCCCCATTCTGGCCATCGAGCAGCGCGCCGACTCCGGTGGTGCGAGGGAAGGAGACTTGCCGCGGGTCGAGGCCAAAAAGGTGCAGCAGCGTCGCGTGGTAGTCGTGGTGGGTGACGATGTCCTGGACGGCATGGTGGCCCAGCTCATCCGTGGCGCCGTGAACGCAGCCTCCCTGAACGCCGCCGCCGGCGAGCCACATGCTGAATCCGTAGGTATTGTGGTCGCGGCCGACGTTGTTCTCATTTTCAATGACAGGCAAGCGGCCCATCTCGCCGCCCCAGTGGACCAGCGTAGTATCGAGTAGGCCGCGCTGTTTGAGATCGGCGACGAGCGCGGCCGAGGGCTTGTCGGTCATCCGACAGATTTCCGGCAGAGATTTTTCGATGCCGTTGTGATGATCCCACGTTTGATTGCCGGTGAAGATTTGAACAAAACGCACGCCGCGCTCCACCAGCCGCCGAGCGATGAGGCAGCGCGTGCCGAACTCGCGCGTTGCGGGTTCGTCGATTCCATAGAGCTTGTGGATCGCGGCGCTCTCACGAGAAAGATCGAGCACGTCCTTGGCAGCGACCTGCATGCGGGCGGCCCGCTCGTAGCTTTCGATGCGCGCGGCGAGGTCCCACTCGTTCGAATGAGCCGCGAGATGTTCGCGGTTGATCGCGTCGAGGTAGGAGAGCAATCGCTGTTGGGCTTGGCCTTGTAGGCGCTGCGGCGGATCGAGATTCAGAATCCGCGGCTCCTGGGGGCGAATTACGGTTCCCTGGTAGAGCGACGGCAACCAGCCGTTCTGCCAGTTGTTGACGCCGCCCACCGGCAAGCCCCCGGGATCGGTGAGTGCGGTGAACGCGGGCAAGTTCTGCGTCTCACATCCTAGCGCGTAGGCGAGCCAAGATCCCAACGACGGGCGACCGGGGAGAATTTCTCCAGTATTCAGGGCGTTGATCGACTGATCGTGGTTGTTGACGCCCGTCTTCATCGAGCGAATCAGGCAGATGTCATCGGCAACAGCGCCTAAGTGCGGCACGAGTTCGCTCAGTTCCATACCGCACTGACCGTGCTTGCGGAACTTCCACGGGCTGGCGAAGAGCTTGGTACTGGCGCCGGCCGTGTCGTCGTATTTAATCTCTCCTGTGAAATTCTGCAGATGACGTCTGGTTAGCTCGGGCTTGGGGTCAAAGAGGTCGAGGTGGCTCGGGCCTCCTTGCATAAACATCGAAATCATCGCCGTGGCGTGCGGCTCGCGCGCGGGTGGCCGGGGATGCAGGGCGAACGAAGTCCGCTCGTTGAGGGGCTTGGCCGGCGCCGCCCGGGCGCGATCCTGTTCGAGCAGCCAGTTGAGCGCGAGGCCGCCCAACCCGAAGGCTTGCTGCGAGAGAAAATGACGCCGGCTGAAGTGGGACGCTGCCATGAACTAGTCCACGTAAAGAAAGCCGTTCGACATGACCAGGGCCTGACATAGATTCGACAAGGCGACTTGACTGGGTGTGGACGGCTCGGCTGGGGGGTCGGCTGCCGGATTGGCGGCGATGATCGCGGCTTGCGCGCCGAGAAATTCGAGTCCGGCCTGCAACTGGCTCGCGGATGGCGCACGGCAGTAGGCCATTTGCCACGCTCGCTGGAATTGCGCGGACAGATCGGCGCCGACTTCCCGCTCGATTCGCTCGGCCATCTCATCGGCTTGTTGCAGCACGAAGGCGTTGTTCATGAGCATCAACGATTGCGGGGCGTTCGTGGAACTCGCGCGTTGCTCGCAATTCGGCGACATCGTGGGTGCGTCGAACGTTTCCAGCAACCCGAGCGGCTTTGAGCGCTGCACTTGCACGTAAATGCTGCGGCGGAATTCATCTTCGCCCAGGTCCACCACCTTGCCCGTGGGCCGGCCGGACGAATCGCGGGTATCGGCGCCGACCACGACTTGCCCCACGTCGTCAGGGGTTATTGGTACAGGCGGGCCAAACATTTTAGCGGAGAGCCTGCCAGAAGTAGCCAGCAGTGCGTCGCGTAGCATTTCGGCTTGAAGCCGTCGCGCGGGCATGCGGCCGAGGAGCCGATTTTCAGGATCGACGGCGTCGAGCTCCGCCCGGTGCTCGGAAGATTGCCGATAAGCGGTCGACGTGACGATCATGCGATGGAGTCGTTTAAGTTTCCAGCCGCCGGCCATGAAGTCGTCGGCTAACCAATCGAGCAATTCCGGGTGCGACGGCGGCTGGCCAAGGGCGCCGAAATCGGCCGGCGTGGTGACTAAGCCACGGCCGAAATGGTTCAACCAAAACCGGTTCACCAGGACGCGGGCCACCAGCGGATGGCGGCCGTCCGTCAGATGACGGGCGTAAGCAAGTCGTCGCCCGCTGGTCGCAAGTTGCGGATCGTCAGACGCGATTGAGAAGTCTTGCGCGTTGAGTACCGTCAACTCGCCGGGGGCAATGTCCTGTTTGGGAGAGTTGAAGTCTCCGCGGGCGAACAATTTGGTGGCGGGAATCTGGCCGGGGATTTCGGTCAAACACTGAACGAAATCGTCGGCAGGCTTTTTCTTCGCCGCCGTTTCGGCGCAGTCGTCCCACCGCTTATTGAACTCCGTCAACCGATCGGGCAGATAGAGGTAGACGGTGCTGCGATCGACATTGAGAAACGGGTGCTGCTTGATCAGTTCTAATTGCGCGTTGCTGCGTTTGTCCGCCGCAGTATCGTGGGCTAATCGTGCGGCAGATTGCATTTCAGTCGGCAACTTCGCCAGCTCGCGTTCGAACGTCTGGTTCACGATCTGATCAAGTTCTGCATGGCGCTGACGGTCAATCTCCTGCAGATCGGCCTCCGCTGCGGCCGCTTGCTTGCGAGTTTCATCGGTCCACAGGCTGACAAGCCGTGCGTCAGGCGATCGCCAGTTTTTCCAGTCAAACGCTGGCTCGAAGATCGCGCGGAGACCATAGTAGTCCGCCTGCGAGATCGGATCGTAACGATGATCGTGGCACTGAGCACACGCGACCGTAAGCCCCAATACAGAGGTTGAGACGATCTTGATCGTATTGGCGATCACTTCGTTCCTGGCGAGATTCTGATCGACGGCGCCGTCGCTGGTGCCGTCGGGGCCCATACGCAACATCCCCGTGGCAATCAGCTGATCAGCCTGGGCAGCGGTAAGATTCTCAAGCGGCTGCGGCAAGAGCTCGTCGCCGGCGAGCTGTTCGACGAGAAAATCATTCCAAGGTTTGTCGCCGTTAAGCGAGCGGATCACATAGTCGCGATATCGGAAGGCCCACTTGCGGGGGGAATCCAACTCACTGTAGCCATTGCTGTCGGCATAGCCGACGACGTCGAGCCAATGCCGTCCCCAATGCTCTCCGTAGGCGGGCGAGCCCAGGAGCTGGTCGACAAGTCGCTCGTAGGCGTCGGGCGCACGATCGTGCACAAACTGCTCAACGGCCGATGGCGATGGCGGCAATCCGGTCAGGTCGAAATAGAGCCGCCTGATGAGCGTTGGCCGATCGGCCTCAGCGCCGAAGCTTAATCCTTTTACTTCTAGACCTGCGAGCAGAAATGCATCGATCGGGGAACGTACAAGTGCGGGATGGCGAACTTCCGGAACCACCGGCCGCCTGACCGGCTGAAACGACCAGTGACTCCGTTCATCGTCGCCAATCACGGGTCCCGTCGGCAGCGACGCAGGCTCCACTCGGTCAGTGTTCGCGCCCTGGTCGATCCAGCGCGCGAGGACTTCGATCTCTGCCGCCGTGAGCTTCTTCTCGCCCGGCGGCATGTCGCCAGCCACGACGCGATGGTAGAGCAGACTTCCGACATGATCGCCACGCGTGATTGCCGGTCCTGAATCGCCGCCCTGCAGTAAAGTCCGCACCAAGCGGGCGTCGAGCGATCCCTTCACCTCCTCGGCTTCGCCGTGGCAATGCCAGCAGTTGGCCTTCAGGATGGGCCGCACATGCGTTTCAAATTGGACCGCATCCGCAGCGTTGTCGGCCGCCCAGAGCTGAGCCGGAAACTGCACGATGAACAGTAATATCGGCACTCGCCACATAGCGCGTTTCGTCGGCGGAGACGGCCGGTAGTGATGAACCACTCGTTTGTCGGTCTGCACGAAGAAAAGGGGCCAAGCGATGATTCTACGAACTGGAGGCTGACGCCCTTGCGATGCGGGTTGCCGGATTTTTCCGACGCATCAGGGGGCGTCATCACCGAGCGCTGGCTATTTTATGTCGGCGTTGACTGCAATGAAAGCAAGGCACGGCCCCCGCATCCCTGCGAAATGATAAACCCTACGGGATTCCGAGCCCGGCGACGAAGGATCTTAAAAGAACCGAGACCGTGCGGCCCCCACAGGACGACTCAGGGCGGGACATGGGAGCTTACGGAGCGATAGTTTGGAGCTCTAAAATGACCACGGCTTCCGGAAATAGATCCCCAAGCCGTCTGGTTTCGCTCTGCTCCCTTCCCGATGCGACCGAACTGAATCAGGGCTATCGCGCGCCGTGACTGACGGATAGGCGTTTCCGTCCGGCAGGCCCGGAGTGGCCTCTGCGAAAGCCGCTTGCCGTCTCCTGGCACACGCCAGAGCACCAGTTCACCTCCCCGTTCGCGTACTTGTACTCCTGCTCGCCCAGCCCCAATTACCATCGATCATTTCCGCTAATTTTCGGCGTCACATGCAACATGTGACAATGCGGGCCAACGCCTGCCACTCCATGTGCTAAGTGGCTACTGCCGGAATCAAAGTAGCTTTAACAGGACTATGGCGATGCTGCTGTCGACACGCCCTTTGTGCTCAGGTCGGTTCGTCATTGAGTGCAAACGCGTCTGCGCGGCAGTCCAGTGTTGTCATCGTGACGACGCTTCTCGCGGCCGCGGCATGGCGACGGAGCGATTCACCTCAGCGAGTTAGCTTCTGGGCGAACCCGTCGAAGTGGATGCGACCGCCTCCCGTTCGCTAAAAGAATTCGGGACGGCGGCTGGTTTAAACGCGGCGACCGCTCCGGAAGCCAATTAAGAAAATGCAACCGATCAAGCTCGCTAGGCTCGCGGGCTCCGGAACCGCGGTCAGCGGCCCCGGCGATGATCCGAATTGTTGCCGCCAAATGTCTAAGTCAGCGCTGTTGACCAACCCGTCGCTGTTGGCATCGCCCGTCGCCAAACCTGTTCCCGTGCCAAAGTTGCGTTGCCAAATCAGAAGATCGCCGCCATCGATGATTCCGTCCATGTTGAAGTCGGCGTTTTCCATTAGACCGATCGCTCGCAGCGTAATCGTCAATGTGTCGCCCGCTTGGCCGACTTCCGCATTGACGTCGGTCAGCAAGGTCAAATGCGCTTCGTGCATTCCAGGGGTCGTGGGGTGAAAACCGACGTTGATCGATTGCGATTGGTTGCCGTTCAGTACGAACGACGAGGGCAACCCACTCACTGAGAATGCACCGGAAGGGTCGTCGAGTTGCATGCTCAGCACTGATAGCCGAATAAGCTGCGGGCTTTGCTGAATCGACGATCGCCAGATTGAGTTGATCGGCGACAGGATGTCGGCATTCGTCAAACTGAACGTGCCCATCGAGGTCGATCCCACCTGAGCCCCGGGAGCGATGTATTCCATCCCCGACGTCCCCGCGCCCGCCAATTGCGGCGAGGGGCCAAAGATGTTTGCGTCAATCGGAATGCTGATCGAGCGAACGTTGTCGTCGTAGTCAGGCGCGTAGATCACGTCGGCCACGCGCTGCCGCGTCCCGAGCGGGAGATTCTTGGTGTAGAGCGGAACCGCGGCGGAGTTCCACTCCTCGCCCACGTCGATCTGACTAAAGCTCTGCGACGACTGCACGTAGAGCGGCCCGGGTTCCCCCAAGTTTATCGGCGGAGGTTGCAGCGTGCGGAGCTTCATTTCGCCGGAGGTCTGCGTGCCGGCGTTCCCGATTCCTTGGGCGTAGCCGTGAACGCTGGCGTTGCCGCCGGCGCGGACGTCAAACGCCGCCAATCCGACGCCGTACTCGCCGCTGGCGTCTTCCTCGACGATCGCGCCCGTGCCGCGGCCGGTGGTCGCCGAACTGCCCAAGATGCCGAGGTAGAGGAATCCGTTGTCTTCAAGGAATACGGTCGAAGCACCCGGCGAGCCGAGGGTTCCCACCGTAGGCGTGCCGCTGAAGGTGCGCGGAGTTCCGTACGGCGAGAACGAAGCAGTGACGTTCTGCGTACCGGAAGCGTACATGGCGAACGTCGACAGATTCGGCAAGTTCGCCATGTCCGTCGGCGCCACGGCTCCCGAAGTGAGCGTCGGGTCGTTGAGGTACCCGTTTCCGGCCCGCAACCGAACAGGCCCCGATGGAATAACGTCCCCAAATAGCGGGCTGTGCGACTGATCGACCGACATGAGCGCGGGATTCTTCAGATCCCCACCGAAGGCGCTGTAGAGCAGCAACTCCTGATTATTCCCATTGAAGGCGCTCATGCCGTACTGTGCGGCCAGCCACGAAGCGTTGACGCGCGTCACGGCTCCGACGCGCATGTGACCGGGCGCGGGGGGCGGCGCAGCTCCGCCGCCGAAGGCCTGAACCCCGGAAGCGACGCTTCCAAACGGCGCGCCGACAAGCATGCCATACGGCGCGGCCCCGCCGACAATCGCCGGGACATTCGCGAACTTGCCTACCGGCGCGCCGCCGACGGTGCTTGTGCCTGAATGCGATCGGTAGGGATTGTCCCCGGCTGCGCGAGCGCCGAAGTACGCGCTGTTGCTCAGGCCGGCGCTTGGGCCGGAGTAGGCATGAATGTAGGTGGCGCCGTTCGCCGACCGCGTGACGCCGTCGCCGGCGAGGCCGCCCGTGGTCGTGGTCGATCCGGTGTAGGCGAGATTGGAGCTGACGATCTGGATGACGCCGCCGCTGCCGCCCATTCCGTTGCCGCCAACGCCTCCCTGGCCTCCCGCGCCGCCGGCGCCGCCCGCTCCTCCGTTGCCGCCAAGATTACCCGTGGATTGGCCAGCGGCGCCCGCCGTGCCTGCGGCCCCTAAGCCGCCGGCTTGTCCCAAGCTGCCGTTGCCACCGACTGCGGTTGTCAAACCTCCATAGTTGAGCGTGCCACGGACTAGCAGTTGGATGCCGCCTCCCCCTCCGCCGCCCACGCCGCCGGCGCCGGCTTGTCCGCCGAGACCGCCGATGCCGCCCAGGCCGCCTGTGCCGCCTGAAGAGCGTGGCCCGAACTGATCGGAGCTCGCGCCGCCTCCTCCGCCGCCTCCGCCCCCTCCCCCGGGCAATCCCACTCCGCCGGTAGCGCCCGCGCCGCCGCCGTTGCCGCCGTGAAGATACACGGCCGTGGGATTGAGCTGCTCTTGAATTGCGGACGCATTAGCGCCGGACATTCCTTGAGGTCCGCCCCCTCCTGTCCCTCCAGTCCCGCCAGTGACGCCCGGTGCGGGCCCGCCGAACTGGGACGAACCCTGCCCGGCCGGCCCGCCTGGCCCGCCGCCGCCCTGCGCGGCGTAGGCGCTCGTGTAGGCGCCCGCGACGCCCCCCGCTCCAACGCCAACGTTGCCCGAGCCGATCTGACCGGCGCCGCCGGCCGAGGATCCGAACAGGGCTGCATACTCAGGGGTGCCGGGATTCACAAAGGCGCCAGTACCATTCTGCCGATACTGCTGGCCCGTCGAGGTCGCCCCGTTGGTCCCGTTGATCCCGTTCGCGAAGGCCGTGCCTCCCCCCCAGCCGCCGACGGCCGATGTGGCCGACGCCGGAGAGTACCCCGACATGACCGAGGGGCTTGCGCTCCCTCCCGCGCCGCCCCCCGCGCCGCTGGCTCGGCCTTCGCCGCTGACGTCGATCACTGAGCCAGCCGCCAGCGTCGCATTATTGGCGACCTCCAGTTTGGCAAGCTGAAAACCGATTCCAAAGATCTTCTGGTCGGAATTCAGCGTCAAGTCGCCGAGGACGATGAATTTGGCCACCAACCCGTTTGCGGTGAACCCCGTCGCAAACGGATCCGTCACGATCGGCGTTATCGTGTCGAAACCTTGGAAGCGGATCGTCACGCCATTGATCGTCGCCTCGGGAATATTGAAGCTGACGACCATCGTGGGCGCGCCATTGGCAGTAATGCGCGACGGCAGCGGGGTATTGAACCCCGTATCGAGCACAAGGTTCAGCGGGGCGGCGCAGCATATCGTCGCCGCAAGGGAAAACACCGCCGCCAGAATCAACAACCCGATTGGCAACGCACGGTGAACCAGCCTCGGCATCGCGACGAACTTCCTTACACAGTCGGAAACGCTGACTTCATTCGTGGTCATCACCGAGAACCCTTTGCATTCGAAACAATCAGAAGTCGCCAAGGGAGGTAAATGGTGCTCTGGCTAGTCACTGACGGATGAAACTGTCACAGGAGCAGCGGTCGACTTGTTAGTAAACGTCACTGTTCAAGTGACGGGAGCCGAGGTCAGGAGTTGCAATTCGAAACCCGCGGGGAGGCGCAGTGACGGCCGATACAGATGCCCAATCAGGGCGGGGCCGCACTGACAGATCGAACTGGCGTTTTTCAGAAGTCAGAAGGAAAGATCGCACATCGTATTCGCGAATGCTTGCGAGGCGTCACGGTTCTTGATTCCAGGGTTCGCCGTGGCTCGGCTCATCGCGTGCGGGTCCAGGAGTTGATGCGAATAATTGCAGCAAGAAGCCAAGGCATGATAATTGAGCGGAGATTTGGCGTCAAATTCGCTGTGCCGGTCACCTCAGTCAGCTTAAAACCCGGCGATCGGCGAATGGTGAACGTCTGCAGTCGGTCAGCAAAGAAGCAAATTCCGCGGGGTGCATCGCTTCGCACAGACCGATTCATGTTTGGCGGCAGTCGTCGCTCACGACGCGACAAAAGACATCGACCGTGCCAGTCGAACAATCCTTCGAGTGACATCGCTGGCCCGTCACTCGAAGAGCTTTCGCAGAAAAAGCAGATGATGGAACGCGATTGGCGCGGACCGCACAACAAACGCCACATCGAATCCATCTCCAACGAGCGCCATTTGCCGGTTAGACCGACCACCCTAGGATGCTTCGGCCTACAACAGTGAGGAATCGTCTTTCGGCGCTGAGGCGGGACGAACCACCGTCCCAAAGGCTCCGCCTCGATTGACGGCGGGGCGAGCGACCTACGGATTTGGAGAATCCCTTCGATGACATTGCCGCCTCTGCTATCGCGTCCCTGAGCTGCAGGTCCCGAAGTGCGTAATGAGGGCGTCACATTGCGGTTGACCGGCCGGGCGAAGTGACGGTTCGACCTTGGTCACCAACGGAGGTATGGGGGTTGCTAAGTGTCCTTAGATCAACTGCCCATTTGCCTGCCACGCGATCGTGGTCACGTCGCTTCGCAAGAATACGGATTACAGAACCGAACACCTACGTGAACCGGGGTCCAATCTCACAGGTTCGGACTGCCCGAGTTGACGGCGGCACGCTGCGGGACTAGTTGCAGTCCAGCATGCTAAGAGCTACTTGACCAATACTGGCACTGGGCGTGGCCACTCCTTGTTTGCGATACTTTTATCCGGACCATACATTCTCATCACCATAAAAAACGGACCTTCGGGAGTCGGCAGCCAGTTCTTTCCATCGCCGGGGTTTCTGTGGCTCAGGGTGATTGAGATACCGCCATCTTCGCTTGCGACAAGGCCTTTGGTACGGTCTCCAACCGAGTAGCGGTCGATTGAATTATCGACCAACAGACGCTGCGGAAGATTATACATCGTCAACGACCAGAACTGAGAAACAGGGGGTGGTTGATCGAACTCCAACTCATAGACCTTCTTTCCGTCGAGCGGGTTGCCTTCGGAATCCATCTGGTACGAGAAATAGACCGCTTCTGCTTCGTTCTGGCCATAGATGCCGATCATCGCCCCTACGGCTCGCGATTCGTAGTCCGTCCCCAAGTACTCGCGTGAGCCGAAGAGACCAATGTTGTCCTCGTTCTTTGCTGTACGTTCAGTGAGTTTCTTAAGCGCAGCATCTATCCCTGCCTGGATCGAGGCGGATGTTTTTTCGTCCAGCGACGAAACGTCGAATCGCTTCCCAGGACTAATGCCAATCGCAGCAAAACGCTTCAATGCTGCGGCATCTTCTGGATGGGGCTTTACATGTTCCAACAAGAAGTTGACATAGCCAATAAAAGCAGGCGTCTTGGCGAGCTTTTCGTGCCAATCCGGAAAGTCGATCACTGGCACGGGAGCAGGCGGTTTGCTCGCGGTGTAAGTACTCAGCGGTGTGAACCTATAGTCGCGTTGAATCTCACGCACCTTGGGAACATCGCCGGCGCCGCCAATGCTTGTGCGGGTTAGGGTGCCGACGAAATCTGACTCGGCATGGAATACCTCGTCAAATCCATCCGGGATTTCCCCCTGCCAGTCCGGTCCGACGAACAAATAGGTGCCCGGCTTCACACCGTTGAGTCGAGCTCCAGGGCTGGCGAAAATATAGGTGTAGAGGTCCACCCACTGGAAGACATTGTACCGGCCCTCGTCTAGTTTCGGTGTCTGGAAGACGATCGGTTCACGTCGCAAATCAAGCCACGCCCATGAATAAGTCGTATCGTTGTTCGGGGTGACGATGTCGGTATCTGCCGGTGTAGCAGGGCGTGCGTAGTGTCGGTACTGGTTGAAGCCACCGATGTAACCCGGAAAAGTGCTGTCTTGCGTTTGGGTGTAGAGCGTTTGGTAGTTGTAGAGCATCGGATAAGCGAAGATATACGCCTCCTCGGCGACAGAGCGAAGGTCGTTGGTGGTCTGCGCCGAGACGGACATGGGTATCGCCACCAACAGAGCATAGACGATGCTGAGGCTCAGTGAGGATGTTTTCATGGCGAGTCTTCCTATGATGTTTTCCGCTGTTGGTAGAGCGCTAGGGCAAACTGGCCTGCGGCAGTCGGTTTCGTCCAGCTCTGAGTGCGAAACTAGCTTACCACTCGGCTTTCTCAAAATCCGGAAGCACCCACGAGCCGTCGAAGTGCTCTTTCTTCGGTCCGTACAGGCGGAAGTAACTGAACCATGCGCGGCCTGGAACCGTCTCGACCCAATTTCCTTCCTGACCGGTGGGAGCTTTCGGGCCGACATAGAGGTCGACACTGCCGTCGTCGTTTGTCTTGAGGTCCATCCGTGACGATCGATCCGCCTGCTGGGACGGATTATCGATCAGGCAACGGGCGCCAACGTCGTATACGGTCATGGACCAGAACTGTTCCACCGGGGCATTCGCGGGCACCCTAAGCCGATAGCTCTTCGCCCCGTCGAGCCAATCGCCGTCCTTGTCCTTATAGGTTCCCAGATAGACCTGTCCGACTCCGGGGGTCTTGGTCACCATTCCTGATGAAGTCGTCACCGCCTCGTAGAACCAGGATGCCCGTCCGTCGAGCTGGTCGTAGAACTCCGCTCGTTGAGAGGGATCGATCACCAGCGCGAAATGCCAGTGGGTCCCGTCCGCGTAGTGGGCCGCGGCAAGGCGTTTCTCGAAATCGTTCGTTTTGGCCATCGCCTCGCCCACCAAGGCCGCCTCGGTAAGCAACTTGGCCTGGTGTTCGTCTGGCGCGAACGGCGTGCCCTTCTCGATACCGAGGGGCTTGAGCATGGCCATAAAAAAACGGTCCCTCTCGTGAACCGGCTCGCGCTGGATAATTGCGTGCAGGCTCTTCCAGTATTCGATCCCCCTCGGCGGGGTCTGACTCCAACGTATTCCTGAGATGTCGACTATTTTCTTTCTGGGCGGATTGTCGCTTTCCGAAAGCGGGTAGATCTCCAACTGCTCCAACAGCACCTTGGCTTTCGCAGGATCCTTGTCGAGGGCACGGAATCCCCAGAAAACGTTGTTGGTTGGCGATTTGGCCAGGTAACCACCCTCGGGGGCCACAGCTTCCTGCCCCGGACCGGCGATGACGTAGATGCCGCCCTTGCCCTTGTCCGGGCCAGTTTGCCCCATGTCAATGAGTGGTCGCTGCCACATGTCGTCGGCAAAGCCAGCCACCGCACCGGCTGGCATCTTGACAACCATCGGTCCAGTTTTCTCAAGATTGAAGAAGCTGATGATGT
Organism: Lacipirellula limnantheis; assembly: GCF_007746075.1. Classification (GTDB taxonomy): domain Bacteria; phylum Planctomycetota; class Planctomycetia; order Pirellulales; family Lacipirellulaceae; genus Lacipirellula; species Lacipirellula limnantheis. The sequence goes on along the minus strand of NZ_CP036339.1, from coordinate 3,398,286 downwards.
AAGGCGTCGTCGCATTTGCGGTGAGAATGCCAAGCTTCGCGAGGTAATTGTCGTACACCACGACATCGCCCGACTCGGCCTTGAACGTCACTTCGTGAGCCTTCTGCCACTCTGCGAAGGAAACGATGGGAATGCTCCATAGGTAGGCCTGGCAGGCGCGCTGGAAGTCGATTTCATCGTAGAGCAACTCAACGGTTTCATCCGTCGGATACCCATTGGCGAAGTCCTGTGTGAAAGAGAGCTTCCCGATTCGGGTATCGAGGGTCTCTTGTGCCTGGATCGAGGCAACAGGCCAAGTAAAGGCGCATGCGAGGGTGAGTGCGGCGGTTCTTTTCATGAGTTTTAGTAGGGGCGGCTTAGTGGGTGTCGCTGCATAGTGCATGCTGGTTGATTCTGTTTTGTACTGTCGAGCGTCTGAAGTAAGGTGACCGCCCACGGGGGACGAATAATTACTCGTGTAGACCACAGACGAACAGCAAGTTAGCCGAGTTCTAGTTACGCAAGCTGTATTTTAGATTCGGGTTGCCTCAATGTCATGCTCCTCACTGCGTGATAGTCAGTCCGTGTCTAACGTCGACAGGTCGACGGGCCAGACCCTCCGCCAGTTATCGCCTACATTGTCCTCGCTTTTGGGCTGTTCCGACCCGATCGCCAAAGCTAACGGCGGTGGATACGACCTCCACACTTTCAGGATCAATTTGGTGCCACCGCATTCTTCCGAAGCCGCGTGTTGATTGATTTCAAGTGAACAAGGAGGGCGTGATATTGGTCATTTCGGCGCGGATTCAACCTGCTGCTGCCAAGCCAGTCAGCGCCACAATCGGGGGAACAGATTGCCGCTGAAGTGCGCCAAAACGTCATCAACCGGGAAACCCGTCGAGAACCGACCGTTTTTTGACCCGGCTGGCTGGGTGTGCTTCCTGGGACGGATACGATAACTTGACCGATTACATCCATGGCTAACGTTGGATCGGATCTCTTCGAGCTTCGCTCCGCGCGAGCTCGCACCTGACGCAATCTCTCGCTGACGATGGCATTGACATCGGGAGAAGGTCATCGGCGATCGCATTCACTCCACCATGCTCAACCCAGGAACTCCCCCATGTTGCCGCGCCCACTCGTGACGCTCCTCATGCTCACCTGCTCAATCACTTCGGTTGCACATGCGGATTTCAAAGTCGGAGTCAGCAAGGCCATCATCACGCCCAATCCACTGCTCCCCGTCACCGGAGGCATTGGTCCGGGTCGTCCCTCCACTGGTAAGCAGGGCGAGCTATACGCCCGCGCGATGGTCTTTCAACAGGGAGAAACCATCGTCGCCGTCGTCCAACTCGACCTCCTGGGGTTCCCTTCCGTACTGGGCGCCCGCGTTCATCAGCAGGTCCCCCGCATTCCCTCCGACAATATCCTCATCGGCTCCTCGCACACGCATAGCGCGCCTGACTGCTACGGCTTCCCCGGCCTCGACGGCAAAACCTCCAGCGATCTGAAGTACATGGACTTCGTCTGTAAACAGGCAGCCGTGGCGCTTAATCAGGCGCTCGACAACCTTCAGACGGCTCACCTCAAGATTGCCACCGGCGAAGCCAAAGGAAAAATTGCTTACAACTTCTATGCTCCGGAACTTTACGACCCCCGCATGAGCGTCATCCAAGCCGTCACTCCCGACGGCAAGACCATCGGAACCCTCGTCAACTACGCCATCCATCCTGAAGTCCTGGGCAGCGAACTGGGCCTCGTCAGCCCCGACCTCGTCGGGCCGCTTTGCGACAAACTCGAGGCCGATCTCGGCGGCATGGGGATGTTCATGAACGGCGCGCAAGGGGGCATGGTCACCGCCGACAACCGCCTCCTCGACAAACCCTCCGATCCTCTCAAGGCGAAGTGGGAGGACGCTCGCACCTGGGAAGAGTGCGTCCGCATTGGCCAGCTGATGGCCTCCGAAGCCCAACGCATCGTCAAGGACGCCCAGCCGCAGACCGATCCCGGTCTCGCCTGTTATGCGCGGAAGGTCAAGGTCCCCGTCGACTCCGAACTGATGTGGATGATCATCCTGGGCTCGCCCTTGAAATACCCGCACAACATCGACAAGTCGATTACCACCCGCGTCAACCTGGTCAACATCGGCGACGCCCAAATCCTCACCATACCCGGCGAAGCCCTGCCCAACATTGGCTGCTATCTCAAACGCAACATGAAGGGGGACAACACCCTCCTCTTCGGTCTCACGAACGACGCCTTCGGTTATATCCTCACCAAAGTCGACTTCAACAGCCTCAAACGCTATGACTACGTCTCCCGCACGTCGCTGGGCGAAATGACCGGCGAAATTCTGATGGAGAACGCCCTCCAAATGATCGAAGACGCCCCCGCCCCCGGGCAGGATTGACCTTCGCTTTCTTCCAGTCCCACGCGTTGCCACCTTGGTCAAACGTGCCAGCGTAGCTCGCGACGGCAAAACGAGGCAGCGAACTCAAGACGCTGCGCTGCGATTTTCCCATGAAGACGACGCGCCAGCGACGTTGAACTGGCCGCAGGCCGCGCCTCAGCGGCCCAGGCCTGCCGTCCGTCGCCCGAGGAGGCCTGCCCCCGCCGCCGCGATGGCACACAGCAGCGGCCCAGGCTCCGGTACGGCCGCGCCGACGGCCATCGCAGCGCCGAAGCCGAAGTTGCTTTTCCACGCGGCCAAGTCCGCAGGGCTATGGGGATTCGGGGTGTCGCCGCGCTGCCAAACCAAGAAGTCATTCCCATCGACGTCGCCGTCGGCGTCAAAGTCGCCAGGGAGCGTCACCAGCAGCGTTCCGGTCGTGTACAGTTGTGAGATATTCCAACTCCGTCCGCTGGGAAGGGTGGGGAGCAGAAAGCTCGTAAACTTTCCGGTGATGCTCGCACCGTTGATGATGTTGAAGGCATTTCCCAGGGCGGGAACGAATGGTCCGATGAGCAGCACCTCGAGCGTCCCGTTGAGCGACACCGAGCCGGAGACCAGCAATTGATCGTAAGTCGTCGCGGGAATGGCGCCAGCTAAATCGATTGCTAATTTACCCGCCGCTAACTGCGTGTAGCTACCGTCAACCTCAAGTGGACCTTGCAGGTTGGAAAAGACTCCAGCCTCCACGACGCCGCCATTGGCGATATTCCCCAAAATACTGCCGTTTCCGATAACTCGCCCCGTGGACGCAACCGTAAGCAAGCCCCCCACGGCGACGGCAGCGTCGCCGAATACGCGAAGTTCACTCGAGGAGCCGGTCCCCGTGCGGCCCAGGACGAGGTCTCCGCCGATCGACCACATCGATCCCGGATCTGTGATGTCTGCAAATCCGCCGCTACCGATCAGTTCCCCGATGGAGGCGCTGCCGCTGGTAAGCACCTGCCCGCCATCAGAAACAATCAGTTGCCCTCCCCCGCTTTTGCCAATAATGGCGTCGCCATTGTTGGTCCACGTCGACCCAGCATCTTCAATCAGAACTTGGCCAAAAGCGAGAAAGGAAGATTTACCCAGCACGGCACTGCCGCTCGTGAGTTGTCCGCCCGCTTGAATGGTGAGCCGGGCAAAAGGACTCTCGTCGGCGATGACTAAGCCGCCGCTGATATTCAAAGTCGAGCCGACGCCGCTCACCGTTCCATACGCATCGGTTCCGAAAATGCCAGAGCGACCGAACACCGCATTAGCGTGCGGACCTCCGGTGACATTGACATCCGCACCGCCGGCGATGTTTAGGAAGCCGCGAGCATCGTTGCCGATGATCAGCTCATCACCCAGTTCCTGGGAGCCGGTCACATGGAACGTTCCGCCGTTCACGTTGAGCGTTCCTTCGGTGCTAGGGGCAGAACCATCGTGGCCAACGATCACCGAGCTTGTGGAGAAATTGCTAAGCGTGGTGTTGAGTCCGCCCGCTTGGTTTGCCACGTTGCCGACGATCAGGGCGCCTTCGGCCAATGTCTTGGCGGCGTCAATCGCAAAGTTCGCGGGGAGCTGGTTGAAGTTGACGGAGTCCGAAAAACTAACCGTGTTGGCGCCGACAATCAGTTGCCGAACGTCACGGGTGAGCGGATTAAGGATAGGACGACCCGGAAAGGTCACGCTGTATTCGATGGCGAGGTTCCGGTCGAACACGGCGGTATCGTTGACGAGGGGAACGCCCGCCGTCCAATTGGCTGCGTTCGGAAAGCTACCCCCCGTGTTGTTATTCCAATTCGACGTCAGCGCGGCAACTGGGAGGGTCCAGGCCAACGTCACGAAGCACACGGGGAGGAAACCCACGACTCTCATGGTTGATTTACCTTTGCAGGAGTACCCCGAAGTTTTTCTCGGATCGTTTGCGAGCTTCGCTGCGTCAAGTGATGCGCTCGAACGTCAATTCCACGGGCGCCGCCCTGCGATGCATCTCAGGGCGGCTAGCGCCAAGAGCAAGAGTCCACTCGGTTCGGGCGCCGGCGCGGCGGCTTCCGCCGCCGCGATGAGCGTGCCGAAGCCGAAGTTGGATTTCAAGTCGGCGAGGTTCCCGACGCCGGGATTGCGCTGCCACGCGAGGAAGTCGTGTCCATCGACGTCGCCGTCAAGGTCGAAGTCGCCGTTGACGGCGACAGTTAACGCGCCCGTGACGTAAAGCTGGGAAGTATTCCAAGCGAGGCCGTTGCTGAGCGGCGGCAGCGTGATCGCATCAAAGGCTCCGCTTAAAGAAGAACTGTTGAACAGGTCGAACGACTGGCCCGCGCTGGGCGAAAAGCCGTTGATGAGCGATACCGACAGCGTTCCATTGAGCGCCAGCACGCCGAAATCCAGACCAGCCGTGTCGATCTGATCGTGCTGGCTGCCGGGGAGCAGCCCGCCGATTTCCATGTTGAGCGTCGCGCCATTCTGCATCGTCAAGGCTCCAACGGTGAGCCTCCCCGCCGAGGCGCCGGGGGCGAGCGCGCCGCCCGCCTGCACGACGACGGTCTGTCCGATCGTCCCGGCTCCCGCGAGGAATGCCCCCGATTTCACCAGCACTCCGCGTGCAAGCGAGCCGTCGACTTTGAGCGTGCCTTGCTCGATCGTCGTGGCTCCGGTGTACGTGTTGCTTCCGCTGAGCGTCAGCACGCCTGCGCCGGTCTTCGTCAAGTTCAACGCCGCGAAGTCGTCCCTGATGACGCCGGCAAAGACATTGGGCGTCGCCGCGCTGACCGCCACGGTTAGCGTGGCGACATTGGAGCTGCCATTCTCGACGACGGCCGACGTCGGGCCCGGTGCGGTGGTCAAGCCGCTGACGACGACGCTCTGACCGAAGAGGTCGAGCGTTCCGCTGGCGCCGAACCCGACGGCGACCGGCGAGGCGGCGTTGAGCGCACCGTTGTCGAACAGTCCCACCGCTCCTCCTAGGATCAAGAGGTCGCCCGTGAAAGTGTTGCTCGATCTGAGGCTGAGAATCCCGCTCCCCTGTTTGGTCACGCCGCCCGTTCCGCTGAGCGGGCCGAACAGCACCGTCGCGGCGCTCCCGTCGAAGGTGAGCCGGTTCGACCCTATGTTGATGGGACCGTTGACATTGATTGCGACGTCGCCCAGCACGCCGTCGCTGGTCCACGTTTGCGCGCCGGCCAGTTTGATCACAACGTCCTCGGCAGTCTCGTGGATGCTCGCGCCTGACGAATAGATTCCGCCTTGGCCGACGGTCAGTTCGGTGGGAGTCAGTCCGCCGACCGAGCCGACCAATCGGATATGTCCCAAGCTGCTGAACACGAGTCCGCGGATCGATTGCGGGCCGGCCATCAGGACATCTTGGCGTGAATTCATCGCCTCGATGTTGAACACCGCGGTGTCGTTGGGGCCAGGCTTCGCCGCAGGATCGGGCGTCGTGCTATTGGAAACTTGCGACCACGACGAGAGCACATTCCAATTGAACCCCGTACCATCCCAGACTAGGGTCGCGGCCGGCGCGACTCGCAGTAGAACAGCTCCGACGACGGCCCATGTCGTCACGCACACCACAGCCTGACGCGATCGACGCAGCGACATCTTGCAGACCCCTTTCGAGGATGAGCAGCCTTGGAGTTTGCCGAAGCCGCCGGCCGAGCGCTCAGTGTAACCCGCTGTCGGGGAAGAAATCCATACGCCGACGGTTCACCCAGCACCTAACGCCCGGTGAATTCTTCCCATTTACTTTCTTTGGCCCGGGGCTCCAGTGACCACGTCCCCTCGGGTGGAGCCACGCGACAAGAGCACGCTTGCTGCGCTGCTCGAGCCTCGCGTTCGGTCCCCCGAGAATCCTTGGGGTGACGACGCGTCTCAACGGGCAGAAGCGTGGCTACGCCTCCTGCCGAGGAAAGCCATGGCTTCTCGGCACGCTGGCGCCCCGCCGTCCAGCGTATGATTTTGTGAGACTAGAGCCCCCTCACTAAACGGTCGGGGGTTGCGATCTTGTTCGACTCGGGGCGACCGAGATCAATCGGCGCTATCGCGCCGTGGCTGATGGACAGGCACTTCGGTCCGGCAGGCCCGCAGCGGCCCCTGGTAAAGCCACTTGACCTTGCGAAACCAGCGATAGAGCAGGCCGCAGATGGTCAGCATCGCGAGGACGGCCACCGGGTAGCCGTAAACCCACTTGGTTTCCAGCATGAAGTCGAAATTCATGCCATTGGCGAGAAGCTCTGCCTTGCCCACAAGACGAACTCCGCCTTTGGCCGTCCTTTGCGGCGGATTGCGCTGGCCATGCCAGCCGGTATCCGTTAAAAACCCTTCCCTTTTTCCGATCGGGAGCTTCCGCTACTACGTTCGAGGTGCCTTACCGATGATCAACAGGATCCGCTGCTTGGTTGCCGGTCGAACCCTTGCCGTCCTTGGCAGCATTGGGTTTGCCGTCCTTGGCCTGTCGCTGGCTGCGCCCCTGCTGATCGAACGGGAGACGCCGATCCTGCGCATGAGCGCGGGGCCTTACTCGACGCGCCGCCACGCCATCGCTCAGTACATGGGCAAGCAAGCGGCGCAGAACGACCTCATCATTAAGCTAGAGGCCAATGCTGGCTCAGAGGACTGCCTCAACCTCTTGAAAGCTGGTCAATTAGACGCGGCCGTCGTCAGCAGTGGCGTCAAAGTACCTGACGACGACGACATCATGGTCCTCGGCGCCGTTCAATTGGAGGCTGTCCACATCCTCGTCCGCAAGGAGATGGCCGAGGCTGGCCCGCTATCCGAAGCGGTTCGCGGGAAACGGATCAATATCGGCGAGAAGGGCAGCACCGAAAGGTTGTTGGCCAGGGAGTTCCTCGCCTTTGCAAGACTGCAATTGCCCTCTGCGTCGCACTCAGGAGACGTCGTGGCAACGGAATACAGCAAGGCGTGCTTGATCGACAAGTGCCAAGCCATCCTGCAATCGAGCGGCGCGACAAAAGACACGCTGATTGCAGAACTGCCGGATTGCCTGATCGTGCTGGCTTCCATGCCCTCGCCGATCGTCCAGTCACTAGTCGAAGCGGCGGACTACCGCATCGTGCCGCTGCCCGCGACGCGGGCCTTTTTGATGGACAACATGCAAGACAGCCAAGCAAAAACAACGGTGGTCGAACGCGAGTTCCTCGAACCGACGGTGATCCCAGCGCACAGCTACTTCACGACGCGGGGTTACCCAGCGGCGGATTGCGAGACCATCGGCGTAAGGCTCCTAGTTGTGGCCCATAAAAGCCTTTCGGACCGAGCGGTGAGGCCGTTGATGAAAACGGTCTTCGAAGGGGAGTTCTCACGCCGGATTCAACCGAAGTCGGCCCGCGAGATCGCCACTCCCTACGCGATCCACCCGGCTGCCGTCGCCTACCTAGACCGGGACAAGCCGCTGGCCGTCGAAGCAGTGATGGAGTGGTTCAGCAAAGGCTTGAGCATCTTCGGGGCGTTTAGCGCCGGCGCCTTGTCGCTCTACAGTCTGTTACGCAGGAGAAAGGCGCGAGCGCCGTCGGACTACTTTGCAGAGATTCGCAGAATCGACCAGATCGCACTTGGCGCCGACGTCGATTCGACTGCGACGATCCAGCCGCATGAACTCAGCAAGCATCTGGACGACCGCTTGCTCGAACTTCGGCAGGAATTAATTGGAGACATCTGCGAAGGCTCGATCAAAGGAGACCAGGTGATCTCCAACATCCTCACGCTGCTCAATGACACTCGCGGAAATCTCCACACACTCGATGACGCAGTCGCCTCTTTGAGCGACCGCCCACGACGCACTCGAAGAACGACGGCGGTAGCTGCTTGAACATCGAATAGCGGTCAGGCGACTACCGGCGCCCTCGCGCGGCAGATGCGTCGGGTCGATGGATACTGATGTCATGCGTCAACGACTTGATGGTGCATTCGACGCCAGCCGGCCTCGCCAGAAGCTTTAGCCAGGCTCGCGGCGGTGACATCAACATCGGGCAGGTAGGACTTGCCCGTCGCCGAGGCAGTGGAAGCCGCCGGACCGCAGCTCGGACCGGTGAATTGGGTGTTTCCATTGATGATCTCGGGTCGACCTTTTTAGCGCCCTGCGAACGACTGCGTTCGTGACCAGCGTCGAACCCTCAGGGCCCGACCTGAGTCATCGGCTGTCCGGCCGAGCAGGCCTGTGCCTCGGAGAAGCTCGCGGCAGCACGAGCCACGACGCGGCCGTCGTACGGTAGAGTCAAGGCGAACCTATTCGCCCGCGAAGTGGATTAAGCGGTAAGACACGTCAGCCATGGATCGCTCTTGAACTGGCGGCAGCGTGCAGTTCCTGGAAGGCAACCAGCCGAATCGGCCCTGGTTGGCCGGTGCTGTTGGAGTGTGGGACGACCCTGCAACGAGGACGCAGGGAAGGCCTCGATCGACACTTTTCATCCGTCCACGTAAGTGTCGAAGAAGTCTTCTGAGAGTCGCCTGTCTGCGGCGACCCCCAATTCATCGCCTGTGCGCGGCTGCCCCTGCAACGGCCAGGCAGGCACTTGATCTAGCTCGGGCATCAACGCTTCAAGACTTTGTACGAGAATCATGGCGAGTGAATGGACGCATTCTTGATCGGTCAGCGCTTCGATGGACCTCGCTGTTCTCATCACTTTCAGCATGCGCCCGCGCCATGCCACCGCTGGGGATAAGTCTGTCACCGGCTCGTTGAGCAATTCGCCAACCGGCACTCTTAACGCCGCCTGCCATCGATAGAGTTCAGAGAGGCGTAAGTCGCACGATGGCTCGCATTCCGCGCGCACCTGCGACATCGAGAGATTCATTCGCTCCGCCGCCGTCCGTACGCCCACACACTCCGTCTCCATCACCTCGGAGATGCGGTGCAATGCCTGGAGGCTAGGCGAAATGCACGTTCTCCGCCGGCTTCCTGACGTATTGAGGGGCTCAATAGGGGCGTTGAAGGGATTCATACTGATCTCCACGTGACCAATCTCAAGCGGATGCATGTCCATGCGACCAGAGGTGCGACCGCCTTCCAGTGCGGCCCCCTTAACATGCCTGCTATACGCTTTCTGATCGCAAACAGGGCGGCCTTCACGCCTCATCATTTTCGTTAGCGCTTTTTGTGGATCGGTGCGGAGCCAACGAGCGCCGACGGCGACAGCGACTAGATTTGCCGGGAACAGCCGGGAACAGATAGGTCTCCCCTCCTGCAAAGTCGCCACTGCGATGGGGGAGAACTGACGAGCAACGCCCATCATTGAATCATGGCGAGATGGCGGGCAGGGTGATGATCGCGAGGCTCGTGAAGAGCGATCGGCGTTGAACTTCAGTCAAGTCGCCACGCCTTCTCAGCGATCGCAAGTTTGACTCCCCTGCGAGGGGAACTTAAAGTGACCGCTTCCATCACGCTCTTCTCGGTGCGACAGAGATGAATGCTTCGCTTCGCGAGTTCGTCGAACAACTTCCCATTGCCGACGTGCATGAACATCATCTGCCCGAAGTGATTCATCAGCGCGACGTCAATTTGCTGCAACTGCTGCAACAGAGTTACGCGGGCTGGGCGCTTTCCCGCCCCTACTGCCTCCCGTCTGAGTCCCGCGACGCCGATCCGATGCTCGCCGGCGTCGGCCCGACGACCTGGGAATCGCTCACGCCTTTCTTGGACGATAGCGGATCTACCTTTTTTGTTCGGAACATCGTTCGCGCCGTTCTGGAACTGCATGGCGGCGGTGCGGCGGAGATCACGCGCGACAATTGGCAAGAGATCGACGCCAGTGTGCAAGCGGCCCATCGTCGGCCTGAGTGGCAGCGCGAAGTCTTGAACCGCGCGCGTGTGACGTCGGTCATCACCGACGCCTACAACGATCCGCTGCTGGATCCTCGACCAACGTTGGGCGACAACTACCGCTCCGTGATGCGCATCAATTCATTTGCGCTGGGCTGGCATCCTAGTTCGCACGATCACAACGAGAACCGCGCCCACGAGGCCCTCGCCCGCGTCGGACTTCGCGCCGAGTCGTTTGACGAATACCTGACCGCGCTCGAAGCATTGGTGGCGGGCATGGCGGCGCGGGGGCAGGTAGCGCTCAAGAACGCCCTCGCCTACGATCGTGACGTCAATTTCGACGAACCGAATGAGGCGTTAGCTCGCGCCGCCTGGGGCAACGCGGCGCCATCGGCGGCGGAGCGAAAGGCGTTCAGCGACTTCATCGTCGATCATCTCTGCCGGATCGCCGCTGAACATGACGTGCCGGTACAGGTTCATTTGGGGACCGGAATCATCCGCGGCTCGCACCCGCTCGGCATTGCCGGCTTGGTAGAACGTCATCCGCGCACCCGCTTCCTGCTGATGCACTTGGCATATCCCTGGAGCCGCGATCTCTTGGCGATGGCGTTCGTCTACCGCAACATTTGGCTCGATCTCACCTGGTCGTTCCTCCTGAGCCCATCGCACTTCAAACTCGCTCTCCATGAAGCGATCGAAGTGCTCCCCAACGAATCCCGCATGATGGTGGGAGGCGACAACTGGCACGTCGAGGAAACGTACGGCGCCATGCAGACCGTTCGCAGACTACTCGCGGAAACGTTGGACGAAAAGGTGGCCGGCGGTTACTTCGGTCCCGACGCGGCGCGTCGCTTGGCGCGCCGCATCCTGCACGACAACGCCCGCGACTTCTTTCGATCTCCCTAGCTAGCTCCGTCACGGCTGGCGCTGAGGTTAAGAAACGCTGCGAGCGATACTGTGATCACCAAAGGGTCGCCGGACATCATGTCCGGCGGCGATCGTCTGGCGCCGCCTAAAAACTCGCCGAACTGCCGACGAGTTTGCATCAGCGACGAAGTCTGTATCACGACGCTGGCAAGGCGAGCGGGCGAGCGGGCGTCACTCAGTCCGGAGCAGTCATGGTCTCCCCGTTGCTCTGACAGGAGTCGGGATGGACGCCACCTGCCGGCACTGTAATATTGCTGCCGTCCTGCCAACCCTAATCGCCTGGAGAAATTGTGAGTCAAGACAAGAATTCGCGCCAGATCCAAATCGCGGGCCGCAATATTCGCTGCGATTCAGAGGAAGATCGCGCTCTACTCTCAGCTGCCAAGGCGATCACGGAAGACCCTAGCACGGCCGGCGGCATCAAGCTGGACCGACTCTACGTCCTTCGCGACGCCTGCCAGCGATACTCAGTCGGTAAGGCTCAGCGTTTAGTCAAAATGGCGATCGACCGCTTGGAGCGGCAGCAGCCTCACTAGAGTTTGCATAAATGGCGACCGGCGGTTGTGGCCGAGGTCAATCGCGTCGCTAATTGACGAACCACTAGAGCGGTTCCCATGGACAAGTGGCCACATTCCAGCATTCGGCGATACTCTGGATACATTTGATAAGCCGCTCTTGCGTTTCGATGGAACGCCGGAGAGCCTTGCGGATCATCACGAATTCGGGGGATCGCCGCTCAAGCGTATGGAGCAAGAGACAGGTATCGAACAACGCCGCCATCAGGCGTGGTCTCGACCAATGTCCGCACGCGAGCAGGCGCCTTGATCTGTCGACTCATGGTTGGGCGGACGTGGCGCACCGAATTGCCAAGGCACTGGGCGGCGGAAGGCGCCAGGCCGAGGTGATGTTCAACAGTTCTCACTCAACGGTCTGGAGAGCGGCGGTCGTCATCGGTTCGGCCGCTTTACCGGCTTTATGAATCGCACTCGGAGCTTCCTGCCCTACTCTAGGCAGTGCTCTTCGGAAATGAAGTATACCGGTTCCGGCTGGCAATCCATGCACGCCTCGTTCAACCGCGGCGTCATCGAGCTGCACTCGCCGCAGACTGAACGGCAGCAAGGTAGGCGACAGTCGATCATTCGAACTGCTTCGCAGCCAGCGCAGCTAAGCCGCTCTGATAAGGGGAAGCGAGGGGATGCTGACTGACCCGCCGCAACTATCGGCCGGCAGTAGCGTGACTTCACGCCTTCAAGACGGTCCGGCCCGCGCGCGTACCGGTTCGCGACGGTTTTGTTGATAGTCGTCACCAGACGCTGGTCGAGGGCGGTTTGCCTCCACCCCACGGATAGGGTGAGTTGCGGCGTCCTCTCCGCTTTTTACAGGATGGAACACAACCTGAGCCTTACCGAGCTCCATTTTCTACTGCGCGATCGCCTTGCGACGCTGGTCTGACGGATCTGAGAAGCCACCAGCCGATCACAAAGAGACAGAGAACCGACGCAATACCGTGGCGACTTGAGCCCGTGGCGCTACTCACGGCGACGAAGAGCGCCGGACCTGCTATTCCCGCGACTTTCTCGCCCATCGCAAAGATTGAGAAATACTCCGCTGAGCGCTCAGGCGGCATTAGGCTCGCGAACAGCGAGCGACTGAGGGCTTGAGTGCCACCCTGCACTAAACCTACGAGCAGGGCCAGCACCAGGAAGTGCGTTGACGACGTCATGTAGTACGCTAAGCCGGTAATGACGACGTATGCGGCGAGTCCAACGTATATGGAATTTTTTGCGCCAATCTTCGCCGCCATCGCACCGAATGCGATCGTGCACGGAATGCCCGTGAACTGAACGACTAGGATCGAGCCAATCATCGCCGATGCGGAGATCCCCAGTTCGGCGCCGTAAATTGCGGCGAGCCTGATAATCGTCCCGATGCCTTCATTGTAAATCAGGAAGGCAAGGAGCATCCTCGTTGCAGTAGGATGCTCCTTGAGCGCAGAGGCAAAGCTTCTCAGTTGGCCTACTACGAGGGTGCGGAGCTTGGTCCTCTCAACCGCCGGAAGCGGTGGCTCAGGTACTCGCAGTAGCAGCGGCACGGAAAAAATCACCCACCAAATTGCCGCTGACAGCAACGCGAAACGAGTCGGCAACGTCGCGTCCCGCGTAGTTGGAAAGCCAAACCAGTCCGGTTGCTTGATCCACGCTAGGTTGCAGGCGAGGAGCACGCCCCCTCCCAGGTACCCGAACGCATATCCTGTCGTTGAAACTCGGTCGATCTCGGTCTTGTTTGCGAGATATGGCAGGATCGCGTCATAGAAGATGAACGTCGCGGACACCGAGAACGTCACGATCCCGAACAGAACCAGCGCCGCCCGCCAGTCCCCCGCGTGGATTCCGAACATAGCAGCCGCCGCGACGCTTCCTACGGCGACGAAGAATCCAAGCAGTCTTTTCTTTACGGGCAACAAATCGGCAATCGCGCCGAGTAGGGGAGCGGCGATGGCGAGCGCAAGCATCGCCGCTGCATTCGCTAATGCAAACCGACGCGTTGCCACGCCAGGAGGAAGTTCGCTGGCGACAACCTGATAGAAATAAATGGGAAACACCGCCGCGATGATCGTCGTCACAATCGCGGAGTTTGCCCAATCGTAAAGCGCCCAGGCGCGGAGGGCCGGCCGATGCAATCCTAAACGGAAGAGCAAGCTCGGGGAACAATCGGTCGACGTTGATCGTGAATCGACTGTTATTTTCGAACCACTAGAACGGGACATTCGGCTGTCCTAACGACTCGTTCGGCGACGGACCCCAAGAGTAAATGGGTTAGAAAGGTTCTTCCGTGAGAAGGCATGACAATCAGCCCTGCCTTTTTCTCTTTTGCGAGCTTCACGATTTCACTGCCGGGATCGCCGATGCGAACCTCGAGATTTACGCCTTCGTACTCAGGGGACGAGTACCGCTCGCGTAGAGCAAGCTCCAAGTTAGCTCGTCTCTCCTCGTCGCTAATGGTGTCGTAGACTACCACAGGCTCGACGATCAATATCGGCGGCGTCACGTGAATGACAGTGACGTGTTTCGCCGTTCCAGCCAGCTCAATCGCCGTTACCACCCCTCGGTCCGACTCCACTGAGAAGTCAGTCGGCGCGATGACCGGTACGTCGCTGAAGTTCCTCATGGCGCTTACTCCCAATAGGATCTGATCGCTCACGACGACCTGGCGATTCTGCGAACGCTTATGCCAAGATCGCGGGAATTGACTCTGCCATTTCTACGGGCTGGACGTGCGATTTTTCCTTGCTCAGTCCCCGCAGAACGAGAACAGGGCAGCGCGCATGCCTCACAACCCGCTCGGCCACCGAACCGATCAACATATGGTTCATCCCGGTACGACCGTGCGACGGCATGACGATGAGCCCGGCGCCGACTTTTTCCGCGTACCTAACGATGCAGTCGCTTGGACTTTGACCGGTTTCGACGATCGCTTTGATGCCATCCCTTTCATATTCCTTGCAGTAGTAGTAAACATGTCGCTCAACGGCTTCTTGCACTTCCCGATACACACATGAGTACGGCGGGTCCAACGTGGGCGCCGGCGCGTAGATGTGCAGCGCCGTGATGTTCGAGGCGTCGGCCGTCAATTGCTTCGCGCAATCTAGTGCCCGTTTTCCCTCGGGCGACATGTCGATGGGTACAATGATCGGGCAATTGCTGAACAGGTGCATGGTTCGAATCCTCGCATACAGGTTGTGCACCGCTGAACTTGTTTCTTGCGGCTTGCGCCCTTGTCGCCTTTCTGGATCGAGACAGTCAACACACCGTTGCGAAACTTGGCGTCGACCTTCTCTGCGGCGACTTTTAGCGGAGGAGCGGCCGGGCTGGAGAAGCTTCCGCTTCGCCATTCGAGCCGGTGAAATGTTGCCAGCTCGGTATCACTGCGTTCACACGCATCGGGCAAACGCACCGCAATGTCATTCGCCACCGCACGAACGCCGGTTAAGGATTTCACCAGACGCTCCGCTTCCGCCTTCTCGGCATTGTCTGCCGGCATATCCGGTCAAGCTCGCTACTCCGTCGCTTGCGGTGACCCGATGTGCGAAGCATGCACGCTCGGATGCCACTCCAGTTCGTCGTTCACATCGCGTCGCGGATGCGAGTCCGTTTTCTTGGTTACACCACCTAATTTGATAGATGGTGTAAATGCCTCAACTCGCACCTTGCAGAGGTACAGTAGGCAAAGCCTATGCCGACGCTCTATAGCTGCCTTGATGCACGTGCCGCCGCAGTCCAGACGGATGACGGGCGACTAGCGCTCGCGCGGTATGTGCGGTCCCGTCCCCTTGCGCGCTGATCGGCACAGGTGTTACGAAAGCATCAAGCAAGCGCGCTCAAATGGTCTGATTTGAAGAGGGCGCAGCGATTGCTTGCTGGTAACGCATTCTTCCCCTGTCGAAGGAGAGCGCGTCATGTCCGCGGGCTCCTACTACAGCGATCCGAATGTTGTGTCGCGACTGTTTGACTTCCGGGGCGGATTAACCCTCAATGAAGGCACGGCGACATTTATTACGTTCGAGTCTTCAACGCCGTACGACTGGTACAGCACACAGCCGATCTCGGCTCTTACGAGCTTCTCAAAGACCGGTTCGAGGTTGCACGTTCTCGCTGGGATGACCAGTCGCTGCTAATTGACTTGGATCTAGAGTGCGTAAACTTTGACGTTCCGCCCGTACCATTGCTGGAAGCCTCGCGGGCATTGAATCAACAGCGGCCGGTCGTCCGCTCAATCCAGGCAGCGCTAACTCAGTACGGCATTGCGCCGCTGTATCTGTTCAGATAACGTCTTAAAAAGCTGCGCAGATTGCGACGGGCAGCCCCCGCTGGTAGGAATTTGGTTGCTAAATTCCAACCCCTGCCAAGTTTGGGAAACTGCCAAGATGGGGAATGTCTCAGGAAGCGTGATTCAGGGCGACGAGGCGAGAATTCGCGGTCACGTCACTATCCAGAAATGTCGCCATATGACCGGCTGAAACATTTCATTGACGGCGTTGACTTCCCGCATAGGTCATTTAACAGCCTTGGGGCCCCGGCATTCGGTCTGAAGAACCCCAATCTTGCCTACGGCGGTTCGACGTCGCGGGCCACGCGAGTATTCACCGCGCCGCTGGACGTCGGCAGTTCTGTGACGATCGCCTCTTTAGCGACTGGTCGCGCCCAAAAGCAATTCGGCGTTCACCAGCCGCATTGGAGACTCTGTTGACAGGAAGCGTCGAGGTGACCCGCCTTCGATTCCTGCTGCAACAATGGCGAATGTTTCCGAAGGCCCGCCCTTGAGACATCGGACCTGTCGATGAATACGCACCACAAAAGTCGTCAGGCATCTTTCACGTCGCCCGGGGATGGTAGCCGCAATCTGGCCGGCGTTCGTTCGCGATCACTACTCCCCTTCGAATAATCGCGCGAATATCAACACCCCTCGGCCGGTCGGATCAACGTAGAATCGTTGCGCGACGTACCGGTTCTCGCCGCGTAGCAGGAACGGCTTTCCTCTCTTGGCGACCTCGCTGACAACGTCCGCCGGCAGTTCGGGGATCGTCGTGCCCGTTTCCGCGCCCTGGACGCCCGCCCGCGGATCGGCGAATCCCCAGATCTGACCAAGGCCGTCGGCGACGAAGATTTCACCATCAATCGTCCCCATATTGGCCAGCGCCTCGATCGCCCGCTTCACGACGTCCGCCTCGATCACCGTCATGCCAATGGCCTTTCCAGTGTCGTCACTGTCCACTGGCGAGGCGACGGAAATGCGCGCGCCGCCTGGCCCATCGCTGCCGTAACGCGCGCGTGGCTCCAGTGAGTACTTCAAATCTCCCGGCTCAAGCAACGAGACGGCGGCCTGCAATGGATCGTCCTTCACCGTTTGCAGGCGACCGTCGGGAACTATTCGCACCATTGCGCGGTCGGACGAAGCTCGTGCGACCCGTGCAATTTCTTTGGCCCCATTGTCGACGTTGAACTCAAGCGAAATCGCCAAGTAGTCGGGATTCGACTGAAGCATGGTCGCGAAGATCGACCGCAATTGATCGCGCCAGAGTTCTTCCCGGTCGTCGTCCGGAGCGCCGTGCGCGCTGACGAGGCTTTGGATCGTCGGCAAAGCTGCCAGGAATCGCGCGTCTTTGGCCAAGTCGGTCCACAACCCTCGCATCTGCAGTTCAACTTCGCGAACCTGGCTGTTCAGTTGGGAGAAGCGTGCTTGCAACGCGGCTTGCCGATTCTGGCGAGCAGCCATTGCAAGCGTCGTCAGCGCTACCAGCACGACCATCGTGGCCGCGACCAGCGCCTGCGACAGGCGCCGATGCTGCGAGATCGCGCGCCCCGCTCGCTGCCGGAAAGACTCACGGTAAGCAGTCACCTTCTCCCCGGCCATCCACCGCTGAACATCGTCGGCCAAGTCCACGGCCTGCTGGTATCTCGCGTAACGGCGGCGGGCCATGGCCTTGCTGCAGATCGCTTCCAAGGCGGGGTCGACTTCCGCGTTGACGTCGCGCGCCGCGGGCGCCACGCCGGTCGCGATGACGCTGATCATTCCCCGGGCCCCAAGGCCCGAGTCGGCGGACTGCCTCTGGGTTTTCTCATGAGGCGCGTTGCCGGTGACGATCGCAAAGAGAATCGCGCCAAGACCGTAAATGTCGGTCCTGTAGTCCAACTCATCGAGTCGCCCCGCCGCCTGTTCGGGCGCCATGTAAAGCGGCGTGCCGAGGACTTGACCTTCGCTCGTACGGTCCGCGGAACTCGTCGTCGACGAATCCATCAGGCTTTCGACCGATGCGTCGTCGATGATTTTGGCGAGTCCCCAGTCGATGACGATGACCTGTCCAAAGCTGTCGATCACGACGTTTTCTGGTTTGAGGTCGCGATGAATCACTTTTCGAGAGTGAGCATGGCCGATCGCATGGCAGACGTTAACAAAGGCCGTGAGCAGGCGCCGCAGTAGCATGGGGTCGTCGTCACCCGCTTCGCGTCGCTCATGGTATTCATTAATCGAGTCCTGCAGCGTCGCCTTGCCGAGAAATCGCATCGCGTAGAACGCCCGCCCGGTCGCGAGGTCCTGCCCGAGCTGGTAGATCGGTACGATGCTGGGATGTTCGAGCCGCCCGGTGATTTCCGCCTCGTACTTGAATCGTTCGATGACGGACTCCGCTACGCCCGCGCCATGACTAATCTCCTTCAGCGCCACATGGCGATTCAAATTGACGTCGCGCGCCAGCCAGACGCGTCCCAGTCCCCCCTGGCCAAGCTTGCGAATCAGCTCATAGCGTCCCTCCATCACTCGCGCTTCGTCCTCGCCGCCGCGCGCGGCGACGGTGACGCCCAACAGCTTCGCCACTCTTCCAGAGCCGTCCAAGCGTTCGAGCGTCGCCAGCATCATGCTCTTGCCTGCCGCCGGCATTTGGGAGCCGCCGGCAATGCTGCGACGAGCGCGGTCAACGCGGGCGACGGCGCGCTGACGTAGGGCGTCGAAATGCTCGGCGTTGATCAAACTTCGCTTCTGAAGATGCTCCGCCAATGAAACATTGCCGTGAATTGACCAATCGGAGACGGCTGCGACGATTTCGCGCTCGTTCACCAAGCCCGCCTGCAAGAGCTCGGCCGCGATCGCGATGTCTTCCTCCTGCCGCGTAAAGCTCTCCTCAGGCTCGAAAATCCGCGTCGCGGCAAATTGGCTCTCGCGCTCGAGGGGAACGTCACGGCTTTCAGAGTCGTCAGGCACGGGGCAAGCTTTTGCAGAAGTTCATTGGCGGCAACCAGCAGAACATCTAGTTTACTTGCACGGTTTGAGCGTCGGTAGCTTGCGACCCCGGGTTCGTAGCGGTTCCACAGCCAACAGGTCTCGCCAACCGACAGCCGTAGCACGCCTAGAACAACACCAACACGCCTCCCATTGCCATTCCGCTCGCCGACAATGCCAGCGCCGCCCGAACTTGCGCGTGAGACCCCGCCGTCCCGGCAGCCCTGGCTGGACTGATGTCCTCGCACTAACCGTGCGAGAACCTTTTGGCCCCAGACGACGTCGCAGAAGAGCTGCCCCCGCAGCACTGATTGAAGCGAACTCCGCTGCGCGTTAACGTGAGCCGGGCCCCGCGCTCGGAGCGGTTCCAGGATCAACCCATATCGACAATGCCGGGGTAAGACAGTGCTCGCCACGTCGCCCATCTTGCGGAGGTAGAGCTTGAACCAGGACTCGTCCCTCATCCTCTCGATCATCCTGGTCACCTCGATCGTCGCCACAGGGTGTGCGCCACGGCCCGCGCCGGCCCCACGGCCCAAGGGTTCTCTCTTCATTATTGGCGGCGGCGAGCGCGACGCGCCGCTCATGAAGTGCTACATCGAGTTGGCCAAGACCCACGACACAGGCCGGATCGTCATCTTCACCATGGCCAGCAGCGTCCCCGACGAGGTCGGCCCGGAGCTCCTCGCAGAGTTCAAACGCAACGGCGCGAAGGACGTGGCGTACTACAACCTCACGCACGAACAGGCCATCCAGCCGGGGAGCGACAAGATCCTCGACGGCGCGGGCGGCGTCTGGTTCTCCGGCGGCGACCAGACGCTCCTGACCGCGGCTCTCCTCAACACGCCCGTCCATCAGCGGATGCTCGAGCTCTACGGGGAGGGCGCGGTCATCGGCGGGACGAGCGCCGGGGCGGCCGTCCAGAGCCAGTTCATGATCACCGGCAACGAGCGGAAGACGGGTGGCGCCGAAGGCGACTGGGACGTCATCCTCGCCGACGACGTCGAGCACGCCCAGGGCTTCGGCTTCGTCCAGGACGCCGTCATCGACCAGCACTTCGTCGCGCGGCGACGCCACAACCGACTCATCGCCGTCGTCCTCCAGAACCCAAAGCTCGTCGGCGTCGGCATCGACGAGTCGACGGCCATGCTCCTCCGGCCCGACGGCAAGTACGAGGCCCTCGGCGAAGGTCAGGTCATCGTCTACGACGCCCGGCAGGCCCGCGTTTTCCAGTCCCCGGACGGCCGCCTGGGCGGGCACGGCCTGACGATGCATGCCCTCCTCGCGGGCGACGTCTACGACCTCGCGGCGGCGCGGGTCGAGCCAAGGGGCAAGTGACGCGCCAAGGCGACCGCGTTGCTAGGCGCCGCAGACGCCGCGACGCGACTCATCCCCAACATGCGGCCCCGCGCCTCCGCCCGGAGGTCGGCCACCATCCCAACAGACGTCATCGCGCGCGAGGCGTTCCGCGCAACCCCCAGGCGGGCGTCGCACACTCCAGTGGACGACGCGGCTGGTCACCGTTGCGAGAAGCCTTGGCCGACCTATTTCTCGGGAGGGATGATCGAGTTCATCCTGGAAGATTTGCTGCGGACCGACAGCTTCAAGACTTCCGAGCGTAAGTTTCTTCAGATATTCGCTAGCTTCGATTGCGGCATACACCCTACACGCAAATACACAGCCGCAGTCAGCCTTTCTTCCAAACACCACAACATGGTCGGGGTAAACGCTCGGCTAGAAGTCCCCTTCCAAACTTAAAGTAGTGAATGTTCTTGTTTTGTATCTGCTCGGCGTCTGAAGCATGTAGTTGCTCGGCATCGTGAGCATGACGTTACCTAGCTTGTTGATTTCCACTATTTCGGCCTTCAGACGAAGCCGCCGCCATTGTGCAAAACCGCAAATCGACGCCACAACGAGCATCAAAAGCAGCAAGTTCGACAGGGCGAATCGTTTTGATAATCGCATTCGTTTCCAATCGCGGTTCGACTTCAGTTCCTATGGCTTCAATTTGAATCACGGTCATCCACTGCATGTCTCCACGATTTGGGAGCACAACCCTACAGGCGACATCCGTAACGCCAATATCGTGGAGCCGACGTTGTAACGACGACAGCAACTGCTTTAGTTCCTCAACTGGCAAGGGGTCCTTGAAGTCTGTTTCCTCGGAGTTCAGGCCTTTGCTGAGCAGAAGGCGTCTTTTGACGTGTAGGCAGGAGGTATCCGTAACGCCCTCAGTTCGCCGGAGCTTATGTACGGAAGCGGACAGACGGATAAGCGCCGCTTTGATAGTCTTCCTTCTGCCAATTTGCTTGCGGGAACGTCTTCCGCATGTCGTATAATAGACGACGATTCAGATGAAAGCGGCCGCCGCCTAACGGCGGAGTTCTCATCAACGTTCGCCCGAAGTTAATCGGGCGATTAACCTCGAATCGTCAAGCTCGCGAGATTAGGCGGAGCGGAACTTCTGCTCTGGCCCTCCAGTTGGCCCGACCTTTCCGCAAGGTACGCAGGCCAATGGCACCGTATGAAACGAATTCAGAATCTCATAACGCCATTCTGGCTGGGTTATCCGTTGCTTCGGTTAAGCGACTGTCGCTGCTCCCGGTTGAGTTAGTTGTCAACTACCCCATCTACGAGGCGAGTCAGCCTTTCGACGCCGTCTATTTCCCGGAATCAGGGCTACTGTCAATCGTTTCGACGCTCGAAAGCGGCAAGTCAATTGAAGTTGGTACGCTCGGCCGCGAAGGCGTTTCTCCTTCTCAGCTGCTTCTGGGAGCAAGGTCTTCTCCGTTCCGGTGCTTCGTCCAAGTGGCTGGCTCCGGATTCCGCACCAGCATTGAACGCTTCAGTGAAGCCGTGGGCGAAGACTCTCGCCTTCGGGAGAACGTCCTGAAGTACGAGAATTCATTTCGCATTCAATGCATGCAGGGAATAGCATGTAATGCACTTCATACCGTCGAGCAGCGCTGTTGCCGATGGCTACTGATGACCCACGATCGCGTCGGCGCGGATGACCTCAAGCTAAGTCACGAGTTCCTGGCGATGATGCTTGGAGTCCGCCGCGCAAGCGTCACCGAAGTTTTGTTGCCACTCCAGGAGTTGGAGCTACTTCGTTCCGTTCGTGGCACGATTTCGATTCTGAAGCGGAAGCAATTGGAAGAGAGAGTTTGCGAGTGCTATTGGCTTATCAAGAACTGCGAGTCACTTAACTAGTCAGTGATCGCCGACCACGCCTCTTTTGCTGGCCGATGTCGAAAGACTGTGAACCAGAAGCGATCTCTCCAGGTCCGTCCGCCAATGTAGGCGGAACAATCTTTTCTGCGCGGAGTATTACCGAGGCCGCCGCTCTCAATTTAGCCGGCGACATTCTCGATGAGGTCAAGCCGAAGCGACGCCAACCGGACCTAATACATTCATTGGCGATGCTCCTGGACGACCACGGCTTGCGGCGAGCGGCCAACACGCTACGCGAGCGATACAGAAAATAACTGAATCGGGCATAAGCCCAATGCAATTTTCGCTCTTCCGTCCACGCTGTGCGCAGAGCAAGCATCTTTCATGTCCAACGTTTCCCTGTTACTGACGTCTTCGCTTGGCAGCACGAAGCTCAACGAGTCGATGTTGATGATCGCTCGAAGGCGCCGGCCCGCGTCAGCAAAATATCGAGGCTCGATTACGGGAGAGTGATTTTCTCGAGTCTCTCGCGCGGGACGAAGGACGCACGTATTCCGGGCGCTGAGCCGCTTGACTCGACGCCGGCTAGCTAGCAGTCGTCGCCGTTAAAACTTGCCGGTTTTCTGCCGGTTTGGAACCGATCAGATTAACAGTGCGTAATCGGCCAAGCCGAATGCGGATTGTCGTGGTGGTACGGTATCGTACAGACGATAGACTGAACATAGACGCGGTCACAAGCGCCGAACCGGCCATCCGACTGCGGCAACCGCCGTCGCAGCGTCGCGCGAAGTTCACACATCGCGCGACGCTACTTTTTTCGCTGGGTGCATCAACGGGCCGGAATTGATCATTGGCCCTGCTCGAAGAGCAACTCTCGGCGCAATCGCCCGCTGGGCGAGATTACTAACCGTATTCTCGACATCCGTTAGAAGAAGATCCGCCATGCTGGCGCCGTCGTCTCCGGCGCCGTTCTGTTCGCCAGCGGCGTGACGACCTCATGGGTATCAGCCGTAGGCATCGAGCGCTCGCCGCCGGACATTCTGTCCAACAGCTAGGTCGTGATAACTGTCACCAGACATTCCTGCTGGACCGTTCAAGATCAATGTCCCCCCGGCACTGCGTCTCTGGATCCAAACATTCCAGACGCCAGTTCCCGCCGGAGGCTCATCCACGCACCAGTTGGCTCTCGCCGACGACTTCACGAGGCCCAATTTTAACGCAGCTTCCGACTGCTACAATCTTCGCGCAGCGAAACGATGTTCGCTCGTGACTCGAATTGCGAGCGGCTTGCTTAAATGATTCCCGTTCCCACTGCGAGCTCAGCCCCGACGGAGGCTAATGGCGGCAGGCCGGTGACTTCGCAACCGAATCTTCCTGCCGACTTTTTCGCGCCAGCGGCCACTTTCGAAGAATCATTCAAAGACGCCTGGGATCCAAGAATTGAGCCCTGGGAAAAACGAGGGAGTGCTGGTCGAGTGAGCAGCGGTTGCTGTATCATCAACGCGCTCGCAACAGAGAGTATGACATCCGAAACACAAAACGCACGACGTCGTTTAACCAAATCAGCTAGCGAATATTCTCCTGCCGGAAAGGTCACATTCGTATGAAACAGACAATTCAGGGAATTCTAAACTCCCTTCGTACATTTATTGTCGAGCACCGATACGAAGAGACTCCGATTCTCACGGCCTACGTCGACGTCGACTCGACGGACCAAGACAATCGACGCGAAAGACCAGCTTGGCTAATCGAACTGAAGAATGAGGCCAAGCGACTTGAGGAAAAGCACGGGCCTGATGCGATCGTGGGACGCCTAGCTAAACGGACATGGGCTGATACGGAGGAGAAGATTATGTCCCATCTCCAGCAGAGCAAACCGCAGGGGCGTTCGCTCGTCATCTTCACCGATCACGAAGATTTCTTGACGGTCGATCTCCCGGTGAATATGCCGACCAAGTTGTTTTACGGCGCGCCGCAACTTAAGCCTTTGCTCTTCGCGCTCGATAGCCACAAGAAGTACATGGTTGCGCTCTTCTCCGAAGAGGAAACGAAGATTTTGGAGGTGTTTCTTACGGCGCCTTTGGATGAGGTGCGAGTTCAAACGGGAGCCGCGGGGGGAACTTCGTTGCGCCCAGGAAGCCGGACGTCGCGAACTCAGGCTTCCGATCGACGCGATCTCGACTCGGAGCGACGCGTCGTGAAGGAAGCCGCCGAGGAGATCAACGACTATTTCCTCGCGGATTCAGAAATCGAACACATTGTGTTCGGCGGCAATCTCAAGCTGGCTCATGCCGTGAAGAACGCACTTCACGCGACCGTTTACGCCTCGGTGGTCACAATCGAGCCGATTGCTTTCGAAAGTTCCAACAACGAGATCGCGGAAGCGGTGAAGAAGATCGCCGACCAGCAGGAACTTGCGCACGACTTGGCACTGGTCAATGAACTAGTTTCCCGCAGACATGCGTGCGGTACGGCGGTGCTGGAGACCCAAGGCGTCATGCTGGCGCTGGAGCAAGGCCAAGCCAGCAAAGTCGTCATCTCGGTTCCGATTGATACTGACAAGTTCGACCAAATACTAGTCAAGTCGCTGCTGAACAATTGCGAGATTGAGTTTTTGCACGGCGAGGCAGCTCAGAGACTCAACGAATTCGGCGGAGTTGCGGCGCAACTTTACTACTCGGGTCGCTGAGAGCGAGGTCGGCGCGGACGAACCGGGAGGGACGCCGTGGTCACGCCCTTGAAGCCTGGATTTCTCTGCACGGAATTGCGATCCTCAAAGATTGCCGCGGTCCTGCGGGGAGAATCGTCGGCTGTCGCAGGCTCCTCAGGTGTACGATACCGGAAAAAGTAGTCGACCGACCCGCCCGCAGAAAACTAGCTCGACTGCGAGAGTTCATCGTTGATGAAGGCCCGCAACTTCGTTGGAGTTGTTGGGCCTTTTGCGTTAGTTTGGGTGACCGCATTCGCCCCTGGATCCTCACCGCCGTTCGGGGCCGGCTCCGGCCTTAGCGCTCGTCTGCCGTGGCAGCCCCGGCGGCCGTCGCCGCTCCCTTCTACGATAGTTCCCGTGCAGCCGGTTGCTTGCTTCCCCCGTGAGGATGGCTATACTGGCACTCGGGTTTGCCTGCTCGGCAAGTCTGTCTTCTTCGGAGCGTGGTCGAGGCGGCTGTCAATCTTCGCACCGTCGGTTGCCCAAGTTGTCTGTCTCCCGCCGGAGACGGGATGGCGTAGCGGCACGTCTCCAGGTCGGGGCCAGTTCCGTTCCGGAACTCAGTTCCAGCCCACGGCGTAAGCCCTGGCATCGCGGCCGTCATGCGCTTCGTGATCACATCAAGAGGTTGCACCATGTTGCGTCGCTCTGTCGGCAATTCCATCGCGGCCCGGTTTCGCAGGGGGGTTGGTTGTCTGGGGGCGGCCGCCGTCGCCCTGTCGGCGGCGACCGGCTGGTCGCTCGACCGCACCTGGATCGGCGGTAACGTCGACTGGGTCGACGCCGGCGCCGCGACGAACTGGAACCCCAACGACGAACCCGACGCCGACGACACGGCGATCTTCAACACCGCCAACACGGTCGATCTCGGCTCGAACAACGCGATCAACGGCCTGACGCTCTCCGGGGGCATCGACCTCGACCTCAACAGTTTCGACCTCGACGTCGATGGCTTGGTCCAGACGACAGGCGCGGGGACGAACCTCTTCATCGGCGGCGCCGCCTCGGTGCTCACAGCCGACGACGTCACCATCAACGGCGGCGCCATCGAACTGCAGGGCGGCACGCTCGCCCTCGACGAAGAGGTCGGCACGGCCCTGCTCGACATTAACGCCGGCGGATTGCTCATCGGCAACGGCGTCGTCAGTTACGTCGACGCGCCGCTCGCCTTCACCACCGTGCTCTCCAACGACGGCACGATCACGGCGCTCTCCCGGCCGCTCATCATCTTTGGCGCCCCGCCCGTGGGAACGCTGCAGATCAACACCAACAACTCGTTCCAGCTCATCGATCTCGACGGCGCCGGCAACGCAGGCGTCGTGAACGTCAATCGCAATCAGACGCTCGACGTCAACGGCACGCTGGCCGACGCCTTCGGCGGCGCCATGACGCTGGCCCACCAGTCGACGATCGACGTCTCGACGGCCTGGGGCCTGAACGCCGGCACGCTCACGGTGAACAATGGCTTCGTCGCCGGCGGCCTGGGCGTCGACCCCATTCCGGCCGGCACATCCTTCATCAAGGGCGGAACCCTGACGCAAACGGGCGGCACGATCAACGTCGCGGACACCGACGGCACGCTGCAGATCGACGCCCCCTTCACGATGAGCGCCGGGTCGCTCACGAACTTCGGCACGGTCATCTTCAACGGCGTGACCAGCATCACGACCGCCGCTGGCTACGCTCCCAGCGACGTCAATTCACAGACTATCGTCAACGCCAATGTCACGATCAACGACGCCGCCGACAACTTCAACTGGGACGGCAACGGCGCCGCCGACACGACGGTCAATGGCTCGGCCGTGTTCAGCGTGGTGGCCAATCAGATCGATACGACCGACAACGTATTCGGCGGCACGGTCAATGTGAACGACAACGCCGATTTGGGCGTCTCCGTCGCCGCCGGAGCGTGGACCCTGGGGGGAATCCTCAACAAGAACAACGCCGGCTTGTCGGCGCTCAGCGGCAGTCGCGTCATCGTCACCGGCTCCGTCAACGCCAACGACGGAACCTTACAGCTTCCCGCGACGACGACGACCGCTACCGCCAATCTGACGGCGACGGGCTTTCTCGCTTTGGGGGGATCGACGGAATTCGGCGGCGCCAGCAGCATTTCCGGAACGGGCACGCTGCAAATGATTAGTTCCTCGACCGTCACCGCCAGTACGACGATCGACGTCGCCACGTTCGACTGGGACGGCCTGGGGACGGCAACGACCCACACGATCAATGCGGGCGCCACCTTCACGATCAACTCGGCTGTCATGGACAACGACGGCGACATGGACGACCCGCTCCTGCTGGCGGGCAATTTGTCTCAGCTCGTGGTTAACAATACGAACGGACTCAACCAGTGGACCATGACCGGCGTCACCACAGGCAACGCATCCGCCGTTGGCACGGCGACAATCGGCGGCACGAGCCGGATGATCGTCGCCAACGTGATCAACGTCAACGGCAACACGACGATCAGCGCGCCCGTCACGTTCAATCGCGCGGGTCTCGTGGCCGACATAGACGCCGGGATGACGCTCGACGTGACAAGCAGTGCGACCACCTACGTCAGCGGGACGATCGACGGGGCCGGCACGTTCGACCCCGGGATTTCCAACATCGTGACGGGGGATTTCACGATCAACGCCGACCGCTTCGACTTTGACGGCGGGACCTGGACCGTCCAGAGTGGCGCGACCCTCACGTTCAACAGTCCCACCGATTACGAACCGGACTCGGTGACCAATTCCTTCGAATCGACGATCACCCTCAACAACGGCGCCATCTTCGCCAGCGTGGCCGACCCGACGGTCGTGATGAATGGCACGCTCAACATGAACGCCAGCGGCGGATTCGACGCGGCTGAATGGCAGGGGGACGCGATCGATATCGGCAATGACGCCGGACTCCTCGACGCCAATCTCAACGTCACTGGCGACGGAAACGCCAATTCACAAGCCCGATTTTTCGCGCCGGTTACCTTTATGTCCGACGCCGACGTCGACGTTCCCGCGGGGGCGTCGCTCGTGTTCAATCGGCCCGTGACGTTCAATTCGGTCAACGCCGCGAACAATGCCGAGTTCACCGGCGCCGGGACGATGATTTTCAGCGACGACGTTAACGTCAATGAAGCCGCGACGCTCAACATGGTCGGCGGCACGGCCGACCTCGACGGCAACGACGCCGTCGGCGACTTCGTCAATATCGACGCACCGCTGACCATCAACGCCGCGTCCCTTTTGAACTTCGGCCGCGTCAACGGCGGCGGCGGAGTCAACACGCTCGACGTCAACAACAGCGTCGGCACGGGCGTGCTCACCGTGAACCTCGACAGCCCGACCGCCGAGTGGACGCTCAACGGTCCCGGCGCCATGAACCTCGTCAACGACAACGCCGAAGCCACGTTGCTGGCCGGCAGCGACGTGAACATCAACGGCACGCTCAACATTACCGGCGACGTCCGCACCACCGCCCGGCTCGACATCACGGGAACTGTCAACATCAACACAGCGGGTCAGCCGCTGCGTCTCGCCGGGGGAACGATGAGCGACCCCAACATGCTTCTCGGCGGCACGATCGGCGGAGCGGGAATACTCGGCGCCGACACGGGCAGTGCGCTGCACGGCTTCGGCACGATCAACACCGACATCGACTTCGACGGCGCGTCGAACCTCTTTGCCGACGACGGCACGTTGACCATCACTGGCGCCATTGTCGACGTTGCCCGAATCGGCACGAATGACGTCGATGGCGTGTTGAACGTCGTCAATGCTTGGAATACCCTCCCCGCCTCGTTCGTGACGCTCGATGGCGGCGCGATCAAAGGGGGCACGATGACGATCGACAACGCCAACGCTGTGAGCGGCTTTGGCACGATTGCCTCGCGCGTCATCAACAACGCAGGCATCCGCGCGTCGGGCGGCACGCTTGTGGTGCAGACCGCCGGTAACGACAACGACTGGGATGGCGCCGCAAATAACGCCTCGCTGCACGCCCAAGCGAACTCCACGCTCGAGCTGCGCGACAACGCCACGTTCGGCTTCACCGGAAGCGTTTCGACCTTCTCCGGCGGAAAGGTCTTCGCCAACGGCTTTGCCCTCGACTTCAATCCCGGATCGGGGCTGTTTCTCAATTCCAACGGAACCTACGAGTCGACAAGTTCGACCAACCTGGGCGGCGTCGTCACGACCAGCGCCGGCCCCACGTCGCGGATCAAAGTGACGAACAACTTCTTCCTGACCTTCGAGTCGACGAGCAGCACGACGCTTGATGCAAACCTCGAGTTGCAGAACAACAACATCATCGTAGAAGCGGGCGCGACGTTCGCTGGCGCGGGCGCCTTGATCATCCCCAACGGCAGCCACTGGGTGGGCGAGAACGGCGCGAACATCAACGTGCTCACGGTGAACGAGGGGAGCTTCCGCCCCGGCAACTTCGACGGCATCGGCGCGGTCACCCTCAAGGACTTCCAGCAGACCGGTACGGGCCAGTTGTTCGTTGAACTGACCGGCACGCTCCTCAATCAGTTCGATCGCCTCGCGGTCACCGGCGTCGCGCAGCTCGACGGCTATCTCAATATCGACGTCGACGGCGCTTTCGTGCCGGCGCTCGGCAACACGTTCAACATCATCACCGCCCCCAGCGTGCTCGGTCAGTTCGACTACTACGACGTCTCCGGCATGCCCGCCGACCTGGCGTTCAAGGTGAACTACCTGGCCAACGCCGTGCAGCTTGAGGTGGTAACCAAGCCGATCTTCTCCGCCGATTTCGACGACGACGGCGACGTTGATCTCACCGACCTCTCCATTTGGAAAAGCGCCTTCAACCTCAACCAACTCGGCGACGCCAACGGCGACAACATCACCAACGGCTCCGACTTCCTCCTCTGGCAGCAGCAACTCGGCAGCAAGCCGACCGCCGTGGGGGCGGGCGCCGTGGTGCCCGAGCCAAGCGCGGCTCTGCTCGCCGGGTTGACGTGCTTCGCGATATTCCAGTTCGGATGCCGCGAACGCGTGCCGTCAGCGTCACGCGGAGCGAATCGCGCCTCGGGCGCTCACTTCCCAACGCAGCTCTCGGGCGTTCGACGGGGCGCGGGCGGACGCGAATTCGATTGCTCTCAGCGGACTGAATTTTCCGCATAGTAACATCCTGATCTGGGTGCATGCAGACTATTCCGGCGGAGACCTCGTTGTTCTAAGGCAGGACGCGTCCCGTCTTTCGCAGCAAGTAGAGCGCGACTTCGACCAACCAGAGGTCGATCGAACATTCTCGCCACGCGGACGTGCTCACAATCACTAGGGCGTTTGCGATGTAGAGTCGCGGCGGTTTTAGCCGTCTGCTCGGATCACTCTGTCAACTCAAAATTCGCCGCCGCCGACCCCTCCGCGGGCACGTCGAACGTCAGCTGCGACTCGACGTTGTACTTCGCTGGAAAGGCCTCCTTCACCTGCGGCCCGTCGTCGGCGTCTTTCGCGACCGACTTTGCCGGACCATGGGCGTAAATTTGTACCCCGTGCGGTCCCACGACGGCGCCCGGCTCGCCGCGAACCGTCTTCAGTTCGAATCGGCCTGCGTCGTCGCAGAAGGCAGTCGAGCCCGGCCCCGGCGAAGGATTATCGGGCGTCCCCTTCGGCTGAAAGATGATCTGCGTATGCGGGACCGCCTTGCCGTTGAGCGTCACCCCCCCCGACACCGGAGCCAACTCGTACGGTCCCGAACTCCCGCAGCCAGCCAACGTGTAGCAACACCACGCGATCGTGAAGGCGAGGCTCCCGCCATGCCGCCGCGAGAGATTGAATAGAAACTGATGGTGCAATGGTCCCTCGCGAATGCCGATGTCATGAACAGCCAATGAGCCCAGCAACTCTGGTGGATAGCCGGCGGCCGTCACTCGATTGCTGATGCCCTAGGGCGTGAACGTCGAAAGCTCCTCGCCCTGAATCGTCGTCAGCGTCACGAACATCGCCATGTCGACGTTCTGATTGATCGCCGTCACCGAGCCGTCGCAGCGGGCAAACTGAATGACGTCGCCCGCATGGAGACTTCCCCACGACCGTTTGCAATTGTGCTGCCCGCCGTCAAGCGGTACGCACGCATTGTAGTCGTTGTGGAGCGTCCAGGGACGATTGACGCCGCTAGATTGGCTGTACGACGTGTAGGCGTAGCACCAAAGCGTTCGCCGTGCGTAGACGTCGCTCGGGTTGGTCGTCGTCTGATATTCTCCCGCGAGCAACGTGTTGGCGGTGCCGTCGGGGATGTTCTTCGTCGAGACTGGCTTGAGCTTCCGCACATCTCCAGGGGCCGTCCCCTTCAGGACCGCGTGCAGCGGACCGCGGGTCCAATCGGGCAAGTTTACCTGGTTGCTGGCGAGAGTGGCTTGGGGATTATCCCAGTACTGCTCGCCGTTCGTGCCGGGCGACGACCCCGAGACCGCGCGATACGAACCGGGAGCCCAGAACTGATTGTCCCCTTGCCCCGACTCAGGACGATACAGCTTGCTGATGTCGACGTCGGTCGGACAGAGATAAAGCGGCACGAATGTCTCGCGCAGCGCTTTGTTTGTCGGCATATTGAAATCTTTCGTCTTGTCCCACAGCGCGAAGAGTTGAGCTTGCTCGGCGTACGGCAAGAGATCGACCGCCCACTGGCTGGAGTTGATCGCCTCGATGTTCGAGTTGGCGGCCGTGCTCCCCGCCGGAAAACGTCCTTTCGCGGAATCGTAGTTCAGCACCGCCAACCCGATCTGCTTCAAGTTGCTGCCGCACTGCGACCGGCGAGCCGCTTCCCGAGCCGCCTGCACCGCCGGCAACAATAGCGCCACCAATACGCCGATGATGGCGATCACCACCAGCAACTCAACCAGCGTAAACGCACGGCAAGTTCGAGGCCGCTTCATGAAAGCGCCTTTTGGGGTTGTCGTTGTCTCAAGAGAAGAAGCACAGCTGCGAGAGAGAAGAAGATCGATCAATGTAAATCTACACTAATTACAAAAAAATGCACGCCGATTCCGCGTCCAGCGCCGCCTTGGAGCGTCTGATGCGCCGCCCTGAAGCCCGCATCAACGATCTTGCCATTTCCGAGCCGCGGCGCGAATTTCGCTGGCCGGCGCGTGCCTCGCCCCGACCGAGCCCGCCGTCGTTCTTAACATCGCTTAAGTCCTACTGCCCGATTCCACCACGCTAACTGCACGCGAGTCAGATCACCACGCGCTAGACGTCTGTGGGGGTCGCCTTGCTACAATCGTGTGGAGAACAAGCCCGGATCGGTTCCAGGCCCAGTTCGTTTAGGGATTCGGATGACAGCCGTGACCGATCCAGCATGACGCCGCCTCGATCGGCCCTCAAAGCAAAAAGTGACGCCATTTATTTTCGGACGGCAATTCCGTTGTTCCCAGGAATCTGGCTGGCCCCGCTCGGAGCGCCTCTGGGCGACAGAACAAGGGCGTCACGATGTTGGGTTCTATTCTTCTCTGAGGATTCGCGATGCGACTCGCTCTTTCAATCAAGCTCGGAATCATTTGCGGTTTTCTCAGCTTCCAGATGTGCGCGTGGGCAGACGACCTCGTCTTTCCCGGCGCCGAGTGGGCGGCGAAGTCGCCGCAGGAGTTGGGGCTCGATGAATCGCGGTGGGACGAGATCGCCGATAGGCTCGGGAGTCGCGGTTGCGTGATCAAGAATGGCTACGTCATCAAGACCTGGGGGCCTCAGGGAGAGCGGAGCGATTGGTTTTCTTCAGCGAAGCCGGTGTTGTCGACGCTGTTGATGTTTGCCGCGCAGGAGGGGAAGGTGGCGAGCTTCGACCAGCGCCTGGCTGAGTTTGGTTGGCCGCTCGCAGAGAAGGACCAGTCGATGACGCTCCGCCACTTGGCGAGCATGACGAGCGGCTACGCACGCCCGGAATCGCCGGGAGAGGCGTGGGCTTACAATGACTTTGCGATTCAGCTCTATCAGAAGACGCTGTTCGATAAGGTGTTTCAGGGTTCTCCGGAGGAGACGTTTCACGATCCAAAGCGTTTTGGAGCGCTAGGGTTGCAGGATGGATTTCGGTTTCGACAGACGAATCGTCGGATGACTGCTTCGGTGCGCGACTTCGCGCGCGTCGCGTGGTTCTGGCTCAACCGCGGGAATTGGAATGGCCGGCAAGTGTTGCCGCGGGCTTACTTCGATGACAATATGCGGCCGCAGGTTCCGCTGAACTTGCCGCTGAGCGGCGATGCGCCGACGAACGACTATTTGCAGATCGGCAGTTACGGCGGCGACTCGAACCATTTCACGACGGCGGGGCCGGGCATTTACGGATTTAACTGGTGGTTCAACGACGTCGGCGCGAAGCATCCCGACGCCGTCACTTGGCCCGATGCGCCGCGCGAAGCGATCATGTCGCTGGGGCATCGCGGGAATTGCTGCGTGCTGATCCCGAGCATGAACCTAGCCGTGGTTGCCGCCGACGCTAACTGGGGGGACCTCAAGCCGGGACGCGCCGATGCGCAGCTCAATCAATTGTTGAAACTGATCGCAGCGGCGGGGACGGCGGCGGAGGAGATAGGGGCGGGCGCGGCGCGCTGACGTGACTTTTTTCGAAGCGTCGACGGCGTCAGCCTGAGCGGGGCGAAGAATATAATTCTCCGAGCGAGCTTCCAGATTTTTCACGTCGGGCAGCATGACGGACTTGATCAGAATGACGCGCTAGGTTTCTTTTCTGAAACTGAACTTATCGGGAGCGTTGCGAAATGCGTCAACTGGTTTTTCTATTTCTCCTGGCGGCGTTCGATTACGCCGCCCTCGCGGACGACATCGAGGGACAACTTGCCGAGTGGCATCCCCTGTTGATCACGTTCGCCGGACCGGAGGCTGCGGAAACCGGCGACGCGCCCAATCCGTTTACCGATTATCGACTACAGGTTTCGTTTTCGGGTCCCGACAATCAGCTCTTCGTCGTCCCCGGCTTCTTCGACGGCGACGGCCGAGGAGGAGCGAAGGGGAACGTCTGGAGAGTGCGGTTCACGCCGAACGTGGCGGGACCTTGGCGCTACGAAGCAAGCTTGCGGAAAGGGAAACACGTCGCCGTCGAATTGGCGACGACGGCGGGCGAAGCGGTCGAGTTGCCTGCCGCCGTCGGGACGTTCGAGGTCGCGGCCGGCCACGCCGACGCGCCGGGGTTCCTAAAGTGGGGACGCCTAGCATATGTGGGAGAGCGGTACCTGAAGTTTGCCGACGGTCCGTATTGGCTGCGCGGCGGGACCGATGAGCCGGAAAATTTCTTGGGCTACGCGGGCTTCGATCGAACGCCCGGCAAGCACCGCTATGCCGATCATGAAGCCGATTGGCGCGAGGGCGATCCCGATTGGGGCGACGGCCGCGGACGGGCGATCATCGGGGCGCTCAACTATTTGGCGGCGCATCATGTTAACAGCATCTACTTCTTGACGATGAACGTCGGCGGGGACGGCAAGGATGTGTGGCCTTGGGCGGGGACGATCAATCCGCTCGGCAGCGAGGAGAACGACAATCTACGCTTTGACGTTGCCAAACTCGGCCAATGGGAGACTGTGTTCGCTCATGCTCAGCGGCAGGGGATTTTCCTGCACTTCGTTTTCAATGAAGCGGAGGAGGCCAACAAGCGCGAACTCGATGACGGCGAGTTGGGGTTAGAGCGCAAGCTCTACTATCGTGAGATGGCGGCGCGGTTCGGGCATCACCTGGCGCTCCAGTGGAATCTTTGCGAGGAATACAACCTCGGCTTCGATCTCGGCGCTGAACGCATCGGAGCGTTTGCCGACTACTTGCGCGCCGTTGATCCGTACGACCATCCGATCACCGTCCATAGCGCCGGCGATCCTGTTGAGGCGCTGCGGTTCACCTTCGGCGATCCACGCTACGGCATGACGTCGATTCAATTGAATCAACGTCCGATTCAGGAGGTGACGGAGGCGATCCGTCGTGAAACGCTGGCCAGCGGGCGACCGCTGCCGGTGAGCCTCGATGAGTTCACGCTCGATCGCGGGCAGCGGGCGTCGCACATTCCGGTGGACGACGCGGCTGGCCATCGTCGCGAGAAGATTTGGCCGACCTATTTCTCGGGAGGGATGATTGAGTTCATCCTGGAAGATCTGCTGCGGACCGACAGCTTTAAGACTGCCGAGCGCGAACAGCTGTGGGACTACATGTGGATCGCCCGTCGCTTCATGGAAGAGAATCTCCCCTTCTGGGAAATGCAGCCGGCCGACGAGCTCGTGAGCGGCGCCGCAACGATGCACGTCGGCATTGGCAACGGCAAGCACGTCGAATTGGGGCCGCAGGCGTTCGTCAAACGAGGCGACGTCTATGCGATTTACTTCCCGACGGCGACGGAGACCGGCTCGCTCGACCTGGCCGAGATGGCCGGCGCTGGGACGCAGCGCTGGTTCAACCCGCGGATTGGAGAGTTTGCGGGCGCCGAGAAGTCGATTGCCGGCGGCGAGAGCCTGGCGATTGGGCCCCCGCCGACCGACGCCCAGGCCGATTGGGTCGTGCTGATCAAGCGGGCCGACCAGCCTCGAATTGAACCGATCGACGTGAGCGCGTTTCGCGACGGGACGCATCATTGGCGGAAGATTCGCGATCCGAAGCGCGTCATTCATGCGCTAGTTGATCAGCCGAGCTACGCGATCGAGGAGGTTGAAAAGATCGCCGCGAATATGCTGCTCTTTCAGCGGGCCAACGGCGGCTGGCCGAAGGATTACGACATGCTCGCCGTGCTGACGCCAGAACAGGAGCGTGCGGTTCGCCAGTCGAGTGAACGGAACGACACGTCGTTTGATAACTATAACATTCACTCTCAGGTCGACTATTTGGCCCGGGCTTACGCTGCGGGGGGCGTGGAGTCGTGGCGTGAGGCGTGCGTGCGCGGGTTCGACTTTATGCTGGCGGCGCAGTTGCCGGGGGGCGGATTTCCGCAGCAGCATCCCGGGGGGGCGGGCTATGCGAAATTCATCACGTTCAACGACGGGGTGACGATTGGCGTGCTCAACGTACTGCAGGATGCCGTCGCAGGGGCGCCGCAGTGGGCATGGCTCGATGACGAACGTCGTCAAGCGGCGGCGCGGGCGGTCGCCGCGGGAGTCAAATGCATCTTGAACTGTCAGTTGATCGCAAACGGCAGGCGAACCGGGTGGTGCCAGCAGCACGACCCTGAGACGCTAGCGGCGGCGCCTGCGCGGACGTTCGAGCTGGCATCGATCTGTCCGCAAGAGACGACGGCGATCGTGCGTTTCTTGATGCGATTGCCAAATCCGACGGACCAGGTTATGGATGCGATCGAGACGGCCATCGCGTGGCTACGTGAGACGCAATTGTCGGGCGTTCGCGTCGAGCGGATCGCCGCCAGGCCGGAGGGGTATGAGTTTCACACGACTGACTTCGACGTCGTCGTCCTGTCGGACGAAGCAGCGTCGCCCATCTGGGCGCGGCATTATGAGATTGGCACGAACCGCCCAGTGTTCGCTGGTCGAGACACGATGAAGCGGTACGCACTGAGCGAGATCGAACGCGAACGCCGCACGGGAACGCCGTGGTACGGCGACTGGCCGCAGCGGTTGCTTCACTCGGAGTATCCCGAGTGGCGGACGTCTCGCGGCGTCGCCAAGTAATCGAGGCGACAGCCTATGGCTTTGGCTTCGCCTCCGATCGATCGCACCTTTGAACCGCCTGCTTGAGTCGGCCATGCCGCGCGGCATCGCGCCAGTATTGAACCGGGCGACGCTCTCGCCGGCGGCGATCCGGGGAATGAGGCCGGCCGCCTTGGCCAGCGTGGCCCCGGCGTAGCTAGCTGTGAGGTCGCTCTCGTTGCAATCAAAGCGGCACATATCGGTAGGATCCCCCCCTGAAGATCGACCAGGAAGAATCGCATCCCGCGCCATGGAAACTCTTGTCCGCGACAAACTCGTGGACTGTCTCAATCACGTTGGGAAGGCCAGGCGGAATCGAGGTCGTTGGACCCTTACGAATGTGAAACCAACTCCTCCCAGGAATTTGGCGAGCATGTTCGTTCGGATGACTGAGCCGTGTTGATGAATTCTAGCCCGATAAAGTCGATTCCAGCGAAATGGCACGACCACCGTGACCTGGCATCGGGTAGGCTGAGGTGATGGATCTCTCACAATCTCTTCAGCACCGGTCGTGGTCTCTAGCGGCGCGTGCCAGTGGGGTCCTCGTCATCGCGGTGGCGTCGTGGGAATGGCCGCAGCGCGCCGAGGAGGTGCTGACAGCACTTGGCGAGCGACTTGATGACGCGTCTCGTCGCAGCGTCGCAGAAGCTCGACTGGAGCGATTTCACCATCTTGACCCGCCCAATAGACGTCGACGGTTGCGTTGAGTCCGTTGGACCGCCCCATCTTTCTGTGGGGCAACGCCAATACGTCGTGAATTCTCGCAGCGGGGCGCTAACTCCGCCGGAGAATGGCTTACCTCGGACCTTTCGCGTCTCCTCAATAGCAACCGAAAACGAACAAGAAGCAGCGCAAGCCAAATGGTCACTCCTGATGTGATGCCGCCGCGTCTCCACACGAAGCTACTTGTCAAACCGACTGACGTGCAGCCGCAGTTTGTCGGCTTTGAGGTGATCGGGACGTTTAACCCCGCGGCCGTCGACTTCGATGGCGAAGTCGCCCTGTTGATTCGCGTGGTTGAACGTCCCATCGAGACGCGACCTGGGTATATCGCCCTTCCATTTTGGAATCATGAACAACGCTCCGTTGCGGTTGATTGGCGATCACTGGATGAGGTGGACCTCATCGATCCGCGGATTGTGCGTATCAAAGCCAGCGGACATATTCGACTGACCTTCATTTCTTACCTACTGCCTGCGTTTAGTCGGGACGGAAGCTCGATCGATCGATTCGGCGAGCACCCCATGCTCCCGGCAACTCGCTATGAAACGTTTGGCGTCGAAGATGCGCGTCTCGCGAAGCTGGACGACCGGTACTACCTGACTTACGTCGCAGTCTCTCCCCACGGCATTTCGACCGCGCTGGCGTCGACCGCCGACTTTCATTCGTTTGAACGGCACGGAATCATCTTCTGTCCGGAGAACAAGGACGTTCTTCTGTTCCCCGAGAAGATCGGCGATGAATTCGTTGCGTTCCACCGTCCGAATCCGAATGCGCATTTTTCGCCGCCTGAGATCTGGCTGGCACGCTCACCCGACTTGATCCATTGGGGACGTCACGAGCGATTGTTGGGCGCAGAGGCGTCGTGGGCGTCGGTCAAGGTTGGGGGAGGCGTCTCCCCGATTCGCACCGAACGAGGATGGCTATCGCTTTACCATGGTCATATTGCTCCGACGGCCGCGGAACAACGGGCCGGGAGCATCGGACAGTATGCAGCGGCGTCGATGCTCTTGGACCTGGGCGATCCGAGACGAATCGTGGGGTTGTCGCCGCACCCGATCATGCGGGCTGAGGCAGATTTCGAGAGGTTGGGCTATCTCCCCAACATCGTCTTCCCCACGGCTTTGTTAAGGCGGGGAGAGAGCGTCGACGTTTACTACGGCGCCGCTGACACTTGTACGGGCGTCGCCCGATACGCCTTGGACGATTTACTGGCGACGATCCCCTAAGGGCTCACGGGATCGATTTTCCACTCGCGGCGAAGATCTCCTGGTACACTTTTTCGTAACCATCGATCATGGCGTCGATCGAGAATCGACGTTGTACGTGATCGCGACATTCGCGCCGGTTGATCTCCTTCGTCCTGTCCACCGCCATCGCGGCTTCCTGCACATCGTGCACGAGAAATCCCGTCCGACCGTCGGCGATCACTTCCCGGCATGAACCGAGGTCCATGGCGATCACCGGCACCCCGGCGGCATTGGCCTCGGCGAGTACGAGCCCGAATCGCTCTGGGATGGTATTGAGATGCAGCAGCGCATCCGCTTGGGAGAACAACTCGTTCTTACCATCGATCCCCACCGGCCCGACGTAGCGGACTCTGTCACCATCAATCTGCGGCTCGATTTCACGACGAAAATAGTCAGCGTCTTGGACGATCCCCGCGATCACGAGTCGACGTCGGCTAAGCCGCGCTGTCTCGATGGCTAAATGAACGCCCTTATCGGGATGAATGCGCCCCAGGAACACGAGGTCCCTGCCCTGCTTCTCGACCAAGGGATAGAGCGAGAGGTCGATGCCGTTGTAGACCGTGGCCAAATAATTGAGATCAGGATGGCGATCGGAATCGCTGATCGAAACGAAATTGCCATCGCGGTATTTCAAATAGGCCGGCAACACCTGAGGCGAAGAGAACCCGTGGATCGTCGTGAGCACTGGCGTCTTTACGAGTCGACTGAAAGCCAACGCCATAAAATCGTAGTGGCTGTGGATAAGATCGAACTCTCCCGCATGCTCGAACGTTTCGGAGATGTGGAGATACTCCGCGACCTTCGCGTCCACTGAGCGATCTTCCTCGTAACCGCGTTCAACAATGGCATGGAGTCTGCCTCGCGTCACCGAGTCGGCGGTGGCGAACAACGTCACGTCCCATCCACGAGACGATAATCCTTCCGCGACGTTACTTGCTACGGTTTCCCATGCGCCATACTGCCGCGGGGGAGTTCGCCATGCGACTGGCGCCAGCACTGCAATTCGCTTGTTGCGATTCATTAAGGTTCGTGAGGGGACGCTCCAGACAGTGCGATTAGAAGCCTCCTTGATACTACCTTATTGCGCGGCTTACTTTGACTCCCTGGATGCACGGCCCTCCGCAGCCGGATGATTTTGGTGAGTTTCCGTTGCAATCTGCGTAAATTCAACGCTTCTGCATGAGTTCGTCAGGAGATATCAGCCCGCATCATTTGGCGCAGGCCGGCAGCGCGCTTGATACGATCGGGCCAGGAGATGACCCTGCCGTTGCGGGCGCCGCCCAGATATCCGGCAACCTGCAGGGTCTGCTTGATGCTTCTCGGCATGAAGCCTCCCGCTGGAAGCGCGAGCTGCGTTTAGGCGCCAAGAATTATCTGCTCATGGGCAGCGACAACGGTGACAAGGCGGCCGCGGTCCTCTACGGCATCATCGCCAGCATTAAGGCGAATCAGGTCGAGCCGATTGCCTACGTGCGCGACCTTCTGACCCAATCGTCACTCAACACGCCGCCGGAAGTCGCGACGCTGCTTCCCGACGCCTGGTTGGCGACGCATCCGTAAACTAGCCGGTGCTGGTCAAGGTAGCTGCGTGACGTCATGTTGCGACGCCGAGTGCCTTCAATCCAACGAATTCTGATTCAGCCCAACAGCAATCTCATGCGGCTTTACCTGGGCATTTCGGCGAACCATACTGAAGCGTCATTTTCTCATCCAAGACAAGGAGTCACTTCATGGTCGCATCGAACACCATCAGACGTCGAACGACTCTACTTGCCGCATTGTTCGCCATCCTCGCCGCTACGGCAGCATACGCTGCCGACAAGCCAAACATCCTGGTCATCTGGGGTGACGACATCGGCACCGAGAACATCAGCTACCACAACCGCGGCATGATGGGCTACCAAACCCCCAACATCGACCGCATCGCCCACGAGGGCGTTTTCTTCACAGATTATTACGGCCAGCAGTCCTGCACCGCCGGACGAGCTGCCTTCATCAGCGGCGCCGTCCCGGTCCGCACTGGCATGACTAAGGTCGGCATTCCCGGCGCGCCTGAAGGTTGGCAAAAAACGGACGTCACGATGGCCACCGTCATGAAGAGTCTTGGCTACGCGACTGGCCAGTTCGGCAAGAACCACCAAGGCGACCGCGACGAACACCTGCCCACCATGCATGGCTTCGACGAGTTCCTCGGCAATCTCTATCACCTCAACGCCGAGGAAGAGCCTGAAAACGAAGACTATCCTGGCGACATGCAACTGCCCGGCGGTAGGTCCTTCAAGCAGGTCTTCGGCCCCCGCGGCGTGCTCCGCTGCAAAGCTGACGGCAAGGGGGGGCAGACCATCGAGGATACCGGCCCGCTTACAAAGAAGCGGATGGAGACCATTGATGAGGAAACCCTCGCCGCCGCCAAGGAGTTCATCACCCGCCAAACCAAGGCCGGTAAGCCGTTCTTCTGCTGGTGGAACGGCACCCGGATGCACTTCCGCACCCATGTCAAAGCCGAGAACCGCCACAAAGGCAACGACGAATACACCGACGGCATGATCGAGCATGACATTCAGGTCGGCGAACTCCTCAAGCTGCTCGATGACCTCGGCATCGCGGACAACACCATCGTCCAGTATTCGACCGACAACGGCCCGCACTACAACACGTGGCCCGATGCCGGAACCACTCCTTTCCGCAGCGAGAAAAATTCAAACTGGGAGGGCGCCTACCGGGTGCCCTGCTTCGTTAAGTGGCCTGGTCACTTCCCTGCCGGAAAGGTTCGCAACGGCATCGTCTCTCATGAAGACTGGTTGCCCACGTTTGCCGCCGCCGCTGGCAATGCGGACATCGTTGAGCAGTTGAAAAAAGGCGTTCAACTCAATGGCCGCAACTACAAGAACTATATTGATGGCGCCAACCAGCTGGATTACATCAGCGGCAAGACCAAGGAGTCGCCGCGGAAAGAGTTCATGTACGTCAATGACGACGGCCAGATCGTCGCCATGCGCTATCAGGATTGGAAAGCCGTCTTCCTCGAAAACCGGGGCCAAGCATTCGAAGTCTGGCGTGAGCCCTTCACCGAGCTTCGCGTGCCCTTGCTCTTCAACCTCCGCCGCGACCCGTACGAAAAAGCGCAGCACAACTCGAACACCTACAACGACTGGTTCCTCGATCGGGTCTTCATCCTCGCACCGATGCAGCGGGTCGCCGGACAGTTCCTCATGACCATGAAGGAGTATCCGCCTAGCCAAACTCCTGGGTCCTTCAACCTGCAAGGAATCCAGAAGAAGATCGAAGCCACCATGAGCGGTCGCTGACAATTGGATTCATTTTGGCCGCCGTCCGTGAGGGCGGCGGCCTTTTTCTTTGGAAACCAAGGACCTGGAACTTTTCATACGGTTGCTTTTTGCTGTTGTCAGTGCGCTCTCGTGCGAAGCCGCGGAACCCGACCGCACCATCATCCCGCTCCCAGCGCCAGCTTTTGAAGGCAAGATTGGCAAGACCTACAAGAATTCCGAAGCTGCCTGGCCCAAACTGCGCGTGCCGCCCGTAGGGCCGCCGAATGTCGTGGTCAGCTTGCTGGATGACGTGGACTATGGACGAACCAGGATGGAGAGCGCGGGCAAGGGCGCCGTCTCCATTCTGAAGAACCGATACGTTTGACGGCACGTCGCAACCGTGCCGAGAAGTCGTGCCATATCTCGGAATGAGACGTAGCCGCCATTCCGGCTGTCAGAACGCGTCGTCCAGCCAGCCGCATTTGGGAGTGCCCTGAACCCGCTTCCCCCATTCTCAGCAGCTGTTCAGGTAGCCGGCTTGTCTGCTTTGCACGGAGTGCAGATCGTTATTGGCGCGCGGCTCGTTCACGATCACCAACGGCTCGCCATTAGGGCACCAGGCCGCCGCTGTGACACATAGAACAGGCGGGTCTCGAAGGGCGCAGTCCGCGCTACGGGCGCCGAAGTGCCGAAGTGCGCCTTCTGGGGCGCGGCGCCGGTCCTTGGAACTCTGACATCGGAGCCGCGGGTGAACGAAATGGCGAAACACTTATTGGGGGGAAAGACGGCGGGGGAGCGCGCGCTGCTACAATCGTGGCCAGACCGAGCCTGGAACGGTTCCAGGCACAACCCATCTGGGAAATGTCGGATGAACTACAGTCTCGCGATCGGCCTGGCAACTATCGCAAGCTGCCTACTGGCGGCTAGCCCGACGGCTGCACAAGAAAACAGCCGGCCGAATGTCTTGTTCCTGTTTGCCGACGACTTTAGCTACGAGGCGCTGGGCTACCTCGGCCATACGGATATCGAGACGCCGAATCTCGATCGTCTGGCCAGCCGCGGCACCACGTTTACGCACGCCTACAACATGGGTTCGTTCAGCGGCGCGGTGTGCGTTGCCAGCCGCGCGATGCTCATCTCGGGCCGCAGCGTATGGCGGTCCAACGCCATATACAACACCATGGACCAAGAGCGCGAGGCCGGCCGGCTCTGGCCACAGCTGTTGAAGAGGGCCGGCTACGACACGTATATGACCGG
The DNA here is from genome assembly GCF_007746075.1 of Lacipirellula limnantheis. Classification (GTDB taxonomy): domain Bacteria; phylum Planctomycetota; class Planctomycetia; order Pirellulales; family Lacipirellulaceae; genus Lacipirellula; species Lacipirellula limnantheis. Next base: position 3,355,396 of record NZ_CP036339.1, on the reverse strand, counting down.
CAAATGGCACATCCAAGCGAAGCCGGAGCTGGCCTTCGATTTCACGCGGCACGTTCGCCCCGGGATGCCGGGACCAGTGGATCTCGCCATCGCGTACAACCGACCGCTTCCGAACCAGCCAGATCCCTGGTCGCCCACGGACAAATCGCTGGGCGGCTTTTGGGAGGGGGGCAGCCACTGGAGCGAGGTCGGCGCCAACGACGCCATCGACTATCTTCAGTTGGCCAAGCAGCGCGGCAACCCGTTCTTCCTCTACGTCGCCTTCAACGCTCCCCACGACCCACGGCAATCGCCGCGGGAGTTTCTCGAAAAGTACCCGCTCGATCGGATTCAGGTTCCGGCGAATTATCGCCCAGAGTATCCGTACAAAGACGCCATGGGCTGCGGGCCTGACCTGCGCGACGAGAAGCTCGCCCCATTTCCTCGCACCGAACACGCCGTCAAGACGCACCGTCGCGAGTACTACGCGCTGATCACCCACCTCGACGCGCAGATTGGCCGGATCCTCGATCAGCTCGATCAGAGCGGTATGGCCGAAAACACTTGGGTTTTCTTCTCGGCGGATCACGGGCTGGCGGTCGGGCATCACGGTCTGTTCGGCAAGCAGAACCTCTACGATCACAGCGTCCGGGCGCCGTTCATCGTCGCAGGACCGGGCGTGGCCGCCGGCCGAAAGCTCGCAACGCCGATTTACTTGCAAGACGTGATGCCGACGACGCTGGAGCTGGCCGGCGTGAAGCAGCCCCCGCACGTCGAGTTTCGAAGCCTACTGCCGCTGATGGGCGGAAAACAAACCCAGAGCAGCTATCCGGCAATCTACGGCGCCTATGTCGACCTGCAGCGCTCCGTGACCGTCGACGGCTGGAAGCTGATCGTGTATCCCAAGGCTCGGGTCGCGCGGCTGTATCACGTGGCCGCCGATCCGCAGGAGACGGAGGACCTAGCAAGCGACCCCAAACACGCCGCGCGGAGGTCGCAGCTATTGGATCGCTTGATCGCCTTGCAGCGAGAATTCGACGATCCGCTCGAATTGAAGGAGGCGTTTCACGGCCAGTAATTGAAGCCTCGGCCAGGGGGATTGGCGAGCGGGCACTCGGCCAACTGCGTGTCGCACCCCCGTTTGATCGCCCGGCGCGTCAACCGCGTCGACGCGCCACAACGGCGCCCAACGTCAAGAGGAGGGCCGTCGACGGCTCAGGTACTGGCAAGAGCGCCGAGACGGCGAACAGCGTCTGGCCGACGTTGGCGCGCCAGACATTCAGATCCGCCTGGCTGAGCGGCGTCGGCGATTGCCCGCGCTGCCAGCGCAGAAAATCGGCTCCGTCGACCGTCTTGTCGTTGTTGAAGTCGCCGGCGAGCGACGTAGGCCCGGTTTGAGCAAAGCGTTGCGTGAATGCGTTGAGGTCGATCACGTCGGCGCCTTCCAACCCAGTTAGGAAGACGTTCATCGTGACTGTCAAATTAAGATGCGGCGAGATTGTCTGGCTATCGTTGAACTCGAAGACGTCGGCGACGTTGTCGGCGAGCGCGAGCGCCGGCCCGAGATCGACGCCGCCCATCGTCGTCACTTCCTGCGAAATGTACGCGATGCCCCCCGGACCGGAAAAGCTGACGCCAGTCATGTTCAGCGAGTGGGCCGCGAACGAATTCACGGCGCCAACGGCATGAACCTGAAAGCGAAACGAGAGATCAATCGCGTTAACGCCCGCGACGACGAGTTGCCCGCCGGAGGCGAATTGCAATCCCGGGTTCGACATGTCGCTTGCGAGGATGTTCATCGACATTAGCGAGTAATCAAGCGTCGCGCCGGTCGTGTTGCTGCCCGAGAGCAGTTGCCAGTTGTCGAAGCGGCAGTTCCCGACCGTGAGCAACGAGCCGCCGAACAGCGTCTGGAGCGACGCGGCGTGCAACTGCGCCGCTCCGACGGAGCATAGGGCAAGCCAAAGCGTTGCCAAGATCGTTCGGCGAATGATGGAATCAGCGCGAATCATAACCACACTCGAGAAATCTTCGCTGACGCGACGGTTCGCAACCAAACCCCGGGATCACTACTGAATCAGGACGTTGTCGCCGGTCCCGCCGTCCAGAACGTCGAGTCCCCCATTGCCAATCAGCACGTCGTCGCCGATGCCGCCGAGCAGCGTGTCAGAGCCCTCGCCTCCCTGCAGAATATCGTCGCCATCGCCGCCGTCCGCCGTAAGCGCGATTCCCGTCGCCGCGAGCCCCGTTGCCTCGATCACGTCTTGGTCGCCGAGTCCGTTCACGGTCAGACGATCGTTCGCCGGTTCCGCTGTGAAGATATTGACTGTCGCCGCGAGACCGCTCACCGTCACGCCGGAAGCATTTCCCGCGACCAAGATGACATCATCGCCCGCCGTGCCATTGACGATCACATTGTCCGCGGCGGCGTCGCCCAAGGCGCCGCCGAGCGTCCCGGCTAAGAGGAGATTGACGATCGACACGTCCGTCCCCGCTAAGTTGTTGACGATCAGGGTATCAGTGCTCCCCAGCGCGTTGACGCTGATCCGCTCGACGTCGTCCAAATCCACGACGACGTTTCCCAAATTTCGCGTCAGCCGCGTCCTCCCTCCGTTCGCCGCCAGTTCAATAATCTCGCTTCCGCCGCTGCCGTTGAAGAGCAACTCATCGGTTCCCGCCTGCCCCTCGACCGTGTCGCTGCCGTCGCCCGGATCCCATTGAACGTCGTCATCGCCCGCGCCGGCCAAGATCACGTCATTCCCTTGCTGCCCATCGATGAAGTCGTTGTTGTCGCCGCCAATGAGCAAATCGACGCCGTTGCTCCCCAGCAACGTATCGTCGCCGGCGCCCCCGTCGACGGTAATCGCGATGAGCGCCGCCAAGTTGCCGGTCGCTGAGAATTGATCGTTGCCGCCGTTCGCGTTGACGAGCAGGCTCTCGCTCGTGCCGATGTCGATTGAGAACGGCGCCGGATTGAGACGATCAAAGCGGACCCGAGTGCCGTTGGCGGTCGTCGTGAAGACTTCGTCGCCGTTGCCGCCGTTCACCTCGACCGTGTCGGCGCCGAGTCCTCCTTCATTAAGATCGGCGTCGTCCCCCGGATTCCAGATCATGCGATCGCTGTCGCTCTGGCCAAAGGCCTGATCGTCGGCGTCCCCGCCCGTAAGGGTATCGTCGTTCGAGCCGCCGAAGAGCATGTCGAAGCCGCCGCGGCCAAGGATCGTGTCGTTCCCCGCTTGCCCGAACGCCAAGTCGTTGCCCGAACCGCCCGTGATCACATCTTGCCCGCCGCCGCCGTAAAGATTCGCCTTCGGCAACGCGCCGTTCGCTTCGTTAAGCGTGAGCGCGTCGTTCCCGCTGAGTCCGAACAGATTCATCAGCGCGGTATTCGCGACCGTGGGCACGCCGCCGACGATCGCCACCGCTCCGCCGTTGACGAGAATCGCCCCCGAGGCGTTACGGCTCACCTCGATCGTATTGTCGCCGCTATCGCCGTAGACGTTCAGCACGCCCGAAGCTGCCGAGAACGAAGCCGTCACCGCCAACATACGGCGGTCTTCTAGTGCTTCAATCGCCGGCAAGTAAGACGACGGCCGCTGCCCTGGACGAGCGTCACGGCCCGCACGAAGTTTGGTCCACAAGTTACGCATGCTGAGCATAAAACGCGATGCCGCCACGTTGGGCCGCCGCCGCGATCAGGCGCCAGTCGCCTACCATCGCCGCCGACCGCTGGATCATTGATCTTAAACGCCACGAATGGCGCAAATTATGCACGTCGCTTCCAGCGACCGTCAAGTCGATCGCGTTGAGAGACTCGCAATGCTTCAACCAAATCGCGCAGCACGCGCAGAAGCGTTCATCGCCTGCGCATCTCATCGCAAATCCTTAGCTTGCGTCTCAGCTGCGCCCCGCAAATCGTCTGCGGGAGGCGTCTTCGACGCCGATTTCATTAGCCACCACAGCCAGGAAGTGCACACCCAAATACTTCACTTCGTACCGGTCGTAGTTATCTTTCTCAAAATCGGCGATGACGATGTCATCAACTGCCGCCGCGGCGGCGAAGAGCACCGCCATAACCGACGAATTGAGGCGCCGGGGCATGAATGATCTTATGACGATGGTTCAGATCCGAACGGGATTAGTTGAGCGCTTTCAAGTCGCAAATGATCGACTTCAAAACAAGAGGATGTCTTTGGCCCTTGCTGATTTCCCTTCTCTTTCCCGTCAGGGCTGCCGGACAATTCGGCGACGTGACCAGGTCTTAACGGGAATGACCCGCGAAGGCCGTTGCTGAATTCCGTCACGGCACGGTCAGGTCGAAGTCCTTTTCCATGTCGCCGGCGACCTCGATGGTCAGGTTGCTATTGCGATTGTACTTTTCCGGGAGGTAAGGCTCGAGCGTCCCCGCGGTCGCTGCGCCGGGCATCGCCGGATCGACGGGCGACTTCGCCGCCGGGCGGTAAGCTTGAATCTCGACCCTCATGGCGCCGGGACGAACCTCCATCTCGTACCGGCCCGAAGTTATGACTGCGACCACCGGGGAGCCGGCGCCATCAAGCCGAATCACGCGGATCTCGCCCTGGTCGACCGCGGCACCGTTGACAGCGACAACGCCGCTCAGCCGCGGCGGACGGTCGTCCGCGCAACCGGCGAAGACCAGAACGATGCCGAGAGGAATCAGTCCGCGTGCGAGCTTGCGACGATGGAAGATGGCGTTCATCAGCGTCCGGCGACTCATCATCGGGAAGGCGAGGCTCCGCAGCGAAAGTTCACATGCCCCCGGCGACAATCCGAATGCCGGCGCCGGCCGGTTTGCCGGCAATCCGTCAGGTGCGGATCCTTAATCAAGGGTTCCGCCCGCGACGGGCGCGTCCTCCAGCGACCCTTGTTTTTGCCAGACGAGCAGTTCAACGCTGTTGTTCTCGAATTTCGCACTAGCGTCGCCCATCAGGACGTGGACGCCTTCGGGGTGCATACTTCGGGCGCTCACCGAAATATCCGACTGGGTGTTGATGCAGGGGGCGCCGGGAGTCTGCTCCCGAGAGTTGCAAAAACAGCGATCGACGCCGTTGTTCGGCGTATTCACCGTCATGTACTGAGAATGACCGCCGTGGTTGTTGAGAATATCGCCGCGCGCGTCGAAGTCGGCGTCGTTGGCCGCCATGATGACTTCCGACATCAACATCGTATTGGAAAGCCCGTCGACGAACGCCTTCATCGGCACACCCTTGGATTTGTCGGGGTAATCCGCAAACGGCGCCCGCATGAATTTCGGATGGCTCCCTCCCGAGCCGCGAAAGCTGCCGTTGCCAAAGCAAACCACATAGTTGCCCCGAGCCCGGTGATACGCGTCGCCATGCCATCGGCCGTTGCCGCGATCCGAAGGGCAATAGTACATCGCAAGGCTCGCGAGCATCTCGTCGCGATTAATCTCGTGCCAGAACGGGAACTTGAAATCATAAGAAGCGAAAAGCGCGGTCTGTTCCAAGAACGGCCAGACCAGCAAGACGAACGTGCGCCGGTCGAGGTCGGCGTTAACGCCGGTGCCGCCCACGGAAATCGTCCCCTGGGGAAAGTAGCCCTTGGAGTCGTGGTGATTCTGAAGGGCAAGGCCCCATTGCCGAAGCTTATTGACGCACTCGGTGCGCCGCGCCGCCTCCCGCGCCGCTTGCACCGCAGGGAGCAACAGCGCCACCAACACCCCGATAATCGCAATGACGACGAGCAACTCGACGAGAGTGAACGCTCGCCGTGCGACGCGGGCGGAATCGATCATGGCGGAAGACTCTCGCGAAAGACTTCATTGAATCCAAGACGAGGACTAACGAACTCCTACAGCGTCTCCGCCTGAGGGCGAGGCTCAATCGAATCAATTCACCAATGGCGAGGAATTCCCCGAATTTGAAGACGAGGCCGCGAGTATAGAACCGGCCGCCAGAAGAATCAAGAGTTCTCCTCTTCGCCGCTGTCGGCGCCGAGCGAACGCGAAGATTCATGGGTTCTTGTGAAGCCGATGATCCACCGGCTCTTCGAGCGGATTATCGACGCGCGAGAGGCGGACGGCCCGGCTAGACGCGCCAGCCGACGGCTTGCGAACTCGCAGCTATTCGCGAAGCCCGCGATGTCATCGCGTTCGATGACAAGCGATCATTGAGATCGCATTGCCGGCCGCTACTTCGCCAGAAGCTTGCGAGCTTCCGCTGAGACGGCCAAAACGCCGGGATGCTGAATTCGGCGTTCCGCGGAGATGGCGAAAAACTTTTCACGGATAGCCTCGATCCGGCCAACTGCCTGCAACTGGTACTGAAGCTGCACGTCCCGTTCGACAACTGAAGGAATCGCCATCAGAGCGTGACCTTCTCGCCCAAACGACTTCATTAATGCGCTGTCCTCGAACTCAGCAAGGACTAGCGGGCGAATTCCATTGGCGTCGAACCATCCATCCATTGATCTTCGCAACACCGTGTTCTCGGTGGGAAGGTAGAACGGAGCTTGGTCTAATGATGCGGGAAAGTTCTTGCGAAACTTCTGTGCAAGCGACTCGACGCCTACGATCGTAATCGTACTTTCTCCCAATAAATGGCTAAAAGCTTGGATGCTGAGCGAAGGGTGAAGCGGAGCATCGGAAAGCACGAGGTCCAAACGATGGAGCGCCAGTTCGGCGAGCAGCTGGTCCGTTTTGCCTTCCCGGCACACCACGCGAACCTTATCAAACGCCAGCGCCGGCTTCAGCAGTCGGTACGTCACTGACTTGGGCAGAACATCGGCGATTCCCACGATCAGTCGTAACGGCAATTCGCGGGGCTGACCGCCGACGCCTCTCAGCAATTCTTGCCCAAGGCTGAAAATCTCGTCTGCGTGTCGGAAGACGAAATGGCCGGTGTCGGTCAGCGCTAGTCCGCGTCCCGCCCGCGTGAAGAGCTTGTGTCCGAGCGTCTTCTCGAGCGCGCGTAGTTGCCCGCTTACCGTCGGCTGCGCAAGAAACAACTTTGGACAAGCCCGAGCGATGCTCCCCTCGCGGGCAACCATCCAAAAGGTGTACAGGCAGTCGAAATTCAGTTGGTCGAGTGTCATTCCATCGGCGCTTTCGATGATTGAGTGGCGTGGTTCCGATGCCCGCTGCTTGTGGAAAAGCCGTATTGTAACCATAGCCAGAGCGCGATGCTCGGGCTTGGATACGATCCTCACACCGAGAGAAGACAATGAAGATCAGCCTACATTGCCGGGGGGTAATTCTGAATCCAGACGGGAGAGCTTACTTGGAGCGGCGGCTGGGATTCGCCCTGGGACGCTTTATGTCAAAGGTAACGCGCGTGACCGTCACGCTCAGTGACGTCAATGGCGACCGGGGCGGAATTGATAAGCGCTGCCGCGTGGTCACCAGCCTGAAAGGAATGGGGCAAATCGTTCTGGAAGACCGCGACAGCAGCCTGCCGGTTCTCCTGGATCGAATCTCTGGCCGTCTCGACCGTCTGGTCAGTCGTCGGCTGGAGCGGGACCGATTTGTTCGAGATCGAATGCCCTTTGGAGGAACCGCGTTTGGGTGAACCTCGCCGCAACGTGAGCGACGAATCGTATTGCTGACTTACTCAACATTTGGAGGACCATGATGAAATGCCCGCTTTGTCATGCCGAACTGCGTATAGCGGAACGGCAAGGCATCGAAATCGATTACTGCCCCGCCTGTCGCGGCGTGTGGCTCGACCGCGGCGAGCTTGACAAGATGATCGAGCAGGCCTCGCCCATGCTCCCCAACGCTAGGTCTGGCGCGCGAGCGTCCTATGACGACGAGTCGGACGCGTCTCCGCGCGGCCAGAGTCGCTATCAGGGCTCAAACCGCCAGCAGCCGCCCCCCAAGAAACGGGGATCGTTTTTAAGTGAGTTGTTTGATTTTGGTTAACCGAGCCTAGCTGCGCACCGTACGGTGCGCGGGCTCGGCCACTGATAGGCGTTGTATTAGGGGAATCACGTGGCGACAGAAGTGTCCTGGGCAAGGAAGGCGCGCATCAGCCATCCGTCCGTCAAACAACTGGAAATGCCGGACGGCGAATTGCCGCCGTCGGAGCCCGGGGCCGACAAGTCAGCGGATCCGTGGCATGCCGTCGACGTCAACGCCGCCGTCCGGCTCCTCGAAACGGACGCCGAGCAAGGCCTCAATGAACAGCAAGTTTTACGGCAGACCGCCCGATTTGGCGCCAACGAGTTAGCCTCGGAGCCTACGACGCCCTGGTGGAATTTAGTCCTCGGGCAGCTTCGCGAAATCGTCGTCATTCTTCTGCTCGTCGCCGGCGTGATCGCGGCGGCGCTGGGAGAATGGCTCGACGCCACGGCGATTCTGCTGATTATTGCGCTGAATGCGGCCTTAGGCTTATATCAGCACTTTAAATCAGAGCGTGCGCTGGCAGCGCTGCGTAACCTCGCGGCGCCCATGGCTCGCGTCGTCAGGTTGGGAGAGACTCGCCGCGTTCCCTCACGTGAATTGGTGCCGGGCGACCGGATTGAACTTGAAGCTGGCGACTCGATTCCCGCAGATATCCGGTTGCTGAAATCCTATCAATTCGAGACTCATGAAGCGGCGCTAACAGGCGAGTCAATGCCAGTCGAAAAAGATCATACGCTCGTCCTTGGTCTGAAAGCGCCCCTTGGCGACCGGCGGAACATGGTCTATTTGGGTTCGCTGGCGACCAGAGGGAGAGCGTCTGGCGTGGTCGTCGCTACTGGAATGCAGACGGAGCTTGGCCGCGTTGCGGGGATGCTTCGCGACCAGAAACCTCCCACGCCTCTGTTGGTCGAGCGAATTAGCCGTCTGGGTCGGAACTTAGTCGTCATCTGCATCATCTTAGTTGGAGTGATTGCGGCTCTCCAATTGTTGCGCGGCCAGTCTTGGCTCGATACGCTTCAGCTTGCGGTCAGTCTGGCGGTCGCCGCGGTCCCTGAAGGACTCCCGGCGGTCCTGACGATCACGCTTGCGATTGGGGCGCAGAGGCTGGCTCAACGTTCGGCGCTGATTCGCAAGCTGGCGAGCGTCGAGACCCTTGGTTCGGTAACGACGATTTGCAGCGACAAGACAGGGACTCTTACTCGAAACGAGATGACGGTCCAAGAAGTCGTCACGTCCGACCAATCCTGGCAAGTCACGGGCGTTGGATACGCCCCCGACGGCGACGTGCTTCGTCAGGCGGGCGGCCAAGACCAGTGGCGAAGTCAGACGAATGGCGATGCCCGATGTGACCAGACGACAACGACCTCGCTAGAACTTGCTCGGGCGGCGTCTATCGGCCTGTGGTGCAACAATGCCACGGTTGAACGTGCCGAGGACGAGGCGCATTGGCAGGCGATCGGCGATCCCACGGAGGCGGCGCTCGTGGTCCTTGCGCGAAAGGTCGGCGTCGTTCGAGATTCGAGCCGGCGTATCGTTCATGAATCGCCTTTTGACTCTGAGCGCAAGATGATGTCCGTCGTGACGATCGACTTGAACTCAAACTACGAGCTGCTCGTCAAAGGTGCGCCCGAATCGATCCTGGCGGCAACGACGCGACAGCTGAGGGCAGGCGGCGTTGCACCCATGCGCGATGAGGACCGGTCGCGAATTCGGGGCTATTGCGAAGAGATGGCTGGTCGCGCGCTGCGGGTTTTAGCGCTGGCCTACCGGCCAGCGAACGGGGCCAGCGACGCCAAGGAAGACGACCTCGTCTTTGCGGGCCTCGTGGGGATGATTGATCCGCCGCGCGCTGAGGCTCAAGAGGCAGTCAGTAAGTGTCACGCCGCTGGTATCCGACCGGTAATGATTACCGGTGATCACCCTGCCACCGCGCGAGCGATTGGGCGTGCGCTCGGCATCTTGTCCGAGCAAGGAGAAGTTGCGATCGGTCAGGACATCGATTCTTGGCCAGACGCGAAACTGCTGGAGCAGGCGCCCCGTATCGACGTCTATGCGCGCGTCTCGCCGGAAAGCAAGTTGAGAATTGTTCATGCGCTCCAGAAGCGCGGGAACGTCGTTGCCATGACTGGCGACGGCGTCAACGACGCACCCGCCGTCAAGGCGGCCGACATCGGCATTGCCATGGGCATCACGGGGACCGATGCGACGAAGGAAGCGTCTGCGATGATCTTGCTCAATGACAATTTCGCCACCATCGTCGCCGCTGTGGAGGAAGGGCGGCGGATCTATGCGAATATCCAGCGATTCGTCCACTACTTGCTTGCCGGAAACGCCGGCAAGCTGATGTTCATGTTTGCAGCGACGCTGCTCAGCTGGCCTGCGCCTCTGCTCGCGATCCAGGTGTTGTGGCTCAATTTGATTACCGACGGACTGCCGGCACTCGCGCTTGGCGCAGAGAAGTCCGGCGGCGGGCTGATGGAGCAGCCGCCGCGAGGCACGCATGAACCGTTAATCGGCAGACGGCGCGCCTTTCGAATTCTATGGCACGGAGGTTTAACGGCCGTCTCAGCTCTCGTAGGATTCTTCCTCGTCTATCAGCACGATCCGATGAAGCTGGCGGAGGCTCAGGTTGTGGCGTTTTGTGTGTTAGGCTTCGCCCAATTGGCCTACGCGCTGACGTGCCGAAGCGACCGAGAGACTTTTTTTGAACTCGGCGCCGCAAGTAACCGTGCGTTGCTGGCGGCGACTGGCGCGTCGTCGATCCTGCAATTAGCCGTGATCCTCATTCCGGCGTGCCACCAGGCATTCGGCGTGGAAGCTTACCCGACCTTGGGTGAATGGGCCTTGATCGGCGTCCTTTCCATCCTGCCGGCTCTCATTATTGAAGTAACGAAGAAGTTTGGTCGCTCGCGCAACGACGCTGCCGCATGTTAAGCTCCCCCTGAGCCTTGCGGCCGTCGAAGGCCAGTGGCAAGGATAGGGGGTGCTGTTGTCTGTTGCGTGAGGCCAGTCTACCCGCACCAGCTCGCCACGGGAGGGCGGTCGGGATCATCGGCATCCCGGTGCGGAGAGGCGAAGGGCAGTCTCATCCGGGAAGTCGCTAAGCGGCGCGCCGCCACAGCGAGGGTTCAACTCGCCATCTTACTTGGCGTCAGGTACTGAATCCTAAATGCACACTGTCTTTGCGGCAGCAACAGGACACGTCGAACATTGACAGTGAATGCGACTTCCAGGCCGTCGTCACAATCAGGCTTCAGTTTGCCGCTGCGACTTGGCTGCGATGCTGTTCCATTGCGTCCCAAAGCGACCGGGGATTCAAGGGCTTGGCAAACCAAGCGTCTACTCCTCGCGGGCCCGCATCGATGCTGAGATCACACGGGGACGTGCCGCTGATGGCGAACACCCTCAGCTTCTCGAAGCGAGCCGAATTGCGAATTCGTCGCAGGGTTTGCGGCCCGTCGCAGCGGGGCATGCGCATGTCCAAGAGGACGAAGTCCGGGCGAACGCCGGCGCCCAGAAACTCCAACGCAGCCAGTCCGTCCGCCGCGGTAATACATTCGCAGCCGTTCATCGTCAGCAGTCCAGCCAAGAGCTCGCGTTCATTGGCGTCATCTTCGACGACAAGGACCCGGAACTTCGGCGCTGATTCCTTTAGAGGGGGGCGTGCGATCGCATCGGAGGGCGTTGCCTCGCGATCGAGGCCGCCGAGCACGTCAATCGCTTCCGACAGAGTCCGGTCCGCCTCAGCCACTTTTCCGACTTGGAGTTGTTTCTGGAGAAGGTGCAGCCGCAAGGTGACCTTGTTTAGCTGATTACGCATGGCGTGTGACAAAGGACCGGGGGGCAGTACAGTCCTGGCCGCTGCGCCGCGCGCGTCTGCCGGAATCTCTCCGCGTAAAATATGGATCTCAGGCGGGGCATCGATCCCGACGCGAACGACATTCCCTTGGACTCGCAGGATGCTGAGCTCCATCCCAAGCGTAGGAAAAACAATCTTCTCGTCTGACCGTCGAGACAGTACAAGCATGCCGGGGTCTCCTTACCCTGAGATGAATGGCGGTCGAACCACCGTGCTCAAAGCTTTGGAGTAAAGGGAGCGTATCGCCCGAAGTGGGTCAAGATCACTTTATCGGCTAGTTTTTCCGTGCGCCGAGCGAGCAATTCATCCCATGCACGGCGCGACGACGTTTATGCCGTTGCGCCATTCACTTCCCCGGCGCAGGGACGCCCGGAAGCAGCATCTTTGAGCGCCCGGTAGAGTTCTTCGGGCCGTAATGGTTTCGTCAAATGATCATCGAAACCGGCTTCCCGCGCCGCTTCGCGGTCTTTCGTCTGCCCATAGCCTGTCAGTGCTATCAGATGCGGTTGATCAGCGCCCCCTAGTTGTCGAACGGCTCGGGCTAACTGGTAGCCGTCCATCTCCGGCAAGCCGATATCTACCAGCATCACGTCGGGCGCCTCCTGTTGGAGAAATCGAAGCGCCGCGGCGCCTGTGTCCGCAGTCGACACCTGGTGGCCGTCCATTTCCAGCAACGCTCGCATCGACTCGCGAATGTCGGCGTCGTCCTCCACGAGGAGAATGCTGCAGGGAGAATCGGGGACCGGGAGCTGATTAAGCTCGCGGGAATCGCTCGATTCATCTCGGCCGACTGGTTGGCTGCACAACGGCAGTCGCACGACAAACTCGCTTCCCAGGCCAGCGCCCTCGCTGAATGCTTCCACACGTCCGCCGTGCAGTTCGACGATAGCGCGTACTAGGGTGAGTCCGACGCCAATTCCCCCCGCCCCGCGATCCAGTGGGTGATCGGTTTGAAAAAAAAGATCAAATACCCTCGTCAGCGCCGTGGGGGAAATGCCACGACCCGTGTCACGCACGCGGATGACCGCTTGATTTGCTTCGCACGAGATGGAGTACCACACCTGTCCGCCTGCAGGAGTGTATTTGGCGGCGTTCAAAAGGAGGTTCACTTGGATCTGCTGAAGTCGGCTCGGGTCGCCCGCAACGATTAGCGGGGCGGCCGGGCGAACCACCGTCAATTCTATTTGGTTTTCGCCAAACCGCGGCAGGGCCTCTTCGAGCACCCCGGAAATCGTCTCTCCCAAATCAAGTGGTCGCCGATTGATTTCGATCGTGTTCCGGGTAAGTCGTGAGACGTCGAGGAGGTCGTCGAGCAGGCGAGCCATATGCCGGCCGCGACGCTCGATAATATGGAACCATTCGGCGGCGGCTTTCGGCAATTCTTGAGCATCGATGACGCTGGTCGCATTGAGCATGGCGGCCAGTGGATTCCGCAATTCATGCGAGAGCATGGCCAGGAACTGATCCCGCTGCTCAACTGCTTCGCGAGACTGCTGCTCGGCTCGCTTTAGAAGCGTGATGTCCATTTTGGCCCCGCTCAGGCCGATAATGCGTCCGCTTTCGTCCTGGAGGGGAAAACGGATGCTCAGAAACGTATGCACGCCGTCCGCTAGCGGAACGTCGATCTCCGTTTTGACGCTGGCTCCCTCGCTAAGGACCTGTTCGTCTTGCGCGGTGATCCGGTCCGCGACTTCGCGGGGATAGACGTCATGGGCCGTTTTGCCGACGGGGTCGCAGCCGAGCACCCGCCGGTAGGCGTCGTCCGCCAGAACGTACCGCTTTTCGAGGTCCTTGATGAACACGAAGTTAGGGGAGTTTCGCAAGATCGACGCGAGGTACCGGTCCTTCAGGCGGACTTCGTCCTCCGCGTGCCTCAGGGCGCCGACGTCAATGAGCGTTAAGACGACGCCATCGACGCCGTTATGAGCACGATACGGCAAGATGCGCAGGAGAAACCACCCGCCCTTTCGATCACGCACTTCACGTTGTCGCGAGTCGCCGGTGCGGAGTACTTCTCGAATCTCGTCGAGCAATCCTGGATGGTCAATCGAGTGAGTGAAACCCTCAATCCGGCGGCCAACGTCCTGCGGCAGCAGGTTGAACGTGTCTGCAATCTGGGGGGTGAACTTGCGGATGCGGAGGTCGGCGTCGAGGAAGACGGTGTGAACGTCCGTGCTCGTCAGCAAGTTATCCATGTCGGCAGTCAGTTCCGTCAACTCGACGATTTTCTTCTGGTGCTCGGCATTGACCGTGTACAGCTCCTCATTGACCGAGTGCAATTCTTCGTTGGTGCTTTGAAGTTCCTCGTTCGCGGCGACTAGCTCCTCGTTGGTGGCTTGCAATTCTTCATTGCTAGTTTCAAGCTCCTCGATCGTGGCTTGGAGATTCTCCTTGGTGTAGCGGAGCTCCGACTCTAAGGAGAGCAGATGATCGCTCGATGCCAGCGGACCGTCGATTTCCTGGAGCGGCTGGGCGGCGCTCGGGGTCGCGTCCGCCGCGTCGAGGCAGACGAGCGCGTGGACCACGTCTGCTCGCCGGTTCAGCACCGGTTTCACCGTCAGGTTGACGAACGTCTCTCCGTTTTCCTGAGCAATGCGGAGTCCGCGGTACACGACAGACGTGTGCTCTTTAGACACACGCTGGAGCGCTCCGGTCAAGGCAACGCGGAGTTCGGCGCTTACCATGTCGAGCAAATCGGTCGTGACACGACCATTCGCGTGCTGCAGGAATCGGCCGGCCCCGCCGAACGCATGGAGCACTTCCCGTCGCTCGCCAACGAGCACGCTCGGCGGCATGTACTCGTCGAGCAATGCATCGTACGAACCGATGAGTTGACCATCGAACCCGAGCGGAGCGATCGGACCGGGAAGCAGCGACGTTCCCGCCCGCATGGGTGCGGACGAGGCCGAGGTCAGGCGAATGTCCGTCGGCAACCGTATGTCCCGGCGCTTGCGGTAGAACTTCCAATGGCCGTCTAGCGTCTCGAACTCGTCGCTTAACTCCCCGGGGGTTTCGCTTGGTCCAAGGACCAGCACGCCGCCGGCTTTGAGCCCGAAGTGGAACAGCGTGAGCGCCTTCTTCTGGGCAAGAGGCTGGAAGTAGATCAGCAGGTTGCGGCAGCTGATCAGATCCATGCGGGTGAAGGGGGCGTCTCGAATCACGTTGTGACGGGCGAAGACGACCATCTGGCGAATGTCTTTCGAGACCTGATAAAGGTCATCCTCCCGTCGAACGAAGAACTGCGCTAGCCGCACCGGGTGAACATCCGCCAGTTCCGCGCTGCGATAGATGCCCGCGCTCGCGAAATCAAGCGACGCGGGGTGGACGTCGGTGGCGAAGATTTTGGCGTTAACCGGCCGGCTGAGCGCGTGGAACTGCTCCTGAACAAGAATTGCAAGCGAATAGACCTCTTCCCCCGTCGCACATGCAGAAACCCAAAGGCGCAGCTCTTCATTTCTTGGTAGTTTCTGAAGAAGGGCCGGCAGCACGACGGTCTCGAGCCGCTCAAAGGCTTCTCGATCGCGGAAGAATCGCGTGACCCCGATCAGTAGATCCTTATAGAGCTTGTTCAACTCCTCCGGGTCCGTCGACAGGCGTTCGACGTAGTCGTCTAGATTGAACGAATGATTCAATTGCAGTCGCCGATCGGTCCGGCGAGCGATTGTTTCAGGCTTGTAACAGGAAAAGTCGATTTCGTAGGAGTCTCGCAGCAAGCGGAACACCGTCTCCATCGCGCTTTCCGTGACAGGCTCGGCGGGGCGAGCCGGGGCGTCGCCGTTCGCGAGGGGGTGGTTGATATAGCGCATCAGGGCGTCGGGGATTTCTTCCGGCGGCAGAGTGAAATGGACCGTGCCGCTTTGGATAGCGCTGTTGGGCATGCCGTCGAACTTCGCCGACTCGGGCGCTTGAGCCACCACCAGTCCGCCAGCGTCATAGACGTCCCGTATGCCGCGTGAGCCGTCGCTTCCCGTGCCGGAGAGGACGATTGCAATCGCCCGGGGACCTGCCTCCTGGGCAAGTGACCGAAAGAAGTGATCGATGGGTAGCGAGAGAAGCGCCGGATCCTTATCCGTCAGCAGGAGCTTTCCTCCGCTAACGATCATGTTCTTCTTTGGGGGCAGCAAGTAAATCGCGTCGGGGCGGATGTCCGCTCCGTCTTCGGCGGCATAAATCGGAATGCCAGTCCGGCGTGCGAGCAACTCGTCAGTCAGGCTCTTGAAGTCGGGAGACAGGTGCTGCAACACCACGAACGTCATGCCCGACTGAGCTGGCATTTGCGAGAAGAGCTTTTCGAGCGATTCAAGCCCCCCCGCCGACGCCCCGACGCCGACAATGTAGGCCGGCGAGCCAACGTGTTTCTCTGCGGGACGCGGGTTCAATGGCCCTTCCTGGAGGACATGTTCCTTCATTGGTCTTCGCATGAGGTTAGGTCAGTAGCGAGGCTTGAACTTGATCAATATTAAAGCTGTGTCCGAAGTCCCGACAAATTGAAAAGGCGATATGTTGTCATCGAAATTCCCGATGATTTGCGCGAGATTCCTCTGCAGAGCGAATCACTCTCGAAGAAAGCTCTCGATCGCCGGAAGCGTCCCCCAGCTGCGCCGTATGAAGGGCCACGGCGCGTCCACCTACCGATTACCCGAACGGCGGCGAACGACGCGAGAGCAGAGACGCGAGCAAGGGCAGCGCTAAATAAGGTTCGACATGAGGACTAGAGGCGGTTTCAGTAATCGTCTCCGCTCTGGCTCGGACTTCTTCCAGCCAATTGGACTTCCGTCGACGAGCCTCGCCAATCAACCAATTCAAACCTGGAACGTACCCCTCCGCCGAAGCCCAACGAAAGGTGCTTGAGCCATGATTCGAGCGTGGGACACCCCGAGGTAGGGTTCGCGGGCTGGAGTTCGACGGAAAATCCCGGGCGCTCGATACGGGCGCCGCTTGTTATAATGGGCGACGTTCCGAGCTTGGATCGGTTCCCAGCTCAGCTTTAATCAGAAATGTTGATGGATCATGCCTCGACGCCTTAGCGCCACGTTCACTTGTGCCGTCGTCGTTTTCAGCTTCGCTGCGATCACGCCGATCTTGGCGGGTGAACGGAAGGTCTTGACCATCGCAATCGATGGCCTGCGGCCCGACGCCTTAATCGCCGCCAACGCTCCTAATATCGACTCGCTTGTCGATGGCACGTTCTTCGGCGCCAGCGGTCCGTCGGGCATCTTTGCCACATATGCGCAGGCAGAACACCTCACGTTTAGCGGACCCGGCTGGGGCGCCTACCTGACCGGGCTCCATGTCGACCGGCACGGCGCCGATACCAACGAATTCGAGAACGTTGTCCCGGGCACGACCGATTGGTTTACACCGCTCGAAGCCTTCGATCCGTCGCTCAACACCCATCGAGCGCTCACTTGGCAGATCGCCCACGACAGTTTCCCTTCGGGTGCGGACAGTTCTATCAACTTTGAATTCACGGCCAATGGCGACCAGCTGATGGCTAATCACGTGGTTGGCCTCATGCAGAACCCGGCGACCGATGCGGTCATGACGTTTTTTGCGGACGTCGACGATGCCGGGCACACATGCGGCTTCGATCCCGGGGCGGCGTGTTACCTTGCGGAAATCGCGAACACCGACGCGCAAATCGGGCAGATTATGAACGCCATGAAGAGCCGGCCGAACTTCGCAAACGAGGACTGGTTGGTCATCATTACGTCTGACCATGGCGGCCTGGGCACGGGCCACCGTGGCGGGTTGCCGCCGCAGCGGACGATTCCATTTATCGTCGCGGGCCCTTTGGCCACCACCATTCTGCCACAGGCCCACCCGCGACTAGTCGATGTGGCAGCGACTGTGCTCGAGTATTTCGGCGCACCGATCCCCAAGGTTTACGACGGACATGCAATCGGTTTGGCGCCGGCCGGGCCGGCGCCGGCAGCGCTCGGACGGAATCTTGTGTTCAATGGCGACGCGGAGTATGGCCGCGGCTTCAATCAAAACTCTATTCAGCAGTATGCCGCAGGCTGGGACGATCCGGGCCCTGGCGGCGTGAACACGATCAGTTATCTCGCTGGCGGCGGATTTCCGTCCCAGCTGGACCCCGGCCCGCCAGATCGCGGCGCCAATTTCTTCTCCGGCGGACTGAATCAGCAGAGCTCCATGTCACAGCGGATCGACGTCAGCAATCTTGCGAGGCAAATTGACGGCGGCAGTCTGATGTTTGAGCTGTCCGCTTGGCTCGGTGGATACTTAAATCAGTCCGACAGCGCCACCGTTACGGCCCGTTCCCTTAACGCCGCGGGCGTTGAAATCGCCGCAATGGGGTTGACCGCCGTCACCGCTGCGGATCGCGGAAATGCCACAGGACTTCTGTGCCGCGAGGACTTCGGTCGATTGCCACCGCTAACCCGATTCATCGATATCGTAATTACGGCATCGAGCGCTTTCGGCGAGAACGACGGCTACGTCGATAACATTTCGCTGGAACTAGCGCCGTTTGGACCGCCTAACGGAATCGTGGGCGATGTGAACCAAGACGGTGTCGTCGCGGGTAACGGTCAAGGCCCTGCAACGACTGACGATGTGACGGCATTCCGTTTGGGGTGGCTGACCAGCGGTCATTCAACGGCGTCCGCAGCCTATATGCATGGCGACCTCAACCTAGACCGCATAACTGATTTGGGGGATTGGGTCATTCTCAATCGGCTCAACCCAGCAATGGGACGAGCGATTCTCGCCTCGCTATCTGTGCCCGAGCCGTCAGGGCTGGTGATGCTCATCCTGGCGGCTGCGGTCGTGTCGACGCGACCGCGTCGTTGCGCATGATGAAGGTCATAGCTCATCGCAGATTAACGCGTTCATTAACCCGCGGTTTTTGAACCAGCTGGTAGGGTGTAGTTCCTGGGACGGATACGATCAACTATGGGCCACGAGTAAGCCAGTTGCGGGTAGAAAGGATTCCTTCGTTCGTCCCATCAGCCCGGCTGCATTTAGAACGACTCCGCCGAAAAGCGACGGGCCAATTCCAGGGGCCGAAGCATCGAACTTTTCTTGCTCTGGTGAGCATCCATTCGCCTGAGGATGTCGTCAAGCGTGCTGACTGCCTGCAGGATATGCGACCCCTTGTTCAGCATCACGCACTCGGCGCGCTGCGCGATTGCGGCGTCGGAAATTTCGGCTCGGGACGGCTGGCCGTCTTTGGTCAATCCTTCCAACACTTGAGTGGCCCAGATGACCGGCACATGCGCGGCCTCGCAAACCCACAGGATCTGCTCCTGCACTTCCGCCATTCGCTCATAGCCGCATTCAATGGCCAAATCCCCGCGGGCGATCATGACGCCGTCGCGAGGGGTCCGCATCGTCGCTAGCAGCAGACTGGGCAGCTGTTCAAAGGCGCGGCGCGTCTCAATTTTTAAGACGATGCCTAGCTGTTCGCCGCCGAGCCGGGCCAAGTGATCCTCCAGTTCACAAACGTCTGCGGCCGTTCGGACGAAGGAATAGCCGACCAGATCGGCGTGGGCGGCCACGAACGGCAGATCGGCGAGGTCTTTCGCGGTGAGCGCGGGAAGCCGCAGCGAACTGTCCGGCAGGTTGATCCCCTTGTCGGCGCGGAGCTTTTCGCCGCGAATGCGCGCATGCGTGACCCGAACGACGATTTCATCGGCCTGCACGGCCTCAATGACGCCGCCGATCTTGCCGTCGTCGATCCAAATCCGTTCCCCGGCGCGGACATCGTCGAAGATCTCCGGCAAAGTGCAGCCGATTCTGACGGGTAGGGATCGCTCGCGACGGTTCGGAGGGTTCTCCGGGGGAGAGGGCATCAGGTCCCTAGTGAGAATCAAAGCATCCCCTAATTTGACGATGTAGGCGCGTTCCCCCGGCGGCAGGTCGCCGACTTGGGCGATGGCTCCGCTGGACAATGTCCTTGCAGCCCGGCTGACAATGGTGAGCTCGGTGCCGGGAGTGATGTACGCGGTGCGTACAGCCTCAGCCCAGCGGCCTCGCTCCTCGGCGCCCACGACCCACAGAAACCGCCTCGCTCCACGAGCATCCACGAAGTTGAGGCGGTCCCCGACGCCAAGTGTTGCCAGCCAATCCCTAGGGACCGGCAAGCAGGCATCCGCTCCGGAGGGCGGCTCCAACTTGTCACCTTCAGCATAAATCCAGATCCGGGCGGGCGCCGTAACGCGGCCGTAAGAGTCGCGTTGAGGCCTCCATTTAACGACCTTCGCTCCGCGCTCGATGGGGCCGGTGCGCAGCTTCGGGCCGGCGAGATCCATGAGTACCTTGCACGTTTTGCCGAGGGTTCGTTCGGCGGATCGAAGGTTAGCGATGAGACGTTCCCAGACAACGGGGTCGTCGTGGGCGCAGTTGATGCGCGCACAGTCCATGCCGCTCGCTAGCAACGACTCTATCAGCTGCGGATCACTCGCGGCCTCTGAGGGTATGGTCACCATGATGCGAACTCGGCGGTGGCCTGGTCCTCGTCCAAAGAGTGCTTCTGTATGTTGCGACAAAAGGGCTCTGCCTTCTGAGAAGGCGAGAGCGTGCGCACGAGGTGTGCGAGCACTCCGGTCCTGACCGGCCAGTTGGTGCAGGACGTTGAGCAGCGATTCCACGGTAGCGAGGACGTGCGATTCCGACTGACCAAGCGACGATAGGCCGATTTCCGCCAGGCGCGATTGCAGTGCGCGAATGTCTCGTCGTCGCAGCGACAAATAGTGCAGCAGATTACGCGCACTCTGATGATAGCTGGAATGGATGTGCGTCGCTTGGGCCATCCCCCGGGCCTCCAAGTCCAACATGTCCGCTTGCACTTCTGTCAGTTCGCGAATCAGTTCATCCAGCGTGGAGTGATCGATTTCGGGAGTATCGCCGGTATGGCGGCGCTGCTGAGTCATTAGAATAATCTCCCGCACGCAGCGGACTAATCACTAAGGAATTGACGGGCTGCATCCGCGGCGTTTACGCTTCAACGAGCGATCGTCGGAAATCGTCCGGCTTCACCGTAAGGATGCTGCGCCGACACGCGCTGAGCACCTTTTCCGCGGTGTTGCCGATCAGTAAGCCGTTGATTCCGCTGCGCCCGACGGTTCCTATTGCGATGAGTTCGGCGTTGATTCGTTCTGCCGTTCTCGCCAATTCCCTCCACGGCGTCCCCCAGGACACATGGACGCGCACCTTCCCAAGCTCACCACCGCATCGCTTTACTGACGCCAGAATTCGCTCCGCGGCTTCATCGTTGATTTCGTTGCGCAGTCGTTCCGCTTGGGAATTCCGTTTGACTGCCTCCGCGGAGATTTCGAGCGACTCGACGACATGTAGCACGTGAAGTTCAGCGCTCCAGTGCGTTGCGACGCTGGATGCAGTCGAGAGCGCCTTCAGGCTTACTGCGGAAAAGTCGACTGCCGCCATCACGACTTGCGGGGGGCGCCTGTGTTCATCATTCACGACCAATACTGACGTCGGACAGTCTCGAACGAGCCGCTTCGCCGTGCTGCCTACGAGAAACTTCTCCCACGTGCCGGCGCCGCGCGTCCCGCAGACAACGAGGTCGTAGCCATGTTCTGCAACCGCCTGAGAGATCGCGACATCTGGGTCACCCACGAGAACTGAAGAACTTATCTCATGATCCTTGGTCGGTAGAGTCGCGGTGAGTTCACTCAGCTGGGCCGCGGCGTCCTGCTTGAAGTCCTGTTGCGTCTGGTCGATATCGCCGTACAGCGTCGCCAGCTGCGGCATGCCTGCAATGAATCGCGGCGTACTGGCGATGAGACGGGCGATGTCAGGTACGCAGTGGGCTAGCGCAACGCGGCACTGATCCGTTTTCGCTAGCCGAAGGGCCTGGTTCAACGTCGTCGGCGTTGACGCGGAGAAATCCACAGCAACGAGGATGTTCTTAAACCATTCGTGCGAGGCAGGCATAACACGTCCTTTCTCCGCGGGGGTCGGCAACCAGCGCAAGCGGTCACTTTTCCACAGCTATCTTACGAATGACGCGTCTCCGGATGGCATCGGAAATCGCCGAGTGAATGATCGCAAAGGCCGATGAATTCGGGTTCGCTGATCAAGCTGAACACGCGCGTGTGGAGCGCGCAAATACCCGTTACGCTTCCGTGGGGAGAGCGCTGCCTTACGCGCAGTGATCAACGGCGGCGCATCGAGCGCAGACAGAGAGAGCTTAGCGATCCGACCTGAAAGAAGCTTCTCACTAAAGGAGGGGGCTAAGGAGCCGAGCGAGGTTTTGAACAAGTTGCTTGTAAAGCGGTCTCTTCTCCCAAGTCGCGAGATCAAGCAGGCTAGCATGCTCGAAGTACCGTTGCTGCTCGGCTGCGAGTTCGGACGTCACGCCCTCGTCGTAGACGATCAGCATTAGCTCGGCGTTCAAGGCAAACGAGCGGATATCCAAATTGCTCGTTCCAATGACGGCGACCGATTCGTCGACGCGCATATGCTTGGCGTGGAGGAAGTTCTTGTCGTAGAGATGCACCTGGATTCCGGCTTCCAGCAGTTCCTCGTAATAAGACTCCTGTGCCAACAGGACGAGCCGATGATCGCCGAACCTGGAGACGACCAGATGAACGTCAACGCCGCGAAGCACGGCTGTTTGCATCGCCTGCAGCAGCGGCTCATCGGGAATGAAATACGGAGTGGTCAAGACGAGCTGTTCGCGTGCGCCGTGAACTAAGGCCACCAAGAGCCGCTGATTATTCTGGGTCGGGAAAGCAGGGCCGCTGGGAAGCGCCTGAGCCGCAACCTGCCCCGCCGATGCGGGCTCCGGGAACTCAGTCTCTCCGTCAAGAATCTCTCCGGTTTCGAGGAACCAGTCAGAGGCGAAGATATACTGCAGTTCCAAAACGACTGGTCCGGCCACGCGGACCATCAAATCCTCGTAGGCGAGCCCGCGCTTGAACTCCGCGCACACGAGGTTTTGCGATCCCGTGTAGCCGATCTTTCCGTCAATGACGGCGATTTTACGGTGATTGCGAAGGTCGAGGCGAGTTTTTCGCCATGGCCACAGGCGAATCGGCAGCATGACATGGACGATCACCCCCATCGTCGTCAGCTTGCGCCGCAAGGCCCGCAAGCCTGACCGAGATCCATACGCGTCGACCAAGACGCGACATCGAACTCCCCGCGCTGCGGCTCGACCCAAGGCGGCGATCACCGGCGTGGTCGCTGAGTCATCTGAGAAAATGTAAAACAGCAGATGAACGTGCCGCGTGGCTTGATCGATGTCGGCGACGAGTTCAGTGAACAGAGCGTCGTAATCGACGACCATTTTCAGGGAGTTGCCGCCAAGAATCGGGCTTTGCCCAAGGTTTTCCGCAAGCTTCACGGCTTGGGAAAGCGGAGGCGATAGTTGAGGATGAAAAACACGCGGATGAGACGCGAGCCGTTCGACGACGCTCGCCATCGCCTTCGGCAGTTCGGCCAGTTGCTGCACTTGCCAGCGTGGTAACTTAGCACGCCCGATTAGCATGTAGGTGAGCAAGCCAATGAAGGGCTCGAAAAAAATCAACAGGAGCCACCCTTTAGCGGCAGCCGGCGTCCGTCGAAAGGGGACCACCACGAGCATGGCCAATCGAATCGCCCACTCAAGAAGAAAAAATATCCACGCGGACATGAACCGCTTCCGATCGATCTGTAGAAGGGAGCGACGAGGAACAGACGACGTTTAGGGCTACTGACCAGAAAGCCCAGCGTTTGGGGTATCGCTAAACCCCGCTTGCGCGTCGTCTGATTGTATCGTGAAACACAATCTCACTCTCGTCGCGCCCTTGAAGCGATCAGACGGCGCGACGCTGGGCGATCTTCGACCGGATCTCTGGCGTGCGCAGTTATTGATCGCGTTGGAGGGGCGATTGAAGCGACGCTACGTTGATCTGTAGTTCGCCAGTGCAGATTCGCAGTGACCGGAGTTTCAGCTAGGTAGCCGCTGTCGGAATCAGTCGCATCCCGGCTCGGAGAGGCTACTGGCAATCTCATCATCGGCATACCAAGCCGGCATGCGAGGCGAGCGCTCGGATCGCCGCCGCAAGCCATCGCCAGCGCGCGGAATGCGTCGTCCGGGCGTTGCGTTCGTCGCGTTCGCAACGCGGCGACGTCAGGCAGCCGCTCTGAGACATGCCCAACCCTAACTTATTGATTGGTTCACTACCCGGGGGCAGGTCAGGAGTCATCATCACCACTGGATCGACGGCCACCCGACGGTTGACATGATTGATCTGGACGTCAAGAAGCGGGCGCTTGCGGTGATTCTCGGGGTGCAAGTCCGTGTCGGGCCTGCCATGGTGATTCAGTATCGGGATTTCTTCCTGAAGCACTTGCCAGACGATCTGGCGACCATCAGTCCGGAGGACGCCAGGATTCCGGCTCGGCGGTTAACGTGGTCCCGCAAGGATAAGCCGCGCCATCGAAGCAGTCGGCAAGGCTTGGTGGAAGTTTGGTCCCGTGCACGTCGGCCGACCGGCGCTATTCTGCGAGCCGTAGGATCAACCAGATGGCGGCGTCGAATGGCCTTGACGCATACGATCTACTGATCGGGTTGACTTCAGCAGGCGACCAAAGCCTGACACGAAGCGCTACGCGCTGCCAACCGGCAAGCGGCTACCGTTGCAAGCGCGATGCGCCGGGGGCGTTCCCGCTAATATTGGATCCAACGCTCGGGAATCCTCAGTTGCAAATCGACGATTTCCGCCGGCCGATTATTGGTGGTGAGGCTGGCGTGGCTATTTCTGCAAGGATTGCCCGCCGATTCCCTTAGCCAGTAGCATCTCTCGTTTGAGATCTTTGTCCGCGGGCTTATTGGAGAGCCAGACGCCGAACAAGGCTTTCTTAAAGGCGATCCCTTCGATAGCACCCTGCTTCTCGCCGTTCTTAACGACAATAATGCCCTGGCCCGGTAGGTAAACAAGGTCCAGAACGTCTCCTTTGGAGATCTTACCGGCAAGGCACTTGCGGAAGAGGTCGATTTCTTTACGAATGGGTTCTGGCTTGCCGCCTGTAGCGTTATCGAATCCTTCGTTAAGCGATTCGACGAGCTTTTCTTCAGTCACTAAATTAGAAGAGATCTCCAGGCGGATCGCCATTGGAGCGTCGGCGGCGACGATTGCAGCCGCGTCGCTGCTCGGCTGAGCGAGGTACAGTCCGGCGACGTACATCTCAAGCAGGTATTTCGTTCGGGCCCCTGATCCGTTGAGCGTGAGTTTAGCGTCGCTGGCTTGGAGTGTCTTGGGGAGTTCGGCATGCATTGCGTTCGACGAACACAGCGAAAGATAGGCGACTATCGCGAAGGCCGTAACGAAGAATTGCTTGGGCATGGCTAATCTCCTGGGCATCAACGGGGCTCGACTTGGGAACGCCGAGATTCTGATCGGAGTTCCACTCTGCAACAGGATGGACGCCGCAGGTGCAGAGAGCCTTGCTTAAATTGAGGTAAGCGACGCCGCGGAGGCTAATCTTTTGGCCCCGGCGTGCCAAGAGCGATTATCGAGGAGACCCCGCGGGCGCGTCAGTCAGTCGTCAAGCTCGCAGCTAACCATTGGGGCGGCGGTGATCCAGGCCCAGTTCTGGTGAATCATCATCGAGCAATCGCTTGCGCCTCACCTGGAGTGTTGTACGCGAAGCGAAGCGCTCCAGCAGTGGGAAGCAGAGGAGCCCGAAGCGGCGAAGGTGGTGAAGCTTCGCTACTTCGCCGCGCTGACAATCGAGGATACGGCGCTGGCGCTGGGACTCTCGGTACGGACCGTTAACCGACATTGGGCCTTTGCTCGGGCTTGGTTGCACGACCGGCTCAGGTGAAGCCATCCCTACCCACAGATTTTTCGTGGCTGATCGATCCAGTCATCGATTCAGGATTATCGCCGATTCCGATGGGACTGCGTTCAACTGATCCGGCCCCTCTCGCGGTCCAATCGTTCGCGAAGGAGTCTGAACTCGCTCATCCCTTCTGCGGCGGTCAAATCCCGCGGGGCTTTGGCACCATTGACGACGCAGTCGTCGTGAAGGCTTGCCCGAAGTCGAAGTATCGAATCGATTGGTCTGGGTGATTGCAACACTTGCGGTTCCGGTGACACGGTGAGCCGATTGAAGCGACGCTGCGATGACTCGTAGTTGCGACATTGCAGATGCGCAACAACTGCAGCGACCGCCCCCCGGCTTAGCCCCGGCACGCTGCAGGCGCGGCAAGGGCGTAGGCGCTGGTTTTGGTTAGTTCTATTGTGGACCCTGTGGGGTGGTGAAGGCCTATCCGCCTCTCGCAGGCTCCCGTTCTCAATGACGAGAGTTCGCTGCCGCACTGGCCTGCTCCTCCGGCGGAGGCGTCGCGCCCGTCCCCTCTGCTGCACGTGCAATGCTTCGCAACATGCCGGCAAACACGCACTGGTGGAGCGGATAGATTCCGTACCAGTAGAGCAAGCCTAACAGTCCCAGCGGATCGAAGATCGCCGTCTGGCGAATACAACTGCCGTGTTCGCACGGAGTGACTTCAAACTCAAGCCAGGCGCGTCCAGGGAGCTTCATTTCTGCGTGCAGCCGCAGAATTCTCGGCGGCTCGTAAAGCTCCACCCGCCAGAAGTCGAGCGGATCGCCGACATGCAGGTTTTCGGCATCACGTCGGCCGCGTCGCACGCCGACTCCGCCCACGAGCAAGTCCAGGAAACCGCGTACTGACCACAACCAGTCGCCGTAGTACCAGCCGGTGCGCCCGCCAATGCGGCGAATCGGAGCAAATGCCTGCTCCGGCGAAACCTCGACGGTGACGGTTCGCGAATCGACCAGTCGTGAACCGAAACGCGATCCACCCCAGCTGCGTGGCGCACCGGCCGAAGACAAGGCGTCGGACCAGCGAGTTTCGGCAAACTCCCGATCTTCGTTCACGAGGGCTCGGGCAATGGCCTCGCTTAACGACCGCGGCCGAATCGAGAAGGTGGTCTCGGCGAGATGATTCGAGATGAGCGTCGGATTGCGGAGGCTATCCACGAGCTTGCGACCCACGCGGGCATAAAGCGGCGTGACCAGCCCTAGCCAAAGACTCGAAAGATACGGCGTCAACAGGGGCACCGGGATCATCCATCTCGTGAGTCCTCGCTGGCGAGCGTACTCGTGCATCAGCTCCCCGTACGACACCTGGTCGGGGCCGCCGATTTCATAGACTTGCGACGGACCTGTCGGCAGCGTCATGGCTGCCAAAAGATACTCCAACAAATCCTCAATGGCGAGCGGCTGTGCCTTGACCTGCACCCAGCGGGGACAAATCATGACCGGCAGCCTCTCGACCAGTGCGCGAATCATCTCGAACGAGATGCTACCCGAGCCAATGACAATCGAGGCTCGAAACTCGATGACCGCTGAGTGATGAGCCCGCAGGACGTCACCGGTCTCTTGGCGACTGCGGAGGTGCTTGGAGAGCTTTTGGTCGGCGCTGCCGAGCCCTCCGAGATAAATGATCCGGCGCACTCCTGCAGTCGTCGCGAGTCGCGCAAAGTTCTCCGCCGCGATGCGGTCCTGCGCTTCAAAATCGCGATCGGCGCCCATGGAATGCACGAAGTAGAACGCGGTATCAACGCCGGCCAGGGCCGCTGCCAGTGACGTTGGATCCAGTACGTCCCCAGCGACGAGCTCGGTATGGTCGCCAACACGCCCTGCAAGCGCTTCCGGGCGGCGCGTGAGGCAGCGCACGCGATAGCCCCGCTGCTCTAATCGCGGCAACAGCCGACCCCCGACATAGCCGGTGGCGCCGGTAAGCAGGATCAAACGATTCGAAGGTTGTTCGATGGCGTTCAGATTGAGAGCCTTCGGCTGATTTTCGGACTTGCCAGTCCAATGACTCGGCGGCCCACTCCATCATCCTGCGGATCGAGCAGCACGCCCCCAATCGCATTGAACGCGCACAACGCTTCAATCGTTACTCTGCAACGGTCGCCGTTCCAGTTTCGCTGGCTCATTGAATCATTGTACGGCGAGCATGGAAGCCGTGCTGGGCAAAAATCCGCTCGAAGCCGTGGGCCGCGGATGGCCCGCCAGCATCTCTCATGCTACCGCGATGCGCCCGAGGGCCGGGAGGGCTCTCGTTAATCCACGAACATTCTCTACTGTGGTGCCTCAATAAGGCGCCGGCGAATTACCGGCAGCACCGACCGGAACGTTGATCTAAGCCTCGCCATGGGAAATGCCGGCTACGACGCCGCCAATCCGTTCCGCCATAGCCAGTCGCAAGTCTTTCTTCCCAGTGCCGACGAATGATACAAGGCCGCCGATTTCGATCCGGCGAGCGGCGGGTACTTCGACTACCCAAACGGCAGCAACAGTCCGCCTGCTGCCATGCCGAGCGGCGTAGAGCGTACGGCAAGCGGGTGGTCATACGCCAAAAAGCGTACGTACCGACGACGATTCCTCGGACCTTGGCTACCGACTATCGTCCCTTGCGCTTCTTATTCTTCGCCCGTTCCCTGCGACGTTTCTCGCGCCGTAGCCGGTCCAATTCCGCCTCGCGCTGCCGCAGCGAGTCGGCGACCCAGTCGAGCGCACCGGAGGTAACCTCAAACGCTGGCCGCAGTTCCTCAACAGCGACGCAGGCTTCCTCAAAGCTCCCAAGTGCGTAGTGTGGAGGCTGCGGTATTGGTTCCTCGGAGCATAGTAGCTCTGGTACGTGCGAATTGGTGCGTATCGCGTCGCGCAATTCGCGCTCGGCGGGCGCCGAACGACCGCTGAGGCGAAACGCCAACAAAGCGCGTGAGTAGGCCCAATTCGCGGATTCCTCGTTGTATTGCTTGAGTAGCCGCGCTGCTTCGACATCGCGACCGGCGGCTAGCAGATTGGGCAACAGCACATACCGCACGCCCTGATTGTCTTGGGGATTCAGACGCAACAACTCCTGATAGTGCGTCAACGCTTCGTCGATTCGTCCGGCCGCGGTGAGGGACTCGGCCAGTCCGAATCGCGCTCGCATGTATGGCCTAGTCTCCGTCATATCCCAGAAGTGGCCCACATTCTCGGCGAAGCAGGCTGACCCGAGAGTCCGCTCGGCGGCCTGCAGGCCGCGCAGACCATGTTGAATTTCGTCCTCGAGCGTACCCGCTTGCTCGGCCAGGATCACATACGCGTCGGCGCAATCGGGATCAAGCTCGATGGCCTGACGGGCTAATTGCACCCGGCGCCGGCCGTGGGCGTCAAACGCCTGGAAGCACAGATCCTGCGCCTGTTCCGCCGGCGTGCGGGGCTGGGTGAGAGGATTATCGATCGAGCGACCGGCAAACAAACGATTGATCGCCTCGAATCCTTCATCGGGTGCAGGAGGGTTTGCCTCCAGGTAGCGTTGCATGTCAGCAAACACCCGCTCATGCGCTCGCCGATCCGGCGCGAAGCCGCGTTTCAACCACTCTTGGGGCGACGGCGGCTTGAGCAAGTCGGGGATCGCCAATGTCACCAGTTGCGGTCCGTCGCACGTGGTAACTTGTTTCTGCCAGCGGCCGGAATCGATCTCCTCTTCGCGGGTCGTTGCGAGCGCCCGCAGCACGCCTTCGAGAAAAGTCAGTTCCTTTTTCGATGGCCGCGCGACGTCGCCATCGCCCAGGTGTTTCACGGCCGAAGGGTAAGCCCGATCACCGGCGGTCGGTAATTGGTGCTCGATCCATAACGCGGCATCGGCGACGGGCAACTCCTCGAGCGGATCGAAGGTCACTTGCGCCAGGCCAGTCGTGACATCGTCCCCGTAATCGTTCTCCTGTCCGGCGCGCAAAAATCGTTCGTACGCGGCTCGGCTGGGATACAGTCCCAAACCATAGACGCTGCGGCCGGCTCCGAGCACCACCAAGCAAGTCATCCCGCGGGGCGGTTTGGGAGCTTCGATCTGGATCAGGTCGGTGTCGGCCAAGTAACGCCACGGGGCGGCGCGATAGAAGGCGGCCGCGGCGTCCGCAAACGCACGAACCCGCTCGATGGTCACACCGCGTGAATCGAGTAGACTGGGCGCGCCTTCGGCCTGAGCGTCGAGCATCTCGGCCATCTTCGCAACGGCGGCCTCCAACATCGGAAGCTCGTCGACCAGCTCCACGTCGATCCCGGTGTTCGCCAAATGCTGGCGTAAGTATTCTGCCAATTCCGGGTCACAGACCTCGAGCCGCTGGGGGCACGCGTTGTTGTCCATCCGCTTTTCAACGAATCCACCCAACGTCTCCAAGGCGGCGCGCAACGAATCTTCATCAGGAGCAAGCATCGCGTCCGCATGGATCGCCCCTAATTCGACGTCCGCCCAAAGCGGAAAGTGCGGTCGAAACGGCGTTCCGCCTTCGCCGCGCACTAGCTGGGGCCAAGGAAAAAGTCCTCCCTGGCAAGTCATGGGATGCTTCGGGAGGCGACGCAGTCGTTTGATGAGTTCGTCCATGGCGCCTGCATTATCGAGTTCTTTTTTCAGCCCGCAATAGTCTGACGCCGACCGACGATGACTCGCCGCCCGCGTTGCGGCAGCTCATCGCCGCTGATGTTCTCGCAGCGTCGCAGGAGCTGGCCTCACTGTGCCATTTTGGAAGGTTTAGGTCATCACCCGCTTCGACCCGGCTGCCAACAGTACCGATACTAAGCGGGCGTCGTGAACGGCCACTCCGGTAGCTCCATTCGCTCGACCAGTTCCTATACGATTGAGCGTCTTCGGAAAGGACGTCACGACGCTTGACGCGGTCGCCTGTTGGACCCTGACCATTTTTCGCCAATGGACGAGGGGCCACATTCCAAAATTCGGCGATAAGCCGCTCTTGAGTTGCGATGGAACGCCGGAGAGCCTTGCGGATCATCACGAATTCGGGGGATCGCCGCTCGAACGCACGGAGCAAGAGACAGGCGTCGACCAACACCGCCATCAGGCGTGGTCTCCCTTGACTGGTCATCTCCGGAGCCATCCCACCGTACTTCTAACGTCAGCGGAAGTACGCCTGCTCTGTAATCTCCAGGATCTTGCAGACTTGAGGAACCTTCTGGCCCTTGCCGAACTCCCGTTGCCAAGTCAAGTAGTCGGCGCCATCGACGTCACCGTCCGCGTCGCCGTCGCCATTGCTGAAGAGGGCGGACGTGCTGCCGAAGCCAGTGATCCATCGCGGCAGATCGCCGGCGCCAAAGGCTCCGTCGCTGTTGAAATCAACGGCCCTACTCGCTGGCGATTCCGGCAGCAGTAATGATGGGGGGGGGCACACGCCCTTTCTAACGGCGGCGCGAGCCATGCGAGACTCCCGTGAGCTGCCCTTCAGAAGGTTCGCCACGTGCTGCCCCTCGGGCGGAGTGCCGTACGTCGTTGGGTCGTCGAGCACCCAGGGCGTCGACCAGGAGTGGCCGTTGTGCAGATTCGGACCTAGACGATTTGCGGGTCGGTTTTGACAGCCGGTTGAAGTTAACATCCTACGGCAGCAAGGTCACGACCGACGCCGGATTACTGGCCTGCCGCGAACTCGACGAATCGCTGGGACTCACCGAAAATGGCGCAGAACGTCCGCAGGATTCACGCCTCTGACAACGTGCCGCGACACGAACTGAAGCGCCTCTTGGTCAATGGCTTTTGGGAAATCTAAGTGCCATTCGTCGCCCCGACCGAGGCTGATCAAGTTGTGACTTTACAGTGCGAGCCACGATCCGATCTCCGATTCTACGACTGATTTGATCTCGCCTCTGGAGGCATGCAGCCCCACGATCATCGGGATGGTCTTAAGCACGCTCGTGCTGCAATCAAACGGGCCGTTTCAAGGACATCCGAAGTCTTCTAGGGCATCTGCACTCCGGCCGCATACACTAGAACGTCCATGGACTCTGCCGACAAACAAAGCGAGTTGAACAATCGCGCCAATTTTGCCACGACACGGTGGAGTATCGTCGTTTCGGCGGCGCGCGAGTCATCGCCCGAATCCAACGCCGCATTGGAGACATTGTGTCGAGCTTACTGGTATCCTCTGTACGCATTTATTCGGAGACGAGGTTACACGCCTGACGACGCAAGCGACCTGACGCAAGAATTCTTCAGTCGCCTACTCGAAAAGCGTTGCCTCGTCGGCGTCGACAGCGCCAAAGGGCGATTCCGTTCGTTCTTACTGGCATCACTGCAAAACTTCCTTGCCAATGAATGGGACAAGGCGCGCGCTCAAAAACGAGGCGGTGGCGCTGCCTCGCTGTCCATCGACGCGGTCTCCGCTGAGGCATCGTATCTACTCGAGCCAGCACACGATCTGACGGCCGAACGGATCTATGAGCGACGCTGGGCTTTGACGCTCTTGGAGCGTGTGCTCCAGCGGCTGCATAACGAATACGTGCAAGCACAGAAGGGGCGCTTGTTTGAGGCGTTAAGGCCAACGATCGTTGATCCAAGCGGCGCGGCCGCGTACCGAGATCTCGGCGTCGAAGTCGGGATGGGTGAAGGAGCGGTTAAAGTCGCGGTACATCGACTACGAAAACGATTCCGGAGTCTACTCCTCGACGAGATTGCTCAGACCGTCGCCAGTCAGGAGGAAATCGACGAAGAACTACTGGCGTTGATGGCGGCTGTTGGAGGCTAACGTGAAATTTCTCCGTAGCCTGCTGAAATTTCACGACGTCTTCGCAGATATCTGACGCGGACGCCAGAAACCCTGTAACCTTTCGTTCCCATTTCTTTTGTAAGAGATGAAAGGGAACGATCATGGACCAGACCCGACGATGCCCCAATTGTGGCGCCCATCTCTCGACCGATGCACTCGGAGGTCTTTGCCCGACGTGCTTGCTCCGAGAGGGCATGGCCGAGACTATTGCGCCCAATTCGCCTCCAACGTTCGCCGGTTCTAATCCTAAGGTCCACTACTTCGGGGACTACGAGGTGGAGTCGCAAGTCGCACGGGGCGGCATGGGCGTCGTTTATAAAGCGCGGCAGTTGACGCTCAACCGCCCTGTGGCGCTGAAAATGATCCTGGCCGGCCATCTGGCCGACGACGTTGCCATTGATCGTTTCTATGCCGAAGCCGAAGCGGTGGCGAACCTGAAGCACCCGAATATCGTGGCCATTCACGAGGTGGGACTGCACGAGGGCCAGCATTACTTCTCGATGGACTACATTGACGGGCCGAGCCTCGCGGAGTGGGCGGCAAGAAGGCCGACGCCAGCCTTGCAAGCGGCAACACTCGTCAAAACGATTGCTGAGGCTGTGCACTTTGCGCATTCGCGCGGGACGCTCCATCGTGACTTGAAACCCTCGAACATACTCATCGACGCCGACAACGTACCGCATGTCACCGACTTTGGGCTGGCCAAAACGACGGGCAGCGGGCGTAACCTGACGCAGACCGGGGACATTATGGGGACGCCCGCCTATATGTCGCCAGAGCAAGCCTCAGGTCGCCACGATCAAATTGGCCCGCACAGTGACGTCTATGCGTTGGGAGCGATCTTTTACGAACTCCTCACGGGCGAGCCGCCGTTTCAATCCGACAATCCGATGGCGGCGCTGCTCAAAGTGATGGAGGCGGAGCCGATCGCGCCGCGGACTCGAAACTCCGCGATCCCACCCGACCTCGAAACTATCTGTCTGAAGTGTTTAGAAAAGTCGCCGCAGCGACGCTATCATTCGGCGCGCGATTTGGCGGAAGACCTCGACCGCTTTATACGCCGCGAGCCCATTCATGCGAGACCGGCCAGCGTCGCGCGTAAGGCAGCGAGTTGGATGCGCGGGCATCCGGGGATATTAGCTGCAGCTACGGCCTTCACCGTCGCCGCGCTCGTTGCGGGTCTGCTCTATCTAGCGGAAGAAAATGCCTTCTTACGCGCCCAACAAGCTAACCCCGCCCTCGCTCGAGAGCCAGGTACGCGCAACGAGGCGTTAGGGCCCTGGCAGAGGAGGGGCCTCTTGCTGTGCTTGCCTGGGTTTATCGTTGCCATATGGATTGTCCGAAGATCACAACGGTGGCGGCATTATCCGTCCGGCGCCGACCGGTGGGTACAACCCGCCCAGCCCCTGATTCGGTTAGTGCGAGTCGCAACCGCCCTTCTCGGACTCGCCGCCACATTCGTGAGCGTCATGATTCTCTTGAAATCCATCGAGGCGTTAGTCTGGGAGGGGGAACCGCGGGTTGTGGATATTCTGATTGCTGCCTACCCCCCGGGTTGGGTTGGCCTGTGGTTGCTGGCCCTTGTTGTACAAGACTATCGCCTTACAACGTTTGGAGACTCGGCGCATCCCGCCTTAACTAAGGAACGGAAAGACGCGGTCGAAAGCAAACTCTTGCAGTTCGGTCGCATTCCGGCGATTCAGCTCTATCGCGAGATTTATCCTTCGGCAGGTTTGGCCGAAGCCAAGGCCTACGTCGATGAATTGGAGTCGTTGTGGCGGCAGCGTGACCCGCAAGGTTATGCGGCCGCGCGTCCACCTTGGGATCTCAACTGGCGCCTAATGGCAGTTTGCGGCGGAATCGAAACGGCGGTACTGATTTTTAGCTGGCCAATGTTTCAGGCGTCTCTATCGAGATGTCTAGGTTTTACCGAGGGCTTCCTCCTGGGACTATTTTTCGCCGCCTTGCCGCGGTTACGGGCAGACCGAAAGCGCCTGACGACCCTCTTATTCGCGGTAGCGGCGATGCTGTTCTTGTTTGCTTTCCTGCAGGAGCACGTGGGCGACTCCGCCGGTAGTTGGAATGGATCCTATCTCTTGGGAATTCTCTTCGGCGCGGCATTGCTGACTACTGGGTACTCGCCCATCCGATTCCACAGACGCGATCACTAGTTGTTCTCAGCTCGCGCCGACATCGGCCGGCGATGCGGACTAATGAATGCCGTTTTGGCTCTGCGCTCGATTTTAACCCAGGATCATCACTACTCTACTCCTGAATTCAAATGCCACGTACGAATCAAACAGATCAACTGACCTCGGCGGCGTCGCTACCACCGGCGCTGGCCCCGCTTCGCCGATCAAGATCCTGAATAACTTCTTTCTCACGTTCGAGTCGACGAGCATCGTCGCCCCGCCAAGCCCGCATGCGGACACGAAATTGGCGTTCAGGACGCTGCCCCACAGAAAACTATCGACCTAACGATCAACTATTTTCTCACTTCTTGAGTCGCCACTGATTGAGCGTCCGATCGATTTTCCGCAGGAGCGCTCAAATCCATACGGCGCAGCTGACCTGATACGGCCATGTAAAGAATGACCATTCATCCGTGGTCATGTGCCACGAGCTGGCCCAGGCCGTAGGGTTCGATGGGCTTGTGCCATCAGTCTGACGAAATGACGTGACGTTCTCGCCTTCAGCAATTGCGGTCAGTCGATTTCACCGATGCGTGCACGACGCTGACCGCCAAACTTTGAGTGTGATCCTATCGCTGGCTTTTGGACTCCACGACAGTTCGTCAGCCGGGGGATAGAAATTGTAAGCTTTCCAGTCCGTTGCTGGCGCATCGCTCGTATGATTGTCGAAGTTGCCGCCGATCACCAGTCCTGCACAACCTCGCCGGACTGACGCGTGGCAACCGCCTGCCAGATTGTTTGTTCAATCGCGTTGGACGTCAGCCTGACGCCGCCGTCGCACAGCAGGGTGGCGACAACGTCTGGATGCAGGCTGCGTGCAGCCATCAGCGCCTTTTGCTGCTGAAGGTTCATGCAGTCCCAAGTAGCAACATTCGGCGCGTAATAGTGGTTGTAGAGCGTGTTGCCGTAGTTGCCGAGAATCCATTTGGCCCCACGATCGCGATAGGTATTGCCGCTGCTCGATGCAGCGCACGCTTCCGGCGTCGTGTCATTCCCGCCGGGAATCTCCAGCATCAAGCGCTGCACATCAGCTTCCAAGCCGCCTGATTCATCGGTTCCTGGACCGTTGAGACGCTCGCTCATCGCAACGGTGTACGTCGAACCGTCCACGACGTCGCGAAGACCGATCCGAGACCCCTTGAAGAAAACACCGTCGGCGTCGGTGAGCGATCCCCATAGGCTGAGCCCGCTCCCTGCATTGGCTACGTAGTTCGTTGGGCCGAACTCCGAACCCGGCACACCGGCGGCAAATGCGTCGGTCGGACATTGCAAAACGGCAAGCCGGGTCGTCGCCGCCAAGAAGTTGGCAGCGCCGTCGTGCACGACGCCTCCCGCCACGCTAAACGTCGTGGGAGCCTTCGTAAAATCGATGCCCTGGCGTACCGAACCTTGTTCGAGGTATGGCAGCAAGAAGGCGTGCGTCGAAAACACGCCAGGCGTCGGATCGCCGCGTCCAGGCGGAAACCGCTGATTGGCGCTGTGATAGTTGTGCAGAGCGACGCCGAGTTGGCGCAGATTGTTGCTGCAAACGAGGCGCCGGCTCGCTTCGCGGGCCTGCTGGACGGCGGGCAACAGAATTGAGACAAGCGTGCCAATGATGGCGATCGAGACCAACAGTTCCACTAGAGTGAAACCTCGCTTGCTCACGACGAGAGCGGACTTTTCGCGGTTGTTACTCCCCATCGCAAACTCCCGTCTGCCGGTGCGTCGCTTAGTTCGTCACTCTCAAGCCGATTAGTTCGTTGAGCGAGGGCGCCAGTTGTGTGTAAACTGACCGTCCGCTGTGCTCGTCATACTAACTCGTCCGCTGTCCAGATGCTGCTCAGAGGCGGCCAAGTCAACAGGATATTCTCATGGGCCATCTATTTCGATTCGCTGCATTTCTGCTCGTCGCTTTGTCGATCTCCGCGACCGCCCTGGGAGACGATGCGCCGTCCAATCGCGCCACCCTGACTGGACAAAACGCCTTGGGGGACTGGACGACCGACGCACCGGGCGTCCGTCGCAAAGTCACCGTAGATGATCTTGCCAAGCCCTACGATACGCCTTCGGCCGATAAACATCCACGCATTGTCAGCCGTCCCGAAGGTGCTTGGCCCAAGGCGCCGGAGGGGTTCGAAGTGAGCGAGTTCGCCACTAAACTCGACGGGCCTCGGGTTATCGCCACTGCTCCGAATGGCGACCTGTTTGTGGCGGAGAGCAGCGCCAACCGAATCCGCGTTCTTCGCGACGCCGACGGCGACGGCAAGCCGGAGGTTAGCGAAATCTTTGCCTCCGAGTTGAATCGTCCGTTCGGAATCGCGTTCTATCCGCTTGGTCCGGAACCTCAATACGTTTACGTCGGCAACACCGATTCAGTAGTCCGCTTCCCGTACAAGAGCGGCGACGCGAGAGCCTCGGGGGAACCAGAGGTTATCGTGGACAATATTCCCTCCGGCAACGAAAGCGTCGGCGGCGGCGGACACTGGACGCGGGATTTGGAGTTCTCGCCAGACGGCAAAACGCTTTTCGTCTCGGTCGGATCGCGATCGAACGCTGACGACGATAAGAGTGAAGAGCGTCGAGCTGCAATTCTAGCGTTCGACCCCGCCGGTAAGAATGAACGCGTTTTCGCTACCGGCATTCGCAATCCCGTGGGCCTAGCCACGCACCCGGAAACGGGAGAACTTTGGACGTCGGTCAACGAGCGGGACGGACTGGGCGACAACCTAGTGCCGGATTACATCACTCATGTGGAGGAAGGGGGCTTCTATGGCTGGCCGTGGTTTTACATCGGCCCTCATCCAGACCCGCGACACGCAGGTAAGCATCCGGAATTGAAGGACAAGGCGATCGTTCCCGACGTGCTGCTCCAGTCGCACATGGCTTCGCTCGGCCTGACGTTTTACGACGGCGACGAGTTTCCGGCTGAGTACCATCACGACGGTTTCGCCTCTGAGCATGGTTCGTGGAACCGAGCCCGCCGCGTCGGCTATAAAGTGATTCGCATTCCCCTGAAGGATGGCAAGGCGACGGGCGAGTTCGAGGATTTTCTGACCGGCTTCGTCACCGAAGATGGGAACGTGTGGGGACGTCCGGTCGGCGTCGCCGTTGCCAAGGATGGAGCACTGATGGTGACCGATGATGCGTCGGGGACGATCTGGCGAGTGGCATACGCGGGCAAGAAGTAAGCGTAAGTTGTGAGCAGCCTGGATCTAAGTTGGAGGCGTTTCGATGTCAGTTGATTTTGGAACTGTTTCGCGACGCACCTTTCTCACGACGACTGCAGTCGCCTTGGGGAGTACGGCGCTTCGCGTTAACTCCGCGTCGCCGGAGGAGAGGACCGTCGGTTTCGCCTTGGTGGGGATCGGGAATCTGTCGATGGGACAGCTTCTCCCCGCATTCGCTGAATGCAAATTAGCCCGCCCTGTCGCCTTGGTCAGCGGCCACCCCCCAAAAGCGAAGGAACAGGCAGCCAAATACGGCATCGATCTTAAGAATATCTACGACTACGACCACTTCGACTCGATCAAGGAGAATCCCGCCGTCGACGTGGTCTACATCGTCCTGCCGAACGGCATGCATGCCGAGTACGCGATTCGCGCAGCTCAGGCAGGCAAGCATGTGCTGTGCGAAAAGCCGATGGCCAACACGCCGTCTGAGTGCCAAGCGATGATCGACGCTTGCCGCGACGCCCAGCGGAAATTGATGATCGCCTATCGCCTGCAATACGAACCGGTCACCCAAAAAGCGATCGAACTCGCGCGATCGCCCGAGGCGGTGGGCGTCCTTAAGCAAGTCACGGCCGAGGGAGGGTTCAGCATCGGCGATCCTTTGCAGTGGCGTCTCAATCGAAAGCTCGCAGGGGGCGGATCGCTGATGGACATCGGCATCTACGCCCTTCAAGCGGCGCGTTACTTGACAGGAGAGGAGCCTGTCGAAGTCACGGCCATCAGCTACGCGACGCCGAACGATCCTCGCTTCAAAGAAGTCGAAGAGACCGTGGAATTCGATCTGCGATTCGAATCAGGCGCCGTCGGGTCGTGTCTTTCGTCCTATGGCTTCGGCTGCAATCGGTTCCGCGTATACGGGACGCGCGGCCAGATTCAGTCCGAGCCGTTTCTGTCTTACCAAGGCAATCGCCTGTGGCAGGGAGAAGACCGCCAAGGCGATGGGCTAGCCATCAAGCAGGGCAATCATTTCGCGCTCGAGATGGACCATTTCGCGCAGTGCGTCCTGAACGACGAGGCCCCGAAAACGCCTGGCGAAGAGGGGCTGCGCGACGTGAAGATTATCTCAGCGATCTACGAGGCGTCCGAATCGGGGACGGCGGTGAAAATTGCTTGAAGCCTTTCGCTATGAGAGTGCCGCAGTTTGAGCGAACCCCGATGAGGCGTTTTCACGGAGGTCCGCCAAGTATTTCACTGCGTGGCTTATCCCTGCGGGACCACTTTGACCGCCGAAGCGGGAATCTCGGCGTCGTCGGAACGAATGAGTTCCAGATCGTCTGGCAGTCGCTTTAGAATGAAGTCTCGGTACTGAATGACCATTGCAGGCCCCACGTGGACTTGAACCCCGAGAATCCCGGCGAGCGATCGATGCTTCGTATCTAGGTCGATCACATCGACCGTCGGGTGGTCGTCGATCCAGTGTTGATGGTGATTAGCTCGCACGAGGATCCGATATTCGTGCCATTCATTGGGCTTGAATGTCTTCTTTGGCAGCGCGTCGACGACCCAAGGTTGTCCCTGCTCGTCGACAATCACCTTCTCGCCAGTGTGGGCGAGTATTCGCCTCCCTCGCTCCTCGTAGAGCATCCCGTCGTAGTCAGCGTGGTCCGGGACGACGTCACATTGATAGCCCGTGACGACTTCCTCCCCAAGATCGGGGCGGGACGCGCTCCGATAGTTCAAGCCGCTATTGCCTCCCGCGGTGACTTTGACCTTGACCCGCAGCTCGAAGTTTTTGAGTTCATCGCCCCGCCAGACAATGAAGCGGTTGTGCTTGAGCGACCCATCCGTGACGCCAGTGAGGCAGCCGTCCCGGACGCTCCAGTAAGCGGGATTTCCATCCCATTCCGACAGGTCGATGCCGTTGAAGATGTTTTCAAAGCCTTCCGGCGGAGCCGCCGGTTCCGCACCACAAGCGAAGGTGCTCAATGCTGACAACAGTGCGGCTGCCCAAATGAATCTCATTAATAACCTCAAGAACGAAGAGCCGCGGCTACTTCGAAACCGCTGATCGCCAAAGAAGTAGGCACTGGCATTGTAATAATCGGCGATAAGCTACGAATCGGCAGATGCAACGTCAACGAAGTCATTCGGCAATCGCGTATTAGAATGGCGGTCGATTCGGTTGACGTTGTCAGGGGTTCGCGCAGGTCCCTCAATCGGTCGGCCAATACGCCTATGCTTTGCGCGCTGAGGTGTTCACGACCGCTCACTCTTGGAGCAAAGTGTCGAACCTTAGGTCGATTTCACCGACGCCCTGTAGTTAGCGTGTACTTAATGGCCCGCCCAGCGCATTCTCGATCTGTACATCAATGCCAACGGGCCTAATGCCACGATACTCGAGGGCTCCGGTACTGCCACAGCATTCGATACAAACACGCCGCTGGTCCCGTCGGTGAATCGGGCGAAAAACGCAACTTGGCCAAGATCATTGAACCCCGTGATCCTGTCCGATCCAAAGCTGCCCCCCTCTGAGAAGCT
This sequence comes from Lacipirellula limnantheis, assembly GCF_007746075.1. Lineage (GTDB taxonomy): Bacteria > Planctomycetota > Planctomycetia > Pirellulales > Lacipirellulaceae > Lacipirellula > Lacipirellula limnantheis. Next base: position 3,315,242 of record NZ_CP036339.1, on the reverse strand, counting down.
CAGATACTGAACTTCCCGCAGGTCCGGCGTGGCGGGGTTGTCATTAACGTTCAGGGAATCTCCGGCCTTGACGATTGGTCGAAGAACCCCATTTCGGTCCTGCGCCCAGATGCCGTGGTGCAGCGGGCTGAATTCCACAGTTCTTGCGCTAAACGCAAGCTGTCCGCGAGCGTTGACCGTGGAGGTTCCGAAATCAATGAAAATATCGTCGGTCCCAGGCGCGGGGTCGCCTTGTCGAGCCACCATTTTCAGTTCGCTGGAGGGATCCGCGAGCCAAATGCTCTCGGTCATAACATTGCCCTGTAGCAAGCTTGCGGCGAACGCCGCGTGGCCTCCCTCGCCGAGAGCAGGGTCACGAAATGTAGGAAAGTTAATATGGTTCGATGCGAACACAGCGTCGACCCCAGGCGCCTGTTGACCCTGAATAGCAACAAGAACCAAGCCTGTTTCGGTCGAGTACCGCCAGAGGGCCCTACCGGAGTCATTGGAACCTCGTGGATTTGGCGTTGGACTGAGACCAGTACTAAATGCAAGCTCACCCCGGCCGTTGACGCGCGGCGGCCCGACAGTGTGAAAGGTCGCATTGGCGCCCGGTGCGACGTCGCCTTCGCCCACGATTATTTGAAGCGCGCCTGTGGGGTTAGCGAGCCAAATTGCTCCTTTCGTGCGGTCGCTGAAAAACGCACCTCGGAAGGCGACGTGTCCGGCGGAGCCAATTGCGAGACTTGAGTCAAAAGTGAGGATCTCCGACAGGTCCCTGAATGTCCCGGTGGTCCCGGGGGCGCTATCGCCTCGCCGCGCAACCAGGTCGAGCGCTTCGCCGCCCACTTCGGCCCAAATCCCTTGGAAGTTGGACGCATTCACGCCGCCGAAGAACGCGACGTCGCCATTCGCATTCATCGAGGGACGGTGAATCTCAAAGTAAGTGACGCTAGTGGACGGAGCGATCGATCCATGTGCAGCAACGACAACGTCGGTGTGCCCCAGGCGATTCCGCAAGATATTTACCGCGCTGCGCTGAGTCGCCGCAGGCTGGCCCGAGAACGAGCCATGGTAGATGGTTTCGCCTTGGTCGCTGATTAGGGGACGGGCAACATTCGCGTAGGTCGCATCGCCAGGCAGGCCCGGTCCTTCATGCGCAATTCGTCGAAGGCCGCTGCCGCCAGCTTCCGTCCAGACGCTTTCGTCATTGATGGCGCGTGTAGGCCGCGGCTCGAAGAGGAACTCAAAATTGTTGAACGAGGGCGAAGCAATGAACGCCGTCTCGCCACGGTTGTTCAGCGAAACACCGGAATAGCCAACGTCACCGAACGTCTCATTGGTTCCTGGCGCAGGCATGCCCGATAAGGCGACGGTTCGTACGCCGCTAACCACGCCAGCCAAGCAGTTCTCAACCGACCACAAGAACATCGATCCGAGCGCCGCCAAGGCCCATCTATGAACTGCCTTCATTGGTCATTCCATTTCTTATGGATCGCTTGCTATGCGCTGCCACGGCACAGTGCACCGTTTCCGCGGCGCCCGATCACTGCCAACCTTCGCTAACGCCCCTTGTAGACGACGATATGTGCCAGCGACGCGGCGGTCAAATATGCCGAGGCCTGCCAGCGAAAAGGAACCGTCAAGGACCACCGTGGTCGATGCGAACCCCAGTATGCTGCATCGCAGTCCAACAACTAAGGAGAGCTTGGCTTGGGCGATCGTCGTGGTCGCTCCCGTACTGGTCTCCCCGACCGTCGGCTGAGGCCTTGTTCGCTTGCGCGCGGAGGTTCATGCCCATAATGTCCCGAAGGGCCGTGTGGGCGAGCAAGGGATGGAGACGCCCCGGGACGACGATGTGGCGCCACGCGCGAATGTGCACTCGCCTACGTCATCGTAGGCTCGGCGCCCAACGCAAAGAGCGTCTAGCACGAACGTCGTCGGGAAGCGATCCCAAAGATCAAAAGCGACGATAGCATGGCCGCAGAGGGCTCTGGTACGGCAATGAACCGCATAACACCCCCGGTGCGCAGGAACGGAATCGTTTGGGTGTTTCCATCTGGGAACGTCAATCTTAGTGAGCCGTCACCATCAAGGATATCGCCGGGCTCTAGTTGACGCCCATCCACCCATGCCTGTCTAGCATACCATTCAATGACTCCCGTCCTTTGCTGCAACCCGAGCGGTGAGTCGAACTCTCCACCATGGATCTCCAAGATTCCTCCAACTTGCGCGACCAATAAGGCATACCGCGAGCTTCGGAAGACGCCACCATTGATTCGAACGTTGCCGCCACCGCGATGTTCAAGCGCGCCATCATCGTCCGCTGTGAAATTCCCACCGTTGACTGTGATTGAACCATTGAACCATGTCCTGAGAACGGCACTGCGTGTGGCGGTGAAAGAGCCGCCGTTGATCGTGGCGTGCGAATTGTTGCTTGCGTAGAGAAGCTCTCCGGATGTGCTGGTATCGAGGAAGACGCCCCCGTTGACTGTCAGGTGACTGTGATCTTCGAGATGAAAAACATGAGAAGCACTTCGTTGGACAACGTCGCGTAGGACACCGTCATTAACGACCGCTGTCGCCTGGTTGAGTAGTCGGATTGGTGATCGAGCGAGGCCGGTTGGTTTCTCGATAAGGCCCCCATTCACCACGATTCCACTCGACTCCGTGCCGTACAGCCACATATAGCGATCGCCGTCTTGGACATAAAACGGATCGGGCGCCGAAACTCCGTAGATATTGTCGGAGTTCGGAAAGACTCCAGCGTAAGCTACTCGTCCCGTCAGAAACAGGATGCCGACGACGATGAAATAATGCTTGGCAGACGTTCGGATGAACTTTGCTGATCGTTGCATTAGCCGACCTCGAAAATAGCGTTGGCAAGCATGGCATTCCGGGGGATTCATCTTAGCAGCGGCCCAAAACACTGCAAATTGACGGTTCTGGAATGGACAGTCTATGCGAACCATTTGCGGATACTTAGGATATATTATCTTCGCTTCAATCCTAAGTCACAGCAGTGCTCGACAGTTTGTTCAAATGGAACTCCGGTCAACTCGCGGCGGCTGGCCCGGCTTCAGCAGATTCGCTAACTGCGCAACTGCCCGAGATAGCTGACACTTCTGCAATTGCGGTATCGCCTTGACGGCAACTGCGCTCAGGCTCTCAAGCCCCCGGACTGACTCTGTCCACGTGACAAATGAGGGCGTGGCATTGGCTGCGACGGAGTGCGCTCGGACGGTTCGTCATTAGTCACCAACGTGAACGTTAATGAAGTTCGGGTGATGCACCTCCGGCGCTAGAAAATCACGGTGTGCGATTGCGACAACGCATGCGCGATGGTGCGCGCTGTGCCTGTACAATAGCCGACAGACCCTGGCCTGCTCGCCATTTTGAGACTGCGAACTCGTTAAGCATGTAATGGTGTTGTCCGCGCAATTTTCGTATTTCCGAGACCTCTTGTTTAAGCGTGCTAAAGTATGATGCGCACGCACGGAGAGTGTACTCGCACGTTCGGTGGCAAGAAGTCCTAGTTCGGCACGAATACCATGAGGACGAGCTAGGGATTGCGATTGAAATTCTTCGTCAGGACCGAAATATAAAACCGGAAACGATTCTCAGTTGGGTCGCCCGAGCATGGGGCGTAGGCAGCACACTGCTCCTTGTGGCATTCATGTTCGGGGGCCAAGAGCACTTCCGACCGACCGCAAGCGAGGCCCTCGCCCTGCTATTCTTCCCAGGCGGTGTAATCTTAGGATTCGCCTTAGCGTGGTGGCGCGAGCTTTTCGGAGGCTTGATCACGGTTGTAAGCCTTGCCTTGTTTCACCTGTACATATTTGCCGGCAGCGGGCAATTTTGGCTCGGGCCGTACTTCCTCCTATTCGCCGCTCCAGGATTCCTCTACATAGTAAGTGCGCTACTGGCTAGCCATCGAGGCCGCCAACGGGCACCTACTGCGGACGCCGCACGATAAAGTGACAAGGTTCGGCGTTATCGCCCCGGAACTGTGATTGAGCGGAGGAACCGCCAACGCGGCTGTTCGCAGCCTCACGTGAGTCTCACATTAGGGCGTGTCCTGTGCTTTCAAGCGTCATTGCGTAGATCGCCCCGACTAAGAGGCCGAGCGCCCGGAGGCTTGCGCGCGTCGGTGTTCACCACCGCCAACTCTTGGAGCAAAGTGTCGAAACGCAGGTCGATTTTGCCGCCGGCAGTTGCGCACCCCTCGAATCGGCTGAGGATCGTCCAACTGATTGCAGATTCCGCTAGGGCATAAGTCAATCGGTGTGTCGGTCTCAGCGCGCAAGCAAGCAGCAAGAATTGGCTTTGAGGCGCCTTCTGGGGCGCTCCATATGGCTCCAAGAAGTCGCGGGCTAATACGCGTTCTAATTTGAAGTAGCGCGATCGAGGTGAGTGGCGGCACAGACGGTTTTCATGAGTTCGGCGTCGAGAGCCACTTTCGTCCAGGCGTCGACGGCGGCTTGTTCGAGGGCGTCGTAATTGTCGTAGGCTCGGTTGCTCCAGCAGTGGCTCTTGAGATAGTGCCATAAATTCTCGATCGGATTGAGTTCGGGACTGTAGGCCGGCAGCGTGACGACGGTGACGTTGTCGGGAACGCGGAGTTGGCGGCTGATGTGAAAGCCGGCCCCGTCCCACAGCATCACGGCATGTTCGCCTGAGGGAATCGTCCGAGCGAACTGGGCGAGGAACTCATTGACGATCTTCGCATTGAGCTGCGGGCTGAGCAGCCCTTCGGCATGCCCCGTCTCGGGGCAGACCGCTCCCAGCACCCAGAGATATTCATACTCGGTCTGACGAATGGCCGTCGGCCGCGACCCGGTCCTGGCCCAGACGTTCGTGGTCGTTCCTTGTTGGCCGAACCGCGATTCGTCCTGGAAGTAGATCCGCAGACGTTTGGTCGGATACGCCGCGGCAATCGCTTGCACGCGTTCTGGCCACTGACGGAGGAACTCCGTTTGCTTTTCGGGGTCCGCCTTGCGATGCCGCGGCCGAGGGCGGAGGTACGAGTAGCCTAACCGGTGTAGCAAGTGATACACGCCGGCCAAAGAGCGGAGCAGATGGAACTCCTGCGCCAGAATCCGCTGCACGTCCTTGCCGCGCAGCGAGCAGACGTCGTCTTCCGCCGTGGGGCCAGCGTCGAGACGCTGACGAACTTCGTCCTGTTGTTGGGGCGTCAGCGGCAAACGCTCTTCGCGGCCGCGTCGATCGTTGAGGCCCGCCAGGCCTTGTTCGTTGTAGCGACGCACCCATCGCTGGCAGATGCGGCGACTCAGGCCCACGGCCATCGCCACGGCTGGAGCCGTCCATCCCTCCTGCGCCAGAATCACAATCCGCAGACGTTTGGCGCGGTCGGCGTCCTTCTCGACGCGTTCCAGACGCTTGAGTTCCGCCTGAGGCAAATGGCCCTTCACCTCCATCGCAACCTCTCAAAAAGGGGATTGCGATAGCATGATGGATAAACTGGGCGGGCGCAAGAGGAGGCGCGCTACTTCAAATTAGAACGCGTATAAGAGGGACCAAGAGGCCACGAAACTAACGTTTGATGGCGTCTTAGACATCTAACCTCGCATTCCGCGCGTCCCGATGCAAGATTCAAGTTCCTGTGGTTGCACAGTCCTGCGCGGATGGAGTTCAAGGAATCCCCGCCACACCCGACAGGGCTAGGCTAGTTCTCGACACTGCGGGATGTGCCCACTCCGCCCCGCGAATCAGGTATACTCGGGGATAGGTCGGCGGGGCGCGCCGGCCATCCTTATCCGAGCGAGCGTGGGGGGCTGGTGGCATGTTGGATTTGCTTGGCCGGGGCTCGGCGGTCACGTGCAATGGCGCGACGCGGCGTGATTTTCTGAAGGTCGGCTCGCTTGGTGCCATTGGGTTCTCGCTCGCCGACTACTTCGCGGCCCGGGCCGCCGCCAACGAGGTCCCGGCCAACGATCGCTCTGCGATCATGATCTTTAACCTGGGGGCCCCCAGCCAGCTCGACACGTTCGATATGAAGCCGGACGCCCCAGCGGAGATTCGCGGGCCGTTCAAACCGATCTCGACCGTGGCGCCAGGCATCCAGGTGTCGGAAATCTTTCCCAGGCACGCCAAGATTGCCGACAAATTTTCGCTCGTGCGCTCGTGCCATCACGGCGGTGCGGCTGTCCATGACGCGGGGTGGCAATGCGTGCAAACCGGCCGTGTGTTCGCCGGCGGCGTGAATACGCCGCATGCCGGCTCGGTAGTCAGCTACCTTCGCGGGCGAAAGACCGACCTACCGCCGTTCGTGGTGCTGCCGCAGACGATGGGCCGCGGCGGCGGGAACCTACCCAACGGACAGGCCGGCGGGTTTCTGGGCAAGGCGCACGATCCGTTCTCGCTGATGGCGGATCCCTCGCAGCCGAACTTCCAAGTGCCTGACCTGCTGCCGCCGGCGGAGATCGACGACATGCGGCTCGGCCGGCGCCGCAAGCTGCGGGAGATTGTCGAAGCCAATATAAAATCGTTCGAAGCAAGCGAAGACGCGCAGCTTATGGACGAGAACTTCCAGGCCGCGTTTCGGCTAATGACCAGCCGCGAGGCCCGCGAGGCGTTCGATTTGACGCAGGAGCCGACCGCGGTGCGCGAGCGGTACGGCATGAACCGATTCGGCCAGTGCTGCCTGCTGGCCCGACGGCTTGTCGGAGCGGGCGTGCGGTTCGTCACAATCAACACGTTTCTGACCGTGTTCGACGAGATCACGTGGGACATCCACGGCACAAAGCCATTCACGTCGATCGAAGGCATGAAGAACATCGTGGCGCCGATGTACGACCAGGCGTACAGCGCGCTGATCGAAGACCTCGACCAGCGCGGCATGTTGGAAGGGACGCTCGTGTGCAACCTGGCCGAGTTCGGCCGCACGCCGCGCGTGAACCCCGCGGGCGGGCGCGACCACTGGCCGCAGTGCTTCACGTGTTACTTCGCCGGCGGCGGCGTGCAGGGCGGGCGCGTCGTCGGCAGCAGCGATCCGATTGGCGCGGCGCCGGCGGATCGGCCGGTCGAGCCGGGCGACCTCGTGGCGACGATCTTCCACAGCCTCGGGCTGGACCTGGAAACCGAGTTGCCGGGGCCATCGGGGCGGCCGTTCCCGCTGGTCGATTTCGGCCGGCATGAGATTCACGAACTGTTTTGACCTGATTGCGAGTGCAGGCGGCATGATTCGACGTCGACTCTTACTACTCCTCAGCGCCGTAGTCGTATGCATGGGCGCGATGAACGCGGCCCCCGCATCGGCTGCTGACGAGAATCGCTACGCAGTGCTCCCCCCAGCGTCGACGCTCGACGGCGCGCACGCTCGTCAGCAACTGCTCGTGGAGAGCATGGCCGTCGACCGGATGACCGGCGACCGCACGGCCGATGCGCAATTCGGCACGAGCGATCCCGCAGTGGCCAGGGTGGATGACGCAGGTCTCATCATCCCCGTCGGCAACGGCGACGCGACAATCACGGCCACGATCGACGGACTGGCCGTGACCGCGACGGTCTCCGTACGCGGCATACAAGACGCGGCGCCGTACAACTTTCGCAACGACGTGCAGCCGGTGCTGGCAAAACTGGGTTGCAACTCGGGCGCATGCCACGGAGCGCTGGCTGGCAAGGGTGGGTTCAAGCTCTCGCTGCGCGGCTACGACGCGCTGGCCGATTTTCACTCGATCACCCGCGACGCCCGCGGCCGTCGCGTCGAGCTGGCCGACCCGGGCCGCAGCCTCTTGCTGCTCAAGCCCACGATGGCCGTGCCTCATAAGGGCGGGCTGAAGTTCGACGAGCAGTCGCCGGCCTATGAGATTCTCTCGCAATGGATTGCCGAGGGCGCTACAGCGCCTGGTGATCAGGACGCGATGATCGAGTCGCTCGAAGCGTTCCCCGCCGAGGCCATGCTCCGGCCTGGCGATGAGCAGCGCATCGTGGTGCGGGCGAAGTACGACAACGGCGCGGTGCGCGACGTGACGCCGTGGGCCAAGTTCGCGTCCACGAACGAAGGCGTGGCCACGGTCGATGACGACGGCCGACTGAAGGTGATCGGCCACGGCGCAGGCGCGTTGACCGTGTGGTACGCGAGCAAGATCGTCAACGTTAGCGTCATCTCGCCCTACGACGCGAAGGCGCCGCGCGAAACCTTCTCCGACGCCCCGCGAAACAACGTTATCGACGAGCTCGTGCTCAAGCAACTCCAATTGCTCAATCTGCCGCCGGCCGGGGCAGTTGATGACGCGACGTTTCTGCGGCGAGTCTCTCTGGACACCATCGGCAAGCTGCCCACGGCCGACGAAACGCGCGCGTTCCTCGCGGACGCGTCGCCGGACAAACGGGCGAAGCTCGTCGATTCGCTGCTCGACCGCGAGGAGTTTGTCGATTACTGGGCCTATCAGTGGTCTGACTTGCTGCTGGTCAACGGCAACCGGCTCCGTCCCGATGCAGTGAAGGCGTTTTACCGGTGGATTCGCGAACGGGTGAGCGAAAACACGCCGTGGGACGAGTTTGCCCGGCAGATCGTCCTGGCCCGCGGCGGCAGCGTCGAGAACGGAGCGACCAACTTTTACGCGCTGCACCAGGACCCCGAAACGATGACCGAGAATATCAGCCAGGCGTTCTTGGGCCTGTCGATCGGCTGCGCTAAGTGCCACAATCATCCGCTGGAGAAGTGGACCAACGACCAGTATTACGGCATGTCGAACTTGCTGGCCCGCGTGCGGGCTAAAGGTTGGGGCGGCGACGCCCGCAACGGCGATGGGCTGCGAACGGTGTTCGTGGCCAGCCGCGGCGATCTCATCCAGCCCTCCACCGGAGTTCCGCAGCCGCCGGCGCCTCTCGATGGCGAACCGCTGGAATCCGACTCTGGCGATGCGAGACGCGAATACCTGGCCGACTGGCTCACCGCGGCGGACAACCCATACTTCGCTCGCGCGATTGCCAACCGCGTGTGGGCGAACTTCTTTAATGTCGGACTGGTTGAGCCGATCGACGACTTGCGGCTCTCAAATCCCGCGAGTAACGAGGAGCTGCTGGCAGCGCTCGCCGACTACCTCGTTGAACACGACTACGACCTCAAGGCCCTCATGCGGCTGATTCTCCAGTCGGCGGCCTACGCCCGCAGCAGCACGCCGGCGAGCGAAGGCGCCGGCGACGCGCGCAACTTCTCGCATTACTTTCCGCAGCGGCTCATGGCCGAGGTGGCGCTCGACGCGATTTCACAGGTCGCCGACGAGCCGTCGCTGTTCACCGAGATCGAGTTTTCGGGCGCTGACTTCGTGAAGACCGACTTCTACCCAGAGGGAACGCGGGCGATTGAGCTGTACGACTCGGCGGTCGTTTCACGGTTTCTGCGCACGTTCGGCCGGCATCAGCGGACGGTCACCTGTCAGTGCGAGCGATCGAACGAGCCCAGCCTTGTCCAAGCGTTGCACCTGTCCAATGGCGAAACGATTCTGAAGAAGCTCGCCGCGGAAGACGGCAAATTGGCGTCCCTCGTGTCCAGCGGGACGCCGAACTACCGGATCGTCGAGGAGTTGTACCTGTCGGCGCTCTCGCGCTATCCCTCCGACGCCGAGTTGGCCCAATTGCTGCCGGTGCTCAACGAAGCGCCGGCGGACCAGCGGCGCATCGTGCTCGAGGATATGTTCTGGGCCGTACTTACCAGTCGGGAATTCATGTTCAATCACTAGTCCACTTGCGCCGCTCGATGTTTGCGGCGATTCCATCATGAGGCGATTGTTACAACTATGTTCGCGGCTGCTTGGTGCGGCCGTTATGCTGGCTCTTCTCGCCAAGGCGCAAGGCGCCGAGACTGAGGCGCCGGACTATCTGCGCGACGTAGCGCCAATCTTCGGCACGTATTGCGTCGGCTGTCACACGGCTGACGCGCCCGAAGGCGAGTTGACGCTGGAATCCTTCGCCGGCCTCATCGCGGGAGGGGTCAATGGCGCGGCGATCGTGCCCGGCCGGGCCGACGCGAGCCGGCTCATTCGCATGGTCACCGGCGAGATCGAACCGGTCATGCCGCCGAAGGACAACGAGCGGCCCACCGAGGCCGAGATCGACGTGCTGCGGCGCTGGATCGATGCGGGCGCGACTGGCCCGGAAGGAACGGCGCCGGAGTTTCCAGAGCTTACCACCCCGTCGATCGAGCCTGCGACAAATGCGCAAGACGAAATCACAAGTTTCGCGCTTGCACGTGACGGCACCCGGCTCGCGCTGGGCAAGTACCGCCGCGTCGAAATCCGCGACGCCGCGACCGGCGACGTCGTGGCTAAGGGCGCTGAAACGCCGGGCAAGGTCAACGGCGTGCAGTTCTGGGGCGACGGGTCGCGCGTCGTCGTCGCGTCGGGCATCCCCGGCCTGTATGGCGTGGCGATAGTGCTCGACGCTGCTGATGGCAAAACCGTGCTTGAGGTGAAGGGGCACCGCGACGCCATTTACGACGCGAAGCTCAGCCCCAAGGGCGACCTGCTCGCCACGTGCAGCCATGACCGCATGATCCACCTGTGGGACGCCTCCACGGGCCAGCTCGCACGCACGCTCTCCGGCCACAACGGCGCGGTGATGCGGCTGGCGTTCAACGCCGATGGCACGCTCCTGGCGAGCGCCAGCGCCGACGGGACTGTGAAAATCTGGCAGGTTGCCACGGGCGAGCGGCTCGATACGCTGGGGCAGCCCGAAGGCGGACAGTGCGCGGTGGCCTTCAGCCCCGACGACGCGTGGATCGTCGCCGGCGGCGCCGATCGCCAGGTGCGCGCCTGGCGGCTCGTTTCGCGCGAGGCGCCGCGAATCAACCCCATGGTCCACGCCAGTACCGCGCACGACAGCACGGTCGTCGAGCTGGCGTTTTCGCCGGACGGCGCGAAGCTTGCCAGCGCCTCCGAGAGCGGCGAATTGGTCCTGTGGGACGTGGCGAGGTTCGCTCCGGTGCACCGCTACGAATTGCAGCCTGACGTCGTGACGGGAATCGCATTCGAGGCCAACGGAGAGCATTTCCTGGTCGCGCGGATGGACGGCTCGCAGCAGCGCTACGCGGCCAACTTGCCCGGCGACGCCGACGCCGCGGATGCTCACCTGGTGAGCGATGACAACCAAGACCCGAACGACCCGGCGCCGCGCGAAGAATCGGCGGAGCAAGAACCCAACAACGCCCCGGACGCCGCAAATGCGATTGCCGCCCACGCCAGCGTGCGCGGCGTGATCGCCGCCGCGGGGGAGAGCCGTGCGCCGGACGTCGACCTGTACCAATTCTCCGCGAAGACTGGACAGCAGTTCGTGATCGAAGTGAACGCCGCGCGCGACAAATCGCCGCTCGACTCCCACATCGAAGTGCTAGATGCGACAGGCCGCTCCATCCCCCGCGTCGTTCTGCAGGCTCTGCGGCCGAGCTACTTCACCTTCCGCGGGCACGATTCGATGGAGCTCGCGGACTTTCGCCTGCACAAGTGGCAGGACATGGAGCTGAATGAGTACCTCTACGCGAACGGCGAGGTCTCCAAGCTGTGGATGTATCCCCGCGGGCCCGACTCGGGATTTCTGGTGTATCCGGGCATCGAAGGCAGCCGGATTGCGTACTTCGGCACCACGGCCATTACTCACGCCCTGAACGAGCCGTGCTACATCGTCGAGCCGCATGCTCCCGACGAACAGCTCATCCCCAACGGCCTGCCGCAGTACACGATCTATTACGAAAATGATGACGACGGCCGGCGGCAGCTTGGAGCTGACTCGCGCGTGGCGTTCACGGCGCCGGCGGACGGCGACTACCTCGTGCGCGTGCGCGACGTGCGGTCGCTCGGGGGCGACGATTACAGGTACGAGCTGATCGTGCGGCCGCCGCGGCCCGATTTTCAAATCAAGGCGAGCGCCGGCGACCTGACCGTCGGCGCCGGCAGCGGCAAGGAGTTTTCCATCTCGGTGGAGCGGCTCGATGATTTTGAAGGCCCGATTCAGATCCATGTGAGCGGTTTGCCGCCCGGATTCCACGTGTCATCGCCGCTGGTGATCGAGGCGGGCCAGAACATCGCCTATGGAACTATCAACGCCGCGCCAGATTCAGTCGCCCCTCCGGAAGACCAGTCGCCGATCAAGCTGACCGCGTCCGCCGAAATCGGCGGCATAACGGTGACGAAGAATGCGGTGGATCTGGGCCAACCGAAGCTGGCGCCGGCGCCCAAGATTCTGATCCGCGTGCATCACAAGAATCAGCCGTCCGAGACGGTCGAGACGGTTGACGCTTCAAGGCCCGGGGAACCGCCCGCGCCGATCGAGCTGGAAATCGCCCCCGGCGAGACGATCTCCGCCATCGTGGAGCTCGTGCGCGATGGCAACGACGGCGAAATAACTCTCGGCGGCGATCACTCGGGGCGGAACCTGCCACATGGGGTGTTCATCGATAACATCGGCCTCAACGGTCTGACACTGCTTGCCGGGGAAAGCGAGCGGGAATTCTTCATCACGGCCGAGCCGTTGGTTCCCGAGCAGTCGCGGCTGTTCCACCTGCGCACCGAAGCCGAGGGCGGTCAAACGAGCTGGCCCGTCCTGCTACACATCCGCCGCCAGCGGCAGGCCGCGGCAACATCCCCTGCCGAAACCGCCGCGGCGACGGCATTCGACTGAGGCGGCCGGCAGGCCAGATTCATCGTTCGGCGTCGGCTTGACTGAAGGACAGCCACCCTCGGTGACTTCACCTCTGCGCCCTATACCGGGCCGTTCGTGCTGGCGGTTGCATCGACCGACTGGACGAACCACGGACCGCTGGCGCGCGGAGGCGTTCACGACCGAGGCTTGAAACGGCGTATTCTTAGTGCGCAAATGTGAGACACTCGTACGTGGGCAATTTACGCCGGTTCCAGAACCGACTTCCGCAAGACTCGGCGTTCTGGGATTGGCGTTTCTCTCTAGCGAGACGGCTAGACGTTGGCTGACCGTACTATGCGAGGCTTCAACGGAGTCTTCGACGGAAGGCGCCTCCGCAACCTACCTTACTAGGCGGGGCAGTAAATTTGGGGTCGTCTCATGAAAGAGTTGTTTTGCGCAGTTTTAGCGACAAGCGTACTGGCACTGCATGTGTCAGCAGCATTTGCAAATCCTCCGATTCTTTCCAATTGCACCATTCACAGGAGAGTATAGCGAAAGCTTCGAATCGTTCCGCAGTGGATGGATTACGGGATCGACGCCGCGCGACTCAGGTCCTGTAGATATTCTGGAAGGACTGGGAACGCTTACAGGCGAGTACTCCACAAGTGAATCGTAACCACCGGCGCCGCATCTGTTTATTTGGGACGGTCCCGGCTTTCATAGCCTAGACGGGTCCAGTGAATTGACCGCCATTCCATTCGATGGAGCGAAGGGCGTTTGCTTGCAACCGACTCTTGCCGGTTCAGACGTAATCACCTACCACTCCCCCAGCGGCCGAATCGACTTCGATGAACCGGCATCGAAATTCGGCGGTTACTGGCTCCATGCCGTCACCACATCGCAGGCCGGACCGATCAGAATCAGCTTTTTCGACGTCGCCAACAGTCTCATCGACGAGGTTGCTTTTCGCTATGACTTCGCAAACCTGCGTGGCGAGTCAGAGTGGTTCGGTTGGCAAAGCACTGTACCGATCTACGCCGTCTCGTTTACGGGCTTCTGGGCCAGCGTGGACGGGCTTCAAGTCACACTCGTCCCCGAACCGTCTAGCGTGGTCCTTGCGGGGATTTGCGGCCTGGTCGCGGCGACTCGTCTTAGATGTCGCAGGATTTCGGCGTCGGCCGAATTATGAATGCTGCGTACTCAGGCGGCTATAGCTCACAGCGCCACCGCCATCCCCAACAACCCGCACACGACCGTCGTAGCTGGGCTGCTAGGATGGCTGTGATTCTGTAAGTGGCGAATCGCGGTCTTCCGCCGACGGCTTTTCTTGGTCCGTGTCGCATGAGTAGCGTTCCGGCGCGGGCGGCAGATCTACGTCAATCGCAAATCGTCTGTCCAAACTCAACAGCAGACGCATTGCTCAAGAATGCCAACAACACACAAGCGCCGCACACGGCCGACTCGCAATAAGCAGATGTTTTTCGTCAACACAATGCTTGGCGTTCCGACGCTTGCCCCTCCCTGGAGGCGACGCGACACGACGCAACAGCCGCCTACCGTTGGCCGCGGCTGTTTGGCCGCGAGGTGCGAATGTCGCGCTCCGCCGCCCATTGAGCGATGTCGCGTCGGTTGATCGCCGCGGCCATCAACTCCGGAAATTGATCCGGCGAACAAGCAAACGACGGGGCGCCGAGGGCGGAGAGGTTCGCCGCCAGCTCCCGATCAAAGCTGGGCGCTCCCTCGTCGCTCAGTGCGAGCAGCGTGATGAACTGGACGCCGGAGTTGATCATCGCCCCCGCGCGACGGAGCAATTCCTCCGCGACGCCCCCCTCGTAGAGATCGCTGATCAGCACGAAGATCGTTTCCTGCGGGCGCTCGACCAGTCCCTGGCAATAGCCCACAGCTCGATTGATGTCCGTTCCCCCGCCGAGTTGGGTCGAGAAGAGCACCTCCACCGGATCGTGCAACTCGTCGGTGAGATCGACGACGGCCGTATCGAAAACCACCAGCCGCGTTTGAATCGCCGGCAGCGACGCCATCACCGCGGCGAAGATACTGGAATAAACCACCGACGCCGCCATCGAGCCCGATTGATCGACGCACAGAATGACTTGCCGCAACGACGAACGCTTCCGTCCCCAACCGATGCGGGTGTGCGGGATGATCGATTGATACTCAGGCTGGTAGTGTTGGAGGTTCGCACGAATGGTGCGCGGCCAGTCGATCTCCTGATGCCGCGGACGACGGTTGCGCGACGCGCGGTTGAGGGCGCCGGCGATCGCCTGCTTCGCCGGCTCCTGCAAGCGGCGCATGAGTTCATCTACGACGTTAGCGACGACGCTGCGGGCGGTCTCCTTAGTCTTGGCGGGCAGCACGCCGCGCAGCGACAGCAGCGTCGCCACCAAGTGGACGTCGGGTTCGACCGCTTCGAGGAGTTCCGGTTCCGTGAGCAGCTGCGTCAGGTTCAGCCGACTCAGCGCGTCCCGCTGCATCACCTGGACGACTGACTTGGGGAAATACTTGCGAATATCGCCGAGCCATCGCGGGACGTTGGGGGCCGATGATCCCAGCCCCGCTTTGCGGTCGGAGTCGTACAGCGCCGCAAGCGCGCCGTCGATGGCGGCGTCCTCGCCGCCGAGCGAGACGCCGATGCCGTCGGCTTGCTCGCCGCCTAATAGCAACCGCCAACGTCGCATCAGTTCTGCCTGATCACTCATGGTGGCGCCTCGCGTCCGAGCAACTTGGCCAGCAGCGGCAGCACCTGTGCAGCGCGCTCATAGTTGAACCCGCTCGCGGCTGGTTCGACGGCGCCGCCCGCGGCGGTGGAAGGTCCGCCGCGCTTCACCCGCTCGCCCATCTGCCGGCGCTCGGCCGTTTCGAAGGTTGCGAACGTCCGCCGCAACAGCGGCAGCACTTCGGTAAACGCTTCGCCGGAGAGCGACGCCACCCACGCGTTGACCGCGTTCCACAGCGTCAGGTCGTGAATCAAGACGAGTCCCGAGCTTCGCAGAAACCCTTCGATCCAAGCGGCGGCCGCCGTTCGCGCCACCGCCGGCGAGAGTTCGAGGGCAAGCACGCGATGAAGCTGATCGGCTTCAAGGCGCCCCGCATCGTGCAGCGTCCTGACGGCGCGGCCGCGCAGCAGCGGATGGACGCCGCTTTGCTCGGTGATCGACCGCTGCGAGTCGTACCAGGCGGCGAGCATTCCTTCGTCGCTGAGGATATCGAGTGCCGCGCCGACTTCAATTGTCAGCGTGAACAAGTCGCCGGCCGCATCGTCGTTGAGCGAATGGCACGCACTCGGAAGGCCGATGCAAATCCGTTCGACGACGCCGCGAATAACGTCGCCGACCAGCGTCGCATCCGTTTGGCGAACGTTCCCGTAACGCATCGTTCGAGCGAGCGCCGGCAGCGCGGCCATGAGCTGCGGAACGTCGCTAGCGACCGAGGCCCGCCGTTGGATGGCAGCGACCAGCGATTTGACGGCCAGCGGAAGCTCGGCCAGCAGCGCGTGGGCGAGCAGTTCGGTAAGCTCGGCCAACGTCGCCGCGTCGTCGCACGCTTGCTTCACGCGAGCCGTAGCCGCTGCTTCGATCGTGTTGCCGTAGCGCGAGGCTTCGATCAGCTTCACGGCCAGCTCAGGCGCCCACTGCACTTGCCAGTACTCGTGGAAGGTTCCCTTCCCCCCGCGTCCGCCCCGATCGGAGTCGCCCCAGGGAACGTCGAGGAGGTTCAGCCGATGAAGCAAGCAACTGCGCGCCAGATCGTTCGGCTTCCGCAGGTCGAGGTCGTACTTCTTAATTTCAGACGTGGCCGGAAGACGAAGCCGCTTTTGCAGGGCGAGCAGGTCGCGCTGCAGCGGCGCCATCGGCGCCTCTGCGGGAATCGCGCCGAGTCGGTCGCCGATGATCAGCCGACGCCGCACGAGCGCCATCGGTCCTTGCTGGCCGTTGCAGAGCACAGAGAGCGCCGCTTCATCGAGTTCCTCCAGTCCCGGCAGCGGCCGCTCGCGCATCGCGGCCAATGATTCCGCCAGTCGCACGGCTTCGATCACGTGCGCCGGTGAGGCGTCGAGATCGCTGCTGCGCATCACCTGCGCCACGCGGGTTAGCCAGTGAACGGCGACGTCTTGCTCGTCGGACCAGAGCAGTTCGTACCACGCGGGCGAGACGACGCCGGCTCCGTAGCCCGAGCCGCTGGCCAGTCGGTCGTAAGTCCACGGCGACCAAGCCGCCGCGGTCTTTACCTTCTTGAGCCCCGCCAGCACGCTACTGTCGTGCGCCGCGGGCGGCAGCCTGGCAGGATCAAGGGCCGGGGCGTGCCAGGCGCCGCAGACGACGGCAATACGCTCGAATCCCTCCTTCAGGGCGGCCCGCAGCGTCTTGCGCATGTACGCTTCGCGGCGGAGCTCGCGCAGATCGTCCATCGCGGGCGCATCGTCGCGAAGCGCGGTCATGGCCTCGCGGACGGCGGTGAACACCTCGGTACAATTCCCGCGACGGCTTTCGATCAGGTAGTCCCACCACCGCTCGCCGTCAGAGAAACCGGCTGCCTCGGCCAGCAGTCCCAACGGGTCGCGACGAAAGATCGGTTCAGCGGCGCTCGGGCTGTTGTCCGCCGCGTCGCCCCCTACTACCGCGGTCTCTTCATCGCCAGACTTGCCGCTAGTTTCTTCGGACGGCTCGCCCTCGTTCTCCGCTTCACCGGCGAGCTGATGCCACTGCGGCAAGTCCATGAATCGCGTCGGCACGCCCTGTTGCAGCCCGTACCGAATCGCCCGCCATTCCGGCGAAAATCCTGCGAAAGGGTAGAAGGCCGCGCGTCGCGGTTCGTCCGGCACATACACAAGCAGTGCAACCGGCGGCTCCATCTCCGCATGCACTGCAAGGGCGAGAACCTCTTCCGCATCGGGCGGACCTTCGATGAGCAGGCAATCAGGCTGCAGCGCCTCCAGCGCGCGCTCCAGGCTCCGCGCCGAACCAGGCCCGTGATGACGGATGCCGAAGATGTGGACTCGCTCGCTGCTCATGGCCGTCGGGTTGATTAACGCATGACGTGACGAACGGCTCGCCGGAACCGCTACAGCGTTTCTCGACACGCGCGATACAGCGCCTTCCAGTCGTCCCGTTCCTTGGCGACCGTCTCGAGATACTCCTTCCACACGATCGCGTCTTGCACCGGGTCTTTGATGATTGCCCCCGTCAGGCTCGACGCCACGTCGACGGGCTTCAGTCGGCCATCGCCGAAATGGGCGGCTAGCGCTACTCCGCTGTTGACGACGCTGATCGCCTCGGCAGTCGAGAGCGTTCCCGACGGCGATTTCAACTTCATCTTTCCGTCTTCGGTTTTGCCGTCGCGCAGTTCGCGGAAGATCGTGACGATCCGGCGGATCTCTTCGATGGCCGGCGCATCCCCCGGCAGTTCGAGCGCGCGGCCCAGCGAGGCGACGCGCTGCTGCACGATCGTCACCTCCTCTTCGACTGTTGCCGGCGGCGGCAGGACCACCGTATTGAACCGTCGCTTGAGGGCGCTCGAAAGCTCGTTGACCCCCTTGTCGCGGTTGTTCGCGGTGGCAATGACGTTGAACCCTTTGGTCGCCTGGGCTTCGGTATTCAACTCCGGAATCGGCAGCGTCTTTTCCGAGAGGATCGTAATCAGCGTGTCTTGAACATCGGACGGGATTCTGGTGAGCTCTTCAACGCGGGCGATCCGGCCTTCGGTCATCGCCCGCATGACGGGCGACGGCACCAGTGCGTCGAGCGACGGCCCCTTCGCCAAGAGCATCGCGTAATTCCATCCATAGCGAATCGCTTCCTCGGCCGTGCCGGCGGTCCCTTGGACGAGCAGCGTCGAATCGCCGGAGACAGCGGCGGCGAGATGCTCGCTCACCCAGGTCTTCGCCGTTCCGGGAACGCCGAGCAGCAGCAGCGCCCGATCGGTAGCGAGCGTGGCGACGGCGATCTCCATCAGTCGCCGGCTACCGACGTACTTGGGAATGATGACGGCGCCGTTGCTGAGCGTGCCCCCCATCAGGTACGTCGTCACCGCCCAAGGCGAGAGCTTCCAGTTGGGCGGCCGCTGGCGATCGTCGGTCTCGGCGAGCGCCGCCAACTCGTCGGCGAATTGACTTTCCGCGTGTTCCCGCAGAATGACGGGGAGTTCCTTCTTCTTCGTTGAGCTCACGGCATTCTCCACAGAGCGTCGAGTTACGGTGCTGGCTTGGATGGAATCGGCAACGCCAACGCGGCGAACATCTCCCGGCGAAAATGGACAGTGCTGATCAGATCCTGCACTGCGGCCGCAAAGTTCGGCGACCAGTTTTCCAGGGGGACGCCGAGACGATCGGCAAGTTGATCGGCCAAGCGAATCGCCAGCCTCGTCGGAGCGGCGTCGGTGATCAACTGTCGTAGCGCGGGATCGTAGATCGCGCTCGTCGCTCGCGTCGCCCGCTGCAAGAAGTCGATGACTGCCGCGGAGAGCGCGTCATCCCAATCAAAGTCGCAGGCCTGCAGCATTGCGACGACGTTGGCATGGTCTGAATGCGGATCGCCAGCGGCTCGCGCCGCGACGGCGGCGGCTTGCTCGGCGGGCAAAACCTCCATCAGCGGCAAAATTGCCTGCCGGCGCCACTGTTCGTCGACGGGGGCGTCTTTCACGGCCGGCGCCAAGCAGACGTGCGTCAGTAGGGCGCTGGCCCATTCGCCGTCGCGCTGAATGCGACTCGCAGCGAGCCAGCCTTCGAGCAGCGCGATGCCCCATTCGCTATGGAGCGCGGCAGCGATCCAGTCAGCCTCGCGCTGGTCATGCTGTCGCCAGACCGGCAGCGGCGCCAGCGCAACGATTTGCATCAGTAGCGATGCCTTCTCGCCCAGTGTTCGCTGGGCGCGAGGCTCGACGCCGTCTCGTTTCAGCTCCGCGTCCGCCGCATCAGGGAGCGTCACCTCAATCTTCGGCGGCTTCTTTTTAAGAAGTCCGCCGCCCGGTTTGAGCGTCACGCTTGCATGGACGCGCGAAGTCATGCGTTGCGATAGCGCGGAATCCGGTAACCGCGAAAGGAGTTCCGCCGCCGTCGTGCGAACTTGCTTCGAGCGATCATCGAGGCACGATTCGAGCCACGGCTCGTCGTCGCGCGCCAGTCCATGGGCGAATTGTTCTAGCAGCGTCGTGCGATCGGCGGCCGACTCCGAACCCCAGGCCGCCTCGACGAGTTGCTGAGCGGCCGCGCGATCCGAGAGTCGCAAGCGTCGCAGCAATGCGAGCCGATCGTCACGCGAGTCAACCTCCCAGCTCGCAGCATTCGCGTCGGGCGTTTGCCATAATTTTTTCCAGTGAGGACGCCGCTCCGCCAGCCATCGGCCGCGATCTCCCGTCACGGCGAGCAGCGCCTGAAGCTCTGCGTCGTCGCGGACGTCGATGGCGATCTCCAAGAGTCGCGGCAGCGCCTCGGGCGGCGCATGCCAGCCGCCCGCAGCAGCGGCGGCAACCCAGTGAGGCAGCAGTTTCTGCCGACCGCCATGCAAGATCTCGAACAAGTGATTCGTCGCCGGCCGCGAGCAGAGGCGATCATCCGCGATGCAGAGCGGGATTTCTTCCGGAGTCGCTGCGGCGGACGGCAGGCGACCGGCCGACTCGTAGATCGCGAGCGTGGCAATCTCGCTGAGCAGGCTTTCCATGCTGCCATCGCCCGCCGCAGCGCTCGACAGCGACCAGGGCGAGCCACCCGCAGGCATGCAGGCGCGAGCGCCCGACCGGTCGAAGCCGAGAATCGCCGCGTTCACGACGTCGTTCCAACAAGCGGTGGGATGTAGATTCATCGGCTGATTCACATGAATGCGGCGATCACTTCATCGTAGTAGGCGCGGCTCACGACACCCTCGTCAACGGACCCGCCGTCGAGCGCTTCGGCCAAGCGAAATACGCCCCATTTGCGAAAGCGCCTAACGGTCGCAATTGCTCGCCGTCCCACTCGCCGAACAAACTGATCGGACCGCCGCCGCTCAGCGCAAGCAACGTCCAACCGTCGTTGAAGCGCGCATGGAGCGGCGCCTGCTCGCCGTCGCCATCGATCACGTGCCAGGTGACGCTTTCGTGCGAGGTAGCGGGCGACGGAACAGGCGTTACCGCGACGAGCGACATCGGTCGCCGATCAAGCCACGGATTCTTCGCCAATCCCTGGGCGTAGGCATCGAGTGCCTGATCGATCGATGGGACGCCCGGAAGCTGCGCGAAATTCTCGATGCCGCGGGTGCGATTCTTAATGACTGCCCGCAGCGGTTCGGCGCTCGGATAGTACGCCAGCTCAGCGTGCACCGTCGCCCCCACGACCAGCGACGCATCCAGCGGCTGTCCCATCGCTGAGAAGTCCAACAGCAGCGCCGGCATACCGTCAGCGGCGCGAAGAAGCCACGTTCGCTGCACGGTCAAACGTTCTTCCTCTTCAATTTGCTGGGCGACGACGCACCATGGCCCCTCGACGCCGGGCTGCTCCAGCACCTCTTCCTTGGATTGGGTCCAGCCGATCAGCGTTCGCAAATCCTGCTGGGACTCCACGGGCAACTCGGCCGCGCGGCGGTACCCTTCGACGGCGAGATGCAATCTGGCGACGCGTCGCAGAAAGCGGCTTTGCCAGCCCGAGCCAGCGCTCACGGTTTCGCCCAACTCATTTACCAAGCGGGCTAACCCGGGGGCTTGGGCATCGACGAGCCGCGCGGCCACGTCTCCCCAATAACGAACCGGTTGCGATTGAATCGCTGCGAGACCTTGCCGCAAGCAGTCGATCAAAACGCGGGAGAGTTCGTCGAGCCCAGCCTGGATATTCGCTTCGCGTTTCTCAACTCGCTTCGCTTGGGCCGCGGCGTCGACCGGTTTGGCCGGTTGCGACGCCTTCTTCTCGCGCTGCTCAGAACGTTTCTCCCGCCCGGCCAGCCAGGCGGCAACCCAATCGGGCGGATCGCCATCCGGAATCTTCGCCGCTTGTTCGGCCAGAATCAGCAGCAAGCCCAAGGCATGTTTGCACGGAAACTTGCGGCTCGGGCAGCTGCACTTGAACGCCGGCTCCGAGAGATCAACGCCGACCTGATACGGCCTCTGGCCGCTGCCCGAAACTTCTCCCCAGACGCACGTCGGCGTCCTGCCAAGCGTCGGCCATTTCCCCGGGCCCGCCTGCGATTGCCCCGCCTTCGCCGAGGCCGCGTCAGGTGCGAGGCTTAGAACACGGTCCTTCGTCCACAATTCAGACATTGCTTCCAGTAGCCGCTAGCGGAGGAGCTGATCCATTAGCATCAATGTCCGCCTATTCTAACGCCAGACGACAGGAACGCTATGCTGTTCATTGGCGCTGATTGCCCAAGTCTTCTCTGACCGCTG
The DNA here is from genome assembly GCF_007746075.1 of Lacipirellula limnantheis. GTDB lineage: Bacteria > Planctomycetota > Planctomycetia > Pirellulales > Lacipirellulaceae > Lacipirellula > Lacipirellula limnantheis. The sequence goes on along the minus strand of NZ_CP036339.1, from coordinate 3,293,297 downwards.
ATAGTAAACTGCGCACGGCTGCCCAGAACGGGAAAGCACGTTTTCATTCAGCGGGAACTGATTTACCTGAGTGATTCCAATTTCCCGAGCGTCCCGGCAACGAAGGCTCGGCGTTCTTCGGACGTGGCGAACGAGTGCTTGCTGTCTGGCATCAACTCAATTGCAGCAAGTTGAGCATTACAGACTCGTCAATCCTCAGATTAGGCCTGACAGAAGTGAAGCCACTCGGATCCGTTAGACTTGAGCGACTGCGGTTGAACGAATAGCAATCGATCCAGACTGCAACCCAACTCTCACCGCTCGCGGAAATCCGAGGCCGAAGCAACTTGCTCCAATTGCTCCGGCGCAATTCAGCAGGAACTGCTTTTCTCGAACAAGCAAGCGGCGCCTGCCTGTGATAGTTCATTGTGCTTTCTGCTACATTGAACAGCCGATCTTTTCTCACCTAGGCCGTCAGTTGTAGCCCAATTGACCGCAGACGAAGCCCTGTTGATATGTTCGACAAGAGGATCGCTCATGAAGTTCGCTCATTTGCTAGCTCTCCATGTTGCCACTTCCGCGTGCCTTTTTTTCATCGATTATTCCCGCGGCGACAGTTTCGGCAGTGGCACAAATGCGTTTGATATTGAATTCGTCCCCATTCGCAATCCAGGCAATGCGGCGGACGCCACGGGTAAGCCGAATCCGGCCGGCTCGGTCGCCTACAACTACCGGATGGGCAAATTTGAGGTCAGTCGCGACATGATAATCAAGGCCAACATTGCGGGGAACCTTGGAATCACGTTGTGGGACATGATTCTCTACGACGGCAACGGAGGTAATCGTCCCGCAACGGGGGTCAATTGGAACGAGTCAGCACGCTTCGTGAATTGGCTCAATACGAGCCAAGGCTTCATGCCGGCGTACAAATTTATGACCGCTCCAGACGGAACGGAAGACACCGCTGTCGAGAACATCGCGCTTTGGAGCGAGAGTGACCTCGGATTTAACGCGGCTAACAGGTACCGAAATAGCCGGGCAAAGTATTTTCTGCCAAGCGTAGACGAATGGTATAAGGCAGCGTATTACGATCCGAAGAGCGGCGTTTATTTTGATTACCCTACGGGCGCCAACTCCCTTCCCACCTCCGTCGCCAACGGCACTGCTCAAGGAACGGTCGTGTACGCCCGAGGGCTCGTGGGTCCCGCCGACGTCATGCTTGCTGGCGGTTTAAGTCCATACGGGACAATGGGCCAAGGCGGCAACGTTTTTGAATGGGAAGAGACCTCGTTTGACTTACTGAACGACTCGCCTTATTCCATTCGCGGGCTTCGAGGCGGCTATTGGGATAACAACCGCCTCAACCTACTAGCGTCGAACAGATACGGTACCGCTGCGTCTAACTTTGGCTACGAAATGGGTTTTCGCGTCGCAAGTGTTCCTGAGCCAAGTTCTCTTCTGATAGGAGTTGTCACCGGAGCCCTGGCGTTGGTTCGGAAGCGGCGAGAGACAGGGGCCTGATCAGAAGTTGAATGTTAGAGAAGCGAGTGAGATTGAGCTTTTCAGTGACTTCCGCCGGCTTCCGGACGAAACTCCTATTCACGGCAAGAAGCACAGGACGACACTGAGGTGATGACCTGACCTGCCCAACAAATCATGTACCAGCTGTCATGAGAGAGTCAGGGTTAGTGGATGTTTCTCCGCCGGCTCGTTGAGACAGAGCCGGGCGGGTTGGGGACGCGCGAGTTCATCCGCGTCTTGCGACTCTTGGACGGGTGCTCCTGGCAGCGACTCCAAGACGCCGTCGAGCGCGCTCTCGACGTCGGCGTCCATGACGCCGATGGGATCTGGTTGATCGTCGAGCATCGTCGCCAAGCGCCGGTCGTGCTCTGCTCGCTTGACGGTCGGCCCAAGCTGCGGCTGGTCGACGTTGGCCGTACCGAACTCTCGGCCAGGCGCTGACTCGGAACGGCTCGTCGTGCACCAACGCCCGTAGCCGCCCTGCCCCGCAGCGATTCTTCGCTGGCTCGCCAACGCCCCGGATTGCGTCGCCGCGGCGCGCACTAAATCGATCACCGTTTCGCGCCACAAGTCACTGGGCCTGCTAGCTCGCGCCGAGCGAGCCAAAGCGGCCCCGCGGGCGAGCCGGCCGACCGGCGGCGCCTCGCGATGCTTCGGCCGCGCGGCGCGCGCGGTTCACGTTTTTTTCACCCGACCGCCGCGCCTCTGGCGGCGGTCCCAGCAGAGAGGAAGCTGCCATGACTTTTGCGGCAGAAACAACGGAGAGCCTCCCCGCCACGCTGGCGTGGCAAGCCGCGTTCATCGAGATGGCGCCGACGATCGAGCGGTACGCCCGAGTCGCCTTTCGAAAGCTCGCGCCCGAAGAACGAGACGAAGCCGTGCAGACCACTTTGGCCGCCGCGGCCGTCGACTACGCGCGGCTGGCGGCGTCGGGACGCGGCGGTCGCGCTTACCCCACGACGCTGGCCCGGTTCGCCGTGCGTCGCTATCGAGCGGGTCGGCTCTTGGGGAGCCGCGACAATGCGGCCGACGTCGGCTCCCGTAAGTGGCGCTTGCGCGGCCGGCGCACCGAATCGATCGACGTGGCCGCCGAGCTGTGTGACTGTCGCCGGGCCACGCCCGCCGAGCTGGCGGCGCTGCGGATCGACTTCGGCCAGTGGTTTGCCTCGCTGCCGGTGCGCGACCAGCAAGTCGTCCACGCTCTGGCCCAGGGGGAGCGCACCAGCGTCGTCGCGGCGCTTTGTCAGCTCACCGCCGGACGCGTCAGTCAGCTGCGCCGCGAGCTGTACGACAGCTGGACGACTTTCCTGGGCGAGGGAGCGACCAGCGGCGCGTAACGCCCGCGGCGGGCTGCCAGCGCCAGACGCCTGGCGCTGGCAGCTGCGGGGCGGAGGCGCCTTTCTCGCGCCTGGTGACTTCGTTTAGCTATCAGCGGCGCCGGCGCGGTCATCGAGCGGGTGATCAGGCTCGAGGGGCGACCGTACGTTCTCCCTTCGCGCCCCGCCGTGGCCGCAGACGGCGGGGCGCGTTGATACAAACACCAAATTGTCAAAGATCGGTGGGGCGAGCGGGGCGGCGACCCGTTAGGGGGTCGCCGGAGGCGTCGGCGGCGTTGCGCTCGCCGCAGGGGCCGTCGCCTCGCCAACGGCAGTCCCGCGCGCATAGGTATCAACCGATCGCAACTTCGCTGCGCATGGCTTGGCATTTTCCAGCTCATGCGCTAACCGCAGGCAACGCTCGGCTTGGCGACTTAATTGGGAGTACTGCCGCAGGTCGCCTGCGACCCTTCCGAAATTCTCGGGCGAAGTCGCCGCGTCGCGGAGCGCGTCCTTCAGCGGCTCGGCGAACTTCGATGTCAGCTCGCACACGTCGGCAGTGAGCCAGCCGAGCGCCGCCCCGATGGGCGATGCTTGCCGCTGGGCCCAGCGGCGCAGCGGGTCATGACGCTCGCCGCTTGGCGGGGGGGAGGGTCCAGCGGGCGATTGGGTAGCGTCTTGAGTTGTGGTCGTCATCATCAATCCTTTCGCGTTCGTGCAGGCGTCGAGCGCGGGGCGCGGACCATGCCGCGCGCAGCCGCGCCGTAGACGCAGAGCCCGGCCGTGAAAGTGCCAGATCGACGCGTCGAGATGCGGAAGCAACCGCGCCTGCACCGACGCCAGCAGCCGCCGTCGCTCGCGATGCAGCCCGTTGAGCGTGCGACGGCGGCGGCGCGCCGTTTGACGCCAGGCGAGGTACGCCGCGATGCGACGGGCCAGCCGCCGGTCGACGCCGATGTACGCGACGCGCTGGCGGCCGCTGAGGTCGCGGTAACGCAGCTTGGCGCAGCGCGACCCTGACGGCAGGAACTCATTGGAAACGAAGCCTTGCCGATCGAGTCGAGCGAGTTCCTCCGGCGGCAGCCGCGCTGCGAGCCAACGCTGGGCGGCCTGCAGGCCGCGCGGCGAACGACGTTTAGTTTCAACTTCCATGGTCGCGTTCCTTTTGCGTGCGCAAGAGATTGCAAACCTCGGCCGACAACCGGCACAGACTCCTGACGGAGGCGGATTGATCGGCGAGCGACGTGTCGCCGCCGGCCAGGTCGAGCGTCGCCGCGGCGGTGAATTCCGCGAACCGCCCGACGAGTTGCGCTTGCATGGTCGTTAGCATCCGCTCGGTCGGCGATGAGCTGGTCGCACCCTCCCGCAACAGCGGCACGACGACGACGTTCTCGTACTGCTCGAGGTAACGTCGGCGGGCGCGCTCGCGCTCTTCCGTCGGCGTTGCCGCGTCGATCGCGGCGAGACGCCGACGCGCGCTGACTAACCCATCGGCCGCACTAACTTCCGCGCGCCGCAAACAGGGATAGATCAGATGATTCTCGAGCGAGGCGCGCAGCAGTTGCTTCACCGTCGCCGGCGAACCGGTTTCGACTTCCGCGCGGATCCACTGAAGGTAAGCCAACGGCGGCGCCCACATGGCGACGGCGGCGTCGGCATCAAAGCGATAACGCCAACAGTCACGAAGAATGGCGACCGCCTGCTGCTGCTCCTCATCGGAGCGCGGCTCGACCGTGAGGGGATCCCACACCGCCGCGATCAACGTCGGCCTAATGAGAACTTGCCGCTCGAGCGCGCTGATGCGCGTCAATTCCTCTGGATACGGGTTCCCGCGCGCGCCTTTGGCGTCGATCTCGCTCCAAATCGCCTGGGTCAACCGCGATTTGAAAAGCTGCATCGCCGCGAGTCCATCCCACAGCTTCGCACCCCACGACTCCGCCGCCACTGGCGACTGTGGCACCGGGATCGCTGCGATTCCCAATCGCCGCCAGGCCGCGACTTCGCCCGCATCGCGGGCCGCGACCAGGGCGCCGCCGCACGCCTCCGCCATGCTGCGCGTCTGCCAGTCGGTGACGAAGCCGTCCAACGGAACGGGCACGGCGGCCGGCCAGTCAGTCGCATAAAACGCCGTGGGGCGCCCTTGCGGCGACGGCCGCAGGCTGACAATCGTGGCTCCCGCCTGGGCGAAGCTCGGAATCAGTTGCGGCTTGCCGTCCGGGCCCTCGTGAAAAAGCGTCGATCCATAGAGATCGTCTTCGCTATGCGAGACCGATTCTTGCTCCGCCCACGCGGCGGCGTCGACCGGCGCTTGGAAGATGTCGGCGTTCCACTGCGGGTCGATCCCTTTGCCGGCGACTGCGCCGGCGGGCGCCTGGGCGCGTGCGTGCGAGAGCTTGAAGAACGCTTCGCCAATCTTCGTCGCCGGCCCCTGCGCGTCCACCGGCTCGCGCGGCGGAACCCAGATGCCGCCTTTCGCCTGCGGCTTGGCGTTGAGGAGAGAGGCCGGCGGGTCGTCGATCTGGGGCGCGTCCTCCGCAGACCCAAAGGGATCTAACAGGGTCGACCGCTGGGCTTCGCGGCCGAACTTCCAGGCGTGTTGATTTTCCGGGTACGCCGCGCGGGTGAATTGCGCCACCGCCGCCGCGCACGCCTCGAGCGATTCCTTGGCGAGGGGGGCGCCGGGGCCATCCCCCCCGGCGATCATTTCGGCGATGCGGTCCAGTTCCGACAGCGCCGCCTCCCGGCGGACGACTTCGGCCGGCGGGCGCCACGCGTCGGCGCCCTTGCCGAACATGCCGTAAAGCTCCTCCAGGGCCTTCGGCCCGCACAGGTACGCCAACAGCTTCATCCCGGTCCGCCGGCGGGCCGTCGCCGGATCGCCGCGGCGCAGTTCCGGCGCCACGCAATGGCGGATAATGTAGTCTCGATCGCCGAGCCGATCCCAGTAATCGAAGAACGCGAAACAGTAGCGGCGGACGTTTGCGCGGTCGATGTTCAGCTCCTGCGCCGCGTAGATAAACGGCAACCGCGCGAGCGCGATCGCCTCGATGCGAGCCGCCAGATTGCGGTTTTCATGCCAGGCAAGGATTTCGAGGTAGGGCCGGCAATCGGGGCTCGCCTCCACCGACGATCGACTCAAGTCGGGTGCGTCCGCCAGGAGCATCAGGCATTTCGTGAGCCGGCGCGTTTCGACGTCCGCATCGGCGCGCAGCCGCACGCGCCACTTCCTCGCGTCCTCGCTGGCCTGGCGATAGCGCCAGTCCGGCGGCCGCGTCGCAGGGTGCTGTTTGAGCCACGTCCCGTCCATCTATGTCGCTTTCCTGTTTCAAGCCGAAGGTATGTTGGCGAGCCGCGGCCCGACGCCGCGCACGTGCTACCCTCTCAACCTAATGGCAATGGGCGAGATCATGTCAAGTCCGTTTTGGCGTCCCCGCGGAATTTTCGGGAGTGATAAATTTCCCGCAAAAACTCAATGGCGCTGGCGATGCATAAATCGCCTTTTGAGTCAAGATCAGTTTGAGGCGGGGCGATGTTTTCTTGAATGGGGGTGCGCGATTCACCTTGCGCGGCCTCACCGCCGGAGATGCGCACGTCTCACCGCCATGCTTCAGGACGCCGCGATGGGCGGTGCGGCGTCACCGGCGGCGTACGCCGCCTCGCACCCTTAGCCCAGCAGCGGCCGTGAAACGAATTGTCAGAGCGCTTCGGCGGTCGGGGCGCGCCTGATTGCCGGGGGGCCGGGTCGCGGACGGCGGCAGGCAGCTTGGCTGTTGCGCAGAGCGCATTCATCGGTCTGGCAATTGTCTTCTGGAACAACGAACGCGATCTACGATCGATCAAGTCCACGATGAAGATGGACGTGCTGCGCTGCAAGACGCCGGAACTCGTCCACGAAGAAGTCTGGACGCACATTCACGCCTACAACCTCATCCGCACGATCATGGAGCAAGCGGCAATGATGCACGGGATTGATCCGCGGTCGGTCAGCTTCAAAGGGGCGCCGCAAACACTGGAGGCGTATCAGCCGCTGATTGACTTCCAAGGAGGTCGTGGCGAGTCGTTCCGCGACGCGCTCTACCGGCGGCTCCTCGACGCCGTCGCAATTCACCGCGTCGCTGATCGGCCTGACCGTTTTGAACCTCGAAAGAGAAAATGCCCGCCAGTCAAGTTCGACCAAATGATGAAGCCGCGCTGGGTGCTGAAATGCGAAATGGCGAAACGAGTTGCCGTCTGAATCGTGCCGCGAAAGAACATGATCGCTCTACTTCAAACGACGCGTATTTAGGGAACGCCGCCGGACAGCTGCCGAGGCCCATTCTCAACTCGCGTCCGCCTTTCCTGTCCCCAAGTCGGCTGCAAACAAGTCATGAGAACGGTGCATCCGGCGGCGACGAAGTACAACGCGATCGCATGCGGTTCGGGCACGTTCTGCACGCTCGCAGAAGCCGCGCCCGCGCCGAATTGTCCCGGCTGCGCGCTCAAATCGGTTCATCTCTTGTTGCTAGAGCAACCGGTGAGGGGTCCTTCAATAGACGTCAATTCGGCCGCTTCTATCACCAACCTGGTTGCTACCTGTACCGTGGGGCTAATCGCGCAGAGGGCGCGTCGACCTACGCCCCCGGACCAGGCCCGCCGACGCGAGTGAAATAAGCGCGAACGATCCCGGCTCGGGTACGGCCGTCGTGGCGGGTATTGCCGCACCGAGGCCGAAGCTGGTGCGCCAGGCGGCGAGGTCGGCGGGGCTGCCCTTCATTGGCGAAGCGCCGCGCTGCCATGCCAGGAAGTCGGCGCCATCGACGCGGCCGTCGAAATCGAAGTCGCCAGGAGGGCCCGCCGCCAGGACGGTGAGCAGCGTATAACCGGCCAAGTCGCCGGCGTTCATGTACTGCAAGCTGTAATCGACGCCGAGCGTGGCGGCCGTGAGGGGCGTCCAGCCGTCGAGGCCTGCATTCCAGTAGCGAATCGCGTCCATGCCGGACACCAATCCGAGGAATTGCGTAAGCGAGCCCTCGGCATTGCCCCACAGGGCAAGCATCCCTCTCGTGGCTAAGTTCACGAAACTGTCGCCGTCGCCGTTGGCATCGATCCTGAGCGTCCCACGTACGCTGACCAGCCCGCCCGCGGTGATTGTTAGCGCGCCGCTGCCGTTACGGCCCACGTCGAGACCTGCACTGTTGGTCCAGATGGATCCGGCGCCGGTAATCGTTGCCATGCCCGTCGAACCGCCGTTGTATCCCACGATGCCCAATGAGGTGTTACTGACCTGCCCGCCCGCTTCCACGCGAATCTGGCCGCTACCAGAATGGCCTACGTAAAAAGAACCATTGGTCCACTTGGACCCGACGCCGGTAATTATGGCCGAACCTGTCGAACCGGAGTTGTGGCCCACGTGGCCAGAGGCGTTGCTGACCTGCCCCCCCGCTTCCACGCGGAGCGTGCCGCTGCCCCAGGTACCGACGGAGAGCATTGAGCTAGCGTTGGTCCACTTGGAGCCGGCGCCAGTAATCGTTGCCATGCCCGTCGAGCCGGCGGCGTAGCCGAGGTAGCCGCTCTCGTTGCTGACCTGCCCGCCGCCTTCCACGCGAAGCGTGCCGCTGCCGGATCTGCCAACATAAAGGGAGGCGCTATTCGTCCATGTAGACCCAGCGCCAGCAATCGTAGCTGTACCCGTCGATTCAGCTTCCTCGGCCAGATATGCAGTGGTGTTCTTGACATGCCCTCCGGCCTTCACGCGGAGTTCGCCACGACCTGAAAGGCCGATCCACATAGGAGCGTTGGTGGTCCATTTGGAACCTGCGCCGGTGATCGTCGCCACACCTATCGAGCCGGCTCTGTCGCCCAGGTAACCGGTCGATGTGGAAACCGTTGCCCCTTCCGAGATGGTGAGGCTACCCGATCCCCTATAACCCACGCCGAACACGCCGACGCCCGCCGTCACGGTCAACGTGCCCCCCGTGCCAAAGCCCACGACAGCCTGAGTCGGGCTCGCGGCATTAAACTGCAGATCGGCATCGAAGACGCCGTTAGTTGCAGCGATCGTGCCGTTGCCTTGAAGGTCGGAAATCGAAGCATACAACGTGCGGGCCTGGACATGCCCCCCATCCGATACCGTCAGCGAGCCGCTGCCGTCAAAACCGATATAGAGCTCCTCAGCATTGATCCACTTGGACCCCGCGCCGGCAACCGTTGCCACGCCGATCGAACCGGGACGTTCGCCCAAGTAGCCGACGTAATTGCTGACTTGCCCGCCCGCTTCCACGCGGAGCGCGCCGCTGCCGAAACGGCCAACGTAAAGTCGGTTGCTAACAGTCCACGACGCGTCTGCGCCGGTGACTGTCGCCGTGCCGGTCGCACCGTCGCGATAACCCAGATAGGCATTAGAGCTAGAGATCGCAGTCCCATCGAAAATCGTCAGGCTTCCAACACCCCTGTATCCCGCGCCGAGATCGCCGCCTGCCGCGGGAGCTACCGTCAACGTACCGCCACCGCCAAATCCCAAAACTGACTGCGGGGCGTTGAACTGCAAATCCGCATCGAGCACCGCGCCGGTTGCCGCGATCGTTCCGTCGCCGTGGAAGTCGGCTAGCGACGCATACACGCTACCGGCCGAGACGTGTCCGCCATCTGCTACTGTCAGCCCGCCGTTGCCGGAGAGACCCACGAAGAGGGCGGTACTATTGATCCATTTGGACCCTGCGCCAGTGATCGTCGCCGTCCCCGTCGAACCTGGACGGACGCCCAACCAGCCCGACAGGCTAATGACCTCCCCGCCGGCTTCGACATACAGCTGACCGTTGCCCGAATTGCCAACAGAGAGCGCTTGGAGGTTCGACCATTTGGACCCGGCGCCGGTGATCGTCGCCGTGCCCGTTGATCCAGCCATGTAACCAAGTGTGCCGAACCCTGAATCGAGCTGACTCCCCTCATCAACGACCAGTGTTCCAGCGCTGGCGTCCCCTATTCTAGAGGTCGTTAAATTATCCCAAGGCAGCGCAGGAGTGACATCGCCGGTGATGACGGTGGCGGCTGGGAGCCTGACCGCGAATGCGAGGGAGAGAATCAGTGCCAGCGATCCAACCCACCATGCGCTCTCCGCTTTCAGCAGTGGGGGGCGAGGCATCGTTCGATCCAGGAATGGTCCCGCGTAGTTGGCTTCGAGATGCGGGCGATCCCAGAGGCGCCGACGCGGATGGACGAGAGCGAGGATTCCCATATTCTGGCCCGCCGTCACCTAAATTGCAACTTTGACCGGAGCATACTTCGGCGTCTTTCAGTTCCCGTCCTAACGATCACGTTCAATGTCCGTCCAATCGTCTAGTGTCCTTAACTGGGACGTTGCGCGCCGAGGTCGCCCCGACCGAAGGTCGAAGAATAGGAGTTTGCGTGCGTCGGTGTTCACGACAGATGTTGGAATCGGCGAGGCACCCGACAAACTATTCCCCGTTGAGTTATGTGACCGAAGCGACGACAGATTTCCGGTGGAGCCTTCCGTAAACGTGCGTAAGGTGGGCGTGACATTCGTCGATCAATGCGTTGTTCACCCCGGCGGGCAGCGGGATGTCCGAGCAGCCTTCGGGGGCGGGAGGAAAAGGACGCCGAAGCGCGTTTGGATAGGTGTCGCAGCGATACGGCATGCGGAAAAGGCGTTATTAACTCGTCGCGCCGGCGAAACGGTGAGACACCCCGGGAATGGACCGTTTTAGAAACAGGTGACAATTCCCGGATAACTCATCCGTTTGATGGCACGGCGATAGCGTGCCAAGGACTCATCTCCGCGGTCGCTCTGACACACCGCGGCCGTTCTGGCATTCTAGGTAGCAAAGACGCAAAGAGCGTCGCGTTGAAGAAGAGCAATTGACGCAAGTCGTTACGCTGTAAGCACAGGAGGCCGGACTTGATCCGGCACGCCCTTGCGGCCAATGGATTTGGAGTCATCGACATCCGTATTGGCCTAGCGTGGCAATCGCGATGGATTTGAATCGCAAGTTTTGCCTAGTCAACGATTTGATGTGAACGAGCAATTTCCTTGCACTATATCGATGTGGGCATTACGCGGACAACATCCTTCCCAATTGTCTTCCCGACCGGAAATCTCATTCTTCGACTGGATCCGTCATCCAATGTTTCTATTCACTTCCACTTCATTGACTCAATGGACTCCCAGAATCCAGCCTTCCACCGCCGCCGCTCGGCAGATTCGCTCAGGGAGCTGCGGTCGAAAGTAACCGTTCAGAATGCCAAGTTCATCAGCCTCCAACAGCCAACGAGAAATCGTGTACGCATTCTGCTCCGCCGGGCCTCGCCACTTGCGCGGATAATAGTTCGAGGCCTGCAGCGGATAAACCTCGGCAATGACGCTGCGATCCTCCGGAGGAATCCAGCCGTCAAAGGGCCACACATGAAGGCGCGAGCCCGCGTGCTCGCGAATCCGGCGTAGCCACGGCAAGGCGGAATGCGAGCTGTCGTTGAGCCCCCGCACGTCATACTGAAACATGCAGGTCAGCGAGTTCCCCCATCGCTCCGTCATCCGCCAGCCCCGTTCCGGTCCTGGCAGTCCGTCGTTAAAGCGGGCCGCTTCGACAAAAGGCCCCTCCCCTTCGTCAGTTAGGACTTCCCGATCGGCCAGTAAATCTCGCCACGATCGGAGGCCCTGCTGCTCGAAATAGGATGCTGGGAAGGAGAAACGGTGATTGATTCCGGCCAGAAAGCGCGTCTCCGACTCGATCAGCCCGAGGAGCCAATCGGCAACCTGATCGAGCGTCCAACTGGCCTGCGGATCCGCAGGAACGGCCCGAACTCGCGTCGGCAAGGTATCGGCGCCAGCGGCATAGACTTCGGGCGACAATATCTCGCCTGAAGAGTTCCTGGCGCCCGTCTCATTGATGCCGATGTGCCATTCAAATAGGGTCCCCACGCCGTCGCCTCCGTTAAACCGCCGTTTTAGACGGGCAGTTGTAGTTTGCGTGCACGACAAAATCGGGGCTGAGAGAATTCCAGCAACTCATCGACGCGACACACTTGTCAACAACCGACCGTTTATTGAAGCGACGGCGCCACTTATTTATTAATCCATTCCGGAGGCGGCTCGATCTCGGCGGCCGGTTCGTGTCCTGCATCTTTTCGCCCGCTACCTGCCAGCCGGCTAATGGCGCGAACGGTCACGTCGTGATCACACACAATCTGACAACTAAGCCTGATGCCCGACAAGCCGCGTGCCGCAAGCACGTCACGCTCGGCAACTGTCATCCGATCGGGCTCGCCCGCGACAAACTCGACCCGGCAGGTTGTGCAGCGTGCACTCCCACCGCAGGCATGCAGTTGATCGATTCCCGCGTCTTGCCCGAGAGCAAGCACTAGGCGCTTGCCTTCCGTGACCTCGAATTCGCCGACCCCTTCTACGACTAGCTTTGGCATTGATGGCTCCCGTCAGGTGTTCAGGAATGGCAATCGCATTGTTCCAAGCCATCTAGATGCGGGCAAGTCGGGGCATCGCCCCATGACGATCCGTACGGCCGGCGGGCGCCACCCGGTTGGGCGCGGGTGATCGATTTCGACCGGTTTTGACCCGCCGCATACCGTGCGTCGTCAACCCATGCGTTTGATGGCACTGGCCCGGCGCTCCGGAAACCCATCTCCGCGCTCACTCTGACGCACAGCGGTCGCCTTGGCCGTCAAAGCGCCCCATCTATCCAACGTTTTTCTGGAATCCATTCCCCGCAGGTTCGTTACTTATGTCGGGGCGACCTACGCGCGCAAGCGACTGCGCAAATATTAGTAAAAACAGCTCGATGAGTGACTGGCTTCATAGGTGTGATCTGTTCGCGAAGCATTCACTGTTTAACCGGACATAGAGGACGTGAGCCGTCTATGAGCTGACTAGTCTAGAGTATCGCTGCGGCGCGACGGCGCGCAGAAAGCCGGCAGAAGCTCGTGTAACTCTCTCCGTCGCTACTTCGCCGAGCTCCAGGAGGACTGCGGCGAGTCGCAGTCGCGTGGTGATTAGGGTCGCCGCCCTCGTCACGACGAGGTTTGGCGGCCACCTCCTGGCTTGTGTTTGAACCGACGGGGGCGGCCGCTTATCTTCAATGCTCGTCTCGGCCGCCGCGACGACCCTGATCCTGCCCGTGCGCCCTTTTTGAGAAGTCCCCCATGCTCGTCTCGCAATCTGCTGCTCCGCTCTCGATGCGCGCTCGCCTGGTCATCCTCCTAACAAGCCTGCTGGCCATCACCGCGATGGCTAGCGACGCTCACGCGGTAACAAAGCGCTGGACGGGCGGCACGAACAACGATTGGAGCGTCGCAGGGAATTGGTCGCCCTCGGGCGCACCCGCGAACGGAGATTCCGTTGAGTTCCCCGCCGCCGGCAGCAACCGCAACATCAACTTGTCCGGAAATCGCACAGTCGCCGATGTGCTGTTTAGCAGCAGTAGCGCCTATCGACTTCAGGATAATCAGTTGACGATCAGCAGCGGCGACATGACGAGCTCGCTTGGCAGTCATCGGATTGACAGCAGCGTCATTCTCGGCGGCGAGGCCGACTGGAGCATTCCCAGCGGAAAGCTGGCTGTGTTCGGGTCGGTGAACTCCACCTCGGGCAACACCTTCGGCATCGACAAGACGGGCGCCGGTACGCTGGAGTTTTTGAACCTGGGTGCGACGAACGTTATTAAGAATTATTTGCACCAAGCTGGGAGCACGGAGTTTTTCGAAGGAACCTACACGCTGACGAGCACGTCGTTCGACGCCTTCTCGGCGATGTATATGGCCGAAGGAACGGTAACCGTTTCCCACCGCGCCAAGGTGAATGGAACTAGCGGGGGAAATCTCGTCCTGCAATCCGGCGGCGCGGGCAGCTCGAACTTAATCATCCGTGACGAACAGACCGAGGTCGCGACCTTCGGCCAGCTCTTCATGGGCGCGAGCGGCTCGAGCGGCAACAGCCTCACCGTCACCAAGAGCGCGAAGGTCCGGGACATCGGCCTGTTCGTCGCTGGCTTCAACGGCAACGCGACCGTCACGGTCTCCACTGCGGCCACGGTGAATTCAGGCGCCATGGCGGTTGGCATGCTCGCGGGCGTCACCGGCACGCTCACGGTCGAGGATGCCTCGTCGGCGCTGACAACGAATTTCCTTGGCTTGGGCGGGTATAACTCCGCGCAGAAGGGGGGCACAGGCACGGCGACGATCAGCGACCGCGCCTCCCTGACGGTCTCCGGCGAATTGAGGTTCTTCTCGTCCACGAGTTCGCTCACCGTCGACGCCGCTACTGCCAGCATTGGCGCGTTGACCAACGAAGCGGGAGTCGTCAGCAGTATCAAACTCGATAACGACGGCGGCACGCCCGCCCTGACCATCACCTCGCCAGTATCGGTGTCGGCTCCCGGTCCATTCACGTTCGACGGAGTCATCTCGAACGCCGTCAGCGGCGCCGGCGGCATCGTCAAACAAGGGCCTGGTGAGCAGATCTTCACCAAGCAGCAAACCTACACCGGCGGCACGCGCATCGAGGCTGGCACGCTGAGCTTAGCAACTGCCAACGCGCTCGCTCCGACCGCGCCGGTGACCATCACTGGCGGCACGCTCAATCTCGCCGGATACGTTCAGCAGAGCGGCACGGTGACGCTGCAGGGCGGAACGGTCGGCGGCGCCGTCGGCAGCATTCTCATCCCCGCGACGCTCGCCCTCCAGTCTGGCACGATCGACGTCCCCGTCGCCGCCGCCAATGCCGTGAACAAGACCACGGCCGGACTCGCCGTCTTGAATCAGGGCATCACGGCGCCAGCGCTCAACGTGACGGCGGGCATGCTGCAGGTCAAAGGCGCGATCAACGCCAATCTCCAAAGCAACGCCGCAGCCTCAGTCGCACTCATCGGCCCAACCACCGTCACCGGGGCCACTACGATTAGCGGCGGTCTCGCCGTCGGCGCGCACGCCTTCACCGCCACCCAAGCCGTCACTGTCGGTTCCGCCACGCTCGCCGGCGGCTCGATCGTCGCCGACGCCGGAGTCACCCTCACCGGCGCGGCCACTGGGTACGGCGCCATTTACTCGCGCATCACCGGCTCGCCTTCGAGTTCCATCGTCGCCTCGGGCGGACCGCTGACCCTTGGCGACGCCGAACTCGCCACCGGCTTCGACGCCTTCCAAGGCGCGCTCAACACGGGAGCGCAGCAGGTCAATCTCCTCAGCGCCGGCGTCGCCAAGCTGGGTGCCTCCACCACGCTCGCCGGCGGCTCGCTCTCCAGCCTCCACGGCATTCAGCTCGACTCCGGCAAGACCGTCGCCGGTTACGGGACGATCAACGGCGCTTTCATAAACCAAGGTACTGTCAACGGCACGGCCGGCTCCGAGCCCATTGCGTTCTCGGGCTCAGTCACCGGCGCCGGCTCCTACGCCGGCTCCGTCCGATTCGATGGCGCCTTCAGCCCCGGCAACAGTCCCGCGGCCGTCTCGTTCGCCGGCGATGCTACGCTCGCCAACACTTCGCTGCTCCTGATGGAAATCGGCGGCGACGATCAAGGGACCGAATACGACCATCTGGACGTCTCGGACAAGCTCACCCTCGGCGGCGTGATGGCAGTGCAGTTTATCAATGGCTTCACGCCAACGAGCCCGCTGTCGTTCAATCTCTTCGATTGGGGGACTGTCGCCGGCAGCTTCAACGCGCTCAACCTGCAGAACGTCGACGGCTTCGCGTGGAATACGTCCCAGCTGCTCACCGCCGGCACAATCTCGCTCACGCCAAGCTTCGCCGCCGACTTTGACTCCAACGGCCACGTCGACGCCGCCGACCTGGCCATCTGGAAAACGGGCTTCGGCACAACCGGCGGCCGCGCCACAGGCGACGCCACGGGCGACAACCTCGTCACCGGCGCCGATTTTTTGCTGTGGCAACAACAAGTCGGCAGCGGCGGCGGCGCAACCCCCGCGAACGCCAGCATCCCCGAACCCGCCACGCTAAGCCTCCTCACCGCTTGCGGCCTAGCACTCCTCGCCAAAAAGCGCCGTCGCCGCATTAATCAATAACTCTCCTGCTCCCTCCCACTTGTATCAAGGAGCACGAGCAAGCACCGCCAGGCGAACAGTGCTGGGCCTGCGGCGGCCGATTACGATAAGAATCATGCAGGATTGTATGAGGCCAACAACACCCCGTGGCGGGCAGGCGGCGGGATTACTTGCGGCGACGGAGGGCGGCGAGGGCGAGTAAGCAACTCACAGACATGGCGACGGACGAAGGTTCAGGGACCGGGACGAATGAAACTTTTCCGAGATACAAATCGGCGTCCCTGGTGCTTCCTGTGGGCTGACTTATACGCGTTCTAATTTGAAGTAGCGCGATCGAGGTGAGTGGCGGCACAGACGGTTTTCATGAGTTCGGCGTCGAGAGCCACTTTCGTCCAGGCGTCGACGGCGGCTTGTTCGAGGGCGTCGTAATTGTCGTAGGCTCGGTTGCTCCAGCAGTGGCTCTTGAGATAGTGCCATAAATTCTCGATCGGATTGAGTTCGGGACTGTAGGCCGGCAGCGTGACGACGGTGACGTTGTCGGGAACGCGGAGTTGGCGGCTGATGTGAAAGCCGGCCCCGTCCCACAGCATCACGGCATGTTCGCCTGAGGGAATCGTCCGAGCGAACTGGGCGAGGAACTCATTGACGATCTTCGCATTGAGCTGCGGGCTGAGCAGCCCTTCGGCATGCCCCGTCTCGGGGCAGACCGCTCCCAGCACCCAGAGATATTCATACTCGGTCTGACGAATGGCCGTCGGCCGCGACCCGGTCCTGGCCCAGACGTTCGTGGTCGTTCCTTGTTGGCCGAACCGCGATTCGTCCTGGAAGTAGATCCGCAGACGTTTGGTCGGATACGCCGCGGCAATCGCTTGCACGCGTTCTGGCCACTGACGGAGGAACTCCGTTTGCTTTTCGGGGTCCGCCTTGCGATGCCGCGGCCGAGGGCGGAGGTACGAGTAGCCTAACCGGTGTAGCAAGTGATACACGCCGGCCAAAGAGCGGAGCAGATGGAACTCCTGCGCCAGAATCCGCTGCACGTCCTTGCCGCGCAGCGAGCAGACGTCGTCTTCCGCCGTGGGGCCAGCGTCGAGACGCTGACGAACTTCGTCCTGTTGTTGGGGCGTCAGCGGCAAA
Source organism: Lacipirellula limnantheis (assembly GCF_007746075.1). GTDB lineage: Bacteria > Planctomycetota > Planctomycetia > Pirellulales > Lacipirellulaceae > Lacipirellula > Lacipirellula limnantheis. The sequence goes on along the minus strand of NZ_CP036339.1, from coordinate 3,276,342 downwards.
CGCTCTTCGCGGCCGCGTCGATCGTTGAGGCCCGCCAGGCCTTGTTCGTTGTAGCGACGCACCCATCGCTGGCAGATGCGGCGACTCAGGCCCACGGCCATCGCCACGGCTGGAGCCGTCCATCCCTCCTGCGCCAGAATCACAATCCGCAGACGTTTGGCGCGGTCGGCGTCCTTCTCGACGCGTTCCAGACGCTTGAGTTCCGCCTGAGGCAAATGGCCCTTCACCTCCATCGCAACCTCTCAAAAAGGGGATTGCGATAGCATGATGGATAAACTGGGCGGGCGCAAGAGGAGGCGCGCTACTTCAAATTAGAACGCGTATTAGCAGGTTGATATTGGATGTGGAGTAAAACCAGGAAAACACTCCGCGGCTGGTAACAAAAACGACTGGGGACCTCCGCTGCAAAGTGGCGGTGGCGCCTTTCGGCCCCGGTCCGCTCACTAGGCTGTTTACGACATAAACGTAGCTGGCCGATTGTGAAACCTTCTCGGCCCCACTTATGACATTGAAGGCGAGTTCAACGAATCCTTCAGTGAGCCAATTCCCCCTTACTTGCGCGTGCAGTACTTGAGGAATAGACAAGAACGTGCTTCCAGAAGAGAAGTCGTCTAGCGAGAGCAATACGCTTGATGGACTAATACTCGCCGTAGGCCCGAGAGATGCTTCTGTGGTCATCTCGAAAGTCACAACGTTCGTTAAAGTCTCAACTGTCGACGCTCGCCCTTCAGAATGAACTATCGCCGCTGGCGGCGAAGGCGAAAACAGCCTTCTTCGCTGAAGAAGGTCTGTTCCATTCTGGCCAACGGTGCGGACTTGCCGATTCTACTTGCGGAATAATCGCACGACTCGCAACTCGCGCAGAATTACCTGGACCTGCGTTAGCGATTTGCATCGATCAGCAGTCGATGGGCGACCGTGGCGACGATGGCCGCTACGACCGCAGCAGCCAACACAGCAACGACTACGGATGCAGTCACACCCATCTGCTCCTGTGTTGCGTTGCGAATTAGGTGACTGACAGCCATACCTGCCCCAATCGCTATGCCAATTACAGCACCCTGCCGCGCGGGTGTAGATGTCTGCGTGTTATTATCGTTATCGCTCATTCTAAAATTCTCCTGTCGCCGAATGGCTACCGCGACTGCGTTGATAAAATGGCTTGCGACAATATCGCAGATTCCAATACTGCATGGAATAGATACTAATCTGACCAGAAGGGAAAGTCTGGACTTACGCGCCCAATTGCCTCGCTGGCGTCGCGGCTTTGCGAATCAGACGGTTCATGCTGCGGTCGGCTTTGGCCGTCGCCGCGAACTAGGCACTACGATTATGTCCAAGATCATCCGCTATACGCTGGCTGCTCTGTTCTTCGCGGCGAGCGTCGCGTGTCTGGCGTGATTTCTCCCGAATCACTTCTTGATGTCGCAGGACGGTAAAGCAACTCGCAGAGAGATTGAAGCGACGCGATTGTGCGATGACCGTCACCATGAGAATGCCCATGATTGTTCCATTGGGTTCAGGGACTGGGGTGAGTAGAAAGCCCCGCTCCTGCCCGTTCTTCAATCCTACTCCAACAATCTGTCCCGCGTCGTTCAAATCACTGGCGCTTAAAAGCTGCCACCCAGACCCCGGATCAATCAGTGCATTCAGATCCACCATCGTACCATCTTTGAACAGGAAGGCCCGCGGTTCGCCCATTGCGTCGCTTGAGCTTCCTACCACATGACCGAAGTTGTTCATTCCCGTGGCTTCGCTGAAAGATCCGCCGAGCGTTCCCAGATCAATCATCGCACCGTTGTAGAGGAAGCCGTGGCGACTATCGAAGTTAAACCCAAACGTCATTGAATACCCCGCAATGAGACCACCGTCATTGATCGCAGAGGAACGACTGTAGGAGCCTTGCCCCAGGGTTCCGAGGTCATGAAAAGCTCCGTCGTAGCGAATCGCGTGGATCGTTGACGTGCTTCCCAGCGGCGATGAGTAGCCTGCGATCACTCCAGAGGAGTTGATGTCGGAGCCGGCCGATGCTCCCTCGCTTAGCTTTCCCAGGTCGTGGAGCGATCCGTCGTATCGGAACGCGCGAAAATTTCCGTCGGATTGTTGAATTGCTCCGACGCTTACGCCTAGTTCGTTGATTCCGCCGCCGTGGGTTCCATACCCATCGCCCAGACCTAGATCATGCAGGGAACCGTCAAATAAGAACGCTCGGTATTGATTTCTGACTACCGCCGTACCGGACACCTGCCCCATCGAATTCACGCCGTTGCCAGAACTGAACGTGGCGCCGGAGGGCGTTAGGTCGGTCATGCCGCCGAAATAAAGAAATGCATGCTCGGCCCCACTGAGCGTTGTGGATCGGCCAGTGACGTGCCCCGCCTGGCTGATGCTAGTCGGCCAGCAGCTTTGGCCGCCTAACGTTCCAATGTCGATGATTTTAAATTCGGCAGCCTGGCTGTATGGCGCTGGCAGGAAGTTAAGAATCAGCGCGAATATCGAGAGTGTGCGAACAAAGGTCAATTCTGAAATCATGCTTATTGAAATCTTGAGAGTGTAGATGCAAAGCTGACAGAACAGGCTTGTTCTACTGTCTCCGACGCAGGCGCGGATTGCAACCATCGTCACCATTCGACCGAATAGAATGCCCCCGTATTGGCGCTTGCGGGTCGGCAGAGGGAATCCACCGGCAACTGTCGGAATGCGTGAGGCGGGCTAGGAGCGCGTAGGGAGGAAACGCCACGTTCAGCGCCGCGGCGGGGTTACTTGCGGCGACGGAGGGCGGCGAGGCACACGAAGGCGGCGATCGCCAGTCCGGCAGTGACAGGCTCGGGTATGTATGTCGCCGCCCCATACAAGACGGTTGCGTTAACTAGATCGATTCGAATCGAGCCCCAGCCTGCGTCGGAGTTGGTGAACGGCTTCGGAAAGAACGGCGGGGAACCACTGAAAAACGAACCCGCGAATGTCGCGCTTGGCCGCCCAGTCGAGATTTCTTTTCCATTAATTTCAAAGAACATCGACGGAAAATAGAGGACGTCGCCCCCCCACCAAACGTTGTTTGCAACTTGCCAGCCGAATGCTTCTTGATTCGAGAACTCCGCTGCGTAAGTGCCATCCGCGCTCGCTGAACCGATGATCGTCAATTACCCAGTCGAGTCGCCAACCGGCCAGAGCGTGTTGTCGTCGCTTTCAAACGATGGAGAAACCGCCGCTGCATCCCATGTGATATCCAGGTGCATCGTGGCGTCAACAAGGAAATGGCCCTGCGGGATCGAACCCGCCACCATGTCGAGTTGAAACCTCAGCGGTACAGCGACGGCGAATGGCGACGCCACTAACAGAAAGAATGCGAAAAGAAGATGCCTCATTAGTCCAGCTCCCGTGTTGTTCCCCCCACGGTCAGCTGTGCGTGAGCATAAGACTTTCAGAAATTCGCATCAACAATTTCCCCTAATCCTTGGGAGACCCAGCAATGGCATCCCTAACCGAAGACCCCGGCATACGGGGCGGCTATATTGGTTTCCGGACAACCTAGCATTGGAGGATCGATGAGCGACGAACCGATTCCGTACGTCGAAGGCGAACGACCGCCCAGTCCGCGGCATATCAGGGCCATTCTCAAGCATCAGGACGGCTCGCCAGACGAGGACGTGTGGATCGACCCTGAGACTTTAAAGCACGGCCAGTTGCGGCACTCTGACATTGATGAGCTTCTGCCGATGATCCGGTGGGTTTGGCGGCACAATGGCAAGCGGCTGACCTGGTGCCGCACATTTGAAGACTGGGAGCTTGGGTTTATGCGTGACGCGAACCCGGGCTCCGAAGTCGCCGCTTGGCTGACGGCGACTTACGCGATGTTGGAGTTCTCACACCGATGCCCCAGCGCTAACGTCGATGCGCTCTTTGCTGCCGTGTGTTGCCTGATGAACGGCAACGATAGCGGCATTCAGCCGGCCTCCGTTGCGACGAATCTCAAGGAGCTAATGGCGAATCCGCCAAAGGCGATGAGTGACCCGAAAAGCTTCACCGACGACGGCAAATACAAGGCAGGCGAGAAGCACCTGCGATAACTTTCGTAGCAGCTAGGGCGAACTCGGTCGATGTCGCCAATGGTTGCCGGGTATCTCATTACCTGACGCAGCCTAGGATAGCGCCGAAGTGGTTCCGCGATGGGATCGAGGGTAGTAAACAACCCGCGACGGGCAGAGCGAGGCTTTTGATGCCAACAACGGTGAATTGAACCGTTGCTCTACGCACGTTGTGGCGGAAGAACAGACTTGGTGTCAGTGACACCAACATGGGTCACAAAACGACGGTTTTTGAACCGGCCGGTAGCGTGTGGTTCGCCTCGTCACCGGCGATAAGTGCCTCGGTCTGTTCGAGGGGCTCGGTGAGTTTTATCCGGAGGCCGATTGGCAGCGGTGCATGGTTCATTTGCAGCGAAGCGTCGGTTCGTCGGTCCCTCGATCGAAGCGTCCGGAGGCGATGGCCATGCTCAAGGCGATCCACGCGCAGCAGGATCGCCAAGCGGCGCTGAAGAAGGGGGCGGAGGTCGTCGTGAAGCTCCGGGAGATGAAGCTTTCTCAAGCGGCCAGGATCGGCGAGCAGGGGGATTCTTGCTCCAGGAGTGGGCTCTTATAAGAGGGAGGTAGGTCTATTGCATTGCATCAGCCGATAACCAGCAACTCTGTTCGCTTTATCGACGACGTCCGTCCCTAAAAAGAATCGTCGCGGCTTCAACAGGGCCAAGGGCGCAAGGCGGGTGCAGCCAGCGAATACTCACACCGCTACCCGGCCGCATCGTTTCCATGGTTGACCGCGCTGACCCGCGATTCTTCAAGTTCCTTGATGGCCGCCTCGGCCACCGTCCTGAACGACGCAACGCTCGGATGGTGAGTAAACGAGCCCATCGTCACCAGTTGTCGCAGCGACGTTTCGTAGGCTCTGCGACTGGCTGCATAGCGACCGGTTGAAGCGTAGTGCTTGCCCAGCGCGTGCAAGGTGCGGATCGACGCCAACCAACTTCCTTTGGAGTCGGCTTGTCGCAAAGCGGCTGCAGCAAAGTCCCGTTTCGAGTCCTCAAGGGTTTTGACGGCCTCGCTGACGCTGCCCCCATCGAGCAGGCTCCGTCCATAACGACTAAGAATCACGGCGCGACGCAACGTCATCACCCGCTGCGGCCTCGACGCACGAGCCATTGCTTGATTCAAAGTGTCAAGGCTTCGTTCAAAGATCCGGAATGAGTCTTCCAGGCGCCCCTGCTGGCGATGACAACGGCCTACTCGTCCGTGGAGACGGACGATTTCCAGGTAATCGCGATCCACGTACGCGCCAGAATCCGTAGCATGGCGAAGATACGTCAACGCTTGCTCGAAGCGCGTGATGGCATTCTCATGCTGACCAGTAGCCTCGACTTCATGGGCCTGCTGAGCAAGCGTCCTCGCAACTTCCCTCGCCAACCCATCATCGCAATCTTGCGGCGAGCTGATTTGGGCAATCATGGCGTCAGCCGCTGTGCGGTGGGCTCGCACACGATCCTCACGAGAGGCATAGGATGCGGCTTCAGCGGCGAGGTTGTGAGCTTGCAGCAACAAGCGTTGCTTTGAGGGATGATTCTTATCAGCCTCGTCCTGCAACATGCCAATCGCCGCGGCGAGCATCGAATAGCTCAGCTCGTTACGGCGCTGATTCTGGAGATGAAACGCCGACAGTTCGACGAGAAGTGCGGCGTAGGGCTCTTCAATTAATGTCGCCACATGGGGACGAACTCCATGTTCTGGCGATCGCCAAGCCAGCCAATCGGGATGATCACTGCGCAATTGGTAGGTCAGGAGATGGGCGACCAGCGCACGACGCCACTGCTGCTGATGAGGCTCCCGTTCAAGAACTTGTTGCCAACACTCCAGACCGTCACGATACGATCGCTGAAAACCTGGCTCGTCAATCGTAGAATCCGCGTCGATGAGGACCAAACTGTGCCTGGCCGCCTCAATCCCAATATGATCGACTTGTGAATCCGACGAAAGGCGACGCCATGCCTGCACGTCCGCAAGGAACGACTGCAAGGCCAACAGGTCTGTCGGAGAGTCCGCAGGACCGTTTGATCCGCTGAGCCTTCCCTTCTGCGTCACCCAAGCCAAGTTAAGAACGCTCCGTTCGATTTGTCGTTCGGCCTCATCTCTCCGGAGAGCTTCCAGTTGGAACTGCGTCAGGTGGCGTTCGGCCCGCAGCCATAGAATACCGGAGGTAGTCAAGCCACTGCCAATCGCAGCAGCGAGAAGAAACAGCAATGATGCCAAAGCCGGTTTGCGACGTGCCCAACGAACGCACGCCGTCGGCCACCTTACTTGCCGAACTTGAAGCGTCTCGCCGTTCAGGAATCGATGCAACTCGTTGGCCAACTCACGAGCAGACGCGTAGCGCGCAGCCGGAACCGTCGCGAGACACTTTCGCACTACTGCACACAGATCTTCCGGCGTGCCTCTCGGTAATTCAATGGCGTCGCGGCGCCGATCGAGGGAACTCTCGTCCGATTGATCTCCGAATCCAGTCAGCAGGTCCGCTAGGATTGCACCCAGCGCAAAGATGTCCGTCGCGACTCCAATGTCTTTGACGTTGCGGTTCACCTGCTCCGGCGCCATGTACGAGGGCGTGCCGCCCAGTGGCACGACAGGCCTACCGATTTCGCTTCGACTCCAGCCAGACAAGCCAAAGTCGGTAATCATCGGAACCAATTCAGATGATTCGAGGGGTTCTTTCTGCAGCAAGATGTTGTCTGGCTTCAGATCCAAGTGGAGCACGCCGCGACAATGGGCGTGGTGGACGGCATCGGCCAACTGAGCGACGAGCAATGCAGCCTGTTTCGCGGGAAGTGCGGAACGCTGCTCGTAGAGCCAATCCGCTAAGCTAGGGCCAGGGCAATACGCGGCAGCGATGTACCACACAGGCCCCCATCGCCCTACTTCATAGACAGGCACCACCCCAGGATGCTCAAGCCGAGCCGCGACGCGCGCCTCCCGAAGAATATCATCGGACGTTTCGCCGTCTAATAGTCTCTCGGGCCGTGGAATCTTGAGAGCGACTTCACGCTCCAGATCGGGATCGAACGCATGCAAAACAATTCCGAAACCGCCCTTTCCCCTCTCAGCTAAGATCTCAAATCGTCCCAGCTGGAACGCCCCCTCGCGTGCTGATCCATGTGGGACTAGCGACTCGCTCCCCAGAGTAGCGAGCACTGCGGTCAAACGCGTGATCTCCTCAGCGGAGACTGGATCAGTCGTGTCCTGTGACGCTGTGGAGTGCCGATCAATGCTCTCCTGGGCTAGTCGAATAGCTTCTTGATTGCGGTCACATTTCTCTGAAGGAGTGGTTGCATCGCCTGATGGATTGCGTTGTGAATCGGGCATTAGAAGCTAGCCGTCCGAGGAGGAACATCGATCACGATCGAGAGGATTCACCATTCTGCGAAGCATGGAGCTTCTCACGCAAGCTAGCAATCGCACGATTGTGCAGCATGCGGGCCGCATCACCTTGGCGATTAATCTGCTCGCCGATAGCTTGAAAACTCAGCATCTCGAAATACCGAAGACGCAAGACAAGTTGATAGTGAGGCGGCAGCGTCTGAAAGACGAGCATGACCTCCTCCAATGCTTCTGCTGCCTGAAGTTGGTCCGCTCGCCCCGAGACCCGTGCTGAGAGTCGGTGCAGCCAATCTTTCGCCTCTGGACTTGAAAGAGAGCACTCTCGCGCCACATCACGCTTCTTTGCCATCACAAAATGGCGACCAATGGTGGCCAGTTGATTATCCAGAATGGTGCATAGCCACGCATGAAAATTTCGACGGGTTGCAAACTCTTGCCCGGCGAAATATTCGCGTGCTTTCCATTCAGTTAATTGCACGATGTCAGACGCTCCCGCCTTAGGCCGTAGCCTTGCCCGCAATCGACGCTGGGCCAGATAAAGCAGTAAGGGACGATAGACTGCAAACAGCTGGTCAACTGCGCCGGGACGGTCCTGCAACGCAGCTTGGAAGATTTGCGACAGGGCTCCCGATGAAGGCAAGCACCCTCTATTGCGGTTCGAGTTACCCACCTGATGCCCGATCACTATTGCGCGGATCGAAAAGTTTGCCCGTGAACGTGGCCGTAGTCTAGCGACAGCTGCGAATAGCGGGAAGTTTTTTTTCGAGGTCTCACCAAGCCAAAACCAACATTTCATCACCCAGATGAGTGAACGGTCGATGCCACGCCAACCTAAAGTCGCGATCTACGCCCGAGTCTCGACCGACGAGCAGAGCCTTGACGCCCAGCTCAGAGACTTGCGCGAGTATGTGCGAGCGCGTGGCTGGGAACAGGTGGTCGAATTCATCGACGTCGGCGAGTTCGGCTCGACAGACACTCGTCCTGCTTGGTCTTTGCTCTGAACGCAGCTCAGCCAGCGCAAGATCAACGTTCTAGTCGTCGCCGCCATCGACCGAATTGGAAGGTCGCTTCCTCACCTGGTGCGAATCCTTGCTGAAGTGGAAGAATCAAACATCTCGCTCGTGAGTCTGCGCGAGTCCTTCGAAACTTGATAAACACAAATCCACGTTTGCGCGTCAATCCGCGACGCTCACTAAACCACCCGCCCTGTGCGACTCAAGAGCACGCACACATGCGACGCCGTTACCGGCATGTTCTCGAGCGTCTCACTTGCTCCCGGGAGATTCCGATTTCGACTCAAGCTGGTAATTCAAGTTCGTATTGCCGTCGGCGCCGATGGCGACGGTCACCGTACTGTCATACCCGTAACGGTGAGGAATAATGTTCTCCAGCGGATTCTGAACGTCGGTCGCCCCTAACCCGCTCCTCGACTTCCTTGCCGGGCGCATGGCGAAGATACGGACGGTCTTGGTTCCCAAAGTGACCCCCCCGCTGAAAGCTCCCCGAACGATGTTGAGCGACGTCGGAACGCTGCCGTCGCCCGAGTCGAACTCAATGACTGCATCGTCGAGTGCAACGCCGTCGAGCGTCACTGCTCCGGCAATCGGTGCGGTTTGGGGACCCTTCTGGCATCCGCCAATCAGACCTGTCGCGACGACCAAGGCAACGGCGACGCGAGATGCCGTCATGACTTTCGCGTTCATATCTTAATTGCCTTCCACATTCGCTTGGCCGTCGTCGCGAGTCGCGAGAGCGGCGAGAGTCCGGAGCGAGGCGTCGTCCTGCAGGAAGCGAATTGATCCGTCGCCGAACAACGCGTTCACCCCGCCGGGATGAGCTGATGTTAGCGGGTTGTTCGTACCAATGACGCCCACTCCGTTGACAGCACTGTCGGAGCTCGCCTGGCTAAATTCATTGCGAAACGGCCACGGGCCTTTCTGGTTGATGGCATAGCGGATCGTGGTGCATTGATGGGCGCGCCAGTCGCCAGTGACCAGCGGATGGTCCAATCGGGCTGGCGTACTCTTATTCGCCCCGATGAGCCAGCCGTAAGGAAGTCCGGTGCTCGCCGGGATCTCCTGGCCATTGCTTCCGAACAGATAGTCGTTTTGCTCGCTCACCATCATGGTATTGCTTGTGCCGTCGGTGACCTTGGCGATCGACACCCGGCCGCCGGCGAACAGCAACCCCCCCGCGCTGGCCGTTCCAAACTGTGCTCTCGGCGCTTTGCGCTCTTCGTTGAAACCAATCAGGTCGAACTCTTGTGCCCCGATCTGAGGCACCGCAAACCCCGAGATTCCCGCATAGTGGTTCGTCATGATATTGGGAGACATATTGGGAGGCTCAAAACTTGGATTGCCGATCGTCGGACGTTGCAGCATCATCGACGAAGGACATTGATACGCCGTAATGCGAACGGCTCCGACGACGGCGTAGTTGTATCCGTTCTGCCACCCCGAACCGTTATTGGTCGGGGCGCCTTTCGCATCTTCCCCGAACAACATGCGATCGTGCAGCGCCCCTTGTTCAAAATAGGGAAGAATAAACACGGTCCAGGCGCTTCCCCAGGATTCCTCGGTCGCTTTTCCGATCGGGGCCTGATCGGTGTAGGCGCCATGCGGAAACTGTCCGATCGCGCTATGGAAGTTCTGCATCGCCAAGCCAATCTGCTTCAGATTGTTGAGGCACTGTGCGCGCCGCGCCGATTCGCGCGCCGCCTGCACCGCCGGCAGCAGCAGCCCCACCAGGACGCCGATGATCGCGATCACGACCAGCAGTTCGACGAGGGTGAAGCCCCCGCGGTGCGAGCGCAGACTCCCTCCAGTCGTCGACTCGCACGGCCTCCGGCCAGCACGACGTCCACGCAGCGAACGATCCCGGGCCGAGAACATCGAGCGTCTCCTGCAACTAAAGAGAGAGGTGAGTTTGACGGCGCCCGCGTGCGGGGAAAAAGAATTGGATTTCGCCGCCCGTTGTTGACCGCCGAGCATAGTCCCAGGACGCCGCGTTGTCAAAATTGCGCCGCGTAAGCCGACATCTCCCAAACGGATTGGGCCTGAAATCGCTCCAACCTCGGGATGTCGCCCATTTTGACGCGCTGCACCCCCGCGGCAACCGCGAGCAAATTCTGTTGAGATTTTCCATGGCCCGTCCGCTTCGCGCGGCTCCGTGAGTTGGGAACGGTGGCCGCCGCTGCGTTTTCCGGCGGCCAACGCGGGTTCCGCGCAGACCTTCTCCGTGACCGGCCGGGTTGTTCGCACTTTGATCCATTCTCGCGTCACGTCATCTGACCAGCGGCGGTGGGTTTGCCAGCCGCGCCATGCGGGCGAGAATCGCGGCGAACAAGTTCCGCGTCACAGCCTCTTCGGCCAGTTGGAAGGTCATGTACTTCGCGTGCCGCGTCACCTTGGCCCCGATCTTGATCAGCTTCTCACGCAGGGTCGTCAGCGACCAGTGCTTCACATCACGGGGCAAGGCTAGTCGACGCAGGAAGTTGCCCAGGTTGTGCGCCAACGCGAAGAGCTGCCAGCGGGCTTGGTTGTCCGTGAACGTGCGGCAGGAGAGCTTCGTCCACTTGACCGCGTTCTTCCCCCTCCTTGATCCACTGATCCGCCGAACTCAAACCGGATCAATGAGACCAGCTAATTCTCAAGTCGCTGCCGCGTGCCAACGGCGGGCGTGGATGAGGGTGACGATTCGCTCCGCCGCGTGGCCATCGCCGTAGGGGTTCGTATTTGCCTGGCAGCGGGCGTAGGCGGCGGCGTCGGTCAGCAGCGAGGCGACCTCGCAGATGATGGCCGCTTTGGAGGCGCCGACCAATCGCGCCACTCCGGCATCGACGGCTTCTTGCCGTTCCGTCGATTCGCGCATGACCAGTACTGGCTTTTTGAGCGTCGGGGCCTCTTCCTGCACGCCGCCCGAGTCGGTGAGGATCAGGTGCGACCGGTCCATGAGCCAGACGAATTCCGGGTACGGTGCCGGGTCGATCAGGTGAACATTCGCCAGGCCGTCCAAAATACGGAACGCCGGTTCGCGAGCGTTGGGATTGAGGTGCACTGGGTACACGAATTCGACGTCGCCAAATCGCAATGACAGCGCCTTGATCGCGTCGCACATGGCGTCGAAGTTGTCGCCGAAATTCTCGCGTCGATGGCCGGTGACCAGCACCATACGGCGGTCGCCGAGGATGGCGTACTTGTCGCGCCAAACGGCGTCGCGCTGCCGTTCGTGATGAACGGCCCAGAGTAGTGCATCGATCACCGTATTGCCTGTGACGACTACGGTCTGCGGCGGAATGCGCTCGGCGAGCAAGTTTTGCGCGGCACGGTCGGTGGGGGCGCAGTGCAACGCGGCGGTCAGCCCGGTGACGCGTCGATTGAATTCCTCCGGCCACGGCGATTGAATGTCGCCGGTGCGGAGGCCGGCCTCGACGTGGACGAACGGCAGGCGATGGTAAAACGCGGCCATCGACGCGGCTAACACCGAGGTGGTGTCGCCCTGCCCTACCACGCAATCTGGTCGGTAGCGACCGATTGCTTCATCGAGGCCTTCCAACGCTCGGGCCGTGAGGCCTGAAAGCGTTTGGTTGAGACGCATGAGGTTCAAATCGACATCAGGGACGATCCCGAAATAATCGGCGACCTGCGCCAGCATTTGGGCGTGCTGGCCGGTGAAGCAGACGATGGGTTCGACGCCGCTCGCTGAGCGACGGCAGGCTTGCACGACGGGAGCCATCTTAATGGCTTCGGGACGAGTGCCGATCACGAGCAACGCACGAACAGCGGTCATTAGGTGCACGCCGCCTCTCGGGTCGGTTCAATAGGAGTCTCAGCGTCCTGGGCGAGCGCAAGCGATTGCCGCAGGCGGCGCATTTTCTTGAGCGTTCGCCAATAAACGTCTTCCATAAAGATGTGCGAGAACTCGGCGTTGCGGCCCACGCTGTAGAGACCGTGGATTTCCTGCCCGGCGGCGAATCGTTGACGATCGCTTTCGTAAGCACGGGCGAACACGGGGTACGCCACCGGCGTGCGTAACACGCGGCAGCCCAGGTAGCGCTGGCGGGCGTCGGGAACGATGGGCTTTAGCTGTTCGATGCAAAATTCGCCGAGTTGTTCGTCGGGCATGGTCCAGGTCGGGTCGCCGACCTGGCAGCCGATATCAACCGTCAGTAGCGTCTTGCCGGCGGGCGCCAACCACGGCATGCACAGGGGCGTCTCAGTCAGGCGAAAGAAGGGGAATCGTTTTTCCGGCGTCCAAAGCACCACGTCGGGACACAGGCCACGGCCTTCCATCCGCAGGTTGACGAAGACCATCGGACGGTAGCGAAATTGCGAAAGATATTGAAGCGAGTCGGAGCCCCGAACCAGCTTGGCGAGAATGTGACAGGGCGCCGTGCTGACGACCGCTGCCGCCGGATGCCGCTGCCCGCGAACTTGCACGGAAATCGCACGATTGTTCTCGACCTCGATCGCTTCGACGGGCGATTCTAATTCAATCACGTCGGCCAGTTCACTGGCCAGATGCTGGCACAACAGGCCGAGACCGCCTTCTGGGTAAACGTGCCATACGTTTGGACTGGGCGGAACCTCGCGGCTGTAGCCGATGGCGACGGCGCGATGCGTGAACCTGCCCATCGCCTTGAGCATGAGCGTCTCGGCGATGCTGCCGGGAATGCTATCGGCGGCGGCGGGGCTTAACTCCGTGGCGGGCAGGCCCGACCAGGCTTCGGCGAGCGGGTTCGCCACCTCTGCCGCGAGCGCGGGACCATACTTGTCGGCAAACCACTGGGCAGCGGATTGCGCGGGCTTGCGGTTCCAGAATTGCAATCGCTTTGCCGCGGCGCTAGCGACCAGCCGCGGATTACTCAGCAATCCGAACGGATAGTTGCGGACGCGGGCGCCGAGCAGGACCGATTCGCCGTACAGGTGAACATCGCGGCAGAGGGCGCCAATGCTTAACGCCGCCGCCAGGCGATTGGTGATGAAGTGGGCGCCGAAGTCGTAGGTGAAGCCGTCGGCGTCTTGAAAGCTCTGGGCCAAGCCGGCAATTCGCGGCCCGGCTTCGAATAATCGCACGGCAATGCCGTGCCGTCGCAGATAGCTGGCCGCGGTAAGGCCGGCGAGGCCGCCGCCCACGATGGCCACCGGCGCTTGAGTTGATGAGGAGGTCATGAGAAGTGTTCCGCCGAGATCAGCGTGGTCGCTGTAGGATGGCGCGCAACAAGGCGCCCCGGCCGATGAGCCGCAGGCCATTGTCTAGCAAGGTGAAGACCGACAAGGCGACGGTAGATTGGAGGCTGAATCGTTGGTAGAGCCACCGCGGCGCGCCCCAATCGACCAGCAGGTTGCGCAGAGAGTAGACCCAGTTCACGGGACTGACTTGCGTGCCGATGTGGACGACTTCCAAATCGGCCTTATCCGCCAGCCGCCGCATGGCGTCGCGATTGAAGAGATTCCAGTGCCGGGGAAAATGGTAACCGCCCCAATGCCGGCCGCCGAAGATTTTGCAGTCGAGCGAGCGCGTGTTATCGGTGACGATGACGACGCGGCCGCCCGGGCGCAGCAGCCGGCGAACGGCAGCGAGCGTTTCGGGCGGGCTTTCGATATGTTCGACCGTTTGGATGAGCAATACCAGGTCGTAGGCCGCTTGAGGCAGATGGAGCGTTTCGGCCTTTCCCTCGTGCACGGTTAACCCAGCTTGCCGGGCGCAGGCGACCGCGGCGGGACTGAGGTCGACCCCTTCGAGGGTCCAGGTCGGCTTGCCGAAGTCGCGCAGCAGCTTGAGATGAAAGCCATCGCCGCAACCGACGTCGATGATGCGAGCATCGACGGGCAGCCCGCGACAACAAGACAAGGCGCGTCGCGCTTCCAGCCGTCGGCGAATCTTGTAGATCAGGCCAAATCGCTCGGGCGAGAAATCGAAGGCGTGGTAGCTCGGCGGATAAATTCGCGACAACTCGCTCATCGCGGGGCGAGTCTTCAGATAGATCAGTCCGCATCCGCGGCAACGCATCGCGAGAAACGAGTCGGGGCTGGTGCGGTATTCAAAGTCCTCGCCGACGGCCACGGGTTCGGCGTCGTCGTCCTCGCACAGGCAGCAGCGCGCGGGGACGAGGCTTAGCGACGCCGTGGGGGCGCAGCTAGAGTCATCCGCGTGCAACGGAGGCGACGAGACGGCGATGGACATGGGCGTTACTCCAAACGCGAGAAGTTCGGACGCCGGGCGGCGTCGGAATGTTCCGACAGCACTCGATCGTAGACTTGCAGCGTCTGACGCACCATTTGCGTGGCGGAATAGTCGGCCGCCAAGCGAGCCGACGCGGCGGCAAAGCGGGCGCGAAGCGCGGGATCGTTCACCAGCGATTGCAATGCGGCGGACAGCGCGGCGACATTCTCTGGCGGGACGAGCCAGCCGTTTTCGTCGGGTTTGACGCACATCGTGGCGCCGCCGACGCGGGTGGAAACAATCGGCAGTCCCGCGGCGAGCGCCTCCAGGTAGACGTAGGGCATCGCCTCGTAGCGACTCGACAGGCAGAATGCGTCGAACGCCGGCATGACATCCGTGGCGACGACGTCGCCGAGCAGCAGCGCCCGAGAGCCGAGGTTGAGTCGATCGGCGTGAGCCCGCACCGCGGCGTCGAGCGGACCGCTGCCGACCATCACCAGTCGCACGTTGGCCATTGCGGAAAAGGCCGCGGCAAAGGCGTCGAGCAGAATCTCGGGCGCCTTTTGATGCGAGAAGCGGCCGACGAATCCGATGACCGTTTCGTCGGGGGCAATGCCCAACCGCGAGCGCGCTTCGGCAGCGGCGGGAAAGTTGATGGCCGGCACGCCGTTGGGAACGACGTGCACTTTGCGGGCGTCGATGCCGAGTTCGCCAATGTGCTGCGCCTCGTCGTCGGAGACGGCAATCACGGCGCCGGTGCGGCGGGCCAGCCAGCGCTCGATGCGGCCATAAACTTGACGCTGCCAGGCGGGCAGCGTGGGGTCGAGCGTGACGATCGCGTGCGACGTGTAGACGCTGGGGATTCCCAACCGACTAGCTGCCAGTCGCGCCAGCGCGCCGCCTTTGGAGCTATGGCCATGGATTAAATCGAAGGGCCCCAGGCGACGGGTGAGTTGCGTCAATTGCCACAGATCGGCTGCATCGAGCGGGTGAATGGCCCGTCGCATCGTGATCTGGTGCATCGGGGGCAAGTTGCCGGCGGCAAGGCGTGTGCGGAAGAGCGTATCGAGTTTTCGCGGTGCGTAGATGCCTGTGACGTCGACGCCTTCGGCCGCTAGTTCTTGGGCGAGATCGAGAAAGTGGCGGCCCACGCCGCCGCCCGAGGCTTGCGTTACGAGCAGCACGCGCAGCGGGCGGGGGCTAGACGGCGGTCGGTCGACGACGGGGCGTTCGAGGGCAATGCTCATACGGCCCCCGCCAATTCTCCGCCTTGCGGCTGCGGGCTCGGGGCGGAGTCGTCGCGGGGTCGCGTCGTCCAGGCGATGTACGTGAGAACGACGAACGCTGGGAAAATGCGCGAATAGCACAGGAACAACACCAGAGGCACTTCCAGAATCGACAGGTAGATGAGGGGATAGATGCTGAGCCCCGCGATGGTGCCGACTTGAAAGCTGCAATACATGCGCCCTGCCAGAAATCCGTACGCGAGCCAGAACAGCAGTCCTCCGGCGATGCCGTAGTCGAGCGTGGGTTGAAACAGGCCGCCCTCGTTGTTGAGTTCGAAGTTTCCGTAGCGTTTGAGCATGCGTAGGTGGTCGGCCTCGGCGTCGTGGCCGGTGAGCTTGTCGTACGCGAAGGGGGACTTCGACACGCCGGGAAAGAGCCAAAACGGTCGCAGCGTGTTGTAAGGAAGGACGCGCGGGGCGTCGGTTTCCAGCGCCATGGCGCCGTTGTTGTGCGCGGTGGTGTAGTAGCCCGAGAGCCGCCAGGTGACGAACGCTGGGTACGAATCGAACTGCGTGTGGTAGAACCGCCACGAGCGGAAGTATTCGAACCCGCCGAAGAACAGCACCAAGGCGAGCGGCGCCACGAGCGGAGCTGAGCGCAACGCGACGCCGCACCATCGCGGCCACGCGCGGCCAAGAACCGCAAGCCGCAGCACAATGAGGACGGCCGGCGCGAGCATTTCGATAATCGCGGTGCGCTCGCTGAACAGGACGGACCGCACGGTGGCCACGATCACCAGCATGACTAGCGGCCACAGGACGCTCTTGCGGCCTTGGAAATAGAGCCACAGGCCCAGGGCCAGCGCGGGCACGCCAAACTGCGTACAGGTGGTGACGCCTGGAACGGTGGTGAACAGTTCTTGGCGAATCCAGTCGGCCAGTTCGGGATCGTCCGTCGTCAGGAGCTCGATGAACATCGAGAACGAGAATCCGTTCTTCACGCCGACCGCCAACCACGAGACGTAGCCGAACGCGGTCAGGGCGAGCGTGACGTAGAACCAGCGGGCAATGATGCGGTTGCCGGCGGGCGGCGTGGGTTGCGGGATTTGGCCCGTGGCCGTCGCCAGGCGCGACCCGAGTACGAATGCAATAATCGCCCCTGCGGCGAGCAGCAGATGCCAGCCTTGGACATACTTGGGCGTGCGATAAAGTTGATAGGCGGCTTCCGACTGGAAATACGCCGCGACGATCGTCGAGCCCACGATCATGGCGAAGGGCCATGCGGGGTCTAACCACCAGAGGCGACGGATTTGTTGCAGCATAGGAAGGATCGTAAGCAGGTTGCTTGCCGTTAGGCTTCGGGCGCGGTGGCGGAGTTCAAGTCGGGATCGAGGGTGATGCGCGACGGCGAAGTCTTGGCAGTTGCCGTTCGGCGAGGCAGCGACACATGAGTGAAGACTCCCACGTGGCGCCGCGCGAACCACCACAGCAGACCGTTCTGCAGTGCGCAGCTCGCCGCGGAGCCGGCGGCCAGACCGGGGGCCCCGTACCAGTGGGCGCCGAGCGAACCGACCACTAGCAGCACGACCGCCGCGGCGAGGTTGACCATGGCCACCGTGCGATGGCGACCGGTCATCGTGAGGACGTAGGGCGGATTGCCGGAGATTACCAGCACAAGGTAGCCCAAGGTGAGCACGAGCACGGTAGACGCGGCGCCGGCGTATGAACCGCCGAAGGCCAGGTGCAGCATGGTTTCGGGGAACAGCGCCAGTAGTGCGATGGCCGCCAACGCGGGCACGGCGGCGTAGTTGGCGGCGCGGCGGACGGTGCGTTCTAACTCTTGGGTGCGGCCCTGGGCATGCAATCGCGGCACCGACGCCATGACGACCATCATGGCCATTTGGATCGGCATGGCCGCGAGCAGCAGGCTGCGCTTGGCGGCGCCGTAGAGGCCGAGGGCGTCGGGCTCGAGGAAGGCTCCGCCGAGCCAGATATCAAGCTGCTGGCTTCCGAACGCCAAGACCTGGTTGAGCAAGAGTACGCCGCCTACGGCCAGCAGTTCTTGCCGGTGCGCGGGCGCCAGGGATTCAACGGGCGACGCGTCGGGCGAATCGCCGGTGCGGCTGGCTTGCCATGCCTTTCGCAGCGACCAGGGAACGGTGACGGCGACCGAGCCGACCGTGAGCGCGAGGGCCACGGTGGCGTCGAGCCGGGTAGCGGTGAGCGCGACGGCGCTGAGTCCGGCGAGCAATAGCAGGTTGCTTACGGGGCCGCCCGTTTGGCCGCCGGAGAAGAGGCTGGCTGACTGCAAGCGGCCGTAGCCGCGCAGCGATTCGGCGGCGATTTGTTGCCAGGCCAGGACGAAGACGCCGGCGGCGGCAAGGGTCGCCAGCAGCACAGGCTGATGGAACCACGCTGTGTTGAGGTTGAACAGCAGCACGCCGGCCGCGGTGGCGATGGCCGCCAGCGAGGCGACGAGGGCGACGGTGGCGAACGTACGGCGGAGGTAGGCTTGAGCGAGCTTGCGGTCGTTGTGCGCCAGGCTGGAGGCGATGAATCGCAGGCCAGCCTCGTTAAGACCGGCCATGCCGACGAGCGCGCCGAGGACGACGATCGTGACGACCAGCAGGTAGGAGCCGAATTCGGCGGGGCCAAGCAGCCGCGCCGCGAGAATGTTGGCCGCGAAGGTCGTAACAATGCCCACGACCCGCCAGGCGACGGCCCACACAGCTTGCCGTCGCGACGGCAGATGGTCTTGAGGCGACGATGACGACAACTAATAGGCCCCTTCGCCCAGCACCACCACCTTCACGGTGCTGGCCAGGATGTAGAGGTCGAGCCAAACCGACCAGTTGAGCACGTAGTAGGCGTCGAGGTCGACGCGCTCGGCGTAGGTGGTGTTGTTGCGGCCGGAGACTTGCCACAGGCCGGTGATGCCGGGCAGTACTTGCACGTAGTAGTCGTAGCGATCGGCGTACTTTTCAATTTCGTTGGTCACGATAGGACGCGGGCCGACGAGGCTCATGTCGCCAATGAGCACGTTCCAGATCTGCGGGAGTTCGTCGAGGCTGACGACCCGCATCCAACGGCCGATCCAGGTGACGCGCGGATCGCGCTTGAGTTTTTGGTTGTCGTACCATTCCTGGGCGAGTGCGGGATTCTCGGCGAGGCACTTGGCGAGAACTTCGTCGGCGTTTTCGACCATCGTGCGAAACTTCCACGCCTTGAAGCGCCGCCCGCGGTAGCCGATGCGTTCCTGGCCATAGAAAACGGGGCCAGCGGAGGTGATTCGCACCACCAGCGCGATCGCGGCGAGCAGCGGTAGCGCGAGCAGGCCGCAGCATAGCGTGACGAACACATCGAACGTGCGTTTGATGCGCCGCGACGGCTCGCTGGCAAGGCGATTCGAGACGGCCAGCGCGGGCAGACGAGCCGCTTCGCATTCTTCGAGCCACATGCTGGGAAAGCGTTCGAGCGACGGCAAGATAATCCAGTGTTGGATCTGGCCTCGCGCGCAGGCGAGTAGTTCGGCAAGTTCGTCGGAGTCGAACGACGCGGCGGTGACCAGCGCGCGATCGACGTTCAGTTCAGCGGCGACGTCGTGCAAGCGATTGATGGCGCCCAGGCAGCCTTCGGGGGCCGCAGCGCCGTCGTAGGGCGCGGATTCGCGAACGTACCCCACCGGTCGCAGACCCCACTGGGGCTCGCGCTGCAGGTTGGCCAGCACCTCGGTGGCGAGGGCGTCGCCGCCGACGACGATGATTCGCGTGCCCCACCAGAAAGATCGCCCGAAGCGCATGCGGCAGACGGCTCGATTGAAGGACGCGAGGACGATGGCGAGCACGGTGGCCACGGCCAGCGCGAGGCAGGCGACCGGCGACGCCCCACCGAGCAGCCATGCGACGGCCATGAGGCTGCCGCACACCGCGAGCGAGCCTAGCACCCAGCCGCGGAACTGACGTACGGGGCGTGGCGGAATGGGGGCGTAGGTTCGGCCCGTCGCCGCGACGGCGACGAGACCGAGCGTTAGTAGCGCAAAGAGTTTTACTTCGACCAGCGGAACGGCGCTCCAGGCGAATCCGCGGGCCAGGTTGGCGGTCAAAGAGCAGACTGCGATGGCGGCGGCGATCGCCAGAACATCGCCCGCCAAGTAGGCGAGTCGCATAGGCCAGCCAGCGCGCGTGCCCGCCAGTTGTGGCGCACGCGCCTCAGACGCGACGACATGTCCCTCGATCGCGCGAATCGACGGGCGATCGTCGCGGTCGAGGACAGTGTCGGTCAGCGGATTGCTTACTTCGGTTAACGCCATCGTCATCTTGTGGGTGTTATTGAATGGTCTCGTGGGTTGCGCCGACGGCTTGCCGGTCGTGCATTGCGCCGATCAGTGCTGGAGACGCTGTGGTGGGACACCCGCCTATCTTTGTCGCGTGAAGCGATTGCCTGTCATTGAATAACTCGCTCGGCGGAACATCGCCGTTGAGAGTTGCTTTGCCGCCCGCCGCGGTCGTGTTCGCGGCGACGGCGATGGAACTTCTGCGGAAGAGCATGCTGTGCACCAGCAGGCCCCACACGCCCAGCAGCGCCAGGCCGTTCGCGGAGCATGCCAGTCGGTAGGCAGCCGCGAACAGCGGGCCCGCGTCCTCGCCCCACGGGACGCCAAGTTGCCCCACAAGCGTCCGGAAGCCTTGCGTCCAGAAGATGTTGACGAAGGGCACCACGAGCAGTGCCGCGATGCCATAGCGTCGGGCGGCGCCCAGTGAACGCCAGCCGCTGCCGGCGGCCGTGGCGCTGGCCGCGAGCGGCACGATGAGCAGCGGCAAATCGTAGACGTTGTGAAAAATGCAAATGAACGTGGCGACGATGATCATCGCGCTGGCCGGGCTGGCCGCGGTATCCTCCCCGCGTGAATGGCGGTTTTTCCATAACGCAGCGCAAGAGATTCCCAACACGCCGGCCGCGAGGACCATGGAGGCCCAGCGCGGAGTCGATTGCGCCGACAGGTATTCAAAAATCGCTGCCAGATCGGTGCGGGCTTTGTTGGTTCGTGGAACCGCTTCGGGATCGTTGGCCAAATGAGCGTGGTTGCCGGAAACGACTTGGATGACGGAGTCGACGGAAAGCTCGCCCGTGCGAGCCACAATCGCCGCCAGGCCGGCGGCGAAGACAACGCCGCCGACGGCCAATCCGCCGATGGCGGAACGCCAATCGCGCCGTGCGGCGAGCATCACGCCGAAGGGGCCGCCGAACGTCGGCTTCATCGTCGAGAGCGCCACCATGAGTCCCGACCGCCAAGCATGGCGGTCGCCCCACTGGAGCGCGCCGAGCATGGCGAGCGCCAGGGGCACGGAAATTTGGCCCGCGTTGAAGGCGCCGCGGCCCGGTTGGCTGGCGAGCAAGAACGCCGACAGGGCGAAGACGCTGGCCACGGTCGGGCGGCGGCCAATGATGCGCAGGGTGCACCACGCCAGCAGCACGAACAGCAGGCAATTCAGCGCTGCGAACGCCACCATGCTCGCCTCGGCGGGCAACGCGCCAAACGGCGAGAACAGCGCCAGGACTAGCGGCGAGTACAGCGGCAAGTGATCGGCTACCGGATAGCGCTCCATGTAGCGTTCCGGATTGCCGTCGCGAACCGAATCGTAGGGGTTCACGCCATCGCCCAGCGCGACGAGCGGGAAGTAGATTACGTCGCGGTAGCTCGCCAACGCCCAGCGTTCGAGGCTCACCGCTTCGGTGGGGCGATGTTGATACAAGCGCCAAGATAGCCCGCCGAGAACGGCCGCGAACAACAGCACCGCCGCCACGGCCAACGTCCGCGACGAGCGAGTGTTTTCAGCGGCGGGTGAACGGGCGGCCGACATAACTAAACGGCTTCCAATACGGGGGACTCGACGCGTGACACGGCCGGCGCCTCGATCGTGCGGACCGGCAGGCGGCTCGCGCCAGCGACGGCCGATGCGTGCTCGCCCATGGGGCGCACCTCGAACCGCTGCGCGAAGTCGGCGAGGAGATCGCGAACGAACGCGACCTTCTCCCGGGCGCCTAACTGCATCGCCGGGAAGAACGACAGAGAAGGTTCATCCTCGCCGCTCAAGAAATCCAACGGGTGGAGCAACAGCGAAGGCGCCACGCCGCGCACGCGGCACAGGACCATCGCCGTGCGCCAGTAGCTCCACGCCAGTGCGTTTGAGTATTGGCGTAGGTACAGCAGGTAGCTTACGTGGAACGGAGTTTTGAAGATCGGCGTCGTCGTGACAGGAATTTCGATCAGCTGTCCGGTTGCAAACTCATCGCCTGGCGCGGCGCCTGGCGACGGCGTGAGTTGCCATCGATAGGGACGGATTGGTTGCCATCCGTCGCGCCAGCGGCCGAACAGCCGTCGTCGCCGGGCGGCCTCTTCAGCATCGAGTTTGGCGGTGCGGAAGTAGTACCATCGCGCCACCGGACCCAAGAAGGTCGGCAGCGTGGAGGCGTCGTACTGGTAGCCGCGGCGGACCAGTTCGGCGATCACCGCAGGCGAGACGCTGAAACCTGGGCCGCGAAATCCGGTGGTTCGTACGCCGGTCGCATCCTCGATGGCGTCCTCGGCGGCCGAAAGTTCGGCGCGAAGCTGAGCATCGGAATACAGGTGCAGCCACGGTTCGTGATGGAACGAATGGTTGCCGATCTCGTGTCCGGCCGTGGGGATGGAAGCGAGCGCGGCGCGATTCTCTTCCAACGCGGCGTCCTGACCGACCACGAACACCGTCATCCGCAGCTCAATCGATTGCAGCACTTCTAAAAAGCGCGGCACGACCGCATCCAGGTAGCTGGGAAACGCTTCCCAGCCCTGGTCGCCGTGGGTCTTCATGTAAGACCACTTATTATCGAGGTCGAGCGATAAGCTCGCGATCGGCTGGCGCATCGTGTCCAAATGCGGGTAGAGGATGGGGCAATGGTTGGCACAGGGTATCGAGCGACGATTCGGCCTGGCGAATCGTTTCGTTCACGTTCAGCGTTCCGTTGACGATTTGAGCTGAAGTGACGATGAACAGTCCGGGCGATGATGTTTCGATCGGCGGGACGCGGCGGCTGTAGTTGAGCGTCGAGAGGGCGAAGACGTTGCGAACCCGCGATACGCGAAAGGCCAGAACATCGTCGGCGTCGAAGTTGGGGAACAGCCGTTCCAACGCGGCGATGAATTCGACGCGCACTTCGTCGTCGCTTTTCGACCACGCCGCGTCTTCGGCCGTGAGGTACTTGGGAAGGTAAACCAGGGTTCGGCCGCCTAGCTCCGCGGGATCGACCAGAGCGGTCATTTCGATGACGCCCGTGAACGGCGCCGCGTCGGTGATGTTCGTAACGTAGTAGCCGGCCAAGGGCTTCTTCATGAGCACCGAGGCGCAGATGATGCCGAGGTACTCGACATCGGCCAGGCGAGCGATTTCGTCTTCGGAGAGTTGGGGGCAGACACGCGCCGCGGTCGGGGCGGGCAGCGTCACGACCACTCGGTCGAACGTGGAGACCTCGCCATCGGCGCCGGTGACGGCATAGCCTCCGTCGTCGTCGCGTTCGATTCGTCGCACTGGGCGATTGACGCAGACATCGACGCCCAAGGTTTGCAGGTGCGCTTGAAATGCGCTCAACAGGCGAGCGTAGCCGCCCGGCAGGTAGCCGAACATCTCATACTTCAGCCCGGTACGGCGTGCGGCGTACATCCGCTGGATGGTGGCCCAAATAAACGCGGCGCTGGTTCGCTGCCAGGCGTCGCCCAGCTTGGCCTTGAGCAGCGGCAACCAGATTTGATTGAACGTTCTGCGACCGCTGTGCTTGATGAGCCAGTCGGCCACCGGAATCTGTTCCAGAGTTTGCCAATCATCGCGGCGTGACGCTTGCCAGATGGTCCAACCCAGACGCAACTTGTCGATGAATCGCAGCGGCGGGAATCGCAGGAAATCGGCCAGGCCGGACATCGACGTGAGTTGGCCGTCGACGAGGAAGCCGGTGCGAGTTCGCGACCAACGCATTTGGTCGTCGAGTTGCAGCTCGGCGAGGATGGCCCGCAGCCGACTGTCGGACATGAGCGTGACATGATAGTGCCGGTCCCAGGCGACGTCGCCGAGTTCCCAGGCGTCGGCGAGGCCGCCCACGCGATCGGACGCTTCGAGCAGCGTGACGCGGCGCCCCCGCTCGGCGAGGCGCAGGCTGAGCGTGAGGCCGAGCAGGCCTCCGCCAATGACGCCAAAATGTAGAGGACCAGTTTCCACGGGCAATCCAAGAGAACTAAACGGCACGGCTCCATCGCCACGGCGGCGGCGGCGCCCCGCTGAACTCGCCTAGGCGGCGAATCCTTCCGCTCGATCCGCCGAGTCGACGTCAGCTTCGCATACCGCGCGGCGATCGACTTCGTACACACTGGAGCACGCTGCGCAGGTGATCTGCCGCTTCGCATCCGGGGGCATGGCCGACCACTTCACCAACGGTTCGCCGCAGCGGCAAACACAGCCGATCGAACGCGCCGGGTTGCCCACCACAAGGTGGAAGTCCGGCACAGCGCGCGTGACCACCGATCCCATGCCCACCATCGCAAAGCGCCCGACGGTCAGGTCGCAGCCAATGAGCGCGCCGGCGCCGATGGTGGCGCCTTCGCGCACGACCGTCGACAGCGTGTGCTCGTCCGGCGTCGATGGCCGAAGTTGCTGGAGGTCGTTCGTGCATGCGCGTGGGAACCGATCGTTGGTGAAGGTGACGCCCGCGCTGATCATGACGCCGTCTTCGATCGTGACGGCGTTGCAGATGTAGGCCATCGAATTGATCTTCACGCGATTGCCGATCACCACGTCGTAGGCGATGTACGCCTTTCCGCCGACGATGCACTGCTCGCCCAGTCGGGCGCCATGGCGCACGTGCGCGTTGTCCCAGACGCTGGTGCCATCGCCGAGGATGACGTTCTCCTCGACGATGGCCGTTGGATGGATGCGATTCGCCATGGTTACGCCACCAACGCCGATTGGGACATCTGCGTGCATACGCTGGCCCACGACGTTTGCAGCATCGTGTTGTACGCCGCGTCGATCACTTCGACCGAGGCGAGCGCATCTTGCAGCGAGATGAGCGACGGTTCCAGTCCATAGATCGACCGCGTGAAGTTGTCCAACTGGCTGCCGAACGCTTGCACCTTGTCGTAACCCTTGCCGAAGACGGTCCAGTCGGCGTCGCCGGCGCGGCGGAACTTCGATTCCTTCCACCCCACATGCAGCGTGCCGGCCGAACCGTAGACGCTGAGATAGTAGGGCAATTCCTTGTTCAGGCTCCACGACAAGTCGATCGTGCCCATCACGCCGGCCGCGCTGCGAACGAACATACGCACGGTGTCTTCGACGGGGATTTCTTGTACGCGCAGCCCCTCGACGACCTGCAGCTCGACGATCGGGCCGAGGAAGTATCGCATGATGTCGACGGAGTGGGTGCCGTTGTCGATCAACACGCCGCCGCCGCTGACAGCGCGATCGCTGTTCCAGCGGCTCCGCATGTCGACCCGCGAGGTGAAGGCGTTTTCGAACAGCACGATGTCGCCGATGGCGCCCGAGGCGACGATCGACTTGGCCTCGACCACGTCGGCCGCGTAGCGAAACTTCGACGCCATGCGTAGCGTGGCAGTCGAGCGCTGCGCCGCCGCCAGCATGGTGATCGCTTCGTCCGGGCTGATGGCCAGCGGCTTTTCGCAGAGCACGTGGACGCCTTCGCCCAATAGCCAGCAGGCAATCTCGGGGTGAGTTACCGGCGGCGTGCAGACGACCACGGCGTCGCACCCCGTCGATTGACGCATCTCTTGATAGGAGGTGAACGCCGGGCAGTGCATTTGCTCGGCCAGCGCGGTGGCCGCCTCGGAGCGCACATCGGCCACGCCGACCAGTTCTGCAGTGGCGGACTGCGCAAAGGCCTGGCCATACGAGTGGGCGATCGCGCCGGCGCCAATCAATCCGAATCGCATCTTGTCGTTAGTCATGCTGCTACCCCTTGAAGCTCTGCCGCGCAGGCGGCGATTGACTCGGCAATAAACTGCACATGCTCACTGGCGTACTTTTCGTTCCACGGTAAGACGAGGATCGTGCTGAGGCCCTGATACGTGCCGGGAAAATCTTCGCGGCGATAAGCGACCGCCTCGGCCCGGGCGAGCGTGAAGGGCCAACGGCTTTCGCCGAAGGTGCGTTGATCGCGGAAGACCTCGCACTCGAAGGCCGGCTTCTGGATATACCGCGGGGCGGAGAAGATGCCGCGCTTCTTGAGGGCGGCGGCCAGCGCCACGGTCCCGCCGGGAATGACGGCCGGATCAACGTGGACGCAATACTTCCAATAGGTGTGGACGTCGCACGCCTGAATCTCGGGCGCGGCGATGCCCGGGATCTCGCTGATCGCCGCGGTGAGTTCGTCGGCCAGCGCGATGCGGCGATCGACGACGTCTTCCAGCTTGTCGAGCTGGGCGACGGCGACGGCGCCTTGCAGTTCATTCATGCGGTAGTTGAGCGCGAGGAAGTAATGGTCGGGCGCGGCGTCGCCGTAGCCCCACGCCTTGTTAATGAACAGGAACATCCGCCGGGCATAGTCGGGGTTGTTCGTCACGACTAACCCGCCCTCGCCAGCGGTGATGTGCTTGCCCTGCTGCAGGCTGAAGCAGCCGATGTCCCCGATCATGCCGACGGATTCGCCCTGGTGCCGCGCGAGGAAGGCCTGAGCGCAGTCTTCGATCACGGGGATGCCGCGCGAGCGACAGAGCTCCATGATGGGAGTCATGTCGCACGGATTGCCGAACAGGTGCGTGACGACGACGGCCTTGGTGCGCGGGCTGAGCACGCGCTCGATCGAGGCGGCGGTGACGTTGCACGTGGCCGGGTCGACGTCGGCGAAAACGGGAATCGCGCCTTGGTACAGGATGGGCGTGAGGGCGCCCATGTCGGTGATCGACGTGGAGACGATTTCGTCACCGGGCTCGGGATTGATGGCGGCGATCGCGCAGTGAATGGCCGCGGTGCCGTGCGAGCAGGCGTAGGCGAACTTCGCTTCGAGCATTTCAGCAAAGCGATTTTCCAACTGCTTGACGAACGCGCCCTTGGTGCTGGTAAGGGTGCCGGTGCGAATCGCTTCGCTCAGCGCGCTGATCTCGGCCTCGCCGAGCGTGCGACCGCTGGCGTCCT
Source organism: Lacipirellula limnantheis (assembly GCF_007746075.1). Lineage (GTDB taxonomy): Bacteria > Planctomycetota > Planctomycetia > Pirellulales > Lacipirellulaceae > Lacipirellula > Lacipirellula limnantheis. The sequence continues at coordinate 3,249,357 of NZ_CP036339.1, read as the reverse complement.
GATCGGAAGGCAATGACATGGACACGGTCGCCGACGTACTGCTCATAGATGCTGGTCCTTGATTAGACTTGCGCCCTCCTCGATCAGGAGGGATTTACCGTCAACACAATTCGCTACGCTTCAACTCGTCTCTTGTCCGGGAAACACTCGCCGCCAGGCGGCGCGACCCATCAGCCGCAGATGCGCGAGCGTGGCTCGTGCGATGCGCATTTTCGATTGGCCGGCGCTCCGGGTTCGCAGGACCGCCGGCTGTTCGGCGATACGTGCGCCGCGGCGATCGAGATGCCAAATTAGCTCCACAATGCCCACGAAGCCGGGATTTACGGTCGGGAGGTCGGCAAGCGACTCGCGCCAGCCGACGCGGACGCAACTGGTATAGGTGTGCAGCTTGTTGCGCATCAGCAGGCCGTAGATCCGCGAAGCGCCTTGCGAAAGTTGCAGGCGCCAGGCGGGCACTCCCTCGACGCCGCCCCGCGGGTGGTAGGGCGAGGCGACGACCATGTCGACTTCGCGCGTGAGCAGCTGCAGCATTGGTTCTAAAATCAGCGGATCGTACGTGCAGTCGGCGTCGAGCGAGGCGACGATTTCCGCTGCTGTGTGCTGGAGGCCGGTGTTGATTGCGGCGGCGATTCCTTGGCAGCGATCGTGGCAGAGCACGGTGACGTCGTCGCACTCGCGCGACAGTTCGCGCATCAGCGACGGGGTATCGTCGGTGCTGCCGTCGTCCACGAGCAGCCACTGCAGGTCGAAGCGGCGCTGGAGGGCTGAGCGGAGCCGCTCCATGCCCAACTTCAAATCGGGCATCGCTTCCGCTTCGTTGTGGCACGGCACGATCACGGCGAGCGTGGTGCGCAGCGCGCCATCGACGGCACGCAATGCGCGGCGCGCGGAGGGTAGCGAGTGCGAGGCGGGTAGGAAAGCGGGTGTCACGCTGTTCATGCGCTTGGTAAATCGGCGGCCGGGCGGGATGGCTACCGAGGGTTCGAGGGCGTCGCTTCGCCACGCCGCGCCAAGTCGACGACTGGCGATGCGTGTGAAGGAGTCACGCTGCCGTTCGAACCCGCCAAAGGATCCATCCGTCTTGGACGGGTGCGGTGCTGAGAGGCAAGGGCCGTACCGACGGCCGCAAACGAGGACAAGACGAAGCCGACCATCAACGTGACGATCGGCTGGGGGCTGACGGGAGTTTCGCTAATGGTGGGAGGTTGCATCACGTTCAGGCTGGAGATTTTGGCGTTTTCCAGTTCCTGGTTGATGCGGGCCTCTTCGAGGTTCTCGGCGTACTTGCGATAGTTGGTCTGGGCGAGGTCGATTTCGCGTTCCAAACGGCGGATTTGCAGCTCAGAATCGTTGATGTTCTTGAGCTCCTGCTGCACGGAGGCGATCGACGCTTCCAGCGACTTGGTGCGGGCGGCGGAGGCTGATAGCGCCGCCTGGCGTTCTTGCACGGCGAGTTCCGCTTCCTGGAAGGTGCGATTGACGCCGAGGGTGACCTGGTCGGGCGATTCTTCTTGTTCGTAGACTCGCCGTGCTTCGTCGAGCTGACCGCGAATATGCACCAAATGAGGGTGATCGGGCGTAAATTTGGCGGAGAGGCCCTGCTCGGTGACTTCGAGATCGTACAGCTTTTCGCGTAGCGACTGGCTGGCGGTTTGCGGCAGGCCGGTGGCGCGTTCACTCACGATCATGGCGGGCGCCGCGGTGAGATCGCGGCGACGATTGGCCAATTCCGCCTCGGCGGCGACCTGCTCGGCCTTGGCTCGCACCAGGTCGGCGCGGAGCGAATCAATGAGTTCCAACTTCAACGTGCGCTGCACCGCGAGATCGGGAAGGCCGGACGTGGTTTTCAGGTCGCGCAGTTGTTCTTCGAGCTCGGTCAGATTCTCTCGCAGCAGAGCCGACTGCTCGACGAAGAATTCCTGGGAGCCGTGCGTACGATGCGTTTGCAGATGTTCGTGACGTGCGCTCTCCAGCACCGCTTCGATCACGTCGCGCGATAGCTTGGGATCTTCCGATTCGTACGAGACGGTGACGATGCTGGTTTTGTTAGTCGAGGCGACGCCCAGGCTCTTGCGCAGGCTCTTCACGGCTTTGTCGCGCAGGCTGTAGACGCGGAGCGGATTGAGATTGTACTCGTCTAAGCCCGAGAGCATTTTGCTGGGGGAGAAGCCGTCGTCCTGTTTGACGGGCTTTTCGAGAATCACGTTGGGGCCAAACTTGTCGACCACGCGCTCCGCCAAGAGTCGGCTGGCGAGCAGTTCTTCGACGGCGTGAACTTCGCTCTCGCGGCTTTCGGCGATGGAAACCATTTGTCCGGTGGTGGCCGTGGGGTCTAACGAGACGCTCTCGCGGCCGAGGCGGACGAATAGCTTGGCTTCCGACTGATACATTCGCGGGGCGAACGATAAATAGGCGAGCGTGAGCGCCATGCCCGCGAGCCAGACGGCGAGAATCTTCTTCTTATGCCGCCAGCAGAGTTGGCCCAGTCCGTGCGGTTCGCTGGGGGTGACGTAAAGGTTTTGCATCCGGGCGAGCTCTGGCGAACGCGGATTCCGCGAAACAGCGCGATTTGCCCCTGCGGCTAGTGGACGGCGTCCACACGCGAGGGATGACTGCGGGAGGGTTTACAAGCCTGAACGGGCGGGGAGGCGGGATTCGTGGACGCGCCTTCGCGGCGGTCGCTGCGGATTTACTATGATTCCGCTAGTCGATACTTACAAGCTGGCGCCGGCAGATTCCAGCGTTCTGCAACCTTCATTCCACCGATGGTGGACGAGATGTAGGGATTCTCCCCCGAGATAACTGGGGAAAACTCTCATCATCCGAGATTTCCCCTATGAATTGAGCCTCGAACCGCTCCAAGCTCGGGATGCCGCCCATTTTTACAGGCTGCGGTACGCCCGAGTCGCCTTTCGAAAGCTCGCGCCCTAAGAACGAGACGAAGCCGTGCAGACCACTTTGGCCGCCGCGGCCGTCGACGACGCCTGGCTGGCGCCGTCGGGACGCGGCGGTCGCGCTTACCCTACGACGCTGGCCCGGTTCGCCGTGCGTCGCTATCGAGCGGGTCGGCTGCTGGGGAGCCGCGACAATGCGGCCGACGTCGGCTCCCGCAAGTGGCGCTTGCGCAGCCGGCGCCGGGCGCCAGGCGCTGGCAGCCGCTGGGCGGCGGCGTCTTTTTCGCGCTGGGTGACTTCGTTTAGCTATCAGCGGCGCCGGCGCGGTCATCGAGCAGGTGATCATGCTCGAGGGGCGACCGTCCTTCCTCCGTACGCGCGCCGCCGTGGCCGGCGGCGGCGGCGCGCGTTGATACAAAAACCAAATTGTCAAAGATCAAACAACGGTGGAGCGAGAGGCACGGCCACCCGCTAGGTGGTTACCACAGGCGTCGTCGGCGTGGCGCTTGCCGTCGCGAACGCTGCGGCCCTCGCCTCGCCAAGGGCAGAACGTCCGCCATAGGTATCAACTGGCCGCAACTTCGTTTCGCATGCGTTGGCCTTCTCCAGCTCATGTGTCAGCCGCAGGCAACGCTCGGCTTGGCGGCTCAGCTGGGAGTATTGCCGCAGATCGTCCGCGACCCGTCCCAAGTTCTCCGGCGACGTCGCCGCGTCGCGCAGCTCGGCCTTCAGCGGCGCGGCGAACTTCGCCGTCAGCTCGCACACGTCGGCAGTGAGCCAGCCAAGCGCCGCCCCGATTGGCGACGCTTGCTGTTGCGCCCAGCGGCGCAGCGGATCATGCCGCTCGTCGCTCGGCGCGGAGGTCGGCCCAGGGGGCTGCTCGGCAGTGACTGAAATGGGGTTCGACATCATCTTTCCTTTCACGTTCGTGCCACAGTCGAGCGCGGGACGCGGACCATGCCGCGCGCAGCCGCGCCGTCGCCGCAGAGCCCGGCCGTGAAAGTGCCAGCTGGACGCGTCGAGATGCGGAAGCAAGCGCGCCTGCACCGACGCCAGCAGCCGCCGCCGCTCGCGCTGCAGCGCGTTCAGCGTGCGACGGCGGCGGCGCGCCGTTTGACGCCAGGCGAGGTACGCGGCGATGCGACGGGCCAGCCGCTGGTCGACGCCGATGTACGCCACCCGCTGGCGACCACTGAGGTCGCGGTAGCGCAGCTTGGCGCACCGCGCCCCTGACGGCAGGAACTCATTGGCGACGAAGCCTTGCCGGTCGAGGCGCGCGAGTTCTTCCGGCGGCAGCCGCGCCGCGAGCCAACGTTGGGCGGCCTGCAGGGCGCGCGGCCGACGACGTTTAGTTTCGACGTGCATCGTTTCGATCCTTTTGCGTGCGCAAGAGATTGCAGATCTGGGCCGATAACCGGCAGAGGCTGGTGACGGAGGCGGATTGCTGGGCGGGCGACGACTCGCCGCCCGCCAGGTCGAGCGTGGCCGCGGCGCTGAATTCCGCGAACCGCCCGACGAGCTGCGCTTGCATCGCCGTCAGCATCCGATCGGTGGGCGATGAGGTCACCGCCGCTTCACGAAGGAGCGGCGCGACGACAACGTTGTCGTACTGCTCAACGTAACGACGACGGGCGCGCTCGCGCTGCTCTAACGGCGTTGCAGCGTCGACCGCGGCGAGACGCCGACGCGCGCTGACTAAGCCATCGGCCGCGCTAACTTCCGCTCGCGTTAAGCAGGGATAGATCAGATGATTCTGCAGCGAGGCGCGCAGCAGTTGCTTCACCGTCGCGGGCGAGCCAGTTTCGACTTCCGCGCGGATCCATTGCAGGTAAGCTAACGGCGGCGACCACACGGCGACGGCGGCGTCCGGATCAAAGCGATAACGCCAACAGTGCTGGAGATTGGCGATGGCCTGCTGTTGCTCCTCATCAGTGCGCGGCTGTAACGTCGACGGGTCCCACAGCGACGCGATCAACGTCGGCGTGATGAGAACTTGCCGCTCGAGCGCGCTGATGCGCGCCAATTCCTCGGGATACGGCTTTCCGCGCGCGCCTTTGACGGAGATCTCGCTCCAAATTGCCCGGGTCAACGGCGATTTGACAAGCTGCATCGCCGCGAGTCCATCCCACAGCTTTGCACCCCACGACTCCGCCGCGACTGGTGACTGCGGCGCCGGGATCGCTGCGACTCCCAGTCGCCGCCAGGCCGCGACGTCGCCCGCATCGCGGGCAGCGATCAGGGCGCCGCCGCACGCCTCCGCCAAGCTGCGCGTCTGCCAGTCGGTGACAAAGCCGTCCAGCGGGACGGGCACGGCGGCCGGCCACTCACTTGCATAAAACGCCGTCGGGCGCCCTTGCGCCGACGGCCGCAGGCTGACAATCGTCCCCCCCGCCTGGGCGAAAACAGGAATCAATTGTGGCTTGCCGTCCGGGCCTTCCAAAAAAAGCGTCGATCCGTAGAGATCGTCCTCGCTATTGGAGACCGATTCTCGCTCCGCCCACGCGGCGGCGTCGACGGGCGCCTGGAAGATGTCGGCGTCCCACTGCGGGTCGATCCCTTTGCCGGCGACTGCGCCGGCGGGCGCCTGGGCGCGTGCGTGGGACAGCTTGAAGAAGGCTTCGCCAATCTTCGTCGCCGGCCCCTGCGCGTCCATCGGCTCTTGCGGCGGAACCCAGATGCCGCTTTTCGCCTTCGGCTTGGCGTTGCGGAGCGAGGCAGGCGGGTCGTTGATGTGGGGCGAATCCTCCGACGCCCCAAAGGGATTTAACAGGGTCGGCCGTCTAGCTTCCTGGCCGAACTTCCACGCGTGTTGATTTTCCGGATACGCGGCACGGCTGAATTGCGCCACCGCCGCCGCGCACGCCTCGAGCGATTCCTTGGCGAGGGGGGCGCCGGGGCTATCCCCCCCTGCGATCATTCCGGCGATGCGGTCCAGCTCCAACAGCGCCGCCTCGCGGCGGACCATCTCGGCCGGCGGGCGCCACGCGCCGGCGCCCTTGCTCAACATGCCGTAAATGTCCTCGAGCGCCGCCGGCCCGCACAGGTACGCCAACAGCTTCATGGCGGTCCGCCGGCGGGCGGTCGCCGGATCGCCGCAACGCAGCTCCGGAGCCACGCAATATCGGACGATGTAGTCTCTGTCGTCCAGCCGATCCCAGTAGTCGAAAAATGCGAAGCAGTAGCGGCGGACGTTTGAGCGGTCGATCTTGAGCTCGTTCGCCGCATACCCAAACGGCAGTCGAGCGAGCGCGATCGCTTCGATGCGGGCGGCCAGATTGCGATTTTCACGCCAAGCGAGGATTTCGACGTAGGGCCGGCAATCGGGGTTCGCCTCCACGGACGATCGAAACATATCGGTGGCATCAGCAAGGAGCATGAGGCATTTGGCCAGCCGGCGGGTCTCGACGTCCGCGTCGGCGCGCAGCCGCACGCGCCACCGCCGCGCGTCGTCGCTAGCCTGCCGATAGCGCCAGTCCGGCGGCCTCGTCGCCGGGAGTGCTTGCCATTTTTCATTCATGATTTGTCTCTCCCCATTCCATACCCAAGGCGTTGATGCGAGCGGCGGTCCGACGCCGCGCACGCTGCACCTTCAGCCTAACGGCAACTGGCGAGGCGCTGTCAAGTCCGTTTTTGGCGGCCTCGCGAAATTAGGACAAAAGTGATAATGCCCTCAACGAAAAACTCAGCGGTGTTCGAATTACAGCAATTTCCTGTTGAGGCAACATCCATATTGGCGGGAGCGATGTTTTCTGGAGCGGGGGCGCACGCTACAAAGTGCGCAGCCTCGGCGCTGCAATCCGCGAACGTTTGAGCGCCGTGCTTGAAAGCGGCGCGTCGGGAAGCGTTGCGTCGCTGGCGGCGAACGCCGCCTCGCCCCTGGGCTGAGCGACGACAGTCCCCGGCGTGGCGAAGAATCGGCGCGGCGGGCGGGAGTTGGTTGTCGAAGTCACATGGCTGCAGATGCCGCGGGCGCAGACACGCTGTTCTCCGAAGCGTTTCGGGGAAATGGACTTAGGGCGACGAGTAACGCCAAACGAACAAGTTAACCTTCCTCTTGAGGGAAAGACCTGACGGCGTGAAGGGTCGAGGGAAAAACCTTGCTATGATGGACGCCATGAGCGAAGTGACTCAGATCTTGTCGCGGATCGATCTCGGCGACCCCAGCGCGGCCGACCAACTCTTGCCGTTGGTCTATGAGGAGTTGCGCAGGCTGGCCGCTGCCAAACTGAACCACGAGAAGCCTGGTCAGACGTTGCAGGCCACGGCGCTGGTGCATGAAGCCTACTTGCGGTTGGTCGGTAAGTCTGGCTCTCCGGAGGCATTTCGCGAAACTGACGGCCGACAAACGCAATCGTCGGGCAGTCACTGGAATTCGCGCGGCCACTTCTTTGCGGCCGCCGCGGAGGCCATGCGTCGCATCCTTATTGAACACGCCAGAAAAAAGCACGCGGAAAAGCGGGGCGGATCCCGTCAACGAATGGAGTTTACCGACGCGGTCGCCCCCGAGGCGCTTCCTCCCCTGGAGCTCTTGGCCCTTAATGAAGCCATGGAACAGCTTGCTCGCGATTACCCCCAACATGCGGCCCTGGTGAAGTTGAGGTTCTTCGGGGGGCTGACGCTGGAAGACGCCGCGTCAACTCTGGGGATTTCGGTCGCGACGGCGAAACGCCGGTGGACATGGGCCCGCGCCTGGCTATTCGGGAGACTGGCGACGCCGGCCGGTCAACCGGAAATCGCTTGATTATTGCTCGACTGGTGAGCCGCTTCGCACGCGGTTGACGCACGGATCAATGGCAGTTGGACTTAAGTGCGCATGCGGCTCCCGATGGCGAAAAATTCCCATGACGGCCACCTCGCATCAGCAATTAGAAACCATTCTCTGCGTCGCCGTCGAAATCGCGGATCTCTCCGAGCGGTCGTGCTATCTGGCACAGGCCTGCGGCGAAGACGCCGATCTGCGTCAGGAAGTTGAGCGGATGGTAGCGAATCACTTTCGCGCCGGTCAATTCCTGGAGCGACCCGGCGACGCACTGTCGGCAAGGGCCCTTCTGCCAATGCTTGAGCGTCCCGGCACGTTGATTGGCCGCTACAAGCTATTGGAACAGATCGGCGAAGGGGGGATGGGCGTCGTCTACATGGCCGAGCAGCTGGCGCCGGTGCGCCGAAAAGTGGCGCTGAAAATCATCAAGCCGGGGATGGATAGTCGCCAGGTCGTCGGCCGATTTGAGGCGGAACGTCAGGCGCTGGCGATGATGGACCATCCTCATATTGCGCGTGTGCTCGACGGCGGCGAGACCGACCTCGGCCGGCCGTACTTCGTGATGGAGCTCGTCTGCGGGATGCCGATGACGAAGTACTGCGATGACGCGCACCTATCAACGCGAGATCGCCTGCACCTGTTCTGTACGGTCTGTCGAGCGATTCAGCACGCTCACCAGAAAGGGATCATTCATCGCGATCTCAAGCCGTCTAACGTGCTCGTCACGCTGCATGATGGGCGGCCGGTCGCCAAAGTCATTGACTTTGGGGTTGCCAAAGCAATTGGCGCGCAGCTTACCGAGAAAACGCTGTTCACGGCCTTCGCTCAGATGATTGGCACGCCGCTCTACATGAGCCCTGAACAGGCTGAGATGAGCGGCCTCGACGTCGACACGCGCAGCGACGTCTATTCCTTGGGCGTGCTCGCGTACGAATTGCTGACGGGTCACACGCCCTTCGGCAAAGAAGCCCTGCAAGAGGCCGGACTTGACGCCTTGCGGCGAATGATCCGCGAACAGGAGCCGCTTTGCCCCAGTCGTCTGATTGGCACGCTGAGCGCTGTCGCGAGTTCCACGGTGTCGCACCGTCGCGGACTTGATCAACGCCAGCTGACGTACGAACTGCACGGCGAACTCGACTGGATCGTGATGAAGGCGTTGGAAGTCGATCGCAACCGGCGCTATCAATCTGCCGGCGACTTCGCCGCCGATATTGAGCGCTATTTGAATGACGAGCCGGTCGAAGCGGGCCCGCCGTCGACGCTTTACCGTCTCCGCAAACTTGTGCGGCGGCATCGAGCGGCCTTCACGACCGCGGCCTTGGTCGCGATGTCGCTGGTGATTGGCGCCGCCGTCAGTCTTTGGCAGGCAGCAGAGGCGACTCATGCTCGCAAACTGGCGGACCGGCGCGCGGCAACAGAGAGCGCCGCGCGCGCCGAGGCGGACCATGAGCGCCAACGCGCCGAGGCGAATCATTTGACGGCTCGGCAGGCCGTGTCGCAGATGTTGAAGGAGGTCGCCGACGAACGGCTGAGCGAAGTCCGCGAACTGAAGGATCTGCGGCGCGGGTTGCTGGAGGATGCGGTCGACTTCTACACCAAGCTTATTGAAGCAAGCCCTACCGATGCCCAGGCATACGCTGAACGGGCAGAGGCGCTTGGACTGCTCCGAGGATATGAGGCGCCGATCGACGATTACGAAAAGGCAGTCGCACTGGATCCGGGCAACGCCGCTTACCATGAAGCGCTCGCCGATATTTACTCCAAAGGAAGCGGTATGACGCCTCACAGGATCAAGGCCCTCCAACATGCGCGACGCGCCATCGAGATCGATCCTGAAAGATTGATGGCCTATTGGTACGAGGCGACGGCCCTGGGACAGCTGGGGCGCATCGAGGCAGCTCGCGAGGTTTTTCACAAGTATCGGGACCTATCGCCCCCGACGAGCGAGACATACGTACGATTGGCAGACGGTCTGTGGGACATTGGCGACCGCGAGCCCGCCTTGGAGTACGCTCGCCAGGCCGTGGAGCTGGATCCGGGGAGCTTTGACGCCCACGGCAAGTTATCCTCGCTGCTGTTCCAGGCAGGCGATATGGAAGGCGCACTACAGGAATCGACCACAGCGATGCGGCTGCGCCCTTATAGCCTCTCCCGCTGGGGGAGCACTGCCTATTTAATCCGGGGATCAGTTCTCGTCCGCAGGGGCCAATATGCCGAGTCGCTCGACGACTTGACGCGAGCCATTGAGTTGGAGCCTTGGTACCACGCCCCCTACATGAATCGCGGGACGGCGTACTTTTGTTTGAAGGAATACGACAAGGCGCTGGCCGACTGGATCAAGGCCGCAGAGCTCTACCCCACGAGCCACTGATTCTTGCGTCCTGCGGTGAACGACGAACTGCGTCTCTCACTCGCTTCGACGGCGGCCTCATCGGTTGGCCTCGTGGGCAGGCGCTGCCTGAGCGCCGCAACAACGATGCGGCGCATGGAGCGTCGGCGACGCCGACGGGCTATTCCGCGACTACGACGTGATCGATTCGCCCTGCCGCAATAGGATCCAGTTTCCAGCGCAGGTCGCAATGACCAACCCCGCCAAGACTGCGATCAAGCTAACGGGAAGTTGCGCAACGATGTCGGTGCTTCAAACACCGAGCTCGACCGGTCAATATCAGCGCGATCCCCATGAGCAGCCCACAGGATGGCTCGGGAATCATCGTCGCGGCGGGAGCGGCGAGGTGGCTCCCAAACTGGCGCTGCCAGACAAGGAGATCCGCGCCGTCGACCGCACCATTGGCATCGGCGTCGCCTTGAAGGTGAGTGGCGCTGCTTCCTATTCCATAGCCGGCCTTCCAACGTGTTAGATCCGCTCCGTCCACGTCGCCGTCTTCGTCGAAGTCCGCTTGGTAGAACACCGTGCCGACCAGGTTGATGGTGACCGTCGGCAGGTTCAAGCTGAACGGTCGAGGATTGGTGCTCTGCGGAAACAGCTGAATCTGGCCTCCAATCAAACCGACCGTCGTCGACGGGAGCGTGATCGACATGCCACTCTGAGTCATCCCTGCAGCTAGTTCGCTAAACGATGAAAAGCCGGACAGCGAATAGCCGGACGCGGCCAGCGAATACGAGCCGGCTAGGGAATCGGCAGGCGCGGGCACATTGTTCAGCACGCCCAGTTGAGTCGACAGGCCGCCACGTCCCTGCACTGTGCTGCCCAGGTTGAGCGTGTACTGGTTCGCACCCGTCGGCGTCAACGTTCCGCCGCCGCCTGTCTTCACGAAATTCGCGACGGCAAAGTTGTTCACCGTCGCAGTGATATTCACGGTTTGGCTTGCAAGCGCGGTGTTGGCCAGTCCGCTGGTGCCCTCGCCGGTCGACTCGAGCGTCACTGTCGCTGTGCCGGACCGCGCGCCCGCAGTCGCCGTATCGACGCCCACGGTGAGACTCGCGGCGCTATCGCTCCCCGGAGCCAAGCCGCTAAACGATCCGCCATTGGTGGTGATCCCGCTCGAGGGGTTGCCGATCGAGCCATTCAGCCGCTCCGAAAACCCGTCGTTGATCGCCGTGTTGGCAATCGTGAGCGATTGGGTCACCACGTCGCCCACGTGGACGATGCCAAAGTCCACAGGCGTCGACGTGTGAGCGCCGGCGCTCGCCAAGCGATACACGGCGCCTGTCACGGTGACGGTCTGTGACGTAAGCGGCGTCAGGCCCAATCCGCTCGAACCGTTGCCATTGGAAACGAGCGTCAACGCAGCCGTGCCCGACTTATTCCCCGCTGTCGCCGTACTGTAGCTGACGGCAAAACTTGTGTTGTTCGTGGCGCCGGGCGCCAGAGCCGAGAACGATCCGCCATTGGCGATGACGCCGCCGGTCGCGCTGCCGATGGAGCCGTTGAGACTTTCCGAGAACCCGTCGGCCGGCACATTGTTTTGCACCGACACGCTCTGCGACGGCGCGGCGTCGCCCACATGTCGATTACCCAGAATCACCGGCTCCGGCGAATGAACTGGCGCCGCCAAACGATAAGCGGCGCCGGTGATCTGCAACATCTGCTCCCCGACGTTGTCAAAGTTATTGACGATTCGCATTTGCTGCGCGGTCAGCGGACCGGCGCTCGTCGCGTTGAATGTCACCGCACGACTGCCGCTGTTGGCGCCCGCAGCGATGGGGCCAAAGTTGCTCGTTACGCCGGCTCCGACGATTCGTGGATCGGTAAGATTGGCGCCGCCGACGGTCGTCTGAACGGCGCCGCGTAGGCTTGGCCCGCTGACGCCTATGTTATTGATCACGTAATTGAGCGTCGGCGCGGTCCCGACGTGGACGTTACCGAAGGCCATCGTCGCCGTGGCCGTGCCGCCGTTCGTCACGCTGCCGCCGAGGGTTTGCGTGACGCCGCCCCCGGCCAGGATCTGGCCCGCCCCGGTCACATTGGCCCGCGGATTGAACGCGTTGCCGACGCCGAAGTTGGCGTTATCGTAGTCGACGTTGACCAGGAAGTTGTTCCCGCCCAGGTGGAGCCCCGTGCCGTTGTGGTTCAAGTTGTCGGCGTCGGAGGGACCGCCGGCAGCGCTTAAATCGAGCGTCGCCGCAGCGTCAATCGCGACCGCGCCGCCCGCCTGACCGTCAATCGGACCGACAACGGCCAGGGCGCCCCCGGCAGCGAGGACGGTCCCGCTGTTGAGGACCGTGTTGTTGATCGTGCCGTGGCCCGAGATCGTTGCCCCGGCCGCGTTGACGATGGCGCCGCCCGACGTGAGCGATCCGTCGTTGAGCCCCACGCCGCCCAACTCCACGGCGCCGGTATTGTTGAGAGCCTGCGTCATGGTGAACGCGTGGCCGTTCCGGATTTGCAGCGTGCCGATGTTGGTGGCGAGCGAGGCCTGCAGCGGCGTCGCGCCGAACTGCATCGCGGCGCCGGCGCCGGAGAGTTCCACCGTCGTTCCCGCGGCAATCGTCGTGATGCCCGGCACGCCGGGAACGGAGAAGGTCGCTCCGCCTCCCGAATCGATGGCCCGATAGGCGGCGCCGGCCAGCGTCGCCGTCGGCACATCGATGTTCACGAGTCCTCCGGAGAGCGACAGCGTCCCGGAGCGGGCCTCGATTGTCCCTTGGTTCTCTACGGGCAAGGTGATCGTCGCGAGGCCGGTCCCGACGCTGCGGCGGAGCGTACCCCCGGCGGCGTTAGCGACGGAGCCGGCGTAGTTCTGCGCGAAGCTGGTTCCGTCCCCCTGCAAGTCGACAAGGCCCGTATTCGTGAACGTGTGACCGGTCGATGTCGTTGTGCCGTCGCCGGCGTAGATGGGACCTTGCTGCCACAGCAGCGTTCCCGCGTTCGTCACCGCGCCGTCGAAAAACTTCTGGCCGCCGCCGGCCGTCACCACCGCGCCGCCGCCGAGCGTCACGCCGCGGAACGTGCCGCCTGTCCAGGTGACATTCCCCGAGAGGTTAAGTCCACCGGAGACGACGCCGCCGGTGAGCTCGAGATTGTTGATCGTCGCCGTCCCATTGACGGCAAGCATGCCGCTCGCGAATCGCACGGCGCCTGCCCCGATCGCACTGGCTCCGTCATTGAGCGTGAAATTGCCCGACAGGTCGAGCACCGCCCCGTTGGCGACGTCGAACACGCCCGAGGAACTGCCGCCTCCCGAGAGCGCCAGGATCCCCGTATCGACGTCAATGATCCCTTGGTTGTCGATGGGCAAGGTGATCGTCGCGAGGCCGGTCCCGACGCTGCGGCGGAGCGTACCCCCGGCGGCGTTAGCGACGGAGCCGGCGTAGTTCTGCGCGAAGCTGGTTCCGTCCCCCTGCAAGTCGACAAGGCCCGTATTCGTGAACGTGTGACCGGTCGATGTCGTTGTGCCGTCGCCGGCGTAGATGGGACCTTGCTGCCACAGCAGCGTTCCCGCGTTCGTCACCGCGCCGTCGAAAAACTTCTGGCCGCCGCCGGCCGTCACCACCGCGCCGCCGCCGAGCGTTACGCCGCGGAACGTGCCGCCCGTCCAAGCGACCTGGCCTGACAAATTGACGCCGCCGGACATCACCCCGCCAGAAAATTCCAGGTTCGCCAGCTGCGCGACGCCGTTGATGTTGAGCGTGCCGCTCGCGAATCGCACGGCGCCTGCCCCGATCGCACTGGCTCCGTTATTGAGCGTGAAATTGCCGGACAGATCAAGGATCGCTCCGGAGGCGACGTCGAACACGCCCGAGGAACTGCCGCCCCCCGAGAGTGCCAAGATCCACGTATCGACGTCGATTGTCCCTTGGTTGTCTACGGGCAAGGTGATCGTCGCGAGGCCGGTCCCGACGCTGCGACGCAGCGTCCCCCCGGCGGCGTTGACGACGGAGCCGGCGTAGTTCTGCGCGAAGCTGGTTCCGTCCCCCTGCAGGTCGACAAGGCCCGTATTCGTGAAGACGTTGCCCGTCGGCGAATTGCTGCCGGCGTAGATGGGACCTTGTTGCCAAACCAGCGTCCCTGCGTTTGTCACCGAACCATCGAAGAACTTCTGGCCGCCGCCAGAAACGAAGGTGGCGCCAGCGAGCGCTCCGCCGCCGGTGATTATGCCTCCCTCCCACTGAAGATTGGTCAAATGAGTCGTGCCCACGACGTTCACCGTTCCACTAGCAATCCGAACGATGCCAGCGCCTGTACTCGATGCTCCGTTGTTCAAAGTGAACGTGCCGAGATCAAGCACGGCCCCGGCGGCGACGTCGAACACGCCCGAGGAACTGCCGCCTCCCGAGAGTGCCAGGATCCCCGTATCGACGTCAATGATCCCTTGGTTGTCGACGGTCAGCGTGATCGTCGCGGCGCCGGTCCCGACGCTGCGGCGGAGCGTCCCCCCGGCGGCATTGACGACGGAGCCGGCGAAGTTCGGCGCGAAGCTGGTGCCGTCCCCCTGCAGGTCGACAAGGCCCGTATTCGTAAACGTGTGACCGGTCGATGTCGTTGTGCCGTCGCCGGCGTAGATGGGACCTTGCTGCCACAGCAGCGTTCCCGCGTTCGTCACCGCGCCGTCGAAAAACTTCTGGCCGCCGCCGCCGGCCGTCACCACCGAGCCGCCGCCGAGCATTACGCCGCGGAACGTGCCGCCCGTCCAAGCGACATTCCCCGAAAGGTTAACTCCACCGGAGACGACGCCGCCGAAGAGGTCGAGGTTGTTAATCGTCGCCGTCCCATTGACGGCAAGCGTGCCGCTCGCGAATCGCACGGCGCCTGCCCCGATCGCACTGGCTCCGTCATTGAGCGTGAAATTGCCGGACAGATCAAGGATCGCTCCGGAGGCGACGTCGAACACGCCCGAGGAACTGCCGCCCCCCGAGAGTGCCAAGATCCCCGTATCGACGTCGAATGTCCCTTGGTTCTCTACGGGCAAGGTGATCGTCGCGAGGCCGGTCCCGACGCTGCGGCGGAGCGTACCCCCGGCGGCGTTAGCGACGGAGCCGGCGTAGTTCTGCGCGAAGCTGGTTCCGTCCCCCTGCAAGTCGACAAGGCCCGTATTCGTGAACGTGTGACCGGTCGATGTCGTTGTGCCGTCGCCGGCGTAGATGGGACCTTGCTGCCACAGCAGCGTTCCCGCGTTCGTCACCGCGCCGTCGAAAAACTTCTGGCCGCCGCCGGCCGTGATCGGACCCGACCCCGCCCGTGTGAATTGACCGGTTCCGGCGGTTGGACCGGCAAGCGTCCCGCCGGTCCACGTTGATGCCCCGTTGAGCGTCAGCGATCCCTCGCCGCCAATCCGGCCGCCGCCGAGCGTCAGGCTTTCGATGACGATGTTCGTCGCGGCGGGGATCGTCACGCTGTTCGCGTTGACGACGGCGTCGTACGTCAGCCCGCCATTGCCGTTCTGGGGAAACTGCGGCGTGTTCCAGACGGCCGAGTCGGTCCAGTTGCCGGAGCCGACCAGTGTCGACGTGACGTCAGCCCCCCACACCTCAGTGGCAAGACAAAGAATGAGGCCTGCGATCGTGATCGTCTGGCAGCGTTTTTTCATCATCCGTTAGCTCTCCCTAGAAGGTGATTCGGCGAGCCTTAGTTGGCCGGCCGCTCCGATCAATCTCGGTGGAAGCCCCGCCGGGTGAGCTTCCACTGGGTACTGGCTTCCGAACCTGAACACGCGCTGATCCGAGACGTATCGACGGTTATTCGGGGGGCAGTTCAACGTGTAACAACCGCCCCCCGAACGCCCAACGCAATAGGTGCTCCAGCAGCACTGGCGCAAGCAATGCACGCTCCTAATGGCTGGCCAGCCACCAGTACCGCAGCCGACGGTACCTGGCACGCGTGGCGTCACCAATCAGTGCGACAACGGAGCGCAAAAGGGATCAGCGAGCGGGAAGGAAAATGAACCGCTTGTCCGTGTGCAACTTGCAGAGACGCGTGGGGTATTGGACCAGGGGCGAGGCATCGCCAGAGCGACTGCACATCACTGGTTGTCATGGCGAGCGGCGCCAGGCGCGGACCAAATGTAGTGGCCCGATTCGCCGGACGTGAGCAGGCGCTCGCCGTCGGGACTCCATGCCGCGTCTCGGACCGAGACGCCATTGCCGCCGAGCGTCAGCAAATGAGCGCCTGTGGCCGCGTCCCAAATCTTCGCCAGCTTGTCAGAGCCGACGGTGGCGAGGCGACTGTTATCGGGACTCCATGCAACCCTTGAGTTTAGCAGGGGACAATCTTAGATGCGGCGCGGCAGTTGAACGCTTTTTTTGATCGGGCGCGGCTATTTGCGTTTCCAGGCAGCGGTGGTCATGTAAGCTGTGGAGCTGAAGAGTAGAGCACCCGGGCCAAGCGGTACGAAGTTACCGGTCGTGAACCATTGGTAAATGCCCACCGTTAGGAGCCAAACCGAGAACGTCAGCAACGCCACGGCAGCGGCTCGCAAGCACTTGGTCTCGTTTGTCATGTTTCAAGCCCTAACCGCCGCACCGCCTCGCGCAAAGCCCGGCCAATCCCCTCTCGGCCGGAATTTGCCATTGGCGGTGGGCCCCAAAATCCTCGTCATGATAACGACGCGCGAGTCAGGCCCGGGGCTCGCGGTTCGACAGTCCGCTGACCGCCTTGGCAATTAGCGCCACGCCGACTAGGGCGGCGCCGCTGACTAGGAGCGGGTCCGCCCTTTGCTCGATTCCCCAGCAGAATAAGGCTAGACCGACAAGCGCGGCTATTGCCTGCGTGACGAAGTCAATGCAGGAATCGTTTGAGTTCATGCCACGCAGTATCGCAGATCGCCGGGGCGACCGTCGCAAAGCCTATATCCCCGGCCGCAGAAGCCCCACGCGCAAGCTGGTCCCAACACTCGTCGTTAAATTGCACAGTCACGTACTTTACACCGACGGCTGGCCAACCGCTGGACCAGCGCCGACGCTGTTGCAACCATTAATTCGTGAAGCGTTCAGCGCGGAGGTGAGCCGCCCCTCCATCCAGCAGATCTTTTCGAGTTCGCGGTTCCGGGCCTGGCCGCCTGTGCGCGCACGCAATTAAAGTCTCGCCGATCAACGACCGCCGTTCGAACCTACCTTAGCGTTCCATTAGCTCGGCCTCGACGAATGTCTTCCAAGCTCTCCCATTCAGGGGTCTCCCAAATACTCGGCGGACGACCGTTGCCCCTATTCGTGCCGTTCCAGCCGGAATCCTGATTGTGATAGCCGTTGTTCGCATTCCTGTTCCCGCCGTTCGGAGTCCGGTACCCGCTATTGGAACGGTAGTCAGAGTTGGCAGAATTTGAATAACCCGAGACGGATGGCTGGCTCACGACGGCGGGTTTGGATTCGGCGACAACCGGCGATTCGACAAATGCCGACTTTTGAAGGTAGCCTTGCACCTTATCACTGCCGTCTACAGACTCCACCCACAGCCAATCACCTGATATTTTACTTACTAGGACTGTTTGATTTTTCTTGACGCGCCCACGATGCTCCTGCTGCACTTTCAAGTCTGCAGAAGCCGCTTTAACAGTCATGCGAATCCCTGGCAATCCTGCGGCTAGTTGATCGATTAGTGCATTGTCGATATCTGCTTTGCCGCCTCTCGCCAAGTACGCAGCTCCTCGATTCTTTCTTGCTTCATTGTGGACTTCCGAAGAAGCGGCGACGTCAGCCAGTGCGGCGGTATACGCGTTGATGGCGTTCTCAAAGTCAGCTTGACGAAGATACGCGTCGCCTTGAGTCAGCAATGGATGCATCGCACCGCGAATCGCAGACGCGTCTCCCGCCGGTTTCACAGATGACGTTTGTAACTTATCTTGGGCCAGCGCCTTGAGCTTCCCGGAGTCAGGGACCATGGCCAGATCAAAACGCCCTACCATTTCTCCCTTCATCACTGGTCGCTGAAGAATCCCATGTGAAGTTGCCACGTGCAGCTTCGTCTTCTCGTGGGCGTAAAAGTACAGCTCGTCGAGTGAGACGCGACCATTCTGATTACCACCGACATCTTGGTCGGAGTCGGCTTGCCCTTTAAGTCCTTCCAGCACGTAGTACATGAAGACTCCGTGCTTTAGTTTTTCGTCCTCCGCGGAAAACTGCTTCGGTTCGCAGCTTGATAGGACAATCACTCCCTTAGGCGGCGACTGTACGTCGATTGAAAGATCGTCGGCAAGTTTACCGGCTTTAAAGCCTCGCACGATCGGTTCATTGCGGCAGGCGTCGATTATCAACACTTTCTGAGCCGCGCGACACTTCTCCATTTGCGTATAGACGTCGTCGATGGAAATCAGACTTGCGGGATCGTCCAACCTCGCGTCCGCCGGGCACAAATAGCTCTGTCCATCGATATGAATTCCATGACCGCTGAATGCAACCACCACGATGTCCTCTTCGTTAGCAAGCTGCAATCTTAGTTCGAGTTGCTTACCAAGATTCACTTTGGATGGCCGCAGCGCCGGTTCCGACGCCTGGTCGTACATTAGGGCGACGTTTTCCTTAGGGAAGCCTGCTGCAGTGAAGTGGGAGCTCAGCTCTTGCATGTCATGGAGGCAATACTCCAGCTTTCCCAGGGGCGGCGAGTAATCATTCACGCCTACCAACAGGGCATAACGCTGCGCCCGCTTGCCCGGCCCGTCTTGCTGAGCCAAAACCGGCTCGATGGCGCCTGCACTGGAAAACATCGCCACTGAGAATACGAGAAGATGCGTCAGCGACTTCATAGTCATTCACCTCGGCCGAAAAATGGAGACGTGAATTACGGCTGCGTTTTAGAATAGCGAACAATCATCGTGTCGGTGAGCGTCAGGTCGCCAAGTTCCTTTTCCTTTAAACTTTCATTTTTCTCTCTACCCCAACCGGCTAGTGGTCGAGTACCGGGCGGAAAGAGCTCCGACTTCTTCGCAATGGCCTGCTGCAAATCGCGGAGGGTTGAAAAGTCGCTGCCGCGCAATTGGGATTTCGTGAGTCGGCCGATGCTTCGGGTGTATTTCGGCACCTCAGCGACAGCCGGATCGACCGTCCTGAATACGTACAAGTGGATGAGCCCCGCAAAATCCTTTCCGCCAAGGTCTTCGTACTTCTCCACCGACTCATCTTCCGTCAACGTGGTGATTTCAAAGTACTTTTCATTACCCTTCTGATGATACCCCTTCACGCGGTATTCCTTACCGGGCTCCAACACCCATTTACTCAGCTCTTTCGCTTCTCCCTCTTCCTCGTACAGAGTGCTGACCCCGTTGACTAGAAGCACCGCGGCAAGCGGCTTGTCAGTAGTATTCGTGAGGCCAAAGGTGAGATTCTGTCCCGCATCGGGTTCGGGCAGCTCCTTATTACTTTCGCCGGTCGCTTCGTCATCAGTGCTCATTTCCTGCGGTTCGTCGTCGTAGAATACCGCCAATTCAACGGGAAACTCGTCGGACGTCTTTTCGTCGACGTCGCCTTCATCGCTCGGGTCTGAAGTTTCGTCTTCTTCGACCGCATCAAATATCGCGTCATCGCTGACGCCCCGAAGCCGCCCTTTACTCAGAGAGAAGCCCTGGCCAATGTCGGCAAGTATGTAGCGGTCGGTCTTCACTTGAAATTCTAGTAGATCGGACATCGAGTCCTGATCAAATGCACCGAGTGAGACGGTGATCTCGCGAAGATCGTCGCTGGCTTTGACTTTGCCAATCAGGTATGCATCCGGCTTGGTCTTAATCGCCTCGCCCCATGCAGGCATAAGCTGCAAGTCCATTAGTCGCTGACGGTCGCGTTCAGTGCGGTAGCTTGCTCCAGAGATCTCTTTCGAGGCGGCTGCCGTGGCGCCTGGCAGGATCGTCAGCTCTGGCTCGCTGGACTTAAGCTTGAGGGCCAGCGCATTCTCCAGTCGCTCTGGCATGTTATTGCAAATGGCGACGCCGCGAAACGTGGATGGCGCAGCCCCGCGCTGGTAGAGGAACGTGAGGGTGGCGACGTTCTTGTAGCCACGCTCAGTGCATGCTTGGATGAGCTTTGGCATTTGATTGAGGAGTTCTTCGTCGAGTCGATCTGCATGTACGCTGGTCGCTGTCGACGCGGCTGCGAACAACGATCCAAGAATGCATAACGTGATAATGTTCAGCGATTTCATGGTCCGGCCTTCCAATAATTCGTCGCTCGGTGATGATTAGAAGCCGAGCGCCTTCCCGACGGCGCCCGCGCCCGCATTGAAGCGATCCTCTACATACCCCCCGGCATTCTTTATTTCCCGCGACGCGTCTCCGCCGAATCGCTGAGCAGCGTCGGCCGCTTCTTGAGCTCGTCTTCGCGCTTGATCCTCGGCCCAACGGCGCGCTTGTTCCGCCTGTTGCGCGGCGCGTTCACGTGCGACTGCTAGCTGGCGCGCGTGCTCTTGCGCCGCTCGCCGCGCCGCGGCAGCTTGTTGCGCCGCCTGCTGACGAGCGCGCAGCGCTTCTTGCTGCGCGCGTTGCATCTGCTGTTGCGCTTGGACTTGCTGCAGCGAATTGTTCAGAGCGCGTGAAATGTCCGCCAACGGGTTCGAGTTGCTGGGAGGACGCACCCAATCCCCGGCCCTGCCCAGTTGATTTTGGCCATTCGACCACGCCCCTCCAAGTTGCGTACGGGCATTGTTCCATTGCCGACCTGCCTCCTGGCGTCCGTCGTTCCATTTTTGCCCGACTTGATCTTGGGTTTCGGTCCACGCTTGGCTGACGCGACGATCAATCTCGCGCCCTGCGGTGACGACGCGGTCTCTTGATTGAGTGGCCGTATTGGCAATAACTCGTTCGGTCTGTCGCGATTTCGCTCGCACGTCTTTCTCTACGTTAGCCAAGCCTGCTCGAGCGGCTCGTTCTCCGTCCGAACCGTAGTCGCGAATGTCTTCACCAGCCTTTTCTCCGGCAGCAAGCACGCGATCTCGCGTTCGCGAGAGCGTCCCCCCTACATTCGCCTCGGCGTCGGACAAATGCGCGCTCGCTCGGTCGCGACCTGCGGTCAGCGTGCGGCCAGCATTCTGCTCCAACGCCGCAGCTTGCGAGTACACGCGCTCGCGAGTTCGCGTCACTGCGGTTGCCGCGCGCTCCGCCGTTTCGCCGGCTTGAGCGTAGACTTTGTCGCGAGCTCGCGTTGCTTTTTTCCCGACATTCCGCTCAGCTGCGGCCGCATCGTTCAAGGCATTGTTGCGTGCAGTCGACAGACCGCTTCCGACGCGATCCTGAGCTTGGGCCATGACCCGCGTGGCGTTCTCGCGTGCTTTGACGGCCGCCTTATCGGGCTTGGTCACAGCGGTCGCAATGTTCTTAGGCAAGTTCTCCACCTCACGCGCCACGTCGCTTGCCGCTGCCTTGCCTTCTCTTGCTGCATCGCCTGCAATCACTCGGGCGCGACTCCCTGCAACGTCTGCGGCTTGTTTCGCCTCGCGGCCCGAATTGCCAATCGCAATTCCAGCCTCAGTTGCCACGTCCTTAGTCGCCGTGGCAGCGGTATTCGCCGCCGATTCGGCGAGCTTGGCGCCCTCGTCCGCTAGAATCCGCGTCGCTCCAGCACTCTCTCGCATCACGTCGTTGGTTAAGTGGCCGGCTTCTCTTGTAGCGTCTCCCAAGACCTTGGAGCCTTCGCGGACGGTATCCGCTAGGGGCCGCGCAATTGCCCGCTCTTCCTTGCTGTCCGCCATATTCATCAGCCGTTCAGCGCCCATGCGTCCCTCGTCCTGAATGCTGGCTGCAGCCTTTGACCCGTACTTGTCCGCCATTCGACCGATGTGCTCAGCCCCTGCCGCCGCCATGCCCAGTTCGTGCTTGGTTAGATCAGCTGCCCCGCCAGCATAGTGCTCCGTCAGCCGTTCAACTTCTTTTCCGCTATGTGCCAAGCCTCTTTCTACGGTTCCGGCAGGATTCCTGATAAATCTGTCGGCGATATCGCCAGTCTGAGCCATACCGCGACCGACCGCATCCAATGAATGGTCGAGCCCGTTGGAGATGTTTTTGCCGCCCTGAGTGACTCCCCCGACCAGCATATCGCGGCCGTGGACCCAGCCGGCTTCCGCTTTCATTTCCCATCCTGCGTCCGAGTACGAACCGACGTTCCCTTCGAAGAGCGTTTGCGACTCTCGCCCCACATCCCCGAAGGCCTTGTTGCCTTCCTCAAAGACGTCGTTCAAGCCACGCTCGATAGGACCGCTCACCCGCTCCTGGTCGGTTTTGGAGGTCTCGGCAACTTGCTCCTGATTGCTTCCTCCTGACTTGGGTACGTACGGTGATCCCTCCTTGTAGCCGTAGAATCCTTCGGTGTCGTCTGAAGCTTTGTTTTGGTCATACCATCCGACGATGGAGACATGGGTATCAGATCCGCCGGGCTCTACTTGATAGTTCTCAGCGCCCTCAATCTCGCGATCGCTCTCGGTGTTCCGCCACCAGTCGTAATCGCTAGGAAGCGAGCCTCCAACTTTGATGCCGGGCGAATCGTCGTAATAATTGACCAGACGATCGACGCCCTTCGGTTTGCTGCTTGGGAATTGATCTCCAGCGATATCGGCCGCCGTCGGATCGAGCAACACTCCTTGAACATACCCAAATTGCTTATCTTCTCCGATATTCTCCAGAACCTTCGTCGCAACGATGCCGCCGCGACTATGCCCAATGACGTTCACGTCCACTTCCTGACCAAGGGCGGCGGCTTCTTCCTTGATCTTGCGAGTGAGGTCGTCCACCGCGCGTTTATTGTCGCCGTGCGAAGGCCATTCGTAGTAGATCGTCTTGTTAGCACTTCCCCCGTTGGCAACAGTCTCCCCCGCCTTGCGACCAACTTCTTTGAGTTCAGGCGGCCAAATTTCACGCCCATCGCCGGGCGACCAACCCGGAATCACCACGGTGATCGTCGGCTTGTCTGCGAAGGCGACGCTTGAGGCCATCACGGCCGCCGCGGTCATCCAAAGGTAAATAGCTGATCGCATTCTGACCTCCTGCGTAGGCAGCCAACTCGCTATTGCTTGCTTGACGCCTGAATGACTTCTGCGTCGCTGGGATTCGGCAAACGGGCTTTTAGTTCGGCGAACTCCGGTAGATTAATCGCCGTGGCAACATCAATGTCGGAGTACACGTCCGCCGGCAAATAGCCTAGGCGTAGAACCTCGTCGATCAGACGTTCTGTTTCGCTGACATTGCCGCTCGCGGCTTGTACAACCATTTCGAACCAAGGGTCGCCATCGCGATCGCTGGACGCCCCCGCATACTGCATCGCCTTAGTGAACTCGCCAATGCGAGTTAGGCTGCGGATGAGGCGATCTTCGTACCGCAGTTCCTTGGCGGGGTCTTCCAGAATCAAATCGCGATGCTTAAGCAACAACTGGCTGCAGGAGCGGTAATCCTTCGCCAACCACAGCAATTCGCAATTCCAATAAGGCAGATTGGGGCTATCAGGGTACGCTTCCTTGTGTGCGGAGACCAACTGCGCGAGCGCATGTTCGTCTTTGGCGACGGATAGCGAGGTCGCAAGTTGGTCGAACGCGGCCTCCTTATCAGGTGACTTGTCGTAGGCGGCTTTCGGCGTGGCTTGGCGACTGAGGGCGAATACAAGACTCTTTTGCGCCGCTTCGATGCGATGATCGTCCTTACCGAACTTTTCGATCGCATGCTTGAAGTGAGAGGCGGCGCCACTCCAGTCTTCGCTTCGAAGCGCCGACTCTCCCCGAACAACATCGATCATTGCCGGCGTGCAAAGGTTTGCAGACGCTAGTAATTGGTCTAATGCTTGCGCATCACGCTGATCCAAAAGCTCATCAACGAGTAACATTAATCCGTCGTCCGGCGAGGTGCGTCCTCTTAGTAGCGACAGCGCCGCTGTCGCTTGGCCGCTCCGAACCATCGCCGCAGCGTAACGGCGAAGCAACAATTCATCATCTTCTTCCAGTCCGCCCGCTACCGCCCTTGCATAACACTGCGCGGCCGCCGCGTAATCTTTTCCGTTGAACTTGGCTTCACCAAGCAAGAACTGCAGCCGGGGATCACCTTGCTCAGAATGGTCTACAGCCGCTACCAAGGTCGCGACGGCGTCGCCGTCGCCCGCTGCGATTAAAGCACGTGCTAACTCTGGCAAGGCTTGATTTCGGTCTGGCAATTTCTCGAAAAACGGCTTCAGTTCATCGACACGCGTCTTCGGAAGCGTGTGGGCAAGCTCCAGCAGCGCCATCAAGTGAGATGGCTCTGCTTCCAGCGCCCGCCGAAGGACTGCTACTGCTTCGTCGGTCTCTCCTTGAGAGCGCAGCGCCGCGCCGAGAACGCACATTGCTTCAGGTTCGTCCCCGCTCAATTCCAATGCTTGACGGGCAAATTGCTCCGCCTCCGCAAACGCCCCGGCGTTAAGCGCAATCGTCGCCTTCATCCTCCAGGCGATTGGCAGATCAGCTCGCAACTTGACAACCTCTGCCAAGCAGTTCTCCGCGAGATCAAACTTGTCGCGTCGAGAAAACACGTCTGCCATTAACAGCCACCGGGCGGCCCTAATAGACGGCGGTGCATCAGCTGCAAGCGGTGAACGGAGCAACTGCGCTGCTTCAGCATCATTGCCCAGCGCCACCGCAGCATGCGCGTCTTGCAATCGAGAGAAATCATCCAGCGGCGCGAAATGCCCCTGCACGGCGGACAGGAGGACGCCTTTCTGCACTACCACGCCGACGGCCGAATTAGCGGGACGCCAGTCTGCGATGCGCCACTGGTCCTGCCCGTCCCTCGTCACCAGAAAGACCAGACGCTCCGTTAGATCTCCTGTACCGCATTCGACGCTGACGGCGACATCGGCATCCCCAGGATCTGTCATCTGTACGGCAAGCACTTTAAGCGCACGCCATTGGCGATTACGCCGGCGGACGCTCAATTCTTGAAGAGTCGCGCCCTCGAGAAAATGGCGCACACCTGCCCGTTCGTCCGTTGATATCTCCAGAGGAATTCCCTCAGCAGCAATAATCTGGAGCATGCGATCGCCGTCGACGTTGACGCCGGCGGGTCCGTCGCTAAGAGCTGAAGGCAACCTGTCAAACAATGCAACGAGCGTCTGACGCGATCGGCCATCGCCTCGATCAATTGGAAGAGCATCTTCGGCGTGACCGATGGGTAGCCAAGGAACAGCGGTTCCCATGGAAGCCAGCGAGAGCGTCAGAAGCAGCCGGAGGCTAGAGTTCAGTAGGCTCATTCTTCACGAACCCCCTGGAGAGGGCAGTGCATTGCCATCGATTCGGTAAAACCGACTAACTCATCTAGTGGAGGGAATTAGCCGGGATTGCCATGATGGACCATCCGCAACCACTTCCGGCGCTGTGGATCACGTGACAACCATTGGATTCCGGTGAATAGCCGTTTATCTCGATCGCGCTGATCTGTTCGTCCGTTTAAAGGTGCGTAGCAGCTGAAAGACTCTTCGTAAGCTGCATTCACCTCCGCTGCCCGCGATTATTGTGCCGGCGTCTCCGCCACCGTCCATATGCAAAATGGTCAATCATTTCTGTATGCCGATTACTTGCCGGTATGGTTTGTAGTTTGCAGTGTCGCAAGCCCCAGTGGCGTTCCCAGCCACCCAACATAAAGTGAGGACGTCATTCATTGGCGCCCACGGTCACACCGTTCGCCCAAAACGGAACGCTTTGGGCGGTCGATGGCGACGCGATGGGGAGGCAAGACGGTGCTTTCAGATGACTCGTCGCTGGCCAAGCGAGCCGCCACGGTGGGCGTCTCGGTTTGCATCTGAGATAACCTGCGGGCCGTCATTGCGTCATTCGTTGCCTCTAAAAGGTCCAGAAGTGACTGACAATCTTTTCACGTGATAATTCTGCTCGCAATGTTCTAGCGGCGGTGACCATATGACCGCCATGCTCGGCAAAAGATTAGGCTTTGCAGTTACCGGTAAGACTCATGTTTACGAGATGGAACCAGCAGAGCCATCAGCAGATCGGCCACTAGGCGATGACATTCAGTTCAAGTCGTTTGATGCAGAAGTTACTGAACCACCAGAGACACGACAAACTGGACAACTAACGTGTGACAAGTTTTCCAGTGGAACAGTTGCCCGCGAGCTACCAAGACGACGACGCAGTTGTAACCAGTCGCCACAGGCACGCTAACCTTCGGCTCCCTACAGAACGTCTGTTCTGCCGTTAAATGCAACTCGGATTGTCGCAGAAGCCTGGGACTTCAATTGTCGGAGAGCAACCTGGGTCGCTGACGTCGCAGGCCAGGGAGTTGCCGGCGGTGAGGCCCGGAACAGACAGGACTGCGAACACGGCAAGGTTCACGATGATTTTGCGAAACATAGTTAGTTCCTTTCGGAAAGCTAGGGTTTTGGTTCCTCTGTCCGCCTAGCTACCTATGCGGACGCCAGGCGCCAGGTAGGACAGGAAATTGGAAAAAACCTTAGCCGCAGCTCGGATCGTTGCATGCCATAGCAGTGCCGGCGGTGAGGCCGGGAACGACCGCTCCGACGGCGCCGAGGACGGCGACAACGATCAGGATAAGGGCGAGTTTACGGAACATGCTCAGGTCCTTTCAGGAAACTCGGCTGGCTTGATTGCCGTCCGCCTACCTTCCTATGCGAATTCCAGACGTCAGGTGGGTCAGGAAATTGGAAAAAATTCTTAGCCGCCCGCGTTCCCAAGCGGATGCCGTGGCGACCAGCAGACAGACGGAAACGTGGTGCAACAACTCCGAGTTGGGCGTCGAGCGTTTCATTTGCTTACACTTATCCGCCGAGATGCCCACAAAAGCGCCTAATGAGTTCTGCTGACGCACGACTGACACGAACGATTAACTCACAAGCATCGCTTTGGCGTCCTGGGCAGTCGAACGTCTCTCGAAGCCATATTTCCTCGGGCGACGACTGCTGGTTCCTGCGCTACGGTGAGAAGCCCTCGGCCGCGTGACGTCGACGAGAGGGCGTCGCACGAAGGCGGTTCGTCTTAGATCAAGTCGCGTTTGAGCTGTCCGCTAGGCGACGCGATGCTCGCTCAGGAAGGTAGACGCGACGAACCTCGAAATCCCGCGTACGCGTTTGTCAAAACCTAAGAGCCTTGAAGGAGAAAGCCATGGTCGCCCTTGCTGCCCCAACTCGTCACACGTGCAACGACCAGATGCACGCCCTGCTCCTCCGCGCCCTCGCGGCGGCGACGCCGACGGCTCTGCCGGGTTGCGACGGCCTCACAGTTGACTGGTTGGTCAGTCAGTACGACGTCCTGGCCGGTCAGGGGTTCGTACCGACGAGGCAAGAACTCCTGGACCGTCACGCCCGTGCCGCCTGATCGACTACTGTCCTAACGCATGAGAGCACGAATGGCGACAGCGTGCTTGATCAGCGCCGGCAGACTCTCGTCGGTTACAAACGGCGAATCCGGCCGGTAATCGCCGCCGCTGAGGCGAAACGATTTCGCGCCCGGCGGGACGAGGGGTGGGCGCGGGGGGAGTTTGGCAATCAGGAGCTGTCCGTCGTTACGCTCGACGAGCCAGCCCGGACGGGTTGCCAAGAACGCGGTCCCCTCGTCTGAAGGTACAAACGGCAGCGAGTCCGCGTCGTTGACCCACAACTCATACTGCCGCGAAAACTCGGCGCCCTGCGGAGTGTCGTCGAGGACGACTTGCCGCCGCGAAAAGCGCCTTCGCACGCCGGTGCCCCAATCGACGGGCCGCATGATGAAGTCGGGCCCGTCGCCAAGCGCCGGCATCATTACAGCGGTTCCTGCAAAATCCCGGTCCGACTCGTCACGTCCGTGCCCCACGACGTCGGCAATTGCAATCGGAACGCCATCGAAGCCGCCCCGCATCAAATTCCAGATACGGATTCGATCGCACTCGCTCATCACCCAGGTCGTGCGGAGCCAGGGCAGCCGTTCCTCGTCTTCCTTGCGGACGAAGTCCATGCCAAAGCGCGCGGCCGCCGCTGCTCTAGCCTGTGCCCCGCGTGCGGTCGCGCGACGGCTCTTGACGACGTAGACCGCGCCAATTCCCGCAAGCGCCGCCGCCGCGCCGCCGAGTAGAATGACCATCTGTATGCGAATGATCAATCCCAGCACGACCAGAACGAGCACCCCGCAGAGCAGCGCCGGCAAAGGACGATAATCGGTCGCGGGGAGAAACTTGATCTCATCAACCGATTGAGAGCTCGTCACGCCCGGCGAAGCCGTTGCAACCTTCGATGAGCTGAACCGAGGATTCATGGATGGCGTCGCCGGGACCTCAATTCGCCGCTCACGCTACGGAGACGAGCGGCGCTGAACGACAATGAACCAGCCGGGATCGGCGACCGAGAGGTCGCGTCCCTCGAACTGGGGCAGCTCGATGGGGACAGCCGCGGCGGACCAGCTTCCTGCAAATCGCCGGTCGATGGCCGCCAGCGGATCGCGATAGTCTTCGATGATCGTTGTGCGGTCGCCCGTTTCAAGCAGGGCCTGGCGGACGCGCTGGTCGACGTAGAGCGGGCGGAAGGGAAGGCCGGCTCCTCCGGCGGCCTCCGGCCTGAAGGCGACATGCTGCATCACGAGACCGCCCGAGGTGAGCTTTTGCTCATCGAAATAGTCCGGCTTGGCATAGACGACCGTTAGCATCTGATCGAGCCGGGAGCGATCATCGGGCTCCGCCGCCAAGTAGCGATCGAGATTCGTCAGGTCATACACTTCAACGGCTAGTCCCAAGACGCCCAAGATCTCGGCCTCTGGGTCGTCGGGATGGCGTATAGGCGCAGTAAACGTCGCCTTGGGGATTGCGTTGTTTGTGCTGCGATGGGGCGCCGCGATGAACGACCCGCTGATAGGTTTGATGCGATCAACGTCGCGAGGAGGGTCGGGCGAACCGCCCCGAAAATACTGCCGGGTTTGGAAAGGTTGTCCGAGAGAGTGATAAGGTTGGCCTGTCGCGGGGTCGAGTTCGGGGGCGCGAGCAATCTGCGTGCCTTGGCCGTCATTAAGATTGACGAACCAGTTGATGGCCTCAAAACCGGCCCGTTTCGCCCAGTGGGCCCGCTGCCGCTCTAGGTACGCGTTGACTGGTTTCCAAAGTTCGCGGTTTGCCGGCTGCTGGATTGCCGCCTTTAGGGCGGACGCTAACTCGCGATCGGCGGCGGCTTCTTCGGCGACCAAAAGCCGCTGGTCCATCTGAGACTCCAGGGCGCGGGCAATGCTCCGAGCCTCAGCTGCGGAGACGTCGCGCAGCGATTGTTCAGCCCGCATGCGCGCGGAGACCGCCTCAGCCCTGGCGGCGCTCTCGCGTTGCGCTACGCTCGCCATCCAGCTTGCGATGCCCAAGCCCGCCAGCGTCAGGACGACGCAAAGCGCGCCTCCGGTTTGGGCGACCCCGCGATGCCGCCGCGTCCAGCGCGCCAGACGCGCCTGCGGCGATTCAGGCAGTGCGCTCACCGGCTCGTCATTGAGATAGCGTTCGACGTCCTCCCCCAACTCCAGAGCCGTCGCATAACGGGCCGTCGGGTCGAGGGCCATCGCCTTGAGGCAGACGGCTTCCAGCGCCTTGGGGACGCCGCGGCGCACCTGCGTGGGGCGGGGAAACGTCCCGCGGATGATTTGCTGCCGCATCTCGGGCATCGTCGGCGCATCAAAGGCGACGCGCCCGGTGAGCAACTTGTAGAGCGTCGCCCCCAGCGAGTAAATATCGCTCGCTGGTTGGAGCGATTCGCTGCCCGACGCCTGCTCAGGACTCATGTAGGCGGGCGTGCCAACCTGGCTGCTGGAGGAGTGAACCCGCGACGAACCGCTCACCATGAGCGTTTGCTCTTCCTCGAGCTTGAATCGCTGATCTCGGCCTACAGGAATCGCCAGTCCCCAATCGACGACCAGGGTTTCGCCGTAACGTCCGAGCATGACGTTGGCCGGCTTAATGTCACGATGGAGAATGCCCCGATTGTGGGCATAGGCGATTGTCTTGCAAACCGACACGAGATTCCCCAGCAACCGACGTAGAGCGGACGAATGTTCGTCGAGCGGGGCTTCCGCGTCGACGTGCAGCTGTGCAAGCGCTTGGTCCATCGATTCGCCCTGAACGAATCGCATGACGTAGAACGACTGACCATCAACGGTTTCGCCAAGTCCGTGTACAGGCACGACGCCCGGGTGATCAAGGCGGCCGGTGATCTCAGCCTCCAGGGCAAACTGCTGGCGACTCGGCGGATCGTCGAGCAATCGCTGGCGAATGAACTTCAGCGCGACCCGCCGGTGCAGCCGCGAATCCTCGGCGGAGAAGACGACTCCCAGGCCGCCCTTGGCGTGGAGCCGAATCTGCTCGAACGACGACTGCAGTTGCAGGGAACGCGACCCGTCGAGCAGCTCGTTCTCGTTGACGGGCTGCGTTAGCCGTCGATCCATCGCGCCCAGTACGTCAATCTGTCGCTTCAGCTCCGGTAACAGCGTGGGGCAATCTCGACACAGGTCTTCCGGCGTCAGATTGCGACCGTCTTCTTGAGCCTCTTCCCATCGGTCAAGGAGGCTGCCCACGAGCGATGCGTCGGCGGCGGTCTTGGCGGAAGCGCTATTCATAGAGACCTATTCGCTGGGAAGCTCTCCGTGCAGACGGTCGTGCAACGCCATCCGGGCGGCCCGCCAGCGGCGTCTTACCGTGCGCGCGTCGACTTCCAACAGGGCCGCCGCCTCGTCCTGGCTTAGGCTGTGGTACCAGATGAGTTCGGTTACTTCGCGCTGTTCTTCCGGCAAGGCCTCGATCATCTCGTGGAATTCCGCCCACTGCGCGACGGCAGCCGGGTCGTTGGTGTCCTCCGCCGCTTCGAAGGACGGCGGCCGCGACTGGTCATCGTTGGCCGTGGCGCGCGTCGTCATGTGATGACGGCCCAGGCCGTGAGGGCCGTCATAGCGACGCGAGAGATCGATCAGCTCGCGGCGAATTTGCAGGGCGGCGAGGCGGTAAAAGTGGAGGGCGTCGACGATCTCGACGTCGGCCATCGCCTGGTACAGCCGGAGCGAAGAGTTTTGGAAGACGTCCTCGGTTTGCTCCCAACGGCCGACCTGCGGGAATGATCGCTTGAGCTTACGGGTGAGCGCCATCAAGCGATTGCACGTGGCCTCAAGTAACTCGTTGCGCGCTTCGGCGTGACCCGACCGGAGCTCGGCCAGGAGCTTTTCGACGCGGCTGGCAGTGATGGTTGATTCCGACATCTCACTAATCCGCGGATTGGAATTGCCGCTCCAGATTATTTATGACTCATGACGAAAACACAAGCAACAGGCTCGCGTTTTACGCTCGACTAGGACTCTTATCAAAAACGTCGCCCCGACCCGTGGCCAGCGGCCGGCGAGTCGGGGCGAGTTGATCATTTCCCTTGGACTCGGATCATGCAAAACCGCCGCTGACGGAAACGGGCATGTCGGACTCGTCCTCCTCGCTGTCGACCGAACCGTCGTCCCCGTCAGCGAACTGAAGTCCGCCGTAGAATGAGTCGGTCGGCGACTTGGAGCCTTCAATGCCATCGACGCCCTGCGTTCGCTGGCAATCAGCGAAGCCGTCAGCTCCGACTGGACAGGAGTTGACAGGGGTGCGGCTGCATCGCTCGGAGGGGGCGATGTCATCGGTGATCGGCAGCGGGGCGACGGTCAAGGCGATCAGCAGGAGGGCGGCGTTCATGGGTCTTTTTCCTTATGCGTAGAAACCATTTGTTGGGCCGGCGACAGGCGTCGCACTTTAGCCGGAGCAGCGTTTGCTCTATCAGGCCCAGCGGATTCGGGGACGAGAACCGGACAGGAACTTTGGAAAAAAGTTTCTTTTGGCAGCAATAAGCGTGAAAGCGTTGCTAGGATCTACGGCCCCGCAAACGACGACTAAATCGGTTGTGGAGAGCCGATGACGCTCGGCAAGCGCCCGCCCGTCGCGATAAAGTGCCGGCCGCTTCGGTGGGAAAGACGCCGCGTTATCTGCACCCGATTCCCCCCTCGTGGATCGCTCCTGAAATATCCGAGAAACTTTGTCCGCCAACTCCCACAGTCTCCGCTTGGCTCAATAGACAGAACAGCTCGCCGGCTTCGGCCGGTAACACCCGCCAAATAGGAGACTTAGCCATGTCCCGCCTCGTTCTCGCCGCCGCCCTGACGTTCTCGATCCTAGTTAATGCCGGCTACGCCGCTGCCGGACAAGTTGGGTTGGGCCCCGAAGAAAACACGACGCTGAGCTTAGAAGAAAACTCGACGCTGGGCCTCGGCGGCGCCTCGATTTTCGACGGCAACGTGGACGCGCCGTCCAATGTGCGGCGTCCGGTCGCCCTTCCGGAAGCTCCTGCCGACCCGTGGACCGCCTTCGATCTGGCGTTAGTCGAGTAAACGACGCAACTGGCAGAACCAAAAAGCACGAGCCTCGGCAACCTTGCCGAGGCTTGTGCTTTTCTGCATTGGATCGACGAGAGATAATCGATAGGCCCTCGCGGCAGGCGGCTGCTATCGTAATTGAGTACTCAACATGACGGAGGTCACGTGAACTCATTGCGCAGATGGACTCTGTTCGCCGCAGCGCTTGCCGTATCGACAGGTTCGCCGGCTAGCGCACAGCAGCCCGCTCTGTCGAGCCCGCTGTCGATTTCCGACATGATGAAGATCCGACATCTTCACGAAGTCGCGATTTCGCCCCAGGGCGACTTGGTCGCAATCGTTGTGGCTGAGCCCGATTTCGCGAGCAATTCCTATCGGTTTGAACTGCTAACGGTCGACGTAGCGTCGGGGAAGAAAAATCGCATCGACGCGGGAACGGTGACCTACCATCCCTGCTGGTCACCCGATGGCGCGCAATTGGCGTTCGTGCGACGGACTACGGGATTCGCGGTCAGCCGTTACGACGTAGCGAGCGGCGAGACGACTGATCTGGTCACTGAGCTTCCCGCTGCGCCGTCCATGCTCAAGTGGTCTCCCGACAGCGTATCCATTGGCTATCTCTGCCGAGACGCCGCCGCGTCGAGGCCGTCAGAGTCGCCCGTCGACGCAGCGGTCGAGGGAGCTGAGCCGATCGCGGATCGACTCTTTCTTTATCAGGTCAGCAGCGGCAAGTCGACGACGATTGCAGAGGCCGCAGGCCACATCGACTCGTTCGCGTGGGCGCCCGATAGCCGACGCATCGCGCTTGGCCGCCAGCCATCGGCGCGAACATCAGATAACGAGACAGACGTCTGGCTAGTGGAGGTCGCGACGGGCGCCTGCCGTCCGCTCGTGGAGCGACCGGGGGGCGACAAGCAACCTTCGTGGTCGCCAGATGGAAAGCGCATCGCGTACTTTTCCAACGACGGAGAGGCCGCCTATTTCCAGCCGTATGCGCTGAACGTCGTTGACGTTGAGACCGCGGAAGTGCAAAGCCTCGCCAGCGCGGTCGATGCGCAACTAACGATGATCGTCGGAGCGCCGCCGGTGTGGTCGGCTGACGGGAAGTCCGTCTATTTGACCGCGGAGAAGGGCATGACGCGGCACGTCTATCGCCTTGACCTGACGAAGTTGGAATGCTGCCAGCTTTCCCGCGAACTCTGCATCCATCGGTCGTGCTCGTGGACGAACGGCAGGGAGCGGCTGGCGATGGCGATCGACTCGCCCGAGATGCCGGCGAATCTCTACGTGGCGGACGCTCCTGACTTTTTGCCGCGGCGACTGCTGGAGTTGAACCCGCAGGTAGCTCAAGAGCGACTCGGCAAGGCGACGACGCTACGCTGGAGTGGCGCGAGCGGGGCACCGATCGAGGGGCTATTGATTACGCCTGCTGATCGCGAACCGGACCAGCGCGTACCGCTGATTGTTTACCTTCACGGCGGACCTCCGAGTAATTTCTTGCAGGGATTCGCTCCCGAGATCGCGTCATCGGCGCCGCAGATCGGCTTTTGTCCTGTTCACGTGTTGGCGGGTCGTGGCTACGCCGTGCTCTGCCCGAATCCCAGCGGCAGCGACGGCTACGGTCGGGCTTTTCGCGAGGCCGTCAATGGCAGATGGGGGGAACTCGATCTCGCCGACGTGCTGGCGGGCGTGGACGAGGCTGTGCGAATCGGCGTCGCCGACCCCGAGCGGCTGGGGCTGACCGGTTACTGCTACGGGGCGTATCTTTCGCTGCGTGCGTTGACGCGCACCAATCGGTTCAAAGCGGCGTTCCTCGGCGGGACGTTCGGAGATCTCTCCGCAGTGTACGGACAGACGGAAGTGCCTGAACTGTTCGAGGCATATTTCGGGGGCCCTCCGTGGGAACGCCGCGAGGCCTTCGAACGCTGCTCGCCAATGCGCGATGCGCATGCGATCCGTACGCCGGTGTTCCTGCTGCATGCGCGACACGACAAGCGCGTGCCGTGGTCGCAAAGCAAGGAATTGCACACTATATTGAGCCGCGTCGGCACGCCGGTCGAGTTGGTCACCTATCCTCGCGGCGACCATACCGTCTTGGAATCGCGGATGCATGCCGAGACGATGCGACTGACGGCGACATGGTTTGACAGGTGGCTCAAGGATTCGCCTGGACCGCCTCGCGAAGCAGACGCGGCGATTGCGCCGCCGTAGCACTGTGGGCACGACCGAAACCAAGGGAATCGCCGCCTCGAGCAACTCATACTGCCGGCGATGCAAAGCGAATGCGCTGAGAGTTAGCCCGCCGGTGCGCCCATCGCCGCAACCGGGCTCAGAGCGTTGCCTGAAGGTACTCTCGGCGACGCTTTAGGGGCGGGGAGGTTCGACCTCGATCAATCCATTGGGCAATAGTGCGTCCCAACCGCGGCGGGGGCGCGACGCCCCAGGTTGTTCGCTGCCGACGAGAAACGCCCGAATGACGGCGCCTTCGCGCGGAATGACGTGCCCGTTCGTCCCCGGCTGCGGGTGGGGATCGGGCTCGGTGACATGCCAGCAGCGGACGTACGCCAGCTCTCCAGGCCGCACGTCGCCCCCCTTCTCGCAGGACGTTACATCGATTTCCAGGAGATAATGCGTCTGCGCGCCTCCAGCGGGTCGGGACACGCGGCGGCTATAGATGGCTAGAACCCGACCGGTGATGGCGAGCGTCGCCTGGCTTTCCAGTTCCGACGCGGTGAGGAGCGGCGCCTCGGCCGCCGCAGGCCGGACCAGACTGACGACCACAGCGAAGGCCGTCAGCGACCATGTCATCGATAATTTGGATCTGTTCATGCGTCATCTCCAGGGAGGGAATTGCGGCAGACCAGCCGCCGCCGTAAACGGACAGCGTTTTGCCTAAATTTTACTGGCAGCCCGGCTCATCGCAGAACGAGACGTCTGCGGTCGCGTTGATGCAGCCCGGGTTGTCGCAGGCCGTTACTTTTCGGGCGGTCGGCCCGGCGATCAGAGCGCCGCCGCACGCCAGGGTCACGATCATCAAGAAGGTTTTCATGGCAGGGGCTCCTCAAATCGAAAGGATCAAGGCGGTCACTCTGCGCCTCTATTTTCCCAAGCGAGAGCCGCGACGCGCCGAGGACAAGATCCGCAGAAATCTTGGCGCGTCGTTTTGCGGCGCTCGGAGTCGGTGATTTTTGCTCGATCTGGACGTCGGAAAAAGAACCCCGAAGGGGGGCAACTTCTCCGTTTGGCTCGTTCTGGTGCTCCCGGAGCAGGCAGACTTGCTGGACTGCGTCATCTAGCCGGCGGGGCCTTGGTCGAGATTGAAGCAAACACTATCGGTAACTCCGGAATCGAACCATCCGATGGCGGCAAATGGCGATTCGATGAATTCTATCAACTGCTGTGCGACGACGCAGGACGGCGTAAACGACTGTTGGAACCCATCCTGCAATGCTTCGAAAGCTCGCCCAAGGATGGTCAAGAAGCGCGGGCTCGCCTTTCCTGTCCTACCTGCAGCTTGGCATTCGCATGGGAAGGTAGGCGGACGGCAATCAAGCCCGCCGAGCTTCCTGAAAGGACCTGACCATGTTCCGTAAACTCGCCCTCATCCTGATCGTTTTCGCCGTCCTCGGCGCCGTCGGAGCGGTCGTTCCCGGCCTCACGGCCGGCACTGCCGTGGCATGCGACGATCCGAGCTGCGGCTGAGTTTTTTTAAATTGCCTGTCCTACCTGACGTCTGGCACTCGCATGGGAAGGTAGGCGGACGGCAATCAAGCCCGCCGAGCTTCCTGAAAGGACCTGAGCACGTTTCGTAATCTCGCCCGCATCCTGATCGTTTTCACCGACCTCGGCGCCGTCGGAGCGGTCGTTCCCGGCCTCACGGCCGGCACTGCCATGGCATGCGACGATCCGGGCTGCGAATGAGGCTTTTACGATAGGCCCAGTACTTTCGGACATCGGTGGGGGAAGGATAATGGTCCCCGAAGGAGGTCCGAATGATGGAAGTTAACGAGCAGGGGAATCATTGCGAGGGGCGACTGTCCACAAACTTGCCCCTGGTACGTGGACCGGCTTTGACTCCAGCCGTTTTTTTCCATAAGCGTGATCCTTTTAACAAGCGGACGACGCATTGGTTAGTGGATGGGCAGTTTTGCCGAAAGTGCACTGCTAAAAGCTTCGCATCGGTCGCTTAATGTAAGTCGGTGCGTGCTTGGACGCCGGGCAGCGGCATTAGCTCGACGAGTCCTTGCGTTTTCCGGTCCTGGCGGCGTTTATTTTCTGCCAGACGGTCTAATCGTTGAGACCGTGGCATTGATACCACGGAAGTGCGCAAATCCTCATGCATGACGTGCATGTCCGGCGAAGCTGAAAATCACAAAACTACACATTGGATTCACCACCGACCACGTTGTCCTTGCAAGGAATATCGTTCGGTACTGGATACTTAAGGGGAACGGATCATGC
The DNA here is from genome assembly GCF_007746075.1 of Lacipirellula limnantheis. GTDB lineage: Bacteria > Planctomycetota > Planctomycetia > Pirellulales > Lacipirellulaceae > Lacipirellula > Lacipirellula limnantheis. Next base: position 3,212,558 of record NZ_CP036339.1, on the reverse strand, counting down.
GCAGTATTCTTTTGGCTGTAACCGCAATCGTCTGCTGGGGGATCTCTGGGCGAATTCAAGCGAATGGCGATTTCCCTACGGAAGAATCATTGAGCCGTAGTTCATGGAACTCCGTTTACGAGACGGCGCAAGGGCGCGAAGTCCATGCTCTGGTCAAGTTTCGCGGACGGAACGGCACTTACGATACGTCGTTCGGCCGAGGTCGCCTGACGAATGTTAAATACGCCGTCGATACGCAATCGCAACCGGGAAAACCGTTCTTTCAGATTACAGGCGACTGGTCGTTTCAAGGGAAGTCCGGCCAATTCTTGTTTGCCAGCCGAGGAGCAGAAAAGTTCTCCGGCAATTGGCAAGGGCCGAGCGGCGGCGGCAAGTGGAACGGAACGTCGATGTACAGCCAATGGGAGAAAGACCCAAACCGTGATCGTTGGTTCTGCGAGTATCGTTACCCAGATCGAAGCGACCCGACGGTCATCAACGTGCAAACGATGCTTTGGTATCCAAATGACGTCAAGCGGAGCGGTTACTACTACTTCGCAAATAAAAAGAACGAGATTTGGGGGCGTTGCGTATGTCAGAGCAACCCTGATTATGACGCGGAAGTAATGCAGTGGTCGACGCTATCTGGAGATGACTGGACCGAGTTATCCGCAGGCGATTGCCCCGCGCCGAAGGACGGAAACCCGAAGCTGGCGGCGATCGACGCCATTCCCGATCCACCGGCCTAACGTCGGGCGTCCGCACGTGCGTGACTAAAGCGACATTTTGCATCACTCCTTGATCCGCGCCGGATATCGTAGGCCCAATTCCATCCGCAAGGCGAGAGCTTGATTAGGAGTCTGGAACCAATCATCTGGAAGCGACTTGACCTGCGATTAAACACCTGCTCCCACAGTTGTGAAGAAGATCACGTCAGCCGGAAGCGGCTCAGCGATATCGTTTGCGGCGCCCAGCATTCATGGGCCGCTGAGCTACTCGCAGACGACGACGATACTCTTGGACTTGAAGCACGCTAGGATTTCATCGATATCGTTGAGCAATTGGCGTGCGACTAAGTCTCATTGGGATCGCAGCGAAGTTATCTCCAGTCTTTATCGGAGAGCGGCGACATCGTAAATGCCTTGCGAGGAGTGGACGCGAAGGATCGAGTGCGGATTTCCACGATTGATCCTCTCCTTCGACAGAGTGCTCGCTACCGATCCTCGAACGAATTTCAAAGCATAGCTGATTTCATGGGGCGGTTCCGCGATTACGCTCCGTTCAACAAAATACTCGTTCGCATTCAGAATCCAAGTTGTGGTTTCTATGCTACGGCAAATGATTGGTGGGGTCGCTTCGAACGGACTCCAAAGGAAGATGCTCGGCCGCTCATACTTCTTGGCGCCCATGCATCCGATCATGCTGGGTGATGAACTCGACCAGACGAAAGGAAAGGATCCGCCCCAGGAGCTGCTGGAGTTCGCAGCTGCTTCAAATTCACTGGCTTCCATTCGCCGAGGAGCACGAGCGAACCAAGATGAGGATTGCTAGGATCATTGGGCAGCAGCACGGGCCGATCGGCTCAAGGATTCTCGCTGCTTCCAGCCTGTGTGAGCGAAGCCGGCTGCATGTGATTTGCCGGCTCGGTAAGCTTGCAGAAAGCTGCCCGCTCTTCGATTGCCGTATGAAGCAGAACTTGATAGCTGTGCGGCCGGACTAAACGGCCCGGCCGATAGAGGGTCAGCTTTCCGCAGTGAGATCTTGCCGCGAAAAGCTCGTGGCCGCGTAGGGCGTCACGAACTTCAGGCGGGACCTTTGCGTGCCACCCCTGAGTAGAGAAGTCAGGCAACGAGGCGAATCGTTCAGGAAAACAGATTACGGTTTGGACGCACGAATAAACAATCCGAATTCCCAATCGCACGTCGAAAATCGCAATATCGACGCCCCCATATACGCCTCGCACGACATTCCGCAACTTGCCAATTCGGCCGCGCACGTTCGGCAGCCCTTTCGATGGCTCGCAACCACCCTCGGCCGCGAGTTGAAAGGTCAGACCAAGGGACTCAGCCACGCGGCGTACTTCGTTGGACCGTCGACGCCCCAGCACATACCAAACTAGGTAGCATCCGGCGCCAGACGCCAGTGGCCCGCCGAATAGCAAGATTACCGCCAGCCCTATCGGCCCCGCTTCAAGGAAGTGAAACGCGGCGCGGAGTCCGAGACCGACGCCCAGGAGGAATAGACATCCCATTACAAGCACATCGTAGCCATATTGAAACTTAATACGTGACGTCGGATTGCTGATCGGCTTAACTACCGCCCGAATTCCATAGTAAGCCCCCCTACTCGCGTAGCCAAACGCCGCCAACGCCAGAACGGCAGCGAGGGCGTTCGCACGCGTAAGCATTAGGTCGGCGAACACCTGCTCTTGAGTTGTTCCGGGACTTAGCTCCCGGATCAGGTGGTCGGTGCGTGATCTAACGTAGTGGACTTTTTCACCGACCTTGCGCTGAATTCCGGTGTCGAAGCGGTCCCGGCCAGTAGGCCCGTCGACATGCAAGTCGTATCGGGCGGACTGCTTGAAGGCGGCTTTCACCTTGACGTCACAAGACGTTACGGTGCCGTCGACGACGGTCCCGCATTCTGCAAGATGCTTTACTTGGTTGAATTCGGGCACGTACAGCCAAGCGAGGACACTCAATACGCCTATGCCGGCTGCCGCGCTAACGAACGCTCCGATCGCATCCCCGCCATCGGAAGTATAACGTTGCATCATTCGAAACACATTCTCGAGAGCCATAGGGCACCTAAACTGCCGGCAAGTGGCCGACTGTCACTGAGTGTATGCGGACCGATGCAGCCATCGTACGGTTGCCAGTGTAACGAACTGTTTAGGAGTAAGGTCACTGGGTGATCGAAAATTTGGCGGAACGGACGCAGACTCCTCTGGTGCAAATCGCTGTCTTGTCCGTCATCTCGGAAAACATCCGGTATTCCGCTCCACATGTGAGCCGAACCGCACGCGATTTACGCATTATTATTTGGACGACGCTCCGGTCCCTGAATCATTCCACCTCCTCACACAGTGGTAAGCGATCAATGAAACTGCTCTTCCGCCTTTCTGCGTCCGTGCACGTTTCACGTCTCGGGCCTGCGCCTGCCAGCGCAATTCATTTTGGAGGCAGCGTCCGCTTAGGTCGCTAGAGAGAGCCCATCACGAACTTAAAGCGCTAATGTGACAGGCATCGACCCATGTTCCGTTACCTCGCTCTGGCCCTGGCACGCTTCGATCTCCTCGGCGCCGCCGGCCCCGCAGTTCCTGGCCTGACCGCCGAGGCAGCTTCGGCTTGCAGTGATCCGAGCTGCCAAAAAGCCTTGGTGAAAACGCCTGTCCGGACTTCTCGGTAACGTCCGCTTAGGTAAACAGAAAGCCCATCACGAACTTTAAACCCTTACTGTGACAGGATCGACCCATGTTCCGTTACCTAGCTCTGGCCCTGGCGCTCTTCGCTCTCCTCGGCGCCGCCGGCCCGTCGGTTCCTGGCCTGACCGCCGGGGCAGCGTCGGCTTGCAGTGATCCGAGCTGCCAATAAGCCCTGGTGAAAATGGCTGTCCGGACTTCCCGGTAGCGTCCGCTTAGGTAAACAGAGAGCCCATCACGAACTTTAAACCCTTACTGTGACAGGATCGACCCATGTTCCGTTACCTCGCTCTGGCCCTGGCGCTCTTCGCTCTCCTCAGCGCTGCCGGCCCGTCGGTTCCTGGCCTGACCGCCGGGGCAGCGTCGGCTTGCAATGATCCGAGCTGCATGTGACCGGGCGGAGGCCAGCCAAAAACTTGCGATGATCGCATGGAATACCTTGCGATACGTTCAACTCAAAGCGATCCTCGCTATTTTCAATCCGAATCTAACCGCTTGTCGTGGTCATTCCTTAGTACGGTTCGGCAGGCAACAACGACTACTTTGTCCTAGCCGTCGGAGCAGGCGTGGGCGAACGGCACGGATCAGTGTGCCATGACTGTGATCTCCACATCTCCTCAGGCCTATCGCCTCGGAAGCGTTTGCCTAGCACTATTGGCCACGCTGGCCACGTCGTTGCTTGTTATCCAAAACATTGTTGGGATGACGCTGCCAGGGTGCGGCATTACCTCAGCGTGCGCACAGTTGTCGGCTGGCCGGTGGGGATCGCTATTTGGATGGCCAATATCTTATGTTGGTTTGGCATATTTCGCCGCCGTCGTTGCGGCGTTATTGTCGTCGCCTGCTGGGCAATTGCCTAAGGCCGTCAAGTTCACGCTCAGTCTAGGCGCGGCAGCTTCGATCGGCTTCATAGTGATCATGTTCTCGGGAGGGGCTTGGTGCCCATACTGCGTTGTCGTTCATCTCAGTAATCTCGGTCTTTGCACATTGGTCTGGAAGGAGCCAGCCGGTGATCCGACGGCGAAACTCCGCTGGCAAGGACCGTTGGCGACGGCGATTAGCGTCTCCATCGCATTGGCGATCGCACAGCTTGTGGTTTCGAATTTAGTGCGGGAGAGGCAGCTTGCTCAAACTCACGATTCGATTGACCAAATCCTCAAGAACGAACAGCGGGCTTCAACAACGAATGAAGCAGCTGCAGCTGAGGAAAACCAGGACTTTACAGGCCGATGGCACCGCGGGGCGAACCCAGCGAAGGCTCGTCTGGTTATTTTTCATGATTACCAGTGCAAAGATTGCGCGAAGCTCGACGCGGAAGTCGAGCAGATGCTGGTGGATTTTCCGGAGCTGTCGGTGTCGATTCGCCACTATCCAATGTGTTCGACGTGCAATGATCGCGTCAGTTGGGATTTCTTTCATAAGCAAGCCTGCCGCGCTGCATATATAGCTGAGGCAGCAGAGCCTCAAGGCGGCGCGGAAGGGTTCTGGAAGATGCATAAGCGCTTATTCTCAACGCTAGGTATCCTTGAAGGCGAAGACTTGCGTTCGTTTTGCGGAGCCAATGGTTGGGACTATGCGGCTCTGGAAGCTGCCTCGCAAAGCGATGCAGTCAAGCAGACAGTAGCAGACGATATCACGGAAGCACATTCGCTAGGCGCAACCGGCACTCCGTTTGTGTTCCTCAACGGCGTCGAGATTAGGGGGGCTTCTAGCGACCCAGACAATGTTCGCCTCGCAGTTGAGCGGCTTCTGAGTGAAGATCCGACGCCGCGACCTATCGGCTGGGATCGTCGTCCGCCTGCGGCCAACGATCGCCTCGTTGCCGAGTGGCAATCCGCCAAACTGGAGATCGTGCCGCCTCGCGGAACAGCGAGGTTCATTTTCGGTAGAACGAATAGCGAGCATCGTGCGTTGCTTTTCCTAGAGCCGACTGATCGCGACGCGCTTCCGCTATGGCACAGCTTGCTCCGTTTAATGTCTGAGGAAGCGGATCTTCAGCTTGAGGTTTACCTGTTTCCCATTAGTCGCGAGCTGAATCCCAAATTCGCAGCCTCGGCGACCGACATGTACCCACGATCAACCGAAGTAACTCGGTTGATCGAAGGAATCCATACTTTGATGAGTACCGACTCGCAGCCGGAAGTGATCACTTGGTGTTTAGGGATTTCCCCTTCGTTGAGCAGCGGAGAATTGATCGACCAGGCAGCATCACAATTCCACTTAAATAGACAGGCGCTAGCTTTAGCTGTCTCAGGAGATCGAGTCGACGCCGCGATTGCGGCAGACATTCAGCAGGCCCAGATTGCGAATGTGACCTGGGCGCCCACGCTCATTCTCGGAAATCGGCGGGCTCCCTCCGCGACTATCAGCTTTGACGTCATCAAAAGGTATCTTCACTAAGAACGCTCGATCCTTGTACTTACTAAACCTGGGTTAGTAGTTTCGATCCGAACAAGGGCATATAACCGTGAATGTCACTGCAAAGGCATTAATATACTCGCATTTCATTCGAACAACTGCCGCAGTTGCAACCCTCGCTTTGGCAGGCTGCGGAGATGCACGAGCAAAAACAGAGTCGCCTACCGCTGCCGAAGTTGCGGCAGAAGAGTCGCGAGCTGACAAGCAGGGACTTGAAAGCCTTGCTAAGCTCCAATGGTCGAGCCTAAGTGCAGCGGCGACTAGCGATGATCCGAGCAGTTTTAACGGGGAGCGACTCCGTTACCTTAGCACTGGCCCAGAGGGGTTCGAATATCTTTTGAAGCTGCTAAAGGACCCTGAATTGCCTTCTAATGAAGCGGTGCTGGCGTTACTCGTCGTCGAGCAGATGGGGCCATCAATAAAAAGTCCTGAGTTGAGAATCGAGGCCGTTTCCCAGATCCTCAGCATGCGGGACACCGGATCCACTGATGAGCTGCGTGACGCATGCAGCACGTCATTGATGACAATGCTGAACTTGGCCATCGAAGCATCGCCAGAAGATTCGAATTTGTATTTCTTCCGTGGCGATGAGCAGTTGAGCCGCAAAGAATATGGGAAGGCCATCAGTGACCTAACACGGGCTCTCGAAATCAGACCGCAGTTTTCAAATGCAAATAATCTTCGCGGGATCGCATATCGAGGCATCGGGGACAATGAGCGGGCTATCGAGGAATACTCAGCAGCACTCACTATTGAACCCGATTATCCGGATGTGCTGATCATGCGAGCAGATGCCTACCTTGAGGCGTCACAGCCCGAAAAAGCGGTCAGCGACATCACTGCTGCCATTCAACTAGATGGCAAAATGCCTCATGCATATGAGGTGCGTGCTCGTGCATATCATGCACTAGGTCGAGAGGAGGAGTCGAAGTCTGACTTGGAACGGGCGAAAGGGATGCGCGCGTCGTCAACAAGCAGTGCTACTCATCCTGCAACGACTCCGTAATCATGGGTGGGGAAAGCACGCGAAGCCGTCGCAATTCGACGGATACATTGAAAAGCTGGACCCGATTAAAGAGGTGCTCTCCCTGACGTGCTCCCTTCACAAGAGCCCACTCCGGCGAGGTATAACTCCATCAGCGCTCCTCCACCGACGACTCTCGCCGTCGGTAACGCTCGACGATCTGCGTCTCGAACGGCAAGCTCCGCAGCCGCGGGACCTTGAGCGTCACCTCGGTGCGCCTTCGTCTGCAGCTTCCGCTCGTATGAGCCGGCGCGCGTGTCGACGCGATCAGGCGTACGTTCGTAGCGCTCGGCGCGGCAGAGCTGGTCCGCCTCCGCGTCCAGCAGCCCGTTCAGCGTCGCTTCCACGCTGCTCCGAACCACCTCGTCCACGTGACCGCGAATTCTCGACTCGTCGACCTGAATCACGCTTCCTGATACATTCCCCATCGTGGCAGTCTCCCAAGCTTGGTAGGGGTTGGAATTTAGCAATCAAATTCCTTCCACGCGGGGGCTGCCCGTCGCAATCTGCGCAACTCTTAAGACTTTGTCATGAAAGAATTCAGCCGCTGGTCCGGTTGCGAATTGCAAGAACGTGGTGGAGGTAGACCACGCGCGAGGCATCGCCAGGTCAACGCGAGCGCACATCACTTACGGCCACGGCGGGCGGCGCCAGGCGCGGACCAAATGTAGTGGCCCGATTCGCCGGACGTGAGCAGGTGCTCGCCGTCGGGACTCCATGCCGCGTCTCGGACCGAGACGCCATTGCCGCCGAGCGTCAGCAAATGGGCTCCTGTGGCCGCATTCCAAATCTTCGCCAGCTTGTCGGAGCCGACGGTGGCGAGGCGGCTGTTATCGGGACTCCATGCAACTGTTGCAATTTTTCCGGCGTGGGCCGAAAAACTCAGCACATCTCGCCCCGTAGCGGCATCCCAAATCACGACCCTGCCGGCAACCGTTCCGGCAGCCAGTGCAGAGCCGTTGGAATTCCAACACACCAGATGCGGACCGCCGGTCCCGACTCTGCGATCTTGAGGTTGCCGGTCCAACTGCATCGCTTCCTGCCACGTGGCCGTGTTCCAGATCTTCACAAAGCCGTCGAAAGTCGTCGTGGCGAGCCGTGTGCCGTCGGGACTCCAGGCTAAAGAATCGGGGACGTTCTCTGGCGTCGGCAATTTCGCGAGCTGCTGGCCGCTCGCCACGTCCCAAATGGCGACGACTCGCGACTGACCTCCGAGGATGGCCGCTGCAATCATGCTCGCGTCCGGACTGAATGCAACGGAACGAACCTCCGGCTGCCGAGCGGACGTCGCTAGAGTGAACGTCGTCAACTCGGCCCGCGTTGCGATGTCGACGATATTGACGCCAACTTGGTGTTGCGTCGAAAAAGCAACCGCAATCATCCCGCCGTTCGGGCTCCACGCCACTTCAGGAAACCAATCGACAAACGGGCCGTCCGCGCTGAGCAATTTGATGGGTTCACCAACCGGATTGGAAGTTGCGGCATCAAACATTTGCAGCGTTCGCTCGACAACGCCGCGGGCAGGCGAGGCCAGCGCGGCAAATTGTCGTCCGTCCGGACTCCACGCAGCATAGGATTCGGCGTTGAAGCGAGAATACTCCTGCTGTCCCGCGGCATCCCAGATCCTCACGGCGCCGTCCCACGAAGCCGACGCAAGGCGACGACCGTCGGGACTCCAGCGGACTTCACGAACGGCGTCGGCGTGCCCCCGGAGCGTGTGCAGCGGAGCCCCAGTCTTATCATCCCAGAGGACAATCGAGCCATCGGCGCTGGACGAGGCGAGCATGGAGCCGTCGGGACTCCAGCGCACCGACGTCACCTCATCGCGGTGTCCCGCCAAGTTGCGGCTTTCCCAGCTGTCCACGTCCCAAATCCTGACGAGGCTATCCCCTGCACCGGTCGCCAAGTTTTTCCCATCGGGACTCCAGGCAATCGTTAACACGGGCCAGGTATGGGCTTCGGGCCGCGATGAGAGGAGGTTCCCCGATTCGACTTCACAAACGCGGATTGTGCCCGCATTGTCGATCGAGGCCAGCCGCCGCCCGTCGGGACTCCAAGCGACGCGCCAAGCGATTTCCGTGTGGCCGGGAACTTGCCGCAGTTCCTTATGAGAATCGGCATCCCAGACCTTCACCACTTCGCCATTGCCGCACGATGCGAGCTGTTTTCCGTCCGGACTCCACGCGACGCATCTGATGGGCTCTTTTGAGGCCTCGATGGTTGAGGATGTTCCGGTTTCGACATCCCAAATTCGAACGATGCCTAGATTATCCGCCGACGCAATGTGGCGCCCTTCGGGGCTCCACTCAACCCAAGAAATGAAGTCGGCATGGCCCCGGAACGTGCGCAGTTCGCGCAGAGTGACGGCGTCCCAGGTTTTGATCTGATGATTCTCGTCACTTGTCGCAAGGCGTCTGCCGTCGGGACTCCAGGCGGCAGCGCGGAATTGACCAGTCGTATCACCGAGCACGACGGAGCCTCGCTGAGACAGCCCGGCCAAGTAGTGCCATTCCCACCCGCGTAGGTCTCGCTCGCCGGGTTGGGGCAGATGCGCGTTCAGTAGGCGGGTCGTCGCAGCCACGTGCGCCTGCTTCCACTCCTCATGGGCGAGACGCACGTCGGCGACGTACAAGTTGGCCTCGGCGCGATCGCGTTCGCTGCGGAACTGGTCGCGATCTTGAGCGGCCTGGCGCTCAGCGGCTTTTGTCTGATCCAGGGAGTCGGCGATCGCGATCGTGCTGATGCCCAGGCCAACAATGCCCATCGCGCATACGGCAAGCAATAGTGCGCCCAGGGCGACTCGCCCGCGGTGCCGGCGCACGAATTTTCGCGCAAGGTAGATCAACGAAGGCGCCGCCGCTTCGACGGGCTCGTGGTCCAGGTATCGCCGCACGTCGGCCGCCAATCCACTGGCCGAATCGTAGCGCCGTCGCCGGTCCTTTTCGAGCGCCTTCATCACGATCCAGTCGAGCTCGCCCCGGAGTGCCGATGGGGCCGATGTTGGCCGGCTGCCGGACTGGGGTGCGGCGGCGGTTGTTGCCACCGCGACGGTTGTCGCTCGCGTGCTTGGCCGCGGCGGCTCCTCCTCGCGGATAATCCGCCGCATTTCGTCTTGGCCTACGCTCCGAAGCCTTTCGCCGTCGAACGGAGTGACGCCTGTCAGCAGCTCGTACAGCACCACGCCCAGCGAATACACGTCGCTGCGCGTGTCGACGTCCTGGTTGTCCAGATCCGCCTGCTCCGGGCTCATGTAAAGCGGCGTACCGACGATCTGGGCAAAATTCGTGAACAGCGTCCGCTCGGTCAGCTGCTGGCTCGTCGCCTTCGCCACGCCGAAGTCAATCACCTTCGGCAAAGGCGCCGTATCCGTCTGACTCACCAAAATATTCGTCGGTTTGAGGTCACGATGAATCACGCCCTTCTGATGGGCGTGCTGCACGGCCTCGCACACCTTGATGAACAACTCCAAGCGATCGCGGAGGCCCACGCCCCGCTCGTTGCAGTAGTCCGTGATCGGCGCCCCGCGGACCAACTCCATCACGAAGTACGGACGGCGCCCCTCGGTGGCCCCCGCGTCGTACACCCGCGCGATATTGGGGTGGTCCATCAGCGCCAGCGCTTGCCGCTCGGCTTCGAACCGCGCGATGACCGACCGCGTATCCAGCCCCGGCTTGATGACCTTCAGCGCCACCCGACGCCGCAGCGGCCGCGTCTGCTCGGCCATAAAGACCAGGCCCATGCCCCCTTCGCCGATTTGCTCCAGCAGTTTGTAGGGCCCGATGGTCGAGCCGGGTTTTTCGCTAACTGGCGCCGGCGCGCGCGCGACGGCGACGCCAGCCGCCGGCGATTCCAAAAACTGCCCCTCGCCAAAGGCCGAGAGCAACAGCTCAATTTGCCGCCGCAGGGCGGGATTTTCGCGGCAAGATTGGTCGAGATACGCCGACCGCTCGCGCTCGTCTGGGAGATCGAGCGCAGCGATAAAGATCGATTCCTCATCAGCAGGAATCGGCGTCACGGGCGGAAGTGGATTGGGCGGGATGGTGGCACGCATGTGAGTCACTCCGATCATGATTCAATGCGCAGTTGACGTCCCAAAGGCATCAAATGACCCGCCAAATGGCGATTCATTGCGAAATCCCCCCACTGCGACCCTTCTGCTCGGAGCCGTTGGGCGAGCCAGGCCCGTGCATATCGCCAGTACCGATCGGCCGTGGCGTTTGAAATGCCGAGCGCGGACGCCGATTCATCGAGCGTGAGGCCCGCAAAATAGCGCAACTTGACCAACTCGGCCTTCACGGCATGCTCGCGGGCCAGTTCGTCGAGCGCCTCATTCACGGCAAGGATGTCGACGTCGTCGCCCGCCGCTTCGGGAGCCGCGATCTCCAAATCGCACCGCTCGAACTGTCCCCCTCGCTTGAGGGTCTTCTTACGCCGCGCCGTTTCGATCAGGATCCGCCGCATAGCCTCAGCGGCGGCGGCAAAGAAATGGCCCCGATTTTGCCAATTTTTCCCGCTCTCACCGCCCACCAGGCGCAGATACGCCTCATGCACCAGCGCGGTCGCCTGCAACGTTTGCCCGGGCTGTTCATGAGCAATGCGGGCCGCGGCGAGGCGGCGGAGCTCGTCGTAGACGAGCGCCAGGAGCTTTTCAGCCGCCTGATCGCGCTTTTGGCCGATCGCGTCGATGAGTTGCGTGACCTCTGCCATGGGGCGCATTATAGCAGAGTCCGGGACCTGCCTGTACGGTGCGATGGTCGTGTTTTGGCGTGCAGCGGCGTCAGCCGCCCTGCACGGGCGGAAAGTCTACTGGAACTTACTCATCCGTCACGGCGAAGCGGGGAGCGTGGTGTGATCACGGTTGTCCCCTATCACGTCCTCGAGTGCGGCGATCCTCGCGTCGCAACATTTCCAGCACTGGCCCTGCTTCAGCCTTTGAAACCACAGAGCGCAGACCGGGCATTGTGACTTCCACGATCGCAGAAGTCGCAGGCGACCGTCGGGGCGCAATCGGTAGCCTATCGCGTTAAGTTCTTCTGACGTTAGACCATCATCGTCAATCATATTTTTGGTCTTTGATCCGCGACGGCAAGTTGAGTTACGGCGCTGGTGGCGTCCACCTTCGATGGGTAGCACACCAGTCCTGAATCTTGCGAGCGTATGTAAGAATAGCCCCTTCAGCGTTACCTTGGGTTTCCCGAACTGACTCTACCCAGAACTCATCTGCGATGGCGTGGGCTTCCTTTATTGAGATGACGATCCACGATTTATCTCGACTTCCATGACCGGTGTCGATAGACCGTAGATTGATCGCCCAGACAATCGACTGGCGACCCCAGAATTGTTGCTCACTCTCGATCTGCTCTCGCGATGATCCCGACATGGATACCTCTAACAAAGACCCGGAAGCTGCCCAATTCTATCGCGTCCGAATGACCGCACAGATTCGCTCGTGACGCCCTGGGATCGGCCAGTACGTCCGCGGAGCCGCCTTTCGCTGCAACGCGTCAGCGAGCCCCCGAGACATTCAGTCGGTCGATCGCCATTTTGACCAGCCGCTGATGCTTTCCAAGCGAGAACCGGCGCCGGGCTTCTAAGCGAGTTAAGCGTGATCTACCTGGACAAACCATTGGTGACGCCAGTCCCCGAATCGGGAAGCGGCATGTCCGCCATGGCTGACTGGAGACTGACGGATCGTCGCGTCCTGTCAGGCGGAATCAATGGGCGTTGTCCAGACGGCGCTGGGAAAAGGTCGAGAGGCCGCGTCGCTAGCCGGCGCTGCGTCGCCTGGGCCCCTTGCGCAACTGCGCCAGCGTGATCCCCCCGAGCTGCTGTTTTGTTTCGGCCTCGATCGCTGCGAACGCCGCGGCAATGGCGCGGCGGGACGCGGGAGCCATCATCGACAGGTCGCCTACGTCGCGGATCCATAGTGGCCCGTCGAGCGCCGTCATGATGTCCAGCAGCGTGATCTGCGCAGCGGGCTTGGCGAGGGCGAAACCGCCGTGGCGACCTTTCACGCTGCGGACGGCTCCGGCCACCGTTAGCTGCTGCAACAACCGCACAACGTATCGTTCGGGCATGTCCCCCGCTTCGCATAGCGCCCCGCAACTGATGAGCTCGCCTGGCGGGACGTCCGCCAAGTGCAAACAGGCGGTAACGGCGTAGCGATGAGTGGTGGTCAACTTCATGCGGATGCTCGCGGGTGGGTCTGTCCAGGATAAGCAGACGACCAAGGGCAGTTCAACGTCCGCTCGGGCGCCTGCTGGCTCCCCGTCGCCCCTGCTCTTCCCCTGCCACTGCCCCGGAGCGGCTCGTCCCCCCAACGGCCGGAGCCCCCTGCCCCGCAGCGGATCTTCGCTGGCTCGCAGACGGCCCGGATTGCGCCGCCGCGGCGCGCACTAAATCGATCGCCGTTTCGCGCCAAAAATCACTGGGCCTGCTAGCTCGCGCCGAGCAAGCCAAAGCGGCCTCGCGGGCGAGCCGGCCGACCGGCGGCGCCTCGCGATGCTTCGGCCGCGCGGCGCGCGCGGTTCACGTTTATTCACCCGACCGCCGCGCCTCCCGCGCCGGTCCCAGCAGAGAGGAAGCTGCCATGACTCTTGCGGCAGAAACAACGGAGAGCCTCCACGCCACGCGGGCGTGGCAAGCCGCGTTCATCGAGATGGCGCCGACGATCGAGCGGTACGCCCGAGTCGCCTTTCGGAAGCTTGCGCCCGAAGAACGAGACGAAGCCGTGCAGACGACCTTGGCCGCCGCGGCCGTCGACTACGCGCGGCTGGCGGCGTCGGGACGCGGCGGTCGCGCTTACCCCACGACGCTGGCCCGGTTCGCCGTGCGTCGCTATCGAGCGGGGCGGCTCTTGGGGAGCCGCGACAATGCGGCCGACGTCGGCTCCCGCAAGTGGTGCTTGCGCGGCCGGCGCACCGAATCGATCGACGTGGCCGCCGAGCTGTGCGACTCTCGCCGCGCCACGCCCGCCGAGCTGGCGGCGCTACGGATCGACTTCGGCCAGTGGTTCGCCTCGCTGCCCGTGCGCGACCAGCGGGTCGTCCACGCCCTGGCCCAGGGGGAGCGCACCAGCGTCGTCGCGGCGCTCTGTCAGCTGACCGCCGGACGCGTCAGTCAGCTGCGCCGCGAGCTCTACGACAGCTGGACGACGTTCCTTGGCGAGGGTGCGCCTCGCGGCGCGTAAGGCCCGCGGCGGGCTGCCAGCGCCAGGCGCCACACGCCTGGCGCTGGCAGCTGCGGGGCGGAGCTCTTTTGGCGCAGGGTGACTTCGTTTAGCTATCAGCGATCCAAGCGGGAAGGCATGGCTTGCGAGTTGCAGCTAGGCAATCCGCTTACATTCGCCGGCCGCTCGTTGACTTTCGGGACCTGCAAACTTGAGTGGCATAATCACCGGCACGGCCGTTGCAGTAGCCTGCCGGCGTCTTTACCGCGCGCCGGGACTTCCTTGCGGCGTTTTATGAAATAACGGGGTTCGCCGCCGGATCTATTCGAGGGGGGGTTCACGCTCATTGTCTCTCGGGGTCGCGGCGAACTTGACGGCTCTCGGGCCAAGCTGATCTGTAATGGTCCATTCCGATGGCCATTCCAGCGGGAATGCTGGCAGAGTTCTAACGTGGGACCACTCGACGGAACTCCTGGTGATCATTCCGTACACTTATGAAGCCAATACGAACAAAGGTTGATCGCTGCCGTTGCCTCGTGATGGGAACCGGTATCGGTCCAATGAGGCGGCAGTAAAACTAACTTCCAACTTTCTTTTTCCTTCGCACTGGGAGGTGGCTCATGATGTTGAGAACTACGGGCGGCATGCTCGCGATATGGGCGATGTCACTGCTGTTTTTTGGGGCGGCGAACGTTGCTCAGGCAACTCTGGTCCCCAACGGCGACTTCGAAGTTGACGCCGAAGCCAACTCGGCTCCCGACGATTGGTTCAGCGGCGGCACGATCGGATACGTCACGAACGACGATTCGGACGGCGTCGGAACCAGCAGCGTCTCTGCGGGCAACGGCGGCGACTGGCGTTCGACGGCTTTTGCCGTCGCCGCGAACGAGCAACTCACTTGGTCGGTCGACTACAAGGTCGCACAAGGCTCGACCGGCACGTTCCGCGCTGACTTGCGATTCTTCACTGGCCAGGGGGGCGACGGCGGCACGGCCGGCAGCTTCCAAGGCGAAGACGTCCATCAGGTCGACGTTTCGGGCGTCACGCCCGGCGTGTGGCAAACGCTAGGGCCGTTCACCATTAACGTTCCCGCCGGGTCGCTCCCGCCGCTGCTCGTCCCGAACTTTGCCGACATCCGCATCAGTGCAGGGCTATTCGGAGACCCCCTCGTGGGGGAACTGCGGTTCGACAACATTTCGGTCACCCGCATCCCCGAACCGGCCACCATGTCGCTGCTCGCGATGGCCGGCGTGACGGGAGTCGCCGCGACGCGCAGCCGTCGCCGCTAGACCGGAGCTAGCTGACATCGAGGTCGCAACGCGCGGCGGCTGCGTTTGGAAACGAAGCCGCTGCGCTTGCGACTATCCAAAGGCGGCAATAATGTCGCACAATCGTCCTCAACGCCTTTATCCCCCCCTTCTCCTCCGCCCCAGGGAGCTTACCGCTCTCATCGCGGCGCGGATTGAACGCCTCGGCCATTTGCATCTCTGCATGATGATCGCGAAACGAAAGACGCTCAGGCAATTCCCAACCGCCGTCGCGGCCCTCCTCGGGCTCTGGACATGCCCTTCCCAGGCGCTGGCCGCGACCCCCGGCGTCATCTTCATGTACGACTTGAACCAGGGCTCGGCCGAGCGCAACGCCTTGATGGCGAGCCTCTCGGGCATCGTCGCCCGAACGACCGCCGACGTGGCCATGGGCTTTCAGTTCGGCAACTCAAACTCCGACCCCGAGTTTTGGGTCGACCGTTACCTCGACGATCACCCGGGCGTCGGCAAGGTGTGGCAAGGAAGCGTGCCGTGGTTCATCGATCGCTACAAATCACAGCTCAGCGGCTACGTCGTCTACGATGCCGCGACGATCAACGAAGCGACCAGCGTCGCCGGGGCCCTGGGCGCCGTGATGGTTGACTCTTCGCTGCTCGCGGGTGCGATCGGTTCCGCCCTGAATCAGGCTGGGCTGGCTCAGGTGGCGGACGTTCGGGGACGCGATAGCGCGTGGGTTTACAGCAACTACGGCGCGCAATTCAACAAAGATCTGATCTTCCGGCAGCAACCGCAGTTCACCTATCAACTGCGCAGCTACGCCGTGGCCAGCGCCGGCTTCGTCTTCAATGCCACGGGCGCCGAGCGCGACGGTTATCTTGCGGGGCAGAACGACCATTCGCTCGTTTACGGCTGGGGCTACGACAACGACGAAGGCGAGTTCTTCGGCTCCGCGTCGCAACATAACCTGATGGGCGTCCCGGCCGACCATTACCAGTCGTCGGCGGCGCTCTCGAAGTGGGAAGCGCCCATCCCGGCGCAGGCGTCGCACGTCGCACCCTCGACTCCGACGGAGGCGGGAACTCACTACGTCGCCTTCGTCATGAGCGACGGGGACAACGTCCAGTGGCTCACCAACGACTTCGCGCGCAGCAATCGTTGGTTTGGCTCGGAGCATCGCGGCGCCTTTGACATGACGTTTGATATGAGCCCTGCCCTGCGGGAGTCGAACCCGGTCGCGTTGAAGTACATTTACGACGAGGCGGCCGGCGACGAACACCGCACCTTCTTCGTCGCCGCCGGCGGCGAAGGATTGAACTACCCGAGCCAAACGCCCGACGTCGGCGGCTTCATGGATGCGTCCGTCCAAGCGATGGAGGAGGTCGACCAGAACATCATCTCCGTCCTCGACGATTCGCCAAATATGGCCAAGCTGCAGCAGATGGTCGAGCGACCAGAAATCCTCGGCCTCATGTTGAAAACAGGCAACGCCTACAAGGGCCGTAACGGGCAGATCACCTGGCACGAAGGAAAGCCGATCGTTTCGGTGAAGTACAGCCTCTGGGACGGGTTTGACACGCCGAACGAAATCGTCTCCGCCCTCAACAATGCGCCGACCGACCCGCTGAACAATCAAGCCTCGTATACCATCGTCAACGTTCATCCCTGGTCGACCAGCCTCTCAGACGGCGGCCAGGGCGACCCGATGAGCAACGTCAACTACATCGTCAACAATCTCAGTAATTCGGTAAACGTCGTCACGCTTGAAGAACTGATGATCCACCTGCGGAACAATTTCGGCGACTCGGTCGACCCGATGTTCGGCAAGAACCTGCTCAAGAACGGCGATTTCGAGACGCCGGCCGCGGCTAATGCCAATCGCCCCGCCGATTGGTATTACGCGCCAAACGGTACGCAACTCGTCACCGGCGAAGACTCCGACGGCGCGGGCCAGCGCGCCGCGGCGCTCAGTCAAGCCAACGTCGATTGGCGTTCAAGCGAAATCGACGTCGAGCCAAGCGAGCAGCTTGAGTTCAGCTTTGACTTCAAGTTCCTCAACGTTCCCGCTGGCAGCGGCTTTCGCGCGGACGCGCGCTTCTTCACCGGATCGCAAGGCTCAGGCGGCACGTTCGCCGGCGAGGCGGTAAAGTTTCTTGACGCCGCCGATTACGCTGCCGGCGAGTGGCATACCTACTCGACGACCGTCGTCGTCCCGGCCGGAGCGCCGATCGGCGACGTGCGGCTCAGCACTTACTTCGGCCAATTCGCCGGCGGGCAAGCGCTCATCGACAACGTCCAACTCCTGCGCGCAGCCATCCCTGGCGACTTCGACGCTGACGGCGAGGTCACCGGGGCCGATCTGCAGAAATGGAAACTCGATTTCGGCATGAGCGCCGGTTCCGACGCCGACGGCGACGGAGACAGCGACGGCGCGGACTATTTGGTATGGCAACGCAACCTGGGGCAGAGCGCCGCGGCCGTCGTCGCCGCGGCGCCGTTCGTTGCCGTGCCGGAACCTAGCGCCGCGGTGTGCGCACTCATCGGCGCCGCCTGTTTGGCGATGGCTCAACGTTGAACTGTTTGACGGCAGGTCGGTATGTGGGCCGGCATGCTTCGCACGACTGATCTGGCTGCCTTCTCGCCGTTCTCCGATCGCACGCGAGAGGCCCTTCACCAAGGAGGAATCGCAATGAATCGCTTCACCTGGACCATCGCTGTGGCGGCAGCACTCGGAATGGCGCCGACGCTCTTCGCTCAAAACCTCGTCCCCAACGGCGATTTTGAGGAGATCCAGCGCGACGAAACCGAGGCTCCCGTCCTCGACGCCTACGGCTACGAAGCGCCGTCGGGCTGGTTTCGCTCGATTACCGATCCCGGCGCCCACCCCACGCCGCTGACCGAACTGATCAACCCGACCAACATGAACAACGTCGCGGGCGACAATGCTGGCGACGATTCTGACGGCGCGGGCGTGAGCTCGCTGGCGCTAAATTTTGTGGAAGATGCGTCCAATCCGCCGTTCGGCGTCGGGGCTGACTGGCGCTCCGAGGCGTTCGAGACCGTACCGGGCGAAACGCTCTTCTTCTCGATCGATGTGAAGTTCCTCGGCGTCAGTCAGGAGCCGTACATTCCGGACAGCGATATCTATGAAGGGATCCTCGCTCAAGTTCGTTCTTTTGATCAACTTGCTCCCGACGGCGGCACGGCTGGCTCATTCAAGGGCGAACACAACGTCACGCTCCAGTCACGCAACTTCACGCCCGGCCAGTGGACGACGGTAACCTCCTCCTTCGTCGTCCCGGCGGATGGCTTCTTCACCGACGTCCGCGTCAGCACAAATCTGTTCATCCCGCCGTCGCCCTTGTTTGCGGGGCAAGTGTTATTCGACAAACTGACGATCAACCGGCTCACCGCCGACTTCGACAATGACGACGACGTCGATGGAGACGACCTGACCATTTGGACCGGGAACGTCGGCCCGACGGCGGCCGCTGATGCGAACGCCGACGGCCTCACCGACGGAGCCGATTTCCTGGCCTGGCAGCGCGAGTTCGGGTTGGGCGTGGTCCCTTCTGCATTCACCGTCGCCGTCAGCGCCGTGCCCGAACCGGGGTCCATCGCACTGGCGACGATCGGCGGTGCGATGCTGTGGATGTCGCGAGCACTCCGCCGCTTCGCTCGGCAACAATGAGAAAGGAGAGACTGATGAAATCCTCAGTACCATTCATTCTCTTGACGCTGACGCTCTGTGCTTTCCTCATGGGGGCCCCCGCCGCGCAGGCCGACTCCTTCGGCATTGGCGTGAACGCTTTTAGCATTGAGTTCGTCCCGATCGGCAATCTCAACAACCCGGACGACGCTACGGGCAGCCCTAACCCGGTCGGCAAGGTCGAATACGCCTATCGCATGGGGAAGTACGAGATCAGCCGCGAGATGATCGCCAAGGCCAACGCTGAAGGGGGCCTGGGGATCACGATGGATTCGATAAGCTTCGTCAACGGGGGGCCGCGAGATGACATGCCGGCCAGCGGCGTCACCTGGTTCGAGGCGGCGATATTCGTCAACTGGCTCAATGACCAGAAAGGCGCTTCGCCGGCTTACAAGTTCAATGGCAGCACTTTTGAACTGTGGCAATCAGGCGACCCGGGTTACAACCCCAACAACCTGTTCCGCAACAGCCAGGCGCACTACTTTCTGCCCAGCGTCGACGAGTGGTACAAAGCGGCCTACTTCGATCCGAGCGGTGGCGTCTATTACGACTACCCAACAGGAAGCAACAGCGCCCCCGCGACAGTGGCCAACGGCACAGCTTCAGGCACAGCGGTGTACCGTCAGGATTTCGCCCAAGGCCCTGCGGACATCACGCTCGCTGGTGGCTTGAGCCCTTACGGCACGATGGGCCAGGGCGGCAATGTGGAGGAATGGGAGGAGACGGAGTTCGATCTAGTGAACAACACTAGTTCGTCTGGTCACGGCGTTCGCGGCGGCAACTGGGACGGAGTCTCCGACCTCTTGCTTTCGTTGCGCCGCGGCGGCAGTTCCGACCTGTCGAGCGAGTTCGTCTTCCTTGGGTTCCGCGTCGCCAGCATCCCTGAGCCAAGTGCGGGACTGTTACAGGTGTTCGGTATGGTAGGACTCATGCAGCGGAGACGAATGCGAACCCGTGATCCTCACTCCCTTTTGCCCTTTATAGTTTGAGACGGCCTGCCACGCGATTTCGAAACTGTAACTTGGCCTCAGGAACAAGGTGACGAGGGGCGCCGCCAACATGCAGGCAGTCGCCGTCGGTCTGTTGGGTCATAGACTGGTTTCAAGGATCGACTGACTCCAGCCATTCACTGATGATCGCCTCCATTTGCCCAGGTTGGTACTCGCCGTTCACGTTGATTTGCCGGACTACGCAGGACTCTTGCTCGTCTCCAGACTCCATTGTCTTAGAACGTGTTTTGAAATTGCGTGATTGACTGAAAACAGCTACGGCCCCCGCCTTTGGCGCCAGCCGAAGGCAGGAGCCGTCGCATGAAAACGGAGTTCGAGCATCCCAGCGACGTGACGAATCGCCAATGGCAGTTGATCCGGCAGTTGCTGCCTCCCCGCAAGCGTTTCGGGCGTCGGCCGATTCACAGGCGACTGATCGTCAACGGGATCTTGTACGTCGTGCGGACGGGTTGCCAATGGCGGATGTTGCCCAAGAAGTTTCCGAAATGCCAGTACGGTGTACGGCGTGTTTCGGCAGTGGCGGATTGACGGCACGTGGCAGCGCGTTCATGACGCTCTGCATTGTGGGCGACGAGCAGGTGGAGATCGATCCCCGGCAAGCCGTCGTCGTTCTTCATGACGATGCAGGCGTGCTTCGCCTCCCACACGAGCGCCCCCTTAACGCCGTCCTTCACGTAGTACCGGGTCCACGCTCGGTCGCGCAACTCGGACCAGTTCTAGGCGACGTGTTGCACGCACTGCGGAGCGCTCGCTGCGGCGACCAGCCGCGGAACCTTGCGGCGCCGGTCGCGACCGCCGCGGCGAAAGGGTCGCTCCGTCACGCGCGGCCGCTCATGTCCAAAACGAAAACGTCGTCGGGACCTCGGCGATGAAGCGTTGCTTTCGACCGTCCAAGCCCTGCAAACACAGCGGTTTTCCGCCATGGCCGTCGTCGAACGTCAGCCAGTCGGACGTCACGCCGCGGGCCGCGGCCCGATCGCAAAGTTCCAAAGCGATCTTCCACTTGAAGGGATGGCACAATTGATGCTGCCAATCCGGTACACCCTGGGGCCAGGAATTGGAATCTGCCACTTACGAACAAGACGGCATCGCCTACAGACTCTCTGTCACCGAATGCGACGGATGCTATCAAGTCCGCTGGGAATGCCCTATTTGTGGGGTGACGTCGGACGTGCAAGGCTGGTGCGATTCAGAATCCCATGCCTTCAATCGAGGCCGAGACAGGCTATTTGCCGACCATCACTTGCTAGCACATGTG
Source organism: Lacipirellula limnantheis (assembly GCF_007746075.1). Taxonomy (GTDB): domain Bacteria; phylum Planctomycetota; class Planctomycetia; order Pirellulales; family Lacipirellulaceae; genus Lacipirellula; species Lacipirellula limnantheis. Next base: position 3,191,306 of record NZ_CP036339.1, on the reverse strand, counting down.
ATGGCGGATGGTGGATGAATCACGGCCACGTTGGACAGCGAACGTGACGCATTTGGTCGCGGATGGACCGCCGCGTCTGTGCACTAGATCCCCTCCAGCGCTCTGGCGCTTGGTAGATTAGCCCCTGCGTACCCACATGGACGAAAGCCGGGAGGAGTTCGCAATGGCAGCGACAATTGAGCATTTCTGCAAGGCATGCCACAGCCAGCACGAGTTTTATCTTCCAGAGGAATTGACGTCAGTGACGCAATATCGTCTCGAGTACACCTGTCCCAAAACAGAGAGGCGAATGTCGCTAGATTTGGACGGCAACTGGAATGAGTTCACGCCACAAGTTGACGAGGGCAGCGTGATTGTGCGCAGAGTGCCGTGGTAGCTTGGCCCCGAGCCTCTGATTTGTCATCAGGCAGTCAACGATGAAAGGGCATGCGAAATGCAGAGTGGCTGCCATCTCGATTGGACCACCGCGAGATCCCCGAACTTGGAGCGGCAATGCCTATCTCTTTGAGCGTGATGAATCCAGACCATCGATCAAACGACGAGCAATTGCGGTCTGAAGTCCAATGCTTACGGCGGCAGCTCGCTGAAGCTCAGAACAAGATTGTGGAGCAGGCGAGAGTTGTGGAATTAGCGAAGGAACTGCTGCAGTTTCGCTCGAAGTTGAGCAGGCTGGATGACGCGATTCTGGAACTAGACGGTAGCGAGTGGTAATCTCGTGCGGGAAGTCATTCCCGTGAATCGCCGAGGAGAGTGAGGGACAAGGCGGCACCGAGCCGGTCAGCTCCGCAACATAGCCTGTCGAAATTGATTTCAAAACGACCATGAGCTTCCAACTCGCATTCGACGGCGGACCGCTCGACCGAACCGTGATCGCTGACCGGGATGAGCCGCCGGCGGTCGACGCCTGGCTAAATCTGCCGCGGTACGTGTTCCGCTCAACCCGGCACGGACGAGCGGGGTCCAGCTTTGACATTTTTTACCCTGCGGACTTGCCGATCGCCGCGCCATTCGGAGCAGCCATCGAATTGCACCAGTACCGTGTCGACTGTCGACGAATTACTGACGACGGAACGATCCACGTAAGGGCGCACTACGTCGGGAGAACTGGGCGAGCCATCACGCCGACCGTGCGGGCAATGCGTCCTTGGCTTGCACAGAAATGCGCCGCGTCTGAAATGCTCGCTTGAGTCCAATTACACCTTCGACCGCCCTCGACGAAGGTTTGCGCCCATTCGCGCACACTGATCAATCGGCGGACTTTCTCGGCGGCTGCCTGCAAACTTTTCTCGCAGGTCAACGACGCTCAGGACCAGAAGCTGCTGTCCCCGTTGAATTCGCGTGAGTGAGATCGAGCAGCTCTTCGAACAGTCGGCTGGTCGCGACAAGCCGGTGTTGCAGGGAGAACCTCGGTCGCAGTTGCAGATTCATCGTCGGCTCGTTGTGCCTCTGTCCGCGACGCCGATGTGGCGGGGCCGGAGGCGGGGACGCCTCGACGCCGGCCGATGCGTAAGCTAACCTCCGCGCCGGCCCACGGGAGCAAATGCAGCACGCACATAGGTCAATTCACAGCTAGTTCGCAAGTCAGTATGCGCAACACAGTATGCAATACACGATTGTTCGTTTTGCGGCCGAGAATGTACGCAATTGCGTACCACACCCCGTCGCGAGCAGGGGACGTGCTTACCTGCGGCGACGGATGGCGGCGAGGGGGACCAATCCGAAGCAGGCCAAAGCAATGCTTGATGGTTCCGGAATGGGCAGGTGAACTAGCATAGCCGTCGCCATTCCTCCAGCGTTGAGGCCGCTAGCGAGCAACGTTTTGCCGTCGGCAGAGAGATCGTATACTTCAGATATCGTTGCACCATGAAGGTTGAGTCCAAGGTAGTCGACCAAAAACTCCATCGGAGTTTTAATGCCCGATGACGGCGTCCATATGAACGTCCTCTCGTAGGATTTCCCATCTCCAAACGAGTTGATGCGCGCAAAGACCGCGGAAACTCCGACAGCAATTTGACCATCGTCGGATGCAGCGAAGGCGCGTGATCCCTCTGGATAGGCGACTAAATGAGACGGCACCGAAAATGACGACGATGGCAACATTCCAAGGCCCAATACAGTTTCCGCCGTCATATCCCAAATGACCGCCTGGGGCACGTTTTGGAGCGTTGACCCATATCCCACTGCATAACGCCCATTTGGCGACACTCCGCTTGCATCGCTAAAGTGCGTGGTAAGTTCTGACGGCGGCATTTCGGCCATGCCTTTGCCACTAGACCAACGGAACGCTCTTGTCCATCCGTCCGACCGACTGCTGTAACCAACGATCACTGATCCGTCGCTAGATACCGCACGCGGACCGCTAATCTCGCGGTATAGAGGCGAAATGCCTAGATGTCCCAATCGCGTCAGTGAGCCGTCGCTATTCGACCACGTCACTGCTTCACGGTCATTGTTGGTGTAGTCACTATCGCCCACGATGACAGCCCCATTAGCAGAGATGGCTCGGGGCAAAATCGAGTCCGTTTTACCTCCGCGCAGCCCTGCGAGTTCGCTGATTTCACCGCCTGTGGTCCAACGCAAAGCAACAAAGGTAGATCCGCTTCGGGCCCGCCCAACGAAACTGCTACCATCAGCCGAGACATCTCTAACTCCGATTGACGCGTATCTTGGGTCAGTGGGAATTGGGATCGCTTTTAGTCCATGCCCTTCCGACCAAAAGTAGTCGTCAGAGCTGCCGTCGTTAAGGATCAAGTGAGCACTCGATCCATCCGGAGACAATGATAACGGAAGAAATGGCTGCCCTGGAGGCGATAGATACTCAACGGTGGCTGCGACCGTGCTGCTATTTGCGGCGACTATCAGGCACAAAACCCCAAATGCTGTCAATCTGCCTTCTGCGAGTTGCATGACGTGCTTCCTCGGGGGGATTCTTGCGCCGGCAGTCATAACTCAGCGATCACGTTACTCAACGAGCGCAACACGGAAAATTCCGGTTTGTGAATGTTACCACATCCTCCACTTCTCAGAAATGAGCCGACTTCTTGTCCGGCCAAGGCGTTCTCCGAAGCCGAAGGTTGCTGGTACGAATCCATTCGCCGGTTCGTATCATATCGCTTGTGCGACGATCTCAGTGCGGTTCCAGCACCCCAAGGACTGCGCACTGGACTGCAGGCCACCCGTCGAACAATTCTCGGCGGTGGCTCGCGAAGTGGCTGGCTGGGGTCGGACCTAGCCTGCCGGAAGAAGGAGAAGAACCCGAACTGATGGTGATAGAGGAACAGCGACGTCTCGTCTAAAGAGTCCCTCGAGCAGCGCGAGTGAATGGTCGCCGTGGACGCTAAAGCTGCGTTGCTTCGGACCACGACCTAACCGCAATCATTTCGCCCTTCTCCAGCTGTGCGACCGGAACTTCTGGAGAGGCGTACTCGGGGGAATTGCCGTGTTGGCCGCCTTCTTGGTCGTGCGAACCCGACAACACGCGGCCGCTCGCGTCCTCTTGATCGAGTTCATCGTCGCCGCCTCGATTCTTGCATCCGCGATGATTGCTTACAATTTAAGCCCCCGACATGCAGTATCGCGCGTCGTGATCGTCGTCGGGGCCTCATTGCTGGCCTTCTTCAGCCTCCTCATTTGAAGGGCGCCTTTTAGTTTGAACAATCTTCGACCGCTCACCCCCGACGGTTTGCGTGCCAGGTGCTTGTACGCTCACTCTCAAGCACTCATCCGTATTGCGGCACTCCCAAAATACCACCGTTTTGTGGCACTGCTGAAAGCTGGTTGGCATATCTGTACAGATGTTCGCGTCGACTCGCGAAGTGCATTTCCCGAAACGCTTACAGTGCGATTGCTCCGTTCTGCATCGGAGTTATCCTGAGGTGAAGAATGCTTTTTGCGTGCGATTTGAGCAGCAAATGTATTCAGGCGAGCTGGAGGTGGCTGCCGGAAGGCAGCCACCTAACTCGAGCTCGTATCACTCGACCTTGGAGGATCGGATGAAGGCAAGGATCTGGAAGTCCATAAGTCGTGGTCGCAGAACGCTCGCAACAACGATTGCCGCAGCGTTCTTGTTCATTGGCGCCGAGCATGCACTAACGCAAGCGATGGAGCAGGAATCGAACCCACCGCCTGGGGGCGAGGGCATCGAGAAAATCGAGCTTCGCAGCTACCCGTTGGCAACTCCCATGACGTTCCCCGGAGATCCGAGCGGAGAGAAGATCACCTCCTTCAAGATCAAAGGAGAGGCGCGAGCTGGAGAAGATGGCAGCGCCCAACTCTCGCTCAACTCCAGCCCGCTAACGTTTAATGAATTCGGGGACGTTGAATTGACCGAAGTGCGACCTCCCCGTGCAATTACCGTCGCATTGATTCGCCACAGCAGCGAGAACCATGAGATTTCATTATTTGAAATCTCATCCCCCAAACTGCAATCGCCTCAGAAAGCTCTGTTGCTGTTGAAGCATGACGACCCACAGTCGGGTCAATTGCTCATTGGGAAAATGCGACGTTCAGAGCCTGGCATCGCCGGATCGATCTCATTAAGCGAAATTGCGCTGCTTCGAAATGACCGAGCTTCTCAAAAGATTGAAGTTTCGCAGCAAAAGCTACGCGACGACATTGTGATGTATAGTCCGCAAAATCCACGAGTCTTCCTAAAGGGTCAGCTGGGCGGCAATGGGACGCTGATGCATAATGAAAACCACACCGGGGTTGAATGGCGGAAGTGTAGCATCATGCATTATGCGACGGCCATGGCGTTTCCCCACAAGCCGCTGACGATGGAGCCGGTTGAACTAGCCGACCCGCTAAATCAAGGACGCCGACTGTTCAGACTAGCGTTTGCCGCTCCTTCGGAACTAGGCGAGGTATTCCTTGTAGTTTCCCCCGCGGCGGCAGGTCCGCATCGACTCATCATTCGCGAAGCAGGCCAGACGCGGCGGGTGTTGCCGTTGACGCCGGAAGGAATTGAACCTTGGGCTAAGCTTCAAACGGCCTTTTCGCAGCTGCCGCTATCTGAGCAGAACGCCATCACGCGGATCAGCGACGCGTCATCGACTAATTTCTTCCACGACTACATTATTCGGTCGGGACATGTCATTTATATTTCCCTCTCCCACGACCATGCGAACCGCGAAACGCTCGCGCAGCTACGAGATCTACCCCAACTGTTCGACTTGCGAATTAAGTATTCGAACGTCCCGCCAGAGGTATTAGCTGATGCTCTAAGCGAGTTAAAGGGAGTCACCTCTCTCGAGCTTCACGAGCTTCAATACACGCCGGACCTGTTGGAGGCCATTGGCAAGATGCCCAAGGTGGAATCTTTATGGCTAACCAATACCCCTAAGACTCTGCTCACGAACGAATCGCTACGGCGACTAAGCGGGGGAGCCCCTCGACTCCAGGAACTCCATCTTTCGGCTTTCGGCCCAGCAGACGAGGGGTTCTTGCACCTAGCCCAACTACCGTCGCTCAAGAAACTCTCTCTGAACGCGCCGCAAGCCAGTGAAGAGGGTTTGAAGCGCCTTCGGGATGCAATGCCGAATTGCACGGCGCGCATCTACCAACTAGGCGAGTAGAAGGTCAGCTGTACTTTTATTGTGAGCCGTGGGTCGTGACTAGTTCCGCCAGGCGACTGGGTGTCGTTTAGAGGCGGATATAAAGTTCTTGCGTCCGGTCAGCCTGTTAAGTGCAATCCACTGGACCTGGGATGACGCCGAGAGCCTGCGAGCGGTCAGATCAAAAAAGCATCCGGGATGGCGACATCGGAGGTATTCTCGCTTTTCGAGGGCAAGGGGCGGTTGACGTCGTTATCGCGTCGCTCATCGGCCCAGATCGGCAGACTCGCGTGAAATAAGCGCCAGTACTTGTTCCGCCGGCCTCCCTTCAACGCCTCGCGGAACTCCACGGGTTGAGGGGGACTCGCTCATCGACTTTCAGAATATCGGGAGCGATAATAAGCCGTTTACTTCCAACACCAGGCTGCGCTACTTAGCGCGAGGGCACCGATTGTAATAGGTTCTGGTAAGGTGTGCCATGCACGGAAGATTTCTTCCAAAGCGGGGGGCGGCAACCGATCCAAATACAACTAGAGCGCCGGATTCTGCTCCGCCAATCCGGTCAGCTATCGATTCTTTCGAAGATTTGCAGTGCAGTTCGAACTCCCGTCGGCTAACCACGCGAAGGATTTTCGGATAGGTCCGCCCCTCGCAGCGCGTCATGGGCGATTCTGTGCGGTCGAACTTTGGAACACTGTCGCGAATGAAGCTGTTTCGTCACCTGCGACTGCGATTCTCGATTCGAGCTCTGCTCGTTTCGATCGCGGCGGCTGCCATTTTTTTGGCCTACCACGTCCATTGGATTGTTCAACGGCGAGAGTTTTTTCGGACACAGACCGTAGCAGCCTTTGAAGCCCGTGCGGCGCCGGCCACGCCGGCGCCGGGACTTCTCGCCCTATTTGGGGAACGTGGCTTCACGCAGATAGCCATGAATAGCAACTTGCCAAAAGCAGAGTACGCTCGAGTCATGAGCTACTTCCCAGAGGCGGCGCTCGCTGATTTTTGTTTCTACAACGAACCAATTATCGAATGAGAATCCGACATGCCCTACCGCCGCGGGTGCTTCCTAAAAATCACCGCCATCCCCAGCAGCCCAGCCACGACGGCCATGCCGACGATCGCCGAGCGGAGCGTGAAGCGGCGGCGGAGCCTCAGAGCGGCGACGCCGCCGCGGGCTGCACCGAACCTCACCATGTACCTCTGCGGCTAACTAATTCCTATCTGCTGAAAACTACCGACGCGCCGAGTACAAGTGCAATCAAAGTCGTTACGGCTAGAGATCCCCGTAATGTGAAGCGATAAGGTCGGTTCATCCACAGCAGCGTGCCCGCTGTACCCGTCACTAAAGTGACAAACCAGTACGGCGCTGCGACCTGGACTGCTCGTTCGTTGTTCTCACTGAACGCGAAACCGGACCTCTTTTTGAAAGCCCACTGGCTGTCATATCCTCCATCTCTCAGAAACTCAACCCGCACACGTTCGGGAGTACCTGAAAAGACATGCTCAGCGGCCCACCGCACGGCAGCAGTTCCGTTAGTGGAACCCACTATCACTCTACTGATCAGCGGCCGTTGCTCATTTCGACCGAAGGCAACGGTTTTACCCGTCGCATACCAGACAGTCACGCCGTCCTGCACTTTATAGCTCCGCATCCAAAAGACGATGAAGACGCTGCATAGCATGATGCATGTGAACGCAGCGGTGAGTCTAAGACAGCGAAGCATGATCCTGGCCTCCGGAGTTTGGAGTTTAACATACCAGCGCAACCGCACTTTCCCTTCAAAGGTGCTGATACTTGCCGCCTTTTCGACCATCACGGCGACCGCCTCTTCCTGGTCAATCGCTGTGTCTCCCTTGGGCAGAGCAAGCCTTCCCACCGGCCGCGAGTCTGCGGGCAACGGCGCGTGATGATACGAGCTGCCGGGGCGCTGCACTATTCGGGCGCCGTTCACAACACGGCGGGCCAGCAACTCAACTGGTTGATGGCAAGCCTTCGACGAGCCGAGAACTCTTCTACGCGACGAGTGACACGTAGGGGAGTACATTGCCTTTGGGATCGCTTCGGCAATCGAACGGCTCTTGCCGCTGATCCTCAATCACTGTCGATTAGCCCATTGGCAATGCACGCCTCGCGATATTCCCGTAGGTTGCCAACTCGCTGCAACCGGTAGTGCACGCCTCCGTGCTCGGCAGAGCGGTGCGCCGCCTCGACGAAGACCTGAGCGTCCAGCACTTCATTTTGCGTGACGGCAAAAGCAGTCCCACTTTCAATCTTGGCACGGAACTGTTGATGGGCGAGGCGGTAGGCGTGGTCAAATCGAGGCAGAAACTCCGGATATTTTCCCTTCGGGTATGCCATCTCGAAGATCTTGGAGTCTGGATGCAGAGTGCCGTCAGGCCGCCAGGCTTCTACGTGGATGGGGCCAGGGTATCCAGCAAAGCGCCCCGTGTGGATCGTGCCTTCGGAGCCAATGATATAGGTCTCATTGTTATAGCCCGAGGCGTGCGTGCGACTAAGGTCCAGGCGCCCCAATACCTGCGACGGCGTCGTAAAGGTGACAAAAGCGGTGTCGCCGCCTTCGTCAATCGGGCTGTCGTACGCCCGAGTGTGATACACGCTAGCCCAGACCTCGTTCGGGAATTCATCCAGCAGCACGATCGCCTCGTCGGCGACGTGAATGCCCATGTCGATAATCAGTCCTCGGCTACTATAGGTTGACGGAGGCGGGAATTGGTCGCGAAGGACGCATCGGATTTCCCTGATTTCGCCAACTATACCGGCTTTGATTAGCTTCTTTGTATGCAATAGCGCCGGATCGTAGCGACGCTGCAGACCGATTTGAATCTGGTGCGGATCCTGCCCAATCGCCTCTACAAAAGCGAAGCCTTCTTGCAAATCATCCGTCAGAGGCTTTTCGAGATAAATCGGGATCCGCGATTGGACAAACGGGAGGGCATCGTTGGCGTGGTTCTTGGTGTGGGAGGCGATAATGACGGCATCGATCACGCCGACCATCTCCTGCGCCATATGTGCAGGATCGTTGAACGTCTTCACATCGCCGGCCTTCAGTTCCTCTTTGGCCGCCGCCACCGCCGCCTGTTCATCGTCTCCTAAGGCGACGATCTGATGCCCTTGTTCCTGCACAATGGCTCCATGAACCTTTCCGATGCGGCCAAGGCCATACACGCCGTACTTGAATCTCTTGTGCATCGTGACTCCTCCGTCCTCTGGCACTCCTGGTCAACACCCCCGATGAGAATACCTGAACTGAAATCATCGGAGACGGAGTCGACCAATTTGTTAGCCGGCGCAATATGTGAACTAGCCTTTGTTATTGACATCTCGGGCCGCCGACCGCCACGTCACCGCCGACAGCGACTAATTGGCTCCCAGGCAACGGAGCGAAATCTGCAGTAGGCGATCCTGCAACAGCCCGTATCGGGAGCGGGCCTTGGCAAGCTCCGTCGAGATGGTCGTAGTCTACGTGCATCGGGTTCGTGCAGTCCTCAAGTACAACGAACGCATGAATGCGCAAGAATTACGTGAGGATTTCATCGAATCCAGAGCGACTTATTGGGCGCGTATGACAGCGACGAAGCCGCCGCCGGGGGCCAGCGCGATATGCAACGGCGTTGCCGCGGTAACGACTCGCTGTTGCTTGCTCAAGGAATTTGGCAGCGATTCATCGAGTGAGCCGTCGGCGTAGAGCGTGGCCTCAAACTCGCCTGCTGAGAGAAACTCCAGCGGCACGTCTATCTCCCGAGGGGTCCAATTCGTGATCCCGCCCAAGTACCACGCATTGCCCTGGCGGCGGGCCATGACGACGTACTCGCCCGGCTCGCCAATTAGGAACCGGGTTTCATCCCAGGTGGTCGGAACCTCGGCGAGGAAATCGAAACCTGGTTGTCCCTCGTAAGCGCTCGGGTCGTCGGCGACCATCGGCATTGGGTTCTCGTACACGACGTAGAGCGCCAGATTGTGACAACGGGTGCCCATCACTACCGGGGCGCGGTCGCGGGGCGTAAACTCGGCTCGAGAAACGGAGCGGAAGCCGCCGAGGTGGTAGTCCACAGGGCCGGCCAGGGCGCGCGTGTAGGCTACGTTGACGTTGTGGTCTGGCGTCACCCCGTCGCTCCACTTGACGTACTCAAGATTCATCACGCCCTCGCGGTTGAGCAGGTTGGGGAACGTGCGCTGTTCACCGCTATACTTGGGTGAGCCATGGATCTGGATGTGCAGATGGTGGCGGGCGGCGCTCTCCAACATCCTTTCCGTGAACTCGTTCATCTCCTGGTCGTCCCGGTCGAGGAAATCGACCATCAGTCCCTGGACGCCCCATGTTTGGTACAGCGCGAACGCTTCCTCCAAATGCTCGCTGAGCGGCTTCCAATGGACCCAGAGTCGGATGCCGACGCCACGTTCGCGGGCGTAGTCGATGATCTTAGGAAGCTCCAGTTCAGGGCGGGCCCTCCGGACATCGGCGTCCGGCGACGGCGTCGCGTAGCTTGCGGATGACTGCGGGTACCACGCACGGCCGTCGCCGGAGACGGCATGGTAGGCAATGTTGTTCGCAGCGCAGAAGTCGATGTACTGCTTGTGCCGTTCCAAGAAGGCATGGCGCGCAGCAGCCGGCTGGTAGTCATCCTCGAACGCGCCGTACCACCAATGAAAGCTCGTTTTGCCAGGTCGGAGCCAGGAGAAATCGCCAAGTGCGGGCGGCGGCGGGTCGTTCAGGCACAGGAGTAGATTGCTTTCGAGGAGTTTGCCCGCGCGGTCGGCCAACAGGACGACGCGCCAGGGGCTCTCGTACGGCGCTTGGCCCACGACGCTCATCTCGGGACGCGACGGAAGGGGCGACAACCGACAACCAAGCCTTGCCGGCTGATCGACGGGACGCTGCAAATACATGCCGGCGAAATGGCGGACGCGAGCTTCGGTGATCGCCGCCGCCGTGCCGCCGGGCCACGTCAGTAGCAGCGGCATCTCCAGCAGTTTGTTTGCGGGAATCTCAGCAAGCGGCTTGTGTTCATAGAGCGACTCGTGGGAGGTTGTAAAGCTGTCCAGCGTATTGAAAAACGCCTGCGGCTCGCCCACGAAGTCAAACTGCGTCGCTTCATCTCGGATGTCGCACTCCCGCAGTCGTTCCTGCGGCAACAGTCGGTAGCGAAAGGCGAGGCCGTCGTCGTAGGCGCGAAGCTCGACTTGCCATTGGAGATCTGAGTCGTCGGTCGACAACGTGACTAAGGCGAACGAGCAGCGGTTCGTCACCGTGGTCGTCTTGCCCCAGTGAAGCATGAAGCTTTCGTCGACGTTGCCGAGCTGCACGTCGATGATTGGGGAGTTCTCGCCCAACTGCCCGCCGACAGACAGCACCGGGCCCAGCGGCGACGGACCAATCAGCGTGCGGCCGTCTCGCTTGATCGTATACCGAACCTGATCCGCACCGTCGCTGGCCGTTCGCAAATCGATGGCATTGCGACCATCAGGCGAACGGATTGCCGCCGGTACACTTTCAGCGCGACTGGAAGATGGCGTTGTTAGCGTCAACCACGCCAGCAGCATTACACCGATCGACGTCATGGCGGCTCTCAACCGGCGACCGAATGAGGGCGTGAGGAACTTCATGCGTGCCCACCAAGTTTTCTAAGTGCAGCGAAGGCGTCACACGTCTCATGGTCCAAGCGCAATGCTACCACAGTTCTCATTCCACCGAGCCCTTTCTCGCGACTGCTCATCCCGATTTTGGTGGCGGCTAATGCAGCGGGATGAGCGACGGCCAATCGTCAGTTCTAGGATCACGCGCCGGGCCGGCGCCATCGCACCTCATCGGAACAACTCCGAAGCAGGTCAAGTGCCGATCCCCGATTTTGGAGGCCTGGCGAAGGTAAAGGCATTGAACCATCGCTCTGTGGATTCTGGGTCCATTGCCTAACGCCGGGCACGAACGCGTTGCGTCGCCCCCTTCGCCGTAAGCGCGTTAAGCTCCAATGACGCCGTCGCGGCCGATGACGGGGCGTCAAACGCTTTGATTTTGACCATGCTGCAGGTGAGCCTGCGGGAATCCAATCATTAGCGGCTGATCGTCGGAGCGAGGGGCCGAGAAGATTGACAGGGCTCCAGAAAAGCCCAAGCGACCTTCTCTCCGCCTCGCGTGCCTGCGGACGGAGAGAAGGTCGTGGTTGCGCGAGGGGAGCGTGCTAGCGGCTTTGTCGCCGTGCGGCGACGACGAGCGCGAGCCCTGCGATTCCCGCCGTCAAGATCGTCGTCGGTTCAGGAACCAGGCAGATGTGGGTAAACTCGCCGACAAACCGCACGACGTCTGCGTTGGCGAGTCGAAAGTCGACGCTGACTTCCGCGGGGCAATACGGGATCGTGTACTCGAGATCCACGAGATTCGTGCCGCCGGGCGTAAAGGGGAATTCCTGAACGGGAGAGGTTTGTTTGCCCCCAGCGGGGTCGATCCAGTCAAAAAAGACCGCGAGTGAACCTGGTTGCGGGCCAGCCAGAACGCCCGACAGTTTCAGCAGCTTCGGATGATCCAGGTCGAAGAAGTTCGGGCGCACGATCTCAAGCGGTTGGTTCTGTGCGATCGTCACATCAATTGGATAGGTTTCCGACATGGGCGGAATGCTCGCCTGCGCGGCCTGCGCGACGAGCGTCGCCAGCAAAGCGACGAGAGAGAAGCGGAAGAGTGTGTGGTTCATTAGGACCCTCCTGAAAGCACGAAGTTGAGCGGAACGCGCAGTTTGCGAGTGAGCAGGGAACCGATCCATGCCCAGGCGACTCCTTAGTGTACTTAGGCTTCGATCCAATTGGCTGCACACCCCCCCGCTTGGGGAAGAATATGTCCCGGCCCGCGGACGCTCGCAGGCAGTATTTCTAGGTAGCCGGCCTCTCTGGATTGCTCTGCGTCGAGCTTTTGGGGCGCTTATGCTCAGCGCGCCATGCGTAATCGCCCCAGTGCTGGCCACACGTCGGCAGGCTGGTTTGGCGGTCGTAAAGGTACGCGGGGCCGGCGATTCGCCGCTACGTCGCCGCTGTTGAGCAGAAGCGCGACTGTTCGACGTAGAAGGGCGCGGGACGCCTTCGACGTTCCCATGCGGTCGTTGGAGTGCGTCATCGCGTCCACCCGAGTACACCCGCCTCAACGTCCAAGGGACGGGGGTGGGCCTTCTCTTTCCCGTCGGGGCTACCCGACTGGCCGGACCACTGGCCGACCGGGAACTCGATGAAACGCTGGGACTCACTGAAGCGGGCGCCGACGCGCTAGCCGACTCTCGCCAAGGGTGCCGCAAGCAGCTACAGAACGTGCCGTTTTCCCGACTGGTCAGACGTGCCGTTCCAGTCCATATCGTCGACGATGATGAGGACAATATTAGGGGCCGCGGCGGCAAGGGCCATGTCGCTCAACTCCAAGACCGCGACAGTCCCGAGCAGCAGCGACGGAATTCTCGGTGATCCACGGAAGCTCTGCAGATTCTTGACGCGGCCAGATGCTCGGAGGGCGTCGTCAATGCCGGTCGCGTGGCGCATATTCGAGGGTTTGCTCAGGCCGTCCGTCGAGCGTTGCGGCGGCAACTCAGCCAGCCAAGCCCAACCGCCATGATAAGCACGCCGGCCGCGGGTTCCGGCACGCTCGCAGCGCTAGTGGCGACGTTACCCAGCTGTGCCGACTGCTGCCACGCGAGATAGTCGGCTCCGTCGGAATCGCCGTCGCCATCAGCGTCGGCTCCGGAGCCCATGCCGAAGGCGGACTTCCAAACGAGCAAATCCCCGGCATCGATCACCCCATCTTCGTTGAAATCAGCGTCGGCGGAGGGGGACGGGTCGATGAAGGGCCCTGGCGTCGTCGCCAGATCGGTGATCACGCGGAACTGCAATAGATCGCTTCCCAGCGTAGACAGACTGAATTTGAGCGTCCGCTGATTGGCTCCGATGGACACGTAGTCGCCATTGCTCCAAGTGACGCCGCGCGGAGCCGTCAGGCCGTAGTTGCCGATGGCTCCCAAGGATGTGTCGGTCAGGGCCAATTGCTGGCCGCCGAACAACAGAGCGATGATGTTCTGATCGAACGTGACGGAGGCGGTGACGAATTGCATCGCTCCACTGGAACCGAGCGGATCGTAGTGCAACAGGTAGCTGGTGAAGGCCGTCCCGGCGGCTAGTTGCGGGAGTTCGCCAGGAGAGGGGTCAATCGGCTGCGACCCCGCGGTGACCAGGGCGTCGACCGAGATGGCCGCCTGCAGGACGTCGTTCCGCTCTTGCATCACGAGCAGCTTGCTCGATTCAGCGGCGCCGAGCGTGAGATTCGTCGGCCGATAAATCGGAACGGCGGATTGCCCCGTGAGCTGATCGAGCCCCCAGGAGACGGGGTTGAGGACGGCGTTGTAGCGGGTGCGGATTTCGTCGCTGGTGAGCGCCTTGTTGAGGAACTTGAAGCTCGCGACGTCGCCGGTCAGGTTGCCGTCTGAGAAAGGAAGCGGGCCAGCGCCGCCCGCAGCGCCCAGCGTATCGGAGTACAGAATTTCGGGGGCGCTGAGGCGGCCCATGGAAGCGCGGAAGTAACTGTCCCAATCGAGCGACGCGAAGCCGGCAGCGCCATCAGCCCGGGCCATCAGCGCGCCGTTGACGTAAAGCTCGATGTACCGCCCGGCGGCGCCGTCGTTCACCACCGTGGTCAGCTGGACGTAGTCCTGCGTCGGATCGGCAAAGCTGTTCATCGGAGCCGTCACGGTGAGCTGATTGCCGGCTTTGCCCAGAACGCGGAAGCGGACTTCGTCGGCCATCGAATCGCCGTCCGCGTCGCCGACGGTGAGCGAGAGGCCTTGATTCGAGGAGCCAGCTTCGAAGATCAATTGCTGCGACGTCAGTGAATCGAACTTCACCCACGTTTCGAACGTCGCGGAGTGATCGCCGTCGAGGTAGTTGGGAAGCTTGGAGTCGGAGACCTGGAAGAAGCGCTGCGTCAGGCCGTCGTTGCCGTCGAAGCTCATCGCGTTCTTCGGGAGGCCAGGCTGGAATGGCGCAGCCGTCACTCGCGTCGGGCTCGCGCCAGGCGTACCGTTGATCGCAGTGACTCCACTGTACGGAATGGTGATCGTCATCGTCCCGTAGGGCATCCACACTTCACGATCGTAGTAGTCGACGTCGTTGACCGATCGCCATCCATTGGTAACGTTTCCTGGCGTGGCGGCGTTCCAGACCATCTCGAAGTTGTCGCGCACGTCGAACGGCAACGAGGCGTCGACGTTGTTCAGCCACGCGTCGAGCTTCGCGTTCAATTGAGCGACCTTCTCCGGAAACTGAGCGGCCAGGTTGAGCGGCGAACTTGCGCTGCTGCTCTCCGTCACGTTGGCCGCGACGTTGAACAGCAGCAAGGTATCGGGGGCCCCGTTCTCGCCGTACAGCCGGACTAACTTGTAGTCGCCGTCCCGCACGGCTGAGGCGGGTCGAGGGTCGTTGCCTGGAGCGATCGGCTGGAGGTAGTAGCCCCCCTGGCCATTCGGCAGGTAGCGTCCCGTGTAGTGGGGGTAGTGGAAAAACAACTCGCCATTCGGCGCGAAGCCCCGCTGCAAGCTGGCTTGCCCGACGGGAAGTTCGCCGCCGTTCTTCAAGATGGGTTCCAGGCTCGCGCCCTCGATGTTGGCCGCCGGCGGTTGATTGCTGCCGGCGAGGTCGAGGAAGGTCGGGAACAAATCGGTCAGCACGACCGGTACGTCGCTGTACGTGCCCGCAGCAACGCTGGGACCGCGCACAAAAAGAGGCACCCGAAGGCCGCCTTCCCACAGCGAACCCTTGCCGCCATAGAGGGGTGCATTGGTCTGTGAATTGCCTAAGTCCCACGACGCCCCTTGGTCCGACGTGAAGATGACGTAGGTGTTGTCGGCGATTCCCAGGGTGTCCAAACGATCGAGCAGCTGACCGACCGACGTGTCCATGTCCTTGGTCATCGCGGCGTAGTACGGGTCATTGTGCTTCGTGCCGCGCGGCAGGTTCGCAAACTCCTGCACGGTCGAGGCGAACGCGGCCGTCTGCAGTTGCTGCGGCAACTTCGTCGCTTCGAGGCCGACATAAGCGAAAAATGGCCTGTTCGCCGCCACCTGCGTTTCCATGAACTGGATCGTTTCGTTCGTCATCGAGACCAACTGCGAGGGGTCCGACGTCGTCGCGGTCTGGCAGCAGTGATCCTTAAAGTAGTCCCAGCCCTCGTACGGCCCGTTGGGCTGCCAGTCGTACTTGCCGATGAAGCCCCCGCGGTAGGAGGAGTTGTACGACTTGAGCGCCTCCATGATTGTCGTCTCGCCCGGGAACGTGTATCGGGGCTGAGGCGGCGTCAGCGGGTAGCCGTTGTAGAAATTGGTGAACTGCGGGTCGGTGACGAACGCCCCTTGCCGAACGTCTGTCGTTTGCAATTGCGCGGGACTTTTGCCGGTCATGATCGAGACCCGCGACGGCGAGCACATTGGCCCCGCCCCGTACGCCTGCGAGAACGTCATCCCCTGCCCGGCGAGTTGTTCCAGTCTGGGCGTCTGGTAGTAATCGCTTTTCGAGTCGGGGATGTTCGGATCCATCTGCACCGAACTGCCGGCCCAGGACATATCATCGACGATGACGAACAGGAAGTTCGGCGGAGGAACAGATTGGGCGCGAGCGCCTACCAGAGACGAAGCTGCCGCGGCGAGAAAGCAGAGCGCGCGTAAGGCGCGGAGAGACAAGCTCAAACGACACGGCTTCTCCAACCAGGTCATGGCTGTCCCAACGGGATCTCCACCGCCAGATGAAATCAGCATCAGGGTCTCGGGGCACGTCGAACATGCCCGTCGGAGAAGAGAGAAGAGAGAGCCGGTTCGATGCACCGAAAGTGCGCAAAGTTCCCCGCTTCAAGCATATCCGTTTCGGCGTCGTTGCTGCAATGATTTTGGAACGTGAGCTACCTACTCTTGTTGGGCGCACGCGCCGGTCAGAACGGACGGAAATTCTTTCGAAAATTTCGACAAGGGATTCGTCATGTGCCGTTCATCGTCCTGCCGTTGGCCACCCCGCCGCCGCTGGTTGAGGGGCATGCTCCCCGCTCATGGTCTGGGAAACGTTTATCTGGCGGGCTACACAACGGGCAGCTTAGACGGCCCTAGCGCTCGCGGCGACGATGCGTTCGTCACGCGGTTCAAGGCCGCAGGAGTTCTCCACTGCCGGCGACAGTTCGGAACTGCGCCTGTCGACATGGTCTACGGCGTATCTTCGGACGGAACGGGCAATGTCTATCCTTCGGACTACGCCACCGGTAGCTTGGCCGCGTGACGTCACGCGATAGTCGATCCACGCGTAGAGAACCGGAGTCATCGGGGAGCGGGTCTGCACTGATTCGTGAAGTCATGCAGAAAAACGCTCCTTCCAGCCGGCAATGCACAGGGCGACGCTCTCGCCGGCGGCGTTCGGTGGTATGAGGTCGGCCGCCTCGGCCAGCGTGGCCCCGGCGTAGTTGGCCGAGATCGCTTTCGTTGCCATCGAAGCGGCACCCAACGGTGCACGGTCACGCGGCGTTTTGGCAACCTCCACCCGTCAAACAATTGATCCTGGGCAATCGAGGCAAACTGCGGGGCGCGCATATTGAGGAATCGTGACCGCCTTCAAGCCTCAGGTGCTCGCCGCTCCCAAAAGCGAGCACGATCGCAAGCGTTTCAGCAGATTCTCTCATGGCTGCTGAAGTAAAATCGGAGTCGACGGCTCGATCGCAGCGGCGCGTTCTTTTCTGTGGAGAGTTCCAACATGACGAGCTTTCGATACCGGCGTGAACTGGAACTCCGCTGGACCGAAGTCAATCGGCAACTCGACGACCTCGCCGCCGGCAAAGCAGCGGCGAGCGACGTCGGTGTCGCTGAACTGGAAGAAATTCTCTTGGACCTTCGCCAAGACCTCGAGGAAAAGCTGACCGAGGACTTCGTGTATCGTCACCGTCATGGCTGCGTCTAGCGGGGCCGGAAGCGAGTGTTCGCTTCAGCGGCTCGGGAGCAATCAGCGCAGGCGCTCCACGTCAGAGAATCAGCAGCGTAGACCGGGCTCGGCACACAGTGATCAACTTCCTAGAAACCTCTACGCTTTGCCGTCCGATGCGTTCACCAAGCATAAGGACGATCCGTTATGAGCGAACGTTGACACCGGCGGGTTCTACTACCTTTAAACACCCCAGTACTGGCTCGTTCGGACCGCTTCGAGTCACGACGACCGGCAAGGAATAGGAAACGTGCACAAGCAATAAGGCGATTTGACCTCGGCTCCCTAGAGTCCATTGCCGAGACGTTCTTTTTCCACATCCCTTTATGCTGTAACACGTTACGACTAATCCCACAAAGCCTTGGACTTACAATCCTAAAACAATGTCCGGCAAAATATCGGTAAAGCCCGCAGAAACAAAGCCATTGGGGACAAAACATTCTGTCGCCGACTTCCTCGGCTCGATAGAATAGCCATTGCAATGTTGTTCTTTTCTTCGACACGCGCTGCATCGCGCAACAAGTTCCAACTGTGTCCCCGAGGTCAGACCCCAATCTCAGTAGTTAATCCACTGCTCCGTTGGAAAACCATGTCCCTGGTTCCCATGCGTTTTTGGCGCTCGCGCTGTAGATGAGCGTTGAAGAGATAGCAAACGCTAGTATCCAGATCGAGGCCCAGGCGGACTACTAGGTATACCTATTTAAGGACTCCATTTTATGAACAAACATCTTGCAAGGTACCTGCTGGGGCTTTTCTTCGTGCTAGGCCTTGCGACCCAGGCGCTGGGATCGTTGCAAAACGGAGGGACCTTGAGTTTTGGAGACATCCATTATTTGGGGAGGGTTAATCTAAAGACAAGTCCTTCGAATGCACCGACGGAAGTAAGCTTTATTAATGAGCTAATCACTTTGCCGGCTAATTCCGGTGATCCCTTAGAAGATGATTACGACCGTGTTTCCAGCTTTT
This sequence comes from Lacipirellula limnantheis, assembly GCF_007746075.1. Taxonomy (GTDB): domain Bacteria; phylum Planctomycetota; class Planctomycetia; order Pirellulales; family Lacipirellulaceae; genus Lacipirellula; species Lacipirellula limnantheis. The sequence continues at coordinate 3,172,796 of NZ_CP036339.1, read as the reverse complement.
TACCCGGTCCGTTCGATGAAGCGGATGATGCTGACGATTTCAGGGGCGGAGAAAATGTTTTCAATATAAGTCTAGCGGGAGCGTTTCAGTACCTTTACGCCAAGTATGATGGCAAGAATTATGGTGCTCTCGTTTGGTATTTTCCCGATGGGATTACTGGGAACGTTATTGTACCTCAATTTGATCCTGATTCTAAAAAATATGAGATATCTCACCTCTCAGCGTACAACCCTGTCGACGGTGCGGTTCCCGAACCCGCCACCATCGCCGTTTGGGGAATGCTCGCTTTGGCTGGTGCGTTCGGCGCCAAGAAGTGGTGGAAAGTAACTTAGCGCATCCTTCCGTGAGATGCTTCTGATCTAAAAAGCTCGCTCTAGCATATTGTTAGGGCGGGCTTTTTTTGTGTGCATTAAGTCCGGACGGACATTGGACGGCGATCATTTCGGCGATGCGGTCCAGTTCCAACATCGCCGCCTCTCGGCGGATGACTTCGGCCGGCGGGCGCCACGCGCCGGCGCCCTTGCTGACACGCCGTAAAGGCCATCGAGCGCCGAGGCGCATCTCCGGAGCGATTCAATACTGGATAATGTAGTCTCTCTTATCGAGCCGATCCCAATAGTCAAAGAACGCGAAGCAGTAGCGGCGGACGTTTTCGCGGTCGATCTTGAGCTCTTTAGCCGCATACACAAACGGCAGTCGAGCGAGCGCGATCGCCTCAATGCGGGCCGCCAAATTACGATTTTCACGCCAAGCAAGGATTTCGACGTAGGGCCGGCAATCGGGGCTCGCCTCCACCGACGTCCGACTCAAGTCGGGTGCGTCAGCCAGGAGGGTCAGGCATTTCGTCAGCCGGCGCGTTTCGACGTCCGCATCGGCGCGCAGCCGCACGCGCCACTTCCGGGCGTCGGCGCTGGCCAGCTGATAGCGCCAGTCCGGCGGTCGCGTCGCCGAGCGTGCTTGCCATTTATCGTTCATGATGCGTCTCCCCCAATCCATGCCGAAGGCGCCGAGGCGAGCGGCGGCCCGACGCCGCGCACGCGTTACCCTTTCAGCCTAACGCCGCCGGGCGAGGCACAGTCAAGTCCGTTTTGACGGCGGCCGCGAGGAATTTGGGGAGTGATAAATTTCCCGCAATATTAAATGGTGCTGGCGATGCATAAATCGCTTGTTGAGTCAAGATTAATCTGAGTGCGGCGATGTTTTCTTGAGCGAGGGCACGCGCTGCGACAGAGCCGGCCAGGCACCTTTGCCGTCATCAAATGTGCCGGCGAATCGACGTGCCCGAAAAGTACGTGATGCGGATTCTCACCAAGCTCGCTCGCGTTGGCGTCGTCGACAGCGTTCGCGGCGTTGACGGCGGCTACCGGTTGGCTAAGCCGCTCCATCAGGTTTCGCTTTTGGCGATTGTCGAAGCGGTCGACGAACTGCCGATGTTCAATGTGGAGCCGCTAGACGGCCTATCCGCCAGCGGGCAACAAATGATCAAAGCCGCTATCGCTGGCATTGGCGAGGACGTGCGGAAGCGGCTCGGGGCGTTGACGCTCGATAGATTAAAGGGCGGGAAGGGACGGAGCGGACTTGCCTAGCGCAAGTAGAGTTTCTAGTTGGACATTCTGCGACCGGTTGCCGTCAGCAATGCGCTAAACCGGGCAAATATCCGCTATACTGCCGGCCGTGAGCACCGTCATCCGTAATGCCCTCGTGATCCTCTGCGTCGCAGTGTGCTCGCTCTGCATACTGCTGATGCTGACTTCAATCGACCATCGTCACAAGGTTTTCTTGACGCTGCCGCTTGTCGGTCGCATTGACGGCATGGTGCAGCAAGGCTTCGCTTTCATCGAGGTTTCACCGTCGTCAACCACGGGACTTGGCTCGACGTTGGGACTCTCGTCGCAACACCTACACGGGCAGCCAGGCTACTTTTACTCTTCTCAACGAGGGCACGGCATCTTTGGCAGAGGTCGAAACAACGTTTTCTTCCCCCTCTGGTACGTCATCCTCGTGTTCGGACTTCTGGCCGCCTTCATGTACCACTTCTCCGGCCGGTTCACGCTCCGCTCGGCGCTCATCGCCATGTCGGTTGTGGCTGGGCTGTTCGGGATAACGGTGATGCTGTGAGCTAACCGGCCACCTCATCGGGGCGACGTCGACATTCACCGAATTAAGCGCGCATTTGAATGTCATCGATCCTGTCGGCCGTCGCAGCCGCGCTCGTTCGCGGGGAGCTGCCAGGATAACGTGGATTCCGGCCGGAGTGGCAGCCCCGATTTCGTAGTTTCGTTTTTTTAACGCTGCGGCCTGGTCAGGGCCTGCCCCATCGACGGGGACCACCGCGGACCTGCCACGAGGGTGGTACAATCGGCGTCATGACCGACGTCACGCAAATCTTATCTCGAATCGAATCGGGCGATCCGTTGGCGGCTGCGCAGCTGCTTCCGCTGGTGTACGCGGAGCTTCGAAAACTGGCAACGGCGAAACTCGCCAATGAAAAGCCGGGGCAGACGTTGCAGGCGACCGCCCTGGTCCATGAAGCCTATTTGCGGCTGGTCGGAACCCGTCGGCCCGCCGAGTCCTGGGACAGCCGCGCGCACTTCTTCGCTGCGGCTGCCGAGGCGATGCGCCGGATTCTCATCGACGGTGCCCGCGCGAAGGGCAGGCAGAAGCGCCAGGGAGCTCGCCGCCGCTTCGACATTGATGCCGTCGACTTGGCCGTCCAGGCGTCGCCGGACCAACTCCTGGCGATGGACGAAGCTTTGGACAAGCTCGAACGGGAAGACCCGACCGTTTTTGAGCTGGTGAAGCTCCGGTATTTCGCGGGATTGAATATCGAGCAGGCCGCCGCCGCTCTCGGGATCTCGGCCGCAACGGCTTACCGACACTGGAATTACGCCCGCGCCTGGCTGCACGCCGAGCTGCTCGGGCAAGACGATTCCTAGTCCGCGCGTGAATCTTGGCATTTTTTTGCCGACCGCTGAGAATCCGCGCCTAAAACGCCGCATTGATTCTTAGAGCCGAGTAGTCGGCGGAACACGCGCTATGAACACTCAAGACAACCACACTCGAGCCATCTTCCTCGAAGCCATCGAGCAGAATTCGCTGGAGAACCGCGCAGAGTTCCTCCAACGGCTCTGCGAGGGGAATCCGAACCTACGCGCTCGGGTCGAAAGACTCCTCCAATCTCACGAACTGCTCGGCTCGTTTCACGACTCAACCGCGACGGCCGATCTCTGGCCCAGAGCCGAATGCTCCGGGGCCACGATCGGCCCCTACAAATTGCGAGAGATGCTGGCCGAAGGCGGCATGGGCAGCGTGTACGTCGCCGAGCAAAAAGAGCCCCTCCGCCGCAAGGTAGCGCTGAAGGTTATCAAGCCCGGCATGGACAGCCGCCAGGTGCTGGCCCGCTTTGAGGCCGAGCGGCAAACCCTCGCGCTGATGGACCATCCGCACATTGCCAAGGTGCTCGACGCCGGCACGACGGACAACGGCCGCCCTTACTTCGTGATGGAACTGGTTCGGGGCGTGCCGATCACTGAGTTCTGCGACCAGCGGCGGCTGAGCCCGCGTCAGCGGCTCACCCTGTTCGTCCAGGTTTGTCAGGCCATTCAGCACGCCCATCAGAAGGGTATCATCCACCGCGACATCAAGCCGTCCAATATCTTGGTTACCCTCCACGATGATCTAGCCGTGCCCAAGGTGATCGACTTCGGAATTGCCAAGGCGACCGGTGAACCACTCACCGAACAGTCGGTCTACACGGCGTTCAACCAGCTGATCGGTACGCCGCTCTACATGAGCCCCGAGCAAGCCGAGATGAACGCCCTCGACGTGGATACCCGCAGCGATGTCTATTCGCTGGGCGTTTTGCTTTACGAGCTGCTCACCGGCAGCACGCCATTCGATAGCGACACCTTGCGTCAGGCTGGCTTCGATGAAATGCGGCGGCTGATCCGCCAAGTCGATCCGCCGCGTCCAAGTCAGCGCGTCAGCACATTGGATGCTCACGTCGCCTCGACCATTTCACAGGGTCGCGGCATCGACGAACGCCAGCTCCACCGCGCACTGAGGGGCGACCTCGACGTAATCGTGATGAAGGCGCTCGAAAAGGACCGCAACCGCCGCTACGAGTCGGCCAGCGCCTTGGCCGCCGACGTACAGCGTCACCTCGACGGCGAGCCGATCCAGGTCAAGCAGTCGCGCCTCTTCGTCGGCGCCCGCAAGTGGTGTCGCCGCCACCGGACCGCGACGACCGCGTCCGCCGTCGCGGCGATCCTGCTACTGATGTTCGCGACGGGCATGGCCGCCGATCGCCACCGGCAAACTCGCGAGAGCATGCGCTTTATCGAAACCTCACTCCAAGCTGCAAGTGCTGCGCTGCAAGCCGACGACGTCGAGCAAGCACTGAAACGGTTATCCGAAGCTCACATCCGAATCGAAGCCGACGGTCTAAAGAATCAAGAGCTGTTGGATCAGGTCGCGACACTGAGTCAAGCGGCGGAACGCTACGCCAAGTTCGCGTCGCTACTCAAATCCGCGCGGATGAACCGGACGGACGCAGAAAAAGAGCTAGCCCGGCCAATAGAGGCGCTTGCGCTCTACAGCGTCATGGAGAACGCCAAGTGGTTAGACTCGCTGCGTGCGTCTGGCCTGCCTGAGGCTCACATTACGAGGATTGTTGACGGCGCTTACGAACTGCTGCTTCTAAGAACCGCTCATCTCGGTCGAGCGCCCAGTGATTCGCCTGAGACACTGCGCGAGACGATCGTCAAACAGCAACTTCCACAAGCACTCGCATGCTTGGAAAAAGCAATCTCGTTTCACGCCCCTTCCCGTGGTTACTACTGGCTCCTGGCCAATTGCGCGATGCTAGCGAATGACAAAGCCCAAGAGGCTCGCCTTCGCCAGCAAGCCCTAGAGACGCCTGTCCATCATGCGGCCGAATTGTTCTACATCAATCGCGATCATCGTTGGGGATCAGTCTCAGAGTCTCGCGGATATCCAAAGTACCCCGTGGACGAATCCTATAAAGATCACCGTGAGATGTTGCGGCTAGACCCCACCTACTACAACGGGATTTTTTTCATGGCGCTGATCTTGGATAACGCAGGACGATACGAAGAGGCGCTGCCCGTGTGGTACGCCTGCAATGCAATTAATGCTGATGATTGGGTAGCGACATTAAATCGCGCCGAGACGCATAAGCGGCTCGGACAATTCGACGAGGCGATGTCCGACTTTGAAAGTGTGCTGGCCGGGAATCCGAATAATGCCGACGCACTCTATTTGGTCGCGAGGACATTGGCGACAGATCCAGAGCTGCAAATGCGCGATGGTGCGCGCGCTGTGAAATTGGCGTCGAAGGCCTGCCAACTTAACGATTATCAGAACGTACACATCATCGATACGCTCGCTGCCGCTTATGCCGAAACCGGTGACTTCGAGTCGGCCATCAAGTGGTCCGAGAAGGCCCTTGAATTAGCGGATGGTCCCACAGGACGTGAGGTATTTACAGAGCACTTGGAAAGCTTTCGCCAACGCAAGCCTTGGCGCGAAAAGTAAACACAATCGGCCGGCGTGGGTGCAGCGTCACGGCAGCCTCCTCAGCGGCCAGGCCTATCGTGCAGCTTTGCGCGCTAAAGCATGTGCTGTTTTTATTGTGGCCCTGAGCTTCCTCAATTATAGGGCCTTTGTCATCACAAGAAGCCGACTGACGACGACCATCTCGCAATCTCTGCTGAAGCTGAAGGGCTCATCCCGCCCGACAATGAATCGATGCCCGTGCCTAATTCGGCCTAAACTCTAACGAAGCTTGAGCACCATGCTTGCACACCATAAAATTGTTGTGAGTCGATTTATCTCCTTTATGACGGCGCTCGTTGCCGCACTGATAAGCGCCAATTGCATCCACGCTGAACAAGCCTATTTCATGGGCCTTGGCGATTTGCCAGGCGGTCTCTATCGCAGTAAAGCAAAGGATGTCTCTGCAGATGGAAGCGTAGTCGTCGGCTCCAGCGTCATCGGCCCCACCATCAATGACGTTCAAGCATTCCGTTGGACGGAGGAAACTGGAATGGTCAGTATCGCTCCCTTCACCAGTGAAGCCAGGAGAATTTCCTCAGATGGTACAACGATTCTTGTAGGCTTGAATCGTTGGACAGCAGATGGCGGAATGGAACGACTTCCGGCGCTGCCGGGCTACGCAACCACAGCTGCGATTGATTTAAGTGCGGACGGTAGAATCGTTGTGGGATATGCTAGCGACGGCTTCTTCGAAGACAGGGGCGTCCGGTGGGCTGGAAGCGGTGTCGAGCAATTGGCTCCCATAATCGGACTCAGTGAGTCCACCATCATTGCGACCTCTGCGGATGGGGCAACGTTGGCTGGATTTGAATCGGACTACGCGAATGGAATACGAAAAGGGTTTGTCTGGAACAAGAATACCGGCGTGAAATACTTCGCGAATCCTGCCAACAGTAGCTATCAACCCATTGGCATGTCTGCAGACGGATCAATTGTCGCAGGCTTCAAAGACCTCAGGCAACCATTCATTTGGACTGAGCAGTCGGGCGTCGTTCCCCTGAACACCGCCGATTCAGATTACATGGCTATTTCTGCAGATGGGTCGGTAATCGTTGGAGGCTACCAAAACTCTGGTCCTGGTTGGATATGGGACAACGCGCACGGAGTGCGAAATTTGCAACAAGTCTTGACCACTGAGTACAACCTCGGCTCAAGTCTCACCGGTTGGAGCCTACGTGCGGCTGAGTCGATTTCGGCCGACAATCGTACGATCGTTGGTTGGGGCTTCAACCCCAATGGAAATATCGAAGCCTTTATGGCCTATCTTGGCACTCCCGTGCCCGAGCCGAGCATGTTCCTAATGGCCGGGCTCGCGCTCATCCCGCTCGCCCGGCGATCGAAGGAGCGAACTCTGATGACTCAGCGCCGATCGTCGGCGCGGGCTTAGAGCAGCATCCAAAGTTGGCGTTCATTTTTTCGAAATCACGTTGTCCCCTAGGTGGCAAGATGTCCATGCGCACTCGGTCCAATCGAAATGGTTCTCGCTGCTCGAACCCATGCCCCCGCGGCACGTTCGAAACTCTCGAAGCGCGTCTGACCCTCGCCGCAGATCTTGGCTTCGCCGGCGAGTTTTCACTCATCGGCGCGCCCGCCGACAACATCTTCAGCAGCAGCGGTCCCTACCAGACCGGCGGTGGCGGAATGGTGACTGACGCGACAGGCCACCGATATGTAACCGTCAACGGCGCGTATCGAACTAGCAGTTTTGGCGTTAACTATAGCAGCCTGAATGTGGATCTCGATCCGGGCCCAGGCGTAAGTGCAGCCACGATGACGGCCGGCCTCGTGAAGCTCGATCCCACTGGCGGCGTCGTATGGACCGCACCGCTCGCGGCGACGGGACCGGGCTCCCCCGTCGTGCGCGTACTTTCCGCCGTCGACGCCGATCAAAACGTCTACTTGGTGGGCGATTTCCGCGGCACGGTGGATATCGACCCAGGTCCGGACGTCTTAAACATCACGTCGCGGCTGGGCGGCTCGGACTATTCGTTCTATATGGCCAAGTTGAACAGTGCCGGCCAGCTTCAATGGGCGCGCACCCTCGATGCCCCGGAACTTACGCCGATGCGCATAGACGTGGACGGGGCCGGAAATCTTATCATGGCCAACAATTTTACGGCTGTCCCGACAGACCCCCCGATGGACGTCGATGCGGGACCGGGCATCGTCCCGATTCAGGCGAAGGGCATTAATGACATAGCCGTTCTCAAATATGACACCAACGGCAATTTCGTTTGGGTGCGCCAGTTTGGTAGTACGGGAACAACCTTGCAGGGTAATCCGAGCATTACGACCGACGGCCTGGGCGACGTCTACATCGCCTCTGGCTTTCGTGCCGGAACCCTCGACCTCGACCCCACCGCCGGCGTCAGCTTGGCGACCAACAGCGATGATGCGACCGATGGATTCGTCGTGCGGCTCAATTCGAACGGCGACTTCGTGTGGGGCTATGCGACCGAAGGCTTTGGCGGCGCTCAGTTCCGAGATATCGAAGTTGCCAGCGACGGGTCCATCGTGGTGGCGGGCTATCTCAAGGGCGACGTCGATTTCCAGCCTAGCAGCGGAACTCTGCAATTGACGTCGATCAGTAACGGTTCCAACGGTCTGGCGATAAAACTCAACAGCGATTCGTCAGTCGCTTGGGCGCGTCGTTTTGGCTCCCAGTCTGCCGGCCATGGGGAAACCTTGGCTGTCGACGCCGACGTCGATTCTGAAGGCAACGTCTACTTGGGCGGCTCGTTCGGCAGACTGGCCACGGCCGGCCAGACGTTCGACTTCGACCCGGGTCCCGACGTGTATGAACTCATCATGCCCTCGACGCAGGAAACGGGTTACGTTCTCAGCCTGACAGAGTCCGGCGACTATCGCTGGGCGGCTGCCCTGGGCGGCAATACGGGGCTCGCTCGGGTCCAAGGCGTCAGCGTCACGCCGGACGGCGCTGTGCAAATCTCCGGGGCGTTCGGCGGAACCGGTGATTTTAATCCCGATCCTGCAATAGAATCCTGGCTCAGCAGCAGCGGCTCGAATCAGACGGTCTTTACCGCCAAGCTGACACAATCAGAAGCCGATCCCAACGCCCCTGTGGTCGACGCTGGCCCGGGCCAATCCGTTCCCGTCAACGGCGTCGCCAATCTCCACGGAACGGTCACGGACGACGGCTTGCCGAACACGGTGACTACCGTGTGGAGCCTGCTGAGCGGGCCGGGGGCGGTCACCTTCGGAAATGCATCCGCCCTCGACACCACGGCGTCCTTCAGTGCGATCGGCGACTATCTGCTCAAGCTCGAGGCGACCGACGGGCAGTTCACGACCACGGACTACGTCCACATCATCGTGAATCCGCTGACCGCCTCGCTGACCGCCACGGCCGACGCCTATATCGACAACGGCAATGCAACGACGAACTACGGCGCTTCGGCTAGCCTGCTCGTGGACGGTAAGCCCGATGATGCCGCGCTGCTCAAGTGGAATCTGACCAGCATTCCCGCCGGCAGCACGCTCCAGTCGGCGACGTTCACCATCAATGTGACCAACGCCAGCGTCAACACGTACGAGATCTACGAGCTGAAGCGGACCTGGACGGAATCGCAGACCACTTGGAAGAAGTCGAACAGCAGCACCAATTGGCAGAGCGCCGGAGCGCAAGGGTCGTTGGACCGCGGTTCGACGGTCTTGGGCACGGTCACCGCCTCGGCCACCGGGGTGCGCACCGTAACGCTCAACGCCGCCGGACTGTCCGTGGTGCAGGGTTGGATCAACAATCCGGCGACGAACAACGGGTTCATCATTCAAGACTACGCGAACACGAACACGGATGACCTAGCGTTTAGCTCGAAGGAAGCGACCTCGGCGGCGAACCGGCCGCAACTCAGCGTGGTCTACACACCCCCCGTCATCGCCTCGCTGTCGCGTAGCGGTATCGCGGCGACAGCGCCGGCCGTGGCATCCAGTACCTTGCGTTCGAGCACGGAGACTGCCTTCGGGGCACTCGCGGGGAGGGTCGATCGGCCGATTGGCAGCCTGTCGCCGAGGGCGTCCGCGGCCATGACGGGTCCCCCCAGCACCGGCGGCAACGTCGTGGCAATGCGCATGCAGTCGGGCGCGATGGCCACAATCGCAGCCGAGAGCGCGGCCGTGGATAGCGTCCTGGCGGACTTCGGCGACGATGGCTCGCCCGGATGGGACGCCTTGTTGGATGATGAGCTGCTATTGGCTCTCGCCTCCTCGCCGTCCTTGCGAGTGGCATTTTAGCAGCCGTCTAGCGCAACACACGGGGCCAGGCAGCGGCAGGCCTGGCCCCGACGACAATGCCGATGGCTTCGTCGTGACTACAGGACAACTTGTATTTGTTCGCCAACGTTAAATCCCTCCGCGTCAGTTGCGCCGCTAGATGCGTTCAGCTCCGCTCGCAGCATAATCCACGATGACGGCAAGTTCCGAGGGACACGTTCAGCGCAAAACTGCTTGAATCGCCATCACTAATGTTATAATCCGGTCCACTGAATAGGGGAACCAAACTGAAATGGGTACTCTTCGCCAGACGATTTATCCTGTGGTGCTCTGTCGATGTTGCATTGCCTTCGTCACCGTGTGTTGGGCAGCCTCTCTGGCAAGTGCTGTCCCAATCACTATCAACAATCATAGCTTCGAAGATAAGATTTTTAGGTTGGGACATTATGGCAACGGTATTCAGGCTTGGACGGTCTATGGCGGAACTGATGTCGGAACCTGGCGTCCCACCACCGCGGAGTTCAATTTATCGACACTCGATGGAGACCAGATTGCGTATTTACATACCGGCGGTTCCGCCGCCCAACAACTAAGCACGGGATTGGTTCTCGGACAGAAATATCATCTCAGTGCACTGCTCGGCGCGCTAAGCTCAGGCTTGAACACCAAGGGAGGCTCACTGCAACTTTGGGCGGGCGGTACAGTGGCTAGCGGCAACGTCGTCGGCGGAACGATTTTGGGTAGTCTTAGCGTCGCCGACAATCAACTGACGCCAGGGTTATTCTTGCCTTTCTCCACAGAAATCACGGCCCCTTCCTCCGGTCCATTGCGAGGAGAGTTGTTGTCTGTCCGTTTCGTGTCCAATGGCGTCGAAGCAGAACTGGATAATGTCCAACTCGACGTCGAGGAGACCCCTAGTGACTTCGATTACGACGGCGACGTCGATGGCCGCGACTTTTTAATTTGGCAGCGGGGTGGATCACCTTACCCCCTAAGCGCAAGCGACCTAGCCGATTGGCGCAGCAATTTCGGGACGGGTTTGTTGGCAGCTACGAACGTCGCCGTGCCGGAGCCCTGTACTGTCTCACTGCTGATGCTGGTAATGGCTGGACGGCTCGTCAGGAACCGGACCGCTTAAGGAGTATCAAAACTCATTAGTCCGGTACAGTCTTCACTATTCGTCTGTCAGGCCGTGAGGCCGAGCGTTGAATTGTCCACGCGTAGAGGCGAGAAGGCACGCGCGGAATAACATTTTCGGGAAGGTGCTTGGTTGGCATTCACCGAACGCCCCTTGCAGCGTCGTGCTTGACTGCCAACTTTATATTGAAATATATGATGGACGTTATCTGCCCTAAGCTGCGCCGAAGAAACCAAGCAGCTAAATCGGCACTTCATGGCTCGCCGATTCCTTCGTGGTGCGTATTCGCTCGTCCTCGACCTGCGTTGTCGTAACGCGGCGGCGCCCGAGAAGCTCACGAACTTTACGAATATCGACAGACGCTTCGAGCTGCTGCGTGGCGGTTGTCGCCCGCAACGAATGCGGCGAGCAGAGGCATCGCCGGCGGCCATCTTCATCCGTACGCATCGACCCCGGCAGCTGTTCCAGATCCATATTGAGCATGTACATGGCCGTCTCGGTCATGTGCCAACTGGCAAGAACGTGGCATCGAGTGCTGCTCCGGGGTCGGAAGAGGGGGCCTGATTCAATGCCGGCCTTTTTGCAATACTCTCCGATCGCTTCAGCCGCAGCGAAATGAAGTCCAATCGTGCGACGCTTGTCGCCGTTTTTTAGCGACTCGAATCGTGGCCTCGTCTCCCTCCACGTGAAAGTCCTGCACGCAAACGCTGCAGTCGGTCCCAATGCGAGCGCCAGCGTAGAGTCAGAATCTTAGAATCGCCCGCTCAAGGAGTGCAATGACGTCATCACCTTGCGGAAGTCCCATCAACTGCCGCGCAGGGGTCGCGGTGAGGGCCTTCGTTTCGTCGACCGGATCCTTTGAAGCCCGACCGATGAACTGGGCGTGAGCCGGGTTCGGAACCACAATCGGCAGGCGCATTTTCGCGGCCACAGCCTGAAGATACTTGTAGAAGCTGGAGAAGTATGAGATCCACCGGTCGATCGTCTTGGGCGCCATGCCAGCGGCCTCCAATGTGTCGCGCCACCCCATTACGTCCGCGAGGGACACGGCGAGCATCTCGGTCGGCCCCTTGGGCCGCAGAACTCCTAGAGAGGCGCGGAAACCGATTCCCTCGACTTCTCAGTCGCATGAACCGGTGCGACGTCACGCGGCGACCTGGCAGCCTCCGCCCGCCAGACAATTGATCCTGGGCAATCGAGGCAAACTGCGGGGCGCGCATATTGAGGAATCGTGACCGCCTTCAAGCCTCAGGTGCTCGCCGCTCCCAAAAGCGAGCACGATCGCAAGCGTTTCAGCAGATTCTCTCATGGCTGCTGAAGTAAAATCGGAGTCGACGGCTCGATCGCAGCGGCGCGTTCTTTTCTGTGGAGAGTTCCAACATGACGAGCTTTCGATACCGGCGTGAACTGGAACTCCGCTGGACCGAAGTCAATCGGCAACTCGACGACCTCGCCGCCGGCAAAGCAGCGGCGAGCGACGTCGGTGTCGCTGAACTGGAAGAAATTCTCTTGGACCTTCGCCAAGACCTCGAGGAAAAGCTGACCGAGGACTTCGCGTATCGTCACCGTCACGGTTGCGTCTAGCGGTGCCGGAAGCGAGTGTCCACTTCAGCCAGGACGCCGTTGCGGCGGGGCTCCGTCAAGACATCATGGCCGGGGTCGCCGCTCCACTGGGCAACGAAAGTTCGAGGGCTGGCCGGACCTCTGGATGAGCGCGCCGCGACGTCGAGTCTGTGGCGGGCGAGACCCGCAGCCGCAGCAGGGTCGCCATCACGTCGCCGACGTGCTGAATGCCGGGGGGAAGCGGTTGGCGATCGTCGCAGTTCGTCACTGTTGGCAATGGTCAGTCTCCCCAAGGGCGATTCTCAGCCCATTATAGACCGACATGGACAGGTGTCCAGCATTCGATTTTGAGTAGCGGGAAGTGATGCGCTACTCTGGGCTGTCCTGCTGTCAGAACCTCCTCTGGGTAGAAGTCCCTTACCGTGCCCCGCTCTCGCGGAGAGACCTTTCACCCGGCTTCCGGGCGAGAACGGCGGTTCCATCCAGCGGTTTTTTGGGCGTCGTCAACGTGGCTAGCTCTCTCGGGAATGCAGCATCGCGAGTCTTCACAGCTAGCCGAAGACGCTTTTTCAAGTCGCGGGCTCACTGATTCTCGCCCCCTGAAGCCGCGACTTGAGGTAGTAACTACGCGGACATTCTCTGGCGTCGCACCGGCGAGGGAGCGCTGAGCGGCGCCTACGGCGCTCGCGGCGGCCTTTCAGCACGAGGCATGCCGCCCCTGGCGCTGGCGGCCGCGGTACCCGTCCGTTTCCCGCGCAGGGTGACGTCGTGTAACGATCAGCGGTCGCTGCAACGCTGCTTGTCGCCGGCGCTCGCGACCGACCGACGGGGAGCCTTGAGATCATTAGTCAGGTGGGGTGAAGTCGGGCTCGAAGCAGGTTCGCTGCTTCGCTGCGACAATCGCTAGCCGCTGTCCGGCAGCTCCCCCCTGCATTCAAGTCGGCTGCCGAAACAGAAAGCTCGAATGTGGACGCCCCAGCAAAGGGGCACGAACGGATTCTGCAAAGACCGATGCTTCAGCCTGAAGAAGATCTTTCCCCAGCGGCGCTTCGCACGCCGTTTGCAATCCTAATAAAAGTGGTAATGCACTCCGCCACCACCGAAACCGCCATAACCGTAGCCGCCAACGATCGGCCGCGTCAGCAGGTTATTTACCGTGGAGGCGCGCGCATCGCTTTTCTGGAGACCGTCTTGTTGCGCGAACTGCTGCTGTTGGGTGATGGAACTCTCGGCCGTCGCCGCGGCCTGGTTGGCGTCCGCGTTGACATTGGCATAAGACTGCTTGAGTTGCTGATTCATGGCCATCGCGCGCTGGACGTCGCCCTGCCGTTGCAGGTTGAAGGCGGCGTGCTCTTGCTGCCGAATTTCTTCTTCGTGCTGGAATTTGAGCAGGAACAGCTTCATTTGCTTGGCTGAGAGATTGGCCAACTCTGCCTGATGCTCTTTCGCTTCCTCCGGCGTGACCTTCACCGACGTCGCGTCGTGCTCTTGAAGCCATGCGCGGGCGCGCAGCATTTCGGGACTGTCCCAAATCTTCGCCCGTTCAGCCTCGGCGGTTGTCGTCGAGCTGGTGGCCGTTGGGGCGGGGGGCGATTTTGCGGCGGACGTGGCCGGAGCGACCGATTGACCGCTGGCGACGCTCCACGAACTCATTCCCACGGCCGCCGTTAATAGCAAGGCGACGATCAGACGCTTCATCTCACGACTCCTCGAAACTATTTCATTGCCGGGCGGCGGGGCGCGGGCGGCGCGCCCCTGAGTTGGCACGCATTCCACCACTTTCAGTCTCACTAAACATAGCTTGACTCTTCACCCTTCGGTCGATGTCCGTTTGTGCCGAATATGTGGATATTCACGTATTGCCCAGGAACCCCGTGCCTGGCATCGCGTCGACCGGGCGAGAGTCGCGTCATGCCGCTGCACATTGAGAAACTGGGCGCGACGGGCGCGGCTGACGTCACGGAGATCAACTAGCCGGGAGTGGCGTCGTCATCGGCGGTCTCCTGTACGTTTTGACGCAGCCAATTGCTTTCTTTCGGCGGCGCGGGCGTGTCTTTCTCCGATGCGACTGCGTTTCGGACGCGACCTCGGCTGAGGGGGGTGCGTAAAACGATGCGAGAAGATTGGCCGCGTTCCGCGCTGAGAATCAACTCGGTCGCGGCAGCACGCAAGAGCGAAACGCTGGTTAGGCCATTGCCAGAACCGGGCGCGTTGTTCTCGCGAGGCGACATAAAACGCCGTCGGTGCGACGAACACGTCCTGCCCGAGGGCCGAATCGCCGCTTGGACCTCGTCGTATTGACGTCGCTGCCGTTTCTACGAGCGTTCCAAGTTGCGAGCCGTTCACGAAGCGAGCATTTCATGACCATTAGCTGCCAACGCGTTATCAAGAGCGTCGCGTTGGCCATTGTTGCCTGAACGAATCGGCTGCACGCCAGAGGCCGCATGGGCAACGCCGCTCGCCGCTGGGGATTTCGGCTAGCGCCGCACTGGCAAAATGCTAGACTTCGTGAGTGGAGCCAGAAGGACTGGGGGTCGTTGGACGAGCGCTAATCGGTACGAGTTTTGCAGAGCTAACCTCGACGCATCTTGACGAGGAAGCAACCATGTCCGCTATCGGGCGCAAATTCGAACTCCCGTTCGTCAGCAGAGTGTTCAGCAACGTGGGGGCGATGTACGGGTCGCCGATGATGCGCGAACACCAGGAGAGCGAGCCTGAGCCAATCGAAACGCTGCAGTCATCAGAGTCGCCCTCGGGCTGGCTCGATCTTCGGGAGGCCGTCCGAGGGTGGGGATTCTTCAGCCTGTTGGCGGTTAGCGTCGCGGTGACGCTAAAGCTGATGTTCTGGCTGTTCTCGGCGTTATTCTTCTGAGCGTTTTGATTGCCGGGCAATCGACTTTAACGACTGAACGCCAAACCCATGGCAATCAGATCGATTCACCCCGGCGGCAGTGCCTGGTCGAGCGTTTCTGCAGGCGACCCAAGTAGGGTCCAACGCGCCCCAGCTGAGAGCGCCCCTCTTGCGGTATCGGTTGAGCTTCAGCACCTTCGGAAGCTGCGGGAAGCTGAGCGCCGCCCAATGCGGCAGTGCGGCGCGTTCCAGAGAGTCGCGAGGGGATTGATCGGACTGAGCGCGCGTTGCTACCCGTCCGCCGTGAGCAGTGGCTAAAACTTAGCACGGCGCCGGCGTCTGCCCGCAAGAATGCTCGTTGCCGCGACGGTTAGCAGACAAGCAGATGAGGGTTCAGGCACGCTGAGAACGGTGACTTCGCTGCTCGGAATCGCAGATGCATGACTCTTCCAAAGGACTAAATCAGCTTGATTCACCAGTCCGTCGCCATTCGCATCGGCGCCGCTCAGCGGAATGACAGCGCTGCCGAACTGGCGCTGCCAAGCCAAAAAGTCGGCGCCGTCGACCTTTAGATTTCCATCGAAGTCGCCCACCGGCCCCAGCACTTCGTGGACGGCAGGAGACGTTTCGAGAGCGGCGATCAACTGGACGTCCTCAACACGCGTCGTCGAAGCGCTGTTGCTAAATATTTGGATGTTTAGGCCCACCGCTTGTCGAAAGGTCTGAGTTTGGTCTGGCCCCGTCCAAGCAACCGCCTCAGGCTGGGGAATTAAATCATCAATGACGATGATCGTTTCGCCGGCGGCGTTAATGGTGCCTTGCTGCGAAAAGGTGTAAATCTCGCTGATCTTCGACACTGAATGCGTAACTGAGTATTTGATTGAGTCGCCCGGCGCGATCACGGCCCTAAAGCGAAGCTGGGTTTCGGCATAGAAGGCATTGTCGACGCCATTTTGTGACGGCAGAAATAACTGGTCGGCGACCAGATTCATGTTCAAAGCCGACGGGGAGCCCGCCAGGCCGCCCGAAACGGCGAATGTCTCCACGAACCCAATGGCGCCGGCCGTGGTAGGGAGCACGTGGCTGCGCAGGGTTGCCGAAACTTGGCCCGTAAGCTGGTCGCTCTTGAGTGGGCCGCTCGCGGTGACGCTCGTTGGGGAGCTGACTCCTCCCAGCTGCTCGTAGATGATCGGCGCCGCGCCCGGAAGGTCGGTTGTCCCGGCGACTGATGCCGCCGCGGCCGTATTGATTACATCCGCTCCAGCAAACTGGCCAGCCGACGATAACTGCGCAATGCTCACGCAGAACGCCGAGCTCATTAGAGCCGCCACTGCAATTGAAATCCTAGCCATTTTTGGGGTCTGCTCCGCCTTGCTTGATTGCGCCCCTGCCCTAACGTCGCTCACCTCATCATACACAAAACACGGCAAATTTGATTGCCGAGCAGCGATCTGGCTCCCCGTCGCCGCCTTCATGCCTATGCCGAACCGGCATTTACGGCAAAATCACAAACAAATCCCGGTTAAAACAGCGTTTCACTGGGTTGTCATGTAACCTCTGCGAAGTGCTGCCGCCATGAACTACCGCCGAACGAGCAGCAGCTGGGCACAAAAAAAGCGGCCGCCGGACTTACCAGCGGCCGCGAAAAATGTTCGTTTGCTTCTCGTTACCTAAGCGACAAAGCGACGGCCAGCCGCGACGCCAGCGAGGCCTAAGCCGCCCCATAAGAGCAGCGTCGCCGGCTCTGGAACAGCCGGGGCCTGAAGCAACGTAAACGTTGCCTCGACAGTTGCACCGTAGTCTCTACCCGACCTGAACGTGAAGCCAGGACCAGGATTAAATACTTCGTCGCTCAACGTGACCTGCAGCTTACCATCTCCATTCGGCCCGAAGCTCAGGATAAACGGGCCGTTGTTCCAATCGAGCACGCCGCCCGAAGCGAAGAAAATTGTTGCGCCGTAGGTCTCGCCCGACACGCCGCCCCCAAAGGTTGGAGCAGGCTGGCTGAAATTGAACGAGACAGACGCATTTTGCGGCGATGCGTCATCCAGGTTCCAGGCTGCTTCGTCCGTCCAGATCCGGAAAAGATCACCTGTCACTGACTGCCCTACATCCAGTGAGAAGGACTCCAAAGTCGGCGAAATGACGCTTGAATCTGTGTTGATCAGCAACCCAGGTCCAGCCGAGTGAGTAGAAACCGAAAACGAATCAAGCTCGAATTGGATCGACGCAAAACTCTCGGCAGGCGACGCTGACAAGCAAACGGCAGTCAGCAGCGCCACAACGGCACCAACTCTATTGCGGGAGAGAAACTTCATCTTAGTTCCATGTTCGGATTTTGTTTTATGCCTGAGAAGCGGACTCGGTCGTACTTTTATGAGAAGTTCCACTTCTCCGCCAAACAGAATCAGCCTAACGCCAAGTCTTCAGGGACTTCGTTGGTCACGTGGCACCCAGCTCCATATCACAGGAACACGCCACACTGAAGCTTTGTTGAAAATCGAACCTGCGGCGGGGAATACCCCGCCGCAGGTTCGCAGGAAGACCTGACTAAGAGCGACGGCGGTAAGCGGCCCAGCCCAGCAGGCTAAGTCCTGACCAAACAGCAATCGTCGTGGCTTCGGGTACGTTACCGATGGCGACGTTGTCAACTTCAAACGCCAACGTAGTGGGATTATTAGTAAGCACTACCTTGTTGAAAGCTACGTCGGAAACAAAATTGACGTAGGCAGTACCATCTATACCCTGTTTGCCGACCGCAGGCGCGAACACGTCGCTGCCAGTGAACGACTTCGTACCACCATTTACGTCGTAAAACGTAATAACGTTGTACGAATCGACAGAGCCCCACAAGATGCCAAAATACGTCGAGGGCGCGAATTGCAAAGTCACACTGCCAGTGCTACCAGCACTAAGAAACTTCGTCGTGTCTGCAGCTGGTACGGTTTGCGAACCAAATCCAGCGCCATTGCTACCAGAAAGGAATGGGGCAGCGGCAACGTTAGAAGCCGTTGGAGGGACTTGAGCGACTTGAGCATTGGCTAACATCGACACTGTTACAACGCCGCCCGACAGAACGCCCACCGGGACGCTCCCCGCTGCACCAAGATCATCAAAATTCGCGAACGATGTCGCGTACGGCGCAAGAGGACCGGCTCCAATACCACTACTTGGGTGTACTTGAATCGAGGCGTCCACGTTCGTCGCCATAGTGCATGCTGCCAGAAAGGCGACCAAGCTGCATAACTTTTTCATAGTAAATCTCCTCAAAATAAGAGTCGCAAGAAAGTATGACCAACACAGTGGTTCGCGCACACGCAAAACCAAACTGCAGGCACCAGGGCCGGCATAATTACACCGACAACCTAGCCCGACGAGGTCACGACGCTTGCGGCGGCCTGAGGAGTTCGTTGCCGGGAGGTGAAGGGAGAGCGACTTGACGCTCCCCGGACACCCAGCCCGCAACAGCCGGATCACAAAGAATGTTCGCAGGAACGTAGACCAGCGCAGCGGTGACGCTTGTCCCTGCAAACGATGATGAACCTGAAGTGGATGACGTGCTGTTTGAGCCCGGTTGGCCCATGAGCAACGTCAACGCTCGTCCAGTGAAAGGGGTCTCTGTGTTCTGATCGCCGGACGAGGACTTGGATTCGCAGGAATGACTCGTGCCTGCCCCAGAGCCTGATGCTTCTAAGGAGAATTCCGGGACCACGGGACCAACGATGCTCGCTTCAGCCTCCGAAGCACCTGAGACGATGAAGACGGCTACAAACAACCCGACAATGCACCGCGCCACCAGCGGGTGAAGTCGAAGTCGATTGCTGATAAATTCCGGCGTCATCATCGTCTCATGCGGGAAACCGAAGCGCTCGCTCTCTTGGGCACATCATAACCGAAACAGTTCCTGTTATGCAATTAAAAGCAGTGAAAATTCATGTATAAATTTATAAGGGATAGAAAAACGGCACGATCACTGCAACTCTCGTTACCGCAATGAGTTGCATCATTTCTCCGCACGCTGTTCTCCCGCCCACCAAAATCGAGCAGCCGTTTTGGTCCGCCCATGGCCAGCTGCTGGACCTCGAGTTATCAACGACCGCAAGCAGCAATCCCCAACAACATTAACTCTGGACACTCGAAGACAGCGAGCCGCGCCGGCGGAGCGCTCTTTGCACTCCGCCGGCTTCCCGCACTACACCGCATTTCACGACAAACTACGTTTGCGATAGGCCAAGCCGGCGCCGAGGAAAGTCAAGATCGACCAGACGGCGACAGTAGAGGCTTCGGGAACCGCATACAGCATGCTTTGCTTGTGCGTTCCATCCAGAGTGATTGGGTTCAAAATCCTAATCTGGTCAGCTTTCGCCTTTGCCGCGGCATAGTTTGTATTGAATGCAGCTATGGCGTCGTTAACCCAAGTTAACGCCAGTCCATTGGCCACGGCTAGCGGGGAGCTGTCGGGCTTCGTGACTTGGCTCCAAATTGCCTCTTGAACCTCCTCACCATCGTTTGGCGTCCATCCCGCGAGACCACCATGCCCGAATTGATAGTAGATCCACTTTGCGGTATCTCCCACCACGTTGTTTGCACTGGTCGTAGGATTCGCAGCGCTGGAGTGCAGCAAATATTTGCGGTTGTCAAGTTCAACGAACTCTTGAGTCTCTACACAGAAGGTTTCCCACTGCTGAAGCAAGGTGCCGTCATTTGTATAGATCGAGCCCAGAAAGCCGCTGTTTCCTCCACTGGGATCAACAGCGCCTGTGACGAAACTTATCTTCGTCGAATTTGGCACGAGATTGCTGGGATTTAGCGAAATGTTGATTGATGCATGGCTGAGCTGTGGGAAACAGCAGGAGCCGCCGATTAGGGCAATAGCAAATAAGTATTTCATTAAAAGTCCTCTTCAATAAACCCATTTCGAGAAAAAATGGTATGACCGAAAACCAGTTGGTGCATAAACGCGACCAGAGGGTTGAACGTGCTCGGCGTCACACACTTAAAGTTGCGAGCCAGCGCGCGTCCATACGGGTCACGACGCTTGCGGCGGCCTGAGGAGTTCGTTGCCGGGAGGTGAAGGGAGAGCGACTTGACGCTCCCCGGACACCCAGCCCGCAACAGCCGGATCACAAAGAATGTTCGCAGGAACGTAGACCAGCGCAGCGGTAACGCTTGTCCCTGCAAACGATGATGAACCTGAAGTGGATGACGTGCTGTTTGAGCCCGGTTGGCCCATGAGCAACGTCAACGCTCGTCCAGTGAAAGGGGTCTCTGTGTTCTGATCGCCGGACGAGGACTTGGATTCGCAGGAATGACTCGTGCCTGCCCCAGAGCCTGATGCTTCTAAGGAGAATTCCGGGACCACGGGACCAACGATGCTCGCTTCAGCCTCCGAAACACCTGAGACGATGAAGACGGCTACAAACAACCCGACAATGCACCGCGCCACCAGCGGGTGAAGTCGAAGTCGATTGCCCTTGCGATGGGGTGTCAAAATCGGGCCTTTCGGGACTCTGCGCAAAGCTTACAGGTTGAATTTTAACAGGCAGATTTGCCAACGGCAAGGTTTTTGCTCAGGGCGATGTGGCCAAAACAGCTTTTCCGCCTACAGCTGCATTACCCCGAAATTTGTTGAGAATGACGGATACACACCCCCCATTAGCGCCTGAAGGCCATCCACGGGACATTCCCTGACGCTTAGACGCTGTAGTGCGACAACGTCTTATCTAGTTATCTAGTTTGCGGTGTGGAAGAATCCAACATTTGCTAGTTATGATGGGTTTATGAAACAAGAAGCCCTTCTCCGACAAGTCCGCGCGACCTGCCCCGAATGCGATGGGAGTGGCAAGGCAGTTCGCGTCGAACGCCCGTTCCCGAACGTCCGCATCATCCGCTTTAGACAATGCGAAAAGTGTCGTAAATCTGAGTGATTAGGTTGCGGACATCGCTCCTGCCACCAACTATCGCCGAGCTAACAGCGAGTCATTGGTTCTGGATAGCTGCGACTATCGTTTTCATTGCGGCCGTCACATGAATCTCCCTGAGTGGGCGTTGAAGCCATAACGGCGCCCTGCTGTGAACGGCGCCCCTGCGCATCGAACGCCGCTAAAGAAGCTTGCCGGACGCCCGCCCCCCCTTGCCAATCCGTGTGCCACAGCGGTATTTGCACGTCGAGCGTGATTGCTTGCGGCAGAAACTGTATTGAGCCAAGAAGAATGGCGACGAACAGCATCCGAATAATGCAGCGCAAAGACGTGCGGGGGCATCGAATCGGCGACGATTGGTCGTTTTGTGGGCAGCTGCACCCCCTCAAACGCAAGAATGACGTTGTAAGTAGTCTGCCGATGGACCACTTCACTGTAACACTTGCAAATATTGGATAGTTTACTCCGTACTACTTGCTCGCAATTGACCAACAGCGGCCCCCCGGTGCCGAAGTCGGCCTGAGAGCCAGTCCTCGGCCGCCCTCAGGGTGACGGAACGGCCGCGGCCCCGTCGGTCGTGCGAACTTTTCTGTAACCGCTCTCTGCCCTCTTATCCTCTCCAATATTTTTGGCGATCTGCGCGGCCGCCCTCTTGTTGGCTTGGCGGCTGCAAATTCCGTGTGGCTGCGATTTCGTTCGCCAATCCTGCTCGCTGATTGGCTTAGCAGCGGCTTGGTTTGGACCGGGCCGCTGAAATCATCAAGCTCCTATGCTAGGGGATGAACGTGCAAGCCGTTTTTCCACATCACCGACGCCCATCTGCAGACGATTACCAATTTGACGGTTCTGATGGGGGCGGTGTTTGCGGTAATTCGTCGCGAACATTGGCGGCATTCACGTCGCTGACGTGCAATGCGAAGAAAACTTGAAAAACAACCACCCGGGCCGCCCTGGGGCTGTTCTTCGTTCACGACAACTTCTGCTGCAAGCATCGAGCCTGAAAGGGGCGAAGCCAGCCATGGCGCTCGGATTGGCAACGGACAGCGACCGCGAGCTGGCTTCAGGTCATGGGCTGAGCCACGACAATAAGAAAAGCAATGCCAATCAGCGAGGCCGCTGTCGGTCGTTCACGAAGATCCAGACGACGACCACAAAAAAGACAATGGCCGCGGGTATCCAAACCCAAGGGCTCGCCGTTAGTTCTGTAAATCTGTTGGGGGGGAACCTGGGGGCAACACCCATCAATTTAACCATAAAACCCCCAGCAGAATTCTTTGCCCCACCAGTTAGACATTTCGGCCTCGTGTTTAACAACGACCTCCATGGGTTTCTGCGGCAACTTCAGTTGTCGCAACTACCGGTCCTACTCTCGACTCCGATGCCGCGCCTCGGCCATCATTCGGCGTCGCTGTTCGTGCAGCCCCGCGAGGTTGCCCCGTAGAACTTGATCGGCCACAGTCAGCCTGGCGCTGAGTGTAATCGGTACTCGTTGTGCTGCATGTTAAATCCCGCGAAAACGTCCCGCACCTGCAGCAGGTGCGTCAGCTCCTGGCCATTCAGGGCTTAGCGTAGCGTACGGCTCGACCGCTCGATGATCCCGTTCACCTCGGGGTAGTGCGGCTAGATCCAATGATACGCCAGGTTATGCTCGTTTAGTACGCCGCGGAACTCCCGCGAAACGTAGCAACTGCCGTTGTCGCTCATCACCCGCGGCATCTCCATCGGCGGAAGCTGTGACCGCCATTCCAAAAACGTAGCGCGCGGCTGGAGGTCTGGCGCCCGAATTCTGTAGCGCACAACCGTGCATTGTTTCGAGTTTGCGACACTGGGATCATCGTGGCAGCCGGCCGCAGGCCGGTTGCCGTCACTGATTACTGAGTGCTCGTGAAGCGAGGCGTGCCAGGAGTGCTACGTAATATGGAGAAGTGGGCTGAGATCCGTCGCCGCGTATTAACTGGCGAGCTTAGTCGGCGGCAAGCGTGTCGCGAATACAAGTTGCACTGGGAGACAATTCAGAAGGTCCTGGCGTACGTCGAGCCGCCCGGCTACCGGCACGCCACGTCCCGGCCGCGGCCGAAGATGGAGCGCTTCCTGCCGCTGATCGCCGAGATTCTCGTGAGCGACGCGAAGGCGCCGAAGAAGCAGCGCCACACGGCGCAGCGGATCTTCGACCGGCTGGTTGCGGAGCACGCCTTCGACGGCTGTTACTCCAGCGTCAAGGAAGCTGTCCGCCAGTGGCGGCAAGGGAGCCAAGAAGTCTTCCTGCCGCTCTCCCATCCTCCCGGCGAAGCGCAAGTCGACTTCGGCTTCGCCGAGGTCGACGTCGCTGGCGAGCGGATCAAGGCGGCGTTGTTCGTGATGACGCTCCCCTACTCGGACGCCGTCTTCATTCAGGCGTTCCCCCGAGAGTGCACCGAGGCCTTTCAAGAAGGTCATCGACGGGCGTTTGAGTTCTTTGGCGCCGTCCCGACGCGGATCAGCTACGACAACAGCCGCGTGGCGATCGCCAAGATCACCGGCAGCCGCAGCCGGCAGCTAACCAGCGAGTTCCTCCGGCTGCAGAGCCATTACCTGTTCCAAGCGCACTTCTGCCTGGTGCGCCGAGCCAATGAGAAGGGGAAGGTCGAAGGGCTCGTCGGGTTTACCCGCCGCAACTTCCTCGTCCCCGTGCCGCGCGTCGAGTCGCTGGAGACGCTCAACGCCGAACTCTTCCAACGTTGCGATCGAGACCTCGACCGGACGCTCCGCGGCAAGGAGGGTTCGAAGCGCGAACTGCTCGCCGCAGATCGACAAGCGATGCTTGACCTGCCGCGGCAGTCGTTCGACGCCCGCCGCGTGACTCAAGCGTCGGCCAATTCGCTGTCGCTGGTAAAGTTCGATACGAACCGCTACAGCGTCCCCGTGAAGCATGCTCACCGGCCGATCACGATCGTGGCGACGGTCGACGAGGTTCGGCTGATTGACGGCGACCGATTGGTCGCTCGCCACGGCCGCTCTTGGAAGCGGGAGCAGGACCTGTTCGATCCGGTCCACTACCTGGCGCTACTTGAGAAGAAGCCGGGAGGCTTCGATCATGCCAAGCCGCTCCAGGAGTGGGACTTGCCAGAGTGTTTCGCCGCGCTCCGCCGGCTGTTGGAGACGGAGCCGGGCGGCTTGGGAACGCGCGAGTTCATCCGCGTCTTGCGACTCTTGGAAGGGTGCTCTCTGGAGCAACTCCAGGATGCCGTCGAGTACGCTCTCGACATCGGCGTCCATGACGCCGATGCGATTCGCGTGATCGTCGAGCACCGTCGCGAAGCGCCGGTGGCGCTCTTCTCGCTTGACGGTCGGCCCCATCTGCGGCTGGTCGACGTTGGCCAGACTGACGTTTCGGCCTACCAGGCCCTGCTGACGGAGGGCGCCTCATGAGCAAGACCGAAACGAAGAGTACGGTGCTGGTGAAGCATCATCTCAAGCAGCTCAAACTGCCGACGATGCAGAGCGAGTGCGAGAAGACGGCCGCTCGCGCGGCGAAAGAGAATCTTGATCACTTGGCCTATCTCCTCGCCCTCTGCGAGGCGGAACTCGTTGATCGGGAACGACGCGCCGCCGAGCGGCGCCTCAAGGCCGCCCGCTTCCCGGCGACCAAGACGCTCCAGGAGTTCGACTTCGACCTCCAGCCGTCGGTCAACAAGCCGTTAGTCTTGGAGTTGGCCAAGGGAGATTGGATCGACCAGCGCGAGAATCTGCTGCTGGTCGGCGCCAGCGGCACGGGGAAGACCCATCTCGCCACGGCGCTCGCGCTGTCCGCCTGTCTGCAAGGCCGCAAGGTACGGTTCTTTCGGGTCACCGAGCTGATCGCCATGCTGTTCGAAGCCAGGGATGACAAGCAGCTGCTCAAGTTCCGCTCGCAGTTGGCCAAGCTCGATCTGGTCGTCCTCGACGAACTGGGCTACGTTCCCGCCAGTAAGGCGGGCGCCGAGCTGTTGTTCGACGTCATCGGCGCGGCCTACGAGCGCCATAGTCTCGTGGTCACCACCAATCTGTCGTTCGAGCACTGGACCGAGGTCTTGGGAAGCGAGCGGCTCACCGGCGCGGCGCTCGACCGCCTCACCCATCGTTGCCATATCCTCGAAACCAAAGGCGAGAGCTATCGGCTCAAGGACGCACGCCGGCGTCGTCGATCTAACGACAAGGAGTCTACGGCAACGGCCTGACGCGGGAGGGCCTGTATCATTCCCGCACCTCAACTAGCGCTACAGTTTCGGGGCGCCGCGCGCTACGTTTTTAGAATGGCGGTCACAGAAGCGCCCCCCCCCGATCCCGGAGGAATCTTTCGACTTCCGCTTCGGCTTCCACGCTTACCGTGTTTCCGTCATCGCTCCGCATCAGCGCGTGATGCACGATCATCCGCCGAGTACTTGTCCAAGAACGTTACCAGCTAATTCGTCCGGCCGCCGATCTGTACGTTCACCAGATCGGTCGCCAGAATCTCGTATGCTTCTTCCTTATCCGCCACTGACACATCAAGTTCTCGCCTTTCAAAACTCTATAGACCGTGGACGGGCTCAGGCAGACCGCGTCCTAGTCGACCATCCGCCAGACCAGTTCTCGATGGCCAATCCCCGCGACGCTTTAAGGGGTAGGTCTGCACCTCGCAATTCTCCTTGTCCGTCGCTTCATAAGCCTGCGCCGGCCGCAGCGGCACCTTGGGTCCGCTTCGATTCGATCGCTACTGTCCAGAGGTCGTCGTAACGCGGTGGTTTGGCGGCCGATAGGAGGAAGGCGTCGCAGGCGTACGGCGAGAAGAAA
Source organism: Lacipirellula limnantheis (assembly GCF_007746075.1). Lineage (GTDB taxonomy): Bacteria > Planctomycetota > Planctomycetia > Pirellulales > Lacipirellulaceae > Lacipirellula > Lacipirellula limnantheis. Next base: position 3,146,725 of record NZ_CP036339.1, on the reverse strand, counting down.
AAGTTCGTTTCCGCCATGTTTGGCATCGTGGGGGAAACGTCCTACAGGCCTTTATGGTCTGCCCGCTCGTCCCGATTACCAAGAATGAGGAAGACTCGGATTTTTGCAATCAACGCCCTATTAAGCCTGGCTGCCCGTCGCAAACGGCGCAAGCGCTCGGGCGTAGCCCGAGCTCGCAGAGCAGGTAAATCCAACCGTCGTTTGGACCGCTGAGGGTTAGCAAGCTATCCCGGAGGGGGCGTTAGACGATCAGCATCGGGCGGCCAACGCGCGAAGGTAATTGCTCAGCGGCGCAATGCCGGGCGACTTGGCATGGGGAAATATCGCGAACTATCTAGAAAGCGAGTCTGGGTTGCCGGCTGCATGAACCAACTCCCGCCTCCCGTTACCGCGGGCGTAGTTGCCCCCGATTGCATTTCCGATTGCAGCGTGTTGATTTGCGTCTCTTGGAGATTGACGGTCCGTTGCGCTTGCGAATTGAAGCGTTGCTGCTGGATCTGAGGTCGAACCAACGAGTAGTAGTTCGGAATACCCCCGTTGTCGAAGCGCGTTAAGTTGAGGTAAGGACTAATCGTTGGCGTCCTCGGCTGGTACCGCGCCACTTGAGCATGGCTGCAGTCGCTCTGGCATAGCTGCAGACCGCAGACGCACGCTGCTAGCAGCGTCAACCGTATTGGATCGCGAAATGACATCGTTCACTCCCCCTAAAAGCGGCGTGCCTCGCTTTCCACTAGTTCGGCCCGGAAAGCAGGAACACCTCACCAATCTCCATTCTGTTTTCGGTCGCGCTCCAGGTTAAAGCTCAAGGATTGGGCAAAGAACACCGAAAATCCTAATCATAGCGATTGCGTGGGGGTTGCCAACGCTCCTGTTCGCTGGCGCACGTTCGTACGTGCGAGAACGATTCACCGGAGTCTTCCGGAGGTTTCTGTGCCAACGACATTTCCGATGCTCTCCTTCGCACTCATCCGTCGAGTCGGATGCTCACTTGCAATTCTGCTCCTGTGCGGCGGCTGCAGAACAATCTATCCAGGGCGCGAGCCGGATGGGCCAAAGCCCTGCGTTTCTCCTGAAGTGCCACGTGAGCAAGCAAAGGTGACGCTGCCTGACTATATCATCGAGCCACCAGATATTCTCAGCATTGAAGGAATCAGCCTCGTACCTAAGAGCCCATACCAGCTGCGCGTCTACGATGTTGTGTCGATCGGTGCGGTCGGACTGCCAGAGGAAGAATCAATAAACGGCGAATATGCGGTGCAGCCCGATGGCTCAATTCAACTTGGGCCCTCGCTCGGATCCGTCCAAGCTCAGGGACAGACTAACGAGCAACTGCGGCAGCAGATTCTTGCGAAACTGCAGCAAGTTTACACGGCTCCTAAAGTCTTCGTTTCCCTGGTTCAAATGTCGGCGCAACAACAGATAACCGGGGAGCATCTCGTGGCACCGGATGGCAAGGTCAGCCTCGGCACTTATGGCCGAGTCCGCGTCGTCGGCCTAACGATGGAAGAAGCCCAGGCAGCGGTCCAGGCCCACCTCTCGCAGTTTCTCGAGCGACCGCAGATTTCGCTCGATGTGCTCGGATACAACAGTAAAGTCTATTACGTGGTGACGCAAGGCGCTGGCTTAGGCGACCAAGTCGCGATCTTGCCCGCTCGTGGAAACGAGACCGTCCTTGATGCCATCGGACAAATTCAGGGATTGCAGTCAAACTCATCAACCCGAATGTGGATCGCTCGCCCTGGACATAACGAGACCGGCGGAGATCAGATTCTCCCCGTCGACTGGATTGCCGTCACGCAACGCGGCGACGTTTCCACAAACTACCAAGTGCTTCCCGGCGACCGCATCTATGTTTCGGAGGACAAGCTGGTTGCATTGGATACCGCGATGGCCAAGATATTCTCGCCACTGGAGCGGCTTTTCGGCGTGACACTGCTTGGTACTCAGACCTCTCAACGCATAGTTTACTTTAAGCAATCAGCAATAAATGGCGGAAATAACAACATCACGCCATAGTGACTGCGCTGAGACATTACAAGGGGGGGCAGACCGCACGCGGTCTGTTTGGGTGTGCCATGCTCAAGTATCAGATGATTCTATGCATTTGCACCGTGCCGCTTCTCGGCGGGTGCAGCAGCGGCCTTTTTGCAAAGCGGCAGTCAGAAACCAACTGTCCTACGGACATCAGGCAAACCGTGCCTTGGTGCGCTGGCGAAGATGCCGTTTTCCGATGTCCCTGTCGGCCAGCGTACGCCTACTACGGGCATAAGCCGACATGCTGGCGAGTTTGGCCCACTTCTGGCGCTGAATGGCGAGATGCGAATTGCTGCACCGTCCCGGGCATGGAATACATGAGCCCAGAAGTACCGGTGGAAATCGGCGATCACATGAGAGACCATCTGGAAGGCCCAACCGTCAAGCCGCCGGAATCTCTTCCAGTTCCGTCCGCCAACCGCCCCGTCAACCCGAGGCAGCCTCCCCTAATCACATCATCCCAGCCGAATCCATTTCGAAAGTGACAGTTTAGGCAGGACGGCGGCGTCAACCGAGCGATGCACGATAGTAGGAAATTGAACGCCTGAGCCCCTCGTCGAAGTCGACAACCGGCTCGTAGGCGAGAAGTTCTCGGGCAAGTGATAGGTCCGCCAAACTCATTCGCACGTCCCCCCGCCGCGGCTCAACCATGATTGGTTCGACGTTCGTTCCGAGCGCCTTGTTGATAGACGCAACCAGGTTTAGGAGCGTGACTTGAACGCCGCAGGCGACGTTAATTACTCTGCCTACCGCGGTGGCAGAAGTCGCCGCGGCGAGATTGCCCTGCACAACGTTGTCTACGTAAGTGAAGTCTCGGGACTGCGAACCGTCGCCGTAAATCGTCGGGCGACCGCCGTTCAGCATGGTCGTCACAAACTTGGGAATGACTGCCGAATACTCGCTATGTGGATCCTGCCTCGGCCCGAAGACGTTGAAATAGCGAATGACGACCGTCGGTAGTCCGTAGCTTGCAGTGAATGCCTGGCAGTAGTACTCGCCGGTCAACTTGGCCACCGCATACGGCGAGAGGGGCCGCGGCAGGTCGACTTCGCGCTTCGACTGAAAGGGCTGATCGCCGTAGGCGCTACTCGATCCGGCATAGATGACGCGCGACACGCCATTGGCTCGCCCGGCCTCCAGCACGTTGAGCGTGCCTGTGGCGCACGCCGCGTGGGTTTCCAGAGGCGCTGCAATGCTGCGCGGCACCGAGGCGAGAGCCGCTTGATGAAACACGATCTGGACGCCAGTGCATGCCGTATGCACCGTATGGTGATCAAGCACGTCGCCCTGAATTAGTCTGTATCGCCCTTCCAGATGTCGCAAGTTCTCCATGCGGCCGGTGCTGAGGTTGTCGAGTACGACTACTTCGTCGCCTCGTTCAACGAGTGCCGTCGTTAGGTGCGAACCAATGAACCCAGCACCGCCGGTTACAAGGACTTTTGCCATCGAGATACCGTCTCCGCCACTTGAAATGTCTTTCTAGGCCTTAACGACTAACGCCTTGGTCGAATCTAAATTCCCCAGAGCGTTGCGCGTGTCAACGATCAGTTGGCTATTCGATGCAATAAAGCTGTAGTCGAACGCCCTATGGTCCGTGACGATGAGAACGCAATCCTGTTCTCCGAGAAACTCGTTCGATAGTTTGCTGCTTGCCATCTCTGGTGTCCTATGATGACGCATGCGCGGTAGCATGGGCACGTGCGGATCGCTGTAGGAGATTTTGGCGCCGCGCGCGGCCAGAAGCTCCATAATGCGAAATGAAGGGCTTTCACGGGGGTCATCAACGTCGCGTTTGTAGGCGATGCCCAGGATGCAGATCTTGCTGCCGTTCACCGGTTTTCTAGCATCGTTCAGTGCGAGTGCTACGCGTTCGACCACGTAGTCGGGCATGCTCGCATTCACTTCCCCTGCTAGTTCAATAAATCGAGTCGGTACGTCGTATTTGCGAGCGACCCAGCTGAGATAAAACGGGTCGATCGGAATGCAATGTCCTCCCAAGCCAGGACCGGGATAGAAGGCTTGAAATCCGAACGGTTTTGTCTTGGCGGCGTTAATCACCTCCCAGACATCGATGCCCAGGCGATCAAACACTTTCTTTAGTTCGTTAACGAGCGCAATGTTCACGGCACGGTATGTGTTTTCCAAGACCTTGCAGGCCTCAGCAACCTCGCACGACGACACCGGGACCACTTCACTGACCGCGTGTCGATAAAGCTCCTCCGCGAGCTTAGCGCTAGCTGAATCGTACCCGCCAATTACCTTCGGTATTCGGCCTGCCGAGAAGTCTGGGTTTCCCGGGTCTTCGCGTTCTGGGCTGTAAGCGAGGAAAAAGTCAGTTCCACACTTCAGCCCGCTTGCCGCCAGAATTGGCAACATCACGTCACGCGTAGTCCCTGGGTAAGTCGTGCTCTCCAAGACGACCAACTGTCCAGGGCGCAATCTCTTGGCGATCTCGTGGGCCGTTGATTCAACGTACGAAAGGTCGGGATCCCGACTGGGCGTGAGTGGCGTCGGTACGCAAATGAGGATGGCGTCGGGTTCGTCGAGCCTCGCCATGTCGGCAGTCACGCGGAGGGAGCCGTTCCCTGTGCACGTGGAAATCCACTCCGACTTCAGGTGGCCTATGTAGCTCTGCCCCGCCTCCAATTGGTGTATCTTCCCCTGATCGACGTCAAAACCCAGGATTCGGAATCCCCCCTCAATGAACGCCTTCGCCAGCGGCAGTCCGACATAACCAAGGCCGATGATGCCGACAATCGCGTGTTTCTCAGCAATTTTCTGGGCAAGATTCGTTTGCATTTGTAGGGTCTGAGTTCCAGGGTTGTGAGCTCCCTTCGCCGAGCGTTGCGTGCGGGATTAGCGAAGAACTCGCTCTGCTTCCAGGGGTTTTTGCTTACTGTGAACAGCTCTACATCGCTATAACGACGGTACCATGTGGCAAGAAGTGTTTCCACCGGAGTCGGGGCGATATGCTTCGGCAATCCACAAAATCGAGACACTCTGAGCTTCGTGTCGATCGTGCCGAGAGATCGGATTTGACGGGCGCGGTAGAATTGCGACTCGAACGCGGGATTCGATGACGAGCGCCGCCGCAGCCAGCAGGCTAAGCAATTCGGTGTAACGCCTTTAGCGCCCGTTTACTCATCTCTGATCACGCATCGGGAGAGTTTTGGCATGAATTCGACGAGAGTAGTACAACTGCACAACACCCGCCCGCCTTGGTGCGGCGAGGGCACAACATGAGATCTAACGAGCATCATTTACCGCGGAATGTTTTGCATCTAGCTTACGACGAATCTACTACTGATGAATTATCCATCTCGCAGCTATGGTCGGCGCTGCCGACGAACACGCCACACTCTACTGCTTTGCGTCTCACTTCTAGCACTGCGCGTGCCGCCCATTGCGGAAGCGGCCACTCTCGTGATTGATGCGGCCGTCCGTCACCAAACAATGGCGGGCTTTGGAGCCTCCGTTCGCGTCTTCGACGACCCGGGCGTATTTTTTGACACGCCGGCGGGTCGCGCCGCGCCCGTCATGACGACGGCCCAGCAAGATGAGATCCTCGACAGGCTGTATCGAGACCTTCGACTGTCGCGTGTGCGTCCCACTAGCCCCGACGCAACAGCTGGCGCGGGTATTGAAATCATCAATGATAACGACAATCCCTATATTACCGATCTCAGCCGGTTCAACTTCAACGGAGGAAGGTTGGATGCGCAGCTGGACTACTTCGCGCATGCGCGGACGCGAGGAGCCAACACACTATTTCTTTCTCCGACGGTTCGAGAAACATGGATGGCAACGTCGACGAGCAACGACGTCGCGGAGTACTCGGAGTGGCTGCTGGCGCAAGTAAGGCGGGCCAGGCAACTGGGAACTCCACTGCACTTTTTATCGGTGGCGAACAACTCGTCTGCAGTTAGTACACCCTTAAGCGGCGAGTTCATACGCGACGTGATCAAGAATCTTGGACCTCGCCTACAGGTTCAGGGCTTCGATGCGAGGTTCGTGCTTCCCATCGACCTCACGTCCGGCGAGGCGGCGTCCAGCTCGCAAATAGTCCTTGGCGATCCGGACGCGATTTCCTACGTGGGCGCCCTGGAAGCCCGTCTTGGAGGCCAATCGGTGTCTCGGATCTCGCAAGTGCAGGCCATCGCCAGCCAGTACCAGCTGCCGCTATGGCTCTCCGATTCATCAATCAGCGACTCAGGTAATGTTGCCACGGGAAACGACGCGAGCGAGTGGGCCTCCTATCTCCACGAAGCGGTCTCCGCGCACAACGTTAGCGCGGTCGACTACGCTAAAGGATTTGCAGGCATCCCCAATAGCGATGTTTCGGCGTTGATGACGCTTATAGCTTCTGAAGATGCGTATGCCGGTTATACCTTGAATAAATCCTATTTTGCGACCGGACAGTACTCGCGATTTGTTCTTCCCGGCGCGCAACGGATCGACGCCCAGTCGTCGGACGCAAACGTTGAATCGACGGCATATCTAAGCGCAGAGGGGCTCGTCGTAGTACTTATAAATAACAGCGACGTTAATCAGGAGGTTACGTTTGATCTGCGAGGAGTAGCCGCGGCGCGGTTTTCGAGAGTCCGTACGAGCCCGACTGAGAACTGGGCCACGTTGCCCGCCGTCCTGCCGGAACAGTCAGCCTTCAAGATTACGCTTCCCCCGCGCAGCATTGAGACGCTCTCGAGCGGACTGCTTGACATTGCAGCCGGCGACTTCGACGAGAACGGAAACGTGAATGCAGATGATCTGCTGGCATGGAAAGGCGGTTATGGTCGATCAATTGACGTGGCACATGCCGATGGCGACGCCAACGGCGATCTCGTCGTCGATGGAACTGACTTGCTCCAATGGCAACGTGATCTTGGTACGCAGAATATAGAAATGCAAGGAGACTTCAACGGAGTCGATGGCGTGAACGATGCGGATCTTTCCGTGTGGCGAGACGGCTTCGGCTTATTTGGCGTCGCGTCGGCTCGCCAGGGAGACGCGGACGGTGATCTTGACGTCGACGGGGCGGACTATTTGCTGTGGCAGCGCAATCTTTTGGTAGTTGGCCGAGATGAAGTTACTGGCATGCCCGTGCCTGAACCAATGTCTATTGCCATCTGCGTCTACGCACTATCGATCACCCGCCGGCCTAGGCACAGGCTAGAACGTCCGTTCACTGGATTGACGCCGGCTATGGCAGGCGGCTGACTCTTTGGCGGTACTTGGCGGCTACACTTTCGACTTGGGCGGCGCGTCTGGCGGGATGTTCCCAATTGCTAAATTTTGTTGCGGGCAGGTTCGGCCTGCCACCAAGGCTAGTTTCAGATTCGACTTAGGAAGGACACATCACAGGCCCGCAAGCGCCGCTTGCGGAAGCCAAACTGCCAAGATCGAATAAAGCTGGTAAGCAGCCTATCGACGCTGCTCAATCGGGTGTTGTCGGGCCACTTGCTTGGTCGTACTCGGTCGGCCATCTTATGACGGCGAGATGGATTGCGAGGTTGACGTCGATTTTCCGAGGTTCCACATCCAGTCGACTTCGAATGCAAGCGGAACGGTATGCTACGTTTGAAATAGCTACGGCTGGTTCCAAAGGTTCAGGACGCCGTACTCGTCCATAAACTCTTCATCTTTCACTTATCTTGCTCGTTGTCGCAGATACGGGCTGCCACGCTATTGCGCACCTTAGAGCAGCTGCAGATGTCGTCAATGGCGTTGGCAAGGAATTTGACATGTCTAGGTCGTTCTCAGATAAGCAGAAAACCACGAGGGGCGCTCGCTTTCAATTTGAGTTGCTCGAACCGCGGCAACTCTTTTCGGTCAATCCGTTGGCCCCGTCATCCCCCGACCTGCCTCCCATCGAGTCGAATAGCGCCGCTCCCCTCTTGGGAGAACAAGCCGATCAGGGACTGGCCAATTTTGCCTGGCTCCCAATGGTGTTCGCAGGACCCAATAAAGTTGTAGCAATATCGGATTCGTTATTGCTTACAGGCGAGGTCATCGTCGACGCAAATATCAATTTGTCGCTGACGTGGAGTAAGGTGTCTGGCCCCGGCAATGCAAGCTTTGGGAGTGCGTCCGGAGTGAGTACGTCTGTCAACTTTGATCAGGCGGGAACGTACGAGCTGTCAATAGCTGCGACGAACAACGGGATGACTAGTTCAGCTAGCTTGACAGTCACTGTTGTCGGACCAACGCCGCTCCCAGATTACGAGCGGTGGGTTCAAGACATGCTCACGTTTGGGCGGCAGCATGGAGAATGGCTGATTGCTCATCAAAATGACATTGCCCTCGATCCACCACTTGCGAGCACTTATTACGATGCGGCACGAGTTTTCTATCAGATTGCCGACTATACGGGGGACGCTACTTGGAACACTTACGCCGAAGCAGCCATTTCAGTTTACCGAGACCGCTATGCAGTTCCAAGAGGCGGAGTCGTGCCCGGATATTGGAATTTTACACGCGGCCTAGCGATGGACTACGAGCGAACGGGCAACATTGCTTCACGCGATGCAGTGATACTGTTGTCCACCAATGCCTCGTACGCCGCTGACTCAGCTCCACTGCCATGGACCGACAATTGCGATTTTAGTCGAGAAGTCGCATATGCGATGATGAGTTACCTTGACGCTGAGCGAGTGGGAGCTCCACGGCGCGCGAGGCTCGACGCCTTATCTGAGCAAGCATTGGGACACCTTGACCAGTGGTTCATTCAGGAGTCGGATCCTGACTATGCCCCATTTATGTTTGCATTAACTGCGGATGCACTTATGCAGTACTACGAACGAATCGATCAAGACCCCCGAATCATAGAAAAGTTGGCAATGGGTGCCGATTGGACCTGGCAAAATGCATGGCAGCCGGACAAAGACGCGTTCTACTACCGGGCTAATGACACTTCTGTGGCCGCTCCGGACCTTAATTTGCTGATAGCCCCAGTTTATGAATGGCTATACCACAAGACGGGCGAGGCCAAGTATCGGACTCAGGGCGATCAAATCTTTTCGGGTGGTGTGACAGGAGCGTGGCTCAGTGGAGCAAAGCAATTCAACCAAAACTATCGCGTTAGCTTTGATTTCATCGCGATGAGACTATCTCAGCATGCGTCACAAGTCAGGATGCCACAAAGTGGCATGACACAGCTCCGCGCGAGTACGAATGGCGATCTGAACTTTGTTTTTGCGCCAATCTACGATTCGTTCGTCACCGAATCTGACGTAGGGCTGCAGGAGGATTATCCACTCGAGGATTCGCTTTCCGTCGAGCCAGGCAACCAAACGGTGTCGGATTCGAAACAGGGGCAAGTGGCAACTTCGGAGCCGTCGGATTATTTTCGGAACGGAAACTCTTTAGCAACGGGGAAGACTCATTCAGCCACTGATCACGAATGGTCCGAATTAGCCGACTTTTTACTGAGTCGCGATCGCGTGATCTGGCATGGATTGGGGTGAATCGATGAACCAGTACCATATTGCTCCAAGTAGCTCGTGACAGGCGTATTGGGTTTTCAGGAGCCCGCTAGGGGAAGGCACGATCCAACGCCAAGACTCAGGTGGCCAGGCCCCTTGGTAATTGCAGGACGCGAGCGTCACGCGAATGCCCCGCCGCTCGAAGCACCTTGCAGCTCTCCGCATATGGGCCGCATCGGTTACCAGTACTATGTGGTCAGTGCCACTTGCCTCGAGCAGCCGAGCTGTCTCGGTACTGTTTTCGAGTGTGTTAGTCGATTCGGTTTCCTGCACAATGTCCACCACTTTGACGCCACATTCCGCGAGAAACGTGGCCATGAGTTGCGCCAGTGTCACTGCGTGACTGCTACCAGACTCGCGACCACCGGAGACGATGATAGTAAGTCGACTGTTCTGCTTATACAAGCGTGCTGCTTCGAGGCAACGCCTCAACGACGAGTCACCTAACTGCTCCAAGGGTTCTCCAGGTACTTTGGGCAATATCGAGCCCGCTAAGACCACGATCGTATCGCAGTTTTCTGGACAACTGAGAAGTGGCTTGGAATACCCCTCCAGACAAGTCAGCATCAAATTGCCCATGAGCGGCGTGCTCGCCGCCCATAGAGAAATCACTGAGACTAGTCCTAATGCCTGCAAATATCCGTATCGACGAGTGCCTCGTAGCGCCTGGATTTGCGCCGCGACTATGAAGATTAGGAACGACGTCATCGCCATGCATCACGCCAACCGCATTTATCGGCCTTAGCTTTGTCAACACTTGTCTATTGCAGAGGTTCGCAACAGATTAGTCACGAATGAATCACTGTGGGCAAAACGTTACTTTTGACACCGTAGAACAAGGACGTGTCCTGGCAGTTCGCATAGGTCCGTTATCCAGTCCAGCACATTAATCAGTGGACGAAATGGCCGGGGCACATAAGATTGAATTTGCCCCGGACGGGACAAGGAAAAGACTGATACACTTGAGAATTTCCGGGTCAGGCCTGCAAGTTGACTAGGTGAATTGCATCGATAGTACGTTGGATAATTTTCGTACCTTTCTACTCCCCGCCTCCCACCAAACCAGTTTAGATATGCATCCTTTAGCTGAATCGATTCGAGAAAACGTGATCCAGCACAAAAATAATGCCTGCGGTCCACGGTAAATCCCCAGAATACCCCGCCCGGTCGTAGTATTCGTTCTACAGTGTCGAAGAATACTGCTGGGCGACTCAAGTGCTCCAACACCATCGTTGCGTAGGCGACATCGATAGATTCCGCACGGATTGGCGATTCTTCCAGTATATGACGATGTACGACTCCGAAACGACCATTAACCTCGATATCGGGATCTGGCTCGACGCCAATAAACTGGCATGCTTCTCGCCCTATTTGATCTTGCAGTTCCTTATCGCCATCGAACCCATGACCGCAACCAATATCTAATACTGAAGCGGTGTGGCCCGCACGCCTGATCTCATTAACAACTAGATCACGAAAAATTGTGGCTCTCCACTCGCCAGATCGAAATCTAATGGCGCACCGAACTTGGTCAGGTTCGACTTTCGGAGTAGTTGACAATTCCATTTTTCCTTTACTTGACCTTATTTAATCGATTGGTTCGTTGGAGCACGTTCGGTCGGTTTAATTTGATTCCCCTCCTCCCTCCATTTAAGCGATCGAAATGAGAGTCGATACTGTTGGTTGAAGTGCTTCCCGCTCCACTCAGCAGAACCGTACCTTGCTCCTGCGGCGAATAAATCATCACCAATCGATCTGAACTTTTGGTCGCCCGTCTCTTTATAAAGCCAAAAATATGTAGGGGCGATTAACTGATTCAGGTCGGGCGCCGGGGTTGGTGAACCCGAGCCCGAAAGAGTTCGGTCCATGAGCCTGAAGGTGCCGTGCCCTAGTCGCTCAAGAGGGACCCACATTCTTTCCCCTGCCAGCGCCTCACCCGGGATTACTGTGGCTTCATCGTGTAACCAAGCGAATACGTCCAATAAGGCAGCATCTATGGAGGGCCAATGACGCTTTGGCCAGAGGCTATTCGGATCGCGCCCGTTCGCCACTTCCCAGTCTTGGTACTCTGCAAGTGCGTATCCCGAGAGGCCCATCATGAAGGGCGCGACTCGCCCCTGCGACGAGCCCTCAAAATCTTGGGTACGCCACTCCCACAAGTGATTTTCGACCATTTCCAAGAGCCACTGCGCCCTAGGCTTGCCGTCCTCCTCGACTGCACGGGGTAGCCCTGCCTTCTCAGCGATGACATTTGATTCCAGGGCATAGGCTACCTCGCGTGACAGTGCCTCTGAGAATCCTGACCGTTTGGTTGGCCCACGAGTTAGCCCTTCGATTTGCGAGTATGCTGGCTTTTCGCGTATCAGCTCGAGGTGCTCTAAAGTTGTATCACCGCCTTTCCGCAAATCTTCGTATAGCCCTTGTGCAAACCGTCGAAATCCTTGCGCCCCAAACTTGTTGGTCGCCAAGTACTCATCGCGGTAAACTTTCTCCGCATGGTTGGCATACGTGTACCAAGGCTCCTTGTCGCCGGTGTAGTCTGCTATCTGATAGAAAACCCACTCAGCGTCGTAGTACTGCGCACCAAGTCGCTCGTCGAAACTCCGCCCTGAGGCAGGATCTAAGAATTTCCCCCACTTGTGCCCAAAGCGAACCATTTTTAACTCCCACAGATCAAGATTCGGCGGAGCATCTGCATCCGCACGTAACGTAAGAGTTACCAGTACGGCGAAGGCACACCCTAAGCGCCAAATCAGTCTAATGAATCGTGGCAATGTTGCGATTCCCAATTTAACCCTCAATTCTTCGGCCGATCTCCAGCGAGATCATTATAGTTGACGGATTTCCAGGCATTCGCTTCTCGTCCGGAAATCCACACCCAAAATGCGACCCAGGCCGCGAAGTTGAGTAGCAAAAATGCGGCGGCCGCAGCAATCAGACGAACTCGTTTTGCTTGTCCGCTTAGCATCATAATGAGCGTGATGCCATACACGGCCGCTTGCGCCCAGAAAGCCCATCGATAAAACGGACCGTCAATTAAGGCACTGGACGCAAGAATCCCAAGTAGCGCCCAGGGAGCCACAAGCCGAAGCAATTTATGAGAAATAAACTGCCACCACAGCCGGTTCCTCCACGGATACACGGCTTCGGGCAACAGTGTCATAAGCTGAAAGTTGCCGCACAGAGTGCGGACTTTACGTCGAAATTCGTCCTTCGCATGCGACGGCAAGCGGTCATAGGCAATGGCGTCAGGTAGGTGAAGTACGCGAAATCCCTTCATGACGACCTTCAACGGCCAGTAAACGTCGTCCAGTATGGTCCCGGCTGGAACCGGCTCGAATAGCTCACTTCGTACCGCGCATATCGCTCCAGTCACCCCCGTCACGGAATCGTATAGAGATTCTTGATGCCGCAGCCATCTTTCGTATTTCCAGTACAAGCCAACTCCGCCAGCAATACCCTCTTGGCTCTCAAGAACTAACTCACCACTAACAGCCCCTACATTCGCATCACGAAAGCTCTCGACGAGCAGAGACAAGGCATCCGGCCTCCATCTCTGGCGTATGTCCGACAATACCAACACGTCATACTTTGCCTCAGCTGCACCGGTGGAAATAGCTGCGGCCTTTCCAATATTGCACGACAAATTTATGATTTTAATTCGCTCATCTGTAACCTTTTTATTTAGGTACTCGCCGATCCCACTCGGCGACGAACCAATACCATCAAGTACTACTATTATTTCGCCACGCATCTTCGAGTCGCTTAGTTGCTTACAAAGACACACAAGCTTTTCAAGTATTTTCTCTCGTTCTTGGTGTCCGGCGATAAGCACACTCACGCCAGCACACGCGGTACCGTCACAATTATGAGGTTTCGCTGCCAATCTTGCGCAGAAATAAATAGCGGCTGGGTATACGATATACGTATAAGCCACAGCAGTAACGCTCAGCCAGAATATCGTAGACAAACGACGCCTCTACCTAGTAGTTGCATTGACAAGATGATTAAGCAAGGATGGCAAGGCACCTTCACACATAGACGGGGCGTATTCATCTCGCCATCATTTTGGATGCAGTCATTCAGGACTTTAACTTACGCCTAACTTTTCCCCGCACATCGTAGCAATCTCTCATTCAATCAGTCATTTGGTACTTCGGTATGTGTGGTATCGCCGGGATTTTCAACATATCGGGTATGCCTATTGATCAAAGAATTCTTTGTGCGATGAGTGACGCATTAGTACACCGCGGCCCTGATGACTCTGGATATCACATCGACAATGGGCTCGGCCTCGCTCACAGGCGCCTCGCGATTATAGATTTGGCAGCTGGCAAACAGCCCATTTACAACGAATTTGGAACTGTATGCGTCGTTTTTAATGGAGAAATCTACAATTTCCACAAGCTCCGTGCCGAACTCGAAGGTTACGGTCATCGATTTTCAACTTCGACGGATACAGAGGTTATCGTCCACTCATGGGAACAATGGGGGGATGAGTGTGTTCAGCGCTTTCGCGGTATGTTCGCATTTGCATTGTGGGATTCAAAAAGTGAAACTCTCTTTCTCGCGCGAGATCGACTTGGCATAAAGCCCCTCTACTATGGTTGGCTATCTCCCGATGTGTTCGCATTTGCATCGGAGTTAAAATCACTTCGAAAACATCCCCATTTTCGCTCAGACATTAGCTGGCCAGCCGTCGAGGACTACTTCGCGTATGGCTTCGTTCCTGACCCCCACAGCATATATAGCCAAGTACGTAAACTTCCGCCGGCTCATCACCTACGAATTTCCAAATCAAGAGCAGACTCTCAGCCGGTCAAATACTGGGATGCCCAATTCGGCACATGCTCCGCTGAACTTAATGTAGCGTCGATTGCTGAGGAATTGGTTGACCGGCTACGCGAAGCTGTCAGCTCACACCTTGTCTCCGATGTACCGCTCGGGGCATTCCTATCGGGCGGAGTTGATTCTTCCGCAGTAGTTGCCCTTATGGCAGAGTTACACGACGCCAAACCGACGACGTGTTCGATTTCATTTGGTACACCTGAGTTCAACGAAGCCCAATATGCCGAGGAAGTCGCCAATCGCTACAAAACGATCCATCACGTGCGACAGGTTGAGCCAGAAGACCTGAGCCTATTGGACCGACTCGCGAGCATTTTCGACGAACCTTTTGCCGATAGTTCAGCAATTCCAACTTTTCGGCTCTGCGAAATAACAAGGCAATGGGTTACTGTCGCCCTCTCGGGCGATGGTGGGGACGAGAACTTTGCTGGCTACCGCGACCATCGGCTACACCGCAATAAGCAACGCTTACGCGCGCTGATGCCTAAATCTTTCCGTCGGGCCCTTTTTGGCAACCTTGCACGCATTTACCCGCCTTTGTATCAGGCACCCAGCTATCTTCGAGCACGAACGACTTTTCAAACTCTTGCTCTTGATGAAGTTGAAAGTTTTGCGCGAGGACGAATGATTGCGAGCCCCGAAGTCCGAAGCCAATTGTTCACGACATCCTTCAAATCTGAGCTTCAAGGCTACGATGCTACGGAAGTAATGCGTCGTCATGCGATCGATGCACCTGTTAGGGATCCACTCAGCTTGGCGCAATACCTCGACATGAAAGTTTACTTGCCCAGCGACATACTGACTAAAGTTGATCGCACTAGCATGGCGAATTCACTTGAGGTGCGTGTCCCGCTGCTTGATCACGAATTTGTTGAATGGACCGCTCAACTGCCATCGCACCTGAAATTGCGGAATGGAGTACCTAAGTTCATTCTTAAGAAAGCATTTGAATCGAGGCTCTCCAATACGACGCTCTACCGACCTAAAAAGGGATTTTCAATTCCGCTCGCTAATTGGCTGCGCGGCCCACTCAAGCAACGGCTGCTCGATTGCGTTGATAGCCCGCATATATTGGAATCTCGCATTTTCAACCATGGATCACTCAAACGTTTTACCACTGAGCATATCAATGGGTATCGTGACCACGGCCCACTCTTGTGGGCCCTAATGATGTTTGACGGCTTTTTGCGTGCTCACAATTCATAGAAGAACGCGTATCCAGTATTGTCAGTTCGATGATCGCAGTAGTTCATCGTAAATCGAGACGAACTCCTTAGCTCTACGTTGGGGTGAAAATCGCGGATGCAACGACCTTCTGGCATTAGCGCCAAACGTCGAAAGCTGATTTCCATCCGCAAGTGCCTGTTCAATTCGTCTAGCGAGGCCGCGATAGTCGCCCGGCTCAGCGATCCATCCATTCTCCCCTTCGCGAATGACTTCCGAAATAGCCCCTACCCTGGTACTAACAGCGGGAATTCCAAAAGACATCGCTTCCAACAGGACGTTAGGCAATCCCTCGCTCAATGACGGAATCATCAGCAAGTCAATCGCCTCATAGTACCCTTTCATCTCCTGCTGATACCCGGCCAAAGTGACGCGATCATCCAGGCCTAACTCGCACACACGAGCTTTAATCACACCGTACTCCTGCCCATCGCCGACAATCATTAATTGAAGCCGCGCTTGCGAACTAGTCGCTACTTCTGCGAACGCTTCGAGTCCGTCGAGTACTCCTTTTTCAGGGCTCAGCCGTCCGAACACTCCAATCACACATGCGGAAGCAGAAATTCCGTATCTCGCTCTGATTTCTGCACCGGTTTCTTGCCCCCCAATCTCTGTAGGATCAATTGCGTTGAGAATCAGACGAGTTGGTCGCTTCGTCCCTCGAAGTGACAGCAACTCTTGGAACAACGGCGGCGATACCGCTCCTGCAAAATCCGCGCGCCTGAGCATGAGTCGCTCAAGCGCATTATACATCCGGACTTTCCAGTCCTCGCAGGTCCATCCATGAGCCATTGCGAGCCAGGGCTTGCCAAGCGTCTGCGTAACGACCTGAGCGATCGCATGGGCCTTGTAACCATGGGATTGAACAATCGCAACGCCTTCGGATCGAACGATGTCCAGGGCATGAAGAACCGCTGAAGGGTCCCATTTGAATCGCTGGGGCAGCAATCGCAAGTCGCAACCGGCATCGCGCGCCATGTCGATAAACTGGGTACTCCGCGGCGATCGGTACTTAAAGTTAAACACTATGTACGAGTACTTGCCCGACGTCTCATGACGCAGAAACTGCAAGATGCCTTTGCCCGGACCGCCTAGAGTGGCCGTGTCTATAATAATCGCAATCTTTATGGGGGTAGTCACAGCCATGGTACTGTCGAGTAACTTATCCCCTATCGAATACTCTTCCATGCACATAGCCTTCGCAATCTACCGCGGCTCGGCTCATCAAGCAGGCGCAACTTGATGACGACCGCATTACATATTGAGTCCGAAGCCGTGACAATAGGCCCCAATGCCTAGAACACTCCGCAAATGTGCTGAATAAAGTTTTGAAGAGCAGGCTCTTGGTGACTCCATGCGAGAGTCTGATGTTTACTATACTCGCCTAAACACAACCTTGCATTTAGCAATCGAGATGCGTCATCTCTTAAAGACGAAAGCAGAACAAATGCTTCTTGAATTGACTCAGGATCTACTACAAAACCAATTTCGTGCTCACGCACTAATTCACCGAGCGCGGTTCCCTTAGCGAAAACTCCAGGAACTCCAAATAACTGCGACTCGAAGAACTTGTTTGAAATCGCATACTTTACGTTCGGTTCCGAAGAAGGATATACCGCCCAGACTAGATCAATATCTGCGTAAATGCGGCTTACGTCTGAGTATGAGTACGCGCCATGGAAAGTTATCGTGGACGTGTTCGCGAACCGACGCTCAAGTGCATTTCTGGCCGGACCATCACCATATATGTGGAACTCAGCGCCTAGCTTAGTGGATGCTTCAATGACGCTTACCAGCGTGCCCAAGTATCTGACATTGCCAATGAAAGCGACTCGCATTGGGTGGCAACGGTTTTTCTCTGGCGGGGAGCATGACGCAACTGCGTTAGGAAGATTCTCCAACCTCAGTATCGTGGAACACTTCTGAGTGTAAAACGGCTCGAAAAATCGTGACGAAAGTATTATGCCATGAAAGTTCTTTATTGCCCACGCCTCAATTAGTCTCTGCAGGCTAAAAAGCACTCTGCCCCCGCCGGGCATGTCCACCACATCGTACACGAGTCGAGACGTGCCAGTGGAAATCGTTCGCACCAGTACAGCCATGTCCCAAAAGCTACTGATGATTACATCAGGCTCAAAGGCGCGGATTTGCTCCAGAATAAATCTTCTGTACGCAAATAGCTTCCGTAATTTCCTTACCGCTTTTTGATATCCTATTGGAGTCTGTAATACTGCACAATTGCTCGGTACGTCAGATATGTAACTGCGTCCTCGATTCCAACCGCAAACCATGATTTCGTTGGCATCATCGCTCTTGCAAAGACTGTCGATTATCCTTTGACTTCGAGTATTGATCGGATAACAGTTTTCTACCCAAAGAATCCGCCTAGTTTTTTGCATTTTCGATCATCGCCTTACAGATTCTGTCGCTTGCATAACCGTCGCCAAATGGACTGCAATCGACTAGCTCCAGAGGGCGACCGCCAACTGCAGCATTCCATGCTGCATCCATTGCAGACCTAAGTCGTTCCGGATTTGTCCCGACTAGAATGGCACTTCCCGCGGTCACAGCTTCTGGCCGTTCAGTTGTTTCACGAATAACTAGTGTACGTTTCCGAAAATAAGGTGCCTCCTCCTGCACGCCTCCTGAGTCCGTTATTAGAAAGGCTGAGTGCTTTAACAGTGCACAAAACTCAAGATACCCTTGTGCTTCAATGAGCCGCACCCGATCCTGCCCCTCTAATACCTCTAGCACTATTTGCCTTACCGCAGGATTCTTATGAAGTGGCAAGACCAGCACTGCAGTTCGATTCGCGATTAAGAATTCCCTGACCGTACGAAGCACGTTCCGCATTGGAACGCCGATGTTCTCACGGCGGTGGGTTGTCAGCAAGATGTACTTAACGCCCTGTAGACCGATTTCGAAGATTGCTTTTTCCATTGACGTGCTGTGATTCTCGTCTACCCATCTCAGTGCATCAATTACGGTATTGCCGGTAACAACGACTGCAGTCGGGTCGACATTTTCGCGAAGTAAATTGCTTTCTGCGTGAGCAGTTGGAGCAAAATGGATAGTGGCGATCGAGGAAATTATTTTCCGGTTTATTTCCTCTGGAAACGGCGAGTATCGGTCAAATGTCCTTAAACCTGCTTCCACGTGACCGACCGGAAGTTTATGGTAAAACGCCGATAAGGCGGCGGCAAACGCAGTTGTAGTATCGCCCTGAACAATTACAGAGGCATACCGCCTGCTCTCAAATAACTCGCCGAGCACAGTCAATGCTCGTGCTGTCAGGCTACTCAGTGATTGCCCCTCACGCATCACATCCAGAGTGATGTCGGGAGGAGTATTGAAAAGTTTCAGCACTGGCTCAGTTAATTCATGGTGCTGCCCTGAATGTACGAGATCGACGGAGACGCCGAGCTCTTTAAAACGAATATAAATGGGAAGAACTTTAATTGCTTCCGGGCGTGTCCCGAAAATTACGCAGATTCGCATGCCGGTACTCCTACTCCCATAAATTGCGATATTTGCTTACTTAACTCTACCTATTTGAGAACGTGTTAATTGTCACTATCGCTTTAACGAGTGCTATTTACACCATATACTTACGCATATTTGGCATCACCGCTTAGCTGACACTCAAGCCATCCATTCGTTCATGTGGTGTATAATCGCGTTCTAAATGCAAAGTTCTCATTACGTGCACTCTGCTCCCGCGATAACAGAATTCCGCTGACCTCTCCATTCTTCGCCATCCAATGCCGAGCCTCCCGGTGTCGCTTACCACACCTCCAACCATCTGCATGGCGCTCTACTCCTTCGATTTCGGCGGATCAGAGCGTCTCGGTCTCCAATTGTCTAAGCACTACCTCAACAATGGATTTCGCGTCGTATGCTGCGCGACTCGGCGGGGCCGGGGACCCTTAATGCGACAGTTTGAAGATCTAGGAATCCCTTGCTTGGCGTTAGATCTCGAATCGTTGAGCCGGATTGGCAGATTGCGTGGCAAATCGAACCTGAGGAGTTGGTTATCAAGACACGAAGTTATTTGCGTCCACGCCCAGCATATGTGCGTGCTTTCAGACGTGCATAAAGCTAGCCACGCTGCGGGTGTAAAGGTGCAAATCGTCACGGAGCATACAGCAGAACCAATCCTAAATGACAGGCGATATGCGAGTGTTACTGCTAGGATGGCCTATAGAGCAAATGCTATTACCGCCATTAACGAAGTGATTAGAGACGCCATCGCAAGCGCAAGTTCACTACCAAAGGTGCGTGTACGTGTAATTGAAAACGGCATAGATTTAGCCCGGTTTGTCGGCCAAAGCAAGGCGGGACGTGATTGCTGCGAAGTCATTTGGCTAGGTCGACTACACCCTGATAAGGACATCCTGAACGCTCTTCGGGCGTTTCGCGAAGTCACTCTTTCGAACCCCAAAGTCTACTTGAATGTCGTCGGCGACGGTGAAGACAGAGGCAAAGCTGAAGAATATGTTCGAGAGCACGGATTAGGAAACAATGTTCGATTTTCGGGGGCACTGGCGGATCCCAGCATTGCACTACAGACGGCAGACATTTTTCTGCTATCATCGGCCACAGAAGGCACGCCCCTTGCGATGCTCGAAGCATTAAGTTGTGGGCTACCCGTCGTAGCCACTGCGGTGGGCGGGATTCCCGATGTCATTTCTGGTGACGTAGGCATTATCGTGCCACCTTCTGATGCATCAGCCTTGGCATGTGGAATACTGTCTTTGGCAGAGAGTTCTGAACTTCGCATTAGAATGGGCCAAAGCGCCAGGCAGCTTGCGGAGTGCAGATTTTCTGAGCTAAAGATGGCCGCGGCTTATATTGAACTAATTGAGAATCAAATAAGCGCCATTATCTGAATGTTCAGGTAGCGTCTATCAACATGCGCACATTGGATTAGCCCTGCTTGGAAGGCTCGTCCGGACCTGCGTAGCAGCGTAGGAGTTACGGACGAGGCGGTTTACTCGACCGCCTCGGTGATCTCCTCTCGGTTCTGTTCGATCAGTCGTTCCATATCGAGGTACTTGCGCGTCCCCCACTTGGTTCCGGCCACATGCCGCAGCCGGGCCGCAACCAGCATAAGCGCGCTGTTGCCATCGGGGAACGCGCCGACCACCCGGGTTCGTCGTCTGATCTCACGCATGATCCGCTCCAACGGATTGTTGGTCCGAATCCTGATCCAGTGTTCGCGGGGATAGGCCATGTAGCTTAAGGTTTCGATCAACCCCTACTCGACGATCTTGGCCGCTTGAGAAAGCTTCATCTCCCGGAGCATCACGACGACCTCCGCCCCCCTTCTTCAGCGCCGCCTGGCGATCCTCCTGCGCGTGGATCGCCTTGAGCATGGCCATTGCCTCCGGACGCTTCGATCGAGGAACCGACGAACCGACGTTCCGCTGCCAATGAACCATGCACCGCTGCCAATCAGCCTCCGGATAAAACTCGCCGAGCGCCTCGACCAGACCGAGGCACTTATCGCTGGTGACGAGGCGAAATCCTTGCAGCCCGCGCTCCTTGAGGTGACGGAGGGAGGTTCCGCCAACTCGCGGTGTCCTCCTTGATCCCTTCGACGACGCGGAGGCGCCTGTCGAAGGCCGTCTTGGTCCACGCCGATCGCCACCATCACGGCGGCGTTCTTCACTTCGCCGCCCTAACTCCGCTTCAGCCAGTTCCCGTCACGCGACACGTAGGCAAACTCGCCTTCGATCGGCCGGCTCCGACGCGCCTCGACTCGCTCGTACAGTTGCTGATTCAACTGGCTGAAGGTGCTGGGCGACCGGCCAGCACCAAATCGACCAGCTCAGCGCGATCCCCGGCGGTGAGATTACTACTTTTGATACCAACGGTACATCGCCGCGCAATGATCAATAGTCCGTCATATTCTAGCAGCAGGCCACGTACGTGCGTCGTTGACGAACACCTGCTTGATGCGAGCCGGCAACGAACTCGCCGTGCTGTAGTGACCGGGCGCACGACCCTTAGCATGGCTTCATCAGTCCGGCGCCTCAGAACAAGGCGCGACCGCAAAGACAATCTCTTTGAGGCTTTCATGGAGGTGGGCTGCACAATGATCTGCTGGTACCTTCTCACTCGGGCCTATTTAGGACTCTCTAATTAGCATTTCTCTCCGCCGCCAGTGGACTTACAATTCGCGCCGGATTGCCCGCGACAATACAATCTGGTGGAACGTCTTTAGTGACGACGGAACACGCTGCGACTATAGATCGATCGCCGATTGTGACGCCCTTCAGAATAACTGCCCGTGAACCTATCCACACGTCGTTGCCGATTCGGACGGCTCGCGCGGAACCACTTAAGATGGGAACGCCGTTAGCACGATCATCGGCATCCTTCGGATGGCCATCGTAGTCGCGAATAATCACATCGCCAGCAATCAGGCAACGCCGCCCAACCTCTATAGATCTGGCAACGAAAATTGAGCATTTACTCCCTATAAAAGAATCGTCCCCAATAGATAGAGTGGGGCGGTCGAGAACTCTGTTGCAGAATCCTATATTAGATTTTCCGGAGAGAGCCACTCCGTCGCCAATGTCGATATCTCCCACTCCCTGAAGGAACACGAGCTTGTCGACAACCACCCTCGACCCAACTTTGCGGCACTGACTCTTAAAGAGTGGCTCATACCAAAAGATGCGGAGTAGTGTGAGGATCAATGTCCTCACTAAGACGTGTAGCCGATACAAGCCCGCGAACAATGGCTTAGTGACCGGTGTGACTGGAACGTGGACTCGCAAAATTGCCTTTGCAATCCGTTTGACGACGGTCCAGAAAGGACCTTCATCCCGACGAATTTTCACACTGATGTCTTGCAACAATGACATCACTCACTCCGAGAGGTCAACCTACCGTTAAATTCTTAGAGCCTGCTCTAGCTTTACCTAATTGTAGGACGGCTGTTAGCGCTCCCAGCGTTTCGCAGCGTCACAAACCTTCCGACCGATCTGCTTAGGATTGTCACGACCCCCGTCGTTTCGTGGTCACTCAAGGTTTCCATCTCGGGCCAAACTGCCGCTTCAAACCTTCGCAACACGTGGATTGGACATTCAACTGCCGTGTGTACCTCAGATCCTTACGCGCCCTTAGAAGAAGTTACTCAGCGTCCCACAACATTCCCAACAACCGACAACACATCTCGCTAAGGGTACCGATAACACCTCTAGCTACCCTTAAGTTCTAAGTTGCGTGCAAATACCCCCATTCCAGCATCTGCCTGCCACAAATAGCCTCCATCCGGTCAATATCACAATCTGTTATCAGCGGCGAATTGCGCCAAGTGCCTGAACCCGCAGGCGAATAGTCCCGGGTACTGGAGTGGGTGGCCTGCCTGTCTGCTAAGCGCTTTGCGATATCCATTTTGAAAGGTAGATTCAGTTGCTTTGCCAGCAACTCCGCCGTTAACAACTTGTTCCTGCAGAACTCTTCGTACTTGACATATGTGACTTGTTTTAAATCTGCACTCCGATCGAGATAAATTGACCAGCGGTGGGCCAACCTCTCAATTGGATGCGATGTCTCAATCCCAAGCCATCGCTCCTTTATCCAAGGTATGTTTTCAATGTCTTGACGTGACGTTACTTTGAAAGTTCTAATCGCGGACGCTAACACGTCCCGTGGATCTCTCACGACGTAAATACTATTTGCATTGGGAAACGCGGCCTGATACTCAGGTAGAATCGAAGCAAAGCCCGGCACCTTCAAATAGTCGAATAACTGCAATCGGGGGTAATCGGTAACGCGGTACTTTCCTTGATATATCGACATATAGGCATCCCACACCCAGTTTTCCTCCGATTCATCAAGGAACCGTCCTCCGCCGCCCCCGAGAAGCATTTGTGCGACTATAGTCGTACCTGACGATTCGCAGCCTACGACAAGTGTTTGGTGTTTGGGGCAAGGCCACGCGTCGGCCCACGAGATTGCAAGGCCACGGACGTGATCGAAAGCGCGCATCGTCTTTTCACGAAGATGTCTTTTGACCCCCCTGAACAAACGGCTGCCACGTATGTTTTTTGAAGCGCTTATGTAAACAGTCCTAGAACAATTAGTTACTCAAGTGATCTTGCTGGTCAGCAACAGTCATTTCTAATTTGCATTCAGTGTGAGCCTCTAACGAAACCCGTAGTCCATTAGCCTTGGGCAATGATAATGGGCTTTGAATGTCTCGAGATCGTGTGGCGCACTAAATCGCGGGATCTCAAAACGATTGCATTTTTGCAATTTCTCGACCCCTGTACAAAATGAAAAGGCCAGATCATATCCAGCATCTCTTGCCAACCTTGTAGTTGTACTGTTGTAGTGTCGAATGCCGCCTACCGGAAATGCCAACGAGCGAATTGGAACTCCTAACTTGTTTTCCAAGCACGACTTTGAGCCAAAGATTTCGTCGCTTTGCTCTCTCTCCCCCAAGGTAGCGAGCACCCGATGGCTGCAAGTATGAGAGCCAATGGTCACGCCAGCCCCGGCTGCAGTCCTTACCTGATCCCAAGTCATTAGCTCACTACTCATTTCGTTGACCGTCGGCGGAGGTGAGTCCGCCCGCTCGGCAATCTCATCGATCAATGTCTTGGTTGAGTCTGTCGGGTTATGCTTCATTATCGATTGCAGGTAGCGGATAGCACTTCCCGTATCGTTTCCAAATCGAATCTTCTCGCCGCGTAGTTCGATTGTTGGCTTGGAGGAATTTTTGACGATAAATGCAATTTGATCCCACCAACCGACCTTTCGTTCCTCGAGCAGTGTGTAAGGAACAAATAGGATAGACGGAAGGCCCATTTGCCTTAATACTGGCAGAGCCAACTCATAATTATCGACGTATGCATCGTCAAACGTGACCATGCCGAAAGGCCCATCACCGGGCGGTTCGCCAGACATCGCGGCAATTAGATCGGATTCACTAAGAACCGTTGTGTACTTACTAAGGAACTCAAGCTGCCGCCTGAACTCGGTCACACTTGGCCCAAATACCTCGTCGTCGAACTTGGAAGAGGGAGAACCGTCGTCCTTCTTAATCCGGTGGTAAGTTAGCACAAACAACAACTCTCGGTTAGCGAAGCGGCTAATAAAACGGCCTCCAAGATGCATGTAAATGTTCGCTAACAGCAGTCTTTTGTTCATTCTAAATAGACCCTCTCCATCGAATCCCGCCGTGTTCAGCTATCGCAAATACACCTGATGACACCTCATGCTATCGGTGCCGAGATTCTCGTTGTCGAGCCTCACACCGCGCACGAGTCGCCATGCAGCGGCGGTAAATCTTGAATCCGCTGCAATGGTGGAGCGGCGAAGCCTGCTAAACACTGCTTTCTTAACTCTGCTCGTCGATGCGTTTAGCACTTCGAGCAGTGGCCCAAGTGCCGTTGCACAACCCTGCCGTCTCGACGCTTCCGAGATAGCCTGCCGGTCATGAGCCATACGCAATGATGCGCTTCCAAACCGAATGAGCCGGCTCATATACGAACCTTGCTCGCTCCTCGCGGTTGAGGCCAATTAGCAACGATAAAGGAAACGACAATATCACCGTAATAACGCAACCAACTATAAAACTGGCAACGGATGTCACATTCCAAGAGTTGAAAGCGATAAACAAGCTGCAGCTTAATGCCACACCCAACAGGATTGGCCGCGGCAGGGTAGATCGCAGATACAACATCCAAGACACTTTTAAGTAACGGCACGTAAAGAAAGGAAGCCATAATGCACGAACAATCAACGCCGACAGCAACGCTCCGAATGCTACGCCAGCCAGCCCGTACCGATAACCAAGAATTACTGCAAATGCGATATGAAGCGCGGCATCCACACACTCTGCAAATGCGAGTCGCTTAATTTGAAGTACTCCTCGCAACACTTGAACAGAAACGCTCGAACAACTCCTCAGAACCAACGTGGCAAGGTGAATTCTGAAAATAGATGCGACTGAACTTATGCCATCACCCATGCCCAATCGTTCACCAATCCAAAGACGATAAAAGTCACTCGCCCAATAGTTGGCTGCAGCACCGACTACACTTGTAATCAAAAGGACGCACAGACACCCTTTAACGAACACGCTTTGCAACGCTTTGTAATTTCCCTTAACGTGATGATCGACTAGTGCGGGAAAAAACACCTGAGAAGTAGGAAGGATTAATCTCTCAAGGTGAATAGCGAGACTTAGCGCGAGCGAATAGCGCGCAATTCCCGCTACTGGCAGCAGCACCCCAATAATAACTGCATCCAAGAAATAGTAGACCGATTGCCCTAACGCGACAAAAAAGTCCCACTTCCCATACGAGAATATCTCCGCAAATGTCTCCCAGCCAACATACTTTCGCGAAATCGCCAGCTCAGGAATTTGCCACCGTGAGAGGTACCACCGGATTAATGACTCCATAAAACCGCCGGCAGCCCACGCAACGCTAACGCCGATCAGTTCATAGCCTGCCATTAACGCACAATATGTCATAACCCCACTAAGGATTCGCCCCGCGACGGAAACCACACCTATGAGATCGAATCTTGCCGTTGCAACAAACACTGCCGAGTAAACAAACAACGGCAACTGCAATCCGACAGCAGCCCCTGTGATCGCGATGCACCAAAAGGCATCGTCTTTAAGGTCCGGGGGAATCCTGAATATTGTGTTGGCGACTAACCCCAGAAATAAACTTACTGCTATGACTGCGAGGCCAACCAAAGCAAGCACATAAACCGAGGTGGAAGCCACCCTATTCAGACTCGGATAATCTTTAACCGCATAATAGCGAGTCAAGTACTGAGCAACGCCTCCGTGAAAGCCCGCAGCCAGCAGGCCATAGTATCCTGTAAATGCGGATGTCAGAACCCATACGCCGTAACGAGCTTCCCCGAGTTGCTTTAAGACAAATGGAGTCAGCACCAATATCACGACAGATTGAACTGCAAATACGACCCAATGGCTAAAGATATTACGAATAATCATTGAATGCTATTGATAATTAGCCGCTGTGGGAGTCTGCGTCAGGTAGTTTGTTGACCGACCTATCATCCGCCTCTTTACCTCCCATGGCTATGCGGCGATACTGACGCCCTAGGGCGTCGTCCCAGAATTCGCCGACACACATCCGAAAACCCTGACAATTCAGCTTCAAATTCAATTTCGCTTATGCTTTCCGCATCTAGAAACCTTCGCAACGCAAAGCGAGGAGTCTGCGAGCCGTTCAATCCTGGCTCGCAGGTAGTTGCGCTTTTAACTCCCAACTGCTCCAACCATTTCCATTGCAAGGGAGAAAACACGCCACTCGGATAGCACATGTGATCAAGCGGGCCATCCACCAACTGTTCCAATGCAGCACGATTATCCTTAATCTCCTGAGTTACACATTCCCTATCGGGTGGAAAGCGATGCCTATGGGTATGCAATTGTATATCGACACCTCGCTTGCTGAGATCCCGAATCTCATTGAAATTCATCAACGACAGCCCCCGATACATGGCCAGTTGCTCGAAACTCATCCCAAGCCGGCTGCCAAGCTCTCGTCCTAACAAAACTCTTTCGCTTTCATTCAATGCGGATTCGGCATGAAGAATCAGTTCCCACATGCAACTTGTCTTTCGATCTACATCCTTAAGATCGAGCAATCCCGGGGTAACTCCGGGCAGACCATCTAACACCAATTCGCTACGAGTAGACTTCAGAAACATGTACTGGATCGCAAGTCTGAAAACAGGTGTAGTCTTGATTACATAGTATGTAGTGACATAAATGGTCGAAGGAAGAGGGCACTCTTCGTACAGGGCAGACCAATGTTTATAGTTTCCATAAAATCCGTCGTCATAGGTAAGAACGGTGGCGCATGATGGCAGAGTCCCGCTATTGAGCCTTTGAAGTGCCTCGCGCAATGGTAAAACTGGATAGCTGTTCCGCGTGAGGATTTTTAGCCTATTGCGAACGGTTTCAGGCCTCATAAACAGGCCTGGCATGTGCACGTGCTCGTCATCAAGAGAAATGCCATGATAGGCCAATATTCGAAGCTGATCCGCAGTTACCAAACGAGCAATGGCGAATAGCCCCAAGCTTCTGCAAACATAAAGAATCGCTCTCCTGATGTTCTTTCGATTCACCGGATCAAACTCCACCTACGCCGTCTGCCCGACAGTGTGCGTTGATACAATTAGCCTTCATAAGAGAAGTCGCTCGTCTTTACTACTTGTTTCGATACCTCGTTATTTACCGTTACCGAGATGTAGACTTTTTTCGAGCCCGGTACCTTCAGCGTGTCGTGCGACATAGCTTGAGGCGATCGTCGATATAATCCGCGCCCTGTTGCTGGCGGTAATCACAAAGGTCATAGAAGAAACCAATAGGTCATCTAACCACGAAGCGAGCAACTACACTCACCACCGCACTAAGACACGGCAACAGACGTACGTCAGCGCGATAAATCCACACGCCACGACGAATAGCCTAAAAATAAGACTACCTTCAATAACGGTTGTTTCGTGAGCTTCTCGACCGCTGTAACAAAAGGTTGCAACCGTACTCAATGACAATATCAAGTAGGTATGAGTTCCATACAAATGGTTTAGAGTCATCAGGGACGCTGAATAGGCAGCAGTCAACGTTGGGATGGTATAAGTCAATGGATCGAAGTTCGGCTCAGCTGCTGCATCTTGGCTCCTGCATATCTCAACCACTCGATAGGATGACGCAATCGCAAAGTATAAGGCCCCTACAAAGAGCGCTCCACCAACGAATCCCAACTCCGCAAACGCTTGTAAGAATGAGTTGTGACACGCCATGCCGTTGTGATTGACAAACTCACCAGGGCCAATGCCCAAAATGGGGTTTTGTAGAAAAAGCGTCAGCGCAATCGACCAAAATTGCATGCGACTTTGGCCAGTACCAGTCTGAATCGCACTAACATCAGTCATGCGGTCAGTTGCGACCATCGCCACCATTATAGGCAGCAGAAGCGCCCCCCATTTGAGGCCCTTCGTTCCCCATCGAAGATAGACGTATGTAACAAGACCCGTGATCAGGGCCACTAAGCTGCCACGCGAATTGCAGAGTTGTATTGCGTAGAGCGAAACAATGGCAAATGTAATGCATAGCCAGCGCAGGATCCTTGATTTGGAATCTAAGGCGGTAGATAAGAAGATTAACACGGCAACGACGAGGAGGGCCGCCGTATCATTCGCGTCAAAGTTCGCTCCCCCTACCGCTTGAGCGCGCAAAATCCCACCTTCGTTAACCGCGCTCCCCCCGAACATTCCCGTATGATGATCCAGCACCATCAACAGCCCGATGCCAAAAATCGATACTGCCGTTCCTACGACCGTCGTACTCAGTCGCTGGGGAGAATCGACCAGCGCGAGAACAAGAAAATACAGCACCCAGGCTTTTGCAAAGTCTGATATTACGTCAGGGGAACTTCCGTTCGCCAATCCTGAAAGAGTTACCAGGACCAGCAGGCCATTCACACAAACGGAAACGGGTGTTCTTGCGGCGGACGTCGCTTGAACTCGAAACAGGAATTCCCCTACTGAAAGCGCTAGGCAGACGAGAATCGCAACCTGAAATATCGGCAAACCGGCCAGGGCGGGCATCCAATCTCCCGGCCGATTAAATAGCAGCACAATGCACAACAGCAGAAGCGGAAACGCCATCTCGACCCCGAAGCAGTTTCCACCTATGTCAATTTAAGCTTGCGGACAGTGGGCTTCACCTTACGCGCTGAAGCAAACTGATTTTGCCACTGTCATGCGTGCAGCCGATTCACCGAGGCCGTCGGGGAGGACCGCTTTTGGGCTTGGCCTTTGGCGAGGGTCGATCGGCGCCATTCCAAGCCGAAGCTTCGGTACGGGCGGACCAAGAATCGCTGGTAGCCCCAGCGTGAGCGACTTCGCGGGGCGCCTCCACCGGGCGAATCTGGTGCGACGCGATCGGCGAGCTGGCCGGCGTAATCTCGATTTCTCTGGACACGTCAGGCATGTTCACTCGACGATGAACTCCGAATAAGCGAACGGCGCGTCCATGCCGGACGCCCAGCATGCGTAGTGCCGTGCAGGCCAAAATCCTTAAGTCGAGCGCCGCATTTGCGGTGGCGACGTATTCCCGATCAAGTGCCACCTTCGGAATGACGCAATCGGCGGAAACGTCCGCCGACAGATTGATTTGAGCCAGTCCGGTCACCCCAGGAAGAACGTGCATCCGTTCGCAAAAGCCAGGCACGTACTCATCGAGTCGGTGCTTCGCAATAATCTCGGGGCGTTCAGGCCGCGGTCCGACCAGACACATCTCGCCACGCATCACGTTTACCAGCTGGGGAAGCTCATCGAGGTGCAGAAACCGAAGCACGCGCCCGACGGGCGTCACCCGCGCGTCACGTTTCGTGCACAACACGGCGCCCGACTCCGCCTCCGCGTCGCAGGTCATCGTGCGCAGCTTGAGAATCTCAAATGGTTGACCATCTTTGCCGAGCCGCGTTTGCCGGTAGATCGCCGGGCCGCGCGAGGTCAGCCGCACGAGCAGCCCGCAGACAAGGATCAGCGGCGTAAAGAAGATTAGTAGCAAGCAGCCCAGCAGGCGCATCCAAGGGGCTTTGCGCTCAAAATACGGAGTCGCGGTAACCGGCCGACCAAAAGGGTCGGCGGTCCCAATCGGCCGGCGAGCCGCTGGGAGGTCGATGAAGTTATTCACAGATGGTGTCCTATCGGGGATGAGCTCTGTCTCGCAGGCCAACTCAGGTGCGGGAGGGCAAACGATACTGAGTTGCGACAAACTGTTCCAAGGGCGCCTCGACCATGCGCCGTGGCAGCGGTCGCGAGTCGACATTATACTTCGGTTTGCCGCAATTTCGAAGCATGTAACTGCCAAAACTGTCCAGTTCATCAGAAATGCGTATAGCGCACAATCTCTTGCGCAAGACGATGAAAACGCTGCTTGCACTCATTCTTAATTAGGGATGCCGGCGGCTCCCTCGGGCCATGCGGCTTGTAAAAATTCCTCAAGAAACTTTTGTCCCACATCCGCATCGCCGGCCTTGGCGCCAGCGGCCACAGGGGCTGCCAACTGCAGCTTGTACAGGTAGGGCGCCGCCGCAAACTCATAGCGGGGCGACTCAGACGCTTCCCAATCGTCGCCACGACTCCAGGCATAGTAGACGCGCAGCCCGTCGGCAAGCACGTTTGGGGAGGTGAAGTCGAGCGTCCAGAAGCTGTCGCTTTTTCCTGGAGCATCACCAAAATTGTGGCGACTGCGCTCGCCTGCTTGTTGGAAGGCGCGGCTCGAAAAGCAGATTTCTGGAGTATGGACCGACGTCGGGCCGGGTGGCCCGACGATGATCGCCAGGCTGACCCCCTGCCTTGTTTTTTGGTTGATATAGCGGCGATTGACGTGCCCCGCGCACTCAAGCATGTTGCGCGTTGCCTCGTCGAAGGGGAGGTCTTCCGCCAGCGACCAATCGCCGAACTGACGCGGCAAATGCTCCAGTTTGGCGGACGCTGCCACCATATCGGGCGGCGGGCCCCAGCGCTGCGAATAGTTGCCGTACCACGCGCCCCCGATCACCACCAGCAGAAGCGCGGCGGCTACGGGCACAAGCGCGCTCACGACGCCACGCGCGGGCTTGGATTTGACGAGTTTGTCGTTCATAGTTTCTCGGCTGAGGTCGACGACGGAATGGCCGACTGCTTCTCCAGCGCTTCCAACAGGGCTCGATCGTCGTCCGTCAGGACGAACTTCTCGATCCCAAAGTTTTTCGCTTCGGCGAGCATGGCCTGGGCGTCCTGCCGGCGCTCGGCGAGCTGGTAAGCAGCCGCGAGGTGAAGGTAGTAGCGGGCGTCAGCAGCCCCGCCGGCGGTCGCCTCTTCGAGGCACTGAATCGCCTGCGGCGCTTGGCCCAGCTTCAGGTGGATGGTGCCCTGCGTATCGAGAAGGGTCGGTTGTCGTCCGGATAAGGCCACGGCGCGCTCAATCAATTCAAGCGCCTCGGCCCGCTGGTTGGGTCGCTCTGCGAGCAGCGTCGCCAGATTGTTCAGCGCGAGCTCGTCAGTGGGGTTGATCGCGAGGATCCGCCGAAAGATGTCAATCGCCGCGTCGTAGTCACGTCGGCTGGCGCGCATCACGGCAGCCGCCTGCAGCAGTTGTAAATTCGCGTCCTGCTTGGAGATCGCCGCTTCGAGCGCTGCATCAGCCCCTGAAAACTCCTCCGCCTTCTCGCCTTCGGGCACGGTCATCACCGCTGCCAGCATCAACGCCAGCTCCGTGGAGAGTGGTCCGGCCGCCGCTTCGAGACAGAAATTCGCCGCGTCGCTCCGCCGGCCCTGATCCGCCAGCGATTGAATCACTAGCATATTGGCGCGAGGCGTCACCGCCGCCAGCTTGCGGTACCAGGCTTCCGCCTCCGCATGGGCGCCGACGAGGCCGTACAATCGGCCAATAGCCAGCAGTCGACTGGATTCCTCGGCCGGGGTCGCCCCTGCCGGCAGGCTAGCGGCAAACTCGGCAATCAGGCCGCGCGCCTTAGTCTCATCGCCGCGGGCGATGGCCAGTCTGGCAGCGAACGAAACCGCCAAGGCGTCGATGCCGTCATCGTCCTTCACATGAAGGCGACGGAGTCTTTCGATATTGGCCTCTGCTTCCGCCAGCAGCGCCTGCTGCTGTTCGCTGAGCGCCGCGACCTGGGCGCCGCTTGTGCTATTCGGCGATCCGTTTCGCAACGAAAAATCAATCGCCTGAGCAATTTGGTCCGCCGTCGTACCGCTCTCGTCGATAATCTCGCGAAACTGCTCCGCGGCGGCGGCGATTAACGCTGTGTCGCCGCTCAGCGCCGCTTCGCGTTCCAACGTCTGTGCCAGTAAGCGGCGCGTGACGATCGCGTCGCCTGTGCTCTCGCCGGCAATCTGCTGCTCGAGAATTTCCCGCGCCTTTTGGCAGTTGGCAATGCGCTCGGCGCGCGTGCGCCCTTTCTGCGAAAGCAGCAGGGCCCGCAGACGATTGTCCGCGCCCGCTCCTTCAGATGCGCTAAGTTCGCTCAAAATCTGCGTGGCACGGGTCCAGTCAGCCTCTTCGCCGGTTGAGGCCAGCAGCATCGCTAGCGCACGACGAGCCTCGACGTTCAATGGGTCAGCTTGGAGCACCTTCTCGTACTGGGCCCGAGCGGCCACCGGGCTGCCTTTAGCCAGGATCCGCGCCAGCCCCAATAGGGTATCGGCGTCACCAGGTTCTTCGACGATTGCTAGTTCGTACTGCCGCTGTGCCGCTGCCAGGTCTCCCAATAGTTCATGGCCTCTGGCGGCGGCGACCAGCCGTTTCTTCGTGGGGATGCCGGAACTCTGTGACAACGACTCGAGCGCCGACCGCGCCTCTTCGGGACGGTTCGCACTTACTAGGGCGGCAATGAGACCGCTCCAGACTTGGTCGTCCGCCGGGAACTGCTTGGCCGCCGCTTGGAGGACTTCGATCGCTTGGTCAGCGTCTCCAGATCGCAGGAGCAGGCGGGCCAAGAAAAGGCGTTTGGAAACGTCTTGCGGAGATTTCTCGATGCGCTTCTGCGCCGCCTCAATCGCCGCCGCGGCGCGGTCTTGTTTGACGGCCATCTCGACGATCGCCGCATCGACGTTCGATGCGGAGTACGCGTCTGTCGCCAGTAACGTAAGATATTTGTCAGCGTCATCGGGGCGTTCGAACTTGTACAGCAAGGTCGCTAAATGCTCCAAGGTCGCCGCGCGACGGTCGCCCAAGTCGACCGCGAGTTGGTAATCCGCGAGCGCTTGACGCTCGCCTCCCTCGGTCGCTTCGGCGAGTTGTGCCGCCAGGCTCACCACGGGATACCAGCGGGGGCGCTCCAAGCGAATGCTGGCGACGAGTTTCTTGAGCGCTTCCTTCTCTTCAAAGTGCTCTTCTTTTTCTTCAGCGTTCAGTCGCTGGTATTCCAGAAGTAACCGGCTCGCCCGCCAGTACGGTAGCAGCGCCGCGTTGGGATCCGCGGCCGCCAGTTTTTCCTCCCATCTCGCGGCAGTCGGTAGGTCGCCCGAAGAGAGGGCAATCTGGATGCCCATCTCAAGCGCGCCAGTATCGGCGGGATCGGCTTCAATGAGGGACGAGATCAGCTGCTTTGCTGCCGCCGACTGCCCGCCGAGCATCAGCGTCTCGACGCGCAGGCGATCAAGCCGTCGACGTTCCGCAGGGCTAGCCTCCGCGCTGGCTGACGCCAGTCGTTTCTCGGCCGCCTTGTAGTCTCCCGACTCGGCAAGGAGCGCCGCCTCAAGCGCCACCTGCTCGGCGGCCGGCGGGCCGAGCGCCTGATGCTTTTGCAGGGCCCGGGCGAGATCGT
Organism: Lacipirellula limnantheis; assembly: GCF_007746075.1. GTDB lineage: Bacteria > Planctomycetota > Planctomycetia > Pirellulales > Lacipirellulaceae > Lacipirellula > Lacipirellula limnantheis. Next base: position 3,112,791 of record NZ_CP036339.1, on the reverse strand, counting down.
CGCCGAGCTTGAGGCGACTGTAAAGCTGGGCGGCGCTCTTCCAAAACCGCACCTCGCTGGCAAACCTTGCTTCACCCTCGCGGACCGTCTTCGCCGCCCCTCCATCGTTGCCGCTGGCCAGCAAGTAGTTGGCCTCGCAAAACAACAGTTCCCACGACGCGTCCGCATGAGGTTTGGCCGCCTTCAAGGCGCTCTGGAACTCACTCCAATTGCGCTCCTCCTTCTGAAGGGCCAGTTGCTGAGCCAGATGAGCTTGGACGCGGCGCAACGGCAGTTCCACGCCTTGGCCCGCGTCCTCCGAAATGCCATCCAGGACGGCCACCGCATCTGCCGGACTTCCCGACTTGAGCAGCGCGTCAGCCGCAGCCGAAGTCACCGCCGGGTCGTTGGGGCGGGCACGCAGAAGCACGCGGCTATACTCTGCGGCCTTGTCCCACTGGCCGCTTTGCCCGTGAATCGCTGCCAGCAGCTGGGTCGCTTGCACCCACGCGGGGGTCTGCCCATTAACGCTGGCGGCCTCTTCCGACAGATAAATGCTCCGCAGCTTCGTCGCCGCGGCGGCCAGGGCCTGACGTCCCAGGTCGAGGCGAGCGTGGGCAAGCTTGAGCCGATTCTCCAGCGGCAAACGCTGGTTTTGTTCAAGTTGGGCAAGGATCGTGGGACTTTGCGCGTCGAGTTCGCGCAGGGTCTCGGCAGCCTGATCCCATTGGGAGGCAAGCAGCTGCAAATTCACTAACCGAAGGTTCAACTCAATGCTGTTGCCGGTCGGTTTCCGTCCCTTTTGCAACAGGTCGGCGGCCTGATCGGCGCGACCGGTCTGTGCCAAGACATCCGCCAGCAACGCGTACGCACGTTCGTCGCTCGGCGCCAGTTTTATCACGCGGCGCAAATGCTCTTCCGCTGGTTTGAGTTCAGCCGATTCCTTGGCTTTAGTAAGCGTCGAGATCGCCGAGAGATACAAGACCTCAATGTTGTTTGGCGCGATCGCGATCGCTCGTTCCAAGTCCTCGTTCCCTCCGGGGAGTTGGTGTTGAAAGCGGTAGCGGCAGCGAGCGAGGCGCGCGTCGACGTCGTCAGGCTTTAGCTCAACCAGGCGATCCATGATCTCGTCGGCGCGGGTCGGCGGATTTAGATCAGCCAGCGCCGGATCACTGCCGAACTGTCGCAGCGCGGCGGCGCCTTCATTGGCCAACTCAACGTCGTCAGGCAGTTCGTCGGCGACCGCGAGCAACTCATTGACCGCGTCGCCGATCTTCACGTCCGGATCGAAGCCAACGAGCCTAATTTTTGCGAGCGCGACGGTTTTGCGGCTCCGCGGTAGCAGCGCGTCGTCTTTGAAGTCTTTCAGTTCCGCAATGGCTTGCTTGAACGAGCCGAGCTTTAACAAATTCTCGGCCAGCTGTAGTCGCAGCGCCGGCTGTTCCGCTTCGGAAGATTGGCCGAGCACGCGGTACAACAGCGCGTTGACGCGCATTAAGCGCTCCGGGGTCTGCTCGCCATGCGCGTAGGCGTCGGTCATGCGAGCTAGGGCGTCTCCATCGCTCGGTTTGATGAGGAGATAGCGCTGATAGTATCTTGTCGCGTCATCCCACTCTTGCTCCTTCTCCAACTCGGCGGCGCGCTCCAGCAAAGCACCGGCCGTCTGTTCGTAGGCGGATCGATAGCGCCAATACGCCAGCGGAACCGCGACGCATGCTAAGGCCACCGTCACCCCTGCCAAGCGCCAATTAACGCTATAGCTGCGTTTGGGGTCATGCGCTGAAGAGTTGGACATGTTTGGCATAGATGAGATGCGTTCCGCACGGGTGAACTGTAGATGCCGCTAAAGAGGAACCCGCCGTCGAGGTTAGCGGTGCGCGCCGTAGGCCCCGTAGTTGTAGACGTAATGGCTTGGCGAGACGCCGCTAAGCACAGCGCCAGCCACGTTTGCCCCAGTGGCGTGCAGCCGTTCGACCGCCACGCGCACCTGTTTGGCGCGGCTTACGTCGGCCAGCGAACAGACCACCGTCAAGTCGGCGGCCTTCGCGAAGACAAGCGATTCGCTGGCGGCGAGGATTGGGGGGGTGTCGATGATGATAGTATTGAACTTCTCGCGCAAGCCTTTAAGCACGCCCTCAATCTTCACCCCTTCAAAAATGTGGTGCGGGCTGCCGCGCAACTTGCCGGCGGGCAAGACAAATGCCTCCGTTTCCCCGACGCGATGGATCACCTCGCGCAGCGTTGCCCGGCCGCTCAAAAGTTCCGCCAATCCCGGCCCCGCCGGTGTGCCCAACAGTCTGGCGATGTCCGGGGATCTGAGGTCAGCATCGATCAGCAGCGTCGGCTGTTTTGAAGACTCGGCAATGCTCATCGCCAGCGCCGTCGCCAAACTCGACTTCCCCTCGCCGCTGGCGGCGCTGCAGATCGCCACCACTTTGCGTTCGCCTGGGACGCCAAGATGCTCAGTCAATAAGAGCTGAGTCCGCAAACTGTCGATCGACTCGGCAAAGACGAACATCTCTTTGCTTGGAGGGCCCGCGATGACAGGCGCCGCGCCGACTCGCCGCCGAGGAAAGCGGGCGACCTCGCCGATCACGGGCAGGAGCGACTCCTTCGTCAGTTGATCAGTCGACGAAATCCGCCGCAGCAGCGCTTCGTAGGCGACGGCAAGTCCCAGTGGCGCCAGCATCGAAGCTAAACACGCCACCAGCAAATACTTATAGGGGATGGGTTCGAGGGCCATCGAGGGCGGCTCAGCCACCTGCATTAGAAACACCCGCTCGGGCGCGCGCTGTTCCGTTTGCAAGGCCAGCTTTCGCGCCGCGATCAACTCGAAGACGCTCTCCTCACGCTCAAGTTCGCTCTTCTTGAATTCCAGTTCAGCGCTCTGTGCGCCTCCCGATTCGCGTTCCTTCACATGGGCAGCGAGCTTTTCGCTCAGGAGCTTGCGTTTCATGATCCAGGCGGCCAGTTCCTGCTCCTTGGCGGCCAGGAGCTTGCGTTGTTCACCTTCTTGATCAGCGCGCCGGGCCGCCAGCGACTCTGCGCGGGCCGTCGCCTTCAATTGCTCGAGGGCCGCATTGGCTTCCTTCGCCGCTGCCTCAAGGCTCAGATACTCGGGATCACTGCTCCAGCTATCACCAATCTTCGTGCGTGATTTAACTTTGATGGCGGACATTTGGTCCTGGAGCTGTTCGATTTCTTCTTCAAGGCGGCGGACGTCCGGGCGGTTAGCAACTTCAAGCGTCAATATTCCCGAGACACTCCCTTGGTCGTCTGAAGCAATGGGTCTTTTGATCGCTTCCAATTCAGCTCGCGCGATCTCAGCGCCAACCTCGGCTTCGACAATCCCTTGGTGAAACGATCCGGCCGCCGTAATTGCCCCGACGTCGGTGACGAGGCCTGGCTGAAAGGGATCTGTCCCGGTCAGCTTGCGGGCAAGCGCGATGACCTCTTTTCGCAAGAGCTCGACCCGCATACTGCGGTCCGCGCTTTCTTTTTCCAGCTCGCTGATCACGAGTTTTGACCGATCGGTCTCCTTCTCCCGATTTTTTTCGAGATAGGTCATCACCACTGCATTGACGACCGTAGCGGCGTCGTCAGGCGATCGACTATGAAACGCGACTTCGAACAGCTCCGATTTTCCAACCTGAGAAACTGAGAGATTACGCTTCAAATAATCGACCGGATCCGCTTGTTCTTTGACCTCCGCCAATTCGCCTAATTTTGGCAACTTTTGTCCGTTCTTCGTTTGCGGACTCCAGTCGAGCGCAGGCCCCAAAACGACGGGGCCTCGAAGCAGTTCGATCTGCGTTTGCACGTAGCGATCGTCAGTTGCGCTCACTTTATCTTGCGCAAACGCAATGAACGTCGGTTGCGCTTCGATTTTGATCAGGGCCGACGCCCGGTACTTCGGGACATACAACAAGAGGACAATGGCGGCAGCGGCAGCGGCGAGCACGAGGCCCAGTGGAATTACCACTGGCCAGCGACCGCGCAAAACCTTCAGCACCAACGCGGGCGTGATGCCCTGCATGGCAGCCGCAGCGTCGCTGCCGCCGGCGGGCGTCATGTTGGCGAGCGCCGGCGCGCGGCTTTGGGTCGGTCGGACTACGAGATTCGTCGGCTCGCGAGTTGGCTCAGGAGGCAGGTTCACCGTAGGCTCTCAATCTCAGCGGATGACTCGTGGTGAAAACTCAAGTAATTGAAGTTCAAGTGCTGCCGCTCTGGCGGCGGAACAGCTCCGCCGTCGGCGACACCTGTTCCACGACGGGAAACAATTTGTCGACGTAAATCAGGACCATCCAGAAAATCAGTGCCGCGAACGGGATCATCACAAACCCTGCGACATCGTGGCTGAACTTCTGGCCCGCGTCGTTAGAAACCCACTGATACAGCAGCCCCGTCACGACGATGCGTGTCACGTTGGCAAGGATCGCCACCGGCAACACCGACATCAGCACGATCCCCTTCTGCCACCAGCTCCAGCGGGAAAACAGCGCAAACGCAAACGCCAGGGCGAAGATGCCGATGAAAATCCGCATCCCGGAGCAGGCCTCCTCGACGAAGAGGGTATGACTGCCCAGCAAAATCACGTTTCCCTCGGCGATCGCGGGCTGTCCGAGCATCACCAGCGCCATCGTGCTGAGTTTGGTGGCGAGCGCCTGCAGTGGGACGCTGAGCCAGCGTTCGGCCGAGTAGGGAATCGGGACCATAAACCACAGGAAAGCGATGGCCGGCGCACTCCAGCGCAGCGCTGCCCCCCCACACAGGAGCCAGACGACGCCGGCGATCGTCAGTGGCAACGTCCAGCCGTCCAGCGGCACTAAATAGTAGCGCCCCGCGAGCACCCGCACCGCGACGACGCCCAGGAGAAACAGCGCGCCCCAGATCGAAGGACCAAGTTTGTCTAAGGGCAACGAGGCGCGCCTCGTCCAGAGGAACAGGGCGGCCAGCGGAGCCACCAGATAGCCGTGCGAGTAATCGGGCTGAGTCTCCCACGCGTGAACCATGGCCGAGAGCGTGGGCCAATAGGCCCAGCCAATCGCGGCGAGGAGCGCCGCACTGCCAAGAAGAAGCGTCGAATTCATGCCACGGGCAGACTGCGGCGAGCTCGGCTGCGCCGTGACTGGCTGGCTGGTTACGTTGGACGCCATGGTGTCCGAGGTGTCCGGGGTGACTTAATCAAAAGGTGAGTTGGCTGGCCGACACGGCCGCATCGGGCTCGGCCGCTTAGCGACTCTGCCGCGCGGACTCCGTCCCCGTCATTTGCGCCGACGGCGAAATGATACCATATTGTTCGTTATCCAATTCACTTGATCGCACGACCAGATCGGCCTCAACGGCGGCGCTTGTCGCGCCGCAGCCCGCGACTCAATTGCCAGAAGTCATTATGGACAAAAGACGATGACCATCAATGCTTCCAGCCAGACTTGCCGCAGTCTTGCCGATAAGGGTATCCGATTGGAGGGTCTGCCGCGTCCGCGGCGAATCACAGGGCTACCTGCAACGTCCCTGTTCCTGGCGGGGCGATCTCCGAAGTTAGGCCGCATCGTCATCGAGCGACCGTCACGAGAACACGCAGCGAGTTGTCGGAACGGCTAGTACGGTTCCACAAAGCGGTGATCAATCTCTACAGACACGCCTCCCAGCAACTCGCTGATCTTGATGAACAATCGCGTTTTCCCGCATCTTTGGACGACCACGCCGCACGTGTCGAGTAGCGCGCCGGCGATGACGCGGACGTTTCTGCCGGGCGGAAATCGCTCTTCGACACGCAGCGGTATGTTCTTTTCGACCAATTCTGCGAGAACCCGCAATTGACAACTCAAACTCAGTGTATCTGCGACAGGATGGATTGCAACGATGCGGTTGGTTTGAAGGACGCTCAGGCGGGCCTCGGCAAGGCCGCGGAAGAATAAGTAGCTTGGAAAGAGCGGCGCCCAGGTGAGGCGGACGCGTCCCCGCGTCATAGCCCGGTGCGGTGCGGCCGGCAGGAAGTGCGAGATCTCAAGCGATCGCAGCTGATGGGCGAGCTGCTTCTCCTGACGCGGCTTGGTATGGACGAGCCACCAGGGGGCCTCGTCGAGCGACACCGGCAGCGGTTGGGCAGCGTCCACCAGTTCCGTGCTCGTCGAGTTCGCGAGACGCATTTCCACGTCTTCCAAGAGAGCCGTCGGGAATAAATAGGGATTTTTCTCGGCTGAGAAAGTTGCGGCGGCCGCCGGCGTCGCGACGGACGTGACGGATCGCTGGAGCGAACGTGGGGCGGTCAGCGTCAACATCGTGGACATTCACCGGAACTACGCCGACGCTCCAAATTAAGTTCGTTTCAATGGCCGTATTGACCTAAGTCGACGACATCCTCGTAAAATAGTGCAGAGCGGTCTGCGCGATTTCGAGAATGTGGTCGGGGCTTCGTCGACGATTCGCTACACTGCTTCCAACCGCCGTTCAAGCGGACGCATACTTTGGCCAGCAACAGTGGAACCCCGACAGCTGCCGGGGCGATCGCTGCAGGACGCAGCGGCGGGTATGAAGCGGTGTCCACACGGTCCTGCGTCTCTGGTCCCGTGCTGCCTGTCATTCTGATGGAGGGGCTTCAGGCGTCAAGAATTTTAACGGCAAAGCAGCCACGATTGCCCCGCGCGGCCAAGCAGCGGACCGCTTTACCGGCGCCCTCGGTGCCATCGACCTGATCGACACCAAGTCGCTAACTCCCCCAACCCTCCAATCTCTTCTCTACCCACAACGATTGCGGAAACAAGCGTGCCGGCGCACGCGCGCTCGTCGGTCGCACGCAAGCAGTCGACGTGCTGCAACGCCGATTGCGTCGTCGCCCTCGCCCGTACCGACGCCAATCGGCGCAAGAACGATGCCACGACACGGAGGCTCGGCAGCGGAAGCTCTTGCTTGAGCCGAACGCTTCTCCGGAGTCCCCTGTCGTCTTTGAGCGCGTCTGCGACCTGAACGCGAACGAGCTTGAGGACCGATTATGCGGACCGGCCCGGGACGTCGGGTAACGCCTGGCGCATGATCGAATTGGCGGCGACCGGCGAGAAGTGCGAAGTCGGACCTCCGTTGCGGCAGCGCCTCGGCGTCCCGACGATTCGTCGCACCCAAACGTACGCGCGGCTCCAGCGAACAAGCAACTGGCAGGTGGGCTGCCGACGCGTCGGCATTGATCGCCCGCAGAAGGTCATCGAAGAGTGCGCATGGCCCCCCGCAATCGTTTACTCGGCCAACCAGCGAGCGATCCAGGGGGCAAGTGACGCGATGACGCGCCATTCCATCCACAGCGTCATCCCTAAGATTCCCAAAAAAGCAGCACCTCTGGCGAACTCCACCCAGTCGATCGGTCCCTTGCGCCAGGTTTGCACTGGGGTCGGCGAAGCCGCTGGCGACGTCCTAGCGAGCGGCGCTACCGCGCCAGCTGTCGGGCGCTGGCTGACGTCGGCGATCGTCCGAAGAGACCGGCGTCGGCTGCCAGACACGCTTATCCACGCATAAAAATCTCTTTCGGTGGACATGGCAGATGATCCTTGAAACGGCGACGCCGCAAACTGGCGGGCCCCTATCCGCGCTGTACGTCTTGTCGAAGAGCAGCGAAACTCCGTGTTTTCGCTGGCGTTTCTACGCAGACCATGCTTGCCGGGCCGAGGAGACGATATCATGATTTTCGTGAGCCTCGGCGACTCGGATGAAGCAATGTTCAAGCGTCTGGCCGACGGCGGCGTGCACTCGAGGTGATGCGATGTGGCAGAATGCCGACGTGGTGGGACTGCTGGACCGGCAGGGTCGGGTGCGCGTCGTCTACCGCAATGAGTCCGAAGCGCTCGTTCGCGACGTGGTCGGCCATCCGATTCGAGATTTCGCGGCCCCGGAATCAATCGAAACGTTTGATCGAGCGTTTGAAGCAGCCCTGCGAGGCGATGAATCGATGGTGCTGCTGGAGGGAGTCGCCGACGAAGGATTTACGTTCTGGGGCCGTGCGAACCTGGGGCCGTCGCCTGAGCCGAAGGCGCCGGTGCTGTTCCACTTTCGGCGGCTGCCACGGGCATGGTCGTTGCTCAGCGCGCGAGAACGGGAAGCCGTTGACGCGCTCAATGCGGCGCGCATGAACTCCAAGCGGGCCGCCAAGCAGCTGGGGATCTCACTCCACACGCTGAATTCGCACCGCCGCTCGATTTGTCGCAAATGTCAGCTGCACGGGGTCGGCGAGTTCTGGGTCTTTGTGGAACGCTGCCGGTAGCGACGAGCAATGGCCGACGGTTGCCCTGATGGACGGCGCCGCTAAAAGACCTGCTCCGAACTGATCCAGCACGGCGCCGATGCGCCACCTTCGACAGGCCGTAAGCGTCGCGGGCGCGAGGATGGTCGCCCGCGCAAGCCCACGCCCTTGCCACGACAGAAGAAACGTCGAGGCCATGACCACGGCTCGAGGTAGTACTATCGGCCCGGCGGAGTCGCGCAGCTCCGCTGTGCCTGTGCGGCGGAGCGTCGCATCGTCGAACCTTTGCCGCCGATCGAATCCTGTAGAACGACGCTCACATCATTGCATCCACCGCTCCACTTGCGGTCGATCTCAAGCACTCACGGACTTACCAGCGCTGGAAGAACAAGCGACCTGCGAGCGGACGTCGCCGACGGCGAGAGCTCGTCAAGAATCGAGCTGTCGGACTAGCGCTTTGCGCGCTCTTGATTGAGGGATCAATTCGCCTGAGGTCACCGCGGCTGTCCTTGACCTTCATCCGCCGGGCCAAGCTCACGTCAACTTCGGCTCGATAACGTAGATCTCGTCGTCAAGCGGATCAAGGCGGCGCTGTCCGTAATGACGCTCACATGCGGGAGAGCCTTCTGGTCACATTCCCCTTCAGTAGAGTTCGCCACAGAAACGAGCGTCTGGGTAAGGCCCCGACTAACTTTGCCTCCGACAGTTCGGCAACGTCTGCCTGCTGACGTTAACACGACGCCGCCCGCTCCCCAGGCCAGCCAAACAGCCATGGGTTCGGGAACTGCGGCGGTCGGCGCACTGCAAGAAAGCTGACGTTGCCAGATGAGCAGTTCAGTCCCGTCGACCGACAATAAATCAGGGGATTTCGGCCAACTCGTGCCAAGCTGAGAGTGGCATACTACTGTTCGCGATGTCGCGCTAAACAAACTGGAGAATCAAACACTACTCGGGCAAGTGAGCAGACGGAGGCGGCGGCGGCAGACCTAACATGGGTCTGGCGGGACGCTACCCAATTAGGTGGGCCCCAATTCATCCTCCATGACCACGGGGGACGCAACGTGTCAAAAGTGGCATCAACCCGAGCTTGGAGTGCTACAGGCCTCAATCCATCTGGGGAATCTCGATTGAGAATTGTCGAGAATTTACTTCGAGTAAGCATAGATTATGGTAAGGACATGACGAGAAGCCGGATTCCTAGCCTTGACGGATTACGCGCCGTCGCAATCGCGTTCGTGTTGCTGGGCCACCTTCGTGGCACGCGCGGCTTCCCCGATTCCGACTTGGAATACTGGCTAGGCAATTACTCCAACCTTGGCGTGCTGGTGTTCTTTGTAATCTCAGGCTACTTAATAACGACGCTGCTGATCCAAGAGCAGGCGAACACGGGCCGGATCTCGCTCAGGCTGTTCTACGCTCGCCGGGCAATACGAATCTTCCCGGCCTACTATGCATTCCTTGCCGTAGTCGTGGCGGCGTCGGCCCTTGAATGGATTCAGCTTCACCGCTTCGACTTGATAACCGCCGCCACCTACACCGTGAACTATTACGCCGACCGCTCGTGGTACGTTGGCCATCTGTGGTCGCTGGCGGTTGAGGAGCAGTTCTACTTGCTCTGGCCGCTGACTCTGAAGCTACTAGGCATTCGCCGCGGCATGTGGGTGGCCGCTGCGATGTTCGTCGCATCACCGATCACCGTAGGCGCGATGCGCGTTCTAATTAAGTCCGACCTGCGCGATCTGCCGATCTTTCCCGCCGTAGCCGGTGGGCTTGCAGTTGGTTGTCTGCTCGCGGGCTTTCGTCCATGGCTGTGGACGCAACGCTGGTACCTCTGGTTACTTGATAGTTATTTGATGCTGACTCTACCGGCTGTGATTATTCTCCTTAATCGCACGCGGAGCTCTACGGTCGGGGCTGTTTTCGGTGAGCCAATTATCTATGTGTGCATCGCGCTGACCATGGATTCATGCATCCGGAATTACGGTAACGCGATTGGCCGAGCGCTCAACTCTAGGCCGCTCGTGATGATCGGCGTGCTTAGCTACTCGATCTATCTTTGGCAGCAGTTATTCTTGAACCGCTATTCATCGTCGCCGTGGGCTGAGTTCCCTGTGAATATCTTTGCCGCGATGGCTGTGGCTTGCGTTTCTTACTTCGCGTTTGAACAGCCGTTGATGAAGTTGCGGACGAGATTCAAGGCCGTACATAAATCCGCCAAGGAAGACGCCGGCGGACGCTAGGGCTTGGGGTGGTGTGCACGAAAATGAGAAGTGAATTATGGCGAAGTGCAAATATTACCGCACGGATAGAAACAGGTACTCCCAGTAACAGCTTGCAGCGTTTGTAGCCAGCGGCACTCAACATCGTGTCGATTCTGTCGCAGACTTGGCCGGTCAGGTAATTGCGGTTCATGCGGTTTTCGGCTTGCATGTGACCGATCGTCGGCTCGATGGCCGCTCGACGGCGGAGTATGCGGCGGATCGCCCGCGTCGCTCGCTTGCGAATAGTGCGTACCACATGCACGATGGCCGAGCCTGCTAAACAATAGCCCTGTTAGCCTTGGGCCACCACGACATCGTCGGGCGTCTAACTGATTAAGCACTCCACTTCCTGAATCGCACCGCTGAGTTGAGGTGGCTTGTTTTTTGCGACGACTTTCTGGCTCTGGTGCAAGCTTGCGGTAACGATGATCTTGAAAATTGGTCTCCGGATCACTCCGACGGACATCACGCGCGCTGGATTCGCTCCAGCCGTGATCTGAGAATCACGGTCACTCCGACCGAGGTCGTCGAGCAACTCGGTAGTTGGTTGCCTGGTTTTTTCGATTTCAGTACCCTGTCCTTTAACCGGTCCCATAAGGCGGCTTTCGCTTCTTTCCTGACTTCAGAAGATTCCTTCTCAGAATCGAACTCGGTCGTCTTCCTTACCGTCGGCCAACTTCATACGCCTGCAAGAAGAAGGCGTCCGAGTACGGCAACGTCATCACGAACAACGCCGCCTGCACGAGTTCGCCGGCGACCTCCAGGTAGGCGTAACCGAAATCAACCTGCGCCTCGCGCAGGGGTTGCGACAGCGGCATGAAGACTTCCTGCCGCCCGTGGCACCAGGCCCGGAAGGCCTCCTAGGCGCTCGCGTTGCCGCCGTCGTAGCCCTGCAGGTCCCGCAATCGGTCGAAGATCCGCTTCGCCGTATGCCGCTGCTTCTTCGGGGCTGCTGATCGGCCTCCAACATCTCCGCGATTCGCAACAGAATCGGCTCAACCTTCGGCCGCTTGCGCGGCTGCGTCCGCCGTTAACCCAGTGGCTCAACGTGGCCTAGGACTGAAGTGAACTCCCCACCACTGGACCTCTTGATCATTTGGCGCGATTTTCCGCCGGGGGCTCTATCATACGCATCCTAATTTGAAGTAGCGCGTTCGAGGTTGGGAGCAGCGCAGATGGGTTTCATGAGGTCGGCATCCAGTGCGGCCTTGCGCCACGCCGCAACGGCGGCCTCTTCCAAGGCGTCAAAGTCGTCGTAGGCCCGGTTGCTCCAGAAATGGCTCTTGAGATAGTGCCAGAGGTTTTCGATCGGGTTCAACTCGGGACTACACGCCGGGAGCGTGACGACGGTCACGTTTTCGGGAACGCGAAGCTGCTTGCTGGCGTGAAAGCCGGCGCCGTCCCACAGCATCACGGCGTGTTCATCGGCCGGAATGGTCGTGGCGAACTGCGTCAAGAACTCGTTGACGATCTTCGTATTGAGCTGCGGACTGAGCAGTCCCTCGGCATGGCCCGTCTCCGGGCACACGACGCCCAGCACCCACAGGTACTGGTACTCGGTCTGACGGACCGCCGTGGGACGCGAACCGCGCGTCGCCCACACGTTGGTCGTCGTCCCTTGCTGTCCGAACCGCGACTCATCCTGAAAGTAAATCCGCAATCGCTTGGTCGGCTGGGCCGCCTCAATCGCTCGCAGCCGGTCTGGCCACTCGCGCAGAAACGCCGCCTGCTTTTCGGGATCGGCCTGGCGATGGCGCGGCCGAGGGCGCAGGTACGAATATCCCAGTCGATGAAGCAGATGATAGACGCCGGCCAGCGAGCGCAGCAGTTGGAACTCCTGGGCCAAGATCCGCTGCACGTCTTTGCCGCGAAGCGAACAGACTTCGTCCTGGGCCGTCGGGCCGGCGTCCAGACGCTGACGAACGCGCTCTTGTTGTTCCGGCGTGAGCGGAAGTCGAGGATCGCGGCCGCGGCGATCCTCGAGCCCCGCCAAGCCTTCTTCGTTGTAGCGACGCACCCAACGTTGGCAGATGCGGCGAGTCAGGCCCACGGCCATCGCCACCGCCGGCGCCGTCCACCCTTCCATGCCGAGGATGACAATCCGCAGCCGCTTGGCGCGATCGGCGTCCTTCTCAACTCGCTCCAGCCGCCGCAATTCGCCCAGCGGCAGATGATCCTTCACGTCCATCGCAACCTCCCAGAAAAGGAGCCTGCAATAGCATCATGGGTAAACTGGGAGGGCGCAAGAGGGGGGCGCGCTACCTCAGATTGGAATCCGTATAACCTTCGCTGTAGAGAGTCGCGTCGTCGGACCTTTGCCGACCATCGAATCCTATAGAACGAGCTCACCTAATTGCAGCCGACGTTCAGCATGCGGTCGATTTCAATTCGCTGGAACACAATTTCCAAGCAGTGGGCCGCGTCATTCGCTGCGTGCGCCAGCTATTGCGGGGCATGGCGTCCGCTTGGCGACCGCCGGCGGCCGTCGCTCCCGCCATGGCCACCGGCAGCGGGCCGGCAAATTGACGTCAACTGCGTTGACGACCGAGCCGACGACACTATCGTGGATCGTGAGCATCGTTTAGACCTGCGGCGCATGACGTCGGAAACGCCGCTTGTCCCGCCGCCGCGCGACTCGCGTAGTCCGCACTGCTTGGTCAACGTCGGCTTCGATGTCGAGCAAACAAAACGCCCGCGGCGATGCTGGCGGCTGCTGTGCAGGATGGCCAGCCGAACTGGCCTCGGCGCCTCTGGGAAAGCGAAGGTCACGCGTAGAACCTCTCCGACGGGTACAGCAAGAACCGAATGGGACGGCAGCTGGAACGCTGTGTAATTCGCCGTGCGCTAGATACCTGGGTAGGCTAGCAATAATACACTGCCAGGTACCGCGAGCCTGGATCGGTTCCTGACTCAACCCCGAATCGCAAATGCCAATGAGGCGTCATTGCTCTGCGCGACGACGAAGCGAGGGACTTTTGACTTTACTTCCCGCAACGTGCAGCAAATCCGTTCGTATTGGTGAATGGCCATGACTGGTGACGCCGACTTCCAATCGCCGATCGAACCGACGCAGGATGATCTGCACGAGGGGGCGTCATCGCGCACGCGCAGTCCCTACCGACGACTCAAACTGCTGCTGGCCGGGCTGCTCGCGGCGCTGATTGCCGGCCTAGCGTTCTATTTCGCGACCCCGACGCAGTACAGCGCGCGGGCGGTGATCTCAATCGCGAAAAACGCTCCGTTCATTGCGTTCCCAGCGGACAGTGATGACCCCACCAGAAATCGGTTCGTCGAGACGCAAGTCGAGCTGATCCGATCTCCGGTCATCCTAAATCGCGTCGTTGGAAACCCAACTGCAGCAGCTTGCGCTGAACTCAGAGAGAGCGTGGACCCCGTCGCTCACATTCAAGATCGTCTCCTGATTTCTCGCCTCGGCGATTCCAATCTGTATGAAACCAGGTATGTCTCGGCATCCGCAGAGGACGCCGCCAGTATCGTAAATGCCGTCGTGACCGAGTACTTGCATGCACATCGATCTGAGCCCGACTACAATGGGGCACGAGTGATCGAAATGCTTGGCGCCGAGCAGCAGCGTCGTGAGGTTGAGCTGGCCCAGTTGCGCGAAAAGGTTCTCCAGCTCAGTCGAGAAACGCACGGCCCGAATCCATTCAGTCGAAACGCGAAGAGTAGCAACGCAGATCGCTATGAACTGACGAGTGACCTCCGACGAAAGGCAGCGGAGGTCGACCTGGAACTGGCGCTGCTAGACGCTGAACAGCGACGTCTCGAATCCTCGCCGTCAAAACCGCCACACCTCGACGCGCACGTGGAATTAGCCGTTCAGAATCATCCCCCGATCATCGCGTCCCAGCTGACGGTCGACGAGCTCCAGGCACAAATCGATCAACTTCCGGGACCAACGGGCGGGAGTGAGACTGATGAGAAAAAGGCGTTGGCCGAACTCACGCGTGAGCTCGGCGAGCGGCGCGCTGCACTTGATCAACTCAAAGAAGATCAGCGTGATGTGCTGCGACGTAAGCACGCCGCTTTGCATGCAGAAGAACAATTTCAAGCGCAGCAGTCGCTTCGCGACAAGATTGCCGCTCTGAACGTGAAGAAGGATGTCCTAGCGAACCGTCTTGATGCGGCGGAGAAGCAATTGGAGGCGGACGAGGGAAAACTCAGCAGCTTAGAGTTCACGCTTGCTGAACTTGATCGCGAGAAACAGGTGTTTGAGTTGATCGCGGCCCGTAAACTCAGGCTGGAAACGGAGCGCAACGCCCCTGAAAGGGTCGCATTGATGGCGACTGCTCGGCCCCCCGAAAGTCCTGAGCCCAAAGTCGCGTTATGGACGCTGGGCCTCGTCTGCGGCGTTGCCTTCCTGCTGCCGCTTGTCGTCGCACGATTCTGGCCAGCGCGCGCCGCGTGACCGACTGTTCTGATTTGCCTCGCTGCTCGTGATGCGCAACAGGCAATCCCGACAACGCCACGGCAACTTCCATCCTGCTTCCCGAAGCCTGCTTGAGCATCTCTAGGCGGCGACTTGAGGGCTTGGTCTTGGCGAGGCATCTGACAATCGCATTTCCTGGCTGGAGTGCGTCAGGATGCAAGCTGGCACGGAGTCCTACGAGCACGACGGGGTGCTGTCTCGTAGGAGTTATCGGCGCGACCTAAGCCGGTCGGCGGTTTTGGCGAAGCCCATCACCATTTGGTGAGCTTCTATCGCAATCACGAACAACTTGCTGCTGCACCCCCTGCCCGCCGTCGCTCAGCGATCTGATCGTCAACCTAGCAGCTCCGGGCCACGGGGCGATCCTGACGATGTGGAAGAGTGGAGTCGACAAAACCACTATCGCAGCATCAGTTGCCGTGGCGCTGATCGAACGTGGTCATCGCGTTCATCGTTCGACGACTGATCCGGCGGCTCACATCGAGGCGGCGGTCTCTGATGACCGTCAGTCAGTCGAATCGATCCGGTCATCGCGGCAGTGATGCAATCGGCAGGTGCAACATGGCCGCTTCTGTTTCTCACAAATAACGAGCCTCACGCTGAAAAATGCCATTCGACTTCCGGCAAAGCGCCATGCTGCTAGCGGCCAGCTCTCGGCAAGTTGGGGTCCGTTGACTCGTTGGCCGGTCGTGATTTTGATGGCATAATCGTCGCTTAGCCGGCGTGCGGCGAGTAAACCAGTTCACTTCCGTTTCCAGAGGCCGGCGAATGGCTCGCGTTGGACCAGTTGCACTAGTGTTGGGGTTTCTGTGCTGCGTCGCGTCCCCGACTTCAGGCGACTTGCTGAATGAGTTGCAACGAAGCGCCGTGTCGTCGGGAGCATCGCCGGCTGCCCATTGGGGGACCGATGCAACGCGGTACAGCACTTGGTCCGCGCATTCGAATCGGCTGATTCCCGTCTACGCCTATGGCGCCAGCGGCGGCGACGCCGGCGTCGATCTGACAAGCTATACGGGCGCGAACAGCGTGTACCGTAATGAAGAACGCCTGCGCCGACTCTACGGCGGTCCAGCGGCAGACTCCGTCTCTGACGCCGCTCACTATCTGGACCAGACGAATATCTATGATCTGCAAGCGGCAGCGCTCGCTGCCGGCAAGAAGTACATCTTCCTCGTCGTGTTCGATGGGATGGATTGGGACACGACGCGTGCCGCTTCGATCTGGAACCTTCAGCGCGTCGCTTATGCTGAGGGTCGAGGAAGCGGAACGCACTTTCAGGACTACGATGCCGAGGGAACGAGCCAGTTCAGCTGGATGGTCACAAGTCCCTACCGCGACGGAACGCAGGTCGACGTCAACGCCCAACGTGTGAAGAATCCCGGAGGCGGCCTCGCCGGCGGCTATCGGCCAGAGTTGGGAGGGATCACTCCCTGGGCGACGGCGACGGAACCCGAATATCTCATCGCTGGGCCTAAGGACGGTCCGGTGCGACACGCTTACGCCGATTCGGCCAGTTCCGCGACGAGCATGACCTCCGGCGTGAAGACCTACAATGGAGCCATCAACGTCGATCCGTATGGCGCGCGGCTGGCGACGATAGCGCATCGCGCTCAGCGGGCGGGCTACCGTGTGGGGGTCGTGACGTCCGTGCCAATCAGTCATGCGACTCCAGCGGCGGCCTATGCTCACAATGTCCATCGTGATGACTATCAAGATCTAACGCGTGATTTGCTAGGACTGCCGTCAATCAGCCATCCCGAGCAACCGCTGGACGGAATGGACGTCGTGATTGGAGCCGGCTATGGCGTTGAGAAAGGCACAAATAAGGCGCAGGGAGACAATTTTGTTCCCGGCAACGACTATCTGACCGATGCTGACATGAAGGCAGCCGACGTCAATCATGGCGGCCGCTATGTCGTCTCGGTCCGCTCGCCAGGAGAACCAGGGGGAAGTCACCTCGCCGCCGCCGCTCAGCGGGCGGCTCGCGAAGGCCGTCGGTTGTTAGGGTTCTATGGCGTCGGCGGCGAAAAAAAGCATGTTGGGGGCCATCTGCCCTTCGCCTCAGCGGACCGCGACTATTGTCCGGCTCCTGGACTAAACGGCGAACCGATCGTTTATTCTGAGGAGGAAATTACTGAAAATCCGACCCTGGCCGAGATGACTTCCGCCGCGCTGATTGTCTTGGGCAATAACAATGATCGCGGGTTCTGGCTCATGGTCGAGGAAGGCGACGTCGATTGGGCCAATCACGGCAATAACCTCGACGCATCGATCGGCGCGGTCAATAGCGGCGACGAGGCCGTGAAGATCATTACCCAGTGGGTTGAAGCGAACAGCAACTGGCAAGAGTCGCTGATGATTCTTACTGGCGACCATGGTCACTACCTACACCTGGACCGACCGGAACTCCTCATCCGTCCATTAAACGAGGGTAACGCCGGCGGCAATTGAGATTTGACGCGCCCCGTGGCAGCTTCGCCCCTTTCCAGTCAGCCACTTACACGGCTAATTCCGCGCGTCTTCACACTTAGCAAGTTCCACTTGGGTCTCACTACTTTGATTGCGCTAGACCGGGCCAGGTTCAGCAGCGACCCCCAACTTGGTCGTGATCGAGCCCAAGGCGACCGAAGATGGGCGCCTTATTGCTAGCGAACGCTGTTGAGTGCACTAGCGCCAAATTGGCAGCGATTTTCGCAAGAGGCGACGCGCGGCGACCACATTGAACTCGATCCGTGCCGGCGCCTCGCCGCGAGTCAGTTCTTCAGCAAATGCGCGGGAACGCTCAGCGATTCGGCGGCGGCCGGCAGAGAAAAAGCCGCGCCGATCGTTCCTGCCGACTTGTCGTCGTCAAACGTCGGCAGCGCCCCTGGAATGCTCTCTCAAAGGCTGCGCGACTGACGACGCGCAGCCGCTCGGTAAGCGTTCGAGCGTCGCCGGAGGGGCTCACCTTAATGCGGTCAGCGGTGAACGCGGAGGCGTCGAACTGGGCGACTCCAAAGATCAGCCGATCAACCAGCATCCCTTGATGAAAATTGGCGAAGGCCCTTCACGAGGTTCCCCAGGTTCTGTCCTTCGGTCGGGCCAAAGTGCTTGTCAATGGGAGTGCGGCGCGTCACGACGCCGATGCTCCGGCCTTTTTTTATTGGCCGACAAAGCTTCTTGACGTTATACAAAATAACGTATACTGTAATTCGTATAACAGACGATGCGTGGAGATAGGAACGGCTAAGGAGCAGGAAGTATTTGTAGCCTGGGAAGGTGATAGCCTGGAGGTAGTTAAGAGCTTCCCCAAGGACATCAAAGAAGACCTGGGTTTGGATATCCGGAGAATGCAAAGCGGAGAGAGACCGCTTAACGCCCGACCTATGACATCAATTGGTGCGGGAGTTTTCGAGCTTCGCCAGATGGACAAAGATGGCTGGCGCCGGCTGATTTATCTCAGCTAAGTCGGCAACACCATTTACATGCTCCATGGCTTTACGAAGAACTCAGCCAAGACGCCTCGCAATGACTTGAGCGTAGCGAAGGGCCGCTTGCGGGCGGTAAAGGATAGATTGAGAGAGGAGAAGAAAAATGCACGCAAAGAAAAATGAACCTACCCACGTAAGCAGTGGAAATATCTTCGAGGATTTGGGCTTCCCGTCGGAAGAAGCTTCGATACTGCTCCTTAAGGCGTCGATGCACAGCGAGATTCTGAAGGCAATTGAAAAGCAAAAGCTGACGCCGCGTCAGCTCGAGAAAGTGCTCGGAGTTCCGCAGCCTCGAGTTAGCGAGCTTATGCGAGGAAAGATTTCCGGCATGACGCTCGACCTGCTAGGCAAGTATCTCTATCGCCTGGGCCGCGAAGTGAAAGTAACTTCAAGGGAGCGCGAGTGCCTCTTCCGGCTTTAGCTTGAGACTTGAACAACCGATAATCTATCGCGTCGTTTGAGGTGGTCCCTTCACCTAAGGCGACGAACAGACCAGGCGGCGGCTTAGACTCAACCTACTCAACCTCTAAGCCGCCGCCATCTTTTTTAAACACCTTTCTTTGCATCCGAAACGCAGCTGTTAGAATGGCCGCCGCGTCGCCTTCGTGCCGCAGGGATTCAGAGCCATTCGGATGGAATCTTCTCCTCTTGCTTCTATCAAGGAGCAAATCGAAAAGGAGCGGTCTAGCCTTCGAGCTCAGGCCAATCGCCTTGAAGCTGAACTAGCACGCGGTTGCGGGCACGTGGCAGATGGCAGCACGGGCCCGTAAGCGGTAATCCGACTAGCGAATGGGGAACACAGTACGGGGCAAAAAATGGGG
Organism: Lacipirellula limnantheis; assembly: GCF_007746075.1. GTDB lineage: Bacteria > Planctomycetota > Planctomycetia > Pirellulales > Lacipirellulaceae > Lacipirellula > Lacipirellula limnantheis. The sequence continues at coordinate 3,093,580 of NZ_CP036339.1, read as the reverse complement.
AAGATCGGATTCGATGCTTCACCAGCCGTCGAGCTCGTCACGAATGCTGTAAAGATACAGAATTGAAGCAACTAAGCTCGCTCCGAGGCCGAATGCCGCCATCTTTCCGATGTAGGCCACCATGGAGAAGCTGTCGACGCCGGCCGATATTCCGATGTGACGCGATTGTTCTGTCCTCGCTGCATTACGAAGCGCGTCGATGAAGATTAGCAGAACTCCAAGAAAGGGGCCCAACGCGACGAACACCAGGGCGGATAGGGGACCAGACCGCCCCTTCGTGGAACGGTAGATGACGATCAGCCCGACCAACGTTAAGAGGCAGACGACGAAATAGCCATAAGCAGCTTCGTCAGATGGGTTTCGGTCCATGTCATCAGATTCCTCGAGGGTTCTTTTACAACTCGCAGCGGTCCAATTTCCGGTTGCGACGGGCTCGTTGCAAGCGTCGCCGAAAAACAAAAGACCTCACCAGAAGCGTCAGTTCGCGCGCTCCCGACTCGCCAAAGGGTAATCACACCGGCAACGATGGGAACGCATCAGCGCGGTGCTGACGGCGCAGTGCGTGAGGCCGCCCGCGGGCGCAGAGACTACTTGAACGCGTCCCGCAAACGATGAGGCGTCAGTTTGGGTCAGTTCTTCAGCAAATGCGCGGGAACGCTCAGCGATTCGGCGGCGGCCGGCAGAAAAACGCCGCGCCGATCGTTCCTGCCGACTCGTCGTCGTCAAACGTCGGCAGCGCCCCTGGGAATCCTCTCTCCAGGGCTGCGCGCTTGACGACGCGCAGCCGCTCGCTGAGCGTTTGAGGATCGCGGGAGGGGCCCGCTGGGATATGGTCCGTGGTGAACGCGGAGGCGTCGAACTGGGCGACTCCATAAATCAGCCGATCACCCAGCATCCCTTGTTGAAAATTGGCGAAGGCCCTTCACGAGGTTCCCCAGGTTCTGCCCTCCGGTCGGGCCGAAGTGCTTGTCAATGGGAGTGCGGCGCGTCACCATGCCTATCACCTGAAGATTTTCCCGACCTACGACTACTCTACGGGGCGACGCATCGATGAGCGCTTTGCGAATCGTGATCTTCTTGTGCGGAGCCGCGGTCGGCGCGGTTGCGATGCAGGCCTTGCCGTTCGCCGTGCAATGGCGACGAGATGCGCTGGCGACGCTCCATGTCGAGAAGTTGCAGGCGACGACGGCGCCATCGGTCGATGCGGGGTTTGTCGCGACATCGCGCGAGGCTGGTGAGGATCTGATCATCAAGGAGTATAAGTCGCCGTTCGGCTCGGATGTCGAGTTGCGTCGTTGGAAGTTGCGCGCCCCCGAGGATGTGCACCGGCAGATTGAACGGGCGATGATCGCGGAGCGGGGCTCGAAGCGGGATCGCGAGTTTGACAAGGCGGCTGCTTTCGGGACGCGTCAAAATGTTCAGGCGATCAAGGAAATCGAGCTGCCGAGTCTACGGGCGCACATTGGGCTGCTGAACAATCTCATCGCGTCAACAAAGCAGGAACTGGTAGACATCGTGCTCATGCGCGAATTGGCGGTGCAGCGATCTCAGTCGACGGCTGGTGTTGAGCAGGCGGTGTCGGCGGCCCTCGCGGCCGATTCCGCGCTCAAGTCGTTGCGAGGCGAGTCAACAAAAATTGACGAGCAACTCGTGGCGCGACGTCAGGCGAGCCGCGATCAGAACAGCGTTGAATTGCGTGCGCTCCAACGTAAGCGAGACCAAATCAAATTGAACTTGACCAAACGTCGCGAGATTGTGGAGGCCGAAGCGAGGAAGAAAGCCGAGAGTGCTCCCAACGACAAACTACGCGCGGCGATCACTGAATACCGAATTCGCAGCGATTCGGCTGAGAGGCGATTGCGTGAGTATGAAGAAGCGCTGAGCAATGCGAACAAACGGATGATCGCGCTGCAACGGGCGTTGGACGCGGCAAATCAACCGCCGACAGCGGATTCGTCGATTTAGCGATTTCTGCACGCCGCGACGCCGATTATCGCGCTCGATCGTGCAACGTCGCCATTGCGGCCGGCTCACCGGCGTAGTCAGGGCCTCTAGTAACCGTGCGGTCCACTAGACTCACACAGTCGACGTTCGCGCTACTGCGCATGGCGCGTCGTCGGCTGAGGTCTATGTACCTACCCTACGGCGTCGGCTTTCCTTGCGCCGGCGCGGTGGGGAGAGGCGCCGCTGCGACAGGCCAAGCTTCCTCCCACTCCCCCCCGGTCTTACCACAAGGACGCCATTGGTTGGCTGGGCGTCCGAAATCTATCCCGCACGCCGCGCAAACGCCGCCTGAGTCAGCAAATTACGATCCCGAATCGCTCGGTTCCTACGCCGGAGCAGTAGATCCCATGCCCTCGCCCGGCTTCACAGTGGTCGCGTGGCAGTTCGGCGCGGTCCTCCAGTGGAAGTGAAAATTGCAGTATGGCCACGTTTTCATCTTCGCTCGTGAGGCTCCTGGCGATCCTTTTCCAAAGCCGCTGCCGCTCAATGCTTGCCTTACTTCCATTTCCGCAATTGAAGGAATGCTGAGAGAGGCAAAGTGGTTGTCTCGCGGTATGCGGGAAGGACGACGGAGCGAGCGACTGAGCCCCGTCAGGCGTGCAGCGGAGCGCGCCCCTTATAGGGCGATCGTCACAGTTAGAAGAGGTCGATGGAGGCAACGGTGAAGGGGCGACAAGAAGCTCCGCAATTGGCGTTTGAAAGCAGTTTAATTTCTGACATGGGTTTGGAGATGCGTGCAGCTCGAAGTCGTGCCACTGAAGAGGCTTGTCACGCGGCCCTCGGCAGCGGCCGTCAAGACCCATCTATTTCCTCCGCAGTGATATTGTCACCCCGGTGTCGGGATAGCAGGTCGCCGGTCCGTTGCTGGCACATCGCAGCAACTCTTGGGGAATTTGGGGCAAATTCATCACATGGATAGATCCCGACTGAACCTTAAGAAGAATTAATGCCACTATAGGCGAGCTTCGATTCTAATAATTCCGATGATGACGATTAGTCGGATTAGTTGAGGTGGTTCGAGTGGACGTTTTGGGGACCACCCCCCGACTCTTCCAATCGGTTGCCTACGTTAGTGGGCTTTGCCCGTTTCATTGTGACGCAAGTCGACGATGTCCACGGCGGAGGAGGCAACCCACCTTTACCACTTTGCCCGTTTCGCCGCGACTGCTAACGGTCGCGCAATGCTGGCATATTTGCAATTACCCATTCATTACTTAGCGAAACGAGACGCCCCAGCCACTGAGCTCTCTCGCATTCCGCGATACAGCTGTGAGCGCCGGGTTCCAATCCGGCAAGCTACAAGCCCGCCCGAACGCATTATGAAGTTGTCATCAATTCGCGCCATCTTCCTGGGATTGCTCCTCCTTTCGCTTTCGGCTTGTCAGAAGCATGAGGCGCATCACGAGGAGCCGCACAAGATCGTAGTGACGAGCCCGGTCTCGAAAGACGTGACGAGTACGCAGCGATACGTCTGTCAGATTCACTCGCGCCGTCACATCGAAGTCCGCGCCCTGGAAAGCGGCTACCTCGAAGAGGTCAAGGTGAAGGAAGGACAAGCCGTCAAGGAAGGCGACTTGTTGTTCAAGATTCTTCCAACGCTTTACCAGGCCAAGCTCGATTCCGAGCTTGCCGAGGCACAGTTGGCGCAGATTGAATTCAACAACACGAAGAAGCTGTACGAGCAAAAGGTCGTCTCGCCGCAGGAAGTGGCGCTAGCACAGGCCAAGCTCGACAAAGCCAACGCCCAGGTGAAATTGGCGCAAGCCGAACTGAATTTCACCGACGTCAAAGCCCCTTTCGACGGCATCATCGATCGTCTGCACGAACAACAAGGCAGTCTCATCGAAGAAGGCGACATCCTAACGACGCTCTCCGACAATGACGTGATGTGGGTGTACTTCAACGTGCCGGAGGCCCGTTATATCGAATACGAATCCGAGATGGACCAGCAGCATGAGCTGCAAGTCGATCTTGAGCTCGCGAACGGTAAGGAGTTCCCCCAGATCGGGAAGATTGGCGCCATCGAGGCCGACTTCAACAACAAGACAGGCAACATTGCCTTCCGCGCCGACTTCCCCAATCCGACCGGCCTCTTGCGTCACGGTCAGACAGGCACGGTAATTCTCAGCCATGTGGAGAAGGACGCCATCGTCATTCCACAGCGCGCGACCTTCGAGATTCTTGCGAAGCGCTACGCCTACGTCGTCGGGGAAGACAATTTGGTGCATCAACGCGAAATACAAGTCAAGAACGAAATGGAGGACGTCTACGTCATCAAGGAGGGCCTTGGCGTGAATGACAAAATCGTCCTCGAGGGCATCAGGCAAGTTCGTGACGGCGAGAAGGTTGAGTTTGAGCTGCTCGCTCCTGAAGTGGCTCTCAGCAATCTGAAGTACAAGGCCGAGTAGGCATCGTAGCTAATGTTTGCGAAGTTTCTCCACAGACCGGCGCTGGCGATCGTCATCTCGCTGCTCATCCTGTTCATGGGCGGCCTGGCGATCAATACGCTGCCGATTTCGCAATTCCCGTCGGTCGCGCCGCCAAGCGTCGTCGTCGCAGTGTCATATCCCGGCGCGAGCGCCAAGGTGCTTATCGACTCGGTGTTGGTCATCCTGGAACAGTCGATCAACGGCGTCCAGGATATGCGCTACATGATCTCCGACGCCACCAGCGCCGGCGAAGCGACGATTCAGGTCATCTTCGAACCTGGCACCGATCCGAACGTTGCGGTGATGAACGTCAACAACCGCGTCCAGATGGTCAAGAACAACCTTCCGCCGATCGTCGAGCGGGAAGGCATCGTCGTCATGCAGAACATGGCGAGCATGTTGATGTACGTCAACGTCTTTAGCACCGATAAAAACGTCGACCAGAACTTTCTCTACAACTTCGCCAACGTCAACATCCTGCCCGAAATCAAACGCATTCAAGGCGTCGGTCGCGCCACCATCCTGGGCAATCGTGCGTACGCCATGCGCATCGAGCTCAATCTCGAGCGCATGCGCGCTTACAACATCTCGGCCGAAGACGTCATGAAGGCGGTCGCCGATCAGAGCATGATCGGCTCGCCCGGACGACTCGGACAAGCGACCGGCAAAACGTCTCAGACGATTGAGTACGTCCTCACCTGGGTAGGCCGCTATGACAAGCCGGAGCAGTACGAGCAAATTATCTTGCGAGCGAATCCCGAGGGTGAAATTCTCCGACTGAAAGACGTCGCCACGGTTTCGCTCGGTTCGTCATTCTACGACCTCTACTCCGATATCGACGGCAAGCCTTCCGCCGCCATCGTGCTCAAGCAGTCTCCTGGCTCCAACGCCACCGAAGTCATCGAGAAGGTGAAGGAAAAGCTCGAGGAGATCAAAGAAGCCTCGTTTCCTGCAGGCATGGATTACGAAGTCAGCTACGACGTTTCAAGGTTTCTCGAGGCCTCGATCGAGAAAGTGCTCCATACGTTATTCGAAGCCTTCATCCTCGTCGCTCTGGTGGTTTACCTGTTTCTAGGCGACTTCCGTTCCACGCTGATCCCGACGCTCGCCGTTCCCGTGTCGCTTATCGGCACCTTCTTCTTCATGCTGATGTTCGGCATGTCGATCAACCTCATCACGCTCTTCGCGCTGGTGTTGGCGATCGGCGTCGTGGTCGACGACGCGATCGTCGTGGTCGAAGCAGTCCACGCGAAGATGCACGAGAAGCATCTATCGCCATATAACGCCACGAAAGAAGTCGTTCACGAAATCAGCGGCGCCATCATCGCCATCACTCTTGTGATGACGGCCGTGTTCATTCCGGTGACGTTCATGACCGGCCCGGTCGGGGTCTTTTATCGACAGTTTGGTCTGACGATGGCCATGTCGATCGTGCTCTCCGGCGTCGTCGCGCTGACGCTGACGCCGGTGCTTTGCGCAATGTTGCTGAAGCCGCATGACCCGCATCGCAAGCCGTCGCGCAGCCCGCTGGCGATGCTACTCCGCTTCGTCGATCGCGGCATCGAGAAGATCACTAACGGGTACGTCGGCATCGTGAGCCGGATTGTCACCCTGCGAACGCTGACGGTGCTGGTGATCGCCGCCTTCGGCGTCGGCATCGTCATGGTCAATACGGTCCTTCCCACTGGATTCATCCCGCTGGAAGATCAGGGCATCATCTACGGCATCATCCAAACGCCGCCGGGCTCGACGCTCGAATACACCAACGCCAAGTCCCACGAACTGCAAGCTATTTGCGAAGAGATGGATGAAATCACCTCCGTCTCGTCGCTCGCCGGCTACGAAGTGCTCACGGAAGGTCGAGGTTCCAATGCGGGCACCTGCATCATCAACCTGAAGCCTTGGTCGGAACGGCGTCTCACCTCCAAGCAGATCATCGAGGAGCTCGAAGAGAAGGGACGCGACATCGCCAATGTGAAGCTTGAGTTTTACGAGCCCCCGGCAGTTCCCGGCTTCGGCGCCGCCGGCGGTTTCGCGTTGAACCTCCTCGATAAGACGAATAGCGGCAATTATGCGGAAATGGGGAAGATCACCGACAAGTTCATGGAGGCCTTGTCGAAGCGCAAGGAAATCAAAGGGCTCTTCACCTTCTTTGCCAACAACTACCCGCAGTACGAACTCGTCATCGACAACGACGTCGCGATGCAGAAGGGCGTCTCGATCGCCGACGCTCTGAACAACCTCTCCATCGTCGTCGGCAGCACCTGGGAACAGGGCTTCGTCCGCTTTGGGCAGTTCTTCAAGGTCTATGTCCAGGCGGCGCCAGAGTTCCGGCGTCTTCCGGAAGATTTTGAAAACATGTTCGTGAAGAACGAAGAAGGAGAAATGGTTCCCTATTCGGCCTTCATGAAGATCGAGAAAAAGCAGGGCATGAACGAAATCAGCCGCTACAACCTTTACACGACGGCGGCGATCCAAGGGGCGCCTGCCGCTGGTTACAGCAGCGGACAAGCCATCGCGGCGATTAAGGAAGTGGCCGCCGAGACGCTCCCGCGCGGCTACGACATCGGCTGGCAAGGTCTCTCTTTCGACGAAGCCAGCAAAGGCAACACGGCGGTCTACATCTTTCTGATCGTCGTCATGTTCGTCTATCTCGTGCTCGTCGGTCAGTACGAAAGCTTCATGCTGCCGCTCGCGGTGATCATTTCGCTGCCGATTGGCTTGTTCGGATCGTTCTTGTTCCTTAAGGCGATGGGCTTGGCGAACGACGTCTACGCCCAGATCGGCCTGGTCATGCTCGTCGGTTTGCTCGGCAAGAACGCCATTCTGATCATCGAATTCGCCGTCCAACGCCGCCATGAAGGCATTCCACTGAGCGACGCGGCGATCGAAGGCGGCAAGCTCCGCTTCCGCCCGATTTTGATGACTTCGTTCGCTTTCATCGCCGGTTTGATTCCGCTCGTCAGGGCCACCGGCCCTGGCGCCATCGGCAATCGCACGATCGGCACGACGGCCGTCGGCGGCATGCTCGTCGGCACCGTCATCGGAGTTCTGGTGATTCCGGGGCTCTATTATCTGTTCGGCAAGGTAGCCGACGGAAAAAAACTTATCAGGGACGAACACGATGAACCGCTCAGCGAGTTATTCGAACGCGAACACACGTAATAAACGTGCGCGCTCATTAGCGGTCGGTGTCGGCTTTCTGCTGTCGATGCCCGGTTGCTGCATTCCCGGACTGCAAAAAGCCGAGCCCGCGGCGCTGCTGCCGTGCGACTTCAACGGCGTCGTCACGCAGGACAGTTCGTCGATGCTCGGCTGGAACGAGTTCTTCAACGATCCTGTCCTCTCCGGATTAATCGATCAGGCTTTGGCCGGCAACCAAGAGCTGAAGATCATCAACCAACGAGTTCAGATCGCCAGCTTCGAGATTCAGGCCCGACGCGGCGCTCTGTTTCCCTTCATCGGCTTGCGCGCAGGCGCCGACTTGGAAAAGCCGAGTTTGTTCACGCCGCAAGGCGCCGTCGAGGATCAACTCCAGCCATTTCCTGGCAAGAACTTTCCCGAGCCGCTGCCGAACTTCCTCGTTGCCGCCGACGTGACCTGGGAGATCGACATCTGGCGCAAGCTGCGCAACGCCCGCGACGCGGCGACGCTCCGTTATCTAGGAACGCAAGACGGCCAGAACTACATGGTGACCCGGCTGGTCGCGGAGGTCGCCGAAAACTACTACGAGTTGATGGCGCTCGACAATCGCATGGACGCACTGGATCGAACCATCCAGATCCAACAGCAAAGCCTCGAAATGGCTAAGTCCAAGAAGGAAGCAGGACGCGACACCGAGTTGGGCGTGCAGCGTTTTTTGGCAGAAGTGCGTAAGAATCAGAGCGAAAAGCTGATCATCAAGCAGGAGATCGTCGAGGTCGAGAACCGCATCAACTTCCTCCTCGGGCGTTACCCGCAATACGTCCAGCGCGACGCCGCGAAGTTCTTGAACTTGCAGTTGCAGCAGTTGAGCGTCGGCTTCCCCGCTCAGTTGCTCCAGAATCGCGCCGACATTCGCCAAGCCGAACGCGAGTTGCAGGCGGCCGGTCTAGATGTGCGCGTCGCGCGCGCGAGATTCTATCCGTCGCTCAACCTGCGTGCAGGAGTCGGCTACGAAGCGTTCAACACGCGGTATCTGTTCAACAGCCCAGACTCGCTCATCTATAGCGTCGGCGGCGATTTGATTGCTCCGCTGATCAACAAGAGAGCGATCCAAGCCGACTACCTCACCGCGAACGCCGAACAATTGCAGGCAATCTACGACTACCAGCAGACGGTCCTCACCGCCTTTACCGAGGTCGTCAATCGCCTGTCAAAGGTCGAGAACTACGGCAAGAGCATCGAGATCAAGCGGGAACAGCTGGCGTCGCTGGAAGCCTCGGTCGACAGCGCCACCAAACTGTTCCAAAGCGCCCGCGTCGAATACATGGACGTCCTTCTATCGCAACGCGACCTGATGGAAGCGCGGATGGTCCTGATCGAAACCAAGCAGCAGCAGCTGGCCGCGATCGTCAACGCTTACCAGGCCCTCGGCGGCGGCGCCGCGCCGAGCACCGGCATTGCCTCGCTTCCCACGCCGCTCCCACCGCCGGAGATCATTCTGGAGCAGCCGATCGAGCTCAAACGCGAAGAAGAATTCGCCCCAGTAGCTCCCGTGCCCAATCTGCGGGAAGCGGAACCCCTTCCGCCCGTCGTCCCCGACCTCCAACTGCAGAACCCAATCGACCCGCGCGGCGAGCCCGCCAGCGACTCCGCCAACGCGCCTCAACCGCAATGATCCGCGATCGCCGGCTCTCTGCGCCTCAGCCCTCTCCTCCGCTCCAACAGTGCAGCGGAGTCAACCTAACCAGAACCTTCATGCAGGTGGTACAGGAAATTGAGGCTGGTCAGCGAGGCGATGGTGGAAACTGACGTTAATCCTGGACTCGATCGCGACGCGTCGATTAGGCTATGCCGCTATAGCGCATCGATTCCGACGAGCATGCCCGACCCCAGGCTACCGATGCAATCGTCGTTTACTGATGCGAGTCTCTGACCGCCGTTGCTGGAAAACGTTCGAACTATTTTCCGGTGACGCTCGTGGCGCCATCACATCCTAAGGAAGCTGCTAATGATTTCCTCTTCGACCGCGCGTCATCGCGTCTTGGCATGTTCGCTTACCGCCTGCATCGTCGCTTCTCTTGCGGTGACCGCCTCTGCCGGCGTCATCTCTGGCGCTACTCCGTTTGGTCCGCATGCCGTGACTGGCCCCGGACTCGGCGCCGTCTCCGTTCCGGCCATCGTCACGAAGTCACCCAATAACGACGACAGTCCGACGCCCGGATCGCTCGACGACAATATCGTGGTCCCGATCAAGCGGTTCGACTTCAACGGCTATATCGATATCGAGTTCGCCGTCACACCGAGCGGCGGCGTCACCGAGTATCAATTCTTTGAGTCGGTTGACAATAACACGGGCGCCATCTGGAACGGTTACGCGATCATATTGGGCTACGGCGTCGGCCCGAACTTCGTGCAATCGACCAGTGACGACGGACTTGATTTTGATGTGCCTGATCTCGACTGGGGGTTCGCGTCGTCGGCATTTTCAGAGATCATTACAGACGGGGAGTCAATGCAATTCGGCGGCCGTTTTCACGGGACTGGCGCCGAAACGATTCAGTTCCGCCTTGACGTCCCGGACGTCGCGACGCTGCGGCCCGGTTTCGACCGCTTCACGCTGCGACAATTTCCGTCGTACGTACCGGAGCCGACGACCCTGGTACTGGTGAGCCTCGCCGTTGCCGGGACGGCGATCCAGTCGCGTCGCCGAGCTGGTTAGTCAAGCGGTGTGTAGAGTGCGTTTTCTTTAAAGCCCAGCCTTGGACGAGGCAGGCCTTTCTATGCACAGGACCATGATGCGCGGAGTTCCTCATGGTAGCAATGAGAGTCTCTCCTCCGGTTGGTACGGAATCTGCATCTCCCGGTCGTTCACCGCGTCGTAGCTGATCGCGGTCCCCTCGGCGATCCTCACCGGGCGTCCTCGGCTCGGCCGAAGTTCGACCATCCCCTTAAACACCTGAATGCGACACGTCGTCTCGGACGGCAGGTCAAGCGTAAACGCCGTGCCGAGGTCCACCACGTCGCCCATCGGCATTCGCACCAGCAGTCCCGTGGCATGGGTTGGTATATCCGCCCCCAGGCGTCCGCGAACCAAGCGCAGTTCGTTCTGATCGGTGAACTCTACTTCCGCCGGGCCCTCCAGCACGACTCGCGTCCCGCTTACAAGGGTGGCCAGGAGCCGCCCGCGGCGAAGGGAAATCGCTCGTCCCTGCGGCAATAGCGCGCCGACGTTGAAGGCATCTCGGGTCTGCTCGAAACTCGCGTCCGCGGAAAGCCCCGACACTTGCGCCACGGTCGCGGGACTTGAGAATCTGTAAGCCAACAGCATCGCACCGACGGCCACGAGCAGCGCGGCGAACCCCGCGACGGTAGCGGGCGAACGCAGCCTGAAACGGCTTTTGGAATCCGCCCGTGACCGCGGCCCCGCGCTTTGCGGCGCACGAGCGCTGGGCGGGGTCGCCATCGCCTCCGCATGAATCTCGCTCCGGCGCATGATTTGAAACAGCTGCGAATGCAGAAACGACTCTCGTACAAACCGGTCGACGTTTGCCGGACTGGCGAGCAGCCATTTGCTGAGGATGTCGCCATCCTCAGCGCCGAGAACTCCGTCGACGTAATCATCGAAGAACCGGTCGAGCGGATCGGGATTGCCGGTGAGGCGGGACATTATTTTGCGGCTCGACGAGCCTCTCCCAGACGCTGCTCAATGCATGTGCGCAGAACTTGGCGAACTCGGCAGAGGAGCATCCGCGCCGCTCCAGGCGTCAATTCCATCTCGCGGCCGACGGCCGACATGTTGAGCCCTTTCGAGTAACGCAATTCAAGCGCGCGCCGCGCTTTGCCTTCAATCTGTTCCATGCAGCGTCCCAGAGCCTCCCGAAACGGGTCGACGTCCTCAACGAAGCACTGGTAACTCAACGCGACTTGATCGACGAGTTCGTCATTAAATAAATGGCGATCGCTCGCACGTTCGCGTCGGAAGTAGAGAACTTCGTACTTGGCGACGCCGATCGCCCAGGCGGCGAACGGTCGCGTCGAATCGTACTGATCGAACTTGCGCACCAGCGCTACGGCGACGCGCTGCAGGACTTCCTCCGCCTGCTGGAACTCCGGAACCAATGAGTGCACGAAAGCAGCCAATGTCGGCTGCGCCGCAATCCAAAGCAGCGTAAATCGTTCAGCAGTCGCTCCATCCATTGGCAGCGGCAGGTCCGACTCCGTGGGTCAATGTGCGGGCGCACCTAGGCGCCACGTCGTCTCGAGTCATCAGTTCTCTGCGCCAAGCGATAAAATGTCACGGCTCTGGCACGAGTTTTTCGCCTTTCGAGCCATGGCCGATTGACGGCCATCGCATCCCGACGCCGCTGGCAGGCTAGCGGAGGACCCGCAATCCTGGCATGCGTGTTCGCAACAACTCAACGCCGGCATCGGTCACTTGAGTTTCGGCGAGTTCAATTTGTTGCAGGCGGGGGAGGTCTGACAGGCCCTGGAGGCCGCGATCGGAGATCAGCGTATGGTGCAGCCACAGCGTTTCCAATTGCTCGTGGCCGGACAGACGCCCCACTCCGACGTCGCTCAATCGGGTGTGGTTCAACGAGAGAAAACTCAACTGCGGGAAGCTTCGGAGCAGCGGTAAGCCGTCGTCCGTAATTTCGGTCTGCCGCAGGTAGAGACGGCGCAGGCCCGACAGGCTCCCCAAGGCAGCGAGCCCCCGATCAGTCGTCTTGGTGGCTCCGAGGTCAAGGCACGACAGCTTCGTGAGTTCGCGCAGATGGACGAGCCCCTCGTCGGAAATCTTGGTGCCGGAGAGCCGCAGGTCCTCGAGCGCGGTGAGCGTCCGGAGGCGCTGCAAGCCTCGATCGGTGATTCGCGTCCCGCCCAAATACAAACGCTTCAGCCGAGGCAATGCCGCGAGGCGCTTCAGTCCCTCGTCGGTCACGCCCGTCTCGTCGAGATCTAGCCATTCTAAATAGGGCAAGCGCTCAAGATGGCGAAGATCATCATCCGTAATCGCGCTCCCTCGCAAGGAGAGAAGCACGAGGTTCCCTCCCGAAAACACCGTCCCAGGCTTGTGGGCGGCAAGTTCCGTTAGCGCGCGCCGCTGGCCTGCCGCGAAACGCGACTGGATTCCGGCCCACGACATGGCCAGGCAGAACGCGCAGGTGATCGCCAGCAGCGTCCGCATGCGGAACCTCAGTCGCGTTCTGACAGTGGAATCGGACGCCGGGGACACGAGCTGTAGATCCAGAGGCGAACGCCTCGAAAAGATTGGTGCGGCGAAACAAAGAGCGGAGGAGGCGGTGGTCGCTCAGCGAGCAACTAAGGACCATGGTATGCTACCGTGGGAGGAGCTTCTAGCGATCTGACGCCGAAGCAGCTTGGCGACCTTCAAATCGTTAAACGCCCACGTCGACGGACGTACGCGACGACGCCTGCCAAGCCCCCTCGACGACTCGCGCGTTTAGGGGGTCGTCGACGACAAGCCCCAGCGGCCGGGGACGGCTGGCGCTCGTCTCGGGAGCATCTCCTGAGGCCGACGCGTTCCGCGACGATTCTCACGACGGCGGCCCGTTTCGCCGCCTTAAGTGATTTTGACCATTGGAGTTGCGCCACTGAGCCAGAGAAGGCGTTTTTTGTCCGTCGCGATTGTGACGTTTGACGACCTCGCGCAGAAGTAACAGTGGCGACGCAATTCGGAACAAACGCTCGCCCCGACTTTTCACCAGCTGGCCCAGGCTATCCTCCCGCGCCCGACGCGAACGACCGGCCAGCCGTCGAAACACGATCACGCATCGCACGTGGCGATGGAAGCGTCAACGTTCGCCGTTCAACAACTCGCTGCCTATTTCTACCTTGAGGTACGTCTCATGAATCGACAGTCAGTGCTTCGCGCTTTCTTGATGATCATTTCGGTCGTTCCGGTCCCCGCGACGGCGTGGGCCGTCGTGGCCCAGGACGATGCGGCCAGTCCTGCCTATGCCGACGGCTGGCAAGCAGGAGACAATGGCGGGTCCGGTTTCGGGCCGTGGGCCTTTGGATTTTCGGGCGACCTCAATGGCATTCTCCATGGCGCTCCGCAGTTTATCGATACGGCGCCCCTCGCTGGCGACTCGCTCGGTGCGCCCAGCTTCGCCCTCACGACCAGCGATCGTCCCTTCTTCTTCGATACGAGCGAGGCGACGCGGCCGTTTGCGGCGCCGCTGGCGGTAGGTCAGACGTTTAGCATCGACGTCGACGGATCGGCGTTTGATGCCAACGCGCCAGGATTCTCCATCGGGAACACCGTGCAGTTGATGGGCGACGTCGGGGGGGAGCGATTCGGCATCTTCACCAACAACCAGTTCAACGACGATCATTGGACGGCTGGAGGCGTGGATACGGGCGTCGCCGGGTCCGCTTCGTTTCACGCCGCACTGACCATCACCGGCATCGATACATTCGACTTCGTTATGACTCCGATCGGCGGCGGCGCTCCGCTTTATGCGGTGACTGGCGCGACGCTCGGCGGAGCCGCCGGGGCGCCGATCACCGGTCTGCGTTTCACGGCCTATGGAACGGGGAGCTCGGCCGATGGCAGCAAGGAGTTGTTCTTCGACAATCTGCTCGTGGTGCCCGAACCAAACTCCTGCGTCATCGCCTTGGTCGCAGCCAGCGTCGCATCCACCGCACTACGCTCCAGCCGCCAGGGACGTCGCTAAAAGGAACCTCAACGAGTGAGTGGCATCGAGTGGCGGACATTTTGGGTAGGGCCGGTGTGCGTACTGGCGATGGCGCACCAGTGCGCCGTGGCGGCGGACAAGTTCTTCACCGTCGAACAGAGGAACAATGTCTGGTGGTTCGCCGATACTCAGTCAAAGCCATTTTTTTCGCTGGGCGTCAATGTCGTCACGCCGGGCGCCTCCCAGGAGAGCTACGATCAGCAGCGACCCGAATACGCAGCTTGGCGGCACTACGCGAGCAAGTCGGCATGGGCGAAAGCGACGGCTTCGCGACTTCGAGGTTGGAACTTCAATACGCTGGGCGGTTGGTCGGACCGGGCCGTTACCTCCGCGATGCCCTACACCGAGGTGTTGCATTTAGGAGTCGGCGCTGGCGTTCCGTGGAACGATCTGTTCGCGGACGAGTTCGCGGAGCAGATGGACCAGGCGGTGAAGGAGCGCGTGGCGGCCAGACGCCGCGACCAGAACCTCGTCGGCTGGTTCACCGACAACGAGCTTGGCTGGTACGACAACGCGATGTTCGCATTCCACGCCGCTCAGCCCGCTTCCAGTGGGACGCGCCGGCGTCTCGTCGAAATTCTGGAAGCGCACTACCAGAAAGATTTTGCAGCGTTCAAGCGAGACTTCGAAGTTGAGAGCGATCTGCAGAGCTTTGAGGATTTGGAGCGAGGCGGAGCGGTCAAGCTTCGGCCTGGAGGCAGGGGACGAAGCGTGGTTGATGAGTTCATCGGGCAAGTCGCCGATCGCTACTACGGCGTCGTCTGCGGAGCGATTCGCCGCCATGATCCAAACCACTTGATTCTGGGCGATCGGTACCATGGGTATTGTCCTGACGCCGTCGTCAAAGCCGCCGGCAAGCACGTCGACGTGGTGTCGACCAACTTTGACTGGCCCGCGGGAATCGACGGCTATCTTCCCTCGTGCTACCTGCAGCGCCTGCATGCACTCTCCGACAAGCCAGTGTTGATCACCGAGTACTACGCCGCCGCGCGCGAGAACCGCAGCGGCAATCCCAACACGGGCGGCCTGTTCCTGGTCGTGGGAACTCAGGCCGAGCGCACCGCAGTGGCGCAGCGGAGACTGGAGTTTTTCGCCGCCCAGCCGTTCGTCGTGGGCGCCCACTGGTTCGCATACGCCGACGAGCCGCCGCACGGCCGTACTCATGACGGCGAAGACTATAACTTTGGTCTCGTCGACATCAACAACCGGCCATATGACGAGCTGACAACGGCAGTCTCCACGACCCACGCCGAACTCGCCGCACGACACCAGTCGGCGACGACTCCGCTCGGGAGTCCAGACTCCACTCAGGTCGTTCACTTGCCGACGTCGCCGCCCCAAGACGGCCTCGATGCAGTCAAAGAGAGCCTGCTGAGTCAGACGCTGCTCAGACCGGGGCAGAGCGGATCGCTTGCCGATCTGCACGTGGCTAGCGACGGCGCGACAATCTATGTGACGCTCAGCGGCAATCACTTCGTCGGCGCCGAGCATTATTCGTCGCCGCCGTCCCCGGTCGAGGATGGTTTGACTTGGACGTTGCGCGTCGGCGCCCGCGAAATCAAGGCCTCGATGCTCGGCGAGCGCGTCGAAGTCATCCCGCACGACGCAACGTTCTCTCACTGGAGTCGAGGCGTGCGGTTTGGCGCGACTGTCGCGATTCCCATCAATGACGCCGCCGCCCCGGAGCGTCAGCCGAATGACCAGATCACGTTTCAATCGGAACTGCGCGACGGCGGCAACGGCGCCGTCTCGACTTGGCAGTCCACTCTGAAGTTGTCTCCCGTCGACAGCGTGGAAGTCGTTGGAGCGACCAACGGAACCATCGAGCCTCAAGAATAACGACCAAGGAACAGTCGCCATGGAATTCAAATCGATCTTCAGCCTGACCGCAATCATCGCGGCGCTGGCGTGCCCCTCTTCCCTTTACGCTGCCGTCAAAGCGGCGGACAGCGCGAGCGATCCGGCGTACGCGGCGCAGCCCGACGGGGCCTGGAAGGGCCTCAATCCGACCGGCGACGAGAATCCGCCGGGCGACGATAATGGCGGGTTCGGCTTTCTACCCTGGGACTTTACGGGAGGGTATCACACGGGGACCGGCCCGTACGGCAATCTCAATCACTATATCGACGGCGTCGACTTTCCGGCCTCGTCAGCCAACGCTCTGGGCGCTCCAGCCTGGGCGCTGGCAAACGCTGGGGGATTCAACTACAGCATGACGTCGCGCGCGACGCGTCCATTCGCAGCGTCAATGGCGGCCGGCGAGACGTTTTCGGTCGATCTCGATACGCCGACGCTGACCGATCATTTGGACGCGCTCGGCGTCCCAGGCTCCTCCTACCCGTTCGTGATCGTGACGTTTCAAGATGCGAACGGCGATGAAACGTTCAAAATTCAGGCGGGCGTCTCGGTCTTGTACGGCGATTACAACTGGCGATTCAACGACAAGACTCGGACGGACGCCGATGTGGCGAACATCGCTCCCAATGCGACGAGCGATGGAACTAGTTTGCGCATGGAAGTCGTCACGGGCGCCACGGGGCGCGTGACGTTTGACGGCCATCAGTTCGACGTCGATTTCATCAAGGGGGCGCCCGCTGCGGTCACGTTCGTCCTCTACGACAACGATGCCGGCGACGGGACGGCCGACGAAACGGGCTCGGAGCGCATCGCCAACCCGACCGGGGACCACGAGTTCTTTTTCGATAACCTCAAGATCGAGACGGCCGCCGCGGCGCTGCCAGGAGATTTCGACGGCAACGGCAGCGTCAATGGCGCGGACCTGGCGCAGTGGAAAGGCGATTTCGGCGTCGACGCCGGTTCCGACGCAGACGGCGATCAAGATAGCGATGGCGCTGATTTTCTCATCTGGCAGCGGAATGTTGGCGCGAGCGCCATTGCCGCGGTCGCCGCGGTTCCGGAGCCGTTGACGCTGGCGCTCCTCGCGGCCGCGGCGCCTGCGCTGGTCGTGCGACTGCGGTCATCGCTGGCCTCCCGCTGATCGGTTTATTCGGAATCACCTCATTGGAGACGCGCGATGCGGCGCACGGCCTTTACGCTCGTAGAACTGTTGGTGGTGATCGCCATTATCGGCGTGCTGGTCGCCCTGTTGTTGCCAGCGGTTCAAGCGGCGCGAGAGTCGGCGCGCCGTTCTCAATGCCAGAACAATCTCAAGCAGTTAGGACTTGCGCTGCAGAACTACCATGGCGTCTTTCAGCAGTTTCCTCCCAACTCGCCCTGGGCGCTCAGTGCGACGGTCACCAAGGAAGACCGCAAAGGGAGTATGATCGTCAAGCTGACGCCGTACCTAGAGATGGGCAACCTGCATCAGCGTTTGAACTTCGACGGCGACGTCATCCAACAGTTCAAGGACAGCGCGGAGCTGAGCGGAACCCCGCTGGCCTTGTTCCGCTGCCCGAGCGACGAGTTCGGCCCCTTCGGCGAGAACAAGCAAGCGGTCACCAACTACGCTCCCAGCGTCGGTGCTCAGAAAACGTTCTCCGACGGCAACTCCTGTCCCGAACCGGCGGGAAACGAGTTTGGCAACGGCGACGACCTGCATGCCTATACCCATCTGGCGCAGGCCACGAGCGGCATCTTTTCGCGAATCGACTACGCGGCGAGCATACGCGAGATCCCCGACGGCACATCGAATACCATCGCGATGGGCGAGGTGCTGCCTGATTGCAACTACGAGCTTATTCGTTACGGCTGGTGGGACCCGCAGATCTTTTATGTCGGGACTGCGCCAGCGATTAATCACGACTCATGTGCGCGGACGACTCCTCCGTGGCCCGCGAAACAAACTTGCGCCACGTTCTTCAATTGGAACACGTCGGCCGGTTTCAAGTCTCGCCACGCCGGGGGGGCTCAATTTGTGTTCGCCGACGGCTCGGCGCGTTTCGTCTCCGAGAATATTGACTATCGCAACTACCAGCGTCTGGGGGATCGTCAGGACGGCGAGACCGTCCTGCCGCTTTGAATGAAGCTCCGTCTTCCTGCGTTCACGTCACTCCTTGTCCTGCTCCTCGGCTGCATGCTTGCGGAAGCCGGATGTTCGAGGGCGCCTTCGCGACCTGCGACGGTCCCCGTGCGCGGCCGAATAACGTATCGTGGCGAACCGGTTCGCCACGCCACGGTGAGTTTTTTAGCGGCGGGAGCGCCGCGCCTCGCGGTCGGTACGACCGACGAGCAAGGACGCTTTAGCCTGACCACGTACGTGCCCGACGACGGCGCCGTACCGGGGTCGCACGTAGTGACGGTTAAATCAAACGCGGTCGTCCCATCCAGTCAGTCGCAATCTGGTACTGCCGCCGTGGCCTCTCCTGAGGCGATCGAGCGAGCGATGCAGCAGGCGGCGATCGCCGTCTCGAAGCCGGCAGGGAAAGATGCCCGCTTGCCGCCAAAGTACGGCGATCGTAAGACGAGCGATCTACGAGTGGACGTCGCCGACGGCGAGAACTCGTTGGAGATTGAACTGTCAGACTAGCGCTTTGCGCCCTCTTGACTGAGAGATCACTCCACTTGAGCTCGGCGCGGCCGTCTGCGTCGTTCATCGGCCAGGCCTTGAAAATCTTGGTCGCCCTGGGCCGCATATCGCGCCGCAAGATTGCGAATGTACTTATTCATGTCGCCGGCAGCCATCGATCACCCCTATCGAAGCGACATTGGCCAGGAAAACACGGCGGCCCCGGAAAGTAGCCGTAGAAGCGGGGCCGCCGTGGCAGGATATGAGAATAACGCGACGACCCCAGGAAGTGGCGGTAGAAGTTGGGGCCGTCGCGGCGGTGGTTCAATAACGCGGCGGCCGGACCCCAGCCAATCAACGTTGCCTTTCGGCCGCCGCGTTAGGAGTGTACGCGGATTCTAGCGGGCGATTGTGAAGACAACTGCTAGCTGGAAATGAAGAGTTGAGATGTTGCAAAGGCGTTATGCAGCCCTGATCTCGGCCACCGCCGGCGTCGCGGTGCTGAGGCGGAGGTTGCCGGCGTCGTAATAAGCCCTAGCACGACGGCGCGCGTGACTGCCCCGTATCGTGACCGCATGTACCGGGATATGGCGTTCTAGGCAGGCGTCGATTGTGGCACGACCAATCGCCTCGGCCTCGAAGGCGCAGCGGTCTGTCGACTGAACTGAATGATTGCACGTTAAGCGCTTCCGCTGCGCCGAGGATGGGCCATCCACCTCTGCAGAGGTCGTCATGGGATATTGGATTCTGCCGTAATCGCGCATCAGTTCCACGGTGCGCCCCCCGCGTCACCCCGACGAATCAAGTCGAGCGGTTCGCCTATGTGCGCGGCCTGTGATCCAGTTGTGACGCAACACGCCGCCGGCGGTCTTGACGCTGCTTCCCGACGCCTGGTTGGCGGCGCACCCGGAATCCCGCCGGTATTGGTCGCGGTAGCTGGGAGAACCCATGCCGCATTGCCGAGAAGCTAATCTTCGATGACTACTCGGGGTTTTGTTTGAAGAGATGAGATAAGACACGCCGCTGTCCGAACATTTGTCGGCAGATCGACTTACGGTGCCGAGTGCAGGCAAACGAACGTTATTGAGACCAACCGCAGTTTCCTGCCGATGTCGGGCGACCTCAGCGCAGTTCGCCAGTCCAGTTGACTTAGTACGTGCCCTATCGCGTGCGCCCCATGACGTCACGTCGGCGTAACGACTGCGCGCGAATGGCGGATATGTCTATCCGTCGAATTCTGCCGGCATCGCTCGCGCTTGCTGCCCACCAGTTTTTCAACGAATTGCGAACATGGCGCTTGACAGACGGTCGTTTAGTCGACTAGATTTAGAGAACTAAAGGAATCCGGAGGTTCTATGACGTCGACGAAACTAGGACGCGTTCAGCTCCTGATCATGCAAGTTTTGTGGACCAAGGGGCGGGCCAGCGCACGGGAAATTACCGACGCGCTCAACGAGATCGAGCCGCTTGCCCATAGCACCGTGCAAACGTTGCTGCGCGGCCTGGAAGAGAAGGGCTCCATCGCGCACAAAGCTGATGGCCGCACATTCGTCTTCCATCCGCTAATTCAGGAAGACAAGTTCAAACGCAGCGCCACTCGCGATCTGTTAGATCGAGTCTTCGGCGGCGACGTTGGCAGTTTGGTTTCTCATCTACTGAAGACGGAAAGGGTGTCGCCGAGGGAACTCCGCGAGATCCGCAAGCTTATCGACAGCCGCGAAAAGGAATAACGACCCACGCTATCCCGCGCCTCGCGCTCTACGCGAGTTGACGGGCGCGTTGCTCATCTACGAACGAGGATCGTCACTATGCCCTGGCCATCCGCAGAAACATTGCTCGATCTATTGCGGACAATCGCGAGTGCGGCAGCGAATTGGTGGATTCAATCGACGTTGCTCATTGCCGCCGGTCTCGTGGTCGGCACGATGTGCCGAAAGCGGGGATCGGCGGTTCAGTCGGTCGTATACCGCACGGCGCTGGCTGCCGTGCTGGCGGCGCCTCTGGTGACGTGGGGCCTGCATGGCGTGGGCTTTTCGGGATGGTCGATCGAGATGCCGGCGGCATGGTCACTTGCAGAGACTTCGACGATCGCTCAAGTCGTCGCGATCGATAGTACGCGCCCAGTGGACCCGCCCGCCAATGGCGCTGACGTCCCTGGCTCCATCGAGAGTTTCGAGTTGACGAGCCGGAACGTCCCTTCGAATCCCTTCGACGACGAAGCGCGTGTTGACCCCAGTTCTACTGGAACGCCCGACGTCGCATCCGAGACACCGGCGCCAGCGTCGTCCTCTCGTGCCGCGCCAGATCCATCGGCGCCGACCCCCAGCGACGGGGCGCCGGTTTTTAACATTCATCTCTTTGGCAAAGTTGCTACCGCCGCGAGCGCGGCCTGGTTGCTCGTCGGGACTGCCTTAATCACACGGATTGCGATGGCGTGGCGTCGATTGGGCCGAATTCGTCGTGGGGCAGCGCAGGCTGAACCGTCCGTGCAATCCGCGTGTCGAAATCTCGCTGCGCGATTGTCTGTCGCCCCGCCCCCCGTTCTTAGAAGTCCCTATTTGCCAAGCCCCTGCCTGGCAGGGTTGTGTCGCCCGGTCGTGCTGCTGCCTGAGACTGCGGGCGAAATGCCCGTGCACGACGTGCTTGCCCATGAACTGGCGCACTTGATGCGTGGCGATTGCTACTGGAATCTCGTCCGGCGGCTCGCGAGCGCCGTGCTGTTTTTCCAACCGCTCATGTGGGTCTTGTCGCGGCGAATTGAAGCGACCGCGGAAGAAGTGTGCGACGATTTCGTCGTGCACCTGGGCGGAGATCGCTGCAACTACGCCTATCGATTGTGCGATATCGCCGAGCTGTCGCTCGCCCCGTTCTCGCCGGCGGGGGTGGGGATGGTATCGCTCCGGTCGATGCTCGCGCGGCGCGTCACGCGCATCATGGATACTTCTCGTTCGCTTTCAACTCGTGTGGGCGGGGCGGTCTTAGCTCTAGTGATTTCAGGCGGATTGTTGGGAGCTTTCGCGGCCGGCTTGGTGGGATTGAGCGAAGCGGCGTCAGCCACCATCGCTGCTGATTCCGATCACATAGAGAACCCCGGGACCAGCCTAGAGGAGTCGCTCATCACTGAAGATCAGCAGCGGAGTGGCGACGACTCAAAGGTCGCGACACCCACGCAGTCAGTGGAAGAGACACCAGTGGATGATTTACTCGTCGAAGATCGGGACGTTTCGACTCAACCGGTGTCGTATTCCGGGCGAGTAGAGACGCCACAAGGTGAACCGATTGCCGGGGCGAAGATTTGGCTCGCCGTGACGTCGCACGACGAGAATCAGGAGGGACTACTTCGCGAGTTGGGGACGACAGATGAGCAGGGGCGGTTTGAGGTCGTACTGGATGCGGTAACGACTCAGGATATCCGCAAGCGTCAGGAGATCCGCAGGCCATTTAACTACTACCTGACGCAATTGGTGGCAACGGCTGAGGGGCGCGGTCTGGATTGGATGCCGCTGGATGTGTTTGAGGACAATCCCACTCCCAGCGCGAAGAGGGACACACTGCAAGCCCGAATAGACCAGTCGTTGGGGGACGGGTGTTTCGCCAGCCGGACACTCAAGTTGCGGCCAGAATCGCGGCCCGTGCGGGGGCGGCTGGTCGATCTGGAAGGCCATCGCCTGCCGAACGTGACGGTATTGGTCGAGAGCCTCAGGCAGCCGGACATTCCCCGCTTGTTGAAGGCGTTCGAAATGTCATGGAAGCGGGAGATGAATGAGGCATTCAGCGTCACGAGCTTCGGCCCCGGGTTACTCGCCAGAAGCGAGCTGCAAAAACTCATCCCGCCGGTGACGACGGACGAGAAAGGCGAGTTCGAACTCCGCGGCATTGCGGACGATCAACTGGTCGAGCTCCTCTTCGACGCCGATCGTGTTGAAGCCCGCCCGCTGAATGTCCTCGGCCGCGAGATGGAGACGGTAAGCCTGCCACATATTGAAAACTATCCCAGTGGAGCGCAAGACGTGTTTGTGGGAAGGGACTTCACCTATGCCGTCGGCCCCTCGGTCCCGGTGGAAGGGATCGTCACCGACTATGACACGGGCAAACCAGTCGCGGGCGTGCTGGTGTATGTCGAACGTTTGTTTAAGGAAGGGAGCGTCAATCCCGAACGGTTGCGGCTGGATACGCACCACATGCGGGCGGTGACCGACGAGCAAGGCCGCTTCCGCATCACGGGCATGCCGCCGGGGGAGGGGCACGTCGTCGAATTCATTCCGCCAAGGTCCGAGCCGTATTTTCCGGCGTGGCAGGACGTCTCGCTGAGTCTCAAAGACGGCGAGGCGAAGCGCATCGAGATTCAACTGAAGCGGGGAATCTGGATCGAAGGCCGCGTCACCGACAAGCAGAGCGGCGAACCGTTCTTAGCGACGGTCGACTATATGGCTCTGAGGAAGAATCCCCACTCGCTGGACAAGCTGGGGCTGGAGCAAGCCTGGGTCGAGAAACGCTACGAGACTGACAGTGACGGCCGCTACCGTGTGCTCGGTCTGCCGGGTCCCGGCGTGTTGCTTGTGACGCCGCAGGTTTCGGGTTATCCCTTGGCAGCCGGAGCCGAGACGATTGACGGTTACGATGCGTCGGGCGGCATCATCCCCACGACGCCCTTCCCATTGCGGTTGAAGTTCTCGGACTGGCGCCTTTTGAATCAGATCGATCCAGCCGCAGACGCGATCTCGTCGACCTGTGATCTCGCGTTGGATGCTGACGTTTCAATTCCGGGCCGTGTCGTCGGGCCGGACGGGAAGCCAATCACTGACCTCTATATCCTTGGCCAGACCGACGGAGACGAGTGGTGGAGGCCGCGACATACCGACTACGTTCGCGCGACCAATCGATTCGAAGTGTACGGCTATGACGGAAAAGGCCCGCGGCAATTGTTCTTCAAGAATCAGGACGAAACGCTCGTCGGCCAGTATCGGCTGGAAGGAGACGCGCCGGAGGAGATCGTGGTCACGCTCCAGCCGTCCGTCCGAGTCAAGGGACGCCTGATCGAGAACGAAACCAATCTTCCCGCGACGCGCTACTTCCTTCATTCCGAGACATGTTCTCTTTTCAACGAGAAGTATCCGCCAGAGAAGTTCCGCATTCACTGGCTCCTCACCGATGACGAGGGCCGCTTCGAGATCAAGGGCCTCATGGCCGGCGTCGCATATAAGATGAACGCGCTTAACGAACGCAACTCCGCCGATGACCGTAACCGCTTCATGATTGACCTGACTGCTGCCAAACCAGGCGACGTCATCGAACTCGGCGACGTCACCGTAACGGACAGCAAAGGCGAGTTAAAGAACTGAGCCGCGGAGTATGATGCACTTTCGGGCATCTCTTCCAGAGAGAGCGGCCAACGATCGTAGACTTTGAACGACAGGTCCTGACCACGATTTTGAGCTGACTACCCGCACGCTGATGTGAGACACGCTGACGCAGCCTGGCGTATGCCATTCCGCGCCTACTCGGTTCACTCCAAACGCGGTTTCTATGAGTGCCGCCGTTCATCCGCCAGCCTAGATCGTGTCGATTACCCGTTGCCCCAAATGTCAGATGAGAAACGCCAATAACCGACCGTTTCGACACGGCTAACCGGTGACGATCCGGACGGCTCCGGCGACCGTTCCTGACGCTCTCGCCAGGAATCTCACAACTCGTCGACGCGGTAGCTACTTGGTACTGCTACGGCGCGCCGAGAACTCGTCTACGCAGCGGACCTGACAGTCGGCGGCCGATCTGGCTGCAGAAATGCTCCATCAACCCAACGTTTTCTCGGGTCCTTATTGGGCCTGCGGGGGCGGCTTGCTCTAGCCGCTGAAGCCAGAAGAAATAATGGCCCGCGCGTCCGGCAGGACACTTCGACGGCAATTCATTGGTAGCGGACACCGGCGAAGCGCCCGATATTTGAGTTTCATTTGATGAGAACGTACGCTTATCCAGTCATTCTTCGGCGGTTCACAATTCTCGCCTGAGCGGGAAAGATGAGTTGCGAAAATGGAGACACGGCTATGACTACGAATCAAACGCGGCGGGCTCTCAGGTTCGTAACCAGCGCCGCCGCGTTGCTCATCGGGATCATGGTTCCCGGCGTCGCGTCGGCTCAATTCGATACGAGTTGGACGAACCCTACCATCGGCAATTGGTCTATCGAAAGCAATTGGTCTGGAGGCGTGCCGGACGAATTTGATGACGTTGACATTGCCAACGGAGGAATTGCCAATGTCGCATCCCCCGGCGCCGTCTATGCCGACTTGACCGTCGGCGGCATCACGGGCCCGGCGTTTGCCGGGGGCAATGGATCATTGCTGGTCTCCAATGGCGGAGTCCTGTCTCATTCTATCTACCGCAACGTCAGCGTCGGAGGAAACGGCTTCGTGGGCAACGTGACCGTCGCTGGCCCCGGATCGCAGTTCCTTGCCAATGGCTATTTGCTGGCAGCCGGGACGCTAACCGTTGAAAACGGCGGCCTGTTGAGTAGCGTGAGCGGCGAGTCGGGTAATGCCCCTGGGGACGTTGCGTCCACCACCGTGACTGGCCTAGGGTCGAGGTGGAACATTCCTGCGTCGACTCCGGCGACTGCGACGTTGCAGGTGGGGTACGCCGGTTCGGCTTCGCTGACCGTTGCCAATGGCGGCGCCGTGAACAACGGGGCTTCCGCAGTACTCGGCTTACTTGCCGGATCATCGGGCACGGCGACCGTCACCGGCTTGGGGTCCGCATGGAACAATGTGGGGTATCTTCAGGTCGGCTCGCCTTTCAACGGGGGCGCCGGAACGGTCAATGTCACCAATCAAGGGGTGGTTCGGGCGGGGTCGTTGCGCGTGTCGCAGTTCGGCGTCGTGAACGTCAATAACGGTTCGTCTTCCGTCGCGGGGCTAGTTCTCCAGGGGATGCCCGCCGCTATGCCAACGGGCGGCTCCTACGGCGCCTTGCGGATTGGAGATGCCAGCGATGGGAGGATGACGGCGACCGGCGGCGCGCACGTCCGAACCGCATCAACGGCGATCGGCGTCGCAGCGGGTCGGACCGGCGCGGCTGTGATCTCGGACCCAGGCTCCACTTGGACGAACGTCGACGATATCTTCGTTGGCTCAGCGGGCGCGGGCGCGCTGGAGATCCGCAATGGCGCGACGGTTTCGAATTTTCGCGCTCATGTCGGGTTCAACGGCAACGCCAGCGGCTCGGTCCTGGTGACCGACCCCGGCTCAAGCTGGACAGGCGGCGGCTCGTTCTTCATTGGCAACGGGGGCAGCGGGATGTTGCAAGTCCTTAACGGCGCCACGGCCACCACGGCGGGCAATAGCTATCTCGGGTTTTCGACGTTTTCCCAAGGGTCGGCCACCGTCGGCGGGATGGGCTCGACCTGGACCACGGCCAATACGCTGGCGATTGGCGGCAATCTGACGGACGCCGGCGGACCGTTCGCAAGCACGCTGCGCATTGAAAACGGAGGGCGAGTGAACGCCAATGAGACCATCCTCTACAATACGGGCGTGCTCGAACTCAACAATATCGCGACGCTCAATAGCCCACTGCTAAGCAAAGGCGGAGTGATCCGCACCTATGGCAACACGAGCCACGCCGACAACGTGACGCTGGACGCGGGCGGTCTTTCCATCACGACGGGCGCCGTTGATACGACCGCCGTCTTCAGCGGCGTCCTATCTGGTCCCGGCGCGCTCACCAAGTCAGGCTTGGGTCCGACAGGCGCGCTGCGGCTCACAGGAGCCAACACGTACGCGGGTCTCACCACGATCAAGACTGGCGCACTGCTCGTCGATGGCAGCGTCACTGGCGCGACGCAGGTCAACGCGGGCGGGACGCTAGGGGGTTCGGGCGTCGTCGGAACCGTTGATGTGCAAAGCGGCGGCGCCGTTGCGCCGGGTTCGAGCGTCGGAACGCTCACGACCGGTGATATGATCCTCCGGGGCGGCGGCATGTACGCCCTCGAACTCGGCTCCGAAGGCGTCGGCGTCGCGGGGACCGACTGGGACTCGCTCGCCGTCAATGGAACGCTCGACTTTTCGTCGCTGAGCCCTGCTAACCGGTGTACGCTGAGCCTAAAAACGCTAGGCGCTAGCGGCGCGGCTGGCTCGCTGACAACGTGGCAATCGGACGTCGATCACACGTGGTCAAACATCATGACCGCGTCGGCGGGCTATGGGCGGGACTTCGACGAATCGCACTTTGCGATCGACGTCAGCGGATTTCAGAACCCGGTGCAAGGGAAGTTCCACCTGCTCGACAACGGCGGCGGAATCGACCTGTTCTACGACGCCTACGAAGTCGCCGAAGGCGTGCTATTGACCAATCTGGATGAACCGGTGCGCGGGGCAACGCCGATCGGCAACAATCCCAACCCCCTCGATCCGCCCGAGGGCCCCGGCGCCCCGTGGTATTGGGGGGCCCAGCAGTTTATCAACGACGGCGCCACGCACACTCTCACCGCCATCAAAGCCCGCGTCGGCGGAGGATCGACGGCTCCCGCGCCGCAGGTCGTCGCCGAGCTACGGGCGGACGACGGCGGCACGATCGGCGCGCTGCTGACCACGTTCACGGCCCCCGACATGACCGGCGATCTCGAAGTGCGAGAGTTTGTGCCGGACTCGCTGGTCACGCTTGACCCTAGCGCTAAATATTGGTTCACCCTCGGCTCGGCCAACCCCGGCGAGGGGACGTTTTTCTGGCAGTACGCCAACTCGAACGTGTGGGGGGGCGCCGGCGCGTTCGCTAACTACGCCGACTCCGCCGAATCCGGCTCGCCTTGGACCTATCGCGGCGTGGACTTTCCGTATTTCTTGGAAGTCGACGTCGCCACGGCAAGCGGCGACTTCAACGGTGATAACCAAGTGGACGGCGAGGATCTCGCGGCCTGGGCCATGGGCTTCGGACAATTCGACGGCGTCGGCGCTCCGGCCGGTCTTGCGGATGGCGACGCGAACGGCGACTTAATCGTCGATGGCGGCGACTTCCTCGTCTGGCAGCAGCAACTAGGCGGCGGCCTGCAGGCCATCGCTGCCAACGCCCCCGTCCCTGAGCCGGCGACGTCATTGCTTTTGATCTCGGCTGTGGTTGGCATTCGCCATCGCAGTGGCCCAAAGTCTCGGATACTCGTTGACGAGTGAAACACGCCGAGAAACTACCCCATTGATGACACGGTAAAACTGTGCCGCATATTCATCTCCCACTGCGACGTTTTTTCCGATTGCCGTCATACGACCCAGGGGCCGCGCGAAGTGCAGTGTGGAACGGTATACTCACCGCCCATGCACTCCGTAGTCGCCATTTTGTCAGTTCTGTTCAACAACGGGCTCGTAATCTGGGGACTCGGCTGGGACGACTGGTCGGGGCCGACGGCGCTGGCGGTTTACTGGGCGGAAACTGCTATTGGGACCATCTTCATCGCCCTGCGGATTTGGCTCCATCGCCGGCTCACTCGCAAGCGTGGACACTATCGCAATCAATTGGGGCTCCAAGGGAACCCCAGCTTCCTCGCCGGGTATCTGACGACAAGCGTCGTCTTTACGTTCGTCCACGGCGTGTTCGTCGTGGCAATTTTTGCATGCATATTTAAGGCGGCTCCGGACGACGACACGATGCGCTGGGCCCTGCTCGCGATCGGCCTGAGCCAGCTCATCGGATTCCTGTTCGACCTATTCGGCCTCCGCAGTCGGTCATTTGCTTGGCTCAAACTCGTCGCCGGGCGCGGCTTGGCGCGGGTGTTTGTCGTGCAACTGGCGATCATCTTCGGCATGGCGCTCGCGGGCCTCACGGGACGCAACGCCGCGTTTGGCATCCCGTTCGCCGGCCTCAAGCTGCTCGTGGAGCTCGGCACGGCCTTCACAACGGAAAAGCCGCCGCAGTTCGACGACGGCCCTGCGTGGCTGATGTGGATCATGAAGAAGAGTTTCCCAAACAAAGACTTCGCCGCAGAACTGCGGGTCGAGAACGCCAAGCGCCGCCGCGAGATGGCTAACGACGAGCTGCCCCAGTAGTAGTTCGCTCGGCGCCGATTTAAGGCAGTGTGCGCGCCAAGGAGACCGGCCGGGGCCGGACGACGCGGTCACGCAAAGGTACAAATAGCACAAGTCGTAGCGAATTGCACCAAAACTGTTAGCACGTGAGATTTACCATCAATCCACCATTTTGGAGATGGTGCTGCACTTGGCTGCTAGTAGTGAGCGTTGAGACCGTTTGGATTGTGGAACGCATACTGATAATCGACTTTCGGTCCAAAGTGTGCGCAGCCCGCTGCGTCCTACCGCCGCGGCGTGTGCGCACGCGAACCCAATCATGTCTGGGAGGGTGCGCGCAGCGGGAGGGCGCGCCGAACTGGTGAAAATCTAGCGAATCAGACCTAGGGACTTAGCTGACGGCTTAACGCAGATGATTTGCCCCCGCCGCCGCGCTCGTCGGAAGCCGCAGTCGGGCATCAACTTTCCTGGATGCGAAACTTGCCGCTTTGATGCCTCGCAACTCCGCAACTCCTATAGCAACAGTGTGCTATAGTCGACTAGTTGAGGCGGAATTCCGTAGTGGCAATGTGGTATTGCGACATGCATCTGCCCGCATTTTACGACCAGCCCTCAAATCCCAAGCCGCAGCCGTTACAACGATGCGACTGCGGATCTCCGGTTTCATTATTGAAACCGAACCGCACGACACGCGCCAGTCCGTGGCAATGCCTGCGCTGCGGGACCATCATGCTGGCGACGGTGGAGCGAAAGGGCGGCGCAGAGTTCCATGGCGGCGTGAGGCCCGCCCACTTTCGACAGATTTACAGTCGGCTGCCGCTTCAGTCGCTCGTTTTGCCATGCCGTCTGAGCAATGAGGATATCCGGCAACTCCGTAACTGCGCGGAGTGCGCGGAGCTTCGGGCCCATGACTTGCGCACGTCGACTCGGTACGCGATTTCGGCGCCTTTGACCGCCATCTCGCTCAATGAGAAATTTGCCGTGACCGGCGAGCCCGCGGTTGCCTACTCCATTGACATTAGCACCAGGGGCCTTGCGATCCTGTATCCCGCGCCGACGACCGCGCCGCTCTACGCCATTGATTTTTTGGACTCGTCACTGAACGTTCCGCCGGTAATCTTGCGGCCCATACGCTGCTCCCGCCTGGGAAGCGGGTACGCGATCGCCGGCGAATTCGTTTGCCGAGTGGACTATTAGCGCTCATGGCGGGAGACGCCGGGAGTGGACGAGCGGCAGTTGGCGGATTCCGCCAACTGGATCAACTGGCCGAGAGCTCGCCAGTTCGATCTCGCGTCGACGACGTTCAGCATACCTGTATCGTCTGTAACGGACATGTCATCACGTGATCTCAGGGCGCCTCAGCTCGCCGCTTCTCTTCAGGCCCTAGTGACATACTCTTTAGGGTGAATCTACTTCGCTCACGCCATGCTGTGGCGTTGC
Source organism: Lacipirellula limnantheis (assembly GCF_007746075.1). Taxonomy (GTDB): domain Bacteria; phylum Planctomycetota; class Planctomycetia; order Pirellulales; family Lacipirellulaceae; genus Lacipirellula; species Lacipirellula limnantheis. The sequence continues at coordinate 3,063,369 of NZ_CP036339.1, read as the reverse complement.
ATCGATGCTCCAGCTTGAGACTTCGCCATGACGTCGATTGAAACGGAACTATATTCCAGAGTCGGCGCCAAGCCGACCCCCGCTACCGAGGCGCCGCAACACGCCCCCGCCGCCGAGATCCGCCTCTCTGAGGTGATCGCCGCGATGTCGTACGCCCTCGACATCACCGAGGGGCAGCCGCAAGGCCATGCCGCGCGCACCTGCCTCATCGGCATGCGAATCGCGCAAGAGATCAACCTTCCGCCCAGCGATCAATCAGCCCTCTTCTATGGCCTGTTACTCAAAGATCTCGGCTGTTCCAGTAACGCCGCGAAGATGTGCTACCTTTTCGGCGCCGACGACCGCCAGGTAAAGCACGACATCAAAACGATTGACTGGCCAAAACTGACTGCCAGCATCCAATTCGTGCAGAATCAGGTCGCCCCCAACGGCACGCGTCTCGAACGGCTTCTCAAAATGGTCTCGATGGCGCTGCAAGGTCCCTCAGGCCCCAAGCGGCTCGTGCAAACTCGCTGCGAACGGGGTTCGTCAATCGCCCGGCAGCTTGGCTTCCCCGAAGCGACCGCCACGGCGATTCATCAACTCGACGAACACTGGAACGGCAAAGGCCATCCTCAGGGGCTCAAAGGCGAGCAAATTTCGCTCCTCGCTCGCATCATGGGATTGGCCCAGACGGTGGAAGTCTTCTTCTCGCAGCAAGGACTCCTCGCGGCGACCGACATCGCCGAGGATCGGCGCGGGCGTTGGTTCGATCCGGAACTGGTCGACGCGTTCCTGGCTACCCGCGACGACATCGACTTCTGGCGTCGCGTCCATCACCCGAACCCGCATCAGCAGGTTGCCGCCTTCGAACCCCCTGACGCCGCGCTCATCGCTGACGAACCGCAACTCGACGCGATCGCCGCAGCTTTCGCACAAGTCGTCGACGCCAAAAGTCCCTGGACCTACAAGCACTCCGCCGGCGTCGCCGACATTGCGGTCGGCATCGGCGAAGTCCTCGGCTTCGGGCCGCAAGAACTTCGCGAAATACGCCGCGCTGGCCTGCTGCATGACATCGGCAAGCTCGGCGTTTCAAATCTCATTCTCGACAAGCCGGGGAAGATGACCGACGAGGAGTTTGCCGACCTCAAGCGACACCCTGCCTATACCGAGCAAATTGTCGGACGCGTCGCAGGGCTGAGTCAACTTGCGGAAATGGCCGCCGCGCATCACGAGAAACTCAACGGCCGCGGCTATCATCGCGGCATCCTGGCTTCCAGCTTGCCGATCTCGTCGCGACTTTTGAGCGTCGCCGACGTCTTCGAAGCCCTCTCGGCGGCTCGACCTTACCGCGACGGCCTCCCCATCGACAAAATCTACGGGATCATGGATCGCGACGCCGGTTTCGCCATTTGCGACGAGTCGTACGCGGCGCTGAAGACTTGGGTTGATCGCCAAACATTTAAGGCTCGCATCGACGATCAACTAGAAGCGGTCGCGCGACTGGTCGCCGAAATTTGACTTGTTTGGCGTCTATCTTCGAATGCTAGCTCTTTTGTTGGTCGCGAGGCGCGACAAACTTTGCCGTACTTCCGCAACGGGGCGCATTCGGCCCATTGATCAAGGCGAGCAGCAATCGAATCGATCTTCCTGAGACAGCACTCTAATGCTGGAGCGTACCGCCTGCTAGCGGCGATAGCGGCGGATCGCCGCGATTGGCAGCCGACGAAATCGACCTCGGAGAGTCGCCATGAAATGCTCACCAGCAAGCTGCTGCGCTCGCCGGGCTGAACAAGGCGCTCGTTGGGGGCAGGCTCTATCCATCTCGATGGCATTGCTCGCGGCAGCGGCGCCGTTTGTGGCTGCCGACGATCTGATGACCGACGCCGGGCGCTATGCTCAGCCAATTCCGACGACCACCGAAGATTTCGTCGTTGACGCCTATCGCGACCTCCCCGTTGCCGACGGCGTCGAACTCGCGTCGCACGAGATCTACGCCCCTGATGAATGGAACTGGCGTGACACGCTGAGCATTTTTTTCGGTTACGACGGTTCGAAGCAGCCGCAAGATTTCGGCGTCAACGCCCACTTCGGCGGACGCTCGCACATCAACTGGGGCATGCCGATCCTCGAAGACGCGGGGCTCGGACTGCAGATGGGGACCGCCATCAACGCCACCGCCAACGCGGTGCAGGTGAACGACCGACTGATCGACAATTCGTCGCGCACGCAGAGCTTCACCACCGTCGGCCTTTTCCAGCGGACCGACGCCGGCCTCGTCTGGGGGCTCGGCTACGACTTTCTCTACCAGGAGTACTACGACAACTTCACGCTGGGCCAGTATCGCGGCCGGCTTGGTTGGCAGACGAGTGTTGCTAACGAGTTCGGCGTCCAGGCCGCCATCCGCGACAACAACGACGCCGGCCATTATGGCGCCGCCACGGTCCTGCTCCGTCCCATCACCCAGGGCAGCGTCTATGCTCGCCATACCTGGAAGAACCAAGCCGCGATCCGCTGCTGGGTCGGCGTCGCCGAAGGCCACAGCGAAGCGAACGTCCTCGGCGACTACCCGCCGCAGGACGAATGCCTCGTTTTCGGTTCCGACTTGTTCGTGCCGCTCGGCAACTACGTGGCGATGTTCGGCGAATCAAACTTTATGACGCCGGTCGACACCGGCGCGGTCGACGCCTATCTCGGCTTCGAGTTCTTCCCGTGGGGCGGCGCCAAATTGGCGCGGCACCATCCGTTCGCCCCTGTCCTCCCCGTGGCTAACAACACCTCGATGACTGTCGACCTCGTGCGCCGCTAGTCATCAGACCGCAGGTCAGCGACTTGCTCGTACCGCAAGTGCCGCCGGGAGAAGACCGCGCAGCATCGTCCGTGACGCGCTTCGAAGGGCGGGAGTGAACATCGGGCCGCGTTCTAGTGACTTTTCCGTTCAGTCGAACCCGCCGCGGGAACGAGCGTCCGCGCAAGCTCCCTGGGCGACTAAATTAGCCTCGGATCGTTCGGCGACGACTGAATAGGGACGTCAACACGGAGACGGTTGCTCCCACGGCCAGCCAAATAGCCGGGGGTTCGGGAACTGCGGCGGTCGGCGCACCGCTAGGAAGCTGACGTTGCCAGATGAGCAGATCCGTCCCGTCGACCGCTCCATCGCCGTCGGCGTCTCCTTGCAGATGCGTGGCGCCGGCTGAAATGCCGAAGCCCGTCTTCCAGACCGTCAAGTCGGCTGTGTTGACGACGCCATCCTCGTTGAAGTCGCCGGGCTCCACGTAGACGCCGTCGGTCAGCGAGGTCACCCTCCACTGATTGTCGACGAGGGCCGTGCTGTACTGCCAGTCGGATCGCAGGTTGCGGAACGAGACGGTCGACGCGAGCTGCAGCGCGTCGGCGTCGATCAGCGTGAATTGATCGCCCGCGTGCGGGGCGAATCCATTGATGAACTTCACCAGCACCTGGCCGCCGACGTCAGCGGCGCCCGTAATGTCGATGACGTCGTGCTGCACGCCGGGCGACATTCCGCCGATTTCGAGTTCAAGGATGCCGTCGGAGGTCTGAACAAAATTGCTTTCAATGATCATCGAACCCGGGGAATTTCCTGGAGCGATCTTGCCAGCGTTAGTGAAGTTGTTGGCGATGATCTTGCCTTTGCCCGTGAGCTTGCTCCCTTTACTGTTAACGAAGTCCCCGAGCACGCGGGTCAGGCTACCCTGGCCTAAATCCAAAATACCTGTGCCGGCGCTACCTAAGATCGGGTCCACGCCGCCAAGTTTCACCAAACCGGTGCCCGGCCCCTGATTGCCAACCGTCCATCGGGCGCCTGGAGCGACCGAAATAGAGCCCTGATCCGATATTCCGCCGGCAATGACGGGGCCCGTGGTTGTGACGCCGTCGATCATCAGCCTGCCTTGAGGGCGTTGGTAACCGCCATTCACTTCGATCCCGGGACCGACCTCCGTCACATTTTTCAGCGTGGCGGAGCCGCCGCTGATCTTGACTCCCGAAGCTGTCCCGAAAAAATCGACGTCTTCGATGGTGGCGATGTTTTGAATCGTAAGCAAGTTGGCGACGAAGCGCGTGTTGGGACCGTGCACATGAAGTTCGCTCGTAGGATCAAATAGCAGCCCCCCCTCCGAATCGAAATTGCTTCCTGCTTCGACGTTCACCGTTCCCCCCACGCTGCCCTTCGAGAAGCCAATTTGCAGCAGAGATTGATGGGCCTCGCTTCCTGAGATCGTGACTGTCGTCCCTTCTTGGAAGCTCACGTCGGTGATTTCGTCCGAACTTTCGATAAACAATTGAGCGCCGTCCATGATGCGCAGCGACGAAGGCTCTCCGCCGCGCATGTCCCATCGTTCGGCGGTCCATTTCGTGTTGGGATTAGCGAGCGTGACGTTGACGTTCCCGCGAATGTCCACAGCGCCCGTCTGCACAGTTGCCCCGTCGGACAGGTCGATGGTCGCCGTTTTTCCAGTTTGCAAGTCGGCCACAAACTCCTTAGCGACGGTGACCTTGCCGTGATCTAGCACGGTGAGAGACGGCGAATCGCCCTTGCCGATTTTAAGATCGCCGGCGACTTTCCACTCGGCGTCGGTCCCGAGGATTCGTACATCGCCATCGGAGCCCGGCTGCTCAGCAATCGTGGCGTCGCCCGCCGTTTGCAGCAGTGCATTGGTGCGGACGTACAGGTTCGCCGCCCCCTGCACGCCGACGCGTAAATTTCCGCCATGGGTGAACGTCGTTTGAGCCATGGCGGCTTCGCCGTCGATCTGCACGACGCTTTGCGATCCGGCCTTCTTGGCCAAGTCGACGGTCGTCGCACTGGCAGCGGCGACGCGGCCGCCGTTGACGACAAACAAGCTCCCCTCGCCGCCGTCGCCAACGGTCAGATTGCCGCCGACGGTCCACTTGGCGCGTGACTCGCTCGTCTCGGGATCGGCGTTGATCTCGACTTCCCCGATGCTGCCGGGATCGCGAGCGATGGTGACGCCGGCGTCGGCGATCGCCGTCCCCTTGGGCCCGACTCGGAGGACGCCCTTGCGCCCCTGTTCGGCGCCGACGGTCAGTGCGCCAAGCGCTCGGAATTCGGAGCCCTCGTCGCGGATGTTCATCTCGCCGCGCGGCGAAACGCCCGTCGCGCTGTGGACTGAACTGATAACGGTCGTTCCGGCAACGACCTTGGCTCCGTGGCGAATATTGAAGATGCCGGTCCCACGGGCCCCGATCGCCAAGCCGTCGGTCGTCAGCGACGCCTGCTGGCCGTCGAGTTCGAAGACGCCCTCGGACCCCTCGTCGACGCCGAGTGCCAGCTTCCCATTGACCCTAATCTCGCCGTCGTTCTCAATCAGGACGTACGAGATTCCCTTCGCGCCGGCCGTCAGGTCGCCGTTGACGGTCCACTTCGCGCGGCCCTCTTCGGAGGAGACGCTGACCTGGGATTCGCTGCCCCCCTCGCGCCCCAGCGTCGCGGCGCCGTTGGTCGTGACCGTCCCCGCTGTGGTGACGTTGAAGACGCCCTTCGACGCATCGCCGACGACGAACTCGCCGGTTGACGTGAGCTGCGACCCCGGGCCGTCGACAGTCAGTTCGCCCTGGACGCCCGGCGTTTGCGTCTGGCCAATGAGGACTTCCTTCAGGTTTAGCGTGGCGCCATTCCGCAGCTCGATTACTCCATGCCCTTCGCCGGAGAGGACGAGGTTATCGCTGGTTGAGATGCTGACGTCTTCGCCATCGAGCAGGAGCAGTCCATCGCTCCCTGCGTTGAGACCGATCGTGAGTTTGCCCGCGATCGTCGCGGCGCCGCCCTCTTTCAGCTCCAGACGGCCGTTGCCGTCTTCGCCGAGCACTAGGTCGCCGTCGACGGTCCACGCGGAGCCGTCGCCCTCGGCGCGAACGATTCCCGTGCTATCGGCCAGCTTGCCGAGCGTCACGTCGCCGGCCGACGTGAACGTGGCGCCCTGGTACAGATTCAGCTCGCCCTTGCCCAGATGGCCAATCTCGAGCGTCCCCTGCTCGCCCAAGACCAAGTGCGAGTCGGCGCCGTACATGTTCACCACGCCGCGGCCCAGCGGGTCCTGTCCCAGAACGCCCGCGCCGTTGATCGTCAGCGTGCTGTTGCTGCGCACGTCGACGTACCCGTTGCCGCTGAGGCCGAGGGTCAGGTCGTCGGTCGTCCAGATGCCGCCATTTTCCAGGTTCGCGGTTCCGTCGAACCCGACCACCAGACCCAGTTTCGCTCCGTCGGTCGTCATCGCGGCGCCGGTGTCAAGAAACACGAACCCCGCCGCCCGGACGCCGATTTCGAGATGGTGGAGATCGATCGTCGACTCGCCCGACGCATGGACGAAGCCCACGCCGTCGAGACCGACCAGGGCGTTCATGTTCTCGCCATGTAATTGCGAACCTTCCGCCATGTCAATTTGCCCGTGACCTGAAAAGCCCACGACGAGGTCGTTGCCGACGGTGAACTCCGCTTGTCCCTTCAGGTGCAGCTCCGGCGCGGCCGCGCCTGGCGTGTCGGCAAAGCCAATCTGCGCCACCAGCGCGCTCAGCGCGGCGCCGTCGGCCTCGGCGACGAAGTTGCCTGTCATTTTGAAGTAGTCGGCGTCGACCGATCCGCCGTTGACCTTGATCATCACGCGTTGGCCGACCGGCAGCGGAAATCCCGCGGACTCGGTCCCGCTGAACGAGACGCTGTTGCCGTCAATTGTCGCCCCGGCGAAGGTAATCGCATCACTGAGGGCCGTGACCTGGAGCGAATCGACGTCGATCGTCGTCCCCGACACGTCGATGGGGTACGGCGCCAGAGGTCCGTGAACATTGCTGCTGTTTTGGAACAGCAAGGAGTTGAACGCGAGCGAGCCGCCGGAATAGGCGGCGTTGAGATGCACTTGCATGCTGCTCGACGGCAGGGCGTGGCCGCCGAAACTGACGCTGTGACGATCCTCGTCGTTCACGAACGTATCATCGAGGATCAGCGTGTCGCCGTCCTGAGCGGCAAGCGTGGTAATCACCACGGGAGGCGGGGGAGAATCGATCTGCCACCGGCCGTCCCAGTTGTTCCAGACCCCCGTATTTCCATCCCCGTCGCCACGATTGTTTCCCTGCCAAAAGTAGGCACCGAACTGCGGCGGCCAGGGGCCGCTGATCTGCGCCAGCGCCGCCCGGGGACCGACGCTGAAACACGCGAACATGGCCGCGACGAGGCCAAGCTGAACTGCTTTGCACATGGGTCAATCCTGCGAGGAACGAGCAACCCAGACTTTCACACATGCATCCGACGATCGGTGAGCACATTCGCCCTTGCGATCGTTTCACCCGCAGGTCCTCAAATCGCTGGGGACGAAGGCGAACCGAGCTCAACGGCGCGACTATTGTAGCAACCTCTCCAGCCGGTCGCTGCGAGTGGCGGTTTTTGCCGTCTGTTTTCGCTCTTTAACTCGTTTTTTTGCGATCTGGAGGGGCCTCCGCCGTCATGGCGACCTCAGCCAACGAGGGTGACTAACTTGAGGTAGCTCTGCCCTGTTCGCCGCGATTCATGGCCAGGAGGCCATCATCGCCATTTCAAACCAGGTGAGCGAAAGAAGCGGCGCCAAGCGAAACGACCAATGATCGGGTCCGCCACCGCAGCGTCGACGACGTAAGGCAGCAATAGAATCGTAGACTCAGGCGCCTCGTTTGCCGGCTGCACTGCGGTCCGTGAACCGACGAGCGACGCTGAAGCCGCGATTGTTGGCGAGCAGCAAGTCAGTTCTTCAGCAAATGCGCGGGAACGCTCAGCGATTCGGCGGCAGCCGGCAGAAAAAACGCTGCGCCGATGGTTCCCGCCGACTCGTCATCGTCAAAGGTCGGTAGCGCCCCTGGAAATCCTCGCTCGAGGGCTGCGCGATTGACGACGCGCAGCCGCTCGCTGAGCGTTCGAGGGTCGCTGGAGGGGCTGACCTTGATGCGGTCAGCGGTGAACGCGGAGGCGTCGAACTGGGCGACTCCGTAGATCAGCCGATCAACCAGCATCGCTTGATGAAAATTGGCGAAGGCCAGCGCGTACCCGCGCCCCTGGCCCCACGCCGCCGCCCGCCGTTGATGCAGTAGCGGCCCGTCGGCGCCGGGGGCGTCACTGATGGCGCTGGCGACCTCCGTCCCCAGCGCTTCGTGCCACTGGCAGACGCCTCGCTTGAGCGCAACAACGCCGATGGAAACGCCTTCGTCCGTTTCGCGATCAATGCCGGTCGGGAACGCCGCCGAGTAACCGATCGACTTGGCATAGTCATGGACGCGGCGAAATTTCTCGCGCAGGTTCGCCAGATCGAACGGGACGCTCGACGGGATCCGCGGCGACTGGTGCGCCGCATGGACGACCGGCGTCACCCGCGTCACGAGCGCCTCCGTCGACCCCTCGTTGATCATCGCCTTGGCGCCTGACGGCGTTCGCCCGCTCGCCGCCCCCGCCGACCAAATAAACACCTGCCCCGGCTCGCTGCCGCTGGCCAGAAACTGGCCGTTGGGAGAGAACGTCAGGCGGGTGACTTTGCCACCGTGGCCCGAGAGCGTCAGCAGCTGCCGCCGCACCAAGAGGTCCCACAGCGAGATCTGCCCGCTTGCATGTCCCAGCGCCGCGGTTCGCCCGTTGGGGTGGATGGCCACGCTGTTGATCGCGCCATCGTTGCTGGGGAGTTCCGCGACGAAATTCCCGGTGCGTACATCGACGATCCGCAGCACTTCGTCGGCTCCGCCGACGGCAATCGTCGTGCGATCGATGAAGTCGAATCCTTTGGTCGGAGCAGGCATCGCCCAGCGGCTCGTGCAGCGACGCGCTTGAAGGTCCCAAACGGCGATCGTCTTGTCGCTGGCGACGATCAACTCGCGCTCGTGAGCCGGATTGATCCGCAGTTCAATGACTTCAGCCGTCTCGTCCGCTCCCAGAAGCTTGACGTTGTTTTGAGCGTCGGCCACATGCAGCGGATAGCAAGACCCCCAGACGGAGATCGCCCCATCGGAGGTTGCCGTCAGCTTGGGCATCCAGCCGGTTTGATCAGCCGGCCGTGGGAAGCCGCGCGGGACGACGGGCGACTGCGTCACTGAAATCTCGGCCCGCGCGCCCCCGGCATTGACCCCCAAGAAAAGGCGCGGCGTCGAGAGGAACTGGAGGTCCGCGAAGACGCCGGCGGCGCCGTTCAGAAAATCTGCCGCGAGAGTTGGAAGTTCGACGATGCCCGTGTAGCCTGCGACGCCGCCGGAAGTGGGATAGCCAGTCCACACCAAGAGCCCAGAGTCGCTGGAAAAATCAATCGCGTTCACGGCGAAGTTGGGCCAGTCGACTGCCGTAAAATACTCGTCTTCGGTACGACAGAGCTTCACAGTCCCGTCGTCGCTGGCGGTCATCAGCCGAGCGCCGTTGTGGCAGAAGGCGATGGCGCTGACGCGATCGACATGCCCGACGAACTCGACGCGGCAGGCCGCCGTCGACCCGTCCCAGACCTTCGTCGTGCCATCAACGCTGGCCACGGCCAGCAGTCGACCATGGGGATGGAACGCCACGGCGCTAATTGCCGCTGGGTGGCGAAGCTCGACGTCGGGCGCTGGTGCGCCGCTCGCGCGAAGTAGCGTGCGACCATCGGCCAGCCCGACGGCGACTTGCCCCGCGCCCCGCGAGGCCGCGATGCAGCCGATATCCGCATCGGCTTCGAGCCACGTCCGCGAGGCGGCCCGATCGGCGGTCGGCGACAACGTGATCCGCTTCCCCGCGGCGATCAGGAGGTCGTCGTTCGGCAAGAACGCGACGCCCGTGATCGGCTGGTCGCCGGCGCTGGTCTCCAGGAGCGGACGGCCGTCGCTCGTACGCCAGAGCGCGACGCGCCCCGATCGGCCCCCCAAACACAATAGCTCCTCCTGCGGCGAGACGCGCGGAGCGGAGAACGCGAGCGCCGTCGGCTCCCCGGCGGCGTGCGGCAGTCGTTGCGGATGCTCCAGATCGGCGACCGCGTAGACGTACGCGGCCTCGCCGTCGGCGACCGCGAATCGCCCGTTATCAAGCGAGAAGGCTCCGACGCGCACGTCGCTTAGCGGCAGGGTCAGCAGCACTTGGCGGTCGGCCGTATTCCAAAGCTTCGCTTCGCCGTCGTGGCCCGCGGTGAGCAGATAGGCGCCGTCGCCGCTCATGACCGCCAGTCGGACGCCGCCGGCGTGGGCGCGCAGCGTGGCCATTTCGGGCTGCGTACGGCGATCCAAAAAATGCCAGGCGAACTCTCGCAGGTCCTCTCCGCCTGGCGGCGGCGCGTGCGACAGGAGCAATTGGCGCGCGGCGCGCAGATTACCGTTCTGGTAGAGTTGATGGGCGACGCGCATGTCGCTGGCGTACAGGAGCCGACGCGCCTCGACGGAACTCGCCTCCGCGTGCCGTTTGTGCGTCTCTGCCGCCGACCGCAGGGCCGCTTCGCGGCGCAGGGCCTGCTCGTTGCGCAAACTCGTCCACCAGCCGCCGATGGTGAGACTCGCGACCAATGCCAGACTCACGGCCAGTAGCGCCGTCGGCAACGGCCGACGTTTGATCCAGCGCGCCGCGGCCTGCAGTCGTCCCACGGGACGAGCCAGCGTCGGCTTCCCGCCCAAATAACGCGCGAGATCTTCCGCCAGGGCGGCGGCCGTCGGATACCGCGCCGCCGGATCCTTCTCAAGGCAACGCAGGCAGATCGCTTCCAAATCGGCGTCGATCGCGCTGCGCAGGCGGCGCGGATCGGTGGGCGTCTCCTCGCACACGCGCCGCGCCGTTTGGATGTCGCTTTCGCCTCGGAATGGCGGCGAGCCGACCAGTAATTCGTAGAGCAACACGCCCAGTCCATAAACGTCGGTCGCCGGCCCGATGAGTTCGGCGCGGCCGCCGGCCTGCTCGGGCGCCATGTAGGCCGGCGTTCCCAGCACGGCGCCGGTGCGCGTGCGGTCGTCCCCGCCCTCGAGCAATTTGGCGAGTCCGAAATCGGCGAGCTTCGGCGTGTAACTGCTGAGCGACGTCAGGGGTCGCGACGCGGCTGGGAGGCTTCGCGCGGGATCGAGCTGCGCTGACTCCAGCAACACGTTGCTTGGCTTGACGTCACGATGGAAGATGCCGTGGGCATGGGCGTGAGCGACGCCGTCGGCGAGGGCTGCCGTCAGCGCTGCCGCCTCGCGGCACGTCGGCTGCACGCCGGCGGCGACCAGCCAATGTTGCAGCGTGGGCCCGCTGCAATAGGCGGAGACGATAAAACAAATTGGCCCATCTTCGCCCGCTTCAAACACTTCCACGAGGTTTGGATGGTGCAAACTGCCCGCCGCCTCCGCTTCCCGTTGAAACCGGTGACGGAGATCATCACAGACGAAGCTTTCGGGACGAGCGACCTTCAGCGCCACCAGCCGCCGCAGCCGCGGGTCGCGCGCGAGAAACACGACCCCGTGTCCCCCTCGTCCTAGTTCCCGCACGATCTCAAAGCGACCGATTCGTTGGCCATCGTCGGGGGCGTTCCCCTCGTGCCCTGCGTCGGGCCAGGCGCCCTTCTCGGCCAGCGTCGCCGCCCGCCCCAGCCATCCGTCGCGTCGCGCTTGATCGAGCAGCACGAGCGTGTCTTGGAGCTCCTGGAACTCGACGAGTTCCTCCGTCGAGAGGTGCAAATCGTCAACGGTCGGGAGCGGCGAACCTTGGGCGAGCGCTTCGCCCGTTTCGACAAGCAACGTTTCGATGATCGGCGAGGTCTGATCGTCGAACCCCGCCAAGGCCAAATCGGCCGCGCCGGACGACGCGAGTTCCCCATCGGCGGATCCGTTACGAAAGTTGGTCACGCTTGATCTCCCGCTGCAGAGCCGCAATCGCACGCACCCAGAGCTTTCGCGCCGCCTCCGCCGAGACGCCCAGCACCTCGCCGACGTCGGCGAACGGCAACCCTTCCACCGTGCGGAGCATGAGCACGCGACGATAGGGGGCAGGGGCTCGTTCCAGGGCGCGCTCGAGCAGCGTCGCCTGATCGAGTCGCTCCAGTCGCGCCACCGGCGGCGTGAAGTCAGCGACGAGTTGCTCGATTGGCCCGCGCCAGCGCCCAGGCGCGTCCAAACTCACCTCGCGGGCCACGTCGCGCCGCGCCGTTTGTCGATAGTGCCGACCGACGTGGGCCGCGTAGTGCACGAGGATCTGTCGAATCCACGAGCGAAACTCCGCTTCGGAGTTTCCGGAAAATCGATGGATTCCCTGCTGCGCTCGCACTAGCGTTTCTTGGACGACGTCCGAGGGCGCAATCTTCGCGCGCAGATCGTGCGGAAGTTCGCCCGACGCCACCAGCAGCAGATACTGTCGGCAGTGCTCCGCCAACACGCCGAATGATTCGTGGCACCCGCGCTTCGCGGCGTCGATGCGGACGGCCGTGGAGCTGGTCGGGCCGTCGGCGGCGGACGTCGTGGGCACCGCGGATGGCGACGTCATGGATTACTCAAAACGGGCGCTGGGCAGCGAGGGTGGGCGCTCGTTGTTCGCCCAGGTCGATTTTTGACTCACATGGCGGCGAAATCAATCGCCCGCCCGCGAGTTCCTGCGCAAATCGACCTCCAACCGGCTGGCCGCTTGGCGCCGCTGGTGATTTCCCGCAATTTCGCGGGAATTGACGACCGCTTCCTTCAGCGTTTGGCGCCACTATTAAATGGAGAGGTGCGACTAACGTTCACTGGGCCGCACGGCCGGCGTTGAGTCGTTTGGCGGCCTCCCCAAGTTGGGGAAATAGCGGGCAGATCTCCAAAGAAACCGTCCGTTATCGGCTGCGACGTCACCCTAGGTTAACGGAGAGGGAGAAGGCGAAACCGTTTGTCAGGATCGACGTTTTGCGAACAAGGCGGTTGACTCCGCACGCTGACGGCGGCCCTGACGCACTTCCATGACCGACCGGATTTTACAGGCGGTCCCGCTCGTCATGGGGTCACACCCTGCGTCGCTAACGACGCCAACCACCCTACGAGAGGACGCCATGACGACGCAACGAGCGTTTGGCGACAAACTGGCTGCCTTGCGCCGGCGGCTGGGGATCACGCAGATTGAGCTCGCACTACGCACCGGCGTTTCCGAGCGGACCGTGAGGAACGCCGAAAGCAGCCGTCCGATCAAACGCGACTTCCTGGCGTTCATTGCCAGTGGTCTCGACGTGCCACTCGAAGAAGTGGTCTTCGACGAGGCTGATGGGGTCGAGCGCGAGCTCGAGATCGCGCGGCGAATCATTCGCGAGCTCGAGCAGCAATTCGAAGCCCGCTGCCGCGGCGTGTTCGGCGGTCCGTCGGGTCCGAGCCCCAGTCCCGATTTTCAGACTGGCGTCTTCGATGAAGCCTGGCGCATGTTCGATCGGGTATGGGATCGACTCGGCGAGTCGAGTTCGACGTCCGATCGGTTTACTAGGGCGTCACACTCAAGATTTCGTCCACAACTTGTCTGCACTGCGTGCGTTTCGGGAACGGGCGAGTTTGCCATCAAAGTTCTCATGCATTACGGTCCGCGACAGGCGGAGCGAACCGTCGAGCGGATCATCTGGTGCGTCGTGCGCGATGGGGTCGTGACCGAAGTTCGCACCGCGGCGCTGCAGTAACGGATGCTCGAACCGCGTCGACAAACGCCAAACATGCTCCGATGCGGCAAGGACGGTTCATGACGTTCCTCGTGGATGGGCGATGTTCAAGGGCCGGCGCCGTCGTCGTCCTGGGCCTCTTCTTCCTGACGCACCGGTTGGCCCGCGCGCATTAGCTGGAGATGTCGCTGATACGCCTCGCGTTGCGGATCCAGTGCGATGGCCTTCTCCATCCAGCGGATCGCTTCCGAAAAGTCTCCCGTCTCGGCGTAGGCGACTGCAACCGTATCGAACAGAACATGCGACTGTTCCGCCAGCTGCACCGCCTCCAGCGCCAACTCGACCGCCCTTGCCCCGTCGCGTAGGCTTTCGTCGGGCGCAGTCGCCAGGATAAACGCCAAATCGTTGCGGATGGTAATGCGCTGCGCGTCATCGCCCAGGACCTCCAGGACCTCATCGTCGGTCAGCAGCGCTGTGTAATCTTCGATCGCCTCGCGGTACTGCTGCAGTTTTGACCGAGCGTCGGCACGCAGCCGTCGTGCCGGCATGGACTTCGGAGACGCCGCGAGCGCTTCATCGAGCAACTCGATCGCCGCTTCGAACTGGCCGTCGCGAGCATGTTGCTCGGCTTGCGCAACCGACGCCTGATGCTTTTTGCGGGCCTCTTCCGCCATGCGCTGAGATCGCAGGCGAAAGCTCACGTCCAGGGGTGGAGCGGGGTCGACGTCGATCCTGCCGGCAATCTGAAACGGAATGGGATCATACAGCTCGGTGTCGTCTTCGCCCCTCAGGTGACTGAAACTCAGACTGAAGTCGCCCGCTCTGGAGCGAAGCTCGAAGTGGTCGCCGGTGAGCAGAACCGGGACGGCTGACGTGGTTTGTCGGTCGGCGTCGCCGGTCGTCAGGAAGAACAGGGCGAGGACGTTCTTCTCAATCGCCAGCGGCTGCCCCGTCTGATCGTCAATCAGCCGTACCCGGATCAGGCACGGGCTTGAGGCGACGAGATCATCGGCGATCATCGTTTCGCCGGCCTTGGCCTGGAGATTGGTCGGCGCCATGTATTGGTAATGGCCCAGTCTCGCCGACGCAACGTAGTCGCCCGCCGGGAGACTGCGAAACAAGTAGCGTCCGTCTACATCCGTTCTGACCGTCTCAACGTACCGCCGCCCGACGTCGCCCTCCCCTTCTGCCTCCGGCTCCGCACTCGCCACACTCGCCACGCAAACCAGAGCCTCGGAGACGCCGCTGCCACTGGCGGCGACCACGCGGCCCGATAAGATCGCCGCGGGATCGAGACTGACGTTGACTTCGCCCGGAACCCGCTTGCAGCGCATGTGCTTCACGGCGAAATCGGGGTGCTCGACCGTGAGATTGATGTGGTTGTCATCGCCGACGATCAGCCCGGGAAGCTGCAGAGATCTCGTCGCCTTCACCATCCCATAAGCCACGGGCCTCCCTTTGTCGGTCGGTTCGTCTTGGCTGAAGGCGATCAAGTCGGCAATTTCGTACCGGCCTTGAGCATCGGTGCGCGCCCGGAAAATTCCGTCGTCAATGCGCGGCCACGCCACGCCGACCGTCGCTGAGACCACTGCCCCCGACACCGGCGTCCCGTCGGCCTTCGTCACGACGCCCCGTAAGGAGGCCGCGGGCGGCAGCATGATGTCCGTCACGTCCCCCAGATTGACCGCGTCCGCAGACGATACCCCGACCCGGAACGAAGCTCGACCGGGCGCTTTGGCGACGATCGTCAGCAGCGGGGGATCCCCATCCACCCAGTCGACGGGCAAGACCTTGCCTTGCGGATATCGCCGCTGCGTCCATTCTCCCAAGGGGATTTGGTAATGGCCGATCAAGTCGGACGTCGCGCTCGCCACTCGCTGGGAGGCGCCATCGTTCTCGTTCGACTCCAGCACCACAACCTCGACGCCGGCCAATGGTCGCTGGTTCTCATCGACAATTTGCCCGGCGATCATGCGCGGGACTGGCGGTTCGGACGGCTCCACCAGAAGGGCGAGCAATTCGGGCGGGATCCCTTCTTGCCCTTGGGCCTGCGCCGCTGAAGCGACCAACCCGACCGACAACAGAATCCGCCAAACGACCTGTCGTTGCCTCACGATTCGATCTCCCCAACAACGCGACCGCGGCGCCTGCCTACCGGCGCTCTCGCTGTCGCTAGCTCGATGCATGGTTCTATTATCGAAGACCATCTAGCTCCTCGTCGACGATCAGTGACGCGCCATGGCGGCTCGTTGCAGGATTTGCGGCGCGTCGGCGGGATAGCGCCCACTGCGCCCAGAACGGTCGTCCAGCTCATTGGCTAGGTGAAATGTAAGCAGCTGGAGTTCGCACTCGCCCAATAGCTTGCGTTCTAACGAGCAGCGCTCCTTGAGAAACGCGATTGCGGTCGCGTCGGCAGGCGGGGGTGCACTTTCCATTTTGTGCAAATCTTTGAGCTGCGCTTCGAGCCGATTTTTCATGTCATCAACGACGGTTTTAAAATCGATCATTAACGCCGCTCTGTCCAGGCGAACGCGTAGTGCGACCTTTTCGTGAAAGGACGTTGCCACGGCGTCTAACATTTGGATGGATTGATCGGCGTCTAGATGCCCGACGGGCAAGGAGATTTGCATCAGTTCGCCGTCGTTGGGAAACACGGCGGCAATCGACTGACGAAGCCACTCTTGCAAGGCTTGGCGCTCGCCTGATTGCCGTAGGGTCGCCATCTCGGGCCGCGTCAGCGCGGCGTCGATCACCAACGGACTGACGAGAAGCGATTTGTAATCGCCGCGGCGGCGGCGGTATTCGTCCCATGGTTCGGAATCCGCGCCATCCAGAATGGAGCGGTAGCGAGGAATCTGGACGTAAACGACCGCGTACTCGCGCGGCGAGTTAAACCACCAAGCGGCGACGCCAGCGCCTGCAATTAGCGCCATGATCGCCAGTAAGGGCAATAGTGTTCTCGCCGAGTGACTTGGCGATGGCATACATCGGTCCGTTGACTTGGCTGGTTGGCCGGCCAGATTAGTATAGGCGTGTTGCGAGCTAGCTCTCTTAACTTGCCGTTCTCTTGCCTCCGCTATGCCCCCTGCTCCGCTGCCGCAAGACGGATCCGCGCCGAGCGTAGGTTCTTGTGCCGCAACTATCGAGGCGGCCATGGAAAGCCAACCACCCCGACAGCCGCCGGCAAAACTACCTGACGGCTGCCCATTCACCTACCTTGCGCCCATGCCTTCGGGTGGAGAGAAGGCGGTGGAGAGAAGGCGGTGGAGAGAAGATCGCTGCACAGCTTCCGCAGCTGACTTGCCAGCGGACAGGCGGCGCCTCTGCCAGTGAATGAGATTGGCGTTCACGTTATTTCTCGCGGCGTCATGGAGACCCGGGGACGCCTATATTGACGAGAGCCGCGCCGTCGGCGTCTTGCCGACGATTGCGTCCAGCGGCACGTCGCCCACATACGCGCAGCGGGCGCTCAGCGTATCGTCGTCTTCGCGCTCCTGCGACACGATTTCGAAGCAGTGGGCTGACGCACCATCCAGCGGCGTGAGATCGAGCTCGCCTGACTCCTCGAATCGCTCCAGGGTCGACGCGAGCGTTTGCGCCAGCAGTTCAGAGACGACCGCGAACCGATAGCCCACGCGTCCGCCCTCGCTGGCCGACCATTGCAGAGCCCCCCAGCTCGTAGGCTCGTCGGCGCTCGCCAGTTCGACGTGCCCGTCGTGAGGCCCTCCGTAGAAGGTGAACCGTACGCCTCGCGGCGGCAACTACGGACACATAGGACGATTCCCTCCGTGGGATCACAGCGCACTTTCAGGGCGCTGATGACCTGTTCGACTACGCCGCCTGCCGGACATACCACTAATCCATTGATGGGCTGTGGTAAAGCCCCCAAGCTTGACCTCCGTTCGAGGGGCGGCTTGGCGGGCGATGGCCTAACGACGTGTGGTAGGCGCACGGACGGCGGCAGGCGGCGCTTTATCGGGGGCTTGATAGCGCCGGCAAGAAACCGGCACGCTCACTCCGACGTCACGCCGTTGATCAGTTGCAGCAGTCCGAAAAGCATCATCACCAAACCAACCAACGCCATCTTTCTTGCCAGACTGCCGATCAACTGATTTTGAGAATCGTTGAACTCAAATTCATTGGTCGCGTCGCTGAGAGAGGATGACAGGCTGCAATTCCTGGATCTAGACGGACGCGACGCCGGGAATTCGCCGGCGGAATCACGCGCGCCGGAGGCGGCGACTTCTGCAACCCATGAGGATGGAGTCGACTTAGAAATCCTCTTCCGGCGCTACAGACTTCGTCGTTTTGTCCTGCGGCTTCTGGCAATCGTCGCAAGGGCAACCCTCGTCATGGCTGGCGCAGAGGGGGCAGCTTCCCGACTCACATGCTGCACACAGCGGGCATCCCCCTGCCTTGGCATGCTTCTGACGGCGCGCCATCTTCTGGCCGATCGCTTTCTCTAGATTCTGCAGGGCGTTCCAGACGTCGTCAGCCGGAGCGTTCCACAGCAGCGTCAGCGTTTCGCCTTCGGCCGTCGGTCGCAGGGCGTTGATAAATTTGCGGCCCAACTCGTCAGGACACAGCAAGTTCCCCTGCGCTTGCCATCCTTTGACGGCTTGCAGTCCCAATTCGGTTGCATCGCGATTGGTCATTTCCAGGCGCGCCCGAAAAAACGACGTCCCCTCAGACTCGCCAGTGACCATGCGCAGCGAATCAATCAGCTTCACCACCGGCGCCCTGCAAGGCAGCTTCGCCCCGGCGATTCCGTCGGCGCGTAGCAGGAACGTCGTCCCGGGAGGGATGTTGCCGCCGAGCGGCCCGTCGGCCGCGATGCTCTCCGCGTCGCCGTCAATCACCTGGAGGGCGGCGCCGACGTCGTCCGCGCTGGCCCCGATGATCAATAACTTCTCGCTCTGAAATATCGCGGCGACAGTCTTGGCGCCTTTCCTCCAACTGTGCAATTCGCGATCACCCTGCTTCGTCGTCTCTCGACCGGGAATAACCTTCGCCAGGCCGAGGAGACGCTCGGAGTTCATTTCCCCAGCGATAATCATGACGCCCGCAGCCTTGCCATAGCCGGCGCCATAGAACGTGATGCCATGGATATCTTTCGTTGGGTCCATGCCGAGCATGGCGCTGACCGTCGCCAGCCGATTCTTCGCCTCCGGATGCTTGGTAGTCCCCTTCTCCCAAGCCCGCTGGACCACGGTGGAAGCGCGGACGGCGTCAAGATCAAGATGCGCGACCCACTTCGCATTGGCAGCGACGTGCGCCAAATTGAGCGGGGCCGCGGAAACTCGACCCGTCAGCGTCATCGCGCAGATTGCTGCCAGCACCGTGAAGTTTCGCATGATTCTTGCCCTGAGGAGTGATTCGTGGTTTCCCTCTGCTGGGAACTAGTTATAGCCGTTTCGCTCAGGCGATGCGGCGCCGGACCGGAAAATCCCCTCAGAGGCAGTCGTGAAGTTCCAAGTTCGCGACCGTTGGTTCGCCCGCGCGGCGCTGTTTTCTGCTTCCACGCGGAAGGTAAGATTCTTCGCTAACTTGCATTTTTAAGGAGGGCCGCCAGCCACGCCGAAAAAGGAGTTTCCCCGAAGAGCAGACTGCGTTCGCGCTGCGCCAGGATGAGTGCTGCGGCCAAGTCGCGGAGATCATTCGCAAGCTGGTTGTGACGGAGAGCACGTACTCACGCTGCCCCTCCGTTCAGAAGTTAAGGGAGCTAGCTCGCCACAAGCCCACAGTGACCTGACCGGCGAATCAGCCAAGTAAGCGGACCGATGTATTCCATCGGCAAGTCACTCAGCGAGAACACTTTTGCTTGCTCTCGCTGGCGATCAATGCGCTACTCGGAGCCGCCAGCGTCTCCGCTTGGTGGTTTAACTCGCCGCGCGAGTAGGCGGCAGTCGATGTGCAGCTTCCTCGCCACCGCTTGATCGCCGAAAGGAACGGGCGACGCCCTCCCTCCGGCTACAGCACCGCGAAATAATTGCCGACCGCAAAATCGAAATTCTCCGGCGTCAGTTTCGCCGGCTTTTTCGTGTAGCGGCAGAAGTTGAGAATCTGCAGAATAAGGTCGCGCGGCTGGCAGCAGCGCAACTTCCGATTCGCGGCCCGATAGTGCTTATCCAACAAATAGTCGACGGCCGCCTCGTCGTACTCGACTTCCATTTTTGCTGCCATGGTCTTCATTAACTGGCGGAACGACTGCTCATCTGGGTCGATGACTTCAATCTTGTACGGAATCCGCCGCAGGAACGCGTCATCCACCAGGCTCTTTGGCTCCAGGTTGGTAGAGAACACGATCAACTGATCGAACGGCACCTGAATCTTTGTCCCGTTGGCCAGATTCAAGAAGTCGTACCGCTTTTCCAGCGGCACGATCCAGCGATTGAGAAGCTGGTCGGTGGTCATCCGCTGCCGACCGAAGTCGTCGATCACCAGCGTGCCGCAGTTGCTCTTCAATTGCACCGGCGCTTCGCTGACGTTGGTCACCCTGTTAAGCGACACCTCCAGGTGTTCCATTGTCAATTCGCCGCCGACGACGATCGTGGGCCGGCGAATGCGAATCCAGCGATTATCGACTTTGCGGCTATCAAGCACACTGTGATTCTCTGGCAGCGGCGCTACCTCATGGACGCCCGGATCGAAAAGGCGCATGATTTCGCCCTCGATGCTAAGAGCTCGCGGAATCCAAATCGTCTCCCCGAAGGCCTTGGTGATTCGTTCGGCAATGCTGGTCTTGCCATTGCCAGGCGCGCCAAACAGAAACATACCGCGGCCCGAATTGATGGCCGTCCCCAGCCGCAGCAGCATCTCATGGTTGATCATCAGGTCTTCGAACGCGCGCTGTAAATCCTCTTCTGTGGGCTGCTCGCTGGTAAGCGACTGCCGTTTCACGCTGTCGATGTAATCTCGCAACGGAACAGGGGCGGAGCCACAGTACGTGCAGTGCTCCGCGCACTTCCTGGCCCGCTCGCGGCCCATCTCCGTAAGTTGATAGGTGTAGTCGTTCATCGCGGCCGAGCCCTTATGGGCCACGAGCCGGTCCTGCTTCATCGTTTGCAAGAGCGGATCGATGAGACGAAAGGCCAGTTTAAGTTGTTCAGACAAACATCGGCCAGTCGCCTCCGCGCGGCTGTTGAGTACCTTGAGAATCAGCGCTTCGCCTTCGCCGCCCGTCAGCCCTCCCGCCGTCAGCGTATCAGGCTCAATCGGCACCCAGCTGTCAGGTTGACAAGAGATGAAATTAGCCATCATCGGACGTGGCGATGGCGCAGATACCGATTCGGCAATCGAGTGCCTTGGCGGCGACGCCTCCGCAAGGGTGAGCTCGTGGATGCGGTCTATCAGCGCATCGAGCCGAAGCTCGTCGTCGCCTTGTCTACCAGCCACGTAGCTCGTGACCCCAGTTAGCTGTTGATTCACCTTCATGCCGCCGAAGTTGGAAAAGGGATTTGACTTCCGCACAACTCAACCTACTTTGCTGCCGCAGAGAAGCAAACCAAGCTGATGCAGATTCCCCTCGATCGGAACGGTTATAACGGTCTCGCTGATAGTGGCCGTAAGTCCGCGTGCGTGGCGACAATGTCGGCCCGGCGCTTTCGCGAGCGCGGCTGGGACCGTTCCCATTCTTCGCTGATTTCCATCAGGACGGCGGTGACGAGTCTCAGGGCGCTGGCTTCGTTGGGGAAGAGCGCGGCGGTCTAAGAGCACGACGGCTGCCTAGACCGAGGACGGCGCGCGATAAGGGCCGACTCTAGTTAGTTTCCGCCTCGCCCACTGTTCGGTCAAATAACGACCAGCCCGATTTTTGTCAGACCGAGGCGTGCTCCCGAAGACGGACCCTCCTCGCGTTAAGCTGGTATCCTGAGCGGGTGCGTCAGGGAGGCGAAGTCGGCGGTCCGCAGCGGAATGTGAGGCGATTGGATCAACGTGAGGCGGGCAAATGGAATAAATTGTCCCCCCGATGGATCGTGGCTACAGTGGAGCGGCTGCGCACACATTCAATCGGAGCGACCTAATGTACTCACGCTGGCTGCTTGGTTTTGCGACATTGGTTTTGTTGCAGGAGTCCGCGAGCAAGGCGTACGGCGATTCTCCTTCGCTCTACTACAGTGCGACCGTTGGCGGTGTGAAGAGCATCTATCGTTCAACCCTCGATGGATCGAATGCTACGGTCGTGCTGACCGGAGCTACTGGGCCGTTCGACATCGATGATCGGACAGGGACCATCTATTTCGAGGCGCCAAGCTCCAGAACCCCGTCCACTGAATCCATTTGGAAGTCGAATATCGACGGCTCGAACCGCGTCGAGTTTATCCAGAACTGTTGCTTGCCTTCGCGCATTGAAATCGACGAATCAAATAACCGCCTCTTCCTGGCGTACTTCCGCGGTTCGGAATGGAATTTATCGGCCCCCGCGTATATCGACCTCGGTTTCCGCACCACGGTGGAGATAGAGTTCGACCAAATTCATCAAACGGCGTTCTTGGCAGTCGGACGTTACGCTGGGACAGGCTTCACCGATGAGGTTTACGCAAGAACGGATGATGGCGTGGTCACGCCGATCGTCACTGGAATTAGAAATCTCAATGGCCTCGGAATAGATCCCGTTCATCAGTTTGTCTATTTCTCAGCGCAACCTATCGACGGCAGCGATCCCCGTGCTATCTATCGCGTCCGTATGGACGGCGGCTCGATGGAGCGCTTTATCGACCTGTCCGATCTTCCTGGGATCTCCATTCCATCCGATATTGAAGTTGTCCCCGAGTTCAATGCTATCTTCTGGAGAGATGACGGCCTCGGCGGGCTTTGGCGAAGCGACCTCGATGGCTCCAATATCGTCAAACTCAACAACAGCCTTTCCAGCGCTGGCCAGATCAAAGTCGTTGTTCCCGAATCGCGCTCGATCGAGCTTGCCGTCTGCTTGGGAATCGCTACGGCAGTTCAGTGTCGCCGTTACCGGAGAAAGTCGACGAGCGGGAAGCCGGCGTAATCGAGTAGCGGGATGCACTGGCGAGACCCGGACAATTGCAGCACCAGGCTAGGTGAATCAACCACCGCCAGCTTTCCGTGCCAACCGACGGCTTTCGAACCTGCAGCGCGGGGGGTGCGTCCCGGGACGGATCCCTTATACAGCCTGCGGATTCCCGTGGAGCGGACGCCTTCCGCCACTATTTTAATGCGGTTCGCGCCTTCGCCGTCTGCCGAGCGGCCTAATCCCCGGTGGCGCATGACGCCGCGGCGGCGCAGAACGCGCCGCAGACCTGAATCGCCGCCGCACGCTCGGCAGCCATGCAGACGCCTTCAAGCTCGCTGGCGGCGAACCTAACGGGGCGTCTGCACGGCGCGGCGCCGTCGAAGCCAGCGCGCCATTTGGCGTGGCGTGCTCTGGATTTGGCTTCTCGCATGGGCCATTCTCGGGGGGACCAACGGCATCATTTGGAGAAGGCCGTTAGCCTGGCTCATTGCCGGGCTTATCGTAGCCTTAAGAAACTGCCGGCCGCTAACGATCCGGTCGGCTCCGGCGATCGCGCCTGACGGTCTCGCCAGGAATCTCCCAACTCGTCGCCGCCTTCGGGCTGCCACACGGCGACCCTTCGGACCGACGACGGTGCTGATGTGCTAGGCGGTCGGCGAGAGTATCCCAGCAAGCGACGTCACCGAAACTGGCTTCACTAAATGAAAATCGAAGCCGGCGCCGCTGGAGCGCCTTCGATCTTCATCTTGGCCCCACCCCGTGGTCGCCACCAACGTGATCGATTTCCCCCACGCTTGTTGTCGCATGCGCCGCGCCGCCTCGTAACCATCCAGGTTCGGCATCCCCAGATCCATCAGGACGACGTCGGGCTCAAAGGAGGCGCCCAGTTCCAGCGCCTCCAAGCCATCGCGCGCTCGGCAGACTTCATTGCCCATCAACTTCACCAAGCGGCTCAGCGAGTCAAGCGCGTCAGCGTTGTCGTCGACGACAAGCACCCGTTTCGACGCTGCTGGCGACCTCGCTGCTGGAGACGATGGCGCCGATGGCGCGTCCGCAGCGCCTACGCGAACGGGCAGGCGTACGCGAAACGTCGCACCTGAGCCTTCGCCGGCGGATTCCGCCTCGACGCGTCCTCCATGCATTTCCACCAGACGCTTGACGAGCGCCAAACCGATCCCCAGCCCCCCTCCAGCGCCCAAGCGCTGATTGATCTGGCCAAACAACTCGAACACCTGCGTTAACTTGTCGCTAGGAATTCCAATCCCGGTGTCAGTCACCGTAACGATCACGTCACTGACCGATAGCGTGGCTGCGAACTCGATCGCGCCCCCCTCAGGCGTGTATTTTGCGGCGTTACTGAGCAAGTTGCTGAAGACCTGCGTCAAGCGATCTCCATCGGCGTGCAGCACCACCGGCGCCTCGGGGAGCCGCAACGTCAGGCGATGGCCTGCCGCGACAAAAAGTCCCTTAGTCGCATCCACCGCATTGCGAATGACGTCATGCAGCGCGACGTCGGACTCGCGCAATGCCAGCTTGCCGCGAGTAATTCGCGAAACGTCCATCAGATCATCGATCAACCGGACCATGTGCTGCGTCTGTCGCTCCATGATCAGGCGAATCTCTTCACTAGCGCCAGGATCGGCCGTCGATCCCTTGAGCAGTTCGATCCCAGCGGCGATGGGGGCCAGTGGATTTCTCAACTCGTGAGCTAGCGTCGCTAGGAATTCGTCCTTTCGGCGGTCCGCTTCCTTAAGCGCCAGTTCATCGCGCCGCCGCGCCGATTCGTCCTTGAAGCTCAACACCACGCCCGAAACGGCGCCATCCGCGTCCGCCACCGGGGCGGCGCTATAGGCGATTGGAATCTCACCCCCATGACGCGCCCGCAGGATTAATGGTGACGTTTCGTGAACTACTGCCTGTTCTTGCAAGGCGCGGTCCACCGGGCTCTCCAGGCACGCGTTTGAACCCTCGCGTCCCAGGCTGAACACTTCTTGCCATCGTCGACCCTTCGCCTCCGCGAGCGTCCAACCGGTCGCCGCCTCGGCGGCCCGGTTCATCAGTTCGATTTCTCCCGCTACGTTCGTCACGAGCACGCCGTCCGCAATGCACGCCAGCGCGGTTCGCAACTGCTCACGTTGCGCGATTGCGTCGAGGTGCTCGGCCCGGGCCATCGCAATTGCGGCCCGACGCTTTTCGCTGAGAAGTCCGACGGTGATTCCCGCCAGGTAGTACGCTCCTGTGGAAGCCACCGACGCCCAATCGGGCTGCCATAAGCCGGGCGGTTCAAGAAACCAGTAGGCATGGATTACGTGGAGGGCGAGCAGCGCCCCCAACGCAGGCCCCACGCCGCCGATCCAACCAGAGAGGAGAATTGCGCTCAGAAATAGAAAGACGCTTGGCGGCCCCAGCCACTGATGCAAGAGCGCGCGCAGCGCGACAGCGCACGCCACGAGGACCGCCGCCGTTAGGTAACGGCGCCGCGTGGAAAGACCTGGCTGCAGTCTCGCCGTCAGTGAGTCTGAGCTTGGTGACATCGAAACGCGCTAAATCGTCGTTCCCTTCGCTCCCCAAACCGCGGTTAGCGGCGTCGGCGACACGGATTTTTCCAGGCGTGCTGATACAACGCGCCTTGGTCGCTGCTCGGTTTATTCGACTGGCAGCGTCTACTGACTCACCGGCCGACGGCTTTTCGGTACTTGATGGAGCTGATGAGCTGACAAAATCCCTGCGTCCGATCAACGTGCACCAATCGCTGGCGGGCGGTTAGACTGTCAATCGTCGACGAGTACGGGCGGCCAGGGCGGCCAACCCCATCCCGGCGAGGGCAAGCGACGCCGGTTCCGGCACGGCGGTCACCGTAGTCGCCTGGCCCGCAACGGATTCGTAGCTCACGGCGACGATGGTGACCGCTAACGGGTCTTGAGTAGCGATGAGATCATTGACCGTGACTTGGGCGAAGCCGTAGTGCGTACTGCCAAGTCTCTGGAACTGAAATCCCACAAAGCCAGTTTGGTTTTGAAAGTTGCCCGTTGGCGGGTCGGGAAAGAATTGTGACGATAAATTGCCCAGGTCATTGTTGCCGGAAAAGAGACTCGCCGAAGAGACGACGGCCCCCGGCAGGAGGCGGCTCGCGGTGGGAAAGCCATCGCCCGTAAGGCTGTCGATGACCACGCCGTTAATCGTTGCAAACGGCGGCTTGATGTCCGCGAAACTGGCGAAGGTTGGATCGTCCGTTACCCCGATGAGCGAACGAAAGGTGAAATCGGTCGTCCCATCCTGATCCACGTCCAAATCGTACATCTGGTTCGGACCGTCTGGAACGGCGGTGATCTGTTGGTTGAGAGTGCGCGTGATCAGCACCGCGGCCGCCGGCGCGGCCGACATGACACAAGCGGCGACGCAGAGCGGGAGCCACAGGAAAACCGACTTGTAGCGAATCATTAGCGTGTTTTCACTCCTGAGTTGTTGTTCGAAGGCTTTATTTTCAACAGAATCACAATTTGCACAGATCTCAATGGCGAACCGAGCGAAATCTGAAGGGGATTATAGCCGACTGTTAGTCTCCACGGATGGACCATCGCGGCAGAAGCCTCAAAGACATGAGTTACGGCGAAACGGGCGCGTTGGATGTCTCAGGAACTTCGCGCGACCGTGCCTCGCGGAGCCCGAACTCGATTTCGTAGGATCGCTACCGCTTTTCCCCACGACCGCGCTGAGCAGCGGTATCTCTCGCAGGAGTTGTTTCACCGGTGGCGCCGCCGCCAACTCGGCCACCGCCCGGACCGGTCCGAATCGGAACTTCGGTTTGCTCATCTTTACCGACGCTTACTGCCTTGGTGGGAACGCGGTGTTCTGCGGCCGGAACGCCGACGCCCGGTTCGCCCTTGCCGATAAGTGGCTTCTTTGGTGTGGACTTGATAAATGCCTGCTTTCAAAGAACTCGACCAGGCGCTGTTGTTGCAAGTCTCGTACCGAGCTCCGTTACGCGCGAAGTGCTCGACGGCTGCCTAGACCGGGCGCGGCGCGCGATAAGGGCCGACTCCAGTTAGTTCCCGCCTCGCCCACTGTTCGGTCAGATAACGACCAGTTCGATTTTTGTCAGACCGAGGCTTGCTCCCGAAGGCGGACCCTCCGGGCGATAAGCTGGTATCCTGAGTGGGTGTGTCAGGTAGGCGAAGTCGCCGTTCCGCCGCGGAATGCTAGGTGATGTCTGGCGTCGTTTGGCGACCTCTTCACTCGAGTGTCTCGATGCGTCCCATGGTGACGGGCAGGGTCTCCTGTCACACTTCCAGAACGCTCTCAGCTTTTTCTTGTTGGCTTCGTAGTCCCAGAGCGGGGTTTTTGGAGTCGGTGGCAAAGCCCCCGATGAAAGGCCCCGCCAAGTCATTAAAAGAAGCGTCCCGATTGAAGAAATCGGGACGCTCATTGTTGCTCAGTTGATTACGATCCGTGCATGCTTCACGAACGGTTGTGCAGGCTTAGCGTCTCGCGGCGCCGATGCAGTGCCCACGCGGCTAAACCGACGCCGAGCAATGCAGCGCTTGCCGGCTCGGGTACCGCCGTGGCCGAGACGCGAGCATCGCCCACGTCAGCCCCTTGCAAATTGGCCGTCGACAGACCGCCGCTCAACAAAAATGAGCCAAACTCTGGCGAGACGAGCAAATCGGCGTCCACGACTAAGCTAGTTGGTTGCGGATTAGCTCCATTCACCTTGAGGTCGAACAAGATGGCGGCAATTCCTGTGGTACTTTCCACATAGAAGCCGCTGGCTTGACCGCCGAGAGTGCCGGCCCGGGCCGCATTAAAGCCGATGGTGAAGTCGCCCACTTCCACGGAGTTGGCATTGAAGAACACGCTTCCTTGGTGTTCGATGGCGCCAGCGAAACTGCCAAGTGCTGGGAAGGTCGCAGGATTGTAAGTGAACGTGGTGGGTAGCGTCGCCGCAGTCCGCGAATTGATTGGGAAAGCAACTGATCCGGGTAGGCTACCTGGAGCAATCACGTCAGCCGACACGCTTGATAAATTCAAGCTCGCCGCGCTGGCAAGTAACGCTGTGTCGAGCGCGACGCTGGTCTGGCCGCCGGCAACCTCCACGGCGCGAACCGTGCCGCTGATGGCTGCCCAGAGCGCGATGACCAAGGTCGACACGGCAATAAACTGAATCTTCATTGTTTTAGCCCTTCTAAAATATGTGGACGTCAAACGTAAATCGGCGCGCACCCTGAGCGCCATCACGATCAAGGAGCAGAAAAACGTGCTCACCACTGACCGCAAACGATACGATCACAGGAGCCCGCGTTGCCTACCTTACAGGCGAGTGGAAGACGCTGACGCGAATCTAAACCTTGATTCGTCAAGCGAACATTAATGCTTCGAGCTGCACCGGAATGATTCTCATTGGCGACTCGCTTCTTCCGCGCTTATCTCTGCTGCCGCAACTGATTGATGAGCATCAGTGCGCGGACACGCTGGAATACAACGCGGACCAAAAATGTTAAGCGGTCGTCCGGGTAGCACGATGGCAGCCGATAGTAACAAGACGCTCCAGGTAAATCGTCCGTTGCGCGACGAACCGGCGCTGAGATCGTGCAGGATGCAAGTAATCCGATGTTCCGTCACGTCTGCAGCACGCATGCTGGGTACGCCTGCAAGCGGCCTGAAGCTGTTTCTCACTTCCAAAACGCGGAGGAGGGCGGAAGCATAATTCACACGATGCATCCTAAGTTGCGTGACGACGTCGCGATCGACGCAATGCTCAGCGGCTGCAATCGTTTTTTCCACGGCCCACCGAGCTGGCGGGAAAAACCAGAACAATGCTTTGACCATCATTCCCAGCAGCGCCACGCCAAAATCGTGGCGGCGAATGTGCAGTAACTCATGCCCGACGACGCTTTCCAGTTCTGCCGAGGACAGACTTAGCAGTAACTCTGCCGGCAGGATGAGTTTGGGGGAGCGGTAGCCAAAAACAGCTGGCCCCAGCGAGCTCTTCACAACAACGACGCTCGGGGGCTTGCGGAGACCGAGCTTACCGCTAATTCGCTCGACCATCGGACAAATGTCTTCGGCCGCGCGCCGGTCCGAATTTGCGATGGCAGCAATCAATTCCTGCCAGCTTGCGCACCATCTCAGAATTGTCGCCAGCGCCCCTAGCGACCAGGCGCCAATCAGCCACCTGGCAAGCTCTTCGGAGAAAGACAGTCCGATCAGACGAGTGCTCTGCTGAGCCCATGCCATTTGCGGAAAGTCATCCGGCGATCCCGGGCCGACGAGTCCGCCGAAGGTCCAACTGAAAATGCCCACCGGGCTCGACCAAAGTGGAGGAGTGAGGGCCTTCAAGAGCACGAGAACCCAAATCAGAAAAGTGACAGACGGCAGGCGTCGCCAGAGCAATCGATCCAAGAGCGCCACGAGCGCAATCAGCAACGTCAGCTGAGCGAGTTGCACGATTGCCCAATCAATGATGGAAACGCTGTTAATCATCGGTGGTGGGTTCTGAGGGTTGCTCCAGTTCGTCGAGCATGGCTCGGAGCTGCCGGATTTTCTCGGCGGAAACATCTCCTTGGCGAATCAAATGCTGCAGTAGTGGAAAGGAATCGCCTCCGAATAGCCGTTCGACGAAATCGTTCGTAACATCTCGAATCACACTCGCGGGGCGTACCCGACTGGTAAACGTCTTCACGCGCCCGGTTATCTCAGATTTTACGTAGCCTTTCTCCTCCAGCCGTGCGAGATACGTCTGCACAGTCGTGAAGTCGCGCTTGCGGTGATCGGGAAGGGCCTCGACAACTTGTCGCACCGTAGCCTTGCCCAGTCCCCACAACACGCGGGCAATTTCTAGTTCTGAGTTCGCCATCGAACGATTCTTGGACAATTCGAGCATCCTTTTTGCGATCAATTTCCGGGCCGGCGAGACGCTTCCCTCAACTACATTTGTAATTGCGATTGTACCTACATTTGTAGTTGACGCAAGCGCGGTGTAAAAGAATCGGACTGATATTCGTCGGCGATCCCTAACCGCGAGTCGCTGGTGGCATTGAGATTCGTGCGCAAGCCGTTAACGGCTTCGCCGCCAAACGACGCCAGAGGTAAGCGCAGGTCCGAGGAATTTGAGAAGGAACTGCATGACGGGGAAGTAGTTGCCGCTGAATTGAAGCTGGCGCGCACGCTCATCTTGGCCACGCGAGCCAAAGAACCGGAGCTTGAGTCGTACCACGACCTGTGCCACGAGCGACTGCGAGAACTGATCGACGCCGAAGTTGCGGGACATGAAGTGTCGCGGCCGCCGAGTCGTGCTCTGCCGCGGACGATCAATATCATGGATGCGCTATGGGCGAGCCTGCAGAAGCGGGCCAGAGCGGCTCCGAAGACGGTCGCCAAGAAAGCGCGTCAGTGAACGCCTGCAAAGAAACGCAAGACACGGTGAACTCGTGCCGGCGATTCCTGGCGGTTGTTGTCATGGCAACGCTTGCAGCGAAAGTGAACGCATGCAACGCATGTCCATCAACGCCGCCGTTTGCAGCCCGAAGGCGATGGCCGGCGAATTCCAGTTCGTGGCCTCCACGGGCGGGAACATCGCCGAGGGCTATCGCCGGGGCAGTTCGCTATACGGAGCTCAGGCCGCACGAGAGACGCTCGCCGCCAAGTATGGTTGGCCGCCGATGATGATGGACGAGCCTTTTTCCGTTTTGGTTCGGTTAGACCTCTCCCAATCTTCCCCAGCGTCATGCCAATTGCAAGAGTCATCCCCCCAGCCAGGCGGCTGCGATGTGGGAGGCGGAGTGGCGCGAGGAAAGAGGTGCGTTGACTTGCACGAGGGAACCGACCGGCGTGAGGTCAAGTGGACGTGTTTCACCTGCCACAAAACGTTCGCTGGCAATGCATCCTATTCGTCCGAGTCCGAGGCGATTAATCGCACGCAAGCGTAGCGGCTCTCGGCACATTACGTTCCTGCTCATGTGCTGAAAAAGCCGACCAACCGGGAGGCCTCGGGCCTCGGACGTCGATGGCCAAGAAACCGCGCTTCTAAAAACGGCTCGGAAAGTACACAAACTCCCCTCGCTTCTTCCGTCGACGTGACCCTTGGTCGACCACCCGATCCTTTTAATTCTTTCCATTTTCACGCCAATCGGACCTGCGACTCGGTGTTATGCGTAAAATTCGATGTTCCTACTATCTTTTAACCGCGGCGCGGCTTAAAAATGAGATAGCGGAACGCTATCGAAGGGCGTTCCATCACCACTCCAGGCGCTTCAAACGCGCCGCTCGCCAGATGAGGAAGATCAGCATGTTTTCACAGACCGTCGAATACGCCTTGCGAGCCATGGTGCAGCTGGCGGCCGACTCGTCGGGAGCCGCCACCACCAAGGATATTGCTGCGAAGGCCAAGGTCCCCAGCGCGTACTTGGCCAAGGTGCTCCAGTCGATGCGCCGCGGCGGACTCATCCACTCCCGTCGTGGAGTCGGCGGCGGCGTCAAGCTCGCCAAGCCGGCCGCCAAAATCACCTTGCTCGACGTCATCGACGCCATTGAACCGCTCAAGCGGACCCCCGGCAAGAAGGTTCCCGCCGCCGTTCAGCTTCAAAAGGCGATGGATACGGCCGTCGACCAGCTCCGCGCGACGTTTGCGTCCGAGACGTTGGCCGACATGCTCCCCAAGGGCAAGACCGTCAAGGCTGCCGCCCGTGGCCCCGCGACCAAGCGGCCGGTCGCCAAGAAGCGCTAAGCGCCGCTCGCTCGTTTCGTCCAAGCGGGGGGGAGCGCAGCCTCAGCCGACCGGCTGAGGCTGCCTCTCCGCCGCCGATTCGAAGCTATTCGTTCCTGTCCCCAACTACCGGACATCGTCCGCCGGTAGAGGGTGACGCCTACCGGGTGGAATGCTCGGCTAGCGCCGCAACGACGGCGCCCATCTTCGCGAGGCCGTATTCATGACATGCGGCGCTTATCTCTCGCAGTCGCACAGCTGAGTGCCGATCACTGCTACGCAAGTCACAGCAGATGCAGTGCGCCTCTCGCAACATCGTGCGCTTTGGCTCAGCGCGACGCTCGATGACCCGGGATTCAAGTTCAATTGGAAAAATCGCGTCGGTCATGCTCATCTTTCGTCTCTCGGCGTCCAGCGACCCAGCGCGCGGCGTGGCCGCAGCGTTCGCGTCGAAGAGGCTAAGACTTCAACTTAC
The DNA here is from genome assembly GCF_007746075.1 of Lacipirellula limnantheis. GTDB lineage: Bacteria > Planctomycetota > Planctomycetia > Pirellulales > Lacipirellulaceae > Lacipirellula > Lacipirellula limnantheis. Next base: position 3,031,663 of record NZ_CP036339.1, on the reverse strand, counting down.
CCCGCGTCTTCCGATTTCCGGCAGGGCAACCAAGAGAATCTCGCTTCATCGTCGTCCCAATCCAAACGCGGGGCGCGCCGGCCCCAAACGTTGGCTGAACGACCAATCAATGGCAGATGAATCACTTCCGCCGGCGTGATCACCAGCCCGGGAGCAGGGCGCACCGGCGTCATCAATTGTGTTCGACTGGCGAACCTGTCTCATCGGCTGAGTCGTGTGCCGTGCGCTCCTCTGTCGCGGCTGCGACTTTCTCCCGACCAAATGAGCAGCCGGCAGCGACAGTGATGAGCAGGACGAGAAGGAGACGAGGTTTCATCGTGGCCCCGCTCGCTTGAGAAGTTGACGCTTGGATGGTCGTTCTATCGGTCGTTCTGGCGGCGGCCCATCAGCCAGTGGGCCCGATGGTCATCTTCGCGCATCATGCGGCGCTGAAGGGGATGGTGGTGGCAGAAGTTCTAGGCGCCGCAGCGTCGCCAACGCGATTTGCCCTGCATGCAGTCGGCGCAAAAAAAACGCCGGAGAGCGAACGAGCGCTCCCCGACGTCTTGATGCATCACGTTAGTGAATGCACGGCTGGCGATTAGCCAATCCGAACATTCTCAGCACGCTTCCCCTTGGGACCCATGCCTTCGTTGTATTGCACGGCTTGGCCTTCGTAGAGGCTGTCAAAACCAGCCCCTTCAACGGCGGAGGAGTGGAAGAAAATATCTCCACTGTCGCCCTGAATAAAGCCAAAACCCTTGTCAGTCAACTTCTTAATAGTACCTTGCGACACGTAACATTCTCCTGCACGCAGTTCTCGTGAAAAGCGCACCCGCGCACCGTGCAACTACGATCGGGTGACGCATTAGAGCCCCGTTACCGGGAACTCAACGTAAGAAAGCAATCTGATCCACACCGTGGATCAACATCGCCGAAGACCGACACGGAAGCCGGTTAGGATGAAGGGCAGAGGTCAACAAGAAGAAGGGCTGATTGATGACGTCACTGGATCCCGCCGGACCAGGGAACGCTCGCAATCGGCAAAGCCTCTCGCATATGCCTTCGCTGTCTTAGTGCTTCGAGGATAGCACAAAGAGTCTATCGGGGCAATGAGTTTCGTCCCGTGAGTAAATCGGCGTAACTGTCACATTTTGCTGAAAGGGCGAATGCAAGCTCTACAGCTACTGGGAGATATCCACGCCGGTTGATAGGCACGATCGACGAGAATTCGGTCGCACCGACACTTTCTGCAATTCGTTGAATCCCTACCTTCCCTTGGACGCCGTCACGTAAAGAGAGAATTCTATAGCGAAGAAGCAAGCTGGAGCGGCCAAACTGCGCGAGAAGAACCCGCAAAGCGATGGGCGCGTAAGCACTGACGAGCAGGACCTCTCTCTCCAAATGGATTCGCTGATCGGCTTGGGCATCAGCGATGACGACATCGTTACCGACAAGGCGCCGGGCGGGAAAACCGAACCCCCTGGACTAGGCGCGTGCCTCGCAACACTGCAGCCTGGCGATACGCTCGTCGTCTGGAGACTCGACCGGCTTGGCCGTTCAATGCACCGATTGGTCGGGTTGATCGCAGAACTGCGCGATTGATGCGTCGGCTTCCGGTCCGTCAGCGTCGGTCTTATTGACGCGAGCAGCCCATCAGGCGAGTTGATCCTTCGCCTCTTCTCGGCACTCGGTCAATTCGAGCGTCGCTTGATTCAGGAGCGAACCAAGGCTGGCCCGGCATCAGCGCGAGCAAGGGGCCGACGAGGCGGTCGCCCGCCTATCGATCTCGATGAAGCTAGGTACGAGCCGCCCGAAAACTCTACGACGATCACACGCTCAACATCGACGACGTCTGCAAGACGCTCAACATCTCCAAGGCAACGACGGCTGGGTCAGCAGAAAGCCTCAGCCTCGCTCGGGCGGGTGGAAAACGGCGTGTGACCGGGAAAGAAGAACAGATCTGCGGGGGCACTGTTTTTCCGGCGCGCCGGAACCCATAGCCCTCACAATCGGCACTTCGACGCTCGTCGCGCCTCTTGCCAGAAACACCCCACCAGCGATTTGTGACGTAGAGTTCTATTGACGCACGGGTCGTTTGTTTCAGCGAAGGGACTGCCGCGCGAGATCACCGTTCGTCCGATTCACGATTCTGGAATCGCTTTTCCGGCCAGTCCGCCATCGGAACTCACCCCGTGCCTCGTCGCGCCCCTCAGATTGAGCAGCTCGAAGATCGTCGAGTGATGTCCGCCGGCTCGTTGATCGCCGCCGCTCGTCGCGCGCTCGAAGCAACGACGACGACGGTCGCGACGCCTCCTGTTGATCACGCGGTCGTCGTCGAACCGGATTTCTGGGTCGCGCCCCAGGACGCAGGCGCCGCTAGCCTGTCGCCGATGCTGGTTGGGGCCCACACCCAAACCGGTTGGTATAGCGTCCAAAGCAACTACGGCCTCACCGGCGCGGGCCAGACAGTCGCAGTCATCGACAGCGGCATCGCCTGGAACCACGCCGCCCTGGGCGGCGGCTGGGGCGCCAATTACCGCGTCGTCGGCGGGTGGGACTTCACGGAAGAAAACGATGGGAATCCCTACGACGACGGTCCGAGCGGGTCCCAAGGCACCCACGTCGCGGGCGTCATCGGTAGCAGCGACTCGACGTATCCGGGCGTCGCTTCGGGCGTTGATCTCGTCGGGCTCCGCGTCGTCAATGACGCTGGCGAAGGCTACTTCAGCTGGCTCGAAAGCGCCTTGCAATGGGTCCATGCCAACCGCAACGCGTTCGCCAACCCCATCACCACGGTCAATCTGTCGCTAGGCGTCGCCCAGTGGAACGCCACCACCGTGCCCAATTGGTCCACGTTGGAAGACGAATTCGCCCAGCTCAAGGCCGACGGCATCTTTATCGTGGCGGCGGCAGGCAACAGCTTCACTCAGTACAACGCCCCCGGGCTCAGTTATCCGGCCGCCAGTCCCAACGTCGTGCCGGTCATGTCGACCGATGGTTCAGGCAATCTCAGCTTCTTCAGCCAGCGTCATACCCGCGGCATTGCGGCGCCTGGCGAAGGCATTGTCAGTACGGTCCCCGATTACGCCGGCAACAATAACGGGGCCGCCGACGATTTTGCGACGCGGAACGGAACTCATCTCGCGACGCCTTACATTGCCGGAGCCAGCGTCCTGATTCGCCAAGCGATGCAATTCGCGGGCGTCGTGACGATCAACCAGGATGTGATCTACGACAAAATGATGGCCACCGCCGACTCCGTCGTGGACGCGGTCACCGGCCTGACCTACAAGCGTCTTAACCTCGCGCGCGCCATCGATTCGATCATGCCGGCGGACGACGTCGGCTCGACGACGGCAACCGCGCTTGACCTCGGCACGTTGACGACTCCAATCAATCGGCAAGGCGCCATTGGAACGCTCAACGACGCCGACTTCTTCAAGTTCACGGCGTCGACAAACGGCGTCGTTAAGTTTGCGGCATCAACCAGCGGGGCGATGACCGCCCAATGGCAGGTTACCGGTGCCTCTCCCCTCGCTGGTCAACCGTCGGGAACGGTCGCGTTCGCCGTCCAGGCTGGTCAGGTCTATTCCGTCCGACTCGCGTCGACGTCGGGCATCGGCAAGTACACGCTCACCGCCTCGCTCACCCCCTCCAGTACGTTCGAATTCACCGATCTAGGGAACGTCGATTCGAAGCAGGTCAATGACGTCAGCGTCGCCGGCGAAAAATGGTTCAGGGTCGTCGCCTCCCAGAACGGTCTCTTGAGCGCGTTGGGGTCGTTCAATGCGGCGGGCGGCAGCGTCAGCGTCAGTCTTCACGACGCGAACCTCAACCTCATCGCCAGCGGCGTTGCTGGCGCCGGGACGTCCCGAGTCGACGCCACGGTCGTCGCCGGCGTCACCTACTACGTCCGCTTGGCGGGGACCAACAGCGACGTCGACGTGAAGCTGGTGAACCTGGTCTCTCAAGTTGGCTCCAAAGTGTGGGTGAACGGCACAGCCGGGACTGACACATTCCAATTCTCCGCGGGTTCTACCAGCGTCATCGTCGTCAATGGCCTGGAGTATCGCTGGGGTACGACCTCGGTCAACAGCTTCGTCGTCAATGGCCTCGGCGGCGCTGACTCGTTTGCCTTTCAAGGGACGACGGCCGCTGAATCGGTCACCCTTCGAAGCACCGAATCGCTCTTCACTGGGACGGGTTACAGCGTTACGGTCTCCAACGTCGAAACTCAAACGGCGGTCAGCGGGGGGGGCGCCGACGTCGCCAACCTGTACGATTCGGCGGGCAACGACTCGCTCGCCGCCTTGCCCGACCGCATGACCTTGACGCTTTCCGGCGGCCAAGTCCTCTCAGCCCAAGGATTCGCCAAAACCAAAGCCTGGGCCACGGCGGGCGGCGTCGATACGGCCGCGTTCACGGACTCAGCGGGTGACGACACCTTCATCGCCGGCCAAGTCCGCGCAATTATGGCCGGGGTCGGCTATTGGAACGAAGCCGAGGGCTTCGACCAGACCACGGCTGATGCGGTGGCCGGCGGCTTTAATCAAATCAACTTCTACGACTCTGCCGGCAACGACGCCGTGACGGCTTGGTCGAACCGGGTGACGCTCACGGGCGCGGGTTTCTCTCACGACGCCCGGGGCTTTGCCAAGTCGACCACCTACGGAGACGGCGGCGGGACGGACGTCGCGACGTTCTACGATTCGGCTGGCGACGACTCTTGGTCGGCGTGGAGCGATCGGGCCGTGATGACCGGCACAGGGTTCACTCACGAAGTCCGACGCTTCGAAACGGCTAAGGCCCTCGCCACCGGCGGCGGCGCCGATACGGCGACCCTCTACGATTCAGCGGGGAACGATGCGTACTACGGAGGCGCGATTCGGGGCGTCCTCACCGGAGGCGGTTACTGGAATCAGGCCGACGGCTTCGAACAGGTCATTGCCATCGCCACGGCCGGCGGCGCCGACCAAGCCGAGTTCTACGACTCCGCCGGCAACGACACGTTCACGGCCTGGTCGAACCGCGCCACCTTTGTTGGCAGCGGATTCGCTCACGAGGCGCGTGGCTTTAAGTCCGTCAAGGCGATGGCGACCGCCGGCGGCGTCGACGCCGCGACGTTCTACGATTCCGCCGGCGCCGATCGTTACTTCGGCGGAGCTCTCCGCGGCATCATGACCGGAGTCAACTTCTACAATGTCGCGGAAGGGTTTGACAGCGCGATTGCTTACTCAACCGCAGGCGGCGCGGACCAAGCGGAGTTCTACGACTCCGCCGGGAACGACGCGTTCACCGGTTGGTCGGACCGCGCTACTCTCGTCGGCAGCGGATTCGCTCACGAGGCGCGTGGTTTCAAGGCAGTCAAGGCGATCGCCACCGCCGGCGGCGTCGACGCAGCGACATTCTACGATTCGGCCGGAGTCGACCGCTATTACGGCGGAGCCGTCCGCGGCGTCATGACCGGAGCCAACTTCTACAACGAAGCGGAAGGGTTTGACAGCGCGATCGTCTACTCGAACGCCGGCGGTGCGGACCAAGCGGAGTTCTACGACTCTGCCGGCAACGACGCCGTGACGGCTTGGTCGAACCGGGTGACGCTCACGGGCGCGGGTTTCTCTCACGACGCCCGGGGCTTTGCCAAGTCGACCACCTACGGAGACGGCGGCGGGACGGACGTCGCCACGTTCTACGATTCGGCTGGCGACGACTCTTGGTCGGCGTGGAGCGATCGGGCCGTGATGACCGGCACAGGGTTCACCCACGAAGTCCGACGCTTCGAAACGGCCAGGGCCTTCGCCACCGGCGGCGGCGCTGATACGGCGACCCTCTACGATTCAGCGGGGAACGATGCGTACTACGGAGGCGCCATTCGGGGCGTCCTCACCGGAGGCGGTTACTGGAATCAGGCCGACGGCTTCGAACAGGTCATTGCCATCGCCACGGCCGGCGGCGTCGACCAAGCCGAGTTCTACGACTCCGCCGGCAACGACACGTTCACGGCCTGGTCGAACCGCGCCACCTTCGTGGGCAGCGGATTCGCTCACGAAGTGCGCGGATTTGACAAGACCAAGGCTTGGTCGCAAGCCGGCGGCAGTGATCGTGCAATCTTCTACGACTCCGCCGGCAACGACCAGTTCATCGCCGGCAGCGTCCGCGCTATTCTCACAGGAGCGGGCTTTTTCAACGAAGCGGAAGGGTTTTCCGCTACAGAGAGTCATGCCACGGCTGGCGGCGTCGATCGCGCGGACCTTTATGGCTCGTCTGGCGTCGACACGATTGCCGGCACGGGCAACCAAGCCACGTTCAGCGGCACAGGATTTCGCCATGACATCGACGGCTACGATCAGGTGGCCGGACGTGGTCTGGATGTCAGCGACGTAGTCAATCTCACGGCCATCGATTTCGTCTTTTCGCGGCTGGGGAGTTGAACGTCGCCGCCGCGCCGAACGCGAGTCGACATGATTGCCGCCGCCCTCCGGTACGTTTCGGTAATGGTAGTCGTAGCGGGCGCCGTTGCACATCCATGCGGCCCTTAGGTGGACCGCGGGTCGGCACGACGCCCAGCGGGATGGCGCCTCATCCGTCCAGCAAGATTGCGGTCGTCGCGATTCTGGTAGCGTCGCGCGAAAGAACGCTTGGCCGGCGGCCCGTTCGAAGTGGGAGGAACCTCTCAACAAGAGTCCGATCGATCCGCGTCCATCCGCACGATTCGCCGCATCAGCCGCCGCGCGAGACCGAACGGCGCTTGTGCTCATTGAAGGAGATGCACGTCGGGACGGTGCAGAAACTCCAACAAATCGACAAGTTGATCCGGGGTAAGATTCTTTTCCAGCCCGTCGGGCATCAAGGATTTTCCCGAGGCCCGTAACTGTTCGAGCTGGCTGCGAGCAATGGTCTCTTGCTGGGCCTCTTCGCGACGAAGCGTCACGCTCTCCGCTGTCTCTGCGGCGATGACGCCGTTCAGGACGCGCCCGTCTTTCGTCACCGCCAGATAGCTCACAAAATCCGGCGACAGCTGACGGCTCGGATCGAGGATGTCGACGAGCAATAAATCGCTGCGCCGCGCTGAAACGCTCGCCAGGTCGGGCCCCACGCTCCTGCCCACGCCCTGGATGGGATGGCAGGTCTGGCAGTTCTGCTTAAAGAGGGCGGCGCCACGCGCCGCATCGCCCCGACGGGTCACGACGTCAGCGTACCTGGCCAGGACTTCAGCTCGGTCGCCCCGCACAACCGCGGCCAGCAGCGGCTCCGCGCGGTGCCGCAACGATTCATCCTGCCACTGCCCCATCACCTCCCTCGTGCTCGCAGGAAGCTCTTCTGCCGAGACGATTTCTGCTTCGAGAGCGGCGACCAGCGCATGGGCGCCGGCAGTTGAACGAAGCGCCTGGTTGAGCATTTCCTGGCGCGTCGCCGTTGTGTGCTTGGTCCATTGGCTGAATAGCCCATTCCATGCCTCGGGGGAGTTGGCGTGCGCGGCTGCCCAGATCGCCGCGGATTGCACCGCCTGCGGATGAGACGGCTGAACCAGTGCGGCGACCATTCGCTCGACCTCGTCGGGCGCGCCATTGGCCGCAACGACCGTCGCCCGGGTGCGATCCTCGACGGATTGGCCACGATCCTCGGCGAGCGCCGCGGCAATGCGAATGCCCTCGCGTAAACGGTCCGCGGTGCGCTCCGGCAGGAGTTCAGGGGGTAATCTCGGATCACGCAGAGAAACTCCGCGCGAGAACATCCCGCGCGACAATCCCGCGAGCGCGGCCAACCCGTCAGCGCGGGTCGACCTCGTGAGGTCGGCCGTCATCCAGTCGATGCACTCCGCCAGAACGTTCTCATCCGCCTGGGATCCAATATGCTCGCTCGCCTGCTCCAGGAAGGCGGCATGCTGCCTCGTGCGGTCGGCGCCCTCCAGGAGCTCGCGCATCAGCGGCCAAGGATGGCGCCCAATCCCGCAGAGAACTGCCAGTTGCATGAGCGGCGAATCATCTTGGTCCAGCAGTTTCGCCAGCGCCGAGGAAGCGCCTGATCCAGCGTGCGGGCCGATGGCCAGCGCCAGCTGAAAACGCACCGCCGCATCGGGATCATTCGTCATTTCCAGCAGCGCGTTCCGCAGCGAGATGACGTCCTCCGACAGGTCGACGGAGCGATCCGCCTCCGGGGAAGCGGCGGCCGCAGGCGATGCTTCCCCAATTCGGTCAGCCGCCAAGCGGACCGCGTGACGACGCACGTTCGACTCCGGATCGCGCAGCGCGATTTGCAGCGACGCCACGTCGAGGCAGCGCGACTGTCTCTCGGCAGATTGATCCTCCAGCTGGTTCGGCTCCTGATTCGCATCAAGGCCGTCCAGCGCATACATCGCGTGCAGGCGACCCAGCGGCGATGGAGACTGGGCCACTAGCTGACGAAGTTTCGGCACGACCGTTCGATCTTGCCGCTCCACAAGCAGCCGTTGGGCCGTCGTTCGCCACCATGCCACAGGATGCGCAAGAAATTCCACCAACTTGCCGCTACTGGCGAGGTGCAACTGCGGTCGTCGATCAGCGGCCGACGCGTCGGCGTCAATTCCGGTAATCCGCCAGATACGACCATGCTCGGCGCCGTTTCCCCAAGGAACGTTGGCCGCCACCGCCGCGTCAGCCACGTAGATCGGGTGCTCGACGAACTCGCGATAAAAGTCGACGAGATAAAGTGCGCCATCCGGCCCAGTGGCCAAGTTGACGGGGTGGAACCAATTGTCTGTTGAGGCCAGGAACTCGCGATTAGCTTCCTGCTCGTCGCGACGCGAGACGAACGTCGGCCCGCTCGGTTCTAGGCGGCGGCGCGTGACTAAGTTGGTGAGCGATTCGCAGACGAAGGCATTGCCCGCATACTGCCGTCCGAGAGCGTCGCCGGTAAAGATCGTCAGCCCGCACAGGGCGTTGTAGTAGTTGGCTTGTTCGGTATTGAACTGACGCGGAGCCGGGCTGACCGGGAAGACCTGGCCAGTATCGCTGGGCGCAGCGAGATTAGTCACTGCCTCGGCGGCGGCCGCCGGGAACGGGCGTACGTCGACGTCTTCGAGCAAAACATGACGTATTGGCACGGTGTTCCACGAGAGAAACCGATTTCCCCAGGCGTCGTGGGCCTGGCCGAACTGCGACTGGCCGAGCGTCGCCTCCCCGGCCCGCGTGAGCGGATGAAAGCGAAAATCGCGAGCTCGGATCGACGTCGCTCGATCCGCCGGCGCATCGGGACGTCGCACGTCGCCGTCGCAGCGGCCGTTAGCGACATAGATCCAATTATCGAGACCCCAATGGAGCGAGTTGGCCCGCAGTTGCTGCGAGCCGGCGCCGAAACCCGTCCATTCGACCCGCCGCACGTCGGCTCGACCGTCGCCGTCGGCGTCCTCCAAGTAAAGAATGTCGGGGGCGTCGGTCACGAGCACTCCCTCTCGATAAGGCATCACGCTTGTCGGAAAGTTTAGCCCATCGGCGAACGTGACCGCGTTCTCGTATTTGCCGTCGCCGTCGACATCCTCCAATCGTTGGATGCGACCCCGCCGTTCAGTCGTCGGATAGCCTCCCATTTCCGCGACGTACATGCGGCCGGCGGCGTCCCAAGCCAGGGCCACAGGACTGGCGACGTCGGGCTCGCACGCGGCCAATTCAACCTGCAGATTGGGGTCGGCAAGCTGAAAGCTGCGTTGTTCTGCGGCGGGCGACTGCGGACCTCGCGAGTTGACGCTCTCGTCGCCCAGCGACTGTGATTCTGAACCTGACGGTCGTAGCGCTGACGTTTTGTTCGCACCGGCATCCGCCGCCAACTCGTTCAGCAGAGCGACCACTTCGTCCGCCATGCGTTCGCCCGTGCCTTCCTCGGCGAACGAATGGAGTCCCATCCAGGTCTGATAGCCGCCCAGTCGCTGTCCCTCGCGGTCAGGCAAGTACCCCATCCAGTCATTCGCCAGCTCCGCAACGAAAGTATGTTCAAAGGGCGAACGGCGCTTAATCTCCAGACCAAGCACGGTGAAGTATTCAGCCGGGACGCCGACAATCGCCACATCGCCGATCACCACCGCCTGGATCCACGTTTCCTGCTCCGCTCCTTGCCGTTCACGCAATTGTCGCCGCATCTCGGCGAAGACTTCGCGAACGCGTTCTGCTGACTGCGGCGCGTGCTTGGTCATGTAGCGAGCAATCTTGGCGTCTTCCTCGGCGTTATTGAACTTGCGAACGTGGAATTTAAACGGGCGCCGCGCGCCGGCGAGATAAGATACCGGACGAGCCGACGCCTCGGCGCGAGCTTCGCGTACCGCCCCCTTGATCCGTTCGATGCAGTCGGCGACGGGCACGATAGGAGCCACATTGTGCGTGGAGCCAGACGCGCCTTCTAAGAAGCTCACGACTCCGCCCAACTCCTGCTCGAGCTCCTGCGCCGCCAGACCGTAAAAGCTCGGCGACCTGACGTCACGCCCCGACCTCGTGCCGATCGTGTGCGTTGAATGATTGAACAGCAGCGCCCGAGTCTTTCCTGCTGCGTCGCGAAAGTCGAGAATCGGCAATTGCGGATCAAAAGGGGCGGTGGGCCTGGCTTTCTCGCTAGGTAGTTGCTGCCCGCTCCACGTGATGGCGCCGTCTTCGAGCAATTGACGACTATTGCTGCCCACCGTGTGTTCATGGCCTAAGTGGAAATACAGTTGTGCTTCGCCCCCTTCCAGGCGCGAATTCGCCTCTTCGACCGCGCGCACGATTCCCCGCTGCAACTCTTCCCGAAACTCCGGCGCCACGCCAAATCCATGCGCTGGCGCCGTACTGGGCGCATGGTGCGTATGCGTGGCGTTGATGAGCACGCAATTCGCGGAGATTCCCGTCTTCCGCTCAATCTCGGCGATGGCCGCGTCGGCCAAGTCTCGCGGAACCCACAGCACGTCACACGCAACGATGGCAAGCTTTGCGTCGCCGGGCCGCTCGATGACCGCCGCGACGGCTCGCAGTTGCCCCTCTTGCTCGGCCGCATAGTGAGGTTCGATTCCGCCCGCGATGACCATCGTCCCGTCACTGCGCAAGTCGACGGCCGACGCGCCGACCCGCAGGTCCAATGCTGTCCGCGATGGCGCATCATCTGCCCGGTCGTCGACTAGTTTCTCCGCGTCGAGTTGTTTGATCTCGATGTTACGGTACTGGACGGGCGCCCCTCCGATCTCCAGTGCGATCTTTCCTCTAGTGACCGGCGGCGACCGTTGAGGATCAGCCGCGTCCGCGCTTCTGACATTCTCGCCCTGGTTTAGGATCTTTCCATTGAGGATGTGAGTCACGCTCTTCCCGTGAGCGATGATCTCCAGCGTGTTCCATCCCAATAACTCATTCATGCCGCTTGTCAGTTGACGTGCAGTGCCAGCGCCTCCGCACACAGCCGGCTCTCCGCCAAAACGCGGATCTCGAAACGTTCTCTCTTTCAACTCCTTCGACGCGGGGTCTACCCACGAATCCAACTGAAGCCCGGGCGATGTCAGTAAGTCACCGACGTTGCCTTCTTGGATCTCGCATTGAAGACTCATCGGCTGCGGCGCGTCGGCGCCAGTCACGTGGTAGAGCACGCCCGAATCTCGGGGGGCTGACGGCGGCGAGAGCGTCGCTTGTCCCCACTGATACTGAAGCCTGAGATGGTAGTTCTCATATTCCTGCTCGGTCGCCATGTAGCCCTTCGCGACGCGCCTGCCGTCGGCCGAGTCGCCGTTGAGGCGAAGCACGCCGTCCTCAACGGCAATCATGCCGGCGGGGTCGGCGCGTTGACCATCCTGCTGCAAGAACGCGCGCCACCCGTTCAAATCGCGGCCATTAAATAGCGGTTGCCATCCGGCATGGATCTGAAAGTTCTCGCGATCGCCTGAGTCGTCGCCGGCGTTTGCCGACGGCTCTGCGGCGATCGCGTCGACCTCTCCTTGCGCGACGGCTCGACGAGGGGCGAGCCACCCCGACATTTCGCCGACAAGAACGGCAATGGCCAACAAATGCTTCGTCTGCACTGGAGCACCCTTATCCTTGATGGAGCCCTGCGGCCCACACGGCGGGGGCCTGCGCCTGCGTCTTGAGGCGCTACCTGACCCTCGACGATTCTAGTCTCTCCCAGCGGCCTCAGGCGACATGGCTGCGCCGAATGCTTGCCCCCGGGATGACTGGCGATTTCGGTCTATACCTAAGCTGACCGAATTCTTGCCTACCGCTCGGATGACGCGTCGTGGGCGACGTCAAACGCTCCTTGCACCGGGCGTCGCTCACAAAATGCATGTCAGTGCTACTGTATCAGCTCGGCCAGCTCGATCGCACCTACGTGCGTCTCTTCGGATAGCGGCCGTGCGACCGCGAGAACCTTCTTACTCGCTCGACCTGTTGACGTAGGTTCCGGTGTGGGGAGGATGCTGCTTATCGCTCCGGTTTGCTTCTCCATATGGCCGCAGTGCCGTAAGCTGCCAGGAACAAGCACATCATTGGAACTGGAACGAAGGCAACGGGCTTGGAGACAACGAGGGTGCTTTGAGTGGACCAAACGGCCATGCCCACGATGAGCCACAAGATGCCAATGTATATTAGTTTTCTTGATTTCAGCATGGTTTTGTCTAGCCGGTGTTCGGCGTTATGCGGCGTGAACTGATTCTTGAAAACTGCGATCATTCGGCTTCGACGTTGGGCGAACTTGTGAGTAGACAGAACCTTCTTCAGTAAGCCGTGCATATTCACGGGAACATTCAGTAAGCAGCCTGCCTAGTCTAACGGACGGCCTCAGACTGCTTCAATCTTAAGCCCCTGTCGTCGGAGCGGACAGAGAATCGGCAGCTCCGAAGCAACCCAGGACGAACCGTCTTGGGCTCTTGCGGTACTCATTATTCGTGTTTGGAATTTCAACGCAGTCTGACCCGGGCGGAGGGAAAACGCGAGTTGATTATGTGCGGCGGTGTTCACGACCACTTGTTCTTGTCGTGTGCCAATCCAGCGCCGTTCGATTTCACCCATGCACTCTAGCAAGCGCCGCCAAGTTTCGCGGCGTGTGCCGCCTCAGCGTCCCGTCGGGCATGAGAATTCCCATGTCGGTTCGACCTGGGAATCCAAGGCAGATCGCCAAGTATCATGGTTGGTTCTGGACATGTCCTCTGCGTCAGCTGGACGGACTACCGCCGCATCCGTCCACAGCCGCACGCCACGATTGTCTCTCGGGCTCTTCACACATTATGATCACGCACACTCGCGACGGTGCGAGATCGTGGACTTTCAAACGCACCTACGGAATCTTTCATGTTACGCCGCTGCGTCTGCATAGCGTTGCTTTCACATCTCGCTCTGGGGTGCTCCGAATCCACGAATTCTCTCAGCAGCGCAAATGCCCAAGGAGGCGCCGGGGCGGAAACATCCGCGGAAGAGCCTTCCGCCTCCGAGCCGCCGTTCGAGTTGCTCGACCTCGAAAGGTTCGCTCGGCTGCCAGAGGCCAAGCCGCCCAAGATGCGGTCGCGGACGTTGCTCATGTACGATGCGCCTGGCAATGCCGTCGAAAGCTACGCGCTGCTCAAGGAAAAGCTAGTCGCCGCATATTGGCGCGAACTTCCTGGCGGAACGATTTCGGCCGAATATGGCTCGGCCAACGGGTACTTCCAGCGGGGGCGCCACGCCTTGACTCTGTCGTTGTCCAAGGGATCTCAAGCCGACACGGTCTCGGTCACGATGCAGCATCACGGGGATGTGGACCTGTCTAAGTTACCGTTGCCCAAGAACGCCGAAGCGGTATATCGATTTCCCCATACCGCCGGCTTCGTCACGACGCTCGCTCTCGATGAAACGGCGAAGACGTTCGGCGACGCCATGACCGCCGCTGGATGGAGCGTCTACGAAAGCTCGCCCGGTTCCACAACTTACCGGCTCGGACTGCAGACGGTGCAGGTCTCGATAAGCTCGGCGCCCGCGCAGGGGGGTAAAACGATGATGCAACTCTCGCCGCAACTACTGCCGGTCGATCTGCCGATCCCGCCGAACGCTGAGGGCATACGTTTCAGACACCGCCCGGTCGAGTTGAACTTCGAACACCCCGGCGATTGGAACGAGGTCGCCAAGTTCTATCAAACCGAGTTGCCTCGCCTGGGTTGGAAGCCGACGACCGAGAACCTGATCGAGAACGAGAATGACGCGTTCCAAATCTACCGCAACGCGGAACAGGCGCTGGCGCAATTGAAGGTCGAAACCCGCGGCGGCAAGACGCAGGCGACCGTTGAATACCAAAGCCCGACCGTCTTCGAGGAAAACGAGCAGCGGTTCGAGGAACTCCGTAAGAAACAGGAAGCAGAAAAGCCGGCGAAGCCGTAGTCCGCCGACGCAGTGAGAATCCTCTTTTAATGTAGGGAATCATCGTCGCGACTGCGTCACTTGGGTGCGTTCTGGGTGCGCAACCGACCGATTCAATCCTGCGTTGGCGGATCCATCGATCGCGTGCATCGCTCACATCGACGTCTTCATGACCGAAGCTTTGAATCGGCCGCGTCCCGGGGGCGCTCAGGTGGGCGTCACATTGCGGTTGACCGGCCGGGCGAAATGACGGTTCGACATTACGCATTTGGGAAGCGACTGAAAGGCCAGGAAAGCCGACTGTGTACAGCACTCGGTTTGACGACTAACGGCTTTTTTCGACGCGCTCGTTAAGTCCCGTTGCGCCGCGAGCAGCCGTTGCAGCTTGGCGGGCGTGTCGGCCTCGTCGACTGCCACTTTGATCATGATCCCACAGCAGCGCGCCGCCCTGCATCGCGCTCGTTGGGCGACTGAACGCTGCGAAGTCGAGAAGCTAACTTTTGACGAGCACCCGAACTATGTGAGCTAGACAAGTTTAGACAGGTCGCCGGCCAAACCCTTGTCGGAAGAATGATTTATGGCGACGAGTGCCTCGGAACAAACACTTTATTTTTCGCCTAACTTGTCGATCAGCTACAATCAGCCGTTGCCAACTTCACTAGGAGATTGCTGCCAGTCTTCTGGGTCGCTAGACAACTAACTCTGGTCACTCCGTGGGCTGGGCCTCGGCGTCGGTTGCAAATTCACAGCCGATGTACGAGATGACCAAGTCGATGTTATTCAACGAGGTCAATTGACCATGAGAGTTATTCCATTTGTGTACGCTTGTTTTGTGGTGTTGGCATTTGCGCAGCCAGTTGCAGCCGCCACAACCAGTTGGAACAGCAACATAGGCGGTAGCTTCACAAACGCGGCCAAATGGACGGCTGGCGTTCCGCTGATCAACGATACTGCCGTGTTCAACCGTAATCTCGATATCGAATATGGCGTCACCTTTCCGGGTCGACCAATTTTAAGCCCACTCACACGGGAAGTTCGACAACTGATCGTGGGCGCCAACACGGTCAGTTTTTCGGACTCCGTTGATTTCGATCAGTTGCCCGCCAACTTCTCGATTGACGCCGCCAACACGTTAGCCGAGGGGGCCTTGATTATCGGCAATACGGCAGGCCAAGTGGGGGAACTCAACAGCACACTCAACAATTTTTCCACGAGCTCGGTGATTGTCGGGAACACCGAGTTGTTCCCCCTGACCGCCTTGGGAACGCTTAACGTCAACGGCGGCACGTTCAATGTGACCGGTTCTCAGGAACTGGGTGACGAGCTGATCATCGGCAACGAAGGCAACGGCCTGCTGTATATCACTGGCGGCGCTGATGTCAACGTGACAGGTGGCCCGCACGCGAATTCAGTCATCGGTCGCTCTTCAAGAGAACTTTTTGGTGGTTTAGTGTCTGTGGATGGCGCCGGTTCGACTTTGAACATTAGTGGTGAGTTAACTCTCGGTGAAGACGGCATTGGCACAATATCCGTTCAGCAAGGTGGAAAACTCACCACTGGCGCTACCTTGATGGGTAAGTTGCCCATGTTCGGTATAGGTGTCAGCACGGTTACTGGGGCAGGGTCAACGTGGACGAACAATGGCGACATCGTCGTCGGCCGTGAGGGTGAAGCAGCCATTAGAGTCTTATCTGGCGGTGTTGCGACAACAAGCGGTAGCGTATTCCTCGGGGAATTAAGCGGTAGCGCCGGAAGCGCAACCATCAGCGGTGTCGGGGCGACCTGGACGATCGGCGGAAACCTCGTTGTCGGCAACTCGGGGACCGGTCCATCGAATGGCATCAGAGTCTTAAGCGGTGGTTCCCTCTCTGTCGCGGGCTTGCTTACGGTCGCGTCCAATGGACTTATTGAGAGCAACGCCAAGATTTCGGCAGACCTTGTGAATGGCGGCACAATTGACCCAGGTAGCGACTTATCCATCACTGCAGGAGCGTTGCAACTTGATGGCACCTACACCCAAACTGCAGGTGGCAAACTAAAATTCGATCTTGGCGGCACTTTGCCGGCGACGGATTACGATCAACTGCTGGTCAGCGAGGCGGTGTCGCTCAATGGCACGTTGGAGGTGCTGCTGCACAGTCCGTTCATGCCAATCGTGGGCAATGCTTTTAACATCATTGATGGCGCGAGCATCAGCGGCACGTTCAACACCCTGCAACTCCCCACGCTGCCGAGCGGTACAAGTTGGAATAAGTCTCAGCTCTACACGACCGGCACGCTACTGGTCACAATCGCTGGTGATTTTGATGCCGATGGCGACGTGGATGGCGGGGATTTTCTTTTGTGGCAGAGCGGAGGTTCGCTCAACCCTTTTAGCGCGAGTGATCTCGCCGATTGGCAAAACTACTACGGCGCCGGCCCGCTCGTGGCCGGCAGTGCGGCCGTTCCCGAGTCATCAACTGAGGTGCTGCTGGCGCTCGCAGCGATGGGAAGCGGGTGCACCAGACGGCGGCGAAACGCCCAGTGAGTCTCAGAAACTCATTGATGTGTCACAGTGGTCAACAACCCACCGTTTTAGAAACAGGTGACAATTCCCGGATAACTCACCCGTTTGATGGCACGGCGATAGCGTGCCAAGAACTCATCTCCGCGGTCGCTCTGACACACCGCGGCCGTTCTGGCATTCTAGGTAGCAGAGATGCAAAGAGCGTCGCGTTGAAGAAGAGCAATTGACGCAAGTCGTTACGCTGTAAGCACAGGAGGCCGGACTTGATCCGGCACGCCCTTGCGGCCAATGGATTTGGAGTCATCGACATCCGTATTGGCCTAGCGTGGCAATCGCGATGGATTTGAATCGCAAGTTTTGCCTAGTCAACGATTTGATGTGAACGAGCAATTTCCTTGCACTATATCGATGTGGGCATTACGCGGACAACATCCTTCCCAATTGTCTTCCCGACCGGAAATCTCATTCTTCGACTGGATCCGTCATCCAATGTTTCTATTCACTTCCACTTCATTGACTCAATGGACTCCCAGAATCCAGCCTTCCACCGCCGCCGCTCGGCAGATTCGCTCAGGGAGCTGCGGTCGAAAGTAACCGTTCAGAATGCCAAGTTCATCAGCCTCCAACAGCCAACGAGAAATCGTGTACGCATTCTGCTCCGCCGGGCCTCGCCACTTGCGCGGATAATAGTTCGAGGCCTGCAGCGGATAAACCTCGGCAATGACGCTGCGATCCTCCGGAGGAATCCAGCCGTCAAAGGGCCACACATGAAGGCGCGAGCCCGCGTGCTCGCGAATCCGGCGTAGCCACGGCAAGGCGGAATGCGAGCTGTCGTTGAGCCCCCGCACGTCATACTGAAACATGCAGGTCAGCGAGTTCCCCCATCGCTCCGTCATCCGCCAGCCCCGTTCCGGTCCTGGCAGTCCGTCGTTAAAGCGGGCCGCTTCGACAAAAGGCCCCTCCCCTTCGTCAGTTAGGACTTCCCGATCGGCCAGTAAATCTCGCCACGATCGGAGGCCCTGCTGCTCGAAATAGGATGCTGGGAAGGAGAAACGGTGATTGATTCCGGCCAGAAAGCGCGTCTCCGACTCGATCAGCCCGAGGAGCCAATCGGCAACCTGATCGAGCGTCCAACTGGCCTGCGGATCCGCAGGAACGGCCCGAACTCGCGTCGGCAAGGTATCGGCGCCAGCGGCATAGACTTCGGGCGACAATATCTCGCCTGAAGAGTTCCTGGCGCCCGTCTCATTGATGCCGATGTGCCATTCAAATAGGGTCCCCACGCCGTCGCCTCCGTTAAACCGCCGTTTTAGACGGGCAGTTGTAGTTTGCGTGCACGACAAAATCGGGGCTGAGAGAATTCCAGCAACTCATCGACGCGACACACTTGTCAACAACCGACCGTTTTGGCACACGATTCGACGAGCCTCACCCTCATCATGACGCGTCAAGATTGACGCTACCATGCTCGGCCACGAAAATGCGGTAATGTTTTGCTGCTCTTCGGCGGCGCAGAAGGGCACATGACGACGCAGCAACTTCACCTGTTTAATTGCTTGTACATGTCCGTCCTGGTCGTTGTCGCCTTTTTCACGCGCGCGACGGCGCGGCGCATCGCGGGTGCCCTGGCCGGCGCGGGGGTCGGCGGGGTGGCCGCGTTGGGCATCATCGCCCTCGGTGAGAAGGTGGGATGGTGGCACATGGCGATCACCTGGGAGCCATATTTTCTGACGGTACTGTGGATCGACTTCGCCCTGTGTGCGTATATCTTCCTCATCACCTGGCGGATCGCCCGCCGGTTTGGCTGGCGCGGGCTGGCCGTAGTTGTGGTCGTCGCGGCGTTCGTCGGCCCGCTGCGGGACTATTGGTATATGGCGAGGTTCCCTGAATGGGGCGCCTATGGGCCAGGGATCGTACCCGTTCTGGCGATCGCCGCGACCTATTTCCTGCTGGGGGTCCTGGGGCACGGGGTGATGCGACTGGTCGCCGGTCACGCCCGTGGGTCCCCATTGGCGCGACGGCCGTGGGAGACCGCCGAGCCATCCGATGCAGCTGACGCCGCCGGCCATGTTGCTTTCTTGGACTTTAGGCTTCCCAAGGCGGGCCGGACATCTGAGCTTGGTCGTCACGGCGTGAAAAAATAAGTTGTCGGCACAACTACTCATCTAAGTGTGATAGGTGCCAACAACCGACCGTCATGACACACGTTTTCTGAGGCACTAAACTCGGTGCCGAATAACGTCTCATCGGACCTTTTGACACGGACTGGGCGGGTTACAGTCTTCAGCTGCCCCATCAACCCAACGTATCTGACATGAAGTACCGTCAGTGGCAGACGGAGGCAGCAATGGGGCAACCTTAAGCTTGAAGTCTTGTGCGCAATGAAGGTTCGTCCTGAGCGCTATTCGGTCTCCCCACAACGGCGTTCGGCGTTTACGACCGCTGCAGGTTTGAATGACTGGCCGAATCATTGCAAGCTGATCTTCCAGCCGGGAGCCGCATTGATCTCTGCCTCACGCAACGAGGCGACAACCGGCTGGGCCGAAAACGTCTTCTCCCGCGGCATGAATTGGACGCTTTCTTGCGACGCCCAACGCTAGGATTCCGCTACTCGCATCTGCTCGTCCGAAGGGGGCCCCTCATTGGTCGAATGCGAGCGTGCTTGGCCTGCATTCTGGCATTTTCTCCCCCCAGCTCCCCAAGGCGGGCCGGGCTTCTTTTCATAGATGGGCCAGCGTTATCGAGTACACTACGGCAATCTGCAATGAAGCTTCCTCCGGAGCCCGTCCTCATGCTCGTCGTACGCCGCGTCGTCCTCGTCTTTGCCCTGATCTCGTTCGCCGGCGCGGCTCGCGGCGACACTTGGCTTGGTGGCGCCGTCACCGACTGGTTTTCCGCGGTCGCGTGGTCCGACTTGCTCGGCCCGCCGACCGCCTCGGAGAACGCGATCTTCGCAAGAACCGTGTTCGGCGTGACGCCAGTGAACAGCAGCGTGAGCTTGCCCGGCAACGCGACAATTGTAAACCTTACTGTCGATATTCCGAGCAGCACCCCGTACGTCTTCACGGGATCGAACGGGGCCGTGCTGACCGCTACCTCGCAGATGGATTTCCTAAACACCGACCGTCGCGCTTCGAACGTCACCTCCGTTTCGAGCATGCGGCTTAACACGCCAGCGTTGTTCGTTCGTCACAACGCCGTGCTATCACTCAACAACGCGACCGTAACGACCAACTCGATTAGAACAACCGAGGATGGTCGGATCGAAGTCAGCAGCGGTTCGAGCGTGCAGACGCTGAGCTATGGCTTCGACCAGCCCAGTGGCGAGCTGCGGGTGAACAGCGGCGGGGAACTCCGCGTCGCCGGCGACACAAAGCTCGTCCGCGGCTTGACCAGAGTCAACTCCGGCGGACAGCTCAACGCGGCATCGGGGGTCGACCTGGAGTACAACGGCGCGGCGCGGCTGGAGTTCGCCGACAGTCACACTGTGGACAACTTCGTCCACCTGAAGGCGACGGGGGGCGGAGACATCACGGCCGGCGAGTACATCGATGTCGGCAACGGAGCCATCGGCTCGCTGACGGTCACCGGCGCCGGCTCGACCCTCACGGCGCAGAGCAACGTAAGCGACTGGGGGGCCAGCTCGACCGGGAATGCGACTGTGACGGTCTCGAACTCAGGCGTCGCGACCGTCAGCGATCTCCGCGCCGGCACGGGCGACGCGACGTTCGTCGGTAACGTGACAAGCGGCGGCACGCTCCGCACCATGGCGAGTTTTCTGATGGGGGGTGGCCCGTTGAATCGGACGGTCTCGCTCACGGTCGACGGCGGCACGCTTGAGACCGCCGCCCTCGCAAAGTTCGATAACAAGGCGTCGCTCAGCCTCATCAACGGCACGGTCAACTTCAATGGCGGCGCCACGTTCAACGCGGGTAGCCTCCCGATCTGGGGCGGCGGGAACATGAACCTCGGCGCGAACTCGACGCTGCTCGTCGACGGTACGGACTTCGTCAAGTCAACCACCGCCGGCTTCATCTTCTCAGACAACACCACCACGCGGATTCGCAATGGGGGCAATTTCCAGACCCCCTCTTACTTCGACCTAGGCAACGCCACGCTCGATATGAATAGCAGTTTCCTCACTGCGGGGACAACGGGCGGGACGGTCAGCGACTGGGGCAGCGGCGCCTCCACCACCGCAACGCTCACCAACAACGCACGGGCGACCTACAACTCGGGTCTGCGGATGTGCGTCAGTAGCGGCACGACCAATGCCACGATCAGCGGCGGCGCGCAACTCGTCGCCAACGAGTTTCTTCAGACCGGTGGAGTCGCGGGGGCGAACGTCACGCTCAACGTTGACGGCGGCCAAGTGAAATCCGACGGATCGCTCCTCCTCGAACGCGGCACAACGACAACCATTTCGAACGTGGGACGGGTTGAAGGGCAGAACGTTGTCCTGGGCTCGTCCGGAGGGACAACCACCACCACCGTGACCGGCTCTAGTTCCTTGCTCAAAGCCCGGGGCACGCTGTTCGCCGGTCGCGCAGGAACCAGCGCGCTGAACATTTCGGCGGGGGGCAAGGCCGAGTCGGTGGGGTCAACGATCATTGGTGAGCTCGCCGGCGCCAGCGCCAGCGTGACCGTCACGGGTGCGGGGTCGCGGCTGGACGTCGGCTCGTCGCTGACCGTCGGCGCTGGCGGCACGGGCCAGCTCAACATCGACGCGGGGGGATTCGTGCCAGTTTTCGGCGGCGTCACGGTCGGTAGTTCAGGCACGCTCTTTCTGACGGGCGGCGGCAGCCTCGAAACGAGCGTCGGCCAGTCGGTCGTCAACAACGGCGCTCTCATTGCCGCTTCTGCCAGCCAAATCCGCGCCGATGTCGTTAACGCCGGGTCTCTGAACCTGTCTGGCGCCAGCGTCACCCGCGGAGTCACCCTGCAGGCCAACTCCGACATGACCTTCGACGGCGCCACGGTCGGTTCGCTGACGCAACAAGCCGGAGCCGACCTGAACTTCGAGTTGCGCGGGGCCAGCGACTTCAACGACCTTTCGGTGACGGGCTCAGCGAGCTTGGGCGGCGATTTCGTCGTGTCGCTGGGCGAAGGCTTCGCGCCAACGGCGGGGATGTCCTTTCCGATCTTCACGGCGGGGTCGATAAGCGGCAGCCCCAACTTCGATTTCTCGGCAGCCCCCTTGCCCAGTGGCCTTGGTTGGGGGATCGCGATTGGTCCGACGAGCCTGGGGCTCGCAGTCATCTCCACCAGCATCCCGGGCGACTTCAACTTCGACGGCTTCGTCGACGGCGCCGACCTCTTGATCTGGCAACGCGGCGGGTCGCCGAGTGCCAACAGTCCCGCGGACCTGGCGCTCTGGAAGGCGAACTTCGGCGGCAGCATGACGGCGACCGCGGCGACGCTGAGCGTCCCCGAACCGCAAACGTGGGCGCTGGGGGCCTTGGCGTGTCTTGCGCTGCGGCGAAGCCGAGGCAATCGCCCTACGGGCCTACCGACGACTTGCTGACGATACCGGCTCCAGCTGCGTCGGCCGACACGCCGAAGCAGGTGGCGGGAGCGCCTAAGCGCCCCAAGAAGGGCGTGACATTCATCGATCAACGCGTTGTTCGCCCCGACGGTCAGCGGGATGTCCGTGCAGCATTCGGCGGCGGGGGGAAAAGCACGCCGACGCGCGTTTGGATAGGCGTCGTAGCGATACGGCACGCGGAAAAAGCGCTATTAACTCGTCGCGCCGGCGAAACGGCGAGACACGCCGGGAATGGACCCTGCTGACACGGCCTGGAGGGTGGCGGTCGGCCACTTCAATAAATGCGATGCCGCCGTATCACAACTCGTTGGTCGGGTCGCGACTGGCGCACTTTCGATGCGCCGAGAACTCGTCTCCGCGTCAGGCCTGACATTCGGCAATCGTTCTGGTCGCAAAACGCGTTAACAACCCAACCTGTTCAACCCAGGGGCGAGCCTTCCGCCGAGGCCCGACGAAAGGCGTTGGAGATCATGATTCCGGAACGCTGCGGAACGCGCTGAATACGGCGGGAGAGCAGCATGGTAAGATGGGGGCAATTTCGAGCGTGGGTCGACTCCAAGCTCACTCCATGGCAAATCTCAGTAAAGCTTGCTCCGTGCAACGGCTGGTGAAACCCAAGCATGTTCTTCGGCAACCGACTAATGAATCTCATTCCCATTATCCTGGCAGCAATGAGCGCGACCCTCGCCCTCCAGCACCTGCGAGCCGCCGATCCCGCGCCGCCGGCATTAACAAAGACTTCGTCGTTTGCCCCGACCGTCGCGAACGCCACACAGCCACCCGGCCCCGCACCCGAAGGGATGGTGTGGATTCCGGGCGGCGAATTCTCGATGGGCAGCGATGAATGTGGTGAAGCGCTGTGCAGCTTGCCGGGCGTCACCGGCGATTCGCAACCGATTCAC
Source organism: Lacipirellula limnantheis (assembly GCF_007746075.1). Classification (GTDB taxonomy): domain Bacteria; phylum Planctomycetota; class Planctomycetia; order Pirellulales; family Lacipirellulaceae; genus Lacipirellula; species Lacipirellula limnantheis. The sequence continues at coordinate 3,008,422 of NZ_CP036339.1, read as the reverse complement.
CGCGTCTTTGTGGACGGTTTCTGGATGGACGCCACCGAAGTGACCAACGAGCAGTTCGAGAAATTTGTAAACGCCACGGGCTATCGCACCATTGCTGAGATCGCACCCACGCAGGAGGAGTTCCCCACAGCGCCGCCCGAGAATCTTGTCGCTGGCTCTACCGTCTTCACGCCCACGCCCGAGCCCGTGCCGCTCAATGATATGTTTCAATGGTGGCGCTACCAGCACGGCGCGGACTGGCGCCATCCCGAGGGACCGGAAAGCAGCGTCAAGGGCCGGGAGCAATATCCCGTCGTGCAGATCGCCTATGTGGATGCGGAGGCTTATGCGAAGTGGGCCGGCAAGCGGCTGCCCACCGAGGCTGAATGGGAGTTTGCGGCGCGCGGCGGCTTGAGCGGCAAACTCTACGCGTGGGGCGACGAGTTGAAGCCGGCCGACAAATGGATGGCGAACATCTACCAGGGCAAGTTCCCTGTAAAAGATACGGGCGAGGATGGCTTCGCGGGCATCGCGCCGGTGAAATCCTTTCCGCCCAACGGCTACGGTCTATACGACGTGGCGGGCAATGTGTGGGAGTGGTGCAGCGACTGGTATCGTCTCGACTACTATGCACGGCTGAAACTGCAGAGCGGCGACGGGACTCGCAATCCGCAAGGCCCAACTACGCCGTACGATCCCGCCGAGCCGTCGGAGAAAAAACGCGTGCATCGCGGCGGCTCGTTTCTTTGTACGGATCAGTATTGCACGCGCTACATGGTCGGCACGCGCGGCAAGGGCGAAGTGACCACTGGCAGCAACCACGTCGGGTTTCGCTGCGTCAGGGCGGCAAAGTAACTCGGGACGCGAGCACCGGCAAGCAGCTAACAATTCAGATAAAGGGCATGCATAATGCTTCGACGAGTTCGCTTTCGCGCCAGCATGATCATGATGTTAGCGGGTCCGCTCGGTTGGCTGGTCACGACCGTTCAGTTGGCCGAGACGTTCGCCCAGCAACCCAACGCCCAACCACCGGCGACCGAGGGCACGCCCCAAGTGCTGCCGCGACCTGATTTCGCGTTCAAGGGCATGGTGGGGAAGACGTACAAGGACTCCGATCCGCCTCAGTTTCCCCAACCGATTCAGGCTCCGCAGGGAGCGCCGAACGTCGTGCTCATCCTGCTCGATGACACCGGGTTTGGTCAGTACTCCGCCTTCGGCGGCGGAATTCCGTCCCCGACGCTGGATAAGCTCGCGGCGGAGGGTCTGAAGTACAACCGCTTCCACACGACGGCGCTGTGCAGCCCCACGCGGGCCGCGCTCATCACCGGCTGCAACCACCATTCGGCTGCGACCGGCGTGATCACCGAGGCGGCCACCGGATACGACGGCTATACCTGCGTCTTGCCGCGCAGTTGCGGCACCATCGGCGAAGTGCTCCGCCAGAACGGGTACATGACCGCGTGGATTGGCAAGAATCACAACACCCCCGCGTGGGAGACGAGTGCGGCAGGCCCGTTCGACCGCTGGGCCAATGGCCTCGGGTTCGACTACTTCTACGGCTTTAACGCTGGGGATATGAACCACTGGAACCCCGTCCTGTTCGAGAACCGGAACCTCGTTCCCAAGAGCTCCGACCCGAATTACCACATGACGGAAGACCTGGCCGACAGGGCGATCGATTGGACCCGGAAGGTCAACAGCATTGCCCCGGACAAACCGTTTTTCCTGTACGTCGCTCCGGGAGCCAATCACTCGCCCCATCACGCTCCCAAGGAGTGGATCGACAAGTTCAAGGGAAAGTTTGATGGTGGTTGGGACGCCTACCGCGAAGCGACGCTGAAGCGACAGATCGCCATGGGCGTCGTGCCGCCGGACACCAAACTCACGGCTCGTAGTGAGGGATTGCCCGCCTGGAACGCGCTGAGCGCCGACCAGAAGAAGATCTACGCGCGGATGATGGAGGTGTTCGCCGGTTACGCGGCTCACGTCGATTACCATATGGGCCGCGTTATCGACGCGGTCAAGCAGATGCCGAACGGCGACAACACGATTTTCGTCTACATCGTTGGCGACAATGGCGCCAGTGCCGAAGGCGGGCTGGAAGGGAGCGTCAACGAGAACCTGTTCTTCAATGGCTTCCCCGAGAAATGGGAAGATAATCTGGAGCACATCGACGAGATCGGCGGACCGAAGTGGTTCAACCACTTCCCCAGCTCGTGGGCTCACGCGATGAACACGCCATTCCAGTGGACCAAGCAAGTTGCCAGTCACTTCGGCGGCACTCGTAACCCGATGATCATTTCCTGGCCCGCAAGGATCAAGGACAAGGGCGGGATACGGACGCAGTTCCTCCACGTGATCGACATTGTACCGACACTCTATGACGCGATCGGAATTACGCCGCCGACCGTGCTCAACGGCATCGCGCAAAAGCCAATGGAAGGCGCCAGTTTCCTTGAGAGCTTCACCGACGAGGACGCTCCCGAAACACGGAAGACGCAGTACTTCGAATTGCTGGTTAACCGCGGGATGTATCACGACGGCTGGGTGGCGTCGAGCCGCAGCTTCGTCCCGTGGGAGCCGACTCGCGGCGAGTTCGATCCGCTGACGGCGAAATGGGAACTGTACAACTTGGACAAGGACTTCTCACAGTCGGACGATCTAGCGGCCAAGTTTCCGGAGAAGGTCAAAGAACTCGACGCCCTCTTCTGGAAGGAAGCGGAGAAATACAAAGCCTTGCCGCTCGACTGGCGCGGCACCGAACGGTTGAACGCTGAACTGCAGGGGCGACCCAGCCTCGCTGGAAATCGCGACACGTTCGTGTACTACCCAGGCCAGATCGCGCTGCCAGACGGCGCTGCCCCGCCGGTATTGAACAAATCGTTTTCGGTGACCGCCGACATCGAGATTCCCGATGCGGGAGCCGAAGGGATGGTCTTCACCCATGGCGGGCTCACCGGGGGCTACGGAATCTTTCTGCGCGACGGGAAAGCCCACGTCGTCTACAACATGCTCGCCATCGAGCGGTTCACGATCTCGTCCGCAGCGTTGCCAAAGGGGAAAGTCACCCTCGCGGTGAACTTCGCTTACGAGGGTCAGCCCGGTGAACTCGGCAAGCCGGCAGCCGTGACAATCACCGCCAACGGCAAGCAGATCGGTGCAGGAAGACTGCCCAAAACAGTTCCGCTCCAATTCTCGCTCGGCGAGGGAGTCGACGTCGGCATGGACATTGGCTCTGCCGTGGACTTCACATACAAGCTGCCCTTTGCCTTCACTGGAGCAATTGAGAAGGTGACGGTCAAACTCCAGTGATGACGGCCAAGCACGCTCGCAATTAGGACAAGAAGATTTTTATAAACGGCGTGTCTCCCGCTACGGCCCAAACTGGCGGGACGATGCGCATTTCCAATTGCTTGGCATGAGTGAGCTCCCGCTGGCGGTCCCAACCTTCGTCGAACATGCGCTTGTATTTGTCACGCCATTCTTGCGGCGGCGGGAATGATCCGCACGTTTGGCTCGAGCGGAGAGTACCGGCTCGGGGCAAATTCGCTGCTGGGGGTTCGCGACTCTCCTTCGCTGGTGCAAGTGAATGGCCCGCTAACGGTTGCGGGCGCCCTGTCAATCCTCAACGGCGCCGACGTCGCGGCGGACCTGGTCCGGATCACCCCGGGGGGTCGATCAGTCTGCCCAGCGGCGTGCTAGTGGTTGGCGGCCGCCTCTACGCGCAGCCGTCGCATCCCCCCAACACCGTGCTCGACCGCGGACTCGGAACGTTGCAGGGGAGCACCGGATTGACGTCGCACCCGACGATCGCGTCGATCAACGGCAACCTTCGCGTCATGGGCAACTTAAATATCGGCCGTTCCCCAGGACTGTTGGCCGTGGGCGCCCGAGTGCCGGGAACTCATGCCATTGACGAGATCGTCCGCGCATCCCGGAAAGTCGTCCGATTTCATGGAATGCTGCGTTGCGGCGCCTTGTCTGGCAGGGACCAGCCGGCGATGCCCGCGTTTATGTGCTTTGCATGAAGGATTTGCCGTCTCGCGCGCGGTTGTTTAGAACAACGGATCAGCATCACCCCGAAGACGCGAGAGCCGGCGACATGAACGCACTTCGATTGACAGCAATTGTGCTCGGAACTGTTCTATGCACGCCCAGCGTCGCGCTCTCGGACCCGCCAGAGATTGCGGAGACTGGGAGTCTTGGAGCCAATAAGTCGCCTGCGCGGCGTCTGCCGGGGCAACAGTCTGGCGGCGAAATTCTGCTGCCCACTCAATGGTCTCTCATGCCAGCCGGGAAGCAGATTGCCCTCGGGGACTTTCCTGTCAATGTTGCTCTCCATCCGAAGGAACCTTGGGCCGCTGTGCTGCATGCGGGATTCGGCGCCCACGAAATCGTCATTGTCGATCTCTCGGAGGGTATGGTCGTCTCCCGGGTGGTCCTGCCGCAGTGTTTTTACGGTCTCTGCTTCGATCCCCAAGGGAAGCGCCTGTTTGCCAGTGGCGGTGAATTTGCCGTTGTCCATCAGTTCCAGTTCGCTGACGGTTTGCTATCGGACCAACGAAGAATCCAAGTTGCCGATCCCAACAAGAACTTTATTCCCGCAGGTCTGGCCTGTAGCGTCGACGGTCAATCTCTGTTCTCGGCTAACGCGTGGGGAGACACGCTCGCGCGGATTTCTCTGAGCGATCCAGCGCCGCCCAAGCATCATGACCTGGGTAAAGACAGCTATCCCTACGCGCCGCTGCCGAGCCCCGACGGCAAGCGAGTATTTGTCAGCCTTTGGAACCAGTCTGCCGTAGCGGTGTTCGACGTCGTGGCCGATAAGTTCGTCGGGCGCTGGTCGACGGCCTCCCATCCCACCGAGATGACTCTTTCGCCTGACGCAAAGGAACTCTACGTCGCCTGCGCGAACGGAAATACTGTAGTCGTGCTCGATGCCGACACGGGCGATACGCTGGAAACGATCAACAGCGCGTTGTATCCCCAGGCTCCGCACGGCAGCACGCCCAACAGCCTGGCGCTTTCGCCGAATGGCAAGGTGTTGTTCATCGCCAACGCAGACAACAACAATCTCGCTGTGATCGACGTCAGTGAACGTGGCCGAAGTCGGTCGCTAGGCTACATTCCCGTCGGCTGGTATCCAACTTCGGTGCGGTATAGCGCTGTGGACAACCACATCTACGTGGCCAATGGCAAGGGACTGTCGCCCAAAGCCAACCGCCAGGGCCCAAATCCGCTGATTCCCGCTGGTAGCGCGGGCACCTTGCGCGAGTACATCGGCGGCTTACTGCGTGGCACATTGTCCGTGATTCCGGCCCCCTCGCCCGAAGAGATGGCACGTTACACCAAGCAAACGTACAAGTGCAGTCCGCTGAAGAGCGATCGATCGGCCGTTACCAAGCCCCGTGAGCAGGACAATCCCATTCCGGCGAAGGTCGGCGATGCCAGTCCGATCAAGCATTGCGTCTACATCATCAAAGAGAACCGCACGTACGACCAGGTGTTTGGCGACCTGCCGAAGGGCAACGGTGACGCGAGCTTGTGTCTTTTTCCTGAGCGCGTGACGCCCAATCACCACGCCCTGGCGCGGCAATTTGTGACGCTCGACAATTTTTACGTCGAAGGCGAAGTGAGCGCCGACGGTCACGAATGGACGATGGCGGCCTATGCGACCGATTTCGTCGAGAAGACCTGGCCTTTGAACTATCGCAAAGGAGGGCGCGGCATCTTTCGCTATCCGAGCGAAGGGGCCTTGCCAATCGCCTTCTCAGCCGGTGGATACATTTGGGACCGCTGCAAGGAGAGAGAGGTAACCTACCGGAGCTATGGAGAGTTCGTTGCCAACGCGGAGAAGGCTGGCGACCCCGGCACGGTTAGCATGCCGGCTCTCGAAGGACACTTCGATCCGCTTTATCGCAGCTTTGACATGGAGTACAGCGACGTCGACCGCGCCAAACGGTTCATCACGGAGCTGCGACAGTTCGAGCAGGCCGGCGAAATGCCACGCCTGATCGTCATGCGGCTCCCAAACGACCACACCTCGGGAACGAAAGTCGGTGCGCATACGCCGATTGCGGCAGTCGGCGACAATGATCTCGCCCTTGGGCTGGTCGTGGAAGCACTCAGTCACAGCAAGTTCTGGAAGGAGACGGCGATTTTCGTCGTTGAAGACGACGCCCAGAACGGCTCTGACCATGTCGACGCCCACCGCACGGTCGCGCTGGTTATCAGCCCGTTTACGAAACGCGAGCACGTTGACTCCAACATGTATTCGACGGCCAGTATGTTGCGCACAATGGAGCTGATCTTGGGTTTGGAACCGATGAGTCAGTTCGATGCGGCGGCGCTACCGATGTACGAATCGTTCCAGCCAAAAGCCGATTTGCGTCCCTACGACCATCGAGCGGCGAATGTGGACTTGAACGCGGTAAATGCCCCCGAGGCGCCGCTCAGCGATCTCTCGGCGAAACTCGATTTTTCACGCGAAGACGCGGCGGATGATTTGGTCCTAAATCAGATCGTCTGGAAGGCGGTCCGCGGACCTGACTCGGTGATGCCGGCCCCGGTGAGGGCCGGCTTCTTCTTCGCTCGCCCCGGATCAGACGAAGACGATGATGATGATTGAGGCACTCGAAGTACTTCCGCGAGGATGATCATCGATCTGCGCTCTACTGCCAGCGTCGATGACATTCGACGACGACGACCCTGACGCGGTTCCATCAAGCCAACCCATTTCTCCGACTCCGAGAAATCAACGGATTCTGATTCCATTCCAGCAGCAATCTCGCAGCCGTTTACATGTGCGCTTCGGCAAACCACCGTTTCGAAACGGTTCCGAGGGCGATGATCCTGCCTACTCCGGCGACCACGACTCCCGCCTTCGCCAAGCTTCTCTCAACGCGTCGAACCAACCGCGACTGGCGCCGCTGCGGCGTACCGTGAACTCAAATCCGCGTCCGGCCTGACGCTCGGAGGATGATCTGCCCGCGCAGCGGTCCGTCAAACGAGCTCCAAGTCCGGGCGCGCCGGCGCCTCTTACACGCTGACCATCAGTGCTGCCGCAGCGAGGGCCAGCAACGCTCCCCACCAGAATGCCAACAAAGGCCCGAAGAATTGATACAGGCCTCCGGAGATTAAGCTCGACGGCAAAGTGGCAATGCCGATCGCAAAGTTGAACCAGCCGTAGGCCAATCCTTTGCGTTCGCTGCCCACGAGATTCGCCACCATCGCCTTCTCCGCTGGCTCCGTGAGTCCGTAGAAGAGGGCGTAACACAGGAAGAGCGCCCAGGCTTGCCATGCAGTCGTGGCCAACCCAAAGGCAACGTAAACCGCGGCGTACACGAGCCAGCCCAGAACGATCAAAGGCCGCGGCCCGTAACGGTCTGCCACGCCGCCCAACAGCAAATTGCTGAGACTCTTGACGACATGAAAGCCGCACCAAAGCAGCGGCAGTAACGGCGTCGACACGCCAAGTTCACTCGTAGAAGCGGTTCCCGAGCAGAACCGAAAGTAGAAAATTGGGCAGCAGCGGAAAGATCATCTCGCTGGCGATGTCGTTGAGCATACTCGCGGCGCCAAGAATCTTGACGTTTCGCGGGAGAGACGGTCGGGAATGTGACTCCGACGACACGCGAGATCAACTCCTGAGAGATTTCGTAGGTTGCGGCCGGGAGTCATCATGACGGCGGAGCGCCCTGCCACAATCCAACCGTTTTCAGGCAGCGTCAACAATGACCGTTGCGGCATACGTTCTCTAACACACAACATCAGTTCCGAAAAACGTCGACGCGGAGCTTTTGACGCAAATCTGGCGTGAGACCGTCTCCGGCTGCGTCATCCTCATCAACGTGATGACGATGCTGGAAGGTTTGCGAGCCGCCCGCCAGTCGTTCTTAAATGCCAATCCGCCAACCCCAAGCGTGCACGTACCCACTTGAGAGTGCTCTTACCATTGGAGGTCGGGCAATTCCTGAAACACTTTGCGTACGCCTTCGCTCCAATCAGCACTCAGTGCCGTGAAATAGGCGTCGCCTTCGTTGAAACGGCGCCGTTTACGGACCTCCAGGCTGTCCCGCTCGTAACAAACTAAATCGATCGGCATGCCAACCGACAGGTTGCTGCGCATCGTCGAATCGAATGAGACGAGAACGCATTTCGTGGCGTCTGCCAGCGTCGTCGCGGGCGCGAGCACTCGATCGATAATCGGCTTTCCGTACTTGGCTTCGCCCGTTTGGAGAAACGGCGTTTCATCTCCCGCTTCGATAAAGTTGCCCTCCGCGTAGATGCGAAACAGCCGTGGCGGCTCGCCCTTGAGTTGCCCGCCGACGATGAACGAGGCGTTGAACGAAACAGGACCGCTTTCCAGGAACGGCGCATCGCGACGCTCGATGTCGCGCATCGCATCCGAAACAAGCATCACAACATCGAACATGGTGCGCGCGGTCCAGATGTTGGGCGCACCACTGGTCACCTCACTGCGCTGTTTCAGCACGTTGATGACTGCTTGGGTCCCGGCCAAATTGCCGGAACTCAGCAAGACGAGCACGCGATCGCCGGCCCGCTCGAACACGGTCATTTTGCAGAACTTGGCGAAGTTATCGACTCCGGCATGTGTACGCGAATCCGAGGCGAGGACGATTCCGTCTTTTAGCAAGATGCCGACACAATATGTCATACGCTGACTTTCTTGCTTAACGGAAGTCGACTTTGACAGCCCCTAGTCCGTTCGCTGGTTCGACTGATTTGATCTCATTCGTCTCTACTGTGAAGCTCTCTAGCGTCGATGGTCCGAAGCTGGTCGTTAGCGCAACATCCGCCGCGTCTCTGCCTCGGGCAACGAGGATCCGCCCAATTCGCGGCGTATTGTTCCGAGGATCAAAGGTGTACCAGCCGTCGCCGAGATATGCCTCGAACCAAGCTGCAAAGTCCATCGGCGAGTAAGGCGGCGGCTCGCCGATATCGCTTAGATAGCCAGTGCAGTAGCGCGCCGGGATATTCATGCAACGGCAGAAAGTGATGGCAAGATGCGCAAAGTCGCGACACACACCCACGCGGCGCCGAAATGCTTGCCGAGCAGTCATCGTTGGGCTGGCATGACCGTAGCCGAACTGAATGTGCTGATGCACGAAATCGCAGATGGCCTGGACTCGCCTCCAGCCAGTCGGCGCCGCACCGAACAATCGCTGTGCGGTCTCTAACAGCAGGTCGGTTTCGCAATACCTGCTGCCGAGCAGAAAGAGCAAGGCGTCTTCGGGCAGCGTCTCGATGGACCGTTGCTCAAGCCAAGGCGCTGCCACGTCGGCTTTCCCGGCGTCGGACACGACAGCATTGCCGCTCAGCCGGATGTTTCCTGCCGGCGCCACGATGCGGCTGCACCGGTTACCGTAAAAGTCTCGATAGTCTGTGACTGGAACGGACGGCGTGAGCACTAGGTGGTCGGCCGTAAGGTCTGAGATGCGGCTCTCGTGAACACTTAACATGACGATCATCGGCGTCGGTTGCGGGCACCGAAAGACCAACTCGTAGCCGACGTGAATCTTCATGGGTAACGGCTCTCTCAACCTATATTGTCCTTCTACTCGTCCTAGCATACTGCGTGCCCATCGAGAAGTAAGATCGCGAAACCGATCAAGTTGGAAAACAGTGCCGCGCTTGCTTAGCGGTTTTGGCCGAGTGCTCGGAGGAGTCACGCTATTTGTGCGGATATGCACGAGCGATGCGCGTAATCGCACTCACGAATGGTAATGGGCGTCGCTTTCTCATAGCGGAAGCCCAGCGACGCGTCGCAAATGCGTGCAGCCCCTTGCCAACCCGCGGAAAGTCTCATAAGGAGGCGCTTTTGCATTCGTAGCTGTGCTGGGTGGGCGACCGCACTGGATGTCACCTTGAAACCGGCGCACCCCCATCGCTGGCAGTAACGATCGAAACAGTGCAAGTGGACTGCGTCGGTCTACACACCGCAACCTGCTAGGTGCATCCGCAAGGAGGGCGTGCTAAAATCCCAGGACGCTTTCGACAGGTTAGCGGCAGAGGCCGCTTCGGAAATGTTCGTCTGCTTACGAAGTACTCGGGACGTCTTTTGAGGGGAGGCACACTCATGATTTATGAAGTCGCGGGCGATCTTTTGTTGACCAAAGCCCAGGCGATCGCGCATGGCGTCGCCCCCAATGACCACTTCGACAACGGGTTAGCCCTTGCACTGCGGGAAAACTGGCCTTCGATGGCCAAGGACTTCCGCCACTATGCCCACCAGGCGAATCCCAAGCCGGGCGAGTTGTGGGCGTGGAGCGGCGTTGGAGGGATTCGGATCTTCAATTTGTTGACCCAGGAAGGCGAGCATGGCCATGGCGCCAAGCCGGGTCGAGCGACATTGGCGAACGTGAATCACTGCTTGAAACGGTTACGGCACGAACTCGAAAAAACCGAAATCAAGAGCCTGGCGATGCCGAAACTCGCCACCGGTATTGGGGGCTTAGAGTGGGGGGGCGTGCACCAACTCGTCGTCCAGTTTTTGGGCGACCTGCCCATCCCGATCTACGTCTACACGACCTATCACAAGGGTCAACAGGCGATCGAGCCAGGCGTTTGACGGCCGCTGTCGCAATAACCCAACCGTTTCCTCGGACTCCCACTAAAGGACGGTTTTTGAACCTACGGCGGGCCGGCAACTCAACTGGTTGATGGCAAACCTTCGACGAGCCGAGAACTCTTCTACGCGACCGAGTGACACGGAGGGGAGTACATTGCCCTTGGGATCGCTTCGGCAATCGAACGGCTCTTGCCGCTGATATCTAACGAGCTGCGCAAACCCACTGGCGTCAAATGAGCAAGAAGCTGGCAATTGGCGCTTTACTGCACGCCCCGATGGTGCGTCTGTCGTTGGTCGCCGGACGTTCATTGTCGTGGATCGCATTTTTCTTTGTTTGGATTGGGTGGACGGCGGCTGTCGACGCCGATGCGATCGAGCGAATTCGCCCCGAAAACCTGCGGGCCGTCCACGAAGCGATTGAATCGCTGAAATCGCAGCGCCGCTCCGTGAGTCTGTCCAGCGGCTATGACGACGTGCGGTCGCTCTTGCACGTGCACTCGGCGTTGTCGCATGATAGCCGCGGCACGATCGAGGAGATCCTTGCGGGGGCTAAAGATGCTGGCGTTCGCGTGATTATGTTCAGCGAACACCCCTCCAACAATTACAACTACTTCCTCGACGGCCACCGCGGTTTCGAACAGGGAGTGCTGCTGATCCCCGGCGCCGAAACCGGCGGATTTCTGGCCTATCCACGACGGAGCGTTCAGGATCAGAAGACGGACGCGCCCCAGGCCTTCGCCGACCTGGTGCGCTCCACCGGAGGCCTGGTCTTTGTCTCCCATCTTGAAGAGCGGATGGACTGGGAGATTACCAACGTCACTGGTGCTGAGATCTACAATACGCACGCCGACTTCAAGAACGAGGATCGCTTCCTGGCCGTGCTCCGCTCGCCGCTGTCGATGATCAGCCTGGCCAGCTCCGTAAAGCAATACCCGCAGGAGGTGTTTGGCGCGCTACTGGACTATCCGGCCGATTACCTGAAGCGCTACGATCAACTATGTATAAAGGCACGGCACACCGGCGTTTCAGCCAACGACGCCCATCACAATCAGGCCTACCAAGCCAAGATTCTGGAAGACGGCCAGGTCCAATTGGAAGACGCGCTAGGCGAAGTGATCGCCCGACTCGATCCCGAAAAAATTGCCCCCATCAAGTTGTTAACCGCCGGCAGGAAGCCTGGCGACCTGATTTTTGAGCTCGACCTCGATCCGTACGTCCGCAGCTTCCGCCACGTGAGCACCCACCTGCTGCTCACAGAGGTCAGCGAGGCGCAGGTATGGCAGGCGCTCGGCGCTGGCCGAGCGTATGTAGCGTTCGATTGGATCGCCGATCCGACCGGATTTGTCTATCGGGCCGACCGGGACGCCGACAGCTGGCCCGTCGGCAGCGAAGTGCCGTTCGCCGAGGGCTTGCACCTGCGTGCCGAGGCGCCGCTCGAGTGCCGCGTCAAGCTCGTGCGAGACGGCCAGGTAGTGCTCGACCAGATCGGCACGGGATTTGACTTTTTAGTGGATACGCCAGGCGTCTACCGCGTCGAGGTCTGGCTCAAGTTGGCCGGTGAAGATCGACCCTGGATCCTCACGAATCCGATCTACGTTCGGAGGAGGGAGTAGAGACGTCTCAGACGCTGGGATTCCTCCACGTTCGTTGACCCCCGTCATGTTCGCGGGGTGATGCCAATCCCGTCGCCAGCTTCAATCAGCGTGAGCCGCACTACCTCAATGCACTGAGCGTACCCGAGCCGTCGACCGGGGCGCTGCTGTCGCTCGCGGCGGTGGGAGGCACACTCGCGAGGCGGCGGTGAATCGCCTAGCGCGTCTCACAACTCTTGTAGCGCGTGAAACTGGTCAACAACCCACCCTTTTCTGATCGTTGACGGTGGGCGGGTCAGCGTCGGTTTGCTCGCGGGTTCGTGTTCATCCTAGCGCGACGTCGAGTACCATCATTGTGGTGAATCCGATCATCAGAGTGACGGTCGCCAGATCGACGTTGCCCGCCCGCTCGGCCTCGGGGATCAATTCTTCGACGACGACGTAGATCATCGCGCCGGCAGCGAAACTGAGTGCGTAGGGCAAGAGCGGTGCGGCGACGACCACCAGGGCCGCCCCGGCCATCGCGGCGATTGGCTCCACGAGCGCCGAGAGTTGCCCAAACCAAAAACTCTTGATACGCCCCATGCCTTCCGCACGTAAAGGCATCGCCACAGCGATCCCCTCAGGAAAGTTCTGAATGCCGATGCCGATTGAGAGGGCAACTGCCGCCGCGGTGCTTGCCGACGGCACCCCCTCGATCACGCCCCCGAAGGCAACGCCAACGGCTAGGCCTTCAGGGATGTTATGCAGCGTAATGGCGGTCACCAGCAGCATTGCTCGTCGCCAGGATGTCTTGGGCCCTTCCGCTTCCTCCACGGGAAACCCGAGGTGGAGATGCGGTAACGACTTGTCGAGCACCCAGAGCACCGCACCGCCCGCCAGAAAACCCAATGCTGGCGGGAGCCAGGCTGGCAGCGGTCCCTGTGCAGAGATTTCAATCGCCGGACCGAGCAGAGACCAGTAGCTCGCTGCGAGCATCACGCCGCCGGAGAAGCCAAGCATGCCATCGAGGAATCGTCGATTGACGCGTCGCGCAAAGAAGACGGACGCCGCCCCGACGGCCGTCACAAACCAAGTGAATAGGCCCGCGAGGAGCGCTTGGAAAACGGGGTGAAGGGAGGAAAACAAGTCGTACATCTTGATATGACGTTGCCCGCGCCGACCGTATAAGGCGTCTGCCGGTGACAAGGCCGGCAAGTGAATCCTGCAAGAACATCTTAGTCGATGCATTCGATGTACTTGCAGAACAGTCCATCGAGATAGTGGACGTCTTCGAGCACCAGGGCGCTGAGTACGAGCGGCCGCCAAAGCGGTATCACGCCGTCGTCTCAACAGGTCATCGGGCCTATTGAAAAACGCCAATATTCGCCCGCAGCGAGCTCGATGAAGCCCAGGATAGACGCCAATCGTCAGCCTGAAGATTCTTTGACGTTTCCAACAGGCCGCATTCGTTTTCACCGATACGGTGACAATCCGCCGTTTGAACACGGCCGACGGAGGGCGATTCGGGCCAATTCGGCACGGTCGACCTGTCTCGCCTGCCAGTGGTGTCGCGTGACGGCCAACCGGTTCAAGCATCTCACCCCCCTGCCTCGCCGCATGTCGGCTTTCCCGGTAAATCTTCTGGAAATGCACCGCTGGCAGGTGACGTGTTCGCCGCCCTCGAACGCCTGGGCGAGCTACGCCACAAGGGCATCGTGACCGACGACGAGTTCAACCAGAAGAAGGGCGACTTGTTGAGCCGTTTGTAGACTGCTTGAACAATAAAGCGTTGAAAATAGGGATGAGATCCTAGGGCTCGATCGGCTCGCCGCAATAACCTAGCATAGAGCGAACGCGATTAGCTCGAATCGGCAGCGACCTCTTCGCTCATGCGCATCAATCCTCATTCTGCGCTAAATCCAAGCCGGCTTCATTTGAACAAGAGATTTCTTTCTTCCAACTGCGTAATACGTGCGCGTGACCTGTACGCGGAAGCGGCCTTGCTGAGGTCGATCCACCACTGCAATTCCGGTCAGTCGTCAAGTTGCTGCGGTTGGACGAACCTGTGCGGCAGACCGGGGGCTTCAACTCGCATCGGTGGACAGCCCGTGGCCACCCAGGGTACCGGACTGGCATTCTGGCGTTCTACGAAGTCGTCGGAATGGCTAATTGATTTCTGAGCCGTCCCAACCGTCGACGGCAATTGGAACTATTGCCGGACACACTGTTAGAATAGGCAGCATCCGGAGCGCAAGCCTTAATCGCACGAAGTATTCAGCATGAGATACCACTGCCTCGCCGCCCTGCTCCTCGTCATCCATTATTCCAACGCGATGGCGCAACCCAATGTCGTCATCTTCCTCGCCGATGATGCAGGTTGGGGTGATTACAGTCAGAACGGCAACACTCAGGTCTGCACGTCGCACATCGATGCGATCGCGCGAGAGGGCGTGACACTCAGTCGGTTCTTCGTCTGTCCGGTCTGTGCTCCGACGCGGGCGGAGTTTCTCACCGCGCGCTATCATCCGCGCGGCGGCGTCCGAGGCGTCTCGAACGGGCTGGAGCGGCTAGACCTCGATGAGCGAACGATCGCTGAGGCGTTTCAGCGGGCAGGCTATGCGACCGGCGCGTTCGGCAAATGGCACAACGGCAGCCAGTGGCCGTATCATCCGATGGCGCGCGGGTTTGACGAATACTTCGGCTACACGTCAGGGCATTGGGGCCAGTACGTCGATCCACCGCTCGAAGAGAGCGGCCGCATGGTTCGCACTCACGGCTATATCGTCGATATCTGCACGGATCGAGCGCTCAACTTTATTGATCGGAATAAGTCAAAGCCATTCTTTTGCTACATACCGTTTACGACCCCGCACTCGCCATGGGCGGCGCCCGAACAAGACTGGCGGCGGTTCAAAGACAAGCCAATCACACAACGGGCGACGCTGGCCGATCAAGAGAACCTCGATGAAACCCGCTGCGCCCTGGCCATGCTCGAGAACCAGGACGCGAACGTCGGACGCGTGCTGGCGAAGCTCGACGAGTTGAAGCTGGCCGAAGACACGATCGTGCTTTACTTCTCCGACAACGGTCCAAACAGTTGGCGTTGGAACGGCGGCATGAAAGGGCGCAAAGGGAGTACCGACGAAGGGGGCGTGCGTTCGACGTGCTTTCTCCGCTGGCCCGCGAAGCTGCCGGCGGATCACACCGTCCATCAAATCGCGGGTGCGATCGATCTGCTGCCGACGCTGACCAGTTTGGCGGGAGTATCCCGCGTCAGCGACAAACCCCTCGACGGCCGCGACCTGAGCCCGCTCCTGCTCAAGCAACCGACGGACTGGCCCGACCGGATGATCTTCTCAACATGGGCGGGGAGCATCAGCGTGCGAAGTCAGCAATTCCGGCTGGACGACCAGGGGCAGCTCTTTGACATGCTCGCCGATCCAGAACAGAAGACGCCGATCAACGAGCGTGAACCTGGGATCGCTGCTCGACTTCAGGCGGCAGTGAACGCGTGGCGGCAGGAAATGTTCGCGGGCGCTTGTCAGACTGACGCGTTAGCAACCACTAACGGACATCAAGAAAGGACAGCCGCGAGCGGCAACGCGGTCGATCCGCGTCCGATTCCCGTTGGCTACCGCGAGTTTCCCATCACCATGCTACCGGCTCGCGACGGCGAGCCAGAGGGCGCTGTTCGTCGTAGCAGCAGCGCCCCGAATTGTTCTTACTTTGTGAACTGGACCTCCAAAGACGACCGCATGGTCTGGCTGCTCGACGTTCACGCGACCGGCCGCTATGAAGTCGCCATCGACTACACCTGTCCGGAGACAGATGCTGGTTCGCTCGTCGAACTGTCGTTTCGTGACAAACGAATCACAGGACGGGTCAGCCCCGGTTGGAATCCACCGCTGTTCACGAATCAGGATACTCTGCCGCGACCGCCTGCCGAATCCCAGATGAAGGAGTTCCGGCCGCTTAAGCTTGGCGTGATCATCCTTGAAAAAGGTCAAGCTCCACTCACGCTGCGTGCACTAGAAATCCCCGGCGAGTCAGTCATGGACGTGCGTCGCGTCACGCTGACTCTGCTCGACTGAATGAAGTCCATGTCGCGAGGAATTGTCGCGTCAACTCGCCAGAGGGCGCCTGAATTTGAGCATCCCGATTATCCACCGTTTAGACAAGGCCCGGCGAAGTGGCAGAATCTCATCCGCTTCCTGACGCCGCGGCGTTCGGTAGACACATCTCAGCACGCGGTCGGACACTGGTGGTCGCGTCGCTCGCAAAACTGCTCTGGCAAACCTAAATTTGCTGCCTCGCTTTTGATCGGGCTGCTCGAAGCGGACGAACTACTTCAGCTCACTAACACTAGCCGACTGGAAGAAGGTGAGGTAGGAGCCAAGGGCGTCAGCGACGACATTGTCGCAACCTGTCGCTTGAAGTTGACTTCGTCGACGCCGGTCATGATCGAGCATTGCGGCAGCCGACCGTTGCGAATCACCTGTCGGCTGCCCTCCTCGTGAGTCAGGCGCCCGTGGGAATTGATCCGCTCAGCGACCTCCGCGTCAATCGCCGTCGACAACATCCGTTGGGCGCCCACGCAAGGAATCTCCGTCAGATCGTCGCGGGAAGAACTGACTGGAAACTCGATCGCACTGCGGGTAGCAAGCGCCAGAGGTTTTCGCTCGGATTGAGTTCAACGCTGTAGGGGGGCAACTTCACGAGCGTGACGCTGTCAGGTTAAAATCATCATCCAATTGGGTAACCTCAGGTAACTGGCCGTACGCGCCCTGAAAGCAACGAGATATCTATGCGGGCGATTTGCGCAGCTGTTGCATTCCAAATAGTTTTGCTGAATGTGATGCTCGATCAGGCGATTTCTCAGGAGCAGCCAATTGCACTGCATCCGGAAAATGGACGCTACTTTTTCTGGCGAGAGCGTCCGACGATCCTGGTGACGTCGGGGGAACACTACGGGGCGGTGCTGAACCTCGACTTCGACTTCGAACGGTATTTGGCGGCGCTGGCCGCTGACGGCCTGAACCATACGCGGCTGTTTTCAGGCACCTATCGCGAAGTCCCTGGTTCGTTTGGCATCACCGACAACACGCTGGCGCCACTATCCGGGCGATTCGTCTGCCCTTGGGCCGCCAGTGATACGCCTGGTTACTCTCGTGGCGGAAATAAGTTTGACCTGAGCCGCTGGGACGAAGCGTATTTCGACCGACTACGAAGATTCATGACTGTAGCGAGACGCCACGGCGTTGTCGTTGAATACAACCTGTTCTGTCCACTCTATGACAAGCATGTTTGGGCCGCCTCGCCGATGAATTCCGTTAACAATGTCAACGGCATTGGAAACTGCCCTCGCGACGAAACCCTTTCACTCAAGCACCCGAAGATCGTCGATATTCAGTTGGCCTTCGTCCGCAAGCTGGTCCAAGAAATGAATGAATTCGACAACTTGTACTATGAGGTGTGCAACGAGCCATACGTGCGTACGCTTTCCGACGACTGGCAGAATCGGATTGTCGACGAGATTGTCGCGACGGAGCAGGATTTGCCCCATCGCCATCTCATTTCCTTGAACGTAGCGAATGGACGAAAGAAGGTCGAGAATCCTCATCCGGCCGTCTCTATCTTTAACTTCCACTATTGCGTGCCTCCGGACGCCGTTGCTTTGAACTACGGCCTGAGTAAGGTCATTGGCGAAAACGAAACTGGTTTTCGCGGCAAAGACGACTTCTTGTATCGCAACGAGGCCTGGAACTTCCTGCTGGCTGGCGGCGCACTGTTCAACAATCTCGACTACTCCTTCACCCCCAGCCATCCTGCCGGAGACTTTCTTGACTACGAGTCGCCCGGCGGCGGGAGTCCGGCGCTTCGAAAGCAGTTGGGAATCCTCAAGCGCTTCATCGAGAGCTTCGATTTTGTGCGGATGAAGCCCGATTCGTCCTTAGTCAGCGACGTTTCCGACGGACTCGCGGCGCGAGTTCTGGCGGAACAGTCGCGGGCCTACGCGATTTATCTGCATGTCCCGTTGCCTCATAAGCTAGAGCGAATCGAAGATTACTTTCGAGAGGAGAGCGAAGGAACAATCACTCTAGACATCCCCTCTGGTCGCTACTGCACTGAATGGGTAGACGTAATCACCGGGAAAGTTGCGTCGACCCAAGAGTTGGTTCACCCAGGTGGATCTGTAAAAATGCAATCGCCCAAGTTTACGCACGACATCGCGCTGCGGATTCTTGCCAGCGATGGCCCCAACGCAAGTTCACCATAAGGAGGTTCGCGATCACATCACGAGATTCTTTATTGTGCTCTTCAGCTTCATTACTGTTCATGTCAACGGCTCCTCCGCAACCATTGCGAATAACGCTGCCCTGCAACCTCGGGCGAAGATTCCTTGGAACTGGACCAATTACGGAGAACCCGCATTACTGCGGGGCGGCAGTAACGACTACGACCTTTTCCATTGACCGGAGAAGGACTTGATCGCTCAACTCAACCGACTGGCTGCGGCAGGTCGAAGCGCCAGTGTTCTCCGCCGACTCCGACGGCGCAGACTTCCTTGCTTGGAAGCGCCAATTGGGCGCCGCCGCGCCGGCCGTCTCCGCCAACACCTCCTCCTCGAGCCGGCGATATCGATGCTCGTGATTGTAGCGGCTGTCGCTATTCGCCCGATCCGCGGTCGAATGCGCCAAGAACTCGTTAGCGCGTGAGACAGGTCAACAACCGACCGACGAAGAAACGACGGGCCGGTCACGGGCCGGCCGGCTTCGACGAACTCGACGTTCGGCTTCGCCGGGCGTGCCTAAACTCGTCGATGCAACCGCCGGTGACACCGACCAGGGAACCTGGAGGAAGTCAATAGTAGCCGTCCTCGAGTAGTGCGGCCCGCTGCCCCCAGTTGAACTAAACTAACCAATATATGTTACGTGTCACGCCGATTATTTTGCGAGCCAAGTTGTCATTTGTTTTGTCACAAAATCAGCCGCGTCTTGCTGAACGAAGTGATCTGCATCAGGTACGGTGACGATGGTGAGGTCTTTGTCGACCCAATTCCAAGTATCGTTTAGCCCCGACGCAAGCAAAGCTGTGTCTTTGAGCCCGTGAATCATTAGCACCGAGCACTTGACCCTCGGCAGGTCGTCCTTCGGTGCATGGTACGGCTCACGGGGATAGTTGGCCTTATAGTAATTCAGCATCGCCTCGAATGACGAGCGGCGAAAGGCAGCGATGTATTCTTCTCTGGCGGTCGCATCCTTTACCCAAAATGCGAGCCCTTCGGCGGTAAGTCGCGATGCGGCGTCGGGCTGCTGGAAATCACGAGCGTATTGGCTGTTTTTCCGCTGCTCGGGATTGGACGCCAATTCGCGGCGGAGGCCGTTCGGATGAGGGAGATTGAGAATGATCAAGCGATCGGTCATCTCCGGATGAGCCATCGCGAACGACCACGCTACCATTCCGCCCCAATCATGCCCCACGATTACCGCCCGATCGCGTCCAAAGTGCTGGATCACGGCACGAACGTCTCCCACCAGCTTTTCAATCGTATAGTTCTCAACGCCCTCGGGCTGATCGCTCAAGTTATAACCGCGTTGGTCAATTGCCACGACCTGGAAGTTTTCGGAGAGTTCGGGCATTTGCTTTCGCCACGTGTACCAATAGTCAGGAAAGCCATGGATCATGACGACAAGCGGACCTTCGCCAGCCGTCACGTAATGAATCTTGACCTCGCCCGACTGGGCAAACCCATGCACGCCTAGTTGTGAGTCATCGGCCGCAGCCGGCGCTGCTCCCAACATTGCTGCAACAACTATAAAAACTGAGAGGGTCTTCATTATATTGATCGCTTCCTGGCCCTTTGGCGTCCCTGACTGCTCGACAAATCACCACGTTCTTCGCTGTCGACAACATCCTCAGCAGGAACATCCGGCGCGCAGCAACAACGTTTCTTCCGATTCGAATTCCGCGCCGTCCAATCTATATTGCACTTTAAGACCCAAGGCATACCCGATCTCCGCTGGTACGTCGATCCTGCCAGGTAATTGATGTCTCCGGCGAGGCCGGACCGCGTAACGCGTGTCGAGAAGTCGTTAGCGCGTGAAACTCGCAACAACTCACCCTTTTTTGGAAAGCGGCACGGGGCGGACGTAGACTCTTGCGCGCCAAGTTCGAACCGTCGAATGGTCCGAAGCTCTCACGTAACGTGTTGCCCTGAAGTGCCACAGATGAAAAAAAGCCTTTCTTACGTAGACGGAGTTGTCACACACCCATCTTAGGCAAGGAGCTTATCGAGCGTGAACGCCCCGAGCCGCTTCCGCGCGTCTTCGCCGATGCCGGCGAAAGCGGCTTTGATCGCACGTTGCCCGCTGGCGGACAGACCGTCTAGCGTCTCGACATTGAACCGCGGTAGTTCGTCAACCGCTTCGACAATGTCCAATAGCGATATCCGCTTTAGCGGCCTGGCCAACCGATAGCCGCCTTCAACGCCGCGAACGCTGTTAACGATGCCAGCTATTACGAGCTTACGGAGAATCTGCAAGACGTACTTTTCGGGCACGTCGATTCGCTGGCACATTTGGTGACAGGAAAGGGGCTTGTCGCCCTTTTCGTTCGGCAACTGCAGAGCCGCCGCAACGGCGTAAAGTACACCCCGATTTAAACGCATGACGATAAGCCCGTGGCCGAAAAGTAGGGTGGAACACTACACTTTAGCGGCGCGGGGGCGCATGTCCAATCCGGCGGCCGACCTATCGACCCCCTCATGCTATTGGGCGGCTCAGCGAGTTGAATCGTGACGCGGTCGCACCTGACGGCCAGCCAATTTATGACAACTTGGCCAATTGCCCGCGGTTGCGACTTGCGACCCGCGATGCGGTCGACCCATTGGAGTTATCACGTTGCGGATGTCTGCCGCTGCCCGCCCCGCCGTTTTCGCGCCGGCTTGACGGCCCGTCGCGATTCGGCGGCGAGCAATTCGCCTTCAATCTGACGCACCGAGGCGGCGTAGCCTTGAAGCCGAATCGCGTCACCGTGATTGCCGGCGCCGATCAACAGATTGGACAACGCGCGAAGATCGGCGACGACGCGGGCAGCCAATGGCGATAAGTCTTTATCCAAGTTTGGCATCCAATGCAAATCGCGAACGCACCACGGATTTAAGAAGAGGGCCGATAGCCTACCGCACGACTACAGATTGGCAATAGCACTTTAGCCACCGCCAATTAGCCGCTTGGCTTCGACCGCGGTTAGCCAATCGTCGCGGACGACCTGAGTGGCCAAGATTCGGCGACCTGGCGATTAGCGGACACGCCGAATGGCCGACACAGGAACGACCGCCGCTGCGGCACGTAGGCCGATCGATTGCGGCTCGGGCGCCGCTGCGTTTGCCGCGATGGAGGCCGACCCGCCAAATCCGGATACCCACGTTGCCACATCGTTTGCATTAACGTCGCCATCGGCATTTGCGTCGCCATCTTCCGGAAACGCTGAAAACGTCGTGCCTGAGTTTCGCTGCCAGGTTTGGGAAGTCGGCCCCGTCAACGTCGCCGTCGCGGTCAAAGTCAGCAGCCGCTTCGCCTTCGCGGGCGATGTTCGGCGATACCATTCCCGAATCGAAGACCAGATCAGAGCCTAGCTCTTCGGGGGTAGTGCCGTCCGGGAACTGTATGCGTTCAAGCGTGAATGTACGGCCGTTAGTCGATCTAGCACGCCCGCCGTCGACCTTCATAAGAATACCCAGCTGCGCCTCCCACTTGATCGACTGAAACTGATCGATTGTCACGGTCGCCTTGATCAATGGCGAGAAACTCTTGGAGTCAGTAAGGCCGAAAGACCATCGGCTCAAGTAAGAGTTTAGGCTTCCCGATCGGCGATACGGCCGTTGGAACATAGGGCGAAACGGCTCGCCGGCGACCCGTGGGCGACGCCTGCGCGGTCCCCGTACTCCGCTGGCTCGGCGAGCGGTTGGCGATGGTCGCCGAAAATCATTTGACGCTAGCGGCATGAAGTCGTTGCGCAACGAAGATCAATGCGCTACGATCCGCGGCGTCAAGGTTTTCGCAGTGTTCTCAATCGTTCATTCCGCGAGACGTGGCTCCGTTCTGATTGCCGAGCGCGAGAATAGCGACTCTTGGTTACGCGCCAGTACTCTTTAGCGTCCCAAAGTCGCCAGAGGCTTCATTTTCCGCGATCGCCCTAAAGTTTAAACAATGGGGAGCAGCGAACAATTGACTGATGCGGCGTCTACAGTCGAGGACGCCGCTGCCAATGGAATCTGAACCATCGAGTCCACCCATGCCCCCGATTCACCATCCGCGCAGCACTCGTCTAGATGGCCATCGTGCCGATGTTCGCGTGGCAAGGCGGGCATCTTTTGACAGCGGCAGTCGCAGCTGGGAGTCGATCACGCCATGGTCTTCGATCCGCGATCTCCCGGCGGTCCTCAACCAGCTTGATTGATTTGGATCAGGCGGGTGAGCGGGTTGCAAGCGCTGGCAAAGTCGCCGCAGCCGGCACGACTGGCTCGCGAACTGGTGGAAATCCGTGCGATTGTTCGATTCGAATCGACCGCCGCAATAGCGTCAATCGATACCACTCTCGCGACCTTCACATCGTGCACACGGAGCCGCGATAGGTGAATAGCTCAACGATCTCGTTATTGTTCACCGCGTGCGCGTTCACGTCGCTGCTGGCAACGGGATCGCCGCGCGCCCAAGGCGTCGACGAGCTTGGTGAAGGCGATGTTCGCTCCGTCGCGTCCTCCGCGTCGCATGCCGACCAGGAAGACCCGCCCTTCTTGCTGGCAGACGAGTTGTTGGCCACCGACCCTTGGCTCGATCCGGCCGTGACGCCGGCACAGGACTTGGCGGGCGTAGGCGCCGGGGGGCGCCGCGCCGCGCCGCGAAGGGGGGGGAGCTCGTTCGCTCTTGGTCCGCGATCGTCGATCTCCACGACGCGGTCCGGCGGCGCTAGTGCGCTAGGGCTTGCCAGCATCCCTTTTATGATCGGCGACACGAACGCAGGGACCTGTCTGGCATTTAACGGCATCATCGAATGGGAGGTGTCGAATCCGTCGCTGTCTTGCAGTCGACTCAACATCTCGGAGAACAATACTGCGATCCCCGTCGACCGCGCCTACTTTAGTTATCGCCACTACGAGAACGCGGCCCAACTGCGGTTGTTCCAGTTCGCCGATTCGTTCGATGTCGATCAGTTCACCGCCGGCTACGAACGAACCTTTTGGGAGGGGATGGCTTCGGTCGAGCTGCGCGCACCGCTCGAGGCCCGGCTGCGGTCCGATTTCGTCTCGGCGATCGTCGTCGATCCGCCGGGTCCCGAAGGGACCGCCGACCTCGTCGTGCCGCTCGGGTCCGGAGGCGAAACCCAACTTGAAGCGGGCAATCTGTCAATCATCCTGAAGGCAAAACTGGTCGAGCGGGACCGGTTCCTCCTCTCCGGCGGCCTGGGCGCGACGCTGCCGACCGCATCCGACGTCGACGTGGGGTTGGCACTGGTCGGGTTTCCCGAAATCGCCTTCGCGAATGCGCCAAACATTCTCGCCCAGTCGGCCGGCTTCTCGCAGTACGAGTTCGAGAACGAGACCGTCTACCTGAGTCCGTTCCTGGCGTGGGTCTATGCGGGCCCGTCTCGCAAATGGTTCCATCAAGGCTTCTTGCAAATCGAGGCGGCAGCCAACCCGGCTTCCTTCACCGCGGCCGGCGGCTACGACAACATCTTCACCGATCTGGCGCGAAACCCGGTCGGCGTCGCTTCCTACAACATCGCCCCCGGTTTTGAGGGCAAGCTCCAACCGCAGACGCTCATGCGGCTCAACCTTGGCGTGGGCCGCGAACTCTTCGCCCAGCCGCGCGCCGACTGGCTGCAA
Source organism: Lacipirellula limnantheis (assembly GCF_007746075.1). Classification (GTDB taxonomy): domain Bacteria; phylum Planctomycetota; class Planctomycetia; order Pirellulales; family Lacipirellulaceae; genus Lacipirellula; species Lacipirellula limnantheis. Next base: position 2,984,391 of record NZ_CP036339.1, on the reverse strand, counting down.
CGGCTCGCGGGGCTGGCGGAATTGCACTACACGACGACCCTTGAGGACGCAACCCTGGTCGACGTCCCGCTCGTCGAAACGCTCAACGTCGGCCAGACATTGCCACTGGACCTAGATATCGGCAATTTAGCTAACCGCGTCGACGTCCTCAACGCCGCCCTCGGACTGTCGGCCGAGGTCAGGTCCTGGGTCGTCACCAACGGCTTCGTCGCCCCGATCCGCGATAGCCCCGATCGTGGTTTCGACTTCGAATACAATATCCAGCTTCAGCGACTGTTTTAGCGGTCGTTGGACGAAGCCCGCTGCGCAGTACGCCAGTGAGTTAGCGTTCGTCGACCTCGGCGAACAGCGTTAGAGTCTCGCGAAAATCGATGGCGTACTGCGAGTCATCGGGGCAACGTCAGAAGAGTTCGGCGAACGCCTCGCGGGCCGCTTCGAGCCGCGCTCCCGCCTCGGAGCGCCGATCCGCATCTCGCCGAATCTAACCGGCCAGTCGCGGGGCAAGCCCCAGATCGCGGCAATGGCGGTCGGACGCTCCGAGAAGCCTTGTCACTCCTTTCAGTCGCTCGATCGCGTCGTTGACCTGATGAAGAGCCGCCGCCGAATCGCTGGACGACGCCAACAGCGACGACAGATCTAGCTTCGCTCCACTCAGATAGGCGGCGTACTAGGCAAGGCGCCGGCCGCTTGGCCAGAGAACCTCCGCCAGATGCCGCGGTCGCCGTGGGCAAGGACTTCGGCAACGTTACCGAACACCGCCGAGACTGGAATGGTCGCCTTGGCCGTCGGCATCGCGGACACGAAGCCGAAAGGGCGGCCCAGCAGTAAGTTGCCACCATCGTGCGCAAACCCCTGAAAGGCTCCGCCGGCGCTCGGCAGCGCCACTGAGTAAGAAAACGCTGGCGACATCAACCAACTCTGCCGACGGTCGCCATAATCCACCGGAAGCAGCGACCTGGCGCCAACGAGGTCCGTGAGCGTGAGATTGCTCCAGACCGACTTGCCGGGGCTGGTCGACGGCGTGTAGTTTTCCCACGCCCGAAGCCTGGTTCACTGGCCGGTCGCGCGGCCATCGCTAGCGCTCCCATCGCCCGCGACCATCCCCGCGTCTTCGCGCCGCGAGCATGCGTGAGCGCTCCGGTCGATGAACGTGTCGGCCAAAAAAAAGGGCCGCGAGGGACCGACGCCGCACCGATTGCCGCGCCAGGAGAGAAGCGCGTAACCGAACGTCGGGCGCCTCGCGGCCGTTCTACTCCGTCAAGGTCGCACTGCATCGTGCGGCCTATCCCGCGACTCAATCGCATAAGAGCGCGGGCGGTTCCACCGTCAAGTTATTGTGCACGTCGTGGCGCGCCACGGCTACCCCATGCTTAACAAGTCGCGAAAACCTGATAACAGCGTAACATTGCTATCCTTTGACGCGATTGCGGTGCGTCTGTGGCACGGCGCCGGCATTCCACGACACCGACGACTGGCGGCGCCTCACGCGTAATCGCCGAGGCGCCTTAGTTGTCCCGCCCCAATCGGCGTGCGCTCCGTACGCCAACGTTTGCGGTGCATTTGCCTCCGCTTGGTGACCGCCCGGACCATCGCAGTCACCCTAACCGGCAGCCGACCGGCAAGTTGAAGTCAGCTGCGTTGACGACCAAGCCGACAAAACTATCGTGGATGGTGAGCATTGCATTGTCCCGCGGTGTCTCACGTTGGGATCGCCGGCGGTGCAGCGTCTACTCGCATTGGCGTTGCACCGTCGGCTCTCACGTAATCGCCGCTTGACCGGCGGGCGCACGCCTCACTTGGTCAGCGGTCGTTGGTTGACGCAGGCGTCCGTGACCCGCGAAAAAATTCCAGCAGCAATGCTGACGACCGCCGCCGAAGACGGCCCGCCGAAGGGGCCTCGGCGCCCTCTGTGAACGCCATGGGCCGGTGCGCACTCTAGCCCCGGCGGGTCATTCCCGGGGCTGGCCCCGTCTGGCTTCACAGCGCCGCCATCAGCGTCGTCGAGAGTCGGCCTCCATGATTTCGCTGGGACAGGAGGAAGCGGGGGCCCGCCGCTCCCGGCCGCGGTCGAGGCTGGCAAGCGTGCCGGCGGCCTGTACAGGGCTTTGTTGCCGTCGCCTCGGCTGCCCCCAGGCAAGCGACTGCCCCACGCGCGGCTCCCATCCGAGCGTCTGGAGTGCAAAAGTAGGCCCCCTTGCGCGAGATTCCGGACGCTAAATCCCCCAAACTTTTGCCAAAAAACTCGTGCGTTTTCCCCTGGGCGGTCCCGACAGCTTGGTCGGGTCTTTGGAGCCCCGGCTCGTCGACAAAATCCCTAAAACTTGCCACTTTTTTCTAGACTAGGCCCCTCGCGGTCGGTTAGGCTACGGCATGCCGCAGGACATTCGAGCCGGCCGAGGCGCTGCCTCAGGGCCGACTCAACAGCAATCGTCGCGCGGCCGCGGTCAGTCATCCGCCGCGGCTCACTTGTAATTCAATCATTCGACTAGGGACGCTACTGACGTTCACACTTAAGGAAAGCTGCTAATGAAGATCTCTTCTTTCGCGCGACCTCGCGCCTTGGCGTACTCGCTCGCCTGCTGCGTCGCCGCCACGACAGCGGCCTCTGCTTCTGCCGGCGTCATCTCTGGGTACACGCAATTCGGACCCAATGCGGGCACTGGCCCCGGACTCGGCACGGTCTCCGTTCCGGCCATCGTCACCACCGCGCAGAACAACGATAACAGCCCGACGCCGGGCGCCTTCGACAACAACATTGTCGTGCCGATCAAAAGGTTCGACACTAGCGGCTACATCGACATCGAATTTTCGGTCACGCCCACTCAGGGCGTCACTGAATATCAGTTTTTCGAATCGGTCGATAACAATACCGGCACGCCCTGGAGCAGCCACACGATGATCCTGGGTTACGGGGTCGGCGCTAATTTCGTCCCCTCGACCGCCGGCGATGGACTCGACTTCGACTCGCCCAACTACGACTTGGCGCCCACTTCGTCAGCGCTGCCGGTCGTGTCGACGCCCGACGAGGACACGTTGGTCTTCTCCGGCGGCATCCAAGGCACCGGGGCGGAGTCGTACCAGTTCCGCATCGACGTCCCGGACGTCAAGACGCTGCCCCCAGGCTTTGGTCACTTCACGCTTCGTCAAGTTCCCACGCCTGTTCCGGAGCCCGCGACGTTGGCCCTGGCAGGCTTGGCGATTGCCGGGCTTGTCGCTCAGGGTCGTCGCCGCGCCAGTTAGTTGCGCCAAGTTTTCGGCCCCGCTTCGACGTGACCGCTAGTGACGGGTCGTGGAGCGGGTCGGACTTTGCGTCAAATAGCTCGCCGACTCCCCGCGTTGCTGATAAACGTAGCGGCCGTCACCATCAACAAGCTTGATGGTGACGGCTTTGCTCGTAATGGCGTGGATGACATGTTGGCACGTTCTCGTCGTTGCTGAAGCGGCGGTGGTCGCCGCAGCCGCTGGCCGGCCACCAGTGAGGCCCACGACTGCTTGATCGCTCGGCACAACCGCCCCGCTTCGGTAGTAGGGCGCGTAGCTGGGCAAGCGAAACTGTCTCTTATCGACCACTTTCTGTTGCGTCTTTGGAGCGCCATCGTCCGCGGTCGACTCTGCTCGAGCGCGACGATGCATCACTGCATGGACATTAGGGACAGAGAAGTCCCGCGTGGGCTCTGGCTGCCAGGACGACGTCGGGAACGCGAATGCCACGGCGCGATGGCGGCTCGTGCGGAACGCCATCGACAAATCTTAACGAGAATGGACTGCCATCCCGACGCGTTTTAAGTTGGGCCGGCACGCGAGGCGCAGGCGGCGCCTGCCATCGTGGCGGCGATACTCGATCACTAAGCCAATCTGGCGAATGTTGTTGCCGATATTGGAAGTAATTGCCTTTCCAAGAACCCTCCGACGGTCATGCGCCGCGACTTCCACGCGGGACGCGCAGCGGCTTTACATTCTTGGGGCGCCGAACGTCCGCCGCTTGAAGTGCCGTCGCCTGGAAGGCTCTGCCGCTCCGCATTAAATGGTTCTCGTTGTGCAGGTTCCGCATTGAGGCTGTCGAATACCAGCGCGTACGCCCTTACGGCATGCCTGGCGCTTGCCGCGGCCCCGCCGGGCGCGTTGGTCAACCGCGAAGCGATCTGCAGGCGGACGGGCATGCCGTTGCGATACCTCACTCAGCTGCTGCGCCAGCTGGCGCGGGGCGGAATCATCATCGGCCAACGAGGTCGCCAGGGCGGTTACTCGCTCGCCAGGCCGCCGGCGCAGACGACGCTGCTCGCGATCATGGAAGCTGTCGAGGGTCCGATCGGACTCAGCGGGATGGCCGATGTCTCCGGCCTGCCGACCAAGCTCCGTACCGCGATCGACGCGCCGTTAGCGGCGATCGGGGCGGATGCGCGCCAGCGATTAGCCTCGGTCACGCTGGCGGCCTTCCACGCGGCGCAGGAAAGGTGAGGCACAGCCGAGGCGAGACGGGGATTGCCGCGAGATAGCAGCGGAATCATAATCCGCGTGTCGGGGGTTCGAATCCCTCCTCCGCTACTTTGGTCATCCGGTGTCCCAGAGTGACAGAGGATGAGTAACTGCCTAGGGGGCAAGTTGTTAGTGCCGCTTCCCGCACCGCTCTACGGCGACGCGGCCATGCCAATTGATGACACGGATTGCCTCGCTGAGTCGGGAGTTTGCGCAAACCCGTGTGCAAACTTTCCGGCCGCTACTTCCGCGGATTGAGATTCCCCCGAGCCAATGAGCAGTGGAGGCCCCGGGAGCGATTGGATAGCCGCCGCTTGCTCACCGATGCCCACGTGGCTGTAAACGTTGAGCGTGAGATTGACATCGCTGTGCCGGGCGATGGACTGGTCCATCTTCGGTGACATGTCGGCCCGGGCTAGGTTCGAGATGAAGGTAAGGGCTGAGCCTTTCCATTTTCGAATGGGTCGCCAAGTCCGGACTGAAGGCGTTCAAACGCCGCCCCAAAACGCCCTCGCTTACTCGACGCCGATCGGACCTCCTGAAAGGCAACCCCAGCGTGGGTTTTACCCCCTCATCATGCTGTCCAGGTTCTGGGGTCCACCTCATGCTGCAGATTGACGTCGGACGCGGCTTGGCCTATAATTCGATATCTGTCGAAATGTCGAAACAGGAGTGAGCGTCATGCGGGACCTGCTCGCCATCACCAAGGCCCTGGCCGATGAGAACCGAATACGTGCCGTCGCTCTGTTAGAAGGCCACGAACTCTGCCTGTGCCAGATCGTCGAAGTGCTGGGCCTCGCATCTTCGACTGTGTCCCGACACATGTCGATCCTCCATCAAGCGCGCTTGGTGGAGACTCGCAAGCAAGGCCGTTGGGCATACTTCCGCCTGGCCGACGAAGACGCTCCGGATACCGTCCGCGACGCGATCGTATGGGTTCTGGCGGCACTCGCACGAGACAAGCAAGGGAAACTAGATCGGAAGGAGCTGAAGGCCGTGCTCAAGATGGAACCAGAAGAACTTTGTCGCAGACAGGGAGAATGCAAGTGCTGAGAGTCTTGTTCCTGAGCACGGGTAATTCCTACTGCAGTCAGATGGCGGGGGGGTGGGCGAGGAGCCTAAAAAGCGATGTGATCGAGCCGTGCTCGGCAGGGGTCGCCACCCACGACCTCAATCCCAATGCCGTGAAGTTTATGAAGGAGGCGGTCGTAGATATTTAGTGCCACACCTCCCAGAATGTGGATGACTTTAAGGACGTGCAGGTCGCTTATTTCGTGACCGTGTGCGATAACGCGGCCGAATCCTGCCCCATGCTCCCCGGTAAGGCAAAAGTGATTCGTCACTCATTCGACGATCCGCCCCGCTTGGCCCAGGGCGCCGCGACAGAGGAAGAGGCGGTCGGTCATTACCGCCGAGTCCGCGACGAAATCAAAACGTTCATCGAAAATCTACCGGGCGCGTTCAACTGACGCGCTCCCCAAACATAAGGAACGAACGACATGGCAAAGATTGAAGTATTCGACCCCCCGATGTGCTGCACGAGCGGTGTCTGTGGTCCTCAGCCTGACGAGCGATTGGTGCAGTTCTCCGCGAACCTCGATTGGCTCAAGAGGCAAGGTAATGAGGTGCGTCGTTACAACCTGTCTCAGGAACCAACTGCTTTTACGGCGCGTCCAGAAGTCGCCAAGCTCTTGCGCGAGACCGACGGCGCGGGTCTGCCGATCATTCTGGTCGACGGAAACGTCGTAAGTCAGGGCGATTATCCGTCACAGCAAAAGCTGGCAGAACTTGCCGGGCTTTCCACACCAGCAGCTTCCACTTCGCCGCAGATTGCATCCCCCGCGCTATCGGTCATAGCGCCCGCCGGAGGGTGCTGTAGTGGAAGTTCCGATGACGGCAAAGGTTGTTGCTGAGCCCGTTGCTGAAAGCTTTGCCAAGAGCACTTGGCAGCAAAGGAAAAGTAGATGAACGCCCAGAGCCGGTGGTATGAGCAGGTCGGGAAGTACCAATTCTTTACTGGTAAAGGGGGAGTTGGAAAGACATCGCTCGCATGCGCGACGGCGATTCTACTGGCCGACCGCGGCAAGAAAGTACTGCTGGTCAGCACGGACCCCGCCTCCAATCTTGCTCACGTCTTTGGCATTGACATCGGCGAACTCGAGCCGACCGACATTCCAGGTGCGCCGGGACTTGCTGCGTTGAATATCGATCCCGAGGCGGCTGCTCAAGCATATCGGGACCGAATCGTCGGACCAGTACGAGGCGAATTGCCTCCAAGCGTCGTCGCGAAGATGGAAGAAGAACTTTCAGGGGCCTGCACCACGGAAATTGCAGCGTTTGACGAGTTCACAACGCTGCTTACCAATCCCGAGACCGCCGCCCGCTACGATCACATTATCTTTGATACCGCTCCGACCGGCCACACGCTGCGAATGCTCAAACTCCCAAGCGCTTGGTCGGACTTCCTAGACGCCAACCAGACCGGCGCCTCCTGTCTCGGCCCCCTGGCCGGGCTGGAAAAACAACGGCAGCAATATCACCAGGCCGTCGACACTTTGGCAGACGGCAACAGAACGATGGTTGTGCTCGTCAGCCGTCCACAGTGCGCCGCGTTGGCCGAAGCGGCCCGGACCAGCAGTGAGCTGAGCGCACTCGGCGTCAGCCACCAACGTCTTGTCGTAAACGGCGTAATGCCAGAGAGCGAAAGTGATGATCCTCTAGCTCAGGCGATGCGCCGTCGAGACGCTGAAGCGCTCAGCCGTTTGCCGGATGGTCTCCGGTCGCTGCCGACCGATTATGTGGAACTGCGGGCCATGAATCTGGTGGGCATCGATGTCCTGCGGGGACTCTTGGTGCCCTCGTCGAAGGACTTCCGGAGAGCGAGTAAGACAGTCGAGTCGTCGAAAATCGACGCCCCAACGCTGGCCGATCTGGTAGATGCCATTGAAGCAGATGGCCACGGTCTGGTGATGGTATTGGGAAAGGGAGGCGTCGGGAAGACCACGATTGCAGCGGCCGTGGCGGTCGAACTCGCCTCCCGCGGCCATGACGTGCATCTGACCACCACCGATCCGGCGGCCCATGTTGCCGAGGCCATAGCGTCTGAGGTCGAGCATCTTCAAGTTAGCCGCATTGATCCCCGAGCGGAAACCGAGCGCTATCGGCAGCACGTGCTCAGCACCAAAGGCAAGGATCTCGATGAGGCGGGACGAGCCCTCTTAGAGGAGGACCTCCGCTCGCCCTGCACTGAGGAGATCGCCGTGTTCCAGGCGTTCTCTAAAGTGATTCGCGAGGGGCAGCACAAGTTCGTTGTGATGGACACCGCACCGACCGGACATACGTTGCTGCTGCTCGATGCTACCGGTTCTTACCATCGCGACATCATACGGCACTCGAAAGATCCGGCGAAGATCACCACGCCGATGATGAGGCTTCAAGACCCGGCGCAAACCAAGATGCTAATTGTGGCGCTGCCGGAGACGACGCCAGTACTGGAGGCCGCGGCATTGCAGGAGGACCTGCGCCGCGCCGACATTGAGCCTTGGGCTTGGGTGATAAACGCATCGCTTGCAGCAGCAGGCCCCTCTGATCCCTTGCTGGTAGCCCGCGCCCATTCAGAAGTGGCTCAGATCGCTAAGGTCAAAACTGAGCTGGCGAAGCGCTACGCCATCACACCCTGGCTGGCTACCGAACCGGTCGGCCCGACGGCGCTTCGCGCGCTGACCCATCACGCGGGTGCGACAGTAACGAACTAACGTTAATAGGACTTAGGTAGCTGTGGATCAAGGTCTTTCCCAGAGACTATCGCTGCTCGACCGCAATTTGACGGTTTGGATCTTCGCCGCTATGGCCGCCGGTGTGGCGATTGGCTTCCTGTTTCAGGAAGGGGTCGATCGGTTCAACGCAGCGCTCACTGTGGGCGGCACACCAATCTGCTGATCGCCCTCGGGCTCATTCTGATGATGTACCCGCCAAGGGCGACAGCTTCAATAGCGACGAGGCGTCTTGATGCGCATCTGGAAGTCTTCCTCGATGTACAACCGGTACACCTGTTTATGATTGACCTGCCAGTCTTCTCGCTTCAGCAGCTTGTGGAGACGGGGCAGCCGTACCGCACGCGGCTGGCGGCCAAGTCACGAAGCCTGATCCGAAGTTCGGCCCGACCGTTGCGACCGCTCACAAGGCGATGCGTCGAACGCGGGAAGCCCAACGCTCCGCAGGGGCGACGCTCGCTGACGCGGTAGGCGGCTTGCAGCCGCTTCAACACGACCTTGCCACGATCGGGCCTTATAATAGTGCCGACGCTTGAAAGGCAATTGAGAAGAAACCTCACACGGTGACTACGGGTGGGGGCAGCTTGTTAGAATGGGCGGCATTACGAGCTTGGTTCGTTTTCAAGCTCAACCCATGCAAGGAATGTTAGGTTACCCTTGCTTGCCGGCTACCCGTCAACGGGTTTTGCGTCGCTATGACTGATCCGCTTACGCGAATCCGCCGCAGCGCCATCGTATTGGCGAGTTTTTCTGCGATTACGATCGTACTCCATCACTTGCTTACGAAGCGGCCTTGGCTGGAGTCGGCACATTGGTTTGTAATTACGATAGCCACGGTCGGCTACGGCGAAAAATCGATCGAACCTCCGTCTGTCCAGCTATTCACGATTGTAGTGATACTGGTCGGTATATCACTGGCCGCGTATACATTTGGCGGCTTTTTGCACTTATTGGCCCAGGGCGAAATCGAAAGGGCTTTAGGAGATCGGCGCATGTCTAAGGAAATTGCGCAGTTGAATGGTCACACCATCGTCTGCGGGTTTGGTCGGCTGGGAAAAACCCTGGCGATAGAACTTGCCGAAAATCACCTTTCATTCGTTGTGGTCGACCATAATAAGGAGCGTATTACGGAGGCCAGTGAACTCAAATACTTGTTCATCCAGGGCGACGCGACGAGCGAAGAGATCCTGGAAAAATCGGGGGTATGTCGCGCCAAAACGCTGATTGTGGCCTTGGACCATGACGCCAACAGTGTATTTCTTACGCTGACGGCGCGAAATCTCAATCGGAATTTACGCATCATCGCACGGGGCGAACAACCATCAACGGAGAAAAAACTCCTCCAGGCTGGCGCAGATGGCGTTGTGATGCCGGCTGTTCTCGGCGCGCGGCGAATTGCCGCCATGGTTAGCCGGCCGCATGCGGCCGAACTGATGGACCTAATGATCGACCGCCGCCAGCTGAATGCAGAGTTGGAGGAGTTCACCGTTAGCGCGGATAGCCTCTGCGCCGGAAAGAGCATTCGCGAGACAGGGACGCGTGCCGTACATCGATTGCTAATAATTGGTATCCGTCGCGCCGATGGAAATATGATCTTCAATCCGGACGCCGACTTGATCGTACAGCCCGGCGACACGGCAATTGTGATGGGCCGCCGCGAAGATATGCAAAAGTTCCGCGACGAACAACGGCTGTGAGAATTCACCGCTTTGCGACATACAAATACGCCATCTCATCGCCACCTCTCGACTTTCTGACGACGCTGAGAGAAAAGCTGATTAAGATCGGCGCGAAGGTGACGCGACATGCAAAGTACGTGACGTTCCAACTTGCTCAAGTGGCCGTCACGCGGAACTTGTTCGCGGCGATCCTCGCCCGCATCGCGCGGTTGGCAAACCTACCGCCGACGGTCACCTGACGTGACTGCTAAGCAGATCATAAAGCCAACAACACGGCCGATCACGGAGAAGGTCTGCGCGAAACCCGTGCTTGCCAACGGAAAACGCAGCGGCGACCCCCTCACCAACTCACGGAGCCGCTCGAACCGGACGGGCCATGGAAAACCTCAACAAATCCGCTTTCGATTGCTGCGAGCGCCCGCAGATTGTTAAGATGGGCGGCATCCTGAGATTGGAGCGGTTCCAGGCTCAGTCCATATGGGAAATCAGTACTCAAGGAGCTCTCTAATCATTAAGGTCAATCGAGCATACTGGGCTGGTTTGGCGTTGTTGGCTTGTGCCGCGGGCGATCTCAGCGCCGAGCCCCGTTCGTGGGACGGCGGTGGCGTCACTGACGCTTGGGGGAACGCGTCAAACTGGAGTCCCGACGGCGTGCCCACCAGCACCACCGATGCCACGCTGGGATCCGGCATCACTCCCAACTTAATCATCGATGCGAAGGGAGCCTTTGTAGGTTTTCCCGTGGGAGTGTTTGATCCTGCGTTGCTTAGAGCAAACTCACTGACCATCAGCACAGTCAACCCGTTCAAGATCGATGGCGCCCTCTTCTCCGTAAATGAATTCTTCTTTTCTCTCTTAACTTTGACCAGCGGCGATCTCACGCGTCAAGATGTCGCCGGCGCCGAAGGCGATCATGTGATCGACGCAAGTGTTCTTCTTGCTTCCGATGGCCTCTGGAATGTCTCGGGAGCGGGCAAACTTATCGTAAGTTCCATCGCTGAGTCAGGTGGCTCACGGACGTTTACAAAAACAGGAGCTGGTACGCTGCAAAGCAGCCTAAATGTCACTGGCGCAAAGACGGTCAGCCAAGGCACTTTCAAAGGTTCCCTCAATGGGGCTGGCATGGCAACCTTTGAGAGCGGCGCGGTCTTTGACGCAAGCGGCATTTCTAACTCGAATATCACGTTGACCGGGCTTAACGGAAGCTTTCTCTTCACGGCATTGAAGTCCGAGGATGGGGACTCTGCCCAAATTAATGGGCAGATTATTCTGGCAGACAATTTGGCCATTTCACCCCAGACTAATTCAGCCATAGTTCTGATGGGGGGCATCACGGATAACGGCATGAACAAAGGATTCCTGATGTCGGGCAGCGGACTGCTTCAACTTTTTGGCCCCGGGTTGTTTTCGGGAAATGTCTCCCTGTTCGGCGAGGGAGAAATCCAAGTAGGGCACAATACGGCTCTGGGCGCCGGCGTGGTCCGTTTAACTGACTCAGGCCCCGGCAACAGTGAAATTCCCACGTTAGCTCTCTTGGATGGCATAACCTTTTCAAATCCCATTAATATCCGCAGCTCAAGGCTTGGAGTGGAGAAATTTAGCACGGCCGCCACGAATGCAACGGTCGTCTCGAATATCAGCTTGGAGGGACTGTTCGCGCCAGAAACTGCTTTTCTCGACGCCGCTAATGCGAACGATACTCTCACTGTCTCCGGCAACATTTCGGAGGCCTTTGTCGGCTCCATTGTGAAAAAAACCGGAAACGGCAAGGTAATTCTCAGCGGCAACAACAGCTTTACGGGTGGGTTGACCGTCGAGGCCGGTGAGCTGGTGGCAGCAGCGAATGCGGCCCTTCCAGCCGGCCCCCCCACTGTCATCCAGGCCGGCGCGAGACTCGGTCTGCAGGGTAACCAAACGCTAACTAAACCGTTGCAACTCTTCGGCGCCGGTCCAGAAGGACTGGGCTCACTCCGTAGTAACTCAGGCGATAATACCTGGGCTGGGTCTATCGCGCTGGGGGCGAATGCGTCGGTCGGAGCCACTGCCGGGAACGTGCTCACAATCTCCGGTCCCGTCACTGGAGCGTTTGGGCTGAGCAAGGTAGATGAGGGAACGCTCCGACTTACCAATTCTGCGAATAACTACACGTCGCTGACAATCGCTGACGGAACGCTTTCACTTGGGTCACACGAAGGCATCCCCGTCGGCGTACCCCTTAACGTGTCTGCTGGCGGCTCCGTCAGCCTTCTGAACAGTACTTCGATCAACCGTACGTTAAACCTCAACGGCGCCGGCAACTCGGCGACGGTCGCCGCGCTGGACAACGAGGCCGGCGACAACAGCTGGGCCGGACCGGTCATTCTTCAGAGTGCGAGCACGATGTCCGCCCGCGCGGACAGTCTCACCGTGACGGGCAACATTTCCGGAGCTTTCCCGCTTAGCAAGGTCGGAGCCGGAGTCTTGGCATTGGCAGGGAGCAACTCGCACGGTGACACCTCGATCGAGCAGGGCGTGCTGTTGGCGCAGTCGGGTGAGGCACTGCCGTCGGGACGGACCGTTACAGTTGGCTCCGGCGCCACGCTTCAAGTTGGCAACGGCGTCACGACGAATGCCACGGCCTCGCTGCGCCTCAACGGCCCGGGCAGCGCCGGGCTGGGCGCGATTTCCATCGCGCAAGGTTCGGGCACGTTCGCCGGGCCGCTTACGCTTGTCACGGACACGACCATCGGCGCCGCCTCTGGCACGACGCTCATGCTCGCGGGGCAGGTTTCCGACGACGCAGTGCCTTTGCCACTGGTAAAAGTCGGGCCCGGCACGCTCGCCTTAGCGGCTGCGAACACCTACCGTGGCGGGACGTTCGCTAACTCCGGAGTTCTGTCCGTTAGTTCCAACGTCAATCTTGGCGACCCCGCGGGAGCAGTTACGCTTAACAATGGCGCGAAGCTACTCATCACAGCCAACACGACGACCGGCCGCACCTTCCATCTCAACACGGGAAGCGTCCAGGTTGATGCTGGCGTCACACTTACCTACGACGGCGCGATCGTCAACGGCGGCTTCTTGCGCGGTCCGGGAACCCACGCTATCAGCGGGCAGTCCGCCAATTTGAGTGGCGTCACCGCCTTGCCCGGCAGCAATCTCACGCAAAGCTCCATCGCCACCCTCAATAATTTCAACAACAGCGGCTCGCTGATTAGCAATGCCGCACTCATCTGGGACGGCGGTTACAACACCGGCGCCGGCCATGTCATTGTAAACTCAACGCTTAATTTATCGGCCTTTGAGAACAATGGCGTCGTCACCGTCAACAACGGTGCAACGTTGTCTAACAGCGGAAATGATCTTGTGAGCAGCGGTGGATCACGGATCATCGTCAACAGCGGCGGGGCGATTGAGCTAAACAGCTCCAGTCTCAATCTGCACGGTGCATTGATCGTCAACAACGGCACAATTAGTGGAACAACAAACGTTCACTTCGGCTCGCTCGCCAAGGGAACCGGCAGCTACGGCACGGTCAATGTTTTTGACGGCGGAGTCTACGCGCCTGGCAACAGTCCGGGTCTAGCAACGGCGGCAACCGTGATCTTCGACAACTCCCCGTTCTCAGGCGGTGGCCCAACGCTGCAAATCGAGCTGGCTGGAACCACGCAGGGGACTGAGTACGACCACCTCGATGTCTCGGGGCAGCTTTCGCTCGGCGGTACTTTGAAGGTTGCACTTATCGACGGTTTCGCGCCTGTGGCCGGCCAATCGTTCGACCTCCTCGATTGGGGCAGTCTGAGCGGCACTTTCTCCGCGATCCAATTGCCGACGCTTTCTGGCTTAGCTTGGAACACGTCACAGCTTTACACCACCGGTGTCTTGAGCCTCACCGCGGCCAGCCGACCCGGCGACTTTGATCTCGATGGCGACGTCGACGGCCGCGATTTTCTGGTTTGGCAGCGGGGAGGTTCGCCGAACCCTGTGAGCGCCGGGGACCTCGCCGATTGGAAGGCCAACTTCGGTGATCCCTTACCAGCATCGGCCAATTCAACCGCCGTGCCGGAGCCATCTGCCCTCGTATGTTCGCTTGTCACCCTACTGGGCTTCGCTATCCGCCAGCGACAGTGAGTGGCGATGCGAAAACTTGGTTGGTGGCGAACGGGCCCCTTCCATGCGCGGCGTGCCCTTGATTATCTGCGACCGCCTTCGCCGCCCGCAGGGATGAGAGGGTGTGCGCAGCAAGACGCTAACGCACCAGCGCCATGACGGACAGTCGCACGGCCTCGGGCAACGTTGCCCATAAGTCGACGATTTCGATTAGGTTGGCGTCGTGTCCTTGCACTGATACAGTTCGATGCGTTGCGTGCCGCTGCGTCAGCCTGTTCCCCATTCGGCTTCTGCGCTGACTGCTGCGCCAGGACCTGCGCTAGGACCTGCGCTAGGACCTGCGCTAGGACCTGCGCTAGGCTCAGAATCGTTGGTTTTCGCCGCGTTTTCGGAGGTGGCCCGCGGAATCATTAATCCGCGGGTCGGGGATTCGAATCCCTCCTCCGCTACTTGCGACTAGCACCGCATCTTCTTGCAGGTCATCGCACAAGTTCCCGATCGCTAACGGCTTAGGCTATTTCAGTTCTGCAGCGCGATCTCCTTGCCCCTCGCACGCCGTTGCTCCCCGGTGCGTCGAATCGCGTCGCGACTGCTGCGCCACGCGCGGCGCGCAATCCGCCGTCTGTTCCGGTCATGTGCAGCACATTTTCTTCGGCGTCATCGCTTGCGTTCCGGAGACTAACCATTACCCCTAATCGATCCGCTGCCTCGGCCTCGGGCCCCGGCAGTAAATGGCCGAAGGCATGCATCTTCAGGGTGACGGTCGAACGCAGCATCACGTCCTCCACCGTCTTGAGATGGGCTCCGCTCAGGGCCAGCCAAGCGTCGCAGGTGTGCCGTAGGCTACCACACGAAGTCGATCCCCGTCGTCGCCCCTTGATAGAACAGGCTGTTAAACTCAACGCCCCGCAGCACGCTCGGGTTCAACAAGCTACGGCTCGCCGCGTCGCCCGCCAGCGCGACGTTGTCGATCCACAGCAGTTGATAACCGCCGCGCACGATAATGTGCTGCGTCAGCCGGTAGCCGAGCGTGAGGTCAATCTCGCCGACGAACGCGGCCTTCGTGTCGCTCCCCGTGAACGAGCCGATGAAGTTGTTCCCCTGGAACTCGTCGATGCCGCCGTCGGCGACGTTGCCGTAGACGCCCGCCTTCGTCTCGACGTTCGCCAACAGCCGCCGCGCGGGCTGGCCCAAGTTGAGGCTGGCGCCCAACTGTCCGCCGTACAAGTGGTTGTTGTATTCATAGTCGCCGGTCGCGACGTTGCCGTTGAGCTTATAGAACATCTCGTCCTTCAGCTCGACCCAGCGGAAGCCGCCGAGCAGCGACAGCCGGTCGTTGACCGACCGCCGCAAGTTGATCTCCGTGCTGTCGAGCATCGTGAGATACTTGCCGTTGAAATTCGTACCGCCCGGGCCCGTGAACCCCGCCCCGATGAAGTTGCCCGGCGCAACGAACGTGTTGTAAGCGGTCGAGTCGACCCCAAAGTAGCGCGCCTCGACGATGGTCCCGCCGGCAAACCGCCGCGCCAGAGTCACGTCGACGCCAGCTTCCCAGTCGAAGCCAAAATCACTCGCCCGGGCGAACGGTGCGCCCGACGGATTTCCCGCGACCACCACCCCTTCATTGGGGCGACTCCGTTTCAAGAAGACCGCGCCGGCCGAGGCATACCACGTCGGCCCGCAGCCGCAGGCGTCGCCGCAATCAACTCCGTCGCCGCACGATGCAGAGTCGTCGCAGGCCAGGTCCGCCGCGCTCTGTTCCGCGGCCGCCGGCTCCAAGGCGCTCGCCAGCTGAATCGCGTCCGCCGCCGCGGGATTCACCAGTGCGGCCTCGTCCGTCGCGATCACCGCCGCTGCATCCCACGACGACGCGGCCAGCGCCGCATCCATCGCCGGTCGGGCCCACGCCGCGCCGCTCATGCCTACGCCCAAAAACACCGCCGCAGCGCTGCGCAGCAACGTCGACATCCGCCACTCCGTTGGTCCGTCGCCCAGAACGGCAAAGCGCTCCATGCACTAGCCTATCGCCGGAATCGGCGCCTCCGCACCGCCCGACGTCGATAATTTCCCCTCGACGTTACAGCCGCTACTGACGCTTTGCGCGGAGCAAGCGTTACAGCTTCGCGCGCATGAACACTTCCCTTTGCGAACCGTCGCCCGCCCAACCGGGACCCAGCCGAGCAGCAGCGTGTCGGCGTCAGCAACAAAGTAGACGCAGTCTGTAGGTATTGGGTGGCGACTTCTCGCGAATCCGCCCCGACGCAGTCGATGATTTCAATCCCCGTCAGTCGCACCCTAAATCACCGACGAAGCTACAAGACGGGTGGATACGATCGTATTCGACGCCAAGCTGGTCGGCGACGATTCGTCGAACCCTTAAGGCGACGTCTCGGTTAGTACCCGGCCCGCAAAGCTCGACGAACTCATTGTCGGATATCGGCGGGAATTTAGACTCGAAGCTTCGTCGCTGGATTGTCCCCACTACGACCGCGACTACGACCGCGATTATCACGAGAGCGAGTACGAAGTACGTCATACCAGATCTTTAGGTGAACGTGAGCGAACGACACACCTGACCGACCAGTCTAGACGAAACGACGACTGCTAGACAAAACTTCGTGCTTCTACTCGGGGAGTTTGCGGCCGGGGCGCGGGGGGCGGTAGCGTTTTAGCGTGAAGAATCCATTTGACGGCCCGGCATCACTCGCTGTCTTTGCTCAACAAACCTCTTGGCCAGCTCGTAGTTCCGCTGAAGACGTCTATACGCCGTGCCGTCGCCGCCACGATCAGGACGCAATTTTAACTCAAGCTCGCGGTACGCTCGTTCGACGTCTTCATGCGTGGCGGACGGCGCGAGCCCCATGGCATGCAACGAGGGCACGGCGACTGGCCTGGGACGTGAATCATCTTCCTCGTCACGTCTCGTGACGAATTCTTCCTCAATCGTACCGCCATACACGAGGGTCGCCGCCGCGCTGGCACTCAGGCCGATGGCGAGCATCAGGGCAGCATACTCAGAGACTTCCATGCCGTAGACGGTGCCTCGGGCACGTTCCGGCGCGCCCAACGCGCGGGCACGTAGGACCTCGGTCGAAGCTCCCGCGACGAACACAATGACGCCTAGCAGCGGGCCGAACACGAAGAACGCCAGGGCGGCGACCGGGCCGACTCTTCTCACGGCATGAAATTGCTGGGCCATACGACCGAGACCAATGGATAGCTGGCATCCGGCCAGCCGCAGACGCTGGAGTCGATAGTGTGCCCCACAAGCGTCGCGGCGCTCGCCAACCATTAGAATGTCCCGATTAGAAACATCAAGCGACTCCACCCAGTATGGTGAGTTCACGCACGGGATTCCGTTCTCACTGGTGCCACTTTCTCGCGAGTTCGTTTCGACCCAATGCGAGCGGTTTTCGGCAACGAGTCGGGCTGGGGCACGGGGCGGTAGACGTAGCCGTCGCCGCCCATTGCGTAAGGCGGAAGCTGCTCGCCTGTGAACCACCAACCGGTGAAGACCTCCATTTCCACAGTCCTCTCCCACCGCTGCTCGAACATCAGCTCGTCGCCGGCACGATGGTCGACCGTCCGTTTGCCGGCGGCCGCGGTCTGCCATTGGTCGAATGGAGCGTCATCCCCTAACGGTCGAGATTGACATGGAGACAGGATGAGTGAGCGCCCGCGGGGGCGGGTCATGATAGGGCGCCTAAGGCAGCATGTAGACGCCAGCGCCCATCATGATAGCGAGCAAGGTCTGCACTAACGTTGGGAGAGTCGAATCCCCCGTTCGATTCCCGCCGCCGCGACAGTTTGTGACTCAACTTGACTCTGGTTGCCACAACCCTTGCCTCGGCGAGGGTTGAGGCGTCTCTGGACGGCTCTGCATGCCGTGCCTTAGCGACAGGCTGTCCCCCAGTTTGCCCCGTTCCCCGGCAACAGGCCCGCCACCCCCTGCGTAGTTTGTTCAGCAAATACTTGGTAATCGACGCTGCCAGCTGGCGTCTAACTAACGCGAATCAGCCATCAGCTCGATTTTTTCCCATGCGATCACCCAACCCGAATCCGATTGACTTGGCTGCAGCCCACGGCGATCCGGCCGAATGGGTCGGCCGATATGGCGATGGACTTTTTAGGTACGCCAGCGGTCGAGTCATGAACCGGGAGTTGGCCGAAGACTTAGTGCAGGAAACGCTCCTGTCGGCATTTCGACACCGCGCACAATTTAACGGAGAATCCGCCTTCGGCACTTGGCTCGTCGCCATCCTGCGACGAAAGATCGTCGACTACTATCGCAAACGCAGTCGATCTCCAGACCTCGATGCGGAGTCGCTTGGGCCCGCCGGCGACCCGTTCCTAGCTAGCGGGAAGTGGTCAAACTCCCCCATGAAGTGGCAAGCAGCGCCGAAAGATCTGGCCGAAGACGCAGAATTCTGGAACATCTTTCACGAATGCATGTCTGGCCTTCCCAGCCATCTTGGTCAGGCGTTCCAGCTTCGCGAGCTCGGAATGACATCCGTCGAGGATGCTTGTGCGACGGTTGGAGTTACTCGAAGGAACTTTGCCGTTCGATTGCACCGAGCGCGACTCCTTCTCAAACAATGCTTAGAAAAGAATTGGTTCCGAAGCGAACGTGGAGGAACAGCTTGAGTACGGAGCCCAATCTTCCACTACTCGGCGGCACTTGTCGTGAAGCCTCTCGACTCATTTCCGAGTCACTCGACCGCGAATTGACGCGTCGGGAGCGCTGGGCCCTGCGTTTGCACACAGTTCTGTGCACTGCGTGTCGTCGCTTCGCTGATGAATGCCGCTTGATTCGCAGCTTCATCGAGAACATGCCTGCAGCCCTCCGACAAGAATGGTTTCGCAGCGCCTCGTCACTTTCGCCGGATCGAAAGATTCAAATCAGGCGACTTCTTACGGAAGCGCGGGAAGCCGATAGCCGGGAATGAGTGCGGTTCCACTCCACATTCCTCCTCCAGCCACCCTTGAGACTTTCGAGCGACGCCTCCTAAAGCCGTCAAATAGATCGAGCAAGGCGGATTTTCTGTAATCCGCAGTTCTTCAAGGCGTCGAACTGGCAATCGCCACACGGGGCAATTGTATTGCACCATCGTGATCTCTTGGCGGCATGCGTCACCCTCAGAGGAAGTTTCGATGAATTGCTCAAGGTGCTTCTTATTGGCAACTGTATTTGGGATCTCGTACATAACGTCATGTCGTCCGCTGCTCGCGGTGCAAGTACGAGTGACCGTAGAAAATCTAGCCCCCGCGAACAGCATCGCGCTCGCTCCGTTCCGATTCGGCTTCGGCAATGGAACGTTCGACTCGTTCGACAACAATCAAACTGCTTTCCTACTCGGCGCTGCCAGCATCGCCCAGGCCCCCATCGTGACAATAGCCGAGGGTGGCTCAGGCTCCAATTGGTTCCCCGCTTTTCAGACAGCCGAACCGAACGCGGACCTCAGTAGCATTCTTGGCCCGACCATTCCGCCAATTCTGCCAGGCCAGATAAGTTCCACAGTGATTGACGTCGATCCGACGAACCGGTTCTTTACCTTCGGCACGATGGTCGTGCCAAGCAACGACCATTTTCTGGGGAACGCCAGTCCGATTGCATTTGAAGTCTTGGACGCCAACGGAAACGTGACGTTAGCTAGCTTTACGGAGGATGCGAGCCGGATTTGGGACGCCGGCTCTGAGACGGAGAACCCAGCGAATGCGGCCTTTTTGGTCGGTGGCGTGAACGATCAACGTGAGAATGAGAACTTACCGGTCACGTTCAATTTCGCCGATCTATCGGCGTTCAACGGACTAACGACGGCGGCCGGTTACGTCTTTGACAGTTCTCTACTTTCAACGAATACGCCGGTGCTCAGAGTATCGTTTCAGGCCATCCCCGAGCCTTCGACGGTAACGCTCGTTCTGTTAGGGACGTTGGCAGCCGCATTCGTGGCACGACGCGCCTAGTGGTAGGACAACGGTCGGCGCGGGGATCAGTTCCATGCGCCGGCCGCTTTTGGTGCGAGTATCGACGTCGACGTTGCGTGGGCAGCATCCTTCCCAGTCACTCTACCGAGCTATCTCTTGCCCTTCAGATGGCCGTACTCGAAGGTCGGCACGTGCCCCTCAACACTGGTCCAGCCTGCCTCATGGACGATATCCCCAGCCGCGGCGTCTTCGGCTGAATCCAGCCACAGCCAAGGAAACTTCTTATCGGCTACCCAGAAAGTGTCGTTGCCTTTGCCGCCCCACAGCTCATCCAAGTTCCAATCGCTGATCGGCGACAACCGAAAGCCCTCGGTCGCGGAGAACGTGCCGTCGCCGCCGCTCAGGATGTCGTTTCCCTCGTCGCCGCAAACAGTGTCGTGGCCGTTGCCGCCCAGGACCATGTCGTTGCCAGCTTCGCCGTGGAGCAGGTCGTCGTCGTCGCCGCCCAGCAGCGCGTCGTCGCCGCCGCCGCCGTAGAGGAAGTCGTTGCCCCCGCGACCGAACAGCGAGTCATGCCCCCAACCGCCGTACAGGTAGTCGGTGTCGTTACCTCCGTCGAGCAGGTCGTCGCCGTAAGAACCCCAGATCTGGTCGACGCCTGCGTCGCCGTAGATCGTATCGAAGTCGCGTCCACCCCGAATGATGTCGTTGCCGCCGCTGCCGCGAACCACATTCAAGCCGTCGCCGGCATTGATCTCGTCGTCGCCTTCCCCGCCCGCGATCGTATCGTTGCCGACGCCGGTCACGATCACGTCTCGTTCGGAGCCGCCGTCGACGTTGTTATTGCCTTCGTAGTCTTCGACGTAATCTTCGCCGCCGCCGGCGTCGATCGTGTCATGTCCCGCGCCACCGAAGATCCGGTCTGCGTGGGCGCCCCCAATCAAGACATCGTCGCTCCCGCTGCCCTGGATGTAGTCGTTGCCGTCGCCCCCTTCAATCGTGTCACGGGACGAACCGCCGTACAGCGTGTCGTTGCCGGCCTCGCCCTTGATTGTCGCCGGGAGCGAAGTGGCGTTGTTGAAGGTGTCGTTGCCGTCGCCGCCCGAGAAGCTCAGAGCTGCAACCGCCGCCGTGCCGTTGGCGTTGTAGAGATTGAATTGTTGGGAGAAGAAAGTCATCCCACCGCGATTAACGCTCACCGTCAGCACGTCGTCGAACAGGCTTGTGGTCCCCTTGCCGTCGACGCGGGCAGAACCCCAGTTCTCTCCTGAGTCGCCGGCGATGCGGACCGACTTAGTGGCCGCGTCGTAAGTGAACGGCGAAGCGGGAAGCTGCGGCGCGACGGCGACGGTTGTCGCCCCTTGGATCTCCGGAAGTACTCCAGCGTTGGCCGACATGACGATGCGATTTTCGAGCGACTCGAACGTCATCCGAGTCTGTCCGCTCGAACGGCGCTGGTTGAGTTTGCGTGAACGATCGAGACCGGCGAGCAGGCGGGAGAACATGGCGGGAGTCCTTTTCGAGTAGAAGTGGCTGGCGGGCCTCGGCGGCGGCGA
Source organism: Lacipirellula limnantheis (assembly GCF_007746075.1). Classification (GTDB taxonomy): domain Bacteria; phylum Planctomycetota; class Planctomycetia; order Pirellulales; family Lacipirellulaceae; genus Lacipirellula; species Lacipirellula limnantheis. The sequence continues at coordinate 2,962,893 of NZ_CP036339.1, read as the reverse complement.
GCAGCATGCTCAACCTCACCTCAGTAACAAGTGGATTTTTAGGCTATGTGTTACGGCGCTGAGCAAATCGAGCAGATTCGCCCGCAAGAACGGCGGCCGGAGCACCGCGGGACTTGGTCCTTTACGCACCGCAAATGATCATCATCGCCGTGCTTTCCGCGTTCGGAATCGTCTTCAAGACTCCGCATGGTCGGCGTTGGCGAGACGACTACGACGTCGAGTCGTAGGCTCCTCACCCCGCCTTCGCCTCCCGCAGGAATGAGAGGGGCGTTGCAATCATTTGCCGCCATAGCCCCGTCCGCTCCAGCGAACGGGCGTGCGTCGCATTCGCGCGTCTAAAGCCCGACCGCAACAGACGCCCCAATTCGCGCGCGGGCCGGCTAGGGCCACAGACTGGCGAATGTCCGAACGGGAAAGACGGCCTGGTAGCGCTCGTGGCGGCTTGAGGACGACTTAAGGACGTGGAGGCTGCTCTCCAGGTTTCCAATTGATGGAAGGGTAGGAGGCGATTCAAAATCCCCGAGCAAGGCAATAGGGGACCCACGCCACGCGTCGAAAGCGTTACGGCGAGCGTCAGCTCGCTCGACTGGTCGCAAGGGTTGAAGTTGCCGGCGCTCGAGCGGTCGGGCCAGGGTCGAAATATCAATTCCGGCGTCGAAGCACTCAGAGGCGCCTTGCGCGGCATGGCTCCGACTGCCGGAACTCAGGAACCCAATCCGCGGGCGAGAAAATGGTCGGAAATTCACGGGGTGATAGACGCGGGGGCGCCGTTTTTTGAGATATTGGCGAATTCGATTCTGGATCGCTTCCAGGCCTCGTCCAAGTGGGAAATTATGGGATATGCTAGAGACGAGCCGGACGATGCCTGCCGTGGCGCGGGAATCGGACGGTCGGCGCTTAGCTCCCGGCCAGGCGATCTCGCGTTTCTCCTCTCCCTCAACAGTTCTAAAGGTTTACGACGATGGAACAACTCCTCCCGCTCATCATGCAAGTCATCGGTGGAGCCCTCGGCGGCAACGGCGCCGCGGCCGCGCTGAAGAACATCAACATCAGCAAAGTCGTTGCCACGATCGTGGGCATTCTAGGCGGCGTCGGCGGCGGACAGCTGGCAGACTACGCCGGGCTGATCGAGAAGGTCCTCGGTGCAGGAACTGGAGGCGAGATTGCCGGCAACGGCGGCGCGGCGGCAATCGGCGGCGCGCTGCTGACGGCGATCATTGGCTTCATCAAGAAGTCGATGGACAAGGGCGCCTAGTCGCCGCGTTAGGCGACTTCGAATATTACCTTCGTAAATTCGCTGACAAATGAATTGGAAGGATCTTCGGCTTTGCGTCTCGCACTTCCCGCGCCCCGACACTGGCCATCACGCCCGCGTCCCGAGTCGTTCGCGCGCGGCGCGGGCCACCTCTAACTTGAACCGTTAATAATCTCGAGTCAACGACGACGACTCCTCACATTGCAGTCGACCGTCGCTGCGCTCTGCTTGGAGCCGTTGCTTTCCCCGGAGAAATCCGGGGTGGCACGCGGAATCATCATCCGCTCTCTTTGGCCGCAATTCACCCCCTCGCCGGCCCCCGGCGGACGGCGGGGTCGTCGATCACACCCAAGCCGACCGTAAGGGTGAGTTGACGATCCGGAAAATGCGAGCCCCGCTGCCGGTCGTCGCGATGGTAGCGATCGGGCCTAGCGCGGAGGGTTCGATTACTCGGGTTGGGGCTCGTGTTCTAAGACGTGAGCGTGCGGAGGTGTGCGAAAAGCGCCATAGAATACAGTAGGCCCCATCACCCCTTGGACCACCCCCATGGACACGACGCTGATCAGCAACGCCAATGGGCAACCCGACGTTTGGGTCGTGCTCGCTGAACTGCCGTTCAGCGATTTGGAGCCGGTCCACGAAGAGATACGCAAGCTCCGCCACGCACTTTGCGGCAGCTTCGATCCAGCGACCGCTGACGCGATCTCGTTCTATTATCGCGGCTGTAAATTTCGAGCCGCGAAGCGCGGCGATCACATCGACATTCTGACAAGCGATCCAGATTGCCCGCCGGACATTCTCTTCGAACCGCTGGCCAAGCTCATTTCTCCGCTGTCGCGTTGCTCGCTTTCAGTCCCTAACGACGTGCCATCGTGATCTTCCCGCGGACCGGGGACCAGAGCTAGAGCGCACGCGTCACGCCGTCGCGCACACGTTGACGACGTGTCCCCAGCAGCGACAAAATCGCGCGCAGTCTGCGGGAAGCGGCTGATCTTGCGGCGCGTCGTCACTCTTCGCGCCGCAGCGAGGTCCTCGAAGCGCTTCTGAAATGTCTTCGGTCACCGCTCCAGCGAGCGCGGCCATTGAGGTCCCCGCCCACGAGACGCTCGCGGAAGCAGCGACGGGATGCTCGCCCGCATCGTGAACTGGGGCGCAGGAGCACGTCAGGCCGAACTAAAAGCTGGCCTCTGCGTCGTGGGACAAGTCACTAGCGCTGGCCCATTCATCCAGCGCCCGCGCGTCCCAGCAGGACGACGGGCCTGCTGGTCGCAATCGGACGGCCGACCACGTTCGGTCGATGTCGTCGCCGCCGGCAAGCAACTCAAGTGCGTGGTCGCGCACGGCGGCGAGTCCCGCTCGGCTGGCCGCCTGATAACTCAGACGCTCCTTGAGGATCGGTTTGGAAGGTCCTCCCCGGAGTGCTGAGGGAATCAATTGGGGAGCGCCTGCCGAGGCCAGGCTGGCGTACGGCGAATCGCCGACGGAGCTCGTCGCTGGCTGGAGAGCGACGGCTGCGGCAGACGCCGTACTGGCAGCGGCCGGCGCGGCCGGCGAACTGAACGCGGATTTCCACGCGTTGAGGTCCGCCACGTCGACGATGCGGCTGCGATCGCCGTCGGCCGTGAGGTCGGTCGTCGAACCGAGCGTGCGCTGCCACTTCAAAAAGTCCGCTCCATCGGCGTCGCCATCGTAGTCGTAATCGCCGCCCGCCTGACCGACGTAGCGCAGTCGAAACACCCGAGCGCCCGCTTCGATGGGCGAGGCGGCGTCGAGATCTTTGTAGAGTTCCGTGAAGTACAGTCCATCAGGGCCGGCCGCCAAACCAACCACCGTCCCGCGGCCGCTGCCGGTGTAGTTCACGATGACCGTGGGGCCGCCGAGCCGATTGCCGCTGGCATCGAGCTGAAATTGGACGATTTTCTTGCCTAGCGATTGAGGCCCCAATCCGTACGTCGGTCCCGACTCGGCGACGAACGCGCGGTCCCATTGGGACGGCGGAAATTGGCTGCCGGCGAAGGTTTCGCCCTGAACGAAGGCGATGTTCACCGGCGCATGGGCAGGACTCCAGTTGTAGATGGCGTTGATCGCCATCGATGCGTCGGTCCCGTTCCAGCCGTAGTTGACGCCAGGCAGGATCTTGGCGAGGCGATCAATGCTCGGACCGTTTTCTACTTCGTAGTGTTTTCCGTCGGCAGCGCGCCAGGCTCCGCCGAAGGGATTTCTCAGCCCGTAGGCGTAGACGTAATCGCGGGCGTTGATTCCGTTGGCGGCGCTATAGAAGGGATTGTCAGCCGGGGCCGAGCCGTCCAGGTTCATCCGCAACACCTTGCCGCGATAAGAATCCAGATTTTGGGCCGTCGCGGCGTCGAATCCATCGCCGTTATGGACGTACAACTTGCCGTCCGGGCCGATTGTCAGGTTCGAAATCTGGTGCGACTGGCCTTGGCTCTCGCCGACCATATTTCGAATCACCGTCGTGCTTGACGCCGTCCGACCGCCGTCGGCGCTGGTAAACCGGAGCACTTGCGGGTGATGGGCGCCATTGGGATCCGCCGGATTGGTGGCCGTCACCCGGGTTGCGAAAACGTCGCCCGTCGCCGGATCGACGGCGATCCCCGCCAGCCCCTGCTCGCCTGAGCCCGGAAAACTGCCCGTTGGGCTGAAATTGAGCAGTCCAGTGGCGTAGTTGCTCACGTTGAAATTGCGCGACACCACTTTGATGGAGCCATACAACTCGGTGACGTAAAAGTAGGGGTCGCTCGGATTGGGGCCCGGATTCGGCACGAAGGCGATGTTTGTCGGCAGTTGGAGCCCGCCGGCGACGACGTCGATCGCATATCCGGGCGGAATAGCGCTGAAGGGGATGTTGACCGAACCTTCGCTCGGCCGCGCCAGCGTCGAGAAATCGGGCGTCGTCTGCCCTGCGCTTCCCAGGTACGTCGCGCCGTCGGCGGCCACCCAGAGATCGAGTCGCTGGTTCGCCGCCAGATTGATTGCCGGCAGAAACAACGTGTGCTGACCGCTATGCTCGTCGCTGAAGGAGAGATTCGTCTGACCGAGACTCAATCCGCTCGACCCGGCGACGACGACGACGCGCACTTCGGCGTGGTCGGGGAGCGTCGCAGGATTGGTCATCAAATTCGACGTGCCGTTGAACGCGGCCAGCTTGAGCAACAGCGCGCCCGCCGCGGACTCCAACCGCAGCTCCGACTGACTGGGGCTCGCCGCCGGCAAAATGACGTTTGCCGCCGACGCGGCTTGCACCCAAGTCGGCGTCGGGCTGACGGCGACGTCGACGACTTCCAGCGGGAACGTGGCGGAAGCCGGCCCCGTGCGAAAGGTGCGCAGGCCGTAACCGCTTACTGATCCCGCATCATCGCGAAAGCGGACGCGCAACTGATAGTCCGTGTCCGGCAACAGCGCCGTGCGACCGGCATGCGAGTTGATGAAATTGCCGTCGCCCAGATGCGTGTGGACGCGCTCGACGCCTTCGATGCCCAGGGTCTGCCAAACCACTTGAGCGCCGGGACCGGTGGAGAGAATCTCCCAATCGGTCGACTTGTGCCCGTCGCCGTCCCCGTCGACGAAGCCGATCGACTCCATATGGACGTCGCCCGGATTGACGACGAGTCCGTCAACCGATGGTTCTGTAACCGTCGGCGCGGCGGGAGATGCATTGGGTCCGCTGGGCAGCCCGACGATCTGCACGTAATTAATGCGCGTTGCCTTTTCGGCCGCAGCTCCTTGGTCGAGCGTCAGGAGACCGTCCACGACGGCGACCTGGAGCGTTTTCTGACGAAATTCGTTCGGCGCGAGCGCAAGAGCGTTCCAATAGTTGACGCCTTCGACGTTGAGGGTATGCGCGCTGGCGTTTGCGGGGTCGCCGATCGACGCCGTCACCTCATAGAGTCCATTGGGCAGCGACAGTTCCCATTTTTGCCCCTGGTGGAAGTGGATCAGCGTATCGAGTCGTTGGTCTGGATTAACGTTGCGGTCCCGCGAGACGTCCGTGTGATCAGAAGACCAGCCATAGGAAAGGCCATCGCCGCGATCGCCGAACACGGCGCCGACGTCGCGCGCATAACGAGTGACCGACGGCGCCTCGTCGAATTGAAAATTGATCAGATACGAATCGCCCGCCATCAGCTGTCGCAACTCGAGCGACTCGATGCGAAGTCGCCGACAGGAAGCGGCGATGAGGCTATTCAAGAGCGGTCGGTTGCGTCGTCTTCTCATTCCATGCTCCACGATGCGGCCGGCCGCAATTGGGCGTCGGCGCCACGGCCCGCGAAAAGTAACGCCGGAAGCCGCGAGCTGCCTCGCTGCTAGGGCTGCATCCGGCGATGAGTTGTCCACAGTATAGTCGTGATGTTCAACGCCGGCCATCTTCCGCGCTGGGGGGCGTCGAGCGATACGCTCTTCGCAGATTGAGCGTTGCGCGGCTGATGAACGGTTTGCAGTCGTTTGAGCTCCGCGTCAATCCGTTGGAACTCACGCTTTTCGATAGCCTGACGAAGCGGGAATTGACGTTCAACCGCAGCCACCAGGCTGGCGCGAATCCTGGTGCGTATGGAATCATCGCCAGCGTTCCCGTAGCCGCATCGGGCCGCGACGTTCCGCCAGTGGCTGGCTTATTGTCGGAAGCGAACGGCAACGTTCCGCCAGACGGGAGCCGTCGGCTACAGCGACCAGATGAGTTGGACAGCCCCCAGCGCACCTGGATCGATGTTGATCCGGTCGCGGCGGTTATCCGAAAATCCATCGGCCTGAAAGACCTCGCGGTCGAAGACGTAGCCGGCGGTGAAGTCGAGGCTCAGCCCGCCCACGAGTTTTCGCCGCAGCCCCAACGTGAGACGTTGGTCGAATGTATAGAAGAGTTGGTTTTCTTCGAGACGATCAGCGAGCCAATAAGTTTCGTTGACGACCTGATAGCCGCCATAGACGCTCCAGGAGTCGCTAAATTGCCGTGTCGCCAAGATAGTGGCGTCGGTGAGCGGAAAGTAACTTGCGACGATTGAGAATGTCTCGGTCGGACGGTATTGGAGTGAAAATGGAATGCCGATGTTGGCGCGAAGCTTTTCGCTAGGTCGCCAGATATAGGCCAGGCCCGGCAAGGGATAAGGAAGTTGCGACGTCGGCGAGTAGAAGAAACTGAAGTTCCATGCGTCACGGTCGGCGTAAGGCACCTCCAGCGAGCCGATCGTCGTCACGGTCATGTCCCGCAGGGCGTCAAACGGCTGGTCGCTGACCGAACCAATCGTCAGGATTGCCGCGGTTTTCCAACCATTGTCGAGCTCGCGAAAGTTCATCGCGCCGCCTTCAATCTTCCAGAGATTGTCCGGGACAGGAAGCTGCGAATCGGGCAGGATGGCTCCCGTATTGATCGACAGATGGTCAATCGTGCCGGTTGCCAGCCAGAGATTGCCCCCGCCAGGTGCAATGTAGAGTGGCGCCGCGAGATTAATTTGCTCGCCAGCTTGAGACCAGTCGTCCGGCTGGCTCAAAACCTTTTGGGTAGGGATCCAATAGACTCGCGATCGAAAAGGGGAACGCTCCTCTCCTGGAGGTCCCATGTCGTCGTCGAGCGAACGAGCTGCCTGGGAAGATCGGGGCGGCTCGAGCAGATCGTCCGCTAGAGGCGCCTGGTCGAAGGCTGCCAGCGGTGCTGGATCAACCTCCGGCAGAGGGACCAGACTGACTGGAAACTCGTCGCCCAACCACTGCTGAGCGCGAAGCGACGCCGGCAGCCAGGCGAAAATCGCCGCGGCCAACCAAACGAGCGAGAGCGGCGGCCGGTGCAAGCTGATGTTCACTAGGAGGATGCCTACCCCACGAGACCGCCGGGCGAGAGGATAGCGATTGGGCTGGGGGCGAGTCAATCCGATTCTGCGCTGCGCGATCGACGCGATTGGGAGCTCAAAAACTCGCTCTCCATGACAACGGGATCGAACGCGTTCCCGCGACCTTTCCGGTTCTGGACCGTCGCTCAGGCCACGGAGCGCCAACCTCCTCAAATCGCGTCCGGGACGATGCTGACGCACTTCATGCGTTCGCGACTTCGCCCAGGGCGTCGACGCTGTGCGCAGCAGAGAAGCCGTCAACATCGGAAGTGCGGCAGGTATCCGGGCGCCGAGCGCTGATGCTTGCTGTCGCCGACAGTCATCGCGGCGCGGCAAAGGTTTCACTCGACCTTGAACCGAATGGTTCCGGTGGTAAGTTATTTCTGGCGTCAAGATTTTTAACGGGGCAATGGACTCCCCTACGACCGTGAGAGCGAGATGGGACAAATCTTTCGCGTCGAGATCGCGGACGATCCGAGCGCTCAGATCATGGTGGCAGCCACGAAAACTGCCGGGCGTTACTCCCTCATGGCATTCAAGCAGGTCTTCGTCGGCGGAGAATATCAGACTGTCGAGCGATACGGTGAATCCGACGACGACGCCGCACTTATTGCAGCGGCGATAGCGCGCATCGCTGATCAACTGAGGGCGAGCGGAGAAACTGTAGTCGTCTGAGGCTTGGACACCGGGCTCTTCTCGAGAGCCACTCATTGTTGGCGTCGCGAAGGCTCGGGCGCGACGGTGACGGAAGCTCATCTCTGGGCTCGCGCCGCTTCAACCTTCGATCGCTCACTCGCCACGGCATCCCCGGCGCGCTGAAACCTCTGGCGATCGACTCGAATCTTGACGGCCGCACGGCATCCCCGGCGCGCTGAAACCTCTGGCGATCGACTCGAATCTTGACGGCCGCCCGCCAACGAAACATGGCCGCGCAGACGACGGTCGCCGTCACGATGCGCTTGCCCAGACGTACGCTCGTTTGGTGATTTGCCGACGAAGCCGCGTGCCACAGGGTGAGCGCTTGGCGACGTCTGCGTCGTAAGGCGATGGCGGAGCGTCAAGTACGAGGAGGTCGACCTGCACGACGACGCCGACGACAGCGAGGCCGACGTGCGTCTGGGGGCGTCCTTCCGCTTCGATGCGACCGAGCGTCCGCACCAAGCCCTCGGCTGCCGCACGACGACGGCGGTTGACGCCGAGCCGAACTGAAGCCTCGCACGGCGCCGCAACAATGAAGCTCAACGACAATTCACGCGAGTGAACTTGAAACTCAAACGTTAGTCCCGTACCGGACGTACCGGAAGCGGCCGGCGCCGGAGGCGATCGCAGCAGGCTGGCGTTGAGACAAGCACAACCCTAACTTATTAATTGGTTCCCAACCTGGGAGCAGGTTACCTGAGGAGTCCTGTATGTCCGCTTCCGTATCATCTCTGATCAAGCTCCTTCAATCGGAGACGCCGCACCGTCTCGATGCGGCGCAACAACTGCTGGAAATGGGTTCGGAGGCCGTGCCTGCCGCCGTCGCCCTGGTGGAGGCCTGCGACGGCGATCAAGAAACGCGAGATATTGCGTCTGCGGCACTAGAGGACTTAGGCCCTCCCGAAGATGACGCCGTCGGCGCCCTCACGAAAATTCTTAGCCGTCCTACGCTCGATGCGCCTTACTGGGCCGCTACGCTGCTTGGGCGGTTGGAGAGCGTGGCAGCGCCCGCGGTGAAACAACTCATCGTCGCGGCACAGGGGCACGCCCACGCCGCCGTGCGTCAGCGATCGGTCTGGGCGCTTGGGAAGATCGGGCCGCCCGCGGCGCCGGCGCTGGAATCGCTGCAATTGCTGACGACTGATCATGACCCGCGACTCGCGTCACTAGCCCGGGACGCCGTCGCGAGTATTCGCCAGGAGCATTAGCGGGGTTGCATGGGACCGGCGGCAATCCGGGCTCCGCCTCCCTCGTAGATCGAGAAAAGCCCTCCCACAGGGAAATGATCCGAGACCTCGAGCGCCTGATCTTGCGTCAGCCCAAAGCTGGTCATTAGATTCCACACGCCGCTTTGCCCTGTGTACTCGACCGTTGTCCGTGAGTCAAACAAGAGGTTGTCGTACGCCTTGTTGCCTCGCGTGTTGGTGGTCACGCCCGCGATGGCGTACTTGATGCCCGGCAATTGACCGAGGCCGCGCAGGTGGTGCTCATCAGCATTCAGATCGCCGAGCAAAATGACATCGTCTTCGCCCTGCTGCTGCATGACTCGGAAGGCGTCGGCCAGCACGTCGAGCTCGGTTGCGACTTCATCGGGATCGGTATGGACGTCCATGAGCCAGAAGCTGAAGGCCTGAGCTGGAGGAACGCCAACAACGCGGAACTGGGCAACGAACGGCTCCCGATGCAACAGGTCGTTGGGATCGTTGAGAGTCGTCACCGACGCTGGACGGACTTCGATGCGCGTCGTGTCGTAGAGGAAGGCATATTGTTCCGTGCTATTGGATCGCCCCAAACGGGGGCCAATCACATAGGCATACCTGGCGCCTTCGGCGTTCACCATTTGGACAAACTTATTAAGGAACTGATCGTCCTGAGTACGGATTTCTTGGATCGCTAGGACGTCGAAACGGCGGACGACGGCGACGAGAATTTCGGGAATGCCCTGCTTTTGAAGCTTCGAGGTTCCAAAGACTTGGATATTGAATGAACCGATCAGGATGGTTTCTGATTGTGGCGCGCCGGCGTGTGGGGCGTTTGGCTGGTTGGTCGAAACAAGGGAAACGGCGCCGCCATTAGTCGGCACGACGCCAGTGTTGGCGGGCGGGTATGAACTGGTTGCCCCCGGCGATCCCGCAACGTTGGGCAGCGCTACGCCATGATCGGCTAGGAACGTCTGGATCACTGACTTGACGGCGGGGCCCAGTACCGGCAGGTCTGGAAACGCCCAGCCACCTGCGCCCGAACCGGTCATCAACGTTGCGAGCAAATAGAACAGCTTCCGCAAATAGGGTGCGCGCTGCTTTTGGTTCTTGGCCACGATCGAGCCCCTCCTTGGGCACGTCGGTCGGGGGTCTAGGTCGCGAAGTCTAACGAGCGAGCGTGATAGCTGAAATAGCAATGCCCCGGTGCAGTTCTAGGGGTCGCCAGCGGATCTCGAAATTTACTGTCTCGACGGCGTCCTTTAGTTCTTGGAACCAGCGCTGGCTTAGGCATTCTTGCCGTAGTCGACCATTGAATGACTCGATTACCCGCTTATCGGCGGGTTGGCACGGACGACTGTGAATGGCGCCTGACATGGGTTCTTCCCTGCAGCGAGCGCGTGAAGCCTTCCCAGATGCGACGCCGCTGTTCATCAGCGACAACGGCCCGCAGTTCACCGCCGAGTATGTTGAGGAGTTCATCCGCCTGTGCGGCTTGACCCACGTGAGAACGAGCCCGTACTCCCCGCAGTCCAATGGCAAGCGAACTGACCCCATGACGACACGAGAACCACGCTCCCTATCCTCGCGCTCTTGGTTGCGTGCATCGTCTACACGGTGGTACGCAATGCAAGCTCTCAGGAAAAGTCCCTTCAGGACCTGTCCGTCGCGACCGCGCCGCCTCCGAACGTGGTCATGGTCACGGCCAAGGAAATCCTGAGCCTCGATCCCACGAAACCAAAGGCCGCTGCCGTCGCGGTCGTGGGCGAACTTTACATGCCTCAACTAGCACGTGACGTCTGAGAGTCGATGGACCGAGAGTGTCAATCTGCGGACGCCATTCGCCTTGAAGGCGACGCGGCCCTGGGGCGTCAGCTTGAGGAGCACGTGCTTGAAGCTGTATTAGCGACACGGCCAGGACAGACCAGCTTGGAAAGAACTCAACTCTTCATTTGCAACTTGCAATTGTCTTCACAATCCATCGCTAAACTCCGCCTACACTACTAACGCGGCGGCCGCAAGGCAACGTTGATTGGCTGGGATCCGGCCGCCGCGTTATTGAACCACTGCCGCGGCGGCCCCAATTTCTACCGCCACTTCCTGGGGGTGCCGCGTTATCTAGTCATCCTGCCGCACCGGCCCCGCTTCTACGGCTATTGTCCGGGGCCGCCGTGTCTTTACTTTGTAGTTCGCGGTTCGGCTTTTTTCACGTCGCTTCCAAAAGGGGTTTCGATGGCTGCCGGCGACATGCACAAGTACATGCGCACTCTTGCAGCACGACATGCTGCAAAAGGCGACCAGGATTTTCAAGAATTTCGCGAGGTGTATTCGCAGTGGACGACGGACTCTCGACTAGAGTTTAGATGCGCGGTGCTGTTGATTCGCGAAGCGAATGACATGTTCGCGTCACTTCCCTTGCGTGAATTTCGATCGCCCGTTGAATCGCGCACGATTTTGCGCGGTGAAGAGGGCGCCCGGTGCGGCGATCGATCGACCGCGCTTTCGGCGCGGTTGCTGCTGATGGCAATGGATGCTTGGGACGCGGGCTTGGACTTCGCTCCGCCGGGGCTTCTGTATAAGACGTAAACCCCGCCCTGCCCGGCGGGCCAATCGCCTCGAAGCCGTCTGGCGAACAATGCGGCATCTCCCAGCTTGCTCGAACGGCGGCCGATCGGTCCGCCGCTTGGAGAATTGCCGTCCCTGCCATTGACGACGACGCGCGTCAGCGGCTCGGAACCTTGACGCTGGATAGGCTAAAGATCGCGAAGCCGTAGCCGCGGGGTGACGGGAATCATCGTTACCTCGCGGTCGCTAAATAACCGCAGTCCATGCCGCCGCCCCGCCGAAGCCCTCGTTCACAAACCGCTCACGCAGCTTCTCGACGGTTCGCGTGCGGCTGTCGAAGGCCTCGGCAATCCGCTTGTCGGTCCAGTCCGGACCGGCCGCATCGGCCTTCAGCAACATCTGCGCGCGCCGAACCTTCTGGCTCGAACCCGCCAGCTTCTTGACCACATCCCGCAACTCGCGGCGTTACTTCGCCGTCAGAAGCACAAGATACTTCTTGGTCATGGGACACCTCCTTGTGAACGAATGTCTCCCAAAAATCGCGCCAATCACCAACCCGAACTCCTGGGTCTGACAAAGCACTAGACGTAATCTACAACCTCTGTGAAGAGTTGTGGACATTTGACGAGATGTCTCATGCGCTAACGCGCTCTTGGCGCCAGCCGCCGCCGATCTGGCGAAGACTGACCGCTGCTACGACGATGAGCAAGAGTGTCTCCGGCTCGGGAACCGCGGTGGCCGCAGCGACGGCGGGGATGCTGCCGAACTGTCTCTGCCAAAGGAGGAAGTCATTGCCGTCGGAGTCGTTGTCGCCGTCGGCGTCACCGAGTTGGCTGAGGTTGAATGCTCCCTTCCAGATCGTCACATCTGTTGGATCAACGTCACCGTCGTCGTCGAAGTCGGCGGAGAAGTTCGGCTTGTTGACCACCTGCAGTTGGACGAACGTCGGCTGGTAGTTGAGATGGAAGGCGAGCCCGACGGGCATGCCGCTCACGTCGACGTAGTCGAAGACGCCCGAGACGCCGCCGCTGGCGGTTAGGATGTTAAAGGTATTGCCGAGCGCGGGGATGAAGCCGCCGTCGATGTCGATGTTCAGGTAGCCGTCGAGCAGCGCCGCGCCGTTGACGACCAGCCGGTCAAACTGATTGAGGCCCGTGCCGGTAAGCTCCGTGAACAGTTCGCCGGTGTCTCCCTGCTGGTAATCCTTGACGTCGACGCGGCCGACCGTGTCGAAGCCGGCGGGGCGGAGCACGCCGTCGTTGATCAGCAGAACGTTGACATTGGCGTTGGCATCGGCGACGGCGAAGCTGCCGTCGGGAACTACCAGCGCTCCCGTGCCGCTAAACGTCGCTCCGGCGGCGATTTCGGTGTTCGGCGATTGCGCTCGCAGGTTGCCGATGAGAGTCGTGCTGCTGGTTGCATTGAAGTCGAGGAAGTTCGCGTCGCCGGTCTTGATGGTCGACTCCGGCCCAGCGCCGACCGTGACCGTCCCATTGATGAAGACGTTGTTGGCCGACTCCAGCGTGCCGTTGTCGAGGTTGATCGTCGAGGCTGGGCTGAAGTCAAACGAGATGCCGTTGGTGAAGACCCGGCCGCCGGCGTTGGCCGTGACAGTCCCCGTGAATACCTCCTGACCGATGTCGCGGACTTCCAGGGTGGCGCCGCTTCCCCGAAGCTCGCCGGTCCCCGTGCCGCCGTCCCAATCGTTGTTGTTGCCGGCGGTCTGGACGATTAGCGTCGGGCCGTTGGCGGCGATCAGCTTGGCGTTATTGATAACCCGCGACGTCACCGTACCGAAGCCTTGAATGCCGTTGATGTTGTCGTTGGTGATCACGCCCCCTTGCAGCGTGCCGCCCGACAGCGAAACGACGCCGATGGAGCCGACTCCGCTCCCCGTGGAGGTGTTCCACGCAGCTGGAATGTTCAGCATGCCGTCCGTGTCAGCAGTGCCGAGGATGTTGACGTCAATTAGGGAGCCGCTGAGCGTCAGCGTACCATCGTCGGCCTTGAGGTTGGACGAGCCGTCAAAGTCAATGCCGCTGTTGATCGTGCCGAAGCCGTGCAGCGCCTTGCCAGTGTCGGCGGCGATGGGGCCGATGCCGGTTATGAGCCCGCCGTCGATCGTGTTCGGATCGCTTGAATTGTCGCCGCCAGCCAACCGCAGCGGCTCGTTGGCCGTGGTGATGTTTATGACGCTCGTCGACCCGATGTCAACGCGGGCGGTGGTCCGCACGTCGCCGGTGACGGTGACCTGGCCGTTCAGGTTGACGTCGCTCCCGGTGAGCAGCGTGGCTGCGACATTGTCGTTCACCAGGCTAATCATGCCGGGTGCGTTGAGGGTCCATTCGTCGGCCGGGTCGTCGAGATTCACGGTGAGAACCCCCGTGCCGACGCTGTTGTTGACGTCGAGCGTGTTCGGTCCGCCGCCCCCGTTGACGTTGCCGAAGTTGCTCATATGCGCGGCATTGATCGTCAGCGGGGCGTCGACGTTGATCGTGTCCCCGATGCCGTCAGTGCCATCAAGATCAACCGTGCCGCCGACCATGTTGAGGGTCACAGCTTCGTTAACGTTGACGTCATCTGTGAAGCTGATTCGTCCAGCGCCGGTAAACTCAGCATTGTTTGCGCCGTTGACGGTGTTGAAGTTAACGAGATTCAAGAAGTCAAGAGAAACGCCGGCGAGGACATGGATGTCGGCGTCTGAGTTGAAGTCGATATCGGCGGCGGCAATCTGAATTGATCCCGCTCCGCCCGCATTAAACTTTGCATCGAGCGATCCCGTGTCGTCACCGATGTCCAGCGGCTCGCTACCAGCATTCCAGCCGGCAATCCCCGCCACATTATCGGAAAGATTGTTCATATTGAGCGTACCATCCATGACGAACTCGGCGTCGGCCGAATTGACCGTGATGAAGCCGCTGTTAATCGTCAGGACGCCGTCAAACCGGTTCGTGATTGAGTCGCTGTCGTAGTCGCTGACGTCGATGTTGAGTCGACCCTCGCTATTTACGGTGATCCGCGTACCGTTTACGACGGTACCATCCATATTGAAATTCGTCTGATTAATGGTCACCGTCCGGCCCTCACCGACCGTAAAGTCCGAGCCTGCGCCGAGGGCGAAGTTCGCCCCGGCCGCGATTGTCGCGTCGGCGTTGAAGATCAACAGCCCGTTATTTGTCAGTGTGCCGCCATTCATGGTGAGCGGGGCGTCGACCCGCAGCGTGCCGTCCGTATCCGCTACCGTAATCGTCCCGCCGGTTTGCGTTAGCGCGGCCCCGGCGATGACCGAGACGTCAGCCGGCGTATCGGGGAAGATACCTCCGTCGACGAAGCCGTTGGTTGCCGTGATCGTTCCCGTATCGAGCGTCCAGGGGTACAAGATGTCAAACGTTGAGTTGTGTGAGAGAAGCATCGACCCGCTGAACGCATCAGACAGCGGGTCATTCACGTCGAGCGTTTGATTGCGACCGACGGTGACGGCGCCAGCGACGCCGACCCCGTCGAGATCGATCCGCGAGTTGGCGCTCGAGGAAGAAATCGACAATATGTCGACGATCGGGGCGCCAAAGAGAACAGGTGACGGATGGGAGGCCGAGATTGTGCCGTCGTTCGAAAGCAGCGTCGTTGGGACCGCAAGCACATCGCTGAAGCTGACCGTGCCATACCCCCTGAGCGTGCCGCCGGCATTGATATCCAACAGTCCGGCGATCAGCATTTGGCCGCCGGCCATTTGCACGGCGCCGCCCGAATTGATCGTTACGCTGCCAGCATCCACATCCGCGTTAGAACCGCTGATAATGAGAATCGTGCTCGCGCCGGTGAGCTGAACGAGTCCGTCAATCGTCAGGTTCTGACCGTTGATGTTCAGGTCGATGCCGGCCGACATCGTCAGCGCTTGAATTGAATTGCCCGTCCCCAGGTTCACCGTGTTGGCGGAGTTGAAAATCGCCTCGTCGTCGGCATCGGGTTCGTCGGCGGGGGTCCAGTTGGCGGTCGAGCCCGCGTCGTCCCAATCGACGTTGCCGCCGATCCAAGTCCGCGGCAATGACCAGCTTGTTTGCGGAAACCCTGCGAGCAGAACCAAAGTCAAACAAGACGCCAACGCAACTCGTTTATGGTCGTGAGTCATGGTAGAGACTCTCAGGTAGAGTTCTGCGCAGCACTGCTAAAGCAGCGATTCGCGACATAGGGCCAGATCAAGAGGCTGCAGTCTACCCGAATACCTAGCGAGAAACTGCAAATCCGCTCTCAGCTGGGACGGAATCATTTCCTGCGAACCGAAGGTAGTTGCCCTCGCCGCCAGTAGACGCTTGAAAATCGTCCGTTCGCCGGCAAGTCTCGGCCGCCAAATTGGCCGCCGAGCGTCAGAGCGGCCGCGGAGATGAGTCCGCGGGGCGTCGTAGCTGTTCCAAAGCTACCACGTCAACGGGTTTAGAAACGCCCTGGCAAGGCGTCGATCGCCGTCGCCCAGCCGGCGGGATGGCCGCCGAGGGAAACGTTTCTTAACGGTGGTTGTTGGTGTGCCTCACGCGTTGATGAGTTGATGAAACCTTTCTGTGCGGCCCGGGCTCGCCAGAGTCACCAGCCAGCCGCCGCCAAGATTAGTAGCACGAAAGAAGCTGGTTCGCGGACGCCCTCGAACTGGATCGCTGAATTAGCCGGAATCCACGGCGCCCAGTGTCGAGTCCGATCTCTGTGAAGACGTCGTCGGTCGGCTAATTCCGGTATTCAAGGTTCAGTGGGAGGTTATGATCGCCTTTGTTCCTTGAATAGCTGCGTTTGTCTTCACCCGACACCGGTCAATCGAAACTCGGCGTCAGTTCTGCCTTGGTCCCTTTGACGTGAGACAGTCCCCGTACCGCCATGGCGGCAAGTAGCGGCCCGAATGACTTGCCCTTAACGGTCAGCCGATAGGCGTCACGCCCCGATTGGTCGGCCGAGGCGTGCTTAGCGGCCAACCCATGCGAGACCAATCGCTCCCATCGTTCGGCCAAAATGTTCGTGGCGAGTCGCTCCGGCGAGCGACAGAATTCGTTGAAATGCCGCTTGCCGCAGGCCATGTCCCGCGCCGCCAAAAGCGTCCACTTGTCCCCGATCAGGTCGAGGACGCACCCATAACCGCCGCGGTCAAGTTTCCTTGCCGTCGTTTTCAGTACAACGATTCTGCGTCTCGCGTACTGTCGGCGCCCATTCGCATCGCCCGACCTGATCGGCCGTCATGCATATCACGCTTCACAAACGAGCCGCCCACTCAGGTCACCGGCGCGGACCAAGGTCCCGCCATCCCCCTTCCCGGGCCGTTCTCGTTCAATGCGTGCGCGTCGCATATTCCTTCTAGGCCGCTTGCGTCGAGTGTTGCCGGCTCCATCTCCTCAGTCGGATCCAACAGATCTTGGCCAGTCGGCGAGCCGTGGCCACGCGAGCCTTGTTCGCCCCCGCTCGCTTCCGAACTCGCTGATAGAAATTCCTCAAGCCGTCGTCGCGACGGGCGGCATGAATAGCCGCCTCGACGAGGACGCACCGCAGAGAAGGAGATCCCTGCCGCGTGATCTTCCCGTAGTAGCAGGGATCGCCTGCCTGTCGGACGCGCGACGTGAGCCCAGCGTAGGCTCCGACCTGGTGAGCTGAACGAAAGCGTTCGATCTCGCCCAACTCCCCGATGACCACTAGCGCCGCGTAAAGACCGACGCCGTAGATGTCCGTCAGCGATTCGACTTCGGGAAACCGGCGGCGAGTTCCGTTAGACGCCGATCAATGCTGCCAATTTCACGGCGAAAGTGAGTGAGACGGGCCACGAGCTCGTCGCGGATAACATTATCCATGGCGCCGAATTCCGGCTGCTGAAACCAAGCCAAGCCGCGCGGTCCGAAGGGAACTCGATACGGAGCGTCGCGATGTTGACGACGACGCGCGTCAGCGGCTCGGAACCTTGACGCTGGATAGGCTCAAGATCGCGAAGCCATAGCCGCGGGGTAACTGGCATCATCGTTACCTCCCGGTCGCTAAATGACCGCGGTCCATTCCGCCGCCCCGCCATCCGTCTTGAACTCGACGAGCTGAATCAGCGTCAAGCGATTCGCGTCGAACAACCGACACTTGCCGCCGCCAGCG
Organism: Lacipirellula limnantheis; assembly: GCF_007746075.1. GTDB lineage: Bacteria > Planctomycetota > Planctomycetia > Pirellulales > Lacipirellulaceae > Lacipirellula > Lacipirellula limnantheis. The sequence goes on along the minus strand of NZ_CP036339.1, from coordinate 2,945,224 downwards.
AAGACGTTGGCGATCGCCCGATGATCCTCGCCTTCGTCAGAAACGCGAATGACGGCGCGCGAATCGGTCAGCTCGATTCTAGCTGCTTGCGAGAAGCGAAGTATTGGCGCGGGCATGAACGTCGCTGGGGGATAGGACACAGCCCGCCCGTGCCATTCTATTGCCAGTTTGCACTACCAACGGTTGCTATTCGCCCATTTTCAAAACTGTTAAAATGGGCAGTTTGGCCTGTGAATTTTGATTCGCGGCAAACTTTGCGTATCACACGGACCCTCTGAGGCGGCTCCAAATTGATGCGCGGGGATAGATATGGCTGCTGAGCATTACGAACGCGAGGGCATCAAGTGCGAAATTCACGTCCAAACGAGGTCCGGCCAGTTTTCCGCGCGGTGGACGTGTCCGGTGTGCCACGCGACGGGCGGACCTAGCCGCTGGTTTCACTTTGAAAAAGAAGCGATCGACCGCAATAAGGTCAGCGCGTTTATCGAACACCATAACGTGTTCCACAAAGCCGCCAGAAGCGCCGCAGGTTAATCTCCTTCATCGCTTGTTCACCTTGGCGCCCTACCCTGGCGAACCGCTCGACACAATCACCGACCACGCAAGACGCCCCGTGCGGAATTGTGTCTTCTAACGCACAGCGGCCAATTGGCAACGCATCCCGCTAGGCGGCCGCTGTGCAATTTTCGGGCTGACGTCTACTCGTCTCATACCCCGTCTCAGTACTCCGCCTGGGTCGGGATTTCAGCTTCGACGTGCGGAAACGTCCCGTCGCCGAACTCTCGGTTGTCCTTTCCGCTTTGCCACGAATTCAGGGCCATGACCGCGTCGGGAAAAGTCAGTTGAACGGCATACCATCCGCGAACGGAGCGCCGCTTTTTGAGGGCGCCAAAACACTGGTGAACATAGCCGGGACGATTCAACAATCCGTCAAAGACGCGGACGATGCGATTGCTCGCGTCAATTGCGAAGACGACCGCCTTCACGCGGCGCAGCGGCATGTCCGTCGTTGGGTTGGCAATCCGGCAATGGCGAAACCCAAGCGCGCGGTCGCCGTCACTTAGGTCGTTGAGGTAAAGAACCTCCGGCGGAGTTTCCAACGCTCCGGTCTTCGTTTTGGCATCAGGCGAATCCATCGCTCCACTATACGAAGGATTGATGAAGACATTGTGAACTTGAGGCGCGCAACTTGGCCTGAATGAGAAGAGTTGGATGATCAGCCGTTTGTGGCGAAGAAAATTCTTGCATCCCCTGCGCGCAGGTTGAGAATACGGCCGGCCCGTATTCATTTTCCTGGAGGGGCGACGATGCCGGCTCTTGAAGATGCAGCAGAGGTTGAGTCTATGGTAGCGTGCGGGGACGACGCTGATGCGTTGCTCTTTGTCCCCTTTCTCGGCTCCGTCGTCGCGTGCCGTTGCGACGCCGAAGGCGCCGTCATCGCGCGTGCCAGCGACGCCTTGCGGTCGATCGACTTGGCGGCGCTTTCGATGGGCGAACTGAGTGTCATGATTGACTCCCTGACGCTCTCCGCGAGCCCCGTCGTTTGCCAAGCAATCGAGCGGCGCATCGCCGATATGCGGAAACTCTATTGATTGGCTCGCTTGGCACTTTAGCGCCCGGAGTTCCAATCGTGACAATTCGTTGATGCGCATTTTACGATGCCTTCGAGCGCCTGGGGGGACTCGCGAACTCACGGCTGATTCGTCGGCAATCGCCTGTGTTGAATCCGGTCGGTATCCAGAGGGTGCACTGGCGGATCTGCGTCAGATCTGCGTCAGTTTATCGTGGCCGACCAAGCGAAGGTTCTTTAAGAAACGCACCGTCTTACTTCGCCTTCTCACGCCTTCCAGTCGTGCTCCAATCACCGCCTGGTTCAGCGCAACAACGGTATGACAGTTGCACTTCGAATTAGGCGTGGATGTCTAGACCAGATGAGCGGCGCTTGCTGCTTAACTTTTTTTAAGGAGACGATCATGGCGAGCACAGTGAAGAATAGCGTTGCCGACGCAGGGAATGCCGTCGCAAATGCTGCGAAGGACGTCGGTAAAAGGATCGCGACTGGCGCCGAGGATGCAGTCGACTTCGTGAAGGAAAAGACAGGAATGAGTGGTCCGGGTGATGGAACTGATCGTGGCGTCGGTGCGATTGCAGACCACATGGACGTCGTAGCATCCTGCGGTAAGAAGATGGGCGTGGTCGATCATGTCGAGGGTGGGGCAATCAAGCTCACGAAGAACGACAGTCCCGATGGCCAGCATCATTTCGTTCCTCTAGCTTGGGTTGAGCGTGTTGATCGTCACGTTCACCTTTCGAAGAACTCAAAAGAGACGGAACAGAGTTGGAAGCCAGACGCTGCGTCCTGCGGTTGTGGAAGCTAACCGCGAACAATCGCGTTGTCATAACCTCGATGGCCCGGTCAATTTTTGGCCGGGCCTCATTCGTTGGTCGCTTGGCTGCCACGTCCCCAAAAGACCGCGTACTCATTATGTTTAAAAGTGGGGCAGTCAGTCACTGCCACCTCGATTTATGATTGCAAAGATGACCTCCTTCGAAATCACCCAATAACCATTGTGCGGCGCTAACATATCTGGATCTGATGTGGCCGTAAGATGAACCACGTATCCATCGACGGAACGGATTTCTAAACAATCATCCACGTCGCATAGTTCGTCGGCGTGCAAGGCACTTTTCCCAATGAGCAGGGTTGATTTCGCCCGACGCTTATTTTCGCGTTGGGAAACGGCAACGAGAATCGTGCTGGCGTTCAATGCAGTGAATTCGCCGTCGGCATAGCCTCCGAGATTCACGAAGAATTGCCTCTTCGCTCCAGTAGGCGGGACGCGGTTCAATACAAGAGTGTGGCCGTGACGCCTCGTTCACCGGCTGTACTGCCGTCAGTAAACCGGCGCGCGACGCTTTAGCCACGACTGCGGGCGAGCCGCTGAACTGCGTATGCCAGTCCGCCAGATGGGCGGCGTCCCCGATAGGGTCGTCATCGGCGTTACTGTTGGCGCGGGTCGCGGCCGGATCGGTCGCGTTGACGCCGCGCTGCCACAGGAAGCAATCGGAGGCCTTCGACTGCACTTCGACGGGCAGACGTCGTTCCCGCGCGCCCTACGAGCTCGGCCGCCACATGGCGCGCTTGCTGCCAATAGTTCGCCTGGTAATCGAGGAGACGGCGGCACATGCGTCGTTCCCGCGGAACGAGCGCCGCGGGCGCAAAACGCTCTAATGTTCATGAAAATTCCAGCGCTGATCCGCGCGGCGCCGCCAGCCAACGGCGTCGGCGCGAGCGAACGATGATGACCGCCGCCGACAACGTCAGCAGACGACTGGCAGGTTCCGGGACGACGATCCCCGCCGCCGTCGGGGTTGCACCGGCGTCGCGCTGCCAGATGAGGAAGTCGGCTCCGTCGACGGTCTCATTTCCGTCACCATCGCCCAGGAGGGGCGCTGCTCCGCTGACGCCGTAAGCGGATGTCCAAATCGCCAGATCGCCGCCGTCAACGCTGCCGTCGGAGTTGAAATCGGCCGGATCGAACTGGACGGGGGCGCCCACCGAGAGCGTCACATTGTTCGAACTGTAGGCGATGTGCCAAGCGAAGTCGGTCGGGAGCTGTGGCAACAAGAGGTCAGTGAATGCGCCGGTGATCATGCTCGCCGACACAATTGAAAAGCTCTCGCCAAGCGCTGGGCTGAAGTCGTCGGCGAAGGCAAGTTCGAGCGCGCCGCTAAGACTGACCGCGCCAGTAACGTCGACGCGGTCCGCGACGACTTCAGTTCCCAGTCTGCTCACCTCAATCTGCAGCCGGCTCGCCGAAGTCAGCGCAAGATTGTCGGTGAATGCCAAGACGCCGAGTCCGTCGCCAGGCGCCAAGATGCCCGGGACGGCCAGATCGCCCCGCACCTCGCCGGAGCCCGTCAGCCGGGTTGTTTCCGTCAGCCACTGGACTCCCTGGACCGTCAGGGCGGCCCCGGCCGCGACGCGAAGCGAACCCATCAAAGCTCCCGATCCTAACAGGCTCAGCTCGCCCGCGTTGACGTCGACGTCTCCTGAGAACGCGGCCGTCCCCGCGACGATCGCGGCGCCCGCGCCCGTCTTCTGCATTTGTTGGCCGACGGAGATGTCGCCGTCGAGCGTCAACTCAGCGCCGGCGGCCACATCGAGCGTCAGTCGCGAGTCAACCAGGGCGTCCTCGACGGCGCCAAGCACATGGACCGTCGCGCCGCCCTCGATCGCCAGCAGGACCAGCGGACCGTCGAGCGACAGATCGCCCTGAAAATCGACCGTGAGATTCTCGTCAACGCGAATGGCTCCTGCGCCGTTTCCATCGCCGCTGAGTGAGAATGGCTCGGCGAGCGTCATGTCGGCGACAATCGCCGCGCTCCCTCCCTCCTCGACGACCGTCCGGCCCTGGACGCTGCCTAACCCGTCGGCAGTGGCCAGCTGCGCGACGGCTCCGCTCTGGACGACGACCTCGCCGCCAAAAAGCGGATTATCGCGAAACTGCGCCTCCTCTCGTTCCACCACCATGGCCCCGCTGCCGCTGACATGGAGAATTGTTTCGGCGTCCAGGATGCGCATCAACCCGTCAATCGTGATGCCTGTCGGCGAATCGGGCAGCACTTGCGATTGGGTCCCAAGTTCGCCGACCTGCATCACCGCGCCCGCTTCGACCCCGATGAGGCTGGCCATGTCGCCGGCGTCAGCGGCATTCATCACCAGCGTCGCCCCCGAAGCGACGGTGATCGGCGTGACCATGGCATTGGCGTCGCCGGTAATCTTTAGGACGCCGGCCGCAACGAGCGTATCGCCTCCGTAGGAGTTGCCCGCATTGGCCAATTCGAACGTCCCGCCGCCAGTGACCAGGAGCGTTCCGGCAATCATTCCTCCCGCTCCGACGAAGCGGTACTCGCCAGCCGAATCAACGACGATGCTGTCCGGAGCGACGTCGGCCGTCAAGGTCACCGCACGCACCGACGACGCGTCATCGAACCGGACGTCGTCGGCCGCGCGAAACGTCGCCGGCGCACCGTCGGCAGTGAAATTCGCCGTGAGCAGGACGTCCCACTCGCTGCTCATCGAGCCGGCCCACAGCAGACTGCGCGGCGGCAGCGCCGAGGCGGTCACGGCGAACTGATACAATTGAACATTGCTTTGCGCCCCAGCGACCCGCGCGTAGTACGTTCCCGCATCGAGGCGCCGGACGATCGATTCTTCCGCTCCTAAGCCGGCCGCATTGGCGAAATCGAGCACGGCGGAACCGTCGGGGGCGAAGAGCGCCAGTGACAGATCGCTCAGCGTGCGGCTATCAAACGTCGTCTGCGTCCCTCCTTGCGGACCAACCTGATAGGAAGTTCCTTGCGGGCTCAATTTCAGCGTCACGTCCAACGTCTCCTGGAGCGTGAGGCTGAAAAAGTCGTTGTCCGAAACGTCGTCGATGCTCACAAAATCGGTCTGCCCTGCGCCAATGAACGTGCTGCCGCCCTGCGTACCGATGAGCCGCGGCTGGAGGGCGGACACGAGCCCCAGCGGCGTGGCTTTCGCAACAACGTCGTTGCCGCCGCTCTTCTCGTAGAAGTCGCCGTAGAGGCGCTGGAGACCGAGGACGTCGTCGAGCTGCGGTCCGTCGAACGACGCGCTCAAGATCGGCTCGAGCAAGAACCCGGCGACGCTAGCCTCGACGTGGGCCAGCCCGAGACCATGGAGGCTCTCGTGCATGATCGTATTGCGAAATCTCCTGGAACCGTTCGCGCTATTGAGAAAGAATGCGGATTGGTCCGTATTGATCATCATTTCCCCGTAATCGGGGTAGTAGTTCGAAGCCAGCGTCGTGGAACCGGCGCCATAGGACTTGCCGCCCAGGCGCACGTCCCCGCGCACGCCCAGAATCCCGCGCCTGTTAGCGGCGTTGCTGAAACTGGAGCCCGTGTCGCTGGGTTCGTAGACGTACGTAACGCCAGACAAGGCGCTGATGCGATCGAATGACTGCTGAAAAATCGGAAACCACGGTCGTGAGGCATAGTCGCCGCCCCCCGGTCCAATGCCCCAGCCAGCGTCCAAAAAGTTGATGAGATTGCTGGGAACCGTTCCGAATGTCTCGGCCGGGATGGCTGTGCCATCGGGGGCGAAGCTCCAAGTGACGGTGACGGGAACGCCCACGGCGCCGGTCGAACCGACCGTTCCATCGGTCGCCGTCGTCGTCCATCTGCTTTGCGCTTCGTAGGCCAAGCCTTGCGACGACAGCGATGTAAACAGCGCGAGCGTGGCGAGCCGAACCAGTCGGTAAACGGCGTTTCGCTCCACGGCCCCGTGTTCCTTGACCTAGGTGACGCTTGGTTGAACTTGTGCGTTATTCTACCTGCCAAATGACACCTTTGCGATTCTTCGCCTTGCTTGGATCGCTCGACCAGATGCCATCGAGCTGCGCTCCCGCTCCGCCGACCCGTGAACGGCGCCCGAATCGTGCAGCGCCCCCTGAAGCGCGGGCATGATTCACGTCTACCCGCACCTTCACGGGCGCCAACATTTCGGGGCGCCGGGCGCTACGTTTTTAGCATGGCGGTGACATCGCGTCGTATCGAATTAATCTCCTTTGGCCTGAACTCTAGGGCTCCGCGGCATGCGAACGCTGGTCTTCGATCTGCGCTCACTGCCTGGTCTCTCGCTCCAAGCGCGGGCTCTCTCGATGGGGCTTGGTCACTAGCGCCAGCACCTTGGACTGGGCAGCCGGCTAGCGTTCGCCAGGGCGCCGTGGGAAAGGCAAGGCGCCGCCCGATTGATCACAGCGTGGCCATTGGCGGAAAAACTTGACGACTCTCCGCCAGTAACATTGCAGCCATGCTAACGCCTCCTTGTTTGGAAGGAAGCAAGGATATCGAGCGTTTCGCACGACTGGCGACGTCGCTGGCAGGTGCGGCCAGGTTGGATGGCGATCGCAAACGATTGGCGCAAATCGCGTTTTGAGGAGAGGTTGTTCGCCGAACTGCGAAGGTCATGCCCCAACTCGCTCTTTGAACAACTTCCCGCCTGCCCGGGAACGGAAAAGGTTAACAATCGCCGAGTGTTTGCACGCGGAGTTGAAGGGTTTCCCGGTTACAATTAGCCCCAATTTGCATCGGGAGCGGCCCCGACCGGGCTGCTGGGGGAATCCCGAAAACGCGACGCCTCGATCACTGCCAGCAAACCCAACCTCTTCAACTCCAAAAAAGGTGACGCCGTGATTCGACTTCGCTCAACCGCTCTCGCCGCGGCGCTGTGGGCCGCCGCTTGCTCCGCAACGCATGCAGAACATTCCGGCCGGCCCGCCAAGCTGCCGCCGGTCATTCCGAATACCCTGTTTCTGTATCTCGATGAACATGGAGCTCCATTTGCTTCCGAATCGGGCGCGGGTTCCACGGCCACCGTGCTCAATATTTTTGGTTGGGGTTTTGACCCACAGAATCCCAATAGTCCATTTGAAGCGAGCAGCCCAGCCTTCACCAGCGCCGATCGCCAATTCGGCTATGATCTGCGCACGCAAGTATACGCCTACAATGGCAGCGTGCTGACGCTTTCGAATGTGAACAAGCACACGCTTGAGGATTTGAATTCCAACTTGAAGGTCGGGCCAAATTTCCTTGTGCTGCACGATGAAAGTCAACTGACAATGACCAACAGTGTCATTGGCAACTTGCAACTTTACGACGAGAGCAATGCGAGTCTGACCAATACGCAATTCATCGACCTCGCAGACGGCGTTGAGATGAATTCCAGCGGGCAGCTGACCTTGACCGGCGTCTCGACCCTCCCCCAAGTCGGATCCGATGGCTTTCTACCCTCCGTCATCGCGACGAAGGGAACAACCCTGCTTGATAGCAGCACAGTGGATGAAGTCGTCGGACGAGGTGATGCGACCATCACCATTCGTAATTCAACAGTTCGATCCAACGTTAGAACCGAGTCAGATGAAGAAGCGACCGCCACGGTAAAAATTGAACAGAATAGCGTGGTTGGGAAGATTACTGCCTCACGAGGCGCCATTTCGATGGAGGGAGGAAGAGTCAAAGGCCTGGTCCAAGCAAATATCACCGGTTCGTTGAGCATCAAAAATGCCACCGTTGACGGCAGCGTCACCTGCTTGGGCAACACGACCGGGAATTCATCCATTTTTTTGGATGAAGCCACGATCGAAGGCAATCTGGTCGCGCTCAGTATTGACTCAACGGTCGTGACGACAACGAGTCGAGTCACTGCCGCCGGGGGCGTCCTCAAAGGGACTGCCTTTGCGTCGGGCCACGGAGCGGTCGGCATCCTGGGTGTTGAATCGGTCGGAACTGGGGCGGGAATGGCGGCAGAGGTCAAAGACAACGCGAGTCTCAGCATCAGAGAGGTCTCCACCATCAAGGGGGGCGTCGCCGCTTCGGGAAACAGCGAGTTGATCCTTGACGGAATTGACACGATCAACGGCAGTCTCGCCGTCAGTAGCGGCGGCGCCTTGCAAGTGACGAATCTGGACAGAGTCGCCGGGGATCTCACCGTGTCCGGAAAAGCCAAGCTCGCACTCGCCAATATCGCCGTTACGGGCGGCGCCGTTGTGACGGAAAATGGCTCGCTCGATCTTATCGGCGGCAACAGTTTGTATGCTTTCGTTCAAGATGGCACGCTCAACCTCACCAATACGCAAGTGGAGCAATCGATCGCAGCGCACGGCAAAAGCCACTTGAAGTTCGCCGGCTCCTCCCGCACCGGGGGCACCCTCTTCAATCTGGGGACCGAACAAGGCTTGGTCAGCGTCTCGGGAGGCGAGGTGGCGGGCAACCTCGCTGGTTTTGGCAGCAGCATCACGGCAATGAGCGGCGGCCACGTCGTCGGCTTCCCGGTGTTTCAAGGGGCCGCGACGTTTCTGTATTCCGGTGGAACGTTCGGACTCTTTGGCGTGCCGCCAGCTGCGGCAGACGTCAGCGTTGGCCTCGAGAATGACGCCGAAGCAGCGCCTCAAGGAAATCTCGAGGAACTCGCGCCGCTACCGGGGTTCGCCGCGATGGGGGACGCCGAGATTCAATTCATCGGCCACGATCTCCAATCGACGCTCGTCGACCCCAATTTCATCTACGGCGAATCGAGCTATAGCGTGCACCAACTCACCGGCCGGTTGGCCGACGGCACGCCCGTCGATGGCGGCTTGGTGTACACCGAAAATCTCTTTAACGCTCGTTTCTCACTCATTGAGGCGCCAGTGCCAGAGCCCACGTCCCTGACGCTTGCGCTCGTGGCGCTGCTTGCTTCGGCGAGGAGAAACTGGGGGAGAATCGGTTTTGTGAACGCTAGATGACACGCCCACGGCATTGCTCCGCCTTGAGATGAAAAATGGCCGCGTCTTCACACCGGGCCCGCTTGGTTTGTTTCAACTCAACTCTTGATCCAATCCCGGCGCCTCTCCTGGGAAGCCGCCGACCAGACCCGCCGACCCCCGCAGCCCATTGTTAACCCGCAACTCCCGACCCTGGCAAGGTCGCCCCGTGCCGATCCTTTGGAACAGAAGTCGCGACTGCAGGAACTACTTCGGCAAACGCGGCGTCAACAGCGCCTAGAACGGTGCGAGCAGGCTTGGGAACTGCATCGCTGCGGCTTGGACTATCGGCGAATTGGTCGTTGTCTGGGGGTTCATGCCAATCCCTGCGCTACCGGCTATTACTTGCCGATCGCCCCATCGATCCATTCTTTGATCGCGGGCCCCGGTAATCGTGGGGCGCGTCATGGATGCCTGCATCGCCAGAAAACGGCTCAGCGAAATCGCCGGTCTGGCCAGCATTGAGCCTAGGGTCCGCTGTCAATGACGCGCGGCGCGGGATCGGGATCGATGGAAGCGTTGGCGACGAACCATCGTCAAGGCTTTTGCGCCCCTCGAGCTAGATGACGCGGCCTAGCGGGGCGGTTTGCTACGCGGCTGAACAGGCGGGTAAAATTGGCTTTAGGTCGAATGCCTGAGCAGATTTGGAGTGTGTGCTGATGTCGCTCCTCATAACGAATCAAGTAGTTTTGGACCCAAACAATACGGTCATCGAGCCCTCGGGTTGGCGAGTGGCGGTGGCAAGCGAGACCGAGGCCGAGTTCGTGGGGCTGGCGTTTAATGGCGCTGATCCGCCGTATGCGCGAGAGAAATTTCCAAAAAGTTTGAGGATGAAACTCAACTCGCCGTCACGCTGTTAGCGGTCGACTGACAGGTTCTAACCGCTTCAGGGTCCGCGAACTAAGTCTTCGACTTGGCGGCTGTGGTAACATGGGAGCTTGTGCCGCGTGCACGTCGTTTCAGCGCAGAATTCTTAGCTGCCCTGGCGTGCAGGCGCGACGTTGAGGTGATGACTAATGTCAGTTTGTTGGTCAGCGGTGATTCCAACCTTGGTCGCGGCGGCATCGACTCATGCCGCGCGTCTTTGGCTAGCGTCGAGCCTATTGCTGGCCGGTATGGGGCAAACGAGCGGTGCGGAGTCGGTACGGCCGAACGTGGTCTTGATCTTGGCTGATGATTTGGGGTGGTCGGACTTGGGGTGCTACGGGGCCGACCTGCACGAGACGCCGCACCTCGATCAGCTGGCGCGCGGCGGCGTTCGCTTCACTAGTGCGTATGCCGCGCCCGTTTGCTCGCCGACTCGATCGAGCCTGATGACGGGGAAGCACTATGCACGACTTCACGTGACGACGTGGTACGAGTCGGCCGCAACCCCGCCGCGCGATCGGCCGTTGGTCCCGCCGCTCTCGACCCGCGACCTGCCGCTGACTGAAACGACGATTGCCAAACGACTGCAATCGGCCGGCTACCTGACGGCGCTCGTCGGAAAGTGGCACTTGGGGGACGCAGCCCATTACCCGGAGGCACATGGCTTTGACATCAACGTCGGCGGCACTTTCTGGGGCGCTCCGTTTTCGTATTTTTTCCCCTACCGAGGCGCGGGGCGTTACGGCGGCGAGTTCCGCTACGTGCCTCACCTGGAGGGTGGGCAGCCGGGGGAATACCTCACCGATCGTCTCACGGACGAAGCGCTGCGGGTCATCGACAGCGCCGGCGAGCGACCATTTTTCCTCTACTTGGCTCATCACGCGGTTCACACGCCGATCGAACCGAAGCCGGAGCTGACGGCGCACTACGAGGCAAAGGTTGCCCCCGGTCTGCGTCATCAGAACGCCAACTACGCTGCCATGTTGCAGAGTCTCGACGAAAGCGTCGGCCGGGTAATGCAGCGGATTGAGGAGCGAGGTTTGTCCGACCGAACTGTCATCATCTTTCTTTCCGACAACGGAGGGCATATCGGACAATTCGATAACGCCGCTTGCACGAACAATGCGCCCCTTCGCTCGGGCAAAGGCTCGCTCTACGAAGGCGGCGTCCGCGTTCCGCTGATTGTCCGTTGGCCGGCAGGGGCAGCGCAGAACCAGGCCTGCGAGGCGCCGGTCCATTGCGTGGATATCGCGCCGACGATTGCCGCCATCACTGGTCTTGCGGATGAGGCGCATGCCGACACGACCGACGGCCGGACGCTCGATGCGCTCTTGCAGGACCCCAGAGCGCCTAACGCCGCGCCGCCGATCTTTCATCACTACCCGCACTACTACCCGACCTCGACGCCGGCCAGCGCCGTGCGAGCCGGCGATTGGAAGCTAATTGAGTTCCTCGAAGACGGGCACCGAGAGCTCTACAATCTCGCGGTCGACGTCAGCGAGTCGCATGATCTGGCAAACGTCGAGCGCGAGAAGACCGCCGAACTGGGACGAACCTTGGACGCCTGGCGAAAGCAAGTGGACGCGCAAATGCCGTCGCGAAACGCATCTTTTCGGGCCGGACTTGATGGTCAAAAGTAGCGGCGCGTCGTTGAGACGGGTCGGCGATGCGCGAGCGCGCGATTGCTCGCTGCGGAGGAGCCGTTCGGGGCGCCGCCGAACCGCCGCCCTGACCTCTAGGTCCACTACCCAGACGCCAACAGCGTCGGGACCTGTTCGCTACGCGTCACTGAAGCAACGTAAACCAATGGGCATCGACTCGCCGTAGACCTCGGTTCGCTCACGTTCGTCGAGCGAACCGCCGGAGCGAACGAGTTCGATTAAGTGCTCCGCCGCTCCCCGCAGCGACAAACGCTTCACGATGCGGTCGCGAAGCGCGTCGTCGACGTCGCGATGCCGATCATCGGTCCGGCGCGCTAGCTGCATGATGGCGACGTTCGAGATGAGGTCGTCGCCTGGATGACGCTCGATCGCTTCGAGCCACGTCTCGGCATACTCTACCGGGAGAACCGTATTGAGCGGTCCGTGCAACGGCACGCGCTGTCCTAGTCGCCCTAGCGTCCAGATCATCGTCGTGCGGGCCTTCTCCAGCTTGCGCTTCGGCAGCAGGTGAACGATGTCGTCGCCTAGCTGGAGCTTCACCTCGATGGGCAACAGTTCCAGCGATCCCAGCAGTCGCCAGATCTCCAGCGAAGCGGCCGGATCGAGGCCGCCGGCGATTGAGGAAACAGGACGGCCTTCCGAGCGGCGTCGCGCCGCGTTCACCGCAGCGAGCAGCGGCTCGGCGAGCCCCAGCTGCTGTCCGCGGCTCAGTCCGCCCGCGATGCGCCGCCACAGCACGAGCGCCTCCGCATGGGACGCGGGAAAGGCCGCCTTGCCGCTCACGGCGCGCCAGGTTTGCGCGACGCGCCAATCGTCGACGGCGAATCCGTAGCCGGGACGCAGCGCGTAGCCGACGAGGTTCAGCCAGCGGGCTTCGTGGCCCGCCGAGCGGCGGCGGCCAGATTCGAACTCCAGCAGCATTTCCCACAGCCGCCGCAACACCGACGTCGGCCAGGCATGCCGCTCCATGTCGAGCGCCTGCGCCAGCTCCGGCATCAGCGTTCGCGGCGGCTCCGTCGCCGATTCGCCAAACACCCGCTCGATCCGCTCGCGGCAGGCGGCGAGCGCCGATTCATCAACGAATCCCTCGCGCTCGGCGGCCGAGTCGTGCGCGGCGACGTCTGTTTGCGTCGTCGAGCGAATGTCGAACTGCAACCGCCAGCTTCGCGGCGCATCGATCTCACGGCACGAAAGTTCCAGCACGCCTATCTCCGAGAGATGGGCATGCAGCCGCACCTTCGCTTGCTGGTGCTCTTTTTTGCGTCCTGACTTCAGCACCGTCCGAATCGGCGGCAGCGGCGTCAGCTCGTCGAGATTCACCTCGACGATCGCGCCTGGCGGATCTACGAGCCGCGTGCTTGAGACATACAGCGGGAATTCGACCGGCTCGGCGAGCGTCACTTCGAGGTCGAGTCCCTCGATCTCAAAATCCTGCCCGGCAACGGCGCTGCCAGGCGCCAGGCAGACGGCGCGCGGCCTCTCGCCGGCAACGCCGACGTAATAGCTGCGCGCGAGGTTGGCGGAGATCGCCACCCCTTGGCCGCGCCGCACCATGCCGTAGTAGGCGGCGCCTTGGGCGACCGCCAAATCCCAACGCGGGTTATCAAGCAGCAGCGGCCGCCAAGCGTCGCCCTCCGTAGAAAACCACGACGCGACCACCTCCAGCAATCGCGCTCGCAGCGCGGGCGAAGCAAACAGCCCGCCGTTGAGCAGCACCACGTCGGGCCGCGCCGGATCGGACTGCTGCTTTTCGTGCCAGTCGCGCGTGGGCGCTTGATCGCCGGTGAAGCGATGCGCCGCCAAGAACGTGCCCAGGTAGCGCGTCATCGCCGGATCGGCCGCGTACGGCAACCCAAAATCCTGGAAGGCGGATTGCTTGCGCATCGGCTTGTCACCCAGGCCCACACGCGGCAGGAAGCCTTCCAGCAACAACTCCTCGACTTCGCTGCGCGTAACGGTCGCTTGCAGGCCGCCGCCGATGAGCTTCGAACCGCCCGCCGGCAGATTGACGGTGATTGTCTCCGGCGAGTTCTCGCCCAGCAATGATTCCTTGACGCGACGCGCCGTTCGTACGAGCACTTCCCACTGGTGCGCAGGCAACCGATTATCGCCGACGAGTTTCGTTTCGATATGCCGCGCCAGCGTGAGATCGAGGTTGTCGCCGCCGAGAATCAGGTGCTCGCCGACGGCGATGCGGTTGAACTGCACGTCGCCCGTTGCCGCGTTGGTGCTCGCCCGAATCAGCGTAAAGTCGGACGTGCCGCCGCCGATGTCGCAAACCAGCACCTTCTGCCCCGCCTGCACCTTTGCTTGCCAATCATCGGAATGCCGAGAGACCCAGGCATAGAACGCCGCCTGCGGCTCTTCGATGAGAATAATCCGCGGGAGTCCGGCCCGCTTGGCGGCTTCGATCGTGAGTTGGCGAGCAACTTCGTCGAACGACGCCGGCAGCGTGATCACCACATCCTGCTCGGCGAGCGGCTGCCCTGGGAACTCGGCATTCCATGCTTCATGAATGTGCCGCAGGTAGCACGACGACGCTTCGACGGGCGAAAGCCGTTCGACGTCGGCGTCCCCGTGCCATGGCAACAGCTCCGCCGTGCGATCGACGCCGGTGTGCGACAGCCACGACTTCGCCGAGGCGACAAGCCGTCCTGGATTGGCCGTTCCATCGTCGCGCGCGAAAACGCCGACGGCGTAGGCGGGCGCCTGTTGGTCCCAAGGGAGCCGCATAGCGCCGCCGCTCACCTCTGCGGGCGTCGCCTGATAGTGGAACGACGGCAACAATTCGCGCCCTTCCACGTGAAACGGCGCCACGACCTGCCGAATGCTGAGCGTCGCGACCGACCATCGCTCCTGTTGCGCGTCAACGTACGCGACGGCCGAGTTCGTCGTGCCGAGGTCGATCCCCACCACAAACCGACTGCGGGAATCGTCCGCGGCGTCCGGCAGTGAACGGCCCTGGCTCACGACGCGGCCTCTTGCGCATCGTCTCGAATGCTGAACGCCAGCTTCCACCGCCGATCGGAAGTCGTACTGACGCACCAGAGCTCAAACACACCGAGCTCGGTGATCCGCGCCTGAAATTTTACCGGCACGTACGTTTCGGCGTCGTCGCTCCCCGCTTCGAGCATCGTCTCGAGCGAATCGGTTTCGGCGAGTTCCTCTTCGTCGATCGTCGGCAATAGCGCGCCGGGGCGATCGTGCTGGCGCACCGCCGAACTGAAAAAACGAAAATGGGCTGGTTCGCCGAGCACCAGGCCAAACTCGTTCGAGGGCACGTCAACCGCGGTCCCTTCTTCCATGCCGAAGGGCACGACGCAAAGCGCCCGCAAGGGCCGCGGCGCGCCGGGGATCGCTAGGCCGGCCGTTTCGATGCCGACGTAATACGACCGAGCGGCGCCGCTGCGGATCCGCACGCCGCCTTGCTGTTTCGTCCAGCCGTAGAATGCAGCGCCCCGCGCGACGGCGAAGTCGAGGTCGCGCGGCCCCGGAAGTTCGCGCACCGGCTTGTCCGCGCCTGACCACTCGCCAAGGCGATCGAGCACCAGCGCGCGGAACGCGGCGGCCTTGAACACGCCGCCGTTGAACAGCACGTGCGTCGGCGCGGCGGAGCGATTATCCCCGTCTGCGTGCGCGGCGAGGAACGCCGCTAAGTGCCGCGTGATCGCCACGTCGGCCTGATACGGCAAGCCAATTTCCTGGAACCCTGATGCCCGCCGCCTCTGCGGTCGATCAGTAATCGTACACTTGGGGAAGAAGCCGCCAACGAGCAGATCGACGGCCAGCTGCCGCTGTACGTCGACCGTCACGGTCCCGCCGATGAGCTTACTGCCGCGCCCCAGTACCGCAACGCGGTGCGACTCCGGGGCGTCGGCCGCGAGGAGCGCTTCCTTCGCATCGCGGCAAGAGTGCCACAGCGACACTGACTGCCACGCGTCGAGCTTTACCCCTTGCTCGGCGAACAACTGGGCGACGCGGTGGGCAAGCGTCAGATCCATATTGTCGCCGCCCACAAGCAGGTGGTCGCCCACCGCCAGCCGGCGTAGTTCAAGCTCACCGCCGGCTTCGGCCACATCGATGAGCGTGAGATCCGTCGTCCCGCCGCCGACGTCGCACACCAGCAGTCGATCGCCCGCGCTCAGATCACGCCGCCATTCATCGCCGCGGGCGACGAGCCATGAGTAAACCGCGGCTTGCGGCTCTTCCAGAAACACCAGCGACTCGGGCAGCCCCGCCGCAATCGCCGCTTCGCGCGTCAATTCGCGGGCAGCGGCGTCGAACGAAGCCGGCACGGTGAGCACCACGTACTGCTGCGCCAGCCGCGCCTCGGGGAACTGCGCGTTCCACGCCGCAACCAGATGTTCTAAGTAGCGGCGCGACGCCGAGACGGGCGAAATCTTCGCCACCTCGGGCGGCGCATGTTCGGGAAGCAGCGGCTGCCGGCGATCGACGCCGCTGTGGCAGAGCCACGACTTGGCTGCCGCGACGGTCCGATCGGGCATCTCCGCCCCGCGCCGCCGCGCGTACTCGCCGACGGCGAGCGGCATCTCGCGCTGCCACGGTACGCCGAGCGCCCCCGACGCCGCTTCGTGCTCGGGCGCAAGATAGAGGAAGGAGGGGAGCAAGGGGCGGCTCTCGATCGTGCTGGCGGCGACGAGCTGCGGAATCTCCAGCAGCTCCACCTGCGGCGACTTCGTTTCGATCGCGACATAGGCCATCACGCAGTTGGTGGTGCCCAGGTCGATCCCCACGACGTACTTGGCGGTCATCGAACGTTCTTTCTCGATCATCCCAGTTGAACTTCGGCGGGCGCGACGACGAGCGCTCCCTTGCCGCTCCCGGTCCAGGTCGGCAGGTCGCACTTGGTCGCTTGCCAGCCGGCATGCATCAGCTTGCCCGCGAACGGCGGCTCGCGCGAGAGGTCGCCCGTCAGCCTGTAGCATTCCGTTTCATAGTGCGCCGGAACTTGAACCGTCGCGCCCTCTTCCTGCTCAAGCATTGGCCGCAACGCAAAGACTCGCGCCAATACCTTGCCGCAATCTCGCAGTACGTCCCGCGCGGCGGCGCCGATCTGCGCGTCCGAGTAGCCGTCGAGCGATTCGTTGACGATGTCGACAAACCGCGCTTCCCGTTGGAGCGTCGCGAGCAAGGTGACGGCATCGCTACGCGACGCTGATACGACCGCCGGCGAGCACGGCGCCGCGGCAGAGGCCTGATTTTTCGCAAGAGGCGCGTCTTTCAATAACAACTCGCAGCGGTTGGCGAACTCCCCATGCAGCAACACGTTGAAAAAACACTTCATGGCTAACCAAACTCGCATTCAAGTACGTCTCCCATAGGACCGGCTTCAAGGCGTCGGACTCGCGGCCGCTCGCTGGCGCATCGACGCTTCAAAATACCGCCAGAAGCGCCCGACAGACAGAGGACAGAAACATTTACGAAGCCTGGACGCAGCATGCACCCTTGCTCGTCGCGTCGCTGTTGAGAATTTGCAACGTGCCATGGAGCCCGGACCAAGAGTGAAGTCGACGGATGGTCCGATGCCAACGTTGCGTCACCTCGCTTCGTCTTGAGCCTTTGGATTGGTTGCCGAAGACCACGGCATGCTCGTGTCCGCGGGACTTCTGGTACATCAACTCGCACGGCGGCACCGCGATGCGCCTGCGCAGGCCCTGCGACTCCTGGGGCGGCCTTTCTTTAAATATCAGCTAACCGATGGCTGCGATTGAAGCGTATTCCGCTTACCAAGAGCACCGGCGGCTGCTCCCCCGGCAAAAAAAGGGCATGAGCGCGCCATCCGACCTCCGTCGCATCATGAGTCAACGTGACGGTAGCATCTTTCGACTGGGGCGACTGGCGAGCTTGGAGGCATTGCGAACCTCCGCAGGAAATCGCCAGTCGGAGACCGCCGCACTCAAGTGAGGATGTCGCGTACGACCGTTCCGTGGACGTCAGTCAGTCGATACTGACGCCCTTGGAACGCGAAAGTGAGCCGCTCGTGATCGATTCCCAAACAGGCGAGCACCGTCGCCTGAAGGTCATGAATATGCACGGGACCCTCGATCACATTGAAACTGAAGTCGTCGGTGCGGCCATAACGAATGCCCGGCTTCACGCCGCCGCCAGCGAGCCAGATTGAGAACGCTCGACCATGGTGATCGCGGCCGTAAGTTTCACGGGTCACCGCGCCCTGGCTGTACACGGTACGGCCAAACTCACCGCCCCAAACCACGAGCGTCTCTTCTAGGAGTCCGCGCTGCTCAAGATCAAGTATCAACGCCGCAGACGCCTGATCCACGTCGCGAGCGAGCGATGCAATGTTGTTGGGTAAGTCGCCATGGTGGTCCCAGCCGCGATGATAGAGTTGGATGAATCGCACGCCTCGCTCGGCCAGGCGACGGGCCATGAGGCAATTTCTCGCATAGGTGCCTGCCTTCCGTGCATCTTCGCCGTAGAGCGCAAAAGTACTCTCAGATTCGTCTGCCACGTCGGCAAGTTCAGGCACCGAGGTCTGCATGCGAGCCGCCAGCTCATACTGCGCGATGCGAGTTTGAATCTCTGGATCGCCGACCGCCTCAAACCGCCGCTGATTGAGCTCTTCAAGCGCCGCCAACCACGAACGACGCGTCGTGGGATGCAGACCGGTAGGGTTGGCCAGGAAGTCGACCGGTTCGCCCGCGCTCCGCAGCTTCACTCCCTGGTGACGGGTGGGAAGAAACCCGCTACCCCAAAGACGAGAGAGCAGCCCCTGGTCGGGCCGGCCGTTGCTAGGAGTCGAAATGAGCACGACGAATGCAGGCAGGTTGTCGCACTCGGACCCAATGCCATAGTCGATCCACGATCCCATGGATGGTCGACCTGGCTGTTGCGACCCTGACTGGAGGAACGTAATCGCGGGGTCGTGGTTGATGGCTTCCGTACGCAGCGAATTGACGACGCAAAGTCGATCGCCGATCTTCTGGGTAAACGGCAACAGATTTCCGATCGGGGTGCCGCAGTTCGGCGTTGCCCTGAACCCAAACCGACTGGGCGCGATCAACAGTTCGCCCTGACCGCTCACCATGCCGGTGATCCGTTGGCCCTGCCGCACCGACTCCGGCAGTTCGGTGCGAAAGCGACTATCAAGTTGCGGCTTGTAGTCGAGTAATTCAAGTTGCGACGGACCTCCCGCCTGAAAGAGATAGATGACTCGCTTCGCGCGCGGTGCGATGTGCAGCCGCGAAAGCTGCGGCGTTGGCAGGCCCCCTATCGGCGCCACTGCGGCGTCGCCGCCTAAGCAGCTGAGTGCGGCGACCCCAAGCCCGAGGCTGGTGTGCTGGAGAAATTGGCGACGACCGGCGAAAATAGCGAATCGATCAAGCGGCGACATGTTGGCCCAGTCCGACGTGGTCGTTTAGTTTCGATTGATGGCTTCGTCGAGATTCAACAGCAAACTCGCGAGGCTGGCATACGCGGCCAATTCGACGTCGTTCGCACCCTGCGATCGTGCAGCGTCCCCGACAGCGAGGACCGCGTCGGTGATGGACGCTCCATCGGCAAAATCACGTCGCTGGCGGGCGAGCAGATCGACCAGCGTCAATAGTTCTTCTGGGCTAGGCTGGCGAGCCGTCACGATGCGAAAACCCCATGCGAGACGAGTCGCATCATCGGTCCCGCCTTCGTTCATCATTCGTTCGCCGAGCTTCCGCGCGGCTTCCAAGAATGTCGGGTCGTTCATCAGCGCCAGTGCTTGCAGCGGCGTATTCGTGGGGCTGCGCCGCGCAACGCAGAACTCGCGGTCGGGCGAGTCGAACGTCGCTAACGTCGGATGAGGAACCGTCCGTTTCCAAAAGGTGTACATGCTGCGGCGGTAGAGATCCCCGCCGGAGCCGACCGTGTAGCGCGACCCCGGATAGTCGGCTGCCACCACGATGCCCATGTAATAATCTGGCGGCTGATAGGGGTACGCGGGCGGCCCGCCGACGGCCGGATTCAGCAACCCACTAACGGCGAGCGCCTGGTCGCGAACCATTTCCGCAGTGAGCCGTTGCCGGGGACCGCGGGCCAGCAGGCGATTCTCGGGATCCCGCTGCCACATTTCGGCCGTTGCCGCCGAATCTTGCTGATAGGTTGCGCTCCCGACAATCAGGCGTACCATATGCTTTAGGTCCCAACCATTCTCGATGAACTCCGCGGCGAGAAAGTCGAGTAGTTCAGGGTGTGACGGCCATTCCGACTGAACGCCAAAGTCGCTCGCCGTTTTCACTAACCCTACGCCAAAAAGCTGCTGCCATAAGCGATTCATCACCACTCGCGCCGTGAGGGGGTGGCGAGGGTCAGTAAGCCAACGGGCGAGCGTAAGACGATTGCGAGGCGCGTCCTCAGGCAATGGTAGTCCCAGCGATCGAGGGACGTCGGCCGTCACCAGCTCGCCATGCACATCGTACTGGCCTCGCAGTAGGACATGCGTACGGCGAGGTTCCGGCATCTCTTGCATGACCATCACTTGGGGGAACGAGCGTTCGAGTTCCAACCGTTGAGCATGGGTCGTACGCCATGCGTTCCAAGCATCTTCAATCTTCACGTCGCTTGCCGCTCGCCGGAGGGCGTTCGCCAGGAATCGTCGCGTACGATTGGACTGCCGCAGCGCCGCAGACGCCACCGTTGCATCCCTGACTATTTCGTCTTGGATTGCCGACTCGAACAGCGCAGCGTCAACCGGTCCAGCGGACAATTGCAGCAGGCGAAGCTCGCCAGCGAACCGGTCGTCCGTGTTGCGATTGGTATGGCCGACGCGGATTGGCTCGTTGATGACCACATCGCCCGTGAGCCCATCCCGTCGGATCATCGTCGCCGACTCAATCCCATCGACAAAGATTCGCACATCGCGAGCCTTATTGCCGGTGACGATCACTGCCACGTGGCTCCATTCATTTACCGACAGCTCGCGACGACTGACGACGTGCGTCGCATATGCTGGCCAGCGCACGGCCAGACGTACATCGACAGCGCCTGCGCTGGTGAATCCGACCTCGGCGCCCGCGCCGTACCCTCCAGCGGAGCGCGGAGTCGCGTAATTCATCGTTGACATCAACGGGACTGGGGCCTCAGCGCCCTTGCGGTTGATCCACGCTGATAGCGACCATCCCTCGTTCGTGCTGAGCGGCTTGGCTGGCGTGATCTCGAAACCATCATCGGGGAAGCCTTGCGACTCGGAGAACAAATCAACCGCGAGCTGCGGCGGCGACGCATCGGCACGCCCCTCGGCGGGCGCCGTGGCCAGCGGTTCCGAGCTGCTGGCCATGATTAAGCGCCGCAACTTCTTCCGCTGCTGGCTCTCTTGGCGTTTTAACGCCCGTAGGCGGCCTTGATCCGCCGACGACGGGGCCGGCATCAAGGGCGCCGCGTTCGCGATCCGACCATCTTCGCCCGTCTCATCGATGTTGTTGAAAAACGCGAAGAATTGATAGTAGTCCCGTTGCGAGATCGGATCGAACTTGTGATCGTGGCAACGGGCGCACTCAAGCGTCAGACCCAGCCATGCCATTGACGTCGTGCGGACCCGGTCAGCGACGTACTCGACGCGATACTCTTCGTCGATAATGCCGCCTTCGGAGTTGATCACGTGGTTGCGATTGAAGCCGGTCGCCAATCGCTGGCTCTGCGAAGCGTGGGGGAGCAAGTCGCCCGCCAACTGTTCGGCAATAAACTGATCGTAGGGCATATTGTCGTTGAATGCCTTGACGACCCAATCTCGCCAAGGCCACATCGTGCGGGCCGCGTCGTTATTAAACCCGTGCGTATCGGCATAGCGCGCCACGTCAAGCCACTCGGTTGCCATGCGTTCGCCGTAGTGGGGACTAGCCAGGAGTTCATCGACCGCCGCCGCGGCAGGATCCGTTGCCGCTTGCCAGCGAGTCAGTTGTTCGGCGCTTGCAGGTAGGCCCGTAAGGTCCAAACTCAAGCGGCGCAGTAGCGTGGGCAGTGGGGCCCGCTGCGACGGCGTCAGGTCGTTGGCGTTTAGCTGGTCCGCCACGAAGCGGTCGATAGCACTGCGTCCCCAATCGTCCCCTTCTTGAGCGGGCAGAGCGGGACGTTTAATCGACTTGAATGCCCAATGCACGTCATAGGCGGCGCCTTCCTGAATCCACTGAATCAGCGTCTCGATTTGCTGAGGCGTGAGGGCGCGATGCGAATCGGGGGGCGGCATTTGGTCATTGGGATCGATCGATTGAATTCGCTGGACCAAGTTGCTCGCCGCGGGCATGCCTGGCACGATGGCGCCCGAGGCGTATGCGTGGGCTGGGACGTCCAAACGCAATTCGCCTTGCCGTTGAGCGGCGTCGGCTCCATGACAATGAAAACAATTCTCCGACAGAATGGGGCGCACTTCGCGGTTGAAATCGACGACTTCAGCGCCTGCCGCCGCATGGGTGAGTAGGACCAAGAGTGCTGCATCGAGAACTTTCATGCGTCTAAGTCTTCACCTGCGTCCGGACGTTGATCGGTCGAACTCGAACTGAGCGATAGTTTAGATCGATAAGAATATCGCGCTCGCATTTCGCCAACCCAAAGAGTCGTCGTTCAAGGCCAGCCGAATTGCTGACCACCGCTCAGAACCCTTGCGTCCTGTTCGATCGCGGCGGGACAAGTCGCTCCCAAGTCTGGAGCGGAGAGAGTATCCTACTCCGCTCGTGACGAGCTTTCAAACTCAGGGCAAGTTAAGAGGCTCATGACGCCGGAACATATCAGCCGGTCGCTGAGCCTGGCGAGGGTCTGGGAGCAGCGAAAATGGCCTGTGCATTCGTCGTCGTCACGCGTACGCGCCGCCGGACATGCCGCCTCGGGCATGTCTTGTGATGGATGTGAGCGATATCGATGCCGCCAGAACGCGTCCGATCGCACTCAACCGCAGCTCTGACTTCGGTGAGTCCACGGCATGGGACGCCGTTAACCTCTTGGTCGAAAGTCTATATCACTGCCTTAGGAGCCCTATGTCTTGTGAGGCGGTGACATCTCCTGCGCCTTTCATCACGACTTTCCAATCGCGCCGCGCTCCCTGCGACAATGATAGCGTCTCGCCGCCCACAGCGTTGAGAGGCTTAGTCTCGCCACGGTCCGGCATTTGGCAGTTGAGGAAGCCCTCTCAATGGACGCGGGTCTACGTGCGGTTTCATCGTGGTAGAATGCGGCGGCGTCCAGAGGCGTCTATCTTGGCGATTCACATCAGCATCACGCGACACGAACTGTTCAATGCCTGCAAGATCACCGTCGCGCGCGGTGTAGTGAAATTCTATACGACCATCTTCCTCTAATGCTTCTGCCTGCTTTGCGAATGCCGGAAAAAGCCACCGAAGCCAAACGCCGGCGGTAACCGGGCCGCCGCCAATCACCATTGACTTCACGAACGACGCGATCGGCGTCGCCTGGTCCAACGCATTGTTATCCGCTCTTCGTCTTCAATCGCATTCGATTGTCGCGTGCGTTGTGTTCAACCTCAGCGAGACCAAGGTGCTCCATCAGCGGTGGAATGTACATCGCGAAGCGGCCACGAAAATTCTTCTTCAAGCCGTACCAGCCGCCAATGGGATTGTCTTTGGAACGCGCCCAATGTTCTACCGTGCCTTCTTGGGTTTCTTGCTTCTCGTCCTTACTACCCAATCGCATCCAATCGCTGTGGCGTTTGAGCATTGCCGTCAGGTCCTCGATACATCGCAGATCGTAATACAGTACTGTCTTTCCAACCGTGCATACGAGGACGTCGGCCCCGTCCTTTTCGTCCACATGGATTGTATAGCAAGCGGTGCCCGGCGGCGTCTTGAGTTCGAGCGGTTCGTCCTTCGTGCCAATGTTCTTGCGGTAAGCGGGCATTAGCTTCTCTCCTCTGCCGCTTTTTTCAGGTCGGCAGCGAATTGGTTGAAGGCATCATCAAACGACGGAATCATTCTTGCAAAGAGGGGGAAGATCGGCCCGCCAATCGTCTCAACCATTGAAAACCGTGTTGCACCGTTGGGTTCGGGGCTGAGCGTGAAAACCCGTGTACCCATGGCATCGCCCCAAGCAAGCCGTGCCTGAGGTTCGAACTCCTTGACCTTCAATTTGAACTTCCGGTCCGGCGCGAGCGTTGATCGCAACACAATCTTCTCACCGGGCGCGATCTTCCCTGTCAGTTCAACTATAGTGCTGTTCCAAGCTGAGAACTCCTCCGCGATCGTCAACAGTTTCCATATAGTGTCGGGCGACGCGGCAATTTCGATAGCCACGGAGGTCTGGCGGCTAAAGAGCTTCTTGATGGTAATCGCTTTGCCGCTAGGCGGTGCGTATGAATCGCTCATTGGGTCACCGTGTGAATCTAGATCTGAGTCGTCGCGGATAACTGAGTCTTAGATGGCCAGGGTATTGCCAGCTGGGCGCCGAACGCTGCCGCCTAGCCTCGTAAGTGACAGTTTAGCCGCGGGTTGCGACCGGTTCCCACTTCACTCTGAATGACTGACTGTTTCTGCCTGGCGCTCGTCGCCCCGCCGTTTGAGATCGTCGGCGGGGCTGCGGAAGCCGCGGCCTCCTCTGTTAAACACGTTCGTCTAGATCATGGTCGTGCGTCGCCCTTGTGACCCTGTAGTTCTTACAAAGTACGGGTATCATAACCGTCGGCATGGCAAACGAATGACGAAACGCGTGGCTGGCGCCCCGCCTGGCGATACCCGCTTCGCGAACAGCGGTCTTCAGCGACCGTTTGAACAGCGATTCGCCGATTTGATGACGACCCTGCTCTCTCGTCTTGGAATATCGCCAGCAAAGCTGCAGCGGAAATACATACTGCCAGCACCACGCTTGGTCCCATTGTCCTGCGAAGTCAATCAGACCGACGGGACCGCAGTGCACTGCTGCCCGACGTCACCCCGCGGTGACTTCGGCTCCATGCCGTCGACACCGGCTCGACACGACGCCGGAGCGTTCGGCATCACTCCGCATCGCCGGTTCCGTGATCGACGCCAGTCTTTCCTGACGGCGTCGCTGCGGCGCGCCGGAGTTGCCGATGGCAGTTAACGCAGCTAAGCGTCAGTTGATTGAAGCCCATCGTCACCCCTTCGATGTTCTCGGCCTGGGCCTGCTGCTGAATCTCCTCGACGGCGAACTCGAACGAACGCAACTGGGTACGATAACCGGGCGCGGTGCGGCGAACCAACCCTTCCACCTTGCTCACGTTCTTGAGCTTCTCCGTGCTCGCCACGATCGCGGGGAAGTCGGCCCGCGCGAGTGCCGCAAAGACTTTCTGAGACTCCTCCACCTTGACGTCCATCCATTTACTCGACTTCGTCGGCTCGGCGGGAGAGTGCTCTTGCTGGTCAGCCGCTACGGCCAAAGGCGCCCAGAGCATCATCAAGCTAACAAGGGCTAACTTCATCGACGGTTCCTCCAAGAAGGATTGCAAGTGGTAGCGGATTGGCCCAGGTAACGGCAGCCGTCACTAAGTTAAGTTTGGAAGCGTTTTAACGCCAGACAAGATTGGTCGCCCCGAGGCCAACAAATGCGGCCACTGGCGAGGCTCAACGTCTCATAAACGAGACCAATTCCGGCAAGACGCCCGAATTAGCGGAACGGATTGAACGCACCTTCTCGGCAGTTTTGGAGTCACTATCGCTTCGCCAAGAGATCAGCGCTCTCGCCTTTTTTTGGCAAGACTGACCGGCCGCCAAAAAGCAATGGCAGATGGCCTAAGCGACCATGGCCCCAAGCATGCGCACCATCAACTCCGTACGAATCCGTCGCTTGCCGCCGACGCCCCGCATTGCAGTCAGCACAACTCGCCTGGAAAAAGGCGGCGAGTTGTATTGCTAAAGCATTAGTCTGCTTTGCTTTTGAGAGCTTACTAAGCGGTGATTTCTCCTGGTCGATAATTGGGCAGCCAATTGCATGGCACAAGCGCCAGCAGCGACACGCCCGCGAGCATCAGGAACCCTGTCTTCAGAGCTCGCAGACGCGACTCGGAATTGATGCGAACGGCCTCCTCAACTTGCTCGGCAGTGGCGCTTGTTGCTCCAAGGCGCGTCGTCAGTTGATCGTTGTTGATAAAGTTAATGTTGTCGAGATTGAACTCGCCGGCCAATTCGCCTTGCTTGAACTGGGGCGGAAACATTTCACTATCGGTGAGTTCCGAGTGGATCAGCGTGCTGAGGACGCCGACGAGTAGGGCGCCCATCAGCGCGGTGCCGACGGCGGCGGCAAGGTTCTGCGTGACCCCCCGTAGGGAACCGACGTCGCCGGCGAGCTCCTTCGGCGCTGCGGTGACCAGCACATTGAACAGCAGCGTGACCAGGGCGCCCTGGCCGAGTCCGACCGTTAAGAGACCGACGACGACCGGCAGCACGCTCCAATTGTTGCTGGCGACGAATGCCAGCCACGTCGTCCCGATGATCACCAGCGTAAACGCCACGCGGGCAATCGTGCGCGGCGAAAAGCGATTGTAAAGCCGCACGATCAGAATCGCCGTGAAAAAGACGGTGAGCATGAACGGCATCATCGCAATCGACGTCGCCATACTGCTGCGACCTTGCACGATCTGAATGTAGAGCGGCACCGAGAAGTTGATAGCCGCTTCGGTTGCGACGATCGCAAAGAGTGCGATCACGGTGGCCCACTCGCGCGGGGAATCGACGACTTCCAATGCGAGTAGAGGCGTTTTCTTGTTGGCGGCCCGACGATGGGTCCACACAAAAAAGGCCGTCATGATCACGATGCCGACCACGATCATAATGGGCGCCGGGGAGACGCCGAGGAGGTCGGTCGGCGCCGCGGGACGAGCTAGCAGCAGTCCCCAGTTGCGAACATTGTTAAAGCCAAAAGTGATCAGGATGATGCCGGTCGCCGCCAAGACGACGCCGAACCCGTCGATCTTGACGTCGGGGTTCGGGGCAGACGGCTTGAGCCTCCGACTCAGTAGAAGAATGGCGACCGAGTGGACGATCAGCAGCGCGAAGGCGAGCCGCCAGTTGATCATCGCCAGGAAGCCGACGAGGACGAATGCCAGCACGCCGGCGATCGCGCGGGCGGAGCCAAGCCAGCCGACCGCTTCGGCCTGCTGCTTGCCACGGTAGTGATTGGCGATCAGGACGACGAGCGTCGGCACCAGGCCCGCCGCGCCCATGCCGGCGATCGCTTGCGCTGCGAGCATGATTTCGGCCGTCGGGCTGAGTACCATCAGCAGCATCGCGACGGCGAGCATGCCGACGGCGATCTGAAAGAATATCTTGGCGCCGAAGCGCTGACTCAGTTTCGCGCCGAGCAAGATAAAGCCGGAAACGCCCAGCGAGTAGAGGACGATCGCGGTGCCGACCGTCGTCGGCTGGGTATTGAAGCTTTTCACCATGCCGCTCATCGAGACGGGCAGCGCCGCCACGTTGAACGACATCAGCATTTGGCCCATGGCGATGACGATCATGGGCAGCCAGGAATCGCGCGCCTCGGTGGACTCGAGCGAACTTGGGGCGGGACTAGTCATGAAGTGAATCCTGTGTGCGGATGGCGGCGATTCAGGTCGACGACGAGGCTCCGCTCACGACGCTGGCTGTGAGACGAAGAGATCCATTCCCAGACTCTGCGAAAGGTACTTCGCCACGAGCTGACCTTTCACGCTATTGCCGGCCGCGTCGAGCGGCGGGGCGAACGTCCCGAGTCCGCCCTTGCCGGGTGATACGGTGACAATGCCGCCGCCGATCCCGCTCTTGCCTGGAAGTCCAATCTCGTAGAGCCAGTCGCCGGAGGTTTCGTACAGGCCAGCGGTCGCCATCACCGCCAGGGCGTAGTGGCAGACTTGCGGATCAACGACGCGCTGCTTGGTGATCGGGTTCACGCCGCCGTCGGCGAGCGTGGCGCCCATGACGGCAAGGTCTTTCGCGGAGACGTTGAGCGCACACTGCCTCGTGTAGAGGTCGGTGGCGACGGCGGGATCCAAGTAGATGCGGTTAAAGCTCTGCAACAGCCGTGACAGCGATTGGTTGCGGAAGTTCGTCTCCGTGGCTGAGGCATACACTTCGTCGTTGAGCGGCAGCGTCCGACCGGCGAAGCGCGACAGGCCGTCGTGAATGAAGCGCCACTTAGCATCGAGCGTCGCGCCGGGAACGAGGCTTGTCGTGGCAATGGCGCCAGCGTTGACCATCGGATTGGTCCGACCCTCGTCGCCTGCTTCGACGGCGGCGAGCGAATTGAACGCACGGCCGGTGGCGTTGACGCCGATCTTGTCGCGCATTTCTTCGGCGCCGAGTTCCTGACAGACGAGCGCAAAAATGAATGGCTTGGAGACGCTCATGATCGTGAATTCATGATCGGCGTCGCCGACCGCGAAGACCTCGCCGCTGGCGCCAACGACGCAGACGCCGAACAGATCCCTAGGCACGCGGGCCAGCGCCGGATAGACCTGCGAATTATTCCCGTCGGCGTTCGTGCGGTAGCGCTCGTAGGCCTGCGCGACCAGTTCGGCCACGCGCTCGCGGGGCGGAAGATGGCCGGTCGAGATGTAAGAATCGGGGCGTTCGACGTCGGTGAGATGATTGGCCATGGGCCGGTCGCCTTCCGTTGTGGTTCCGTGAGTTCAGTTCTCCAGAGTCGCCAAGGCGACTGCGAGCCGGCAACCCTGGACGTACTCCGGCAAGTCGACGTATTCCTTCACCGTGTGAATCTCGTATTGCCCGGCGCCGAAGGTGACCGTCGGCAGGTCATGATTTACGAGCCAATTGGCGTCAAGCCCCCCGTTGGAGAAGTGTGTCTTGGGCGTGAGACCGAGCGACTCGACCGCACGCTTGCTGCGCATAACGGCTGGCGAATCCTCGGGCAGCTTGAACGACGGATACGACGGCTTGTTGGAGAACTTCACTTCAGCCGTGCCGCCGTCAACGTCGGTCACCTCCTGCTGGGCCGTCGTGAAGGCGTTGCGGTAAGCGGTGGTGATCGATGCAGCGAACTTTGCCTCCGGGCTACGGGCCTCGCCGACGATCTTCACGTAGTCAGTGACGACGTTCGTCGCATCGCCCGCAGGCTGCCCCGGCTTGCCGCCAAAGATGCCGACGTTGCTCGTGCCGTGACCATCGGGTTTATTGATTTTGCCGAACCAGCCCCCGCGCTGCACTTCAGTGAGCGCGATGGCGCCGACGAGGGTGGCGGAAATTCCCTTCTCCGGGGCGACGCCAGCGTGGGCCGCCTTGCCGATAATCTCCGCCTGCCAGTTTTCCTGAGCCACCGCGCCAATGATCAAGTCGCACGCGAGCTTGCCGTCGAAGTTGAAGCAAATCACGGCGCCGCCAAGATCCGCGGGGTCAAGTTCTCGCGCGCCGTGAAGGCCGCTCTCTTCACGAACGGTGAAGAGCAACGTCAGCGGCGGATGCGGAAAGTGGTGCTTTAGCAGCGTCTCGACCAACGTTACGAGCACCGCACAACCAGTTCGATTGTCGCCTCCCAGCGCCGTGGATCCGTCGGTCGTGATGCGATCGCCCTTCCGGATCGGTTTGGCGCCGGCGCAGAGCGGGACGGTATCGAGGTGAGTGGAGAACGCAATCCTGTCGCCGCTTATCGTCCCAGGGAGGGTGACAATCAGATTCCCCGTCTCGGTCGGCAGCGCAATGCGCTCGTTGGCCGTATCGAACCGAATCGCCGACTCGGGAACGCCGAGCGATTTCAGATCGTCGATGATGGCGGCGGCGATCGCGGCCTCGTGGCCGGTGACGCCTTCGACGGCCAGATACCGCATCAGACGGTCTTCAGCGGCGGCCACGTCAAGCAGTTCGATGGGAGTACTCATCATTTCGGATCCGTTCCAAGGTATTCACCAGGCAGAAATTGATTCGCTCCGCAGATTAGGCAGATTCAATCGCCGCCTAGAGTCCCCAAGGGAGCCCCAGCCAGAACCAAGCGGCGAATAGGGCCGTCCAGACAATGAACAGCCAACCGACGTAAGGAAGCATCAGCGCTACTACCGTCCCGACGCCGGCCTCCTTGTCATACTTCTGTGCGAAGCCGACCACCAGCGCGAAATAGGCATTCAGGGGCGTAATCGCATTCATGGGCGAATCGCCAATGCGGTACGCGGCGAGGACCGCTTCGGGATCGACGCCCAACCGGATCAGCAGCGGAACGAAGATCGGTGCGAAGATCGCCCACTTTGCGATGGCGCCGGAAATCAGCAGATCAATGATCGCCACCACGACGATGAACCCGATCAACAGCGCCAGCGGGCCGATATTCGACGATTTCAGGGCGTCTGAGAGCTTCAGCGCGAGAATCGTCCCCATGTTCGAGTAATTGAAGTAGGCGACGAACTGGCTGATGATCAGCAGTAGAAAGATCAGACCGCCGAGACCGGCGATGGCCTTTTCGATGGCCTTAATGATTGCCGACAGGCCTTTGAGCGTGCCGGCGCCGATGCCGTACGCCGCGCCCGTCGCGAGGAAGCTAACCATGATCAGCGCGATCAAGCCGTTCATGAAAGGCGAGTTGCCGATCAACTCGCCGGTTGTTGGGTTACGGAGGGGCGCACCGGCCGGCAGCGTCAGCAGGGCGAAGACGAGTATCACCGCCGCCATCGCCATGCCGGCGAATCGTAGCCCGCGAGCTTCGTCCGCGGAAAGCCCAGCGCTCTCCTCGGCCGGCGTTTCCCCCGCATACTTGCCCAGCCGAGGCTCGATGATGCGCTCCGTGACGAAACCGATCAGCAGCGTGAGCACGATGACCGAGGCAATCGAGAACCAGAGGTTGGAGGTGAGCCCGATCGATAGCTCCGGGTTCACCATGTGGATCGCGTCATTGGTGAACTCGACCAGCACCGCGTCGAGCGGCTTGATCAGCATATTGACCGTAAAAGCGCCTGCGACAGCCGCGAAGCCGAGGGCTAGTCCGGCGAGCGGGTGGCGGCCAAGGCTCATAAACGCGGCGCCGCCCAGCGGGATCAGCACCAAGTACCCGGCGTCGGCGCCGATGCTCGACACGATGCCGACGAACGCCAGAATGTAGGTGAGCGCGCCGCTCGGGGCGACGATCACCAGCTTGCGGATCAGGGCCTTCACCAACCCCGCTTCTTCAGCGACGCCCGCGCCAACCATTGCGACGATCATCAAGCCAACCGCTGTGAACCCCATGAAGTTGGGAATTAGCGACGAGTAGATGAACCGAATGCCGTCGGTCGTCAGAAGGCTTTTTGCGGCGACTTCGCGCGGCTCAATAACGTAGTTCTTCGCATCGATCGCCTGGTAGTCGACGGCCATGCCGAAGTCGTAGGGCATCGATTGGTTCTCGTTCGCTGCGAGCGACTCGGCGGCGGGAACAATCGCCTCGTACGAGACCGACGTGCCGGCGACGAACAACGCATGCGACAGGACGACGACGATCGCAATGAGAATCAGAAAGATCACCGCGGGGTGCGGCACCTTGTTCCCGACGCGTTCGACGACGTCGAGCAACTTCTGCATGAAGCTCTTGGAGGCAGCGGGGGTTTCGCTCATCGGCGTCGCCTGGAGGAAGTGTAAAAACTCTGATCGCGAACGTGTCGAACGATGGGCCAACGCTACGGGATCACGGCGGCAATAGCCAGGGGACCAACGCGACGCTGACGGCCATCACAATGAGGCTGAAGGGAACGCCGAGCTTGATGAAATCACCGAAGGTATAGCGTCCCGGCGTCACCACGAGCGTGTTCACCGGCGAGGACACGGGGGTCATGAACGCGGTCGAAGCGGCGAGCGCAACGATCATTGCGAACGGCCGCGGCGAAAGGCCAAGTTCCTCGGCAATCGAAATCGCCACGGGGGCCATGAGTACTGCCGTGGCGGTGTTCGAAATGAACATCCCGAGAATCGCCGTGATGGCGAAAATAGTCGCCAGGACCACGCGAACGCCGGCGCCGCCGACGAAATTCATCACCAAGTCCGCCGCGAGATCAACGCCGCCGGTCCGTTCCAGCGCGATCGAAAACGGTAACATGCCGACGATTAAGACAAGCGTCTTCCAGTCGATCGAACGGTACGCGCTATTAAGATCGACGCAACCGCAGAGGCCCATCAGCAAGCAGCCGATCAGAGCGGCCTGGACGTTCGGAACGACGCCGCTGACCATGAGTCCAATGGCTATCAACAAGCAGATCACCGCCTGGAGCGCCTTCCCGGGCACGGGAAGCACGTCGTCGAGTTCCACCGGCAGGTTGAACGCCACCAAGTCGGAAGTCGCCTGCTGCAGATTGCGGATCGCCCGCCACGGACCAATCACCAATAAGGTGTCGCCGACCTTCAGATCTTCGTGCTGCAGTTCGCCGTCAAACGCCGCAGAGCTGCGCCGCAATCCAACGACCGTGAGGCCGTAGCGGTCGCGGAACGAGGCGTCGGCGATCGACTGCCCCGCCAGCGGCGAGGTCGCCGGCACGATCACCTCGGCCATGCCGATCTCTTGCGACATATCGGAGAAGTAAGCGCCGGTGAGCGGCAACTCCTCCAGGCCAAACTGCCGGCGCATTTCCGCGGCGGTCGTCTCGGACGCGAAGACGTCGACGTAAAGAATGTCGCCGACGCGGAGCTCCGTCGACGACTCGGGTTGGATCAACGTGGCGTTGCGGTCAATCGCCACCAGGCGGGCGTCCGCGACGCCAAGCCGCATCGCAGCGAGCGTCGTCCCAGCAAGCATCGAGCCAGGCAGGATACGGACGCGATGTTCGCGGTTGGAAAGATGATATTCGTCGATCCAATCGGCCATGCGTGGTCGGCGACGCCCGCTAGCCGCTTCTTCGGCCGTCGAACTTAGCCAACGGCTGGCGAACGTCATGTAAACAATAGCCAGCGCCAGAATCGGCGCGCCGAAGGGCGTGAAGCTGAAGAATTGGAAACCGTCGAACCCCTGGCGAATCAGCTCGCTGTTGACGACGAGGTTGGGCGCCGTCGCGATGAGCGTCATCATGCCGCTGATGAGCGCGGCAAAACTCAGCGGCATCATCAGCCGGCTCGGGGAGATCCTCATGTTGTCGGCAATCCGCAGCGCGACGGGGATAAAAATCGCCGTCACGGCGGTCGAACTCATCGACGAGCCAAGGCCGCAGACCACCAACATGAGCAATGCCAGGAGTCGCGTCTCACTGCCGCCAGCCTTGGCCGCGAGCCAATCGCCCAAGCGGCGAGCGACGCCGGTGCGCACCAAGCCGTCGCCGAGAACGAACAGCACGGCAATCAGCACAATGTTCGGATCGGCAAACCCGGCCAGGGTCTCGCCGACCGTCACCACGCCGGTGAACGGCAGCATGGTCAGCATGATGAGCGCCACCGCATCCATCCGCGGCTTGTTGATCGCGAACATGGCGATCGCAGCGGCAAGGAGTCCGACGACGATGGCAAGTTCAGCGTTCATGGGCGGCCCCCAGTTGACGGCCGCGTCGCGTCGCTAACGACGCCCCTTCGCACATGATGCATGATCAATCAATCGAGAAGTCGGCGGCAGTCGGAATCCCGCTGCGGCAAACGCTACATCGGGCAGGGACGGCCTAGTTATAGCAGTTTTTAGCAGCTGCTACACCCAGCTCCGACAAGTGAAATCGCTCAGAAGTTGTACTGAAACAGCGTCTGGATCCGGTTCGCGTCGCCGCGTTGTCCGTTGAGATTCTGCCTGACGCCGTGGAGATACTCGACCGCGATCGACATATTGCGCACCGGAATCCACCAGAGGCTACTCGCCACGTACTGGGCTCCGTCGTAGGTCGTGCCGGCCTGCCCGCCGACGCTGTCGACGGTCACTTCCGAGTAGGTGAAGTTGCTCAGCCATTGCTCGTTGTACCAGTGCTCGTAGCTCGTCGTCCAACCGGCCGCAAACGGGAGGTCGAACGCGCCTGTGATCGGATCCACCTGCCCGTCGAGGCCGAGACCGGTGGTATCCTGAATGTAGCGGCCGACGCCGTAACCGGCGGTGTACTGGGCGAGAATCCGCGAGCGTTCCAACCCAGTGGGATTGGCTTTGTGGATCGGGTCACTACCGATCAGCGCGGCCCACGGGTGAAACACAGTCGAGGCGCTGCCTCCCCAGCCCCCGCGGCGAGTCAGTTCGCCGACGTTCGGTTGATAGCCAATTGCGCGCCCCAAGCCCGAGAGCTGCAGATGCCCCAGATCGCCTTCGTAGCGCATATGCGTCGCGAGATCAGGCGTGTCCTGCACGTTTGTGCCAAGGCCATTGGTGGTAATGTCCGAAAACGGTTGCTCGACGCCGCCGGCCCAATAGATTTTGTCGGTGACGGGAATCGTCACCCGCGCCCCGGGGCGGCGCTGGTTCGCCAAGCCGCGCGGACCGGCGAAATCGGCCGTGCTGGGCCACGAGTTGCTATCCATGAACACGGTGTTCTGCTGACCGAAGCGAAAGTACCCAAAGTCGACGAATGCAAAGCGGAGGCGGAACGGATTGCCGCCGGCGCCAGCGGCTTGCGCATTGCCGTTGAAGAAATCGCCTTCGATGAACGTGTGGGCATTCCATTCCTTGAAGGCCGTCGGCGTCCAGGTTTCGATCGCGAAGCGGCTGTACCGCGCACTCATGTTGAAATTCTGTCCCGACTCCTGCGGAACCGAAATCGTGTTCGTCACGAAGTCGTCGCGGCTGCCGATCGGGTCGAAGTCGAACATGCCGCCCAGTCGCACGAAGCCGCGGAGTCGCATTGACGTCGCCGAGCCGGGAACAAGAAATGACCCCGGCATCATGCCGCGCACGACGCCGTCGGCGCGCTGTGAGGGCGTGGGAACAGGCGGTGGAGTGAGCGGCGTGAATTCGGGGACGCCCGGCGCCTCTTGGAATTCGCGGGCTTCGTAGCCCGAAGGCGCGTAGTCGGCCAACGGACGCGCGCCGATGCCGGCCGTGTTGTAATAGTCGGGGCGGTAGTAGTAGGCGGGGAGTTGCCGCCCGAAGCCGAAGTAATCAGTCACGAACTCGCCAAGCCCCGTCTCGCGATCGACGATGCCTTGATCGTCCCCCAGCGGCGGATAATCCGTGGTGGGAGGCGCCAACGCGCCTTCGCTTGTGACGGACAGCGGCGCGTAGGGAACTTCGGCTGCCTCCACGCCGCCGACGGCTGGAGCGTCGACCTTCGGGAAGCCGTTCGGAAACACGAGGAAGGCATTCGAGTCGGCGACGGGCGGGATTTCTTCGACGACGGGAAGAGCCTGCGGCGGCGGCAGCGTCGGGAGCTCCAAGCGGGACTGCGCGGCGGCGCCCTGCGGCCGACAAAGCACGACGGTTCCCGCTAGCAGGGCTAGCCGGAATGCTGCTGCGCGGCCGCTGGCAACGCGAATGCCCAAACCTGTTGATCCGAGTGTTGAAGAGAGAGAGGAGGGTCGCGAGTTGTGAGATCACCCCACTCGACGTTATCGGCAAGGCTTGCCAAACGGATGAGAGTTCCTACCGACAGGGTGTAGTTTGAGGGCTTCGGGAGGTTTTCCGGTCAGCTAGCAAACGCGGGCGCCGGCGACTTGTGGCAACGACGCCGCAGCGGCGGGTCGACTGAAGCAGATAGAGCGCCGGTAGGCTGCGCCGATTGACGGCGACAAGGGGTTCGACTTAGGGAGGAGTTCGACGCGTGTCACACCATCGCAGGTGCGTCTACTCGCTGTTGGCGTGGGGCGTGTTCGCCGCAGTTCCCATTGCTCCGTCGGCGAACGGCTCCGACGGAGCCGACTCCGCCTATCGGATCGTCCTCCGTTCGCGAGAAGCGCAAGCGACGCCGGCCAACAGCAAAGCGTCCCAGACCGGCGGCGGGTCGATTGTCGTCGACCAGCCGTCGCCCAATACGGTCGTCATTCGTATGGGCGGATCGGCTGCCGCAGGATCGACTTTCCATTGCTCCAGCGCCGGCATCAACTTCGCACTGCTGCAAGACCTGGAAGTCGTGTCGACGCGCGCGGGGGTCCGCCCACCGCGAATCGGCATGATGGGGCGGCTCGTCGGCGCGCTCACCGTGACCGATCCCGAAAAATGGCAACATGCCGACGGTTCGGCGACGCAAGGCCCGGCCAATGCGGCACTCTGGTGTTGCGAGAACTCTATCTTGGCGATCGACATGCCCTCGGCCGGCGTCGCCTGCGGCCAGAAGCTGGCGATCAACAATCAATCGGGCCCGTGCGAGGCGTCCGCCGTAACGGGCTGCTATCGGCTCACGGCGAACTTCCAAGTCGCCGCGACTCAAGGAAAGGGCGTCTGGCATCGGCAATATGCGGTCGCTGACTTCGACACCGCGCCGCAACTGGACGCTTTTTGGGCCGACGGGCTGAAGCCCTTCCGCGCCGTCCCGCGCGATGAGTTTGGCTTCACGCTGGTAGTGCGCGTCGTGGAAGATGCGCCGCACGACGCTGTGTCGAGAACGCCTCAACCCTGACTGACATCTGAAACCAACTGGCTCTCGTACGTGCCTGCTGCGTTCGTTGGGATTCCGCTCGCTTACATGAGCGCTAGATCGAATCATCGACGACGATGAACTCAAGCATTGACCCGACTCAGCCGCGACCTGTTCTAGGACGCGCCCTCAGCAAGCACCTCAAGACTCTTCATTCGGGTTTTCGATACCTGGCCGATGGCGTCATCAATTTCTTTTTTGCGACTACCGAGGGCGCCATCACATGATCAGTTGAGATGGACCCGTCGCAACAGCGGGTGGCCTAACCGAGATGAAGATTTTGGAGGCGATCGCCAGGCGCCAGCCTGAGATCGCGGCCCCTTCTCGGCGGTTGCGCCCGTCGGAGGCGCCGCAGGCATCGTTCCACCATCCAATTGGTCTGAACGCTCGTGACGTGCAGCCGATAATGACAGGCATGTTTCTTAAGCGGTTAGTCTCCGACGTGTGCCGAAGAACACGCGAGTAGTCGAGATGATGGTTCGGAATCGTGTGGTCCAGCCGCTGCGGTCTCCTGCGCCGTTTCGTTCGCAGTCAGCCCGCCGGCGCTACGAACTGCATGCTCGAAGTGTCCGCCCGCGCAAACTTCGCGCGGCGAATGCAAGTCCTTGAGCCGCGCACGCCAGCGCAAACGCGACAGGTTCCGGCACTTCCCTGGCCGCGATGACGGGAGAGTTCAACAGACTAAACGCCGTCACCTCGTGATCGTCGTTGACCGTTTTGCCGTAGACGAGGATTTCTCCTTTGGCGTAGGCGTCACGCCAGCGGTCGTCGTGGAGATAGAGCAGCTGGCCGCTGTCGCGGACCTCGGCCGGCAAATCATCGACTAGCCCCTGGAGCACCACGATGCGATCAGCTCCCCGCCCCAGGTCGATCGGATCGATCGGCAGGCGGACCAACGAGCCCGCCGCGGCGAGCTCATCGAGCGTCTGGGGAGTAAGATCGTCCAGGCGCAGGCTCCGGTCGGCGACCGAGGCGAAGCCTAGCTCCACCAGCTTGGTCGGCGTCTCGCCATTGACGATCTGAAAGCCCCGGTGGGACGCGAGAAACTGTTCGGGCCGTCCTGTGATTAACGCGGCCCCTGCAGCGCTAAGCATCGGCGGTGCGTAGTTCATCTCTCCTTCAGCCCAATCGACGAACGTCACCAAGGCCGCCGGATGGATCGCGCCCGAGGTGGTCCGCACATTGGCGGAGGCGACGGTCCAGTCCCAGACGTCGAGCGTCATCCCCAGTTCGACTTGGTGGCCGCCGGGGATTTCGCCAGCGACCGGATCAAGAAAGCGGTGGGCGCGCCATTGAGCGTCGTGGGGATCAATCGAGTTGGAAGGCTCGATGGTCGTGAAGCGGCGCGGACCGCTGCTGAATGACTCAAGCGGATCGGGGTTGCTCGTGCCGCGCGTGGCGATCGACATGGCGTCGACCGCTTCGCCGGTCGTATTGCGGTAGCTCCAGGCCGCGGCCCGCGGCAACACGCCAATGGGCAAGGCCGCGTCGTCTGAGATCGCGACGCTTGATCGATTGATCCAACGACCGGCGGAGGCGTTGTCGGGGTCCCGCGACCGGGACGCGTCGGGCCCCGAGCTTCCCAGCGTCGTGCCGTCGGCGCCGCCGCCAGCGAAGAGGGTCAGCGTGATCAGCGCGTCTTCGTCGGGACCGACTTCCTGAAACGTCAGCGGACGATCGTAGACGTAATCGAGGGCTTCGAGTTCGTCTTTGGAGACGGTCTGCCAGTACGCCCCAGAGGGGAGCCCTTTGGGGGGCTTCGACCCTGGCAGCGAGTCCTCGTCCCAACCTTCATTCATCACTTCGCCGCCGCTGGGCGGAGAAACATACGGCTCGCCCGCAGCGTCGAGCCGGTAGTTCTTCAAATAAGGCTGATTCGTGGCGCCATTGAGATTGAAGTAGCTCGCATCAGGGTGTTGCAGGCCGATGGCATGCCCCAGCTCGTGAACCACGATGGAGCGCAAATCGAAGAACTCCTGCGGCCCGCCGCGCCGCTGATAGCCGTAACGCGTGGAGCTGCGACGAATCTCGCTGTTCGAGGCGGTCTGCCATTCTTGGAACGCCAGCCGGACTTGATGCTGAAGAGGGGACGCGAACAGCGCGCGAAAAGCATCATCCATCTTCCAGGTAATGACGTTCTCTTCGAACGAATAAAAGTTATCGGGCTCGTTGATCAGGTCGGCCACGCCGCCTGGCGCCCACGGCGCAAAACCGTAGGTCGGGTTCGTATGGCGGACGGCGCAGCAAAGAACTGCTGCCAA
Organism: Lacipirellula limnantheis; assembly: GCF_007746075.1. GTDB lineage: Bacteria > Planctomycetota > Planctomycetia > Pirellulales > Lacipirellulaceae > Lacipirellula > Lacipirellula limnantheis. The sequence goes on along the minus strand of NZ_CP036339.1, from coordinate 2,906,733 downwards.
AACGATTCCTTGCAGCGGATGCCAGGCGTGCCGGCAGCCGCTTGATTCTGACGACGCCATTTCTGCTCCCATTCGTCCTCGTCCACGAGTCACCCCTCTAGAGAAACGTCAAATGGTTGGCGTGGCGACGCGAATTCTGGAAATTACCGCCGCGACAGCGTAGCGCACTAAATCGATCGCCGTTTCGCGCCACAAATCACTGGGCCTGTTAGCTCGCGCCGCACGCGCGAGCGGCCCCGCGGGCAACCCGGCCGACCGGCGACGCCTCGCGATCCTTCGGCCGCGCGGCGCGCGCGGTTCACGTCTTATTCACCCGACCGCCGCGCGTCTGGCGGCGGTCCCAGCAGAGAGGAAGCTGCCATGTCCCTGACGGCAAAAACAACGGAGAGCCTCCCCGCCACGCTGGCGTGGCAAGCCGGGTTCATCGAGATGGCGCCGACGATCGAGCGGTACGCCCGAGTCGCCTTTCGGAAGCTTGCGCCCGAAGAACGAGACGAAGCCGTGCAGACGACCTTGGCCGCCGCGGCCGTCGACTACGCGCGGCTGGCGGCGTCGGGACGCGGCGGTCGCGCTTACCCCACGACCCTGGCCCGGTTCGCCGTGCGTCGCTATCGAGCGGGTCGGCTCTTGGGGAGCCGCGACAATGCGGCCGACGTCGGCTCCCGCAAGTGGCGCTTGCGCGGCCGGCGCACCGAATCGATCGACGTGGCGGCCGAGTTGTGCGACTCTCGCCGCGCCACGCCCGCCGAGCTGGCGGCGCTACGGATCGACTTCGGCCAGTGGTTCGCCTCGCTGCCGGTGCGCGACCAACGGGTCGTCCACGCCCTGGCCCAGGGGGAGCGCACCAGCGTCGTCGCCGCGCTCTGTCAGCTCACCGCCGGACGCGTCAGTCAGCTGCGCCGCGAGCTGTACGACAGCTGGACGACCTTCCTCGGCGAAGGTGCGCCCAGCGGCGCGTAAAGCGCGCGGCGGGCTGCCAGCGCCAGGCGCTGGCAGCCGCGGGGCGCAAGCGTTTTTTCGCGCAGGGTGACTTCGTTTAGCTATCAGCAATCTTCCCCGCAGGATTGACCTAGGCCCCCTTCAAAAAAGGGCCCATGCTTGGCGCTCGCGACGGGCAGGACGTCATCAGGTCACCTAACGGGGATGCCAAGCGCCCGCGGCAGCGACCATCCTCGATGTATGTCGGCAAAGGGCAGCATTATTGCAAGCCTGAAAGAAAACGCTGCAGATTTCTGAGAATCTTCCTCGCGGCGGACAAAGTCGTGATTTCTTACTAATCGTTGGCGGAAGTTCGCCGCTTGAGCGACTTCCTGATTTAACGCACGCAGTCTCGGCGGCACTCGTCCAGTGCGACTGTTCAGGACGCCGACTGCTTGACCAGGGCACTCCTCTGAGGCGCCCGTCCAACGTTCACTTATGTTTCAGGATTCCGTCGAGTTTTCGCGATTCTAATGCGCGATCGCCGCGAGCGGAGATCCCCACACAGGGCAATTGCAAGTCATGAAATCACTCGAGTTTCTATCGCTCTTCAAACGCATTCCGCGCCGTCTTGCGCGCGGTCGCTCATCTGCTCCACGGTCCTGGATGACGGGTCGCCGCCCAACGCTTGAGATGCTTGAGGGCCGAGCGATGATGACCTTCCTCGTGCCGATGAGCAGTCCCGTGGCCGGCAGCGCAGCCGGGATCGCGGTCGGTGATTACAACTCCGATGGCGTTTCCGACATGGCAGTCGTCAACCAAACCTCCAGCACGATCAACATGCTGCTGAGCAACGGCGACGGGTCGTTCCGCGCTGGGGGAAGCCTTGCGGTCGGAGCGTCTGCGTACGACGCCGCGTTCGGCGACTTCAACGGCGATAGCTACGGCGACGTTGCCGTGGCAGGGACCAGCGGAACCGTCAACATTCTCTTGGGAGACGGGGCCGGCGGACTCTTAGCGCCAACGACGTTCACCGCTGGTCTCGGCGCTCACGCGATCGTTGCAGCCGACTTCAACAACGACGGGCGGACCGACGTGGCGACAATGAACGGCTCGTCCGCCAGCGTACTGCTCGGAAACGGCGACGGAACGCTTCAACTCCGTCTAGACGTCGCCATCCCAGGGAATTCGACCAACGCCATCGTTGGCGACTTCAATCGCGACGGCTCACTCGATCTTGCCACCTCGAATACGGCCAGCGTCGGCACGATCACCGTGCTCCGCGGACATGGCGACGGCTCATTCGATCCGGCGACAAGTCACTATGCCTTTACCGCCCCGGTGTCACTGGCGGCAGGCGATTTCAACCACGACGGCTATGACGACTTCGCCGTAGCTAATTCGTACGCCGCATCGTCCATGAGCGTCGTGATGAACAATGGCGACGGAACCTACGCACCGCCGCAAACTTACCCGATCGGGCAGACGGGCTATCAAATTGAAGTCGAAGACTTCGACGGCGACGGCAACGACGACTATGCCGTCCGCGGCGGCTCGCAGTTGATGATTCATCACGGCAACGGCGACGGGACGTTTCTCGCCGAAGAGTCCTACTCGGTGCCCAGCGGACGCTTTGAAGCCGGCACGCACGGCGACTTCAACGATGACGGCGCGGTCGACTTTGCCTATCCCAGCGCCAGCGGCGTGACGGTCGTGTTGAATGCCAACGACAGCGCGGCGAATTTGGCCACCGCGACGGGCTTTGCAGTAAGCGCTCCGGCATCGATTACGTCCGGTTCAACGCTGCCGCTCACCATTTCAGCAATCGACGCCAACGGCCATGTCGTGCCCGACTTCCAGGGCGTGGTGTACATCGCAAGCAATGACCCAGCTTCGCCGTCGACGCTTGTTTACCGCTTCACCGCCGCCGACGCAGGGATCCACACGTTCAATCCCTCGGTCCGACTGGTAACGGTCGGCGAGCAGTCCGTGAAGATTTCGGCTCCGTACTTGCCGGAAACAACGAAGGTGGTCAACGTCGCTCCGGCGGTAACCCGTCTAGGGATTTCCGCCCCAGTAGCCGTTAATGCGGGGGAGGCGTTTCAAGTGACCGTTTCAGCGATCAATGCTCTCGGCGGCGTGAGCACCGACTACACGAGCACCATTCATTTCTCCGCGGCCGACGTGCAAGCTGGGCTGCCCGCCGACTACACGTTCACGCCTGAGGACGCCGGTTCGCATACGTTTAACGTCACGCTGAAGACTGCCGGCTCGAGGGTCGTGCAGGCAACCGAAGTTGGCCGCAGCGTGTTCGGTACGGCTGCGATTTCGGTAGCGCCAGGCGCTGTTTCGTCGCTCGTCCTGGCTGGCGGCGGCGGTGCCATCGGCGTCCCCCGTCCCATCACGGTCATGGGACGCGATGCTTTCGGCAATACGGCGATGTCGTACGCCGGCGCCGTCCAAATTACCAGTTCCGACGCCGCGGCCCTGCTTCCGGCAGACGTTAGGCTCGTCAACGGAACGGCAACCTTCTCCGTCACCCTGATGACCGTCGGCGTGCAAACGATTACCGCGACCGACGTGACAGACGGAGCAATCAACGGCACGCTGTCGAGCAACGCAACGCCTCCGGTCGCCGCCCGATTTGACGTTGGGAATTTTGCCGCCACCACCGCCGGCGTCGCGCAGAGCTTCGACGTCACGGTTCGGGACACGATTGGTCAGGTGGCGACAGGCTACGCGGGCACTGTCTACTTTAGCAGCTCCGATGTTAAAGCCGGGCTGCCCGCCAGTTACACGTTTACGGCTGCAGACGCCGGGACGCACACGTTCACGGCCACGTTGAAGACCGCGGGGGCGCAGTCCGTCTCGGTAAGGGACGCCAGCGGAGCGCTTGTCGGATCCCAAATCGGCATCGACGTGACGGCGGCGGCTTTCGCCGGCTATAAGTTGTCGGTCCCCGTCGGCGCCGATAGCAAGGGACACATGTTGGTCACCGCCGGCGACGTAATACCACTGACGGTGACGGCGCGGGACGCCTTTGGCAATAGCGTGGCCAACTACCTGGGGAAAGCGAAGTTCACCAGCACGGACGCGTTAGCCAGCCTGCCGACCGACTACAATTTCAACGCGGCTGACGCCGGGTCGCACACGTTCAACGTCGCGCTAAAGACGGCGACTCCGCAGGACGTCGTGTCGTCGTTTAATGTGGTTGACGCTTCGAGCGTCACGACGCTAACGTCGATCACCAACTTCGAAGTCGTCAACGCCGCTGCGTCCTCATTCAAGATTTCCGTACCGTCGAACATCACTGCTGGTTCGCCCTTCTCGATCCGCGTGACCGTACTCGATGCCTACGGCAATCGAGTAAAGAATTACTTCGGAACCATTCAGCTCGCTAATACGGCGGCATCGTCGGGCTTGCCGACAAACTATACCTTCACGAGCACTGACGCCGGCGACGCGTCCATCTCGGCAACGCTCAGCACGTCGGGCAAACAGACCATCACCGTTACCGATCTGACTAGCCCGCTCTTGACCAGTGCCGTCAACGTCAGCGTGAAGACTGCTTCAACGACAACCTCGGGCGGAGGTGGCGGTGGAGGTGGCGGTGGCGGTGGCGGTGGAGGTGGAGGTGGCGGTGGCGGTGGAGGTGGCGGTGGAGGTGGAGGTGGTAAGAAGACTGTGTAACTGAAGGCATCGCTGCAGAACTTTAAACAACCTCGCAGCGGACGTCCCGGGGCGCAACTAGCGTCCCGGGACGATTGATTTTCGGTTGGCATTTCTGTACGACGCGATCGGTTCGCCCAGCAAACAAATCAGCATTCAATCATGCTCAATCGAGACCCCTCCGCAGTCCCTTACTTCTGTCACTCACTTCGACGTCCGCTTGCGACAGCAACGAGCGGACATGGGATGCGATCGCCACCGCAGTGGCCACGGCAATGAGCACGATGGCGAGAACAGATAACAGGCGCACGTGTAGTTTCATCAGCAATCGCGAGGTACGGACACGTGCTACTGTTGCCCACAGCCGACGGGAAGGCGGGTGACGTGCCTGTCGTCCGCTCGACCCTTCTGCCGCCGCACACCTTTAGACTTCTATTGCCATGAGCCTTAATGCATCCGAAATGCACTGACATCCTAGGCGTACTTCTGGCCATGGATAGACGTCGTGGCACCAACTTTCGAGGAACTGTGCGTTCACCGAATCAGTCATTTGATTGTCCGCCTCGACCAAGCCCGTGCTGCCGAGGGCCGAGAACGCTGCCGCCGCTGCGTTGTATTCAACTAATCGGATCTGCTTCATCTTGATCGCCCTACGAACTTTATGCACGATGGCGTCATGAGCTTCATTGCTTCTCGCCGTCGACGTTGGGAGGTCTCGAGTCCAAGACGTCCCGGCCACTCCAATGAGGAAATCGTTACTCTTGAACTCCGCGTCCTCCGCCACGATTGGTTCGAGCAGCGACTCGTCTGTGGACCTAACTTCGGAGTTCAATGGATCGCCCGATCTGTACTGCATCTGCCACACGGCCAAGTCTCTGAAATCGACGGCCCGATCGTTGTTGGCGTCGCCATCGCCCTTGGCCGCAAATGGAGCTACGATGCCGTAGCCACGCTGCCACTGGAGAAAGTCCTGCCCATCAACAGCAGCGTCGCCATTGAAGTTGGCGGAGGGCGCCTCGTAAACAACCTTCGTTTTCGCATACTTGGCGCCCAGATTGTGTCGGCCGGCGCGGCTGATTCCCAGGTCTGCCGCGGCTCCTGTCGCTGGGTCGCCATACCACAGCCTCCAATACGGCAAACTGCGATTTGTCGAGAATCCCAACAGCGTCGGCGTGAGCCCGAATGGGTCGGAATCTTCGGCAAGCGAGTTAAACAGCGCCGCTCCGTCTGCGCGCGTTTGAATGTTCCAGATGTTGACGTCGTCGTCATGCGCGCTCTGACTACGCCAGGTTGCATAAACGATCCGCTCGTCGTCCCAGTACGACGGGAAATAGTCCTGGAGAAGAAGATTGTCATGCAGCAACGTCGGCGTGGTGGGCAGCGAGTGTTGCAACGAGACGCCGCCAAGTGCGGCTGTGGCTCCGGTTCCGACCCAGAAGACCAGAGAGGCCCCATCGGGCGAGTACTGCGGCCCTGACTTCTCACCGGCGCCAGCGGTAAGCTGGCGCAACGACGTCCCGAAAACGTCAGTCTCCCAGATGTTGCTAACATTCCGCTTGAACGCAATTCTATCGCCGGCGGGCGCCAGCGCTGGATCTTCCTCGATGCTTCCAGGCTGGTCGAGGCCCAATCGGGCGCTGACGTTGGTCACTTCATCCGTTACGAAGTCGTAGAGGAAGACATCGAGGTAGTGTCGCCAATTCGCCGTATCCGTTGATCCCGCGGGCAGTCCCATGAAGACCATATATCGCCCATCGGCGGAGAAATTGGGGTTGTGGGCGTGCGTCACAACAGCAGCGATCGTCGCCGTGGCCCGCTCGTAGAAAGCCCCGTCCTCAAAATCGTAAACATGGATCAGCCCGTCGAGGGCGCTATAATCGGTGTACGAATGCCAAGCGATGCGCCCTTTAGCAATTGCCGGCAAGGGATCAGGCGCGACCCAATCGATTGAGATTCGCCAGCCGCTGATGGCACCGACGTTACTCGCTGCAAAGTCGCCGGCGACCAAGTACCAGGCGCCGTTGGGATTCAGACCATCCCATGCGTCGAGCCCGGATTCGATTTCATGAATCTCGTCGTTGCCGCTGTGCTCTCGATTCCAGAGGTAGAGGTGATCGCGCCACACGCCATTGCGCTGCGTGGTGGCGTAGACTCTAAGGTCTGAGACCCAAGCATGCTCGATCCAATACTCTACCTCCACATCCGTTACCATCGCGTCGGTCGGAAGACCGGCGACGATGACCGCGGACAGACCTTTTTGATCGAAACCGCCCATGTCGGGAATGGCGACGTTCGCCAGGTTCGAACCGGTGAAGACTCCAGTCGCCAACACCGTGCGGTCTTCCAGTTGTTCGAAACTCGCCCGCCGCGAGAAGCCTCGTTTAGCGTTGATCATCGGTACGCCGTAGTAGGCAATGTTCGTCCGCGGACGAGATTCGCTGAATTCATTCAAAAGTGCGCGTGAGCCAGCGGAGCATTGCGCCAGCTGCCCAGACGATGGGCGAAAGCGGAGGTTCCGGGACCGCCAGACGGGCGAAGTTCTGGGTCGCGGCGTTGGAGTATCGCTGCCACAGCAGAAAATCGCTCCCATCGGAGTCGCCGTCTCCGTCCGCGTCAGCCGACGCATCGACGCCGAACGCTTGGCGCCACGCGAGCAGATCGCTTCCGTCGACACGCCCGTTATGATCGAAATCGCCTGGCAGTTCGGTTACGCCAAAGACCACGCTATCGACGTAAACCGAGCCTTCCTGCCCGCTAGGTTGCAGGAATTGAATCACTAGGCGAGCTTCAACGGAGCCTGGAGGCGCGACTCCGCCGAGTTCCGTGGATCCCCACGCTTCGCTGGGCGTTGCGGCGTCGGCGATGGTCGCCGTCAACCCGCCTAGAAAGTGACCCGATCCGCGCGCGGCGCCATACTCGTTATAGAACTCGATCTTCACTTGCACGACGTTGTCGCTGTCCTCCAATCCTTCCGTCGCACGCACGAATTGGCTCAGCGACGCATGAACATATTCGCCGGTAACGACCGTGACGCCTTGGAACACGCCCGATTCGTTGGGCATCCCGCTAAACTGGCCTGATAACTTCAGCGACTTTTCCCCCTCAAAGACGGCCTCGCTCGCAACCCGTACGTTTCCAACAATGTTGCCGAAGGAGGTCCAAGCGTCGAGCGAGCCGCCGCCGAGGTGAAAGGCGCCGTCGTCAAACCCGCCATTGTCAAAGTCGGCGCCTTGCGCATCCCAGCGGAACGTGGCCACGGACTTGCCTGGAATTTGGTAGTTGAAGTGCTCGCCATTCTGATAGACGCGAATCGTCGTCGACGCTGCGTTCGGGTTCAGCGCAATCAAAGACTGCGAGCCATCGGGATTGAGAAATGCGACGGTCTCGAGTTGGCTCGTCGTTGGAGAGCTAATGCGGACCGCGTTCGCATCGACTCCTTTGGTCACCTGGCCGAGCGTGTAAAACTCTTCGTTGTACGTCACCTCGCCCGTTTGACTGTCAACCGTCACGACGCCGCGGCAATCGGCGCATCCACCCTGATGAGGGCCGTTGTTCTCGTCGAGCGCAAGATTCCACAGGATGGCTGACTTCGACCAGTTGCGAGCCCCGCCAATGATGATGTTCCGAAAATTCCACACGACATTGTCTGCAAAGTTTGGAGCCCAGTCGCCGCCGGTGATTTCCGTGAAATAAATGTCCTTTTCAGGATAGGCATTGTGAACTGTCGATTGCGCCGTGACGTTACCCGCGTACGCATGGAACGCCGTGCCGGCAATAAACTGCCTCGCGTCGGCGTCGGCAAGCACTTGCAGCGGAAACGCCGTATTGTCCCAATTGTGATCGTAAGCGACGATCTTCGTCGTGATTCCCTCACTAGCGAACCTTGGTCCGACATGGTTCTTAATAAGACTGATTTGCTGCGTCGCCGACATCGACATGGTCGGATAGTTTGACGTGTGGAGCGGCTCGTTCTGCAAGGTGATTGCGTCGATCGGAAGACCGCCGGCCTCGTACGCTTTAATGAACTTGGCTAGATAGATCGCGTACGACTCTTCGAGGCTTGCCGTCAACGAGCCGCCCAACAGCGATTGGTTCGTCTTCATCCACGCCGGCGCGCTCCAAGGCGCGGCCATAAGCTTCAAGTCGCCGTTGAGCTGGCGGGCCTCTTGCAAGCGAGGAATAACGTACGCCTCATCATGGGCGACCGAGAAATGTTCCTGAAGCGGATCGGCGCCTCCAGGAGGATTGTCGTTGTAGCTGTAGAACCCGGACGCGGTAAAATCCGAGGCGCCCATCGGGACGCGCACATAGTTGAGCCCGATGCCGTCTGCGGCGGAGAACAACTGCCGCATCAACTTCTCTCGTTGAGAGCCGTTCATTCGGTTCTGCAGCAACCATGCCGCCGAATCGGTCATCGCCGCTCCGTACCCCGCAATCGTCTGATACTTAGTCTGAGGATTCACGCTGATCACCGTGCCGCCCGAGCCCAACCCAGGCTGAAACACGACGTCGGGGCGTTGCGCGAGCAACTGAGACTTATCGCCAGTCGTCATCCAGACGTCAACGCCGAAAGCGCCGCGCGACGCCAAGCCTACCATCACCAGGGCGACGCACGCCCGCCGGCGAAACGAGTTTAGAAGCACGCCCGTCTCCTTAATGGCGATGACGTCAAGCAAGTACTGACGTTCCGCAGCAATCGAGATCCCAGCACGATCATGAGCAGCGCGTAAGTGGACGGTTCGGGCACGAATCGGGCAGAGTCGAGTGCGGTTGCCGGCGGGGACAGCAGCCGCTGCCAGATCAGGAAGTCGCGTCCGTCGACGTCTCCATCGAGATCGGCGTCGGCCGAGCGGTCGCTAGCCAGCTGTCCAAATTCTTCGTGCCATGTCGCTAAGTCCTCGACGTCGACGTGCAGATCAGCATTAAAGTCGCCCGTCATCGCCTCGTCGGCGATCAAGACCGAATTTGGGGCAACGTCGAAAAATCTCTGTACGATGCCGCTTGGCCAGCGAATCGTTACCAAGTCCACCGGGGAGGTCCGAGCCCCTAGTCCGAAATGAGCCGTCATTTCGCTCTGGCTCAGAAAGCTCTCGCCATTGTGAATCTCCCACATCTGAGTTGCCTCGGGAAGGTAGGCATCGGGGGTCACGGTCACAATCGCCCCAATCCCGTTGCGATTGGACACGGAGCCGATCGTCTTCACGCGCAGCCAACTTCCCGATTCGCCGGTGTCATTGCGATAGAGGATCGGCGCTCCGTTGAGAGTGACGATCAGCATATCGAGATCGCCGTCGACGTCGTAATCCAAACGCAGTAACCCGCGGCCCTGGCCCGTGTCAACGATGCCTGACCCGACGGTAACATCGGTAAACGTACCGTTGCCGTTGTTCCGGCGGAGCGTCGTGTCGTCGCCGCCGTAGCCGAGAGCGACCCACCCGTTGGTCATCGCCAAATCCTGGTCGCCGTCGTTGTCGTAGTCGAGAAAGGCCGTACCCCATCCCCAGCTAACTTCTTGACCCGCTCCAGAGTTGCGCACGCCCGCGGCGGTGGTGACGTCAGTGAACGTTCGATTGCCATTATTGCGATAGAGTCGATTGCCGGGGTTTACGCCTAAGAAGGGCGTATCGAAGATCGCCGTAATGAACCAGTCCAAGTCGCCGTCACCGTCATAATCGGCTACGGCGCTCCCCATTCCCGACTTGTCGGTGCCGACCCCCGCCGCCAACGTCCCGTCGATGAACGTCCCGTCGCCGTTGTTCCAGAACAACTGGCTCGTGCGATCGTCGGAGGAAAAGAGAATGTCCGTGCGCCCGTCGCCGTCCATATCAGCAAACTGCGGCTGAAAGCGATAAACCGTGTTCGGTAGATTCAACGCTTGGCGATAAACGTCGAGGCCGGCAGCGTGAGTTACGTCCTCGAAATGGCCGGGGTTGGCCGCGCCCAGATTATGCAGCAGTCGCGAGCCGTTATTCGACATGGGGCGACTATGGTCAGTCGTGAGGATGTCGAGATAACCATCGCGATCGTAGTCGCCAAACGTCGTTCCCATCGACCTCCAAGTCGACGTACCGGGCGCTTCGACCGCAGCACCGCGCAGGAGCGCTTGTTCCGTAAAATGAGCCGCGCCGTCATTAATGTACAGATAGAAGCGATTGTGCGACGTCGTCGAAACGTACAAATCCAGGTCGCCGTCGTTGTCGACATCGCCTGACGTCACTCCAGCTGATGGCACGGTTGCCGTAAACCCTGCCGCAGTTGAAATGTCCTCAAATGCGGTTCCAGTATTGCGATATAGGACGTCAGTCGCGCCCGGGCGCGTGAAGAACAGATCGATTAGGCCGTCGCCGTCGAAGTCGCCGGCGGCGGCGCCGCCAGTCATGGCATCGTTGGAGGCAGACGAAATGGCGTGAGTGTGCGTGATGCCGGCCGCAGTGGTCACATCGTTAAACAGCGGCGTCGCAAGGCTCGTTGAGCACGTCGCGACGCTCCAGATCGACGCCCACAGCATGCCAGATCGGACGGCGGCCCGAGCCGTGCGGCATTGAACCAGTCGGTGGGAGGCTGATAAGCAGCACGGATCGGTTGCGTAAGTACAAATTTCCGCCATGGACTCATCGGTTGTTAGCGTCGTCGCGATTACACCTGTTCGCTGCCACGAGTTAGTAGCGAACGACGACCCAAGCAGGCGAGTACGCCTGCAAGAGTCAACATTCCCATTGTTGACGGCTCCGGGACGGCCACGCCGGAAAAGCATCTGATTGCCATTGCCCAGGCTTCCGGACCCACCAAGTGTCCAATTCGTCTTCCGGCAAAGTCATCTGCTGCTGGATGAATGCCGCCGTACAACCGCGACAGCGACGCCTGATCCGATGCGTCGAAGTACGTGGCGAACTGCAATGTCACAGGCGTGGTCGGCCCGTATTCAAAATCCAATCCAGAGCCCATGGGAATATCGTATTCGAAGATGCCTCCGGGAAAGTAAGGCGTGCCCGTCAACAGCGTCAGGATTTCGGCTCCTGTGCGGCTGTAAGTGGAATGGCCCGACACAAATCCAGGAAAGGGAGGCGTGACAAATCCGTTCAACTGGTATGGCATCCATTCCTCGGCGAGGATCCAACCGACGCCACTGACTTCGGCAGGGTCGTCGAATGGCGCGACGCCGGGGACGGCCCCCTTCCAAGAGCGCACGGCGATCTTTCCTTCGCTGCCGGCCAGGTGGGCGTGACGTTGACCGGGAGCAGTCGTTGCCGCGGTGACGAGTTCCACCAGCCCGTCTTCGAGAGGAAGTCCGTCCGGGTTGTACGAAGGGCCCGTTGGATCGGATGACTGCCCGAGCTGACCCATATAGCGGATAAATGAGATGGGCCGCGACGAGTCGTACGCCCCTTTGTGATTCCAAGCCGCAATGGCCGCGTCGTGTAAGCCCCCGTTGAGCGCGAACATGCTTTTCACATCCCACTCCAAGTCGCTCACTACCGGACCAGCGCCGCCAATTCGCTTCGGGATGCCGAGGGCTTCCATTTTATCCGTGACGTCATTGCGGATCTCATTCCAATGTCCGGGCGGCGCCGTTGATCGCGGACCGTCGGCCCAAAACTCAGCCATGATCCGTCCAAAGTCGCCTTGTTTGACGATTTCCGGCTCGTACGGCAATCCGGTAAATGGATTGAGGGCGTAACCAACCTGTTCGTAACTCTCCGTAAAGGGCGAGTTTGGCGTATTGCCTCGCGTGGCAGGAGATATGTCAATCATCACGCCATCGTTTGGATCGAGCTGCGCAGAAAGACGAATGACTTCAATCGCGTCAGCCTTGAACAGGGCTCCGTTCGGCCGATCGTTCAGGCCCGGCGGAGTTCCCTGATCATGGTAGACGCCGTTGACGCTCCGATCCGCGAGCGTCATCGCGAACGGCGCGACGTCACCCCAAAACGGCGTCAGATTTTTCTGCGTCGATTCGTTGATTGGGCGGCCAAACTGGTCGATGCGGTTCCCCAAAAAATGGAGCGGTTGCCAACGGTTCGGGTCACTCAGCGACGTCCCGGGGTCCTCGAACGTGAGCGGCGGATTGACTGGCTGAAAAATCCCCGGAGGGTTTGCGTAATTGCCTGCTTCATTCGCCCCGTCACTCATTCCGCGGGCGATGACTGTTTGCGCGACGCGATTGCCCAGCGCCGCCGGCGAGTCGCCCAAAGTCGACTTGAAATCGGGATCGTACCCCAAATCAAGCATTTGGGTGCGCAGATTCAGTAACGTCTCCGCTTTGCCCGGGCCGACGCCCGCCGGACCCGTAACGAAGCGATGCAGGATGACGTTGTACGCCGCATAGCTAATCGCCTCGTCGCGGGCGGCCGCAAGGTTGGCGGCGTTCGAAGCCCTTTCGTGATGCGCATATTGCGCCGCAGTGGAATCGAATGCGGCCCAGGAATCATACATCGCTTCGGAGAGCGCGAACAAATTCCGCGCATGGACGGTGGGGCGGGCGGTGTCGATGCTAATCGCGTGAAGCAGATGTTCGTTCCAGATTCGAGCCGCCGTCAACTCGGCGCGAGCGGCGGAAGCTACCGCCATCCAGGCCGCCGCCAGGAGTAACCAGCGCAGGTGCGAGCACATCAGGGTTCGAGCGAGTGTGGCCTTCATCATCGATGCTCATCATCAGGGGGGGCTCATCATCCAAACATGTTACAAGTGGCGTCCAGCCGGCGTTAGACAGTTTGCGCACGCAAGTAACCGCTGACTTCCCTGCGACCGGGAGCCCAGCGGTGCTTGTTCACTATAAGTGTAATCGACCTTTATCGTACTGCTGACACGTCCTCTCACATTAAGCAAGCGATACTCGCTGCGACTGAGTGGCAACGACCGTCATCGTTTGACCTTCGCTGCCGGTTCAACTTCGAACGCCAGATCGTCAGCGTCCTGATCGATAGTCACGTGATACGGGGTAGTTGTGGGACTCGTGTATTTGGCGTCGATCAACGACTTAGAAGACATGGGACTCTCCCATACGGCAAACGTCACATCGTACTTCCCCACGAAAATGCCGTCTCCCGGCTTGCGGGTATAGACTTCGAAGGATCCGTCTTCACGAATATCACCGCTCGCGGCCTTACGAATCTCCGCGGTGGTGTCGGCCGCGGGCAGAAATTGAATCGCGCAGACGCCCCCTTTCGGAGGCGTGCCATCCTTGAACAACACCCTTCCACTGATTTGGGCCGTTTTTGGTCCGCCGCCGCAACCGATAAGAGCGCTGGCCAACGCGAGAACGGCAAAATTCGATCGAACTACCTGCATCGCTGCTGAAGTCTCCTCATCATGAACCGCTTCCCCGCCCTGGCGTCGGCGGCGTTGCGACGCGTTTCATCGTATCGTTGCTTCGGCGTCGGCGCTGCCAATCATGTAGTCCCACGCCGTTCCCCAGGGACCGCCAATGCCGCTCGTTTCGACGTTGTCGCTGAGAAAGCTCACGCTGCCATCGCACATGGCGATGTGAACGCCGCCGGGATGCGAACTCCGCGTCGTTGCTTGGTCGGCCGCGCCGCCGGTAAAACAGTCCATGCACTCCGCCTTTGCCTTTTCCGTACCGCAGACGTCGCTATAGACGTCGTCGGCCGACGGATAACAGGCATTCGGTCCGTTGGCATCGCCTCCTGATCCGAAGATAGCCAGCAGGCTCGAGCCCGCATGGCCCATCGCCCATGTGCCACGGGCATCCTTTTCGCTCAATCCGGCTCGTATCTCGCCGAGCATGATCGTCTTCGTTGTTCCATCGGTAATCTGTTTGAGCGACGCCGAGATATTCGGTCCCATCACGCCGCGCCGCAGGTCGCTTGTCCAGCCATCGTCTGTGGGAAGCGTTCCATTGGCTTCTGGGCCCGCAGTACACGCGGGAATCGTCTCTCCGGGGCGGGCCGAGCAGCCCCCCCCGCCGATGAAGTTGCCGCCGGAGTTGGCTGCGTAGTTGCCGCGCGCCCAGTTATCGCCATGGAAGGTGATCTTTCCGACGTACTTCGCTCGATTGTTGCTGTCGCTCGGGCACAGCAGCACGGGAATTTCCGTGCCGCGGGCCTCGCGATTACGGACGTCGCTCGTCGAGACGCCAGCGCCGTCATTGTTGATCGGAAGCTTTAAATTGAACTTGCTGAAGGTCGCTTGTTGTTCAAGGAACGGCAGCGCATAGATAATCCAGTTCGGCCCATACTCCTTCAGCTGCGTATGGACGTTGGCGCGGTACTGCGCTGCATTGAAACTCATCCCGACAGGAAGTTTCTTGTTCGCGGACTCGTAGTTTAGAACAGCGAGCGCCACGTTCTTTGCGCTGCTTTGGCAATGCGCGCGCCGCGCGGCCTCGCGCGCCGCCTGAACTGCGGGCAACAGCAGCGCCACGAGCACGCCGATGATGGCAATTACCACCAACAATTCAACCAACGTAAATGCCAGGTGCGACCTCCGCAGTCGGAAGCTCTCCATTCGATGCAAATGACGTTGCGACGCCGCCATGCCGATCCCTCGTTACTACTTGAGACACCCCAGGAACTACTGCGATGCATTCGATCTCGTACCCCGGCAGCACGCGTTGTGCGCGGCAAGCCCGTCTGGGGCGAGAGAGCATCGCTCTCCCCCCAGACGGACCACTGCCCCCTGCCAAGCACTCGTCAAAAAGACTTCGTCGATCGATGACCGTCGGCGACTGCCGTTCGGCCATCGGCGCACAGCGGCGTCACGCCCGACGAGAAGCCCACATCGCCGCGATTAACCCGCACGCCGCCAGGATCGCGGTCGACGGCTCGGGAACGCTTGCAATCGCCGCCGGCGCCCCGCCGAATTGCGTCTTCCAAATGGTCAAATCAGCGTCGTTGACCAGGCTGTTGCCATCGGCGTCGCCCGCTTCGTGCGACGTCCCCACGCCGAAATTCTTCTGCCAAATGAGGAAGTCTTGCCCGTCGACGAGGTTGTCGCCGTTAAAGTCAGCGTTCTCGCTGGGCGCCGAACCAACGACGACCGAAAAGTCCTTGAAAATCGCGCCGTCGTCGCCGCCAAAGTAGATCTTCGACGGGTTCGTCGGCCAGCCAATCGTTACGAAACCGCCGTCGTCGAACATGTTCGTCAGCGTGTAGGTGACTGTCGTGGCATCCGCCACAAAAGGTCCGCCAGCGTAGTCAATGTCGATCGCGCCGACCCACTCCTTGGCGGGGGCATTGAACGACATGCGCAATCGATGCGTGCCGGCGTTTGCGCTCAGCAGGCCTGGCGCAGGATTTCCGAGCCAGTCGTTATTGTTTCCCGGCGGCGGGTTCTCCCAATCACCGCTGATGCCATTGACTGAATTGGTCATCAGCTTCTCGTTTTCCGGGCTCATGAAAACGGTCGGCGCGCCGGCGAAATCAGGGACGCCCCATTGCGTAATATTGCCCGAACCCATCCCGAAGAAAACGACGTCGGTCGCCAATGTATCGACCACCACAGTCACTTCGGCGACGTAACTATCGAAGGCGTAATCGTCGATCGTCCGCATGTAATTGCGACCGCCGTCGCCGGCGTACAAGCCGCCGAACGCCGCCCCCGTGGCGCCGAAAGCGACGGTGGGGTCGGAGGAAAAATCCTCCGCTAACCCGGCGATGCTCGCAAATTCCAGTCCTGCGGTAGTCGCAGCGGTTTGAGTCGCCGGCAGCGTCGAGTCGCCCGTAAATCCCGTCAACGAGTTCACGATCGTGCTCGCTGCCGGCGCCGCGGTCGTTAACGAAATACCGACGACGGCGCCCAATCCGGAGCGTAACAGATTTCTGCGAAATAATCTCATGCTTAAAGTACCTCGAGTCGGTGAGCAGCTGCGCGGGCCGGGCGTAACAAACGCCCGGCCTTCGCACCCGCCGTGCTCGTGAACGACGCGTTATGGATTTTGTCGGAGTCATTCCGGACGCGATGTGGCGTCCATCCCATGCTTAGCGCCTGACAACGATTTGACCTCGTCGTCTTGCCAGAGCCGCCAAACCAATCGCAAGCAGCACTCCTGTCGCCGGCTCGGGGATGACAGTCACTTTCAAATCGCGAAACGTCGCCCCGTCGTCTCCCCCGAAAAACACCCGTGACGGCTCGCTGAGAAGACCCGCTAGCCAGCCGTTAGGGCCGTTGAGCGATGTGGTCACGATGGGAAAATTGCTTCCTGCCGGGTCAGCCACAAATGGTCCACCGGCGTAGTCGAGGTCAATTTCGCCAAGCAGCTGACTCGTCGCTTTCGTGTATGTCATCCGAAAACGGTGCGTTCCCGGGGCAAAGCCGGGAATCGTCGAATCGCCGAACGAGTTCGAGTCATTGGCGGTCCGAAAGCGAGTGAACTTATCGTTTCCCGTTTCCGGCCAAAACGAAGCCGACGAAAACTGCGTGCTCCAATCGGGCGTACCGAAAAGCGCTGTTTCACCAGCTCCGATGCCGAAGAAGACCTGTTGATCGTCGGTCGACGTTTGGAAGGTGATTTCGGCAACGACTTTTGACGCTTGGGCAAAGTTGCTGCGGTTCGTGCGCTGGTAAGATCTCCCGCTATCGCCTGGCACGCCCGTTCCAAAGTGGGCTCCCGAGGCGTCGTATACGATGGGATCAACCGCAGAGACGGTGAATGATCCAGCATCAAAGGAAGTGAGCGGATCAGAAACGACGACTCCGCCCTGCACTGATCCCCAAGCGGTCAGTCCCCAAGCAAGGACCGCGAAAGCTTTCGCTGCGATTGTCCACTTCATTAGTACCACCTCCAAAAGCACAAGTTGAAAAACAACGAAGTCCTACCGTGGCTGGCTCGCCTACTAGTGCCAATAAAACTCAATGCGGCCGGTCAAAGCTCTTGCGGAGCAAAGCAGCGGACACACCAGCCCTATCACGATCGCGCGGCAGCGCTACTGCTTCAGCTGGAGCCTAACCTCCAAGCGTGCAGCTTGCGCTTTAAGTAATGCGCTGAGCCGCTTCACACGCACCGGCGAACGCCACTGACGACGAGCAGACGAGCATAAGTGCGACGACTGACATGTTCAGCCAAACAAACCGAACCCAGCATCAGTCGCACATGTAAGGCCGAAAAGCGGTCGACCAAGCCGAAAACGAGGACGGAAAGGAAACGCACTATTGGCCGTTGCCTCCACTTCTTCTGTGCCGCAAACAGATACGGCGACCTGCAGATTTCTGCCCTTCAATTTTCGCATAAATCAAAAATCTCGCAGACAAATTGCCAATGCGCCTAACTCTCCACGATGAAATGACTTGCCAACCTGGCACTTGGTCGAAGGAGCCGTTCAAACCCTCGCGGGATGAGGGCTATTGCTGGCGATGTGGGAAAAAGTTGTCCTTCACAATGCTTTCTCAGTCACATTTGCCCGACAGGCAGGATTAAGTAGTTGAGCGATGTTTGCATCGCCGCATCTGCTCAATTTGGCGCGCAGTGTGCCAATGTGGCGCAAGCGGCATGTCGGAGTCTTTGGCGACGAAGCCTATGGCGGAGCGTCATTTCAGGTAAGTTGTGGCATTGCCCCGAGTGATTTCTTCTTCTCTGCTCGAATGAAGACGCTGCGGAAAGCATCCCGACGGCTGCTCGCTCATATGAGGAGCGACCTGATCTCATCTGTGTTCTGCGTTGTCCTGACTGCACATGAATTCGTGCGAAGAGTACCAGGGCTACCGAAATCTGAGGCTCAACCTTGGCTGGAGACGACCGAATCGCGGAATTCGTCGAGTTGTATTCGCGATACTATCCGCGTTTGCAATATTATCTGATGGCGCTGATGCCCTCGGCCAATGACGCGGCAGACGTCTTGCAAGAGGTGAGTCTGACGCTTTGGAAGAAGTTCGACACGTACGAGCCTAACACTAACTTTTATGCCTGGGCCTGTAAGGTGGCGCGCCTTCAGGCGCTAAAGCATCGTGAACGTCTGGGGAAGTCCGCTAGGCTTATCGACGACGCGATCCTCGAATGCCTGAGCGACGAAGCCAGCAGCGACGAACTCGACCCTGCCGTTTCATTGGACGCGCTGGCCCGCTGTCTCGAGCGATTGTCCGAACGCCATCGAAGTCTGATACGCAAGAGGTATCAACCGGGCGTCAGCGTCAGTGACTTAGCGTTCGAGGCGGGGTGTTCGGCAAACGCACTTTCGAAGCTGCTGGGGAAGATCAGGCGGCGGCTCATGGATTGCGTCGAACGCACCCTGGCCTCCGAGGGGCGTCGCTGAAGCGCCACCCCGTCTGGACCGACCGCATTGAGGGTTTACGAATTGAAAGCCTACGGTGACATGGAACATCGCGACGACCCAAAACATGAGACGGTCGACGAGATAGCTCGCTTGGTCGATGCCGTGGTCGACGGAGTCGTTACCGACGAGCAGAGTCATCGGTTAAACGAACTCCTTGGGCGTAGCGTCGTCGAGCGAAGATGCTACCTTCGCTGCATCGCGATGCACAGCGCACTTAAATCCACCGCTGGCAACCAGGTTGGTCGGCGGATCGAAGAACTGCGTCAAAGATTGGAACGCAATCGAGTCAGCCAGCCCGATCTCTACCCCAGGCTAGTGCTCGGGCGCCGCTCGAGCGCATCGCTGCTGCGCGCGGCCGTCGTATTGTTCGTGGTGTCGCCGCTGGCGCTCTACGTCGCGAGTCGCTCCGACCTGGCGCGCGACCCCGCGGTCGGCGGGATCGTCCAATCCCCGGGGAGTTCGCGGCAGCGTAGCGTGGTGGCCGCCGATCACCCGTCCTCGCTCCTGGACATCGTAAGAGTCGTTCGCATTTCGCCGCAGACTCTATGGTCGCACCCGAATGAATCCTTTGCGATGGACTCGGTGGTTCGCGCCGGGAGTCGACTTCGCATCCTCGAAGGGGAGGTCGAGCTACTCTACGAAAACGGCGTGAACTTGATCCTCATCGGTCCGGTGGACTTCGTATTGCACGAACGAGGAGGAACGCTGCGCCGCGGGGGTCTCATGGCGTCAGTGCCTCAGGCAGGCCACGGCTTTACGATCGACACTCCAAACGGGAAGGTCGTCGATCTGGGGACCGAGTTCGGCGTGATGGTCGATGACTTCGGAGTCTCCGAAGTCAGCGTCTTCAAGGGTATTGTCGAGGCTTTTCCATCACGACCGGATGTTGCCCGCGATGGGAAGATTCAACTGTCCGAAGGAAGCGCGCTGCAGTGGAATAAGGAGATGGTCAAGTCCCTCGAAGCCGACCCCCGGAGGTTACCGGTCACCCTCGCAAGCTACCCTCGCCCGACTTACAGTCACGAGGCGGAGAGCAATGCGATTCCGATCGTGCCGGGCGGGATTATGGCGGACTCAGACTTTTGGACGTCGCTCGGCGAGACGAGTCGCTCCGCCGATGGAGTCGTACTCGAGGGCGCGCCTGTTCAGGAGGAAGTCCCCTACCTTGTCAGCCGCGATCAATTTGATCCGACTGCCGGACCTTTGACGGTAATCTGCGACATCCGCTTTCCGCAGCTCGCGCCCGACGACGTTCCTTCGTTCTCGATTCTGACGCGGTGCGCCGATGATCGATCACAAATGGATCGGAGTTGGCGCGACATCTTATCAACCTGCGTACGTTGCAATTTTAGGTCGGCCAATAACGAGACCGACGGACTGCTTGAGACGTCGACTAAATATGAGCGAGATCGAGAACTTACCAGCATCTCCTGGGGCGGATTTCGCCGGCCGCAACAGGGCGTCGCGTATCGACTAGTCATGCGCGACGACGGGGTCAACGTGAGCTTTGCAGTCTCCCATCGCGAGCAGCAACTTATCGCCAAAACCGTCACCTGCCGGTCGCTCTTCCAAGGGTACAAGAATCACATTGCGATTGAAGGGTGGAAGGGCGGAAAGGTCATCGTGGAGAATGTGCAGATTCATCAGTCGAAGAACGAGGATTTGCCGGCTCGCCGATCCACACGGTTCGACGAGCGCGTCGCGACGAGACGCGAAGCGGAGCAAGAGTCGCGCGCCAACGAACTCTCGAAGCGAATTCCTAGCGACGCAAAGCTTGTCGTGGCAGATGATTTCGACGCGCCACATCTCAATCAGAACCTGTGGTCGGTCCTGGGCGACGTGCACCTCAGCGAAGGAGCGGTCTCGTTGGGTAATGAACGCGATCCCGACCACATCGACACGTTTCATCCGCGTCCCTACTTGCTGTCGCGTAAGGCCTTTGCACCAGAAGAAGGCACGCTATTCGTCCTGGGACGAATTGAGTTCGACGAAAACTACCTCAATGGCTACGGCGGATCGTTTGCAGTCATGTCGCGATGCACCGATCGATACGGCGAGGGGCCCGAGTGGGCCGTGTCAGCACTAAGCCAGGGGATCCGCTGCAATCTCTGGCCAGCGGCGACACGCGCCGATCACAACATCGAGATCCATGAGAAAACGGGTCCCAACTCGCTGACCTTCCTGCGAGGAAGCGGCTTGAAAGTCGACCGCACGTCGCGCTGTTACTTCTTCCTCATGGAGGATTCCGGAGGCCGAGCGAACATCACGTTTCAGAATATCGCCGATCCCGCGATTTCTCAGACGATAGCATGCGACACCAGCGACGCCGCTCCCCGCTCGGGTCTCATCGGCTTTGAGAGTTGCTGGGGTTCACGCGTCATTTTGGACGATATTCAAGTATTTCAACGACCGGGAAATCCGACGTCCGATAATAGAACGCCGCAATAGCCCGTTGCCTTGAGCGATGAGTCGCCTTTTCGATGAATCGAAGCGTGCAATTGACGCAGATCTTACCTGCGAGGAGCTTCTATCCAGGTAAGTAACGCGCGTAGGTCCACCCAGCGGCAAGGTTGTGTACTTTGATTTCGCTGAATTGGCCGGTGATATTACCCCCTACGCGAAATAGCTTCATCACGTCATCTGCCGACGGCGCGAATCCATCGATGAAGATGAGGTTAAGCGTCGCACCACGCACAATCAGCAGGCTCGAGCGAAAGGCGATCGCCCGGCTCGCTCGAGTCTGGCAGGAGCACATGAAGTGGGATTCTTAAGGCAGCAACCGCACCCGCGCGTAGCTGATCGTCGTCGGAACGCCTGCGCGCTCTCCTAGCATCTCTAGCGTGTTCGAAGGGGGCGAGCCGCCGCGGACCGTAGTAGTGAAATAGCTGATAAACGGACTCTTCAATGGCAGCCTCGCTGGCGCACCAACGGCGCCGTCTGCTCTCATCTCGACGACACGGTTCTCGGATACGGGCGTTCCATCTGGTTCGACACCCTTAGCCAAATACACAACGAACAAACGATGGTCCGGAGTCACGTGGAATCGCGGTGCAGAACCAATAATCCCCGGCGTCGCTTCCGTGGACTCCAGTAACGTTCGGCGTTCGAGAATTCGCCCGTCGCGAACGCGCGCATAGTTCACAGAGTGACTTTGGGGAACTCCCGGAAAGAATTTGTCTCGAAGTCGTTCGTCGATGGCCCGTTCCGTCCACACTAAATGGGCCTCGCCATTGGGGGCAAGCCACAAGTCCCCCGGAGAAATCCCGCCGCACGTCTTGTCGCGGCTGGAGATTTCGATCCAGTCGGCAAAAGGCTTTTTGGCGATGTCGGCGGTCCAGGTGTAGAACAAACGTCGAAAATCGTAATCCCAGTCAAGCCCGGTCAACTCGCGCTTATATTCGCGCCACGCCCGATTCGGCTCGACGATGTCGCTGACCCCAACAAAATGGACCTGTCGATCGAGTAATGCCACATTGGGGTAGCAAACGCGGATCGGTTGAGGAGTTTCATATTCCGCGCCCCACGGCCACTGCAGCTTGCCCTGAGAGCTCCACCGACCTCCCCGGTCGAAAAAGGTCCATTCAGCGTGGGTATAGCCGATGTTCTGGAACAACACCAATTCTCCGCTCGCCCCGTCCGCGGCGAAGCTGCGATACGAATGCTCGGAGAATGGCGGACGCTCTCGCCAGCGCGGCGTCACGGAGGCGGGCGGCGCCTCAGGCTCGTGCGCGCTAAACTTCAGCACATCGGGGCGCGTCGGACCCCCGCCCGGCTGCGGACCGGCGTCGATCGCCGGATTTACCGATAAGTAAACGCGTCCGTCGGCGAAGGCGGCCATTGGCGCCGGCTCGCGAGTGCGGCCTTCGCTGTCAACCCGTACCCGCTCCCATCCCGTCGCCCGGCGAACGAACAGCATCCAACGACAGTTGTTCAACGGCTTCGCGTCGGGCACGACTTCCAGACCGCTGGCGAAGAGTTGATCGCCCGAGCGTACCAGACAGGTCGAGCCGGCGCACCACATCGGCCCAGCGCCGTTCTGAGCGTCGGCGTAGCGGTAGACCTCCTCTTCGATCTCGACCTGAGGGGTAAGCGCCTCTGCCTGGCAGATGCCTGCGGCCCCAATTGCCAATACGGCAAGTATCCATCGCATGTGACGTGATCCGTAAAGAGAAAGCTAGATCCAGCGCTTCAGCCAATCCCAAGCTTCGGTTTGCATCGCCTCGTTAAACTCGTGGGGAGAGTCATACAGCCGGGTACGGCAGCGGTCCGGGACGCCGGCTTTGCAATAGCATGCGTGAAGCTTCTCAAAACTTGCTTTGACTCCATCCTGTTGAAACAGCGCGTCCTGGGCGCCATTGATCACCAACAGCGGGGTAGGCGCCGCAAGCGCCGCGACGTCAGGATAGTCGAGATAGCGATAAAGACCAGGCACGACCTTGGTGTGGCCGATCGTGTTCTTTATGTGATTCTTGAGTTGGTGCGGAAACGACGCCATCCAGCCGACGACGACCGCAGTTCGAAGACGTTCATCCAGCGCGGCAAGATGACACGCGCGCAGACCGCCCACAGACAGGCCGACGCAGCCTATACGCAGCCTGTCCACATCGGGGCGAGTCACAAGATAGTCGACCGTACGAATATCGTCCCAGAACATCACTCCAGGCCACGTGAAACCGGCGGCGTAAATGGTGCGCCCCACGAGCGACTCATACTGGCTGGCGCGAGAATGAAAAGCGTCGATCCGCTCGCGCGACAGCGCGTTAGAGCGCTCCAGCCAGTCCTGCGGATCGCCGTCTAGCAGCATACGCCGCTCGCCCCAGTAGAACATGTCGATAACGACGACCAAGTATCCGAGTCGGACTAGTTCTACGCCGACGCTCTTTCCGCCGTAATGCTGTCGCCGGAACTCGGCAAGCCGAGGGTGTTCGTTCGGCGTCTCCACGATCTTTTCCTTTCCCCACATGTAGAAAGCGCCATGATCATGGAGTGCAATCACCGTGGGGAACGGTGGCGGCGAGTTCTTCGGCACGAGCACGAACGCTGGCACGCGAATATCGGGCGCCGTACTGAAGAGTACTCTTTCTCGAAAATAGTCGCCGCAGTCTTCGCGTTCGACCGTCTCTCCCTGAGGGTCGCAGGGAGGCGGAGCATAGTGCAATAGCTCCAGGAGCTTCGCTCGCGCTACAGACTTCCAGCGTTCCGCGTCATTGAACTCGGGATTCAGGAATGAGAGCGGAAATTGCCCCTCGACCGCCTGTCGCTGGATGAAGGGAAACAGTGAGCCAACGTCCGATCCTGTCGGCGGCGGAACCGCGAGCTCGCCTTCAGCGATGGCAGCCGCGGCCAGATCGAACTGCCCGGCCAGGAGCGCCCCCAAGCCCCCGGTCGTCGTTGCACCAAGGAAACGACGACGACTTGGACGTGACCAAGTGGCGCCGCCGTCCTCCTGCCCAATGCTGCGAACTGCTTCTGAGGTTCCGTCCAAGTCAGGTTTTGTTTCAAATTCGTCGGGACCCAAACCGTATCACCCCCTTCCTTAAGACTTTCGACGACTCGTTCGCCGCTTAAACTTCTTCTCTGGTCCTCAGCGAAGTTGTCGACCACGCGGCTACCAAGGCAACCCCGCGGCAATTCAATTATAACGTGTGTCGGACATTTAGCGCTGACAGTCAGTTCGAACGGTCTCGCGGAGTTTCGGCACGCTGTTTAGTTTTTGCCGTCAACGACTATCCTGCGCGGAGCGCCACGGAGCGATCGACTCGGCAAGTCGACGCGTTCATTCAATTCGACCTCGCTAGGGGCAGTTTCTGCCAGCTTCTCATGAAGGCTCCAAATCGAACGACCAAGTTGAACGATCTACTTGCGGTGCTCGTGGCGCTCGGCATATCGGCGGCCTCCGCGTCGGCCATGGACTTCGTTCATCCTGGCGCGCTCAATTCCAAAGCAGAACTCGACTTCGTGAAGGCCAAGATTCTAGCAGGCGCTCAGCCCTGGAAAGGGGAGTTCGATCGGATGAGGAGTTCGAGCTTCGCAACTCGACGCCCGCATGGGCGGGCCAACGTCAACTCCAGCAGTGAGGACGCCAACGAGTCGAGAGATGACGCCATCGCAGCCTATACTCAGGCGCTGCTGTGGTACTTTACGGACGACGAGACGTACGCCAAGCGTTCGATCGCCATCCTCAACTCGTGGTCGGGACTAGAAGGCTTCACTGCCGGCTCCGACCAAGATCGACTACAGGCCGGTTGGATCGGAGCGGTCATGGCGCCGGCCGCCGAAATCATGCGATGCTATCCTGGCTGGACGGCGAGCGAGATCGGGAAGCTCCAATCCATGTTCACTCGTGCGTTTTATCCTCAATTGAATACGGCAAGCTATTGGAACGGAAACGTTGATCTGACCCAAATTGACGCCATGATGTCGATCGCCGTCTTCAACGATGACGAAGGGGAGTTCAACCGAGGTCTCGATCGCCTAAGGGTCCGGAACCCCGCCTACTTTTACCTGACTTCCGACGGCTCTCGGCCCAAGCGGATTGCCGGCGACGGAGGCAATCCAGAGAAGTTTTGGTCGAATCCCTCGAAGTGGATCGATGGCCTGACCCAAGAAACCTGTCGAGACGGCGGGCACCACTCCCAGTTTGGGCTCGGATCGGCTCTCCATGCCGCCGAAGTTGCTTGGCACCAGGGCGTGGACGTCTATACCGAAAACGAGCAACGATACACGCTCGCGATGGAACTGATGGCAACTCAATTGCTAACTGGCTCAATGCAAGGCGCTTGCAGTAACGATACGCCATCTCCCGACCGGTACGATACCTGGGAGGTGGGCTACAACCACTACCACAACCGGGCTGGGCTCGAGTTGCCGAACACTCAAAAGTTAATCGTCGAGCAGATCCGTCCGAGAGCTCCAAGGGCCGTTTGTAACTTGGTCTACGAAACGCTGACCCATGCCGATCTCCCAAAACTCCGAGCCGTCGTCAAACACTAGCTCCTCGGCGTCGCAGCAGCAAAGCGCCGGGCTACCGTGACCAGCAGTGGCCAGCGTCGGAGTGGGCCGCCAACCAGGCATCGGGAAGCAACGTCGTGGCCGCTGGCATATCGTGTGAAACCTGAATCATGAGATCGCAACCTTAGGCGATCGGCTCGACTCACGCTCCGCTTGCAATGTTTGACGGCAGATTGCCTCGATAGAGTTAGTTCTTCCATTCGCTCAGCCAAAGCACTGGCGGAACCGCAGACGGCAAAAGACTGCCAAGCGACTTCTTTTGAGCTCCCGAGCGGTATCGGTGCGCCGGTTGAGACTCTTTAGGCGGCGCACCAACCCGCGAGAAGGCGTCGCGCGCTCCAACGACTGCCACCCAGCCCGCTATCAACAGCATCCAAACGGATGGCTCCGGGACCGCGATTAGCCGTCCAGATGAGGCGCCGAAGTTCGCCGCCCAGGCAATGAGCTGCTCCGTCCCAATCACAACGCTCGTGGGATCGTTCGGAAGCGATCCCGCAGCGTTGCCGACATCGCGCTGCCACACTAAGAAATCTTCGCCGTCGACGACTCCGTCGTCGTCGTAGTCCCCATTGAGGCCCAGGATTGCGGCTGGATCGATCAAGATAGCTTGAGAGAATGCCGGCAAGAGAAGCGTCGACGTCGGAATGTCCGCCAACGTCCAAGCGCCGAGAAGTGGATTGACGCTTAGCGGGCGGAACGATGCGTTCGCGCCGACGCTAGCCTGCCGCATCGACTGCAGCCCGGTCACGTCGACCGATTGTGGCGTCGAGTTCGCGTTCACTATCCACTTGCCCCAAGAAAAACTCCAGACTTGGGGACCATCGGTCGAAGCGGCGGGACCGACCCCGTAAGAGCCGCCCGTCTCTGGCGCGGGAAGGGTCGGCGTGGAGCCGGCCGTGGTGGGGTTCGCCAAGTTGAGCCACTGGTTTCCGGCAAACGTGTACGTATTGGGGAGCGTCTCCGGACCGACGTTGACTGCCGTGCTGAACTCCGAGGCGTTGTCGTTGTACACGATGCGATTGTCTTGCAATACTCCGTTCTGGGTGTCAACGATCGGCAGCCCGCGATTCTCATTCAATATGCGCGCGACCCACTGCCCCGGTCGGCTCACGACATTGTGATGGAACACGCCGCCGTCGATATTCACCCATGAGAACGACGAAGAGCCCCCGATGATCACGTTTCCTTCAGCAACGATCTGGTCCGCTTCATAGCCCGAGTCGCCGTCGACGAACCGAAAAAACGGCGTGTCGGTGGAACCGCCTGCCTGAACTGCCCGACCTGAACCTCGCGGCAAGTCAATCCGATTCGCCCGAAACGTGATCTCCTTGGAGCCTCCTTTGGGCTGCAGCGTCGTACCAGCGTTATCTGCGTTCGTGTGAATGAAACTCGAATTCTGAATCAGCCCGCGGTGACAGCCCACCATATCGACGGCGCTGCCGCCGATTCCCCAGTTGAGCACTTGGACATTTTCAATTAAGAAATCATTGACGCCCGAAAGCTTGATGCCGTCGTGGTTGCCGGCCGTGACGATGTCACGAACGGCGATGTTCCGCAGGATCAGGTTCACGGTAGGCGTGTCGAACGTGCCGCCGTCGTCGATGTTCAGACCGTTGTCGACCTGATGGCGAAACACAAGGTCAGAGATCGTTACGTTCGAAGCATCACTCAGTTGGATCCCATTGCTTCCGCCGTCAATGACTGCCGGATTCGCTGAGTCGGCGCCGCGGATTGTTACTCCCGCCAAATTGGCGCGATAATGCCCGCCGCCATACACTCCCGGCTGCAAGATGATCTGATCCCCGGCGCCGGCCGCAGCCAGCGCCGCTGAAAACTGGGCGGTCGTCGAGACGACTCGCTCGACGCCAACGGCATGGCTCACGCCAAGCGATGCGACGCAACACGTCAAACCCATCATTCTGAGGAGACAGCAAAGCATGCAACTATTGTAACGCAACGACGCAAGTCGATGATTCAACAAATTACGATGACTGCGTCGGTGCATTCGTGCCGACTCGATCGGATTGGTCGTCGGCAGGAGCGGCGGAGCGCATAACCTGCAGTATTTTTGCATAGCGCGAGTCGGCCGCCGGACGGGTCGCTCGGATGGTCAGTGCAAACTCCCCGTTGATCGCTCCGGAGATCACTTCCGAGCCTAGCATCTTGGCCATCTGAAACGCGTCGCCGGTAAGAAACGACTCATCCATGATGCCGCAGCCTTCAGTGACAACTCCGTCCACCGGGCAAATGTCGTGAGGAAAGATGACGAGCGTATCGCCGACAGCCACCTCGCTAAGGGAAACGTCGACCACCTGCCCGTCTTGACGCCGATGGCCGATTGACGGCATTCGTTGCGCAAGCGCGCGCAGCACCGATGAGGCGCTGCGGACGGCGTAGCTTTCCAGAGCCTCACCGCCTGACCGCATGAGCACGACCAGTGCGCCTGCCAGATACTCCACGAGTATGGCGGCGGTCACGATCGAGATGCCCGCCAGGAGGTCCGAACCGAATTCTCGTTTCGCAACCTTTTTAAGCAATTCAAAGACAAGCGGAATTCCCCCGAACGCCAGCACGATCCACAAGGGCATGAGGTACTACGGACTTTCCGCGCCGATGCCGTAGCGGAGAATCAAATGCACCGCGATCCCCGTCATCGAGACCCCGGCGATGATCAACATCCCTCGGTTATTCCAGAAGGCAATCAGCTTCGACTGCGGCCCCTCGGGCGTCGCGGGGTCCATCAGTAGTTTCATCGGTTAAGAAAGCGGAGACTCACCGCCAACCATTCGTCGTTACGCCGACGGTCAGCGATACGGACCACTCGTTGTCACGTCGAGCCGCTAGGCAAACGAGATCAGCGGCTTAATCATTCCATCCTCTTTGGTCTGCATCATCTTGAACGCCTTTTCGATGTCATCGAATGAGAATCTGTGCGTTGTCAGCGCGAGCGGATCGACCCGCCCCGTTTCGATCAGGCGCAGCAGTCGGCCCATTCGCTCCGACCCGCCAGGGCACAACGCGGTATGGATGGTCTTATCGCCCATCCCCACGCCCCAAGCGACTCGCGGGATAGGCACGCTGTCGCCATCGCCGTGGTAACCGATATTGGAGACGGCGCCGCCTGGGCGCGTGACAGCCACGCACGCGGCAAACGTTTGCGCCGAGCCGAGGGCTTCGATCGCCGAGTCGACGCCTTTGCCATCCGTGAGTTTCAGGATAGCCTCAACGGGGTCTTCCTTGCTGAAGTCGACGACTACGTCGCAGCCATACTTCATCGCCAGCGCGACTCGGTTTGGCGCGGACTCCACTCCGACGACCAGCCCGGCGCCACGGAGGCGAGCGCCAACGGTCGCCATCAATCCGACCGGGCCTTGCGAGAAAATTGCGACGCTACCGCCGATAGGAATACTGGCGCGCTCAGCCCCCACAAATCCGGTCGAGAGCATGTCGCAGCAGTATGCTGCCTGTTCATCGCTGAGGCCGTCGGGTATCGGTGCGAGGTTGGCCGCAGCATTGTTAACGTGGAAGTATTCGGCAAAGCTACCATCCTTGAGGTTGGCGAACTTCCACCCGCCGAGCATTCCACCGCACTGGCTGGGGTAGCCGCGCTGGCAATTGTCGCACGCGTAGCATGGCGTGATCGCGTTGACTGCGACGCGCTGTCCGACTTGGAACAGGCCGCTAGAGGCCGCTAGCTCTCCCAGCTCGTGGATCACGCCGACGGCCTCGTGCCCAAGCGTCAGGCCTTGGCGGTCGCCGATGGCGCCCGCCACCGTGTGGGTGTCGGACGTGCAGATCAGTGCAGCCGTCGTACGGATAATGGCGTCGCTCGGTCCAGGGCGCGGGATCGGCTTGTCCATCACGCCGACGCGGCCAATACCGTGCATCACGAAACACTTCATCATTTCAGGCATGGGAGATTCCTCGACTTCGGGCGGCGACTCGCTGGACCAACTTGACCAACTCGACCACGGCTACAGGCAGTAGCGAGCATAAGGCGATCACCCACCAGTCCGACCTGCTGGGTACGGACGTATGGAGGACGTCTTGCAGCAGGGGCAGGTAGACAGCTGCCGCCTGCAGCATCAGACAAATCCCCACGGCCGCCCATAGCCAACTGTTGGTGAACAGCCGACCGGTGAACGCTGACCGCCTTTGGGATCGCGCGTTGAAGACGTGGACGACCTGAGCGATGGCTAGCGTCATAAACGCCATCGTGGTCGCTTGGCGCAGGCCGTCTCCATCAGTCCCGTACCAGTGCATGCCGACTCCAAAGGCGAGGAGCGTCGCCGCGGCAAGCAGCGACGCTTGCCACGCAATGAGGCGGACAAAATGAAACGTGAGCAACGACTCATGTTGATCGCGCGGCAGGCGTTGCATCACGTTCGGCGACGATGGCTCGAGAGCCAACGCGAACGCCGGGAAGACGTCGGTAATCAAGTTAAGCCACAAAATCTGAAGTGCGACCAGCGGCAGCGGCCACCCGATCATTAGCGCGAGAAATACGGTGAGAATTTCCGACAAGTTGCACGACAGCAAATAATGGAGAAACCGCAGAATGTTTCCGTAGATAATCCGTCCCTGCTCGACCGCCCCCACAATGCTGGCAAAATTATCGTCAGTGATCACCATGTCGGCGTTTTCTTTGGCGACCTCAGTCCCCTTGATCCCCATCGCGATGCCAATATCCGCCTGCTTCAAGGCCGGAGCATCGTTCACCCCGTCGCCGGTCATGGCGACGACGTGCCCCTGTTCCTGCAGCGCTTCAACGATCTGCAACTTGTGTTCGGGCGAAACACGGGCGAACACGGCGGCGTCGGCCACCGCCCGTTGCCAGCCCGCGTCGTCCAAAGCAGTTAACTCGCGACCATGGACGGCGCGCAACGGGCGCCCATTGAGATCGCGGTCAATGTCCAGCTGACGCGCGATCTCGGCCGCTGTCGGCTGCTGGTCGCCGGTAATCATCACCGTGCGAATCCCAGCCGAGCGGCACGTGGCGATCGCGGACTTAGCTTCTTCTCGCAGCGGATCGCTCATGCCGACGAGGCCGACAAAGACTAGCTCTCGGTCGAAGTCTTCCTTTTCGTAGCCCTCGGGAAGTTCGCGATACGCCAGCCCCAGGACGCGCAGGGCCGCCCCTGCCAATTCCTGGTTCCTCTCCTGCCAGCGCCGGTTGTCGTCCGGCTTGAGGGACGTTATTCCGCTCCGCCCAACTTGCGCGACGCTCGCGGCGAGAAGCGTCGCCGGCGCGCCTTTGACAAACGCCAATGTCCGACTTTGCGGCCCTCGATGCACCGTCACCATGCGCTTGGTGGCGCCGTTGAACGGCAGTTCGCTGATGCGCGGAAAATCGGCGGCGAGGTCGGCCTGCTTCATCCCAGCCTTTTCGGCAACGACAATTAAGGCCGCCTCGGTCGGGTCGCCCAGTACGACGTCTCGGCCGTCAGTACGTTCCACTTTCGCATCGTTGCACAACATGCCAATCCGCAGCGCAAGGGCGAGGTTCTCGTCAGTACGCTGGTCCACCGATTCGTCGGCTACCCGAAAGACGCCCACCGGCTCGTATCCCGCGCCGGTCACGTCGATACGACGATTGTCCAGAGCGTAGACGCACGCCGTCATCTCGTTCTTGGTCAATGTTCCCGTCTTGTCCGTACAGATGACCGTGACGGAGCCTAGAGTTTCGACGGCGGGAAGGCGCCGAATGAGCGCCCGCATGCGGGCCATGCGCTGCATCCCCAGCGCCAGCGTCATGGTCGTCACGGCAGGCAGTCCTTCGGGCACGGCAGCAATGGCCAACGAGAGGCCGATCTCCAGCATGTGCCAAAAGTCGGTGACGCCGCGCAGCCAGCCTGCGACCACGATGACGGCGCACAGCGCCAGCACGACGACGATGAGCAGACGACCGAGTCGCGCCAGCTTCTGTTCTAGCGGCGTGGCGCGAGTGGTTGCGTCGTCGATGAGGACGCCTATCTTGCCCACCTCCGTCTGGGCGCCGGTGGCGGTCACGAGCAGCCGGCCGCGACCGTCAGTAATCGTTGTCCCCAGGAAGGCCATATTGCAGCGATCTCCGAGTGCGGCCTCCTGATCGGTCAACGCCTCGGATGATTTGGTCACTGCGTGAGATTCGCCGGTCAGCGCCGCCTCCTCAATCTGCAGACGCACGCTCTCGACGATCCGGCCGTCAGCGGGGACACGCGCCCCCGCAGCCAGGACGACCAAATCGCCTGGCGCCAACTCCGCCGCGGGAATCTGTCTTTCCGTACCGTCTCGTATGACATGAGCAACTCGCACCGACTGTTCTTGCAGTGCGGACAGCGCCTGCTCTGCCTTCCATTCAGTGAAGAAACCGATCCCAGCGTTGAGGACGATGACGACAAGGATGGCGACCGCCTCCATTTCGTCGCCCATCGCGAAGGCGATTGCCGTCGCCGCGATGAGCAAAGCGACAATCAGACTGTGGAACTGTGCTCGGAGGATCGATAGGGTCGAGCGCTGCCGTGCCTGCGCCAAGACATTGGGGCCATGCTGAGCGAGCCTCCGAAGCGCCTCCGCCTGAGTGAGCCCATGCATGTCATCCGCATGGAGCCGCGCGAATACTTCCGCCAGCGGCAGCGTATGCCACGACTCTAGTTCCGTTATGGAACAGAGTTCCTCGTTGGATCGCGAGTTTTCCAGGCGTGCCTTCGCTTCGCGTTCCAACTGCTCTCCTGACTTCCCGCTTTTCGAATGAACTGCACGACCGAATGTATATGGTTGCGCGACCGAGTGCTGGCCGACCGCTATTCCTCTGTCGGCTCCAGACCAGCCCAATGGTCGATATCCCCGCGCTTTGGCACGAACCGTTGCCCGCGAGGCATGGGGGTTCGCCGCCGCAGAGATCGCCCCCCGCAAGCAGGGCCGTAGACGACTTGAATGCGGACGATCATCAGTCGCCGTCGCGAGACCGTCTGCCGTCGCTTTCGCCTCCTTCAACTTCGCCAAGGCGAATGACCGTGCCTGCAAACGGTACCGTCGTCTGTTGCTTTGCAGAGTCGTAGTTGCGGAATAGGCCCAGCGTCACCGCCGCGATGACGACGGCGAACAGCGCAGCGACTACCGGACGTGTTGATGCGATGCGTGCCGCGGGCGGCGCCTCCTTCCACCCAGTGACCATGGTGAGCGTCAGATTCTCGCGATGCCGCCACGTATGCCAAAAGACTCCAACGATATGAGTCGCGACGGCGGCGGCTAAGGCATAGGCGGCAGGGACGTGCATCTCTTCGGCGGCCTCGCTGCCACTGGACATAAGTAGCCCGGTGACGACCACCACGCCGATAAGCAGCAACATGGCGAAGGTCGCGTAAGCTGAGCCCGGATTGTGTCCAGCGAATCGGGGAGCCTTCCCCGACAGCGTACCCTTCAGGTAAGCGAAAAGAGCGGAAGGACTGTAAAGGAACGAACTGAATCGAGCGTAGCGCGTTCCCATGAATCCCCACATTACTCGAAGCAGCACGACGAACCCAAGCGAGACGCCGAGAATCATATGAATCGGGAACCAGGCGCTATGCTCGCCTGCCAACTGAGCAATGCCGAAGCACGCTAGAAATCCCAGCGTTAGTAGCCAGTGTATAATCCTCGTCGGCCAATCCCAAATCAGCACCTTGGCCATGTCGCACAGTTCTCCAGTTAGTGGTCGTTCGGACCGCGACTTTTAACACGAGGCTGCTCGTGAAGTCGCTCATCCGCAAATGTTGTTCCGCCGCAATCATGCTGACATCTGAGCCGAAAGCGTCACATGTCGGATTCACGACTGTGCGAGCCGACGCCCTGCGATGGGCGGTGACAGCCATCGCCGATCGAACGGGTGTGAATGACGTGACCGCCGGCGCCGTACTGGCCGACTCGCGACTCATCGTGGGAGTTAGCGCGCAGTCGTTACGCGCGGCAATTGACTTTTACAGTTGATTCGAGTGATGTCCCCGAACTATCGCCGTCCGCCCTGAAGATCGATCCATGCACAGCGGTGAATCGGAGGAACCCTGGCCATCCGAGGTGCTTAACCCGCCATCAGACCCTGTCTAGCGGCTGAGCGTAATTCCGAAGATTCTCTGCGCCAGAAGAAATACTCCCGCTGCGATCGTGATCTGAAAAAGCGTGGCCGGCTCTGGCACGGCCGCTGCAACTGCGGCCAGCGGCGCTGCGGCCCCAAAGTTCGCCTGCCAGAGCGCCAAATCCGACGCCGTGGCCCCCGCGGGCGACTCTCCGCGCTGCCACACGAGAAAGTCGGCGCCGTCCACGCGACCGTCCGCGTCGAAGTCGCCAGGCAACGCCGTTAGCGCCCCCTCCAGCGTCAGGGCGGTCAGCGCGTAGTCGACGTACAAACTGATCACGTACTCATCGAATCCTTTCAGCAGCGCCGTACTCCCCAAATAGTTCGGCGTCGTATCGTAAGAAAAGTTGCTGCCGTAATAGCCGCTCGCGTTAAAGTAGAGCGGATCATTGAAGCCATCTTCTCCCTGCAACTTCGGCATGATCTCGATGTTGGCGCCGGCGCCGGCCGTGTTCGCCAGCAGCTTTGCCGTGAATGCCGTCAGATCGAACACGTCGCCGTCGACGCGCCGCAAGGTGAGTCGCGCCTTGTAATCCGTCACCCCCGGGGGCGGCGTGGTCACGGCTTGTGCTTCCACCCCCGCAGGCCACGGCACGCGCACCATCCGCCCGATGGGATCGGGTCCGATGCCGCCGGTGAACAGTTTATCTCTGGTGTAAGTAAAGAGATAACCGTTGCTGCTGACCGTGTCCCAGGTGATTCCAGACGCCACTGGCGTCGCGACCTGCGTATCGTCGAAGAACACGACCGTCGCCCCAAGTGCGGCGCTGCCGTGAAGCCAATACAGAAGTATTGCCGCGGCGAGAGGCTTGAAGCGATTCATACCGCCCTCCTTCTGCGCCCCCTCATGCCGCCTTGGGCCATTAGGGGGCGATTTGAAACCGCTCAGAGGCCCGTCAGTCGAATGCGCCTGACGGGCCTCGGTACGCGAAAACAACTCGTTGCGGCGTTAGCCGCCGATGCGCCTGCGTCGCCGGCTCGCCGCAACGCCGATCACTCCCGCCAAACCCAGCGCGAGCGTGCTCGGTTCGGGAACCACGAACGGCGCCAAATTAAACGCTGCATTTTGAGCGCCCAGAAATTCGCCGACCGCATCCGGAAAGAGGTCGGCGTCCTCAATCTCTGCCTCGCCTTCATCGTTGTAGGGGCCAACGTACTTGTAGAACTCGTACCGGCGCGTCACCGATTCCGAATCGGCCGCCATGTCGTCGAGGCCGCTGTCCAGTTCGTCCACGCCGTTCTTGCCCGCCTGGAGCAATTGCCACTCGATCTCGACCTCCGCCGGCTCGGAACCATCGGGCACGGCTGGATCGCCCGGCAGTAGATGCTCCAACTCCGCAGGCTCCGCCGCCTCGGTCACAAACACCTTCACCCACATCGCTTCGCCGAAGAGGTCTTCGGGATGTTCCTTCGGCAACGCGGGAATCACCGCTTGAACGGCTGCCGGCGCGGCTGGGTTCGCCGGCGGCTGCACGTTCCAAATCGGCGCGGGAACCTTCACGTTTGATCCTGACGCGACGAGATTGCCGGCAGCGTCTCCCAGCAGCCAACGGTAGGTCGTGTTTGTCGGGTTGCCGTTGAGTGCGACGCCAAAGTGTTCGCCTCCCAGCGTTTCATAATTGGGATCGCCCCCGTACGCTGGATAAAAGCATTCATGGCCGCCCGTCGGAAACGGCCCCGCCGGAACAGGCGTGCCGACTGCCCAGTTGGTCCCGTCGAATCCGCTCGCGTAACGGACGATGCTTCCCGTCGCCGTCGCGGTAATCGTCGGATCGCCGTACCGGATGTATGGGTTGCCAAACGCGTAAAAAATCTCCGTCGGACTGATCCCTTCGAGCTCGATCTCGAAGCCGCGACAGATTTCCCCCGTATCGTTAACCACGTCAAAATTGCTTAAACTCCCAAACATCGTTTGCGCTTGCACCGGCCGATCGCACCAAGCGAGCGCCAGCGCCGCCGTGAGCAATGCTTTGGTCATCTTCATCATGAGATCCCCCTCCTAAAAGTAAACATAGATGGCGATTCGTTGACTCTTCATCAAAGAGAAGTTGCTCGCCGCTCAACTCTCCGCCAGAGAATTTTGCGAATCCTTTGACACTTCGCGGCCCGAATCCAAATCGCACTGTGCAGCGCCCCCAAACGCACAGCGCTGGGAAGCCCCGTTGACCGCTAACACCCGCCAAACTGGGCTTCTCAGCCGTGGCCCGCAGATTGCGACGTCACAACAGTTGTCAGAGGCAATTCCCAGACCCTTGGCAAATACCCGCCGCGTAGGCCGCAAATCAGCAAGCCGCGATCACAGAAGAATGGCGAGAATTTGCAAGCTTCGTCTTGTGGCCCTAAGTGTTGGCGACCATGGCGAGTTGCCGGTCTACGGGCCGCTAAACACAACGTCTGCTTGTCGTTTGAACGCAGAAAATCATCGAGGACGCCATGCTGCTTGGACATCCAGAACAGCACCGCGCTGACCGCATCGGCTGGCTCCGCGCTGCGGTCCTCGGGGCCAATGACGGCATCGTCTCCACCGCCAGCCTCGTCGTCGGCATCACGGCGGCGAACGCCGCCAGCAGTGAGATTCTCAGCGCCGGCGTCGCAGGGCTGGTCGCCGGAGCCATGTCGATGGCGGCCGGCGAGTACGTCTCGGTCAGTTCGCAGTCCGACACCGAGCAAGCCGATCTCAACCGCGAGCGGGCCGAGCTGGCCGCTAATGGCGATTTTGAGAGGAACGAACTCGCCTCAATCTACGTTCGTCGCGGGCTGCAACCCAAGTTGGCGCAACAGGTCGCTGCACAATTGATGGCGCACGACGCCCTGTCGACGCACGCTCGCGACGAGCTTGGAGTTTCCGAAATCACGACAGCGCGACCAACTCAAGCGGCGCTCGCGTCAGCCGCCACCTTTGCCGTCGGCGCTGCAATTCCCCTGCTGACCGTCCTGATCGGACCGACCACGATGCTGATGCCCGCCGTGATTGGCACTTCCGTTTTGCTTCTGGCACTGCTGGGAGGATTCGGGGCCTACGTCGGCGGTGCGCCAGTCGTCAAAGCAGCCTGGCGAGTCACCGTCTGGGGTGCCCTCGCAATGGCGCTGACGGCCGGCGCTGGCGCCCTGTTCGGCGCGGCGGTGTAGGTGATCTACCCTGACTGAATCGACAATCTCATTGAGATGCAATCTCATCAAGCGGAGTCGATGTCCGACTGCGTTGAATTGAGGAGACGTCGAGGAGTCAGTCTGACAGACTTCAGACCAACTTACTTGGCGCCTTGTGCGGGAGACGATTGGAGCGCTCTGCCAATCAAGCAAGTAAGCCGACGCTTGGATTGAGTTGACGGCACGCCAAGATCGAACTACAAGGAAGTAGAGGTCTCGGCTCGCGTCTTGTCGAGTCCACGTGTTCCAGTCGATCCTGGCGATGACGACTTACGCTTTCAACTTACTGCTTCGGCGAGCCATGCAAGCGGCGGCATACTGGGTGATCGCGCTCCAGTTTCCCATTCCGCTGTTGCATAGCCACGGTCAGGACTTGGCGTTTGACGGCTCTCCGACGGCTCACGTTCGGCGACACCATTTCGAGGGCGACGCCGACCTGGGACGCTGGCACTGGCACTTTATCCTCCCGTGGGAACTGGGACGGGATGAGAAGGCGCTCGAGGATCGAGATCCGCCGCCGATCTTCTGCGCAGGCGCGACGGCAGCGGTTGCCTGCATTGATGTTCAGTCGGCGACGGTCGACGTCGTTATTCTGCCGCAACTGGTATTGCCGTTTGCTGCGCACTGGTGCTCTCCCGCAGGCGTCGTCGCATCCGCGAGTCGCAACGTTGGATTCATGCATTCCTACATGAATGTGCCGCTCTGCGCGCTGATTGGCGTGTCACGGCGTTGATCACGCCCAACGGTGCTGATCGTGAGTCGAAGCTCGTGCAAACGATTTCCGACTGAAGCCCTTCTGAGCACCGCGACTCTGAGCGTCATTCGGCGCTCGCTCTGCACCAAACGCTTCGCCCCGCAAGGCGCGCTTCTTCTACTGTCGCTTGACGGCTGAGGGGACTTCCGCATGAAACTGAAATTCGTCTACCCGCTCGTTGGCGTCGTGGTGATCGGCGTCGTGGCGACGCTAAGCCTTTGGAGAACTTCTCAGCGCCCAGCGGATCCGCCAACGGCTTCGGAGCCATCCGAACAGGGGACGCGCGAGATCGTAACGCTGTCCCCCGAGCAGTTAGGCCGGGGTAACGTCAAAACCAGCGTGGCGAGCGAGACAATCTTTCAGCCGACGAGAACAGTGCCTGGGCGTCTGACCTATGATCAAGACCGTCACGTCGCTGTCAAAGCGGCGTTCAATGGCGTCGTGACGGAGTTCAGAGTCCGTCCAGGCGACTTCGTCGCGACGGGCCAGACCTTAGCAGTCCTGAGCAGCTCCGACGTCGGCGCCGCCCGCGCCAAGGTCAAGCGGCGCGAAGCCGACTTGCAGTTAGCACAACGACAAGCCGAGTGGCGCACGAACATCAAGGATGGCGTTCTCTTGCTCGTCCAACTGATACGCGAAGAGAAGGAACCGCGGGACATCGACGCCGCTCTCCAGTATCACGCCGTGGGCGACTATCGCGAGCGACTCGTCTCTGCCTACACGCGCGTCAGACTGGCGAACGTCATGGCCGACAATATTCAGGAGGCCGCCGCCTCGGGGGCCGTCTCGGGGAAGGTGCGGCAGGAGCGTGAGAGCGAACGTCAAGCCGCTCAAGCCGCACTTCAGTCGGCGATCGAGCAGTCACTCTTCGACGTTGAACAGCTGAGCAAAAAAGCGACAGCCGTTGCAGAGGACGCGCAGCGACAGTTGGAAGTAACCAGGCAGGATCTGAAGCTACTGCTCGGGCCGTCGTCCCGGACAATCGACGAAGGGGTCGCCGAAGCGTCGCCCGAGGCTTCGCTTTCGCAGGTCGAAATTGTCGCGCCGATCAACGGAGCGATGGAGGAGCGTAGTCTCGCCGTGATGGAGCGAGTTTCAGCCGGCGATGCGATTGCCGTGATTGCCGACACCAGTCGTCTGTGGGCGGTCGCCGACGTGCGAGAACAAGACTGGGCGACGATCGACGTCGACGTTGGGGCCAAGGTCGTCGTCACGACGCCCGCGTTGCCGGATGAGCGCTACGCGGCGGAGGTCCTGGTCGTCGGTCGGAGCGTCGACGCGGCGACGGGCGCCGCCGCGCTCGTCGCACGGCTTGAGTCGGCCGACCATCGTCTACGTCCTGGGCTGTTTATCCGCATGACGATCCCGGCAGGACCGTCGAGAGCCGCAGTGACCGTGCCGGAGTCGTCCGTCGTTGTGCATGACGGTCAGTCGTTCGTCTTCGTCCCAGTAGGAACGACGAAATTTCGGCGCGTCGACGTACGACGGGGCGGCGAGGAGGGTGGGCGTCTTGAAATTCTGGAAGGCTTAGCGAAGGGAACGCCCGTCGTCAGCGAGGGAGCTTTCTTCTTAAAAAGTGCATTGCTGATGGTCGGTGGTGACGAGTGACTCGCGACGCACCTCGCTTGTCAGGGCAACTACTAGTTTATCTAGTTTATCGAGCCGACAATGCTTCAAAGACTGATCGAGTTTTCGCTCGCCAACCGCTTTCTGGTCTTCGCCGCGACGGCGATCATGGCGATCGCCGGCGCTCGTTGCGCGGTCCTGTTGCCGATCGACGCCGTTCCTGACATGACCAATGTGCAGGTGACTGTCATCACCGACGCCGGCTCGCTGTCGCCCGTCGAAGTGGAACGCTACGTCACCTACCCTGTCGAATCGACGATGAGCGGGCTTCCCGACGTGGAAGAGCTACGTAGCGTTTCCAAGTTCGGCATCTCCGTCGTGACCATTGTCTTCGAGGAAGGGGCCGACCTGTACCGAGCCCGTCAGTTAGTCTCAGAGCGATTGCCTGTGGCGGCAGCCGCGATTCCGGCCGGATACGGGACGCCCGAGATGGGTCCGCTCACCACCGCTCTCGGAGAGATCCTGCAGTTCGAAGTGCGGTGCGAGAACTACTCGTCGATGCAGCTGCGAACGATTCTGGAATGGGAGATTGCGCCGAAACTGCGTGAAGTCGCCGGCGTGACGGAGATCAATTCGCACGGAGGAGCCTACAAAACGTTTGAAGTTCGACCCGACCCGGATCGTTTGGCGAGCAACGACGTCACGCTGGACGAGATCTTTCGCCGCTTGGAGGAAAACAACGGCTCGATCGGCGGCGGCTACGTTGTGCACCATGGCGAACAGCGGTTCATTCGCGGAGAGGCGTTATTGAAGAGCCGAGAGGACATCCTCAACGTCGTCATTCGACGCACCGATCAGGGACACTCGATACTGCTTCGCGACCTCGCCGATGTTGAGATCTCGCCAATGACGCGGCAGGGAGCGGTGACTCGCGACGCGCGGGGCGAGGCAGTGACGGGCATGGTGATGATGTTGATCGGCGAGAATTCTCGCGACGTTGTCGCGCGCGTGAAGGAACGCTTGAAGGCCATCGAGTCAGTTCTCCCCTCGGGCGTCTCACTGGAGATCACTTACGACCGCTCGGCGTTAATCGGCAGGACGCTGCACACGGTCGTCCGGAATCTGCTGGAAGGGGGCGCCCTGGTCATCCTAGTGCTCTTGGTCATGCTAGGAAGCGTTCGAGCCGGCCTGATTGTGGCGCTCGCGATCCCGCTGTCGATGCTCTTCGCCGCCAATCTCATGTACGCGACGGCCATCTCGGCGAGTTTGATGAGTCTGGGAGCCATCGACTTCGGGTTGATCGTCGACTCGTCGGTCATCATGGTGGAGAATTGCATCCTTCGGCTAGCGGAAAACCGAGGCGTGCGATCGCGTCTGGAGGTCATTCGCGACGCCTCGATTGAAGTCCGCAAACCGACGATGTTCGGGGAATTGATTATCGCCGTCGTCTACCTGCCGGTGCTGATGCTGCAGGGCACCGAAGGCAAGCTTTTTCGGCCAATGGCGCTGACGGTTCTGTTTGCGCTATTGGGCTCCCTCATCCTTTCCATGACGTTGATGCCGGCGCTGGCGTCGATCGCCCTGCCCCGTTCGATCAAGGATCATGACGTGTGGCTCGTGCGGATGATCAAGGTCGTCTATCGACCCATGGTGAGAGCGGCCATTTCACGTCCCGTCATGACGACGGCCAGCGCATTGATCGTGTTCATGCTTAGCATTCCGGTCGCCATGAACTTGGGAGCCGAATTCATGCCGCGGCTTGAGGAAGGAGATCTGCTGATCGAAGCGGTGCGTCTCCCCAGCGCCACGATCGAGGGCGCGACGGAAATGGGAACCCAAATCGAACGGCTGCTTCTCAAGTTCCCTGAAGTCCGCACCGTGTTCTGCAAAACAGGACGGCCAGAAATAGCCAATGACGTGATGGGCGTCCATCAGACTGACGTCTGGGTGATTCTTCACTCTCACGACAAGTGGCGTCCGGGAATGACGCGAGACGAGCTGATCGCAGAAATGGCGGCCGTACTCAAAGAAAACATCGTCGGCGTGGCGTTTGGGTTCACGCAGCCGATCGAAATGCGAGTCGACGAACTTGTGGCGGGAGTCAAATCGGATGTCGCCGTGCTCCTCTACGGAGACGACCTTGACGTGCTGGCGAAAAAATCGAAAGAGATCGAACGGGTGCTGCAGGACGTGCCGGGGGCCGCTGATGTAAAGGCCGACTTTCAAGCCAATCTGCAAACGTTGACGATTCTCCCGCGCCGGGACGCCCTCGCACGGTATGGCATCGACGCCTCTAAAGTGTTCGACGTCATCGAAGCCTTGGGGGGGCGAAAGGTCGGCCTGGTAATGGAGGGCCGCGCTCGAATTCCGATCGTCGTTCGCGTGCCGGCGGCGTGGCGCGAGGAGATTGGAATGCTGGAGCAATTGCCGGTCGGCCAGGCTGGAGGAAGAACTATTCCGCTGGGGGAACTTGCCGATATCCTCGTCGCGGAAACTCCTGCAAGCGTCGAACACGACGCGATCCGCCGGCGCACCTTCATCGCCGCCAATGTGCGCGGCCGTGATGTGGCGAGTTTCGTCGGCGACGCT
Source organism: Lacipirellula limnantheis (assembly GCF_007746075.1). Taxonomy (GTDB): domain Bacteria; phylum Planctomycetota; class Planctomycetia; order Pirellulales; family Lacipirellulaceae; genus Lacipirellula; species Lacipirellula limnantheis. The sequence continues at coordinate 2,864,759 of NZ_CP036339.1, read as the reverse complement.
CAGGCGGCGGTCGCAACTAAGGTGGACCTTCCGCGCGGATACGAGATCCGGTGGGGCGGCGACTTCGAGAATCTCCAAACGGCGAGCCGACGACTGGCGCTGATCACGCCGGTGGTATTGCTGTTGATTTTCCTACTGCTGCATACAAGTTTTCGGTCGGTTTCGCTGGCACTGCTGATCTTTCTGGCCGTGCCGATGGCTGCCAGTGGAGGCATCTTCGCATTGTTCCTGCGCGGCATGCCGTTCAGCATCTCCGCTGGAGTTGGATTCATCGCCCTCTTCGGCGTCGCCGTGCTCAATGGATTGGTCTGGGTGAGCGCGGCCGAACATGCGCGACGGAGCGGGTTGCCTTTGCGCGAAGTGACTCGACAGACGGCCCTTTCACGGCTTCGACCTGTTTTGATGACGGCGATGGTCGCGAGTTTTGGGTTCATTCCCATGGCGCTGTCAAACGGCGACGGCGCCGAAATGCAGCGCCCGCTTGCGACCGTCGTGATCGGAGGCCTAATTACTAGCACGCTGCTGACGAGTCTTGTGGTGCCGGCAATTTACCCCTGGTTTGCGCCCAAGACGACAACGGATGACTTGATAGGCAGTGAGTCTGACGACTAGGGCAGAGGCACGCCATGGAGGCTTCCGCGAATTACATTGCCATTGCTGATGAAGTCGGACAGATTGACCGTTGGAACGGACCACGGAGGCGGAGGCGGCTCCGGTCCGGATTGGGTCAGCAGAAGTGGACCGCCCTCCTAGCAGCACGAGGCAAACCGCTTACCGCCTTAGTGAACGTCGCATCTGCGGCCCGTTGGACTTCCCGCGCTCGTCGCAGCGTTACCCGAGCGATCGCAACGGTCCGGCCGGACGAGTGCAAGTTTGGCACGAATGACTTCGACGTCGTCCCGTTATCGGACGAAGCAGCTGCGCCCATCTGCGCGCGGCATGATGAGATCGGCACCAACCGTCCAGTGTTCGTTGGTCAGGATAAGGTGAAGCGGTATGCACTAAGCGAGCGCGAACGCGAACGCCGCACGGGGACGCCGTGGTACCGCGAATGGCCACAGCGGTTGCTTCACACGGAGTATCACAGGTGGCGGACGTCTCGCGGCATCGCCAAGCAATCGTAGCGACGGCCTATGGCTTTGGCGTCGCCTCTGATCGATCGCACTTTCAAACCGTCCGCTAGAGTCGGCCATGCCTCGCGGCATCACTCCGGCACTAAGCAGGGCGTCGCTCTCGCCCGCGGCGATCCGGGGGATAAGGCCGGCCGCCTTGGCCAGCGTGGCCCCGGCGTAGCCGGCCGCGAAGTCGTTTTCGCTGCAATCGAAGCAGCACACAGTTGACGGCGCTCGACAAGCGCCGGGCGGGCCTTGGCGATGAAGGGTCGAACATCAACGCCTCGGCGCCGCCCGGCTGAACAGCGCGCCGCAGGAGAAGTACCGGCGCTGCCGATGAATAATACTCTGCGCTCCTCTGGTCGGCGCAAGCTTGCCGGTTTCTTGCCGCTTAGGTTCACAGCACACTTTGGTGCACGCAGAGAGTGCTTGCTGCGGAGTCGTTCGCTCCGCCCAGAGCGTCGAGTGGGTTGGCGCAATACTCCGGCGGCCTGCGCAAGACGGGGGCGAACCAGCCAAGTCCGGACGGCAGGCGTGATTGTCACAACCCCGCCTCCCGGACATCGTTCATCGAGCACTGCGCACGGCGCGGCGTTGAGTCTGAGAGTGGTTCACATCGGCCCGTAGTTTTCTCCCGCCTGCTTCGCCGGAACGATTGGCTCTCGACACACTCCCAGTGTTTGCCCACGCCGATCGCAATGAATCAATGCTCGCGCGCACGCCATCGCGCGGCGTCCGCTTTTGGCGCCCATTGAGTCGATCGCCCTTATTCTCCCATACCGAAGGGGTCGAGTTCGTCGCCTACGTTGGCGAGCCGACAGACATCGGGCTGACCGACGCGCTGCAACGAGCCCATGAGACGTCCGGCTTCGCAGGGCTGGGCGAGACGCGTAACGCAACGTCGAGTCTTATTCGAGGGGAGTGAAGCAGCGGCTGAAGTTCGCGTCCGCAGTCGTCCATTAGGGAAGTTCCCCATTCTCGACGAGCCGACCAATCACGTGGTTCCTGCACGACAACCGGAGATTCTTGAGCTTGCTCGCGACTTGACGATGATCAAGGGCATGAGCCTGTTGTTTTCCAGCCACCTGCTGCCTGACGTGCAAGCTGGCTGCAGCTTTGTCATCGCTCTAACCGATCGGTTGGCGATTTGTCGATTGGCGGAATGCCTTCTTGAGGACTGCTCGAGTATGATAAATCCATATTCGTCCCGGACTTAGTCGGTGGTCACGCCATGATGAGACGCCAGGTTCTCAGTCTCGCCGTCCTCTTGCTGGTTCAGCGCGGAGCGCTATGCGCGGCGGAGAAAGCTCGCGCGGACGAGGTGCGCTTTAATCGCGACGTGCGACCGATCCTCTCCGAAAATTGCTTCGCTTGTCACGGCTTCGACGCTTCGGCTCGCGAAGCCGGATTGCGCCTCGATACTCGCGCAGGCGCGACGTCAGCACAGGCCGGAGCGGCGGCCGTGGTTGCCGGAGACTCGGGGAAGAGTCAGTTAATCGCACGCATCATGTCGTCGGACGACGATCAAGTGATGCCGCCGCCGCATTCCAACAAACGTCTCACCGCAGACGAGAAGGAGACGCTGCGCCGGTGGATCGACCAAGGCGCGGTGTACGAGGCGCATTGGTCGCTGGCGCTTCCCCGACGACCTGTTCTTCCCCCGATCTCGTGGACGGATCATCCGATCGATCGATTCATCCAGGCGCGACTTGATCAGGAAAAACTCGCTCCGTCGCCGTTGGCAGACGCCGCGACGCTGATCCGTCGGACATCGCTCGACCTGACCGGACTGCCGCCGACCTTGGCGGAGGTCGATTCGTTTCTAGAGGCGTCGGCCATCGATGCGGAGGCCGCCTATCACGACCTCGTGGATCGACTCCTGCGAAGTCCGCATTACGGCGAGCGTTGGGGACGCTGGTGGCTCGACCAGGCCCGCTACGCCGACAGTAATGGCTACTCGATTGATGCGCCGCGGCAGATCTGGAAGTATCGGGACTGGGTGATCGAAGCGTTGAACGCCGACATGCCGTTTAATCAGTTCACCATCGAGCAACTCGCCGGCGATTTACTGCCCGGCGCCGCCGAAAGCCAGAAAGTCGCTACTGGCTTCCATCGCAATACGCAAATCAATGAGGAAGGAGGAATCGACAAAGAGCAGTTCCGGATCGACGGCATCTTCGATCGCGTGGCGACGACCGGCACGGTCTGGCTGGGGCTCACGGTGGGGTGCGCGCAGTGCCACGATCACAAGTTCGACCCGATTGAACAGAGGGAGTTCTACGGACTCTTTGCCTTTTTCAATAGTCAGGACGAGCCGGCGATGAAGGTCTTTGGGCCCGGCGTCGACGTCGATCGACTGACGGCCGAATTCGCGGAAGCTGAGCGGCAGGCGCATGCGTACGTCGCAAGTCGTGCCAGCGAGCTTGCCACCTGGGAATCAGGGCTTACGCCGGAGATGAAAAGCGGCCTGTCGCCGGAGATCGAAATGATCCTCGCGCTGCCCCCCGAACGGCGCACCGGCGAACAGACTCGGACGCTGTTCGCCGCGGGGTTCGGCGAGGACCCGTCATTCCGTCGGCTCCATGACCGGCTTTGGGAACTCGATGAGGCGCTCAACCGTCCCGTCACGACGCTGGTCATGGCGGAGTTGCCGCAGCCGCGGAAAACGACCGTGCTGATCAACGGCGACTTCACCCGCCCGGGTGAGGAAGTCGCTCCAGGGACGCCTGCGGCGCTCCATCCATTCCCACCGCCATCAGGCCGGCCCACCCGACTCGATTTGGCGCGCTGGATCGTCAGTCCGCAGAATCCGCTGACAGCTCGGGTCATCGTGAACCGCATCTGGCAGCAATACTTTGGACGCGGGATTGTCGAAACCGAGAATGACTTCGGGCTGCAAGGCGCCGCGCCTTCCCATCCGGAACTGCTCGATTGGCTCGCCGTCGAGTTTATGGAGCGCCAGTGGAGCCTGAAGGAAATGCATCGCCTCATCATCACCTCCCATACGTATCGACAGCGCTCGGCCGATCGGCCGGAACTTCGCGACGCGGATCCACGCAACTACTGGTTGGGCCGCCAGCAGCGGATTCGCCTTGACGCTGAGATCATTCGCGACGTCGGACTCGCGGCGAGCGGACTGCTATCGCCTAGACTGGGCGGGCCCCCCGTTTATCCGCCGATCCCCGCTGGCGTAATGAGCCAAGGGCAGGTGGCGCGCGAATGGACGGTCAGCCCAGGAGCGGATAAGAACCGCCGCGGCCTCTACACGTTCGCGTACCGCGCATCGCCGCCGCCGTTCCTGAACGTGTTCGACGCTCCAGATGGCGTCAGCTGTTGCACCCGCCGCATTCGCAGCAACACCCCGCTGCAGGCGCTGACGCTCATGAACGATGCCGCCTTTATGGAGTTCGCCGTCGCGCTCGAACAGATTATCAAGAAAGACGGACTGGAGACGGCCTTCCGACGCTGTCTGGCCCGGTCGCCGGAAGCTGATGAACTGGCCGTCTTGAAGAGACTCGACGCGCTAACCGCTGCAAGGACTCTGCTAAATCTCGACGAAACCGTCACTCGTGACTGAACGCCATGAATTCTGATCACCAACTGCGTCGCGTCACGCGGCGGCATTTGTTTCAACGCTGCTCCATCGGAGTCGCCGCGATCGCACTGGCTGCGCTGGAGGACGCATGTCGAGTCAGCGCGGCCGACGACTTGAAGTTGCGCCATCCGTTGGAGCCCAAGCTGCCCCATTTCGCGCCGAAAGCGAAGAACGTCATTTACCTCTTCATGGCTGGCGGGCCCTCCCAACTCGAGACGTTCCAGTACAAGCCAAAGCTCGCTGAGTGGAACGGCCGACCGATACCCGAGAACTATGTCGCGGGCAAGCGGTTTGCGTTTATGGATAGCAGTCATGGACTCAACCTGCTTGGCTCGAAACACTCGTTCAAACAGTATGGCGAGTCCGGGGCCTGGGTCAGCGACTTGCTGCCGCATACGGCCGGCATCGTGGATGACATCGCCATTGTCGCCACCTGCAAGACGGACCTCTTCAATCACGCGCCGGCTAAATTGTTGATGAATACGGGAAGCGGCCAGTTTGGCCGGCCGAGCATGGGATCGTGGATCACCTACGGGCTGGGTAGCGAATGCCACAATCTGCCCGGATTCGTCGTTCTGCAAAGCGGCCCGCGCGGCCCGCGCGGCGGCGCCGTCCTCTGGGGGAGCGGCATCCTACCGACCACGTATCAGGGAGTTCCCCTGCGCAGCCAGGGCGATCCGATCGTCAATCTCTCCACGCCTCCTTCGATCGGCGAAGTGCAACAGCAGATGCTCGTCAACGCGCTGAGGGAGCTAAACGAGAAGCGGCTCGCGGACACCGGCGACGAGGAGATCTCGACGCGCATCAATGCGTACGAAATGGCCTATCAGATGCAAACCAGCGCTCCGGATTTGATGGACATTCGCGGCGAGAGCCGCGCAACGCTCGATCTCTATGGCATCAAAGACCCTGCCGAAGCGAGTTTCGCCCGCAACTGCTTGCTAGCGCGTCGACTGGTGGAGCGCGGCGTTCGCTTTGTGCAGCTATACGACACCAACTGGGACCACCATGGGGGGACGACGGAAAACCTGGAGCAACATCTTCCGGAAAAGTGCCGAGATATCGACCAGCCCTGCGCTGCGTTGATTCGCGACCTGAAGCAGCGTGGTCTGCTCGAGGAAACGATCGTGATCTGGGGCGGCGAGTTCGGTCGCACGCCGATGGGGGAGGTGCGCGAGTCGACCGGGCGCAACCATCATATCGATGCGTTCACGATGTGGTTCGCCGGCGGCGGCTTCAAGGCGGGACAGGTTTACGGCGAGACCGATGAGTTCGGATTCGGAGCGGTGGACCGCCCCGTGCATGTCCGCGACTTGCATGCGACATTGCTGCATCTACTGGGCCTCGACCACCAGCGACTTGCCGTTCGCTCGCAGGGGCTCGATTTCCGCCTCACTGGCGTGAACCCTGCGGCGGTCGTAAAGGATCTGCTGGCTTAACGGGAGTCCGCAGCAGACGTCGTTTCATCGCTTGTGCGCGGGTTGCCGCAATTGAGCGCCGGTTCGACATTGATGCGATCGACTTCGGACGCCGCAGGAAAGGGAACGTCACATGGGCGACATCGACAATAGACGATCTCAATACACTTTGTCTAGATCATTTAACGGAGCGTAATCTCTCTGAGAAACAGAAGGCACTGATGCACGTGATCTGCGCTGCCGTGGCATCCCAGCTAGTAGTACTGAATGGGACGCTCAATCAGGCCATGTCTGCCTGGAACTACCAGTGAAACCTTGAACGATTGATGAGACGCCCAGACGAATTCACTCGGACTGTATCGCCGGGAACAATGAGACAGAACCGCGATGACGACTTGCGAGGTTTCGGCGTTGCGAATGGTGGTTTCGGGGTTGAACGGCGCCAACATGCCGCAGATCGCAGCGGCCAATGCGTCCTGCCGCCTCTAGATTGGCGTACCCTCGAATGACGGGCGATGAGGCGACGGGAGTTTTGCTTTACGAGAGACGCCACTCGTCGAGCGATGCGGAATGAATCGATGACCGTTGATAGACTGCCTTCACTTCGATGTGCACCGGTACCAGTGCCGAGCCGCTTGAGACGCAGTAGGAAGTTGCGCTCTCGACCTCGTACTGATGCAGTTTGACTTAGGTTGGCTCGGCGTCGCTCGATGCTGATAAGCGAGGATCGAGGGTTTCGAATAGCGTGCCGACCAATCCGGCGCCAGAGCGACGAAAGCATTCGCTGGCAAACTCGCCGTCAGCGTCGGCATCGGACGTGTCGCCGTCCAGCCTCAGCCCATCGAGGGGTCCCCGCGTAAAGAGAATGTCAAATCGCATGGGTTAAATGAGTATTCGCGTTTTTTGTCTGGCACGCCTCCCACCGGCAAGTAGAGACGTGATGCGTGAGCGACGCAGAGCTCCCCACTGATAAAGACCCCGTAATCTGCGAAAGCGGACGACGAAACTGAGTGATTAAGGCCGTGGTTTTCTACCGTCCCTGGGAGGCCCGGCGAATCGACTCAAGCATGGCAGCGCCAAGCGCGAACTGGCTTGTTTGACTTTTTCTCGTCAGCTGGGCATAAAGTCATGGAAGGAGACCCGTCGCCGAATCAACGTCCACGCCGCTCGATTCCGCCTTATCATTAGCTTCTCATGGAATCGCCCCCCAACGCCTGGGAATTGCGCATCGACGCCGCACGACGAGGGGATCGTGACGCGATTGACGAGCTGTTTCACAGCCTGCGAGCCTATTTACACCGGCGCGCCGAGCAGCAGTTGGACGCCGGTCTCTCGGTCAAAGTCAGTCCTTCAGATATCGTTCAGGAGACCTTTCTCAGGGCGTTCGAAGCGATCGGCGGGTTCAAAGGGACGACTCGCGGCGAGCTGATTGCCTGGGTGCAAAGCATTCTGCGGCACCGGCTGCAGACCGCCAATCGCCGCTTTCGCGGAACGGACAAGCGCAACTTGGCGCGCGAACAACGGCAACCGAACCTCTCCGGCTGGAACATCGCCCTAGTCTCAGCACACCAGGAGACGCCGAGCCGGGTGCTCATGGCCCATGAAGAGCAGCAGCGGCTCGAAGCGGCGCTGCGGTCGCTTCGGCCGCGACAGGAACTTGCAATCAGACTGCGCAATGAGCTCCATTTATCGTTCGACGAAGTCGGCAAAGCGCTCGATTGTTCTGAAGAAGCAGCGCAAAAGCTTTGGGCACGCGCCGTGAAGCGACTCGCGTCACAACTGAGCGCTTTAGGCGGTGGGACGTGATCGGACCTGGATCTGAATCCGAGGCGCCGTCGAAGCCGGCCGTCGAAACGCTGGTGGCGTACGACCAAGCCAAGGGCCGAGACGAGTCGTCGCCCGCCCTTCCCTCCGGAATGTGCATAAGCGACGGCGAAGCGATCGCCTGCGTCGACCTCCTCCATCGCGTCTGGCCGCCCGCCGCCGCGTTTGCCCCTGCGCCGTTGGCGGCGGCCGCCGTCTTGGGCGATTTTCGCATCGTCCGCGAAATTGGTCGGGGCGGCATGGGGGTCGTCTACGAAGCAGAGCAGATGTCGCTTCGTCGCAGGGTTGCCCTAAAAGTCTTGCCGCAGGCGGCGTTTCTTGACGAAGGACGTCTCGCCAGATTCGAACTCGAGGCGCGAGCGGCCGCCACGCTCGACCATCCGAACATTGTGCCGATTTACTCGATCGGTTGCGAGCAGAACGTCCACTACTATGCGATGCAATGGATTCGCGGCGTCAGTTTAGCGGAGCTCTATGCGGAGCGAACGTCGGCGGCGGGGAAAGCTGGCGCCGCGTCCGTCGCGACGACCGGCGCTGCCGTACCGCCCCCACACATGGCGGAGACTGATGCAGCGCAGCATTCGTTCGGCGCGTCGCGGTCACACGCGGAACGTTACTTTGACAGGGTCGCTGACTGGGGTCGCCAGGCCGCCGAAGCACTGCACTTCTCTCACGAGCGAGGAGTAATCCATCGAGACGTTAAACCCGCCAACCTGATCATCGACCCCGCCGGTAAACTGTGGATCACCGACTTTGGATTGGCAAGACTCCAGGATGACGCGGGCGTGACGTGCACCGGCGATCTGGTGGGCACGCTCCAGTACGCCAGCCCGGAGCGGCTTCAGGGCAACCCGGCGGCGAATCACCTCGTCGACGTTTATGCACTCGGCATTACGCTCTACGAGATGTTGGCCCTGAAGCCGGCGTTTGAGGGGAACGATCGTCCGGCCGTGATTCGCCAGATCATGGAGCGCGACCCCCGCCCGCTTCGCCAAGTCGATCCTTGGATTGCTACCGACTTAGAGATCATCGTCGCCAAGGCCACCGAGAAAGAGCCCTCCAATCGATATCAATCGGCCGGCGAGTTCGCCGACGATCTCCGACGATTTCTAAACGATCAGCCAATTAAGGCCAAACGGCCGACGATTGCGGATCGAGCGTTGAAGTGGGCGCGGAGGCATCAAGCGCTCGCCAAGGCCAGCCTTGTCTTTGGAGGAGCGCTGATCCTGCTGCTGGGCGCTAGCGTCATGTTGATCCAGCGGTCGCTGCGCGACACGGCAGATCTACTGTACATGGCCGATCTCAACGCTGCCTACTCGGCGTGGGGCCAAGGATCAAGCGAGGAGGCGCGTGAAATTCTGGGGCGGCACACACCCGCCGCTTGGCAGGCCGATCGCCGAGGGCTCGAGTGGCGAGTTCTACACGACTCGGTCGCTCCTCCGGATCATCTAGAACTGCTGGGCCACGTCGGGCCTGTCAACGAGATCGCCGTTTTTCCAGACCGCCGTCGGCTCGCGAGCGTCGGCGCCGACGGGACGTTGCGTCTGTGGGACCTGCCCAGCGGTAAACTATTGCGCACCGTCACTGTGTGCAATGAGCCGCTCAACTCAGTCGCGGTGTCCGGCGACGGGAAGTGGGCGGCGGTTGAATCGAACGTCGCCTATCTCTGCGACCTGGAAGACGGCGCTGAGATTTCAGAGGTCTTAACCAGTGACTTTACGTTCGAGTCTTTGGCGTTCAGTCCCGACGGAGAGAGCTTGTTTGCGGGATCGCGCTATCATGAAGTCGTCAAGCTGTCGTTGGAGGAACGTAGCTCGACGACGCTCCCTTCGGCGGCTCGCATCGAATCGCTGGAGGTTTCGCCGAATGGAGCGCTGCTCGTTCCCAATCGTCGGCCCGGTTACGCCGACGCGGCCGTCGGCGTGATTCAATTCGTCGACCCCGGTTCCATGCAGCCGACGCGCGAGCTGGACGCGTCGCTCGACGCCCGGCATCGAGGCCAATTGACCGTGGCTCGGTCTTCAGCGTGCGGCGAGTACATTCTGGCCGGTGAAAAGTATGATTCGACCGCATACTTGTTTGAATCGAAGTCGGGAAAAATCGCCGCCCAAACGCCCGTTTCGCGAGACCGGCTTACTGACGTGGCCATCGCTGCGGACGGGACTTCCATCGGCATCGGGTATCGCGACGGCGTCGTCGAGGTCTTCTTGGTGCAGCTGCAACGAGGCGACGCCGTCATCAATAGTCGCCCCCGAATCATCCACGCGCACGACGGAGAATTGCTGAGTCTGCAGTTCGTCGATGCGACACGACTTGCCACGGCTGGCGCTGACGGAGCCATTCGCCTGTGGGATCTGTCTCGAAACCAAGCGACGCCGCTGGAGTGCGGCGAAGCGAGCCTGACCGGCGTCGTGCTTTCGCCCGATGGAAAGTACGTCGCGTATACGAGCCTGCACGGTTACGGAGCGGTGAACGCAGACGACGGTTCAACGACGCTTCGACGGCGGCATCCAGGCAGGGCCTTTCAATATCCCGTCTGGGCGCCGCAAAGCGATGAGTTCTCGATCGTCGCTCGGGACGACGCCGCGGTAGTCACAGTCAGGCCCTCGGACGCCCAGGCGCGCACGATCAAGTTGAGGGAGCGTCCGGAGAAGTTCGCCTATTCACCCCGCGGGGACGAATTAGCGCTGGTCGGGGCGGCGCATCTGTCCATCGTGGACTCGAAAACTGGCGCCGAAACGTTCCACTCGACCCTTGAAGCGGCAGACGCCTCATCGGTCTGCTATTCGACGGACGGAAAATGGCTTGCGCTGGGCGATGAAGCGGGAGTCGTCACGGTCGTCAAGCGTTCCAGCGCTCGCACGACGGCGCAATTCAAGGCTCGCGGGGAAGTTGACTGGGTCTGCTTCAGCCCCGACGGTCGCCTGCTGGCATCGGGGCATCGCGACGGCGTGCTGAGATTGTGGGATCTGCGCACCGAAACGCTTGCCGCGGAGTTTGGCGGGCACGAAGTGGGCGTCGCCGACGCGCTCTTTTCACGCGATGGCAACACGTTGGTCTCCTCATCGCAGAGCGGCGCCGTCAGAATTTGGTCGGTGAAGCATGCTCGTCTATTCGGGGTGCTGTTCGACCCCGCCTGGGAGGGAACAAGCGTCGGACCATGCCGCCTCGCGCTCACGGAGAGTGGGCATCGCTTGGCGATTGGCTATCAGAACGTTCTCGATGACTTTCCTGATATGCTGCTTTGGCAGGCGAAGTGACACTCGTCGCCAATTGCCTCAGGTCGCCAGCGACCCGTCCGAGGTCTCCGGCGAAGTGGTAACGTCGCGGAGCGCTGCCTTCAGCGGCTCGGCGAACGTGGAGCTTACCCATAAAGCAACCCGTGATCATCCGAATGGAGGGACGACGGATGCGCCCGCAACGGCCAGCCCCCAAACAACTCAGCTTGCCCTGAAAAGTCGGCCCGCGGCTATCGAGGCAGATTCAGAAGCGGCAGAAAAGTCGCATACGATAACTGTTCAGCCGGCTGCTCGGCTAGATCGTCAAGTCGGAAGCCGGCCGAAGGGCGGGTGTCGATGAACGAAGAGATTAAGCCGACTCACCTTGAACGAGCCGCCCATATCTACTTACGACAGTCTGCGATGCACCAAGTAACGGAACATCAGGAGAGTCGATGCTGCCAGTGCGAGCCGCGCGAGCAAGCGCAGCGATGGAAGTTTCGCAGTGTCTTCGTGACTAACGAGGACTTAGGATGCTCGGGCGCTGGTTCAGTGGATCGTCCGGGTTTCGGGAGACGCTTAGCTGCAGTCTGCGACGGTCAAGTCGGAGCCGTTCTGGCCGTCGAAGCTTCGCGCAAGGTCCGTAACAATCGCGACTAGCATCAGCTGATCGATCTGTGTGCGTTGACCGGCACGCTCGTCCTTGATCAAGATGGCGCTTACGATCCAAAACAGTTTAACGACAGGCTGCTCTTGGAGATGAAAGATTCGATGGCCGAATTCGAGTCGGGGCTGATTCGGCAACGGGGACAGCAGGCCCGCCGTGGCGGCGTAGTGGGGCACGTGCCGAGAGGTTGGTTGCTTGCCAAAGAACTGCTCAAGGTGTTCGCGCCGCCTTGCGGTTGTCGCCGCTAAGAAGTCGATCGGTTCCCATGGTCGCGAGAAGATGCCCCATCTGGCTCCAAGGCGCCGGATGAAAAGGAATCTCACTTGTCCCGGTCGTCGCGGGCCAGGATGGCTTCGTTTTCCGTCGTCTTGCCGTCGAAATGCTCGTTATCCGCTTCGGCGTCTTCGCGCGTGTGGTGGACGACGCCATCGCGATGATTCGGCGGCGCGTAGAGCGTGTAGAGTTTCAGCGGGGTGCTGCCCGTATTGACGATGTTATGCTTGGTTCCGGCGGGGACGACGATCGCGAAGCCCTCTCGGATCGCCGTCGATACCCCGTCAAGAATCGCTTCGCCGCTTCCCTTTTCGACCCGAAAAAATTGGTCGAGCTTGTGGACTTCCATCCCGATCTCTGCTCCGGGCTCTAATGACATCACGACAAGTTGACAGTTCTTCGCCGTGTACAGTACGCGGCGGAACTCGTCATTTGTGACGGCTAACTCTTCGATATCCTGTACAAAACCTTTCATGGCGTCTCCTGTTGCTGGAATCGTGTAACGCCCCGGGAATGCTGCCGTGAGCCGCTACGCTCAGTTGACGTGCACAACTTATGCCGGGAACTCTGCGCGCCTGGCACGCACCTGGAGGGGGAGACAGCCTTCAAGAAAGTTCACGGCGCACAGCGCCGTGTGCGGCTGCGGGCGCGATGCACCGCCACACTCCCGATTGAAGTCGATTTGCGTGTTCGCACTCCTGACCTTTCAGGTAGCGCCACGGGCGTGAAGACAGCTCGCCCCCAGTTACTGATGCTTACTCCTAGACGCGTCGCTCAAAGCGGCGTGAGCCACGACGAACGTGTTGCCCGTCGGCCCGTGAGTGGTAGAGTGAGAAGCGTGTTACGACGCCATAATCTTCTGGTTCTCGCCCTCCAGGTCATCCTAGTCGGGTGCGTTCCCGTCATGTGGTTCATGCACAACCCGTACAAGCTGACGGCAGCCATCATCGCGCCGGTGGCAGGCTTGCTATGGATTGTCGCCGTGCTGTTTGAGCGAAAATCGTCCTAGGCGACGCCTCCCTGCTTGACTCTAGCGTTCGGCGTGCGAGCCGGGCAGGCGCTCGCCAGGCGCGCGGTCGATGAACTGCACTCCTTGCAGCGCCCCGAGGCGTGACAGGTACGGCAGGCGCGCCGGCGTGCGGGGTCGCTCTGGTCTTCGGAAGGAAACGACCCGACGCCCATGCATCGCGGGCAACGACCCGTGCCTAAGCACGAGCCGCAGGGTGGGGAGGCCATGAGAATTGCCTACGGCAAAACGTGCGCTGAACTTGGCCGGCGATGAACGATCAATCGGTCGCTGCGGTGAGCAGCGGCTTAGGGAGCCAAGTGGCTTCAGCTCGTACGCCTGCAGTATAGCACTGCCAGCCGTGAGGTGGAGTAACCTTTTCGGGGGATGATTCACGAATCCCGCGGCACGCCGCTGCGAAGCGGCGAGATTCGCTCTGAGCTAACCTCCACGACGCCTCGCGTGGGCTAGCTGGCCAGATCCGAATCTGGCCTATCTATTCCAGTTGGCGTCGGAGAGGATGCGCCACATGAAAATGAAAATTGGGGACAAGGTGCAATCCGTCGGCGGGGTTGAGGGCGAGATTGTTTCGCGGAGCCTTGAACCTCGCTCCGTGATGGTCCAGGTTCCCGGCGTGTGGCGCGGCTCGGGGCTCGTATCAATCCCGCTGCTCCGGCTGAAGTTCATTACTGAGTACTCAACGGACGAGCTTCCCGTTCTGCGCTCTCGCCGCGCGCCTGTCTAGAGGGGCGTCTCACTGAGCTAATCTGCACCGACCTCCGGCAGCTCCCCACCAAAGAGAGCCGCATCTCTATTGGCAGCCGCCGTTTGCGCACCGCGGCTCCGCTCCGGTGGAAGTTAAAACCCAAGGGAACGGCGCGGCTGGCGTCTCGCCGAGCCGCTTCGACGTCCCGAGGATCGCTAACGCTTCAATCCACGACCGCATTGAGCAGCGGTATCTCTCGCGGCTGTGGTTTCGTCGGTCGCACCGCCGCCAGCTCGGCCTCGGCCGGGACCGGTCCGAATCGGAACTTCGGTTCGCTCATCTTTACCAGCGCTCGCGGATTTGTTGGGAACGCCGTGATCTGCGGCCGGTACGCCAATGCCTGGTTCGCCCTTGCCAACGGCCGGCTTTCTTGGTTTGAACATTGAACATGCCTCCGGTGAAAGTACCTTCACCGGCGTAAATGGATGCGATTTTCCTGCCGAGCCAAGTTGCAGCACGAATGGCGGCGATCGGCTGCTAGCTTGAAGCGAGTCGACGCCGAGGCGGACCGCAGCCCCAACCAGTGGTTGATGGGCAGGGTTCGCCTGAGCCAGGATGCGACTGACGCGACCCCTGCTACTTGCAGTTGCGAAGAATCGCTAGTCTCGAGCCAACGGGTGGAATTTTGAGATCTTCGTCGAACTTTTCTGCTTAGCGCATTCCTTTTCGCGTGAAAGCCTACGAGATTCTTCGCAGTCCGTTTGGCAATGTCTCTGGTGCATGAGTGCTGCGACTTGAACAATGCGCTGCGTACGGTAGGTCAAGCGCCTGTGAAGGCTCCGTGACCGGCGTAGCGAAGAAGGCGTTGAAGGCCCGCGCCAGCGTTTTTCTGGTCGTCAACAACTAGGATCATGCTTCCCTTACATGTTCTCAATGTGGCCCGCATCCAGTATCGGCTGCCCCTCTCGCGGCGCGCTTTCGCGCGGGAGACGAATCGTGAACGAAGTGCCTTCTTCAGGGGAAGAAGTCACTTCGATTCGTCCGTTGTGCGACTTGGCGACTTCGCGTGCGATGTATAACCCCATGCCGATGCTGCCAGGGCGATTTTTTCGAGGGTGTTCGGCGCTGGAGCCGCGAACGAGCGGGTCGAAGATTTTCTGCATCTCCCCGGGCAGAATGGGATCGCCGCCGTTATGCACCTCAATGAAGACATTGGTCGTTTCGCCGCGAAGTGCAAGCGTCACAGGGTAATCGGCCGAGCCGTGTTCAATCGCGTTACCCAGGAGGTTGGAGTTGGCCTGGCGGACGCGGTCAGCATCCCACCGACCGTTCAGGTCACCATCAGTGCGGAGTTGAATATCGCGGTCGGGATGAGCGGTGCGGAATTCATTAAATAGCTCCCGAGCTACGCTTCCTAGGTCTAACGGCGCAGGTTTGACGGGCATCCCGGCGCCTAGCCGAGTTCGGGTGTAGTCGAGAAGGTCGGAGATCATCCGCTCCATGACCGTAACGCTGCGAGTGATCTGCTGGCCGCACGCCATCGCCTCGACAGGATCGGCACACACCAGAGGCACCAAGTGCGCGTTCATGCCGATGGAGTTGAGCGGATTGCGCAAGTCGTGACTCAGTATCGCCAGGAACATATCCCGGGCCTGATCAACGCGACTTGTATAACTGGCAACCGCCTTAGTGATCGACTGGTCAAGTGATTCATTAAACCGGGTGATGTCATCGACGTCGCGATCGTCGGGGGCGGGTAAACTCTCGCGCCAAAGTCGAAGTACGCTGGCACGCAACGCCCGATATTCGCTCATCACCTCAAGCAAGTTAAAGCCAAGGCCCAAACGATCGACGGCATGTAATTTGGAGGCTCCATCGAGGGCGTCTCCTGACGGACCGTGATCTAGGCCCTTAGATTTCTTCGCTTGCTCCGCCGCGGATTGGGGGAATTTCATGTCCCGCGCGGTGGCTTGCAGGATCTGCCCGGCATGATCACGCAGGGCGAGCTGGCCGAGATTCTCGCCAGGGACGATGCTCCGGGCGAAGGTCTCCGACTCGGCAAGGATAGGCTCGACGTTCGAAAGGATAAAGTTCGCAAGTCGCATTAACAGTTCTCAGAATCGTCGGGCGGGCGGACAAAGCTTCACTCGTGGCTGAAGATCGCCCAACGCTCATCTTAGGATGTTTTCTCGCTAGCGCCCGACTTTGACGAAGATAATTTGAACACGGCCGCGTTCTTGCCGTGCCCGTCAGGCGCATTGAGGCGGCGGCGGGCCAGCATGCGCTGGCCGCCCCATGATATGGACTCAGCCTTCAACCGCGAGCGGCGAAGAGGCGTGATGCGGCGGGCCGACGGCACTGAGTTCGGGGGGAAACCGCATTTCAGGGCAGCCAAGGCGCCGCGGCGGCGGCCTATACGAATGAGCAATATCTGTGCGGCGACGGCCCCGGACACGTGCTCACCATGGGCGGAACCGAGTGGTGCTACCCATGAGTCCCATCGGCCAGGCGTTGCAATACGTGCTGCCGCGCTGGGATCTCCAAGTCCACGACTGCGAGAATGGATCGCTAAGCATCCTCAAACACTTCAGCGAGCGGATGGTTTGTCTGTGGCCATTGGCCGCAAACATAACGTGTTGATGGGCGGCGACGACGGCGGCAAGGCGGCTGCCGGACTAAACAACAACATGTCCAGCGCCTAGACGCATTAGGTTGAGCCTTTTGCTGACGTGCGTCACTTGTTGGACCCGGCGTCGCGCGTTGCGTCCCGTGCGTTCACATCACTCCGAGGCGCCGAGTTATTCGTTCGCCGCGGCGCGCTGACCTAGCTTCGTAGCGACAACGGCCCGCACTTCCCTCAACAACGCTCCGCGAGTGCCTGGCTCAAACCAGTCGGGTTGCCCTCGCCGCGACTTCCTTCCAGTCAGGAACCATGGCCCGCGGCCGATGGCCGATCGGCGATTGGCCACGCCTATCGTAATGAATTACTATCACGTTGTGCCCGGCGCCCAGTGCGCTCGAGCGACCTGCGGCCTCGCCAACCAATAAGCCCGGCTTGTCGGCACGAAACCGCGAACTCCACCATGAGTTGTCCACAATGAGAATCATGTACCTGTTCGCCGTCGCGTTCCTATCATGGTTGCCGAATGGTATGACGCCTCTTCCTATTGTTTCGGCCGATCAGCCGCGAAGACGAGGCTCGGAAGCCGTCATTGACGAAGTCTATCTGCAAGAGGTCGGTCGGCAGATCCCATCGTCGGTTGCACTGACGAGCGTCGCCAGTTTCGGCCAACGCATTATTGCGGGTTCCGACCAGGGGCTGTTCGTCGTTGACGGGGAACAGCTTCTTCCGGTGGCCGAAATGTCGCAACCGATTCGTCGACTGGTGTCTACGGAATCTGCGATGTGGGCAATTGCCAGCGATGGCTTGTACCGGCTGGAAGGCAGCGTATGGCAGAAGCTCTCCGGCGAGTCGTTTAACGATCTCACCGCCCATCTCGGCGAAACAATCGTTGCCAGCGAGCGGCGCCTATGGCGCGTCGTCGGCGAGGGCCTGCAGCCATATTCGGCAGCGGAGTCGCCGTTTCCTATTGCCCGCATCATTTCCCACTGCGAAACGCTCTACGTCCTTGGTTCGGGAAGGCTTACTTTCGTCGACGGAAATCGGATCGGCGCCAGGAACGTCTATGGGTGGCCCTCCGACAAAGCGTGGGACTGGGGAATGCTCCCTTCGCTCTCAACGCGCGACGCCCTGAGCCAAGGCAGTCGGTTATACATTGCGACCGACCGAGGCTTGGCGATGCTGCGCGGGATGCTCATGACCGTTATTCGGGGCGAACAAGGACTCTGTTACGAGGACGCTCATTGTCTGGCAAAGGGGTTCGACGACGACCTTTGGATCGGAACTACTCGCGGCGCCATCCGGATGGTCGACGGAGCCTTTCACTACTTCGCCGGGCGGCGCTGGCTCCCCGACGAGCAGGTCAACGCGATTGCCGTCAGCGACCGTGCGGCATATTTCGCGACTCCCAAAGGGCTCGGCGTCATCGAGTATGAGCCGTACACGTTACAGAAGAAGGCCGACTACTACGAACGTCATTTGGACGAGTGGGGCCAGCGGCGCCTGGGCTTTACCCACAAGCTGGAATGGGACGGCAAGCGGCAGGAATACGTCCGCGAGGTCAGTGACAACGACGGCGGCTACACGGGCAATTATCTGGCCGCTCAAGCCTATCGCTACGCCGTCACGAAGGATTCCGTCGCCCGCGAGCAAGCAGTGCAGACCTTTCAAGCTCTCCGCTGGCTCGAGTCGATGACGTCGATGCCGGGATTCCTCGCCCGTTCAGTCTGGGCCAAGGGCGAGGTGGGACATCAAGCCGACCACGGTTCGGGGGGCGCCCCGGCAGAGTGGCATGACACGGCGGACGGGCTGTTCGAGTGGAAAGGCGATACATCCAGCGACGAAGTCTGTTCGCACTTTTACGCCACGAGGCTCTTCCTCGACCACGTCGCACAGGGTGAAGAAGTCGAGCAGGCCAAACGCCATCTCGCGAGCATCGCCGCGCATATCGCCAATAATGGTTGGAAGCTCATCGACGTCGACGGCCAACCGACGCGTTGGGGCCGCTGGGATCCCGAGTACTTCACCACCGAAGAAGGGATGTACGACCGCGGACTGCAGGCGCTCGAGGTCTTATCGTTCATGAAGACCGCTCATGTGCTCGCCGGCGATGAACAAGCGGGGACGGCCTACGATCGACTCGTCGCACTTGGCTATCCTGACTTCACGCTCCGCCAGCGCAACACGTTTCCTCCCGACGGCGTGCTCCATTTTTTGGATGAGCTGGGATTTTGGAGCTACGCCAATCTCCTCGCCTACGAACAGGATCCGCTGCTGCGGGGAAAGTATCGGCGAAGTCTCGAACGATCGTACGAGCTTGTACGGATTGAGCAGAACCCTTGGTTCAATTTTGTGTACGGCGCCCTGACCGGGAACGAGTGCGAGGTCGGACCGTCGGTCAGGCACTTGCGCGAGTGGCCGCTCGACCTACGGGTCTGGAGCTTTCAAAACTCGCATCGCGCCGATTTACGGACGCCCGTGGGCTACGAAGCGAACAAGGCGGGCATTCGCGCGTTCTCGCCGCGTGAAACGGAACCGATGCGGTGGGACCATTGGACGATGCAAGCTGACGGCGGTTCGAGCAATCCCGACGTGATCGAACCCGGCGCGTGGCTTCTTGCTTACTGGATGGGGCGATACCACGGCTACATCACGCCGCCGACGACGACTGATCCCGCGGCGCTGCAGGTTAAACGCACCGGAAGGACAGACTTAGGAGCCAAACCGTACACCGGCCCGCCGCGCCCAGATTTGGCGAAGTAGCCGCAATCCTTACGGCGCACGGATTCACCGAGGCGCGCGTTACGCCGTCACTCGGCAAGCGAGCCTCGGGGCCGGCAGGTCGCCCCCCCGGGGAGGTTGGCGATTACAATCAGGCCGGCGTGGACAAGTCGTGCCCATATTGCGGGGAGCCGCGACAGCTAAACGGCCGCGAAACGAGCTAGCAATTGGAAGTTCTGCCGGCCGTTCTGAAAGGCTTCGAATACTCACGAGAAGCCAATCGCCAAGGGCATGCCGACGAGTTCCGGCAAACCAAGGACTTGGAGCGAATCAATAAAAAAGAGGCGTGGCGTTGTCGGGGGTTGGATTCTTGCAAATGGTCGAGCACCTCATACTTGTGTTAAAATCGAGGAGCGACGGCGTCCGCTGTTCACCAGGTCGTTATGGGGTCCCTATTCGAACATGGGATCACCTTCACGCCCGCTGTAAGTTGAACTTGTTATGCTTGAGAACACACGTCAGGCCACCGCATCTTTCTCGCAATTTGTCGACAATGCCGTTGCCAGCGGTTTACTGCCTGACGATGAATTGGCCTCGCTAGTCGCTGTAGCAAACGGGGATCCAGAGGAACTATCGAGGCTTGTTTCCGACAAGGGACTCCTTACTCGATTCCAGCTGGCGGCCTTGAACGAAGGGCGGGGAGATTCGCTTCGCATTGGCAACTACGACATTCTCGATCGCCTCGGCGCCGGTGGCATGGGCACTGTGTTCAAGGCCCGACACCGCCGCATGAAGCGGATCGTGGCGTTGAAGGTATTGGCCGAGAATCTCTCTGAGAACCCACTCTTTGTGAAGCGGTTTCAACGTGAAGTGGAAACGATCGCCGCACTGGGGCACCCCAACGTTGTCATGGCGTACGACGCTGACGAAGCCGAAGCGGGCCATTTTCTGGTGATGGAGTTCGTCAACGGCCGTGATCTGGCGGCCTGCCTGGAACGGGAAGGGACGTTCGCACTGTCACGCGCCGTCGATTGCATTCTCCAAGCTGCCCGTGGACTGGCCTATGCTCATGCGCAGGCGATTGTTCACCGCGATGTAAAACCACATAACTTGCTCCTCGACGAAAGCGGCGTGATCAAGGTGACCGACCTGGGATTGGCTCGGCTCAACCATGGGGCTGCAGGTGCGGCGGCCGGCGCCGATGTGACGATGGCCGGCGGCGTGATCGGCACTGTCGACTACATGTCGCCGGAGCAGGCTATCGATTCCACCACCATCGATCACCGGGCTGACATATACAGTCTCGGTTGTACGCTGCATTATTTACTGACCGGCGGGCCGCCCTATAGGGGCGCAACCATCATGGAGATCTTGCTCAAGCACCGTGATGGCGAAATTCCCCGCCTCCGCGCGGCGCGGGCCGAGTCACCTCCGCAGCTCGATGATCTGTTTCGTCGAATGCTGTCCAAGACGCCCGAAGAGCGCGTGCAGCAGATGTCGGATGTCGTAGCCGAACTGGAGGCGATCGCGGCAATTCTGCCGAAGGATCCCGAGCGGGGGGCAACCAGGGCGATGCTGGAATTGCCCTCCGAATTGAATGCCGCCTCGACCATCGACATCGCGACGATGCCGCCGAGCACGCTGCCAATAGCATCGAAAATTACGCCCCTGACGGTGCTCGTCGTGGAGCCGTCTCGCGTGCAAGCAACAATCATCAAAAACTTTCTGCAGGAAAGATCGCTTTTTGTGGTTGGCGCCGTATCAAGTGGAAAGGCTGCGATCGAAGCGGTTCGTAGCCTACGGCCGCAAGTGGTGATTTCGGCCATGCACCTATCGGATATCAACGGGGTGGAGCTGGCCCAACAGATTCGCGAGGAGATCAGGATCAATGCCCCCGGCTTTGTGCTCGTTACCAGCGAGGCCAACGACGGCGAGTCCGCGGAGCTAAGCAAACTCAACCGAGTCCTTCTACTCCCCAAGCCGTTTACAGCCGAGCAAATGGTCCAGGCGCTCAATATGGTGACGGGAGCTTCGATGCCGCTGCAAGCCGCCGCCTGTAGCGGGGCTTTTCACCCGCTCGGCGAAAAGAAGGATCGCCGCGAATTACGGGTTTTGATCGCCGACGACAGCAGCACGGCGCGCATCCATGTGCGGACGGTGCTCCAAGGCTTGGGATTCACCCAGTTTCTCAAAGTGCCCGATGGAGCCCACGCGATCGCCATCGCCGCTCGCGAAAGTTGTGATCTGATTGTGACGGACTATAACATGCCCCTGATGGATGGCCGGGCTCTGGTGAGCTATTTGAAGCAAAATCCGGCAACCTCCTCGATTCCAGTTATGATGGTAACCACCGAGACCGATCCCCGAGTGCTCGATCCCGTGCGGCAACTGGGCGTGGTTGCCATTTTCGAGAAGGCTTTTCCGTCCAGCGAGGTGGGACCAATCCTTGACTCGTTGTTCGGCTGAGGACGCCGCGGGCGGCAAGGCGCCTGGCAGCTTAGTGGCTGATAGCCAAAAACAGGCGAGCTGGTTGGGAACAAATGTTCCATGGAGGGCGCGCAAGCGGCGATGTAATTTCAGCGAGCGGATGAACTGGGCATGTCGAATAGCGAAATCCTCCGCGAGTTCTTGCTGGAAACGCACGAAAACCTCGCGTTGCTCGATTCCGATCTCATCACGCTTGAGAAGGAACCCGCCGAAAAGAATACGCTCGCCCAGGTCTTTCGCACGCTGCACAGCGTCAAGGGAACGGCTGGTTTCTTGGGACTGGTCAAGCTCCAGGCGGTCGCTCATTCCGCCGAAAGTCTGCTTAGCAAGCTGCGCGCGGGCGAAATGCGATTCACCCCCACCATCGCAACCGCGATGCTGAGCGTGGTTGATGCGATTCGCGAAATGCTGGCGAGCATCGAGACTTTCGGGAACGAAGGGTCCGGCGAGTACTCAGCGCTGATTGCGGAAGTAGATCGCTTGCGCGAGGCTGGGGACGGCGAAGTTCTGGCGGCGCAGCCAGCGGAGGCTGCTCTCCTCGTCACGCAGCCCGTTATCGCATTACCGGTCGCACCGCCGCCGATGGCTCACGTCACGACGCCGACGCCCCCCCTCATCATCCCATCCCCTGCGGAGACGATCGCACTTCCACCTTTGGAATCCGCCTCGGACGCCAAGGCGGCCCACGTGTCCGACTCCAACATTCGCGTCGACGTGGGCCTGCTCGATAAGTTGATGACGCTCGTAGGCGAGCTTGTCTTATCGCGGAATCAGATTCTGCAGCACAGCGCATCGCACGAGGATGACGCCTTTCTCGGCGCGGTGCAGCGGCTCAACCTGCTCACCACGGAATTGCAGGCGAGCGTGATGAAGACGCGGATGCAACCAATTGGCAACGTGCTTAATAAGTTCCCGCGGGTGGTTCGCGATCTGGCACTGGCTTGCGGAAAAAAGGTTCGCTTCGAGATGGACGGGCAGGATACCGAGCTCGATAAGACGCTCATTGAAGCGATTCGCGACCCGCTCACACATATGGTCCGCAATGCGATCGATCACGGAATCGAGCCGCCTGAGATTCGCAAATCGCGCGGCAAGTCTGAGGAAGGGCGATTGCGGATGGTCGCCTGCCATGAGGGGGGGAAGGTGATCATTGAGATCACCGACGACGGCGGCGGCATCGACGTGGCCCGCGTGCGGGACAAGGCGCTCAGCGCCAAGCTTGTGTCGCCGGAGGTGGTCGCCCGCATGTCGCGGCAGGAAATCCTGCGGCTGATCTTCATGCCCGGATTCTCGACGGCCGCAAGCGTTACTCAGTTCTCTGGCCGTGGCGTGGGAATGGATGTCGTTCGCACCAATATCGAGAAGATCGGCGGCACGGTCGACGTTGAAAGCCCTCAGGGGCAAGGAACGACGATCCGCACGAAAATTCCGCTGACTCTTGCGATCATTCCGGCACTGATCATCGACAGTGGCGGCGAACGGTACGCCATCCCGCAAGTGAGCCTGTTGGAACTTGTGTCGCTCAATCCTGATCAGGCGCTGAGGGGCATCGAGCGCATGCACGGCGCACCAGTGTATCGGCTGCGCGGTACTCTGTTGCCGCTGGTATTTCTCGACGAGCAATTGCAGATTGAAGTGACTCGCGGCGTCGCTGACGATGTAAACATCATTGTCTTGCAGGCCGACGATCGCCCGTTCGGACTGGTCGTCGACGCGATTCGCGATACCGAAGAGATCGTCGTCAAGCCGCTGCAGAAGCAACTCAAGGGAATCTCAGTCTTTTCCGGCGCGGCAATCATGGGCGACGGCCGAGTCGCGCTCGTCCTCGACGTGCTGGGCCTGGCTCAACGCGCGAGCGTGATCTCCGGGGCTAAGAGCCGAACTCTCGGCGAACAGGAACGGCCGACGGCGCCGGTGGCGAGCGCAGGGCAAACGCTGCTCCTGTTCGCGCCCACCGCCGGAGGGCAAATGGCAATGCCCTTATCGCTTGTAGCCCGACTGGAGGAGTTTCCCCGTACAGCATTGGAAAACCTCGGCGCTCGCCCGGTGGTCCAATATTTTGGACATATCCTTCCGCTCGTCGATGTTTCCGAAGAGTTAGAGTGTCTCCGACTCGGCCGCCGTTCGTTAAGGTCGCAGCGGCGACGTCACAGCGTGTCCGACGCCGTTTCGGTGGTGGTATGCGCTGCCGGAGATCAACAGGTCGGCCTCGTTATCGACCGGTTTCTCGATATCGTCGACGACCACGTGGCCGATCGTTCGCGGGCGAGTCGACCGGGCGTATTGTTCACCTCGATCATTCAAGAACAAGTTACGGAGTTTATCGACGTCGCCGCGTTGGTTCGCGCAGCGACGATCGATCTCCTGCCGCACACCACATAATCCATGACTGCCAGCCATCAATACTGCACGTTCTACTTAGGCGATCAATGCTTCGGACTCGACGTCTTGAAAGTCCAGGAGATCGTGCGCTATCAGCCCCTTACCATGGTCCCGCTCGCCCATCCCATGGTGCGGGGCCTGATCAATTTGCGCGGGCAAATCGTCACCGCGATCGACCTCCGCGTGCGACTCGCACTTCCCCCGCGGCTGGAGAGCGACGAGCCGGTCAACGTCGTGTTGCAGACCGACGACGGTGCAGTCAGCCTCATGGTCGACGAGATCGGTGACGTAATGGAAGTGGCTGAAGAACACTTCGAACGCCCGCCGGAAACGTTGCGAGGCGCAGCTTGGGACCTGATCCAAGGGGCGTACAAGCTGACCGATCGCCTGCTCGTAATCCTCGATCCGGAGCTCGTCGTGTCGCTGCCAGCCGAGCAGAATTGACAACTTACCTGAGTATGCCCCTGTTGAATGTGAGAAACCTCCATGAAGCCGAGCAAACGCGCCACGAAAGCCAAGCCTGTTGGCAAGCCGACGTCGAGAAAGTCGTTGAAACTAGCCGCCTCCTCACTGGACTGCGTGCAGGCGAATATCTTCGTCGCCAATCTCAATTTCGAGATCGTCTACATCAACGACTGTGCGAGACAGACGTTGAGTCAGATCGCGGGCGAGATCCGTGCGACGTTCGGCGTGGAGGTCGACGATATCCTAGGCTCGTCGATCCATAGATTTCACAAAGACGCCGCTCGCGTGGAAAACATACTCACCAATCCCCGCTTGCTACCGCACCAAGCCGAGTTTAACTTTGGCCCGATCACCCTACTGACGCGCATCAACAGCGTGCACGCAGCCAATGGCCGCGTCCAGGGTTATGTCGTCGCCTGGGACGACATCACTCGCCAGCAGCGGCTGGAACTTGACTACGCCGGGCAGATCGCGGCCATCCAGCGCTCGCAAGCGTTGATCGAATTTGAGCTGGACGGCACGATAATCAACGCCAACGACATCTTTCTGAAGACGATGGGTTACTCGCTGGAGGAAGTCAAAGGGCGGCACCACAGCATGTTCGTCGACGAGAGCGCTCGAGCCAGCGCCGAGTACCGCGAGATGTGGCAGCGGCTAAATCGCGGGGAATTCGTCGCCGGCGAGTTTTTTCGGGTCGGCAAGGGGGGGCGCGAGGTTACCATTCAAGGCGTCTACAATCCAATTTCCGACAAGCACGGCAAACCGTTCAAAGTCGTTGAGTATGCGACCGACGTGACGGAGGCTAAGCTGCGCAATTCCGACTATCAGGGACAAGTCGCAGCGATTGGCCGCGTGCAGGCCGTTATCGAGTTCGGGCTTGATGGGGTCATTACCAGTGCCAACGACAACTTCCTTCAGGCCATGGGGTACCGGCTCGATGAGGTGCAGGGGAGGCATCACAGCATGTTTGTCGATCCGGCCTACGCCAGTGGCGCCGAGTACCGGCAGTTTTGGCTCGATCTCGCCGCAGGACGCCAGCAATCGGGCCGCTTCCGCCGCCTCGGCAAGGGCGGACAGGATGTTTGGATCCAAGGATCCTACTTTCCCATTCTCGATTACGCCGGGCGACCGTTCAAAGTCGTTAAGTACGCCTCGAACATCACGCCACTGAAGCAAGTCGAGGCGGCGCTGGAAAACACCGTGCAAACCCTGGCCAGTGCGGCCCAGGAGTTGACTTCCGTGAGCCAGCAGATGGCGTCGAACTCCGAAGAGACGGCGTCGCAAGCCAGCGTCGTTTCCGCCGCGGCCGAGCAAGTCAGTCGGAACGTGGAAACCGTCGCCAGCGCTGCGGAAGAAATGGGCGCGAGCGTCAAAGAAATCGCTAAGAATGCCAACGAAGCCGCGCGCGTCGCTACGGCGGCGGTGAAAGTGGCTGATAAGACCAATGCCACTGTTTCCAAATTAGGTGAAAGCAGCGCGGAGATTGGCAATGTGATCAAGGTGATCACCTCGATCGCTCAGCAGACCAATTTGCTTGCGCTCAACGCCACGATCGAAGCGGCGCGAGCTGGCGAGGCAGGCAAGGGGTTCGCGGTCGTCGCGAACGAGGTAAAGGAACTCGCCAAGCAGACGGCCAAAGCCACGGAAGACATCGGCCGTAAGATCGAGGCCATCCAGACCGACACTAAAGGCGCGGTGGAGGCGATTGCCCAGATCGGCACAATCATTGGCCAGATCAACGACATTCAGAGTTCGATCGCAAGCGCCGTGGAAGAGCAAACGGCAACCACGGCGGAAATTTCTCGCAACGTCGGCGAAGCCGCCATGGGGAGTCGCGAGATTGCTCAAAACGTCATGGGCGTGGCCGAAGCCGCCCGCGGCACGTCCGAAGGGGCCGCCAATACGAAGGCGTCCGCCGAGGAATTAGCCCGCATGGCAGTGGAACTGCAGCACTTAGTGACCAAACTCGGTGGGTAATTCGCGTAAGATGATGTGGACGTTCGTCGGCGCGCCTGGCGGGAAATTTGGACGATGCAAGCTCTTGTAATCGACGACTCGCGGGCAGTGCGCTTGCTCGTAGGCAACATTCTCCGCGAACAGGGTTTCGATGTCGTCGCTGCCGGCCACGGCCAGGAGGGCCTGGAACGATTGCAAGAGAACCCGGAGATTCAGCTTGTGCTCGTCGATTGGAACATGCCGGTGATGAATGGCCTGGAGTTCATTCAAGCCGTGCGAAAAGTGAGGGCGTGGGACGAAGTGCGGCTCGTGATGGTCACTACCGAAACCGAAAGCGAGCAGGTGCAGCGGGCGATCAACGCGGGCGCCAATGAGTACGTGATGAAGCCCTTCACCGCCGAGGTGCTCGTCGCCAAGCTTTCGCTGCTGGGAGCCTTTGAGGATTAGGGGCATGGAGAAGATTCGCGTACTCGTTGTCGACGACTCGATCGTCGTGCGTCGAGTGGTCATGGAAGAACTTGAAGCGCAGGCGGATATCGAGGTCGCCGGTTCCGCCTCCACCGGGCGGATGGCGCTGGAAAAGATGAACCAGCTCAATCCCGATCTGGTTGTTCTCGATATCGAAATGCCGGACATGGACGGCCTGACGGCGCTGACCCATCTCCGCGGCAGCCATCCCGCGACTCCAGTCGTCATGTTCAGCTCGCTCACCGAACTTGGCGCCGCGGCCACGCTGGAGGCGCTTTCTCGAGGAGCGTCCGACTTCTTCGCCAAGCCCGGTGGGCCGGGCGGGCTGGAAGCATCGCGGCAAATCATCCGCGCCGAACTGATTCCCTCGATCCGCGCGCTGTGCGCCAGTAAGCCGCCGTCGCCGCCCAACCGCGAAAAAACACCGACGACCCCGCGGCCGTCCCGCCCAATTGCATCCAACGCCCGGATCGACGTCCTGGCGATTGGCGCATCAACTGGCGGCCCGAACGCCTTGGCCGAGATCTTCACTCTTCTGCCGCCGAGCCTACCGGTACCGATCGTCGTAGTGCAGCACATGCCGCCCATGTTCACCCACATGCTGGCGGAACGACTTTCCAAGAACTCGCAGATCTCGACGGTGGAAGCGAAGTCGGGAAGCGAGTTGGAACCAGGCAAAGCGTGGGTGGCGCCGGGCGATCATCACCTCATTCTCGTACGAGAGGGGCAACGAATTCGAACCAAGATCAACCAGGAACCGCCAGAGAACGCCTGCCGTCCGGCGGTTGATCCACTTTTCCGGTCAGTTGCTAGCCTCTATGGCGCCAACTGCCTCGCGGTGGTGCTCACCGGCATGGGGCAGGACGGCCTGCGGGGCTGCGAGGCGATTCGTGCGGCGGGAGGACAAATCCTCACCCAAGATGAAGCCACGAGCGTCGTGTGGGGAATGCCCGGCTTTGTCGCTCGCGCTGGCCTGGCCGATCGGGTTCTGCCGCTGCCGATGATGGCCGGAGAGATTGTTCGCCGCATAAGAGGCGGCCGTGGCTGATACGACGGTCTCCGCCGCCGATTTCGCCTTTGTCGCTAAGTTGGTGCGTGAGCGATGCGCGCTCGTGCTGGAGCCCGGTAAGGAATATCTGGTGAAAGCCCGGCTCTTGCCGTTGGCCGAGCGGCACGGCCTCGCCGGCATCGAGCCGTTGATCGACAGGCTCCGCGGGTCTGACAGCGGGCTGACGACCGAGGTTGTCGAAGCGATGGTTGTCACCGAAACGTCGTTCTTTCGGGACATTCACCCGTTCGAGACGCTCAAGAAGACCGTGCTCCCGAAACTGATCGCGGCTCGCCAATCTGTGCGCCAACTTAATATCTGGTTCGCCGCCAGTTCCAGCGGCCAAGAGCCTTACTCGGTAGCGCTGATGCTGAGAGAGTGGTTTCCTGAACTCAACTCATGGCGACTCAATCTCTCAGCGACAGACGTCTCGCACGACATGCTCGACCGCTCCCGTGCCGGGCGATATTCGCAGGTGGAAGTGAACCGGGGGTTGCCGACTTCGCTGTTGCTGAAATGGTTTCGGCAGGAAGGAGCGTTCTGGCACCTCGACGAACGCATTCGCAGGACGGTGACGTTCTCCCCGCTGAACCTCGCGCAACCCTGGCCAGCCATGCCCACCTGGGATTTGGTGTTCTTACGGAATGTGATGATTTATTTCGACAACGACGTAAAGAAATCGATCCTGGGCCGCGTCGGCCGGGTGCTCAGCGCAGACGGGTACCTTCTGCTCGGGGGCGCCGAAACCACGTTCAATCTCGATGACTCATTCTATCGCGTTGAGACCCTTCGGTCCGGCTTTTATCAGTTGAAGCCACCGAGAGAGCTTATTCCATGAACGAATTCAACATCCTAGCCATCCCGCCAAGTGAAGCAGCCAACGCCTTTCAATCGGCCGCGATCACCGCCCTGCAGGAATTAACGCAAATCGAAGCGTATTCCGAGAGTAAGCTGCCGACGATAAAAGACATGCCTTCACAAGAAGTCGTTTTGGCCTCAATCCAACTACAGCGTCAGATTCCGGGCACAATGACGTTAGTTCTGACGTCCAAGGCGGCCTTGCAACTAGCGGCCCGCTACCTCCCCGATGGCGTCCAGCTGACCGAGGAACTCATCAACGACGTTGCGGGCGAGTTCGCCAACGTGATTGCGGGGCAAGCGAAAACGATCCTCAAGGGAACGCCGTACCATTTCAGTATGTCGACGCCCGTCGTGACTCGCGCGGAGAGTCCCGCTCAAATGCCCCATGTCACGGATGCCCGTTACGTCCAGCTGAAGGCCATCGATTTAGGCCCAGTGCTCTTACTGGTTGACCTACAACCGCATGTAGCTGGATGACCCATACTCGTCACAATCGCGCGCGACGCAGGGTAACCGCGAGGCTTCAAGCGCCGCCGCGGTAAGGACGTGGTCTCAGGACCCGCCTAGCTGTTCGCCTCTTGGACGAGCATGGCGCCCAAAACGCACACGCCGGCGGATCATCCGCTTCCGCTGTATTGACGGTCGCCTACCGACGAAATAGATTTTGTGCAGCCTTGCAGGCTGTCGGGTTCGGTCAGTCGTCTCGGTCCTACGATCACCGCCGGCCGTGCCTTATCGCCGTGATGCATCTCGCGGGATGCCTCGCACCGAAACCGTTGACTCTCTACCTAATACCTCGAGAAATTCATGTTGGCTCGCAAGTTGGTGACAGAAGCAATCGGCACGTTCTTCCTGGTCCTCACGGTTGGATGTACCGTGATCCTGTCTTCGGATGCGAGCAAGGGAATCATTCCTCCCTTGGCGATTGGGTCAGCCCTGATGGTGATGGTCTATGCGGGGGGACATATCTCTGGGGGCCATTACAACCCGGCTGTCACGTTGGCAGCGACTGTCCGGGGCCGGCACCCGGTAAGCGAACTCATACCTTACTGGATTGCTCAGATCCTTGGCGGACTGCTCGCCGCTGCCGTCGCGATGTTCCTAACCGCCGGCGTCGCCGTCGCCGCCCCCGCCCCGCCAGACGTCGCGAAGGCTCTCGTCGCCGAGTTCCTCTTCACGTTTGCGTTGGCGTTTGTCGTCTTGAACTCGGCGACCGCCAAGGCCACGTCGGGAAATTCGTTCTACGGGCTGGCGATCGGCTTCACCGTTCTCACGGGCGCATTCGCCGTTGGTTCCATTTCCGGCGGCGCCTTCAATCCAGCCGTCGCCCTCGGCGCCATGGCGATGAATCTTATCGATCGGCCCTCGGTGTGGATCCACGTTGTCGCCGATTTGGCTGGGGGCTTCGTGGCTGGTCTGGCTTTCTTGTACCTCCATCCGGACGACAAGTAGGGCGGCATTCGCGGAGACTTTTAGCAATCCCTGTTCGACGTCTTGATGACGCTGGACCATTGCCGTAGACGCCGGCGCCCGAGATCTGGTCGCCTGCCAAGTATCCCTGATTTGTTGAAGGTAACCGGCAGAGTCATCAGTCGTGTCGTGCATTGAATGGACCGACGATGAGACGGGCATGCGCAATGGGTTTCGAGAGTTTCCCGAGCGCGACGCCGTCTCGGATATCGCCGTCGATAGCTTGATTGCGAAGGGCTTGCTGGAATTGGCGGCAGGAAAGATCGTCGTGTCGCCCGCCGGCGCCGCCTGGCTGAACCTGGCGTCGATCCGCTAGAAGCGGGGGTCGATGACTCTGGTCAGGATGTCCGCCAGGACGCAGACCGTAGGGGCGACGCCGTAACGTCCAGCCGATGGCGCAAAAAGCGTAGTGGGACATCGCGATCGGTTATTTCGAGTCTGTTTCATTTCCACGCCCCGCGCCCGCCCTACCCTCCGAATAGTGTTTGTCGTCACCGAGAATTTGGCGTTCTTGGCGTGGCGCCGAGGGTTCGCCTCACAACGGCGAATATCGCTATTAAGGACACGCGTATGTCCTGACGCCAGTGTCACTCCAAGCAATGCAGATTCTCTTCACTGCGGGCGGTTGAGTTGGTTATGGTTTGTCTTCATGGTCGTCGTCCCAGCGTGACGATTGAGAGTCCCTGCATACAATCCCACACGATGACATGCCGATGATGATAACCACTATTGGAATCCAGGGGACTAGATCGCTCAGCGATGCGAGAATGAACGGCGATTCAATCATCTCGCCACTCTAACGCATCCATTCCGCGGTCGCACACTTCTCCATTCTGTACGTTTGATTTGCCTTTTTTTGGCTGCCAATTGGCAACGAGATGTGCGATCGGCGAGCGTAGCTTTTCTTGCGTTCAACGTGTCACGGCCATCAAGAAAGACGAACCACCCAAGGACCGCCCCAGTCGCAATCGGACTTCTTGGAAGCGCCGGTCGTTTCCAGGGCGTGCTCTCCAATGGAACTCCCATCGACGTTGACGCAACGGCCAACGTCGTACGCGTACCGGAACCTTCATCTCGAGTGCTGGCGGGTCTCGTGATCGTTGGCGGCAGTGCCTGCATGAGGTCGCCTCGATCGCGATGGCTGCGACGTCGGAAAAGGGCCTCCAAACCCTTTGACACTTTGATTGAAATGGCGAGCGTTCTCGCAACAAGCGCCGAGGATCAGGGAAATGGCTCGGCCTTGATCCGCGATCGCACTGCGAAGAGAAGCCGTCCAAATCAGCACGCCTCGCCGTACCGCTTGTTCTAGGAGCCCCCTGAGGCGCGGCTCATCCAAGCTCATTTGGTCGCGGAAAGACTTGTTTAGAACAAGGCGGCCGTCAGAATGAACTCCTTTGACGATGAGGCCAGCCTGCTCAAGCGGAGACGACGACATGTCTAAACTGGTAATTGCATTTCTTCTGTGCTTCGCGTCTGCTGCGATCAGCGCCGAGATCGCTTCGCCGTGGCCTCGCTTCCGCGGGCCCAACGGTTCCGGCGTTGCCGAGGGTCAACAGCCCCCGATCCACGTGGGTCCGGAAGAAAACGTCCTCTGGAAAGTCGAGGCGCCGCCGGGGTTGTCGTCGCCCATCGTGCTGGACGACCTCATCGTGATGACAGGATTCGACGGAGGCAAACTCTGGACTATCGCCTACCGCCGCAGCGACGGGAGCGAAGCGTGGCGGGCAGCGGCCCCTGCAGAGCGACTGGAGTCCTACCATCCGGCGGACGGCAGTCCGGCCGCGTCGACGCCGGCGACCGACGGCGAGCGGATCGTCTCGTACTTCGGGTCTTGCGGACTTTTCTGTTACGACAAGACCGGCCGAGAACTCTGGAACTATCCGTTGCCGACGGCGGCGACGCTCGGTAATTTTGGGACCGGGACATCGCCTGTTATCGAAGACGGGGTCGTCTTGCTACTGCGCGACGGACCAAGCGATTCGCAGCTAATCGCGCTCGACGTCGAGAGCGGCGCCGTCAAGTGGCGGCAACCGCGCACCTCGCGCGGCGGCTTCAGCACGCCGGTGATTTGGGAGACGGCCGGTGGCAAGCAGGTGGCTGCAGCGGGCCACGGGCGATTGATAGGATACGATCTGCAGACCGGCGAACCGCAGTGGTTCGTCGAAGGGATGCCGACCTCATGCTGCGCTTCGCCAGTGATCGCCAACGGCGATCTTTACTTCGCCGCTTGGTCGCCCGGCGCAGCTGGCGACGCCGATTTCAAGCTGCCTACGTTTCAGCTGGTCCTGTTGGCGGATGGGGACGGGGATGGGGCGCTCTCGCGTGAGGAACTGGCCAAGAGTCCACTCAAGGATTTTTTTGACGTGATCGACGCGAGCCAAGACGGCTCGATCACCAGCGACGAATGGGACGCTGCTGGTGCGTTGATGGCAGCGGCGAAGAACAGTGCGTTTGCCCTGCAGCCTGGCGGCTCGGGCGACGTGACGGCGACGCACGTCCGCTGGCGCCATGAAGGCGGACTTCCCTACGTCCCGTCAGCGATTGTGTACAACGGCCAGCAAGTGATGGTGAAGGATGGCGGCATCGTCACCGTGAATGACGTCGCCAGCGGCGAGGAGCTGTATCAGAAGCGAGCCGTGGCGTCCGGAGGATACTACGCGTCGCCCGTGGCGGCCAATGGCTCCATCTACTTCACGTCGCTAACCGATGGCACGATCACGGTGCTCAAGGCAGGCGAGTCATCTCCCGTCGTGCTCGCGAAGAATCCTCCGCTGGGCGAACGAACGTCGGCCACTCCGGCGATCGCCGACGACACCCTTTATGTCCGGACCGCGGGACGCCTCTATGCTTTTCGCGAGCAATCTGACGCGAAGCGTTGAGTGGGCCTGCCGCCTCCCTCCAGTTAGCCATGATGCTTGCCTCGGCAGCTAAGCACCACGCGTGACGTGCCAGGGGGCCGCATCAGCGCGTAGCGCTGCCGATTTACCTTGCCTACTTCCGGAAACTCGACCGCCCCAAGGCGATTGAACGCTCGCCGCTAGCAGCGAGCGCCGCCGCCGCCCCCTTGAGGCGCAAAAAGATAACCAAGAAAGTTTTCTAGCCAGCGACGCTTCACGCACGCGCAGCCGTTACAATTGCCGCTACGCTACTTCGGTAATGGTCGACGGGGGTGCGCCGGGGTCCTCCGGACGGCCATCGGTCCGCGGCGCTGTCGCCGATCCACGCGGCTTTTCCACTGACTTTTCCACCACCGGGACGCACTGATGCTCACATCATGTTTTCGCTGCAGAGGATTGCTGGCCTTCCTGGCCTTAGCACTGGCCGCGCAATCGTCCGTCCAAGCCGCAGGCTGGTACGACGACTTCAATGACGGCAGCGCGACTGACGGCAACCCGGTTACCTGGCAGTCAAACGCCAGCGGCTATTTCCCCAACGGCGTCCTGAACGCATCGACCGGCGACTATGTCTTGTCCTCCCCAGATGACGGCGATGACAACAGCGTCATCGAGGCCTCGGTCGATATGAATTTCACCGACACCTATGTTCGCACCCAGGCCGTGGTCATGCCCGGAGAGCAGCCAGAGCAGATCGGCGGCACGCTTGGCGTCTGGGCCCGCTACGACCCCGCGACCGTGACCGGATATTTGGCAATTCTCAGTAACGAAGTCGGACGTGTCGAACTGTTGCGCATCGATCCTGGCGTCGATATTGTTACCCTCGACGAACTAGGCGGTCTTGATATCGATACCAACGCCGACGCGATGATTGAACTGAACGTCGTCGGCGACCAATTGAGCGTCTATTTGTGGCGTCCCGAGGATCCCAAGCCATCCGAACCGACCGTCACAGCGATCGATTCCACTTACACGAGTGGCAGGGCCGGCATTCTCCACAACGAAAACAACGAGAACACCTTGGGCGTTTTTCGCTTTGCGGCGGCGCAGGACACCCCCTTCGTCGACGGCGTGGCGGGCGATTTTGATGGCGACAATTACGTTGACGGGGCCGACTTCCTCGATTGGCAGCGGGGCGGATCGCCCGCTCCACTCAGCGCGGCCGACCTGGCGACCTGGAAAGCAAACTTCGGCGCGGCGCCGCCCGTCGCGACGGCGATTCCAGAGCCGACGACGCTTGCCATGGCGCTGGGACTTTTTGGACTCGTTGCCGGGGGACGTCGTCGCAACCATTCGAAGGTCGCCTAACGCCAATGGCAGCCCCTCGGATGGCTCCGGGGCTGCCATTACCCGGCCGATCGGTTGTGGTCCCGCTTGCGCTGCGCAGCTCGTGGCAAACATTTCCAGACTTCGCACGAGGGGGTCATTACTTCACCAGCTCGCGCGCCGCTACGCCGGCGCCGATGAGCGGTTGCGGACCAACGCACGGCGTGCAGTTGTCTCTGACAATGGCCTTCGCCGCGGCGACCGTGGCTCGGGTATCGTCACGATACGGCAGCGTGCGCCACACCTTTCCGGTCAGCACGCTCCGCACGTAGCCGAGAGCCTTCCAGTCCCGGTGTCGATCGGGACCAAACCGATGGAGCCACACCTTGTCCTCGACGACAATGTTGCGATCCCAGAGATGTTTGAACTGCGGAAACGCCCGCGGAGCCGCTTCGATGCCGGCACGCTCGGGAAACATGTCATCGGCCGTAGCCAAGGTAAGAAGATCGACGGAGACGGCCGCGGATTGCTCCTTGGTAACGCCGCGGTACGGTTGCTGGATTGCATTCTCGGCAGCGTCGAGATAGATCCCGCGGAAGCCCGCGTCCGCCAACGGCTTCAGGTTGCGAGCGATCAGTGCGGCCCGATCGGCAGCCGACAGTTTTCGTAATCTCGGCGTCAAATCGACTCCGCCGAAATAGCCGTAGCAGGGCACGTCCTTCGTGATTTCTTTCCAGCCGTTGGCCGACGCGAAGTCGTCGAGCAAGAAACGGGCGCCTGCGGCGCGCGCCTGGTCGATCGCGTCGATCGTCATCGCCTCCCCGTCCGCCGTGAATTGGCCCCAGGGATGGTGGATTAAAATCGCAGGCTTCACCCCCGACTGTTCGCACCACCGCAGCGCCGGCTTCACGTGCCGTTCGATGAACGCTGGCCAGCCGCCGTCGTTAAGATGCCAGCCGGTTTGCCCGGCGCTCGTGCCGCTATAGGCGATCGGCCAGTTTAGCACGAGGTCTTGCCCGTCGGCGGCGCGGCAAGCGACCAAGAGCAGCGCCCAAACCATGATACTGCCTAGTGATCCGTTCATTTCACTCGCCAAACATCGTCGGGGTTAAGGCGACTCATCTTACATCCTTTCCGCTGTCCTTGGTGCATGTCAATCTAATCTTACGCTCTGCCGCAGGAGGCGCAGGTCCGCCGGCAAGCCGAAGGTGCGTAGCTGACCGTTGCCTCCACTCGTGGGCGAGCAGCTTGACTTCAGCGATCTGGCAACGCCTACTAAGGTCGTACTGGTTCACCTGTCCCGCCCCAAGGCCACGTCGCGCCGGACTACGTCGCGTCCTTGTTCGC
The DNA here is from genome assembly GCF_007746075.1 of Lacipirellula limnantheis. GTDB lineage: Bacteria > Planctomycetota > Planctomycetia > Pirellulales > Lacipirellulaceae > Lacipirellula > Lacipirellula limnantheis. The sequence continues at coordinate 2,828,955 of NZ_CP036339.1, read as the reverse complement.
TCCAGCAGAACAAGAGGCAAACGAACCGAACAGCGGCAGGTCAACCGGCAGCCGTCGTGGCCTGAAGTGAAGTCGGTTCGGCGCGCGTCGCTGTCAACAGGGCGAGGCCAGCGCACCATGCCTCAACCGCAGCTCGCCTCCGGAATCCCGTGGAGATCATCTCAACATGCCAGTTGCCGCTGCAACCGCCGAAAGACTCCCTCTGCCAACGCTGAGTCGCGCTTGCGGGCTTGCGACGAGGATAGCCCTTGCGTCTCGCAGACGCCGCCCGTCAAGTCGTACCGTCCGCTGCGTCTTCGCCACTTTGCTACTTGCAGCCAGTTTTTGCTGCCGAGCGTCTGGAGCGACGGCCGCGCTGGAGTCGCTCCCTTTGGCGCCTCCGCCGCTGCTCTTCTGCGAACATGACTGGCTACTTTCGGACAAGCCGCTCGCGGCGGGAATCTATCGCGATGAACAATCCCGTGATCTGATTCTGGACAACGGACTGATCCGACGCACCATTCGGCTCTCGCCGTACGCGGCGACGATAGCCCTGGACGACCACCGCACGGGCGCTTCACTGCTGAGAAGCGTCCGTCCCGAAGCGCTGGTCACCGTTGACGGACAACCGTGGCGGATCGGCGGCGCCGCAGGCCAAGAGAATCACGCCTACTTGATGGCCGACGCCGCAGACCGGTTGAGCGACGAGCCTCCGGCGCGGACCGGCGCCCCTGGGCCGACCAGCGATGGCGCGACGCCCTCGGCCGGCGACCAAGGTCGTTCTCCGTTCACGTTAACGGGATTTACGACTTCCGACATCCACACACCGTTCGCCTGGAAGCGCACCCGTCACGCGGAAGAGCATCCGTGGCCTCCCAAAGGGGCGGCGGTCGTGTTGCATTTCGAGGGCGTCGACGCGGCGGTAAAAGGCGTGTCCGTGGACGTTCGCTACGAGATCTATGCTGGCATCCCGGTTATCTGTAAATGCCTCACGATCACGAACAGTTCCCCGCGTTCGATTCGGATCGATTCGCTGACCACGGAACTCTTGGCGGCCGTCGAAGGAGAATCGATCGTCGATGAGAAGCCGGAGGGGACGTGGCAGCGACCGCCGATCGACGTCCTGAGCGACTACATGTTTCATGGCATGGACCCTCGGTCTGCCAATCGAGTCGCCCAGTGGGAAGCGGATCCGCTCTATCAAACGCAGGTCAACTACGCCCTCAAGACGCCATGCCTCTTGGCATGCCGAGCTCCGACGGGTCCGGGCGTCGACGTGGCCCCCGGCGCGTCCTTGGAGTCGTTTCGGGTATTTCTGGTGCTGCAAGACTCGTCTGACAGAGAACGCCAGGGCCTGACGCTACGCCGCACCTGGCGGACCTTAGCGCCCTGGACGACTGAAAATCCCTTGATGATGCATGTGCGCGACTCAGAGCGGACGTCGTTCCGCGCGGCCGTCGACCAATGCGCCGAAGTCGGCTTCGAGATGATCATTTACACCTTCGGCAGCGGCCTGAACATGGAGGACACGACCCCCGCCTACGTCGCCAAGATCCGAGAAGACGTCGAGTATGCGCACGCGCGCGGCGTCCAAGTCGGGGGCTATTCACTCTTCAGCAGTCGGCAGATCGACGAGCATAACGACGTCATCAATCCGGAGACCGGTCGGACGGGCGGGGCCATTTTCGGCAACGCGCCCTGCTTTGGCAGCGAGTGGGGACGGCAGTACGAGGCGCGCATCAAGGAGTTCCTCGAAAACACTGACCTCGACCTGTTGGAGCACGACGGACCGTACCCCGGCGACCTGTGCGCGTCGACCAACCACCCGGGACACCGCGGACTCGAAGACTCGCAATGGACGCAGTGGCAGACGAGCAAGAATCTCTACTCCTGGTGCCGTGCTCGCGGCATCTACGTCAATCAGCCCGACTACTACTTTCTGTCCGGGGGCAGCAAGACCGGCATGGGATATCGCGAAACAAACTGGTCGCTGCCCCGCGCCCAGCAGCTCATTCACGCCCGCCAAAATATCTACGACGGCACGTGGACTAAAACGCCATCGATGGGTTGGATGTTCGTCCCGCTGACTGAATATCATGGCGGCGGCGCGGCGGCGACCATTGAACCGCTGGATGAACATCGAGATGACTACGAAAGGCACCTCGTCAACTGCCTCAGCGCCGGCGTTCAGGCCTGTCTGCGCGGACCGCGACTCTACGACACTCCGGCGACCCAACAGATGGTCTCCCGCTGGGTCGCCTGGTTCAAGCAGCACCGCGCGATTCTTGAGTCAGACGTCATTCATGGGCGTCGCCCCGACGGCCGCGACGTCGATTTTCTTGTGCACGTCAATCACCGCTTGCCCGAGCGCGGACTCGCCGTCTTCCACAATCCTCTGGAAGTCGCCCTGACGCGAAAGATTCGACTGCCGCTCTATTACACGGGACTCGTGGACCGAGCGCGCGTGCGGGGCGTCGACGATGCGACGCAGACGATACGGCTCGATGGTCAAGGCCAGGGAATCGTCGACGTGACGGTTCCCGCCAAGGGGATGACCTACCTGGTGATCGAGCGAGCGGAGTAACGGGCGAGTTGCCGAACAATTTTCCCCATCGCCTTTCGGCAAGCCGCGCGCCGTCACATTGCGGGTTGCACATGCGGCCACCAAATCAACTGGACATCGCAAGACGCCATACGCGAAGTCTCAGGGGACGCCCGCTCGGCGCCAGTCCACCCAAACGTCGGCCGTCAGTGCGCACGGCAACAATTGTCAGTTTGGCGTCTGCTGCTCGCTTGCCACGGGCGAGCCGTCTGGCGTCTGGGGCTTGAGGTTGATCCTCTTGCCTTCCACACGTCGCTCGTTGATCTCCCGGCGACTGCGCTGTCGATACTCTCGTAGCGTCTCAAGCTCAAACTCTCGGCAAGCAGCGCGAGCCGAAACGCCTGGGGCGGTTGCCTTGAGAACGTGCCATCCTTCGAATTTCCCCAACTCGGCGATCTCTTCAATTTCGCCCTGGTGCTTCTTCAACAGCGCGCTGACTTTCTCGCCGTTGAAATCCGAGTGCACGATGGTGGTGTCGAGGTCGATCGTCGCGATAAACTGCTGCGGCAGCGGAGATTCGACCTCTTCCAGATCGCGTCCCATGACATCGATGATGTTCCCCCGCCCGACGGCGACGATCGCGTAATTGTGAATCATCGCGTAACCGTTGAGGGGAATGCCGCCGGCGTACGCGCTCGGCCACAGAACGATCTCGGCCCCCTGCCGCTCGGCGCTCTGCCACACTTCGTCAAAGTTAGCGTCAAAGCAAGTGAGCAGCGCGATTCGGCCAAAGTCCGTGTCGAACGTTTTCACCCCCTCGTCGCTGGCATGCAGATCTTCGTCCCAGAAGACGAAAACTTTGCGGTAGTACCCGGCGATCTCACCCTCTCGATCGAGGAGGACGGCCGTGTTGAACTGTTTTCCGTCGGGAGCCTGCTCGCGAATGGGGCAGACGACCCACATGCGATGCTTTTTCGCGAGCGCGCCAATCGCTTTGGTGGTGCGGCCGGTCAGCGGCTCGGCCTCCAATCCCGCGAACTCCTCCGGCAGGCACGCGATGTCGACCTGACGACTCCCGGCAACTTCGAGGTGTTCGCTCGCCAACTTCATTTTGGCTTCCCATTCTCCGCCGAAGCCAATGGCAATCGCCGAGACCTTCACCGGACGGCCGATCGGCTCCGCGTGAGCTCCGGCCGGCGCCAGCGACAACGCCCCGCAGAGTACGAGAAATGTCATGATGGTTTCGCGGCTGCTCATCGGCCAGGAACTCCAAAAAGTCAGTTAGTTTTCAGGATTGCAGGGCAAGTTAGCGACTGGCGACGCACGCGATCGCTCGCGATCGGCGAGGCTTCACATCGGCGGCGTTGTGGAGGAAAGATACGCGAACAAGTCGCGGATCTCTGCTTCGGTCAGGCCATCCAGAAGTCCCAACGGCATCAGCGATTCAGCGTTAGACCCCATCTCTTCAATTTCGTCTTGTCGAATATAGTGCAGCTGTCCATCGACCCCGCGCAGCACCAACGACTCGGGAGTTTGTTCGACCTTGAAGCCCGAGAGCGCGCGACCGTCGTCCGTGATCGCCGTGTAGGTCTCGAATCCTTCGCGAATCTCGGCGTTCGGATGGACGACGGCAAGCGCCATGCGTCCGACGTTCGCGCGGTTGTAGGCGGTAAGTTCCGGCCCCAGATCCCCTCCTTGGCCGAAGAGCCGATGGCATTTGCCGCAAGCGAGCTTTCCTTCGTACAGGTCCTTGCCCGCGAGCGGCGAGCCCACTCCGCCCTTGACGATGGACGTGACCTCTTCAACGCGCGCGTCGATGTCGGAGAGTTTGACGTCGCTGCGCGGGAAGAGCTGATCGAGTTGCAGCCGGCGCGGGCTATCGGCGACTCGTCTCATGCGGGCAATGAGATCGGCGTCCAGAAGCGATCTATCCACTGTATCGTGCTCGACGGCGGCCAGGAGCTCGTCGATCCATTCGCGTCGACTGCTGAGGGCGTGAATGGCGACGAGGCGCGTCGACGGATCGAGCTGTGGCCAAGCGGCAAGCATCGCCCGGCCCGAATCAGCCTCGCCATAACGCAATAGCGCGTTGATTGCCGCGCATTTGACGCTCGGCGAATCTGCTTGCGTCAGCCGATCCGTCAGCATCGGAAGGGCATCCTGCGGAGCCGCCCCCGCATCGCCAAGAGCGTTGATCAGCGCGATGCGCCGATCATCGGCCACCGACGGATCGGCGGCCGACTTAATGGCCGCGGCCACAGCCGCCGGATCGCGGCGACGGACGGCGATCAATTCCGCCAAGGGCCCCCCCACACTCGCGAGCTTCGCGGCAAGCGCATCGGGAAGCGGCGGCAGCGGGCGGCCCTCAAAGGAGGCGGCGAAAACGGCGACGAGCAGGCGAACCTGTTCGTCGTCGGGGGCCAGTTCGAGAAGCTCTGCGCAAGATCGCAGATCGTCGCCTCGGCCGGCGATGGCCCAGCGCTTCATGAAACATTGCGGCATCGTCAGACCGGCGACTTGAACTGCGCTGCGCCAATTTTCGTCATTGTGAAGTTCGGCGAAGATGAAGTCGCGGCGGTCGGCGTGGGCCTCCAGGGCCCACCAGATGGTTCGCGGCAGGTATACGTCGCTGGCGTCTTCGGTGCGCCGCGAGAGTTCGAATGCAATCGGCACCCCATGGGCCGCGGGCAGGCGTTTGGCGGCGGAGGCCAGACGGCAGCGGACTTCCACCACGGTCTCATTTTTAGCGAGCATTAAGAGTGCGGCGCCGCACTCCGGCGAAACGGCGTCGCGATCCGCGATCAGTTGAGCGGCCCAGCCGCGGACGTCAGCGTTGGAGTGCGCCAGCGCGGCCTCGAGCTGCCGGGCGTCTAGGCCAATAGAGACTTCCAGGGCCCATAACGCCTCTAGCGCCAATTGATCATCGTTCAGCCGGACGAGGTCCCAAAGTCGCGCACTGATCGCGGGGTCGCGACGATCGCCAAGGATCCGTCGCGCCTGTTGTCGGCGCCAACGGTTGGGATCACGCAAACATTGCTCCACTAACTCGCTGGACGTCAACGACGCTAAGTCGGCGGGCTTTGAAGGCGAGTAATCGCCCCCCCGCAGTCGGTAGACTCGCCCGATGCTTGGATCGATTTGACCTTCGTGGCTGTGATAGTGGTTCGCTTGCGCGGAATGCCAATCGGCGATATAGAGGGCGCCGTCAGGGCCGATCTGAATGTCGACCGGCGTGAACCAATCGGCCTGCTCAGACTCGCTCGGCCGGACGACTTCGCCGAGATCGTGCGTTTGCCTCGAAGAACCGTCAGGCGTGATCTCGCACAGCGGAATGCAATGCTCGATCGGGTTAAGAGCGAACATCCGGCCACGGTACCGGGGTGGCAGTTGATCAGCTTCGTAAATTGCGAACGTATGCGTGAATCGCTGCGCGGCGTTGTGCCGCATCGGGCGATGATAGTCAAAAGCGTACGGATTGGAGAGCTGACCATGTTTCGCGAACGTTTTCTGCCAGTAGCCGCCGGGCAAGTAGTGAAACCCTCGCGTGTCCCCGCCGTTGTGTCCGGAGTAAATTCGGCCCGCGGCGTCGATCTCGACGCCGAACGCATTGCCGCCCCCTTCGGCGAAGACTTCGTACCGGCGTCTTTCCGGATGATAACGCCAGACGTTCTGCCCCATAGTGCGAATTGCGGGCATGTCCACGCGCGGTTGTCCGTCGTCGCTGTGGACGACGACGTTGCTGCTCACAGTGCTTCCTTGCGTACCGTAAATCCAACCATCGGGCCCCCAGCGGAGGCTGTTCGCCAAGGAGTGCGAGTCCTCGAAGCCAAAGCCTGAAAGAAGAACGTCGGGCTTTGCGTCATCGGGAACATCGTCGCGATTACGATCCGCATAGAACAGCAAATACGGCGGGTTGAGTACGAAGACGCCGCCTCGACCAGGAAGAGCCGCCGTCGCCAGATTCAGCCCATCGAGAAACACCTTGTGTTGATCGAAGCGGCCGTCCCCGTCGCTGTCTTCGTGGATCGAGATCCGATCCTGCCCTCGAAACGGGGAATCAGCGGCGTGCGGGGGCGGAGGTGCGAACGGCGGGTCGTAGATATTCCGCCACACGCTGTCGTGGCTGAGCAGTTTCAGTCCAGCCGGCCAAGGATACTGCCGATACTCGACGACCCACAGCCTGCCGCGCTCATCAAACGTAAGGTAGAGCGGCTTCGCGACCAGCGGTTCCTGCAGCACGAGGTCGAAGTCGAGATCTTCGGCCACCAGTAGCTTCGGTTCGCCGCTGCTGGGTCGGGGGCGAAATTCTTCAGCGCCGAGGACAACGCCTCCGAGTTCCAGCCAACTGGCGGCCACGACCATGACAGCCGCCGCGACCTGCAGACGCTCGGAGATGCGATCAAGTAGCGGCTTCATGACGGGCTCGCGCCATTGGGATAGGGTATTTGCTCCGCCATTGCTTTACGCCGGAGGCATCACCTTGGCGCCCGGCGTCGCCTGCTCGAGATTCGGCTCGACGTCGGCGTCGACGTCACCCATGGCCCAACCTAATCCGCCCAGGAATATTTTCTGGAACGTCGGATCGCTCCAAACATCCTCGCGATGCCCCATCGAAGTGTAGAAGACGCGCCCCTTCCCATGGCGACGGGCCCAGGTCGACGGGAATGGCGGACGCTCGTAGTCTTTGCCTTCCATCCCCTGCGTATCCTGCGCCAGGATCACATGAAGGTCGTCCGCAAAGTTCTTCAACGAGTACCATTCTTCGTTGAGCGCGAATGAGTTCTCTTCGTCGCTGGCAGCTTCAGCCAGTCCCGGAAAGCTCGCCGACTTGATGACCTGCCGCGACTTCTGCTGAGGGCCATGGCTGATGAACTCGCCGCCCAGCATGGCGATGTAGGGGTCAACTTCCGTTTGAGCTTCCCGCGGCGGACCAGCGGAATGAAACGTGTCGGCCGCGCAATGCGAACCCACAAAGCCCATGCCGTCGGCGACTGCGGCCAGCAGCCGTTTCTTACCCTCGGCCGACATGGCCGGATGCATGTCGCTGCCAACCGTCGTCAGATCGCCCGTGGTGTAAAACACCACCGCGTCGTAGACGGAGAGATCGTCGTCGAACACGCGTCCGTCTTTGGTGGCGTGGACGTCGAAGCCATGTTGTTTGCCTAGGTCGATCAGCGTCTGTTCGGCGTACGAGAGCGTTTCGCCCTCCCGCTTGATGGCCGAGTGCTCAAAACCGGCGCTCTTGGTGAAGAAGAGGATGCGATGGCGGGGGCTGGCCCCTGCTAGCGCTTGCCGCCAGGGGAATTGGAAGCCCGCGGAAAGAGCCGCGGCCGAGAGAAGTAGCTGACGGCGATTCATGGCAGACGTTGACTCCGGAAGAGAAGTGAGCGGACGCGTCGCGCGAACCTGGCGATAGTATACACTCGAGCGGCTATTGCCGAATGGTCCCTGGATGAATCGGTTGGCGCTTGGCTACCCGTCGACATGGCTTGCTTGAACGACGGCGGGCCCTAGTGCTCTGTCACAACTTGATTTTCGGGTCGAGGGACTTGAGTTTACCGCGGGCGTCTTTGACTTTCATCGCCAGTCGACGCCGCGCTGGGTGGTGTTGACGTCGGTCGACCAGGCTCCTCGTTCGGATTGCGGCTTACGAGCGGCGCCTCAGCGACCTCCCCTGGCATGGGTGGGAATTCCGGATGTGCTAGAAGTCCCCGATTCTTCTGTGCCAACGCATTCTGCCGCCGCTAAATCGACGGCAAAAACGGGGCAGGAATCATTGCAGCCCATCGGTTAACACTGCTTGCGACGGTAAAGGTCTTCATCGGCCTCCGCTCGACATCTCTGTCGACTTGCTGCGGTGCGTACGCCCCGGCGCGTGGCATCTGACACCGACGGCGAGGATAGTCGGTTCGACGCGACGCCGAGCTGCGGACCTTCAAACAGAGCAATCCTCATCCACCTCTCGCAAAGTTGTCTTCGAAGGCATCTGGTCGCTCACGATTGCCTAGCTTGCTTACCGTCTTTTTGAGCTCTCGCCTGTCGCGAGGGCGGTTGTGTACCTCACACGACCGCCCTCGACAGGGGCGGTCCCTTTGGAAAGGAACGTCCCATGAACTGCTCAGCAATCGTCGCTGCTGATGACGCCCCTCCCCTCCCCTGGCAAGCCTCGTTCGTCCAGATGCTGCCGACGATCCGGCGCTACGCACGAATCGCCTTCCGTGAACTGGCCCCCGAAGAACGCGAAGAGGCGATCCAAACGGTCATCGCTTCGGCTGCGGTCGCCTATGCCGGGCTGGCGCAGGCGGGTCGAGCGAAGCTCGGCTACGCCACGCCGTTGGCCCGTTACGGCGTGCGGCGTTATCGATCCGGGCGCTTGACCGGAAGCCGTGACAACGCGGCGGACGTCGGCTCGGTGAAATGCCGGCTGCGCGGCTGTCGCACCGAACCGATCGACTCGATCGCCCAGTCCATTAGCGACTACCGACGGGCAAGTCCCGCGGAGATGGCGGCGCTGCGGATTGACTTCAGCCAGTGGTACGGTTCGCTCTCCCGTCGTGATCAGCGCGTGGTCCACGCGCTGGCGCAGGGGGAACGGACGAGCGCCGTCGCGGAGCTCTGTCGGCTGACCGCCGGACGAGTCAGCCAGCTGNGGCGCGAGCTNCACGACAGCTGGCGGNTGTNCGNGGGAGATGCGGCTNCGAGTCCGTGCTAGAGCGCGCGGGAGNNCTGCCAGCGCCGGGGCGCNCGCTCTGGCGCTGGCGGCCGCCCTGCCCTNNCCTGANGAGCAAGGGGGGCTTTGCTTAGCTATCAGCGACGAGGAGTGCGCTGGTTCTCGGTAGAACTTGAATTCCTTGCCGAAAAATGCCAAGTGACGGGCAGCGGGCGGGGCGAGATCGATCGCCAACGATCATGCGTGACCGTCCAGCGGATTAATCCCAACTCGTGTTGCAGAAACCGCCTGACGTCGGCGCCCCGCAACGAGCACACTCCATCTTGGGCCGTGGGACCGGCCTCAATCCGCTGACGAATTGGTTGTTCTTGGTCAGGGGTGAGCGGAGAACTCGGCTGTCGGCCGCGATGATCCTCCAGCCCCGCCAGGCCGTTTTCATTGAAGCGATAGACCCATTCTTGGCAAACCCGCCCAGACAAGCCCATCGCCATCGCGGAGGCCGTCCATCCTTCCGTCGCCAGGATGACCTCCCGCAAACGCTTCGACGCTCGGGCGTCCTTTTCGGCGCGTTCAAGTTGCTTCAGGTCGTCCAACGTCGGTCGGGGCTCCACCTCCATCGCGACCTCCTTTCGGGTTAGTCGCTCTAGCTTGATGGGTAGAATGGGGCGCGCAATAGACGGCGCGCTGCTCTTACTTCGGATCGGTATCAGTCCGCCGGTTTGGCGCACGGGCCAAGCTGCAATCCGAACTGGGAGCCTGGTCGACCGACGTCAACATCACCCGACGCGGCGTCGATTGGCGACGAAAGTCAAAAACGCCCGCGGTAAACTCAAATCCCTCCACCCGAAAATCAAGTTGTGACCGAGCACTAGGGGTCATCGGCTAAGATCTGATCCTTTTCTACGCCGAAATGCGTCACGCGCCACCGCGCGATGCGTCCATTCGTTCGTTGACTGGCCGCGGAACTCCGGAGCTCAACAATTCGACGACCGGCGCAGTCGCGAAACGAATTGCCAGAGCATAGAATCCAAGGATCATTCGTCTCCTCATCGCGGCGGTTGTCAGCGCCGCCGCCTCGTCAATCTCGTCTGATTCTGTTCACCTCGTTCCCAGACGCTTTCCCAAAACCCAAGAAACCTAGGGGTTCAATCGATGAGTTGCCGCCAGCCGACGCGCCGCAAGTTCTTGCAGACCGCCGCCGCAGTCGCCTCTGTACCGTACGTGATTACGTCGAAGGCCCTCGGGCAAGGCGACGTCCCGCCCGCCAGCGACCGCATCGTCATGGGCGGCATCGGCATCGGCAACATGGGCGCCAGCGACCAGGGAGCTTTTCTCGGTCGTCCCGACGTGCAGTACGTCGCCGTTTCCGACGTCAGAGAAAGTGTCCGTAAGACAGCCAAGGAGCGAGCCGACCAGCACTACAAGAACGGTGATTGCCAGACGTACAACGACTTTCGCGAGCTGCTGGCGCGAGACGACATCGACGCCGTCCATGTGGCGACGCCAGACCATTGGCACGCCATCATGGTGATCGAGGCCTGTCGCCACGGCAAAGACGTCTACTGTCAGAAGCCCGAGACGCTGACGCTTCGCGAAGGTCCGTTGATGATCGACGCAGCCCGCCGCTACGCACGCGTCGTGTCCGGCGGAAGCCAACGCGTCTTGGAAGACTACAAAGAACTCGTCGGCCGTTGTTGGGGCGGAGAGTTAGGCGAAATCAAGTCGATCAACGTGAACGTCGGCCCGCTGTCGCAACTCTGCAATCTGCCGGCCGAGACGACGCCGCCCGATATCGACTGGGAAATGTGGCTCGGCCCAGCGGCTTGGGCGCCCTACAACGCGGCGCGCTGCTCGGGCAACTTCGCCACCGATGGCGGCAGCTGGCGTTCGTACGTCGACTACTCCGGCGGCGGCATGACCGACTGGGGCGCTCATCATTTCGGGGGGGCGACGTTTGCCGTCGACGTCCGCGAACTGCAGCCGGTAGAGATCGAATTCCACAACGATCCCGAAGGCAAGCACCTCACTTTCAAATATGCCAATGGCATCTTGCTGCATCACAATCGTCCGAAAACGGAAAACCTCGTCGTCGAGGGTACGCCCGGCGAGAAACGACCAGCGAAGCCAGTGCCGACCTACAAGGGCGAAGGAGGCATCTATGGCGACTTCATTCATTGCGTGAAGACTCGCGAAAAGCCATTCCGCGATATTGAACTGGCCGTGAACACCGTGGCCGTCAGTCACCTGGGCACGATCGCCTACCAATTGCAACGTTCGTTGAAGTGGGACCCCGCGGCCCAGCATTTCCCCGGCGATGAGGAGGCGAATCGATTCCTCGATCGCGCCCGGCGCGAGCCGTGGCAGCTCTAAGCTTTCGATGCTTCCGACGATCCAATTCAAACTAACGCACCTGCGCAATAAGACGCGGCGGCGAATTAAGGAGTCAACCATGCTGAGCAGTGCCTTTGAAGCCCTCAAGACCTACGATTGGGGAACGGACCGCGCCGTTCTGGCGCCCATCGATGAGGCAGTAATTTCGACCCGCGACGACGAAGGAGCGCGGCGGGAACTGGAGGCAAGTCTCGCCGCCGTGTTGGGGACTAACGTCTCGCGCGACGCCAAGGACTACGTCTGCCGCAAGCTGATGGTTATTGGCACGGCTGCGAGCGTCGACGCACTGGCCCGCCTGCTGCCCGAGAAAGATCACTCCCATATGGCGCGCTTCGCCCTCGCGCGGATTCCCGCGCCCGAGGCCGCTGCGGCGATGCGGAACGCGTTGGGCACACTCAACGGCGAACTAAAGGTTGGAGTCATCAGTTCCCTGGGCGCACGGGGCGATGAAGCCAGCGTCGCTGCGATTAGCGAATTGCTGACGAGCGATGATCCGCAAGTCGCCCGTGCGGCGGCGCTGGCCCTCGGCGATATTCGCAACGCGGCGGCGGCGCAGGCGTTGGCGGCGGCAAAGCCGGCCGACCCTGAAGTGATGCGCGCCGTCGTTGACGGCCGGTTGGCGTGCGCTGAAAAGCTCCTCAGTTCCGGCGACAAGTCGGCGGCAATGGCGCTCTACAAGCCGATGCTTGGACCGAATCAGCCGAAACAAGTGCGGCTCGCAGCCACGCGCGGCATGCTGGCATGCACGGGTCAGAAAGAATGACGCCTCGTCCGCTTATAGCGGTCTAACCACGTTGTCGCGGCGGTAGCCGGTCCCGGGAACGCCGATCAAGGCGACGTCCGAGATGCGCAACGCGGCCGTCACAGTTTTGCCAGGATCGTTCGAGAGACTGAAGCCGTGACATATTGCCTATCGACGCTCCGCCTCTTCTGTTGCGCCGTGGGCCTTGCCTCCGTCTGCGGAGCAATCGCCGGCGCCGAAGCTGCTGATCCAAGCGATGAACTTGTCCCGATGGTCATTGAGCTACTGGCGGATGCAGACAAGGATGTTCGTGCGCTGGGGTTCGACCAAGTCCGTACCAGCGCCCCTGGAGAGCAGGCCACACTGGAGTTTGCGGCCCAACTGCGCAAGCTAGCGCCCGAAGGCCAAGTGGGATTGCTCAGCGCTCTGGCCGACCGTGGCGATCCCGGTGCGCGCGACGAAGTCGCGGCGACGCTGAAATCGACTGCGGACGAGAAGGTTAGGTCGGCGGCGATCGCCACGCTTGGCGCTTTGGCTGGTCCGGCCGACGTGCAGTTGTTGATCGAGCTCGTTTCGAGCGGCGAACCTGCAGCAAGGGCTGCGGCGCGCGCCAGCCTCGCCAAGACGGCCTGCGGCGAAACCGTCGCGCTAATCCGCGCGGAACTCAATCGCGCTCCCGCTGCACTGCGAATGGACTTGATCGAGGTCCTCACAACGCGGCGTGCCCTTGAAGCATTGCCGGACCTGCTCCAGGCTGCCGTGGACGACGACGGCAGCGTGCGATCCGCTGCGATGACTGGGCTAGGCCAATTGGCTGGCGCGCAGGAGGTTCCGGAGATGGTGCGCGGCGTTCTCAAAGCCTCCCGGGGTTCGGAACGCCAAGCCGCCGAACGATCATTGCTGCTCGTCTGCAATCGAGCGAAGACCGAGAACACAAAGGCCGAACCGCTGCTGGACGCCGTCAACGCACTCAGTGACGCCGAACGTCAGGCGATCCTGCCGACGCTTGGTCGCACTGGCGGGGAGGGAGCATTGCGGATGATCGAATCGGCGATCGCTGATCAAGACCCAGCGCTGCATGATCTCGGGGTGCGCTCGCTCTGCAACTGGCCCAGTGCGGCGATTGCTCCGCGACTGAAGGAGTTGGCAACTTCGGAAGAACATGACGCTCATCGTGCGCTGGCCTTGCGCACGCTCCTTCGCGTGGCGCCACTGCCCGATGGCCGAACGGACGAAGAGAAACTGGCCTTGCTGCAGCAAGCGGCGGCCATGTGTACGCGGGATGAGGACCGGCAATTCGCGTTAGAAAGGGCGGCAGCCATCCGGACGCTTGAGTCGCTGCGGTTTGTCGTCCCCTATCTTGACCAGCCGACTTTCGCTCCGCAAGCTTGCCAGTCGATCGTGGAACTCGCGCACCACCGCGGTCTGCGCGAGCCGAACAAGGCAGAGTTTGACGCGGCGCTCGACCGCGTTCTCGCGATCAGCGACGATCCGACGGTTCGCGACCGCGCGACCCGGTACAAGAATGGCCAGACGTGGAATCGTCCGCGATGATCGCCGCTTGGCTGGCGACTTCTATTCCTGCGATATCTCCAAAACTCGCGCCGACCGCGGCGGCAGCGAAAGGTTGCCGTGCTCGTCGACTAGCTCGCTAAGGGACTCTCCCGTCCAATAGTCCCGCAGTGTTCCTTGGCGAGGATGCTCCAGCCGTCGGGTCATTACCTCATCGCCCCAGTTAAACAGATAAATCAGCTCTCCCGTCGGCGTCGGCGTGCGCCCTTCGATGAAGTCCCCGTCAGCAAACTGAGCGGCGCGACCCGTCGGCGGAATCAGCTCATTAAGCAGGGCCAAACTCGCGGGGGTCAGCAGCGTCAGATCATCGCCGCTCAGCAATGCGCCGCCTGACGCATGGAGCACGGCTGCGTGAAACAGCACTTCGTTCGGTGGCAGCTCGCGCGCCGCCCGCGGATTCCCGTCTGCGCCCCGCGTCAGTTCCGGCCCCAGCAGCGCACAGTCCGGATCGTTCCACCAGAGTCGGCCGTTCTGCCAACCACGCGCGAGAGTTTCACGTCCACACTCCTGGATGCTCGTCCAATGACGCTGAATGTCGTTCGAGCTCCGCGAGCCGTCCAGCAGTCCAAAGGAGGCCCAGATCGGGTGGTTACACCCAAGCACATAGGCGTCGCCCGCGCCGCGAAGGATCGCGGCCATGCCGCGGCGGTAGGCTTCGATTTTTGTGGCCTTGGCATCGTAGAATCGTCCCTGGCGAATGGCTCCCCAGTAGAGCGCATCGAGCTTGAAGTACGAGCAGCCCCACTCGACGCGCATCGTGCGTATTGTTTGCTCCAGAAATGCCTGGGCTTCGGGATGCGTGCCGTCCAGCACGTACCAGGGCCCTAGTCGCCAGCCGCCGAAACCGACCTGATCGGAACGCAGCGGCTCGCCGCTGTCGTTTTTCACAAACCAATCGGGATGGTCGCGAAACAGCTGCGATTCCGGGCTGGCGACAAACGGGGCCAACCAAATCGCCGGCTCAAACCCCCGCGCGCGCACTTCATGCAACACCCCTTTCACGTCGCCCCCAAATGACTTGCCCGTCTCAAGCCAATCGCCCATCCACGGTTGATAGCCGTCGTCGATCTGGATGTAGCGCAGTTCAGGTGCGTTGGCGACAATCCAGTCGAGGTTACGGCGAACATCGGCGACAGTCACGCTCGGCCCGTACGAATACCACGAACACCACCCCATCGGCGGACGGTCGAACCCACGGCGGCGCGGATGGTTAATCTCGATTTTCTTGGCCAGCCGGTCCAACAGCGTCTCGCGCAGCGGCGCCGAGTCGCAGTAGAGATCTTCTAAGACGGCCTGCTCCCCCGGCGCCAGTTGAATTCCTTCGCAATCGACCGAAACGAGGAGCCGCGACGCATCGAACGAGATCCGGCCGTCGAAGCGGCGGCAAGACGTGAAACCAATCAGTAAGGGCTCGCGCTGCTGGGGTGACAGTAAGAGCATCCCATGCGCCGTGCGCAGGCCTTCAGGTTCCTCCAGCCGATAGTGAGTTCGATCGGGATAGGTCCCCAAGTCTTTAGGCGACGCCAGCGTCCCGACCGTCTGGGCGAGCATCTGAAAAGACTCGCCGTAAATCGGCGTATCGCCCGGCAAGCGATGCTTCCCATCAAACAGGTCGACCCGCGCGACGCGAATCGGGGCGTCGCTGGAATTGACGACAACGGGCCGGCAAACGTCGCCTTGCCAGACGATGTTCACTGACGCTCGACTGGCATCGACTGCACCCTCATCCACTAGCACGACTGTCGCGGTCGCCTTGCGAAGCTCATCGACCAGATTCTCGGCGGCGGCAGCGCCGACGGTTGAAACGAGAAACGCGCAGATGAAGGCAATTAGCGCGGGCAGTGCCATTCGTGGGCGACGCGTTGCGATATCAGCACATTCGTTCATTGCGTAGACCTGCTGCATGCCAATTGGACGTCCGATGACGAGGAATTTGGGCCGAACGTTACGATTGATCGAAGCACCCCAAATTGCAAGCGCTAGTCACCGACGCCGCTGCTGAAGGGCTGCTTTGCACGTCGGGTTGACGCAATCGCGAGCGCGAGCGTGACGCGGATTTGCCAATCTTTGGCGAAGATTTAGAACAAAGATCCATCGCCACAATAGGAGATGGCGCTGTTAAAATGAGCGTCAATCAGCTTGGGATGTTTCGTGGACCGAATCATTTGCAGTATCGGTCTACGATCACTTTCGCACGGTGTAGGGGGCTGCCGGGATTATGTCTACCCATGTGCCACGATTGGCGAAATTGAGGAACTGCAACCTGAGCCGGATGTGGTTTGTCATTGGCATCTGCGTGCTTTGGCAAGCTCCTCATTCACTGGTCAGCGCCGACTCGCCAAAGCATGCCGTCATCTCCCGCGGCGAAGCGGCTGGTCCCTACCAGGCGTTTCCTGATGTGTGCCGGTTGCCCAACGGCGACCTGGCTTGCGTATTCTATGCGGGCTATGGACATGTTTCGCTGCCAACTGCAGAGTGGCCGCGCGGGGGAAGGATTTGCGTCGTCGAATCAAGCGACGAGGGACGCACGTGGAGCGAGCCGCGCGTCTTGTTTGACGGACCGCAAGACGATCGCGATCCTCACATCGCCGCTCTGCGAGATGGCAGGCTGGCTTGCAGCTTCTTTCAGTACCGCTCTGTCGACGGCAAGATCGAACACGATGTCTGTTTGGTTGAATCGTTTGACGGCGGCCGCACCTGGGACGCTAAGCCGCGCGTGCTGGCGGCGGATCGCTGGGCGGTCTCGGCGCCCGTGCGCGAGTTGCCAGATGGAACTCAGCTGTTGGGCGTGTATACCGGAGACGCCTCAACCGCCTATGGCGCCGTACTGCGATCGACAGATGGCGGCCAGTCTTGGAGCGATCCGGTAGCCATCGATCCGAACAGCGGCGTGCGGCTCGACGCAGAGACGGACGTCTTACGCTTGCCCAATGGAAAGATTCTGGCCGCGTTGCGCGGCGACGGGCAAGTGAACCTTCACTTTGCGACCAGCGACGACCAGGGCGTCACATGGTCGCCGGTCGAGGACAGCGGATTCCTCGGCCACTCTCCTCATTTGACGAAACTCTCGACGGGCGAAATCTTGCTGACACACCGACAGCCGGCGACGTCGCTCCACATCAGCCGCGATGACGCGCAGAGCTGGCAAGGACCTATCGAGCTCGATTCCGTGGGAGGCGCGTACCCGTCGACGGTGGAGCTCAAAGACGGCGCGGTCCTTGTGGTCTATTACGAAGAAGGACCAACGAGCGCCGTCCGTGCCATGCGGTTCCGCCTAACCGACGATGGCATCGAGAAGTTAGGCTGGGACTAACTGGAGGCTACCGGTGAACTCGTACCTACGACTCCTCTGCGTCGGCTGCGTGCTCGTCGGACGCACCATCGCGATCGCCCCATTGCTCGCCGGTGAACCATCACGCGTACCGGCGGCCAAGTCAGCTGCCGATATTGGCTCGCGCTGGGAACTATTCGTTGACGATTGGCTGATCGACGGCATGAGCGGCGCGGCGCTCAAGTTGAATACGCCCGAGCGCCGCGAGGTGGTGCTCGTTACCGACGCGCCCTGGGAGGGAATCTCCAGCGCGTATTTCAGCGTGGTTCAAGACGCGGACCTCGTGCGACTCTACTATCGCGGGTCGTCCGTGGGAAGCGATCTGTCGGCCGACCAGGTGACGTGCGTCGTTGAAAGCCGCGACGGCATTCATTTCACTCGACCGAACTTGGGAATCGTCGAGGTGGCCGGCTCCAAGGAAAACAACGTCGTCTGGAAAGGAATCGAGTCCCACAATTTCTCGCCGTTTCTGGACGAGAACCCCGATGGCAACCCCGACGAGCGCTACAAGGCCTTGGCGGGACTAAAGGAGCCGGGCGAGAACTGGCAAGAAGGAACCACTCCCGGCGGCTTGTTTGCGTTTGTCTCGGCCGACGGCATCCACTGGCGCAAGAAAAGAAAAGAGCCCGTCATCTCGAGCGGGACCTTCGACTCGCTGAATCTCGCCTTCTGGGATCCCGTACGAGCAAGCTATGGGTGTTACAGTCGAATCTTCACCGATGGAGTGCGGGCGATTCAAAGTTCCCGGTCAGACAATTTTCTTGATTGGAGCGCAGGCATTGCCAACCGTTACGCCGAAGACGCGCCATCGGAACATTTCTACACGAATGCGACTCTGCCGTGCCCGCAGGCAGAACATCTGCTTGTCTCGTTTCCGAAGCGATTTGTGCCGGAGAGACGGCGAATCGCCGCCTATCGAGAACCGGGCGTTTCCGACGCGATGTTCATGTCGAGTCGCGACGGGGTGAACTGGGATCGCCCATTTCTCGAAGCTTGGGTGCGGCCTGGCCGCGACGAAAAAAACTGGACCGATCGCAATAACATGCCCGCCTGGGGCATTGCCGAAGCCTCGCCGGGCGAGTGGTCGATGTATATCAGCGAACACTACCAGTGGCCCGACAATCGCATTCGTCGTTTGGTGCTGCCTCGACACCGCTTCGCATCAGTGAATGCCGGAGCCCGCGGGGGCGAGTTCACCACTCGGCCAGTGAAATTCGAGGGAGAGCACCTAACGCTGAATTACGCCACCAGCGCTGCGGGCAGCGTACAGGTCGAACTCCAAGACGAGAATGGCCGACCGCTGCCTCGCTATCTGCTTGCCGAGTCCATTCCCATGTTTGGCGATGAGTTAGACGAGCCGGTAACCTGGCAGGGCGGCAACGACGTTTCTGCGCTGGCCGGTCGCAACGTTCGGATACGCATCGTCCTCAAGGACGCCGATCTCTACGCACTTCGTTTCGCTCCATTGGCGAACACGCCATGACTTGTCCGACTACGGCTAAATGCGCATTACTTTCGCTTGAAAGAGTCGGTGCGAAGCTTCTTCAGTGCAATCGCACTGAAGCACGAAGACTGCCATTTTGCTTGCCGCGGCCCGAAGGTCGAGCACCATACAAAATCTTGGTAAGATGATCAGGCAACTCCACCAGATGCGTACGCAAACTTCTCCGCGCGAGGCGACGCCATCGGCTGGCGTTCACCTCGCGTGGTGCGCGGGTAAGTGCCATGACTAGCAAACCCCATTTGCAGCCAGCGGACATGAAGTCAGTCGCTGGCGGTTTCGATCAATCGAACCGTCGTGCAATCGCACGGATCACGGCTTTGCTCGCCGCTATCTCCGCAGCCTTGATCTGCGCACCTCTCTCGGCGTCGGAACCAACGTTCGAAGCGGACGTGCGTCCCATATTTCGCGCATATTGCTTCGACTGTCACGGCGCCACTGACGAGAAAGAGGGAGGCCTCGATCTTCGCCTTGTCAGATTCCAACGGACTGGGGGAGACTCGGGGCCGGCGATTGTGCCAGGCGACCCTGACGCAAGCTTATTGATTGCGAAGATGCGCGCCGGCGACATGCCGCCGAATGGCGCCAAGGTGAAGCCAAGTGAGATCGGAACGGTCGCCCGTTGGATTGCCGCGGGCGCCAAAACGGGCCGCCCCGAACCCGACGCCATCGCACCCGGATTGGGGATCACCGTTGAAGAGCGCGCCTGGTGGGCCTTTCAACCCATCATACGCCCCGACGTCGCTTCGTTACCACATGGCCCCCGCATTCGCACCTCAATCGATGCACTGTTGGCGGCATCGATGCCCTCCGGACTGGAATTCGCTCCAGACGCCGGCAAGCAAACGCTCATGCTACGCGCCTACTTCGACTTATTGGGCTTGCCGCCGACCACGGCAGAAGCCGAGCAGTTTCTCGCCGACGAATCGCCCGATGCGTACGAGCGACTGATTGAACGACTGCTGGCGTCGCCTCATTACGGCGAGCGTTGGGCCCGCCACTGGCTCGACGCGGCCGGGTATGCCGACAGCGACGGGGGCGCGATGCTCGATCCCGTTCGTGCCTGGGCATTCAAGTATCGCGATTATGTGATTCGAGCGTTCAATGCGGACGTTCCCTTCGATCGCTTTCTGCAAGAGCAACTGGCCGGCGACGAATTGGCGGGGCCAATCAACGGCGACCTGACTCCCGAGCAGATTGAACTGCTAACGGCCACTGGATTTCTACGCATGGCCGCCGACCACACGGCCAGCGGCGATGCGACCCCTGAGACGCGCAACCAAGTCGTCGCCGACACGCTGAAAATTGTCACCACGTCATTGCTAGGCGTCTCCGTTGCGTGCGCGCAGTGCCACGATCATCGGTACGATCCGATTCCTCAGTCAGACTATTACGCGCTCCGGGCAGTCTTCGAACCGGCGCTCGACTGGCAAGCATGGAAAACTCCTGCGGAGCGTCTCGTCTCGCTCTACACAGCGGCCAACCGCGAGCAAGCGGCCGAACTTGAGACTGAAGTTCAGAGGATCGCCGCCGATCGCGCTGCCAAGCTCGCAGTGCACATGGCCGAAGCCATTGAGAAGGAACTCGCCAAGTTCCCCGAACCACTCCGGGCGGAGCTTCGCGCGGCCTATGAAACGGCGGCCGATCAGCGGAACGACCAGCAGAAGCAACTCCTAGAGAAGTACCCCAGCGTGAATCTCTCGGAAGGCGTGCTCTATCAATACAATCAGGCGGCAGCCGACGATCTGAAAAAGTTCGATGAACAGATCGCTGCCGTACGCGCGAAGAAACCACCGGAAGAGTTCATTCAGCCGCTTGTCGAGCCGCCCAATCATTCGCCGGAAACCCGCTTGTTTCACCGCGGCGATTACCGCCAGCCGAAGGAAACGATTGCACCAGGGACGCTCTCCGTCTGCTCGCCCGAGTCGGGTCGAGTTGAGTTTCCCGCGAAAGGCGCCGATGCGCCGACCACCGGACGCCGTTTGGCGTTCGCGCAGTGGCTCACGGGACCTGACAATCCGCTGACGGCGCGCGTCATCGCCAATCGCGTTTGGATGCATCACTTTGGTCGTGGGATCGTCGCGACCCCTTCTGATTTTGGGAAACTAGGCGCGTTGCCTACTCATCCCGAGTTACTCGATTGGTTGGCCGCTGAACTTCGGGACAATGGTTGGAGTTTGAAGCGTCTGCATCGCACGATCATGCTTTCGACGGCGTATCGTCAGGCATCGGCACAAGACTCCGCCCAAATCGCCGCAGACCCGGACGGCAGGCATTACTCGCGCAAGAAGGTGTCACGACTAGATGCCGAGGCGCTCCGTGATCGAGCGCTGGCCGCGAGCGGCGCCCTCGATCGCTCGATGTTTGGGCCGGCCATGGGCGTCGTTGAAGATGACAGCGGTCAGATCGTCGCGGCGCCCGGCGTGCAGCGTCGCAGCATCTATCTACTGCAGCGGCGCACGCAGCCGGTAGCGCTAATGCAAGCGTTTGACGCGCCGGTCATGGAAACGAACTGCGACGTGCGTCCGTCTTCGACCGTAGCAACGCAGTCGTTAATGCTGATGAACGGCGAATTTTGGTTGAGCCAAGCGGCCGTGCTTGCCGATCGCGCCCAACGTGAGCCGACCGCAGATTGCGCCGCTGAACTAGTTTCTGGATTGCCACGGCGCTGGGAAGCGGCTCCTGAAGCCTGGCAATTTGGCTACGGCGGCATCGATGTTCCCTCAGGTCGGACCACGTCATTCACGCCGCTCGGACATTGGACCGGCGCCAGTTGGCAGGGAAGCGAGTCGTTGCCCGACGAACATACCGGCTGGGCCCTGCTTCATGCCGATGGCGGACACGCGGGCGACCGACCGGGGATGGCCCCCATTCGCCGCTGGACCGCTGCCGAGGACGGAATTGTCTCCATCCAAGGCGCCCTCGGCCACGCCAGCGAGCATGGCGACGGCGTGCGCGGAGTGATCATTGCCAGTAACTTGGGCGTGATCGGCGACTGGGTCGTGCAAAACGGCGAGGTGTGTACCGCCGTCGAACGCGTGTCGATCCAGGCGGGAGACACGATCGACTTCGTCGCCGACTGTCGCGCGAACGTCACCTCCGATTCGTTTACATGGCGTGTTGAGTTAACGCTGGCCAAGGAGGGTCGTGCTCCTACTGTGTTCCGCTCGCATGAAGGATTTCATGGACCGCGAGAAAGCGCTCCAGGCGTTGAACTCGCCAGCGTCGTCAAGGCCTGGGAGCTTGCATTCGCTCGGTCACCGAGCCGCGAGGAACTGCAAGCGGCAAGCGACTTGATCACGCATCAGCGTGATCAGATACGACGAAATCCTCAGCTGGCGCCCGCCGGCAGATCGCCTGAAATGCAAGCGCTCACGAATCTTTGCCACGCCCTGTTGAGTTCGAACGAGTTCCTCTACATCGACTAATTGCTTTCCACCCGCAATTGGTCAAGGCATTGCCTTCTCTCCGCGTTAATTCTGAATGTTAGGAAGTCGATCCATGCTCGCCCCGCTCACTCGCCGCAGCTTTCTGGCCGAAAACGCGATGGGCATTGGCGCTGTGGCGCTGGCTTGGCTGAATTCTCAGCAGTCGGCCTGGGCAGCGCCGGCAAAGCCCCCTTCGACGCCGATCCGCTTTGACCTCGCTCCGAAGCGTCCGCATTTCGCGCCGCGCGCGAACGCGATGATTTCCCTTTTTCAGCACGGGGGACCTTCGCATGTTGATTTGTTCGACCCGAAACCTGAACTGAACCGTCTCAGCGGCAGCGACTATCCGGGCGAGGTGCAATTCAGCTTCGTCAACGGAGCGAGCAAGACCCTGTTGGCAAGCCCTTGGAAGTTCGCCAAACGCGGCGAGTGCGGCACGGAGATTTCCGAGCTACTGCCGCACCTCGCCGAGATCATTGACGACGTGTGTCTCATTCGTTCAATGCATACGGGCGCCAATGGCCACGAAGTTTCCATTCGTTACTTTCATGG
This sequence comes from Lacipirellula limnantheis, assembly GCF_007746075.1. Classification (GTDB taxonomy): domain Bacteria; phylum Planctomycetota; class Planctomycetia; order Pirellulales; family Lacipirellulaceae; genus Lacipirellula; species Lacipirellula limnantheis. Next base: position 2,806,247 of record NZ_CP036339.1, on the reverse strand, counting down.
CGGCATCCCCGGCGTGGTCGGTCGGCCGACGATGGGCTCCTGGCTGGTTTACGGCCTCGGCAGCGAGAGCCAAGAGCTGCCGGCCTATCTAGTCCTCACCGACCCCGGCGGGCTTCCGGTTGATGGGGTTAGTAATTGGTCCAACGGGTTCATGCCGCCGCTGTTTCAAGGGACCGTGTTGCGGCCCCGCGAGCCGCGCATCCTAAATCTAGAAGCTCCTGGCCATTTGCGCGGCGTCATTCAGGAGCAGAACCTTGCCTTTTTACGGCAACTCAACGAGCGCCATCTTCACCTCCATCCCGGCGAAGCCGACCTTGAAGCCCGCATCGCGAGTTACGAACTTGCCGCCGCGATGCAAACGGCCGCCTCGGACGCACTTGACGTCTCTCAGGAGACGGCTGCGACCCGCGCCATGTATGGAATCGATCATCCTGAGACGAGCGAATACGGGACGCGCTGCCTGATCGCGCGGCGCTTGGTTGAACGGGGCGTCCGGTTTGTACAACTCTTCTTGGGCGGCCAGCCGTGGGACAATCACACCAATATTCGTGAAGGGTTGCCAGCCATTTGCCGTCGCACCGACAAGCCGTCGGCAGCGCTCGTGAAGGACCTCAAGCAGCGCGGGCTGCTCGACACCACGATCGTCCACTGGGGAGGTGAGATCGGGCGTTTGCCGGTCACGGAGAGCCATGGCGATCCGGCCCTTGCGGGACGGGACCACAACGGCCAAGGCTTCAGCGCATGGGTCGCCGGCGGGGGATTTCAGCCAGGCATCACCTACGGCGAGACGGACGAGTTCGGGCACCGAGCCGTCGCCAACGTAGTCACGCCCAACGACTTTCAAGCAACCCTGCTGCATCTCTTCGGATTGGATCACCGCAAACTAACGTACTTGCAAGGCGGACTGGAGCAACACCTCACCGCCGGGCGCGAAGCGCGAGTCCTTCAAGAAATCATCCGAGCATAGTTCTTAGCTCTCCTCGCAAAGTAATGTCATGACGCATTGTTCGCTTTCACGCCGTTCGTTCCTCGCGAAATCTGCGGCTCTTGCTGGAACGACTCCGTTGTTAGCGAGCATGCGGCTCGCAACCTCCCAGGAGCCGAGCGCGCCGCTGATCGCATACGTCGGAACATTCAGCTCGCCGCTCCACGACGTGCTACCGACCCAGGTCGATCTTCCCCCTGGCAATGGCCGCGGCATTCACATCTTTCAAATCGACCGGCGCAGCGGCGCGCTGACGCCCAGCAGAGTGGTGGAGTCTGGCACAAGTCCTAGCTGCCTCGCACTGAACGCTGCCCGGGACAGGCTCTATTCTGCGAACGAAACCGATCGAGTGGGCGAGGCGCAGGAGGGAACGGTTAGCGCGTACGCCATCAATCCCCTTGACGGCGACCTCAAGTTTCTCAATTCAGTGAGTTCTGGCGGGAGTGGTCCCACCTACGTGAGCGTTCACCCTTCCGGCCGTTTTCTGTTGGTGGCCAATTACTTTGGCGGATCGATCGCCGTCCTGCCGATTCTCGCCGATGGTTGCCTCGGCGAGGCGAGTGACGTCAAGCGCGACTCTGGAACGATTGGTCCCGCGCGAGCGACGAATGCGCCTCCCGGCAGCTATGCTTTCAGCGGTCATGATCGGACTCATGCTCACATGATCGCGGCCGACCCAGCCGGACGCCACGTCTTGCATGCCGATCTTGGCCTCGATGCCATCTTCGTCTGGGTCTTTGATGACGAACGCGGGATCCTCACTCCCGCAGAGGCGCCTCAGACATCGCTCCCGCCGGGCGATGGGCCGCGTCATTTCGACTTCCATCCTAACGGGCGCTGGCTCTATTCAATTCAAGAAGAAGGGTCGACGATTGTTCGGTTCGACTACGACTCCGCGACCGGTAGCCTCGCTGCCCAGCAAACCATCTCGACGCTTCCGCCCGCTTTCGTTGGCAGCAACTTCTGCTCCGAGATACTCGTGTCGAAAGATGGGCGCTTTGTGTACGCGGGTAATCGTTTGCATGACAGCATTGCGATTTTCGCCGTCAGCGATAGCGGAGATCTAACGCACGTCGGCGAAGAGTGGACGCGAGGCAACTATCCGCGCAGCTTCGGTTTTGACCCGCAGGGAGAGTTCCTGTACTGCTGCAATCAACGCGGCGACAACGTCGCGATCTTCGCCGTTGATCGCGATCGGGGCGGACTCACTTTTACGGGGCACTACGCGGCCGTCGGAAATCCGTCGATGATCGTCTGCCTGGATCTTGCGAAGCTGCAGTGAAGCCGCTCCACGCTTGAATTAGCGCGGCGGTAACAGACTTCAAATCATGACCGAGACGCAGGCGACCCTTTGACCCGAAGATGCCTGCTCATTCGCTAAGCGAGCGTATGCTGAGGCCGCTGAGCCGTTGCAACGTTCGCCGGGTGCCCCCGGCGACGTCTCGCCACATCCATGCATCCGTGCTCCGCGAGGATCTTGCCGAAACCCTTACGAAGAAGTTCAACAAGGGACGCATTGGCGCCGTATTGAGGCCTCGGGCTCCGCGAGGGATAGTTGTGGCTAAATGTCGCCGCCGCGGCCCCGTCGACCCTCAAATCCGAACGATGATCCGCGTCAAAAACCGCGGTGGCGAAAGCGCGCAAGCGCATTTTGCTGCCGGTCGCATACTGTACATTAGAATCGAGATGTAAGCCGCCGTCGGCAAACCCTTGATGCCTTTCCGGCCCGCCCTCAATTGGCTGCGGGATCCCCGGCGTCGATGCCATACTTTTCCAGCAGGCGGTAAAGGGTGCGACGGCCGATGCCGAGTGCTCGCGCCGTCCGAGCCTTGTTGCCGCCAAATCGTTTATATGTGTCGGCGACGTGCAGCTTATTGACCGTATCAAGATCGACGTTCTCGCCCACCTTAAGCGTCGGGGCCGCGGCCGCTCCTTTGACGATCTCGGGCGGCAAGTTCTGGGCGCGGATCCACTCGTCTTCCGCAAGAATCTTCGCGCGCTCTACGGCGTTGATCAGTTGCCGCACGTTGCCCGGCCAGCTGTAATTCTCGAAGATACGCAGGACTTCGTCGTCCATGTGCCAGTCAGTCCCCAGAAAGTGATTCAACAGCAGCTTGATGTCCCCTTCGCGTTCCCGCAGCGGCGGCAGAAAGATGGTGAGCACGTTGATTCGATAGAAGAGATCCTCGCGAAATCTACCTTCACGCACCTCTTTTGCCATATCGCGGTTGGTCGCGGCAATGAGCCGGACCCTCACCCGACGCTCCTTCACCGAACCAATCCGCCGCAGCGAGCCGTCCTCCAAGACCCGCAACAACTTCGCCTGCAGCGATCCGGCCAGCTCGCCGATCTCATCGATGAACAGCGTTCCCCCATCCGCGACTTCAAACAGTCCCGGCTTCGCGCCGACGGCGCCCGTGAAAGCCCCTTTCTCGTGGCCGAAGAGTTCGCTCTCCAGCAGCGTCTCGGGCAACGCAGCGCAATTAATCACCACGAACGGCTTGTCCGCAATCGGACTTGCCTCGTGCAGCGCTCGGGCCACAAGTTCCTTGCCGGTACCGCTGTCCCCTTGGATGAGAATCGGCTTGTTCGCGGGCCCCGTCCGTTGAATCAGTCGATAAACCTCTTGCATGGCGGAAGACTCGCCGACCATGCTCGGCGTCCGTTGCTGTTGCTGCTTAATCACCGCCTTGAGCTGCTGGTTCTCGCGCTGCAACTGTCCCGTTTCGCACGCCTTGCGCACCAACCGGTCGAGCTCGCGCAGGCTAATCGGCTTGCTCAGGAATTCCCTCGCACCGAGCTTCATCGCCTCGACCGCGATTTCAATCGTCCCTTCGCCGGTAAGCATCACGACCTCGCACTCGGCGCCGCGGGCTTTCAGCCGCTGCAACACCTCGAGTCCGCTCATGCCCGGCATCGCGAGATCCAGCACCGCGACGTCGAAGGCCCGCCGCTCCGATTGAGCGAGCGCCTCCTCGCCGTCGGCGCACTGCTGCACGCGATATCCGTGTACGCTCAAGTAGCGTGCGATGTCGCTCCGCAGTTCATGGTCGTCGTCGACAAGCAACAGGTCGATATCGGCGTTGGCGCTGGTTTGGCTCATGGAATTTTCTTGCCGGTAAAGTATGGCGGCGTTGCGGTCAGGCCCCGATGGTCGCGTCCGTATCGCAGGCCCCGTTGGGGTGTTCGGGTAGCAGGATTGCAATTCTTGCGCCGCCGCCGGGAGCATCCGCGACGGCGACTTCGCCGCCATGCGCTTCGATGACGCGACGCACAATCGCCAGGCCCAGTCCCGTGCCGCTGGCGCGCGTCGTAAAGAACGGTTCAAATCCCCGCTCCTTGCCATCATCCGTAAAACCGGCGCCGTTATCATCGATCGTCAATTCGATCCAAGGCGCGTCGTCGCGCGTTACCTGCCGACACGAAACGGTCGATTTCAGCGGATCGCCGCACGCGGCCAGTGAATTCTCAAAGATATTGCGAAAAGCCTGCACCAGCCGAAAACGGTCGAGACGCATCGTCGGACAACCTTCCGCCGGCATTGCCTCGATCAATTCCGCGCGGCGATCCCGCCGCACGCCCTGCAGCAAATTCCAGGCTTCTCGCCACAGCGTCGACAGTCGGCACTCGGTCCGTTCCAGCACGATGGGCGCCGCAAAGTTCCGCACTTCGTCGAGCAGCCGCTGCAGGTCGCCCTGCGCGTGCTCTAAACGCTTGAGCAGTTCCGACGCATCGCGCGACTCAGCCAATTGGTCTGTCAGCATCTCCGTGCAGACGCGCATACGCTGGAGCGCGTTGCGGCTCTCGTGCGCCAGCCGCGCGTACATCTCCCCGATTGTCGCCAGCCGGTTCGCCTGCAGCACTTGAACCGCGGCGCGCCGCTGCTCGGTGATGTCGTGCCCGACCGCCAGGACCATTCGGTCGTCGTCCATCCCGTCAATGCGGCTTAGCGTCCAATTAATCCAGCGCGGCGAACCGCCGCGCCGTTCGATCTGCGTCTCGTACGCCACCGGGCCGCCGCCAGCGAAAACGTCGGCCAAGCAGGCTTCCACCTCGGCCCGATCGCCTCCCAACACGCCCAACACGCGGTCGTGTACGTGTTCGATCTCTTTCGCCGAGTACCCCGTCGCCGCTTCGGCGTAGGGATTGAAGTACGCCGCCGTTCGCATCGGGTCGACGATAATGATCAGACAACTCGCGTTTTCCACGAGATGCCGAAACTTACGCTCCCCCCGTTCGCGCTCGAACTGCCGTTGGCGACTTACATATTCAAACTCATACGCATCCTGGATTAACGCATGATCAAGATCGAGCAGCTTGTTGATCGACGTCAACGACGCCGCCAATTCTTCGGACGAGCCTCGCCAAGAGGAGCAAACTGCTTGCTTGATGCCCGTCCGCAGGCGGGAAATCGCCAAGCTCGTAAATCGCTGCTCGAGCCCTATCTCCACGTGCCGATAACCGACGCGCCAGCGGCGCGAAATGTACTCAATGTCGTACTTGCCCGCGAACAACTGGGCCAACCATTCCCGTAGCGTTTGCGACAGCCGCTCGATTTGCTCCGGTCCGCCGGTAATGACGCGCGCGGCATTGGGGTGTCGCTGAATCTCCGCGTAAAAATCATCGATAAGCGATTTCGCCTGAGGCGAGACCAGCGGCCACATCGCAGCCACCCGCTTTGCGTCGCCGTCGGTCCAACCGACATATCGCTGCATCGATTCATAAAGACGCGCAAAATCTTGTTCAGACATGCCGGCCACGGAACTTGGGAACCCTTCCTTTTCCCTAGTTCTAACACCATGCGACCCCCGCACCAATCGCTCGTCCGTCGCGGCGCCTCGGTCGGGAGTGTGGCGCGATCGAACCATGAACTGTTCGCGAGGTATGTTGGGGGCAACTTCGTCAAATCCTGGTGGGCCGCGTTCGATGCTCGCAAGCTTCGGACCAATCGTGCAACTTTCCGCGAACCGCGTCGGCGCCGGCCGGCATGCCTAGATTTTGCCTAAAAAACTGCTTACGCCACTGGCCGCGGCGGCGCCACGCACGCAGTAGACTGTCCGTTGGGGCGCACCCCCGTGTCAGAAACGCACAGTTCCCGGCACAGTTTTGAGATGCCTCGCCGTAAACCGTCCCTTCGCATGGGCGACGCCTCCCAGCCCCCTACGGCGCCTAAATTGCGATTTTTCCCATTAGCCTTCCGCGAGATGCCGCAAAGCTTGCCCCTCAGCTGGCCTCCCGCCGTCTCTTCTACATAAGGAACGAAGCCATGAATCGCTACGCTAATGCCAAGCTCCTCGTCCCGCTGGATTTCTCCGAGGAATCCGACCAAGCTCTCGACGCCGCGTTGGAAATCGCCGCGGCGAGCGAGCAGATCACGGCCGTCCACGTCGCACCGCCCCTCGGGGCGTTCGAGCCGGGAGTCGTTTACATCGCGACCGACGCCGAACGAAATGAGACCCTGCTCCACTCGCTCCACCGACGCTATGACGCCCCAAAATACCGGGGGGTGAAGTTCCAGATCCTATTTGGAGACCCCGGCCATGAGATCGCCGAATGTGCGAAGACCGCCGGAATCGGGCTGATCGTGATGCCTTCCCACGGCCGCACAGGCTTGGCTCACCTGCTCATTGGGTCGGTGGCCGAGCGGGTAATTCGACTAGCCCACTGCCCAGTTCTCGTTCTGCGGTCATAATACTAATGTGAGATTGGCTCTCGTGAACGCGCAAGCCCGCAGGCGCGCCCCACCCTCCTTCCGCCCCCGGCTCCGCCGGGGGCTAGCGATACGCAAGAGCAAAGTATACCCACACCTCCACCCCCGACCGGGTGCCGGGCCTACATGAGCAGATTTCAAGTTCCACCGCGACAGGTTTCCCGCCGATGATTCACACCGCTTCCACCGCCGCACCGCTTGATTTCGTCCTTGATGGCTTGATGCGTCGCTACCGCGAACGCGTTCCCGACGTCGACGGCGTCGTCCGTGCCATGGTCGCCGCCGGCTTGGTTGGTTCCGTCGGCGACATCGAGAATGACCACATTGCCTTCCGCACGATGGGCGTCCCTAATCTCGGCATTGCGTCGTTCGAAAAAATCTTCCTCCACTACGGCTACGCCAAGCGCGACTTCCTCCGCTTCGACGGCAAGAAACTCGACGCCTACTGGTACGCCCCGCCGGTGGCGCGTTATCCGCGGATTTTCATCAGCGAGCTCTGCGTCGACGAGCTGTCGCCCGAATCGCAGCGCATCATCCACTCTTACACCGACGAGGTGACGAGCGATCCGGTCGACTCACTGAATCTCGATGACGGCGCTGCCGTCGATCAATTCCTCCACAGTCCCCTCTGGCGCACGCCGACTTGGGAAGATTACCAACGGCTCGCCGACGAGAGCGAGTACGCCGCCTGGGTGATTTACAACCGTTACTACCTCAACCACTTCACGGTGAGCGTCCACAATCTTCCCGATCAGTACGACACCGTGGAGAAGTTCAACGAGTTCCTCAAGTCGCACGGCTTTAAGCTCAACAACTCCGGCGGCGAAATCAAAATCAGCGGCGACGGCCTGCTCTTGCAAAGCTCCACCGTCGCTGAAATGGTCGACGCGACGTTCCCCTTGGCCGCCGGCGGCGAAACGACGCAGCAAATCGCCGGCTCGTACGTCGAGTTCGCCGAACGCCGCGTCCTGCCGCAGTTTGCGACGCTCCCTGAAGGCGAAGTCTGCCGTGAACATCGCCGCGATGGCTTCGAGACGGCTAACGCCGACAAGATCTTCGAGAGCACCTTCCGCGACCAGACCGGCCGCCGCTGATCTCGTAAACGGCATAATTGCTGTCACCGCTTCCCCAAAATGAGGTAGAATTTGGGGACAAACGGCAGAGCCGGTCCGCGCGCCGTCCAGGCGTCAGATCGCCGCCGTCTTCAATTCGTACACGACCACATTCAGGAGAGAATGCGATGAACTACGCACAGGACAACAACAACCCCTACCTCAACTGGGGGATGACGGCGGCCCAGGCCGACGAGAACACCCGTGCGTCGTTTATTCGCAAGACCTATCTCCATCTGCTCGGCGCGGTCTTGGCCTTCACGGCCATTGAGGCGGTGCTGCTGAATTCTTCGTTCGCCGAGCCGCTCGCAGGCCTTATGCTCGGGACCCAGTACGGCTGGCTCATTGTCATGGCCGCCTTCATGGGCGTCAGCTACTTGGCGAACTCGTGGGCCATGTCCTCCACCAGCCCGCAAACTCAGTACATGGGCCTGGGACTCTACGTGATCGCCCAGTCAATCATCACGCTTCCGCTACTTTACGTCGCCCAACAGTCCGGGCCGCCGGGCGTTATTTTGAACGCTGCCGTTCTAACCGGCGTCATTTTCGTTGGCCTCACTGCCGCCGTCTTCGTGACAGGCACGGACTTTTCATTCCTGCGCACGGCCCTAGTCGTCGGCGGCTTCGCTGCCATGGGAGTGATCGTCTGTGCGATCCTCTTCGGCTTCAATCTCGGCATCGTCTTCATCGCCGCGATGCTGGTCCTCTGCGCCGGTTATATCCTCTACGATACCAGCAACGTGATGCATCACTATCGGATTGGCCAACACGTCGCCGCCTCATTGGCGCTCTTCGCGTCGGTCGCACTGATGTTCTGGTACGTTCTACAACTACTGATGTCGCTCAACCGGCGTTAGCAGCGCACCTGCAGTCCCTGGCTCCGCCAGGGGGTCGGTCACCATCCGGGTCGACGTCGCCCAACTTAACGCTACCCCCCGGCGGAGCCGGGGGCTGAAAAATAAACGGCGGCGGAGAGTCACCTCTCCGCCGCCGTTTTTATTGCGCCACCCACTCACCCACTCACCCACTCACCCACTCACCCACTCACCCACTCACCTCCCATCACTCCGCCAACTGCGGCATCGCCTCCGCCCACTCCGGCGCCGCATCATGCACCTCCACCGGCCGCCGATCGCCGCTGGCCAGCCACTGGAAGCCGGCGAGAACCGCGACGCCAACCCCCAGCGCCCCGTACCAGACCGCATTCGGATTCGCCTGGTAAATCGTCGAGCCAATCGCCGGCCCCGCGACCGACGCTGTCGCCAGCATCACCATGTACCACCCCATGTAACTCGCCTCGCCGCCGGCGCCGCTCCGATTCGCGACAAACCCAGTCGACAACGCCAGCGACAGCATTTCGCCCATCGTCAGCACCAGCATCGCCGCAACCGCGTACAGCGCCGACTGGCCGAACGGCAGCATGCCGAACCCGACGCACGAAATCAGGCACCCCCAACCGATCGTCCGCAGCAGCGGCCAATCTTTGATGGCGTCGACAAGCAACATTTCGAACAGCACGATCACGGTGGTGTTCACTGCAAACATCAACCCAATCGAATCGGTGTTGAGCCCAAAGTGATCGTGCAGAAACAACGGGTAGGTCGAGCCGAATTGAAAGAACACGATCATGTTGGCCAGCATCAGCAGCAGGAACCCGACGAACAGCCGATCGCGCGGCGGCGATGCGGAGGTGACAGTCGAAGGGTGAACATCGACCACCCGCTTGATGCGCTGCATCCGAAAGATCGCCAGCAAGGCGCCGCCCGCCGCCATCGTGCTGAAGCCGTCAACGAAAAACAGCCACTTGAAGTCGATCGTCGCCAGCAACCCGCCGATCGCCGGCCCGAAGGAGAACCCAAAGTTCGCCGCCAGCCGCTGCAGCGCGAACGCCCGCATCCGATTCGCAGGCGTCGTCAGCTGCGTGATCGCTGCCGCGTTCGCCGGCCGCACCGCCTCGGCGATCAGACTCACCAGGAACAAGTTCGCCGCCATCGCAGGCCACGTCTTCCAGAGCGGGAGGAACATGAATCCCGGCGCCGCCAGAAACAGGCACACGGTCTGGAACCGTATCGCCCCGAACCGCTCAGCCAGCCGCCCGCCAAGATAGGCGCCGCAAACCGCGCCCACGCCGTAAACGCTCACCATCCGCCCGGCGAGCGCCCCGCTGAAGCCGAGCTTTTGCGTGAGGTAAAGCGTCAGAAACGGCAGCACCATCGCGCCGCAGCGATTGACGAACAACGCCACGGCCAACCACCAGACTTCCCGCGGAAGCCCGGCGTAGGCGGCTCGGTAGCGTGCAATCGTGGCGCGGAGCATGGCCGAGCAAGCACTTCTTGTTGGGAAGATCGTGGGTCGACGCGACAGCAATGACAATAGGACATCGACGATGGTTCACCAAGGCTCTTCCCCGTCACTACCGTCATTCTGAGCGGAGCGAAGAATCTGGAAGTGTGATGGCGACGCTAGATCCTTCGCTCCGCTCGGGATGACGAACATCTCTCATCCCGAGCCCCCTTGTCCATTTGCAACAATCACGACATTTAATTGCAAAAAACTTGACCATCAGATCCTCCTCCATTTAGAACGAACAACGGAACAAGAAGAGGCCGCTTTTCCGAACGTCGTTCTGACGATCTTCTCTCACTTCGGAGGGCGTATGGTGCAGCTCTTTTCTGAGCCGCCGCCGATCTAGCGCGCGGCACAGTGAATTGAGGAATGTGGGAGGGGTCTCCGACCCCGATGACGGATTGCTGGCTGCTGTTCATCGATCCCGTCACGCGGAATCGGCGTCGGAGACGCCTCCCACAGACTTGTGTGCAATACTCTGCACAGCCTTTCTCCACAGCTTCGCGTTGGCTCAAAGTCGTGGTTTCTATCACCATGACGCCGCTGAGCGCTCGCGCGGGGGGACGACACGCGCGGACGGCGTCGCTGCCGCCTGAGGAGGCTCTTCTATGTCCGTTGAACAAGCGTCCGTCGAGGACCTGCCCGCTCCAGCACTGCCTTCGGCTGCTCAGGATTGGTGGCGCGTTCTCTACAATCACAATCCCTTCTACGTCATCAGCGCCTTGCTGACTCTCTACGGCCTGCACGTTTCGTTTGCCGACGGCCTCGACCCGACGCAAGGTTGGCTGCTAATGCGGCTGCTTGCTGGATACACGCTGCTGCTCGCCGCTGCGGCGATTCTCATCGTCCGCTTTGGCAAGGTCTGGGAGGACGCCCGCACGCTCGTGCTGCTCGTCGCCTTGCTGATGATCGCGATGTCGGCCAGCTTCGACCGCGTCTGCCTCGACGACTCCCGCGTCGGCGCCCGCTTCCTGCTCGCGGGGTTCATCTTCTCGATCGCTCTCTGCGAGCTCATCATCCGCGGACTCAATGTCCCCCTCCCTTGGACATACCGCGGACCATGTTACGCGGCGATGGCGATTCTCTTCGCTTATCCCCCGTATCTCGGCCACCTGTCGCTCGACGACCAAGAGCAAAAAATGGCCTGGCTCGTTCTCGCATTGCCGACGTTGTTGGCCGCAACAGCGCTGATGCTGATTCCCGCCGTGCGCCAGCGCGGAACCGAACTCCGCCGCCACGGCGCCCCTTGGCCATGGCCCTGGTATCCGATGTCGTGGTTCGTCATCCTCGCCGTCGGCGGCGTGCTGCGGGCCTTCTCGCTCGGCATTTCGTTCGAGAAAGAAAAGGGGTTTTCTTCCGGACTGCAACTCTACGCGTTCATTCCGCTCGCCTTGGCTGCAACGCTTCTCTGGGTCGAGGGGAGCCATCGCCGCAATCCGTGGCGCAGCGCCATCGGCGTCGGCCTGCCGATCGCCATGCTGTTCTTCGCGCTGCCGGGTTACCACGCGAGCGACGCCCAGTCGTTCTATCGCATGCTACTGCAATCGACGGTCGGCTCGCCGTTGCAACTCGCCGGCTGGCTCATCGCCATTTACTTCGTTTATCTCTGGCTTCGCCGCGTCGCCGGCGCCGAGGGCGGGTTGCTCGCCACTCTCGCGGTTCTCTCCTGGGCTGGTCCCGGCACGGTGAGCCTCGACACGCTTGCGCCCCTGCAACTCCTCCCCGCCACCGCGGTCGGTTTGCTCCTCCTCGGTCGCGGCCTGTGGTTAAACAGTTCGTTCCGTCTCGCCTTGTTTGTAGCCTACGCCATGCTCGGAGTGTCAATTCTTCTTCACGACGCCCCCTTCACGTTTGCCAACGGCTACCTCCCCTGGCACTTCTTCGTGTTGACGTTTCTTTGCCTTGGTCTCATTTATCGTGACGAATTCGCCAAGTGGATCGCGGAAACCAGCCCCGGTTTTTTGGTCTTCTCGGCGCTGGCCGCCCTGTTTCTGAATCGTGTTCTCTTTCCGGCCGCCACGCCCGCTGACAATGCGCTCCTCGCGCTGTTATTGTCCGCCATCGCCGCCTGTTATTGGAGACGTCAGCGGCACACCGCCAACCTCGTCGCGCTCGCGGTCTGCTTGGTTTCGTCGACGACGTCAGCGCTCGAGCAACTTCTCCTCCGCAGCGACGCGCTGATGCTTCTAAAAGGCAAACGCTGGCTCGCCCTCGGCGTCGGCTGCTTCGCCGCCGGCCTGTTAATCAGCCTTATCAAGGGAGGCCAAGTGCAGCGGCTGCTCGCTTGGCTTAAATCGTTCGACGACCGTCAGGAGAACGTCGACCACGGCAGTTAGCGCAGTTCACTAGCGACCGCGCCTATTTCCGCCCCCGGCTCCGCCGGGGGGGCAGCCACCAAACCGGTAGGCATCATCCTGTGATGTACTACCCCCCTGCGAAGCCGGGGGCTGAAAAAGAGATGCATACGCCGCAGGTCGGGCCGGAAACGCCCGACTTGCGCGTTCGTTCTCAACGCCTCTTGAGCCCGCCGCCAGTTGCCGCTGGCTCATCCCATCTGGTAGCATGCGCCGTGAGCCAGCGGCGTCCCGACGCCCCCTGCCTGGCGTCCTCCCCTGCCCTACCAGCCACCGATGGAGCGCTCCCGCGATGCGTCGCAGCCAACTTTCGGCAGTTCTCATTGCCTCGTTCGCGTCCCTCTCGCTCTTGAGCGTTGCCGCCTACGCCGAGTGGCCTCAGTGGCGCGGCGCGAATCGCGATGATATCTCCAAGGAGCAGAATCTCCTCCAGGAGTGGCCCGCGGGCGGCCCGCCGCGCGTCTGGATGTTCGAGAACGCGGGCGTCGGCTACTCCGGCCCGGCAATCGTCGGCGACCGCCTCTACACGATGGGGGCCCGCGGCGGCAAGGAGCTGCTCCTCGTTCTTGACGCGAACACCGGCAAGGAACTCGACGCCGTCGAAATCGGCGACGTCCTCGAAAACAACTGGGGCGACGGCCCGCGCAGCACCCCCACCGTCGACGGCAAGTTCATCTACGCCCTCGGCGCCCAAGGCAACCTCGTCTGCATCGAAGCGGCCACCGGCGAACTGAAGTGGAAGAAGTCGATGCAAGAACTGGGCGGATCGATCCCCACCTGGGGCTTCACCGAATCGCCCCTCGTCTACGAAGACATCGTGGTCTTCACCCCCGGCGGCGAGCAAGGCGCCATCGCCGCCCTCGACAAGAAGACCGGCGAAGTCGTCTGGCAGACCAAAGACGTCACCACCGGCGCCCACTATTCGTCGCTCGTTGTCCGCCAGGGGAAGAATGGTCCGGAGCTCGTGCAGCTCCTGGCCGATCAAGTCATCGGCCTCGATCCCAAAAGCGGCAACGTCCTCTGGTCGAGTCCTTGGCCGGGCAAGGTCGCCGTGATTCCGACGTCGATCATCAAAGACAATATGGTCTACGTCACTTCCGGTTACGGCGCCGGCTGCAAGCTCGTCGAGATCGGGGACGACGGCGAGGTCAAAGACGTCTACGAGAACAAAGTGATGAAGAATCACCACGGCGGCGTTATTCTTCTGGACGATCACGTCTTTGGATTTTCAGACGACGTCGGCTGGGTCTGCCAGGATCTGAAGACGGGCGAGCGGGTGTGGCGCGATCGCGAATCGCTCAAGAAAGGCGCGATCGCCTACGCCGACGACCGCTTTTACTGTCTCGGCGAGGACGATGGCCAAGTAGTGCTCATCGAACCTTCCATCGAGGGCTGGAAGGAACATGGCCGCTTCACGCTCGACCCGCAGACCGACCAACGCAAGGATGCCGGCAAGATCTGGACGCACCCCGTCATCAACAACGGCAAACTCTACCTGCGTGATCAAAACCTGATCTATTGCTACGACGTCAGCGAAAGCGGCGACGCGACTGCCGGAAATTGAGATCGCCCTGGCACGAAGTGAGGGGCTAGGGGGCGGGACCAAGTGCGAACGCCAATTGGCGTCAGCGCAGCCCTACTTCTTCTCCTTCAACTTCGGCGTGAGCAGCATCCGCACCGGCGTCCCCAGCGGCGGGATCTTCTCGCTGTTTGCTTCGAATAGCAGCCCTTCATTCGATTGGCTGCTCTCGATGGGAATATCGAGCATCGCCGTCGTGAAGTTTGAGACGCAGATAAGGTCGCCCGACTCCGCCATGTAGAAGTCTTTTCCCTGCTCATCCTTCCAAAAGCCGCTCCCGGCAAAGACCCACGGCTGCGTCATCGGCTTCTTCGTTTTCGAATCCCGGATCCAGTCCTGCGCCCGGGCTTTCTGCCACTGGCCCTTGTCGTCGAGCCACTGCACCTCGATTTCAATCTCCGTCCCGGTCGGCGGGGCAAACTTTGGGCGAAACTGCACCGGGTGCCCCGTCTCGGCGCCCACCGCCAGCAGCGCTGCATGCACCGTTTGGGCCTTTGTTCGCACGCCGAGGATCGACTCGTGCTCCTTGGTCCCCGCCAGGCACGCCAGCATTTCCAGGAACCCTTCGCGTAGCGACACATAGCCGTCGACGAAGATGCGGTGATTCTTCGTATCGACCCACACCTCATCCGCCTTCGTCAATCGCTTCGCTCCCTCAGGCGCCGGCAGCTTCGGCGGATCGACGACCTTCCCTTCCGTTGCAGAGGTCGCTTTCGGCGCCGCACCGCCAAACTGCGCATGAGCGGGGGTCGCCCACATCAGGAGCGAGCTTAGCGTACCGACGGCAATCAGCCGCACACAATGAACGACGACGACCAGATGCATCAGAGTAACCTGCACGAGAGTGTAGTGGATGGCCCGCGGGCAGCACGCCGTAGTAGGCAGACCGTGCCAGCGGCGGTGGGCGCTCGCCGCAGCATTTCGCAACGATGGCGCCCAATTCTACGCGACGTTTTCCCTGCCCCGTTCCCTGCCCCGAAAATCCCGACCGGAGCCCCGTGATTCTCTCCCCCAAACCCCGTACAATGCCGGCCTGTCTGCACCCAGCCAGGACGCACACCCAGCCACCGCCGCGGAGCGCTCTCCCCGTATGTCTACCACGTTTGATCCCAACGCAGAACCCGGCTTGCTGCACCTCGAATCCCCCGCCGAGTCTAACGGCAAGCTCGATGCCCTCCCCTCGCAACTTGTCACGCGCGCCGGCTTCTGGCGAAGTACAGCGCCAGCCGTGCTGAAAAAAGGGAAGCAGCCAGCGCACGAAGCATGGCTTATCTACTGGGGCGAGCGCCAGCCGCGCGCCACGTATGGGCCGGCGAGCGGCGCCGCTTCTGAACCGCTTCGATGGGCCCCGCTGGTCGCGACCCCCGCCCCCTCGACGCAAAAGTTGCTCGACCTCGTCGCCGCCGCCGGCAAAGAATCGGAAGCGGCCAAATTTGCCAAGAGCAAGCGTAACAAGGAACTTCAGGCCGCGGTCAACGATTGGCTCGCCGCCGCCAAACGGGCGCCCGCCGACGGGCAACTCGCGCTCGGCGCTCTTGCCGCGGCCCACCTGCTCGGCACGGTCGGCGGCGCGCTTTCCGCCGACCTTGGCTGGAAGCTCGTGGACTTTCTCACTGAATTGGCCCGCCGCGCGCAGGCATGGAATCCCGACGCCTCGGACGACGCCCTGGTCGCGCAGCAACAGCTCGCCGGCGAGTTGCCGCTCACGCTGTCTTATGTCCTCGACGAAATGAAACCCCTCCATGCGCTGCGCGCACCAGCTCGCGAGACGCTGAGCGAGGCCCTGGTCGAACTCCACAACGGTGAAGGACTCCCCCGCGGCGCCAACCGAGCGGCGCTCCGTCCGCTTCTCGCCTGCTGGACGCGCTGCGCCGCCATCGCCGCCGACGACAAACAGCGGCCGTTCAACTCGAAAGCGCTGCGCCAGTACCGCCATCTGGTGCGTCAGGCCCTTCGCTGGACCTCTCCCGCCGGCGCCGAGTTACTCCGCCCGGAGTCGGATGCCTGGCAGCCCGAATTTCTCCAGGCCGCGCTGCGACTCGGCGGCAAGAAGAAGGACGTCACGGCCGCTCGTACGCTCCTCGGCAAGCAACTTATCGGCAAAGATCTCGATCATGCCGACAAGACGCCGCATGCCCCGTACCACTGCGATTGGGCTCGCCTCGCTCTCCTCCGCAGCGGTTGGTCGGCCGCCGACGCCGTCGTCGCCGTCGACTACACTGGCGATCGCGTCGAACTCGAAGCCTGGGCGGAAGGACGGCGGCTTCTCAGCGGACTCTGGAAGACCGAATCGCGCATCGACGGCGTGCCCGTCGCCGCGACCGACGAATGGGAAGAAACCTGCTGGTTCAGCGACCGCGACGTCGACTATCTGGAGCTGACGCAAATTCTCGACGACGGCGTGCGAATCGATCGCCAGATCATGCTCGCCCGCCGCGATCAGTTCCTGTACCTTTGCGATCATTTCTACGGCGGCCAAGAAGCGACGCTCGAACACGCGTGGCAATTGCCGCTGGGCCCCGCCGTCCTCTTCTGCGGCGAAGGCGAAACCCGCGATGCGCTGCTCGTCGACGGCAAGCCGCTCGCTCGCGTCATGCCGCTCGCCCTCCCCGAATGGCGGATCGACCCTCGCGTCGGCGAACTTACTGGCGACGGCAATACGCTCACCCTGTCGCAAAAAGTCGTCGGCCGCAGCGTCGCCTGCCCGATCTTCATCGACCTCAATGCCGAACGTTCCACCAACGCCTCAACGTGGCGGCAGCTCACGGTCGCCGAGGCATTGGAAATCAAATCCACCGATGTCGCCGTCAGCTATCGCGTCCAGGCGGGCGCCGACCAGTGGGTCTTCTACCGCTCGCAAGGCCCCCGCGGCAACCGCACCTTCATGGGGCAGAACACCTCGTCGGAGTGCTACATCGCCCGCTTCGCCGCCCCCAGCGGCGAAGTCGAGGAGCTGATGGAGATTGAAGGCTGAGGCGTAGAATGACTGAATGACGAAATCCGAATGACGAATATCGGCAGTCAAACCGCATCTCATTCGTCATTCGGATTTCGTCATTCGTCATTTACTCTTGCACCTTCTCGTTTACTTCGCCAAACCATGCCCACCCCTCGCGAGTTGATAGCCGCCAACGTCGCTCGCACCCGCGAACGTATTGCCGCCGCGGCGCAGGCGGCGGGTCGCGATCCGGCAGAGATCAAACTCGTCGCCGTGTCAAAGTACGTCGACGCCGGCGCCGCCGCGCTGCTGGTTAGCGCCGGGTGCCATGCGCTCGGCGAAGCTCGTCCGCAGCAGCTTTGGGAGAAGGCCGCGGCGCCCGAACTCGCCGGCGTCGAGTGGCACCTCATCGGTCGTCTGCAGCGCAACAAGATCCGCCGCACGCTGCCGCTCGTGTCTCTGATCCACAGCGTCGATAGCGCGCGGCTGCTCGCGGCCATTAACGATGAAGCGGCGACGCTCGGCACGACCTGCCGTGTGCTGCTCGAAGTCAACTGCTCCGGCGACGCCGCGAAGCAAGGATTCACAGCCGAAGGCGTCCGCGCCTTGCTGCCGGAACTGCCGAATTACGCTCATCTCGAAGTTGCCGGCCTGATGACGATGGCCGCGCTCGACGGCGACGACGCGGTCGCCCGCGCCAACTTCGCCGCGCTCCGCCTCCTCCGCGACGAGCTCGCGCGCGAGTCGCCACCGACAGTCATGCTTCGAGAACTCTCCATGGGCATGAGCGGCGACTTTGAAATCGCGGTCGCGGAGGGCACGACCATCGTCCGCGTCGGTTCGTCGCTGGTCGAAGGCCTCCGCCGATGACCCCCTTGGAATCGCACCCGCAGGGCGCGGTCATTCGGGTCAAGGCCCGCCCCGGCGCCCGCCGCAACGCCCTCGCCGGCCACCACGACGGCGCCCTCCGCGTCGACGTCACCGCCGCTCCCGAAAAGGGCAAAGCGAACGACGCCATCATTGTCCTGCTCGCCAAATCCTTTGGCATCGCCAAATCATCGATCGAGCTGATTAGCAGTCCGGCGAATCCGCAGAAGCGATTTCTACTCGCGGGAGTCGATCTCGCCGCTGTCGAGAAACGCCTCTCCGAACTCCTCTAGAAAACGAGTAACCGCCAAGGGAATGCAAACAAATATTGGAACCCCCGATAAACGCGGATAAACGCCAAAAAATGCAATCTGCGTTCATCCGCGTTTATTGGCGGTTCCATTCTGACTCCCTCAACTTACTCACCGCCGATCAACTGCCGGAACTCCGCGAAAGGCCGCGTATTCGCCACGTTCGCCGCCGTCAGCCCGCCGCGGCGTGCCTGCAGCACGCCGAACCGCATGACGTCCATCCCATCCGTGTGATGCGCATCGGTGTTGATCACGATCGGAATCCCCAACCGCTTCGCTGCCGCGCAGTAAACGTCGTTCAAATCAAGCCGCGCCGGATTCGCATTCAGCTCCAGCAGCTTCCGATGCTTCACCGCCGCCGCCATCACCCGATCGAGGTCGACGTCGTAGGGCTCGCGGCGATTGATCAACCGCCCGGTGGGATGGGCGAGCATGTCAACGTGCGGATTCTCCAGCGCTTCCAGAATCCGCTCGGTAATCTGCTGCCGCGACTGGTTCTGCCCGTAGTGGACGCTCGCAATCACCCAGTCGGCCTCCGCCAACACGTCATCAGGGAGGTCCATGCCCCCTTTTTCCAGGATGTCGCATTCAATGCCTTTTAGCACTTCAACGTCGTCCGACTGCCGGTTGACTTGATCCACCTCGCGCCACTGCCGCCGCAGCCGGTCGCCGTCGAGCCCGCGGGCCATCGAGACCCGCTTCGAGTGATCGGTGATCGCGACATAGCTTAGGCCCCGCGCCCGCGCGGCGGCGACCATTGCTTCAATCGAGTCCTGTCCGTCGCTCGCCGTCGTGTGCATGTGGAGGTCGCCGCGAATATCCTCCAGCGTCACCAGCGTCGGCAACGCGCCGGCCGCCGCCCAGTTGAATTCCTCTCGTGCTTCGCGCATTTCTGGCGGAAACCAAGGCAATCCGACCGCGGCGTAGACTTCCTCCTCGGTCCGCCCCGCGATGTAGGTCTCCTTCGACTCGCCCTCAGCTGCCTCGATGCGAAAGACGCCCCAGTCGCTGACCTTCAGCCCCTGCTGCTTCGCTCGCCCGCGAACAATGACATTGTGGTCCTTCGACCCGGTAAAATACTGCAGCGCCGCCCCGAACGACTCGGCGGGGACGACGCGCAGGTCGACCTGCAGCCCCGACGCCAGTCGCACCGTCATTTTCGTGTCGCCCCGGGCGAGCGTCTCCTGCACCTGGGGGAACGCGCCGAAACGATCCATCGCCGCCGGCACGTCGGTCGCGTCGACGAGCAGATCAAGATCGCCGATCGTCTCCCGCCCCCGCCGAAAACTGCCGGCAATCTCCAATTGCTTAATCGCCGGCTCGCCGCGCATATGCTCCAACAGCGCATCGACGACGCGCTCGGCGTCGGCCCACCGCATCCGGACGCCCGCCTCCTCGGCGACGGCCAGCCCCTTCAGAATCGTCTCTTCGGTCTTGGCGCCAAACCCCTTCAGCCCGCGCACCCGCTGCTCCTCGCAGGCGGCGCGCAGCTCGGCTAGCGAGCTGATCCCCAGTTCTTTGTGCAGCGCCGCCGCCTTCTTCGGCCCCACGCCCGGCACGCGCGACAGCGTCAGCACCCCTGCCGGTATCTGCGCCTGCAGCTCCACCAGCATCGGCAGCGTGCCGGTCGCCAGCAGCGTGGCGATCTTCTCGGCCAGGTCCTTGCCGATCCCCTCCAGCTCGGTCAGCCGTCGCGCTGCGTCGCCGTGGATCGCCGCCAACGGCTCGGCCAACTCGCCGATCTTTTTCGCCCCGTTGCGATAGGCGCGCACGCGAAACGGATTGGCGCTTTGATATTCCAGCAGGTCGGCGACCTGCTCGAACACGGCGGCGATTTCTTGGTTCGTCATGCGGCCAGTTTAGGAGAGGTCGGCGGTCGGAGGCCAGAGGTGCGTCGAGCGCGCCAAGGCCATGTTCGGCGGGCCCACTCGGCACGCCCACGAGCTCGTAAGCTTGCCAATCCTGCGGCATCGCGTCACGATGGTGTAACCCATCGCGCCGCCCCTCCGGAGTTTTCATGCCGAGCGAACCTGTCGTCACCATTCGCCACGTCGCCACAGTCGGCTGGCAAGTCCTGCTAGGCGGCGACCAGTGGCACACCTGCCGCAAAGAGCAGGATGCGCGCTACATCGCCAACGGCGTTCTGATCGCCGACGCCGTTGCCAACGGCGAGCGCTCTGGCGAAGAAGTGGCGCGGGAACTCGATGAAGTCTTGACGATGGTCGCTCGACAGATCGGCGAGTGCGAAGCGTGGCGCCTTATGAAGGCAGCGGCCGCCACGGCCCGCGGTGAAACGCCGACTCTGTAGTTCATTTCCTGGCCGCGTAGCTGATTTCAGCGCCGCGCCCGCCGGCACGCCACAGGCGGCCGCTCGCCGCCTGAGCAACGCGCCGCCTGAGCAACGCTCTTTTTGGCATCTCTGCTCCCGCCCGTCGTGGCAGCGAACGCAGTCGGCGTCGGAGACGCCTCCCACAGAAGTGTCTTTCTGCAAGCAAAACTAACGCCGCCCGTTCGGCCGCTCGCTAGCTGCGATCGCCCTTGGCCGCCTTCGCTGCCTTCTTCTCTTTCTTCTGCTTCGCGGTCAGCTTCGGCTGGTTCGTCTTGGCCTTTTTGTTCGATTGATCCTTATTTGCCATCGCAAAATCTCACTATTTACGGCGTTCACGAAGTTACTTGAGGTTTCGGTAGCCCTCGACGCTCGCCTATACTAGCTTACTGGCCCGCGTTTCAGCGACCGCCACGTTGCGATTCCGGCGAGATCGTCGCAACTACCTTTTTACTCGCACCATTCACTCTAAGAAAGCAGCTTTGGCGAAAAACCAAAACACGTTTGAAAAGATGCGCCGCGAAGCCGAGAAGAAGCGCAAGGCCGACGACAAGCGCAAGAACAAGGTCGTCCGCAAGGACGCTCCGCCGAGTGCGCCCCAACCCCCGCTCGACCGCTTCGCGGACGGCTTCTAGCCGCGGGTCAACAACCCGCCCGCGCGGCGCCGTTTGCTCTACGAACTCGGAGCCGTTCAGGCGCGACTCCGAAGCTTGGTCAACTGTGACGGCGATAGGCCTTCACCACCGAGGCCCCAGAGAAGACTGCGGAGTGAATCCTCCGGCATTTCCTCCGTGCTCTGCGTCCTCTGTGGTAAAGGCTTTATTGAATCACGTTGCGGACTCATGTCGCTCGAATAGAGCGTCACTGCGAGCGAAAGGCAGCACCACAAAAAAACGCCCCCGTCGCAGCGCGACGAGGACGTCTGGGTCGCTTCGTACTGAGTGCGATACCGCCGCCTTCGGTGAGCGGTTGTCGCTGGATCGTAGTTTCAGCGTTCCGACACCGAGTACCAACCGTTGGCATCGGTCTCGGGCGCCGTCGTCGACGCCGGGGTCACCGGCTTGGCGACGTTGGTCGTGCCGACCGTCGCCTTGCGGGCTGGCTGACGATACACGGCGTCATGAATATCAACTGTTGGCCGATTCGCCGTCCGGTTGTTCTGCGGACCGAGTAGCGGCGGGGCCTGGAACGTGCTTGTGTCGCCAGCGGCAGGCGTGGTGGTCTCCTGCTCGGCATCGGAGAGCGGCTTCGGCGCGAGCGTGCTCTTCTCGCCCGGCGCCTCAGGGCCAGTGGCGCTGGCCGCCGGAGTGGTTCCGGCGGGCGTTTCCTGGCGATTGGCGCCGTAAGGGCTCGTGGCCGCGGCCGGCGGCGGTTCTGTTGCCAGTTCAGGCTGCGGCGTCGCCGGTCCAGTACTCGGCATTGTCGCCGGCGCGACGCTCGCTGGCGACGCGGCGGGCTGGCTGTAATATGTCGGCACGCCGCCGCTACTCTCGGCACACGACGAACAACCGCCCGCCGGGGCCACCGTGGTGACAGGCGACGAGAAGCTTGCTTGTTCCACGACCGTCGTCGATCCCGCGCACGCCGAACAGGGCGCCACGGCCGTCGCACACGTGCTGCAGGCCGAGCAGCCGCTGCTTACCACCGGCTCGATCACCGCCGGACTGAATACCGTGGTAGCCGTCGGCGCGAAGCCAACGACAGTCCGCTGCATCGGCGCGAAACCGGTGACAAACGGCGCCGCTGGCGCAAAGTTCACCGTCTGCACGGTCGCCGTTGGAGCGAAGCCCACCGTTTGGACGACAGGCGACGGCGCGAAGCCAACAGTCTGCACGGTCGGGGCGAACGCCACCGTCTGCGGCTGCACCCACGCGGTGTTGCTCACCCCCCAGCGGTTCATCCGCCAATTGTCGAGCATTCGCCCCGGATACCAGCCCTGGCGGGGCTGCACGATCACGGGCGACGCCACCACCGTTGGCGCCGCGACGACGGGCGAAAACGCCACGGTCGCTTGCGGCTGCGCGATCACCGGCGAAAACACGGTCTGCGTTCCGCACGTTGAGCACTGCGCGTGAACCGGCGCGCCGGACGACAATGCGAGCGCAACAATCGCGGCCGCCAGTCCAAGAGTGGTTTGAGACAAACGAGTCATGATAACTGCCTTCTCGCAAAAGTGTACGAGGAGAGTGATCCCCCAACCTTCATCTTTACTCCGCCGACAGGCCGGTTGGCAACGATTATTCGGCGCCAGCCAGCCATTTGGTCGTCAATACATATTGGGGAGAGTCTGCGCTCTGGGAAAAGCTTGCACGGCCAGCGTCGCCGGCCGCGCGAATTTGCTGCGATTTCTCGGAGCAAGCCGCATGCCGACGGGCGTAGCGCCGCCCAATCGTGAAAGCGTAGCTTGCGCCAGCCAGCGGCGCCGCCATCCTGGCGAGAAGTGGTCCCATTTTGGGGGCCCGAGCCGGCTCAATGTCGCGAAAATGCAACGCTCCGAATGCGGGTGCTGCCGCAACGCAACGTTGGGTTCGGAATAATTCGCACCCCGATCCCTACGAACGGCGCCGCCCGCCAGTTCAGTCGCCAAAGTGAGAGGCGCGCCGGTCGAGCGCGGCGATGGCGGAAAACGAGCCGCCAAGGCAAGAATTAGAGCACGAAGAAGAAGAGAACGCTAATCGACGCTAACCCGCGCCGATGAAAACCTCATCAGCGTCGATTAGCGAAGATTAGCGTTCCTATAGTGCCAGCAAGAATCGCCGTGAGAGTTGCTCGATCCCTTGCCGAACACCTAGCGCGGCCGACCAGGACGCACCGGCCGGCAGAAGCCGATCTTCTCCAGCGACTTATAGACCTCTTCGAGCGTCTTCTCGCCAAAGTTCGAAATACTCAGCAAATCCTCGCGCGTGCAATGCAACAGATCATTCACCGTGAAGATGCCTCGCTCTTCGAGGCAGTTGGTGGTGCGAACCGCGAGGCCGATTTCGGCCGTGCTCATCTCCAACCGGTCCTTCATTCCCTGGTTGGCCAGTTCGACTTGATTGAGCGGAATGCGCGACATACGGGAATCCCTCCCCTGAATGTAGAAACCCAGTGCACCATGCGCCGGCGCGAAAGCGGCGGCTGTCGTCCATGCACCGGAGCGCGTCGTCGCCTCCGCTGCGACAGCCCTAACTTGCGAAGCAATATAACAAACCCGATCGTCGTGCGCGCGTAATTTTCGCCCAAACAGCATCATTTTTTTCAAACGTCGTCAACGGTGTCGGGAGCCGCTAGCATTGGCGCACCGAACTGGACAGGCGTACCATAACAACTGCTAGCTCTCGCAACCGACGCCGCCGCTTCGCAGGATCGCCCCGCCGTGGACCCGCTGTTCGCCAATCTGAATACCGCCCAATGCGAAGCGGTCCGCCATGTCGAAGGCCCGATGCTCGTTCTCGCCGGCCCGGGCTCCGGCAAGACTCGCGTCGTCACCCACCGCATCGCCCATCTGCTGCGCGAAGGAGTGAGCCCGCGCGAGATCCTCGCCCTCACCTTCACCAATAAAGCCAGCGAGGAGATGAAGCTCCGCGTCGACGCGATGTCGCCGGGCTCTCGCGTCTGGGTCAGCACGTTCCACCGCTTTGGCGCCCGTCTGCTGCGCGAGTACGCCGGGTTCGTCGGGCTGACGCCGAACTTCACGATCTACGACACCGACGATTCTCGCCAAACGCTCAAGCGGGTCATCGAGGCCGGCAAAATTCGCACCGCTCACTACTCTCCAGACCGGATCGCCAGCGCGATCAGCGCCGCCAAAAACCAGCTGATCACCGCCGAGCGCTACGAGTCCCGCACCGGCAGCCCGCTGAGCCAGATCGTCGCCGAGGTCTACCCCGCCTACCAGGCGCGGCTCCTCGCGTCGTCCGCGGTCGACTTCGACGACCTGCTGCTGCATGTCGCGAACATGCTCTACCAGAACAACGACGTCCGCGCCGAACTCGACGAACGCTACCGCTTCATCCTCGTCGACGAGTACCAGGACACGAACCGCGCCCAGTACGTCATGCTCCGCGCGATGTCGGTCGACCATCCGAACCTCGCGGCCACTGGCGATCCCGACCAGTCGATCTACGGCTGGCGCGGCGCCGACATCAAGAATATCCTCCAGTTCGAAAGCGACTTCCCGCAGGTGAAAGTCGTGCGGCTCGAACAGAACTACCGCAGCTCGAAAGCCGTCCTTCGCGTCGCCGACCAGCTGATCCGCTTGAACATGCGCCGCAAGGCGAAATCGCTCTACACCGACAACGCCGAAGGCGATCCGGTCAAGCTCGTGCAATACGGCAATCAGGACGACGAGGCGCGCGGCGTCGCCGATCAAATCGCGGCGGGCATCGCCGCCGGCCGCCGCCCGCGCGACTTCGCCGTCTTCTACCGCGTCAACGCACTCTCGCGCGTCCTGGAGCGCGGCCTCCGCGAGCACGGCATCCCCTACCAGATGATCCGCGGCCAAGAGTTCTACCAGCGCAAAGAAATCAAGGACGTGCTCGCCTACTGCCAGCTCATCAACAACCCCCGCGACGATCAGGCCGCGCTCCGCACGATCAACACCCCCGTCCGCGGCATCGGCCGCAAGACGATCGACCGCCTCGGCGAGTTCGCCTACGTCAACGGCATCTCGCTGCTCGAGGCCTGCCGCGAGGCCGTACAGGTCGAGGGACTCAACGCTCGTGCGATCAAGTCAGTCACGCAGTATGCCGCGCTGATCGACCGCCTCAGCCTCCTCGCGGGCGCCGCGCTCGAAGAAATCCTCGGCACGATCCTCACTGAAACCAAATACCGCGAAGGATTGCAAGACAGCGAATCAGAGGAAGACCTCAACCGCCTGGCGAACATCGAAGAACTTCTCACCGACGCCCGCCAATTCGACGAGGCCCATCCCGGCGGCGGCCATCTGGAGGAGTATCTGGAAAACGCCTGGCTCGTCAATGAGACCGACAGCTGGGAGGCCGAGAGCGACAAAGTGACGATGATGACGCTCCACGCCGCCAAGGGACTGGAGTTTCCAGTCGTGTTCGTGGTCGCCGTGGAACAAGGGCTGCTGCCGCACGAGCGGAGCATCAACGACGACGAGCAGCTGGAAGAGGAACGCCGCCTCGCCTTCGTCGGCATCACCCGCGCGAAGGAGCAGCTGCAACTCAGCTACGCCGTCCACCGCGACTTCCGCGGCCAACGCCGCCGCACGGTACCGAGCCCGTTCTTACTCGAAATGCCGCGCGAAGAGATGGAACTCGTCTCGATCGGAACTCCCGGCAGCTGGGACGTTCCGACAGACTGGGAAGACGTCCACGATCTGCATGACGACTCGCATCATTTTGAGGTCGACTCAGATGCCGCCGATGACTCCTTCGAGTTCGGCGCCAACGCCGATCGAAACGACGAGGCGGGATCGTCATCGCCCCAGCCTGCTTCGGTGAAGGCGATTCCCGCGGCTCAGATCACCACCGCGGCGCGCCTCGCCGGCGCCGCGCCCGTCCAGCCCTCAGGCATCGCCCCCGACGCGTTCATCCAAGGGATGACGGTGATGCACCCCGAGCACGGCCCCGGCAAGATCGTCGCCCTCAGCGGCAGCGGCGCTAACCGCCGCGCGACCGTAAAGTTCGCCACCGCCGGCGAACGCCGCTTCATCCTCGCCCACAGTCCCCTGCGACCTGCTCGGCGGTGAAAGACTAACGACGAAGGCAAAAAGACACCAAGCAAGCACCAAGAAAACGCCGTAAGCGTCTTCCCTTCTTCTTGTTCTTGGTGAATTCCTTAGTGCCTTCGTGCCTTGGTGGTTAGCAATTTATCACTTCTCAAACTTGATCGAAGCCGAGTTCACGCAGTAACGCAGCCCCGTCGGCCGCGGCCCGTCGGGAAAGACATGCCCCAAGTGCGCCCCGCACTTGTGGCAAACAATCTCGTCGCGCACCATGCCGTGGCTATGGTCGCCTTGCACGTCGATCGCCTCCGGCGTCACTTGCTGATAAAAGCTCGGCCAGCCGCACCCCGAATCGAACTTCGTCGACGAGTCGAACAGCAACTCGCCGCAGACGATGCAGTAGTACTTGCCGTCTTCCTTGTGATTCCAATACTCGCCGGTGAAGGCCCGTTCGGTCCCCTTCTCCTGGGTGACGTGATACTGCTCGGGCGTGAGCCGGGCCCGCAATTCGGCGTCGCTGGGATTTATGTGCTTGTCCATCGCGATGATTCTCCGTAACTATCTGTCTGGCAGCCGTCTGCTACAATGTGAGGTTACCCCAAATTCAACGGTGTCGGGAGCCTTTTGACACTAGCGAGATTGCCTTGAGCGGCACGCGCCCAGTGGCTAAAGGCTCCCGACACCCTCAGGCGTTCACCAGATTAGACGCCCACCCGCCTCAGAAATTACGCCTCACATGCCCACTCCCTGGCGACCGCCTTTCGTCTACGCCGTCTGCCAGCACGGGGCCGAAGCCGTCCTCAAGCGCGAGCTCGCCGTCCGCGCCCCGCAACTCCGCCCCGCCTTCTCGCGCCCCGGGTTCGTCACCTTCAAGCTCGACGCACCTTGCGCCGATCCCGAGAAATTTTCGCTCCCCTCGGTGTTCGCCCGCACCAGCGGCTTCTCGCTCGGCTCCGTGAAGGGCCAGCGCCTCCACGATCTCGCCGCCGAAGTCTGGCAACTCCCCGAGGTCCAAACCTTTCTCGCCTCCGTCGAACTCGCCGGCCTCCACGTCTGGCAACGCGACGAGCGCACCCCCGGCGACCGCGGCTTTGAACCAGGCCCGACGCTCCTCGCCGCCGAGGCCGAGCAAGTCATCCGCGAGCTCTCGCCCATCGAATCGCTCCGCCCCGCAGCTGCCGCCGGCCGTTCGACGCCGCGCAATCGCTGGGTGCTCGACGTCGCCTTGATCGAACCGAACCACTGGTTCGTTGGTTGTCATCGCACCACCAGCCGCGTCGCCTCCTGGCCCGGCGGCGTCCCCGATCTCGAACTCCCCGAACACGCCGTCTCGCGCGCTTACCTCAAGATGGCCGAAGCGATGAGCTGGGCCTCGCTGCCGATGTCGCGCGGCGAGCGCGTCGTCGAACTCGGCTGCGCCCCCGGCGGCGCGTCGCAAGCGTTGCTTGACGCCGGCCTCGAAGTCATCGGCGTCGACCCGGCTGAAGTCGACGAATCGGTCCTCGCCGATCCCCGCTTCACCCACGTCCGCAGTCGATCGGTCGAGACTTCGCGCAAGGTCTTCCGCCACGTTCAGTGGCTCGCCGCCGACATGAACGTCCCGCCCAACTTCACGCTCGACGCCGTCGAAGCGGTGGTGAAACATCCCGGCATCTCGATTCGCGGGATGTTGTTGACCCTGAAGCTGCCTGACCTGGCACTAGTCGACGAGCTGCCAAAGTTCGTCGAGCGCGTTCGCAGTTGGGGGTATCTCGACGTACGACTGCGTCAGCTAGCATTCAACCGACAGGAACTCTGCCTCGCCGCCCTCCGCAGCCGCAGCCAACGCCGCGTCCTTCGCGACGCCGGCGCACGCAGGCGTTCGACGAACAAACCGGCCCTGACTCCCAGCGCGGCGCCGCTTTCCGCGGCCCCCGCCCCCGCCGACCAACCCGAATCGCCCACTTAGCCCCGCCCGCTCACGGCGGGTTGAGGGGAGCGCTCAACCGCACTGACAGCGGGAGTCCGTCGCACCGGCGCCAAGTGCTGGCTACCGAGCCGCCAATCTTGACGCCCACCCCGCTCGGCTGGTACTTACCCCGCGCGGAATCTCCGCGCTCACGCCGTCCCCGTCCGCCCAGGGCCGTCCCGCGTTGCTAGCATCAGCTCAACACCGGCGCGCATTGTCGCTCATCATTCTCATGATCGGCTGTTGGTGCGCGCTCGCTGCAACAAAAATTCACGCCCAACGCGTCCAATTTCCGTCAACCGTCGCGCAAGCGCCCGTCGCCAGCCCGTTTGCTGCGGCGCCCGCGCCCGTTTATCCCGCCACGCCGCAGCCAGCTCTCGCCCCGGCGCTGCAAAGCTTCGATCCCTACGCCACGCCTGGCCTGGCGGCGCCCCCCGTCGACGTCCCATACACGCCGCCGGCCCTCTCCCCCTCGCCGTTCAGCGCGGCGCCTCCAGGCGCCCCGCCCATGTCGGGCATCCCCTACGCCGCCCCGCCGCAGGGGAACATCATGCAGAACATGCCGTCGGTTCAGTGGAACCGCGGCACCTACGATTACCAGAACCCCGACGGCTCCGTCGTCAAACTCCAGCGGTTGCTCCAGCAGATCAGCGTCGAGTCGACGTACCTCTTCGGCAATCACGATCCCGACCAGCTCGCCTGGAACCGCCTCGAAATGGCGGCCACGTTCGGCGTCCCCATCTTCCGCAATCCCGACACGCCGCTGCTGATCACCCCCGGCTTCGCGTTCAACTGGCTCGAAGGACCCAGCGGCCCAAATGCTGACCTTCCGCCGCAGCTGTACGACGCCTACCTCGATACGGCCTGGAGCCCCAAGATCACTGAACGCCTCAGCGCCGACCTCGGCTTCCGTACCGGCGTCTGGAGCGACTTCTCCTACTTCGACAGCCGCTCGATGCGCTACATGGGCCGCGGCATGGGCGTCTATCAGCTCTCGCCCAAGATGGACTTCCATCTGGGCGTCTGGTACCTCGATCGCAACAAAGTCAAACTCCTCCCCGCCGGCGGCGTCTACTGGCGTCCCAACCCCGAGTGGGATCTGTGGCTCCTCTTCCCGAATCCCAAAATCCGCAAGCGGTTCCAGAATCTCGGCCAGATCCAGTGGTGGTGGTATGTCTCCGGCGAATACGGCGGCGGCGCCTGGACGATCACCCGTTCCGAGGACGGGCCAGCTGCTGGCGCCCGCGACGATATCGACTACAACGACATCCGCGCGAACCTCGGCATCGAATGGGAAACACAGACCCGCCTCCACGGCCATTTCGAAGTTGGTTACGTCTTCGACCGCGAAATTGTCTATTCCCAAACAAACCTGCCGCCCGAATACAAACTCGACGACACGGTGATGCTCCGGCTCGGCTTCGATTTCTAATCGCCACTCGGCGGAGTACTTTTTGACATCTCCTCAATCGACATGCCTGAGAAGAGTGGCATGCTCTCGCCCCTCAAGGCGTGAGCATGCGGACGCCCCCTTTGCGGGAGGGGTCTCCGACCCCGATGACGGACTGACGACCGTTACGAGTCGAGTAGCAACGACAAATCGGCGTCGGAGACGCCTCCCACAGACTTCATGGATAAAGCCCATCGAGACGATGCCACTCAGTAGAAAGCTATTGGCTTTATTCGCCATCGCCATTCTCGCTAGCATCCAGCCGCGGGCGCACGCTCAAGCGCCGCCCCCCTACGCCGCGACCGCCCCATCATCCCCGTTCGCCAACGTCGCTCCTCCCGATTCCACCGCTGGGCCGTACGGCCAGCCCCCGGCGTCGACCCTCGTCACGCCGACGCCTTGGACCCCGACGCCAACGGTTCCGATCACGCCGATCGATCTCGATCAGCTTCCATCAGCCGCCGCCGACCAACACCCCTCGGTCGTTGACCCCGGTCTGCGCGTCGCCAACCTCGCCGAAGAAACCGTCGCCCCGCAGAATCAAATCGCCCCCGAAGCCGCCAGCAAGCTCCCGCCCGGCGCTCGCGCCGGCATCTTTCAAAAGATCTACTTCACCGGCACCTGGCTCCCGCAGATGAGCGACGAGCCAGACACCCTCGGCATGGGCGACCTCGAAGCCGGCATCGTCTTCGGCTTCCCCTTCTTCCGCCGCGACACGCCGCTGCTGATCACCCCCTACTTCGCGTCGCACTTCCTCTCCAACGCCGCGGCGCTCGATATCCCCAGCACGCTCTACGACGCCTCCGTCGACTTCCGCCACCTCCGCAAATTCGGCGACGGTCCCTGGGCGATGGACGTGAGCGTCGCCGTCGGTTACTACAGCGACTTCGAGCAAAGTTACGACGACGCTACCCGCGTCAGCGGCCGCGGGCTGGCTGTCTACGAGTCCGTCCCCGGCAAGAAATGGGTCTTCGGCGTCGCCTATCTCAACCGTGCCGGAGCGACCATCCTGCCCGTCGCCGGCCTCATCGTCGAACCCACGACGATGCCGCGCACCCGCATCGACCTCATCTTCCCGCGGCCCCGCTTCTCCTGGCAGACCGCCGCGAGCACCCCGGAAGACGAACGCTGGTTCTACGTCGGCGGCGAGTTCGGCGGCGGCATCTGGACCGTCACCCGTCCCTCGAACGACGAAATCGACAACATCAGCTACAGCGACATCCGCCTGGTCGTCGGCTTCGAGCGCAAGATCCTCGGCGGCCTCAGCACTCGCTTCGAGACCGGTTACGTCTTCGCCCGCGAACTCGACTACGGTGACGCGACCCCTGACGTGTCGCTCGATGACACGATGATGGCCCGCGTCGGCGTCAGCTACTGAGTCGAATCTTCGGTGGCACGTTTGTTGCTCTTCTCTGCCGCTTCGCTATGTTGACAGGCCTCTTCTGCCTTCTCCTAGCGCTCGACACCACCTCCCTTCGCACCCCGGCGACGAAAGCGACCCCCCGATGGCCAAGCGTCCCTCCGCAGCCAAATCCGTCGGTAGTGAAATCAAAGAAACCAGCGGCGCTGGCGGCGAGCTGCATCAAGTGACCGCCGATCCCTCACGCTGGCTCACCACCAACCAAGGCCTGCCGGTCGCCGACGACCAGAACTCGCTCAAGGCCGGCGCGCGCGGCCCGACGCTGCTCGAAGACTTCCATTTTCGCGAGAAGATTACCCATTTCGACCACGAGCGCATCCCTGAACGAGTCGTCCACGCCCGCGGTTATGGCGCCCACGGCTTCTTCCAGGCGTACGCCGGCAACGAAGATCTCACGAAGGCCGCCTTCCTCTGTGACTCGCAGGCGAAGACTCCCCTCTTCTGCCGCTTCTCCACCGTCGCCGGCAGCGAAGGCTCGGTCGACACGCCGCGCGACGTGCGCGGCTTTGCCGTGAAGTTCTACACTTCGCAAGGCAACTACGATCTCGTCGGCAACAACATCCCCGTCTTCTTCATCCAGGACGCGATCAAGTTCCCCGACCTGATCCACGCCGTCAAACCTGAACCCGACCGCGCCTTCCCGCAGGCCGCCTCGGCCCACGATACGTTTTGGGATTTCGTTTCCCTCACGCCCGAAAGCACTCACATGCTCCTCTGGGCGATGAGCGATCGCGCGCTGCCGCGATCGTTCCGCATGATGCAAGGCTTCGGCGTCCACACCTTCCGCTTGATCAACGCCAAGGGCAAAGCCACCCTTGTGAAGTTCCACTGGCGCCCCAAGCTCGGCGCCTTCTCGCTCATCTGGGACGAAGCGGTGGCCATCGCCGGGGCCGACCCCGACTTCCACCGTCGCGATCTCTGGGACGCCATTCAAGCAGGCGATTTCCCTGAATGGGAACTCTCCGTCCAAGCGTTTGACGAAAAGCAGGCCGCCAAATTCGATTTCGACGTCCTCGATCCCACGAAGCTCATCCCTGAGGAAATCATTCCGCTGCGGCCCCTCGGCAAGATGGTCCTCAACCGGATGCCTGACAACTTCTTCGCCGAAACCGAGCAAGTCGCCTTCTGCCCCGCGAACATCGTTCCCGGCATCGACTTCAGCGAAGATCCGCTGCTGCAAGGGCGCCTCTTCTCGTACCTCGACACGCAGCTCTCGCGACTTGGCAGTGCGAACTTCCAGGAAATCCCCATCAACGCCGCCAAATGCCCGTGGCAAAACCTGCAGCGCGACGGCCACATGCGGATGCGGGTCGACCCTTCCCGCACCAGCTACGAGCCGAACTCGCTCGACATGACCGCCCCGCGCGAGGCCGGCGCCGACGGATTCCAAACGTTCGCTGCGCCGACGGAGGGGACGAAGCTCCGCATTCGCCCCGAGAGTTTTGCCGACCACTACACCC
Source organism: Lacipirellula limnantheis (assembly GCF_007746075.1). Taxonomy (GTDB): domain Bacteria; phylum Planctomycetota; class Planctomycetia; order Pirellulales; family Lacipirellulaceae; genus Lacipirellula; species Lacipirellula limnantheis. Next base: position 2,773,767 of record NZ_CP036339.1, on the reverse strand, counting down.
AGGCTCACCTGTTCTACAAGTCGATGACCGAGCCCGAGCAGCGGCACATCGCCGCCGCGTTCGCGTTCGAACTCGGCAAGTGCCGCGAAGTGAAGATCCGCACCCGCATGCTCGGACACCTGCAGCACGTCGACGCGCAGCTCGCCGAGACGGTGGCCGCGAAGCTCGGCATGCCGGGGCAGGCCGACAAGATCACCCCCGCCGTGCCGACCAACCTGAAGGTCAAACCCTCTCCTGCCCTCAGTCAGTATCGCGATCCGCCGCTGACGATCGCCGGCAAGAAGATCGGTCTGCTCGTCACCGACGGCAGCGATGCGAAACTGATCGACGCCCTCGTGAAGAAGGCCAAGTCAGAGCAAGCGAACGTTCAGATCGTCGCCCCTGCCGTCGGCGGCTTCGTCGACAGCGAAGGAGTCAAGCGCCCCGCCGACCACTTCCTCGCGGGCGCTCCGTCGGCCCTCTTTGACGCCGTCGTCCTCGCTCCAGCGGCGGACGGCGTGCCGGACCTACTCAAGCTGGCCGCATCGGTCGATTGGCTCCGCATGGCGTTCGCCCACCTCAAGATCATCGGACACACTTCCGACGCGGCGCCGCTGTTCGAAGCCGCGCACGTCGATCCTCACGCCGACGACGGCCTGGTGGCGATCAAGAACGCCAAGGTCGCCGATTTTATCGCCGCCGCCAAACGCCACCGCATCTGGGAACGAGAGCCGAACGTGCGCTAGTTCGATCTCGAGTTCGGACGAGACGTCTGTCCCCTGAAACGGATCGCAGGATCGGCCGCGCCGCGGACCGACGGCGCTCCACACGCGTCGGACGCCGAAATTGGCCGAATCGCTTGTCGACTCGCGACAATGGCTACGCGCGTCGGCATGCGGTCGCGGATTCGACGGAAAAATTCTGCAAACTTTTGTGTTGAAAATGGGCCACTTCTTTCGGGACAATGCAGGCCGGAATCCATCCGACCCGCGCGGCACGCGCCCCAAAGAAAGGAGGTCCGATGCCCCAGCGCAGCGCTCGCCAACCGCAACACGCCCAGTTAGCCGCAGCCATGGGCCGCGCCAGCGCCGCCGCGCCGCGGGCGCCCAGTTCACGCCCCTACCCAACCGGCAGCGGCGCTCAGCAACTGTCCCCCCAAAACGGACAAAACCTTCCGCCGGCGCCCGCGGGCTCAACCTCAGTCTCCGCCGCGAGTTACCCGCGGAGCGAACAGCGCAAGCATCCTCGCGCAGGCAGTTTTGTCCGCGCCAATCGCGTTTGCGTAACGGACAGAACACGGCTCGGACAAAACCTACTTGCCGGCCCGCTTGATGGCGCGAACGACCGCCTCGCCCATGTCGGCGGGGCTCTCGGCGACTTCGATCCCTGCATCGTGCAAGGCAGCGACCTTTTCCGCCGCGGTCCCCTTGCCGCCGCTGATGATCGCGCCGGCGTGGCCCATCCGCTTCCCGGGAGGAGCGGTTCGACCCGCGATGAACGCCGCCACCGGCTTGGTGACGTTCGCCTTCACGAACGCGGCGGCCTCTTCCTCGGCCGTCCCGCCGATTTCGCCCATCATGATGATCGCTTCGGTTTCCGGGTCTTCCTGGAACATCCCGAGCACGTCGATGAACGAAGTCCCCACGATCGGGTCGCCGCCAAGACCGACGCAGGTCGTCTGGCCGAGGCCGAGTCCCGTCAGCTGCCACACCGCTTCGTAAGTGAGCGTACCGCTGCGGCTCATCACGCCGACCTTGCCTCGCTTGTGAATATAGCCCGGCATGATGCCGATCTTGCACTCGCCAGCGGTGATGACGCCGGGGCAGTTCGGTCCGACCAGCCGCACGTGCGGGTAGTCGGCCTTCAGCCGAGCGTAGACGCGGGCCATGTCGAGCACCGGCACCCCTTCGGTGATCGCGACGATCAGCTTAATCCCGGCGTCGGCCGCTTCGAGAATCGCGTCGGCGGTGAACGGAGCGGGGACGAAGATCATCGTCGCCTCGGCGCCATCCTTCTCAACCGCTTCGACGACAGTGTCGTACACCGGCAGCCCGAGCACCGACTGCCCGCCGCGACCAGGGGTGACGCCGGCGACCATCTTCGTACCGTACTCCAAGCAGTTCTTGGAGTGGAACTCGCCGGCCTTTCCGGTGATCCCCTGACAAATGACCCGCGTGTTCTTATCGACCAGGATGCTCATGTTTGTCCCGAATTTAGAAATTCAACCACAAAGGCACGAAGGCGCAACGAACGCACCAAGCGACAAGCGTTGGTGCACTTCATCTCGTTCCTTCGTGAACCCCTTCGTGTCTTAGTGTCTTCGTGGTTATTACGACGGACGGGGCGATTAGGCGGCCCCGGCGGCGGCGACGACTTTCTTCGCCGCATCGGTCAACCCTTCGGCCGCGATCACCTTGATCCCGCTGTTGGCGAGAATCTTTCGGCCCTCTTCAACTTCGGTCCCTTCCAGCCGCACTACCAGCGGCACGTTGAAGTCGACCTGCTTGTAAGCTTCGAGGATGGCGTTGGCGATCGTCGTGCAGCGCATGATGCCGCCGAAGATGTTTACCAGCACCGCTTTGACGTTCTTGTCGCCGAGCAGGATCCGGAACGCTTCGGTCACCTGATCGACCTGGGCGCCGCCGCCGACGTCGAGGAAGTTCGCCGGCTGGCCGCCATGGAGCTTCACGAGGTCCATCGTGCTCATCGCGAGTCCGGCGCCGTTCACCAGGCAGCCAATGTTGCCTTCCAGCTGAACGTAGCTCAGGCCGGCATTGCCGGCCCGAACCTCGGCAGGATCTTCTTCCGACAAGTCGCGCAGTTCGGCGAGATCCTTGTGTCGGAACATCGCGTTGTCGTCGAAGTTGATCTTGGCGTCGAGCGCCATCAGGTCGCCCTGCTTGGTGACGACCAACGGGTTCACTTCGACGATGCTGCAATCAAGATCGACGAACAGCTTGCAGAGTCCCTTCATCAGCTTCTCGGCGGAGCGGATGCTGTCGCCCTTGATGCCGAGGCGGTGACAGAGCTTACGGACTTGGTAAGACTGGAGGCCGTCGGCGGGATGGAACGGCTCGAGGAAAATCTTCTCCGGCGTCTCCGCAGCGACCTCTTCGATATTCATGCCGCCTTCGTTCGAGACCATCAATACCGGCAGGCTGCACGCGCGGTCGACGACGATGCCGAGGTAAAGCTCGCGATCGATGTCGCAGCCAGCCTCGACGAGCACCTGCTGCACCATCTTCCCTTCGGGGCCGGTCTGGATCGTGACCAACTCTTTGCCGAGCAGGGCGGCGGCGACGCGCTTAGCGTCCTCGCGGGTCTTCACGAGTTCGACGCCTCGCTGCGACGGGTTATCCTTGATGGTTCCCTTGCCGCGGCCGCCGGCATGGATCTGGGCCTTCACCACGGCGAGCTTCCCGCCGAGCTGGTCGAACGCGGCGGCGGCTTCGTCGGGAGTTTTCGCTGCGACGCCGGCCGGCACGCTGATCCCCGCCTGACGCAGGAGGGCCTTGCCTTGGAATTCGTGAATTTTCATGAAGAATCTCGCAAAAACAGGCCCGCAGCGGCGGTCGCCCATAGAAGAATGCAATCGAAGCGACCGAGTATAGCCCCCGACAGGCGGGTGCGACAACTGGCCTGCAGCGCACGAGATCCTATGAATTACCGCCTCGCCGCATCGTTACTCGCTGCCGCCGCGCTTGCCGCATCGCTCCGCGGCACGCCCGCTGAGGCAGCGGAGCAAGTCCCCGCGGTCGCATCGCTGACCGGCCCGACGATGGGGACGACGTATCACATGAAGTACTGGGGCGATGGCAGCAAGTCTCCTCCCCAGGTCAAGTCGGACGTCGACGGACTGCTCGCTGAATTCGATCGGCAGATGTCAACCTACCGCGACGATTCAGAGTTGTCGCAGTTCAACCGGTCGCCCGCGGGCGAGTGGTTTCCCGTGTCGCGCGACACGGCGCACGTCGTCGACGAATCGCTCCGTTACTTCACTGCCACCGAGGGCGTACTCGACGTCACCGTTCCGCCGCTGCTGCGACTCTGGAACTTCGGCGGCGAGGCGAACAAGGGCGAAGCGCCGGCGCCGCCAAGCCAACAGAAGATCCTTGAGGCTCAAGCGCTCGTCGGTTCGCAACGGCTGCAGGTGCGGCTCGATCCCCCTGCATTGAAGAAAGAACTCGACGGCGTCGAGGTCGATCTCTCGTCAATCGCGCCAGGGTATGCGGTTGACCTGATCATCGAGCGACTCGAGGCACTAGGCTTTGCTCACGCGATGGTCGAAATCGGCGGCGAAGTCCGCGCAGTGGGAACTCGCCCCGACGGGCGGCCTTGGCGGATCGGCGTTGAACAGGTCGACGCCGCCGACGGCACGCTGGCCCGCATCGTTCCGCTCGACAACCTCGCTCTCAGCACAGCAGGAGATTATCGGAACTACCGCACGGCAGACGGCCGACGGTTCACGCACATCATCGATCCTCGCTCGGGGCAAGCGCTCCCTTATCGCGGCGCGGCGGTCACCGTCATTGCGCCGACCTGCATCGCGGCCGACGCGCTCGATACGCCGCTGCTGATCATCGGCCCCGACGCCGGTTACCAGTGGTGCGTCGACCGCAACGTCGCGGCGTTCTTCCAATTTCGCGGCGACGACGGGCAGGTCACCGAGCGGGCGACGCCGCGCTTCGACGAATTGGCGCCCGAGCCGCCGCCGGACAGCCGACTGGAGACGCCCTAATGGAGCTCGGCCGAGTAGATTTCCATCGGCACCAACTCGGCTTCGAGCTGGGCATCGAGCTCGGCCAGCGCCGCGTCGCGGGTCTCGCGCCGCACGTCGTCGGCAGGCAGCCACTGCGAGACGATGCAATACTTCGTTCCCGGCGGGTGCGGCGCGCGGAACTCGGCGATCCGCGCGGCCCGCTGCTCGCCGTGGTGAGCGAAAATCAGAAAACTGGTCAGCGCTCGTTCCGAGATTCCATCCGGATCGTGACGCCAAGGCGTCGACGACTCACTTCGCTCCGGGTGCGCAACAGCCCGGAACAGCGCCACGCGTTACCATTTCGGCGACACGCCTGGAGTCGACTATAATGAGGGCGTATCGCGAGTCGAACCAATTCGCTGACTTTTCCTCGATCCGAATTCATTCTCCAAGCGTTCGCCCATAGAATCGTCATGCCGCGCATTTCGCAAACTGAACCGTCGCAAGGTCGCTCGCACAAGGAAGTTACAAGCAACCTGCTGCCGAGCCGGCCGAGCGACTCCCACGGCCCCGGCCAACCGGAAGCGACATTGCTGTTCGAGCCGGATGGGACCATCCGAGCCAGCGACGCGACGGCGGCTCGCTGGCTCGTCTGGGCACTCTCCGCCGGGCGGAGTCGACCGCTGACGCTGTCTAACGTGATTGGCGACGAACTCGCCGACGTCTGGCGCGACCAGATGTTCGGAACCCAGTGCGTCGATCGCCTCTTGGCTAAGGTGATACTGCCGCGGTTCGGCTCGACGCCGGTGGAGGTAGAAGTTCGCCGGTTGGACGGTGAGGCCGGGCCGCTCGCGATCGCCCTGTTCTTCCCGTTGCGGCGTGAAACCCCCACCCCAGGCGACCCGCTCACGGGCCTGCCCGACCGCCGGGCGATCGCATCCTGGGTTGCCGACACGCGGGACGTCACGGGCCCGCGACCACCATTCGCCTTGCTCTTCCTTGATCTCGACCAATTCAAGCAGGTCAATGACGAGCACGGCCACGCCATTGGCGATTTGGCCTTGATAGAGCTCGCCGAGCGTTGGAAGTCCGCGGTGCGCGACGGCGACCTCGTCGCTCGATACGGCGGCGATGAGTTTGTGATCCTCCTGAAAGACATCGCCGACCGAGAGGCAGCCGAAACGATTGTCGAGCGTCTGAGGATGGCAACGGTTGCGCCGATTGCTGCGGCCGGAACGACGTTCCGCCTCTCGGTCACGATCGGGATCGTCCTGAGCTTGAGCGACGAGGCGACGCTTGAGCATCTGATCGCCGTGGCGGACGAAGATATGTACGCCCGGAAGCGACGGCGGCCGAAATAGGTTAGGTTGTCGGTCGCCGCCCGTTCGGCGTCCTCCCCCCTACCCTGCTGCACCGCACGATGGCCGCCCCGCCGCTGGTTGAACTCGCGAACGTTGGGAAGACCTACCAGCACGGCGCCACGGCGCTCGCGGGGCTTGATTTGCATATCGGCGCCGGCGAGTTCGTCAGCCTGCTCGGCCCCTCCGGCTGCGGCAAGAGCACCGCGCTGCGGATGATCGCCGGACTGAGCCAGCCGACAAGCGGAACGATCCGTCGAGCCTGGGACGCGTCGCCGGCCCCAGCTGCAGGGACTGATTGCCGCGTCCCTTGGTCGCATCCGTTGGGGTGCGTCTTCCAGGAGCCGACGCTGCTGCCGTGGACCTCGGTTTGGAACAACGTCTACCTGCCGCTGCGACTGCGCGGGGTGTCGCAGGCCGCCGCGAAGAGCCAAGTCGACGAAGCGCTCACGCTGGTCGGTCTGCAGGGGTTCGAGCAGGCATACCCGCGGGAGCTCTCCGGCGGGATGAAGATGCGCGCCTCGGTGGCACGAGCACTGGTGACGCGGCCGCAATTGCTGCTGCTCGACGAGCCGTTCGCGGCGCTCGACGAGATTACTCGGCTCCGGCTGAACGACGATCTGCTCGCCCTGTGGCGTGAGCGGCGTTGGGGTGCAATGTTCATTACTCATAGCGTGTTCGAGTCTGTATATCTGTCGACGCGCGTGCTTGTGATGTCGCCGCGACCTGGTCGCGTGGTGGAGGAGATCGTCATCGATCTTGCCGACGTGCGGACGGCCGAGACGCGCACCAGCGTGCGGTACAACGAGCTCTGTCGCCGGGCGTCGCAGGCGCTAGAGCGCGCGATCGCCGAGGCGTCGACGGCCGGGAGGAGCGCATGAACGAGCGTTCGCTCTGGATTCGTCTTGGCGCCCCCATGCTGGTGGGCGCAGCGCTGCTGGCCGCGTGGGAAGCGTGGGTGCGATGCGCCGAACTGCCAAAGTACATCCTGCCGACGCCGAGCGAAGTCGTCGCGACGATCTTCGCCCAATGGCCGGCGCTGGCGCCCGCGTGGCTGGTGACGCTGAAGACGATGCTCGTCGCCCTGGCGGCAGCCGTGGTGTTCGGCGTGGCGCTCGCTGCGTTGTTTGCCTCGTCGCGGCTCGTGGAGACTTCGCTGTTTCCTTATGCCGTGATGCTGCAGGTGACGCCGCTGGTGGCGGTGGCGCCGTTCATCGTGATTTGGATCGGCTGGGAACGCGTCTGGCTGACGCAGCTCGTATGCGCGTGGATCGTGGCGTTCTTTCCAATTCTCTCGAACACGACGATGGGACTGCGGAGCGCCGATCCGGGGTTGCGCGATCTCTTCACGCTCTACGATGCGTCGCGGTGGCAGCGGCTGCGGTTGTTGCTGGCGCCGTCGGCGCTCCCCTATTTCCTCGCGGGACTCAAGGTTTCCGCCAATCTGGCCCTGGTGGGGGCCGTGGTCGCGGAGTTCGTCACGGGGACGCAGGTCGACAACCCGGGGTTGGCGTCGACGATCTTTACGAGTCAACTCAATAGCGACACCCCGCTGATGTTTGCGGCGCTCGCCCTGATTTCGCTGACGGGAATTATCACGTTTTTCGCGATGGAGTGGCTGAGCCATCTTTTGTTGGCCCGGTGGCATGAGAGTGCCGTCGGCGAACGATGATCGAGGATCAGGATGAAGAATTTGCCGACGCTGTTCAGAACATTGCAGTTCGTGCTGGGAATGGTCGCCGCACTTCCTGTCGCTCAAGCCGCCGACAAGGTGACGCTGGCGACGAACTGGCTCGCTCAGCCTGAGTTGGGCGGGTTCTACCAAGCGGTCGCCGACGGGACCTATGCACGCCACGGGCTGGAGGTGACGATCAAGCCGGGGGGGCCGCTGGTGAACAACCGGCCGCTGCTGGCGTTCGGGAAGATCGATTTCCTCATCGGGACGAACCTCATCCAGCCGTTCGACGCGGCGAAGCAACAAATACCGACCAAAGTGGTCGCGGCGTTCTTCCAGAAGGATCCCCAGTGCCTCCTTTCGCATGCCGATGGGCCGTGGAAGACGTGGGACGACTTGAAACAAGCCCCGCTGCTCATGGGGAACGCCGGGAGACAGACTTTTTTCCTCTGGTTGCATGACGCCTATGGGTTCCCGCGGGCGAACCTGCGTCCTTACAACCACAGCCTCGCGCCGTTCTTGAACGATCCGCGCGCCGCGATGCAGGGGTTCGCCACCGCGGAGCCGGAGCGGATTCGCGAAGCCTCGGGGAAAGAGCCGCGGGTGTTCCTGCTGGCCGACCATGGCTGGAATAGTTATTCGACGGTGCTGGAGACTCGCAACGACCTGATCGCGAAGAACCCCGAGCTTGTCCGACGCTTCGTCGATGCCTCGATCGTCGGTTGGAACACCTATCTCGACGCCGAGGACACCGACGCCGCTGACGTGCTGATCAAGAAGGACAACCCGTCGATGACCGATGGCCTCATCAAGTTCTCGCGTCGGAAGATGAGCGAGCTGGAACTGCTGCGCGGGGGCGAGGCGAAAAAGCTCGGGATTGGAGCGATCGACGTCGAGCGAGTGAAGTCGTTCTGCGCCAAGATGGTCGCGGCAGGGATGTATCAGGAGGGAGAGATCGATCCGACCACGGCGGTGACGGTGGAGTTCGTCAACAAGGGCGTCGGGGTCGAATAGTCCAAACGCCGCGGGTGAAATCGCCGCGGACCTGACACAACCCACGAGTGAAGCGGAGTTGCGGCGACCGTTCGGGCGGCAAGTCACTGGTAGGACGTAAGTTGGCGAATGGGCGGCGCGCGGAAGATTTTGTCCAGGCGGTTTGGACAAAACGTGTGCGGCGGCGTTAGTTGTCGCGGTATTCATGGCGTTGGCTGTGGAATCGTGGAGACAAAATCTTTCGTGGCGGCGTGCGACGCCGTTTTCGAGCGGCGGACCTGTACCCGCTTCAACACTGGCCGGACGCCCGTGGCGCCTGGTGGGCGGACCAGCCTTGGCATTGGCGACTTTTGGGGCCTATTTTCTGCGATTGGATTCGCGGCGCGCAGCTGGCTTTTTTGGCCAGCTTGACAGGGGGCTCTGTAGAGGGGCGCCGGAGGAAGTCTCTCGCAGAGGCGCGAAGACGCAGGGAAGAATGCAAGAAGTATGCAGATGAGTCGGCGTGATGATTTAAGCCGCGTGGCGATTGTCGGCACGAGTTGCGCGGGAAAATCGACGCTAGCGCGGGAGTTGAGTCGGCGGCTCGGGGCGCCGCATGTTGAGCTTGATGCGCTATACTGGGGGCCGAACTGGACGGCGCGATCGGCCGAAGAATTTTGGGCCAGCGTCGCTGAGGCCACGGCCGGGCCGGCATGGATCATCGACGGGAATTACATTGCAACGCGGGCGTTGGTGCTGCAGCGGGCGACGACTGTTATTTGGCTTAACTATCCGCTACGAACACTGCTGCGCCGGGCGACAAGCCGCACGTTTCGGCGGTTGGCGACGCGCGAGTGCCTTTTCAACGGCAATCGCGAACCGCTGCTGGGTTTCTTGCACGCCTATTGGGTCCCGTGGCAGGCGTTGCAGAGCTATCGGCCGCTGCGGCGGGAATATGGGGCTCTGTTAGCGTCTGACGAGCTGGCGCATCTGCACATCGTCGAGATTCGCTCGGTGCAAGAGGCGGAACGCTTTCTATGCGGCATCGAGCGCCCCGAGACCAGCGTTGAAACTAGCGATCGTTCGGCAAACGGCGCCCTGTTTGAAGAGCCGTCGCGAGTAGCCCCCCGGTTTGAAGAACCGGGAGCTAATTCTTGAATTGGCATCCCTGGCGGCGACACGCTTAGCCGTTGCGATTCGGGGTTCCCAGCACGTGCGTTTTCGGAGGGAGCATGACGTTGTCGAACGTTTGCGTAAACATGGCGGCGGCGAAGAACGCGACGGCTCGTAGCGTTTCCGTGCCGACGTTGACCAGATCGTGACGCAACGGCGTCGGCAGGACGAAGACGCTGCCGGGACCGACGATGTGCTTGGAGCCGTCTTCGAGCTGCAACTCCCCTTTGCCGGCGATGATGTACTGCGTCTCCTCGGTCGCATCGGTGTGCCAACCGAGGCGATCTCCTGGTTCGATTTCATACACGATCGTCGACGACGCCGTCGTACCGTGCCCGCCGTAAACAGCGAAGGCGCCGTTCCACCGGACGTTGGCGGCATCTTCGCCGCGCACCGGAATGCGCGGGAGTTCGTTCGACTGGACAATCGTGGCAGGCAGGGAATTCATCCGATTGCTCCTATGGTTCGTCCGGCGGGGGATCGACCGAGCACGAAGGCTCGCTCGCTGAGGCATCTCAAGCGTAGCATTTTTACCTGCTGAAGGCTGGGAACCTGTGCCCACGCCGTCAGCGGCGCCAGGGCCCGGCAAGGACCGTGCCGCCGGGGGCGAGGCAGCGAGGGCGACGGGAGAGGATTGCGCGAACAATGACGCCGGGCTCGAGACGGCCCGCGGCGCCGGGAACTGGCGCCTCAGCGGGCCCGCGCGCAGACTTAGCTCCAGAGACGCTCGAATGCGGGAAAGGCGGCCAGGGACTCTCTGATGCGTTTTTCGACGAAGCGTTGCGTGGCGCCGTCGACATCGTGGCGCCAGTTGCGTAGCGGGTTCGGGCGGAAGCGGTCGTTGGCGGCAGGGCTGGGCGTGATCCGCCCCGGCGACTCGACGCCGAACTGGCGGAAGACGCGGTTGAGCATCTGTTGCGGGTCGGCCAACTCGCGATGAAAGGAAATAACGACGCGGCCTGGTTGCTCGGCGTCGAAGCGAAGCCATTGGCCGGTCCACTCGATGAACCAGTCGATCTGCTCGCGGACGAACTGATCTTTATCGGAGCGGCGGAGGAAGCGGAACAGCTGCGTCGCCCGGCGGGCCTGGCGGCGACGCTCGTCGGCGGCGACGCTGTCGCCGTGACCTTCGCCCCGGTAATGATGGTACGCGGAGATGGCCGACTCGACCGGGTTGCGGAGGTGAACCCAGATCTGTTCCACGCCGCAGCGATCGAAGGCTTCCAGCAGCGCGGCGTCGGGGCGACAGTGCGTCTGGCAGGCGACGCCGCCGCGCAGGTAAAGCTCGAGCGTTTGTTGGCTGGTGTACCAGTACGAATGGCACTGGACGTGGGGAAAGCACCACCAGAACTCGTGGTAGCCGAGCTCCAGCAAGCGGTTGTGGAGGAACGTGCCGCCCGACTTTGGCTGAAACGACGTGACGATCGAGGGTTTTGACGGATCGAAGCTGGGGCGACGGATCAGGTCGCGGTAGCGGCCGGCGGCAAGACGATCGAAATAAGGGATCGCGTTGACATTGTCGACGCGGCCGCGGGCCTGCTGGTACAGATGTTCCAGTTGTTCTGGAGATGCAGGGCGCAGGAAGCGCGGCGGTGCGGCAGGCGCAGGAACGGCAGGCATAGCGACGGCGGACCCTGCGGCGCGGGAGCGATCCCGAGCAGCGAGGGGGACGATCGCCAGGCGAGGCGTTTCCCCGAGTGATAGTGGAGGCGCGATCAATGCATGGCCCCTGATTGGCGGCGGTCGGCGCGGGGGGGTACGCCTCCACGCTGACGGGGTCATGCATCGCGTGGGGCATTATTGAGGTTGGTCGGCGCGACAGCAAGAGGAGCTTGAGGGAGAACGGCTCGACATGGCCGTTCCTGCCGCGAGGCGGTGGGATCAGCGCGGGGCGCGAAGAACTCGCGACGGGAGGGATGAAGTCGGTAGCGCCGGTGAGTGGGGTTGGCGTAGGCTCGTGCGTTGCTCCGGTCGATTGGAGTCTGGGCCGCACATTCAATCAGGCGGCCGGCGCCGCAGCCACGTCCCCCAAGGCCATCTCCATGGCGCCCATCCGTAGTTCCGCACCATGGCGACAATCCACCAGCCCGCGGCGAACGCAAAGATCACGCAGTAGGCGAGCTCGGCGTGCGGCGAGTGGGGCGGAATGTGCATCGCTGCAGTCTAATGCGCATCCCAGACCAGGGAAGCATTTTCAACGCCCGGGTCCTCCGAAAGCCAGCATTACGCACGACAGTGCCTACCAGCGAGGAAGCCGACGCCCGGGCGGAGAAGCTTATTCAACCGACATCATTCTTAAAATGTTTAGCGGATAACCATCGAACCACAGAGAGCACAGAGAATAGCGAAAGAAGATGATCCACTGGTCGACTTCTCTGCGGCCTCTGTGTTCTCTGTGGTGAGTGCACATCGTGATCGCAGTTGATTAGTCTTCGAAGCGCGGGGCTGCGCGGGCACGACACCCATCCGAAGAGTCGTGGTCGTAAAGCGATTACTTCGGCGGCGGGGCTGGCAACTGCAGGATCGCCGGGCTGGCGTTGAGGGCGTCGTTGTATTGGCGCAATAGATCGAACGTCGTTTGGAACTCAGGACGCGCGGTCAGTTCCTTGAAATCGGGCGAGGCGTTTACCTGGTTGAAGCGCTGGTACGCCGCAGCGAGCGCGGCGCGGTCGACGGAACTGGCGGCGGCGACTTCGGCCGGAAGGGCGAGAAAGGTTTGCCACTCGGGCGAGAGGATCGCGTGGAGTTGAGCGCCTTCGGTGTAGAGCGAATTCTGGATTGCTTCAAGCCGCGTCGGCGAGACGGCGACGGCGCTCGCCGGGACAACGCCGGCAGGAACGGCGGCGCCTGGAGCGGCGACGGCAACGGCGGCGCCGGGCTTCGCGGAAGGGGGGACGACGGCCGCCACGGCGCCATCGTTGGGCGACATTGCAGCGTTGAAGAGTTCGGTCAGGTAGAGCCGCAGATCGGTCGCTGATTGCGGGACCACCAGCGGCAACTGCGTGCTGGGGGCGCCGTAGAAGGCGGTGTTGGCCATTTGATTGATTTCCAGGACGCTGCCGTCGATCGAGACTCCGGCGAAGAGCCCGCGGCTGCGCGAGTACGACAGAATCTCGGCGCGAAGTTGGGCGTCGGTGGCGGCGGAGGCGTTGCGGCCGACGGGGCCGGCGGCCGCGGCGGCGTCGGCGCCGATGGTGAACTTGCCGCGCATCAGGTTTTCGACGCTGGTGCGGGTGCGAAAGATGAGGACGACGTCGGTCCCCTGGACGCCGGCCTGCCAGCCGACGCTGCCGCCGGTGAGGGTGATGAATTGCGGCAGGCTCCACTCTCCTTCCGCATCGCGTGTGAGGACGACGCCCTGCCCGCGACGGACGCCGACGATGAAGCCGATCTTGATGACGCGCGGGATGATGGCGATCGCCTGGGCCTCGGCGAGCATGCGCTGCGGAATACGGCGGACGGGGATCGCGACGAGTTCAGAGAGGACCGCCTCGGCCTGTTGGATGGTGACGTTGGGGTCGTTGGCTTGAGCGGTGCGGGGAGCGGTGAGCGTCGCCGCGGCGATGAGTGTGAGTAGGAACAGGGCAAAGGGAGCGGAAAGGGTGCGGGGCATGGGTGAACTCCGTTTCTGGGAATAGTCCGTTGTCAGTGGTCCGTTGTCAGTTGCGACTGTCGCGGGGCATTGGCTCCCAGCAACTGACGACCGACAACTGACGGCTGCCCAATTTAGCCGAGGTGGGTGGTTTGGGATGCGCGAGATTCGGAAGTTTTGGCTGGCTAGGGGGCGAACTTTGGGCGGCGGAAGTCGCTCTATGGGAACGACGGAGGCCGTTGCCGGGCCGAATGACAAGCATGACAAGCTGAATTTTCTGTCACGGGCGAACCTTCGCGGCAGGTCGAAACGTATAGCGTGGACGGCTAGATTTCTGGGGGAAATCCGTAGCAGGGAGAGTGGGCGATGAGCGAGTTGGAACGGCGCCGCCGCGGGCCTGCGAAGGGGGACGGTGGAGCAGGAGTTGGCCTCGATTTGCCGCCAGAGGCGATCGCGCGATTGGAGACGCTGGATGATCTGATCTTCCCCGCGATCGACGGCGATTTGGCAGCGGTCGAAGCGTCGGCGCCGATGTGGCGGGAGACGGTGGCCCAATTGGGCCCCGCGGCGGTGGCGGAGTCGCGCAGCGAATACTTGCGCTACGCGCGGAGCACGTGGCAGTTTCTGAATCGGCAAACGGTGCAGCAGCCGTTGCGGATGCTCGCGGTGCTCAAGGTGATTGGGATGCTGATGGGGGACGAGGCGTAGGCCAACTGGGCCGAGGCTAGTTGCTGGTCCCTCGAAGTCCGGGCGAAGCTTGGCAGCGCCGTCGGAACTCTCAGACCTTTTGAACTCCTCCGTTCGAGTGAGCGACACGCGCGTCGGCCAGCTTTGTGCCGCTGACATGACCTGCTATATTGCCGCGAGGCTTTTCGGACTTGCACTCGCTCGCTTATGCCTGCCGTGGATGCTGGAGCGACGACTACGATCGAGCGACGCCCTTCGCTAAGGACCATTCTACTCACGCTGCTTATTCTTGAGCTCGCGCTGGTCGGGGCGCTCTATTTACTCGGTTGGTTCGGGACGGCAGGTGCGCTTCGCTGGGCGGCGAGCGCGCTGATCGCCGTCTTGCCGCTGGCGATTGCGTGCTACCTGACCGTGTCGCATCGATTTCGCTTGAGCACGAGATCGTTGCTGATCCTCACGAGCTTGTTCGCGGTTTTCGTGTTCCTTACCGTCCAACCGCTCTACAAAGCGTTGGACGCGCGTCGCGGGAGTCGCGAGCTTTTGGCGCACCGGACGTGGATCAGCAATTATTCGTCCAATGACAACTACTACTTCTTTCTCGGGTACGACCCTCGCTCTTCCCGGCCCAATGTCGCTGAATCGCCGCCGATGCCGGCGTGGTTGCGTCCGCTCGCCGGCGATCGGTTGACCGCGCCCGTCGACGCGACGATCCAGGAAGTCCGCCTGAACAGGGACGCGCAGGCGGCGACGTTCGTCGCTCACGCGGCGCGATTTCGGGCGCTGAATAGCGTTTCGATTCGCACGGCGACGCTTAGCCCCGGCACGATGCAGCGGCTGCAACTTGCGTGGCCGAGTTTGCCGAGCATCGTCCGTGTCCATGTGAGTTGCCCCGTTCCCACTGGGTGGTTGCAATCGCTGAGGCAGGTCAAAACGGTGTCGATCGACTCAGGCAGTCGCACGTTGAAAGAATTAAGCCGAGAAAACGTCGCCGAGTTGGCGGGCCTGCCGGGGTTGGTGCAGTTGGACTTGCGCCGGGTTCGTGTTGCCGCGGGCGATCTCCCTCTTTTGGCGCAATCGGCTACCCTGCGACACCTGACCTTGCTAATATCGGGCCCAGATGCGGACGAGGTGCGCAAGCTGATCGTCGCGGCACCTCAGTGCCGCATCTTCGGGGTTACTTCGCCAAACCAGCCGCTTCGACAATTGTCGCCTGCCTCGCCCTAGCTTCGTCCGCAGACGCTTCTATTGGGAAGGATTCATTCGATGGCTAACGATCCGCAATTTCGCGTGCAGGACGATCGGTTCGAAGGCGGGGCGTCCGTGCCGGCGGAACCAAAGAAGCGGAGTGCGCTGGCGACGTGCCTCACCGGGTGTTTGATTCTGTTCGTCGTCGTGCTCGTGCTGGGCGTGATCGCCGGCATTTATGCGTATCGCAAGTTTCCGGAATGGGCGGCGATCGGTATTTCCGAAACGGCCAAGCAAGTGATCAACGAGACCGACCTGCCGGAAGAAGAAAAAGTCGACATTTCGGTGCAGATTGACCGCCTGGCGGAGGCCACGCGGGAGCGGAAGCTGTCGCTGCCGCAGATGGGCGAGTTTCTGCAGAATCTCGTGCAATCGCCGCTGATGACGACGCTGGCGATGTCGATGGTCGACAAGAAATATATCGAGCCGTCGGGGCTCAGCGATGAAGAGAAGGCTGCGGCCCGAGTGACCGTGCAGCGGTTCATGCGGGGGGCGATCGATCAGAAGATCAGCCAGGCCGAGGTTGAGAAGGCGATGGCGCCGGTGTCGACGCGGCAGCCGGACGGGAACATGGAGCTCAAGGAGAAGGTGACCGACGACGAGCTGAAGGAGTTCCTCGCCGCCGCGAAAGAGCAGGCCGACGCGGCGAAGATTCCGGAGGAAGTCGAAGCGGTCGATCCGTCGGACGAGTTCAAGCGGCTGGTTGACCAGACGCTGGGCGAAGGAGGCGGCGAAGCGCCGGCCGCGAATGCGCCGGCCGATGAGGCGCCGGCAAACGACGCCGAAGAGCCCGCGGACGAAGAGGGCGCGCCGGCGCTCAACTGAGCGCGCTTGAGATTGGCGTCGCATGTGCCCAGCCGCTGCCCTGGCGCCGCGGAGGTCGACTGAGCGAGGTAGCGATGACCGTGGGCCGATGGATCGCGGTGGGGCTGCTCGCGGCGCTCCTGATCAGTTCGGGAGTGCTGCACTTGGTGCGGCCCGAAGTATACCTGCCGATGATGCCGCCCTATCTGCCGGCCCATCTGCCGCTGGTGTACGCGAGCGGCGTGTTTGAGATTCTCGGCGGCGTGGGGATGTTGCTGCCGTGGACCAGACGCTGGGCGGGGCTAGGCGTCATCGCATTGTTGATCGCTATTTTTCCCGCCAACATTTATATCGCGATGAACGATATCCCCATCGCCGGGCACGACGTGCCGCTGTGGGGGCACCTGTTGCGACTGCCGCTGCAGGCCGTCATGATTTGGATGGCGTGGTGGGGAACGCGGGCGCCTTCCTCTGCTGAGGGTGAAGAGTAGGGATCTCACGCAAAGGCGCGAAGACGCAAAGAATACTGCTTACTTCTATCCTTCTTTTTTGCGCCTTCGCGCCTTTGCGTGAGATAATTCTTAATTCGTGAAATTGAGTTGAAGCCGATGGCCAAGAAGACGCCCAAAAGCTCGGAACACATCCAATATCACCGCGACGGGTCGGTATGGGCCAAGGGCCAGATGGCTGGCGAGGTCATGGTCGGCTACTGGGAGTGGTTCCGCAAGGACGGCACGAAGATGCGGTCAGGGCATTTTGAGAATGGCGAGCAGGTCGGCGAGTGGACGACTTACGATAAGAACGGCGAGGTTTATAAGGTGACGAAGATGAAGGCGAAGCAAAAGTGAGGACGGCCCTTCGTTCGACGGCCAATCAGTGAGTAATTCCACATGCCGAGGTTTCGACGCCTTACGGAATCAGAAGTGGCGATTGCCCAGCGGTGGCTACAAGGGTTGAAGTCTGAGCTTGATCGCGTCGATCCGTCCCCGCCTAGCTATACCCCCACGACTGACAATTATCTCAAATCACTAGCGTGGGTACAGTATGAGGGAATTGCGCTAGACCCTAAAAAGGTGACTCAATTTCCGATTTCAACTGTCTTGTTACTCATCGCTGAGCACCTTCAAACCGCCTTTGGATTCACCCTATTCTTGTCAGACGACTTTCTCGTCCTACAACATGATCGCTTCGAAGGTTGCGTCCCATTGGAGTTGCTAGCATTCCGACCCAATCAACCGCATGATGGCAAT
Source organism: Lacipirellula limnantheis (assembly GCF_007746075.1). Classification (GTDB taxonomy): domain Bacteria; phylum Planctomycetota; class Planctomycetia; order Pirellulales; family Lacipirellulaceae; genus Lacipirellula; species Lacipirellula limnantheis. The sequence goes on along the minus strand of NZ_CP036339.1, from coordinate 2,756,333 downwards.
TGGTTAGATGAGGATGATCCAATCGACCGCGCTATTGGAGCGATCCGTAATATCGAAGAGGCCTTGAAGCGCCGGGAGCCAGAGCGGCTAAAATGGCCGGATTTGCTACTAGGCAAGAAATGAATGTGGGCGATGACGCATCCATTCCTGAAGGGAATGATTGAAGAGTAACTGTCAGACGGTGAGGATGAAGGTCTCTCGCAGAGGCGCAAAGGCGCAGAGAAATGCGATGAGATTCTGAAACGACTTCTTTCTTCCCCTTTGCGCCTTTGCGCCTCTGCGTGAGACTTCTATTTCCCGGCGCGAAGTCAGGACAAGCGCGGCGGTTCACCAGAGGAGTTCTTGACGGCGCGGAACATCCGCCGGCTTGGTCGGATCGGCCGAGCGCGACGCTTGCGGGTTCGTGGGCAGCGCAACAGGCGGCGGGGTCGGATTCGCGCTCCGACGGAAGCGGCCGGCGATTGATTCTCTCACGGCACGGATTCGCTTCTCGCCCATGCCGGGAACGCGCGCCAGCCGCCCGTCCCACGCGGCGGCTTCGAGTTGCGTGAGCGTGCGGATGCCGAGTTGTTCGTGGATGCGCGTGGCGAGTTTGGGGCCGATGTCGGCGACCGTGCTGAAGAGTCGCTCGGGCGCCCCGCCGCCGCGGAGGCTTTCCAAGAGCGGGAGCCGTTTGGCGTGGATGATCTTCTGGATCGCGGCGGCGAGCGAATCGCCGATGCCGCGCAGGGCCATCAGGCCAGCGATGCCGCGCTCGGCGAGGATCGCCTGGAGCGGCGTCTGGCAATAAGCGACTGTTTCAGCCCCCTGGCGGTAGGCGCGGATGCGGTAGGGGTTGGCGCCTTGGCGCTCCAGCAAGTCGGAGATTTCGACCAAGGTTTGGGCGATCTCCTCGTTCGTGACCACGGGAGCGTGGTTCGAGCGGCTCTGGTTGGTGCGAATCATCTGGCGGCTCCGTTAGTGTACTGGTGTACATTTCCTATTCTATGTAAGCCGCAGGGTTGGGGAAGCGTTTGGTTAGGAAAAAATCGAATGCGAGAATGGGGCGTTTGGGGACTGCGGGCAGGAAGTCTCTGGATGCTCGCCGCTGGATGCTGGATGTGGTTCTCGCTCTTTTGAGCGATGCGATTCCCTTGCTGTTACTACGCAGCAAGCATGCGCGTGGGTCGGGGCGCCGCGGCAGCGAGGTGATAGAAGTGCGGCGCGACATCGGCGTCGGAGACGGCTCGCACAGGGTTGCGCCGGGGTCGGGACGACCCGGCTCGCTTTGGAAAGCAAGAAACGCTGCTAGTACGCGTTCTCTTGCTTGAAGACGACAAGCGCCGTCTTGACGAGGATCTTCACGTCCATCCAGAGCGACCATTCGCGGATGTAGCGGTGGTCGAACTCGATGCGGCGTTCCATCTTGTCGAGCGTTTCGGTCTCGCCGCGGGCGCCGTTCACTTGAGCCAGGCCGGTGATGCCGGGCTTCACTTTGTGGCGGAGCATGTAGCCGTCGATCAGCGAGCGGTACTGCTCGTTGTGGGCGTTGGCGTGGGGCCGCGGGCCGACGAGCGACATGCTGCCGTCGATGACGTTGAATAGTTGCGGCAATTCATCGAGTGACGTTTTGCGGAGGATGCGGCCCAAGGGGGTGATGCGATCGTCGGTCTTGGAGGCTTGTTTCACCTCGGCGCCATCTTCACAGACGCGCATGCTGCGGAACTTCCAGACGCCGATCTGTTCGCCGCTGAGGCCGTAGCGCTTCTGGCGAAAGAAGACCGGGCCGGGCGAGGTGAGCTTGATGGCAACGGCTATGAGCGCCATTGGCACGGCGACGAGCGCGAGTGCGAGCATGCCGACGACCAAGTCGAAGCCGCGCTTGAGGACGCCGTCGATGCCGCTGATGGGAGTTTCGAAAACGCTCACCACCGGCAAGCCGTCGATCTGGCTCCAGCGGGCGCTCAGCATTTGGAAGACGAAGAAGTCGGGAACGATGTAGACCGAGGCGGTGGTATCGCCTAGCTTGCTGAGGTAGGTGCGAATGCGTTGCTCGGCCCGCATCGGAAAGGTGATGTAAATCATGTCGACTTCGCCGGAGCGGGCAAGTTCGACGAGCTGCGCGAGGTTGCCGGCCTGATGGAGCTGGGCTCCGGTCGCTTCGCTGGTGCGCTTCTCGGGACGGTCGTCGAAGTAACCAACGAACTGGAGACCAAGCTCAGGGGAATTTTGGATATTGGCGGCCAGTTGCAAGCCGAGGCGGTTCATGCCGCAGATCGCAAATTTGCGAGCGTTAAACCCGCGCTTGCGGAGTTGCCGCAACAGCATGCGGAGGACGATGCGGTTGGCCGACATCGCCAGAGGGGTCAGCGTGAGCCAGACGAGCTTGCTGGCGTAGCTGAATTGGGCGTTCGTTTGGGTGAGCAGCCCAATGCCGAGGACGGTCGGCGCCACGTAGATCCAGGTAATGACGGCGCACCAGAGTTCGCGGGCAAGCTTCGAGCCGCGCCAGTTGCGGTAGAGGCCGCTGACTTCGATGGCGACGACATGCACCAGCAGCGTCGTGCCGACGACGATGGCGAGGCTCGACAGCGGCGCCGCGGGGGTGAACTCAATGGCCACGAGCGCCGCCGCGATGATGGCGGCGGCGTCGGAGAGCCGGTACGCCAGGTCGACCAGCGAGCGGTGGGAGCGGAAGCGGAGATTATCGTTGCCGGACACTGGGCCGTCGCTCGTGGAAGGGAGCGGTCGCAGCCGCGTGCGGGTGGTGGATCGTTGGGAGCTCGCGCGGGGCGACGAGCTAGCAAATCTAGGTTTTTTCGCCGTTCAGCGGCGACCAGCGGGCGTGGCAGAAGGCGTATTTGGCCGGCTATGAGGGAGCTATAACCCGCAGAATGGGTGCTATTGGGCGTTGGGCTCGGGGAACTTCTGGCTTGTGCGGAGCATCGGAAAATCGGGGATTGAACCGCCAAGGGCCCCACGGACGCCAAGGAAAAATGCAGGAGGAGCTAAGGAACGGCAAATGAACGCGAAGAAACGCAGATGTAATGATGGCTCATTCCCTGTGCTTCTTCATTGGCGTTTATCTGCGTTCATCCGCTGTTCCTTCGATTTGTCTTCCCCTTGGCGTCCTTGGCGTCCTTGGCCGTTTCAATGAAAGACCAGTAGAGTCGGCGGGGCGGTTTGTCTGGACCAGTTCCAGGGCGGTGGCGTAGAACAGGGGCAAATGGGTCGAGCGAATCGACTTGATTTCACGACGCGGCGGAGTTCGCGGCGGTTCAATTTTCGGGCGGCAACTCATGATGAATTTCTGGAAACTGGCGGCGGCGTTGATGGTTTTGGCGGCGGGGGCGATGTGGGTCGCTAAGCCGCAAGCGGCGGGTGGGGCCGCTGCTCCTGGTTCGGAGCGGCAACAGGCGCGCAAATTGATGGACGACGGCAACTTCAGAGACGCGCTCGCCAAGTTTCGAGAGCTGACGCTCAACGACGAGACCGGCGACTCGCGCGCGGTGGCCGAAGACTTCCAGCGTGCGCTCAACTGCATGCAGCAGCTGAACGAGATGAGCGGGATCGACGCCTATCGCGAGGACGTGGCGGCGACCCATGAGACGGATTGGATCATCCTGGCGTCGATCGCGCAGAGCTACGCGACGATCGACCATCAAGGATTCATGATCGCCGGCGAGTTCCGTAGGGGCCAACATCGCGGCGGCGGCAAGGTCGCGAACGCCGTCGAACGCGATCGAGTGCGGGCGCTGCAGCTCTATCGTCAGGCGCTCGACATCGTCGCTACGAAGCCTGACGCCCAGTCGACGCCCGAAGCTCGTGACCTACTGAGCGGATTCGCCAGGGCTGTGCTCAACGGCGGTTCGTATCGGCAGCCATACCTGTTGCAGCTACTCACCGACGTCGACGTGCTTCCCGACTATGAAGATGGCTGGGGCTATCGCTACAACAGCGGACCTCAGGGTGCGCCGGTCGACGAGGCAGGCAATCCCATCTTCTATGATGCGCCGGCCGATTGGAAATCAGCTAAGAACGACGGCGAGCGCTGGCGCTGGCTGCTGGCCGAGCGGACCCGCTGGCAGCCGCAGACCAACGTCGCCGAGTGGCGCGAGCGGGCCGACTTCCTCGTGAGCCAGTTCGGCGTGCAGACTATGGCCGAGTACGGTTGGTGGTTCAACCGTAATACGGACGACGCCGACGTCACGAAGAGCATGTTCGCGCTCCACACGCTCGCCGACGACGAGACGATGGCGAAGCTTGCGACCGGCATCAAGCGGTTCAAACTGCCGGAAGAACAAAACTACATCGCGCTGCAACGGCGGATCGTCGAGAACTCTGCCGGAGCGTCGAGCGAGTGGCAGCAAGCGAAGTCGTCGCTGGCGCAGGAGTTTGAGAACCGGCGACAGTATCCGCGGGCCGCTCAGGAGTGGAAGGAACTCTTCGCCGCGGCGCCCACGAGCTCGCCGTATCGCGAGCGGTTCGAACAGATCGTCGGCAACTGGGGCCGCTTGGAACCGGTGATGACGCAGCCGGCGGGCAAAGGGGCGACGATCGAATATCGCTACCGCAACGGCAAGCGGGTCGAGTTTACGGCGCGGGCGATCAAAGTGCCGGAACTACTGGCCGACATGAAGAAGTATCTGCAGAGCCAGCCCAAGCAGCTTGATTGGGATCAGATCAATCTGGAGAACCTCGGCCACCGGCTGGTCGTGAGCGGCCAGGAGAAGTACCTCGGCGCCGAGGCGGCAAGTTGGGCCCTGGAGCTCGAGCCGCGCGAGGCCCACTTCGATCGCCGCGTCACGGTGACGACGCCGCTGCAGAAGGCGGGGGCCTATCTGCTCACGGCGAAGATGGAACAGGGAAACACCCATCGCGTGGTGGTGTGGGTCGCTGATACGGCAATCGTCAAGAAGCCGCTGGAGAAGCAGGCGCTCTACTACGTTGCCGACGCGGTGACGGGCAAGCCGATTCCCAAGGCGACGGTCGACTTCTTCGGGTATTGGAACGAAGCGCTCGACGGCGGCGCACGTTACCAGGTGAACACTAAAAACTTTGCCGAGAAGACCGACGCCGGCGGCCTGGTGAAGCTCGCCGCCGATGAAGCGAATGGCCGTTTCCAATGGATCGCCACGGCGACGACGCCCCAGGGGCGGCTGGCGTATCTCGGCTTCAGCAGCGTCTGGTCGGGACAGTACATCGACGAGCAGTACAAACAGGTCAAGGTGTTTGCCATCACCGATCGGCCCGTCTATCGGCCCGATCAGGAAGTCCACTTCAAGTTCTGGGTGGCCAACGCCCAGTTCGATCAGTCCGACGCCTCGCCTTACGCGGGGCAGTCGTTTGTCGTCGAAATTCACGACGCCCGCGGCGAGAAGGTCTATACGAAGTCGCTGGTGGCGGGCGAATTCGGCGGTCTCGAAGGCTCTTTCCAACTGCCAGCCGGGGCAGCGCTGGGGCAGTACCAGCTGAACGTCGTCAACCACGGCGGCGGCAGCTTTCGCGTCGAGGAATACAAGAAGCCGGAGTTCGAGGTCACGGTCGACGCCCCGAGCGAACCGGTGAAGCTTGGCGACAAGATCACGGCGAAGATTTCCGCGAAGTATTACTTCGGCGCGCCGGTGACCGAAGCGCGGGTGAAGTACAAGGTGCTGCGGACGACGTTCAACGAACCCTGGTTTCCGCCGAGCCGCTGGGATTGGCTCTACGGGCCAGGTTATTGGTGGTTCGGCGAGGACTACACGTGGTTCCCCGGCTGGCGGCGATGGGGTTGCAGCCGGCCGGCGCCATCGTGGTTCTGGCAGGCGCCGGAGCAGCCTGAAATCGTTGCGGAGCAGGAAGCCGAGATTGGCCCCGACGGGACCTATGAGGTGACGATCGATACGGCGGCCGCGAAGCAGTTCCATCCGAACGTGGATCATAGTTATCAGATTCAGGCTGAAGTCGTCGATCAATCGCGGCGCACCATCGTTGCCAATGGGCGGGTGCTGGTGGCGCGCGAGCCGTTCAAGGTTTATGTCTGGACGAACCGCGGCTACTACCGGACGGGCGACACGATGGAACTTGACATGGCGGCCCGCACCATCGACGGCAAACCGGTGAAGGGCCGCGGCGTGCTGCGACTGCTGAAGATCGCCTATGAAGAAGGCAAGCCGGTCGAGAACGAAGTCGCCAAATGGGACGCGCCGACCGACGCCCAAGGGCGCGCGACATTCCAAGTGAAGGCGTCGGAGCCGGGGCAGTACCGGCTCGCCTACACGGTGACGAAGAAGATCGGCGAAGAGAGTCAGTCGATCGAGGGGGGCCAGGTGATCGTCGTGCGCGGCGAAGGATTTGACGGTAGTGACTTCCGATTCAACGCCGTCGAAGTCGTGGCCGACAAGCGCGACTACGCGCCGGGCGACAAAGTGCAGTTGCAAGTGAGCTCGAACCGAGCTGATTCGACGGTGCTGCTGTTCGTGCGGCCGGCGAACGGCGTCTACCTGCCGCCACAGGTGGTGACGCTCAAGGGGAAGAGCACGATCGTCGAAGTGCCAGTCGAGCAGCGCGACATGCCGAACTTCTTCGTCGAAGCGGTGACGGTCCATGGCGGGCAGCTGCATACGACGGTGCGCGAGATTTTTGTGCCGCCGGCGCAGCGAGTGTTCGACGTCGAAGTCGTCCCGTCGGCCGAGGCGTATTTGCCGGGGCAGAAGGCGAAGGTGCAACTGAAGCTAACCGACGCCGACGGCAAGCCGGTCGTCGCGTCGACGGTGGTCGCCGTGTACGACAAGGCGCTGGAGTACATCTCGGGCGGCGGGAACGTGCCCGACATTCGGGAGTTCTTCTGGAAGTGGCGGCGCAGCCATCAGCCGCAGAGCGAGACGAGCCTCAGCCGCGTCGACTACCCGGTGACGAAGCCGGATGAGCGCGTGATGCAAGACCTGGGCGTCTTTGGGGCGAGCGGCGCGGATGATCTCGCGACGTTGGGGACGAGCTCTTTGGCTGACGGCGCAGCGCGCGGCGGGATGGCCGTCGGGAGAGCAATGCGCGCCGTGCCAGCCGCAGCGCCCATGGCGATGGCCGCGCCAGAGGGAGCGGTTATGGAATTTAGCAGGCTGTCGAGTGCGAACGCCAAAGCCGCTGACAGTGCCGTGGATTTGTTCGTTGATTCGGCCGGAAACGCCGCGGGGCAACCGGTGCAGCCCACGGTTCGTCAAAACTTCGCCGACACGGCCCTCTGGGTCGCCAATCTGCAGACCAACGCCGAAGGTCTCGCCGAAGCCGAGCTCACCATGCCGGAGAATCTCACGGCCTGGAAGATCAACGTCTGGGGCATGGGCCACGGCACGCGCGTCGGTGAGGGCTCGGCCGAAGTCGTCACGCGGAAGAACATCATTGTCCGGCTGCAGGCGCCGCGGTTCTTCGTCGAGACCGACGAAGTAGTGCTGTCGGCGGTGGTGCATAACTATCTGAAGGAAGCGAAGCAGGTTCGCGTCGTCTTGGAACTTGAGGGCGACACGCTCCAGGGCCCCGAGTCGATGGAGAAAACGGTCGAGATCGCCGCCGACGGCGAGACGCGCGTCGATTGGCGCGTGAAGGCCGTGCGCGAAGGCGAAGCGACGATCCGCATGTCTGCGCTGACCGACGCTGAGTCGGACGCGATGCAGCAAAGCTTCCCCGTGCTGGTCCACGGCATGTTGAAAACCGAGTCGTTTAGCGGCGTCATTCGGCCGACCGAAACGACCGGGAAGTTCACCGTCACCGTGCCGGAGAAACGCCGCGCGGAGCAAACGCGCCTGGAAGTCCGCTACTCGCCGACGCTGGCCGGGGCGATGGTCGACGCCCTCCCCTACCTCGCCGATTACCCCTACGGCTGCACTGAGCAGACGCTCAACCGATTCTTGCCGGCGGTGCTGACGCAGAAGACGCTGCAGCAGATGGGCGTTGATCTCAAGTCGATCCAAGAGAAGCGAACGAACCTCAACGCGCAGGAGATCGGCGACGCCGCGGAGCGCGCCGCGCAGTGGAAACGGTTCGAGCGCAATCCCGTGTTCGACGAAACGGAGCTGACGTCGATGGTGCAGGCGGGGGTCAACCGCCTCACCGAGATGCAGCTCAGCGACGGCGGCTGGGGCTGGTTCAGCGGCTGGGGCGAGCACTCCACCGCTCACACGACCGCGACCGTCGTCCGCGGCTTGCTCGTGGCGAAGCAGAACGACGTGGCGATCGTCCCCGGCGTCGTTGAACGTGGCGTCGAGTGGCTGCAGCGTTACCAGCGCGAAGAGCTGGCGAAGCTCGACAACTGGGACCGCGAGGCGAGCAAATCGCGCAACGAGAAGGAACCTTCGAAGCCAAACGCCGACAACCTCGACGCACTGGTTTACCTGGTGCTCACCGAAGCCCAGCGAGCCGGGGCGTCCCCGCCCCGGGCCGAGCAAGCCAACGCCGAATCGGTCGACCCCGCCGACAACACAGCGCAGGTGCGCAACCGAATGCGCGACTACCTCTACCAGGACCGCACCAAACTCGCCGTCTACAGCTTGGCGACGTTCGGATTGGCGCTGGAAATCGAACAAGCGGGCGGCGGGCGTCAGCCCGCTGCGGATCAGCCTGCCAAACTGGGAGCTGACGCTGCTCGCTCGCCGGACATGCTCAAGATGGTCATGCAGAACCTCTCGCAGTACGTCAAGCAAGACGACGAGAACCAAACCGCCTGGCTCGACCTGCCCGGCGGCTTCTGGTGGTTCTGGTACGGCAGCGAGAACGAAGCGCAGGCCTATTACCTGAAGCTGCTCGTCGCCAACGATCCGAAAAGCGAGGTCGCGCCGCGGCTAGTGAAGTATCTGCTCAACAACCGTAAGCACGGCACGTACTGGAACAGCACCCGCGACACGGCGCTCGTGGTCGAAGCCTTCGCCGACTACCTGAAGGCGACCGGCGAGGCGAAGCCGAACCTCTCGCTCGAAGTGCTCGTCGACGGTGAACTGAAGAAGTCGGTCGAGATCACCGCCGAGACGCTCTTCACGTTCGACAACGCCCTTGTGCTGGAAGGCGAAGCCCTCAGCGCCGGCGAGCATACCGTCGAACTTCGCAAGAAGGGCGACGGCCCAATCTACTTCAACGGCTACCTGACCAACTTCACGCTCGAAGACGACATCCAGGCCGCCGGCCTCGAACTGAAGATTAACCGCAAGTTCTACAAGCTCAGCCCCGCCGAGAAGACAGCCGCCACGGCCGGCGGGCGCGGCCAGGCGATCGAACAGCGCGTCGAGAAGTACGACCGCAAAGAAATCCGCAGTCTCGAAGAACTGACCAGCGGCGACCTCGTCGAGATCGAGCTCGTCGTCGACAGCAAGAACGACTACGAGTACATCCTGCTCGAAGACATGAAGGCGGCCGGCTTCGAACCGGTCGAAGTCCGTAGCGGCTTCAACGGCAACGAGCTCGGCGCCTACGTCGAATACCGCGACGAACGCGTCGCCCTCTTCTGCCGCACGCTGGCCCGCGGGCAGCATAGCGTCAGCTACCGGCTGCGGGCCGAGATTCCGGGACAGTTTAGCGCCCTGCCGGCGAAGGCGTCGGGGATGTACGCGCCGGAGCTGAGGGGGAACTCGGCGGAGTTTAAGGTGCGGATTGGGGACTAGGATGGGGCGGTCACGCTGAATCATTCTGACCGAAGCTGGGTCCATCGTCTTTGCCTGGTGGCTCGACGATTGGGGGGGATGGCCGTAAACTTGCGGCAACCAAGTTTCCCGCCAGTTTGCCCGCCGAAAGGATTCTCCGCTGATGCCTGCCGTCGCTGAAGAACGCGTGTTGGTCGTCCCCACGAAGCGATTTCATCAACTGGGTCACTTTCAGGGGTTCACGGCGGAGATTGGAAAATACTTGCCGGCCCTGCTGGAAGGGGGCGACCTCGGCTATCGCCCGCGGGGCGAGATGGAGCAGGATCCCAGCTTCAAACAGCTGATTCCCTACGTGCTGTTTCGCTTCACCGACGCCGACAGGTCGGTTCACCTCTTCCAGTACACCCGCGGCGGCGGCCAGGGCGAGAAGCGGCTCCACGCCAAGCGTAGCGTCGGCATCGGCGGGCATATTTCGTCCGATGATGCGGCGAAGAAGTCGGCGAATCACGACGTCTACCGCGAGGGGATGCTCCGCGAATTGACCGAAGAGGTCATCATCGAAACGCAATACCGCGAAAAGTGCGTCGGGCTGATCAACGACGATGAAACGCCTGTGGGGCAGGTTCATCTTGGCGTCGTCCACATTTGCGACGTCGACAACCGTGGCGTGCGGCCGCGGGAAGCAGACATTCTTGATGCCGGCTTCCGGCCAGTGGGCGAGATTCTGGCCGAGATTGACCGCTGCGAAACGTGGTCGCAGATTGTGGTGAAGGCGTTGTTTGCCTAGCGGGTGGCGACTGCGGCCCCGATGCTGGATACTGGATGCTTGGCACTGGCGGGAAACGCCGCGTTCCAGCATCCAGCATCCGCCCTTCATGCCCTCTCCTACGTCGATCTATCTCGATAACCACGCGACTACGCGCGTCGATCCGCGCGTCGTGGCGGCGATGCTGCCGTACTTTTCGGAACAGTACGGCAATGCGGGAAGCGTTGGCCACGCGTTCGGCGAGGCAGCACGGAACGCGGTCGAGCAGTCGCGCGCCGCCATCGCCGCGTCGATCGGCGCCGAATCGGAGGAGATCGTCTTTACGAGTGGCGCCACCGAGAGCAATAATCTCGCCATCCGCGGGATTGCCGAACGGGCGAAACGCCGCGGCAACCATCTTGTTAGCGTGCGCACCGAGCACAAAGCGGTGCTCGATCCGTTGGCGCGCTTGTCGCGTCGTGGATACGAGGTGACGCTGGTCGACGTTGAATCGCACGGCAGCCCCCGCGCCGGCTGGCTCGATCCGCAGCGCGTGGCGGACGCACTGCGCGACGACACGGCGCTGGTAAGTGTGATGCTCGCGAATAACGAGATCGGCGTCATCCAGCCATTGGGGGAGATTGCCGCTATCTGCCGCCAGCGCGGCGTCGCGCTTCACTGCGACGCGACGCAAGGCGTGGGCAAGATTCCGGTCGACGTCCGCGAACTCGGCGTCGACCTCATGAGTTTCACCGCTCACAAGATGTACGGCCCGAAGGGAGTAGGAGCCCTTTACATGCGCCGATCGCGGCCGGCGGTGCGACTCGAACCGCAAATCACGGGCGGCGGCCAGCAAGATGGCGTCCGCAGCGGCACGCTCAACGTGGCGGGGATTGTCGGGCTCGCAACGGCCCTTCAGTGCTGCGTCGAAGAATTGCCGACAGAGATGAAACGGCTGACCGAGATGCGAAACCAGCTTTGGGTTCGACTGCACACTCGGATCGCCGGCGTCGAATTGTGCGGCCCCGGATTGGACGAGCGAGCGGTGGGCGGCGGTCCGTTGCGGCTCCCTGGCAACTTGGACGTTGCGTTCGGCGACGTCGACGGCGAGGCGTTGCTGCTGGCGATGGGAAATCTGGCCGTCAGCTCGGGCGCGGCGTGTAGTTCGACCGATCCCAGCCCAAGCCATGTCCTTCTCAGCCTGGGACTGACGGAGGACCTGGCCCGCAGCACCTTGCGGTTCGGCTTCGGGCGATTCAACGTGGCGTCGGAAGTCGAAATCGCGGCTGAAACCGTGGCGGGGGCCGTCGAGCGATTGCGGGGGCTTCGGTAACCCGACTTTTCCCGGCGGGGAAAGTGGTATAATGTGAGCGGATCGGAAATGGCCGCCGCGCTGCGGCTGGCCTCCCAAACCAATCATCATGGCCCCTGAAAAGGGCGACATTCACTCCAACGTTTGCAGGGATAAGGCGTCCAACATGAGCATTGTCCTCACCGAAAAAGCGGCCCTCGAAGTCAAGCGGATCATGGAAGCCCAGAAGTACGAGGACCACGTCTTGCGCGTCGGCGTCGCTGGCGGCGGTTGCAGCGGGTTCAGCTACGCCTTGGGGTTTGCCAAGGATTTCGACGAAAAAGTCGATTCGAAGTTCGAATTCCACGGCGTGCCAGTGGTGGTCGACAAAAAAAGTGCGCTCTATCTCGACGGCACCACGGTCGATTTCTACGAAGGGATCGATCGCCGCGGGTTCACGTTCGATAACCCGAACGCCGTGAAGAGCTGCGGGTGCGGGAGCTCGTTCCAAGCCTAACGGCGGGAGCGAGTCCGAAACGTTGAAATTTCTAAACTGAGAGGCTCGTCCGCAGTGGGCGAGCCTCTTTTCTTTGCGCTACGGCCGACATCGTGAGTGCTGCAGCTGGTCGTCTCAAGCGCCATAGCTGTCATCCTGAGCGAAGCGAGGGATCTGGCGCCTCCACCGCGCGCCCCGATTCTTCGCTCCGCTCAGAATAACGCCTCGGAGAGCCTCGCTGGCCCAGTCGGAGCGGCGCACTGCGAGCGCCGTACAACCGGACCTAGGTTGCTAAAAAAAGCAAAAAGTCGCCGAATCTCCCGACCTGCGGGCGACACGTAGGTTCGGCCTGACATAGAGTTTGGATGTAGGGAGCGAGGCTCGGCTCTAGCTCCCGATCTTCCCCTCCTCTCTTCCTCTTTTCTGTTGACGTGTTTCCATGACCCGTTACATTCGACGCTTTTTGACGGAAGAAGACGGCCCCACGGCCGTTGAATACGCCGTCATGTTAGCGCTGATTGTCGGCCTCTGCATCACGTCGGTAAACGCCCTAGCTCAACGAACCGGCGAGAGTTTTGACACTTCCGCCAATGAACTGTCGTCTGTCTTGGGAAACTGACGCGACTGCGATTCGCGACCTCAGCGAAAACATTTAATACGACGCCACGGCGACGCGGAGCTTGTCATTGGATGAGCATCGCGTCGCCGTAGCTATAGAAGCGGTATTGTTGCTCGATCGCGGCGGCGTACGCCTCGCGAATGAGCTCCACGCCGCCAAAGGCCTGGACCAACAGCAGCAGCGTCGTGCGCGGGAAGTGAAAGTTGGTGAGCAGCGCGTCGGTCGCCAGGAATTGGTAGGGCGGGCGAATAAAGAGCCGCGACTCGCCCTGCCAGGGCGCCAACAGCTCGCTGGCGCCAATTGCCTGCTGATGTGCGGCCACCGTTTCCAGCGTTCGGACGACGGTAGTGCCGACGTTCACGATGCGGCCTCCCTCGTTGCGCGCTGCGGAGATCTCGCGCGCCGCGGCGGCCGTAACCTCCGCCCATTCGGCGTGCATTGGGTGATCGGCAGGATCGTCGACGGCGATGGGGCGAAACGTTCCCATGCCGACGTGCAGCGTGATCGCTGAGACGTCGGCTCCCCCCTGAGCGATCGATCGGAGCAGGTCCGGCGTAAAGTGCAGCCCCGCCGTTGGCGCGGCCACAGCGCCCGGGCGACGGGCGAACGTCGTCTGATAGCGCTCGACGTCGCTGTCGACCATGTTGCCGCCGCGGATGTAGGGCGGCAACGGCACGCGACCGATCCGCTCCAGCAGCGGCAACGTCGCCTGCGGTTCGTCGAGACGGGCCCGCCATTGGCCGTCGTCGAGTCGCTCGATCAGCCAGAGCTTCGCGGCGACGCGACCTTCGCGGTCCAAAAGACCGACGGCCTCGGGCTCCTTGAGATGGCCGCGCGTCTTGCAGACGATCTTCCAATCCCCCTCGGCGTCGGATCCAAGAAATAGCCCTTGCCACTGGCCGCCCGTCTCAAGGCGTTTCCCGCGGAGCTGGGCGGGAATCACCTTGGTGTCGTTCAGGACGACGCGGTCGCCGCGGCGGATGTAATCAGGCAAGTCGCGGATGTGGGCGTGGTCGATCGTCCCCCGAGCGCGATCAACGATCATCAGTCGGGCGTCGACGCGGTTGTGGAGTGGCTCCTGGGCGACGAGCTCGGGCGGAAGATGGTAGTCGAACCAGGGTTCCATGCGGGCGACGGTCCTGCGTAGCGCGGGCGCTGGGAATTGACCAAAGGCTGCAAGTATAAGCCGGCCAATGCTTTAGCGGCTACGGCAAACGCCGCGCAGCGCAACTTGCGGGAGGGCAACCGTTGGTCGCGCGCGGACTAGAAAGATTTTCTGAAAACGTCCCGACGCTGTAACTCGTTGCCGGAGCACTAGAAAAGTTCACACAAGCAACACGTCGACGTGGGGAGAAGTGCGAACAGCGTTGACGACGCCTACGGCTGGGTTATGTTGGGGACCGTTGGTGACGATTGGGGAAAAATGGGGGCCGGTCATGCTGCTAACGGGGTCGTATCGCCGCGCCCTGGACGACAAGCTGCGGCTAGCGATCCCTAAGCCGCTGCGCGATCAGCTCCCGGGGGAGTCCCCCCTTTACCTCACCCCCGGTTTGGACGGCTGTCTGGCGATCTATCCGCCGGCAGCGTTCGCGGCGCTGGCCGACCGATTGGCCGCGAGCTCGCCCGCCGCCCGCGAGGTCCGCGACTATAGTCGGCTCTTTTTCTCGCAGGCGTCGACGGTGACGCCAGACTCCCAGTGGCGCCTCCGGGTGCCGGCCGAATTGATCAAGTGGGCCAAGCTGGCGGGTGAGGCAATGATCGTCGGCGTGCGAGATCACATCGAAGTCTGGGCGGCCGAGCGGTGGGACGAGTACGTCGCGCAGTGCGACGGGCAGTACGAGCAACTGGCAGAAGCCGCCCTGACGTCGCCCGGCGCCTTCGTGCTGCGACAGGGGGTGCCTGAGGTTGCGGCCGAACAACTAACGGGAGCGGGCAGCCGATCCCCACGATAGGAGACTGTGAGTCGGTGGAGAGATGCTTTATGGATGGGTGCTGACCGATCAATTCGACCTCCCCGGGGCGACGCAGGCACAGGCCACAGGCTTGCGTCACCTGTGGGGAAGTCGTCGAGCCGCTCGCGGTATGGAGGCCACGGAGCGGAGGCTGGGATGCGGCGGAAATCTTCACCGGCGCAGTTCAGCAGCCTCTGCCAGGGTGCAAGGAAGTACTTTGGCACAGGCATTTTTTCTGAATGGCAGCCAATAACGAGGCCAGGGGACGGCGCCTAGACTCCTTTTCCGCCGCGACCATCTACCGGCGGAGCCGGTGGACTTTGTTGACGGTGGGAGCCCAAAGTCGCAGGACAACCTCAGGCGCCTCCCGAGCATCGATGCAGCCCTGTAAGCTGGGTCGATGAGCGACGCCACCGTCCACATTCCCGTACTACTCGGCGAAGTCCTCGCCCAGCTCCAGCCCGCCCCCGGCGGGGTCTTCGTCGACGGCACACTCGGCGGCGGCGGACACACGCGGGCCCTGGCGGAGCGCGTGGGGCTCACAGGGCGCGTCATTGCCGTTGATCTCGACAACGTCGCGGTGGAGCGCGCGTCGATCACGCTCGCCGGTATGTCGGTGGCCGTCGCCAACGCGAGTTACGCCGATATCCCCGAGGTCCTCGACGAAGTCGGTATTGCAGCCGTCGACGGCGTCTTGCTCGACTTGGGACTATCGAGCGACCAGCTTGCCGACGCAGCGCGAGGGTTCAGCTACCTCAGCGAGGGCGAGCTCGACATGCGTTTCGACCGCGATCGCGGCGAACCGGCGTGGCGGATGATGGAGCGGATGAGTGAAGAACACCTGGCCAATGTCATCTACCAATACGGCGAGGAGCGCTTCAGCCGCCGCATCGCCAAGAAAATCGTCGAACAACGGCGCTCTGCTCCCGTCCGGACGGCGGCGCAGCTAGCGGAACTGGTCCGTTCCTGCGTGCCGCGCAGCCGCGGACACAACATCGACCCGGCGACCCGCACGTTTCAAGCGCTGCGGATCGCGGTGAATGGGGAACTCGACGCGCTGCAGACGGCCCTCAAGCGGCTTCCCGACTACTTGAAGCCGACGGGGCGACTTGCGATCATAAGTTTTCACTCGCTGGAGGATCGAATCGTCAAGGAAGCGTTTCGGAGCGATGAGCGGCTGAACGTCGTGACGCGCAAACCAATCGTCGCCAGCGAGGAAGAGTCGAGCCGGAACCCGCGAGCCCGCAGCGCGAAGTTGCGCATTGCCGAGCGGGTCGCCGGCTCGTGACCCGGGACGGACACCCCCATGGGCCCTGTATGGATCTGAACGACGGAGTCAGTCGCCGCGACGCGGTGATTGGAGTCAGTTTTCTAGGCGTGCTGATGGCCGCCCTTTCGGCGACGATCGTTTATCGGATCGTCGACTCAAAGCCGCCCCGCGGGCCGCGAAAAGCGCCGCTCGTCACCGTCACGCCAGTCGAGGAATCAGGCGATTCCGGCGATGAGCTGAAGGTCGCGAGATTTGACGGCGACGTTGAGACTGTGGCTCATGACGAGCCGGTCGCCGCGAACGCGGGAGATGTCGTTGGCGCCGGCGACGGTGCGGCGTCGCCGACGTTCATCGCGCCCTCGGGTCGGTAAGCGCCGCTTGCGATTCCCCACACCGTTGCGGCCACTTCGCCCGCACTGCGGGCGGGTCGCGAGGCGAGGCGAGTTCGTTGCCGCAAGTCGCGTCAGTTGTTCACCGGCGGCAGTAGCACCGGGTTTGACGAAGGTTGCGTCGACGACGCCGGCGCGATCCAAGGCTCGTTCGGCACCGTGGCCACCGCCTCGGGCGTCGGCAGAATCGAGTCGTTCGCCACGGCCATGACCGGCGCTGGGTTCGCGGGCTGTCGAGCGACGATCGATCGCTCGCCCGGAGGGGTCGCCGGCGCCGTCAACTGGGCAAGCATGTCATGCGCCGGTTGCATCGTCGGGTCGAGCGCCAGCGCCTGTCCCAAGAAGGGCACGGCCTCGGCCCCTCGGCCCCGTTCGCTAAGCAGCACAGCCATGTTGTAGTTCGCGACCGCCGGCGTATGAACTGCCGTCAAGTGATCCATCGCGGGCTTCACTTGGTTCATTTCGACCAGCACCTTCGCCGCATTGTTGCGATAGAGGGCTTTGCGCGGTTCAATGCGAACCGCTTCATCCAATATCTTGGCGGCCGTCGGCAGGTCGCCCCGGCGTGCGTAGCACAGGGCGAGGTCATTTTGGGCCGTCGCACTCTTCGGATGCGCCTGTGCAGCGCGTTGGTAGAGCATCTGGGCGACGTCGAGTCGTCCCTCGCGATCTTCCATTCGCGCGGCGCCGAGCAAGGCGTCAAGATGCTTGGGGTCCATCGCCAGCGCTTTTTGGTAGTGCTGACGCGCCTGCGGAATCTGTCCGTTGCGATGACTCATCTGTGCCAGCGCGACGTGGAGTTCAGGCGTCGCGGTTTTCGGATCGAACGGCGCTTCGTTCGTCGGCGTCGGCGCGGCCTTCAACGGCTTCTTCTCGCCGAATATATCTGGCGAGTATTCCTTCATCGACGCGACGAACTTGTCGGTCCAGCCGCTTGGCTCGGCCGTGACCACGGCTCCGGGCGCACCGGGAGGGCCGCCGGTGCTCGTGTAACCGCCGGTGGCGCTCGGCCCCTTCGTGCTGGTGCAGCCGAGGGCGGCGACGGCGAGGATGCAGTTTGCGAACCAGATCTTTCGCATGTGGGCGCCCTCCTTGGCAGACGCACGCGCGAGCTATCGACGTAATTGAGCTCGGAGTTAAGCGACGGACAATTGACTTAGTTGGATGACTCGAGAGCGCCCGCCGGCGGCAACATCGGCACTGGCTGATTGGCTTTGAAGCCAGTGAATACGGCGTCGACCATCCCCGCGGGATAACCGTCGTCGCGAACCAGCGTCTCTTGCACGTCGCCGGGGCCGCCCAGGCCGTTCAGGCTGGCGACATATTGTTGCACGGCCTCGATGCGGCCCGAGGTCCGTTCCTGGTTGGGGACGCGTTGGACGTACAACGTCCGGTACTGGGGAGGCGCCTGCGTGAGAATCCATTCCACTTTCAGGCGACCGGCTTCGTTGAGCTGAACGCCGTCAGCTTCGAAGTGATAGGGACCTAGCAAAGCCTGCCGGCGCCAGCCATTGACGGCCATCACGTCAAACGCCTGGCAAATGCCGCGACGAGCGGGGTTGATGTACTGCCGCGGCCAAATCGAGTTGTGATAGTAGGCGTCTTCACAGGTGTAATAGTGCGCCTGCGGCCCCGAGGGACTCGCCGGCGGACACGGGCCGCGCCCCTGGCACGCCCCCCCCTGGCAACCGCATTGCTGCGCGTTGGCGGCAGCGGCGACGATCATTGCCGGCAAAGCAATCCACAGGACATTTAGTTTCATGAATCCATCCTGCGCGAGACGAATGGCCGTCCGCCGTCGGGCGAACCAATACGCTGTCGGCGATGCGCGGCGAGCGCGACGTCGCCGTGAAGGCGTTACCGTCGTCAGTATCGACACTAACGGGAAGGTCGCTGCCGAGCTTTCTGTGAGACTGGCGTGCGTTGCCTAGACGGAAAAGTCGCCAGCTGGCAGCTAGCAGGCGAATCGTCGGACGGGAGAGCGGCGTTTTCAGGCCGCGAGCCCTCGGTTTTCCATTTTCGTCACCCGCCGGGGGCGTTTACTGCGCGAACGCTCACTCTGGTTCATGGCTTAAGCGCCGACTCTAAGTCCGGATGCACGGGTTCTAACGACGCTGCGACCGAATGCCCCGGTAGCGCTGGTTCTAACGCCTAGCCAAGGAAATTGTTCTCCGTCGAGTCGGGAGTTTTCTTTGACAGCGGTGGGGCTCGACATAGGTTTCATTCGTAGTCGGTGCCGTGGAAATGGCGTCGGCGACAAAGCGAATGCAAGCAGGCGTTCGCTGGCGAATGACTTCTCTTCTCTTGCAACGCGGGATTCACCCGCACGCTTCATGGACGAGGCCAGGCGAAGAGGCGTCCGACGCCGAGCCTGCTGCGTTGTCATCCTCGAAAGGGCAAACCGGTGGAAACGCCGGGACGCAAAGCTAGGGGGCGGCGAATCGAAATCCTCGATTTGACGTCAGCCCGGCCGCCGAAGGGAGACGCGTCGCCGCTCAGTCGACGCACTGAAATGAGTTCACGAGATGTGACGCAGGAACCTTATCGTTTTACTTTTTCGGTTCAAGTGGAGGCGACCTAAGCAGGCTCCTCGGTTCGGCAACGAACGGAGGCCCCCGCTTGAACCAACCACCGAGGGCGTTGGGCTCTCGACAACCAGTAGAGCGCGGTCGCTCCTGTCACAGGACGACGGCTCGAGAATCGGAGGATGCTATGAAGAATCTCGCTTTGAAGGTGCAACGTTTCCTCAAGTCGGAAGATGGCCCCACCGCGGTCGAATACGCCGTGATGCTGGCCCTGATCGTGATCGTCTGTTTGACCGCCATTCGGTCGATCGGCACGAACGCCAATGCGACGTTCAACTCGGTTGCCGGACAACTCGGTGGCGGCGGCCCGTGATCTTTATCAGCCGCGCCTCACGCAGGCGTCGCTTGATTTAACGCTTACACCTCCCGGCGTGATCGCGCCGGGAGGTGTTTTCGTTTCCTGTCGGGTGCAAAGTCTTTGGCGGACCTCGCACTTATCCTGTCCGCGACCCGCGAAAACATAAGCTACGCTTAGTTGGCGGCGCCAATGGTCCCCAGCATAGAGGGCGTAGCGCGCGGCCGCAGCCGGAGTTTCAGCCATGATCGGCCTATTGCCCGAAGACGTCGTTCGTAGCGCGGTCCAATTGGCGTGCTACGGTTTGGCGGCGTTCACCGCCATCGCGGCGTTCTTGTTTACGCCGCGCTGGTAGTCCGCACAACTCAACCATACTCGCAGCTCTGATAGGGAAGGCTGTCATGCTCGATTTCCAGGAATTCGGCGGCCGCTTGGCCGAAACTTGGCCTTGCTGGGTCGTCACCATCACGTTGGTAGTCGCAGCCGTCATCGACGGCCTGCAACTGAAGGTGCCGAACTGGATCACCTTCCCCATGATTATTTCGGGATGGATCTATAGCACAGCGTTTTCGCCGTTTGCGGGGTGGGAAGGCCTGTTCCTCAGCCTGGTCGGCACCGCCGTTGGCTTGGCCGTGCTGCTGCCGGCGTATGCCGTCGGCGGCATGGGCGCGGGAGATGTGAAACTGATGGCCGGCGTCGGCGCCTGGATGTGGGGCACCGTGACTCTGTACGCCTTCGCGGCAACGGCCGTCGTCGGCGGCGTCATCGCGGTCGCCATGGTGCTGTCGCGCGGGGCCTGGGCTAAGCACCGCGATCAGTTCTGGTCGATCCTCGGCGAAATTGCCACCGTCAAAGACCCCGAAAAACTTGCCGCGATCGCTGCTGAGCGCAAGCCGCGGATGTTCCTCCTCCCTTACGGAATTCCGATCGCGATCGGCACCATCGCCTACTTCGCCTGGTCGGGAATGCTGGTCTAACGAACCAAAAGACGTTGAACCACGACGGCACGACGAGCACGACGGAAGTGAAGAATGGAACCGCCGATGGACGCAGATGAACGCAAATAAATCTCTTTGGCGTTCATCTGGGTTCACAGGAGGTTTCGTTGCCTTCCTTCTCCTACGTCTTGCCCGTCGTGGTTAACTGATTTGCTAGCAACGCCGAGGCACTTTGCTCGGCGATTCGGCGATTGTCGAAAGATTAGATTGAACCGGTTGTGACGAGGGCGCCGAAAACAACGACGAGGCGCGGATTCACGGCGAGCGCTACTGCTCGGCCAGGGCTGCGTCTTCATGCCAGGGGGGTATGATGCGTCCGAAATCACTGATTCTGCTTGCGCTTGCGCTAGGCTGCGGTCTGGTTGCGTCGATTGGCATTAGCCAGGTCCTCGACGGGAACAATCGCCCGGCGGCCGTCGCCACGGCTCCGATCTACGTCGCCCTGCAGAACGTCAACGTCGGCGACCCGCTCACCGAAAAAATGGTGGCGCTCGAGGAATGGCCCAAAGACAAAGTGCCTGTCGGCGCCATTAGCAAGTGGGAAGACCTGGAGGATCGTCGCCCGCGCAGCAACATCTATCAGGGCGAACCGCTGCTGGAAAACAAGCTGCTCGCCAAAGGCGAGCGCAGCGATCCGATCCAAGGCGTTCCCGCCGGTATGCGGTTGAAGACCATCTCGGTCGACGCCCGCAAGAGCGCCGCCGGCTTGCTAAGCCCTGGCGACCGCGTCGACGTCCAGATCTACGTGCGAGCCAATCCCGAGCATGGCATCAAGAGCCCGTTCACGAAAATCTTCTTGCAGAATATCCGCGTCTACGCCGTCGACCAGGCCATCGACAAGGCCGCTGACGGCGAAGAAGCGCGCAACGTCGCCAAGACCGTCTCGCTCATCGTGACGCCGGCCCAAGCAAACCGGATCAACCTAGCTGAAAACATGGGCGAGATCAGCTTGATCCCGCGTAATCCCGACGACGACGCGGTTGTCGAAGATTCAGAGCAGGGAACCGACGAGTTGTTCGGCCGCAGCACGTCGAACGATCGTGAAAGCGAACAGTATTCGCAAACGGAGGAGAGCTCCGAGGGAGCGCTTTCCGGATTCAAGTCGCTCATGCAGCAGGCGCTAACGAGCGCCGCCGCTGCGGCCGCAGCGAATCCGCAGGAGAAGAAGCCGCACTTCCAGATGAAGATCATCTACCCCAACGAGATCTCTACCGTGCAGTTTTCGGAGGACGGAGAACCGATCGGGGAAACGAATGGTCCGCGGTCGAACCTGCCATTTCCGGCGCCGGGGTCGTTCACCTCGCCGACGTTGCCCGTCGCGCCAACGCCGGCGCCAGGACCAGCTCCGGCCCCTCCGGACGGCACGCCGACGCCAGCCGATTTTCCGATCGATCTGCGCTTGAAATGATTTCGTCGCTCGTCATCGCCGCCATACCGACTCGAGAAGCACCGACTTAAATCACAGATAATCGTGCGGAACAAGGATGTTCCGATTGCGGGGTCTAATCGAGCAGTTCGCTGCTCCCCTGCCCCAAACTAGCGAAGGATGTACACGGATGTACTTAACTCCCCTCTCCCGCCGTTCTGGCGTTCGACTCTTCTTGGCGCTGGTGATGTTTGCCAATACGGCGCTCGTCGCGCCGCCGGCGCCCGCACAGCAGCCGGGCTCGGTCGTGCGCAACTTGTCGCAAGCGAACGAGCGGCTCGAGATGACGGTCAACACGAGTCAGATCCTGACGCTGGGAACTCGCATTCCCCGCATTGTCGTTAACAACCCAGATCTGGTCACCGCGACGCCGGTCAGCGAAACGCAGGTCCAAATCGCCGCCCGCAAACCAGGCGTCACGCAAATTAACCTGTGGGACGAGAACGGCGAGATTTACACCGTCGACCTGCTCATCTTCGGCGACGTCCGCGAACTGGAAGTTAACTTGCAGCGGATGTTCCCCTCCTCGTCACTCCGAGTCATTCGCCTCACCAACAGCCTGGTGCTGGAAGGTCAGGTCGATCGGCCCGAAATCGTCAGCACCATTCGCCAGCTTGCCGAGGACTACGCACCGAAAGTCGTGAACAACATCACGGTCGGCGGAGCGCAGCAGATCATGCTGAAGGTCAAGGTGATGGAGGTGAACCGCACGAATCTCCGCAGCTTGGGCTTCGATTTCGATCTGAGCGGCACGGGCGGGTTCCTGACGCAAACCGCCTCCGGCGTGCTGACGAACATCAACCGCACCCAAAATACGTTCACCGCGCCGAATGCAACGCTCGCCTTTGACATTGTGGACGGCAATACGCAGTTTCTCGGCCTGCTCGAAGCCTTACAGCAACGCAACCTCGTCAAGACCTTGGCCAATCCGACGCTGGTGACCGTCAGCGGTCGCCCCGCCGCCTTCAACGCCGGCGGTGAAATCTTCTTCCAAATCAACAACGGAATTTCCGGCAGCACGGTCCAGTCGGAAGACTTCGGCACGCAGATCGACTTCCTGCCGATCGTCATGGGCAACGGCCGCATCCGCCTGGAAGTGCGGCCGAAAATCAGCGAAATCGACAACTCCGTCCCACTCGGCAACGAGTTGTTCCGCACCAAGGTCAGTTACGTCGACACCGGCGTCGAAATGCAAGCCGGACAGACGCTCGCCTTGGCCGGTCTGAAACAAACGCGCGTCAAGACGATCAATCGCGGCCTTCCCTACCTCATGGACATGCCGTTCGTCGGCGCCGCCTTCCGCAAGAATAAGGAAGAAGTCGAGGAGATCGAGCTGCTGATCATGGTGACGCCCGAGTTCGCCGAGGGGATGGATCCGCATGAGGTCCCGCTCTGCGGTCCCGGCATGGAAACCATGTCGCCCTCCAACGCCGAGCTCTATTGCAAGGGCCTCATGGAAGTCCCTGCCTGCGGCCCGTGCGGTGCGATGGAACCTTGCTACTGCAACGCCCCCGGCCTCGACTGCGGGGTCAACGGCTGTGGTCCGGGCGGAGCTCCCGCCGGCGGCACGCCCGCGATGGCGACCGACGGCGCCATGAGCGGCAGTCGAGTTTACCGCGGCGAGACTTACCAAAACGCGCCTGATGAAGGCGAAGTCTACCAAGGCCCGATGCACGCGGTCCCGTCCGGCGGACCGGCGCCGCAGCGACTCCAACCCGATCTCGCGCCGAGCACGCTGCCCGACCCGGCGGCGAGCACGCCAGGTCTTCAGCGGCAGGCGACGCCGGCCGCGCATTACAGTCCCGCCAACCGGCGCAATCCGAACCAGGTGAGACAAACGTCCGGCCGATCGACGAGTACCCCTGGATTGATCGGTCCGATCGGCTATGACGTGCAGAAATAAGCTAATCTAGCTCGGAGAGAAGGGCTCCAAGCAGGTCTTTTGCTGCGACACGTGCGTCCGCTCCGGCCATCTGGCCGTCTGAGCGCGCCGCGTTGGGCGACGACCCTAGTCGATTCCACTGGGCATGGCAAACGTACTGCGGATAGCGATCGTCGACCCGAACGACGCCACGCGGGAGAACCTCAAGACGGTCCTCCTGGGGTTGGAAACCGTCTGGCTAGAGGCGGAATGCTCGCGGTACGCCTTTTTCGTCGACGTCGTCGAGCAGACGAAGCCTGACATCGGCTTCATCGCGATGGATAGCGACCCGCAGCGCGCGGTGAAGCTGATCCAAGAAACGTTGGCCAAATCGCCGAACTGTTCGATTCTCGTATCGAGCACTTCCACCGACGGCCGGTTGATTCTCGAATCGATGCGGGCCGGCGCCAAAGAGTTCCTGACCGAGCCGCTCCGCGCGGAAGACTTGTCCGCTGCCCTTCAGCGGGTCAAGCGACAGACGACCGGTAACTCGTCGCCCACCGCGAAGGATGGATGCCATGTCTTCGCCGTCGCTGGCGCGACTGGCGGCGTCGGCTCGTCAAGCGTCGCCGTCAACCTCGCCTGTGCGCTGGCGGCTGATTCAGCGAATTCCGTGGTGTTGGTCGACCTCGACGTCGCCCTGGGCGACGACGACGTCTTCCTCGACACCATCCCGGAATACACCCTGGCCGACATTGCCCAAAACGTCGAGCGGCTCGACCTGACGCTGTTGCGTAAGTCGCTCACCGTCCACTCGACCGGCGTTCACTTACTGCCGCGCCCGATGCAGCTCGACGAAGTGCGGCACATTACCGCCGAAAAGCTGCAGCGCGTGCTCGGATTGTTGAAGACGTCGTTCACGCATATGGTGATCGACACGTCGAAGAGTTACAGCGAGCTCGATATGCTCGCGATTCGCAGTGCGGACGACGTACTGATGCTGACGCAGCTCGACTTGCCTTGTCTGCGCAACGTCGTGCGACTGCTGATGACGTTCGATGAGGAAGAATCGCTGCGGTCGAAGGTAAAGGTCATCGTCAATCGCTACGGCCAAGACAGCGGACAAATCAGCCTGAAAAAGGCCCGCGACACGATCGGACGCGACGTTTATTGGCAGATTCCGAACGACTACCGCGTGATGGCGGAAGTTCGAAACAACGGCGTACCGCTGTTGCAGCACGCCCCCAAGGCGGCCATCACGCAGTCGATCAGCCAGCTCGCCGACGCACTCTGCGGCAAGAAGGGCGACGAGGACGGGGCGGGCGACGGCAAAGGTCGGCGCTGGCTCAACCTTTGGTCGAGTCGCTCGTAGTTACCAGCGCCATCCCGCCCCAAGCCGGTTCGCCTCGCGATGCGCGGGCCCAAGCGCGCGAGTCGCGGAGCCTCGACGGCGCCGCTGTCGGCCCATCAATGGTCAAACGGGCGGCGCCCGCCGACCAACCGTCACGACCCACCCAGCCGGCAAGCGGTCGCTCGCGCGGCGTTACCGCTGCGAGCCCTCTCGCCTCTTCCCACCGCGGCGTGAACTATCCTTTTCTGACGCCTCCATCGGCGTTGCGCCAAGGTCTTCCTCGGTCGCACTCGGGAATTGCGCTCACTTCCCGGCAGTCTGCCAACAAACGCCACAGCCATGACACGACTCGCCACCCAAGCCGCCGTCCCCGCCGCCGCCAGCAAAGATCGCGAGGCCGAGTTCGATAAGCTCAAGCAACGGATCCACTCGAAGCTCGTCGACAAGCTCGACCTATCGCATATCGGCGATCTGGAAGGCGAGGTGCTGCGTCGCGAGATTCGCCTAGTCGTTGAACATCTTTGCGACACCGAGGACACGTTTCTCAATCGCAATGAACGCGACCGCCTGATCGACGAGGTCCTGGACGAGACCTTTGGCCTTGGCCCGCTCGAATTGTTGCTGAAAGAGCCGACCGTCAGCGAAATCATGATCAACGGGCCCAAGAATGTGTTCATCGAACACGGCGGCAAGCTCGAAAAGACCAGCGTCACCTTCCGAGACGACAAGCACTTGATGCAGATCATCGACCGCATCGTGTCGAAGGTCGGACGCCGCGTCGACGAAGTCTGCCCGATGGTCGACGCCCGCCTGCCCGACGGCTCCCGCGTCAACGCGATCATCCCGCCGCTGGCGCTCGATGGCCCCAGCGTCACGATTCGGCGGTTCGGCTCCAATCCGCTCAAGCTCGAAGATCTGTTGAACTACAAAAGCATGACGCCCGAAATGGTCATGCTGCTCGAAGGCGCCATGAAGGCGCGGCTGAACATCATCATCTCCGGCGGCACTGGCTCTGGTAAGACGACGCTGCTCAACACGTTGTCGAGCTTTATTTCCAACGCCGACCGCATCGTCACGATCGAAGACGCCGCCGAATTGCAGCTGCAGCAGCAGCACATCGTTCGCTTGGAAACCCGTCCGCCGAACATCGAAGGCAAAGGGCGGATCACGGCGACCGACCTGGTGCGCAACTGTCTGCGTATGCGGCCCGACCGGATCATCATCGGCGAATGCCGCGGACCGGAAACGCTCGACATGCTGCAGGCGATGAACACCGGCCACGAAGGGTCGCTCACTACCTGCCACGCTAACACGCCGCGCGACGCCATCGCTCGATTGGAAACGATGATTATGATGTCCGGCTTCGAAATGCCGATCAAGGCGATGCGGCAGCAGATTTCCAGCGCCGTCGACTTGATTGTGCAGGTCAATCGCCTGCCAGGCGGTCCTAGAAAAGTCACGGCGATTACCGAAATCATGGGGATGGAGCAGGACACCATCATCATGCAAGACATTTTCAAATACGTCCTCGAAGGGGTAAACGAGAGCGGCCGCGGCGTCGGCCGTTTCGAGGCGACCGGCATCCGGCCGTCGTTCATCCCACGGTTTGAGTCCCACGGCGTTCGGCTCCCGGCCAGCGTCTTCCGTGAGCGGATCATGCTTCGCGACTAAGCGTCCGCAGCCCGGTGAGCGAACTCTACAGCAGTCAGTGAGAATGCGATGCTTCCTTCGATTCTGATTCTGGGCGCCGTCTTCGTCGGCGTAACGCTGCTGGTCGTCGCGATCGCTGCGCTAATGCGCGACAAGTCGATCTCGCAGATGGAAGGGCGCCTCAATACGCTCACCGGCAAGGGCGACCGCTCAGAAGGGGGCCTCGCCGAGCTGACGCAAATCCTCGCGAAAGAACGGGGCCAGGGCAAAGGCGCCCTCGAAACGATCGTCTCGCGGTGGTTCAATCTGCCGCGGCTCTTCGCTCAAGCCGACGTCCACATGTCAGTGACGACGTTTGTGGCCATCTCGGGCATCCTCGGGTTCGTCGCCTTCTTGGCCTGCGGTTTCGTCGGCGTCCACTACGCCTTCGCGCCGGCGATCGGCGTCTGCTTCGCCATGCTGCCGTTGGGTTATCTGATGTTCAAGCGAAAGAAGCGGCTGGCGAAGTTCGCCGCTCAACTGCCTGAGGGACTGGAACTCGTCGCGCGGGCGTTACGCGCCGGTCACAGCTTGTCCGCGGGCTTCCGCCTGGTGGCGACCGAAATGTCGGCTCCGATCGGGCAGGAATTCGGCCGGGTCTTCGAAGAACAGAATCTCGGCATCCCGTTTGAGGAAGCCCTTGATGCGCTGACCGAACGCGTCCCGAACCTCGACCTGAGGTTTTTCGCGACCGCCGTTATCCTGCAACGTCAGACGGGCGGCGACTTGGCGGAAATCCTCGACAAGATCGGCACGCTGGTCCGCGAGCGATTCAAGATCTTCGGTCAAGTCCAAGCGCTGACGGGCGAAGGCCGCCTGTCAGGCATCGTGCTGTTGGCGTTGCCGCCGCTGTTGTTCGTCGCGGTCTACCGCATGAACCCCGATTACCTGATGCTCCTCTTCACCGACGAGCTTGGTAAGAAGATGCTCATCGGCGGTATTTTGCTCCAACTTTTGGGCGCCCTGGTCATTCGCAAGATCGTCAACATCCGAGTCTGATATGCACCTGTTGCTCGCATCGCTGGTCAGCCAGACGGTCATCACCCAAGCCGCGGTGTTCGGCGCCGTCGCGCTCGTGGCTTGGTGGGTTCTCGACTCGATGTCGCGGCAAAAGCCGCGCGCCGAACAACGGCTCGAAGAATACCGCGAGCCCAATTCACGCAAGAGCGACCTGCTCAGCGGCGGCAAGTCGTCGAAAATGGGAGCCCTCTCCAAAGCCCTCGAAAAGGCGTCGCCAGCGCTGTCGGCGCCTCTCCAGCCAAAGAACGAGGCCGAAGTTAGCAAGGCACGCGAGAAGTTGAACATGAGCGGCTTCCGCGGCCCCAACGCGCCGCAAATGTACTGGTCGCTGAAGGTGGTCTCGCTCGCCGTCGGTTTCTTTCTCGGCGGCGGCGTGATGATTCTCACGCGCGGCTTCAACATCGATTCGCTCACTTATACGGGAATTCTTGCCGGCGTCTGCTTCTACCTGCCGGAAGTCGGCCTGTGGATCATCAAGCGCGGCCGCCAGGACAACATCTTCTACGGGCTCCCGGACGCGCTCGATCTGATGGTCGTCTGCGTCGAGGCGGGGCTCGGCCTGGATCAGGCCATGCGCAAAGTCACCGAGGAGATGAAAAAGACCTACAAGGTCATCTCGGAGGAATTCGCCCTGAGCAACTTGCAGTTGCAGATGGGGCGCGCCCGCACCGACGTGCTCCACGATCTCGGCGCGCGTACTGGCGTCGACGACCTCAAAGCCCTCGCCGCGATTCTGATTCAAGCCGACAAATTCGGTTCGAGCGTGGCCCAAGCCCTGCGCGTGCAAAGCGATTCGATGCGCACCAAGCGGCGGCAGATGGCGGAGGAGAAAGCGGCCAAGACCGCGGTGAAGCTCATCTTCCCGCTGGTGCTCTTCATCTTCCCGGCAATCTTCGTCGTGCTCGTCGGACCAGCCGCGATCACGATGATTAACGAGCTTTTCCCCTCAATGGCCGGCGCCCCATAGTTTTGCCCTACGTTGGTGGCGGACTGATTGGAATTCGACGTTACACAAAAAAAGACCCCCTTCGCACGCGAAGGAGGTCTTTGAGAAGTTTCACTCGGGTCGAGCGACAGCCAGCAACTTAGCTGCGCTTGCGACGCGAAGCGGCGCCAATGCCACACAAGGCCAAGCCCATCATTCCTAACGTACCCGGCTCAGGAAGTATACCAGGCTTCGGGGCGGTGCCGATCACGAAGTCCTTCTTCGCAATGAAGGCGATGCTCCCCGGCTCGCTGATGGCGATCAGCGAATTGTTGATCACGACTTCAGCCTTCGTAACTCCGACAATGAACGACTTGTTCAGCGAGAGCAGTTGAGCTTCAAGATCAACCAGAACCCCAAGCGACCAGGGCTGAACAATGCCGCCATTTGCCGCCAAGTTGAAGCCAACCGAGGAGTTCGCCGCCGGAAGCGAAAATGGGGTGACTGGCGAACCGTCTATCTCCGTAACTTTCACGGCCATGATGGCACCCGCAAGTACCTGCGATGCGGCAGTGCCGCCCCCGACGAGCGTGTAGTCGCCACCTTCCGACAGGAAGATGGACTTGATCGCGACTACATCGAGGCCATCCTTCTGGCCCACGATGGTGAAGTTCAATTGACCGTCGGTGATGTCGGCCCCGCCGCCTGCCGCCGATGCGACAAAGCTGGTCGGATCGAAATCGAGTCCGGCTTCGTATACGGGCCCGGGCGCAACAACCGAAGAATAAGGATCCGGGGCGCCGTACAACGGAACCGGATCAGTTCCGGAAGATTCCGTGACGTTCAAGAAGGAAATGCCCGGTGCAACAGGGCCAAAATTTCCATAGCTGATAGATGCCGCTTGAGCGAATGGGGCCAAAAGGCCCAGCGCGAGCGCAGCGGCGCTCGCCGAAAAGAGTCGTCGATATGTCCGAATCATTAGAACGGTCTCCTCAACGGTGTGGTGTTGCGCTGTTGCTTGGGCGCACGATCCGAGTGAAAAGCAAGTTGTAGTTCGACCCTGGTGCCGATTGTAGCAGCGATTCGGGAAGGTGCAAACAAAAAACCTCGGAAGATGGGAAGTTTGGCGGGAAATTCGGGCCGACGCCGGCGCAGCCCGCCCAGCAAAAGTCATAAGCCTTTACTGCCTCTTATCTTGGGGCAAAAAGAGCAGCGCTACCACCAGCACGCCGCCGGTCATGTACGCGGGCAGCATCCAGAACGACGTCCATCCCCCCGCCGTAGCGTCCGCCAGTTCCGTCGGCAGCAGTCGAGCTCCAGCCTCTCCTGCTAGCTGGGCCCCGACAAAGCTTCCCACCCCCGACATCGACATTGCTAACAAACCTTGTGCAGTCGCGCGTCGCTTACGCCCCGCACATCGGTCAACGTCGAGCTGCAACGAGATCGATACCAGCGTAAATGCCACGCCATGAACCAGAATCGCGAAGTAAATCCAACCGTCACGGCCCCACATCGCAGGCGACGCCGACGCTGATAGCAGCCAGAACCTCAGCGTCCACACCGAGAGACCAATGAGGATCGAGGTCTTCACGCTGATGCGCATCAGCAGCGCCGGCAAAACCACCATGCACGCCACTTCCACCACTTGCCCCAGCGCCATCTTCGCGGCGGCGTTCGCCATGCCGATCCACGTGTTCAGATAGACGTTGAGATACGAGTAATAAAACTGAGCGGGAGCATGCGCCAGCACCGCCAGCGCCAGCAACAGCAGGAACCGCGGCTCGCGCAATAAGTCAAAGGTCGCCTTCAGCGAGAAGCCGCCAGCGGGGCTCTTTTTGTTCGCAGGCGGCGTATGCGGCAGCACCAGGCAAAAAACCGCCGTCACCAGTTGGGCCCCCAACGCGATGCGCAGCGGAATGGCGGTCGCCTCGATCGAGTTGCCGGTAATCTCAGGCCAAACCCAGCCGATGAAGACCCCCGATGCAATCCACCCCGACGTGCTGCAAGCGCGAATCACGGGGAAATCCCGCTCCGGCCGCTTCAAATGGTGCAGCGACATCGACGTCGCCAGCGCAAAGCTTGGGATGAAGCAAACGTGGTACGCCAATGCCGACAAGTAAAACGTCGTCTGCGAGTCCGCGTTGATGGCCGCCAGCAGCGCTGCGGCTGCTCCGAGGTTGAGAACCGCCATCAGCCGCTCGGTGGCGAACCAGTGATCCGCTAGCAAACCAGTGACAAACGGCGAAATCATCCCCCCCAGCGGCCCGGCGCCATAGACCGTGCCAACGAATCCGGCCGTGAAGATTCCCAAGCCAGCGGAGCCCGAGTTCGCGTTGACGTAACTGCTGAGCGTCACGATCCAAGATGAGATCGCGAAGTGATGCAGAAACATCACGGTCGCTAGCTTGGCGCCAACGGTCGAGCGCAGATCGACTCCAGTATGGGTCAGTTCCTCGGGTACCGGCGCGGGAACGGGAAGTTGCTCCGGCGGGGCGAGCGCCAGCAGCGACTCGGGGTCGTTGGGCGCGTCGCTCATCTCTGTCTGGCCCCGCAGGCCGGGCCGTCCCATCCAACCGCGAGGGCCGGACGCACGACTGCCCCATCAAAGCGCTGCAATGGCGGGGTGTGGCTCAAGGGAGGCAATTTCGGCGGCGGAAGGGGCTCGCAGCGGCGAGGCCGCCAGCAAGCGTGCGGCTAGCGACTTCCGCATTCTAGGCGCCCGCACAACTTCCGCAATCCGAGGAACGGCGAGCGCGCCGCGCGTTAGGGCGTCGAATTGGCCGCGAGGCGTTGCCCCCTCAGCGCGGTGGAGACAGTGAAAAACTAGATCGACTCTCGCGATCCTGCCGATAGTGACGGACAGCGGACTTCGTGCGCGCTCATCTGGGCGGACCCAGCGATCGCCGCGCACGGTTCGCACTGCGCCGATGTCTCGGGGGGGACGATCGACCGATGTCAGGGGGCCTTCGCCGTTCGCCGTTGCTGGCAGTCGCGCTGGTCGCTACCTGCGGCTGCACGCCGTGGCGGGAATACGTATACAACGGCTTCAAGGTCGGCCCCAACTACCGCAAGCCCGCCGCCCCCGTCGCCGCCGACTGGATCGACGCCGGCGACGTGCGCATCAGCGAGGAACCGCCCAATCTCCAGCGCTGGTGGACGGTCTTTAACGACCCCGCGCTCGACGCCCTGATCAACAATGCGGTCAATCAGAACCTCACGTTGCGCGAAGCAGGCTTCCGCGTCATGCGGGCCCGCGCCGTGCGAGCCGCGACAATCGGCGAAATCTTTCCGCAAACCCAAGACGTCGCTGGCGGCTACTCGCGCGACGCGATGAGCACGCAAGCGGCCAATACGGGCTTTCTGCAAGATCGCTTCTTCGACGAATGGGACGGCGGCTTCAATCTCGGTTGGGAACTCGACTTCTGGGGCCGGTATCGCCGCGCGATCGAGGCCGCCGACGCCGATCTCGATGCGTCCATCGAAAGCTACGACGCGATCCTCGTCACCCTGCTGGCCGACGTGGCTCAGGCCTACGTCGAAGTCCGCACGCTGCAAAAGCAAATTCAACTGGTCCGTGCCAACGAGACGCTGCAGGCCGAGACGCTGAAGATCGTCAGTGCCAAATTCTCCGGCGGCATGGTTAGCGAACTCGACGTCGACCAGGCCAAGAGCAACCTCGCGCAGACGCAGGCGCTCGTCCCTAAATTCCAAATCCCGCTGCGGCAGGCCGAGCTACGGCTCTGCATCCTGATGGGCATCCCGCCGACCGATTTGGACCGCATGATCGGCGCCGGCGATATTCCCACGGCGTCGACGGCCGTCGCCGTCGGCATCCCGGCGAATTTACTTGCGCAGCGTCCCGACGTTCGCCGCGCCGAACGTGACGTCGCCGCGCAAAGCGCGCGAGTCGGCGTCGCTGTTTCGGAGCTTTATCCGCACATCGGCATCACCGGCGCCATCGGCGTGTCGGCGCAGAATGCCTCGAACCTATTTACCAGCGAAGCGCTGCAAGGCTCCGTCGGCCCGAGCTTCCAATGGAACGTGCTGAACTACGGCCGGCTCCTGAACGCTATTCGGATTCAGGATGCTCGGCTGGCCGAGCTGATCGCCTTCTACCAGAACAAAGTGCTGGAAGCGAACGCTGAAGTCGAATCGGGGCTCGTCGAGTTCCTGCGCTCGCAAGAACAGGCGACCTTCCTCGACGCAAGCGTCAGCGCCTCGGTGCGGGCGACCAACGTCGCGCTGACGCAGTACGAATTCGGCATGATCGACTTCAACCGCGTTTCGCTCATCGAACAGAACCTGGTGTCGCAGCAAGATCTCTACGCGCAGGCCGAGGGAGACATCGCGCTGGGCTTGATCGAAATCTACCGGGCGCTCGGCGGCGGTTGGCAGATTCGATTGGAAGAATCGCAGGGTCCGGAGGCGTTGCCGCCGGTTAACGAAACAGGAGATGGCCTAGTGCCCGACGCGCCGGCCCGTCCCGAAAACCTGCCTTTGCCTGCACCAGCGCCAGGCCCCGTCGTCCCGACGCCGCCGGCGGCCGATTCGCGTTCGCAGCCGTCGCTGGTGCAACCGGCAGCGCTAGAAGTTGGCGCGTAGCGCCATAATTGCAGACCCTGGCTCCCCCAGGGGATCGGTCACCACATCGGTAGGCATCGTCCCGCAATGTGTGCTACCCCCCGGCCGAGCCGGAGGCTGAATTGTCGGTCGAAGCGACCGCAGCCTCTTTCTTCCGCCGACCAAATCGTTCCAGCACATAGAAAAACACCGGCGTCAAGAAAATCCCGAAGAACGTCACGCCGATCATCCCGCTGAACACCGCCGTGCCGAGCGAATTGCGCATCTCGGCCCCTGCCCCGCGTCCCAGCACCAGCGGTACGACGCCGAGGATGAACGCGAAGCTGGTCATGATGATCGGCCGCAACCGCAGCCGGCAGGCTTCGACCGTCGCTTCGGCCAGCGGCTGACCCTCCAAGTGCAACTGGTGGGCGAACTCGACGATCAAGATCGCGTTCTTCGCCGCCAAACCAACCAACACGATGAAGCCGATCTGTACGAAGATATCGACCGGCAGCGACGCGATCAGCATGCCCGTCACCGAGCAGAGCAAGCACATCGGCACCACCAAAATCACCGAGAACGGCAGCTTCCAGCTTTCGTACTTCGCGGCCAGCACCAAGAACACCAGAATGGCGCCAAGCGCGAAGACCGCGATGCCGACCATGCCGGCCGACACTTCGAACGTGCCGACCGTGACCGGCTCCTGCTCCATATACGCGATTTCGGTCCATTGGTAGGAGAGGCCAAGGCTGTCGGCCAGCCGTTGCATGGCAGCCATCGCCGTGCCGGAACTCACCCCCGGCGCCTGGGCCCCCTGCACGGAGGCCGAGGCGTACATGTTGTAGCGATTGACCATCACGGGACCGCCGATGTCCTGCTCCTGCATGAGGGTGGCCAGCGGGACCATATCGCCGAAGCGGTTGCGCACGTAGAGCTGATTGAGATCCTCGACCTGCGTGCGGAACTGCGACTCGGCCGAGAGATTCACCTGCCAGGTGCGGCCAAACTCATTGAAGAGGTTGACGTAGTAGCCCCCCATGAAGACCTGCAGCGCATCGAACGCATCTTTCATCGCCACGCCGAGCGATTCGCACTTGGTCCGGTCGATGTCGAGATAAATCTGCGGCGTTTCAGCCCGGAACATCGTCGAGACGCCCAGCAACTCGGGGTCGGCGTTCGCCTGGGCCACCAGTTCGTCGGCGTCGCTCTGCAGCTGATGCAAGTCGACGTAGCCGCGCTGCTCAATCTGCATCTTCCAGCCAGCCGACGTGCCAAGACCCTGAATCGGCGGCGCACGGAAGACGCTGATCTGCGCTTCCGGAACTTCTTGGGCGACCAAGGCGCGGAGCTTCTCCGCCACCACGGCGTCGTATTCGTCGGGCGAGGTTCGCTCCTCAAATGGCTTCAGAATGCAAAAGCAGGAGCCGAAGTTGCTGGCGTTGGCGCTGAGCAACACCGACTGGCCGGCGACCGACATCATATGCTGCACGCCGGGGATGCCCGGCCGCGACGGGTCCTTCGGATCGCCGAGCGCGATCCCGGCGAGCCGATCCATCACCGCCTCGGTCCGCTGCACCGACGCTGAGTCGGGGAGTTGGACGTTGACCAGCAAGTAGCCCTGATCTTGCGTTGGGATGAACCCCTTCGGCGCCACGGTCAATTCGTGCGCCGTCAGGTAGAGCAGCCCGCCGTAGATCGCCAGCACCATGAGGCTTACACGGAGCGAGCGCTTCACGATCGCGCTATATCCCTCGGTAATGCGATCGAACAGCCGATTGAAGCCGCCGAAGAATTTCGCGAGCACTCGATTCACCGGCAAGATGATCAACTTGCCGATGAACCCGCCGAGGACGAATCCCGGCACGAAGTACGTTAGCGTCATGGTCCAACCGGGGCCGGCCTCGTCCCCATGTCCGCCAGTCGCGGGGGCCTCGTGGCCAAACCACTCGCCGAGATAATTCGCGCCGACCCAGTAGGTCAGCAATCCGCCGAACAGGCAGAAGATCCACCACGGCAACGCCTCGCGGATCGGCTCGCCATGCTCGTCGACATGTTCGGTGCTAAAGACCGACGCCGCCCGCGACGGCGTGAGCGTCATCGCGTTGATGGCCGAGATCACCATCGCCGCGGAAATCGTCAAGGCGAACTGCCGGTAGAACTGGCCCGAGATGCTCGGCATGAACACGCTCGGCAGGAACACCGACGACAGCACCAGGGTGATCGCGACGATCGGCCCGGTAATTTCATCCATCGCCTTGATCGTGGCAGTCTTCGCGTCGAGCCCCGTGGCCATCTGCCGCTCGACGTTCTCCAGCACCACGATCGCATCGTCGACAACGATGCCGATCGCCAGCACCAGGCCGAACAGCGTCAGGTTGTTCAAGCTGAAGCCAATGACGGCCATCACCGCGAAGGCGCCCACCAGCGACACCGGCACGTCGATCATCGGCAGAATCATCGCCTTCCAGTCTTGCAGGAAGAAGAGCACGACGATCGCCACCAGGATGATTGCGTCCCGGAGCGTTTTGAACACTTCGTTGACCGACTCCGTGATGAACGGCGTCGTGTCGTAAACGATGCGATAATCGAGGTCGGCGGGGAAGCTCTGCTTCAACTCCGCCATCTTGTTCTTGATCTCCTTCGCCACCTTCATGGCGTTGGAGCCAGGTTCCTGAAAAATCGCGAGCGCCACCGACGGCATGCCGTCGAGCTTGCAGATCTGGTCGTACTGCTGGGCGCCCAGTTCCACCCGCGCGATGTCGCGCAGCCGAACCACTTGCGACGCCGGCCGACCCGTCTGGTCGTTCCCTTGGCTCGTTTTGACGATGATGTCGCCAAACTGGTCGGGATCCTGCAGCCGCCCGAGCGTCGTGAGCGTCAGCTGAAACTGCTGCCCCTCGGGCACCGGTTGCCGACCGATTTGGCCGGCGGCGACCTGCATATTCTGATTCTGTACCGCCTGAATCACCTCGTTGACGGTGATGTTGCGGCTGGTCATCTTCTGCGGATCGAGCCACGCCCGCATGCTGTAGTCGCGCTCACCGAGATAGGTGATGTCGCCCACCCCGTCGAGGCGGAAGATTTCATCCTTTACCTGGATCGTGGCGTAGTTACTCAGATAAATGTCGTCGTACGTCCCGCCAGGCGAAATCAGATTGATCGCCAGCAAGATGCTCGGCGACTTCTTCTTGGTGTTGATTCCCTGCAACTGCACCTGCAGCGGTAACTGGGCCATCGCCCACGACACGCGGTTCTGCACCAGCACCGTCGCCATGTCGAGATCGGTGCCGAGTTCGAACGTCAGCGTCAGGTTGTAGGCGCCGTCGTTCGTGCACTGCGACGACATGTAGAGCAAGCCCTGCACGCCGTTGACCTGCTCCTCGATCGGAGCGGCCACCGCATCGGCGACCACCTGAGCGCTGGCGCCAGGGTACGAAGCGGTCACCTGCACCGTCGGCGGGGTGATGTCTGGATACTGCGCGACAGGGAGCGTGACGACCGAGACGCCGCCCGCCAATAAAATGACGATCGACAGCACCCAGGCGAAGATCGGTCGCTCGATGAAGAATCGGGCTAACATGGCGGGGCGCTGCGGGGGGAGATCGGGAAGGATGCTAGGCGGGAACGGCAGGAGCCGGAGTTACTTCTTGTCGGCGGGCGCCGGCTTTTCCGCCTGGGCGGTCGGCGGGGCGGGAGCGGAGGGCGTCTGATCATCCGCCGGCAGCGTCCCCAGCGGATCGCGAACTATTGGCTTCGGATCGACCCTCACGCCAGGCCGCACCCGCTGCAGCCCCTCGGCGACGATGACGCTGTCGGCCGAAATACTTGGCTCGCTCGGCTCGCCCTCCAGGGCGTAACGCACCCCTTCCGGCGTCCGTTGGATATTGATCGGCAGGACCACCTGCATCCCATCCGGTTGCTGCGGACCAAGCGTCACGGGCGAGTATTCGACGACATTTTCTTTGTTCAACGTCATCAGGTATTTCTTTCCCTGGTCGCTGCCAATCGACGCCTGCGACACAACGAGCGACTCCTCCGCCGGTCCCATGGGGAGTCGAATTCGCACAAACTCGCCCGGCTTGAACATCCGCGGCCCCGCCGGCGTCAGCAGCGGATTGCTAAAGACGCCGCGTAGTTCGAGCGTCCCCGTCGACGGATCGATCTGGTTGTTGATGAAGTCGACGGTTCCCGCATGGGGATAGTCGTTCCCTTCATTCGCCAGCCCGAATTCCACCGGCAGCACGGCCCCCTGCGCCGTCGACTCGATCTTCTTCGCCTGGATCAAGCGCTCGGCCCGCAAGAGCGTCAGCTCATCAACGTCGAAGTAGGCGTAAATCGGATCTTGCGATACAACAGTCGTCAACAGCGTCTGGTCCTGCGTTACGAGATTGCCGATCGTCAGCAAGTTCCGGCTGACAATGCCGTCGACCGGCGAGATGACGTCGGTGAAGCTGAGATTGAGCGCCGCCACTTCCGAGGCCGCCTGGACGGCGGTCACCTGCGCGGCAGCCGCCTCTTCGGCGGCTTCGTACTTGTCGACGTCTTGTTGGCTGATCGCGCCGGGCGTTTTGGCCACTTCCTTCGCGCGGGCATTGTCGGCGACCGCCAGCTGGAGCCTCGCCTTCGCCAGCGCCACCTGCCCGTTCGCTTCGTCGAGCTGCGCCTGGTACGGCCGCGGATCGATTTTGAACAGCCGATCGCCAGCCTTCACTGGCTTGCCCGACTGAAAGTCGATGCTCACCAGATAGCCGGTCACGCGGGCCCGCACTTCCACCGACTCGACCGCTTCCAACCGCCCGGTGAAGTAGACGTAGTCGCCCACTTCGCGCGAAATCGGCGTCTCCGTGCGAACCACCGGCGCCTGAGCAACCTTGGCGGGCGCCTTCTCACGGCAGCCCGTGGCGGCGACGAACAACAGCGCCACGGCGGCGGCAAGATGGCGAGCAGTCATGGCGGGGAGAGACAATGGGGGGTTTTATAAACATCGCGGACGCAAAAATATAACCCGCCCACGGCGCTTTACCCGACGCCCTTCGCAAGAAGGCCAACTCGACGCGATAGGCGCAATCGGTACGACCGGTGTAAACCGCGCATGCGACGAGTGCGGCGGCACATAAATTGGACCGTCTGGTCCCCTCCCCTTGAGGAAGGGAGTCAGAAGGACTAACTGGGGTGAAGCTAGGCGGAAGGTGAGAGCAAAACGCCCGGCAACGTCGGCGTCGCCCCGCGCTGCGACGCCACGAACGACGCCACCCGATTGGCCCAGCCGAGAATTTGCTGCGGCGGCAAGCCGCGCAACAGGCCAATCACCAGCGCCGCGCACCAAGAGTCGCCGGCGCCAATCGAATCGGCCCCCGCCACGCGCTCGCAGCGCGGCGGTTCAGCGGAAAAGTGCTTCCCGCCATGCCACAACCGAGCGCCAGCCGCTCCCTCGGTCACGGCGATCGTCGTCAATTGCGGGAACCGTCCGGCAAGCGCCTCGATCGTCGCAGGCAAGTCGCCCGCCGGCGCCGCGAGCTCGAACATCTTTGCGACGATTGCCAATTCATCGTCGTTCAGCTTCAACACCGTCGCCCACCGCAGCGACTCCTCGACGACTTCTGGCGTGTAATGCGGCGCCCGCAGATTTAAATCACAAACGCGGGCCGCTTGCGGCATAGCGGCCTCCAACAGCGAACGCAATGTCCCGCGACTCCCCGCCGTCCGCTGCACCAGCGTCCCATAACAAATCGCGTCAGCCCGCGCACCAAGCTCCGCCAGCTCCGGCGTGAACGCGATCCCGTCCCACGCCACCCCCTGACAAATGTCGTACGTCGGATGCCCCTCGGCGTTGAGTTCCACTTCGACCGTGCCAGTCGGCAAAGTAGCGTCGACCTGCAGATAGTCGACGTTCACTTCCCGCGTCGCCACCTCGCTCCGCAAGCGCCGCCCCAGCGCATCATCGCCGACGCAACTCACCGGAATCGCCTGCCCGCCGACATTCGCCCCAGTTCCCGTCGCCAGCATCTGCTGCGCATGCACCGCAAAATTGCACGGCGCCCCGCCGAGAATGGCATCGCCGTCGACGACGTCGAACAGCGCCTCGCCAAAGCCCAGAATGAGCGGAGTCGACTTTGCAGAAATGTTGGTCATCGCACTGAATGAGAGAAAAGTTCTATCCGCCGTTGCCCGGCGGGCGTGGCCCGACGGCTAGAATTGCCGCTTGCGGTTTAGCGCCAGTACTCCCCAATCTTCCGCTGCAAAAACGCCACGCTCTCATGCAGCTGCGGCATCCCGTCGACGCCATCCTCGATGCTGATCCACCCGTCGAACCCGACGCCGCTCAATTCGCTGAAGACCCCGTCGTAATTGATCATCCCCTTGCCAATCACCCCATGCCGCAACCGCTTGGCATAGCCGACGGCGCCCTCTTCGCGGCGCAAGTCTTCCAGCGTCCCCTCCGCTAGATATCGATCGCTCGCATGCATCGTCACGACGCGGTGCTTCACCCGCCGCAACAGTTCGATCGGATCGTCCCCAGCCAAGAGCGCGTTGCTGGGGTCATAGTTCACGCCGAAGTGCGGCGAATCGATCATCGCCACCAGATCGCAGAAGTCGGTCATGCTCTGCGCAAACTCGGGATACTCCCAGTAGTTGTCCTTATAATGGTTCTCAATAATCAACGTCACTCCGCGCTCCGCCGCCGCGGGCGTGCAGGCCATGATGCTGTCGGCCGCGTAACGCAATCCGTCATCGCGGCTCACCTCGGGGCGACGCTGCCCGCTCAGCACGCGGCAATAGCTTCCTCCCAGCTCCGCACACATCTCGATCCAGCCAACCTGCTGCTCGATCTGCCGCTGCCGGAACGCCGCATCGGGATGCGTGAAGTCGGGCGAGCAGCAAAGCATCGGGATCGTCATCCCCTGCCCCTCGGCGATCCGCCGCGACTCGCCCCACGCCGCGCGATCTTTCAGTTCGAGAAAGCCGCTGTAAAACTCCAGCCCTGGCACGCCCAGCGTCGCCGCCAGCTCAATCCACTCGGCGATCTTCATCTCGCCGGTGAGGCACAACGGGTCCATGAACGCCTTCGGAAAGGCAGCCAGCTTCGGCATCAATCGCCTCGTTTGGTGGGGTTGCGGCCAATGATCGGGTACTGTTCCAACTCCACGACGCTCCCGCTGATCGGGCGGCTCTCGTCGCTCAGCCAGTAGACCGACGCCGCGGCAATCTCCTCGGGCTTCATAATCCGCCCCGACGGCGCGAATTGCGGCTCCAGCTCGTCCGGCCAATTCTTCGGCAGGCCGTCTTTGATCTTCGTCTCGTACTCGTTGGGGGTGAGCACCCAACCGACGTTGAAGTGGTTGACCCGAATCTGGTCGTAACACAGGTAATCGGCCAGATTCCGCGACAGCGTCATCAGCGCCCCTTTCGAGACGCTGTACGCGAGCAGATTCCCCTCGCCGGTGTAGGCGTTGATCGAACCGATGTTCAGCACGCAGCCGCGCGTCTGCTTGAGATGGGGATACGCCGCCTGCACGAGCAACATCGGCGCCCGCACGTTGATCGCCATCACCTTGTCGAACATCGCCGCGTCGGTGTTCTTGAGCTCGCTCCGCACGACCCAAGCGGCGTTGTTCACGATCGCATCGAGCTGGCCGTAAGCCTTCAGCGCCGCGTCGACTAGCTGCGGCGCCGCGGCAGGATCGGCCAGATCAGCGATCGCCAGCGTCGCCTGCCCCGGAAACTCCGCGACGAGCGCCCGTCCGCGTTCCTCGTCACGCCCGTGAACGATCACCCGGGCGCCCTCGGCAATCGCCCGCCGTGCAATCGCCTCGCCAATGCCCGTGGTGCTGCCGGTGACAAGAATGGATTTGTTTTGAAGTCGCATGGGAGGGTGTCGGGAGCCTTTTGCCACTGGCGAGTCGCGTTTGAAAAGAGAACCTGCAGTGGCAAAAGGCTCCCGACACCGTTCGGCGCGCCCACTACACCGGCGTCAACACCGCCTTCACGATCCGTCCCGAGTGCATCATCTCAAACGCTTCATGCCAATCGGCCAGCTTCCAGACGCCGCCGGTAATCGGCCGCACGTCGAGCGTCCCGCTAGCGATCAAGTGAATGACGCGCTCCCAGATGGGCCAGTTGTGGCTGAAGCTCCCCTGCAACGTCACGTTCTTCTGCACGAGCTTGTCGAGCGAGAACCCCAGCGGCTGCGGCCCCCAACCAACCTTGCTGATCCACCCGCCAGGCCGCACCACGTCGAGCGCTGTCGCCAGCGCCACCGACACGCCGGTCGCATCGACCACGCCGTCGGCGCCAAGGCCATCGACCGCCCGCGCCCACTCGGCCGGATCGCCGACGATCGGCTCGCAGCCGTACGCCCGCGACACTTCCAAGCGCGCCCGATCGTTCTCCAAACCAACGATGGCCACCGACGCGCCGCACAGCCGGGCCATCGCGGCCGCCAGAATCCCAATCGGGCCCGGTCCGAGCACCACAACGCGGTCGCCCGGCCGAATCCGCACATTGTTCACCACCGCGTTGAACGCCACGCAACACGGCTCGGTAAGCGCCGCCTGCTCGAACGCCATCCCCTCCGGCATCCGGTGCAGAATCCGCGCCGGCACCGGCACATAACTCCGCATGGCGCCATCGATCATCGCCCCGTAACCGCGACGATTCGGATCGAGGTTATACAAGCCTTGCCGAGTCAACGGGCTGGTCGGATCGATCACCGCCGCCGTTTCGCTGACGACGCGATCCCCTTCCTTCCATCCCGTCACGCCGCGGCCGACCTCGCGAATGATGCCGCAGAACTCGTGACCCAGCACCACCGGATAGTTGACCTGCCAGCTCTGCTGCGCGGTCCACATATGGAGATCGCTGCCGCAGACGCCAATCGCCTGGACCTCCATCAGCACCTGATCATCGCCGATGGTCGCCCGCGGAATCTCGCGCAGCTCAACGCTATGGGGTTCCGGCGAAAAGTTGACGAGGCCGAGATCTTGCTGGCTCATTTCATTTGACTCGAAGAAGAGTTAACTACAGATAGTTCGTCGAGGAAGGGTGCCACTGGCGTGTCGACAGTGCGGAAGTGGAAACTCGCTCGGCACTTCTCACTGGCAGGATGCCAGTGGCGACCTAGTTTGGCCTCACACATTCCCGTAAGCATGCACCTTCTCACAGATCAGCCGCAGCGAAGCTTCCACGTCGCCGCTGGCCGTCTTGAATGCATCGGCGTCGATCGTCAGCGGCGCCCCCAGGACTACCAGCGGCGCCCCGTACTCCGGCGTCCGCACCGCTTGCTCCAGCGTCAGCCCGCCGACCGCCTGCACTGGCACGCTGCACGCCGCAACGACTTCCTTGAGCTGATCGAGCGGACTAGGCATCCGCAGCCCCCGGGCGGCAATCCCGCGGCGTTCATCGTAGCCGATGTGGTGAATCACATAGTCGCAGCCGAGGTCTTCCAGCCGCTTGGCGCCGGCGACCATATCCTCACACCCGAGGTTGTCGCCCATCACCTTGATCCCCAGGTCGCGGCCCGCCTTCACCACCATGTGGATCGTCTCTTCGTGCGCCCGCGCCATGACGACCACATGCGTCGCCCCCGCTTTGGCCATCACTTCGGCCTCAAGGTAGCCGCCGTCCATCGTCTTGAGATCCGCGACGATCGGCACATCCGGGAACGCTGAACGCAGCGCCCGCACGCCGTGCATTCCCTCGGCAATGATCAGCGGCGTGCCAGCTTCGAGCCAATCGACGCCCGCGCGGATCGCCATCTCCGCCGTGGCGAGCGCTTCGTCGATCGATAAAACGTCAAGTGAAATCTGAACGGTGGCTTTCATCCCCGGAAGGTACGGGCCGCCTCGCCGGCTGTCAATTGTCGCTGTACGTCAACCTATTGTCATCTTTCATGCAGTCCATGGCTCCGCTAGGTGGCCACTCGCCGCATCGCTCGACATCCTAGCGCGGGGAGGCTACACCTCGAAAAAAATAAACCTATCTGCCAGTGTCCCGGAGGGACACAACGACAATAGCCCAGCACTTCAGTGCTGGGTTGCCTGCGATGAGAAGAAGGCAGCCCCTGAGGGGCGATTGAAACTTTCAATCGTCCCTCCGGGACGCCGCTAGGAGTGCGCTAACTTCGAAGCTCGTGAGCCGCGACTCCATCGGCAACTTCGCACAACAACGCCCATTTGCGTTCCTTCGTAGTTCCTTTGCGTAACTGCCTCGCCCACTTTTGGGAATCTTCATGCGGCTCGCTATACTGCGCAGTATTCGAGATTGAAAGTTGCCGCTTCCATGGGTGCCACTGGCATCTTACCAGTGCTGAAGTGGGAACTCGCTCGGCACTTCACACTGGCAAGATTCCAGTGACGCCCATCAGCCTCTCATCAGCGTGGACCGTATGCGACTTGCCGCCGGACTCTTCTGCTTGTTCGCTCTCTTCGCGGCCATCGCCATCGCCGCCGACGTGCCGGCCATCAATCCCAAGCTAACGGCAACGCCAGCTGAAACTCCCCAAGTCCACGCCGCCGAGGGCTTCACCGTCGAGCTCGTCGCCGGCCCGCCGCTGGTCGAGCGTCCTATCACCGCCGCCTTCGACGACGCCGGGCACCTCTACGTCGCCGAATCCTCCGGCTCGAACGACCCCGTCGAGCAACAGCTGGCAGAGAAGCCTCACCGCATCGTCCGCCTCACCGATACCAACGGCGACGGGCGCTACGACGAGCGCGTCGTCTTCGCTGACAAGATGATGTTCCCCGAAGGAACGATGTTCCTCGATGGCTCGCTCTACGTCTCGGCGCCGCCGAGCATTTGGAAGCTGACCGACGCCAATGGCGACGGCGTCGCCGAACAACGGGAAGAATGGTTCAAAGGTACTCTCACCGGCTGCGCGAACGACCTTCACGGTCCCTACCCCGGCCTCGACGGCTGGATCTATTGGTGCAAAGGGGCGTTCGCCGAGCAGGTTCACCAGGTGAACGGCCGCGAATTCCGCAGCCGCGCCGCCCACATCTGGCGCAGCCGTCCCGACGGGACCGGCATGGAACCGGTGATGACCGGCGGCATGGACAACCCCGTCGACGTGGTGTTCACACTGAGCGGAGAACGAATTTTTTCGTCGACATTCCTCGAAAGCGATGGCCGCCGCGATGGTCTGGCCCATGCCATCTACGGCGGCGTTTATGGCAAGAACCACGGCGTCATCGACGGACACCCCCGCACGGGCGAGTTGATGCCCGCGATCGTGCTGATGAACTCCGCCGCGCCGGCGGGCCTGGAAAGGTATGAATCAAACGTCTTCGGCGACGATTATCGCGACAACCTCTTCTCCGCCCAGTTCAACATGCGCAAGGTCGCGCGGCATATCCTGCAGCCGCAAGGGAGCTCGTTCGCCTCCGTCGACAGCGACTTCGTCTGGGGCGACGACGTCGATTTCCATCCCACCGACGTGCTGATGGACGCCGACGGCAGCCTGCTGGTCGTCGACACCGGCGGCTGGTACAAGCTCTGCTGCCCCACCTCGCAACTCTGGAAGCCAGACGTCCTCGGCGGCGTTTACCGCGTCCGCCGCAACAATGCGCCAAACATGGAAGATCCGCGCGGACAGAAGATCGACTGGGCAAAACAAACCATCCCGCAACTGTGGGCCTTGCTCGGCGACG
Source organism: Lacipirellula limnantheis (assembly GCF_007746075.1). Lineage (GTDB taxonomy): Bacteria > Planctomycetota > Planctomycetia > Pirellulales > Lacipirellulaceae > Lacipirellula > Lacipirellula limnantheis. The sequence continues at coordinate 2,711,626 of NZ_CP036339.1, read as the reverse complement.
CCCGCCCAGCCGTGCGTCTCCGCGCCGCCCGCGCTTTCGCCAAGCTGGGCGACTCGTCGGAACTGAGTGACTTCCTCGCCATGCGCGACGCCAGCGACATCCTCGCCGGCAACGTCGCCGACGGTTGCGACCAACTCACCGCCGACCTCGCACGCGCCTGGGCGCTCATCAGCCTCGAAAGCACTGCGTCGCAACCGCTCGTTCGCAGCTTGCTGAACCACGTCAACCCGCACATCCGCCAAGCCGCCCTTCACGGCGTCAGCCTCCACCGCGACGCCGTCGCGGCCCCGCAAGTCTTCGCGCTACTCGCCGACGCAGACCCCGCCGTTCGCCGCGTCGCCGCTGAAGCGAGCGGACGCCTAGCCGATCCGGCCGCCATTCCCCATCTACTGCAGGCCGCCGCCACAGCCGAAGAGCGCATCCTGCAGCACTCAATCACGTACGCCCTGATCGAACTCGCCGACGCCGACGCCACCCGCGCCGGCCTTGCCCGCGAACAGCCGGGCACGGTCGCCGCCACGCTGATCGCACTCGACCAGATGCCCGGCGGCAACCTTGCGGCCGGCGACGTTCTGCCCCGCCTTGACGCGGCAGATTCGCGCCTCAGCGCCGCGGCGAACTGGGTCGTCACCCACCACCCCGAATGGGGCGGCCAACTCGCCGCCTGGTTCAGCGAGAAACTAGCGACCCTCCCCCCCGCCGCCGCTTCGCGGCTTAGCGACTCGGACGACCCCGCAAAAGACGCCGATCCGCAGCCAAACGCCCGACTCGTCACCATGCTCGCCGCCTTCGCCGGCAATGCGCCAATCCAAACCCTCATCGCCAACACGGCGCAAGACGCCAGTGCCTCGCCCGCCGCGCGCCTCGTCGCCCTCCGCGCCATGGAACAAGCCCCGCCCGTCGAGGCCGGCGCCTGGCCTGCGGCCCTCGCCGCCATCCTCGGAAGCGACGACCAGTCGCTCCATGCCGCCGCCCTCGCCGCCGCCCGCCGGCAGGCGCCGCAGCAGAAAGACGGGTCGCCGTTGCACGCGGCGCTGGTCAACCTCTTCGACAACGATGACGCCGCGCCGTCGGACCGCCTCGCGGCCGTAGCCCTTGCCGCCCCGGCGCTCCAGTCGCTTGGCGATCAGCAGTTTTCCCTGCTAACCTCGACGTTGCTCAATGAAGAGTCGCCCAGCGTCGACCGCACCGCCGCCGCCGACGCCCTCGCCGTTGCGCCACTCACCGCCGAGCAACTCACCCAACTCGTCGCCGTCATCCCCGCCGCCGGCCCTCTGGAACTCAACAAGCTCGTCGGCGCCTTCATCAAAGGCAACAAAACGGCCACGGGCGTCGCCCTCCTCGACGCCCTCGCGCAGTCCCCCGCCCTCCCCTCGCTCCGCATCGACCTCCTTCGCCAGGCCCTCATGGAATACGACGCCGAAGTTATCGACCAGATCGCCGCCGTCGAAGCCCTCGTCAACGTCGACGCCGCCAGTCAGCGCAGCCGCATCGAAGAACTCCTCCCCTCCATGGCCTCCGGAGACGTGAGACGCGGCCACGCCGTCTTCAACAGCGCCAAGGCCTCCTGCTCGGCCTGCCACCGCATGGGCTACGGCGGCGGCGTCACCGGCCCCGAACTCTCGAAGATCGGCGAGATCCGCACCGAGCGCGACCTCCTCGAGTCGATCCTTTTCCCCAGCATGAGCTTCGTCCGCAGTTACGAACCAATGCTGCTGGTCACCAGCGACGGCCGTGCCGTCTCCGGCGTCATCCGCAATGAAACCGACCACGATTACGTCGTCGCCACCGGGCCGAACGAAGAAGTCCGCCTGTCGCGCGACATCGTCGAGCAGGTCCAGCCGAACACGATTTCCGTGATGCCCGCCGGCCTCGACAAGCAACTCACCGTCCAGGAACTCGCCGATCTTGTCGCGTTCTTAAAGAACGCGAAGTAGAACACACCTCGACAAGCACCTCTGGAATCGCACATGCCTAGCCGTCTCTTGAACCTCTCCCTCGCGCTGCTCACGCTCGCCCTCGCTGCCAATCCCGCGACATCCGCCGTCAGCAACCGCGTCCTCATCATCGGCGTCGATGGCGCCGGCGGCGGCTACACGCAAACCGCCAACATGCCGAACCTCGACGCGCTCGCCGCCGCCGGCGCAGTGCGCTACGACTGGCTCAACGAGGGCGCCCTCACCCCCAATCCCCCCGAAGGCTACGGCGCCAGCGGCGTCAATTGGTCGACGATCACCACTGGCGCCTCCGCCCCCCACCACGGCGTCATCGACAACAGTTTCGGCGGCAGCCGCTTCGATCAATACCCCTTCTTCTTCAAGTATCTCAAGCAGAAGGACCCTACCCTCTTCACCGCATCGATCGTCGACTGGGCGCCGATCAACACGGAAATCCTCGACGTGCAGGACGCCGATCTCGTCATCAGCGGCGTCGACGACGACACGGTGACAAGCGCCACCGTCGACCTCCTTACCAATGGCGACCCCGACGCCATCTTCCTTCACTTCGACCAGGTCGATCACGCCGGCCACTCGCTCGGTTGGGCCACGGCCGGTTACTACGCAGCGCTCCAAAACGTCGACTCGCTCATCGGCAACATCATGACCGCCCTCAACGCCCGCCCCGGCGTCGTGAACGGCTCCGAGTCGTGGCTCGTGATCATGACCGCCGACCATGGCGGCCAGGGAACCTCGCACTTCGCCAGCCAAGGGCCCATCAACTGGCAGGTACCTTTCGTCATTAGCGGCCCGGCCATCCCCGACGGGTCGACGCTCAAGCAAGGCACCCTCCGCGACCTCGTCCCCACCGCCCTCTGGCACATGGGGGTCGACCCCTTCGGCACGCCCGTCGACGGCAAGGTCGTTGGCCTACCGTTCGGCTCTCCCAACGGCATCGTCGGCGATTTGAACCAAGACGGCGTCGTCTCCGGCAACGGCAAAGGCCCCGCCGCCACCGACGACGTCACCGCGTTCGTCCAAGGCTGGCTTACCTCGAACCACCCCACCGTCGCCGAGTCGTACTTCAAGGGCGACCTCAATCTCGATCGCACCACCGACCTCAAAGATTGGATCATCCTCAGCAAGCTCAATCCCGCGATGGCCCAGGCCGCGCTGGCAGGCCTCGCCATCCCCGAACCCGCCGCTGGCGGCCTAGCCGCCCTCGCCGTGGCCGCGATCGCCGCCTACCGCCGCCGTCGTCCCAGCCGCTCGCGGCTTAGCGCTAAAGCCCGAACATTACTCGCCGCGCCTCTCGCCTTCGTCGTGGCCGAAACAACCGTCGCTCGCCCAGTCCACGCCGCCCTCACCGACAACCTCGTCGCTCTGTACGAATTCGACGGCGACTTCCTCGACACCTCCGGCTCGCCGCAGGCCACTCACGGCACGCCCGTCAATAATCCGCAATTCACCGCCGGTAAAATCGGCCAGGCGATGTACCTTCCTGGGGCTAAGGACTACATGTCCCTCAACCCAGCCACCCTCACCGAGCTCGACTTCGGCACGACCGCCGACTTCTCGATCTCCATGTGGATCCGCCAGGACGATTTTGCCAACGACCCCGCCGTCCTCAGCAACAAGAACTGGGCCAACGGCGGCAACACCGGCGTCAATTGGGCCGTCAAAGGCAACGGCATCTTCGATCTGAACACCAAGGGGAGCACCGGCACGCGCCTCGATCTCGACACCGCCCAGAACAGCGCCTCTCTCGGCGTCGGCGTCTGGAGCCACGTGCTGATGACCATCGACCGCGACGGCCCGACCAAGCTCTACATCAACGGCGTCAACACCGGCACGATCAACCTCTCCTCTCCCGGCACGTTCAACGGCTCGCTTCCCTGGAACATCGGCCAAGACGGCACGGGCAATTACAGCGTCGAGTTCACCGGCGCCGTCGACGAGCTCGCCTTCTGGCGTCGCTCGCTCACGCCGACCGAGGCCGGCCAGCTTTGGAACGCCGGCGCCGGCATCGACCTCGGCGCCCAGGTCGTCGACTCCCGGCTCCGCCTCGTCGTCGACCGCGACACCGGCGCCATGACCATCAAGAACAACACCGGCGTCCCGCAGTCGATAATCGGCTACCAGATCACCTCCGATGCGGGCACGTTCAACCGCAGCGGTTGGAAACCGATCGCCGGCCGCCTCGACGATGCCGGCAACGGGACCGTTGATCCCGACGACGACTGGGTCGTCCTCACCGCCGCCAACTCCCTCTCCGACCTGAGCGAGGTCTCCCTCGGCGCCGCGACGCTCGCCAGCGGCGCCACGGTCAGCATCGGCAGCGGCGTCTGGACCAAGTACTACCAGGACTTCAGCGACGTCAAGTTCGCCTACGCCGACGGCATCGGCGACGACCCGCTCACCGGCCTCGTCGAATTCACCGGCAATGGCGGCGCCTCCTACCCGCGCGGCGACGTCACCTTCGACGGCCGCCTGGACTCCGACGATTGGTCAAGCCTCGCCACGCTCTTTGGCTCGAACCTGGCGAACAAGTCAACGGCCCAGCGTTACCGCCTCGGCGACCTCAGCGGCGACGGCCTGCACAATCTCGACGACGTTCTCCAGTTCCGCCAAGACTACGACGCCGTCCACGGCGTCGGCGCCTTCGCCGCCATGACGAGCAGCGTCCCCGAACCCGCCGGCCTGCTGCTGTTGGCCTGCGGCTCACTCGGCATGGTCACACGATTCCGCCCCCGCCGCTCGCGGCTTAGCGCGTCCCCCCGCCACATCGTCGCCGCCAGCGCCCTAATCACCGCCGCCTGCCTCGCCGCCGACGCCCGCGCTACCACCCTACTACAACAAAACTTCGACGCCATTCCCCTCGGTCCCAAAGTCGACGAAACGCTCGCCGGCACGAATGTCTGGGCGAAGACGCCCCCCGCCGGCTGGTCGATCGACGACGCCGGCATGCCGGCCGGCGGCGTCACCGAATGGCGCGGTTGGTCGTTCGCCAATCCCGCCTGGTGGAGCCAGGCCGCCGCCGATCAGGGCCGCTCGCAATTCACCAAAGGAACCGGCGTCGTCGCGATCGCCGACCCCGACGAGTGGGACGACATCGCTCACGACGCAGGAACCTTTAACTCCTTCCTGCGGACTCCGGCCATCTCGCTCGCCGGCGCTGGGGTGGGCGCCGCCCGCCTCCGCTTCGATAGCAGTTGGCTGCCCGAAGGGGTCCAGACGGCCACCGTCACCGCCTCTTACAACGGCGGCGCCGCCGTCGAAGTCCTCCGCTGGGAATCGAACGACGGCAACCCCGCCTTCTTCAAAGCCGCCAATACGAACGAAACCGTCACCGTCCCGCTGAACAACCCCGCCGGCGCCACGACGATGACCCTCTCGTTCGGCATGACCAACGCCGGCAACAACTGGTTCTGGGCCGTCGACAATCTCGTCGTCTTTACCCCTCTGACGCTGCAAGTCGACGCCACCAGCGGCGCGATGAAAATCCTGGGCGACGCCAGCATCGCGCTCACCGGTTACGAAATCACCAGCCCCAGCGGTTCCCTCAACCCGACCGGCTGGAAAGCGGGCAACCTCGACGCGCAGAACGTCGGCGCCCCCGCGCCCGCCGCGGCCGACTTCAACAACACGGGCGGAGTCAACGCCGCCGACCTCGCCGTCTGGAAAGCCGCCTTCGGGGCCAATGCCAACGCCGACGCCGACGACGACGGCCGCTCCGACGGCGCCGACTTCCTCCGCTGGCAGCGCCAGTTCGGCCAGTCGAGCGATGCCGGCTCCACCTGGCTCACCCTCCTCGGCACGGAGTCGCAGCTGATCGAGTCGTACCTCCAGGGCAGCTCCACCTTCGCCGCCGACCGCGCCATCGGCGCCGGCTTCGACGCGGCGCAGGGGACCCGCGACCTCCAGTTCACCTACGCCACCATCGCCGGCGAAAAAGGCGTCGGCTTCGTCCAATACGTCAACCTCCCCACCATCGCCGCCATCCCCGAACCCACGGCCCTCACAATCGCCGCCCTCGCCGGACTCGGCTTGATCCTTAACCGCTCTCGCACGATTCACTGGCGATAGAATCTCCTCTCAGGGGTCGGAAAACATTTACCACGAAACTCACGAAGGACACGAAGGAGAAAAAGCTCAGAATGGAGTCAGCAGTTCACGCTCTTGTTTTCCCTGTGCTGTGTTCTTTGCGTTTCTTTGCGCTTTAGCGTCTTTGCGAGAAAATTGCCGATTAGTCTCACGCAAAGGCAGAAACGTGCAACGAAGGACAATGCATGCTTTCGTATTCTTCGTGTGTTTCGTGGTAAGAAATCCCTGCATTCAGAACCACGAGTAACGCCCCCACAGTAAACCATGTCCAAACTCATTCCGCTTCTTCTCGTCTGTTTCGCGGTCGCCTCCGCCGCCCAAGCGGAGGCCCCCGCCAAGCCGCTCCCGCAGGCCCACTCTCACAACGACTACGAGCACGAGCGCCCCCTCTTCGACGCCCTCGACCGCGGCTTCTGCAACATCGAAGCCGACGTCCACCTCGTCGACGGCGAGCTCCTCGTCGGCCACGATCCCGAAGATGTGAACCCCGAGCGCACCCTCCAAGCCCTCTACCTCGCCCCGCTCCAAAAGCTGATCGCCGAGCGCGACGGCCAGATCTTCCCCAACGGCCAGCGTTTAACGCTGCTCGTCGACTTCAAAACCGACGGCCCCGCGACCTACGAGGCCCTCGCCAAGGCCCTCAAACCGTACTCCGCGATCCTCTCCGGCCTGCACGACGGCCAGTGGCGCCCGCGCCAAGTCGACGTCATCATCAGCGGCAACCGACCGATCGATCTCATCGCGAACGACCGGCAGCGGCTCGCTGCCGTCGACGGCCGCCTCAGCGATTTAGAGAACGGACCGCCCTCCGACCTGATGCCGCTGATCAGCGACAACTGGACCAGCCACTTCCTCTGGCGGGGCGACGGTCCCTTCCCGGCCCCCCAGCGCAGCAGACTCGAACGGCTCGCCAAACAGGCCCACGATCAAGACCGTCGACTCCGCTTTTGGGGCGCCCCCGACTCGCCCGAGTTCTGGCAAGAACTCCAAGCCGCCGGCGTCGACGCCATCGGAACCGACGACCTCGCCCTCCTCCAGCAGCACTTGAACAAGTAGCCGCAGGCATCGCGCCGCCACCCAACCCCTCCCTCCCTCCCGGACTGGTCCGCTTCAGCGACCAGTCGCCCCGCCAAATCGCGCCCCACCCTCGCCAAAATGGGCCTCGCCGCCCCAAATTCTCCCCAGAATCTCGCGAAAAGATTCCCTCAACTTTTGTGTTGAAAATGGGCCACTCGCTTCGCTAACGTGAACGCCTGTTCATACTTGTGGACGAATTAAAGTCTCACGCAAAGGCGCGAAGGCGCAAAGGAATACGGGGAGGAAACTTCTTCTTTGCGCCTTCGCGCCTTGGCGTGAGATCTTCTTCTGGAGCGAATAGGAAAGGGGGAAAAAAGATGATCCTAGAAAACCACATCCGCGGCCGCCGCCGCGTGCTCGACGACGCGAAAAAGGCCCGCCTCTGCGAGCTGATCGATCAAGAAAGCTATACCGTCGAACAAGCGGCCGAGTCGCTCGACGTTTCCTTGCGCACCGTCCAGCGCGAACGCCGCTACGACCAAGACTTCGATCACGAAGTGCGGCTCGCGCTGCAGCAATCGCCCGATCCCTTGAAGCTGATGGAACACGCCGCCAGATCGCACTGGCGGGCCGCCGCCTGGCTCTTGGAGCGGACCAAGCCCGAAGAGTTCGCGCGTAAGCCGGTGAACATGACGAGCCTGAAGCTCGTCGCCACGGCGTTCCGCTACATCCAGGAAGCGGCGCTGGAGACCGTCCCCGCGGAATACCATGAGGCCCTCTACCGCCACACGCAAGCGGCGATCGAACAGTCGTTCGACTGCTGCTTCCCCATGCGCGGGAAGTGGGGCGAACCGAAGATCAAGCAGCTGCCGTTCGCGACGCCGCTGGCCGATGTCCAGTCCAGTAAGTTCTGGGGCGAACCAGTCGGCGTCCTCCACGACTACGACGAAGAGGGAAACATCGTCTTCCCGCCGCCGGTCGACCCGGCCGAAGTCGCCGCCCGCCAAGCGCGGGTTGCCGAACTCAAGCAGCGCCTCGCCGAGCGCCGCCGCCAGGAAGCGCTCGGCCCCCGGCCGGCGGCAGGAATTCTGTCGCCGAAAACGGCGGAAACGACAGAATTCAACGCGACAAAAAGCGCCGCGACAATAAGCGACGCGACAGAAATCCCATCCCCAGGCGACCCGTTAGCCGCGACGGACAGCGGAGCGCTCCCCGCCGAACCAACCGCCAACAACATTCTGTCGCCAAAACCGCCGGAAACGACAACAAGCGCCGCGACAACATCATCCCCCGCCGACGGCAACCTCGAACTCGTCATCGCGATGGTCGAGCGCACCATCGACGACGAATGCCCCGAGACGTGGAACGACACCGAAGAGCTCGATCATCCCGACGCGCAAGATCCTCACATTCGCCTGCGGCTCCTCAGCGAGCGCCTCGAGCGCCATCGGCGCCAAGAGCGCCGCCAAGCGCGCGCTGCCGAAAAGAAGGCCAAAGCCGCCCGCCAGCGCGCCCAGGCCCAATGCCGCCGCGCCGCGTGAACGCCCTTAGCCCCCGGTTCTTCAAACCGGGGGCACACCGCAAAAAGTTCTTCAAACCGGGGGGCGCCCGGGGTCAAGCCACGCTCAACCTTCAGCTCAGTCCGATCTTAGCGCTCGCGACGAATCATTTCACGACAAGCAACTCAACTACCCGTGCAAATCGTCAGCAGCGATGCGCTTCCGCACCGGCAGAAATCTCAAAAACGAGGTTCCATACACGGCCTTGCGCAAACCGTCCAACGGTTTGCGCGATAACCCGACGTGACCCGCCTCACGCCCCGTTTATGCTGACTACACGCAGATCAGATTACGGAGCTAGTGTCCATGCCCCGCGTTGACGTCCTGGAAAAAATTACCGAGCTGTTCCGCAACAAAGGCGGCTCGTTGTACGGCGGCGAAGCGGTGACGCAGGAGCAGCATGCGTTGCAAGCCGCCAAGCTCGCCGAAGAAAGCGGCGCTTCGCCCGCGCTGATCGCCTCGGCCTTACTCCATGATGTCGGCCACCTGCTCCACAGCCTTCCCGAGGACGCGCCCGACGACGGCGTCGACGACCTCCACGAGTCGCTCGGCTACCGCTTCCTCAATCGCTGGTTTGGTCCTGAAGTTTCCGAACCGGTCCGGATGCACGTCGACGCGAAACGCTATCTCTGCGCGGTCGATCCTAGCTATCTAGAGACATTGAGTCCGCCATCGCTGCAAAGCCTCCAACTTCAGGGGGGGCCGATGAACCCCGCGGAAGTGAGCGCCTACGAAGCGGAGCCCCACTACGCGGCGAGCCTTGTGGTCCGCCGCTGGGACGATCAGGCCAAAGACCCTCATCTCGCCACGCCCCCCTTGGCGCATTACCTTCCTTACCTCCGCGAAGTCCTAACTACGTCACATTAAACACGCCGTTGGCGGCCGAGGCGACTCCGTGACTGCGCTCAATCATGCGTTAAATCATCACCAAGATTCCAGTGGCGCGCGCCCCCGCGTCGCCATTGTCGGCGCCGGCATCGTCGGCATCGCCCACGCCTGGGCCGCCGCCCGCCGCGGCTGGGAGGTCGTGCTGCTGGAACGCAATCGGCAGGCTCAGGGGGCGTCGATCCGCAACTTCGGCATGGTCTGGCCAATTGGCCAGGAACATGGCGAGCTCTACCGCACCGCGCTCGAAAGCCGCGGGCTCTGGCTGGAACTGGCCCGTGAAACGGGCCTGTGGGCCCGTCCTTGCGGTTCGCTCCATCTGGCCTACCGCGACGATGAATTGGCCGTCTTCGACGAGTTCGCTCAGATGGCGCCGGCGTTCGACTACGATTGCCGGCTGATCCCTCCGCAAGAAGCGCTCAAGATGTCGGCCGCAGCGAAGCCTGATGGGCTCCTAGCCGCCCTCTGGAGTCCGACCGAAGTCTGCGTCGACCCGCGCGAAATCATCAGCAAAACCCCCGCGTGGCTGGAGAAACGATTTGGCGTCGAGCTCCGTTACGACACGGCCGTCGAGAAGATCGACTCCCACGGGGTGACGACCGGCGACGGCTCTCGCATTCTCGCCGACAAGGTCGTCGTCGCGGCGGGCACCGACTTCCGCTACCTCTACCCCGAACAGTTCGTCGACGCCGGCTTCCGGCAGTGCAAGCTGCAGATGATGCGCACGCCCGTGCAGCCCCATGGCTGGACGCTTGGCCCGATGCTCGCCGGCGGCCTCACGCTGCGCCATTACGAAGCCTTCGCCCAGTGCCCGTCGCTTTCCGCCCTGAAGGCCCGCGTCGCCGCCGAAGCGCCCGAGCTCGATAAGTACGGCATCCACGTCATGGCGTCGCAGAATGGCCTCGGCGAAGTGGTTCTCGGCGACTCGCACGAATATGGCGACGACGTCACGCCGTTCGACAAACGCGAGATTGAAGAGCTAATGCTCCGCGAACTGCGGAAGATGATCGACCTGCCCGACTGGACGATTCAGGAGCGGTGGCACGGCATCTACCCGAAGGCGCCAGGCCTGATTCAGTTCGAATGTCAGCCCGACCCGAACGTCGAGGTTGTCATTGCCTCAGGCGGCTGCGGCATGACGATGTCGTTCGGCTACGCCAATCGCCTCTGGAATCGCTGGGATACCACCGAAGGTCGCGTACACGCCGCGGCGAACGGCCGCGTTGAATCGCCGGCATAGAGCCGCGGGGAGAATTCACCCCTCGGGTCCCCTCGCCATGCCGGGAGGGTTCGCGGGTCCCCCAAACGGGCCCGCCGCAAGATGTTCGCTGGTTGTAGTGATTGGTGCGAGTCCGCCGAGGAACGCACACGACAGCGGATGATCGCCATCGCCCATCCGGATCACGTCGCCTCAGACCGCATCACACAGGAACGCCCTGCCATGCCTGCCTTCAACAATCGCCGCCGACCCCTCTCGCCGCTGCAGGCGGTGATTTTCGACTGGGCCGGCACGCTGCTGGACTACGGCAGCCGCGCCCCCGTGCTAGCCGTCGTGAGCGTCTTTCACTCGTTCGACGTCCCGGTGACGATCGAGGAAGCCCGCGGCCCGATGGGCATGGCCAAGCGCGACCATCTCCGCACCATGCTGGAAATGCCGCGCATCGGCGCCGCCTGGCGCGACGTGCATGGCGCGCCTCATGACGAGCAGGCGATCGACCGGCTCTACGCCCGGTTTCTGGAGACGCAGATCAGCTTTTTGGCCGACCATGCGACGCTGATCCCGGGAGCCCTCGAGGCCGTCGCCGACTGCCGGCGCCGCGGCATGAAAATCGGCTCGACGACCGGCTACACGCGCGAGCTGATGGCCGTCATCACCCCCGCCGCCCAGCGGCAGGGACTCGAAGTCGACGCGATGTACTGTGCCAGCGACTTCCCCGCCGGACGTCCGGCGCCCTGGATGAGCCTGGAAAACGCCCGTGTGCTGGGCGTTTTCCCCATGTCGGCGATCGTCAAGGTCGACGACACGATCGTCGGCATCGATGAAGGGCTCAACGCCGGCATGTGGTCGGTGGGGGTCGCGAAGTCGGGCAACATGATCGGGCTCAGCGAAGCCGAGCTCGGCGCCCTCAGCGCCACGGAACAGACAGCACTGCTTGCCGCCGCACGCGAGCGAATGGCCGCCAGCGGCGCTCACTTCGTGATCGATTCCGTCGCCGAGCTGCCCGCCGTGGTCGACGCGATCAATGCGCTGCTTGCCGGCGGCCAGACTCCGTAGCGTGGGCCCTTTTCCGGACGCACATTGCGTAGCGCCGCGAATGGAGGCGACCGGGGCGGCCTTCGGAACGCCACGTCACAGCGGCTAAAAATGGCGAATTTCTTCCTAATTGACCAAAAACGACCACGCCTATGTGCGCATAGTGCGCGTGCCTCCGAGTAAGGACGCAATTCGGCTTAATCTTTGCGCTGGCTACGGTACAAGAATGTTTCGTTTCTTCAAAATTCGTCATTACAATCCGTACATGCAGCCTGGTTTGGGTTCGCATGTAGCGAACCCCCATCGGATCCGTTAGCGGCCTGAACAACCGCAGTCGGGGAACTAGTGACGAGAACAGGCCGGCGCCACTCGAGTTGGAGCGGACTCGAGACGCGTTGTTCTGCCGATGGACCAGACACCATCTTGGGATGCTCCTGGGGAAAGATCTAATGAGACGACATCTGGCAGCTTTAGCCATCGCAGGGTCAATGGGGATCGCCGCACCGGCGCACGCTCAGATCGGAACGGTGCTCTATCAGGAAAACTTTGACAGCATCACCTTGGGCGACAGCGTCAACGAGCGCCGCGGCCCGCTCAGCTTCGCCAACCGGACCGCCGTCGCCACCGACCCGACGACGGAATCGCGTCCCAATGCGTACACCCACATCGGCCCCGCGGGCTGGACGGTGGACAACGCCTTCGACAACTTCGGTTTCACCGACCTGACGAACTCGCTCGGCACCGACGTCATCAGCACTGATCCGGTTCCCGCCCTTCTCTACCGCATCCCGCTCACCGGCTTGATCGTTGGCAACACGGGCGTCGGCAACGCCGGCTCCGCCGCCGATGGCGTCGACGAATGGGAAGGCTGGAGCTTCGCTGACAAGACTTTTTGGGCCAGCGTTGACGACCAAAGCCGCTCGGCATTCACCAAGGCTCAAAACGTCGTCGCCGTCGCTGACTCGGACGAGTACGACGATCTCGGCGCCGGTCTTGGCGGCAACTACTACAATACGGGCCTCACGTCGGCCCAGATCAACGTTGCTTCGTACCAAAACACCGACCTGACGTTCAGCTTCGACTCCAGCTGGCGCGCTGAAGGACTCGACGACACCCACGTCACGCTCGGCCGCCCCGACAACAACCAAACGGCCATCGTCTATGCCATCATCGATGGCGGCGCCCCGACACCGCTCGACATCTGGGACTCGGACAGCGGCAATTCGGACGCCGGCGATACGACCCCGGATCGTCCTGCCTCGGCAACCTTTAAGGGCGACGCACTCGACGAAAGCCTCTCTTATCAAGTTTCGATCCCCGCCGGCGCGTCGACCTTGCAGTTTGCCTTCGGCTACATCAACGCCGCCAACGACTGGTGGTGGGCCATCGACAACCTGGACGTCAAGGACAGCGGCAGCGCCACCGTCTGGAGCGAAAACTTCGACGGCGTCACCCTGGGCCCGAGCACCAACGAGCGGAAGGACATCAATCCGACCTTCTCCAAGGTGACGGCAGCCAACAACGACCCGAACACGACTCCCTTCCCGAACGCCTTCTCTCACACGGTGCCGGCAGGCTGGAACGTCGATAACTCGGGCATTCCCGCACCGGCCATCGGCGACAACAACGTCGGCGTCTTCGAGTGGGAAGGATGGAGCGTCACCACGCGGGCCTTCTCGGCCTTCGCCTCGCAGACGAGCCTGAACAGCTTCACCAAGGGTAGCGGCAACATCGTGATTGCCGACTCCGACGAGTTCGACGACTTCAACGGCGCCACCGGCGTTACGAAGCCGATCACCACCGTCTTGGAATCGCCGACGCTCGACATCACCGGACTGGCTGCTGGTTCACTCCTGCTGCAGTTCGATTCGAGCTGGCGGGACGAATCGGGACAAACGGCATTGATCACCGTCGACTACGGCAATGGCGAGGTTGAAGTCCTCAACTGGAACTCGACCGCCGGCGACCCGCTGTTCCACGGCACGAACCTCGATGAGACCGTGCTGCTGAGCCTCAATAACCCGGCCGGCGCCACCTCGGCGAAGGTCCGGTTCGAGTACACCGGCGGCAACAACTGGTTCTGGGCTCTGGACAACGTGCAGATCGGCACGGCGGCCATCCCCGAGCCCGCTTCGCTGGCCCTCGCGGCTCTCAGCCTGAGCGCGATGGGACTAGCAACGCGTCGACGCAGCTAACCGCTGCTGATTCGCTAAGATGTTTTTGGATTGAACTTGCTATTTCAATAGCGGCCCACAGGGCTGGCATGCCGGCGACCCCGGCATGCCAGCCTTTACAATTCAGCGCAAACTGACCCCGCATTCAATCTCCATGGAGGATCAGTAGGCGGCCGTTCCGTCCTTGGACGACGGTCGGAGGAGCTTCGCGCAGGCGAAGCATGCAGGTTGTCTTTGCGTTAACAACATCAATACGCCGTCGGTTGCTCATGGGCGGCGTCCCTTTAATCTCAAGAGTCAATCTCCGATGAATGCTAAGGTCTGCCGAACGATTCGCCACTTGGCCATTGCTCAACTTTCGTCGCTCGCTTTGTTCACGAGCTCGGCCCGCGCGGTCGATTTGCTCACCGAAAACTTCGAGGGATTGACGCTCGGCCCGATCGTCACGTTCGACACTGAAGTCCGCAGCCGCGCCGCGTGGACGAAGTCGGTCCCGACCGGCGTCGGCGTCGAGGGCGTTTGGGCCATTGACGACAGCGCCATGCCGGCACAGGCCACGGGCAGCAATTTGATCGGCGTCACTGAGTTTGAGGGGTGGACGTTCGTCGACAAGGATTGGTGGATCAATACGGCCGGCGACCAGGATCGCAGCGGCTTCGTGAGCGCCAGCGGCAAGATTGCCGTCGCCGACCCGGACGAGTGGGACGACTTTGGCACGGTTGGTCCCGCGTCGACCGGCCTGTACGACTCAACCATGCGAGTCTCGGCGATTCCGCTGCAAGGCATCGCCGCGAATACCGCCAAGCTCTTCTTCCATTCCTCGTGGCGTCCGGAAGATTCGCAGAAGGCGTCGCTGACGGTCAAATACAACGACCCGGGAAACACGTCGATCGAACTGTTCCGGTGGACCTCGCAAGAAGTCGACCCCACCTTCAAGCCCGATGCGGTCAACGAGGCGATCAACCTCGATCTGCAAAATCCTGTCGGCGCCACGAACGCCACGCTTGAATTCCGCATTTACGACGCCGGCAACGACTGGTGGTGGGCGGTCGACAATCTCAACATGTTCACCGGTGCGTCGCCCGCTTCGGACGGCGCCCTGCGTCTGACCATCGATCGCGGCACGGGGCAGGTCAGCGTCGCCAACAATACGAGCGCCACGATCAATTTGCGCGGCTATTCCATTCAATCTCGTTTCGGCACGCTGGATGAAAACGCCGCGACGTATCTCGCCGACACGAATTCCGATTGGGTGATCTTCGACAGTCCCGAGCATTCGGAGCTGAGTGAAGGGTACGTCCCCAATCAATACGCCGTGCCGACCTTCGCCTCGAATCCCACGCTCGGGAAGATCAACCTGGGAACGTCGTGGCGCAAGTACCACGAAGACATTTCAGACATTACGTTCCAGTACCTCGTGGCCGGCAGCGATAAGCCGGTGACCGGCATCATCGAGTTCGTCGGCAACGGCGGCGTGTCTTACGATCCGCTTGACTTGAACTTCAACGGCACGATCGAAATCGGCGACTATGCCGCCTTCCTCGCGGGCTACAACGTGAGCCTGACCGGGAAGACGCAAGCCCAACAGTACAATCTTGGCGACCTCGATGCAGACGGGAAACACACGGTGAAGGACTTCTTGGCTTTCAAATCGCAATACGACCTGGCGTTGGGCGCCGGCGCCTTCGCAGCGGCCCTGGCCGCCGTACCCGAACCGTCGACGACGGCGCTCGCGCTGATTGGCGGAGTCGTGGGGCTCTTCGCGAGTCGCCGACGCCGTTGTCGACAGGCCGCCGCGCTCCTGGCGGTCGCGGTCACGCTTGGCGCCGT
Organism: Lacipirellula limnantheis; assembly: GCF_007746075.1. Lineage (GTDB taxonomy): Bacteria > Planctomycetota > Planctomycetia > Pirellulales > Lacipirellulaceae > Lacipirellula > Lacipirellula limnantheis. The sequence continues at coordinate 2,695,866 of NZ_CP036339.1, read as the reverse complement.
CTCGCCGGCCTCGGCCAACTTTCCCTTGCTGCTCGAGAACTTCGACTCATTGCCGCTGGGCCCAAGCCCCGAGGAAGACCCAGCCGCGCTGAACGCGTGGAATGGCGTCGGCCCAGCCGGTTGGGTGCTCAACAATGCGGGCGTTCCTGGATTTGGCAATCCCGCCAATGACGGTATCCGGGATTGGGCCGGCTGGGCGTTCGTCGACAAAGAGCATTGGCTCAATGCCGACGATCAGAACCGCAGTTTCTTCACGAAGGCGTCGGGCAATGTGATGGTGGCCGACCCCGACGAGTGGCAGGACGGCAACGTTTCTCCGCAGGAACTTTACGACACGTTCGTCACCACCAAGGTCATCAACATTCCCGCGGGCACGCCCGCCGGGAAGGTGAAGCTGGCGTTCGATTCCAGCTGGCGGCCAGAGGGTCAGGACGACCTCGGCAACACCAATAACCAAACCGCGACGATCAAGGTGTCGTACAACGGCGGCGCGAAAACCAGCGTGCTCACTTGGGATTCGATTGCCACCTCTCCCACCTTCCATCCCGATGCGGAGAACGAGTCGATTCTGCTCGACCTCGGCTACAACGGAACGTCCAGCACGCTGCAGATCGAATTTGGTCTGGGCAATGCGTGGAACGACTGGTGGTGGGCCGTCGACAATCTTCGCGTCTTCATTCCCGCCGATCCCTCCAAGCTTCGCATCAACACGGCAACCGGCGCCGCGTCGATTGTCGGCGGCGATGTGATTAGCACGTCGATCACCGGTTTCGATCTCTCCAGCGCCACGGGCAATCTGGCGCCGACCGGCAACTTCGGCTTGAGCTTTACGAAGCCCGATTCGATCGACGGCGACGATGCTGACGCGATTGTCGGCAACTCGATCAACGAAACCTGGCGACTTGGCGCCGCGAATCCCAATCAGTTCGCGGAGTTCTTCCTCGACGGCAGCTCCGCCTTCACGTCAGCGCGAACGGAGAACCTCGGCAAGATCTTCAATACGGCGACGTTGCCGGCCAACCGGGACCTGCAGTTCACCTACTCCACCATCTTTGGCGACGTCATCACCGGCATCGTGGAATACTACTCGCAGCCCGATGTGTCGAACGCCGACTTCGATGACGACGGTGACGTGGACGGCGCCGACCTATTGATCTGGCAGCGCGGCTTCGGAACCGGAACCACGCAAGCACAAGGCAACGCAGATGGAGATGGAGACGTGGATGCAGCGGACCTCGCGATTTGGAAAACGCAGTTCGGCTCGACCGGCCTCGCCACGAGTGCCGCCGGCGCCGTCCCTGAGCCCGCCGCCCTCGGGTTGGCTGGTCTTGCGGTCTGCTGCGTGGCGACGCTTCGTCGGCGGCTGGTCCGCTCGCTGAATGTAATCAACGCCGCGTCCTCGGCGGCAGTCGTCACGGCGGCCATCGCCGTGGCGCCGTCGCAAGCCGATGCTCAAGTGATTCCTGCGCCGTTTCTCGATCGCAACTATCGCATGGGTGATGGCGGCGACGCGGGGGCGGCCAACGGGGCCACGGTGAACGTGACGTTCGATAGCGCGGGCGTCACCGGCCAGAATCAGCTCATCGACTTGACCTCCTTCACCAAGGCCGGTCCCAAGCCGACGTACGTCACGATCGCGGGACGACCCGATGGCGGCACGGGATTAGGCGTCCGCCTCAATTCCGCGCCGACCGACAAGAACTTCTTGCGGACCGCGGCCGACGAGGCGCTCAATTTTCCGGAGAAGTCCCCGTCGTCGACCAACGGCACGCTTCCCGGCGGCACGCTCGACTACAGCTTTATCACCGATCGCGGTTTTCAGCTGTGGGTGCAGCCGGCCGTTTCGGCGCAATTGCAGCACATTGTCATGGACACCAATAACCACGGCGTCTTGATCAATGCAGCCGGTAAGTTCGGCATGAAGTATTCCAACAACGACTACGTCGGCCTGACGACGGTCGTCCCGAATACGTGGTACCACCTGATGGTGGTCCGTCCCACTGGCCCCAATGGCGGGTCGATCCTGTACGTCAACGGCGTCGCCGAGGCAGCTGCGATCGGTTCTTACCAAGGCGAGGACGTCCCCAATGACGAAATCGCACCGTCGAATCAGGATAACAGCCCCTTGGTTGTCGGCGCCAACTCGTCGGAGTCGCCGTTCACGCTCGCGACCAGCAATTACTATCGCGGCATCGTCGACGACCTGGAAATGTTCGTCATGGGCCTCAACACCACCTCCGACCGCGGCGAATTCAAGTTCGAACGCGACAACAAGTACGCTGCGTTCTTCAAGCCAACCAACGTCGCTGACCTCACTGGAGATAACGCGATTACGATGGCCGACGTGACGATCTTCGCCAGTCACTGGCTGGACGAGAAGGTGCTGACGTGGACGCAGGGGGGGATTCAACGCTCGCTCGCCGTCGGCGATCTTTCGTCGCGGATGATCGGGGATTTCAACTACGACGGTCGGGTCAACCTTTCCGATTGGGCCATCCTTAATAACGTGAACCCCGCGATGGGCGCTGCGGCGATGGCCCTGATTCAATCGGTTCCAGAACCCGCGGCGGTCACGCTTGGAGCAATCGCCCTATCGTTGCTGGCAACGGCGCGTCGTTCCGTTCGCAATAAGTCTTGAGAGCGACCGAAGCAGCCGCAAGTCGTCTGCGGGTCTGCGCACGAAATACTGGGGTCCGTTTCGAGGTTTCGCTACAACGTCAACACGCGGGAAATCCGGTTTTTGCCACAATGGTGTCAACAGTTTCAACTCACTCGTTTCGACACGGAGCGTCTGGCATGGTTTGTTCTTTCAGGTCGCATCTTCGCCGTCGTTCGCGGCCAGCGTTCACCTTAGTGGAGCTGCTGGTCGTCATCGCGATCATCGGCGTCTTGGTGGCGCTGTTGCTGCCGGCGGTCCAAGCGGCTCGCGAAGCTGCTCGGCGGAGCCAGTGTGCGAACAACTTGCGTCAGGTCGGTCTCGCGTTGCTCAACTACGAGTCGGGGACGAAGCATCTGCCGCCTGGAGCGTTGATGCTGGAGGGCAGCGCCTGGTCCATCTACTTGCTGCCCTTCATCGAAGAAACCAATGCCAAGAACTTGGCAACAATTGGCGAAAGCGACGCCGGCAACTTCCAATGGGGGAATCCAGGGGGACCTTACCAGGATGCCGCGCAGTTGGGGAACAATCTTCGCAACGTCCGAGTGATCGAAACGCCAATCGAGACCTATCGCTGCCCCTCCGCGGGGATGCCTGAACAGCAACTCGACGTTTCCGCGGACAACTACTATGTCATGAAGCGAGCACCCGTCTCGTACATTGGCGTGGCCACTGGACTGCAAGCTCGGCAGTACGACTCGGGAGCGACTTATTTTCTATGTGGCGAAGCGAACCCTCCGGCTAACCCCTACTACGAAGGGGCCGACGGCGTCCTGTACGGCATTCGCAACGGTGACAAAAGCGACAAGGGCGTCCCGCTCAAGCGCATCGAGGATGGCACGTCGAACACCGCCATGGTCGGCGAAGCGCTGCATGACTGGAAGACGCAGGAAGACACAGGGTCGGTCGCCGAGAAGAAGGAAGGGAGCCGCAAAGATCATTGGTGGGGCGGCAGCGACGACGTTGATACCGATCCCGCGTCTGACCTTTCGGAGTTTCTCGGCTCGACGGCCGTGGCGATCAACCTGCAAGAATCGCCCGCGGTCCACCAACAGTGGTGCGCAAGTCCCGATTCGACGCAGTGCCAGAGCTTGCAACTTGGCTTCGGCAGCGAGCACCCCGGGTCGACCCACATGGCGTTCGCCGATGGCCACGTTGAATCGCTTAACGAAGACATCGACGCCTTGACTTGGAGCAACTACGGCACCCGCGCGAGCCAAGTGCTTGATACTGGCGCCGTTCGCCGCTAATCGGCCGGCGGATCTTATTTTCAACGTAAGAAACGCTCCTGAAAGTTTCAGGAGCGTTTCTTTTTTGCGCTGGGCGGCGACGCGCCAAACGCGCCGTTTCGCCGCAACGTCGTTCGCAGGCAGGCCCTGAGCGGCGACCCCTACGAGGCGACCGCCTGCGTCGCGACGCCAGAGGTGCTCACGGCGTCGAACGCGGCCGCGAAGGTCTCGCAGAACTCGTCGCAGATCGCTTCGGTGTGGGCCAGGGAGAGGTAGAGCTTCGTTCCCATCGGGTTTAGGAAGATCCCGCGGGAGAACAGTTCCAGCATCAACTGACGCGCAAGTCGGCCATCCGTATGGCGGGCCGAGCGATAGTCCCGCGGCGATAAATCGGTGAAAGCGACTTGAGCAATCGGTCCGTCGCCGAGGATTTGGGCCGTTACTCCACGCTCAGCCAGGATCGCACTGAGCTGTCGGCGCAAATAAGCGCCCAGGCGATGGAGTCGAGCATAGACGCCCGTCTCTCGATAGACGGCCAACGCGGCGCTGGCGGCAGCGGTCGAGACCGGATTTCCCCCGAGCGTCGACGCGGTCCACACGTAACCACCGTCCTTGCCGAGTCGATCCTCGCATACCTGCTCCATGACGTCGCGTCGCCCGCCGTACGCGCCAATCGGCATGCCGCCGCCGAGCGCCTTGCCGTAAGCCACGAGATCGGGAATCACGCCGTAATACTCTTGAGCGCCTCCGTAAGCCAAGCGAAAGCCCGTGACGACTTCATCGAAGATCAGCAGGGCCCCGGCTTCATGGACCGCGGTCTTCAGCCCTGCCAGGAAGCCAGGGAGCGGCGACAGACAGCGTTGGAACGGCTCGACGATAACGCCGGCAATTTCGTGGCCATGACGTTGCAGGATGCCCCGCACTACTTCCAAATCGTTGAACGGGGCGACCAGCGTGTTGACCGCGGCGCCCGGCTCAATGCCGGCTGAAGAGCTCGCCCCGGCCGGAAAAGCGGGCGGATCGTGCGGAAACAGGCTGACGACGCCGACGTCGTGCGCCCCGTGATAGGCCCCCTCGAATTTCAGAATTTTCGGGCGGCCGGTGAACGCCCGCGCCAACCGCAGACAATACATCGTCGCTTCCGTCCCCGACGCGCTGAACCGCACCTGGTCACACGCGGGGCTCACCGAAATGATCTCCTCCGCCAACTTCAGCGACGGTTCGGTCACGTAGGCGAAGTTCGACCCGAGCGCGACTTGACGACTGACCGCCTCGACGATGGCCGGATGAGCGTGCCCAGGGAGCGCGGATCCCCAGCCCATCGAGAAATCGAGCATCCGCTCGCCATCGGTGGTCCACAGCTCGGCCCCTTTGCCCCGGGCGATCACTTTGGCCAATCGCGGCGGCAGGTTGAACTCGCCGTTGCAGCCGGCGGGGAAGACGGAGAGGGAGCGATCGACGGCGGAAGGCATGGACATTCTCACCAGGGCACAGGGCGTTGCAAAAGCTTCAACTCCCCTAGCCTAGCGACAATTCGCGGGGGCGATGACAGTTTTACGCGCAAGCGACGCGACGCTTTGCGACCACGCACGAGCAGCTTTCGACGCTGCCGGACCGCGCCACTTCTGTGGGTTGAGGCGGCGGGCCATTTTACGGCGGAGGCGCCGCCGCCGATCCGGCGGCCGCGCCCCCGCCGAATCAAGTGGCCTAGATCGCTGTCTGCTCTTGGCGGTCTTTGCGATGCTGCTTGCGAAATTCCGACGGCGTCGTCTTCAGTTCGCGACGGAACGCGCGCGTCAACAGTTCAGAACGCTCAAATCCGCAGGCGGCCGCGATGCGCGGCATCGCCCACGTCGTATCGCACAACAGTTGCACCGCGTGGTCCACTCGCACGCGGCGAATTTCTTGCGCCGGGGAACGGCCCAGGCACTTGCGAAAGCCTTTCTCCAGGGCCCGGCGACTGATCGGCACCTCGCGGAGGATATCGGTCACTTGGATGTGGCGGTGGCTATTCTGTTTGATGAAGTCGATCGCGAGCGCCAGCAAGTCGTCGTTAACAGCCACCGTGTCGGTCGATTGGCGCGTGATGACCCGGGTGGCCGGGATGAAGATCGGCTCGCGCGGCGGCTCCTCGCCAGCCATCAATCGTGACAGCAATTCAGCGGCCGCCCAGCCGACTTGTCGCGGCGAGTGATCGATGCTCGAAAGCTGGGGGTTCGAGATCGTACAACTAAGCAAATCGTGCTCGCCGCCGAGCACGGCCACTTCGTGCGGCACGTCGATGTTCGCCAAGTGGCACGATTCGGTCACCTGCCTCGCCTGAACGCTATCGAACGCGAGCAGCCCCACGGGCTTTGGCAGCAGTTGCAGCCACTCGACCATGCGGGCAAGTTCGGCGGCCGTGGGAAAGAAATTGTCGACGCCCGGTTCTGGCACGAAGGCGTGGCAGGGAAATGTGCGCCGGCGCAATGACTCGACGAACGCCTGGCCGAAACGATCGACGTAATTAGGCCTGAGGGTTGACGGGCAGTAGGCGAACTGGCGGAAGCCGCGATCGATGAAGTAGTTGGCCGCCAACTCGGCGATGGTTACCTCATCGCAAGTGCAGCGTGGAATCTGCCCCTCGCCGTAGCGATACCACGAGACGTTCACCGCAGGGATCCGCTTGGCGATGAGCTGATCCGCTAGTTCCTGGTTCGTGACGCGGGCAATCACGCCGTCGCCGTCCCAGTTATCGGGTAGGATCGAGCGATCGTACTTTCCGCGTGGTCCGAGAAAACACTGCCAGTGCTGATGGGCATGGGCGTATTCGGCGATCCCCTCGATGAGGCCGGAGCCCCAAGTGGTGGCAGTATCGATCAGCAGCGCAACTTTGGCACGCTTGGTCATCAGCATCCAACGGCGCGATCCTGCGCCGCCCACTCAAGAAGGAAATCCGCCGCTTCTCCATCATCTAGAGGAAAAGCAAGGAATTCAACAGTCAGCTGGAGGCTTTGGGGCAATCGGCATCCGTCAGCGGAGGTTTATTTGGTCTGCCGATGCTCTTCCCGAAGCTTTTGAATCGCCTCAAGCTCAGCGGTCTGCCGTTCCAGTTCCTCGATCTTGCCCTGGATCTCGGCGACGCGCCCCTGTGCTTCGGCGGCTCCTTGATCTTGAGCGGCCAATGCATCGGTCAAGCTCTTGAGCACCGCCTGTGCTTCCGCCAACGATTTCTGGATTGTTTCAAGCTGGGCGGCGGTCTCCGCGACGACTCCTTGCTGCTTCACCACGACCGACTGGGCTTCCTCGAGCTTCGCCCGCGCGGCAACGGCCCCCGACTCGACGGCGACAAGTTCCTGCTTCGCCGCGCCCAATTGCTCGATCGTGACAACGGCCGACTGTTCCAAGGAAGCCTTTTCGGCGGCGATGGCGGCCAATCGTTGTTCGGCGGCGGCAAGTTGGGCGACCTTGTCTGCCTGAACTTTCGCCTGGCTTTCCGCGGCGGCGCGAGCGTTGGCCAGCGCTAGCTCTGCAGCCGCCACCTGTTCTTGCGCGGCGACGAGCCCTTGGTCCGCTGCCTGACTTTCCACTCGAACCTGGGCCACTTCCGCCTCGATGGCTGCCAGCCGGGCGGCGACCGTGGGAGGATTCGGATCGATTATGGCGACTTGTGCGCCCGTGGCCGTATCGAGGACGCGCACATTACCGCGCCAGTCGCTTGCCACGACCCGCGCGCCATCGTGCGTAAAGCGAGCCGCGAGGCCTAAATCTTCAAGGGTGGCGAGGTCGCGAATGTGGCCCCCCTCGGCGTTCCAAAGCCTCACGAGTTGATCTCGTCCCGTCGTCGTCAGTTCTCCCGTACGTGCAAAGCGAACCGAGGCGACGCCGCCGCCCTGGGCTCCCCAACTCTTGATCTGCTGACCGTCTAGCTGCCAGAGCCGCGCCGTATCGTCCTCGCTCGCCGAGGCGAGAACGGCGCTGTCGCCGCGCCACGATAGCGAGGTGATCTGCTCCGTATGGCCGCGCAAATCTCCGCGTTCTCGGCCCGTTTCTGCATCCCAGATGAGCAGTCCGCCGCTGCGATCAGCGGAGGCGAGGAATTTGCCATCCGGGCTGAATTCAAGCGCCGTCACCCAGTCCGTATGCTTGGTGATTTCGTACGCCAGCGAACCATCTGCGACGCGATAGACGCGCACTACCTTGCGCGGTCCGCCGATCGCAATTAGCGCATGGTCGGCGCGAAGATCAGCAGCCAGCACGGCGTCGAGTTCATCGCCAACCGTCGTCAGGCGACGACCGGTTTTCACATCGTACAGAGCGGCCATGCCCACGGCCGCCGACTTTCCGCCAGCGGCAAGCAGCATACTGCCGTCGCGGCTGAATTGCAGAACATAGGGCGTACCCTCGATGAACGGGAGCACCCCCAGATGCTCGCCCGAATCGGTGTTGTAGAGCGAGATTTGGAACGGCGCTCCGACGGCAGCGACGGGCGCCCAGGGACTTGCAGCCAACGACGTCGCAGCGCCACGATGCTCGGCATGGATCACCGGCTCACGCGAGAGCCCTTGCGGCATCGCCGGCTCTCCTTCGGGTCGATTGTCGGCGGTCGGCGTGAATGCCGCGACGGCGTTCTTCTTGGGCGCCCGCTTCTGCGAGTCTCCTTTCTCGAGCAGGCCGCCTTCGATCCACTTCTGGATCGTCTGCAATTCTGCGTCAGAAAGCTTGGCGCCGCCCGGCGGCATGGCCGGCGAGATCTCGTGGCTGACCATCAGCCAGAGCTGCGAACTGGTGAGATCTTCGGCGTAGAGAACCTCGCCGCTGGCGCCGCCAGTCATCGTGCTGACGTAGGATTCGAGCGAGAGGTCGTTTTTCTTGGTGTCAGGACCGTGGCAAGCAAAGCAATGCTGCCGGAAGATCGGCTGTACATGATCGGCGTAGGTGACCTTCTCAGCCGCATCCTCGCCTTGCGCCGAGGTCGCGATGGCGAAAACGACGCAGCACGCCAGGAGTGCAGACGACAGCGGCAGTGCGCCCGGCGTCGGTTGAAATCGATGCGAACTCATAGGGGCAAACACTTGTTCAAATCAACGAAATTTCGGCGCGGGCGTCGCGCCGCGTTCTTCTGTTCGGCTGACTATTTGTTGAACAGGAACTCGCGTGAATTGAGGACAGCCCAAAAGACGTCTTGCAATTCGGCGACCGGTTTTTCGGCCGTGCCGTAAAGCTCGGCGATTCGCTGCGACTCCTCGGGAGTGGGCTTTCGGCCTAAGCTGCGGACATAAATCTCGTCGACGACTTCGCTGGGCTTCTTCCCGGCCTCAAGCATGGTCTCGACTATCTTTCCTTCATTGATTTTGTCATGCACCGCCGAGCCATTCAACAAATGGAGGGCCTGCGACAACGTCGGTTCGGTTTTTGGCTCGCACGCGCAGACCGTGGTGCGGGGGGCGCGGCCAAACGTCGTGAGGAAGTAGGTGCTCAACCCGCCGTCGGCGATCTGCACCGCGCGGGCACCCATCGGCAACCCCGGATACTTTTCCTGAGCGCCGGTCACGGCACAGAGACAATCGAGCAGCACTTCCGCGGGGATGCGCCGCACCTGGGCCTTCGCGAAGTTGCGGCTGTCCGCGGCGTTCGTGTCGTTTGGTTCGGACGAACGTTGATAGGCGTGGCTGTTGCAGATGTCGCGGACCAGCTGACGCAGGTCGTACTTGTACTCGATCAGTTTAGCGCCGAGCTTGGCGTGAAGATCCGGATTGCTCGCCGGATTGCTCACTCGGACGTCGTCGACGGGTTCAATAATTCCCACGCCCATGAAGTGAGCCCAAACTCGATTGGCCACGTTCACGGCAAAATACGGGTTCTCGGGCGACGTGATCCAATCGGCCAGCACGGCGCGGCGGTCGCGCGTCGACACGTCGGGTTCGGCGTCTCCGAGGAACTTCGGTTTCATGGGGCGGCCATCGACCAAATGGGTGGCTTCGCCGCTGCGCTGATCGAAGATGATCGTTTCGCGATAGTCCTCCGCCGTCTTCCGGCCAATTTGGGAGAAGAACGCCGTGAACGAATAATAATCGTCCATCGTCCAGCGATCGAACGGATGGTTGTGGCACTGGGCGCACTGCAGCCGCGTCCCCAGGAAAACTTGCGCAACATTTTCGGCGGTCTTCTGCGTTGTTTCTTCAATCTGATAGAAATTGACGGCAGGACTGGAGAATGACCCGCCGCTGGCGCCGAGAAGTTTACGAACCATTTCGTCCAGTGGCACGCCGCCGGCGATCTGCCGAGTGATCCACTGCGAGTAGAGGAACATCGGTTTGTACTCGACGCGGTTCGGCACCGATTTGACCATCAGCAGTTCGGACCACTTGAGCGCCCAGATCTCCGCGAACTCCTTGCGCTCCAAGAGCTCGTCGATTTTCTGCGCGCGCTTTTGCGGGTTCGAGTCATTCATGAAGACGTCGTATTCGTCGCGCGTCGGCAGCCGGCCGACGACGTCGATCGAAACGCGCCGCAGGAACTCTTCGTCGCTGCACACTCCGCTCGGGTTAATCCGTATTGTCCGCAATTTGGCGCCGACAAGCTCGTCGATGTAATTGACCGGCGTCTCCTCCGTCGGCGTGAATTCGGCGCCTTTGGGCAACACCAACGTCTGGCTGCCGACCGTATGGGTATCAAAGCGGGCCATCACGAACGCTTCCCCTCGCGCTCCAGCGGTGGCGAGGCCGTCGGCGTCGATGGCGGCCGATGATTCGTTGTTCGACATGAAGAGCGCCAAGTCCCCGATGTCGCGCGTGCGGCCATCGGAGTAATGAGCAACCGCGATGAAGCGTTGCTTCACGCCCTCGCCTTCCATAACGACGCGTAGCGGAAACAATTCGACCTTCGTCACCGTCGGCGCTGACGCAACGTCGCTCTGGGCGCCGGCGGCGACCCAGTCAAGCAGCGTTTTGGCGTGGACGCTGTCGGGCTCGAACGTTTTCCCCCCGGTGTGGGGAACCTTTCCGGTGACCTTGGTGTAGAGCAGGCTTTCCTCAGGAATGCTCAAGTTGAGGCGGCGCACTGCCTGTTCGCGGGTCAGGCGGAAATAGTCTCCGGCGGGATCGAAGCCGAAGAGGCTGAGGCGGAATCCATCTTTCCCGCGCGAGGAGCCGTGGCATCCGCCGGCATTGCAACCGCCGCGCAGAAAGATCGGCATCACGTCATGGCGGAAGCTAACGGGCGGATGATTCGCAACGCCGACAACTTTGACGGGCGCCTCGGCTTGGTGTGTTCCGTAGCTGGCGCGAAGCACCGTGGCTCCATCGGCCACCGGCAACAGGCGATTTCCCTCCAAGCGGGCCGCCCCTTCGACCAGCCACTCGACCTGATCGGTGACGTCGATCGTCACGCCGTTGGCACGCGTGGCAACGGCGACGACGCCTTGGTAATCGTCGCCGTCGTCGAGGATGATCTCTGACGGGTAGACGGCTAGACTCGCTACGTCGGCAACGATCTCTGACTGGCCGGTCGGCGCATCGCCCGGGGCTGACGAGGTCTTGGCAAGAACCAGCGACGGCGCGGCCGCCAACAGGCCGACAGTCAGAATACAGCAGTGAATCTTCATGACGATTCTCCCGTGGCGGGAAGTCCTTCTTGAGCGGTTTGCGGCGGCGGTAGCGGCGCATCGATCCGCAGTTCGCCAGTGCCGATGGTGTGGATCACCGGCTCGTCGTTCTCCATGATAGTGATCACGCAGTAGAGCTGCTTGTGATGCCCTACGCGCGCGTCGGCGGCGACTTGCAAGGGGAATTTCACCTCGGTCGAATCCTTGGTGATCTCCTGCGGGGTCGTCGTCACCCCTGGCGGCAATCCGACAAGTTCTACCTTCGCAGCGCCGTTGAACGGCGTCGTCTGAGTAATGCCGATCGCATAATCGATGGCCTTCCCTTGTTCCGTCGCCGCCGTCGGATAGGCCATCGCCAGGTACTGCGGCGCGATCTTAAGCGTTGCGAACTCCGACGCGGTGCGCACCGTGCCGTTCACGTCGGCTTCGGCGATGACAATGATCCTCCAGTCGCGGGCCCACGCTTGCGGATTGGTGGTTAACGGGATGACCGCTTCGGTCTGGCCTGGCTCAATGCCGATCCCCTGGTGAGAGGAGAGACCCGGCGGATCGTAGAGCATGCGAACGGCAATGCGACCGTCAAAGCCGTCCTTCTTCTCGGCGACGACCCGTAGATCCTTCGAGCCGCTCTGGACCAGCGGCGCCTTGGGCTCGACGATCTTGATCGAAAATGGCAGGGGTTGAGCGACGGCCACGGCCCCTTGATTGGCGTAGTGGCTCCAAACGTTGACATTGTTGGACCCGCGGACGAGCCAGGTCTGCTGTCGAAAACGATTCAGCAGCGGCTGCGACTTGTCGGTAAGCTCTGCCGTGATCGTCGTCAGTTGCCCCGCCAACGGAGCTTCGGGCGTGGCCCGCAACAGCACCGGCAACCGATTGTAGTCACCCGCGAGCACAACCGTTTCCTGCGACAATCCCGCCGGCAAGGCTCCGAAGCCGACATTCAATTCACCGCCGAATTCGGCTCGATTCGCCGTGACCATTACCGCCGCGCGGCCACCCTGGGGAACCACAACTTCAGTCGCTTCGAACTGGCTCCGTTCTTCGAGAACAATATCTACTGCCGGGCGAGGCTTGGTAATCTCGAGTCGATAGGCGTAGGTCGGTCCACCCTGCTGCAAGTGGTCGACGACGTCGCAGACATATTCTCCATCTTCGGGAACCGTGAAGCGGATATAGCTGTCGGGACGGCCGGCATTGTCGTCCGATCCAGCCAGTTCCTCACCGCTCGCTTTGCGGAGTCGCACAATGGCGTCGAGCGGCGAGCGAATCTCGCGGGCCACAAGATTGACGTCCCAGACTTCACCCTTCTTCGCCGCAAAACGAAAGCGGTCGAGGGCCCCAGCTTGCTCGATGACGCCGCAGAACGCGGCCGGCAGTTCGCCACGGGTGGCGTTGTCAAGTTCCTGATTGGGTTCCGCCTCGATGACATTGGCGGCATCAATCATGCGCAGCGGCAATCCAGTGGCAGCTGCGCCGAACTCATCTTCAGCCGCGAAGCGGAAGTCGAGCGGCGGAACGTCGGGGAGTTTCACCTTCGCCAATTTCTCGCCGAGCGGATCGCCGAGAAGTTTCAGTTCAATTTCTTGGCCCGGCTTGCCGCCGCCGGGAAATGCGACCGCAGGACGGGGGAATTTTCCGATATGCAGCCGATAGGTCGAGGCGTCGTCGCCGCGATAGGAAGTCTCGCGCATTTCGACGATATACTTCCCCGATTTCGGAGCGACGACGCTGCAAAAGGCGTCCTGCTGCATGAGCGGCGAGTCGTCGCTCGCGGCCACCTCGAACCGCTCTTCGTCCAAAATGGCAATCGCCGGATCAAAGAAGGTGCGGCCGAGTCGCAGCCCCTCAACCTCGACCGAGAGGCGATCCCCTTCCTGCGCCTCGATGACGAAGTAATCGACGTCTTCATTCGTGATGACGCCGTTGACCGTCGATCCGATCGCGATGGATTGCGGCGCCGCAAAGTCGCCGTTGGGCTCGACTTCGCTAATCTCGGGCAGCGTGCCGACATGGAACGTCCGCAGATTCGTTAGGCCGGTGGCCGTCCGGACGCGCAGGCCGTGAATGCCGGGCTGGCAATCGGCCGCAATCGCGAGCGTCGCCTTCGCCTGGTTGTCGTCGATGCGCTCGATCGACTTCAACTCGATGCCCGGATCATAAAAAAGAATCTGTTGCGGGTCCTGGCCAACGCGACCGCCAATCAAGGTGACGGCCACCTCGGTTCCGCGCTGCCCCCCTTGCGGTTGCAAGTGATCAAGCCGCGGCGAGGCCGCCTCGATTCCCGGCGCTGCGGCCAAGCAGCCAAGCGCCACGAACAAATTGAGAATCTTTGACATGCCGCCCTCATGGAAATGAAGGCGAACCGCACGGCGCGACGTTGACGACGGCGACCGCGCAGGTTCGCCGCTTATGCCAACAATTCTTTGCGGACCTTGCCGCCGTCGACGATTTCGATCGGACGATCACCGGGCGCCATGAGCTCTTTGGCGGCCGCGATGCCGAGTTGATGATAAACCGTCGTCGCCAAGTCTTCTGGCGAAATGGGGCAGTCTTCCGGCTCCATCGCGGTGGGACCCGAGGAACCGACCACGGCGCCGCGCTTCGTGCCGCCGCCGGCCAGCACGATGCTGAAGACCTTAGACCAGTGATCGCGGCCTGCCGTGCCGTTGATTTTGGGCGTGCGACCGAACTCCGTGGTGACCAGCACCAGCGTCTTATCGAGCATGCCGCGCTCGTCCAGGTCGCTGATGAGGGCCGAGAAGCCCTGGTCGAACGCCGGCATCTGGCCGCGAACGCTGGCCACAATGTTGACGTGGTGGTCCCATCCGGAATACGTCAGCGATACGAACCGGGCGCCCGCTTCGACTAGCCGGCGAGCGATCAGCATCCGCTGGCCCGCCTCATTGCGCCCATAACGATCGCGCATTTCGGGCTTTTCGCCCTCGATGTTAAAGGCATCTTGGGCCTTGGGCGAGCCGATCAAATCGAATGCCCGCTCGTAGAACGAGCTCATGGCCTTCACATTGTCGGCCTGCGACTTCTTCGCGAAGTGCTCATTGATCGCTTCCAGAGCAGAAAGGCGTCGTTCATACCGCGCCTGATCGACGCCTCCCGGGAGATTCAGGTCCCGCACCTTAAATCCGGCCCGCGCCGGGTCGTCGCCCAGGCTGAATGGGGCGTAGGAAGAGCTCAAATAGCCTGGCCCCGCAAAGACAGTCGCTGCCCCTGGCACGCAAATGTAGGGGGGGAGATCGTTTCGGGGGCCGAATTCATGGCTCACGACGCTGCCCATGCTCGGGTAGAGCAGCGCGGGACTTGGCCGGTAGCCGGTGAACATGTTGTGTTCACCGCGCTCGTGAGCCGCCTCGCCATGCGTCATGGAGCGGACGATTGTCAGCTTATCGGCGACCTGGGCCATTTGCGGCAACAGTTCGCTGAAGGATTCGCCGGCGATCTTGGTCGGAATCGCCTTCATCTCGCCGCGATATTCGAGCGGTGCGAATGGCTTGGGATCAAACGATTCTTGCGCGGCGAGCCCGCCGGGCAGGTTGATGTGGATGACGCTTTCTGCCACGACCGGCGGGGTTTCGTACTGATTCTCGGCCGCCTGAGCCTTACGAATCGCGAGATAATCGACCAGATTCAACCCGAAACCGGCAACGCCGACCGCCATAAAACTGCGGCGACGGAGCGGTGACTTGAGAAGCGCCATACGAACTCCCTCCACTGGGGACAGCTGGGGCAGGTGAACTCACGCAGTGTCCATACGCCTGGTGAGCTAGAAGCAGGTGATCGGCTCTATGCACAAGAGCGCACGTTAATTCGAATACCTGAACTGGCGAGCTGATGGGGCGGGCGAGTCGCTGGGCCTAATTCCCCTTGCAACTCGAATGATCAAGGCTGATGGCAGCTTAATGAATCCACCTTTGAAAGTCAAAGAACCAGACTCGGTCCTTTCGTAAGCGTCGATTCGTTTGCGGCCAGCGATCAAACAACGGTGAGGACTGCGAATGCGGAATAATCGAATGCTGCAATTTCGGCGTTGTTGAATAGGCAGTAGAGTACTAACACTTCAGAGTAAGCTGAGAACCACCGGTCTCCATGACCGAATGCGTACGAGAGCTGACGATTTGCGACTTCGTCCGCCATCTCGGGCCCCACATACGCTCTCTACCGCTCGATCGAGACAATTCCAAATGTATGATTTCGCCGAAGGGGCAATTTTGGGGCAGTTCTCGGATCGCCGAGCCATCCCCGCGCAAACGGGTCGATAACTCTCCTGCCGCGGCCGCCTGATCGCCGCGCTCGAATTCGTCAACATCCTGCAAATCGGTGCGAATACTGGACCACAACTGATGCCTGATAACGCGTTTCAGTCCAAGGCGACCGGGGATTACCTGTTCCGGAACAATACGCCTGATCCCTTACTCTCAGGACGGGAGCTGCCAACTTTCAAGTTTGCACTGGAAGCCTCCACCGGTCGCGTCGATGGCGGCAGCTTCGGCAAAGAGGCCACCGTCGAACAGTTGCCCATCTCCAAAGGGATCGCCGGCGTCTCCATGCGACTGGAGCCGGGGGTAACGCGTGAACTCCATTGGCACGCTACGGCCGCGGAGTGGGCGATGGTCCTGGAGGGTCGCTGCCGCACCACCCTCGTCGATCCCCATGGCGGCGCTGAAACGGACGACTTTGAGCCGGGAGACGTCTGGTACTTTCCTCGCGGGCATGCCCATTCGATCGAATGTCTCGGCGACAAGCCGTGCCATTTCATTCTCATCTTCGACAATGGTTATTTCAGCGAGTTTGGAACCTTTAGCATTACCGATTGGCTGGGGCATGTGCCGAAAGAACTCCTCGCGAAGAACTTCGGTCTGCCCGCCGACGCCTTCGTTGGCATTCCGGCAGGCGAGGTCTACTTCACTCACGGTGCGCCGCCTCCAGCCGGGCCGGTCGAACCTCTGCAGGGAAGCCAAAATGCCTGCGGAGCGCGCCATAAGTACCGCCTGCTGGCGGAAGAGCCTCACTCGGTCCACGACGGCGGGCGCGAATGGCGGCTCGGTGCAGACAAGTTCCCCATCTCGCAAACGATGACCGGCGTCGTTCTCGACCTCGAACCCGGCGCTCTCCGCGAGCTGCACTGGCACCCGACTTCCGATGAGTGGCAATACGTCGTCTCGGGGAATGTCAGCGTGACAATGTTCGGGTCGCATGGCCGATTCCGCGCTGAGACGTTGGCCGCTGGCGACGTTGGTTACATTCCGCAGGGATATGGCCACTCGATCGAGAACGTCGGCGCCTCGACCGCGCGGATGCTCATTGCGTTTAACACCGGTGCTTACGCGGCGATCGACTTGTCGCAGTGGGTTGCCGGCAATCCGGCCTATCTGCTGGCTGACCACTTCGGCAAGCCGCCGTCATTTTTCGACGCCTTCCCGCGGCAGGACGTCTTCATCGCGCCCAGTTTGGGACCGCAGAAGAAGCCGTAGTCGATTGGCCACTCACCGACGCGATTGGCATTTGATATGCTGCAATGGGGTGAGGAACTAAATCACTGCACACTTCAGGAGTCACGCGAAATGACTACCGCGACGAAAAATGGACCGTCTGCCGGCAACCGGGCCACGCCGATCGTCAACCAAAAGGCGCACGAGATTCAAGCCTTCGGGCATGTGGTGGCGATGCCGCTGGCGCTTAGCGAAAAGGTTCGCAAGCAGAGCGTCGACAACCTCAATCAGTTGTTGGCGGATACGATGACGATTCGCGACATGTACAAGAAGCATCACTGGCAGGTCTCGGGGCCAACCTTTTATCAGCTCCATCTCCTGTTCGACAAGCACTATGGCGAGCAATCCGAGATCGTCGACACGATTGCGGAGCGAATCCAGACGCTCGGCGGATTGAGCGTGGCGATGGCGCATGACGTGGCCGAGACCACGACGATCCCCCGGCCGCCCAAAGGTCGTGAAGAGGCGCCGGTGCAGATTTCGCGATTGCTGCAGGCCCACGAAATCATCTTGCAGCTGTGTCATGCCATCGCCAAGCAGGCCGATGAGGCTGGAGATGACGGCACGAACGATGCGGTCGTCAGCCAGGTGATCCGTCCGAACGAACTGCAGGCTTGGTTCCTCGCGGAGCACCTCGTCAACATGCCATTGGCGGTCGCCGACGCCGGAGGCTGAACGGCATCGTTCGCCAGTATCGCATTAGGACCGGCGCTCCGCTCGCCGGTCCTTTTTTTATGCGCAGCGCCGATCCCCATGGAGCGTTCTTCCTCCGCTCAGCCAACATGGACTGACGGGTTGGTTGCGACGTTATTTGGTAAAAGAATTACGGAAGGTAGCGAACTGGCGGGACGGTCGGCGTCGCCTGGATACCATGAAGCCTCGCTAGAACGATCCTCCTTGCGACGCACCGGTGCACATTTTCGTGGGCGGCCGTCGTCGCTATCCACCTAGAAAACTGTGCATCGAAGGACGTCACATGCAGCTTATCACCTTCGCCTTTCGCGTTGCGACGCGATGGGCGCCGACGTTGGCGCCATGCTTCCTGGCCGCATGTTGCGTTCACAGCATCGAGTTTGCGATTGAGGAAGTAGCCGCGAGCGAGCCCACTGCGGCCATTCCGATTGACGTTTGGCGACTGCTGGAGCCGTTCTGGGATAGTGAGGCGTCGCATCGCGAAAGCGTCCTCTTCGTGCAGGAGAAAGGAAAGCCGCACGCAACGGCGCGGCTCTTTTTTCCCGCCAGTGAGGTGTTGGCAATTCACAGTGCCGACGGGACGACGCGTTACGAACTAGGCGAGGACGTTGAGCTATCTGCTGACGGTCGTCAGTTGACGCTGACCAACGATTCACGCATCCCGCATCTGCAGGCGGCCGAGTTGTATCCAGCGGCCGGATCGGAACGGGCCATTGGCCACAAAACTGGCGAACCGAGTCGCTTCGTGCTTTTCGACAATGGACATTGGTTTCACGATCAGCAAATCGAAGTTACTTACTGTCATCCACCTGAGACATGGCCGGGCCCAACGCCGAGATTTGCCGGAAATCAACTGCCGGGAACCCTGGAAAAGTTGCGGGCCGGTAAGCCGCTGGCAATTGGGGTCAGCGGCGACAGCATCTCGGCCGGGGGAAATGCGTCGGGCGCTACCCAAGCGGCCCCAGGGATGCCGGCGTTCCCCGAGCTCGTCGCAGCGCAACTGGAGGAGACGTATGGTTCGAAGATCGCCCTCGACAATCGGGCCGTCGGAGGCTGGACGTCGCACAATGGACTCGCCGACCTCGACGCGCTGCTCGCCGCGAATCCTGACCTCGTCATCATCGCCTACGGCATGAACGACGTTGGCGCTCGAAATCCTGATGCGTTTCGCGAGACGATCAAGACGATGCTGGACCAAATCCACCGAGCCAACCCCGCAATCGAAGTTATTCTCGTCTCGACGATGCTCGGACACTCCGGATGGGTCCATACGCCGCCCGAGATGTTTGGGCCCTATCGAGACGCCCTCGCCTCGCTCACTGGCCCGGGCGTCGCCCTGGCGGACGTCACTTCGCTTTGGAGCACGCTTCTCAGTCGCAAGCGTGACGTTGATCTCACCGGGAACGGCGTGAACCATCCCAACGACTTTGGTCACCGGCTTTACGCCGAGGCACTTCTTGCCCTGCTCGTTGAAGCCCCTGCGTCGAAGGCCGGTTCCCCTGAGAGTGCGAACGCGCCTGAAACCAATGCCCGTCCGAAATGACCTCGCTCGATCGAACGCACTTTTCAGAATTCGGTTCTTGCCGGCACGAGGAAGCTCGTGCGTGACGCATGGAGAGATGCGATGCAGCATTATCGTGTTGGCGTCCTGTGCATACTAGCAGCTGCTCTCAGTTCCCTGACGACAAGGCCCGCTGTCGCGTTGGAGGCGGCTCCGATCCTTGCCGCCGAGGGGCCGAGCCATCGCGGAGTGACGCTCTACGTATCGAAGCAAGGCGACGACAGTGATGGCAGCAGTTGGGCCAGGGCGTATCACAAGATTCAGTCCGCACTGTCGGCGATTCCCGACGATCGCGGCGGACATCGAATCGTCATTCGTCCCGATGTCTACCTCGAAGCAAATCTACACCCGACGCACAAAGGCGCAGCCGCAAGCTACAACGAATTGATTGGAGACCATGACGGGCGCCTGGGATCGGGAGCGACGGGGTGGACGGTGATCGACTCTGGCGACCCCGCGACCGGCTTCAAAAGCTTCGATTGGCACTCGACTTTTCGCGCTTACAAGAAAGGTTGGTCTGCCGAGCACACGGCCGAGAGCGCCTCCTCGGCGACGTGGGATCGCTGGAAGCTGAGCCGACTCTACGCAACCGGCGCCGACGCGGGGCTGTTTTTCGACCTTGTCGATGAGACCCAACCGTTCACCGTCGTCGTTGAAGATTCGGTCGGCATCGGCCGTGCATTTGGCGGAGGCGTCGCGAGTTGTTTGTCGCGATGCGAGGAGCCAATCGCGTTTCGTCGCTGCCACCTGTGGGCGCTCGACTTTTGGGGCGATACGTCGGGCGCCTATGTGCGGGTCGAGAACAAAACGATGCCAGTGCACCCCGACGTAATCTTCGAAGATTGCACCTTGGTCGGCCCGCAATGCGCGCTGAAGAGCAGCAACTTCGGGTTCCAGACTTCCACCTACGCGAAGCTGAAGAATTGCCGGCTTGCCGCGCTCAACTTCTCTCAACCCCAAGGCACGCCGACCGATGGCATCATTCAGAGCGTCCAAGACGGGAAGTTGCTCCGCGTCGATTTAGAAGATTGCACGCTGATGGGTTATAAAGTCTTTGGCGTCATCGTGAATAAGGAGTCCGCCGACGAGATTCAGTACACAGTGAAAGGATCCGTCGCCGCGTATGTCCAATTTCAGCAGACCGTCCCCCCTGACATTGAGCGCCTCACACAATGGCCAGTCGATTTGTTCCGGTCCTTAACGCCGCCGCCCGGTCGCTAGACGAAGATTGTCGCTTAGAAGAACAGTCGTTCACCCATTTGCCTTCAGCGCCGCGATCTCCGCTGCGCTCAGTGCTCGGTTGAAGAGCTTGACGCCATCAATGGCGCCGGTATATCCCCTCAAGCCATCGTCCTGCGCACCGATGGAGAGCGGCAGCGTATTGCCCGCAATTTGGAACACGGCATTCCTGCTGGCTTGCAACACGCCGTTGATGTAAAGCTTGATCGTCGAGCCATCATAGGTTGCTGCGACGTGCAGCCAGACCGTGCCGGTAGTAGGGTGCTTCGACGTACTATTGACGCGAAACGCGTCGCCGCTGGTCGCCTGATCGAAGCGGACGAATACCTTGCCGTCTGAACTCAGCCCAAGCTCGTAACCGTCGGTTGCATCTTGTCGCCCTTTGCGGACGACGTACTGCGTACCGCTGGCCGCCGGCTTGATCCATGCTGAGATGGTGATCTGGCTGCCAGGATTTAACGCTGGCGCGTCGTCCACCAGCAAACGATCGCCTTTACTCAGGTTGAGCGCATTGCCGGACAAGCCCGGGACAAGCGACGGCGAGCCGACGATGCTCGCCGAGCGCACGGCCCCTGATGAATCGGCAATCGCGCCCCCGGTGACGGCTTCCATCTCCCAATCGCCGACCAGCGTTGGATCGGCGGCGATTGTCGCTTCGATCGTCACGGATACCTCGTCGAATACGGTGGCGCTGCCGTCGTCCGCCGTGAGACGCAGCACGTAGACGCCCGGAGTCGAGAACGCCGCGTGCGTCTGCAACGATTGCGGATCGCTAAAAGTGACGCTGCCCGGGCCCGCGGTTTTGCTCCACACGGTCATCACGCCCGCTGAAGGTCCGTCATCGGTAACGCTTCCTGTCAGCGAGATTCCCACGTCCTGGCGAGCCGTCAGATCTACCCCGGCGGAGACGCTTGGCGCTTGGTTCGCCTGCGGGGCCGCGGTCACTTCTACGAAAACATCGTCCTGGGCCGTCAACGATCCATCGTTCGCTGTTAGTCGCAGCACATAGCTTCCAGGAGCAGAGAATGTGGCCGACGTGGTGGCAGACCCGCCGTTAGAAAACTGCACGGCGCCGGGACCCGACACGCGGCTCCAGCTAACCGACACGCTGGCGATCGGACCATCGTCGTTGACGATGCCGTTAAGCGTGATCGCGACGCCAACTGCGGCGGTGCGATCGACGCCGGCGAATACGTCGGGCGGTTGGTTGCTGGGAGCCTCGACGACGGGCGGCGTCTCTGAGCCCGAGCTAGCTGCCGGTTGATACGACACGACTAACTTCGGGCGCTGGGCGGCATCAGTTGCCTCGCGTGAGCGAAAGTCGAGTCCGTTGGCGGCACTCGCGTAATTCTGAACGGCGAATCCGAAGTTGATTGTCGAATTGTCGACCCATCGTTGCACTGCCGCGATACCGGCTGCATTGAGCGTGACGACGTAGCGACCAGTACTGCGCGGCGATACGACTCCTAATGTTGGTGCAGCGCGATCGCCTGTCGCACTAGCGCCGAGCGCCGTCCAGGAGAGACCATTTCCCGCTTGATTCCACGTCGCTTCGTACTCCCGCCAAGCCCGCTCCATCGCCAGGAGCTGGTAATTGTCCTGCGTGGTGTTGGTGACGTACAGCTCAAGCGTGGCCGAAAGCACCGTGCTGCCGGCGGGTATGGAGCTAAGGTCCCAACTCAGCAAACTAGCGATGTCTGGTGCGCCATCGACTTCCAACGTGTTGATCGAACCATAATTGGTTGACGCAGAGAGCGCGCGCAGCATCGTGTCCCGCGTTCCGGCGTAACCGCCGACGCCGTCTTGGAACGATGCGGTGACTGGCGTGTTCGATGGCGGCGATGACACCGTGATCGTCACGTCATCCTGTGCACTTAGCTGGCCGTCGCTTGCCGTGAGACGCAGAATGTAGGTTCCCGCTTGCGAAAAGCTCGCGGTCGACGTTGGACTCGCCGCATTACCGAAGGTGACGGCGCCTGGGCCCGAAATCTTCATCCAACCCGTCGTCAAAGCGCCGGGCAACCCGTCGTCGCTAGCCGAGCCGTTGAGCGTCACCAGCGAGCCTAAGGCTACGGTTCGGTCGCTTCCCGCACTCACCGTCGGCGCCAGGTTTGTCGGCGTCTCAGGAACGACGGTGACGGTGAGCTCATCGTAAGTCGACAATGCGCCGTCGCTTGCCGTTAGTCGGAGCACGTAGGCGCCAGGAGTCGAAAATGACGCCTGCGTTGACGTCGAGCCACTATTGCCGATCGTTACAGTTCCCGGACCGGACTGCTTCGACCACAGGAGAGTCAGCGGCCCGGGAGTTCCGTCGTCTACTGCGGTTCCAGCGAGAGTCATCGACTGCCCTGCAACGATCGTTCGGTCCGCGCCGGCGTTCACGATCGGCGCCGCGTTTTGCGGTTCGGTGGGCGGAGAAGTCGGCGTGCTATACGTGATCAGCAATCGCGGACGCTGCGAGACGGTCGAAGTCTCGCTCGACCGGAAGTCGAGTCCATCGGTGGCGTCGCCGTAGTTCTGGAAGATCATACCGTGATTCGCCAGGGGATGGTTGATCCACTCCTGGACCGCCGATCGCCCCGCTGCGTTCAATTCAACTCGCACCGTGCCCGTACTTCGCGATGAGATCGCGCCTAGGGAAGTTGCGTCGCGATCAGCAACGGCACTTGCGCCAGCCGTCGCCCAGGACTGCCCAGCCTGTGCGATGTTCCACGTCGCGCCGAGTTCGTCCCACGCACGTTCCATCGCATAGACGCCAAATGAATGGACGGTCGTGTTGGCGACGAACAATTCGAACGCCGCCGAGATGATTGTGCTGCCCGCCGGGATGGCGGAAACGTCCCAAGCGACCAGACTGGCGATGTCAGGACTGGCGTCCATTTCTAGCGTGGCGAGCGTACCGTAATTGGTGTTCGCATTCAGCGCGCGGATCATCGTATCCCGCGTTCCCGAGTACCCAGCAACGCCGTCCTGGAACGAAGCCGAAACCACCTGGCTGGGAGAGGGGTCGGGCGCAGGCGGCTCGACTACAATCGTCATTTGATCGGCGTCGAAGCCTTGGCCGTCGGTCGCAACGATGCGCAGCACATAGGTCCCGGGAACCGAGAACGTCGCCTTGGCGTTTAACTTCGACGGATCGTCGAATGCGACGGAGCCGGGTCCGCTTAACTTTGACCAGCCAACAGTTGTCGCGCCAGGTTGGCCGTCGTCTTGAACGCTGCCGCTGAGCGTGATTCCCGCGGCAATGGTCACGGTTCGATCCGCCCCCGCGTCGACGCTAGGGGGTTGGTTGATCACGATGGATCCAAAGCTGAAAAGCACGCTTTTCAGCGTGCTGCCGTTGGATGCGATGAGCACGACTTCGTCGCTAAAATTCTGCTTCGTACTGGAGACGTTCTGAATTGACCCGCTGATCATCGTTTGCCGCGGACCGAAGCTGATGGAGCCGAGCGTCGACTCTCGGTAGACGATGTTCGCGGTACCCTCGCTCGCGGCGTAGGCAACGATTAGTTTCCCGGCTGTCTCATTCAAGAGCACGACGGGGCGAGTGCCGCTGGTATCGATTGGGTACAGGACATTGTCCCACTGGCCGTTCGGTCGGCGGACGATGAGCCCGATCTTGGTTTGACCGCCGCTGTCGTAGCTCGTCTTGACAGCCGCGTAGAGCGTCCCGTCGGCGGCGACTGCGACGTGCAGATGATCGTCCGCCATCCCGCCGCCAGTATTCAGCGCCGCCGCGCTCGCGGGCGTCTCGTCTGCGGACCACGCCATCGGCGCCGCGCCGTCGACGTGATAGCTAAAGCCGAACTGCTTCGTATTTTGATTCGACCAGAGAACGCCGACCGTCCCGTTCGGAAGGGCCGTGATCACGGAGATATCATCCGAGCTGATTCCTGAGGCCACGGTGATCGGGCTGCTCCAGCTCTGGTAGAGTCCGTCGGCGTAGCGCACCTGCACCAGGCTGCCGTTGTCGGCAGCCACCCACAGGCGACCCGTCGTATCGAGATCGATCGTCGCCGTCTCGGCGCCGGAGAGCGGGAGATCGATCAGCTGCGGCCGCATTGTCCAGGGAACGTAGTTGCCGGCGCCATCGTATTCGATGCTGGCCAGCTGGCTGGCGGCCCCATCGAACAACAAGATGTGAGCAAGATTGCCCACCGACTTCACGTCGGCCGAGATGCTGGTGCTGGTGGAAAGCTGTAGCGACTGCGTCCACGTTGTGCCGTCAAGACGCCAGACCGACGTGCCTCCCGACGAGGGCATTACCGTCCACCACTGATTGTCGTATTCCCAAACTTTGGATTGCGGCTTCTCGCCTGTTCCCTGGGTAACGGAGAGGTCGGTGAGGGCGACCGCCGCTAAGAACCGGCGCGACTCGAGCGTCTCAAATCGAAGCGTCTCTGGCTTCAGCGCCCGCGGGCCGCGCCGGCTAGATCCGTTGATGAAGGCGCCGATGACTCGTTGCAGCTTCGATTTCATACGCGCGTCGAGTTGCTGGATCCCGGCGGACCGCGACGATCGCCGCTGGCAGGCTGGGAAGGATGAGGGCCATGTAAGGCTTGGGCCAGCTGTTCATAGTAATTCCCGGGAGTTGAACTTGAAGTGGAGACGGTGCGGGTCGCGCGGGTTATGACGGCCCAGCTTCGCGCCGGTACGCGCGCGAACGGGGCGCTGTTCGGGCAGCGACGTCGCGGCGCATCAGAACGCGCCTTCGCGGCCCGGCCGAAGAGTTAGACGAGAATGTCTACAATGACGACGGCAGTTTGCAAGTTAGGCCGCTCGACGTTCAGAAAGCGAGATGGCGGGCGCGAACGGCAGGCGATCCCGCTGAGTTGCCGCGGCTGCCTCTTTGCGGATGCCAAATTCGGTCCACGTCGCGCGTTGCTGCCGGACCTTTGCTCGATGCGCGATGTTCCAGCGGATCACGTCCGCATCGACGTAACCCCGACCATGCTCCAGGTGAATGCAAACGGCGCGATGCCGTATCTGCATGGGCTGGACGCCGAGGTTCACCAGGCGCTCGCCCAGTTCACGATCTTCGCCGCCGTAACCCATGCGCTCGTCAAAGCCATTCACGCGGATCAAATCGTCACGCCATCCCGACGCATTGTGCCCGTTCCAAGTCGCTCGCGTGGTCGTCAGCCGGTCCATGGCCCCGCCCAGTGCCTTGGGCGTTGCGATCATGAAGCACTTCTTGTCCGGTCGCAAACCATGGCGCAACAGCCAGGACGCGGCAAAAGCGCGTCCCGAGAAGACGTCGTTAACGTCGAGTTGCTCGCTCAACGGCAGGGGTAAGCGAACGAGGCCCCCCGATAGAAATCGCTTGCGCGCCGCGTAAGCTGCATGGACGGCCAGGAAGTCGCGTCGCGGAATACAGTCGCCGTCTGAAAAGACCAAGTAGTCGCCCGTGGCGGCGAGGATTGCCTTGTTCAGGATCTCGCATTTGCGAAAGCCATTGTCTTCGTGCCACGCGTGCTTCAGCGGCAGTCGAAATGCCCGGCGCAAGCGCTCGATCGTCAGCAGGGTCTCTCGCGTCGATCCATCGTCGGCGATGACAATCTCGTCGGCGCGACGGGTCTGCACAGCATAGCCCCACAAAACCTTCTCTAGCCACTGGGGGGAGTTGTACGTTGCCAGGACGACCGAGATTCGCATACGTGCCCCCCACCGTCGACTGCTGGACAGTCTCGCGTGCCATGGGGGGGCGCACTTTTGGCGTAGAGCAACGACGACCTCAGGGATCATCGCCTCGTCATCAGCGCCTAAGAATGGTCGCCGCTATTGGTCGTAGCTCGATATAGCTGCGATCGGCCCCATATGGAATGAGCCGTCGCCCCCTTCGTGAAGACTTATCGAGCCTTGGCGTTAAGAACTGGAAGCTTGGAGAGCAAGCCGTCAAACTTGATGCTGGCTCTGCTAGCGACGCTCGCCGGGGCTTCCACGCGCTACGCGGCCTTCGACTGCGGCATGGACACGGGTTCCGCCGCCGCAGGGCGAGCGATCGACGCGTCCGATGAGGTGGCCGCGCGAATGAAACCGCGCGCTCGCCGCGGCAGGAATCGATGCGCGTGGGTCGCAAAGTAAAGTGCCCGTTTGACGCGTTGCTGACCGGGCGAATCGTACAGGAGACTGTTCAGGCTGAGGCCGATGTAGGGTTGCCAGTTTCGCTCGTAACTATTCGAGCCTTGAATCGGCAAGTCGCCTTCGAATCCGCTCGGGCATCCCGCGACGTCGTAACTCTCTTCGAAGGTCTTTGGACGGCGGTCGTACTGGTGACTGAATTCGAAATCAAACAGCTTCAGGCCTTCCCGTCGGTCGACCAGCAAGTTATCGATGCTCGCGTCAACAAGGGCGAACCCGGCGTCATAGATGTCGTGCAGCGCTTCCACGGCTTGTTTGGCGACGTCCAGGGGCAACATCCTTCCCGACGAGCGACGGTACTGCAGCACGTCGTCGTAGTAAGGGATCATGAACCACGAATCGCCGCGCGCCACGAGCGGAGGAACGCTGGCGATCTTGCCGCCGGCCGCGGCGAGAAACCGCACCTCACGCTCAAGGAAATGCAGCATCTGCGGCTTGAACGACTTCTTGACGACGAGCCGTCCGTTGTAATTCACGACCTCCACCTTGGCGCGGCGCCCAGACTTCGTGACGTCAGCGAGGACAGCGGCTGCGCCGTTCGGCGTGCGCACTCGCCGCTGCACTTCGTCCAGAATCTCGGCGGCGCGTTCGGCGTAGATGGCCTCGATGTATTCGATCGCCTCGCGGCCGTTGTCGCTGGAGTGAATGACGTTGCAACGTTGTTCGTTGGGCGCGTCGCGATTGAACTCATCCCGAATGACGTCCTTGCATAGCGTTCTCGCGTTCACCACGAATGGGTACTTTTTTCGCTGCCGACGCGTCGGCGGCATTGGATTGGCATCGTGGGCGATCAGAATCGCAGCGGGAAGGCCGCCTGAAACGGGCCAAGGCCCCGCCCCCCAATTACCGCCGCGGATCGCATGCGCGGCAGCAGTTGCCTGCGTCGGGTCCAGCTGGTGTGCGTGAGTCACCTGAAATCCGTGATACTCCAGCAACCGTCGAGCGCGCACCACGCCGCCGCGATCGAGGCCTCGCTCGCGCAGAAGGAAGACCGCCAGGTTGGCAGCGGCTTCGCCGTGGCGTTCGTTGGCGAGTCGAAGGCGCAGCCATTTGTTGTGGCGCGCCAGGCGGACCATCATATCGTGGGACGGACGCCATCCTTTGGTCGCCAGATGCGCGTCGAGTGATTCGAGATCGACGTCTCCGCTGTAACCGACGACGGCTCCAAGACGCCTGAGAATGTCCGCATAATCATGATCCGACCGGGCCGCTGCTAGATGCCTGGCGCCAGACGTTTGCAGGCCTGACTTGAACCCTTTGTGATAGAGGGCATGATAGGCCAGACTCAAGAAGTGATGCTCGGGCGTCGGAACTCGGCACAGGCCGCGGTGCTCGATGGCGGCATTCAGCAGTTGCTGGGCAATTGCCGGCGGATAGTAGGGCAGGCTGCGAAAGTCCGTTCGCGGCAGGCCGGTGGTCGTATACAAGTCGACGGCTTGAAGTCCTGGACCGCTCGCTAACAGACTTTCCACGGCTTCCAAATCGTCGTCCGCGATTAACAGATCGAGGTCCTCGCCGGGCGCCACCGTGGGAAGGGACTCAAACCAGCGCAGGATGACGTGCTGGCGACGTTCTCCGACTAGTTGCGCGAGGAAGCCTTGGACGCCGAGTTGGAACGGGATGAAGCGCCTCGCTCCGGTCACGGCTCGCCGGCGATTGCGCCAACAGAGCAACCTGCGCCGACTGTCTGGGAGTAAAAGAACTCGCGGGCGCGCGAAGTTCCCCGAGAGCCAGCGACAGCCTCCGATCGCAGCGGCGCACAGCGTTGCGAGATCGAATCGCAGGGGAACCGCCACCCATCCCGCGTGGCGAACGCTCCGCCAATGGGCGAGTTTCAAGCCGGTCCAACCGTTAAGAATCAGCACGTCGGCGTTGTTGCAGCGGATCCTCCGGGCGTCGTCGCTGACGGAGACTTGCTCGCGCGGGAGCGCGCCGCCTGCCACCAGCGTTTCTGCCAGCCGCGCGGACGCGGTGACGGCTAAATATCTCGTCAAGCCAAGCGACCGAAGCCCTTCGCCAAGATCGCCGTCGTGCGGCTCGAACTCAATTACATTCGCGTCCTGAGACCAGAGAACGTCGGTAGACATAGATTCGCACGTTTGGCGTGTCAGCGCCGTAAAAAGCTAGGCTAGGCCGCTGGATTGCGAATGTCGGATCCCACATGCGACGAAGTTTCGGTTAAACCACTTTTGCGAGTCGCCTCGGGGTCGGGTTGAGGAATGGCGTGATGGAGTTCCCAGAGCTTCGACTTCTTCAGAAACGAATAGAAGGCCGCGTACATACAAACCTGAAGCCCGGCAACTCCATCGAGAAAGCCGCGTCGCAAAATGTACAACTGCAAGAATCGCAGCGGCGCGATCAGCGCTAGGGTTGCCATGCTCGGCGCCTGCGGTCTCCGCGATTCATTGACGGCATTAAGCGCTCCCCAGCCGGCGTAGCGGTTGAGTTTCTCGACGTATTGATCCGACGTCCAAGTCGTGTAATGGAGCATCGGCTCGCGAAGGGTCGCAACGCGGCCCCGGTCCAAGTTGATCTCAGCGTGCACCCAGCGTTCGCGATAACGGCAAGCGTCGCGACGGAAAAGACGAATGACGCGATCATTGTCCCAACCGCAGCGTTTGATTCGGTGCCCAAGAAAGTGATTCAAGCGCCCGATCGCGTAGCCGTCGATCTGCTCATCGGGCTGAGCCAGCGTCCGCCGAATCTCCTCCGCCAGCGCGGGGGTGATCCTTTCGTCGGCGTCCAGCAGCAGAATCCAGTCGAATCGAGCTTGCGGGATCGCCCAATTCTTAAAATCAGCCGAGTTGCGATACTCGCGTTCGATCAAGCGGCAGCCGTGGAGGGACTTCACGACGTCGATGGTCCCGTCGACCGATCCCGAATCCGCGATCAGCAATTCATCGGCGATCCCGGCGACGGATTCAATGCAAGCGCGAATGTTCTTTCGCTCGTTCTTGCACGGGATAAGGACGGTCAGCTTGGCTGCCATGAGTACACCGATCGTTGAGTGCCGACGACCGCTGAGTGGGATCTAGCGCGCGCATCGATAGGGAGACTGCATCCGAGTCAGTCGTTCGCGGCGGAGTCGTAGCCGATTCTGGGCGCCTTCGTCAACGTCATCCTGACGCGAACGCCTTCCCTGGCGCGAAAAGAACAGCGCATGGTCCCGCTGGCCGCCCACACGCGGAGAGCTAGCATGCGCGCAGGAGGATCGATCTGCATATGGCGCATCACGCGCGAGATCGCCCTCTGCGGCAGCTGGCCGCGCGTACCTCGACGGTGCGCCAACGTGGCTCGCCAACTCGACGCCACGTCGCACTCGCTCCGCTCACCTCTCAGCAGGAGATCCCTGCGAAGACTCAGACCTTATCGCTGTACTCGCGACGTCGCTCCTTGCCCGGGTTCGGCACAGGGTACCGCCCTTGCTCATCAGGAGTCAGCGGGGCCGCCCCCGTCTGTGCCAAGTCCGCCACGCCCGGCGCCATTTCGTGCGGACAGTTCAGCATCTGCTCATAGGTGATTTCCTGGCCGGTGTGCGCCGCCATGCGTCCCATGCTGGTCACCAGGCTTGCCTCGACGCCGCGCGGCACCTCGTTGTACGGCTCGTCGTGGACGATCGCCTTGACAAGGTCCTTCCATTCCAACTGGTACGGACTTTCTTCGGGCTGCGGATAGGCCCACAGCATGTTGTCGCGATCTTGCCCAAAGCTCTTGTAGGTCCGCACCTTGCCGGGATGATGCCCCGAAGTGCTAACGATCGCCGATCCCTTCGACCCCAGCACGACGCTCGACATGTCGTTGCGGCATCCCAGCATCGTGCGACCATCGAAGAAGAAGACCGAGCCATCGTCGAAGGTGTATTCGACGGCATAGTTGTCGAAATTCTGATCGACGAAATCCCCGCGGTAATGACGGCCGCCGAGCGCCTGCGCTTTCACGGGCCAGGCGTTCTTCATCCACGAGACCTCATCGATCTGATGGATGTAGAAATCGCTGAACAAACCGCCGCTGGCCCAGATAAAGCTGTGGAACTTCTCAATCTGCCACATTAACTCGTCTTTGTCCGCCGGCTTGGCCGCCGTGAAGCAGGTGCCGACGGGACCGTGCATGCGGTACGCCCGGGCGCAAACAATGTCGCCGATCTCGCCGTCTTGGATGCGCTTATGCAGTTCCTGTCGGCCGCGGCAGTGGCGCACCATGAGTCCGACGCCGCACTTCAAGTTTTTCTCGTCGGCCTTTTTGGCGAGCTCGAGCATCCGCTTGCCCGTCGGTCCGTCTGCGACCAGCGGCTTCTCCATGAATACATGGAGCCCCTTGTCGATAGCATACTGAAAGTGGACCCAACGGAACGCCAACGGCGACGCAAAAATGACCACGTCGCCGGGTCGCAATGCGTCCATCGCCTGCTTGTAGGCGTCGAATCCGATGAAACGGCGATCCTCGGGCACGTCGATCAGTTCTGGCTTGTCGGCAAAGTTTTGCTTAAGCGTGTCGAGGCTCTCCGCGAGACGATGCGGAAACACGTCCGCCACCGCGACCAGCTTCATCGGATAACCCGCGCCCGTCAGCGCGTCGGCGACAGCGCCAGTGCCGCGCCCGCCGGCGCCGACAAGCGCCAGCTGCAGCACGTGGTCTGACCCGGCGTTAGCGAAGACATGCGGCGCCTTGAGCGCACCCAGCGCCGAGACTGCCCCGGCGACCTTGATAAAGTGACGACGGTCAGCCTGCGATTCTTCGCGTTGCATGGCGTGCTCCTACCTGATCAATCGTGTTCGGAACGTGATAAGTGCCCGGGCCAACTAGGGCTTCGGCGAAGAACAGTTCCAGTAGAAATGCATTTCTTCGGCCGAAGGCGTCTTCAAAGGGCGTACGATGCGAAAACCGACCCACGGGGCGTCGGTCAAATACCACAAGCTTTTGGGAAGTTGCGGATCTTGCTGCTGCCATGCGGCTTCCGACCCGCGTCGGGCTGCTGACCGCAGGAGTTCCGGACCGTCGGCCCACCCGCCGCCGCGCACGCTACGCGGATACAACTTGGTGGGGCGAATGAACGGATTCTCGGCTCCGGACTTCAGTCTGGAAAAGTAGTCGGGCACATACTGGTCGATCGTCCACTCCGCCACGTTACCGTGCATGTCGTGGAGGCCCCAGGGATTGGGCTTCTTCTCGCCGACCAGCTGGTATTTTTCCTCACTATTGGCTTCATGCCAAGCGTAATCGTCAAGATTTGCTGGATCTTCCCCAAAAGAGTAAGCCGTCGTCGTCCCAGCGCGACAGGCGTACTCCCACTCAGCTTCGGTGGGCAAGCGGTAAAATTCGCCCGTTTGCGCGCTCAGCCACTCGCAGTATTTGTTGGCGGCATGCTGCGTCATGCTGATCGCGGGATACCCGTACTGCCCCATCCCGAAGCTCATCTCCACGTACGGAGTCGTCGGCTGGCTGACGGCGTCGACGTCGGTATGCCGCCCCCAGTCAAAGTCCTTGCGCGTCCCGTTCTTCATCCGCTCGATCCCGGTGAGCATGTACGGTTCGTATTCGTCCCAGCTCACCTCATGCTTACCGATCCAAAACGGGTCGACGCGCACCGCGACTTGCGGACCTTCGTCATCCTGCCGCCCCGATTCCTCGGACGGACTTCCCATTTCGAACTCGCCGCCTTGAATCGCCACCATTTCATAAGGGGCGCCAGTCTGCGGCACCTCCGCCGCGTAGTCCTGCATCTCAGCATCGGTGCGCGAACGATCGTTCGCGACGATCTTGGCGTGGATGCGCCGCACGAGTTCCATGTCGTCGGGCGAAGATGGCCGCCCCGACGGCTCTGATCGCGGACGTACCTTTAGCTTCGCATCTCGCGGCCATGAGACGCCCTGCGTAATCCAGAGCCGCAACGTCTCGACGTCTTCGTGAGCCAACGGACCGCCATGATCTGGCGGAGGCATCAACGCAGGATCATCCTTCGCTGCGGAAACGACGACGTAAAGCAGGCTAGACTGCGGACGGAACGGGACGAGTAGTCCGTCAGGTGCAGCAACGGCCTCGGCAGTGGTGAGATTGACTTCGCCTTCAGCCTTTTCCTCGTTGTGGCACGAAACGCAATTGATCTCCAAGATGGGCTGCACATGAGCAACGAAGTCAATTCGCGGCCGTGGAGTTAGCTTTGCCTCCGCTGGCCAGTTCGCGCCATCGTCGATCCATTGTCGGACGACTTCAAGTTGCGCCGGATCGATCCGAGGCCCATCCGGCGGCATCGCGCCCTCATCGTCGGCCGGCAGCAGCATGCGTGCGTAGAATGAGCTGTCTTTTGCGTTGCCGGGCACGATCGATTCGCCTGCCGCATGCAGTGAGTCGAGCCGCAGCCCGCCCTCGTCGTGGTCCGCGTCGTGGCAGCGCAAACAGGCCGACTCAATGAGCGGCTTCACCTCCTGCTCGAAGTCGACGCCCGCCCGCGTCTCAGAGAAGAGGCGCGACGCCGCGAAGACCGTCAACAGGATTCTTCTCGGAAGGATGCAGGACCACTGGCGCATTCGTTCGCTGCCTCTGGACTGTTAGAACGTCTACTACAACTGCGCCGGCGTCGGCCGAATGAAAATGAGCGTTAACAAACAGAATCCTCGCACGGGACGAGTCGGTCAGACGGCGGTCTCAGCGTCTCATCGTTTGCAATGACGGCCCGCCTCTTCATTCAAGTCAACGTTCACAGCCTTCGCGACTTGGTTTCGTCAGGAAATGCTTACGAAAAATCAGCTGAGCGGCCCTATCCGGCGCCTCACGCCCATCGACCTAGGCGCCTCACAGGCGTCGCCGGAAAGGTCGGCGGCAAGGCTGCCTACATGCTGGCACGCCGCGACAAGAACGGTTTTCGCCTCATAAACTATACCCACAACGGGAACCTAACGGCAAATTGAGCGGGAAAGGCAACCCACGTCGTGTTAGGGGTCCGGTCGCCGCAAGGTGGTCTTTAAGCGGCGGCCGGTAGTTTGGTACAGTCCGCCGCCATTCTCCCATCGACGCGACCGCTCTTCCGCAGTCGCGCACCGCTCACTCGTGCGTATTGATGTCGCTCAATCCCTTGGCGCCGATCACCGACTACCAGTCGATGCTCAATCGCATCTTCTGGTTCACGACAGCTTGTGCGCTCGCCGGCGTTTGGATGCTGCGCTTGTTCGTGCCTGCTATCGATGCCTCCTTGGGCAAAATTGACCTTGCGATTGCTTCACGGGTCGACAAGCTGCTACCGATCGCCGGCGGCTACTTGCTGCCCGCGCTTCTCGTCGGGATTCTTGCGCGCGTCTTTCGACTGCATGCCCGCATCTCGGATTGGCTGGGCATTCGTGAAAGTTTCGAAACCGAGGTGATTCTCGCCGAATTCGGACGCCGCCTCGGCGTCGACCTCGAAGCTCGCGGCGACGAACCGCGACGGCGCGCTCGCCACCACATCATGCGTCAAGCGTTTTATCCATACGTTAACGGCGCGCACGCGCAAATTGACCAACAGCTCGTTTACCAAGCGCTCGACGCCTGGTCGTGGTTTTGGGTAGGAGTGGAGGCGACGTTCGTGATCACGCTCACGAGCTTCACGTTGATCGCGTTCGATGCGTATCGCATCGGCTTTCAAACTCTCGCCGTGGCGATCGCCTTGGCGATGTTCGGCCTCCCTACCATTCGCGCTCAATGCAAGCGCTACGCAATTGCTCAGGTGCGCGAGATCCTGGCAGACTCTCAGCGCGCCGCCGTTGCTAGAGCCGCCTTCAATGAGCTAACTGGGGTGGCATCAGAGCAATCTGTTGGTAGGCGGGCCGCAGCTTAGCGACGCTTGCCATTCAGCAGCCTGATGTGGACCTGAAGGGTGGGCCGCTCGAGACTGCAGCTCAAACGAGCTTCCTGCCAGATTGGGGCGGCCAGCGGCAGAAGTCGCCAACTTGGCTGCCGTGACCTGTTGAGAGCCTTCGTCCTCCTTCCTGGAGAGACAGCCGCCCGCGAGATGAACATTTGCGGGGCGCTGCGGTCGGAGCTTAAAACAAGATCCGACAGAAAGTTACGTCGAAGTGGAGGATAGCGGGTTCGAACCGCTGACCTTTTGGCTGCCAGCCAAACGCTCTCCCAACTGAGCTAATCCCCCGTTGCTGGCAAGGCCGTTGCCAGACGATCGAAATTATCAGGCGGCTCCCGACCTGTCAACGCACCTCGTATTGGGCGAGGGCCCCGCCGTTCATGGCGAAAACCTCTGGTGGCGGCGGGGCCAGAACAGGTTCGCGGCGGGTTTCGATCGACCCACTCCAGTAGTAGATCGGCGGCAGACGGCGACGATTGCAGCATGGAGACCCTTTGCGGCGCAACCGCTGCAACGGCTACCATCGGGCCCACGGCCGGATGCGGGGGCCCGCCGCGGCATGCCGGAAAACTCGACCCATCTTCACGCGCGAAACCCATTCGAGGGCCTTTGCCGCCCAACTCACGGTCAATCGCACGTGCATGTTCCGCCGATAGGAATAGTGAACGCAACCACGGCGACCCGTAGAACCGGCGCCTCTTCTCAACGAACGCTGGTTGCCGTTCAGAATTCCTGGGGGGGAATCCAATGCTTTTCATCGCTGCGGCGAAGCGGCGCGCTGCGCTGCTTTGCGTACTTTCGGTACTTTCCAGCGTCGCCGGCACGCGACGATGTCACGCCATCGATTGCGGCGAACCAGTCTGCGGCATTGCCGATCTCTGCTGCGACTCCTGCGGCGAGTGCTGTAACGGGTCGTGTAAAGGAAACGGTTGCGACCGGTTCTGGCTCCGCGGCGAGTACCTTTATTGGCAAGTCACCGGCGCCGAAGCGCCGCCGTTGGTCACCTCAAGCCCCGACGGAACCTCGCCCGCCACGGCCGGTCGGCTCGATCAGCCGACTACCACCGTACTCGTCGGCGGCGATGAGCTGACCGACAAATGGCGATCGGGATTCGCCCTGAGTGGCGGATTCTGGCTCGACCCCGCCTGCGGACTGGCCGTGATCGGCGACTACTTCCGCATCGGCGACAACGGGTTTAATTCGAGCCTGGGCCCCGATGACGGCATCATCTACGCAAGGCCCTTCTTCAACAGCGAGTTGGGCACGCAAGACGCCGAAATGGTGAACGTGCCTGATCAGTTAGCGGGAAACGTTCACGTCCAAAGCACCAGCCAGTTCCAGGGCGCCGGACTCGGACTGGAAAAATGTCTCTGGAGTTGCGGCGATTCAACCTCCTGCGGCACAAGCAGCTGGATCACCGTTGTCGGCGGCTACCGTTACTATCAACACAACTCGTCGCTGCAAATTAATGAAGATTTGATGGTCCTCGACGGCACGACGACGCCGCTGGTTCCCGGCACGTCGGTTCTCGTCGAGGATAAGTTCGGGGCCCGCAACCAATTCCATGGGGGTGAAATTGGGCTGCAGGGCCGGCGGCAGGAAGGCTTCCTGTGGATCGACGGGCTCGCCGCCATCGCCGTGGGCGGCAACATCCGGGACGTATCGATCAACGGCGGCACGACGACGACTGTCCCGAACGCCGGATCGACGTCGAACCCCGGCGGTCTGCTCACGTCGAGCGTCACCAATATCGGCAACTATAACGATACGAAGGCAACGGTCATTCCACGCTTTCGCTTGGGCGTCGGGTGCCAGATATCGCCGCGGGTGAGCGCACGGTTCGGCTACAACGTCATCGTTTGGAACGACGCCGTCCAGGCGGCCTCGCAGCTGCCGCCGGAACTGGCAACCGATCCTCGCAATCTGCCGCCGGTCCAGGCCGGCGGCGGAACGCAACCGGCCAATCCGGGAATGTTCGGCACGACCGTCGTCGCTCATGGCGCCGACGCGGGACTGGAAGTAACGTTTTAAGCCGTGCCGACGGTGGCCGCGTTGACTGCTCTGCCGCCGGCAGGTCGAATTTGTCGATGGACCTGGACGAGACTTCGGCGTTGATCCGCGATGCGGCGGAGCGCGCAGCCGCCTACCATGCAAACCTCGACGCGCGCGGCGTAGCCCCAACAGCGGAGGCGCTCGCCGCCCTAGCGTCATTCGACGAGCCTTTTCCCGAGCAACCGAGTTCGGCGGCCGAAACGCTCGACCTCCTCGACCGCATCGGGTCGCCTGCCACGATGGCGACGACGGGGGGGCGCTATTTTGGCTTCGTCAACGGCGCCGTCCTGCCGGGCGCGATGGCGGCCCACATGTTGGCGACGGCATGGGATCAGAATGCCGCGCTGTCGGCCATGTCGCCACTGGCGAGTCGCGTGCGAGCGGTCGCATCGCGGTGGCTCGTCGAGGCGCTGCAACTCCCCCGAGGCGCCGAAGCGATGTTCGTCGGCGGCGCGACGGTCGCCAACCTCTGCGGCTTGGCCGCGGCACGAGATTTCGTGCTGGCCCAGTCGGGTTGGGATGCCGCAGCGGACGGTCTGATTGGCGCTCCTCCGGTGACCGTCGTCGTGGGCGACCAGGCCCACTCGACGATCGCCAAGTCGTTGTCGATCATCGGGCTTGGCCGCAAGCGCGCGACTATCGTGCCGACCGACGAGCAAGGTCGCATCATCGCCGCGCGATTGCCGCACGTTAATGGGCCGCTGATCGTCGTGACGCAGGCCGGCGAGTTGAACACGGGCGCTTTCGATCCGTTCCCCGAGATCATTGACTGGGCTCGTGAGCGACGCGGCTGGGTCCACGTCGATGGCGCTATCGGCCTCTGGGCGGCCGCTTCGCCGACGCGGCGCTACCTCACGGCCGGCATCGCTGACGCCGACTCATGGGCGACCGATGGGCACAAATGGCTCAATGTGCCGTACGACTCTGGCATCATCCTGATTCGCGACGCGGCGCTATTGCGGCCGAGTATGTCGGCCCGCGCGGATTATTTGCCGGACGGCGAACTCGATCCCATGCATCACACGCCGCAGTCGTCGCAGCGAGCGCGGGCGATCGATGTTTGGGCAGCGCTGCGGACGCTTGGCCGCACGGGGCTCGCGGAGTTAGTCGATCGTTGCAGCGACCACGCCTGCCGCTTTGCCGCGGGTTTACGCGCTGCTGGCATCGAGGTCCTCAACGAAGTCGTCATCAATCAGGTGCTGGTAGGCTTCGAGGATGAAGCGACGACTGAGCGCGTCATCGCTCGCATTCAACGCTCGGGGGAATGCTGGTGCGGCGGGACGGTGTGGAAAGGACGCAAGGCAATGCGGATCAGCGTCTCGAGTTGGGCGACGACCAGCGACGACGTCGAGCGGAGCCTGACCGCGATCATCGCGGCCGCCCGAGAGTCAAAGTAGGTCCAGAAAACAACGAAGGCCCGGCGAGAGTTGCCTCTCTCGCCGGGCTTCGGTCAAGTCAAACGAAGATTCCACTTCACAGCCAACCACTAGCGAGCTGAGCGGGTCGTCGCTGCGGGACGTTGCGAGGTTTGGGGCGTCTGGCCCTGGGCACCTTGCTGATCCTTTAGTTGCGACATGATTTGCTTCGCTTCGTCGAGGTGCTTCTGAGTCATTTGCTCGCCCTCGGAAACAACTTGCTGCAACTGTTTGCTGGCGAAATTCTTGCTGCCGCGGAGCTCAGCGAGCATGCCCAGGTGAGCAGCGACCTGCTGACCCATATAGGCCTTGTCGAACTCGGCGCCCTGCTTCTCCGAGAGTTCCTGTTGAGTCAGGTTGAGGCACTCCTGCTTGATCTGCTGGGCCATTTGGATGGCGCGCTGATCGTGACCAGCATGACCTCCGGCAGCGGCATTGCCGGCGCCCGCACTGTTGCTCGTTGCACCGTTGGCGGCATTCGAACTTGAGTTACGGCTAGCGCCCGCGTTCGTCGAGTCGGCCCCCGGCCGATTCGACGCGGTCAATTCTTCGGCAGATGCCGTGCGAACGCCCGACGCGCCGGCGGCGGCGTGACCTTCCGCCCCTCCCTGCAACTGCAGGTTCAGAGAGGCGGCTTCGGGAGCCGCCTGTTGAATTTGCGAAATTGCCTGTTGATGATGTTCAATCATCTGCTTCGCGAATTGGCGGACTTCTTCGTTCTGCGCGTGTTGTTCAGCGAACTGCGCCAGGGCGACTTCCTCCTGATTGCCAAGCAGCAAGCAGACGGCGATCTTCTGGTCCAAACTATCGCCGTGAGCCGACGCCGATGACCCGGTCGCCGGTTGTCCCGTGTTTGCCCGCCCTGCGGTCCCGTTGGTGGCGCCAGCGCCAGCCGTGCTTGACGGCTGACCCGCGCGATCGGCTGTTGATTGTCCGGTGTTCGACTCGACGCCCGATTGCGCCAAGGCTGGCCCGGCGATCACGCCGCCGAGGGCACTTAGCATAAAGGCGCCAATCCATTTTCTAGTCATCGTCATCACAATATCCTCCTCCGAGAATGGGAGCGCGTAGGCTCCACGGTGGATCGCGTCGTTAGAAAGCACGGCCGCCCAGTAACGCGATCTTGCAGATTGAATGCTGCACTAGGAGCAATGACCGTACCGCGGAGGCGATAACGCCGCGCATGAGGCGATACTTTGGTCAGTCGGCAGAGAAAAGGCCGAGTTTCGCCCGAAACTGGCGCCGCGTCGCAATTTCATCCTGACCGGCGCCGCACCGTAGAGGCGGACCGGTGGACGCGCAGACCGCAACCCGTCCGCGCTGCGACCAGAGCTAGCGGCGAGTCAAGCGAAAAACGCGCATGCAAACAGTCAACGCGCCGAGCGGCGTCTTGCGGCCGTCAGTCCGAACCAGCCAAGCGCCAGCAGAGCAGCAGTCGAGGGTTCAGGAACCGAACTGGCCGGTTCGGGATCGGGGGCCGTGACGATGGGAGGGGCCGTGCCGAGCAAATACCGCTTAGAGACGTGACCGGGCAGCAACCCGCGCTCGCCGAAGTTGTAAAAGTTGCCCCGCGAGTCGGCCGGCAGCGCGATGTTCAAGAACGCATCGGCTGCCACCGAGCCAACGTTGGCGCCAGCGGGGACCTGGTTGTTGTTCAGGTTGCGGATGATCCCCAGCGTGTCGATGCCGTCGAGGTAACCCACCGGTTGCGTTTGGCGGATGGCATAAGTCCCTGCCGATAGCCCGCTGAACAGGTACTCGCCGATGCTGCTCGTCGTCGTCGTCGAGAGCAACGTCTCTGTCGAGCCCGACATGCTGTAGAGCTTCACTTCAACGCCGCTGAGAACCCATTCGGGCTGTGCAGCGTCGGCAAATGCGAGTTGACCGTCGTTATTGCGGTCGATGTAGGCGTACCCTGAAAGCGAACTGGCGGCCTGCAGCGGCGAAGTTGTGGCGATCGCGAGGGCGAAGGCCGCAAGGGACGACGCAAGCGCGCGGCGCCCCGGGCGGTGTCTGTGAATCATGTGAGGCAAATCCCAAGGTGGACGTATTGAACGCCGGTCGCGATGGCGAGCCGACGGCGAATGATGAAGGGCTGGACGCTTGCTCAGCGTCCGAGGTCCGTCATTAGTCCTGCCTCTGGTGCGTGGATCCGCTGCGAAGAGAAATGGCCTGCGTCAACTCTGCGGGCCTATCTCCACGCTAATTGCCGCCGGGCAAACCGCTAGCATTTGCTCAGGGGTCTCCTCCTTAATCCTCCTGAGTTCCTGCGACGAGGTCCGGTTATCGCAGTCGCCGGACGTCGGCCGGGCCCAGCGGACAATCTGTCGCTAAGCGGGCAGCGACTAAAATGCGATTTTGGCGACAGAATGAATCAACCGCAACATCTTATTAGTAAAGCACTTACGATTTGACTCGACCGGAATTCTGTCGTTTGTGACGCGACAGAAACATTTGTGTCGCGAAGTTGCCGGCGTTCGGCGTGGAACCAGCATTGTCAGAACTTGGCGCATGCGGATACCTCACCCTTCTCGGGCTGTTCCCAGAGAGTGCCAAGAGTTCCGTCAATTGCCAAAGAGCCGAGCAGCTTCAACGGAGAATCGATGGGTGGGGGCTCTGCCCCTGCCGTGCCGCAGCCCGCCCACAGCAGCTTGCGGAGGTAAACGGGATCGGGGTCCGAAATGCCATCCGCCGATCACAACGGCGAGCAACGCAGCGGACGCCTATACTTTTGTACATTGTCTGGATCTTGGCGGCCAAAAGCAAGCATTATTTGCGGATTTTGACGATTGTCTGCCTGGGAGGCGAACGACGCGTTCTGGCGGGGCGACTGGTCGCTGAAGCGACCAGTTCGTCGCTCTGGTGATTGGGCTGCGTTCTGGTCACACTGAAGACTTCGCTTCTTGCTCCGCTTAGGTTGCCATGCCCGCCGACACTCCTCGCCCGACGCATCATCGCCGGCGGGTCGCCGTCGGGTTGGCGAAGATGGGGATCGCCGTCGCGATTCTCAGCTTCCTCATCTACCGGCTCCGCTGCGAAGGGGTCTTCACGCGGCTGATCGACGAGCCGAAGCATTGGGACCGGCTCGCACTTGCCCAGGTGCTCGTCCTTTTCGGGATCTCGCTCAATTGGGTCCGCTGGCAGGTGCTCGTGCGGGCGCTGAAACTCGATTTTTCGATTCGCGACGCGTTTCGCCTGGGGGCCCTGGGCCATCTGCTGAGCCAGGTGTCGCTCGGCAGCGTCGGCGGCGACCTGTTCAAGGCGATGGTCGTCGCTCGCGAGCATCCGGGGAAACGGACGGAGGCGGTAGCGAGCGTCATCATCGACCGTGTCGTCGGCCTCTATGCGATGCTGCTGGTGGCGACCGCCGGCACGATCGCAGCTGGCGAGGCCGCGCCGCTCACAGCCGAGTTAAAGACGTTGACGACGCTGGTGGTGACGCTTGCGGCCATCGGCACGGTCGGCATTGGGCTGCTGATGACGCCGGCGCTCACTGGGCCGCATGTGCGCGATCAGCTCCACAAGATTCCGCTCGTCGGCCAGACGCTCGCGCGGCTCTTCGGCGCGGCGGACGCTTATCGGCATGAACGGCGCTATCTGTTCGCAGCCATTGCGATTGCCTGCTGCACGCATGTGTCGCTCGTGTTGGCGATTTGGCTGATTGGCCAAGGGCTGCCGGTGGCAGCGCCGACCCTCGCGGCAACGTTCTTGATTGGGCCGCTGAGTTTGTGCGCCGGCGCGATTCCGCTGACTCCTGCCGGGCTGGGGACGTTCGAAGCGGCCATGAACCAGCTGTACGCGGCGGTCGGCAGCCGCGTCGGCGACGGGCTGCTGGTGGCGATCTGCTATCGGGCGATGACGTACGTCGTAGCGGGGATCGGGGCGGCGTACTATGTGACCGCGCGAAAGAAGGTCCGCGAGGTGCTGGTGGAGGCGGAAGCTGAAGCTGATGCGGCGGAAGATGGCGCGCAGGACGCGGGTGGCGAAGCGGCGACCGGTTGGGAGTAGCCGGAGGCCCACGGCCTCCGGGTGCGATGCCGAACGACTCGGCGGTTGTGGAGCAACTTCCGCTTCGCCCGGACCGCGTGGCGGTCCGGCTGCATTTTTTCCGTTAAGCTGCGCGGAGCGGGGTAGATTCTCTGCTCTCTGCTCCCCTGGGTTCGTGGCCCGAAATGCCCTAAACTAAAGCGTTTACGGCTGCGGGGCCGTCATCCACGACCATGCCTTGCGGCCGGCGGCGCGACCCCCGGGCGGAGCCCGGGGCTAGAAGCGCTTTAGTTCACTAGTCACTGATCACCAGTCACCACTCGCGCTGCACATGTTCCCACCTGTCGACAAAGACCGCGGCTTTCCCGAGCGTGAGCTCGACGTCCTGCGTTTCTGGAAGGAGCGGAACGTATACCAGCAGACGCTCGATGCGCGGGACGGTGCGCCGCCGTTTGTGTTTTTCGAGGGGCCGCCGACTGCGAACGGGATGCCGCACCCGGGGCACTGCCTGACGCGGTCGATCAAAGACCTCTACCCGCGCTACAAGACGATGCGCGGCTACCGCTGCGAGCGCAAGGCGGGCTGGGATACGCATGGTTTGCCGGTGGAGGTGGAGGTTTGCAAGGAGCTCGGCATCCACTCGAAGGAAGAGATCGAGAACTTTGGGATCGAGCCGTTCATCCAAAAGTGCCAGGCGAGCGTCTGGCGGTACATGAACGAGTGGGAGCGGCTCACCGAGCGGCTTGGGTTTTGGGTCGACCTCAAGCACGCCTACGTGACGTATCACCAGAGCTTTATCGAGAGCGTTTGGTGGTCGCTGAAAAATCTGTTCGACCGCGGGCTGCTGTACAAGGGGCACAAGATCGTTTGGTGGTGGGCCCAGGGTGGGACGGCCCTTTCGAGCGGCGAGGTGGGGCAAGGATACCGCGAGGTGGCGGATCCTAGCGTTTTCGTCAAATTTCCGTTACTCGACAAAGACGGCGAACCTACTGACGAGTCTTTACTGGTTTGGACGACTACTCCATGGACTTTACCAAGCAATCAATTCGTCGCAGTTAATTCAGCAATCAAGTATGTCACTGCAATAGATGAAGAGAGCGGAGAGAAATTTGTAGTTGCAGCGGAACTATTGGGAACACTCGCCGACAAAACCAAGCGCAAACTTCGAGCGGACACTTCACCCGTTGATGGCGCAGGACTTATTGGGGAAAGATACATCCCGCCTTTTGAATGCTATCGTGACAAATACGACACGATGGCTCAATTGGCTAATGGCGGCAGTAGCTATACAAGTTGGCGAATTGTTGCTGCTGATTTCGTAACAACTGAGAGCGGCACAGGTTTAGTGCACATCGCACCCGCTTTCGGCGAGGCAGACTTTGAAGTCCTCGAAGATGAGCGATCGCAGTTCAACAACGATACGGAACCACTGCTACTGAACGCGGTTGGCCCTGACGGAAAGTTCACCGATGAGGCTCCCGAGTTTGTCCGCGGTCGATGGGTAAAAGACTGCGATAAAGACATTACACGTGATTTGAAATCACGTGGGTTGCTGTTCCACCAAGAACAATATCTTCACGACTACCCGTTCTGCTGGAGAGCGGAAGAGGATCCGCTCATTCAGTATCCGAGAGAAAGTTGGTTCATTCGCACGACCTCCGTGAAGGAGGCAATGATAGAAAACAACTCGAAGATCAATTGGCTACCTGATCATATCCGCGATGGACGGTTTGGCAAATTTCTCGAATCCAATGTCGACTGGGCATTAAGCCGGGAGCGCTTTTGGGGGACGCCGTTGCCGATTTGGGTATGCAACAAGACGGGAAAGAAGGAAGCCATCGGCAGCTATGAAGAGCTTCTCGATAAGCCTGGTGTCAGGGGAACCGAAGTTTGGAATAATTCCAAGCGAGCTAATCCCAATCTTGTCGATGATCTACGAGTTCATAAGCCCTACATCGACGCTATCACCTACGAATGCTCCTCAACGTGCGACTGCAAGGGAACCGGCAGAAAGGAACGCGTTAGCGAGGTAATTGATTGTTGGTATGACAGCGGGGCAATGCCATTCGCCCAATGGGGATATCGCGGAGAGGAAGGGCCATCCCAAGCTAGAGACCGATTCTCTTCGCAGTTCCCTGCGGACTTCATCAGCGAGGCGATTGATCAAACCCGCGGCTGGTTTTATAGCCAACTAGCCATCAGCACGCTTTTATGGGGAAAGCAGAGCTCGCACGAATCAATGCTGGCCAAAGTGGTTGAGAAAGTAACTGGTAAGGACAACGTCGTTCCCTATCGAGAAACGAAGACGGTCCCGTACCCCCACCCCTTCAAGAACTGCATCGTCCTCGGGCTCATGCTCGGCGAGGATGGGCAGAAGATGTCCAAAAGCAAGCGGAATTACCGCGAGCCGAACGAGATTTTCGACAAGTACGGCGCCGACGCACTGCGGTGGTACTTCTTTGCGAATCAGCCGCCGTGGACTTCGATTCGATACAGCGAGCAGTCGATCAAGGACAGCGTGCCGGAGTTTTTGCTGCGGTTGTGGAACGTGTATTCGTTCTTCACGATCTATGCGAACATCGATGGGTTCAGTCCGGTGGGCAGTGGGAATTCGTCCTCAGCCGGAACGCCACGCGTTCCGGGCGCGGCGCCCAAACGGCTGCTGGCTCAACGCAGCGAGCTCGATCGCTGGATCCTCAGCGAGCTGAACCGCACCGCGGCGATCGTCGTCGAGC
This sequence comes from Lacipirellula limnantheis, assembly GCF_007746075.1. Classification (GTDB taxonomy): domain Bacteria; phylum Planctomycetota; class Planctomycetia; order Pirellulales; family Lacipirellulaceae; genus Lacipirellula; species Lacipirellula limnantheis. Next base: position 2,651,235 of record NZ_CP036339.1, on the reverse strand, counting down.
GGATGGACGCCTACGACAACTTCGCAGCGTGCGGGGCGATCACTGAGTTCGTCGATGCGCTGTCGAACTGGTACGTTCGTCGCAGCCGCGATCGATTCTGGGCGGCCGACAAACAATCGGCGGAGAAGCTCGATGCGTATTGGACGCTCTACGAGTGTCTGACGACGACGGCGCAGTTGATCGCGCCGTTCACGCCGTTCCTGGCGGAGAGCTTGTGGCAGAATTTGGTCGCTAAGCCGCTAAGCGGCGGGAAAGCGGGGGGCGCGCCGGAGAGCGTTCACCTGTGCGACTACCCGACGGGCGATGCGTCGGCGATCGACGAGCAACTGTCGGCGCGGATGAATTTGGTGCGGCATATCTCGTCGCTTGGCCGGCAGGCGCGGACGAGTGCGAGCCTCAAGGTGCGGCAGCCGCTCGCGCGGGTGGAAGTGATTCTGGCCGACAACACGCATCAAAAGTGGCTCGAAGAGCATGCGGCGGTGATTGCCGAAGAGCTGAACGTGAAGCTGGTTGAGTTTAGCGACGAGCCGGACAAGTACGTTGAGCACGAAGTGCTGCCGAACTTTAAGTTGCTCGGCAAGAAGCTCGGCAAGCTGATGCCGAAGATCAAGCCCGCGCTGGCGAGCCAGAGCGGGGCGGAACTGCTCGCCAACTTGCGCGACAACGGCAAGGTCGATCTCGTGATCGACGGCGAAGCGGTGCAATTGCTGCCGGAGGAGCTGGAAATCCGCTTTAAAGCGAAGCCGGGGTGGACGGCGGCGAACGACAAGGGGGTCGTTGTGGTGCTGGCGACCGAGGTGACGCCGGAGCTGCTGGCTGAGGGGTTGGCTCGCGACCTCGTGCGGGTGATTCAGGATCGCCGGAAGGAGACGGGGTGCGAGTTCACGGACCGGATCGAGGTCGGCGTCGTCACCGACTCGCCAGAATTGCGAGCCGCGGTTGAGATGTTTAGCGAGTACATCGCTGCCGAGACGCTCGCCGTTCGAGTGACGCCCGCGCCGATTCAGGGCGTTGAGCCCGTCAAGGTAACCATCGGCGACTATTCGGCTGACGTCTATATTCGGGTGGTGAAATGAACGCTTCTACAGAACCACCGCTGAAAATCGCCGTGCTGATTTCGGGCAGCGGGCGGACGCTGAAGAATTTTCTCGAACTGGCTGCTGAGGGGCAGCTGCCGGTCGATGTGCGGATGGTGATTTCGAGCAGTCCCACCGCGGGCGGGTTGCAGTACGCCGTCGATGCGGCCGTGCCGACCGAGATTTTCGTGCGTAAGAATTTTTCTTCGGCCCAGGCGTATGGTGACGCGATTTTTGACGCCTGCCGCGCGGCGGGCGTCGACTTCGTGGTGATGGCGGGGTTCCTCAAGCTCGCGCCGGTGCCGGATGATTTCGCGGGGCGCGTGGTGAACATTCACCCGTCGCTGATTCCCGCGTTCTGCGGGCATGGGATGTACGGGCATCGCGTCCATGAGGCGGTGCTGGAGTACGGCGCCAAGGTGACGGGGGTGACGGTTCACTTCGTCGATAATAAGTATGACGCGGGGCCGATCATTTGGCAGCAGCCCGTGCCGGTGTTCGACGACGACACGGCCGACACGCTCGCCGGTCGGGTGTTCGAGGCTGAGAAAGAGGCCTATCCGCATGTATTGCGGCTGTTGGCGGCGGGTAAGATCAAGCTCGAGGGGCGACGCGTGCGGATTGTGGCGGCGCGTTCGCGCGGCGGGGCGATGATTGGCGATTGAGTGCTGCATCCGTTTCAAGAATGCATACCAGCTCGTTTGTTTGATAAAGATTTAACCACAGAGAACACAGAGGTCACCGAGAAAAGCGAGGGACGCAGCGATCGCATCGTGTTTTTCTGGGTCCTCTGTGCTCTCTGTGTTGAAAGTATTCCCAGATCGCCGCTGAGTGCGTTAGTAAGTGACCATATTGAAAGTTGTACGACTAAGACATGTCCGACATTGAACAATACAAGCAAGAGATCTGCGACATCGGCGACCGGCTGTACAAGCGGGGGTTTGCCGCGGCGAACGACGGCAACATCACCTTTCGCATCAGCGAAAACGAGGTTCTCTGCACGCCGACGATGGTGACCAAGGGCTTTATGAAGCCGGCCGACATCGCGCTGATCGATATGGAAGGGAACCAGCTCTCCGGGGCGCGGAAGCGTTCCAGCGAGGCGCTGCTGCACCTGGAAATCATGAAGGCAAGGCCCGACGTGAAGAGCGTTGTTCACTGCCATCCGCCCCATGCGACGGCGTTTGCCGTGGCGCGGGAGGCGATTCCCGCGTGCGTGTTGCCGGAGGTCGAGGTATTCCTCGGCAACGTGCCGATCGCCAAGTATGCGACCCCCGGCGGCAAGGAATTCGCCGAGACGATTCTGCCGTTCGTCGCCAAGAGCAACGTGATGGTGCTCGCCAATCACGGCACGGTGAGCTACGGCGAAAGCGTTGAGCGGGCCTACTGGTGGACGGAGATCCTCGACGCCTACTGCCGGATTCTCATTCTCGCGAAACAAGTGGGCCGCGTGGAGTTTCTCTCCGAGCAACACGGGTGGGAGCTACTCGACTTGAAGAAGCGGTTCGGCTTCGATGACCCGCGGCATGAGCCGAGCTATGCGGGAGCCGACATTTTCGCGGACGACGTCTTCCGCGATGCGTGGGCCGAGAGTGGCGTGAACGTGGGGGCCTTCGGAACGCCAGCCTGGTCGCGGGCGGCGACGGAATGGCACCGGAGTCGTGCGGCGCCGCTGGATGAAGAGGCGCTGATTGAGCGAATTGCCGAACGCGTGGCGGAGAAGCTACGGGAAAAGCTGCGTTAAGGAATCAAAGGCAACCGCCAAGGTCGCCATGAGCGCCAAGGAAATGTGGAGATTTGGAACCGCAGGTGAACGCCGATGAACGCAAATTAAGAAACTGAGAACGCGGCCTTCTCTACCATCTGCGTCTATCTGCGTTCATCGGCGGCTACCTATTCTTTGTCTTACCTTGGCGTCCTTGGCGTCCTTGGCGTCCTTGGCGGTTTATAATGTTCGTCGGCATCAATAATAAGTCGTCGAACTAGGAAGAGAAGCATTATGTCAGCTGTGGTTGAACTTCCCGAACCGCTCGACGTGATTGCCGTCGGGGCTCATCCGGACGATGTGGAGATCGCCTGCGGGGGGACGCTGGCGCGGCTGGCCGAGCAGGGGCACAAGGTCGGGATCATCGATCTCACCGATGGGGAGCCGACCCCGAACTCGCCTGGTCCGGAGGCAAGGCTGGAGGAGGCGCGTGCGGCGGCCGCCGCGCTCGGGATCCACAAGCGAATCGTGCTGCAGCTTTCGAATCGAAAACTGTTCGATACCTACGACAACCGATTGGCGCTCGCGATTGAGTTGCGGCGGTATCGGCCGAAGCTCGTGCTGGGGTTCGGCGAAAAGACGCCGATGGCCTCGCCCGATCATTGGCAGGCGATGCAGATTACCGACGCGGCGATTTTTTACGCCCGATTGACGAAATGGGACGACCAGTTCGACAATTTACCGCCGCATCGGATCGCGGCTCAGCTGTATTACACGCTGGCGTTTTATTCGGCGACGCCGCTGGGCGGGGCGGGACATATCATCTCGGACATCAGTGCGACGCTGGAGAAGAAACTTGCCGCGGTGCGCTGCTATGCATCACAGTTCGCTAAAGAGAAAGCGCACGTGTTTGACCGCGTCGAGGCCCAAGCCCGCCACATGGGGGAGATCGCCGGGTTCCAAGCGGGCGAGCTCTTGGTGACGCCGCGCACGCTGGGGACGCGCGATTTGATGGGAGCGATTTTTGGGGATGTGGTGGTGTCGCCGCCGTCGGATGCGCCGATGTAATCTTGGTTGCAGCCCCGGGCTTTGCCCGGGGGTAACACTACGCAAGACGACGCCGACCGGAGCGGCGCCCGATCCCCGGGCGGAGCCCGAGGCTAGACAATGCTACTAGCGCGGCGTCGCGTCGGGCAAACCGCCGTCGACGGGGATCGTGGAGCCGGTCGTCGGACTTTGCCGCGAGACGAAGTAGAGCACCGCATTGCCGACGTGGCGGCCGGTGACCGACGACTTCAGCAGGTTGCGTTGACGGTAGTAATCGTGCAACTCTGTCTCCGTCATGCCGCGAGATTTCATGCGATCCTGTCCGACCAAGTCCCAGAGGCCGGACTTATACTTGCCTTCCGAAAAGACCGCGTCGGGCGCGACCATGTTGACGCGAATGTCGTGGGGCGCGAACTCGACGCTCGCGATGCGGCCGAGCTGATGGCAGGCGGCCTTCGTCGCGCTGTAGGCGCCGAAGCCGGCGCTCGGCGAGGGGACATTCTTCGTCGACATGACGACGATGTCGCCGCCGACGCCTTTGTCGATCATCCGCTTGCCGGCTTCCTTGAGCACGACAAGCGTACCGTCGACGTTCACCTTCTCAAGCAACTGGAAACGGGCGACGTCCATGTCGACGATCTTCGAGACGTACGCGATGCCCGCGTTGTGGATCACGATGTCGAGCCGGCCGTATTTGGCGTAGACCTGATCGAGGGCCGAGCCGACCGCTTCGGGGCTGGTGACGTCCATTGCGATGCCGGTCGATTGGCCCGGGGCAAGGGCGTCGAGGTCCTGGGCGAAGGCATCGAGCTTTTCGCCGGCCAAGTCGGTGGCGACGACGACGGCGCCGTTCTCCAGCAGGACTTCGCAGATGCCGTAGCCGATGGCGCCGGCGGCGCCGGTGACGACGGCGACCTTGCCGCTCAAAACCTTATCCACTGATTTGCTCCAGCATGAACTGAATATTCTCGGCCGGGTTGCCGGCGAAGGCCGCGCTGCCGGTGACGATGCCGTTGGGCCCCATCGCGGCCAGCTCGCCGATGTTGTCCTTGGTGACGGCGCCATCGACGAAGATGACGATTCGCTCGTTCAGCGCGCGAACGGCGGCGATTTTCGCGGGGAGCGCGTCGATGAAGCTCTGCTTGCCGGTGGTCGGACCGACGGCGAGCAGCGTCACCGCATCGATCTTGTCGGCGACGGCGGCAATCGCGTCGACCGACGTTGCCGGATCGAGCGAAACGCCGCGGACGATGCCGCGAGTCGGATCGTTGGCGTTGGGCTGCTGGCCAATGAGATCGAGCGTTGCGGCCACGTCTCCACAGTGCTCGATCGAGAACGAGATCACGTCGGCGCCCGCCTTGGCGAACGCGGCGACGTGCTTCTCGGGTTCTTCAATCAGCAGATGAACGTCCTTCAGCAAGCTGGTGCGCAGCCCGGCGAGGACCGGAGCTCCAGCGGTAATGCTGGGCCAGACGCGGCCATCCATCACGTCGAGGTGCAGCAGGACGCCGAATTGCTCCAGCAGCTTCACGCCCGCCCCATAGTCCATCGCGTCGGCGGCAAGAATGCCGACGCTCAGTTTCGGGGGCTTGGCTCGAAGCTGGTCGAGGACCGCAGAGGCGCTCACTTCGTCTCCGCCTTCAGCGACTCGAACAGCTGCAGCGCTTCGGCCGGCTTCATGTTTTCATGAACGACCTTGTTGACGGCGGCCATCATGGCCTTCGGCGCGTCGGACTGGAAGATGTTGCGGCCCATGTCGACGCCGGCGGCGCCTTGCTGAACGGCGTTGTAGGCCATCGTCAGAGCTTCAAGTTCCGGCAGCTTCTTGCCGCCAGCCATCACGATCGGCACGGGGCAGGACGACGTGACGGTCTCGAATTCTTCGGCGACGAAGTACGTCTTGATGACGTGGGCGCCAAGCTCCGCGCACATGCGGCACGCAAGCCGGAAGTACTGAGCGTTGCGGACCATCTCTTTGCCGACGGCGGTGACGGCCATCACGGGGATGCCGTACCGCATACCCGCGTCGACGAGCCGGGTCATATTGTGGACGGAACGCGTTTCGTGCTCACCGCCGATAAAGACCTGGATGCCGATGCCGGCGGCGTCGAGCCGGATCGCGTCTTCGATGTCCATCGCGATCTGTTCGTCCGAGAGTTCCTTGAGGATGCTCGGTCCGCCGCTGGCGCGAAGGAAGACGGGCTTCTGAATGTCCGGCGGGATCATCGATCGAGTGATGCCGCGGGTGCAGAACAGTGCGTCGCACATCGGGGCGAGGGGGACGATGGTCTGGTCAATCCGCTCGAGGCCGGTGGTGGGGCCTTGGAAGTAGCCGTGATCGAAGGCGAGCATTACGGTGCGGCCCGTCTTCGGGTTGAAGGTGTGCGCGAGCCGGTGCTTCATGCCCCAGTCGAGATTGCCGCTCCCCTTGAGGAAGTATCCCGGGGTCTGTTGCGGCACGTCGGTGTAATAGTTCTTGTCCTTCTTGCTGACGTCGACTTCTGGCATTGTTCGCTTCCGTTATTGAATTCGCACTGCGCTCAAGAGGTCTTGAGACTCGCAAGCCAGCCATTTTAGCACTACCGGCCCCTGCGTCTATTGGGGCTGATTTTGGGACAAATGCTGAGAAATGCGGAAATAGTGCGTTAAAACGCGCGCGGAATCGTTGCCGCGCCGACCGTTCGCTTGGTTGCGAAAGATGGATTGACCACGGAGGCACGGGAGGCAACAGCGAAGACCGAGGGGAGAGGAGGGGTAACGCCCGCACGGCATGGATGCGGAGCGGGGGTCGGGAATCTTTTGTCACTAGCGAGTTTGCCTCGGATTGATGGCCCCCCAGTGGCAAAAGGCTCCCGACCCCTTCGAACGTTCCAATTCTATTGGCGCTTATTCAGCGCGTCGCGAATCTCGCGGAGCAGCAGAATTTCTTCCGTCGGCGCTGCTGGCGGAGCCGGTTCCTGTCGTTTCAGCCGGTTCATGACTTTCACGACGAGGAACAACGCAAAAGCGACAATTATGAACTCAATCGTGGATTGCGCGACCACGCCCCAACCGATTCTCGCTGGTTCCTGCCCTTCAATCGCGGGTGGCAGGGTCCAAGAGAGCCCCGAGACGTCGGTGTTACCGGTCAGATAGGCAGTGATCGGAGTGAAGACGCTCCCGACGAGCGAATTCACGATCTTCGTAAAAGCGGCTCCGATGACGATGCCGACCGCGAGGTCGATCACGTTGCCGCGCATCGCGAACTCTTTGAATTCTTTGAGCATGCCCTTCGTCGCTCCTCCTGTTTACGGTGGATTCGACGCGACTCAAGCATCGCGACGACCAGCGTTCTATCACGATTGGCCGCCGCTTCGCAACATGCCCAGCACGCCAGCCATGTCCGCCGGCAGCGGCGCTTCCATCGTCATTGGCTCCCCTGTCGCGGGATGGGCAAAGCTGAGCCGATGGGCATGCAGCGCGTGCCGCGTTAGCAGCACCTTCTCATCAGGTGCGTCGCCCCCCAGCCGTTTCTGCCGCGTAACTTGCCGCATCTCGCCGAGCGTGATTCGCGAGCGGCTGCCGTATTGTTTGTCGCACAGCACCGGACAGCGGAGATGCGCTAGATGGACGCGGATTTGGTGCGTTCGTCCTGTTTTCGGCCGCGCTCGCACCAGAGCGAAGCCAGGGAAGCGTTCCATGACTTCGAAAAAGGTCTCGGCCGGCCGGCTGTCGGGATGGTCGGGCCGCACGGCCATTTTCTCGCGGTGCGTCGGGTGGTGGCCAATCGGCTCATCGACGCGATCGGCGTCGCGGTCGAGCCGTCCCGAGACGATCGCGATGTACTCCTTCTGCACCAGCCGGTCGTGGAATTGGCGGGCGAGATCTTCATGGGCCGCGTCGTGCTTGGCGATCACAATGACGCCGCTCGTCTCGCGGTCGAGACGATGGACGATGCCGGGACGGACCTGCCCGCCCACGCCGCTAAGCTGTTGATCGAACCGATGGACCAGCGCCGCGACCAACGTCCCGGCCCAATGTCCTTTCGCGGGGTGAACGACCATGCCGGCCGGCTTGTTGACCACCGCGATGGCGTCGTCTTCGTAAAGAACGTCGAGCGGAATCGGTTCAGGGAGCGGCGCGTCGACGCTCTTGGGTACTCGCACCTCGACGCGATCGCCGGGCGACAGGCGATGGGACGCCTTCTGTTGGGAGCCGTCGACCGTCGCTAGGCCGCCGTCGATGGCGCGGCGAATGCGGGCGCGGCTGACCCCGGAAATGGAGGCGGCGAGGTAGGCGTCGAGCCGCTGGCCCGCAGCGTCGTCATCGACTACCAGCGAGAACAACTCGGGCAATTCAATCGGCGCGCCAGGCGGTGCGATCTCGTCGTCCCAGGGGTCGCCTTCGACCGAGCTCATTACTCGGCCGGCTTCTCGGCGGCCGGGGCGCCTGCTTCGCCGGGAATCGATTCCTCGGCGGGCGATTGGGCCGCGGGCGTCGTTTCAACGGCTGGCGCTTCGCCCGTCGGGGCGGGGCTCACGGAGGGCGACGATGGATCAGCAGGCTTGTCGGCGCCTTCGTCGTAGCGTTTGGCGCCATCTTCAGCGGCTTGGATGCCGCCGAGGATTTGCTCCAGCGACTGCGTCGAATCAAAGTTCAAACCGCTTTGCGCATCGGCCGCGGGCGGCGTCGCTTCAAAACCAGGGCGGGCTCCCGGAACGCCCGGACCGGTAGGCGGAGTTCGCTTCGGAATCTCCACGGTCGCGAGCCACTCGATCGTTCCAGCGGCAGGCTTCGCTTCCAATTGCTTCACCCGCTCAGCTGCGAGCACGGCGAGCGCACCGTCGACGAGAGCGTACTGGGCCTTCGCTTCCGCGAGATCTCCTTGCATCTCGCTCACGCGGGCCAAGCCCAGACGGGCGCGATTCCTGAGCTCAGAGCTCGACGCGTTGTCGGCAAATTGCTCGTAAATGCCCTCGATGCTGGAAAGCCGCTTCTTCGCCTCCTCGCGGTCGCGCAGGTAAAGTTCCGAGGCCAAACGGAGTTGTCGATCGGCCCACGACATGTAGGCCCACTCTTGCATTTCAGTCCCCTGATACTCCTCGCTGTCTGCCAAGCGCTGCAGGCTGCGGGCCTCGCCGTCGCCCTCGAACAATGCGAGTTCCAGTTCCTGCCAAGCTTCGGCATTGCGATCGGCCTGGTACTTGTTCCAGAACGACATGACGATGAACAAGACGAGCAGCCCCGCCGTGACAGCGAGAATTACCGAGACATAGGGCCGCAGCTTATCGCTCCAGGTGGTGATGCCGTGGGCGAGAGCGTTGCTTTCGAGTTCGTGGCGTCGTTCAGTATTCATGAAATACGGTGGGGACGAGTTGGCTGGTCGGAGACATCGACTCCAAACACGAAGTGTAAGGCCATGAAACGACTTGCGTCAAGGCTAGCGTCGGGCCGCGAGGTCGCGAAGGCACAATCCAACCGACTTGCGACCGACGGCTGTTCGACCAGCGACGACAGCGGGTAGACTGACGAGTCACGCCGCAGAAAAGTCTGCAGCGCTGATGCCGCGGCCCCTCCGATTCGCCCGCCCGCATGGATGCCCGATGGCCCACGGACTGAATCCTTCCCAACACGCCGCCGTCGAAACGCTGAGCGGCCCCTTGCTCGTCCTGGCGGGCGCCGGCACCGGCAAGACGCGCGTGGTCACGCATCGCATCGCGAACCTGATCAAGCACCGGATCAAGCCCGATCGAATTCTCGCCGTGACGTTCACCCGCAAGGCCGCGGGCGAAATGCAAGAGCGCGCGATGGCGCTGCTCAGCGCGGGCGGCAAGGGGAAAGGGAAGGCCAAGAAGCCGACGGTACGTCCGCAGATTTCGACCTTCCATGCGCTGTGCGTGCAGGTGTTGCGCCGGCATATCGCGAAGCTCGGATATCCGCCGCAGTTCGCCATCTGCGATCGGGGCGATCAGGAATCGCTCGCGCGAGCGGCATTGCGCGAGATTCGCGTCCCCGAAGACTCGCTGCGACCTGGCGACCTGCTCGCGATCATCAGCAACTGGAAGAACCGCTCGCTGCGCCCGGCCCAAGCTGCTTCCGTTGCCGCCAGCGACCGCGAACACCTCGCGGCCGCCGGATACCGGCGCTATCAGAGCAGCCTCAAGGCCCGCGGGATGGTCGACTTCGACGATCTGCTGCTCTGCACGGAGGAGTTGTTCGTCAATCAGCCGGCCATCCGCCGCGAAGAAGCGGGGCGATTCGATCACGTTCTGGTCGACGAGTACCAGGACACCAACGGCAGCCAGTATCGCATCGTTAAAGCGCTCGCCATGGGGCACCGCAATCTATGCGTCGTCGGCGACGACGATCAATCGATCTACGGGTGGCGCGGCGCTGAAGTCGAACACATTTTGCGATTCAAGGAAGATTGGCCCGAAGCCAAGGTCGTGCGCCTGGAAGAAAACTATCGCTCGGCCGGCGCCATTTTGCACTACGCCAATACGCTGATTGCGTTTAACAAGCATCGGCATGACAAGATCTTGCGACCGGCACGCGGCGCTGGACAGCGGCCCGTGATTATGCAGCTGCCAGATGAAACCCAGGAAGCGGAGCGGATCGTCGGCGACATTCAGATGCAGCTGACGCAGCCCGGAGTCAAAGCGAATGATTTTGCGATTCTGTGCCGGACCAATGAGCAGCCGCGGGCGTTTGAGACGGAGTTGCGTCGGTTGCGGCTGCCATACATTCTGGTCGGCGGGCAGTCATTCTTTGATCGCAAAGAAGTTCGCGATCTGCTGGCGTATTTGAAGACGGTTGCAGACCCGACTGACGAAACATCGCTGCTGAGGATTATCAACACGCCGCCGCGCGGAATCGGCAACGCGACGGTGAAGCAGCTTCTCGCCGAAGCCGTCAACCGGGGCGAACCAATCTGGAATGTGCTGCGCGAGGCGGCGGGCAATGGCGGGGCCGCAGCCGCCGCCATCGGCAAGTTCATCACGACCATCCGCGAGCTGCGGGAGATCGCCGATCGCGGAGCGCCGATCGACAAGCTGATCGACGCCGTGGTCGACCGCGTGCAGTATCGCCGCGAGCTCGAACGACTATACCCCGATCCAATGGAACGCGAGGCCCGCACGGCGTCGATTGAGGAATTGATCAACGCCGGCGCTGCATACGACAAAGGGAAGAAGTCGAAGAAGAAGGACGAAGAGGAACCGACGCTGCTGCGAAACTTCCTCGACGACGTCGCCCTCGGCGGCACGGATCAGCGCGACGAGAAAGAGGACCAACTGCAGCGCAATGCCATCGCGCTGATGACGCTCCACTCGGCCAAGGGGCTGGAGTTTCCGTACGTTTACATGGTTGGCATGGAAGAAGGAATTCTGCCCCACAAGCGGACGCTCGAGATGCCGGACGAATCGCAAATCGACGAAGAGCGGCGGCTCTGCTACGTCGGCGTCACGCGGGCGCAGGAAAAGCTGACGCTGTCGTTTGCGCTCACGCGACGGAAGTGGGGGAAGCCGCGCGAAACGGTGCCCAGTCGATTTCTGTATGAGATGACGGGGCAGGCGGAAAATGCGGCGAAGGCTCGCCGCGCTGGCGTCGCCTCCCACGCGGCGCCGAGAAAGCATCCCGCGTCGAAGGGGGCGAAGGGGGCCGCTTCCGGGAAAGGCCCCCACACCAAATCGCCGCGCCGTTAGCTGGCTCCAGCGACTGGCATCTTGGATGACGGCGTCAACACATACTCGCGTTCAATCGCCGCGCGCATCATCTCACGCCCTTCATGGGCGTCGACTTCCGGCAGCGATTCGATCTGCTTCGCCGCGGCAGTGAGCCCCTCGTCTTTGACGCACGCTTCGAACCACTTGGAATAGTCGCCCTGGCGGCGATGAAACTCCCACGTCCCATCGTCGACGCCGTCGGCAGTTTGGAGGAACACCATCAGATTTTGGGCCCGTAGGTTCAGCTTGGCCTCGGGCCCGCGGAAGAAGAAGCTGCGGTCGGGCGGCAGTTCTCCCTCGGCATACTTGCGGCGATGGCGGCGGCGCTCCGTCTTACAGGGATACGCTGCGACTTTCATCGGAGGTTCGTTCGCTCCCTTGAACCAAAGGAGGACTTCACCCGTTTTGAGCTGTGGCGGTTCGAATTCGGGGCAATCGACGCCAGACGCCTCGCAGTAGGTGGCGACCATCTCTTCGGCGTTTTCGCCGACGACAAGCAGCGCGTCGACGCGCTCGAGCATCGCAGGGGCGAGGAGTTCAGGGTGAACGGTGATCATGATCACATTCTTCAGCTTCTCAGGCATCACGCCCTCCGAAGGAAGCCATTCGGCCGGCAGCAAGTGATGTGCTTCGTCGAGGATGAGCCAGTGGGGTCGTCCCGTGCGGGTTCGCATTTGCAACAGCGGACCGAGCATGCCGAGGAACATCGGCGGTCTGTCCGGAATCTTCATGCCGGTGAGATTGACGATGGCGTTCGACGCTGGATTGCTAAGAAGTTTGAGCACTTCGTCGCCGGTCGGCGGCGCGTCGGGGCTGCCAAACGCTACGGCGCCGGCAAAGTTTTCATAGTCGCCCTCAGGGTCGAAGAGGCAAAACTGATAATTCTTCTCTTCGAGCGACTCAACCAGCCGTGTGACCAGCGTCGACTTGCCGCTCGCCGATGGACCACAAATCAGAATGCAGGGGCCGTGCGAAGGGATCAAGATCTCTTCCTCGCCCCGTTTGCCGAGCGGCAGGTGATGCCGAGTGAGCCGATTGTCGAATTGTTCGAGATCGTCTTCGATCATCGCCGCGATCAGCTGCGCGACGCCGTCGCCGTGGTCGGCTTGCGTGACGAAGTCGGCGGTCTCTTTCACCGCGGGCAGCGCGTTGCTTACCGCGGCCGAAAACTCGCACAGCTTCAGCATCGCGTGATCGTTCTCGGCATCGCCGACGCCGACGACGTTGTGCGGCGAAAGGCCCATCTCCTTGAGCGCCGCCAGGAGGCCGCTGGCCTTGTTGACGCCTGCCGGCAGGGCCATGACGGCGCCTTTGTTGAAGATGACTTGCCACTCGAGTCCGAGCTCGCGGATCGATTCGAGGACCATGTTCTCAAACGGCTCCCAAGTCGCCACGATCACGCGGCCGACCGAGATCCGTTCGACGCCCTTCTGCTGCAGTAGCGCCAGCAGCGGCGCCGAAGGGGGATCGGCGAGCGGTCGTTCCTGCTTGGTCGATGGCTGATACAACAGGCCGCCGTTCTCGGCGACGACCCACTCGAAGAGTTCGATGGCGGGTAGCATTTCGAGCAGTTCCGGCAGTTCGCGGCCCGTCACGAGGATGAGGCGGCGACCAGTGGCAAGTAATTCTCGCAGCGCCTGAACAGTGCCCTCGCTCACTTTGCCGTGGTGGGCAATCGTCCCGTCGAAGTCGGTGGCGAGGGCCTGAAATCGCATGTATGCTCCAGTCTTGGTGAAATCGACGCAGTGGCGCGCTGCCGCTATCGCCTTGGTTGGAGCAAAAACAATGCCGCGACTCATTGACTCTCCGACGCGAATCCACGCGCATGGCGAACCGCCCAAAGTAATTGAGGAATACATCGGCCGCGTCAATTCGCAGACGCCCGAGCTGAGCCTCGCCCGGATGGTCAGCCCCTCCGGCTGGAGCGAGCCGGGGCAGACGCCGGAGTTCGCCGAGTACACGCTGGTATTGCGCGGGTCGCTGCGGGTCGAGACGCGCAGCGAGATCTTCGACGTGGGCGCGGGGCAGGCGATTGTCACCGAACCGGGCGAATGGATTCGCTACAGCAGCCCCGGCGCCGAAGGAGCGGAATACGTTGCCGTTTGCTTGCCGGCGTTCTCGCCCGCCACGGTTCATCGCGACGAGTAGGACGCCGATGTCGCCCGATCAACTCCCGTGGCTCGCCGCCGGCATTTTGCTGATCGCGTTTCTCTACTCGTCGGTCGGTCACGCCGGCGCGTCGGGGTACATCGCCGTAATGACGCTGTTTGGGTTGGCGCCGGCGGAGATCAAGCCGACGGCGCTGGTGCTGAACATCCTTGTCGCGTCGATCGGCTCATGGCAGTTCTGGCGCGCGGGGCATTTTCGCTGGGAGTTGTTCTGGCCATTCGCGATCTTCTCCGTGCCGATGGCGTTCGCTGGCGGGTATCTCAATTTGCCGGCGCACTTGTTCAAGATCGCCGTTGGGATCGTCCTCCTCTTTTCAGCGGCGCGATTTCTTTACGATCCGAAAGACGCCACCGACGTGGAGGCGCCGTCGCGGGGCGTTTCGCTCGTGGTCGGCGGAGTCTTGGGGTTGCTCTCAGGGCTCACCGGCACTGGAGGCGGGATCTTTCTCACGCCGTTGATGATCGTCATGCGATGGGCGACGACGAAAACCGCGGCCGCGACGTCGGTCGTGTTCATCCTCGTAAACTCGATCGCCGGCCTGCTCGGCAACGTGACGGCGACGCGCGAGATCCCCAGCTTCGCCTTCGTGCTGCTGCTCGCGGCGCTGGTGGGCGGCACCATCGGCTCTTCCCTGGGGAGCCGGCGATTTTCGGCGCCGGCAATTAAGCGCCTGTTGGCCGTGGTGCTGATGATCGCCGGAATGAAGTTGATCGGTTTGGAATTGCCTATTGGCCGTAGCGCACCAAAACCGCCGCCGGCGACCAATCGGGCCGATGACGCTAGCTCTTCGTCGCCGCGACCAGGAATGCGGGGTTTAGCGAGTTGAGCCGCAGGCGTTGCAGTTGGTCGGTGCCGCGGGAGACGTTGAGCATCCAGACATTCACGTCGGACGTCGCCGCCGTGAGGATCGCCTTGACTTCGTACAGGCCTTCGATGCTCGCCACGCTGGCGACCAGACGACCAGCGGGCTTCAGACGCTCGAAGGCTAGCTCCGCGAGTCGGGCGATTTCGCGGCCGCTCCCTTCGATGAAGACGGCGTCGGGATCGGGCAGGTCGGCCCACACTTCGGGAGCGCGACCCATGACCGGCGTGACGTTCTCCACGGCGAAGCGGTCGGCATTCTCGCGCACGAGTTCGATGTCTTCGGCATCCTGCTCGATGGCGAACACCTGCCCCGCTGGAGCGAGCAGCGCGGCTTCCACGCTGACCGAACCGCTGCCGGCGCCGACGTCCCAAACGATGCTGCGCGAGGAAAGCGCCATCTGCGCTAGGGCCACGGCGCGAACCTCAGCCGGGGTCAGCAGACCATGCTTCGGCTTCGATTGGATGAACGCTTCGTCGGGATTGCCAAACAGGCTCCGCGTCGAGGCGTCGCGCGGTCGGTCTGGGGCGTTGCCGCTGCGCACGAGGATCATCACGTTGAGCGGGTCGAACTTCTGGTTGGCGATCTCGCCAAGGGTACCCCGAGTGACGCGCTCGTTACGGGCGCCGAGGTTTTCACAGACGTAGGCCGTAAAGTAATCGATCTTCCGTTTTACGAGCGATTTGGCGACCGCGTCGGGACCGTTCTCATCGGTGGTGAACAGTCCAACTTTCTCGGCGGTGCGAATCCGTTCGACGACTGCTTCGAGCGAGTGGTTGGCAAGGTTAGTCAAGTAGGCGTCGTCCCAACTCTCCTTCACTCGAGCGAAGGCGAGCTGCATGCTGCTCACATGCGGAACGATCTCGCAGCGTTCGATGCCGACGCGGTCGCAGAGGTAGCGGGCCAATCCGTAAAACAGCGGGTCGCCCGAAACCAGCACCGCGACGCGGCCGTGCTCGGCGGCAATGCGATCGGCGGCGGCTTCGACGTCGGCGCCAAGGACCAGCCGCTCGGTCACATTGCCCGGAACCAGCGCCAACACGCGGTCGTTACCGACCAAGAGATCGGCTTCACTGATAATCCGTCGCACGGCGTCGGACGCGCCGTCGAGCCCGTCGTCGCCGATGCCGATAATCGAAACGTTGGAGCGTGATGCCGCCATGGCCGCGATGTCGTTGTTCGAGTTCAAAACCGCAAAATGCAGGAGGCCGTAGACGCGAGGAAAGTCCCCGGCTACGGCCTCCAGCGTACAAGCTTGAGCGATTCTACGCCACGTAGCACCGCAGCGAGTGGTGGACCAATTTCACGCGTCCGCCGGCGGGGACTGCCGGGCCGTTCACTCCGGGGTAGACGTCGCCCGGGGCGTCAGCCGCGGTATCGACGAACAACCTCCAGGGAAGCCGCCGCACGGCCGCCGGGACGGTGAAATCCTGCGAATCGCCGCCCGCATGGAGCATCAGCATGATGTATCGGGCGGACGGGTCGTCAAGACCGGCCGTCCCGAGGACGCATACGAGGCTCTTCTGCGGGGAACTCCAGTTCACGCCTTGGCCTTCAGGACCATACCAGCTGACGTCCGGGATCTGTCCCTCGTGAGGCGCTTGGCCGGTGAGAAACGACGGCCGCCGCACATTCGGCTGGGCCTTGCGGAAGCCAATGATGGCCTGAGTAAACCGCAGCATCTCCGCATTCTTCTCGACTAAGTTCCAGTCGAACCAGCTCGTGGCGTTGTCTTGGCAGTAAGCATTGTTGTTGCCACGTTGAGTTCGCAGCACTTCGTCGCCGGCGACGATCATCGGCGTCCCTTCGCTCAACAGGAGCGACGCCATCATGTTCTTCGCCTGACGCCGACGGAGCTCGACGATGTGCTTTCGCCGCGTCGGACCTTCAACTCCGTAGTTCGCACCGTTGTTGTTATTCTCTCCGTCCCGATTGTCCTCTCCATTGGCCTGATTGTGCTTATGTTCGTAGCTGACTAAGTCGTTCAGGGTGTAGCCGTCGTGTGATGTGATGAAGTTGATGCTGTGGTAGGGATGTCGTCCGCTCGATTGGTACAGATCGCTGGAACCCGAGAGCCGCGTCGCCATGGGGCCGATCATGCCTTGGTCGCCGCGCCAGAAGCGGCGGACGTCGTCGCGGTAATGACCGTTCCACTCGGCCCAACGCTTGTCGGCGAAGTTGCCGACCTGGAACGCCCCGGCGGCGTCCCAGGCTTCGGCGATGATCTTTGTATCGGCCAGCATCGGGTCTTCGGCGATCAGCTCGACCATCGGCGGGTTTGGCACAAGCTCGCCGTTTCGGTTCCGGCTGAGAATCGACGCCAAATCGAAGCGGAACCCGTCGATGTGGTAGTTGTAAACCCAGTGACGCAAGCAGTGGAAAATCATCTCGCGGCAAATCGGGTGATTGCCGTTCACGGTGTTGCCGCAGCCGGAGTAATTCTTATAGGTGCCGTCTCCGTTGAGCATGTAGTAAACGCGGTTCTCCAGCCCTTTGAAGCTGAGCGTCGGGCCGAGGTGGTTTCCTTCGGCGGTGTGATTGAACACCACGTCGAGAATCACCTCGATGCCGGCCGCGTGGAGGGCCCGGACCATCTCCTTGAACTGACGGACCTGGTCGCCTGCCTCGTGACCTTGCTGGTAGCCGCGATGGGGTGAGAAAAACGCGAGCGAGTCGTAACCCCAATAGTTCGGCCGTTCGAGCTTGCTGCCGAACACGCCGTTGGTGGGAAACTCGTGGATCGGCATCAGCTCGACGGCGGTGACGCCGAGCGATTGCAGATAGGGAATTTTTTCAATGACGCCCAGGTAGGTGCCGGGGTGCTCGACCTCGCTGGACGCGCCCTTGGTAAAGCCGCGGACGTGCATCTCGTAGATGACCGATTCCGACAACGGCCGACGCAGGTGACGGTCCCCTTGCCAATCGAAGTTGTCGTCGATCACCACGCACTTCGGCGGGCGGATGACGCCGTCCTCGGAAGCCTGGAACTGTCCCGCCAAGGCCCGTGCATACGGATCGATCAATCGCGCGTTGCGATTGAAGCGATGCCCGCGCTCGGGGGCGTAGGGGCCGTCGGCTTGAAAATGGTACAACGCGCCTGCCTCCAGGTCAGGCACGAAGAGACTCCAAATATCGCCCCACCGATCGGTGACGCGATTGAAGTCGACCACGCGGTACGGCTCGCGGTCAGTGACTCGTTTGTACAGCAACACCCGCATGGCCGTGGCCGAGCGGCTGTAGACGACGAACTGCACCCCGCCGTCCTGTAACAGCGCACCGTAAGGCAGCGGGTAGCGAAACTGCATGAATCGCTGCGCGGCTGGCATGACGGGCGTGAATGACGGCGTGGTGAGCGTGGGGGTCCATTGGGTCAGCATGGAAGGGGAAGACTCTCGGGATGACGGTGGCTTCAGGAGTCGTAGTCCCAGTTGCCGCCGCCAAACCTTGCTTCCCTGAAGGCCTAGCGCTAGGGCTACGCCTCCTGCTTCGACTCAATCGCCCGATAGTCTTGAAAACGCAAATGTGCCGCGGCGCACCTTCGCCCTGCCGCACACGCGCGTCAACCCGTGCCTCCGTTTCAACATAGCTCAAGCGGAGCAGGCAGGCTGACCGGCGCGGCAGGCTCTGTTTCGCTACACGGCGCCACTATCGGCACGAGCCGGCCGCCGCCTAAGGCTCTCCGATAGGACCCGCACAATCGTAACCACTGGGGCCCGAGATGCCAGCCCTGGAGCCTGTCCGGACATCAGAGAGTTGAACTGCCAAGGACGCCCAAAAATGGCGAATGACGAAATCTGAGTGACGAATGAAGGACGCAAGCGACCTTCATTCGTCATTCGTCATTCGGGAATTCGTCATTTCTCCCTCACCCGGCTCCGACCCTCGACGGTCGGCGGTTCGGCCCTTAAAATCGCTCGCTTGCAGCCGCCTTCACGCAAGCAAGCTTAATGGCAAAACTGACTTACAAAGACTCGGGCGTCGATCTGGCCACCTACGAGGAGTCGATGTCGCGGCTGCCGCGGTTGATGCGGCGGACGCATTGCCCGCGGGTATTGCCGTGGGCCAACGGGTTTGCCGGGCTGTTTAAGCTCGACTTCGCCGGCGGGCTGTTTGCGCGAAACTACAAGGAGCCGGTGCTGGTCTCCTGCACTGACGGCGTCGGCACCAAGCTGAAGGTCGCCCAGTTGCTCGGTCGGCACGATACGGTCGGCATTGACCTCGTGGCGATGTGCGTCAACGACGCGATCTGCTGCGGCGCCGAGCCGCTGTTCTTTCTCGACTATGTCGCCATGGCGGCGGACGATCCCGGGCTCTTGGAACAAATCGTCAGCGGCATCAGCCAAGGGTGCCTCGACTGCGACGCGGCGCTCGTAGGTGGCGAGACGGCCATCATGCCCGATCTCTACCAGCCAGGCGATTACGACCTCGCCGGTTTTTGCGTCGGCATCGTCGAGCAGTCGCGGATGCTGACCGGCGCGAACTCATCGCCGGGCGACGCGGTGATCGGCATCGCCTCGAGCGGCATCCACTCTAACGGCTACAGCCTCGTGCGGAAGATCGTCCTCGATCACGCCGGGCTGAAAGTAAACGACAAGGTCGACTTCAGCGACCAGTCGGTCGGCGACGTGCTGCTGACGCCGACGCGGCTCTACACTCGCCCGGTGCGCGACGTGCTCAATCATTACAAGGTGAAGAGCGTCGTCCATGGGATCGCCCACATCACCGGCGGCGGTCTGCATGAGAACCTCGCGCGCGTGCTGCCCGACAACGTCGACGCCGAGATCTTTCGCGACAGTTGGCCCATCCCGCCAGTCTTCGCTTGGCTGCAGAAGCTCGGGGACGTCGAAGACGACGAAATGTTCCGCGTCTTCAACATGGGGATAGGCCTCACCCTAGTGGTGAGCGACTACTACGCCGAGAGCATCCAGCAGCAGCTGACCAGCCAAGGGTTTGAAAGCTGGCGGATTGGTCGGATCGTGGAAGGCAGCGGCGAAGGACGCTGGGCGTAGGCGGCCACCGCTTCGACAACAGCCGCGACGCGGCGACATGACTTAGCCGTGGGCGTAAGCCCACGGATTGGCGTGCGCAGAAAATGCATGAGCCGCGCAGCGGCGGTACGAATTGATGCGGTGTCGCCGCTGCGCTGAATCGTGAACGGCGCTAACTCGCCATTCCCTGCCGCTCCGGCAGGTCGCCCGCCCGCGGCTACTTCTTCTCTGAAGTGACCGCGGCGGTTTTAGGGTCGAGCGACGGGCCGGCTTCGGCAAGGGCTTCGAGGACTTGCGATTTGGAGAGCAAGTCAGGAAGCACCTGGACCTCGCGGCTGGGATCGCCGGGGTAAATCGCCAGGAGCGGGATGCTTTGGCTGTTCAGCTCCAGCAGCGCTGCTTTGATCATGTCGTTCTTGTCGGTCCAGTCGGCGACCAAGGTGATGACGTCGTTCTCTTGGACGACTTGCTTCACCTCCTCGCGATTGATCGCGAGCTTGAGGTTCGTCTTGCAGGTGAGACACCAATCGGCGGTGAAGTCGACCATCACCGTCTTTCCTTGCGCTCGCGCGACGGCCAGCGCCTGCGGTGAGTAGGGTTGCCACGGCAGGGCCGACTCGCTTGGCGTCAGGAGTTGGAACGAGCCGGTCCCGATCACCGCGGCGATGAGGATGCCGACAATCCAGCCGCGGACGCGCTCCGGGGTTTCGGCGTAGATCGGCACTCGGCCGATCGCCCAGCAGCCGAACCAGATGCCAAACAGTAGTGCGAGCGTCGCCAGGAAGTAATCTTGGTTGATGGTCGAGAAAAGGTAGACGACCGTCCCTAGCAGGACGAAGCCGAGCAGATGCTTGAGCGTCTCCATCCAGGGGCCAGGCTTCGGCAACCAGCTGACCAGCGAGGGGAACAAACCGATCAGTAAGTAAGGCAACGACATGCCGACGCCGACGGAACCAAACACGAGAAACGTCACCGCAGCGGGCTGACTGATCGTGTAGCCGAATACCGGCCCCAGGAAGGGCCCGCTGCAGGGGGTGGCGAGCAGCGTGGTAAAGATGCCCATGCAGAAGGCGCCGAACGGACCTTCTTCGGCCGAGAGTTTCGAGGCTGTGCTTGACGCGGCGAACCCTGGGATGGGGATCTCCCAAACGCCGAGGAAGCTAAGCGCCATCGAGAAAACAAGCGCCGCCATCGCCACTTTGAACCAGGTGAGCGTGTAGAGCTCGCCCCAGCCGAAGTTCTCGTCGTTCAGGCCGAGTTGCACGGCGGCGGCGAGCGTCGCCAGGATCATGAATACCGACAGTAAGCCAGCTACGTAAGCGAGATTTAAACCGAGGACCTTCGCGCGGCTGCGGCCGCCCTGCTCCGCGAAGGAGAGGACCTTGAGTCCGATCACTGGGAGTACGCACGGCATGAGGTTGAGAATCAAGCCGCCGAGCAGGCCGTAGCAGGCGACCTTCCAGAACGGGATGGCCGACGACGAGCTTGCGGCGCCCCCTGCTGCCGCGGTCGGCGACGCCGCGGGGATCGAGATTCCTTTGCCGACTTTCGCTGCGAATGACACTTCAACCGGGGTGCAAGAATTCTCGTCGCATGCTTGGCCGTCGATCATGCCGCGAATCGTGGCCTTCGCTGGATCGGTGCTGGCGGCGAATTCGACCGGGGCGTACCAGGTCACTTCGTCGTAGTGTTCGCGCAGTTCCAGGCCCTTCCAGACGACATTGTCGACGTGCGACGTTGGTTGCTGGATGTGCTGGAATGGCGCCAGCAGCTTCACGTCTTGGCCGGCGTCGAGCTTGATGACCGTGGTGCTGGGCCCGTCCCCATCCGGAAGTTTGCCTTGATCGATGGCGTAGAGATGGAGCCCGGGGACGATTTTCGCCGTGACGAAGAGCATCGCCGGGGCGTCGTCCATCGGGGGCGTGAATTCAGAGGTGACGGTGACCTTCTGATCTTTCTTGCCGAATCCACCTAGTCCCCCGCCCAGCTTGCTCTCGAATTTGCCGAAGTCGGGAACCTGGGCCGTGGCAAGGCTGGCGATCGCAAGCATCCATACTGCAGCGGCGAAGCCTGATCGGCCGTAACGTCGTGATGAAGCCATTCCGTCGAATTCCTATGGCGAGCTTCAGCTGGCTGCAGCGTCATTCTGAGCGGAGCGAAGAATCTAGAAGCCCGTTTGACCAGCTAGATCCTTCGCTCTGCTCAGGATGCCAGACGCTACGCAACTATGAAAACTCGCTCTAACGATGGGTGGGGGCGTCCGCGCGCGGAACCCCCGCAAGCTCTGGATGTCAAGATTTTAGGGTTGGGGGGAAAGCCGAGCAACGGCGATCGGCGGCGGGGCTGCAGCCGTTTAAGGAGTTAGACGCTACGGTTTGCCGTGGATTACTGGACGGGATTGGGAGCAGGCCTGCTATAGGCACCGCATGCGGCCGACGAGGCGTTCGAGGCGACGGCGGGCGGCGTTGCGGTAGACATTTGGTCCCAACGCCGAAGGATCGCGGAAGAGCCAGTGGACCCAGTTGAACGCTGACAGCAGCGTGCCGCTGGCGTCGAAAAAGCGGACGGCTTCGAGTTCGATCGGCGCCAAGGGGCGCTTGGTTTGGTAGGCCTCGACGCCGAGGCGCCAAGCGGCTTCGTCGTCGCCGACGAGACTGCCGAGCAGGCGTGCCAGATCGCCCGCCGGCGAATCGACCGCGGCGGCGCCAAAGTCGATCACGCCGGTGACCTTGTCTTCGGTAAACAAGACATGGTCGTGCCAGACGTCGCGGATGACCCATTGCAGCGGCAAACGTTCGTCGCACCAGCGGAGTGACTCCTGCCATAGTCGGCCGAGCGAACGCTGGATGAGCTCCAGGGCTTCGAAAGCAATTTCGCGTGCGGCGGTCGGCGGCGTCTGGACGAGATGGTAAGCGAGATCCGCGCAAGCGCCAGACTTCAGCGCCTCGAGCCGATCGCCGCGTTCCACTAGCGCCGGCGAACGGTCGATGCGCGCCGGCCCTGCCCTGTCTCCAACCGGGAAGGAGCTGGCGCTCAGATGGATCTCGGCGAGCGTGCGCGCCGCCGCCTTGAGCTTCGTGTGGCGCGGCGTGATCCAATAGTCGGCGACGCCGGGGAGCCATGGCGTGAGCGTCCACGCGGCGACGTCGCGATCGACGGCGATTTTTGTGAAGACGAGCGCCTCTGGGTGTTCGAGCAGCGGCAACGGACTGGCGACGGGGAGGCCTGCCTCGGCGAGATGGCGCTGCAACGAAGAGATGCTCGTGACGCGGCATCCCATAGCGGCGGCTGGCGGCCAGCGCCGGAGGACATAGATGCAGTCGCCGTGTTCAACGCGCCAGAGGCCGGCGCCGCTGAAGCTGCTTCCCGCGCCGAGGCCGCAGAGCTGCGCTCGCTCGGCTGTTGGCAGCCACTGGCGAAGCACCGAGATCAGTTCAGGAACGAGAGCGCTCATTGAAGGCAAGATGGGTCCCTGGGCGATGCTGCACGTTGGTCGCCTACTCGAATCGACCGCGGCGGGGTATGCTCTAGCTTACCCAACAGGATTGGATTCTCGTCAGGCGGCGGCGTTTATGAAGCTTATCATCGCGATTATTCAACCCCCCAAACTCAAAGCGGTGCAGGAAGCGCTGCGGCGGATCGGCGTCTCGCGGCTTACTGTCGGCGATGCCATGGGGTTTGCGCGGCAGCGCGGGCAAGACGAGACCTATCGCGGCGCCGAATACAAGACGAACCTCCTGCGGAAGGTGGCGCTGGAGATCGCCGTGAACGACGACTTCGTCGAGAAGACGATCGAGTGCCTGGAGCAAGTCGCCCGCACCGGCGGCGAGGGGACGATCGGCGACGGCAAGGTATTTGTGCTACCCATGGAGGAGGCGATTCAGGTGAGCGACGGGGCGCGCGGGCCGGGGGCGATTTAGTTTCTTTCGCTTCGCGTCAACTATAGACCCCGTCATTCTGAGCGGAGCGAAAAATCTGGACGCTCGCTTGATGTTCTAGATCCTTCGCTACGCTCAGGATGACAGTAACCGCACATGCAATTCATTCTTCTGAGTTCTGACCTGATGCTGATGTCGGCGGCCCAAGGCGCCGCTGATCGGCATGGCGCGACGGTGAAGGTCGTCGGCGATCCTGGCGCCATCATTGAGGAGTGCACGGCGGACGCGATTGAGCTTGTCGCGATCGACTTGCGAACGCCGGGGCTCGACATTGGGGGCGTCGTGCAGCAGATTCGGGCCGCGGCGCCGCAGGCCGCGATCCTCGCTGGCGGGCCGCATGTGCAGCGGGACTCGCTGGCGGCGGCCGCGGCGGCGGGATGCGATGAGGTGGTGACGCGCGGGCAGTTTGAGGGGCGACTCGATGCGCTCGTCTCGCGGCTCGCGGCGCCATAGGAGCCACCGGCTCCGCCCTTGACCTTCATTCTGTAGGCGTGGCGCCGTCGGGCGATCGCTCGACTTGCGGCACGCCAGTCGCGGCGTCGGGCGTCAGGCGCGGCAGGCCCGGTTTTGGTTCGCCCTCGTCGAACGCAACCTCGGTCATTTCGGCGCCGTCGATGTCGCGCCGCAGCAGCAAGTAAATCGCCGTGGTCGCCGGCCAGAAATAGGCGAGCGGGAAGTACCTCGCGGCGGCGCGGACGGCGTTGGTCCAAAACTGAATGGCCGTCGCGCCGAACTCGCCGACTTCGCTAAGATCATGGCTTACGCCATTGCCGTCCCAACCGAGATCTCGGAGTCGTCCCTCCCCTGCCCCGATGCCGACGGCGACGTCGGTGGCCGCCGTTGTCGTCCTCACGCCAAAATCGACGGCGAACTGGGCGAGCGCGCCGAGGACGCTCGCCGCCGTAAAGTAAAACAGCAGATGGAGCGGCCGCTGATAGAGGTATGCGAAACCGCGACTGATCGCGTCGAAGGAATCGGTGCGTTCGACGGCGACCGTGGACCACATCAACGGCCAACCGAAGCCGAGCCCGATCGCGAGAATTGCCGTCGCGGCGCCGCCGCAAAGGGCGATGATCCAGGCGAATCCGAGCAAGAGCGCCATCACGTCCGAACGAAGGAGTAAACCGGCCAGCACGAGCGGCAGGGCCAGTAGCGTGATGGCCAGCGCCACCAGCAGCAGCGCGCCGACCGCCGAGCGCCACGTTCGTGCCGAGGCGCGCAGCGCGGCGAGAGGTCCGATGGTTTCGCCGCAGGCGAGGTAGACGCCGGCGATGCGAGCGATGGCGCCGCCGAACAGCGCCCACACGCAGAGCGACCAGATACCCGCCAAGAGCAGCGCCAGTTGCGAGCGCCAGCCGGCGGCGCGCGGCATGTTGGTGAAAGGCTGGATGACCCAGCGCCACGCGCCGACGAGCGGGCCGGGAGCGTAGCTCGACTGGATGACCATTGTCTCCGGTTCGCCAGGCGCTGGCAGTGCCAACGACCGCGGCGGGGAGATGCGCGCCTGCGGCTCAGCCTGCAGTTCGCCGAGCGCGCGATCGCCCAGGGGCGACGATTCGACGAGCAGCCATCCCCCAGATGTCGCGGCGACGCCGATGAGGGCCAGGAAGATGACGCGCATCATCAGGGCCACCCGCGCGGCGCGGACAAGAATCAGCCAAGGAAAAACGGCGGCCCAGCGGACCGACGCGACTTGCTGCGGGGGAAGCGTCATGAGTTCGGCGGGGCGGCGAGGAAGCGTCAGCGGCAAACGCCGTCGGCAAGAGTCAAATAGGGTGGCCGCGATTATACGCGGCGAACGAGGCACGGCGACCGGGGATTTTCGCGGCTGGCGTTCGCGCGGCGGCCGCGGACGCCTAATCGTCCGAGTCGAACTCCTGGTCGTCTTCCACTTCAGTTAGTTCCGGCATCGCGTACCCCTCGTCGAGCCAGCGGCCGAGGTCGATCAGCCGGCACCTATCACTGCAGAACGGCAACGCCGTGGATTCGGCGGGATGGAATTCGCGTTCGCAGGTGGGGCAGCGCATGGTGATGCAAACAAGTGCCGCCGGCCAACGACCAGCCGGCGCGGCTGGTCGCCGATCGAGCCGCTCAATCCTTTTTCGGCTTCTTGGGCTTCGACTTCCCTTCGGTTGAGCCGGAACTGTTCTTCTTCGATTCGCCGCCCGAGGAAGGCGCGTCTGACGATTTCTCCGCCGACTTCTCGCTCTTGCCTGAATCGCTCGATCCTTCTGCGGACTTCTTGTCCTTTTCCGCGGCCTTCTTGTAGGAATCGCTGCGGTAGTCGGTCTCGTAAAAGCCGGAGCCCTTGAAGACGACCGCGGCGCCAGTGCCAAAAAGCCGGCGAAGCTTCAGCTTGCCGCACTTAGGGCACTTGCGCTGTACGGCGTCGTTGATCCCTTGGAAGAGCTCAAACTCATGGCCGCAGGCATCGCATTCGTAGTCGTAGGTTGGCATACGCAGAACGTTTGATAGTAAATTTTGAACGATAGTGTGGAGACGCGTCAGTAGTCCGTTGTCAGTCGTCAGTTGCTGAAGAGGACGATTCTTGCATTTAGCAACTGACGACTGACCACGGACAACGGACCGTTATGCCGGCCCGCTCGATACAATCACTTGCGCTGGCCGTACGACGCGGTCGTGCAGTTGATAGCCAGCCTGCGTGACCATAATCACATGATTGGGGGGGACGTCACTAGAGGGCTGCTGCAAGATGGCCGCGTGGAACTGCGGGTTGAACTCGGCGCCGAGCGCCGCGATCTCTTCGCACTGATGTTGCTTCAGCACGCCGATCATTTGCTGGCGGACCAACTTGATGCCGTCGACGAGCGGGCCCTTCTCGCCCGCTTTGTCGCCGGCGGCGATGGCGCGGTCGATATTGTCGAGCACCGGCAGCAGGTCGCGGGCCATCGGCAAGGCGGCGTAGCGAATCTGGTCGCCCAGTTCGCGAGAGCTGCGGCTGCGGAGGTTTTCGATTTCGGCGCGCAAGCGAAGATTGCGATCGCGCTCGGCGTTCAGCTCGATCTCGAGCAGATCGCCGCCGCTGGTTTCATCGGCAATGCCGGCGTTCGGCGTCGGGGCGCCGTCGGCCGTGGCGCCTCCGAGCTGCGCGTCGGTAGGGCGGTCGTCGCCGCCGTCGCGCGACGGCTGATCTTGTCGGTAAGGTCCGCTTTGCATTGTTTATTCTCCTGGCGGCGCTAGGACGCCTCCACTTCGGTCTGTTCTTCTTCCTCGGGGGCAAAGAATTCCATCACCTTGTCGAAGAATCCTTTGCGGGCCGGAGCGACGTTTTTGCGTTCGAGCTCGGCGAGCTTCCGCAATAGTTCGTTCTCTTCGGCCGTGATTTTCTTCGGCACTTCGATCGAGACTTGCACATGCAAATCGCCGACGCCATGGACGCGCGGATCGGGAAGCCCCTTGCCGCGGAGGCGGAAGACTTCGCCTGACTGAGTACCGGGGGGAACTTTGAGTTCTACCCGACCGCTGAGAGTCGGCATCTCCAACGTGGCCCCTAACACGGCCTGCGAGTAAGCGATTGGGACGCGGCAAATCAGGTGCTGACCCTCGCGCTCAAACAGCGGATGGGGCAGGACGGTGACGACGCAATAACAATCGCCGGCGGGACCGCCCTGCGGACTCGGCTCGCCCTGACCGGTCATGCGGATCTGCATGCCGTTGTCGACGCCGGCGGGGACGTCGACTTCAGCTTCGACTTTCTTGGCCGTCTGACCGGCGCCGCGACACGTTTTGCAGGGGCTCGAGACGGCCGAACCTTCGCCTTGGCATTGCGGGCAGGTCGTTTGCATGCGGACGATGCCGGCCTGCTGAATCACTTGGCCGCGGCCGCCGCAATAGGAGCAGACTTCGCGCTTGCTGCCAGGGGCCGCGCCGCTGCCGTCGCAGGTGGTGCATGGCTCGTGGCGATGGAAGGTCACTGTCTTGTGGCAGCCCTCGGCCGCTTCTTTGAGCGAGAGCGTCACCTCGCACCGCACGTCGCGTCCGCGCCGTACCCGACGGCCGCCCCGCGAGCGCCCGCCAAAAATGTCGCCAAAGATGTCGCCGAACGCCGAGAAGATGTCTTCGACGTCGTTGAAGTGCCCTGCCCCGCCGCCATTGACGCCGGCATGACCGTAGCGATCGTAGCGAGCCCGCTTCTCAGGATCGTTGAGAACCTCGAACGCTTCGCTGCATTCCTTGAAGCGTGCGATCGCCTCCTCGTCGCCCGGATTCTTGTCGGGATGATACTTCACCGCGAGCTTCCGGTAGGACGCAGCGATTTCGCCGCCCGACGCCGTGCGGGTTACTTCGAGCGTTTCGTAGTAGCAACGTTTGGTCGCCATTGAGGCTATCCGTAGGGGCGGCGAAGTTCGTTGATTTGTCAGTGGTCCGTTGTCAGTCGTCAGTCGCTAAAGACATGGAGTGCACGCCTTTTTCCCAACTGACTACGGACCGTCGACAACTGACATTCCCAACCTGAACTCCGAGCCCTGAACCCTCTTCTCATCCTGCCACACGCAACCGGGCCACTCGTTTGATCGCCAATCGAGTGGCCCGGCTTGCGAACTTTTCAATTATTCGGCGTCCGATTTAGCGGATGCTGCCGGCAACGGCTCGCTTATCCTGATCCTTGCCGTCGAGGTTGGTCACGAGGGCCTCGGTCGTCAGAATCAAGCCAGCGATGCTCGCGGCGTTCGACAGCGCCGATTTCACGACCTTGGTGGGGTCGATGACGCCAGCCTTGAACATGTCAACGTACTCGCCCTTGTTGGCGTCGTAGCCCATGGCAGCCGACTTGCGGCTCACTTCGTCAGCGACGACGCTGCCGTCTAGACCGCAGTTGTCGGCAATCTGCTTCAGCGGAGCGCTCAGCACGCCGGCGATGATGTTGACGCCGATCTTCTCGTCGCCCTTGGCGCCGCTGCGGGCCGCCTCGACGGCTTCCTTGCAGCGGATGAGGGCGACGCCGCCGCCGGGCAAGATCCCTTCCTCGACGGCTGCGCGGGTGGCGTGGAGGGCGTCTTCGACGCGGGCCTTCTTCTGCTTCATCTCGGCCTCGCTGTTGGCGCCGACCGAGATGATCGCCACGCCGCCAGTGAGCTTGGCGAGCCGCTCCTGGAGCTTCTCGCGATCGTAATCGCTGGTGGTGTTCTCGATCCCCTTGCGAAGCTGATCGATCCGCTTCTTCACGTCGGCGTTGGCGCCGGCGCCTTGGACAATCGTGCTGTTGTCCTTGGTGACGGTAATCTTCTTGGCACGGCCGAGTTGCTCGAGGGTGACGCTTTCGAGCTTGATGCCCAGATCTTCGCTGATGAGCGTACCGCCGGTGAGGGCGGCAATGTCGCCCAGCATCGCCTTGCGGCGATCGCCGAAGCCAGGGGCCTTGACGGCGCAGATGTTGAGGACGCCGCGGAGCTTATTCACTACCAGGGCGGCGAGCGCTTCGCCTTCAACGTCTTCGGCGATGATCAGGATCGGCTTCGCCTTTTGGCTCGCCTGCTCCAGGATCGGCACGAGCTCGCGGAGGTTGCTGATTTTCTTCTCGTGAATCAGGATGTAGGCGTCGTTGAGGACGCACGCCATGTCGGCGGTTTGATTGATGAAGTAGGGCGAGAGATAGCCCTTGTCGAACTGCATGCCCTCGACGAACTCGAGCGTCGTGTCGGTCGACTTCCCTTCTTCGACGGTGATGACGCCGTCCTTGCCGACCTTTTCCATGGCGTCGGCCAGCAGGTCGCCGATGACGCGATCGTTGTTCGCGCTGATGGCGCCGACTTGAGCAATCTGCTCCTTGCTGGAGACCTTCTTGCTCATTTCGTCAAGCTTCGCGACGGCGGCTTCGACGCCCTTGCGGATGCCGCGCTGGACGGCCATCGGGTTACTGCCGGCAACGATGTTGCGGGCGCCCTCGCGGAGGATAGCGCGGGCCAGAACCGTCGCCGTCGTGGTGCCGTCGCCGGCGAGGGTCGACGTTTTGTCGGCGACCTCGTGCACGAGCTTGGCGCCCATGTTCTCGAAAGGATCTTCGAGTTCGATTTCCTTGCTGACGGTGACGCCGTCCTTTGTGACGGTCGGACCGCCGAAGGACTTGTTGATGATGACGTTACGGCCGGTGGGGCCCATAGTGACGGCCACCGCATCGGCCAGCTTGTCGACGCCACGGAGCAATTTCGCTCGGGCTGCGTCGTCGAACATGAGTTGCTTGGGCACTGTAAGGTTCCTGATTCAGGAGTGAATTGTTTTGAGTGGAACGTCTGCTCCGAGGCTGGACTGGTCGCTTAAGCGACCAGTCCGTAGCACGGAGGCGGCGTATTAGCCGACGACTTTCGCCAGGATGTCGCTCTCGCGAAGGATCTTGTATTCTTCGCCGTTGACTTCGACTTCCGAACCGCCGTACTTGCCGAAGATGACTTCGTCGCCCACGGTGACGGAGAGTTCGCCGCGCTTGCCGCTATCCAGCAGCTTCCCGCCGCCAACGGCGACGACTTTGCCGCGCTGCGGCTTCTCCTTGGCGGCATCGGGCAGCACGATGCCGCCGGCGGTAACTTCTTCTGCCTCAAGGGGCTGAACGACAACGCGATCATCGAGTGGACGAAGTTTGATTTTGGCCATGAGTTTGGAGTCCTTGCTTATGTTTATTTGAGGTGTTGATCGAATTTGAGTTGGGCGGTTGGGCAATCGGCCGAACGTCCAGCTGGCTGGCTGATAGCCGAGAGCCGACAGCCTTTCGGCTTACATCATGCCGCCCATACCACCCATGCCGCCCATTCCCATTCCGCCCATGCCGCCCATCCCACCCATGCCGTGGTCGTGGTGATCATGGCCGCCGCCACCTTCTTCTTCCTTCTTCGGAAGGTCGGTGATCAGCGCGTCGGTGGTGAGCAGCAGAGCCGCAACGCTCGCGGCGTTTTGCAGAGCCGTGCGAACGACCTTCGCGGGGTCAATGACGCCGGCGGCGATCATGTCGCCGTACTCGTCTTTGTCGGCGTTGTAGCCGTCGTTCTTGCCCTTCAGCTGGCGAACGCGGTTCACGACGACGGCGCCGTCGATGCCGGCGTTTTCGGCGATGGCCCGCAACGGATAATCGAGCACCTTGCGAATGATCTCAGCGCCAAGCTTTTGGTCCCCTTGAAGGCCGAGCTTGTCGATCGCCTTTTCGGCCCGGAGCAACGCGACGCCGCCGCCAGGGACCACGCCCTCGGCCAGCGCGGCTTGCGTAGCGCTCTTGGCGTCGACGAGCAGGTCCTTGCGTTCCTTCATTTCGGTTTCGGTCGCAGCGCCAACTTTGATTTCGGCCACGCCGCCGGCGAGCTTCGCCAGGCGCTCCTGGAGCTTCTCGCGGTCGTAGTCGCTGTCGGTCGTTTCGATCTCGCGGCGAATCTGCTCGGCACGGCCGGTGATCGCTTCCTTCTTGCCGCCGCCGCCGACCATCGTCGTGTTGTCGCTGGAGACGATCACCTTGCGACACTTGCCGAGATCGGAGAGCTGAACGCCGTCGAGCTTAATGCCGAGATCCTTGAAGATCGCCGTAGCGCCAGTGAGGGTCGCAATATCGCCGAGCATCGCCTTGCGGCGATCGCCGTAGCCGGGGGCCTTCACGGCACATGCCTGGACGATGCCGCGGAGCTTGTTGACGACCAAAGTCGCCAAGGCTTCGCCTTCGACGTCCTCGGCGATGATCAGCAGCGGGCGACCCGCCTTCGAGACGGCTTCGAGCACCGGCACGAGGCTCTTGGCATTGGAGATCTTTTCTTCAAAGACCAAGACGAGGCAGTTGTCGAGGTCGGCGGTTTGGTCGTCTTCGTTCGTGACGAAATGGGGCGACAGGTAGCCGCGATCGAACTGCATCCCTTCGACGACCTCGACGGTCGTCTCATTGCCGCGACCTTCTTCGACGGTGATCACGCCGTCTTTGCCGACCTTCGCAAACGCATCCGCGAGGACGGCGCCGATCGTCGGGTCGTTGTTGCCGGCAATCGTCGCGATCTGCTGCAGGCTCTTCTTGTCCTTCACTTCGATCGGCTCGGCCATCTTTTCAATGGCGTCGGTGACGGCGGTGACGGCCTTCTGGATGCCGCGGCTGAGCGCCATCGCATCGGCGCCAGCGGCCAGCATCTTCACCCCCTCGCGGAAGATGCCCTCGGCCAGGACGGTCGCGGTCGTCGTGCCGTCGCCGGCGA
Source organism: Lacipirellula limnantheis (assembly GCF_007746075.1). Lineage (GTDB taxonomy): Bacteria > Planctomycetota > Planctomycetia > Pirellulales > Lacipirellulaceae > Lacipirellula > Lacipirellula limnantheis. The sequence continues at coordinate 2,619,570 of NZ_CP036339.1, read as the reverse complement.
CGTCGTTCGTCTTGCTGGCCGCTTCCTTCACGAGCTGGGCGCCCAAGTTTTCGTAGGCGTCTTCAAGTTCGATGTCCTCGGCGACGGTGACGCCGTCCTTGGTCACCTTCGGCGAGCCCCATCCCTTGTCGAGCACGGCATTGCGGCCGCGCGGGCCAAGCGTGCTGCGTACGGCGCGGGCCAACTTCTCGACCCCGGCCGCCAACGACTTGCGGGCGTCGTCTTCAAAGACCATCTGCTTGGGCACGTGAAAATCCTCCTCAAAAGGCTGATGCGATAGGCCCGGCGCCCCTGCGGGGCGAGCCGGACGGTGATTCGGGTGTGTAGGCTTGCCTGGAGCGGACTGCAGCGAATCGCTAAATCTAAACGGCTTAAGGGCTTTGCGATAGTCGCCGCCGCCGCGAATTGGGGCCTGGGAGCGGGCGGCGTGCCGGAAATGGCAGCCAGACCGTGGTGTAGAGAAGCTTTAAGGCAAGCAACGTGCCAACGCGCGGGGTCGTCGGGTTGCAGCCGGCAATCCTCGGGATTTGGCGGCCGCAACTGGCCGGGAGCGGACGACGGGTGGAATTCACGGCCGCGCAGCGATTCCGCCAATATGGCAGTTACTGTTCTGCCGACGTTGCCGTCTTAAGGGCTCGATCGAGCAAATTCTTCGTGATCCGCTGGACCCGGAGATCTGGCCCATGCGGCCGCGACCAGTGCGACCACGGCAACGTGTGCCCCGGCGGCGAGCTAAGGCCCTGCGACCAGAAGATCGATGCGGCGTTGAAGACGAAATTCTCCCTCGGCCCCGGGTAAATGGTGGCGGTCCATTGCTGTGGCACGTCGCCGCTGACCCAGGCCGTTCCGGCGCCGACGATCTCTAAACCCGGAAGCTTCGCCGCGTCGCCGTGGTACTCCCACCCGATCAGCCCCGGGATGCGGTCTCCCGGCTTCATCCCCGTGCCATTGAACATCCAATGTTCAGGCATGGTCACGATCCAGTCCCCCCCGCCGTTGACCGGCTCGATGTTGCGGGCGCCGATGAGCAATCCCTCATCCGGGCCGCGCTCGGGGAACGGACCGTGCTCGCGCTCCCGTTGCTGAGCGTAATCGTTATCAGCGCCGTAGGGTCCGCCGCGAAACATGATTCGGTTCGGTCGACCGTCGGCGCTCGCGCGATACGGCGTGACCCAGCAGACAGCGTTACCGGAAAGGAAGAGAAGATCGACGCCAGCGTCGCGCAGCGCCTCGACGCTGCGAAACTGGCGGATGTCCCAATACTCGTCGTGGCCAACGCTGATGAAGGCGTTGCATTTCAACCCGCGGTCGGGGCTGAGCATGTCGCTGTTTGAGCAGTACGCCACGTCGTAGCCTTGCTCCTCGAGCCAGTAGGCCAGCGGGAACTCGAACGGTAAAAACTCGCCCGAGCCGACGGTCAGCGGGTCATTGACGATGGCATCGTGCTGCGCTTCGCGGCCGTAAGGTCGATCAAAGCTCACGTCGGCCCAGGGGCCCTGCCCGCCGTCGGGATGCGTGTAGACGGAGTAGTTGTTCGGCCAGCGGTTGTAGGCTTGCCAGGTATTGTCGGCACATTGGAACAAGATGTCAGCGGGGCGGTCGTCGGTGACAATGAAGATGACGTAACTCTGCCAGTACGGAGCGTTCTTCTCCTCGGGAAGCGTCGTGAGTCGGCCGAGGTAAACGCCGCTCAGCCAGTCACTGGGGATCGTAAGCGTCGTCGCGGCGGGCCACCTGCATTCGTGAAGATTTTTTCCGCCTTTCTCCGGATCGGGCTGCGTGACGCCATCGAACGGGCCGAGCTTTGTCATCAGCCGGGCGCCGCGACCGCCGTAGTATCCCATGCGAAAGATTTCGATCTCGAACTTCTGCGGCGGATTGGTCGAGACCATGATCTCAATCGACTCGCCCGCCTTGACGCTTTGCTTCGAACAATAGCCCTCGATCCAGGGCGAGCGAAAACCATCGCCGTCGACGCGGACGCGCGTCAACTGCCAGTCGAGCGACCCTTCGCGCTGGTTTTCGGCGACAATCGGGTTCGAGCGCTCACTCGCGTGACCCACATCGGCGCCAACGGCAGCCAGGAGAACCGAACAAACGACCAGTGAGGCGATGAGCGACGTGTTTCGCATGGTAGATGGCAGCGGGATTTGCTGGCGGGGAGCAACTCGCTCCACTATGCTGCAGCGGTTGGCAGGCATCACCACTTTTCGCGACGAATCCATGACGAAAAACGTTTTCTTTGCGTCGAAGCGACTGGCCGTTGCGTTGGCAGTCCTCGTCGCCAGCGGACAGCACCAACGCGCCGCTGTGGCCGCGGACGCGGCGACGCCCCGCTACGCCATCGCCATTCATGGCGGCGCTGGCGAATGGGCGAATCTGACTCCGGAAAAGCGGGCGGAGATGATGGCCGATTTAGAACAGGCGCTCGGTGCGGGCCGCGACGTTCTGGCAAAAGGGGGGAGCAGTCTCGACGCGGTGGAGCAGGCGATACGGGTGCTCGAAGACGCCCCGCCCTTCAATGCGGGTCGGGGGGCGACCTTCACGGCGACCGGGCAGCATCAGCTCGACGCTTCGATCATGAACGGAGCCGATCGCTCCGCGGGAGCCGTCGCCGGCGCGATGACGGTGAAGAATCCGATCGCCCTCGCCCGGCGCGTGATGACCGACACCAAGCACGTCCTCATTGCGGGCGAGGGCGTTGACAGATTCGCGCGAGAAAGCGGCGTCGAGCTCGTCGCGCCGGAATACTTTTGGACCGACGAAACCAGGCGCGAGTTTGAAAAGGCCAAAGCCGACGCCGCGGACAGCCAACAACGGAAATCAACCGGCGACGGCAAAAAAGTTTCCGTCGACCTCCGCCCCGACCACTATGGCACCGTGGGCTGCGTCGCCCTCGACACGCACGGCAACCTGGCCGCCGGAACGTCGACGGGGGGTCTGTCGATGAAGAGGTTCGGCCGCGTCGGCGATTCGCCCATCATCGGCGCCGGGACCTACGCGGACAACGAGACCTGCGCGATCTCTGGCACGGGCGTCGGCGAACTGTTCATTCGCAACGCAGTGTGTTACGACGTGATCGCGCGCATGCGATACGGCGGGGCCGCGCTCGCTGAAGCCGTCGCCGTGCAAATCAACGAGCGGCTGCCCAAAGAAACCGCCGGCCTGATAGCCGTCAACGGCGCTGGCGAGCTCGTCGCCGAATTCAATACCGCGGCGATGCCCCGCGGCTTTGCGAACTCCACTGGTCGGTTTGACGTTGCGATTGAGCCTGAACCTACGCCGCCCGCGCAAGAGCCAGCGCCCGCGGAGAACTCCCGCTAGTCAGGCGCCGCGCCCAGCTCGGCCGCTGGCAGGGCCATGTCCTCGTTGCAATCGTGCAGCCGGTCATCGCCCCGGTTGCTCAAGCCATTGAGTGTTCTTTTTGATTGATCGCACGATGAGGTAAGACAGCACGCCAAACCCTAACAAACAGCCCCAAAAAATCTCGTAGACGATCCGGCCGTCGATGAACCAGTGCTCGGCGGTTTCAATCGCGGCATGCAGGGCAATGACCACCAGCAACGCCGTGTATTCTCGCCGGAGCACCGTGCGGATCGAGAAGCTATAGTCAGCCGGCCGCCAAGCCTTGAACTTGGGGAGAAAGGCGGGCGTGCGGCGAGCCCACTCCTCGAACGTCGCCCCGAACTGCGCCCGGAGAAATTGCTCTTCGGCAAACATGATCCGTTCGTAGTAAATCCAATAAGCCAAGGTATAAACGGTCGCCAGCCACCACTCGAACGGAACCAGTGCCGCTCCGAGACCGATCAGGTAGTTGCCGACATACAGCGGATGTCTCACGACCGAGTAGACGCCCGATGTGTTCAGGCTGGCGGCGAGCTGGCTTTTCGTATTCCGTCCTGAAGTATCCGCGGGAACGACGCCGGCCGTCATGACGCGAATCGCCAGCCCCGTGAATGAGACGCCTAAACAGAAAAACTCCCAATACTCATGGAACCGATAGCTGCCGAATGGCCGACTAGTGTTGACGAGGGCGATGCCGAAGAGCGGCGCGATTGCTAGCGGCAGGAAGCTGCGCCAGCGAAATAGCCACTGACCTTGTGACTCCAGCTCTCGTTGCAGACCCATTCCGTCATCCCCGCGAGGCGCGTCGCTAAAAACGAGGACGGATTGTCGGCGCTGGGATCAATTCCAACCAAGACGGATGGGATTACAAGTTCGCAAGGTCGGAGTGATAGCATCGATGCTGCCAAGGAACTTCGCCGGCCGGAGCCCGAGGGGCACAGCTCGAGCACCAAATGATGGCCGCACACGCTCCACCAAGCCGGCCGACCTCTGGACACCAACCGAGTTGGCCGGCTTGGTTTCGCGTACTTGGAGAATGAATACTAGAAGCCAATCGGCAATTGGCAACTGCCCAATGCGTGAGGCCCCCCGCCAATCACCGCAACAACCTAGGCGCTGAACTCGGCAACCCGCAGGCCGACCGATCGACTTTCGCGGGCAGCCGCCGAGATGGACCGGCAATCGCGTTCATTCCTTTGCATCCAGCCACGCCCTCAGTTCCGTAATCTCTTCAGGCGAAAGTCGTTCGTCAGGGGGCATGTACCCGAAGTCGACCAGCACGCGGATCGGGTGGGAGTGGACCTGATAGAGCGGCGCGCGCACTCCGTCTTCCGCATGGCACGCGGTGCAGGCCTCTAACGCGAGGGCTTTTCCCTGCGGCGGCATCGGCGAGTTCGATGGAAAGTGAAACTCCGATCTGACTTGCTCGCTAACATGCTGGTTGAACGCGGCTGCGAGCTTCGCATCAAGCACTAGGTCTTCGCGTGCGGGGTGGATCGCAAGGGGTCCCGACGAATGACACTTGTAGCAACTGGTTCCCTCGAAACGGATGTCTGATTCCGTGTGGATCTGCGCATAGTAGTCGCGCGGCGGATCAAGCGTCATGTCCTGGACGATCGCAAAGTACCCCCAGCCTGCGTCCGACGCCGTCTTCTGCACCAACAAATAGACGCGGACCGCGTCATTTTCGAAAGCGGAGATGTGATTCAGCATTGGCTGCCGAATGACGTCCTCTTGGGTACTAATCAGCCCGACGTCCGAAACGGGGATCGCGCCGCCGCGGTCGAAGCGTCGTTTGGCCTCGCGCATGTAGTGCTTCACCTCCTCCTCGGTTAGGCCGCGCGCCTCCGGGCGGGTTGGAGCGTCTAGAGGAACGACCGGCGACGTCCACGCCTTGCGGATCTTTTCGACGCCAACCGTCGAACTTTGCTCCACGAACTTTTCACGCGTGTACCAGGCGAGATCGAGCGGCGGCTCCAGAAGCAACCCCGTCTCAGTCGACTTCGCGGGCGCTATGGCCGGCGGAGCGCTCACTTCATCGCCGATCACTTGCGGGCCCTCGCGTGCCGTGGTCGGAGTGCTCGCAAGCCCAATCTGCAATAGTAACGCAGCAAACAATCGGCAATCGCGGTTCATAGTAACTGCGCGATGATGACAAGGGTCGGGTCTGTCTGAGTCCGAACAATTCGTCGAACGGCAGTTGCCTTCAATTGAATTGGGCATTCAGCGATGATCGCCCAGAAAATCTCGCCCAACCAGTGACGCCGACCGTGATAAGTCACGTTAACTCGAACAAAATGCGCTTGATGACGCCGCGCGCTATGCAACTGCAAGAGCCAGCAGCGGAGCGTGGGCGAGCGGTCGCCGCGGAATTTCGGACGACCGCTCCTCCTCACTAACTGCTCAAGAGCTGAAATGAGCCTGTCGGGACTCGAATCGAACGACCTAAACACCATACATGAAAGCAACTTAGGAGATTCGTCGTTCAAATGCGCTGCGTTTTCCGGTGCAGTTTCAGCCGATTTGCACCAAGTCCAAGCCGAGACCGAATTGTTGGTTTGCCGATGGCCGACGCTTCCAAGTGCCGTCCGTCAGCGAATCTTGGAATTAGCCGGAGTCAGCCACCATGACTGACTTGCTGTCAACGCCGATCAATCGACGCATCTTCCATCGCCCGACGAGTCATCCGACGCACTCCACGCCGCTTTGCTGCTTCATCGGCAGTCCGCCACCTTACAGTCAGCAGGGAAACGCTGATCGAGGACGCCTGGCAGCTTCGCTCGCTTGGAAAGCATCAGTGGCTGGTCAGAATGGCGGTCGACCGATTGAACGCCTCCGGCGGCTCGCTGACGACGGGCGCGGCGTGCTCGCCATGAGATTCTTAATCGCCTCCCGCCCCTTCATAAATCGGAAACCTGGAGAGTAGTCTCCACGTCGTGAAGTCACGGCCACGCCGCTACGCGCGCTAGCAGCCCTCCTCTCGCGCTCGGACGGTCGCCGGTGTGATTCCGCTTGCCAATCTTCGAGCGCGCGAACTGGGGCATCTGGTGCGGTCGTTTTCTTGATAGACTGCCGCGAATGAAGCTGCTGCGTCACTTGCGACCGCGGTTCTCAGTCAGAACCATGCTCGTGGCGATAACGGTGCTCTGCCTTTGGTGTTGCTACAGCCTTCTCTGGATACGGCAACGACATGCTGCGTTTAGAGACGGGGTTTCCCCTAGAGGCGCATTCGCGGAAGACACGTTGACTCCCGCGCCGGGGCTCCTGTGGCTCTTTGGCGAAGGCGGACACACGAGGATTGTGGTGGACACGAGCCTGATTAGTGAACCTGAACGTGCGCGATTGAGACGACTCTTTCCGGAGGCCGAGATTCGGGAAGTCGATTTCAGCGATCCAGACGGCGGCTATTAACGAATATCGGCTTCCCATGCCCCGCCACCGCTTCACCCTACGAGTGGGACGTTAGTTCCAATCGCTACCGCCTTTCCCGTCGAGACCGTACCGCTCTTCGATATCCTCGACTTCCTCACACATCTCAAATTTTTCGGCGATCCACCATCGATCGAAATCAACGGATGTCGCTGGACTCGAAAACTGCATCTGCTGAAGCCCCGGAAAGTTCCGCAGCATGTCTACGGCCTGCGTGGCGAATGCTCTCTTTACTCGTTTGGCTTGAGCGTCCCGTGAGATCCTGTCTCCCTCGTGGTTTTCCCAGAGCTGCCGCTCAAGAATGTACAAGACGTCGGGATCACTATTCGTGCCGATGAGCGCGACGAGCTCTGGCTTAGGCGTGATCAAGTAGTGTGCTGGGTGAATCATCTAAACTACTACTCTCTCATCCCTGCGGGCGGCGAAGGCGGCGTGAGGAGAGGAGGCCGACCATCCCCACCGCGGCGATCACCAAGCCACTCGGTTCGGGAAACGTTGGATCTGTGAGCGGAATGGTATTGATGCCCGTATCATAGAGGACATTTCCCGCTGATATGAGTTGAATCTGGTAGGAAAAACCGCCTCCGCTACTCATCATCACGTTCCCGAGGAACAAGTCTCCGGCGTTCTCAGCGGCGGTCGTGATCGTACCGCCAAGCTTACCAACGGTGAACGACAACTCTTGGCCGTTGTTAATCAAGCCAACTTGCGTGAGGGCCAGGCCGCCCGGAAAATCCAGCGGATCGGCTGTCAACATCCGGTTCGGGTAGGTGAAGAGATCCCCCGGTGGACGGGGGACGCCCGCGGAGGCACCGCTGTTTGCATTGATGAAAGATCCCCGATAGCTCTTCGCTTGGAAAAAAATAGTATCGAAAGACCCGTTGAAATTGCCGCCATCAACGTAGAAGTTATAAACGTTGTTGAGGGAAATGTTAGGCTTTACCACGAACTCGGCGGCGACGACCGGGCGGAAAAACGCTGTTGCGATGAACGCCGCGAGTAAGACGGTTTGTTTCATAAAGTGACCGTGGATGAAGTTGCTTTACTTGGGGGTGTTCTCACTACAACCGCTCCCAGACTCCCGGCCGGGGCCATTGCCTTACACGTTGCGCTTCAGCTTGACGAGAATGGCGGCGGCAATCGCTCCCAGAACGAGTACGACTGCCGTTTCGATGGGGCCGAATTCTAGATAGTAGGCGAGCATTCTCCGCATTCTAACCGCCGCCAAATCATTTCTCATCCCCACCGCCACCCCCAACAGTCCAGCCACGACGGTCGTGGCGATGATCGCAGAGCGGAGCGTGAAGCGGTTGAGCCTCAGAACTCCGACGCCCGAGAGACCGAAGACGAGCACGGGATACCAGAGGGGACCGTAACCGCCCACGAGTCCCCAGTCGAAGCCCGCGCGCCGCGCCATACCCATGTCACAAAATCTATCGATCGAGTCATTGTGTTTTGTCGTGAACAACCATCGTTGTTTAAATGGAAAGTGCGAGCCGGGTTCTTCAGCGATCACATCAAAGTTGCCGTAAGATGCCGTCAAACACACCCTTTCCACCTTAAAGGGAATGCCTAAGATCGCTTGGTAAAAATAAGTGTAACTCCATCCCCACAATGCCAAACACCCAACGCTAGCCGCGAGGCAAACGGTCGCCAGGGCGTAGCGGAGGTAGGTGAGCATGTGGGAACGATTAGCAACGGCAGGCGTTATCGGACGGTCCATCAATAGGGTCCCCTTTTGCCTTGCTCGGAGATTTTGAATCGCCCCCCGCCCCTTCGCGTGTCGGGAACGCGTGAGTAGTCTTCGCGTAGCTCAAAGCCCATTCGAGCGGAGAGGCCCTCAGCGCCACGCTCACGCGATTCTCGCTTGGCTGGTGTGATTCCCTTCGCCCACCGTCGAGCGCGCGAACTGGGGCATCTGGTGCGGTCGGATTTCTGATAGACTGCCACGAATCATGTCATTGCGTCGGCTACTACCGCGGTTCTCGCTCCGCGCCATGCTGGTGGTGATGACGCTGCTAGCTCTTTTCTTTGGCTACCATCTGAACTGGATTCGACAACGCCGAGCGGCAATCGCAACCGGCGAAGTAGTGCCGACCTTTAATTTGAAGCAATCGAGTTTTCCGCCGGTTGCTCCTGGTTTGCTCGGCATCTTCGGCGAGCGAGGCTACAACGAGTTCACGGTTCATTATCGCGATCCAATTCACCGGGAGGGGGAACTCAAACGAGTGAAGAAACTCTTTCCTGAAGCAGAAGCGGTATTTGCCACTCCAATGCCGACTAGAAGTCTTCCTTGAACTAGCAAGCTCCCCATGCTCCGCCCCCGCTTCACCCTTCGCGTCATGCTGGCCGTCACGGCGATCGTGGCGGTCGTGATGTGGCGGCATGTCGACTGGCACAATCAGCGGGGAGAGGCGATAAGGTCTGGCCGCGTCGCAGGAGGGCACCCAGTCCCCGCTCCTGGCTTGCTGCGGCTGTTCGGCGAGAGCGGCTACAACGCGCTGCTAGTCGATCCGGCAATGGACGCTCAAGAGATCAATCAACTCCGGAGCCTGTTCCCAGAGGCTGCGTATCCCTACGGACGAATCGGTGAGTTCTGACGCCCTTCCCCCTCATCCCTGCGGACGGCGAAGGCGGCGTGAGGAGAGGAGGCCGACCATCCCCACCGCGGCGATCACCAAGCCACTCGGTTCGGGAAACGTTGGATCTGTGAGCGGAATGGTATTAATGCCCGAATCATAGAGGATGTTTCCGGCCGATATAAGTTGAACCTGGAAGGAAAAACCGCCTCCGCTACTCGTCATCACATTTCCAAGGAACAAGTCGCCGCCGGGCTCAGCGGCAGTCGTGATCGTACCGCCAAGCTTCCCGGCCGTGAACGACAACTCTTGGCTGGTGTTAGTCAAGCCAACTTGAGTGAGGGCCAGGCCGCCCGGCCAGTCCAGCGGATCGGCCGTCAACATCCGGTTCGGGTAGGTGAAGGGGTCGCCCGGTGGACGAACAACGTCCCAAGTGGCACCGCTAAATGTATTGATGAAAGATCCTCGATAGCTCTTCGCTTGGAAAAAAATAGTATCGAAAGACCCGTTGAAATTGCCGCCATCAACGTAGAAGCTATAAACGTTGTTGGGGGAAATGTTAGGCTTTACCACGAACTCGGCGGCGACGACCGGGCGGAAGAACGCTGTTGCGATGAACGCCGCGAGTAAGGCGGTTTGTTTCATAAAGTGACCGTGAATAAAGTTGCCTTACTTTGGGGTGTTCTCACTACCACCGCCCCCAGCCTCCCGGCCGGAGTCAGCGTTGACTTCGATGATCCCAGAGCCCCGACTGTGGCGGATTTCGACGGATCACTCGAACGAGCGCCCACGCGGCTAAGCCCATCAACCCGACGACCGCCAGGGCGAATGCGATCATTACGATTAGGGCGAGCATCGGAATGTAGGCTGACATCTGACCTTCCCTGAGCTCGGGATGGGAAATGAATATCCCGCATTCTAACCGCCGGCGCGGGAGCTTCCTACAGAATCACCGCCATCCCCAGCAGCCCAGCTACGACGGTCGTGGCGATGATCGCCGAGCGGATAGTGAAGCGTCGGCCAAGACGTAGAGAGGCTACGCCGGCGAGGGCGAAGACTAAGGTGGAATACCAGAGAGGGAAAGAAACGCGAAGCGATGTGCGTGGTTGGTATCTCACTGACGCGGCGAAGTGCGGACGGGAAGAGTTTAAAGATGCAAACTCAGGATCGAATTCGACTGACTTGTATTTCCAGTCGTATTTCCAGTTGGTCGGCCCGAAGTCACCGAGCCCAACCTTACAACCGCCACAATAGGCGTACAGCTGAAAAAGCTGCGAATTATTAAGACTTCCGAGGGTCATCTCATAATGGGTCGCACTTCTCCACCACAACGCCAAACACCCAACGCTCGCCGCGATGCAAACGGTCGCCAGGGCGTAGCGGAGGTAGGTGAGCATGGGGGGCCGAGTGCGGTGCAAGCTCGTTTTTAGTGCTTACTCAAAAGACACGTGCGCTTCTGCACCGTCTAGAAGCCACCGCCGCAAATCCGGCCATGGCCAGTACACTTGCTGCTGGTTCGGGAATGGGCGACCACATCACAGCGTAAGTGAATCCAGCGGCAGAGCGCGCGGAGCCGACTACGACGCCTTGTGCATTAACGGCATGGGCAGTCGAACGGGTGAATTGCCCCAAGTTAGCGAGTGTTGAATGCAAGTTAATCACGCTATCGGGCGTTCCTTCCCAAAGCAGAGCACGCGTGGCGCCGTCAGAAAGCGCCCCGGTGCCGACTTGGTAAGCTCCTGCCGCGTCGGAAACCGCGCTCGATCTGAACTCAGCGGGATGAAAATCGACGACGCTAGCCGCCGTTCCCTTCCATACGAGCGCATGGCTTACGTCCGTTCCTGATACCAACCCAGAGCCCACCTGTATTCCATTGGAAATACCGACGGCCATACTTGCTATGAAACCACCAGGATGCAGATCGACCATGCTAGCGCTAGTACCGCTCCAAAGTAGCGCATGCTCTTCGCCTCCCGTCAGCGAACCATATCCGGAGCCAACTTGCTGGGTGGCGGTCAGAGCTCTACCAAATGTCCGCTCAAACCCTACTGGGTGGAGATCGACTACACTCGATACTGATCCGCGCCACAGCAACGCATGAACGCCTCCCCCGGTAGTTGCACCAGTTCCAAGGCCAACTTGACTGTCCCCGAACACATCGTCAATTTCCGAAGATGTGAAGCCAGGCGGATGAAGATCAATGACTGAAGCGGCGGTATTTCGCCACAATAGTGCATGCGATCGACCGTTAGTGAGTCTTCCAAGTCCACCTTGTTGATTCTCTCCAATCGCAAAAATCTGGGACTCGACAAATCCGTTAGGATGAAGATCAAGTGCCGTTGGAACTGAGCCGTGCCAGCGGATCGCATGACGGTTTCCAGACGCCTCGGTGCGATAACCTCCGATCGTGCTGTCGGCAACTTCGACTGCGACAACTTGCGGGCCACCACTCGGATTGAGAAGTTTTGCCTTGTAAGTTGCCGCATTGACACTGGCGAAGGCACCAGCGCCAAGTGCCATGAGAACGACTATACGAACGAACAAGAGCATTAATCGCCTCGGGATGTAGGCTTTTTTTTATGATGAGAGTGAGTGCTCCTAGTGTATCTCGCAACGATCTTGCCGTCGAACAGAATAACGCCCTCGCGACTTGCTCAGTCCAGCGCCCGAACCGGGAAGTTACTCACGCGACGCTGACTAAGAAAAGAACCCGGCGCGAAGGTTAGCTTCCGCATCGCGCCGGCGTACGATGTTCCCCCTTTGGCTGCGGCTACTATCCGCGGCCGTACATTGCACCTCGGTTCAGTTACGGACTCGTCGTTGGCTTGACCTGCTATCGATTTCCTGATCCATGCGTTATGAAGGTCGAATCAGCCCTTGGGGCGAGGAGACCTGTAGATGAGTACGAAACGTCGTCGTCGGCATTCGCCGGAGCAGATCGTTCGTAAGTTGCGTGACGCGGATGTGATGTTGACCGCCGGGAAGGATTTGGCGGCGGTGCTTCAGTCGCTGGAAGTGAGTGAGTCGACGCTTGAGCGTTGGCGCTTGCAGTACGGCGGGATGAAGGCCGAGGAAGCGGTGCGGCTGAAGAAGTTGGAGGACGAGAATGCTCGCCTCAAGCGTCTGGTGGCCGACCAGGCTCTCGACATTCAGATGCTGAAGCATATCGCGGAGGGAAACTGGTGAGCCCTTCCCGGAAGCGCGAGGCTGTCGTTGAGCTGCGCTCACAGTTCAAGACGTCCGAGCGAAGGGCCTGCCGAGTATTGAGTCAGCCTCGATCAAGTCAGCGTTTTCGATCGCAGCCACGGAGCGACGAGCCGCGGCTGGTCAAGCGCATGCTGGCGCTCGTGCGTCGCCGTCCGCGTTTCGGCTACCGCCGCATCGCGGCGCTCCTGCGGGAAGAAGGCTTCCGCGCGAGCGACTCGCGTCTGCTGCGTCTCTGGCGTCGAGAAGGGTTGAAAGTGCCGAGAAAGAAGCGAAAGAAGCGTCGTCTGGGGACCACCTCCAACGCGTGTCATCGTCGGCAAGCGGAGCACCGGAACCATGTTTGGGCCTGGGACTTCGTGTTCGACAAGACGGCTGGCGGGAGCCAACTCAAGTGGCTGTCGATCGTCGACGAGTACACGCGCGAGTGCTTGGCATTGAAGGTCGCCCGTAGCATCACCAGCGAAGACGTGATCGACACGCTGGCAGAGTTGTTCGCGATGCGGGGCGTGCCGCGATGTATCCGCAGCGACAACGGGCCGGAGTTTGTCGCCCAGGCGATTGGAGAGTGGCTCAGTCAACTTCAGATCGTGGCGCTCTACATCGCTCCTGGGAGTCCGTGGGAAAACGGCTATGCCGAGAGTTTCCACAGTCGCCTGCGGGACGAGTTCTTGGCCTTGGAACAGTTCGAAAGTCTGGCGGAGGCGAGGAAGCTCACCGCCATGTGGAAGGATGATTACAACCACTATCGGCCTCACGGTTCTCTGGGGTACGTCGCCCCAGCCGTGTTCGCCGCCCGCTGCACCGCTTCCGCTACGGAGAGAGCTTCGGCGACGCCTCAGCTCACTCCTCCGCTCCAGCAGTGCAGCGGAGTCAACCTAACCGAAACCTTCATAGCGGGTGGTACTGAAATTTGAGGCTGGTCAGGCTAACGGGTGCGTTTAAATTGTGCGCAGCTCATGGAATCTAGACTCCACCACATGCGCACAACTCAAAGTGAGCTTTCTAGCTCGCATGGTCAGCGCTATGGCTCGTCGGGGGCAACGTCCGGCACAACTCCAGTTCCCGCTGGTTTCATAACACTAAGCGTGGCCGCCCGTCCGGTTGGAGATGTCGATCGGATGCAACCTAGTGTCCCCACCGCCGATTGAATTCGGCACTGCGTCGTTGTGCGGTGGAATCTTCTATCGCCCAGCGAAGTTGACGCAACTCACTGCGCATGCGGAAGTCGTCGTACCAATCGGGCGACAATGCAACCGGACCGCGATATGCCGGTGCGGAGGGATTGAAGTAGTAGTACCCGCCATACGGGCTCGGCTGATACGGCCCGGCGACCCACATGCCGCTGGGATACTGCCCGAACGCGACGGATGGAATTGCCAATCCAACGATCAACATCAAGGTTCGCATATACGCTCCTTCTCGATCTGCCGACAAATGCGGCTGTGATCATGACTGGCGGAGGGGCCCCATGGCGTCTGACGATGTTACCACGGTCCCAGGGCGTTTACTCATAGAGCCTCTGATTAGCCCGCCTAGCACGCGCTGAAATTTTTTTTGAGGGTAAACCCCTCGAGTTGGGTACTCCCTTTGTTGGAAGCCGCGCCCATTAGTGGAAAGTCTGGCGATTGCATTCGCATCGATAGAACCTGGAGAGCAGTTCCAGCAACGCCTTAAGCCCGCTGGTAGTCGCCTGCCTGCAGGGGACCCACGTCCGGCCGGAATCTTGCCCCCAGTTCCCGTCGATTAGAAGTGAAGCGTGTAAATCGTCACTAGGGGCAATTTCGTGCGGTCGAGGATCTCCAGAGCTTGGTTGCAAAATGGATCTCATTCGACATGATATTCTCGCCAAAGCACGTGACTAAATTTTTCTTGCTTAGCACCGAATCTGCTGACCGCTATGGCTGCGCAAAAAAAAGGCCGCCCTGACCGAAGTCACGGCGACCGGTTGTGCAGAGCGCTGGGCCCGAGGGTCAGCGTTGCACAGTGCCTGCGAATTTTCTTCTTGTTGCGAAAAGACGCAGACGGCGATTGGTTACACTGCAAGCATTATTTGCTATTCTCGATTTCCTTGTCAAGTCATTCCAAGGATTCTGAAATGGCGAATCTCGTACTTGGTCTCGATCTTGGCCCGAACAGTATCGGTTGGGCCCTCCTTGGCGATGGAGCCGAGGGAGATTCCCAGTTGGTCGACATGGGAGTTCGTGTTTTTCCGGAAGGAGTCGATGCCTTCGACACGGCCAAGGAGCGATCGCGAAATGAGGATCGGCGGATCAATCGTGGGATGCGGCGCCAAATTCGGCGGCGGGCGCGGCGGAAGCGGTTGCTGCAGGCTGCATTGGTTGAGTCGGGACTGTGGCCGGTCGACGCCGCAGCACAGGAAGAGGCGTTGGCGGTTGATCCTTATTGGCTTCGTGCCAAAGGGGTCAGCGAGCGGTTAGAACCGTACGAGATTGGTCGGGTCTTCCTCCACCTCAATCAGCGTCGCGGGTTTCTCTCGAATAAAAAGAAAGACCGGGGCGACAAAGAAGTTCAGGGGATGCTTGCGGAGATCAAGCATAACGAAGAGCTCGTCGCGCTCGGCGGATTTGAGACCGTCGGTCAACTGCTCGCGGAGAAGTGCGCCGCGCTCGATCACACTGCCCGCCAGGAGGACGACGAGGTTCGCAATCGCCATCTCTCGCGTCGGCAACTGGTTGATGAATTCCACACGATTTGGTCGAAGCAAGCGACATTTCATCCCCAACTACTGACTGACAAGCTACGCGACGGCACCGTCGGCGGAACTATGGAACCTCGCAAAGCCGTTCCCAAGCACGACCCGCGCCGCAACAAACTTTCGGACTTAAAGGCGTTCGGCCTCTTCGGCCTGATCTTCTTTCAACGCCGGATGTATTGGCCCAAGTCGGTCGTCGGTCTGTGCGAACTGGAGTCAAAGGAAAAGCGGTGTCCCAAGGGTGATCGCCGGGCGGAACGATTTCGCGTTTTGCAGGAGGTTAACAACCTCCGTTACATCGATACCGCAGAAGGTGACGAGCAACCCCTCAGCGAGGAGCAGCGTCGGCTGCTGATTGACTATCTCTCGGATCGCGAGAAGGCGACGTTCGACCAAATTCGGAAGAAGCTCGGATTTCTCGAGTCGGTCAAGTTCAACTTCGAGCGAGGGAAGCGAACCGCCCTAAAGGGATTTTTGATCGACTGGATGATTGCGAAGGAGACCGACAAGTCGTGGTACGACCGTCCCGAGGCGCAACGAGACGAGATCGTACGCATTCTGCTCGATAACGAACGCGACGACGAACGGATTCTGACGACGCTCATCGATAAGTATGGGTTTTCAACTGTCGCCGCTGAAACGCTGCTGGAGATCGACTTTCCTCCGGGGTACGGTAGCCTGTCACTCAAGGCGATCGACAAGTTGCTGCCGTCTTTAGAACGAGGGCTCGTTTACCAATCGATCAGCGATCCCGAGGAGAGCGCCCTGCACGCGGCAGGCTATTTGCGTCGCGACGAGCTGCAGCGGCGGCTGTTCGATAAGCTCCCCAATCTGGCAAGGACACGGCCGGCCGATTGCAAGCTGGGAGATATTCCCAATCCGGTGGTGAAGCGAGCGCTCGTTGAACTGCGGAAGGTGGTTAACTCGATCGTCGTGAAGTACGGCAAGCCCAGTGCGGTGCATGTCGAGATGGCCCGCGAGGTGCAGATGGGCGCCGAGCGGCGGAAAGAGATTACAGCTCGGATGCGCGCCCGCGAGGCGGAGCGAGAGAAGGCTGCTGAGGCGATCCGCAAAATGGGTTACGCTGCCCGCCGCGACAGCGTCACAAAATACATGCTCTGGCAGGAGCAGGGGCACGAGTGCGTCTACTGCGGCAAACCGATCAGTCAGACGCAGCTATTTGGCGGTGAGATCGACGTCGATCATGTACTTCCCTATTCGCGAACGCTCGATAATTCGCAAGGGAACAAGGTGGTTGGCCATGTAAAGTGCAATCATTTGAAGGGGAATCGGACGCCCTATGAATGGTTGGCTGCCGGCGATGCTGTCCGGTACGCTGAAGTTTGCCAGCGGGCGGCGGCGCTGTTGCAGAAGGGGATGATGCCGTACGGCAAGTATCGCAAGTTTCTGCAGAAGCAGCTTGATCTCGACAAGTTCATCGCCCGACAGTTGACCGATACCGGCTATATCACGCGAGCAACAGTCGAATATTTGAGACTGTTGTTCGAGAAGGATCATGAGGTGCTGGGATTGAAGGGCCAATTGACGGCGGAACTACGCTGGCAGTGGGGGCTCGACAAGATTCTGGAGGAATTGCCCGACAGCCCAGCTTGGATCGAGAAGAACGATTTACGGCCAGGCGAGAAAAACCGGGCCGATCATCGGCATCATGCGATCGATGCGATTGTGGTGGCGCTAACTAATCGGAAGCGGCTCCATAAGCTATCTGAACTCGTACGGCGTGGCGGCGCCAAGAAGCATGGCGAGATTCTCGAAGAGCCGTGGCCTGACTTCCGCGACACTGTTGTCGAGCGGGTGAAGGGACTGAAGGTGTCGCATCGGGTAGAGCGAAAGGTGCGCGGGGCGTTGCATGAAGAGACGCTGTACGGACCGACGCCGACCGAGGGGGAGTGGGTCGTGCGAAAGCCGGTAGAGAATCTTTCACCGGCCGAGGTGGAGAGGATACGCGATGCGGGGATTAGGACGATCGTGCTGGAATCGCTAAGGAAGAGAGGAATCGATTTTGGTCGGGGGAAGAAGCCTGATGCAAAAAAGATGAAGGAAGCGCTCTCCAATCTACGCATGCCGTCAGGGGTTCCGATCAAGAAAGTGCGGATTCTCAAGCAAGAGCAGACCATTCAGCCGCTGCGCGACGCCCCAGAACATCAAGCGTACGTCAAACCGGGATCGACGCATCATTTATGCATCTTCGAGTTCGAGGAAAAGGGAAAGAAGAAGCGCAAAGCGATCTTCGTAACAATGCTCGACGCAGCCAAGCGACAGAAACGTGGCGAGCCAATCATTAGTCGAACGCATCCCGAGCGGCCCGATGCCAAGTTCATCATGTCGCTGTCGAGCCGGGAAATGGTGCTGGCAAACTGGAACGGCGAGCAGAAACTATTGGTTTACAAAACGGCAGCTTCGACGCAGGGTCAGATCTATTTCGCGGAGCACACCGATGCCCGACGAAGCAGCGATCAGGCGAAGTTCGTCGCTAGCGCCAATTCGCTCGACGCCCGTAAGGTGACGGTCGACCCGCTGGGGCGAATTCGTTGGGCAAATGATTGATCACAAGCGATGACTCGGCGGGAGTATTTACCCCAGCATACTGAACAGTTGTTCGTTATTTATCCGAAAAACTACAATTAGAGTGAAAGTTGCGCGGCTTGGATCGCGCTGGCACATGTCCGTCACGGAGGAGCTCATTTTCCTTCATGGCGAGGCTGGCTGCGGTGATCAAGCGAACGCTCGAAATCTCGCGCGAGCCCGCGCATCTCTCTCTCCGCAACGAGCAGCTCTTGCTCAAGCGGGATGGGGTGATTGTCGGCCAGGCGCCGTGCGAAGACCTCGGCGTGGTCGTCGTCGACCATCCGCAGACGACCTACACTCACGCCGCCCTGGCAAAGCTCGCCGAGTGCGGGGCCGCCGTCGTGTTGTGCGGGCCCGATCATTTGCCGGCGGCAATGCTCTTGCCGCTGGCCGATCATTCGCAGGTCGTCTGGCGGCTGCGCGATCAACTTGCCGTCGGCCGGCCGCTCGCCAAACAACTCTGGAAGCAATTGGTCGTCGCCAAGATTCAGGGGCAGGCTCGCAATCTTCACAGGTCGCTTCCCGCCTACCGTAAACTGCTGGCGCTGGCCGGCGAAGTTCGCTCGGGCGACCCGACGAATATCGAGGCCCAGGCGGCTCGCGTTTAATGGCAAAACTGGCTCTGGTCCGATGATTCGCCGCAACTGGACGTTGAGGGGTTTCGCCGCGACGCTGACTCTCCGGGGCTCAATGCCTTCCTCAACTACGGCTACGCCATTTTGCGGGCTGCCCTGGGGCGTGCCATCGTCGCCGCCGGGTTATTGCCGAGCTTGGGGCTGCATCACCGCAATCGCTCGAACGCCTTCTGCCTGGCGGATGATCTCATTGAGCCATTTCGGCCGCTTGTGGACGATCGGGTGCGAGCGATGCACCGTCAAGGATTCGACGAGTTAACGCAGCCGGCGAAGGCGGAGTTGCTGGGGTTGCTCACTTTGCAAATGCGGCTTTGCGATCAGTCGGGACCGCTATTGGTGATGCTGCAACGGACCGTAGCGTCGCTGGCCCGCTGCTATGCCGGCGAGGCGAAGCGGCTGGAGATTCCCGTGCCCGCAGACTCGCCGTTGCTGGCCGGTGCCGCGGATGATGAGTGGAAAATAGCGAAAGTCGAGCAGACCTTGGAAGTCGACCAGGAGAATGAGCTGACGTGCAAATCACCGGATACCGACTGATGTGGGTCTTGGCGATGTTCGATCTGCCGACAGACACGAAGCGGGCGCGGCGGGAGTACGCGCTGTTCCGCAAAATGCTGCTGGGCAATGGCTTTACCCAGATGCAATTCTCGGTGTACGCTCGCCCCTGTCCCAGCCAAGAGAACGCCGACGTCCATGTGGGGCGAATTGAGCGCAGCCTCCCACCTGATGGCGAGGTTCGCGTCATCACGATTACCGACAAGCAGTTCGAGCGAATGCGAATTTTTTGGGGAAAACTGCGGCAACGCCCGGAGCAGGCGCCATGCCAACTCGACCTTTTCTAGCGCAATACGGACGTACGCGGTTTGCCTGTTGGAGTTTACGACGCAAGCTAGTGTAACCAATCACCGCCTGCGACCAATCCGCAACCGGGGGAGAGTTGGCTATCCCTTACCTTCAAGTGTAACCAATCACCGCCTGCGACCAATCCGCAACATGCTGTCCGCCGTCAACGAGCAGGCCGAAAGTGTAACCAATCACCGCCTGCGACCAATCCGCAACGTCAAGGCGGCGCCGCTCCACGAGGAGACGAGTGTAACCAATCACCGCCTGCGACCAATCCGCAACCAGGCTAACATACCGGGCCGCCGTCGAGAAAGTGTAACCAATCACCGACTGCGAACAATCCGCAACTATACTCTATACTTACTTACTTACTCTTACAGTGTAACCAATCACCGCCTGCGACCAATCCGCAACGATGCCCGCCTCCTGTACTGGTTCAGTAAAAGTGTAACCAATCACCGACTGCGAACAATCCGCAACGTGGCCGGGCGCATTGGAAACGTTTGAGCATGAGGGGCAGTATAGTTAATCAATGGCAGGGCGATCTTTTGCCCCGCCTGGAGAGTTAGGCAGAAAAGACCGAGATAGTGGGTCCACCTTGGGCTCGGCGGGATCTTATCGACTCCCCCGCCGATAGCAACTCAGATGGGGTATCGGGCGGCCAGAAGCGGTCGGTGCGATTGGCGTTTGGGCTATATTCACGCCCTAGCTACCTCTAGCGTCGGCACTTTCGCTGAGAACGCGACATCTAGTGGCGGCTTCCTTCTGCGGATTTCATCGATAGGCTAATCGCTGTCGTCGATCGACCCTGGCTGAGTGTTATCTGTTTACTTGGAGTTCTGTACCCCGCCCTAATCGGGGGATTCTGAGTACTCTTTCGCCTTTCCGCCGACTTCGCGAGGTTACTTCTCAGAATGCAATTCAGCCGTTTTTCGCAGCACGTTGGCCAAATTTAGAACGTAGGGAGACGAGTATGTGGAAGGTAGAGCTCGATTTCAGCGGATGGAATGTGCCGCCGCAGTCGCATCCCTCGCTGCCGGGGCAAAAGCAACTGTTTTCGCATTTGGAAATTTCAGCGACGCATGATGCTGTTGCCCACAACGCATCGGGGCGCGAACTTTTCGTTACTGGCAGGGACCTACCCGGCGCTCAGGAGACCGCCCAAGCAATTCTTTGGGACATCGAAAAGTAAAAGCAAAACGTGCCGACGCTTCTACCCAGTCTAATGCAAGCGGGGCTTTGAAGCACAAAGACTTCGAGTAAGGACAAGCACCCTTTCTACCGCTGCCGTAAAGCGATGCACTTTTCTAGAATGAGGACATCGTCGGGCGTCAGCCGCGGGTTGCAAATCGGGGTGTAAGCGACCGGTGGCGGGAATGGGCGTTCCACCGTTCGGCCTTTTCCGTCGCCGCTGGGCCCATCACGGAAAGGAATGATCATGCCACGTCCGGCCTATTCACTTGCCAGTGATAACGTCCAGCGTCCCTCAACAATCACCGAGACGAAGCGGTCGTCACTCCCATACCGGCTCCGCAGATTGCTGGGCTTGGTAAACCTTTACCACTGGTCGCTGGAGTGGACGATCCATGCCGATTCTAACTGGACCCTGGGCGTGGCGCCTTATCCCTACACGTTCAATCGCCGCGATCTCTGGTTACTTGGAATCGAGAGGATCGCGGACATTCTGAACGGCTGCGAGACGGCGATCAGCGCTGGCGCGGAAAAAAGCGATGGCTCAAATTCACGAGGCAGATTCAATCCGCGTGAGCTGGCCTCGAATAAACAGTCGCTGGAGGATGTCGAAACGCTCGCAGCTGACGATGCCGAGCGTGAATACAAGGTAAAGTCGCACAGCTGGCCGAGTTTGCCATTGGATGGGCGCGACTTACTTACCTCGGTGAGTTTTTACATTCCGGATCTCAACCAACAGGACCCAGTCGATTCGTGGACGCTGATTCCATTCGATGTGATATCACCGGCAATGCGCCAAGCATCGAACCATGTCGAAAAAGACCTAGCTGGCTT
This sequence comes from Lacipirellula limnantheis, assembly GCF_007746075.1. Lineage (GTDB taxonomy): Bacteria > Planctomycetota > Planctomycetia > Pirellulales > Lacipirellulaceae > Lacipirellula > Lacipirellula limnantheis. The sequence continues at coordinate 2,598,208 of NZ_CP036339.1, read as the reverse complement.
GGGGATAACTTGGGACGGACCGCCTTACTACAGGCATTTTGAGAATGGCGACGAATTGTTGCAGTACTTGAGGGCAAAGCGGATCGAAGAAGAGTTCGCGATTGCCGACCTCGAACAGCATAGGCGCGACTTCGTGGCGCGTATTGAAATGGCGCTGCGAGTGGCATATGAACGAGACTGTCTGCCGGGCACGGGCAGCCTACCGGTGAAGGGGCAACGCGGTCGCAAGAAAATCTTCGACGCCGCGAAAGATACGAAGCTGGCCTTGGACTGGGAAGCTGCGCGTTCCCAACACATGCCGAAGAAGGAATTTGTGAAATTGAGAGGGCTATCACTGAGGGAACTTCAGTTGGCTCTAGGCCGAGTTCGTCGCGAAAAGCGTATCTCGGAGTAATTGCGGTCAAGCCTTTTTAATTCGTCCGCGCCAAATTCTTTTATCCGCGATCCCCGGCGACTTCTTGCAGCGCCGTGGAATTCTCGCGCACTAATTGCGCGCACTAATCCTGGCGTGCGCGCGCCCGGAAATACTTGCGTTGTGCAGGTCGAGCGACCTGAGAATTACCACGCAGGAGGCTCCCAAAATGGTTGCCATCGCCACGAAGTCCGGAATCGCCCTTCTCACTCCAAAGCAAGCCGCCGAGCAGCTTGCCATCTCCCCCCGCAAGCTCTGGTCGCTGACCGCCAGCGGCGACGTGCCATGCGTCCGCATCGGTCGATCGGTCCGCTATGACGCCGCAGACCTCGCCGAGTTCGTCGAGACGCTGAAGTCCGCCAAGTAACGGCCGGCACACGACGGCGGCCCGGGCGTTCCGGGTCGCCCTTCTTTATACACCGTCCGGCAAGTGCCGCGCAGAAAAATGCCCGGCAGCGATTCGTGGTCGCACGCCGGGCTCGAAAGGAACGTTATGAGCTATTCTATTCGATTTAATGGGGAGCGAACACCCGATGTCGGGGCCACTGCCGATGGCTCTAACAGGGCAACTGAAGATTCTGGCTTTGGCGCCTACGTCCCCTTCCCGACGCATACGCTGCCCGGCCCGGTCGGGGCGTTTACCGCCGCCGCCGCCAAGGCTATCGGCTGCGATCCGTCGTTTATCGCGCTTCCGCTGATCGCGTGCCTCGGGCGCGCAATCGGCAATAGACGGGTGATCCGATTGAAGTCGAGCTGGAAGGAGCCGGCGATCATCTGGGCGGCAATCATCGGCAAAAGCGGCACGCATAAGACGCCGGCGCTGCAAGCGGCCATGCAGTTTCTTCAGCGGAAGGAATCGGTGTCATTCGCCGCTTACGCTGAAGCCGCGGAGAAGTACGAGCAAGAGGTGGCCTGCTATGATCGGGACTTGACAGCGTGGAAGAAACTACGGAACCGCAGCGAGCCGCCGCCATGGAAACCGGAGCTGCCGCCATGCAATCGTTTCATGACTAGCGACACGACCATCGAAGCGCTAGCGTCACTATTGGCAGCGCAATTCGACGGCCTTCTCGTAGAGCGTGACGAGTTAGCCGGCTGGCTTGGCGGGATAGCAGAGTACAAGGGCGGGAAAGGGTCCGATCTAGGGCACTGGCTCGCGGCCTGGAGTGGGGCGCCGCTTACCGTAGACCGCAAGACGGGGGCCGTGAAGATGCTGCACGTCCCCCGCGCCGCGGTCTCCCTGGTTGGTGGAATCCAGCCGGGGGTCTTGCGGTCCGCTGTCGGGCGGGAGCACATGCAAGACGGCTTGTGCGCACGGCTACTGCTGGCGATGCCCGAACCGCGGCCAGTCCGCTGGACCGACGCTGTCATCGACCCCGTCGTCGAGTCGGAGATGAGCGTAGTGTTCGACAGGCTGCTCGAAATGGAGCCAGCCGACGACGACAACGGGGACCCTGTGCCGCTTGCGATCGATCTGACTCCGGAAGCGAAGGAGTTGTGGGTCGGCTACGTCAATCGGCACGGGATGGAAATGGCTGGCCTCGACGACGACCTGGCAGCCGCCTGGAGCAAGTTGAAGGCTTACGCGGCGCGGTTTGCTCTCATCTTTCAACTCGCGTCATGGGCGGCTGGAGAGGCGAGCGATGACGCCATCGACGAAGCTTCGATGCAAGCCGGGATCGAGCTATCGGACTGGTTCGGCGGCGAAGCTCGGCGGGTGTACGGACTCTTCGTGGAAGACGATGGAGACCGCAAGCAGCGGGAACTGGTCGAACTTATCCGGCGGAAGGGTGGCACGATTACTTCCTGCGAACTGATGCACACAAGCCGGAAGTATCGACCGACCGAAGTTGCTGACGCCGCTCTCGGTTCGCTGGCCGAGGCGATGTTAGGAGAGTGGCATGTCGAGACCGCTACGGGCGGTCGGCCCCGGCGGGAATTTCGATTGTCGCCACTGTCACCGTTTCCAAAAGTTAACGAAACGGGGGATTTATCGACTTTCGGTTACGGTGACGGTGGCAATGAGGCAGAGGAGTCCGCCGACAGGCGATGATCCGTTCGCCGGTGAGTCGGCATGGCTCGACGATTCCTTCTAACAACGCAGTTCAATCAATTGCGATCTTGCGCGCTACGTTGCGACGTGAGACAATGAACAACAGTCCGGTTGCGCTTTCGCTCGCAGCCGGTAACATAAGGGCAACTAAAATGGCTTCCGTCTCTCGTGATAAGAAGGGCAATTGGACTATCCAGTTTGTGGGCGGCGATCGTAAGCGGCGATCGATTCGGCTCGGCGGGATGAAACTTACCGCTAAGGCAGCCGAGACAATTAAATCAAAGGTCGAAGCACTCAATGCTGCCGCGGTGGCAGGGCACAGCTGGGACCGGGAAACGGCCGACTGGGTAGCCGGACGGGATTCTGCACTCTACGAAAAATTATCCGGCGTCGGGCTCGTGCCAAAGCGTCCTAATGCGCAACAGCACCGGCTAGCGGCGTTCTTGGACGACTATATCGCCCGCCGAACAGACGTTACAGCGGGAACGGCTACTGTCTTTGGTCACACTCGTCGCTGTCTCGTAAGGTATTTTGGCGGCACCAAGTCGCTGGGCGATATCACCCCGGCCGATACCGACGACTGGAGACGCTGGCTCTCTTTGGAACAGAAGCTGGCAGAAAACACCGTTCGCCGCCGGTGCGGCATTGCCCGCCAATTTTTCCGCGACGCGGTTCGCCGGCGCCTTATTCCGGATAACCCATTCGCCGAAATGAAGGACGTGGCCGTTAAGTCGAATCGCTCGCGCGATTATTTTGTGAGCCGCGAAGAAGCGACGAAGGTACTTGAAGCCTGCCCTGGTGCTGAGTGGCGGCTCATTTTCGCCCTGAGTCGCTACGGCGGCCTGAGATGCCCGTCAGAGCACCTACAGCTGAGACTCAGCGACATCGACTGGGAACGCGGCAGAATCCGCGTGCGGTCCCCAAAAACGGCGCATCATGACGGAAGGGAATCAAGAGTCGTCCCCATATTCCCCGAACTTCGACCCCACCTGGAAGCAGTTTGGGAAGCCGCCGAGCCTGGAACAGAGTTTGTGATCAACCGCTACAGGAACTCTGCCGTTAACCTCAGGACTCGGATGCTAGACATTATCTGGGCCGCGGGCCTGAAGGAGTGGCCGAAACTGTTCCAAAACCTTCGGGCGACGCGAGAGACGGAACTAGCCGAGATCTTTCCGCTGCACGTCGTGTGTGAATGGATTGGCCACAGCCAGGCAGTTGCCGCAAAGCATTACCTTCAGACGACCGACGAACACTTTGCTGCGGCATGCAAACCAGCGGCAGGCGCGCTGCAAAATCCGGTGCAGCCAGGAGCGGAAAGAACACGCAAGGACTCGTCCGCGGATCGCGAGCCCCTCGCAATTGCCGCTGATTGCGAGGGGCCGCATCACTGTACGCAAGTACAGATGAGCCTGTCGGGACTCGAACCCGAGACCTACGGATTAAAAGTCCGTTGCTCTACCGACTGAGCTACAGGCTCGACCGGAGCGATGGAACGTGCCGCGAACGCTGCGAAAGAGTTCTCCTTCGACCGCTTGCGACATTCCGGCTCCAATATCGAGTAGGGACGACAGGAATCGAACCTGCACGGGTTGCCCCACTGGAACCTAAATCCAGCGCGTCTGCCAATTCCGCCACGTCCCCGCAGATGGCCGCGCCGGCTGGGCCGGGCGGCACGGCTCAAGTATAGTCGTCGCTAGCGGTGGAGGGCTAGGCGTTAACTATCCGCCCCCCCTGCCGCCGCGTTTCGCCCGACACGCTGCCAACTTGCAGCCCCGCCGTCCTCCTAGTTTCGCCCCATTGCCGATGCCAGTTTCACCAACACCGCGAGATTTAAACGCCCTCCGCGACGAGCGGATGTTGCGGGTGGCGTGGGCCGACCGGGAGGACCGGCTCGCGTTCCGCTTCCTCCGCGGCGAATGTCAATGCGCCCAGTGCGTGAATGAATGGACCGGCGCCCGGATCCTGGACCCGGCAACCGTCTCCGAACAAATCTCGATTGAGCGGATGGAGCTCGTGGGGGCGTACGCAGTGCGGATTCATTGGTCGGAAGGCCATCAGTCGGGACTGTACACATGGGAACGGCTGCGAACGCTTGGCGAAGGTCCGCCAAGTCATGAATGAACCTAGCCGTCGCGCGCGCGACGCGGCACAACGCCGATGGACGTCACAGCGACGGATCATCGCGATCGGCGCCCGGCAAGCGGAGGTCGACCTCCACGGGGCGCAGCCGTCCAGCGGTTTCAACCTCGAACGTGATCGTCTCGGCGCCGCTATCGATTAACTCGCGCACCCCTTCCAGCAGCGCCTCCTGATCCGCAAATGGTTCGCCCTCGATGCCGTAGATGCGGTCGTGGACGCCGATCTTCGCGCGGGCCGCGGGCGAATAAGGAATGACGCGTGTCACGAACACCGCGCCCGGCGCAGCGGAATCGGGGCGCCAGGAGAATCCGATCGAACTTGGCTCCCCGTCGAGCGCCACGTCGACCGTCCTCACAGGTTCGTCGCCGCGCGCGACGTCGAGTCGAATCGAATCTTTCGCTGCCAGCACGGCTGCGGGCAGATAAGCTTCGACTGCGAGGGGGCGACCATCGGCGGCGACAATTACGTCGCCGATCTTGAGCCCTGCCTTGTCGGCCGCGGAACCCGGCGTTACCTCTGTGACGCGCATTTGGCCGACTGCGGCTCCCTGAGCGACCTCGTCGGCGCGTGCGGCGTCGGCTGTCTTCGCAGGAATCCACAACCAGCGTAGCCCAAGTCGCGGCGGCAACGGCGACAGTGGCGCTTCGCGCTGCGCCCGCATGGACGCCGTTTCCGATCTCGAAGCGGGTCGAAATTCCGGTAGGGCGTCAACGTCGGCCGCCCGGCCAATCACTTCGAGTAGATAGGCCGCTGCCTGACGAATGCCGGCAACGTTCAGCTTCTCGATATCGTCGCTGGGGCGATGGTAGTCGGAGTGAAGCCCCGTATGGATGAGCAGCGATGGAATATCATCGACGTAAAAGGGCCAGTGATCGCTGTTCTCCTTGTACTCCCAAGTGAAGTCGAGGCGCATCTCCTCCGGAAGGCGCGGCGAGCTGAACAGTTGTCGCAACCCATCCGCGGTGCGCGTGCCGGCGACTTCCAGCCGCCCATTCGTCAGTCGACCGACCATGTCGGCGTTGATGGCCAGCTTCACGCCCTCGCGCGGGACTGTCGGCTGACGAACCCAATGCCTCGACCCAAGCAGATTGATTTCTTCGCCGTCCCAGAAGGCGAAAACGATTGACCGCCGCGGCTGCCAGCCCGCCCGGTGCAACGCATCGATGATTTCCAGCAGCGCGGCAACGCCGCTCGCATTATCATCGGCGCCATTATGGATGTAGCCGATCGGACCATTGCTGTTGGACTGGTTGCCGTAGCCGACATGGTCGAAATGGGCGCCAACGACGATGTACTGGTCGCGCAGCTGCGGATCGGTTCCGCGAATCATGCCTATGACGTTTTGATAGCCGGGCGTAAACCGTTGGATGTAAGAACCGCGGTCGCCGGCCGGTTCAAGGCCCGCCTCTTTCAGTTTCTTCTCGATGTATTTCGCCGCAGCGATGCCGCCGCGCGACCCAGCCGCGCGCCCCTCAAGCGTGTCGTCGGCGAGCAGGCCCGCGTGTTCGCGCACTTCGCCTTCGGTAATGGTGGCGATGGCGGCCTCGATGGCAGCGTCTTGGTCGCCAGCACGGGCGACGTCGAGGCACAATCCGAGATGCAGTGAGGCAACGACGGCGAGCAAGAGAGCGGGATGGCGGCAGCGCCAGTGCACGAGGGCCATACGACTGTTCGTAACGAGCGACATCAGGGCAACGACCAGTGCGGTTTGCGATGTTCGATCTTCGGCAACTTTGGGCACGCCTGCTCAGCGCAGCGATCACAGAGAGGATTATGCCGCGCGCCGGCGACAACCCGCAATCACTTTCCAATGCAGAATTGGCCGAAGACGCGGTCGAGCACGTCGTCGGCGCAGATCGCGCCGACAATTTCGCCCACGGCGTCGAGGCAGTGCCGAATCTCGGCGGCGAGCAGCTCGTCGCTGCCGCCGTCGACCAGCACGGCGGCGGCGGACAACGATTCCGACGCGCGCCGGAGGCTGCCCTGACAGCGCGCCGAAGTCGCGGCAACGGCCCCAAACTGGGCGAGGGCGCCTTCGCGGCGCCCGATCTCGTCACGAATGCGGGCCGCGAGCAAATTGAGTCCAGCGCCGGTGAGGCTGCTGCAGGGAATCGCTCCAGCGGTTATCTCAGGCGTCGCCGCGAATGTCTCGCCGCGGAGATCGCTCTTGGTGAGCACCACGATTTCGGCATCGATTTCAGCGTGCGAACGCCACTCAGTCGTCTCGATGCAGATCAGACGTACATCGGCAGTCCGACGTTGAATGCCTGACGTTTCCTGAGCTGCCTTGGCGACGCCAAGCTGTTCCCCCTCTTCAACGCCGGCCGTATCGACCAATTCACAATCGAGCCCATCCAGGCTGATTCGTCCGACGACATAGTCGCGCGTCGCGCCCGGTTTCGGCGAGACAATTGAATCTGTTCCGATGCCGTCTCCAAAGCGCTGGAGCAATGCATTGAACAGGCTGCTCTTGCCCGCGTTGGGCGCGCCGCTGAGCACGATGCGCGGAGCCTCGTTGCGCTGATCGCGCTGGCCAAGTTGCCGCTGCGTGGCGGCGACAACGGCGCGGGCCGCGGCCAGTCGACTCTTCAACGACTCCCGGCTGATGAACTCGATGTCTTCCTCGACGAAGTCGAGCCCGGCTTCCAATTCCGCCAGCAGCGACAAGAGGTCCTCGCGAAGCTGGTGGAGCGGCCGTGACAGCCCCCCGGCAACCTGATCAAGCGCCGCATCGAGGTGCTCGCGCCCCTGCGCATCGATCACGCCCAGCACTCCTTCGGCTTGAGTGAGGTCGATGCGACCGGCCGCGAATGCGCGCAGCGTGAACTCGCCCGGGGAGGCGACGCGAATCCCGTGACATCCGAGCGTCTCCACGACGGCTGCCAACAGCGGGGCTGATCCGAGCGTGTGAAACTCGGCCGATGGCTGCCGGGTGTAGCTGTGCGTGCCGGGCCACAAAAGCAGGAAGCCTGGGACGCGCAGCGTTGAGCCGTCGCCAGTAGCGGAAACTTGCATCGCGCCATGAATCCGGCTCGGCTTGGTAATGTGTTGCAGCTCACGGGCGACCAACTCAGACGGATGAAAGCATTGCGCCAGCAGCGTTGCGGTCTGGGGCCCGCTGACGCGCACCACGCCACGCGCACCGCCCCCGGCGGCAGAGGCAACGGCCGCGATGGTGTCATCCAGGTCGTACGACATACTGAATCGCGCCAGCGCTGATTGCAATCCGGCTCCAAGCGGCCAAGCCCCCCGGTGATCCTCACCCCGTGCAGTCGCGGCGTCGCGACGACGATCGCGGCAACGTTAACGCTTTTTCTTCGCGCCGTAGGGACCGCGTCCTTTAATCTCCCCATTCTTCGGCGCCCGTTTCTCGGGATACGCTCCGCCCGAGCTTTTGCCGCGCGACGGCGGCGAGTCGAGTCCCGTCGTCACGTCGGCCGGGGCCGTCGGCGGGGGAATCATTTTCTTCTCCGCGATCCCCCACAGGCTCGACGCGATGAAGTACAGGCACAATCCGCTCGGCACCTTGTAGAACATGAGGCCCATGAAGACCATCATGTACTTCATCATCTTCTGTTGCAGGGCGGCTTGCTCGTTTGCCGGTTCCGGCATGAACATCTTCTGCTGCAGCAAGAACAGGCCGACGGTGATCAGCGGCAGCACGTTCAGGTACGGACCGAGTCCGAAGAACCCTTCAGCGCGGTTCACCGTATTCGGCATGAACCAAGACCAGTTGTACAACATGTCGGGCGCCGCGAGGTTCGAGCACCACTGGATGCTGTCGCCGAACAGCGGCGCCTGCCTTAGTTCGACGTCGACCGCGAGGCCGCGGTACAGGCCGATAAAGATCGGCAACTGGATTAACGCCGGCAAGCATCCGGCCAGCGGATTGACGCCATGCTTGCGATACAGTTCTTGCATCGCCGCCGCTTGCTTCTGCTGGTCGCCCTTGTAGCGCTCTTTCAGGCGGTCCATTTCTGGCTTGAGTGCCTGCATTTTCGCCATGCTTTTCGCCTGGCCGCGGCTGACGGGGAACATGCAGCCGCGCACCAGCACGGTCAGCATGATAATCGCGATGCCGTAGTTGCCGACCCACGAGTAGAAGACGTGAAGCAAGCCGACCATCGCCTTCGCGACGGCGCCGAACCAGCCGTAGTACACAAAATCCGTAAGCGAGTAATTCGGTAAGTTCGCGAACTTGTAATCCGCCAGCAGTTCCGGCCGCTTCGGACCGCAGAAGACGGTGTATGAGTGGCTGACCGACTCGCCCGCCGCCAGGGCGAAGCGTTTGCTGGTGAACTGCGCCGTCACATTGGCGAATCGCCCCTCGCCCTTCGTGAGGTCGGGCGGCGTGCCGGCGACCACGCCCCGGACTTGGGTGATCCAGTCCGACTGCTCCGGTTGCTCTACGTTCGGAATCAGCGCGACGCAGAAGTACTGCGCGTCGACGCCCATATAGGCCAACCCGGGCCCCTGAAACGGCGGCGCATCGCCGGCGGCAATCGTCGCCGCCCCTTGCTGCGTCGGGTCGGCCCCGTAGTAACGGCCGATCACGTCCCGCAGGCCGACGCCGCCCCAGTTGCGCCCGATTTTCGTGGCGTACCACCAGCCTTCGATTGGCAGGCCGTTCGGTCCATCGAGGCGATACGCCAGGTCGTGCTTCGCCTGGCCGTCGTTCCGTAGCGTGACGTCGACCGTCAAGTCATACGCCGGCAGCGCCTCGCCATCAGCTTCCAGTTCGGGCGCTTTGCGGAGAGTGTAACGCTTGGTAACGACCAGTCCTGAACCGGGCAGCCGGCGCTCGAACGAGGCCGACTCGCTGCCATCCTTCGCGCCGTCCGTTTCGACTCGGCGCCAGTTGGCCTCCTCGAGGTCAACGCCCGGAATTGGCTTGTCGGCGGCAAGCTTCTTGTCGTCGAGTTCGGCCAGCGTCAGCAGGAACGACGGCGGCGATTGAAAATCGTCCGGAACTTTGCCGTTCCGCAGCGCAACGTTCTCGGCCTCGGGACGAATCAGCTCCAGCGGCCGCCGTTGCAGCTTTGCCGTAACCGACTGTCGCTGCCCGGCGCGCTCGATGACCAGCGTTAGCGATTGGTTCGGTCGCACCCCCTCGAGAACCTTGTTGAACTCGTCCCGCGTCGTGACGACAACCGTCTTGTCCCCGCCCGCTTCGAGCAGTCGGTCGCCGGACTGCAGTCCGGCCGCGGCCGCGGGCGAGCCGGGCACGACGGCGCCGACAATCAGACCGTCCGCTTCCTTGAGTTCTAATTGCCCGAGGTAACCGCGGCGGTCGTGCAGGTCCTGAAAACGTGCACTCGACAATTCGATCCGCCTGACCGCGGCGCCGTGATTCGTTAGCGTCACGCCCATTCGATAGCCGCTCGCCGGGTCGATCGAGCCGAGAGTGAAATATTCTTCGGGAAGATCGATTTCGGCATTCGCATCGGCCGGCGCGCCATCAGCGGCGACCTCGTCATTCGCCGCTGCGCCCGGCGGCTTCGGGTTATCGGCCGCCGGTGCGACAGCCTGCTCGTCCGCGGCGGCTTTGGCTCCCTCGGCCGCGGGAGCAGGGGCATCCGGCTTCTTCGCCGGGGGCGGCGGATTCAGGATCTGCCATACCGCCATCACGCCGAACGACAGCACCAAAAACGTTACAAAACGGCGTTCCACGTGTTGCGATCCTCGCGTGCGCCGACCACTCCGGGCCGACGAATGACGTCCGGCGCGGCCGCCAGACGAGAAAATACTTGGTGAAGGGAGGCTCCGCTGGACTCCCAAACAGTGCAGGCGCCGATCCCCTCAGCAGATCGGACGCCTCTCGGGCTGCGGCCAGACGTGCTCGGTCTACCGCCCCTCCTTGATTCGATCGCCCAGGAAATTGTCGAGGTCGGGCGTTCGGTAGATCTTGTCGGCCGTCACGCCCCAGTCGTATTCGACGCGGTGGAACGTGATCTTGTCGTCTTCTTGAACCACATAGCAAGAACGAGGATCGCCGTCGCGGGGCTGCCCCACCGACCCGACGTTCACCATGAAGCGTTCTTGCCCAATCTGGTATTTGTACTCGACCTGTTCAGGCGTGATGAACTCTAGGCTTTCCAGGAAGACTCCCGGCACGTGCGTGTGACCCTGGAAACAGCCCCGGCTGATCAGACCGAACAGCTTCTCCATCTTCTTCTGGTTGTAAATATCCTCGGGGAAGACGTACTCATTCACCGGATTGCGCGGCGACCCGTGTACGTACAAGTAAGGATCGTCGCGATGGATCCGCGGCATCGTCCCGAGGTAATCCCACCGCTCGTCGATGCGGCCGCGATCGCCGCTCGCTCCCTCAAGTTGTTCGCGGGTCCAGAAGATGGCCCGCTCCGCGCCGCTGTTGAACCCCTCGGGGTCGAACATGGCGCCTTGGTCGTGGTTGCCCAGCAAACCCAATCGACAGCGATCAATCACCAGATCGAGGCACTCGCACGGGTTGGGGCCGTAGCCTACCACGTCCCCCAGGCAGAAGATCTCCTCCACGCGTTGATCGCCAATATGCGCAAGCACGGCCTGCAAGGCTTCGAGGTTGCCGTGGATGTCGCTGATGATCGCGCGCTTCACCGTCGTGTCGATCCCATGGTGGAAAGCTACCTGCTCCCCTCCCATGAAGGGAGAGGCTCGCTGGAGAATTGCCTCACGCGCCAGGGGCGACGACTGCTGAATGCATCGGGCCTGGCGCTAGCGAATTCTCCTAAACCTTGCTAACCCGCCAGTTTAAGTCTCGTCTGCAGCAGGGTCAAGGATGGCTGGCTCGGGCGTCTGGCGGCGGGAAAGGCGACGAATCGTTCGCGGCCCTGCGGGGCCTTGCCGCAGTTGCACGCGAATAAAGCAGGAGCAATCGGGGACTTGCCCCAGAAAATCATCTGCGGAAGTCGTCTCCGACGCCGATTTCGTTCACCACCACTAGCCGTTGTGGTTTCACGACGTCGATTCGGGGTGGCAAACCCCTCCCACAGGCTTTTTGGGTTAAGTCCCGCATGACTTTAAGCGCCCGTGGCAAGCGCTGGCGCAAGAAACTCACTTCTTGCGCGTATACTCCGCCGTCATGAACTGCACCATTTTGCCGTCGGGGCCCTCGATCGACGACGTGAAGTGGTAGTGATCCTTATCCTTCACCTCGATCGTTTCCCGGTATTTCGCGGTGGAGCCGGGCGCCATCATGTTCGGGCCTTCTGTATCGAGCACCAGTTTCTTGCCGTCAGTGCTGACCTGTCCCTCGTAAGTCCAAAGCTCATTACCGCAGGAGGCGATAAACGTACCGACGTACTTCTCCTTGGCTGGATCAAATCCGATGGTGAGCACCGACGTCATCGGCTGCCCCATCATTTCGCCGTCGCTAGTCGCCACCAGCCAGCGGTCGCCGAGCATCGTGGACGATTGCGTTGCCTTGGCCTTCAGCGGCGGCTGTCCGGGGCCCATCTGCGCTTCGATCTGGGCCTCCCAGTCGCCGACTAACTGTTCCAACCACTTATGTTCCTGCTGTGGCTTCGGCAGTTCGGGCATCTCCTGAGCGCGTACCAACGTCCTTGCACCCATCAGAGCGAACGCCGTTAATGCGATCATATAAAGTCTCATCGCTATTTCTCCCGAGTGAGGTTTGAATTGGTCGCAGGACAAGAGATTTGCGGACCCGCCATTGTACAGGACAAGCCCGCCAATGTTCTTTTAATTTGAACCGCCAAGGGAAAAGAGTTGAACCACGACGGACACGACAAAGAAAAACAAGATGTTCCGCAGCCGACAAACGCCGGCGGAGGTTATTCGCGCTTCCAGGAGCTTTCCCTCCGTCTCCTTCCTCCGTCGTGCCCGTCGTGCCGTCGTGGTTTATCCTCTTGGTGTTTTTTTGGTGTTTCCTTCTAGCAAAAATCGAGCCGTACCGGACCTATCTGCCCACCCAATTGCGACCAGCCCCAGGTTGTGGCTATCGTGGACCGACCATGAAAACCCTCGCCTTCGAAACCAGCGGCCTGCTCGGCTCCGTCGCCCTGCTCGAAACAGTAAACGGCAAGCTCGTTTCGACGATCGAGCGCGAAACCCCCGCTGACCAGCGGACGGCCCGCTCGCTCCTTCCCACAACGCATGAACTGCTGAAGGAAAGCGGATGGCGCCCAGCGGATATCGAGTTGGTCGCCGTCTCAACGGGTCCCGGGTCGTTCACTGGACTGCGCATCGGGGTCGTTGCGGCCAAGACCTTTGCTTACGCCGTCGGCGCGAAGCTCGTCGGCGTCCACACGTTAGCAGCCATGGCCGAGCCGCTTGCGGAGCGGCCGTCGCGCGTCTGGTCGATTCTGGACGCCCAGCGTCAGGAACTGTTCGCTGCATCATTCGACCCCGCACGGTCGATCATCGACCAGGCGGAGCCGTCGACCGACGTCACCCCCATCGACGTTTGGTTGCCTCGCCTGGCCACTGGCGATCAAGTTATCGGCCCGCCGCTGGCAAAATTAGCGCAATCGCTTCCTGCCGGAGTTTCGGTCGCGGACCAGCGCCTCTGGAATCCGACTGCCGCTGCGGTGGCGCGACTGGGGATCGCGTTATTTCAACGCGGTGGAGAAATTAGTCCATTGGAACTGGTTCCAGACTACTTCCGGAAAAGCGCTGCGGAAGAGAAGGCCGAGGCGGCGCTTGGTTTGTAGCGGAACCTTCCTCGCATGCTCCCCCCCGGCAAAGCCGGGGCTACAGTTACTGCTTCAACACTTCTTCCGCCGCCCTGATCGTCGCGTCAATCTCTGTCTCCGTATGGGCGCCCGAAACGAACAGCGCCTCATACTGGCTGCACGGCATGTAGACGCCTCGATCCATGAGCCCCCAGAAATAACGCCCAAAGCGAGCGGTATCGGCCTGACTCGCTTGCCGCCAGCTATGGATCGGTCCCGGGTGGAAGAACAACGTCAGCATGCTTCCGACCCGAGCAATCGTGTGCGGCACGCCGGCGGACGTCGCGGCCTGTTGCAGTCCTGCCGCCAATCGAGACGACAGGGCTTCGAGGCGCTCGTAGGGCGGCTCTTCCTTTAACAGACGCAACGTGGCGGCGCCGGCCGCCGTCGCCAGCGGGTTGCCGCTCAGCGTTCCTGCCTGAAACACCTTTCCGGCCGGCAACACGTGCTGCATGATCTCTCGGCGGCCGCCGTAGGCGCCGACGGGCAATCCGCCCCCCACAATTTTTCCGAGCGTCGTGATGTCAGGCCGCATCCCGAACAGCGACTGGGCGCCTCCGAAAGCAACGCGGAATCCGGTCATCACTTCATCGCAAATCAGCAGCGAGCCATGCTTTTCCGTCAGGCGATGGAGGGCGTCGACGAACTCGCGGCTTGGCGCCACGACGCCCATATTGCCGACTACTGGCTCCAGAATAACGCCGGCGATCTTGTCGCCATGGGCCGCGAACGCCTGTTCCAGTTCCGCGACGTCGTTATATTCCAGCACGAGCGTGTCGCGCGAAGCGCCGGCGGTAACGCCGGGCGAATTTGGCGCCCCGAGCGTCGCCGCCGAACTTCCTGCCGCTACCAGCAAGCTGTCGACGTGACCGTGGTAGTTGCCGGCGAATTTCACCAGCAGATCGCGACCGGTATAGCCGCGCGCCAGGCGCACCGCGCTCATCGTCGCCTCGGTCCCTGAACTTACCAGCCGTACCATGTCGATCGACGCCACGGCGTCGATGATCCGCTCAGCAAGCTCGCTCTCGGCTTCCGTCGGCGCTCCGTAGCTTGTGCCGTGCGCGAGCGCCCGTTCGATCGCGGCGATCACTGCGGGATGGCGATGCCCCAGGATCATCGGGCCCCACGAGCCGATAAAGTCGATGTATCGATTTCCGTCGACGTCGTACAGATAGGCGCCGTCAGCGCGATCGATGAAGATTGGCGTCCCGCCCACGCCGCCAAATGCCCGCGCGGGGCTATTCACTCCGCCCGGCATCAATGCCAGGGCCCGCTTGAATGCGGCCGCGCTTCCCGGCCGCTCAACTTGGGAAACGTTTGCAGACATGGCACTCCCTTGACTTGCAGGCATGCGCGACTCACTTCTTGTCGACCGCTTTCAACTTCTCACGCGCTTCTGAGATCAGCTCGGCCGCCCACGGCTGCTGGCCGTACAGATCGATCAGCGCCCGGTACATCGCCGCCGATTCCGCGGGTTCCGTCGCCTGCAGCCGCTCCGCCGCCAACAACCTGTCTTGCAACATCGGCCGCTGTTCCTTCGCTCGCGTCTCGATCGACGCGCGCAGTTTCGCCAGTTCACGATCGGCCAACGTCAGATATTGGCGCATCTCCTCGGTCAATGACGCCGCGGCCTTCCCTTGCGTGGGATATAGCGTTAGCAAGTCTTGCAAAATCGCGGCGGCACGCTCGGGGTTTTGGTCGCGTAAGGCGTCTGCTTCCGCAAACAGCGCCGCGATCGGGTGCGTCTCGGCCTTTCCCGTCACGCGGGTGCGGAATCGGAGTTTGCGTTCCATCTTCCGAAGTTCCAACTCGTCCGCGTACGGCCGCAAATTGCTGGCTCGCGCGTCGTCCGGAAATCGCGACAGGAACTCCTCGATCTGTCCGTCGATCGCAGTCAAGTCCTCGTCGCCGTTGTCCGCAATGTGCGTCTCGATCTCCGCGTAAAGGTCATCGGCCGACGCGGGACGCGTCAGCCACCACCCGAGCAACACCAGCCCCAGCAGCATGCCCAGCGTGCCGGCCAGCTGCCCCGTGAGCAGCCAATTCGGCGACGACTGCTCGCTCCGCAAGCGGGCCGCTTCCTCATCGACTGTTGTGAATCGACTCGTCTTCGGAACCGGCAAGGTCTTCGGGCCGACCGGCGCGGCGACTGACGGCGCCAACGGCGAACCGGAATGGACTCGCTCTGGTTCCTGCTGCCCGTCGTCGGCCAATGTCGGCGCGTTGTAGACGCCGCTGTCAGTCGTCTCCCGCGGCGTGAGCAGCATATCCTGCGGCGAGAGGGTCGCATCCGCGTTGAATACGGCAGTCGCGTCGAGCCGCGTGTCGCCGAAATGATCCTTCAGCTGCGAACTCTCTTCTTTCACCGCCTTGGGCTTCGGCGGCCGCGAAAGCGCGCGCTGCATCGCCTCCATGTGACGGCCGAGCACCAAGACGTTCGGGAAACGGTCGTTCGGTTCTTTGCTGAGCAGCTGCCGAATGAGTCGATCGAGTTCCTCCGGCGTTTGCGGCGCGAACCGCCGTACCGGTTCGGGCTCGGCGAACCGTTGCAACTGCAACATCTCAGGCATTGTCTTCGCTCGGAACGGCGGTCGACCGGCCAACAGCGCGAACATCACGCAGCCGAGCGAGTATTGATCGCACTTCTCGGTAATGGGCCGGCCGTCGGCCTGCTCGGGCGACATATAGTCGGCCGTCCCGAGAACCCCTCCGGCGGTCGTCAATTGCGTCGACCCGAACAGCCGCGCGATGCCAAAGTCGGCGATCTTCACTTTGCCGTCAGTCGTCAACAGCAGATTGGCCGGCTTGATATCGCGATGGACCACCCCATGGTCATGCGCATGCTTCAGTGCCCTGCAAATCTGCACCGCAAACGACAGCGTTTCGCTCCAATCAAAACGCCTGCCGTCGTTGATCTCCTGTTCCAGACTGGGGCCGTCCACGAGCTCCATCGAATAGAAGAGGACGCCCTCATGCTCGCCATACCCCAGCAATCGCACGATTCCTTCGTGCTGCAGCTTCTTCAATGACTCAATCTCCGCCTCGAACCGTTCGCGAAATCCCTCCGCCATCGCCAGCTGGGGAGCGAGTGCTTTGACCGCCACGCGCTGGCCAGTCTTCTCGTCGACGGCCTCGTAGACCGAGCCCATTCCTCCTTTGCCGATCTTTCGACCGATGCGATAGGGCCCGAGTTGTTCGATCTGCATAGTTGCGCCCCAGGTCGGCCGCCGCGACGCGCGTGGGCGGGAAAAGTCGGGGCCGGCACTCCCATCTTAACGTTGCTATGGTTGACCAGCTAGCAACGCCGCAGCGGGCGGGTCCGCCCTTGAGCCTCCTGCGCCAATCTCCTATAAGCCCCACGAAAGCGCCCCAGATAGCCGGAGGGCAACGCCCTCCGGAAGCGCGACGACCCCGCTTCGGAGCACGCAATGCCTCGCTTAGATCGAACCGTGACTCGCGTACTCCGTCGCAGCGCCGTCGCCGCCGCTGCGACCCTCCTGGCCATGTGTGGTGAAACGGCGAACGCCGCCGATGTCTTCCCATACGTCGCCTACGTCACGCAAGACGAGACCTATGTTCGCAGCGGTCCCGGCGGAGATTTCTATCCCACAGGCCAACTGAACGCCGGCTACGCCGTCGAAGTTTACCGACACGACGGCGACGGCTGGTGCGCGATTCGACCCGTTGAAGGGAGCTTTTCGCTGGCGCCGGCGCACCAGTTGCGTGTCCTCGATAGCCGCACGGCCGAAGTGATTGCGCCGGGCGTGCCGGCGCGCATTGGCTCGTCGCTCAGCGGCGATCGCAAGGCGGTCCAAGTTTATCTCGAACGACGCGAGATGGTGCAGCTGCTCGAGCCGGCGCAGCCAAATCAGCCGTTTCTCAAGATTGCTCCCCCCGCCGGCGAATTTCGCTTTGTCGCGGCCAGCCGCCTCGCGCTCACGCCGCCGACCGAAGGCGCCGCCACAGCGGGTGGAAAGTGGCAGTCCACAGGGGTCGCCGCAGCGACGCCCGCTCAATACAACGAACCCGCACTCGCCCGCGAGGAGGGCCCCTTTGCCCATTTGAACGCCGCGCTCGGCAACGGGGCCTCGACGCCAGCGCCGATTCCGGCAAACCCGGCATGGCATCCCCATGCCACCGCCGCCTCGGCGCCGCCGGCCGCCGCCGATCAGTTGGCCAGCTCGCCCGATGCGATCGCGGTCGTACCGGGATCGCCGGCCGCGAGCCAGCTTGCGTCGCCGCCACCCGCAGTGCCTGGGTTACTATCGAGCGATTCACCGATTGCCAGCACCGGGCAACCGCGCATCCGCTTCGAGGGGATTTCCGCCCCGACCGGTCCGTTCGATTCCCGCGTGATGGAAATGCAGCTACGTCTCTCCCAAATTGTCGTCCAGCCGCCGGCCACTTGGCAGTTGGGCGGCCTGCGCGAAGAGGCCGCCTCGCTTTTAGCACAGGGAGAAACGCCGCAGCTGCGCGACCAGCTGCGGGATTTGCTGGATCGCATCGCTACGTTCGAGAGCGTACAAGCCCGCTACCGCACCGCCGGCGCCACATTGGCCACCGCCAACTCGGCCGCCACAGCTGCGCCGGCCGCATCTCGCACCGCGGCCGGGGCCGCCCCAGTGGCGCCCGCAGCGGGGATGACCGGGCAAACGGCCGAGGTCCTTTCCCGCGTCCGCAGCGATCTTGGCGTCGATCCTTCGATCACGCCGACCCCCGGCGCTGCGCCGCCGGTCGGCGACCTCGCGGCAACGGACGCGAAGTACGACGCCGTCGGCACGCTGAAGCCGGTCGTCTCCAAGCGGGCCCAAGCGCCCCGATTCGCGCTGGTCGATGACCACGGCGACGTCGTGACGTTCGTCACCGCCTCTCCCGACGTGAATCTTCAGTCCTATGTCGGCCAACGGATCGGCGTCCTCGGCAACCGCGGCTTCATGCCGGAGTACCGCCGAGCCCACGTCACTGCCAGCCGGGTGACGCCGCTCGAAGAGCGCCTCGTCCGTTAATCGCCCGATCACCGTCAAACTACCGGCTACGAATCAATTTCGAGGCAAACTCCGCCACGCGCGGGTCGACATCCTCGACCGCGCGCTCCCGGGCGAGTTCCGCGAGCTTCGGGTCGCCGGTCGTCGCCAAGATCGTCAGCGCCTGCAGACGAACCTCAGCATCTTCGTCCGCGACGAACCACCGCAGCACCTGGCGAGCATCGGCAGGCGGTAGCTGAGCGGCGCGCTCGATCGCCCCGCGGCGCGCGGGCGGCGCTAGCGATTCTACCTGTTCGATGAACTCCAGCACGCCGTCCACAAAACCGCGCTCGCGCAGCGCCTGCCGCGCCGCGATCGCTTCGGCGCCGACTCCCTCCGCGGCTTTGGTCACGAGCGATCTGTCTGTGAAATCGCGAAGTGCCCGCGCACTTAGCCGCACTTCTTGGGGAGAGGGCACATCGATCACCGGCCCGACGTTCGTGGCGGACGCGGGTGGCGACGCCCCGTCATCCGGCAACCTTAGCGGCGGCCGCAGCCCGTTGTGCGAGTGCTCGGGAATTCGCCGCACCACTGCCAGCGGCATTGGTGATTCGACGAACGTGATATCCGCCAGCGGCCGCGGCGTCCTGCGTACCGAAGGAGGCAGGTCCGGCGGCGGGTCGTGCTGCACCGGTAGCGGCGCCGAGACTGGCTCGGGCGCCGCTACCCCCGGTGGCTTATCGTTCAAGTCCGCCGCCACGATGGTCGTTTTCTTCAGTGGCAGCAGCGGTCTACCGAGGACATGGTCGCAGCAGGCGAGGATTTCCCACGACTCGGAAGTCGAGAATTGATCGGAATGGACCAAGAGCTTCCGAGCCAGTTCGTTGGCCCAGCGCTGTCCTTCGGCCCCGAATTGATCGCCGCGTGCGTCGAGCGCGCTCGCCAAGCTCACGGCGCGGAGGGCGAAGGCTTTGACGTCGCCCGACTCCGTCGCCTCGAGCTCCCACGTCGTGAGCATGCGTCCGACCGCATGTTGCGCCGCGCTGGCGACGTCCGATCGCTGCGACGCAGCCAACCCAACCAATGGTTCGATGCCGGCAGCGCCGAGCCGTTCGAGTTCCGCGATCGCCGCATCGAGCGATCTTCCGCTGCGGGTGAGAGCCCGATCGGCAAGCGCAGCGGCGACGTGAGCGCGTTGACGGTCGCCGATTTCATACCAAACGCCGCACGCAGCGGCCGTCATCCAGCCGACAGCCGCCCCGCCGACCACCCAGCGGCTAATCAGCGGCCGATTTCCGGGGTTGTAGCGCTTGGTCACGTTGGTGGGTGTCCGGAGTCGGGAATTCGCGATAACGACGCGCTGCCCCCGACCACCGTTCTGGCCGGCGCGAGCGGGCCGATTGTCGACAAACCTCGGCCCAGCAACAAGATCAGACTGGACGCCGTGCCGCCGCGCGTCGAAAATCAAGGTTTGCGGTCCGATCTCCCAAACCTCCCAGCGCCGCCAACCTTCCCGAGCTTCCATGGCCGACGACTCCTTCGACATCGCGAGCCTGGCGGCGTACCTCCACATGATGCCGGCGCAAGTCTCCAAGCTCGCCGAGCGTGGCAAGCTGCCGGGACGCCGCATCGGAGGGCAGTGGAAGTTCACCCGACCCGAAGTGAGCCAATGGCTCGAAGAGCGGATGGGTCTTTCGGGCGACGAAGAACTTGCCGCCCTGGAAACCCGCCTCCGTCTGGACGACGCCCATGGCGCCAGCGTCATCGATCTCGCCGAGTTGATCCCGGCAGAATGCGTGGCCGTGCCGCTCGCCGCCCGCACGCGAGCGAGCGTCATCAAGGCCATGTGCGAGCTGGCCGCCGCGTCTGGCCGCTTGTGGGACGTCGAGCGCATGGCCGAGGCGGTCTCGCAACGCGAGTCGATGGCTCCCACCGCGCTGGAGAACGGCATCGCGCTGCTCCACCCGCGGCGGCCGCAGTCGTCGATCCTGGGCGAAGCGGTGCTGGCGATGGGGATCACCAGCGGCGGCATCCCCTTCGGCGGCGGTCCCGGCGGGAGCGGCCTGACGGACATCTTCATCCTGATCGCCGCCACGAGCGACCATGAATACCTGCGGACCCTCGCCCGCGTGAGCCGGATCGTCAACGACCGCGACTGGGTGGCGACGCTGCGCGCCGCCCCCGATGAGATCGCCGCGCGCGAATTGTTCCTGGTGCGCGACGCTGAGATCACTGGTTGATCGGTTCGCCGTTTGCCGACTGCAGGATGCGTATGCCGACACGCTTGCCCACGCTCGTCGCCGTCGGTGCCTGGGAGCAAGCGGAGTTCGCTGCCCTGCGGGCCGAGCTCGATCCGGCCCGCCAATGGCCGATGGTCGCCACGCTGGATGATCTCGCCGACGCTCTCTCCGGGAAGCAGTCCGACGGCACGGCGGCGACACTTGGTATGGGCACGCTGCCGCCGGAGGTGGCGTTGCTCGCACAGCCGCGACCGGGGAGCGATGAACAGTCGCAGCTGGAACGGCTCCGCACGCTTGCCCCGCTCACGCGGGTCATCGTTGTCGCGGGAACTTGGTGCGAGGGCGAGTTGCGAACCGGCCGTCCGCCGACTGGCGTTGTCCGACTCTATTGGTACGAATTCGCCGCTTGGTGGCGGGCCGCTCTTGCCGAGTGGCAGTCCAATGGCACGCCGCCCTGGTCGGCGCCGCTCGACGACGTTCGCGCCGGCCAGGCGACGGCCGTCATCAAACCGCGTGAGCGTGACCACGTCATACCCGCCGACGAGCAGGTCATTGCCGTCGACGCGGTCGATTTCGCCGTCTTCGAGACACTGGCCGCGGTGCTTGGCCCGTACGGCTGGCGATGCGAGTGGACGCCGCGACATCGCCCGGAGCTTGGAACCTCGCTCCGTCCGGTCGCCGCCATTTGGGACGGAGGCCAACTGAGTGCGAGTGAACTCGCCGCGCTGCACGAGTTCGCCGCACGCCTCCATCGCTCCGACGCCGCCATCCCGGTGATCGCGCTGCTTGACTTCCCGCGGGTCGAACACCTTCAAGCCGTGCACGCGGCCGGGGCCGCCGCGGTGCTGGCCAAGCCGTACCAGGTCGCCCAGCTCGTGAACGAGCTCGACCGCCTGATCGTGGCGACAGCTCGGATCGCCCGGTGACGCCGGCTGGGCGGGTCGCCCGACCATCACACGACCTGCCGTGACACGACTTACCATGAGACGACCTCCGTGCGAATGATCTCCCGCCGCCAGCCTGGTTCGTGAATCGGCCAGACGCGCACGTCGTCGATGCCGTCGGGAAGCTGGGCGGCATCGCATTGAGCGGACTGGCCCCCGTCGTGCGCCGCGGTCCACGCCGCACGTTCGGCTGAGGTGAGCGGGGGCGTTCGGTGGAAGCGATTGCTGCGTCGCCAGACGATGCGCCCCTGGTCGGCGAGCGTCACGATCACCGTGGGAGGCATTTCCAAGAGCCGACGGGCAATCAGCTCGTGGCTGGCCGTCGCGTACAT
Source organism: Lacipirellula limnantheis (assembly GCF_007746075.1). Taxonomy (GTDB): domain Bacteria; phylum Planctomycetota; class Planctomycetia; order Pirellulales; family Lacipirellulaceae; genus Lacipirellula; species Lacipirellula limnantheis. The sequence continues at coordinate 2,576,431 of NZ_CP036339.1, read as the reverse complement.
CGCCTTGAGGTCGAAGAGATCCCAGTCGACGCGAACGCCGTCGCGGAGGAACCAATCGCGGGGGAGCAGGAGCGAGCCGGCGAGCCGATTGGCGATCCCTTCGCGAGCGGTCGCCGGGGCGTCGCGGGGGTCGATGCCGAGTTCGGCGAAGACGCGATAGGCGCGGCTCTCGCCGATCTCGTGGGCCACGGCCCACTGTCGCCGTTCGCGACGGGGATCGTCGGCCAGGAGTATCGTTCCCTGAGTCGGACGGCCGAATGACTTGCCGTCGTCGCGGTCGGTTGGTCGGTCGAGCTGCGCGACGCCGAGACGAACGAAGCGGGCTCGCGGTTGCGTGAAGCCGTGCGCTGCAGGCTGGTCGCGGGCGACAATCAATCCGAGTTGCTCGGCCACGAAGAAGGCGTCGACGGGAGGCTGCTCGACGCCGGCGGCGAGCAGGATCTCGCGAGCGACCCCTTCGAGAGCTTGGCGGACCTGTTCGTCGGGAATCTCGGGAAGCATGCGACGATCTCCTGTGGAGCCTGCTCTGGAGCAGCGCGACGAGCCCTCAATGGTTCGTAACACGCCATCGCTCATTGTATACGTTTGTTCAGTATGTGCAAGCAAAAAAAGGCCGGGGCTGTGAGGGGACTCGATGCTCGATGCTCGATGCTCGATGCTCGATGCTGGATGCTGGTTGCGAGTGTTGTCAAATGACCGAAGGGGAAAGTTGATTCGGGGGGACATAACTTGTTGGGCCGCGACGCCGTGGGCGCGCAAGGCGGTCGGGGGTTTTGGGTTGCGGGGCGGCGGGTCGTGTACTGAATTGTCATTGGCGAATGGACAAAACTGTCCGCGGCGGGACAAAACATGTCGATTCATGCGACAGCGAGTCGTTTGCGAGCGCGTTGCGGATCGGCGCCGCTGGCGATCACCGACAGTTGCGCGCGTCTCGTCGCCTCAGCCGGCGGACGCCGGCGCAATGTCGGTCCCCATTGTCCCGAATCGGGTGGCTCATTTTCAACACAAAAGTTTGCGGATTTTTTCGCCGCGCTCTTGGCCGCCGCGCTGCCGCAGAGCTATGGCGCCGCAGCGAGGGTCGGATCGAAGAGCTGGAAGAACTGCCAGCCAGTGGCGGCGGAATCAAGCGCCGCGGAACGGCGACTCGATTACAATGTCGCTTCAAATGACTGTCCTCTGCCTCCGCTGGTGAACGCCCCGATGTTCCGCACTGCGTTGATGCTGACGACGCTCTTATTCGTCGACGTGGTCATGCCCGCGCAGGCAGCAGACCAAGCGGCGGCGCCTCGGCGTCCCAACATCGTGCTGATCGTCTCAGACGATCATGCCTGGAGCGATTACTCGTTCATGGGGCACCCGCAGGTGGCGACGCCGCATATCGATCGGCTGGCTGGCGAGGGCCTCACGTTCACGCGCGGGTATGTGCCCTCGAGTCTTTGCTGCCCCAGCCTGGCGTCGATTGTGACGGGGCTCTATCCGCATCGGCATGGGATCACGGGAAACGACCCGCCGAATCCGCGGCGATTGAAGCCGGCTGAGTTTCATCAGTCCGACGAGTTCCAAGAGGGCCGCGAGGCGATGAACCGGCGGCTCGAGGCGGTCCCCACGTTGCCGCGGGAATTGGCAAAGTTAGGCTACGTCTCGTTCCAAAGCGGCAAGTGGTGGCAGGGGAATTTTCAGCGGGGCGGATTCACGCACGGCATGACGCACGGGGAGCGGCACGGCGACAAGGGCTTGCAGATTGGCCGGCAGACGCTGCGGCCGATTTATGATTTCATTGCTGACGCGAAGGAGCAACAGAAACCGTTTTTCGTTTGGTACGCGCCGATGATGCCGCACACGCCCCATACGCCGCCGGAACGATTGATTGAGAAGTATCGGGCTGTGGCGCCGAGCGAGCATGTGGCCCGGTACTGGGCGATGGTCGAATGGTTCGACGAGACGGTCGGCAAACTGCTCGCGCGCCTCGATGAGGAGGGGCTGCGCGACGATACGATCGTGGTCTACGTCACCGACAATGGTTGGATCACCGACCCCGCGACGGGACACTATGCTGCCAAGTCAAAACAGTCGCCGTACGACGGCGGGTTGCGGACGCCGATCATCGTGCGCTGGCCAGGGCGCGTGGCGCCGGAGCGCTGCGAGGCGTTGGCGTCGTCGCTCGATCTGGCGCCGACGCTGCTGACGGCGGCGGGCGGGAAGCCGGCGGCGGAGATGGTGGGAATCGATTTACTCGATGCGGCGGCGCGGGAGGGGCGGCATACACTCATGGGCGAGTGCTTTACGCACGACGTCGTCGATCTGGAACGGCCGGCGGCGAGTTTGCGGTGGCGGTGGATTGTCGATGGAAATTGGAAGCTGATTGTGCCGGCGGGGCAGCATGATGCGCAGGGAGACGCGGAGTTGTACGATTTGGCGAATGATCCGCTGGAGGAGCGGGATGTGGCGGGGGAGCGGCCGCAGGTGGTGGAGCGGTTGCGCGGGGAGTTGGATGATTGGTGGAGCGGGAAGTGAAGGCGCGGCGAAAGTTCCGGTCAGACTACGCATTCGACGTGTGAAATCCGCAACACTCAAGATATGCTTTGCGCATGCGAAACAGCGTCGATTCCGCGCCGGCGAGTAAGACTGCTCCAGTTGTCGAGGAGGGAATCACGTTTTCATGGCGTCGTAACTTGTTTCTCTACATTGCGGTGACCGGCGCGCTTGCTCCAGCACTAGTGCTTGTAGGTTGGTACCGTCACGGAGGGCTGCGATTGCTGACGCTCGCAGAGTTTGTCTTCGCGATGACTGTGGCGTTTGCAATCGATTCGCGGCGGCGATGGAGAATAGCTAGACGTCCTGAAATGACGGCGGGGTCCGCTAGACTCTCGCTTGGCGGCTTACTGATTCTGATTTCGGGCCTGACGCTGTTCTTTGGGTTGATTGCAGCAGAATACCAAGTGTACCAGCGATTTCGTGACGAAGTACATCAACTGCAGACAAACGTCGTTAAACTGCTCGGCCCGGACGGGGAGTTTGGCTCCCTAACGGATGGCAGCATCACCCTATTGATCTGCGACCGTTCTTTCGACGACGATCGATTCGCCAAAGTGGCAAGGTTGATCTCCGACTGGAAGCCCGATGCGGAGATCTGCCAAGTCATTTTCAGTTCGGGGCCAGCGACGAACGACACGCCGCCGGCTTGGTCTGGAGTGACCGATCGCAGCGTCGAATTGCTGTTGGGATGGAGAGAATTGAAATGGCTATCTGTTGATGGATCTGCCATCAGCGCTGAAGGACGTCAGAAGTTGCTGACACTGCCGCAGTTGGATGAAATCTCTCGGCAAGGACTAATGCACTAGGCCTTCTCGGCGAGCAACGCGTTCGGTTTTAGACTTGAGGAGGCATCCGATGCCGTATGTCATGGTCGACGTTGAATCTGACGGTCCGATTCCGGGCGATTACTCGATGATCTGCTTCGGGGCGGTCATCGTCGAGCCGGCGCTGAACCGGACGTTTTATGGGCGATTGCGGCCCATCAGCGACGCCTATGCCCCCGAGGCGCTGGCGGTGAGCGGGTTCACGCGCGAGGAGTGCATGGAGTTCGACGAACCGCGGGCGGTGATGGAGGCGTTCGGCGCCTGGGTGCGGGAGGAGTGCCGGGGGCGGGCGATGTTCGTTTCGGACAACAACGGGTTCGATTGGCAGTTCGTCAACTGGTACTTCCACCACTTCACGGGCGGCAATCCGTTTGGGTACAGTTCGACGAATTTGGGGTCGCTCTACAAGGGACTGCATCGGGACGTGCAGCTCAACTTCAAGCATTTGCGGCGGACGATGCATACGCATCATCCGGTCGACGATGCGCGGGGGAACGCCGAGGCGATGTTGGCGATGCGGCAGATGGGGCTGAAGATCAGCTTCGCCTGAGGAGCTGACGCGCTGCCGTCGGCTGTCGGGTCATTCGGAGCGCAGCGAGGAATCTGGCGCTGCGTTTGGCGCTAGATCCTTCGCGGCGCTCATGATGCCGGATTGGACGACCGATGACGGGATTGCACCACGGAGGCACGCAGAGCGCGGAGCAGCGACCTGGGAGCGATGTGCGAAGACGTGCGCCGCTATGGAGAACGAGCTTCGGGCGGACGAGCGGGAGGGCAGCCGAGGGGGCGGGGATTTGCGCAGACTCTGGACTGCCCCGCTGTCGTTACTTGGAGGTGAGGTCGAAGTTGTGAACGGCGGTTGCGCCGGCGGCGATTTCGATGGTGAGCTCGGAGCGTTCGTTGTACTTGGCGGGGATGTACTGCTCGTAAGACTCGCCGGCGGGGCGGCCGCCGGCAGGCGGGGCGGCGGCCGGTTTGCCGCTCGGTCGATCGGCCGTGATGCGGACGATGTATTTGCCGGGAGTCGGGCCTTGCTGGGAGGGCATTTGGTAGGCGCCGTCGACGATTTGGGCGATGCCGAAGCGGCCGGGGCCCTGGGGTTCGAAGGCGATCTGGCCGGTCGGCAGCGGCTGGCCGTCGAAGGCGACTTTTCCGGAGACCGCGGCGCGGCCGGCGTCGGCGTTGCCGCAGCCGAGGAGCGCGGCGCCCATGAGGAGCGCAAGGCCGGAAAGGGCGGCGATCGGACGCGGAGCGAGGGTTGCGCGGTTCATAGGCCGAAGGGGCTGTAAGTGTGCAGTCGGAAGCCAACGCGAGCCGTTGCGATGCATGGGAGGATTGCGTCCTGCGTCGATGACGCCTTCGAAGGGCAGCGGGGCGAGTTCGATCGGAGACCGCTCAGCAAGGGTTCGTCAGAGTTCAGTCGCCACTTCGCCGCCGGCGCGGGTGGAAATTCGTCTCCAGATCGAGACGTCGACGCCGTCGGTGATGAACGTTGTGCGGCCGTCGACGAAGGAGACGTTCACGCCGCCGGCGTGGTTGCTGCGCGACGTTTGCGCGGTCCAGCGCGGGAACCCGCCGCGAGTATTGCTGCACGGCGCGCTGGGATTGATGGCGCCCGTTTTGTCGTTCGGATTGCAAAACTCCATCTCATCCATCGAGGCGGTATTCGGGGTGTAGTAGTGGTTGTAGAGCCCGCTGCCGAGGTATAAGAGACCGCGCCCGTCGTTGCCGGGAAATTGACGAACTTCGCCGAGCATCACCGTATTGCTCGTGCCATCGGTGATTTCTTTGAGCGGCAAACCCTTATTCTGCGGGGTGAAGACTTTATCGAACGGTCCACGCAGATCGCCGCTTTGAGCCGGGTCGCTCGCGTTATTCTTGACAAGAGCTTCTTGTCGTTTTTCATAGTCGGCGGTCGACGCTTCGATCTGCGGCCAAGCGGCTGGCCAACCAATGTTTGCCAGGTAATTGCCGTGAGCGAAGGAGCGGGGAACTCCGGTGTGGATATTGCGCGGCTGGTCCGACGGGCAGAGGTGCATGTCGAGCTGCGTCCAGAGCCACGGAATCTGCGGGTACTGCTTATCTCCTCCCCCCAAGTTCCCCCACGCCTGCCACGAGGCGATTTTGAAGTCGATATTGCTGAACATCGCGCCCTGCTCCAAGTAGGGCAGGACATACGCGGCCCAGGTGTGATGCGTGTCACCGCCGGCGGCCATGGTCGTGAAACCGGCGGGGAGGCGCTTGTTGGCGCCCTCGTGCGTGAGGCAGCCCAGGGAGAACTGGCGGAGGTTGTTGGAACACTGCGTGCGGCGAGCCGCCTCGCGCGCGGCCTGGACGGCGGGCAACAGCAGCGCGACCAGGACGCCGATGATGGCGATTACCACCAGGAGCTCGACGAGCGTGAAGGCGACAGGGGGACGCCGGCGGGCGTCGCGTGATGGATGTTTCACAGCGAACCTCGGACGAGGGAACTCCGCCGCGGGGGAATCGCCTGGCTGACGGGCTGGGCCGATTGGAAGAGAGTGCCGCGGGAGGAGTCGAACTGATCGAACGGAGCCAGTGACATAATCATCGTAGGCCGCGGCCGCGCCGGAAAGAATGTGTAAATGCGTTGTTCAGGCCGACAATTTTCACATCATCACATTGCGCACGCCGGCGCAGGGGCGACCGCCGTGCATCAAACGCACGCGTAACAGCGCGTGGGAAACCGTATGCGACAGTAACGACGTAGCGATCTGGCCGAGACTCGTGCGGTCAGCCGCAGCCGGCGGTGCGGCGGTGACGTGTGACGACCGCAGCGCCCACGACGCAGGCGAGCACCAGCGACGTCGGCTCGGGGATCGACTGAACGCCGCCGCCGGCGAGCTGATAGGTGAACGCCTGGCCCGCGGCGCCGTTGGCGGCGCCCTGGTCCGTGCGGATCGTGAGCGTGGCGTGGTAGTCGCGGACTTCGGTCGGGCTGAAGTGGATCGGCAGGTTCGCGTGTTGCCCTTCATAAAGGAGCGCGGGGATCAGCGAGTCGACGCTGAACGCGGCGGCGTCGGGGCCGCTGAGTTCAATGCCGAGGATGCCAAGCGACGTCAGCGGCGAATCGAGGCCGACGTCGGTGCTCGCGTTGCTGAGAATCAGGTGGAACGCCGCGCTATGGAACACGCTCGTTGAACCGAGGTTGATCGTCGTGGCGGGGTGGACGCCCATGTTGGTGGCGAAGGTCGGTCCGACGCCGCGGCCGGTGGCGAGGGTGGCGTTGCCGCCGTTGCTTTTGACAGTGACGGTTTCGGTGGTGCGGCTGTTGGTGGAGTAGGTGACGGAAACGAGCTCCGTGAGCGTCCCCCCAAGCAGTCCGGTGAAGGCGAACGTCGCGCCTTCGGCGGGACCAGTGAAGCCGGGGCCGACGTGATCGATGAAGCCATAGATTGCGCCGCTGGCGGAGCCGCCGCGCTGGAGGGAAGCGTGGCCGCTGGCTGAACCGGTGCCGAGGCGGACGTTGAGATTGAGGGCGCCGGCTTGCAGGCTGGAGGCAACTTGCTCGACGGAGCCGTCGCCGCCGGGCGTAGCGGCGCCGATGGCCGGGCCGCCCGCGGCGGTGACGCCACTGGCCAGGGGACCGGCATTTTGCTGGATGAGGACGCGGCCGCCGCCGCCGCCGCCGCCGGCGTTGAAACCGCCGCCGCCATAAGCTTCTCCGCCGATGCTGCCGTTGGCCGCGATGCTGGCGGACGGGCCAAGGTTGACTTTCGCTCCAGCGACGCGCACCGAGCCGCCGCTGCCGCCGCCTCCACCGCCGTAGCCATTAGCGGCGACGCCCGCTTGGCCGCCGTTGGAGGTGACGGCCGAAAACAGATTGACTTGTCCGAGGGCGCTGATCTCAATCGCGCCGCCGCCGCCGCCGCCGAGACCAAGCGTGCCGCCGTTTAGCCCGGCGCCGCCGCCGCTGCCGCCGTAGAGGGAATCGGCGAGTGAATTGCCGACCGGGTAGGGGTTGCCGCCGAGGCTGTCCGTGGGAGTGTAGGCGCCCCCCTGCCCTCCCGCGCCGCCGTAGCCGCCGCCGCCCGCGCCGGCATAGTTGCCGATGGAGGTGCGCTTGCCGGGAGCGGGGCCCGTCCCGTCGGTCGCGTCGGCGGCGCCGGCGAACCCGCCGGCGGGACTCGCGGCGCCGAAATCGCCGCCGTTCGCGCGGAGCGGACTTCGCAGCGTGACGTCGCCGCGCGAGAGAAGCGACAGGCCGCGATTGCCGGTGACGGTAACGGCGACGCCGGGGCCGATGTTGATCGAGTCGAAGCTGAAAACGGCGAGTTCCGGGATGCCGGCGGCGGTGTTGGCGGTTCCGGCCTGCGCATCGATGACGGCGTTGAAGGCGAGGATGCCGTTGACGCGGAGCTCGCCCAGCGTGGTGTCGATCGTTACGGCGTTGCCGATGCCGACGTCGAAGCTGCCAAGCGAGGGGAATGCGAGCGGATTGGTGAGCGCGGCGCGACCGGCGGGAAGGAAGTTAGCGACGATGATCAGCGTGAGCGTGACGACTTTCGCGAGATGACCGGGAGCAAGACGAGCGAGCGCGAGTCGGCCCATGGATAACTCCGAAGATGTGACAGCGGGGTGGAAGAACCTGGCGCCGGCTTGAGGCGACGTCGGGGAAATGAGACCGGCCGGCGAATTCTAACAGCCATACTATAATTTAGGATTACCCGAACGGGGAGAGAAGTCGGCTGCGGGGGACGGCGGCGCCTGGGACGCGGGCACCGCCAGCGATCTGGTGGGCGGCCTAGGACGCGAACGGCGGTAGAGTGGCGGGCGTTCGGCATCGCGATTGCACTGGGGTTACGAAACCCCGGAGATCGTTTGCGATGAACACGACCGACAGCAAAAAAACGTCCGTCGAAGATAGCGATACGCTGTTCCCCCTGCAGTACGTGAACGAAATCATCCAGTGCAAAAGCGCTGATGATCGAAAGTTGCTGCAGGAAGCCATCTTGGTTGCCGAGGACTCGGCTGACATGAAAACGTTCACTGCCGACCAGTTCCGGCAGATGAGCGAGAAGTGCCGGGAGTACGGCCTGACGAATCTGCATCAGGTGACGGCCGATCTTGCGGAGCGGGCGGAAGGGTAGCCACGATCGCTCGCCCACCAATATCAGGCTCGCTTGCCGCACAGTGCTCGGAATTGCTCAGGCACGAGTTTCTGCCGGCGACTCTCTCAGCGCGCGACTAGCGTCTATTGGCGCGGCGTCTTGCAATGGAAGCCGCAGCGACCAGGGCCGCACCGCTGAGTAGCAGCGAAGATGGTTCCGGCACGACTGAGGCCAGGCGGAAATTGTCCATGCCGGTCGCCTCGATGACCCCGATTTGCGATTCGAGTTCGACGGTGATCAGGGTGACGTTGCTGAGAATGGCGGCGATTGCTGCGGGGGTGGTCTCGAAGCCGGCGGCGTCGAGCGTGATCGTAAACGTCGCCCAATCGCGGGAGGGGGCGTTCACCGGAGCGATGTCCGCGCTGACTGCATTACCGCCGTTGAAGAGCGTGACGAATCCGAAGGGGGCGTATTTTTCGCCGTCGCCGCTGACTTGCTTGGCGTCGAATGAAAGCGTGCCGTTGAGGTACGGAGTGAGATCGCCGAGGAACTTGGCGGGCGCACTGACGAACATGTCGCTGAGATCGATATCGGTCTGCTGCAGGAAGCCGCCGGGGTTGCCGCCGCTCGGTACGAAGGCGAGTTCGCCGCCGACGCTGGTCGTCCAGTCCTCAAGTCCGGCGTCGAAGGTGCTTTCAATTGAAAGTGCGGCGACGGGACTTGTCGCCAAGAGCGTCGCGACGACGGCAGCGACGCCTAAGCGCGAAACGATGTTCATCATGAGACGTGGTCCTAGCGTGCTGAAGTGATTGGAGATTTTTCTGCTGCGCGTGGGCACGACCGCCGGGCGCTGGTCGGCCCAGCGTGGACGGTGTGGGGCCCGATGATACGGTTGCGACTCTAGCTCGCTGACTTCTCGGCGTGGAGCGCTCAGCTGACGGCGACGACTCGGCCGTCGAGTCTACCCATCCCGGGACATGCGTGAAACTGCGCCGCTGGAATGTTTTGCCGCAGACGGTTGTTTTGCCGCAGGCGCCGGGCTCCGATCGACGCGCGACGTGGTAGCACCCACGGCTAGAATGGCGGTAGGGACGCGCCAGACGGCGCAGATCGGCCAGCTTTTGGCCAATTGGCTTCGGCCCCATCTCCGTCTACAATCATGGGTTGCGCCGCCCCAGGTTCGCTTTGGCCGGGGATCGAGTGATCCGCCGGGAATCGTCGATGTCGTCTCAACTCCCCATCCTCCCTGCTACCCCCCCTGCCCCGTCGCTCGCGATGGCGGCCGATCCATCGTTTGTGAAGGGAAAGTACTGCTTCATCAGCTTGGGGTGCCCGAAGAATCTGGTCGATAGCGAGCGGATGTTGGGACTGCTGCAACTCGACGGGTACAAGCTGGTGAATACCCCCGAAGAGGCTGATTTCGCGGTGGTGAACACCTGCGGGTTCATTGAGGCGGCGCGGGCGGAATCGTTCGGCGCCATCGACGAGATGCTGGAACTGAAGCGGCGCGGCGATTTGCGCGGCGTCATTGTTTCGGGCTGTTTGGCGGAGCGGCAGCAGGAGTCGCTGCTCGTCGAGCGGCCGGAGATCGATCACCTAGTCGGAGTGTTCGGCCGCGAGCATGTCACGAAGGTAGCCGACCGGCTGCTGGGGGGTCTGGAAGAGCAGCGGCACATTTTTCAGCCGGCGCCGACCCACCCGCTGCCCGACACGGCGCGGCTAAGGATCACGCCGAAGCATTTTGCATTTTTGAAGATCTCCGAAGGTTGCGACCGGCTCTGCACGTTCTGTGCGATCCCCAAGATGCGCGGCAAGCATGCGACCAAGCCGATTGAGGAGGTCGTTGCCGAGGCCCGCGAACTGGCGGCCGACGGCGTACGGGAGCTGGTGATCGTCGCGCAGGATACGACCTACTATGGCATGGACCTATATGGCGAGCCGCGGCTGGTAGAGTTGCTGCGAGAGCTGGAGAAGGTGGAGGGGCTCGACTGGATCCGGTTGATGTACCTCTATCCGATGTATTTTACCGACGAGCTGATCGACGTGATCGCGGGCAGCGAGCGGATCGTGCCGTATCTCGATATGCCGCTGCAGCACATCAACGACACGATGTTGCGCCGTATGCAGCGACGGGTGAAGCGGGCCGAAACGGAAGAGTTGCTGGGCAAGCTCCGCCAGCGGGTGCCGAATCTGGTGATGCGGACGACGTTTATCACTGGTTTCCCCGGCGAAACCGACGAACAGTTCGACGAGCTGGTCGACTTTGTCGCGGAGCAAAAGTTCGAGCGGGCCGGGGTCTTCACCTATTCGCTGGAGCCCGACACGCCGGCGGCGAAATTGCCCGATCATGTGCCGGCGGAAGTGATGGACGAACGTCGCGAACGGCTGATGGCCGTGCAGCAGGAGATTGCGTTCGAGTGGAACGACCAGCAAATGGGTCGCGAGCTTGAGGTGCTGATCGATACGCCGGTGCCGGGCGAACGCGACGTTTGGATCGGTCGCAGTTACGCCGACGCCCCCGACGTCGACGGCGTGGTTTACGTGACGGGCAAGGGGCTCGCGACCGGCAAGATCGCGCCATGTGAAATTGTGGCGAGTCGTGAGTATGATTTAGTCGGGGCGCTCAGCGGCAAGCCTCGGTAGGGGCGCCGTAAACTTGCGCCGCCGCTGTTGACCGCACCGCCCGTTGATCGAGCCGCCCCATGTCGGAAACTGCCCTGCCCGCCGCGAAGGTGAAGGCTCGCGTGCTAAACGTCCCCAATATGGTGACGATTTCGCGGCTGATTCTCGCCGTGGTGCTATTCGGGCTGCTGAGCGCCGGCAGCTACACGGCCGCCCTGGTGACGTTCATCATCGCGGCGAGCACGGATTGGGTCGACGGCTACTGGGCCCGGAAGTACGGGCAGGTGACGCAGCTGGGCCGGATCCTCGATCCCTTTGCCGACAAGATGATTATCTGCGGGACGTTCATCTATCTGGCGGCGGCTCCGCAGCTGCCTGACGGCACGCCGGCGTCGGGCGTGGTCGCGTGGATGGCGACGGTAATTCTCGCGCGCGAACTGGCGGTGACGGCTCTGCGGAGTTTCATTGAAACGAACGGCGGCGACTTTTCGGCCAAATGGGCAGGCAAGTGGAAGATGGTGTTCCAGTGCCTGGCGGCGGGGTTCAGCATCGGCAAGTTGCAATGGTTTGACACGGCCACGCGAAGCTTTGCGGCTGACTTGCCGACGTGGGTCGGCAGCGGTTTGAATGTGACGTTGTGGGTGGCCCTGGCGCTGACGATTTACTCAGGGCTGGAGTACATTTGGGTGTCGGTGAAGGTGCTGAAGCGGATGGATGCGTAGCTGCGGTCACTTGCTAACGACGTCATCCTGAGCGCAGCGAAGAATCTGGGGAGTCGAACGGTCTGCTAGATTCTTCGCTTCGCTCAGAATGACGCGCAGCCGCTCCGAATGACGTGCAATCGCTTCTTTAGATCCTTGCGATGGACAACGGTCCCGGTAATGCGATGACTTACACCGTTTTGGCGGCGGTGGCGGTCAGCTTGGGAACGCTCTTCCGGCTATTTCAGAAGCATATCGACGGGCAGCCGCTGATTCCGGTTGAATATCGACGCGTCGTCCCGTGGAACGTGTTGGCGCCGCTGGTGCTGCTGGCGCCGTTGCTGCTCGCGCTGAGCTTGGGAGGCGCACCAGAGGACATCGTCGGCGAGCCAGAGGGGAAGCTGGCCGCGGCCGTCTCGAGTTCCACGCTGACGGCGACGGGCCTACCTGGCGTCTCGCTTAGCGGCGCGGGGTTGAGCGCCGGCATCGCCGTGGAGGAAGCGTTTTACGGCGTCGACCTTGGTGCGCTGACGCAAGCGATGTGGGGCCAATCGGCGATGACGCTCACGCTGTCGGCGGCCTGCTTTGCGCTGCTCGTGTTGGCGTACGGCGCGACGCCGATTGATCTGGGACTGCCGCTGAGCTGGTCGCAGTTCTTCGCCGACGTGCGACTCGGCGCTACGATGTGGGCGGCGTCGCTAGTGCCGATCTACGCCATCATGGCCGTGCTCAACTTCACCTTCGCACCGACGGAAGGCCATCCGTTGGTGGAGCGACTCGTGGAGCATCACTCGTTCGGCATGATGACGGCGGCGGCATTCACGGCGGTGGTGGCGGCGCCGTTGTATGAGGAGGCGGCTTTCCGCCTGGTGCTGCAAGGGTGGCTGGAACGGGTGGAATTTTTCCGCCGCCCGCGCGCGCCGATCGCTGATATTGAGGGCAGCGCGATCGATAGCGATGGCGTCGTGCGGCGGAGCGAATTCTTGTACGCTCCCGTGCAGGTGCAGTGGCTGCCGATTGCGGTGAGCGGCGCCCTGTTCGGGCTGGCTCATTGGGGGCATGGCGTCTCGCCCGTCCCGCTGGTGCTGTTGGGATTCATCCTGGGGTACGCTTACCAACGAACCCACCGGATCGTACCCTGCATCACGTGCCACGTGATGTTCAATGGGTTCACGATGGCGATGCTCGCGCTGCAGTTTGCGGAAGAAATGTAGGTCAAGCGAATCGCGCAATGCAGTAGGCAACCGCCAAGGTTCGCCAAGGTTCGCCAACGAAATGCGGGGAGGAATGGAACCACGACGACACGGCGGACACGACGAAAACAAGGGAGGAGATGGAACCGCCGATGAACGCCGATAGACGCAGATAAAAGCCATTGGCTTTGAATTATCTGCGTTCATTCGCGTTCATCGGCGGTTCCAAACCCTTGTATTCCTTCGCTTCATTGGCGTCCTTGGCGGTTCAATCTGAACGACTCGGCGCCTCGCGGCCGCCTCGACCAGTAGAACAAGGCGCCGTAAAATTGAGCGGAACGACGTTCAGGCTGCTGACGAACTTACTGGCGACACTCGACCGTGCAAATCACTCGCAATCCCACTCGCTCCGTCCGGATTGGCTCGATCGCGATCGGCGCCGAACACCCCGTGACCGTGCAGAGCATGACCGCGACGCACACGCAGAACATCGATGCGACGGTCGAACAAGTGAACGCCCTGCACGCGGCGGGCGCCGACGTGGTGCGCGTCGCGGTTGACAATACCAAGGATGCGGCGGCGCTCGCGGAGATTCGCCAGCAGACCAAAGCGAACCTGTCAGTCGACCTGCAGGAGAACTACCGCCTGGCCGAGCTCGTGGCGCCCCACGTCGATAAGATTCGCTACAACCCGGGGCATCTCTATCACCACGAACGCGAAAAGCCGTGGCAGGAAAAGGTGCGCTACCTTGCGCAGGTGGCCGCCGACAACGACTGCGCGATGCGCGTGGGGGTGAACTGCGGCAGCGTCGATCCGGCGGTGAAGGATCGCTATGCGCACGACGATTCGATTTCGCCGATGCTCGACAGCGCGTGGGAGCATTGCCGAGCGCTCGACGAGCTCGGGTTCACGCGCTATTGCGTCTCTCTCAAGGATTCTGACCCGCAGAAGGTGATCGAGGTCAACAAGCGTTTTGCCGCAGCGCGGCCCGACGTGCCGTTGCATCTTGGCGTCACCGAAGCGGGGCTGCCGCCCGACGGGATCATCAAGACGCGGATCGCGTTCGAGCAGCTGTTGAGCCGGGGGATCGGCGACACGATTCGGGTGTCGCTCACGGTCTCGAATCCGCGAAAGCCGGAAGAGATCGAAGCCGGCCGCCGGATTCTCGCCGACATCGCCGCCGGACGGGTGCGGTCGGTCGTCGATTTCGGACTCAACACACTGAATATCATTAGCTGCCCGAGCTGCTCGCGGGTTGAGAACGAAGCATTTATCGATCTCGCCGAGCAAGTGAAAGAGATGACGCGTTACGCCAGCGCGCATGCGATCACGATTGCCGTGATGGGTTGCCGCGTGAACGGCCCTGGCGAGACCGACGACGCCGATTTGGGACTGTGGTGCGGTCCGACCGTGGTGAATCTGAAACGGCGGAGCGAGACGGTTGGGCAGTTTCCTTACGACGCGATTCTGCCGCGGCTCAAGGCGGAACTCGATGCGTTGATCGCTGCACGCGCGTAGCCGCAGGTCAACGACCTGCCGGATCGTCAATAGACCGGCACCGCCCCTCGATAACCGCCCCGGCGGCTCGTTGAGCCGCGGCTACAGGGCCGAATTGCCATTCGGACTTCCGCGGCCGGTCGTTAGAATCTTGCGTCCCCTCGCCGGCGCCAGCAGTGCCGGCTGATTCGCGGTTCTGCGAGCGCATGGATGCGACGAACGACCCTCTCCACCGCCTGCCTCGCGACGGCCGTCATTGCGCTGGGGGCCTGCCGGTCGTTCAACAGCAATCGAGCGATCGACTTACGGCCCGGCGCCGGGCAGAAGGACGCTGCCGCGTATCTGGCCCATCCGACGACCGTTGGGCAGCTGGTGTTTCACGCCGACTTTATCCTGCCGAGCGAGAATCGCTTGATCGACGAAATCGTCGCCGAGCGTCAAATTATCTACGAAAAGCTGCGGCTTAAACCGAGCGATCGGCAGATTCACGTTCATTTGTTCGCCGACGAAACAGACTACAAGCGCCATGTCTCGCGGCGGTTCCCGGGCTTCCCGGAACGGCGGGCTATTTTCGTCGAAACCGATCGAGAACTCGCCGTTTATGCCACGTGGGGCGAAGCGGTCGCGGAAGACCTGCGGCATGAAGTGGCGCATGGGTATCTCCACGCGAGCGTGCCGAATTTGCCGCTGTGGCTGGACGAGGGGCTGGCCGAATACTTCGAGGTGAGTCGCGGTCGCGACGGGGTGAACCGCCTGCACGTCAATTACCTGCGCGGGCAGCTGGCCGTCGGCGGCTGGCGGCCAAATCTGCCGCGATTGGAACAGCTCATCGAGGCGGGCGAGTTGACGCAGCTCGACTATGCCGAGTCGTGGCTGTGGGTCCACTTTCTACTCCACTCCGAAGCGGGGCGCGAAACGCTGCTGACCGGCTATCTCGCTTCGCTGCGACCGGGCGAGCCGGCGGGGTCGCTGGCCGACTGGGTGAAAGCGAGCGTCGAGAATCCGCACGAGGCGGTGGTGACATACTTACGAGGGTTGCCGAAGTAAGTGAGTGTCTGGCTAGGTGAGTAGGTGTGATTCGCAGCGATGCGGCACAGTAGTCGGACGGCTGCGCGGTCCGGGCGGCGGCGGTGGTGCCGTCACGAATCGCCGCTGCAGCCCGGAGGGCGTGGCCTTCCGGCTGACGCCGTGCAGGGCGTTCACTTGAACGCGTTGGGTTTTGACAGATCTTCGATCATGCCAATGTAGGGCCCCATCACGCGGAAAATCAGCACGACGATCATCGCGGCGACGAGCGCCCAAATGAGGTAGCCGAAGATCTGGGCGATGACGCTAATCGCGAGAGCCGCGCGGCGCTGATACTCGGTCGATTGCCGCTGCATCGTCTCCGACAGCATGCCGGTCTGCTCGCCGACGGCGATCGCATCGAGCAAGTCCGCGGGGAACGCGCCGGTCTTGGCGAGCGAGGCGGTCAGCGTCATGCCGCGCTGAATCCCGTTGGCGACTTCGGGACCCAGTCGACGGTAGTAGTCGTTGCCCGTGGCGTCAAGAGCCAGCGGCAGCGCTTTGCGTAGATCCATCGAGGTGTCGAGGATCAACTGCATTGACCAGGTGAAGCGAGCAAGCGCCAGCGTCTGAACCGCTCCGCCGATTGCCGGTAGCCGGATAAGATTGCGCTGCAGCTGCCGCGTCCACAGCATGCCGCGGCGGCTCGCTTCGACGACGAAGATGACGGCAATGATCGCGAACGTGATGAAGGCAACGTAGAGAGCCAGACCGCGGCCCCCAACCAGCCCCAGGCCGAACATGTCGAGCGGTTCGCCTTCAAAATTCTTCAGATTGAGGAAACCGGAGATCCAAATGACGATGCCGATCACGAACAGCGCAATGGCGAGCTGAATCATGGGCCAGGCGAGCGCCGCGAGAAACATGCGCTGGGTGACGATCGTTTGTTCGTAATGCTCAGCCAGCCGCTGGTAGGCGTGGTCGAGCCGGCCGCTGGCGTCGCCGATGGCGACGATCTGCTTGAACATGCGGGGAAGATACTCGCCGGTCTTGCTCAGAGCGTCGCTGATCGTTTCCCCGCGGGCGAGCGAATCGCTCACCTGTGAAAGAGCGGCGTGCTCGCTGCCGCGACTGCGGGCAGCTTCGTCGCGCCAGATCTTGCGATCTTGAATCCCCGCGCTGGTAGAAACTGCCAGTCGCCGGCACAGGTTGGCGAGGGCTTTCAGGCGGATGCGGGGGGAAAAGAACATTTACACGCCGATGTCTTCGTTCCAGAGTTCCGGTTTGGCGGCGATGAAGTCGCGCATCAGTTGGATGCACGTGGGATCATCGACGATTTCCAGCGTTACGCCGCGGGAGCGGACGTATTCTTCAGGGCCCTGAAAGGTGCGGTTCTCGCCGATCACGACGCGGGGGATGCCATACAGCAGCGCCGTACCGCTGCACATGTCGCAGGGAGACAACGTCGAGTATAGCACGGCCCGCTGATAGTCACGCGCTTTGAGCCGGCCGGCGTTCTCCAGGCAATCCATCTCGGCGTGCAGGATCGCGCTTCCTTGTTGCACGCGTCGGTTGTGACCTCGGCCGACAATCTGGCCGTCGATCACCAGTACTGAACCGATGGGGATCCCTCCCTCGGCGAGGCCCTGTTTTGCTTCATCGATCGCGGCTTGAAGGAACGGGTCCATGGGCAATCCCTTGCGTTGAGTTGATTAACGGCAAGTGTAGCTTAACCACGAAACACATGAAAATGACGAAAGAAGAAAGGAGAGTCAGCGACCCGATAAGTGCTCGTGAGTATCAAGTTGAGTTGCGTCACTTCAAACTTTTTCTTTTTTTTCGTACCTTTCGTTCTTTTCGTGGCTAATTCTTCTTCTCTTCCCTTAATCCAGTAGCGGCGTGAACTCGAATTTACCGCCGTCGAAGAGGCCTTTGTCGCTAAGCTTCAGGGCGGGGATAACGAGCAGCGCCATGAAGGAGAGCGTCATATAGGGGGCGCGAAGCGTCGAGCCCCACCGCTTTACGGCGGAGTCGAGTTCCTGGTAGGCGTGGCCGACTTCGGCGCATGTGCCGGTGGCCATCAGGCCGGCCACTGGCAGCGGCAACACCCAATGGTCGCCCTGAACGTGGTTCACGGCCGCGAGTCCGCCGCCGGCGTCCATCACAGCGTTGACGGCCGAGGCGATGTCGTCGTCGCTAGCGCCGACGGCAATCACATTGTGGGAGTCGTGGGCGACGCTCGAAGCCATGGCGCCGCTGGAGAGGCCGAAGTTCTTGATGAACGCGACCGCCGGCGGCGCCTTGCTATAGCGGTTCACCACGACGAGTTTCAGGACGTCGCGCGTGGGATCGCTCACGACGACGCCCTCCTCGGCTCGCGGCTCCAGCGAAAGTCGATTGGTGATCAGCTGGCCGTCGAGGGCCTCGATGACTTGCAGCTTCGCGCCGGGGATCGCTTGCACGGCGAACTGCTCGGGCTGGACGTGCGTGGCGACGAACTGGTTGACGACTTTGGGCTCGACGCGGGGGATGAGCGTCTTGCCATTCTCGGCCACCAGCTGCCCGTCGATCCAAGTGCGGCGGACGTGGAACTCGGTGAGCGAATCGACTTCGATGAAATCGGCCGGGTCGCCGACGCGGAGCTGGCCGACGTTGAGGCCGTAGTGGACGACCGGGTTCACGCAGGCTGCCTGGAGGGCGTCGAAGACATTGATCCCCTTGGCAACCGCGCGACGCACGAGTGCGTTGATGTGGCTCACCAGCAATTCATCGGGATGTTTGTCGTCGCTGCAGAGCATCGCCATCGCGGGGTGTTCGCCGATGAGCGTGTAGAGGGCGTCGAAGTTGCGAGCGGCCGAGCCTTCGCGGATTGAGATTTTGCAGCCGGCGGCGATTTTGTCGAGCGCCTCTTCCTTGGTGAAGCATTCGTGGTCGGTCGTGATGCCGGCGGCGATGTACTTGGCGGCGTCGGCGCCGCGCAAGCCGGGGGCGTGACCATCGACGGGCTTGTGGCGAACATGGGCGGCCCGCACCTTCGCCAGGCAGTCGGCGTCGCCGAAGAGAATTCCCGGGAAGTTCATCATCTCGCTGAGATAGACGATCCGCGGGTCGTCGAGCAGCTGCTCAACCTCGGCGACGCTGATCGTGGCGCCGGCGGTTTCGAAGGTCGTCGCGGGGACGCACGAGGGGGCGCCGAAGTAGAACTTCAGCGGCACATGCGACGCATTCTCCAGCATGTAGTGAACGCCGGCGACTCCGAGAACGTTGCCAATTTCATGCGGGTCGCTGACCGTGGCAACCGTGCCGTGGACGACGGCCGCGCGGGCAAACTCGCTGGGGACGAGCATCGAGCTTTCGACGTGGACGTGGGCGTCGACGAAGCCAGGAAGGAGGAAAGTCGATGTGGGCTTGACCGTCGGCGTGATGGCGGCGATGCGGCCGTCGGCCACGGTGACTTCCGCCGGCGTGATGGTCCGTCCGGCGACGTCGACGACTTGCCCAACGATGATTTGCGAGCCCGAACTCATGCGGCGATCCTAGTGCTGCGAACAGGTTCTCGTCTACTGCGAAGAGCCACTGGCAATGCCAGTGGCTCTTCGATTCGATCGTTTTCCAGTTGGAGTCGTGTGGTTTCCAACTCTTAGGAACTGCTCCGGCCGCGACCGCGGCCTCGGCCGCGTCCTCGGCCGCCGCGTTCGCGTCCGCCGCCGCCCGGTCCGCCGGGCCGGCTGGGCGAGTTCTTGCGGGCGGCAAGGTTCGTCTCGACCATCACGCCGATGGCGTCCGACCAAGTCGGGATGTTTTTATGCGACATCCGGGGCGAGTCGTCATCGTCATCGTCGTCGTCGTCGTCATCGTCGTCACTGCGCGAATCCGCGACCGGGGCGAATTCGTGATCATCGTCCTCGTCGTGCTCCTCTTCGTCTTCGTCGTCCTCTTCGCGGCGGGCGGCGGGCGCTGGTCGCGGTGCTCGCGCAGCGGCGGACGGACGCTCCTCCGCTCCCTCGCTTGCCCCGCCGCGCCGGCGACGGCGACGGCGACGGCGTGGGCGTTCTCCTTCGCCCGCTTCGGTCGGCGCGTCGTCTTCGTCGCGCTCGACGTCATCCGCATCTTCGTTGGTTGCGTCGAGATTATCGGCGTCCTCTGACTCACCGCGCATCTGCGGTTCGTCGCTGCGCGCGGAGCGCTCGCGACCACGGCCGCCGCGGCGACGACGGCGACGACGACGGGGTCGGTCGCCATCCTCGGACGCAGGGACTTCGGCTTCGTCGACGAGTTCAGAGTCGTCGGCGCCTTCGAGCGGTTCGAAGTCGTCGTCAATCGGCGCTGAGGCGGCTTCGTCTTCCGCCTCGTCACGCCAGCGTGGACCGCGACGGCTGGGTTCTTCGCGCGCGCGAGGCGGTCGCGAGGGCGCCGGTGCTCGCGGCGCAGGCGGTGCGAATTCGTCGCCTTCAAACAAGGCGTCGAAGGCGTTGCGCGCCGCCTCGCCTGAGAGGGCGTCGTCGCCCAGTTGCGCGACGAACTCGTCCGCGAGGTCCGAATCGTGCTCGTCGCTGTAGTCAATGTCGATAATCTCGGCCTCGATGATTTCCTCGAAGTCGGACTCCAGCGGCTCGATACCGGCGAAGCTCGATTCGAGTTCGCCCGGCGTTGGCTCATGGCGAGATTCGGGCTTGGCCGCGCGCGGCGCCGAGCGCTTGGAGTCGCGCCTCGGCCTTGGTTCGGCCTTGGCTCGGGGCTCGGTCCGCGGTTCTGCTTTGACGGCCGGCCCCGGTTCGGTCTTCGCCTTCGGTTCCGCCTTCGACTTTGGTTCGGGCTTCGGCTTTAGCTCGGCTTTCGGCTTCGGCGGAGGCGTCGGTTCGGGCGGGACTTCGATGCCCAGTTGCGAGGCGAGCCCGCCCCAATCGCTGGCCTTTGGCTTGGGAGGAGCCGCGACGATCGGCGGCGGATTGAATGTCGTTTCGATCGCCGGGCGTTTGCGCTCCAGGGCGTCCGGGGCAGGAGCGGCGCCGATTTCCTTGATCAGGTCGTCCCAGGAAGAGGTCTTCTTTTCGTCCATCAGTTACGTCGTAAACATGGTGACAGCCCGCGAGGGCCGGAGGCGCGCCAAAGTGGGCCTCTGGGGAAGGCTGGGCGACGCCGCCCATGCCTTGCCCATCAATATAAAGTCTTTCCAGCAAGGCGAATAGGACCGTTTGCGGTCACCGCGTAAGCGGCAAATGGGCCGATCTACGCTCATGGCGGCGATGAGCCGATTGGCCGCTCAGCGCCTAGAATGAAGGTAGCTTATCGCCACTTCGTCGAATTAGTCAGGAGGAACTCGACGTGTCGGAGACAGACCTGAGAGAAGATCTGCGTCGTGCGGCGTTTCCTGCCGTCGAGGACGTGGAGGTTCGCGGGCACATCATCGACAGCCTCATCTTGCCCAAGGTGCTCGATGGCATCACGGCGGCGGGAGGCATGTTCATCATCAAAAACGTCGCCATTGGGCACGACCGCAGCGATCCCAGCTTCGCCCGGATCGAAGTGCGCGCGAAGGATGAAGCAGCGCTTGAAGAAATCATGGCCCAAATCAGCGACCATGGCGCCGTTGCCGTTCACGGAGGCGACGCGCGGTTGGTGGAAGCTGATATGGACGGGGCGTTTCCTGAAGGTTTCTACAGTACGACCAACCAGAAGACGGAAGTACGCCTGGGCGGGCACTGGATCGGCGTAGCCGATCAGGAGATGGATTGCGGGATTGTCGTTGACGACCGTTCGATCTCGTGCCGCTGCCTACCGATGACCGAAGTGCAACGGGGCATGAAAGTGGTGGTGGGGCATGTCGGCACGCGAGTCTTTCCGCTGGAGCGCCAAGAGCAAGGGCATGCTTTCGCCTTCATGAACAGCGCCGTCTCGACCGAGAAGCCCAAAGGGGTGGTGATCCGCGAGATCGCGCGGCAGTTGTTCGAGAATCGGCGCGACGGAAAGAGATCGCTGCTGGTCGGCGGCCCGGCGATCGTCCATACCGGAAGCGGGCCGCTGGTATGCGAGCTATTGCGCGATGGCTACATCCACAAGCTTTTCGCCGGCAATGCGCTGGCGACGCACGACATCGAGCAGTCGCTCTTCGGCACCAGCCTGGGGGTGAACTTGAGCGAGGGAACGATCGTCGACGCGGGGCATGAGCATCACCTGCGGGCGATCAATCTGATTCGCCGCGCGGGGTCGATCGCTGCGGCGGTCGAATCGGGATTGCTGCGCAGCGGCATCATGTATGAATGCATCAAGAACGGCGTCGACTTCCACCTGTCAGGAAGCATCCGCGACGATGGGCCGTTGCCGGACGTGGTGACGGACGCGCTTGAGTGCCAACGGATTATGCGGGAGATGGTAAAGAACGTGACCTTCTGCCTGATGGTGGCGACGACGCTTCACTCCGTAGCGGTCGGCAACCTGTTGCCGGCGACCGTGAAGGTGGTGTGCGTCGACATCAATCCGTCGACGGTGATCAAACTGAATGATCGCGGGAGCTTTCAGACGGTGGGGTTGGTGACGGATGTGGAGCCATTTCTGCGGGCGCTGGTGGCGGAAGTGCGGAAGCTGGAGGGGTGAGGCGATTCTCATCGTTCAAAATCAACTACATTCAACACAGCGAGCACAGAGGACACAGAGGGAATGCGGTTGCATCGGTCGTCGGTGCTCTCGGTGTCCTCTGTGTTTAATCTATTCAGAGCTGGTGATTAGGAAGAGATTGTAGGTAGCTAATGTCGTCATCGCCTCGCATCTTGATGTGTGCGCCGACGCACTATGGGATCCATTACGAGATCAATCCGTGGATGAAGACTGAGCGGCAGGCTGATCATGCGCTGGCCCAGCTGCAATGGAGGGCGTTGCGCGACCAATTGATTGCCGCAGGGGCGGAGATTGCCGAGATCGCACCGGTGGAAGGGCTACCCGATCTGGTCTTCACCGCAAACGCAGCGCTGATTTTCAAACGACGGGCCGTCATCTCCCACTTCAAGCATGTGCAGCGGCAAGGAGAAGAGGCGCACTTTCGCCGCTGGCTGGGCGCAGACGGGTTTGAGGTATTCGAGACGCCCAATCGTTTCAGCTTCGAAGGCGCGGGCGATGCGCTCTTTTGCGGCGACACCCTCTTTGCGGGGTACCGACAGCGAAGCGATGCGCTCGGTCATCAGCAGATTGGCGAGTTGCTGGGGGTGCGCGTCCTGCCGCTGGAATTGGTCGACGCTTACTATTATCACCTCGATACGTGCTTCTGCCCGCTGGCGCCTGGCGTGGCCATTTATTATCCCGGCGCGTTCGACGATTACGGACGCCGCGTGCTGGCGGCCCATGTGCCAACGCTTATTGAAGTCGAGGCTGGGGAGGCGGAAAGTTTCGCGTGCAATGCGGCGGTCGTCGGGCGAACGGTGATCACCAACGTCGGATGCGCGGATCTGCATCGCCAACTGCGAACCGCCGGCTTCACGCCAGCGGAAACGCCGCTTGGCGAATTTGTGAAAGCAGGCGGCAGCGCCAAGTGCCTGACATTGCGTCTCGACGGCGAGGAAGCAGCCGGTTGGCGCGTCTAGCGGACCGTCGCGCTGCCTTCGGCGCTGGCTGTCAGAGGAATCTCCCGGAGCGTGATCGGTCGACGTATCCGGTCGAGCAGCTGCTTGGCTTCCGCCGAGCAGGCAGCGTAGGCCGCTGCTGGGTGACTCCCCGCGCGTCGATCGACGCGGAGCAGCGTCGAGTTGTCTGCCGCGTTCGCCTCGACTTTCCAGTTGACGAACGTATTCGTAGGAGGCGATTCGATCGACTCGGGTCCCCGGTCAAGGATGAACCCAGGCGGCAAGACATAGCGCGTCGAGCCGACGATCGATGCGGCGGTCGTGCGAAACGGCGTCAATCGTTCGGTCATAGCGTAGGCAGTGGTGGCCCAGGTCTCCCACGGGCTGACGAGCCGCCCGGACAGCGGCGTGCCGCTTTCGCCGACGCTATGAAAGGCGTTGTCGATGCGGTACTGCAGCTGAAGTATGAGCGGGGCCGTCGGGTCTTCGATGTTGACAATGTCGAGTCGAGTCACATCGACTTCGTCGTGTTCGGAAATCAACCGGGCGATCGCCTCTTTGCGGTCGCGAGGCTGCATCGATGCCAGCACCGAGCGGAGCGCGCCGGCTGGCGTTCCGGTGAACGACACTTGCTCGCGAACGACCGCGTCGGCAGTTTCGCGCTCTGGTTCGTCGCACGCGATGGTGACCTCGCGGCCGCAGCGAATCTCGGCGCCGAGGGTCGTGCGCGGCGGAATAGGAACCAATCGCGAGGCGCCCGGCTCGATGACCAGAGCCAAGCGGCCGTCAAAATCGTCGGCAGTCACCTGGCTAGCGTCAGCATGCTTGGCGGTGCAGTCGATGAACCGGCGGTCCCGGTCGCCGCCCGAGGGCCCAGGAAGCGAAAGGATCATATGATCGAACTGCGACGTCGACGGAAGCTTGCCGTCGACCTCGCCCGTGGAATTCACGAGCGTGAGCTGCGCGGGGATGCCGACGGCGTTGAGCAATTGCTTGAGCAGCAACGAGTGGTCCTTGCAGTCGCCATAGCCGTTTTCGAGTGATTTTGACGCGGCGTTTGGCATGAGTCCGCGGACGCCGAACTCGAGTCCTTGATAGTTGAGCTGTTTCTGCACGAAGCGACTGAGCGCCGCGACCTTCTCGTCGGGCGTGGACAGGCCCTGGGTCAATTCGGCCGCCTTGGCGGAGGTGACGGGGTCGGGCTGCAGACGATCGGCGATCTTCTCTGCGTATTCGTCGCCGATGGCGCTCCACTGCTGACCGGCGTCCGTCAGGTGGACGACGGGAAGGAACTCAACCATCGGGGGCTGAGAACTTTCGTCGACATAGACGGGCGGATCGCTCACGCCCCAGAAGAGTCCGCCGTCGGCACTTGGGCGCGGTTCGGGACCGCTGGAGGTGTGGGCGAGTTTGTCCACGTCGCCGACGACGAACGCGGCGGCCGCCTGGACCGGAATCGACGACGTGAGCACCACGTTTTCATACCCGAAATCATCCACGGCCGCCTGGTCGCGGGTGTAGGTGAACTCCAACGTATTGCCGGGCTGTATTTGCGGGACCGGGATCGTCAGCGTGTGATCATTCGTGGCAAGTTCACTTTTGTCGTCGGCCGCGACGTAGTAGTCGTTGGCGTTGCCTTCGGCGAGCAGATTGCCGGCGGCGTCGTAGACGGCGAGCCGATTGACGTACACGCTCTCGTTGAGGGGGTTGAAGGTGACTGTCAGCGTCGAGAATCGATCGATCCCCTCCTGGCCGACGATCTTGATTTTGCGATAGGTGGTGCAACGGCTGCGCTGCCCCTGTCGATATTCGTAGCCGACGACGCGATAGTTTTCGTAGGCGCCGAAAGTTCCCGCCGCCTGGTCGTTATCCGGGATTTGGGTAAGTCGGTTGTCAATCTCGGCCGGCAAGGGCACCGGATCGATCGGCGTCTTGACGATCGAGTTGTTGCCTTGGCCCAACATCGCCGAGGCGACGGCGATCGCCTCTTTGGCATCTTCGCTGCGAGGATTGGCGGCCAGGGCAAGTTCGAACGACTCCTTCGCATCGTGAAACTGCTTCATGCCGAGTTGGCAGCGACCGCGGACGAGATAGACTTCGTCGGTCGACTTGCCTTGGTCGAGGAGCTGCTCCGTGAGATTCAGGGCGGCGTCGTAGCGCTCGGCCTCGCAGTAGCCAACGGCAAGATTGAGCGCACTGGACGGGTCGCGGGGGCGCTGTCGGCGGACTTCTTCGAGGATGGCAATGGCTTCGTCGTGCTTGCCGAGCTTCGAGAGAAGCACGGCCTTGATCTGCGTCGCCTGTGGATTCGCGCCTCCCTGGAGGTACTGGTCGACGGCGGCAAGCGCTGCCTCGTATTTCTCCTGCTTGATGTAGGCCCCGGTGAGGATCATGAGCGCTTCCTCGCCGCGGTATCCTGAGCGCACTAGTTGTTCGAGCGTTTCGCAGCAGCGTTCTTCGTCGCCTGATTCGAACAACAGCGCGGCGAGTTTTTCTTTGATGCGCTGATTCTCGTCGTAATCGTCGAGGCGAGTTTCGAGGGCGGCGACTGCCTGCTCCAGCTGGCCGGTTTCGGCCAGGACATGGGCGTAATTCAGCAGCGGCGACTCATTGCCAGGCAGGAGTGCAATCGCCTCCTCGAAGCAGGCGAGCGACAACTCGGCGTTCTTTTGCTCGAACGAGACGAGCCCCAGCGAATTGAGCGCCTTGCCGCGACCGGCGCGCTGCGTCTCGCTTCCCTGGGCGTTCTTCCCCTGCCCTTCGTCATTGAACTGTAGCGTCGCGACGACGCGCTCGACGGCCTGGAGCGCGTCGGCGTCCTCGCTGGGGGTGAGTCCTAGCGCCATGGCGGCGCGACGTCCCCGTCGCACGAGGCGAAAACGATAGTCGACCGCCGTCCCGTCTGCGACCGACTGTTGATACGCGAACGTCATCTCTTCAACGCCGTCCGCGTTGGCGGCTTTCGTTTCGACGTGCTGGCAGGCAGCAACTTCGAGCCCGTCAAGCAAGGCGTCGCCGAGGGCCTCGGCGACGTTCTCCAATGGAGCGTCGTCGCGCGGCAGGTAGAGCGGAATCACCGCCACGGCCGCATGATTTCTGAGCGTGGCGGCGATCTCCGCCGCGGGGAGAATCTCCTGCTCAGCCGGCGCCTGCAGCCAGGCGCCGCTGCTAAAGTCGATCTCGTAGCCAAATTCGGCCGACTCGTAGTGGGCAATCGGCGTCTTCCCCTGCGAGTAAACGACCGCCTCTTGGTCGAGCACCCGGAAGCCGGCCAGCATCTCGCCGTGGCGCTCGTCGAGCCGGTCGGCGTGCTTGGCCCGACCGGTAGCGATTAATTGGAAGAGGTAGCCGCCTTGCGCGCCGATCCACATCGCGCGGCGCTGATCGATGGCGCCCTCGGTGTAGGAGGCGTTGATGCTAATGCCATCGATGCCGGCGACTG
Organism: Lacipirellula limnantheis; assembly: GCF_007746075.1. Classification (GTDB taxonomy): domain Bacteria; phylum Planctomycetota; class Planctomycetia; order Pirellulales; family Lacipirellulaceae; genus Lacipirellula; species Lacipirellula limnantheis. The sequence goes on along the minus strand of NZ_CP036339.1, from coordinate 2,549,987 downwards.
TTTGCGAGACGGGTTCGTCGAAGTCGACGTCGTCATAGTTGGCATAGATGCTTGATTTGATCACTTCAAGCAGCGCACGAGCGTCGACGTCGACGTCGGCTCCGAGACGTTCGGCCACGACGAAGAAAATGATCTGCGGCGACTTGCTGGTGTAGGCGACGGCGGCGTCGCGACTGATGCTGGCGGCGTGGAGCTTGATCCAGCCCTGCTCGGGCGGCGTGAACTCGAAATTGAGTTCCGGAAAGCGCTGCGTCCGTTGCGGGTCGGCGTCGCGGGCAGCGACCTCATGGGAAACACGGCGCACCGATGGCTCGGCGCCGGAGTCTGGGCCGAAACCTCGGTCCGGCGAGGGAGGTTGCGAAGGGTCGCGCTCACGGCCGCGCGACTCAACTTCCTCATCGGCATAACGCTGGGAGTTGCGCTCCCGGCCAGAGCGAAGCCCTTGGAAGAAGCCGACCGCGATCCCAACGGCAGCGAGGAGCACGGGGATGCTAGAAACCATGAGCGCGATCCATGCCTGGACGCGGCCCTGGTTATAGGATTCCTTGTGACGACGGTAATCGATCAGGCCGAGCACCGCCATCGTCCAGGCGAACAACATCGCCAGCGTGCCGAGCAAATGGCTGGCGACGATCAGCCATTGAGGGGGCTCGAAAAGGAACTGCGTCAAGGTAGCGCCGCAGTAGTACGTGAAGGTCAGCAACAGTGCGGCAAGGGAACCGACGCACAGCTTATTGGCTTCGGGTCGCAGCATGATGATGCCGCACTTGGCGGCGCCGGCTGCGAACAGGATGCCGATGGCGACGATGACGAGCACGGACGAGGCCCGACCCGATTCGACGTCGACGTCGGCCAGTAACGAGATGAGTTGCAAACCCATAAGTGGCGTCGCCGCGATGGTGAAACAGGGATGATCGGCGAGCGCGCAGCACGCCGGGACGTCGAAAAAAATCTCGCGGAGTGTAGCGGACGAGCGCCATGAGCAGTCAAGAGCAATCCGCTAGCGTGGCCTCGGCCCCGCAACAGCGCCGCGATTTGCCAATAGGCCGTCCGCAACGATATCCTGTGATGCTTGCACGGTTCGATTGCTAGCGCTATACCCAGCGAGTTACCGATGAATATCTCGACTTCTGATCCAACTGCCGACCGCCGTCGTCTCGGACGCTCCTCCATTGAAGTCTCGTCGGTGTCGCTTGGCTGCTGGCCGATCGCGGGGGTGACGTCGCTCGACGTTAACGACGCTGATAGCATCGCCACGGTGCGGGCGAGCCTCGCGGCAGGGGCCAACTTCCTCGACACGGCCTACTGCTACGGCCCCCATGGCGAGAGCGAGCGGCTCATTCGGCGGGCGCTTGAAGGGCATGCGCGCGAGGAAGCGATCATCGCCACGAAGGGCGGCATCCACTACGGCGCCGATGGCAAGCAAGCGCAAGATGCACGGCCGGAGACGCTGCTGCGCGAGTGCGACGAAAGCCTTGAAAGACTCGGCGTCGATCATGTGGAACTGTACTATCTTCACTCGCCCGATCCGCACGTGCCCGTGGGCGACTCGGCCGGAGCGATCCAGCGGCTGATCGATGCGGGAAAGACGCTGACCGCGGGGGCCTCGAACTGCACCCTCGTGCAGTTGCAAGAATTTCATGCCGTCTGCCCGCTGAGCGCCGTGCAGCTGCCGTACAACATGCTGCAGCGTGACATCGAGAAGGAAACCATTCCCTGGTGCCTGGCCGAGGGGATCTCCGTGGCGGCCTATTGGCCGCTGATGAAGGGATTGCTCGCGGGCAGGATCGGGACGGAAACGGAGTTGGCGGCGGGGGACAATCGCAAGAGTTACCCGATGTATCAGGGCGAAGAGTTCGAGCGGAACCAGGCGTTCGTCGCCAAACTTCGCGAGATCGCAACTCGACTGGGGCGAACGGTCGCCCAGGTGGCAGTCAACTGGACCATTAGTCAGCCCGGCATCACTACCGCATTATGCGGGGCCAAGCGCGCGTGGCAGATCGAGGAAACTGCGGCCGCGATGGGGTGGCGACTGTCGAGCGCTGAGTTGGCGGAGATCAACGCGGCCATCGAGGCTCGCGGGCCCGCCGCGGCGAAGCGGCTGTTTCAGTAGCGACCGCTAGCGGGACTTCGTGAACCGGATGGGCAGTAGCAAGCGAATTGGCGCTACGGACCGGAGGGCGCGTCCCTGCAGCTGCTTGGCGCGACAAGGGGCTTCTGCCGCGGTCCGGTTGTAGGGGCTGGACCTGTCAGTCCCCTTTGGCGCGGTCCATTCGATTTCGGCTGCGTACTGATCGTCGCGGCTTGGGCGCTGCGGCGACCTAGGCTTTCTCCGACGGCGCGACGCCTCCGCGGGGATGGTTCGACCCGTCGCTTCTCTTACATGGAATTCTCCTGATGGCCAACCACTTGAAGCTGCTCGAGAACTGGACCCCGGAACAGGCCGCGCGCATGGAGCGCAACATCTTCGTCGCCCAGCATCGGCTGAATCAGCTGGAGCTGTTCGGCGACGATCAGTTGGTCGACCTGCTTGACCGCCATCCGCGGCGTGACTTGGGCATCAACACGATGGGGACCGATCCGACGCGCCGTCAGGATTGGCAAGAAGGTCGCGCCGGGAATCTCGATTCGACGCAATTGCTTGAAGCGGCTCGCAAGGGACGCATTTGGCTGAACATCCGCCGCGTGATGGATCATCACCCCGAATACGCCGAGCTGGTGCTCGCCCTCTATGACGACCTGGAACGGACCTGCCCCGGGCTCGTCACGTACAATCATTCGGCGAACCTGCTGATTTCGTCGCCGGAGGCGATGGTCTACTATCACCTCGACTGCCCAGCGAACATGCTGTGGCACTTGCGTGGGAAGAAGCGGGTCTGGGCCTATCCGCTGGAGTCGAGCATCGTCAGCGACGAGACGATTGAAGGAGTCCTGTGCGGGGAAAAGAGCGAGGAGCTGGATTTCCGCCGCGAGTGGGACGAGCTCGCCGTGGTGCACGACTTGGAGCCGGGAGAGATGATCACTTGGCCGCAACATACGCCCCATCGCGTGGTGAACACCGAGGGGCTGAACGTGTCGCTCTCGACCGAACACATGACGCCGCGAGCGGCGCGCCGCAACAACGTCTATCTAGCGAATCGGCACTTCCGCGAGTTACTCGGAGGCAGCTGGCGACGGACCGAACTCGATGGCTGGCGGCCTGCGCTGAAGGAATTCGCACTGCGCGCATGCCGACGGGCGCCGGGACTCAAACCAGTTCCGCCGCAAGGGTACAAGTACCCGATTACGTTTGAGGTCGATCTGGAGTTCCCGAATTGCGTCAGACCGCTGGATGGGGCGCACCGGCGCGAACTGACGCTGGTGTAGCTCTTGCCGCGCACGGCTTTCCGAGTGGCGCAAAGGCATCGGCTCCCGGCCGGAAGAGGCCCTGCGCGACGCGCTCAACAAGTCGTCCGCTGTTACTTCCGAGTGGCGTTTTGGTGGGCGGCGAACGACGTCTTCAGTCGCTGATTGAGCGTGGGCGCGTCGACGTAACCTTCAATCACGTCGAGCACCTGATTGTTGGGGGCGACGACAATCGTCGTTGGGAAGTAGCGAATCTTGAGTTTGGCGGCCAAATCGGGTTGTTCGGCACGGTCGACGTAAACCGTCTCAAAGGATTCGACGGCCAAACGCTTTACGGGCGAGGCCGCAAAGGTTTCGTTGATCATGCGAACGCAGTGGGGACAGTTTGGCGCGGTTGCGTAAACTAGAATCGGCCGATTCGACTCTTGCGCCGCGGTCCACGCATCGGGGTAGCTGGCGAACCGGAACACCCCGTGCCGCAGCAGCGGCGTCGCCGCGGTCGTCAGGCTGGCCGTGCGCGGGACGTCCTCGGCGCCTGCGATTCCCGCGGCGATCAGACCGATTGCCAGTGCCCCCGCCGTTCGAACCGCGATGCCGCGCATGTTGCCTCCGCTCGCTCTGGTCCCCCTCTGTTGGGACGGTGCGAAACCAGAGTTACATCGGTCGACGCCAACTGGCGAAGCGGCGAGAAACTTCGGCGGCGGGCCGCGCTGATACGACGGTCGCGTGCGGCGATTCCGGCAGTGATTTCGTGGTCGCTACAACCGGCGCCGGTCGGAAACTTCACATGAGGGAACGCCGATGCCGATCGCGGCGAAGCAGCGCTAGCCGGCAAACCCCATGGCACGCGCCTGCTGCACGCCAGCGAACCCTTGGCGGGCTTTCAGGCAGGTCTGCCGGAACGGTTCGGGGTGCGGTACGCCGGAGAGGCGCAGCGTTTCGATCTGGCCGTTGCGAAAAACCAAGTCGCCGGCCGGGTACCAAGCTTGGCCCGGCAAGACTTCCAGCGTTACCGAATCGAACCGGTCGAGCGACACGGCCTGCTGTTCGCCGCCGCCAAATGGTTGCTCGACGATGACTCGCTTGTTCGTTAACCGGTACCGCCGACAGGCGGGATTAGGAATGCCGAAGACTACCAGCGGCAGCTTCGGAATGAGCATGTGAAAGTAGAGCGGCAGGATAAATGGAATCGAGACAAGGGCCATCAGCCGCCCGATGGTCAGCGGGATGCCAAGGATCGTGATCCCAATCTGGTTCTCGAATCGACGTCCCCACCAACGGCCATAGGCGGTGGCGCCAAGGGTCGGCCAAACCGACATGATGGTGACCTCGCGCTCGGTAGCGGGAGCAACTCCTGCGATGGCTGTGGTCATCGTGCCGTCCGATCGAGTCATGAAAAGTGCGGAGTCGCTATCGCTCACGCGCTGGCGACAGGCTACCAGACTGCCGTCAACTTCGCTAGGGCCGCGACATTCGGCGGACGATGAGCGATACCTCGTTTTCGTCGCTCGGCTTAATTGCCGCCGAGAGGCCCGACGTGGCATAGGAGGCGAACTCTGGGGCCACCAGCACCGACTGATGTTCGGCATGTTCGTCGGGCGCCTTGGGGCCAGACTGCGGCGGCAGATGCTGCACAACGACGACTTGATGCTTTCCGGCGACGGCCCCGTCGTCCGTCGCGAAAGTGCGGAGGGTGAATCGACCGAATTGATCGAGCTTGCCGCAGGCAATCGGCCCTTCGCCTCGCGGTCGAAACTCGACCATGCCGCTGGGGACCGGTTCGCCGGTGTCGAACTTCACGCTACCCTCGACGGGGTAGGTCGGGATGCGCGGCTCGCCGCAGCCTGCAACGAGAGCGATCGCCGCGAACGACAGCGCAGCCACGAGGCGCGACGTAAGTTGTACGGAATAGGCGTTCATCCTAATAGACGCCCCAGATCGGCGTGACGTTATCTTCTTCAAGGCCTTCGCCATCGAAGCGATGACAAAGACTCTGGAGGGCCACGGTGTCTATTTCGTTGTCGACGGTGCGCACCGAACCGTCGGCAAGCACAAACGGGCAGATGCCGGGGTGCCAACTGCCGAATCCCATGTTTGGCAGCCAGTCGACTTCGGGACCGCGCGCCAGCGGAATGCTCGGCCCGCCGATGCGTGCAAAGGCAGTGAGATCCTTGCCGTTGTACATCGGACCGTTCTCCGGCACCTGGGCGACCCGACCTCGCGGAATGTGCATCTCTCCGGCGAGGAACGTATTGCTGCCGCCGTCGACGACATCCTTGTAGCGCACCTTATCGAGCCAGCCGGCCGGCTCGCCAGCACGGCATTTCGGCCGACTCGATATAATGATCCCCGTGCCATTACCACCGCGCCAGTAATCGGTCAGCAGACCGTAAGATCCTCCAGTGTAATCGCCATGATTGCCCGCATAGTCGCCCACGGCGCCACTGACGAGATTGACGACCTCGCTGCCCATGCAGCCGCAAGGATACGTCACCTTCGTCTCCATCCTTTGCGATGGGATGACCGCATCGCTCGATGAACGTCGTCCGGGGCAACTAAAGATCGCGGGCGACGACTCGCGGACCTCGGGCAGATGATCTTCGAAACGGCCGTAAAGACTCCACTGCCTCGCCGAGTTCGCTTGTTCGACGTATGGCAAAATTCGCACGAGCCACGAAGGCTGGGAGGAATCGCAGGCCCCCTCTTCCCAATCCCAGACGCGCGATCGGAGCCGCGCCGGCGGAAAAGCTCCGACGGCATCGTGGTGATTGGTCGACGCGAGTCCGATTTGCCGCAATCGGGACATACAGTCGGCACGGCGTGACGCTTCGCGCGCCGACTGCGCCGCTGGCAGCAGCAGTCCAATGAGCAACCCAATGATGGCGATGACAACTAGCAGTTCAACCAGCGTAAAGGCGACGGCAGACCGGTTCGTCATACGCATTGTCCGTGCCCCTTGGAGACTTGGGAGATGACTCAAGCAGCGCAGCATACTCTACGTTTAGTATAACAATTGATTAATCGACGTTGGCCATTTCGGACAGCGATCTGGATGGATCGCGTCAATAAAATGGGCGTCGGCCCGCCGCAAGCGACGGGCCGACGCTTCGCTAACATTCAACTCGCTAGCCTCGGCGCCAACGGTACGTCGCCACGACAAACCCGAGCCCGGCGATCAGCGCCATGCCGACGCTCGCCGGTTCGGGCACCACGGCGAAGTCGACGTGGAAGGTCCCCGACGAGCCGAAGACATTCGCTTGATCGACCAAGCGAAGTGACGCCGAGTAGTTGCCCGGAGCGGCGTTCTCGGCCGTCCAGAAAACGGGCTCGAACGGCCAGCTCGCTTCGCCGCCGATCGCCAGCCGATCGCCCGACTGGTTAAGTCCCGCTTGGCCAAGGTTCAAACCTGGCGAGATCGAAACGATCTCGAGCGCCAGGTTGAGCCCGGTCATCGGCGTGTTCTTGTACCCAGCGTTGCTGTTGTACATGTAGCCTTGGGGACTCGTCGGGTTGAGCGTCGCCGCCGCAGCGAGATCGTGGATCGAGTACAGCGACAAGTCGCTGTAGTGCTCGCCATTCTCCCCGCTCACCAGTTTGCCGGCAAAGGCGCCGGAACCTGGTTTGAGCGTCAACGGCGCCTGACCGGTGTAGGTCTCGGGGAGCCGATTGTTGCCGTTGGTGTCGGCAACGATGGGCGCGTCGACCGGACCGGTCAGTGAGTAGACGCCGATGCCGTGGAAGTGATTCGACGACGGCGTGTCGTCGTTCCAGTGGGCATAGAGCAGCGTGAGCCGGCCGCTGTTGGGATTGCCTAGCCCCGCGTAGGTACCGGAGGTAAGGGTCGGTCGACCATCCACCGTCACATAGTAGTTATGCTCGGCAGCCTTCAAGGTTGCCGGCAACGCAGCGAGCAGGGCCAGTCCCAACGCCAAGGCGGCGTTCTTCAAATTCTTTTTCATTACGCAAGTCCTTCTTGGAAGTGTGTTTCACGGTCAATGATTGATATTTCTGATTGCGGGTTGTTTGATCAATCATGTCCAAGAAGGAGGGCCGCGAGGGCGATGAGCGCGAGTCACCGCGCGAGGGAGGAAGAGCGTATCACAATCGGCAACGTCGGCGTGAAGGAGCGCCGTCGTCTTGAAGTTCAACCTCGCTACTGGCGGCGCGTGGTAGCGCGCGAGCAGCGTACAAATGGGGCAATCAGCGTGAGAATCGGCGGCGAGTTTTTTGACCGATTGGCCGGTGGTCTCCGCCGCTAACTCATCGTTCGTCGCTGGTAGGAACTCCACGCTGCAACAAGCCGCGGCGTGGTAACGCCAACAGTCGATCCGCCCGCTGATCGCATGGACCAGCGAGTGGAGGCCGGCGCCGAGGACGCCTACAAGCCCCATGAGGGCTAGTAGCGCCAGCGCGGTCGAGCGAGTTGTGGCGGGGCGAGGCATGGGTGGGTTGGGCTTTCAGCCCGATAAACAATGCAGTCCCCGGCTCTGCCGGAGCGTCGGGCGCCAGGCCGTTACGGCAGGCGACGTCTTTAACGCTTCCTATACCCCCCGACGGAGCCGAGGGCTGCAATAGGCGCTGCGGCCTGCGGCCAGCGCGATCAGGGCCAGTAACGCCGCACTCGGCTCCGGCACAGCATGCGACGCTGGAGTCAACGGCGGCGAAGCGACCCCGGGAAAACTCTCTAGCGCCAAACCGAACTCGTCGCGCCACACATCGAGATCGCCAGGGTCGACAATGCCGTCGCGATCTGCGTCGCCGCTGCTAAGCAGCGCGTTCTGGGCTCCCAAATTCCGTTGCCAAATGAGGAAGTCGGCGCCGTCGACGACGAAGTCGTCGTTGAAATCGGCGTTGAAGTCGGGAGCGAGCTCCGTGACGCGATCAGTGACCCATGTCTCAGCCGCCTGAAGCGCCGCCAACGTCGACCCCGGCGTGCCAAACACGAAGTAGATCGGTTGCGACGAGTCGAGGCCCGGCATCTTCAACCTCATCGAGGCGAGGTAAATCCCATCATCAGGCGTCGTGACGGCGTTGAGATTTCCCGAATCGAGATAAAACGACCGGTGGGTATGGAGCGATCCGTTACTTCCGGTGTTGTTGATTACGTTGCCCGGCACGATAACAGGCGAGCCGTCGACGCCAGCCGCGGCGGTCCTTCCGTACAGTTCAAACTTGTAGTCGGGTCCCGGCAAAGCGCCGAAATCGACTTCCTCCTCGCTACTGCCGGCGCCGTTCCAATAAAAAAGATTGGCCAAGGAGCCGTCGATCTTCATCGGCAGAAAATCCCACCCTAGCGGGGAGTTGCCGGGTAGCGCGGACGCACCCGCCGGCATTGAAGGCGATGTGGCGATCAACGTATTGAAGCCGGGGTCCGCGACGGCGTAGTCGCTATCGAACTCGTACGAATAGACCTGTCTGCCGAGCGACCATTCGTCAGAGAACACGTCGGCGCTGCCGGTGGCGAGGCGACCGTCGACTACTTGAACGAGGACGTCGAAATGCTGAGCGGTCGCGTGGCGAGTGGCGCCGACAAGCGTGGCAATGCTGAGAAGCAGCGTCGTCCAGTGGCGACGCCAGGAAGTTGGATTTCCCATGGTCGTGAAACTTTGCGTCATGGCTGCGATGAAGTGAGAGTTGTCTTTGGGCGATTTGATCGCGGCAACGCGAGCAGCCCCCGGCTCCGCCGGGGGGTTGCACCACGTTGGAGTTCGAGGACCGCGAGGGTTCAGACCGACCCCCTGGCGGAGACAGGGGCTGAAGTCGAGCGACATCGCAGCATGGCGAGCGACGCGACGCCAATCGCAGCCAGCGCCGCGCTGCCGGGCTCTGGCACCACAAGGTTCGTTTCAATCCACTCCACCCCTTGCTCGTAGAACGCAAAGTCCTTCGTCACGCCGCCGCCGAAGTCGACCAGCGCGTCGAGAGTGGTTCCCTCCTCCAAGCCTTCGAGCGCCGCTTCGACCAACTCGAGTTCGTCTTCGCTTTGGATCAACTCGTCGACTAGAAACGCCATGTAAAAAGGCTTCGACGCGGTGAGACCGGCGACGCCGATCTGCGGGGCGATCAAGTAAACGCCGTTCGCTGGCGTGCCGGCCGGATCGTTGATCTGGTAGATGGGATGGTCGTCAACGTCGCCGTTGGGGCCGGTCGCGCCGAACGCGGCAGGCTGGAACGCGAAGGCGACGCCGGAATGAGCGATGGAAATCGGTTGAAAGTCGATGGCTCCGACGCCGCTCCAGAAAAAGAGGGAATCGAGGGCGCCGTTCACCTCAAACGTCGTGAGACTTCCCGACACCGCCGCGTTGCCCGGCAGCGCGGTTGCGCCGAGCGCGGCCAGGTCGTCGGCGCCGCTCACGGCGTGGAGGCCGAAGAAGCCCGGCTCGTTTCCTTCGTAATCGGCCGGCGTCGGCGGAGCAAATCCCGCGCGGAGAATCGATTCGAACAGCCCGGCGTCGAGAGCAAACGCTTCGTCGGGCCCGTCGATGTCCTCGGCCGTACCGACGACAACTTGGCCGCCGACGTTGACGAGGAGGGCGTCGCTATGGGCGAACGCCGAAGACGTCTGGCCAGCGATGGCCAGTAGCGACAGCAGCGCGCCAAATCGGCGGCTAAGGCGAGAGATTTCAGTGGCGAAGGCAAGGCGAGCATTCATGAGGTAGCAGCTCCGTGAAGCAAGATGGGTGTTGATTGAAATGCAAACAATTGCGCGCAGCGCGATCCTGATCGCGATCAAGCGGAATCCTTCCCAGCGCAGGAAAACCAAGATGCCGAGCATGACGCACGGCGACGCCATTGCAATCTCTGGCAACAGACTCTCAGCGGCCGATCGCTATTGCGGCGGCTTAGCGAAGTCGAAACCCTCGTCGCACCACTGGCCGATCTCGCTCGACGAAATCGACTGGACGTGCCCATCGGCGTAGAGATAGTTCGCCGCGCCGCCCGTATGGCGTTCGACGGCGACTTCCTGCGAGACGGCGTTCCACACCCGGCGTTGCTGGGCGTTGTACTTGAGGTTCAGTTCGCTAAACCACTCGGTCGATTCGACGTGGTCGTAGTTCGTCTCCATTCGCGGCGTCGCCTCGAACATCATGATCGTGGCGTGCGTGGAGGGGAGATCGTACAAGCTGCCAATCAATCCCTCCGGCAGAGAAACGCCCGGCGGCAACGGTCCGGAGAATTCGTCTCCAGGATCGCGCAGGTAGGCGTTCATCGCGTAACTGGTCTCGCGCCCGTCGGTCTTTTCAAGTCGCCCCGTGTCTTCCGGACAGAGTCGAACCGCGTCGACGCTTTCCATAAACGGAGCTAACGAAAAAATCCACGAGTCTTCTTTCACCGCGCCGTCGTCATGCAAAATCTTTGGAAATCGCCCGCGATGGACGTCGGCGTACTGGTGAATCGCCAACCCGATTTGACGCTGATTGTTCGCACATTGCGAACGCCGCGCAGCGCCGCGGGCAGATTGCACTGCCGGCAGCAGGAGCGCGATCAATACGCCGATAATGGCGATCACGACCAACAACTCGACGAGCGTGAATCCGTATCCAAATCGTGCGCGCACGACGGACCCCTTATTGGGAAACCCAATGGCTAAACCGCTTGGAGAGAACTCTTGCCCGCGTCGGCGCAGCGACGTTCGCTAGCTGGAACGTGAGTGTCAGCTGATTCGAGGCAGAATCGGCTGAGCCGCAAGAGAGCGCAAAGCAAGGCGCAAGAAGGCGCCGTTACGCCTGCGGCGGGCCGCGCGGAGCACCAGATAGGGCGAGATCCTGCGGCAGCAGCGACTCGCCAAGCGACGCCAACTGTTCGCAGTGGGCCGCATCGTAGCGGGCATGGAAAATGGCTGGGCGATCGACTTTGATCTTCGCCAGCAGCGTGCAGAGGGGGCAGTTCGCCGAGTCGTGCTCGGCGGCGCTGACTTGCGGAGCTGACTCCTGTTCTGCCGAGTCGATGCGACGATGTGCCGTTACCGCATGCGAATGACCGCAACTGCAGCTTGCTCGTTCGGCAGCGCTGGCATCCACGCCACATGATTCGTCGCCGCAGGGCAACAGAGCGTGAAGCGAATGGCCGAACAACCCGAGTGTGGTAAAGGCGAGCAACGCGCCAAGCGCGATGCTGCGATTTACTCGGGAAATCAGGCCTGAACTGTACATCGGTGGTCGCCGAGAGCGATGGCGCTACAGAGAAACTTCCCTGCCATGGTAAGGAGAACCGCTGGCTACGTCAAGATTTGCCGTGATCGACGGGCGAAGCAATCCCGCCGGCGAGGCAGCGGATGGGATATTCCTATCTGCTGCGGGCTCCGGCAAGGACTTGCGGCCGCCTTCTCAGGGAAGTGGCTGGCCTAAGCCAGTGGAGCTTCGTGCCGTTCGAACATCGCGCTGAAATACATCAGCGTCGTTTCGCGGGAGTCGCTCGGAACCTGGTCGATCAAGCGCATCCAGCACTTCATCACGTCGCGACGCGTGACGAGGCCAACCAGCTTGCCCGCCTCGAGCACCGGCAGCCGGCGATAGGGGGTGAGCAAGAAGACTTGGGCGACCGACAGGAGTTGCGTCTCGGGCGAAATGGTCTGTGCCTCGGCATCCATGAACGAGCGGACGTCGCGGACTGGCAGCTGCTCGTAAGCCGCGTCGAGCAGGACGTGCATCGAGCACTTTTCCGAAAAGACGCCGAGGTAATTGCCATCCGCATCGACGACCGGAGCGCCGGAGATATGACGGACAATCAACATGCGGACCGCGTCGATCACGTCGGCCGCGGGGCTGACCGTGATGACCGGCGTCACCATGAAATCGCGGGCAGTAATCTGAGTCATGACGCCTGGCCCTCGTGCGACTGGCGCCTCGGCCCCCCGGTGCGCAAATCGTCAGATCGAGAAGACGATGCAATGCCGTTCGCCTCTACTCTGTGGTCGCTACGAGTAAGGATATCAATTCGATCGGCGCGAATCCAAGCGAACTCGGCTAGAAGAAATGCTTGTGAAATAAATCACAAGGCTTCCGTTTCCAGTTAGGCGTCGCTCACAGGCCACGCACGCCGGTCAAAGCGAACCTTTTCGTCATTCGTCGCGTCTCTCCTCGCATCCGTCTCAGAGGCTCCAGGCGCCTGCTGATCATGCACTCGCCAGACTCACATTCGACGAGACACTTCGCTGCAGAATGGGCGGCGTCGACTGCGGAGCGGTGGGCACGGCTCGAAGGAAAGAGCGCGACGATGGCGGCCGAGTTGAAGGAATCGGCGACCGCTGCCGATCGATCCCGAGCCACGCCGAACACGGCGTATGGCCCGCATTGCATTGCATCGGCTACGATCGGCGCAGTTATCGCCTTAATTCTGGAGCGAATCGTCGTTCAAAACTGACGACGTACTGCAATGGTCCTCTGACGCTCGCGTCGCAGCGTCGCGCGGCGATTGCAACCGTCGCGCGCCAAGCGGCGGCGAGACGTCGCCGCTACTCCAGTCCCGCATTTAACTGCTGCAAGTCCGCCGGCACAAACCGCCCATCCTTTCGCAGCAGTTCGCCGTCGAACCAGATCTCGCCGCCGCCGTAGTCTTTGCGCTGGATCAGCACGAGATCCCAGTGGATGCGGCTGCGATTGCCGTTGTCGGCAATGTCGTAGGCGTTGCCGGGCGTCAGGTGGAAGCTACCGCCAATTTTTTCGTCGAAGAGGGTATCGAGCATCGGGTGGCGCACGCGGTTGTTCGTGCCGAGCGACCATTCGCCGCAATAGCGGGCGCCTTCGTCGGCGTCGAGCACGGCATTGATTCGCTCGGTGTTGTTGGCCGTCGCGTTGACGATCTTGCCGTTCTTGAATTCGAACATGATGTCGCTGAAGACGGTTCCCTGATAGCGCGACTGCGTGTTGAAGCGGATGACGCCGTTGATGCTGTCACGAACGGGAGCGGTGAACACTTCGCCGTCAGGGATGTTCCGCTCGCCAAAGCAAGGGATCACCGGAATGTCTTTGATGGAGAACTCAAGCTCCGTACCGGGAGCAATGATCTTCACTTTGTCCGCGGCCTCCATCCGTTTCTTGAGCGGCAACTGCGCTTCCTTCATCGCGACGTAGTCGGCGGTGCAGACGTCGAAGTAAAAGTCTTCGAACGCGGCGGTGCTCATGTTCGCCGCTTGGGCGAAGGAGTCGGTTGGGTAACGGAGGACGACCCACTTCGTCTTGGGAACGCGAACTTCGCTGTGGACGGCGTGCCACCAGTACTTCTGATAAAGGTCCATCCGCTCCTGCGGCACGTCGGCATGCTGGCTGCTGTTGGCGGCGCCGCGAATCCCGATGTACGCCTGAGCCGAGTCCATGCGATCCTTCTCGAACTTCGCGGCGGCTTCCATGCTCTCTTTGGTCGCCGTGCGGTACAGCGCGCGGAGGACCTTGTTGCTCTTGGTGGTGACCAGCGGTATCGCCCCGCGCTGGGCGGCGCCTTCGACCAGTGCGCAGACGAGATTCGTCTCGGGAAGGTCGAACGCCTCGATGACGACCCGCTCGCCCGGTTGAATCCGGCAACTATGGTCAAGAAGGAGGTCGGAGAGCTTATCGATGCGTGGATCGTGCATGGGATGCGAACACAGGTGATGGCCGCCAGGCGGGAGCGGGTCAGCGACCTCGCGAGCCCTGCAAAATAGACTGTACGGCTACTTGGGGATGGGCAACGGAGTGGAACAGTGGGCGCAGCGACCGCGGACGCCAAACCATCCTACGCATCCTACGCCGTAGAAGATCGTCGTCCGGTTATAGCGATTTGTCGGCCTTTCCGAGGGAGTCGAATCGGCCGGTCGACGGTAGAATGTAATAGAGTTCGCCTCTTCTGACTACGAGGATCATCCATGTCCACTGAGTTGCGCCCCCGCCCCGCGTCCGATGAAACCGATGGCCCTTCGTTTGCCGAGACCGCGTTGAAGCTAGGCGGCAAGAGCGATGACGAAGCGCGACGGACTGGCGCCATCGACGCGGCGGACGATCAGGTGGAAAAGCTGTTCGCGGCTCAGTATCAAACGGCCAACAGTCCCGCCCATCGCGCCGTGTGGGACGACCGCGTTCCCGTCGAACTGTTTCAAAGCGCCGCAGCGATCACCCCGCCGCCTGTGCAAGCGGTGATGGACGCGTCGGTCGAGGTCGTGCGGCGTCACCGCGACGGCGGCACGCTCTACAACGATGACCGTAAGATAGCCGACGAGGTATTGGCCGACCTCGGCAAGGTTGGCTATTGGGGATTGCTTGTCGATCCTCAGTACGGCGGCAGCGGGGCGCCATTCGCGGCGTTCGCGCCGTTCTTGACGCGGATGGCGACCATCGATCCGACCGTCGCTGGGTTGGCGTCGGTCCACGGCTGCATCGGCGCCGTCGATCCGGTGCGGACGTTTGGCACGGACGAACAGCGGCGGCGATTTCTGCCAGGACTCGGCTCTGGCGAACGACTCAGCGCGTTCGCGCTCACCGAGCCAGGAGCGGGGAGCGACCTCACGGCGCTAAAGACGTCAGCGGTTCGCTCGGGGGACGAATTCATCGTCAATGGCGAAAAGCTATTCATCACGAACGTGGTGCCGGGACGGACGATCGGACTCGTGTGTCTCATCGAGGGGAAGCCGGCGGTCCTGATCGTCGAACTGCCGCACGAAGAAAACGAACACTTTCAACTCCGCAAATATGGCCTCTGGGCGCTCAAACACACCTACAACCGCGGGATCATCTTCCGCGACTTCCGCGTACCGGCGGAAAACTTACTGACATTGCCGCGCGGCGACGGTCTGACGATTGCCTACCACGGGTTGAATCTCGGCCGCATCGCGCTTTGCGCGAACGCCGCCGGCACGATGCGGCTGATGATGGCAAGCATGATCCCATGGGCCAACTATCGCGAGACCTACGGCCAGACCATTGCCAAGCGCGAACTCGTGCGACGCCGGCTCGGACAACTCGCGGGGTTGATCACGGCGTGCGACGGATTGGTCGCCTGGTGCGCAGGACTCATCGATCAGGGCTATCGCGGCGAAATGGAATGCATCGTCGCCAAAATCTTCGGCAGCGAAGCACAGAAGCACGCCGCGATCGAACTCTTCATGAAAACGCACGGCGGCCGATCGTTCCTACACGGGCACAACTTTGGGGACAACGTCCACGAGTATCTGGCGCCCTGCATCTACGAAGGCGAGGGCGAGATGCTGGCGATGGGCTTCTTCAAATCTCTGGTGAAGGAGCACGGCAAGACGTTCTTCGAACCGATTGGCAAAACGCTCGCCGCGGCTGGGATCAAGAAGCCCAACCCTTTCAACCCCGCGCATGCTTGGGCGCTTAAGGGGGTCGCTTGGCCCTATGCCAAGTGGATGATCGCTCGCCGGCTGTCGAACGGCGCCGCGCCGCAACTGCCGTCGATGCCCGCCGAGTTGCGGAAGCATGCCGAGTTCGCTTGCGCGAACCTTCACGCGATGGGGCTTGAGATCTCGCAAACGATGAGCAAGTTCCAACTGGCGCTGGCCGATCGGCAATGCCGCATGGCGGAACTGTCGCAGCGCTGCCAGGACCTCATCACAATGCTTTGCACGTCGCTCTACGGCGCCCGGCAGGAGGATGAACTGGTGCGCGACGCCGCCGACGTGTTTTGCCAGGATCTCACGGCGAAGTACACCGGGAAGCGGGCGAGCAACCGGTACTACCGCCAAGTGACTGAATTGGGGGCTGCGATCGCTGAAGGTGGGTTCAAGGGGATCGAAGGAATCAGCGGCGGCGAAATCATGATGCGGTACTAAACGGCGCGAACCTCGCAGTCACGTCGCCATTTGCTAGCAAGCCTACGCACTAGCCGGAGGGCCACGTCCTCCGGGCTGAAGTGGAGAACGGCTCGGCGCTTCGCCCGGACCGCGTGGCGGTCCGGCTATTCTCTTGTTTTGTCTTCGCCGTTGCATGCGAAGGAAGCGGCAGCGGCGTTGGCAATGCTAGCAGTCCGTCAAGCCGCAAAGCGCTGTTGGATGTTGCCGGCGAGAACTGTTTAATCCGCCGCTCTGATCCTCTCGATACTTATTGCGTCCCAATCCCTCCGCGCCGCTCAGGAACCGCCGTTGTGAAATCGACTCTCGCGGTCGCGATGTTCGCTTCGGTTTGTGCGCTCGGTTGCGCCGCCGGCCGCGTGCCGCGGTTTGATCAATCGAACGGGAACTATGCGGCGGCCAGTCTAGATGGAGAGCCGCAGATCGAGCACGGTCGGCCGCACAGGTTCATCGATGGGGTCGGGTGGGTTTTCGGCATTCCCGAGAAGATTGCGCTCTGGGATCGCCGCGCCTCGAATCACGACGTCTCGCCCGAGACGGAAGAAAAGCTTGCCGAGTATCTCGCCGCCAACGGCATGGAATCGACGAAGGTCCGCATCAATCAATACGATCCCGGCGGGGAGTGGCGGCGGTTGGTGGACAACAAAAGCGTTGGCGCCGGTTGGCGCTATACGGTCGGCGCACTCCGTACGCTCGGTTACACGATTCTGCCGGGGCGCGTCTTTAGCGGGTTGGTCGGCGGCGACTCGTACAATCCATACTCCGACAGCATCTACGTCTACTCGGACATCCCCGCGATCGCCGTCGAACAAGGGGCACAAGCGAAGAACGTGCGCTGGCGAGAGCATCCCGGCACATACGCTTCGATCTATTCGCTCCCGGTGCTAACGCTCTTCCCAGGCAAGGCGGCAAAGAGCGAAGTTTACGAATATGTCGCGCTCAACGGCACGTACGACGAGCAACTCGCCGCGCGCGATGCCCTCTATCCGAAGTATGGAAGCGAGATTGGGGGACAAACGGCGTACCTGGTTCCCGGGTCGAGTCTCGTCTTCTCGCTCGCAGGCGCGGGATTGGGTCACGTGGTCGATGCCGTGACGCCGGCGCCAGCCGTGGGGGCCGAACCGTTTGCCCAGGCGGCGGCGAAGTATCAGCAACCGACGGAGCTGGCCGACGCCCCCAACGTGACCGCTTGGCCGAGCGCAGCGCCCGCCGGCGTGCCTGCTGCGACTCCTGCGATCGTGCCGGCGGCCGGGATTCGCCAGGCCGCCGCTGAAGAACCGTCCGTCGACGCCACCATCATGCGTTGAGCGCCATCGGCCATCGCGCAAAAGACCAGCGAGGCAAAGGTGCGCGCGTACCTGCATCGAACTTTGCGTCTTTAGCAGTCTTGCCGAAACGCCGCACTCTTCCTGGATCGCGATGCCAGCAGCGAATCGATCGTCGCAAAACTTCTGGTGCTCGCCGGGCCTCCTTGCTATTTTGAAGTCGTGGCGCTGAGCGCCATCCCCGCCCACCCGTTCGACCGCCAAGGCCGAACGTCCCGCCTTCGCAAAGCTTGCGACCCGCCAAAGGAGTAAGTCATGCGCACTTGCCTAGCTTTTGCCGCAGTCTGCGGCGTGTCATTCGGTTGCAGCGACCCCTTGCCGCTAACCGTTTCGTCCATTCGACCGCCGACGCCGGCCCCGTCGCCGCCCGCGAGGCCGCAACGGCCCGCAACAGTCTCGACCACGCGAGTTCTCGACGTGACCCAAGCCGCGAGCGAACCGCTAGACGTTAATACCATCAATCCCGTGAAGATGAGAACCGACGCGGGGTCCCGATCAGGCTTCAATCCATTCGCCAATTGAACCGCAATCGGCGGCGCCTCGGCTGGCGTCGTAGGCAAGACCGTGTGCCGTCAGCCCGCTTGCTGTTGCCGGATGGCGTAGCGGTGCGTCACGACGCGATAGCCATCGCCAAATTCAACCAGGATGTTACGCGGCCCTGGTCCGCGCCCCCGCACAATTACGCGACACGGTTCGTCCTTACGCCGTGCGAGCGTGGTTTTGACGCGCCACAGATGCGTAAAACGTTGCGACATGAACGATGCCTATTCGCCTGCCATGGTTCGCATCGCGCCCGGTTCAGCACCGAGAATAGAAATTGCTACGATGCAAGCGGATCGCGGTTGACGTCCTTGTAGTACAGATATCTCGCCGGCGTTTTGCCCATGGCGACGAACCATTGCGGACAGTAGGCGGCCATCCAGATGATATCGTCCTGCGAAACTGGATACCACGACTCGCCGAGGCGATAGACGCCCATCCCATCGAGCATCACGAGTCCATGCTCCATGACGTGGATCTCCACCTGCGGCAGCGTCGCGCCGGGATCGTAGGTGAAGACGTTCATCGCGAGGTCGAACCGCTCGTCGGTCGGCAGCAACGTTTGCAGCCGCGCGGCCGAGTCGCCCATGAATGGCGCCCCCTGGACATCAGTCGTCTTGCCGACCACGGCGTCGGGAAGTTCAAACGCGGCCTTTTGATAGCGTTTCTCGAACACGACGAGATTGCTCGCGGCAATCGCTTTCAGTTCATGCGGGCGGTCGGGCGGGAGGTAGGCGAACCCTTCGGCTTCAAGCTTATAGGACGCGCCTCCGGGAAGTTTTAGCGAGACTTGACCAGCGCGAACCCAAACCACGCGCTCCACTCCGTCGGCAGCGCCGGCGGTGAAGCCGCCTGGCTCAAGGGCGACGCTGGTCTGCGCGAAGCGAGCGCCCATTTGAGGCGAGATGTGGACGACTCCTTTGGCCCCGCGCCATCCGGGGAGGTCCTGCCACACCCAAGCGTCGGGCGTGATCAGAGCGTGCTGAGCTGTCACGCGACTGCGTGTCGTTCCAAAAACATCCATCGCTGCTTGGCTCATGGGGCGGACTGCGCTGTTAGTGTCACTGCCCCTCGGCAGCGATCATGCGGATGAAATGTACCAGCGATTCGATGCCAAGGGCCACATCGCTTTCTTTCACGGCTTCGAGAGGATGGTGGCTGACGCCTCCCGGACTACGGAGGAAGAGCATCGCCGACGGCGCCACGGCAGCGACAACGCCGGCGTCGTGACCGGCCCCGCTGACCATCCGTGGCGGCGTGCGGCTTGAGTGCGACGCCGCCGCGGAGAGCAATTCTTGAAGCCTCCCGTCCATCGCCACGGCCGCATGCTCGTGTTGCCGCTCCACGCGCATTGCCAGGTTCGCGTCGCGCGCCAATTCTTCCGCGAGCCCAACCAATTTATCTACGGCGGCCGTTCGGACGACGTCGACTTGATGTCGCACGTCGAGCGAAGCGGTGACGCACCGCGGAATGCAGTTCGGCACGTTGGGGTCGACGTTCAGTCGGCCGACGGTCGCCACGAGGCCCGGCGTCGACCGCGCCGTCTCCTCCACGGCAACGGCCCACCGACCAGCAATCGGCAGCGGGTCGTTCCGCAGATTCATCGGCGCCGTTCCGGCGTGGCCCCCCTCCCCTGCCCACTCGACCGTTAGCCTCGTTTGGCCCGCGATGGCTGTTACGATGCCGAGGGGTTCGTCGAGCGACTCGAGCAATGGGCCCTGCTCGATGTGGGGTTCGATGTAGGCGACGATCGAGTCGCGCGTTGCGCGGCAACCGTCGATTGCTGACGGGTCACATCCAAAGTGGCTGAGCGCCTGCGCGACGCTGATGCCATGTTCATCGCACAGCGCCAGCATTCCCATGCCGATCGCGCCGGCAAGCGCCCGGCTGCCGATGAAGGGCGTCCGAAAACGTACGCCCTCCTCTTCCGAAAACCCGATGACCTCCATCGCCCACGGCAACGCATGCTCCGACTCGCGGAGGGCTTCGATCACGGCAATCCCCATTATCACGCCGAGCGTGCCGTCGTATCTACCCGCATCGACGACGGTGTCGAGGTGCGAGCCGATCACGACCCGTCGGTGCGCATTGCACCCAGGCGTCAGGAACGTCCCGAGGAGATTGCCGGCGGCGTCGACCCGAACGCTCATGCCGGCCGCTTGCATCCACTCGGTGACACGTCGATGGGCGTCGCGCATCGCTGGAGAGCAAAACGTCCGCGTCAGGCGTCCGGATTCGTCGCTGAAGCGACCCAAGTCGTCGCAGCATTGCAGCACGTCGGCGGCAAGCCGCTGCCATAGCGAACGTTCATTGACCACAGGTTACCTAAAGCCGATAATTGGAGGGGTCGGGCGGTGCGAGCAGATTATAGTCATGGTCAGCGGTTTCCCAAAGTTCAGCCGGAAACCGAATGGCGTGACGATCAACAACCAGGTTCCCCTGTATTGCTCCGGCTATCTCGGCTGGGGGTCGAACGCCACACCTGCCCATGCGCGACCATCTTCTCCTGTTTATTAACGGCCAACGACACGAAGTCAGCGGTCGTGCTACGTTCGTGTCGCTGTCGGACTATTTGCGACTCCACTGCGGACTGATCGGCACGAAGATCGTTTGCAGCGAAGGGGACTGCGGCGCGTGTACAACGCTCGTTGGTCGGCCAGATTTCGCGCGAGGTGAGTTCCACTACGTCCCAATTGATTCGTGCATTCAGTTCCTCTTCCAGCTCGACGGCACGCACGTTGTTACGGTCGAAGGGCTCCGTCGCGACGGGACGCTCAATTCGGTGCAGCAGGCGATGGTCGACTGCCATGGCTCGCAGTGCGGCTTCTGCACGCCCGGGTTCGTGATGGCGATGACCGGCTTGTTGGAAGAACAGGAAACGGTCGACGAGAACGAGCTACGCACTGGCCTGACCGGCAACCTCTGCCGCTGCACCGGCTACACGCCGATCCTCGAGGCGGGGATGAAGTCCAACGACGCGGAGCATGAGCGACTAAACGAGCTCTATCCGGCGGCGCCGTTGCTTGCCGAGTTTGAAACGCTGCGCAACGAGCCACTGGCGCTGGCCGCCGAGTGGTTCGGCGAATCGCATGTCGCCGCTTGTCCCACGACGCTCGCGGGCGCCCTTGAGTTTCTCGCCCAGCACCCAACCGCCACCATCGTCGCCGGGGCCACCGATATTGGCGTCCGTATAAACAAGTCGGGACGCATCCCGCCGGCGATTCTCGATCTGAACCGGATCGCGGAGCTCGATCATGTAGGCGTCGGCAATGAAGAAATCACTGTAGGGGCGCGAGCTACGTGGACGGACATACTGATAGCAATCGCCAACGCACCACGTGTAGCAAGTCGAGGTAAGGACCACAGGCTCAGACCGATCCTTTCCGATCTGGCAGAAGTTAACGGTCACGAAGTGCCCGAGCAAGCAGCGCCTCGCCGTCACCGCCAAGATGGACTGGGAGAATTTGCCCGCGTCATCGCCACGTTCGGCGCTCGGCAAATCCGCAACGTCGGGACAATTGCCGGCAACATCGTCAACGCTTCACCCATCGCCGACTCCTTGCCGTTCTTATACGTTATGGACGCGTTCATCGTAATTGCGGGCAAGGATGACATGCGAGTGATTAATATCAACGACTTCTATCACGGCTACAAGCAAACAGATCTCAAGCCTGGCGAGTTGGTTATGGGCGTCCGGATCCCCCGCCCTAAGCACGACGACCTGCTACGACTTTATAAGGTTTCGCGTCGCCGCGATCTCGATATCTCTGGCTTCACCGCCGCCGTAAGGATGCAACTCGAAGGCGACGCGATTACACAGGCAAGCATCGCCTTCGGCGCCGTCGGCCCGACGGTGTTGCGAGCGAAGCAGACCGAACGCTTTCTCGTCGGCGAACCGCTCACGCTCGAAACGATGCAGACCGCCGGCGACATCGCGGTGAGCGAAGTGACGCCGATCGACGACGTCCGCGGCTCCGCCGAGTACCGCCGGCAACTGACGCGCAACGTGCTGCTGAAGTTTTACCACCAGACACAGGGCCACTTGGCTCCTGCATAGAAATACTTGAACCACGAAGGCACAAAGACACGAAGAAGACTGGAAGCAAGTGAAAGAATTAGCACCACTAATGAACGCTAAGTTGACGCTTATAAGTCAATTGTTTTCATTAGCGAAACATCAGCGTCAATCAGCGGTGCAAAGTCTTTTCTTCGTGCCTTAGTGCCTTCGTGGTTAATAGAACTAAAAAAAGATGCCTAGCGTTGGAACCACCATCCCGCATGACTCCGCCGTCGGTCATGTCACTGGCCAAGCCTACTACCTCGACGACGTGCCGTCGATCGCGGGGGAGCTGCACGTTGGGTTCTTGCCGAGCCCGATCGCCTGCGGCGCGCTCACCGGCATTGATGCGGCGGCCGCCCGCGCGATCCCCGGCGTCGTCGCCGTTTACACGGTTGCAGACGTTCCCGCTCATAACATGTTCGGCCCGCTGGCGGCCGACGAGCCGTTACTGGCCGACGGTCGGCTGCTTTACGTCGGTCAGCCGGTCGCCATTGTCGCTGCGGAGACTCGCGAGGCTCTCCACCGCGGCATCGCGGCGGTGAAACTTGCTTACGCCGAAGAGCCGCCGCTTCTCTCGCTGGAAGAATCCATCGACCAGCAGCGCTTCCTCGGCGTCGAACGCCGCATCGCGCGCGGCGGCGAGATCGAGGCGGAACTGGCCAAGGCGCCTCATCGGCTCAGCGGCACGTTCCACATCGGCGGGCAGGAGCAGTTTTATCTGGAGTCGCAGGCCGCGATCGCCTACCCGGGCGAAGAGGGCCAGATGGTCGTCCACAGCTCGACGCAGAACCCCACGGAGATTCAAACCGTCGTCGCCGAGATGCTCGGCGTCGGCTTTCACGACGTCGTCTGCGTCACGAAGCGGATGGGAGGCGGCTTCGGCGGCAAAGAGACGCAGGCGGCGATCCCCGCGATGATGGCGGCGCTCGTCGCCCGCAAAACGGGCCGCGCCGCGCGGGTGATCTTCGACAAAGACACCGATATGTGTTCGACGGGCAAGCGGCACCCGTATCTCGTCCGCTGGGCGGTCGGCTTCGAACGCGATGGCCGCATCCACGCGCTGAAGTACGAGTTCTTCTCTAACGGCGGCTGCTCGCTCGACCTGTCGCCGTCGATCATGGAGCGAACGCTGCTCCACGCCGACAACGCCTACTACATTCCCCACGCCGATTTCCGCGGCCGGATCTGCTTCACGAACCTGCCGTCGAACACGGCGTTCCGCGGCTTCGGCGGCCCGCAGGCGATGGCGGCGACCGAGAACATCATCGAGTCGATCGCCCAGCACCTAGCGCTCGACGCTTACGACGTGCGCCGCGCGAATGTCTACGGCGTCGCCGACCGCAATGTCACCCCTTACGGCCAGATTGTCGAGAAGAATCACCTCCCAGAGATCTTCGAGCAGCTCGCCGCCTCGTCGCAATACCACGCCCGCCGCGCGGAGATTGCCCGCCGCAACGCGAGCGATCCGCTCACTCTCCGCGGCCTCGCGCTCACCGGCATGAAGTTCGGCATCAGTTTTACCTCGAAGTTCCTCAATCAGGGAAACGCGTTGGTCAACCTCTACACCGACGGCACGGTGCAGGTCTCCACGGGCGGCACGGAGATGGGCCAGGGACTCAACACGAAGATCCGGCAGATGGTGGCCGACGAGTTCGGCCTCGACCCGTCGCGGGTGCGGCTGATGCCGACTTCTACCGAGAAGAACAACAACACGTCGCCTACCGCCGCGTCGGCCAGCACCGATCTCAACGGCGCCGCCGCAGTGCAGGCCTGCCAGCAGATCAAGCGCCGGCTGAAGAAGTTCGCCGCCGACCGGCTGTCCGATAAAGCGGAAGGACTCACGCCGTCGCCGCGGCATGTCGTCTTCGCCGAGAACGTCGTCTACGATCGCCGCCGCCCTGAAGTGCGGATCGCCTTTGGCCCGCTGTGCGACGAGGCCCGTCGCGAACGGGTCGATCTCGGCGCCCGCGGCTTCTTCGCCACGCCGGGGATCGACTTCAACCGTGAAACTGGCCGCGGCACCCCCTTTTTCTACTACACGCAAGGCGCCGCCGCCGTTGAGGTGGCGATCGACCGCTTCACCGGCGAGTTGACCGTCGCGCGAGCCGACCTGCTGATCGACATCGGCCGCTCGATCAACCCCGGCGTCGACCGCGGGCAGATCATCGGCGGCTTTATCCAGGGGATGGGCTGGGTAACCGCCGAGGCGCTCGAGTACAACGCCCAGGGAGCGCTGCTAAGCCACTCGCCGACGACCTACAAAATCCCCGCCGTCACCGACGTTCCTATCGACTTTCGCCTGGCGCTGTTCGATAACAACGATAACGTCCAAAACATCCGCCGCAGCAAAGCGGTCGGCGAACCGCCGCTGATGCTCGGCATTGCCGCCTGGACGGCGGTGAAGAACGCGTTGTCTTATGCGAACGCCGAGGCGGCGACTTTTCTGAGTTTACCGGCAACTGGAGAGGAGATATTGCGATGTCTCAGTTTTCAAGTTCCCAAGCATCCGGGTTCGCCCAAGACGGCGTCTCACACTTAACGAATGAGATTGCAAGATCCCTCGATGAAAACATTGGCCCAAGCTCGTTTCGGTTCAGCTTGCGGTCGTTGTTACTAACCACTACCGCCGTCGCATTGATTGTCTTCGGGCTTCGTACTGTTTGGCTTAGCGCACAATTGAATGCGACCTCCAATCGCATTACAAATTCGATGCGTCAGATCGAACTCGGCCTCAACAATTATGTTTCCGCTCGCGGATTCCGGGTGGCCAGTCAATCCACTGACGATGCTGGCGTGCCGCTTAGTAGTTGGCGTTGGCTGATAACTCCGCATGTCACTCAGCTTGATGGTGAAACCATGGAATGGAGTTATAGAGAATCGTGGAAGGCTCCTGCCAATCGCGACGTCAGAGAAATGCGTTTCGATGCGTATTGCATAAACCCGAATGCTAGCGACTGCAACACGAATATCTTCGCCATCGTCGGTGACGATACGGCAATTTCCTCAAACCTTACCGCTCATCAGCGTGAACTTCCTCCGGACGCGCTGATGATCATGGAGGTTGCCGATTCGGGAAAAAACTGGATGGAGCCCGGCGACTACGATGTTGATGAGTTGCTTGCCGCGAACGGCCGACTCAGCGACTCAGTGAAAGGGCTTCTCAACGATCGCATCCATGTCATGTTTGCGGACGGCGAAGTTTGGGCGCTCTCCTCCGACGCGCCGATAACTGCCCTCCACCCGTTTATGACAATTACCGGCGCGAAGAACGCCGATCGCGACGAACTCTTGGCTGCATGGCGAGTCAATTAAATGACGCAGCGGCGATGCGATTCTCTCCGGCGTGTCGTTAACCCCGACTACTTTTGCAGCGCCTTCAACACATCGGCCGCTTCCGCTCGGTCACCATGTGACTTGCTGATCTTGCGAAACGTCACCTTGCCCTCGCCATCGACGATGAACGTCGAGGGATACGCCGTTTCGTTCGGGGCCTCCCACCGCAAGCCAGCCGCGGTGACGAATTTGTGATCCGGATCGAGCACCAGCGTCAGCGGCGCGGGGAGTTCCGTTTGCTTCAGGAACTCTTGAGCCCGCTTCTCCAGTTCCTTCGCTTCGCCCGGGTAGACGAACACCACAGTCGCTTTCGCCTTCGCGAAGTCGTCGGCCAGCATTACATAGCCGCCGACTTGCCGCGTGCAGGCCGGGCATTGGTAACCGGGATAGCCGCGTAGCACGGCGACGACGACGGGGCCCTCCTTCAGCAGCTTCTTCAGTTCCACCTTCTCGCCGTTGAGCGATTGCAGCGTGAACATCTCCGCCGTCTCGCCGACGTTGGGCGGCGTCTTGGCGGCTGGCTCGGCTGATTCATCGGCGCGAGCCGTTCCGCACGCTACAGAAACGGCGAGCATTGCCACGAGGGCGCCAAAATTTGGCGGATAGAATCGCATCGGGTGACTCCTCGGTTAGACTGGCGATTGACCTATCTGACATTTTGTCGCACATGCGAAGTTAGACGATGCCCGCCCCGCACGGTTACATCGAACGTCTCGCCGAGCTCGCCGCCAGCGGCGTGCCGTTTGCCAGCGTGACGTTGGTCTATGCCGTCGGCAGCGTGCCGGCCGACGCGGGGAGCAAGATGCTGGTCACCGCCGCGGGGCTCGACTTCGGCACCGTCGGCGGCGGTCGCGTTGAAGCGAAGGCGATCGCCGAAGCCCAACTTCTCCTCCGCGAGCCGGGGGGTTCATCCCCTCGGCCATTCCTCCGTGAATGGAACCTCCAGCGCGACGTCGGCATGACCTGCGGCGGAGTCGTTAAGCTGTTCGTCGAGCTTTACAACCACGACCCATGGCAAATCGCACTGTTTGGGGCAGGCCACGTCGCGAGTGCGATGATCCACTGCCTGCTCCCCCTCCCCTGCCGTATCACTTGCATCGACTCGCGGGCTGATTGGCTGGCCAAGCTTCCCGACGACCCGCGGTTGAGCAAAGTTTGTACGGATAACTCGCCGGCCGAGGTGGCAGCGCTTCCTGAGAACGCCTTCGTTCTGTGCATGACAATGGGACACCGCACCGACCGCCCGATTCTGGAAGAGATTTTCCGCCAAGGGCGGCAGTTCCCGTATCTCGGCGTCATCGGCAGCGCGGCGAAGCGCGCCGTCCTGCAAAGAGAGCTGCGAGCGGCGGGGATCTCTCAGGAGCAAGCCGAGTCGTTTCACTGTCCGATCGGCCTACCGATCGGCGGCAATTTGCCGAGCGAGATCGCCATCAGCGTCGTCGCGCAACTGCTGCAGCAGCGCGACGTTTTGGCGCGCTAGCGGCGACAGGTTGGCAAACTCTAACGATAGCGCCGACGGCGCGATGTGCCCGATGGCGCATCTCCGCGAGCAGCCGCGAAAAACCTTCACGTTTATTCCGGCGGCGCCGTGCGACGATTAAATCCACAAAGTTGCTCGCTGATCGAGTCGAAAGTAGCGACAGCGATGGACGAAGTCGCATGGACGCCGATCGCGATGACTGCGGTTTTCCCGCCGCCGACACGGACGACACATAAGGAACCGTTCAGGATGAACGCCAAACTTTCAGCCGCATTCGCGGCTCTCGCGCTAGGTTTTCCGCTTGCCGACGTTGCCGCTGACGAGACGATGCCGTCAGTCGTCGCCGAGCATGAGTCGGGGCTTTCGCCTTACGAATACCAAGAGGCGTCGTCCATCGCCGATCAGATCCAAGTCGCCGATGCATCATGCCAAGTCAGCTGCTCGAACGTGGCGTGCAAAAATGCTTGCCTGCCGAATATCCTCTGCGGCTTGGTTATGCCGTCGGATCATTGCTTCGACAGCTTCATCAGCCCAATGACGAACCCGGTCTTTTTCGAAGACCCGCGCCAGCTTACTGAAGTCCGCGGCATCTTCCTGCAACACAAGGTGCCGCTGGCGGCGGGCGGCGGCGACGTGCAGCTCTACGCGGCCCAAGCGCGGGCCCGCATTACCGAGCGGCTGTCGATCATTGCCACGAAGGACGGCTACATCGTTTCACAGAACCCGCTGATCGCCGACGGCTGGGCCGACGTGGCCGCCGGCCTGAAATATACGCTTTACTCCGATGCGGCCACGCAGCGACTGTTGAGCGGCGGCCTGACCTACGAGATTCCGGCCGGCACGCCCCGCACGCTGCAAGGCAACGGCGACGGCGAGTTCCACCTCTTCCTCAGCGGCGGCGCCGAGATTTTCGATTACGGCCACGTCGTCAGCGGCTCGGGCTTCCGCCTGCCGTCTGATAGCCATGCCGAAAGCCAGATGTGGTATTGGTCGAATCACCTCGACTACCAAGTGCTGCAGAACTGGTACCTGCTCACCGAGTACAACTGGTATCACTGGATGAAGTCGGGCGACAATACGGCTTTGGCCGGGGTCGAGGGCGGCGACCTGTTCAACTTCGGCTCTACGGGGGTCGCAGGCAACGACATCGTGACCGGAGCGTTCGGCGCCAAGTACAAGCCGAATCGGCACGTCGAGATCGGCGTCGCGTGGGAACTGCCACTCACCGAACGCAGGGACATTCTTGAGAACCGGCTCACGGTCGACGCCATTCTGCGGTACTAGCGGATCGCGCCGGTTCCAAAGCGGTCCGCCGTGGATTGAAGAGAGGCGAGCAAAGGGCGGACTGGTCGCTGAAGCGACCAGTCCGATGGGACGTCAGGACGAGCGCGTCGGGGTGAGCGCATCGGAAGCCCCTTTGGCGTGAGACCTGACTCACCGCCGACCTTGATGGCCTCTGCCAACTCCACCTCCACCTCCACCGCCGCCGCTGCGAAACGCTGAGCCCCCGCCGTCGCTGCTGCTGCCGTGACTCCGCTGCATCGATAGGCCGGCTCCGCCGCCGCTGAACGACGAACCGCGAAATGACCGCATCTCGGTTCCAGCGCTGCCTGGGCCGCGACCGATTGGCTGCCCGCCGCCGGCGCCGCCGGCCGCGTTGAACGCGCCGCTGCTTCGCAACGATCGCGTGTCACCGCCGCTCGGCAACCCACGCAACGCCGGCCCTCCACTGCTCCCCTGGTTTGTGCGAGGCTGTCCAGGCGACGAGTCGCCGCCGGGAACCTGCAGGTTTCGCGAGCGGAACTGCATCTCGGGCGGCCGGCTGACATTGCCAGGCGTCGGCAAGCGATTCTGCGGCATTTCGACCCGCGCACGACCCTCTAGCGTTCGACCACTTCCCTGCGGGAAGGCCGAACTGCCGTCGAGGTTTAGCTGCCGTCGCAGATCGTCCGCACGAACGACGCCGCCGCGCGAACGAGACGCTTCGGCATCGCTACCGGGCCCATTGGGCGTCAGCGTGCGTCCACTGCGAAAAAGGTCGCCGCGATCGTTGGCGCCGCCAGTAACGGCTCGGTTCGGCAATGCGTCGATCCCGCCAGGCAACGACGAACGGCCATTGCCGGTCATCGGCGGCGCGTCGCCGCGTCGCAACTGCCGTTGTAAGTCTTCAAACTTAACGCCGTTCATCGAGCGACCATGGTCGGCGCCGTTCGAGAGCGAACGGTTGCCACCCTGAGCGTTGGATTGGCCATCGCTCCCCTGGCCGCGGCCGACGAAACGGGGACCGGCGGCGACGTTGCCTCCGACCGTGGGCACTTTGGCCGTAGTTCGGGTTACCGGCGGCAATTTAAATGTCGCATTCCCTCCGGTCGCGGAATCGCCAATCTCAAGTTTCCGGCCGCCGCTGCGGATCACATCGCGATCTACTAGGCCTGCCAATTTGCCGGAACCTTCCGCCCCACCCGGCCGTCCGTCGCCATTGCCATCGTCTGCTTGGCGCCCTTGCTGTCCGAACTTCCGATTCTTCAACTCGTCGACGTTCAAATTTCCGCCGACGTTGTGCAGATGGTTTTGCGCCTGCAGCCGCGAGTCGCGGATGTTTTTGAATTGATCGATCTGCTGCCGCGAACGATCGAGGTCAACCTTCGACACCTGCTGCAGCTTGACGTCCCCGATTTGCTGGCGCTGGCGGATGTCGGCCTGCGTCACGAGTTGATTTCGGTGCGGTGCGTTCCCCGGACGATTGAAGTCTTGCTGGAAGCGATCGAAATCGCGGCGGTAGTTGTTGGCCCAATCGTCGCGGTTCCGGCCATCGTGCCAGCGATGATACGAACAGAATGGGTCGTACCCGCGGCCGCCGCCATTTTGCCACCAGGGGCGATAGTTGTTGTTCCAGTTGCCGTGGCCGAAGTAATAGTGGTGGTGGTGGCGATTGAGAAATAGCGCCGACAGCAACAAACTTGAGTTGATGGCGTTGTACGGGCGATAGCCCCAACCGGGAACGCCCCACACCGGTCGCGACCACCAGACCGGCGCGTAAGCCAAGCCGCGGTAAGCGAGCAAGTAGTCCCAGTAGCCGGAGACGAAAATGACGCCGCCCGGGGTGTAGCAGTAACGGTCGGGGATCCAGACCCAGTTGGGCTGGCCGGCATACCAGTAGCCCGCGCGCCACCCGTAGGCGCCGTTGTTCCAAAGCCAGCAGCCAGGAACCCAGAAGTAATTGGCCGCCGGCGCGGGGCTGGATGGTCCCGCCTCCACCGTCTCCGGCGGCAGCGGCAACATTTGCACTTCTTGCACCTGTTCGCCAGCCCAGAAGCCGGGAACCCATTGGAAATCGCCGCCGCCCAGCGCCGTCCAGTTTCCGGGCACCCAGCGCCGCCCGGGCGGAATGTCACGCCAGACGCCGCTCACCCAAATGAAATCGTTCTGTTGATCCGACCACATCCAGTAGCCGGGGATCCACTCAACGTTCTGACCTTCGGGACGCACCTCCGGCACCAACTCATTAATTGGTTCGGGCGGTTCGCGCTTGATGACAATCCCTTGATCCGCCTCTAGCACGACCGCTTCGGCGAACGCTTCGTGAATCGGCCCCTGATCGAGTACCTGCATGCCGTCCTGACCGTTGGGAGCTGGCAGCGCATTCTGCGGCTGGGCGATCGCGGGCGCAGCGGGCGGCGCAGGGACCTGACCAAGGGAGGTGTTTGCAATGAGCAAACTGGTCGCGACGACAGACAGTCCATTCAACTTCCAAGAAGATGAAGATGATTTGGCGAGCATGGCGAGATCCCCGTCCTCGGGAGCTTTGTAAGCATTGCAACTCGCGGAGACGCCCAGTGCGGCTCGGAGCCGCCATGGATGCGAGAGAGCGGAGAATATCGTCGTGAGCTTAAGAGACTCCGCCGCAACTATATTATGCAAACAGTGCGCCAACTTTCTAATCTCGACGCGAACTGAGACGAATTGAACGCCGACAGGGCCGTTGCACGCGCATTGCAAACGTGCGGCGCGTATCGCTACCGCAGCACATGTCGTCACTTTGGAGGAGAAAGGGGGCGCGCAAACAAGGCGACCCAACCGGTCACTTTGCGGCGGACTCAAACTTGTAGATCCCGCCCTCTTGCGTCGAGAAGTACGTCTCGCCGTCGTCATCCTCACCAAAGGTGAAAATCGGGGTGCCCTTTTCCAGAATCAGGCGATTGGCTGTCGCCTGCTTCGTCGTCTCGTCGACCCACAGCGCATAAACCTGCCCAGTCGTGAGATCGCCGTAGAGGTAGGCGCCGGCGAGCTCCGGAACTTTGTTCCCTCGGTAGACGTTGCCGCCGGTGATCGACTTGCCGAGGTCGTGGTGGTAGTCCCACACCGGTTCAATCAGCTCGGCCCGCGGGTCGCTGCCGTTGTCGCCGAACTTGTGGAAGCCTTCGCGGAGATTCCAGCCGTAGTTGCCCCCCTTTTCGATGACGTCGATCTCTTCCCACAGGTCCTGGCCGACGTCGGCCGCCCAGAGCGTCCCGGTCTGCCGATCGAACGCCATCCGCCAGATGTTGCGAATGCCGTAGGCCCAGTTTTCGCCGCGCGCGTCCTGGCGACCGACGAACGGATTGTCTTTCGGGATGGCGTAGTTCAAGCCTGGGTCTTTGCGGTCGACGTCGATCCTTAGGATCTTGCCGAGGAGCGTGTTGAGATTCTGGCCGTTGCCGTGCGGGTCGCGGCCCGCGCCGCCGTCGCCCATGCCGACGTAGAGGTAGCCGTCGGGGCCGAAGACGATCGTGCCGCCGTTGTGATTCCAGTAGGGTTGCGGAATCTCCATGATGATTTCCTCGCTCGCCGGATCGGCCTTGTTGGGGTCGTCCTTCGAGACGCGGAAGCGGGAGATGATCGACTTGCGGTCCTTTTCGTTCTTGTAGTCGTTCGTGTAGTAAACGAAGAACTCGCCGTTCTCTTTGAACTTCGGATGGAAGGCCATCCCGAGGAAGCCTTCTTCGTTTTCGGCCGGTGCGGCGTAGTGGAGGCGATCGGTGATGTCGAGGAAGGTCTTCATCTCCTCGACCTGCGGATCGTTTTCGATGACGTGAATTCGGCCTGGCTGCGTGGCGATGAAGAGCCGCCCGCTGCCGTCGCCTGCGCCGGTGACCACGATGGGACGTAGCTCCTTGGGCTTTCCTTCGTCGGCGCCGGTCGCTATGTCGGGCCACTGGAGATTCGGGAAGGCTTCGACCACCTTCACCGACTTGAGCGGCGTCTGGTCGACCTGCGAGCCATCAACTTCGGCGGCGGCGTAGGGGGCGACGCCGATGGCGACGAGACAGACAATCGCGGGGATAAACTTCACGGGGTGGATCCTCATCAGGAGATTCAGGATTTCGTTGGTTGTGTTCGCTACCCGCCGATTTGGTACATCGCCCGCTGGGGCTGATGAAAATCGCTCTGACCGATGCCGTGGGCGGCGGCCTTCGCGGCGACGGATTCGCGGACCAGAGCCCGCAGATCGTCGTCGCTGCCCCCCTGCCGTAAGACTCGGCGGGCGTCCCACTCGACGGCCGAGAAGAGGCAGTTTCGCACTTGTCCTTCCGCCGTCAAGCGGAGGCGGTTGCAATCGCCGCAGAACGGCTCGCTGACCGGATTGATGAATCCGATGGAACCCCGTCCGTCGGCAAACTCAAAGTCGACGGCGGGTTGGCTCGGATTGCTTCGCGGGGCTGGAATTAGCGGGCCCCAGCGATCCTCGACGGTGCGGCGAATGTCGGCGCCGGTGAGAAGCTGATCGTTCGACCAGTGGTGTTCGGCATCGAGCGGCATGAACTCGATGAATCGCAGCTCCAGGCCGCGGTCGCGGGCGAATTCGGCGAGCGGGAAGATTTCGTCCTCGGTCAGCCCGCGAATGGCAACGGCGTTCAGGCGGATCTCTTCGAAGCCGGCGTCTTGGGCGGCGGCGATTCCGGCTAGAACTCGATCAAGGCCCTGGCGGCGGGTGATTTGCTCGAACACCTCCTCGCGAAGGGTGTCGAGGCTGATATTCAGCCGCTGCAACCCAGCGGCCTTCAACGGGGCGGCTTGTTCATCGAGCAGCATGCCGTTCGTCGTTAGCGCTAAATCTCGTAACCCTGGAATCGCGGCCAGCCGTTCAACCAATCGCGGCAGGTCGGCCCGCACGAGCGGTTCGCCGCCGGTGAGCCGCAGCTTGTCGATCCCCATGGGCGCGAGCGCGCGAACAAAGGCCTCGATCTCTTCGAAGGTGAGCAACTCCGCGCGCGGACGAAAGACGACGCCTTCAGCCGGCATGCAGTAGAAGCAGCGGATGTTGCAGCGATCGGTAACGCTGATGCGCAGGCTGGTGTGCCGGCGGCCGAATGAATCGACCAGGGGCGCAGGCGACGAGGTCGTTAGCGCGTCGCTCGATCGTGTTGGAACTACAGTCGACATCGCCGCCACGACTCCGAATCAGCGCCGCCCATGTCGGGTGCGGACGCTAGCCCGCCGCTAACGGGGGTTAATTTGAACGGTTCGTTGGACCTACTGCATCGTCCGTTGAGTGCTGGGGATGGACCCACTCCGCTCCGCCATCGGCCCAACGCTCCTGCTTCCAAATCGGAACGTCTTCCTTTAGCGCATCAATCAACCACCGACCGGCCTCGAACGCTTCACCGCGGTGCGGACTGCTGACCGCAATGGCCACGCTTGCCTCGGCGAGCGTCACGTCGCCCAGGCGATGCACGATGTTGCAGCCGACCAACGGCCAGCGCTCGCGGGCATGCTGTTCGAGTCGCTCCAGTTCCCTGACCGCCATTTCGCGATAGGCCTCGTAGCTGAGCGCTGCAGTCTCACGTCCGTTCGTGAATTGCCGGGTGATTCCCAGAAACAACACGACCGCACCCGCTTCCGGTTGCTGAACCGATTTCAGCAGTGCGGAGACGTCGATCGGGTTGTCCGTCAATTGAATCACGTCGCACTCGTCATCAATGTTCTTCGGCCAGCCGACTCAGCCACCGCTTACCGGCGGAATCAATGCCGCGACGTCGCCCTGCCGTAGCCGCGTCGTATCGCTCGCATACTCTTCATTCACGGCGATCAGCGAGCGCGCGGCCAGGGACGCCAGCTGCGGCGCCGCAGCGATTAGCGCCATTCTTAGTTGGCCAATGCTCGCATCCGCGGGCAATGTCAGCTCCATTTGGTCGCCGCCCACTAGCTCCCTCGCGGCGGCGAACAGCTTTACCGTGAGCTTCATCTTACTACCAGTTCCTGCGCGGGACTATCAATCAACTTTTCCAGTTCCGGCATCAGCCCGTAGGCCAATGCGACCACTTTGACCGGGTGGAGCGTCGCCATCGGCGCTCCCTGCTCCA
This sequence comes from Lacipirellula limnantheis, assembly GCF_007746075.1. Lineage (GTDB taxonomy): Bacteria > Planctomycetota > Planctomycetia > Pirellulales > Lacipirellulaceae > Lacipirellula > Lacipirellula limnantheis. Next base: position 2,515,783 of record NZ_CP036339.1, on the reverse strand, counting down.
TTTGGACGCGGCACGTGCTGCACTCGGTAACGCCAATTCGGTAACCGCCGGAGCGCAACTCATTGATGAGCGGCAGCCCGATACGCAGGCTGGTGCGATAATTCTGCTTCTGGAAGCCGAATAAACCGGCTGCACCGCTACAACCCTTTTCGATCAATCGCACGTCGAGTTGCGGGATGAGGCCGAGTAAATTGACGCTCGGCGCACCGACCTCCAATGCCTTGACGTGGCACGGGGTGTGGTACCCGACGCTCATCGGCAGGGGCTGGAAGTCAAGCCGCAGGCGTCCCTTCTGGTGGAGCCGCCACAGGTATTGCGTGGCTTCCATGGCATTTTCGGCAACGAGCCGCACATCTGAATCATCTCCGAGGAGATGGGCGTACTCGTGGGTCAGCGCTAAGATTGCTGAAGGCTCCGTCGAGACAATCGTATATCCCTGTCGGACCGCTTCGGAGAGAAGCGCGACATTTCGCTCGGCCAGCAACCGCGCGGGGCCGAGCGCGCCTTGCGAGATCATCGGCATTCCCGCCTCGTACTGCCGATCGGGAATGTAAATGGAGACGTTATTGTGCTCCAGCACTGCCACAAGCGCCTTGACGAGTTGCTGGTCGCAGAAGTTCGCGAACGTGTCGACGAACAGCAGGACTTTGTCGCCTGGGACGCGATTTGGCTTGGCGTACCGCTCTTGCGTCGCTGATTCCAGAAACGGACCCCGCTGAAAGCGCGGCAGTTTTCTGCCTTGCGCGATGCCCAACGTCCTCTCGATGACCCAGCGCGCCACGCGGCTGCGGATGGCCCAGTTGGCCAGATTTGGGAACCGCGAGGCATACCCGCACAACACGTCGATGTTCGTCACGAACCAGTCGTGGAGCCGCAGCCCATTGGTGGCGACGTATGCGCCCTTGGCTTCGGCCATCATTTTTGGCACGTCGACGTTTGCCGGACACTCGAGTCGGCACATATGGCAGTGGACGCAAAGATCGCACACTTCCTTGAGCGCATCGTCGAGCACGATGCCAGCCGGCAACGAGCCTGTCAGAATCCCGCGCGCGAGATTCGCCTTCGCGCGCGGGGACGCCTCTTCGCGCGGCGCCGGCCGAAACGTCGGACACATGCGCGACCCTTCGCTCTGCGTCCGGCAGGCGCCGCAGCCGTTGCACATTCGAGCGGCGTAGGTCATTTCGTCGGGGCGCCAATCCAACTGCAATTGAATCACGCTTAAGGCTGAACGCGGCGTCGCGGTGGCTGGCGGGCTATCATCGACTTCGATTCGCTCCAGCAGCGGATAGTTCACTCGCCGCAGCGGCGCCTCCGCCGGCACCCCCTCGGCCGGAATTTTTTTCCCGGGATTGAGAATGCCGCGCGGGTCGAACAGTTCCTTCATCTCGCGGAATGCCGCCATCAACGGGCCATGTTGGCCCGCCGCGTACGGCGTGCGGCTATAACCCTCGGCATGCTCACCGCTAATCGTGCCGCCCACCTCCCAGGTGAACCCGTACAACTCCTCCGCGAGCTCGCGCAACTTCGCCACGTCCTCAGGATCGGTAAGATCAATGAACGGCCGGATGTGAAGTTGTCCATGGGCCGCGTGGCCAAAGATCGACGCCGTCACCTGGTGCTTGCGGAGCGTTTCAAGCGCCCGTTGCAGGAAGTTTGGCAACGCCGCAGGGGGAACGGCAATATCCTCGACGAACGGCACCGGGCGCGACGAGCCGCGCAGCCGATAGAGGGTCGGCACATACCGCCGCGCGAGTTGCCACAACATCTGGCTGTCGTACGGATCGAGCGCCAAGTGGGAACTTGACGCCAGCCTGCGTTGGTCGACCAGCAAATGCTCCAATTCTCTCAAATGCTGCCGCACCTCGTCGTCCGAGTCGCCGCCGCATTCGATCAGTAGCACGGCTTCCGCTTCGGCGGGAATGAGAAACTCGTAACGAGGGTCCATCTCGCGGGCGAGGCTCAGATGCCGGCGATCCATCAGATCGCACGCCCGCAACATGTGCATCGAGAGTTCTGCCGCCGCTTGCGCCGCCGCCGAAAGCGATGTGAAAAAAAGCACCATGCTGCCCGTGTGCGCCGGTATCGGCGCCGTGGCGACGGCGATCTCCGTCGTCAGCGCCAGCGTCCCCTCGCTGCCAACCAGCAGTGCGGCCAGGTCGATCGGCCCTTCGCCGGGAGCGGCGCTGCCGCGCAGGTTGTGCAGGTGATACCCGCTGCGGTCGACTAGACTGCGCACGCGCCGCTCGGCGATCGCATGCTCGTGGCGTGTGAGAATGTCGGCCACTCCGGCGGCTAGTGCTTCGCCCGGCTGGTCGCGGCGATCGGCGTTCGCATCGGGAACATGTCGTGCAAGCCGCGCGATCTGCCCATCGGCCAGGACGACTTCGAGATCGCGGACATGGCTCCTCGTTGACCCGTATACGGGCCATCGGCTTCCCGAAGCGTCGAGGGCGACGACGCTTCCCATCGTGGTGACTTCGATGCCGGCCGGATCGGGCCCGAAAATCCGACCGGATCGGGCGAGCCGCTCGTTGAGTTGCGCGAGCACCACCCCTGGCTGCACCACGGCATAGTCGTCGCCGACCGCGACGATCCGGCGCATGTGCTTCGAGAAATCAACGACGATGCCGCGGCCGAGCGAATCTCCGGCCAAACCAGTTCCCGCCCCGCGCGGGTAGAGGGGGATGCCCCGCTCCGCGGCATACCGCACAATGGCGGCGACGTCGTCGCGGTGTCGCGGCAGCGCCACGCCGAGCGGGGGAATCTCGAAGATACTCGCATCACTCGCATACATCTGGACGAACAAGTCGTCGCAGTGGACGTCGCCGTCGAGCTGGCCCCTCAGGTCGTCTCGGATGCGAATCTGTTCAGCGTCCATTGGCGAGCGAGGGGCGTCTAACCGTGTGCAAACTAATGCGTAACCGCTGGGGCACAAAGACTCGAAGGAAGCACGAAGGCGATGCTAGCGAGAAGCCAAATTGACAAAATAGAAATAACGAATTGCAGAGGCATGTTTCGTTGCACTTTTTAAGTTCGTGCCTTTTCTGCGCCTTTGTATCTTGGTGGTTAGTTTTATCCCTCATGAAGGCGGCGACGAAGCAATGTGACTCGTCCGTGCCGCGATTTGCCGATACTTCTCGTGCGTCTCCAGATCGAACTGGCCGTGCGTTTCCATCTCAGCGACGCCTCGATACTGCGCGCTGCATCGGTAGCACATCAGCGCGTTCCCCACGAACATGAATAGCAGAAGATCGGCCAGCGCCGTGGCGAACAGAATCCCGAACGTCCAGGGGAGATTGGCGTTGTACCATGCGATCGAGCTCCCCACGATGCCGATCCCCACGAGCAGCACCCCCAACCGCTGCGGAAAATCTTTCCGCATGTAGAGGTCGTGGCTCGGGCAAACGAGGCAGCGACGCACCCGCTCACCGCTGACGGCCCCTTCCGGCAGCGTGATCTCGTGCCGGCAGGCCGGGCAGGCGAGCGACTTCGACTCTTCATCGAACTCCTGCCGAACCGCGGCGTCGCACGAGCTGCAGGCGTAGGTGACGTTCATCAATCGCAACGCGATAAGACCGTAGGTCCGCCGCCCCGTCGGCCGGGGCAAACCGCCATTATACGGGGAAAACCGACTCGGCAGACAGTGGCAACGATACGGTTTCACCGGCGAGCACACAAATCGCCGCGACGTAGAGAATGCCCGTCGCGCTTTGCGTATTGGGGATTTCCAGCGTTTTCCACGCCATCCAGATGAGAACCGGTAAACCAAGGAGGCCAAAGGACCAACGCAATGAGATAAAAATCCATTCCTGCGTGGTCAGATCGTGATGCGCCGCGTTGAGAGCGAGCCCTACGCCGCAAAGCGTGGCTTGTAGCGCCACCGCGCTCGCCATGGCAACGAGCAATCGGCGCAACGGCGCGAGCTCCATCCCGGGAGCGTTGAGATACCAGTGCCCCAGCAGCATCGCGGCCATCGTCGTCCCGAGCAGCAAGCCCGACGTGATCGGCTGGAACAACCTTAACGTCTCGGCAAGTTCGGGGCTTGCAGCGCGCGTCGCCGCTGCGGTTTGGTCCATATCCGCCCCGCGTTGGGTAATGGCCAGCGCGCCGATGACGGCCGCGACCGCGACGGCGACAAGCGCGGCGACCCCCGCTCGGCGTTTTTCGTAGAGCCAACAAACCGAGCCGACGTAGCTGAGTACGGCCGTCGCCAGCGCCCACCAGAACGCTGCAGGCGCGGCCACGCGACTTAACAGCGCCGCCAGCGCCGACAGCCCCAGCGTCACGTAGAGGTGGTTGCGGTAGTACCCGCTCGTCACCAACCGCGGCGGCACGATCGCCATTCCTGCCGCCATGCCGAACGACAGCCTCAGCAGGAATTCGGTCAGCAGCGTCATCTCGTGCTTACCGCCCGCCGTAGATGAGATTCATCACTTCCGACCTGCTCGACAGGTTCGAGCGGAACAGCCCCTTCATCGCCGACGTGACGCAGACGCTATCGGGCTTGCGCACGCCGCGGATCGACATGCAAGAGTGGGCCGCCTCGATCACCACCGCGACGCCTTTCACGCCGAGCTCCTCGACGAGCAGGTTGGCAATTTGCTCCGTCATCCGCTCCTGCACCTGGGGGCGATGTGAAATCTCCTCGACGACGCGCGCCAACTTGCTCAGCCCCACGACCTTGCCGTTGGGGACGTACCCAATGTGCGCCTTGCCGATGAACGGCAGCATGTGGTGCTCGCACATGCTGTTGAACGAAATGTCCTTCACCAGCACCATCTCGTCGTACTTCTCGGTGAAGAATTTCTGCAGATGGATCCGCGGGTCGGTGTGGAGGCCGCTGAATAGCTCGCGGTACATCCGCGCGACGCGGGCCGGCGTCTCGCGCAGCCCCTCGCGATCGGGATCCTCGCCGACGGCAAACAGAATCTCGCGAACCGCCCGTTCGATACGCGGCAGGTCGACTTCGTACGCGACGGCGCTCGTCGCCGGTTCGTCGAGTTCCCCCGACAGGCTGCCTTGGTCGAACGACTTGTTGCCGCTCGGTTGCGAAGCGCTCATCGATACCGCCGTCTGTGGTGCGAGTGCCCAAAGAGCCGATCCTACGCGGCGGCGGAGCGGGCCGTCAACGGCCTCAGTTGCTGCTGAAGCGGGGCGGGTAGCCAACGGCGGCGGGAGTGAGCGGGATCCCCTTCCAGGGGCGCCCCAGCGCGTCGAGCAGCATGCGCGCCCGCCGATCGACGTTGCACTCGGCCAGCAGTCGGCATTTCAGCTCCCCGTCAAGCGGCAAGGCAAAGCCTGCCAGGTCGGTCAGCACGCCCAGCGGGAGTTCCGAGGCGAGCAGTTCCTGCACCGGTCCCGTCGGCTTCGCTCCGTCAGGGATGGGCAATGACTTCTGAAATGCTCGGCACAGCACTGACTGCATCTCGGCCCGGTCCGCTTCGCCCTCGGTGGGATAGACCTCCTCGAGCAGCTCGACCTCAGCCGAACGAAATGAACGGCCGCTCTCGACCTCGTGCAGTAGCCGTGCCCGCCGCATGCCGAGCAGCATGATGTTGTACCGGCCGTCGCCGAGGCGTTGATGCGTTACGATTTTCCCAATGCACAGCGGCGGCAACAGTTTCGGTCGGCCTTCATAAACGGCCTCCCAACCCGGCGCCAAAACGCTCATCGCGATCAGCCCGTCGCTATCGAGCGCGTCGTTCAGCATTTCGCGATACCGCGGCTCGAAAATGTGCAACGGCTGCATCACGTGGGGGAACATCACCAGATCGGGCAGCGGAAACAGCCGCGTTCGTCCCTTGAAGCGCGTTTCATCGAACGTAAGGTCTTCGGCGTTCCAGGGAAGCATGGCCATGGCTAGTGCGGTAGGTGGGATGCTTGAGGGATGTGGCCGCGACTTTCGCCGCAATGAAATCCGCCGGCTTTGCCGGTCAACGGACTGTCGGTTAGCGTGACTTTTGCATCGTCCACCGGCAGAGCCGATGGCTGCTATGCCTCACCAGCGCCGGCCAGCGCCGGATCGAGGTGAATTTCGGGAATCAAATCGGGCACGATCACTATTCGGGGAAACTCCTCGGTCGACGCCAGAACATCGGCGAAGCAGCTTTCGTATTGAGCAAGGAATGCCTCCAGATCGAGTCCCTGACAAGCGGGACGAAAATCATCCAGGTAGCCGCGGCTCGATAGATAAACCTTCTTCGCGCCTCGAACATTGCCGTTGCCGAAGTGGTGCAACGCTACCGCCGCCTGAATCAGCCCTTGATAGTACCGACGCAACGGGCCGCGATATTCGGTCCACAACTCTTCCCAAACCTCATGAGCTTCGAAGAATTCGCAGTCGTTGAAAAAACGAATGCCTTGCAGATAGAGCGAATCGCCTGATTCGGCGTCGTGCGGCATGGTGACTGGGCTCCGAGCTGCGCGGCAAATGGTCCGCGCGGGCGGCCAGGGTCTGCATGCGACCCAAGTGGAACGGATCGCTGGTGGATTATAGACGCCGTCCGCCAGCGCGGCCAGAAATCGCTTTCAGCCCTAGTACCCCGCGAAGGACCCCGCGACTTCTGGCGGGTTGACACTACCGGCGCCGCCCTCACAATTGGTCCACAGACGGAGGAAATGGCCCCCTGCGGCCTCTCGGAACCTTCGCCTCGGCGCGTCGATGCCAGTCTCCACTCTCCACGACAGGCGACAAATGACTGGCAGGAAGGCCGTTCGCGGCAAATCGTCGGCCACGGCCTTCCGGGACGTGGCGTCGGCGCTCGACGGCGCGGCGGCCGCCAAACGGCGAACCGGACAGGTGGTACGAAGTCTGAAGAAAGAGTATCCGGAAGTTCAGTGCGCGCTCGTGCATTCATCTCCGTTTGAACTGCTCGTCGCGACGATCCTCTCGGCGCAATGCACCGATGCCCGAGTGAACATCGTGACGCCTCCTCTCTTCCAAAAATATCCCGATGCCGCCGCATTCGCCGCCGCGCCGTTGCCGGCGATTGAGAAGGCCATTCAGAGCACCGGCTTCTTCCGCAGTAAAGCCAAAAGCATCAAGGCGGCGTCGGCGGCGATCGTCGATGAGCATGGCGGCGAGGTCCCCGACAGTGTCGAAGCCCTCGTTCATCTGGCCGGCGTCGGCCGCAAAACGGCCAACGTGGTGCTGGGCGTGGCCTTCGGCAAAGCAACGGGCGTCGTCGTTGATACCCACGTCGGACGGCTGAGTCGCCGCCTTGGTCTCACCTCGCAGACGGACCCAGTGAAGGTCGAGGCCGACCTCATGGCCATCGTTCCACGCAAGGAATGGATTGACTTCTCACACCGACTGATCGCTCATGGTCGCCGCATCTGTATCGCCCGCAAGCCAAAGTGCGACGATTGCGTGATGAATGGTTTTTGCCCACGAATCGGCGTCAGCGCCTAACGCCTTCCGACGGAACGCCCCATGATTCTCTCCGGCCAAGAAATCGCCGCCCGGCTCGGCGGGGACGTGAAGATCGACCCGTACAATCCCGCGGCGCTCAATCCCAACAGCTACAACCTCACGCTCCACGACGAGCTAATGGTTTATGAGGAAGTGATCCTCGACATGGCCAAAGCGAATCGGGTGCGACGCCTGCAGATTCCGCCGGAGGGCTTTGTGCTGAGCCCCAATCAACTCTATCTCGGCCGCACCGCCGAGCGCACCGAAACGCGCAATCTCGTCCCTCAAATTGAAGGGCGTTCGTCGATCGGACGTCTGGGCCTGTTCGTACACGTGACGGCGGGGTTCGGCGACGTGGGCTTTTGCGGTTACTGGACGCTTGAAATGTTCGCGGTGCAGCCGATCCGCATCTACCCCGGCGTCCCGATCTGCCAAATCTTCTATCACGAAATCACTGGCGCCTACAAGGAATACGCCAGCAAGTACCAGCACAACTGCGACATCCAGCCGAGTCTGTTGTTCCAAGAGCTCAGCACGCAGAACGGAGCCGACCCGCAATTACCGCTTAACTTCGACGCGGAACTTATCGGGTAGCAGGATGGTCCAGACGGTTCAAAAACGCGGCGCAATTACATCACCGCAAAATAGTTTGCCACCGCGTAGTCGAAGTACTCCGCCGTCATTTCCGGCGGTTTGCTGATGTAGTGACAGTAGTTGACGATCTGTAGCAGCAGATCGCGCGGCTGGCAGCAGCGGAACGGTCGGTTCACCGCCTTGTAGTGATGTTCGATCAGGTGATCGAGCGCCGCTTGCTCGAACCGAATCCCCAGCTTCGGCGCCATGATCTGGAACAGCGACCGAAATTCCTCTTCCGACGGGTCGAGGACCTCAATTTTGTAAGGAATACGGCGCAGAAAGGCGTCGTCGACTAACTGCTTCGGTTCCAGATTGGTCGAGAAGATGATCAACTGATCGAACGGCACCTGAATCTTCTTGCCGTTCCCCATTTGCAGGAAGTCGTACCGTTTTTCCAGCGGTACGATCCAGCGATTGAGCAGCTGGTCGGTCGTCATCCGCTGCCGGCCGAAGTCGTCGATCACCAGCGTCCCGCAGTTGCTTTTCATCTGGATCGGGGCTTCGCTGACGTTGATGCCGGCGCTCGCTTGCACTTCGAGCGCGTCCATCGTCAGTTCGCCGCCCACGACGATCGTTGGTCGCTTGATGCGCACCCAGCGCTGATCGATCGGCCGGGCCTGTAGCGGGCCAGTCGGCTCGTTAAGCGGCGCTTCGACGTGCAGGCCTGGGTCGAACACGCGCATGATCTCGCCGTCGACCGTAATCGCCCGCGGAATCCAGATCGAGTCGCCAAACGCCGCCGTCACGCGTTCGGCGATGCTCGTCTTGCCGTTGCCCGGCGCGCCGAACAGGAACAACCCTCGTCCCGAGTTCACCGCGGGGCCGAGCCGCTTCAGCATGTTCTTGTTGATCAGCAGGTCGGCGAACGCCCGCTCCAAGTTGGCCTGCGTCGGGTGTTGCTTCGTCAGACTTTGTTCAGAGACGCTCGCGCAGTAGGCGCTGAGGGGCGCCGGCGCCGCGCCGAAGTAGCTGCAGAGTTCTGAGAGCTTCTTCGCGCGCTCGCGACCTAAATCGGTCAGCTGATAGATAAAATCGTTCATCGGCGCCGAGCCGCGGAACGCGACCAGCTGACCGAGCTTCATTTCCTGCAGCACCGGCGCAAGCAGTCTGAAGGGAATCGCGTGCTGGTCCGAGAGCGCCCGCCCGCTCATCTCGCCGCAGGCGGCAAGGCATTTGAGGGCGAGGTGCTCGAGTTGACTTTCGCTCACCCCTGCCGACTTAAGCGACTCGGGTTCCAGCGGCCGCCAAGGTTCCGCATCGTCCGCATCGTCGCTGCGTGGAATCGGAGGGGGCGTGGTGCGAATCGTCCGCGCCGCCGCCACGGTCGTCGGGTCGAGCAACGTCGTGTTCGGGCCAGCAGTGTCGCGAGTCGCCGCGGCAATAGCGACCGCGCTCCCCTGCCCTTCAAGTCGCGTACTTTCGGCCAGCTGATTGATACGCGCCAGCATGGCCTCCAAATCGTTGGCCGCGCCCGCCGTCGACGGCCGTTCCGTGGGGGAAACTGGTGACTCGGTGGTGCTCATCGTAGGCGCAACTGCCTGGGGAGCGGTAGAAAAGAAGATTCCTGCGCGCCGTCCGCGCAAGCTATCTTACGTCGTAGACTTCCCCCGCGCCGGGAGCGATTTGCCGCCCGCCGCACCGCCGTCACAACCTGCACAACCGCAACGAACTACCATGACGCGTTCCGTAACGCGAGCGCCATTTCGCGTCGCGCGGGCTCGTTCGTGGTTCGTCATTAAAAAATGCAATACGTCATCACCGCCGTCGGTCCCGATCATCGCGGCCTCGCCGACCCGATCGTCCATTGCGTGACGCAGCTCGGGGGCAACATCGCCGAGATCCAGATGTACGATCACGACGAGGCGTCGGTCTTCTCGATGCTGACGCGCGTCGAACTCGATCCCGCCAACGACGCGTCGCTCCGCCAGTCGATCGCCGAAATCAGTGCGCGCACTGGGCTGTCGATTCGGACCTGGATGCCGCGACGACTGGATCGCAAGCCTCGGCTGGCGATTTGCTGTACGCTCCGCACAGAGACGCCGCGAGCCGTCCTGGCGGCGATCAAAAGCGGCGAGATCGCCGCCGAAGCCGCTGCGCTGATCAGCAACCGGCAAACCTGTCGCGGCCTCGCTGAGGAGTTCGACGTCCCTTGGCATGATATTGGACGTCCCGACGGCTCCGCCGACGACGAGCGGATGATCGATATCTGCGACGAGCTCGGCGTCGATTACGTCATCCTGGCCCGCTACATGCGGATCTTGCCGCCATCGAGTTGTTGGAAGTATGCCGGCGGCCGCATCATCAATCTCCACCACGGATTGTTGCCCTCGTTCCCCGGCATGCGTCCCTACCACGACGCCCACGCCGCGCGAATGCTTACCTACGGCGCAACTTGCCACTTCATCGTGCCGGAACTCGATGCCGGCAATCAAATCATCAACCAGACGACGTTCACCGTGGCTCCGGGGACCTCCCGCGACGAAATCATCCGCCGGGGCGAACAACAAAATGAGCCGGCCTGCCTCGTCGAAGGCGTCCGCCGCGTCGTCGACCGCGAGGTGGCGCTGCACTTCAACCGCGTTGTCGCGCTGAAGGTGTAAATGACGAATGACGAATGACGAAACCCGAATGAGTAGCAACCAAGGCCCCCACCCCGTATGGTGTGTTCATTCGTTATTCGGATTTTGTCATTCGTCATTAATCTCCTATGCTGTCGGTTCAGCTTGAGTGCCGAGATTGCGGCTGGTGGACTCTCTGCGGCGAGGCCGAGGTCGTTCGCCGGCTCCGGCCATTGGGCCACTTTCGCCGCGCGACCGATCCGCCGGAGGAGATCGTCCGCGAGGTTCTCGCCACGCATGGCCAAGGCCTCACCTGCGATCGCTGCAAGCGGCCAGCGCTAACGGTCAAACTCGATCCTGATCAAACCGACGGCGACGATTGGGAGCAGGTCGTCATCTGCGAGATTTGTCGCGAGCCGATCTCGCCGGAGCGGCTTGAGTTCAACCCCGGCGCGCGGCGCTGCGTCGGTTGCCAGGACGCAGCCGATCGCGGCCGCTCGTTCGTCGAGCCCGATTACTGCCCCAAGTGCGGCGCCCTCCTCGAAATCCGCGTCAGTCGTGGGGCCGGCCCCACCCGCTACAAACTCTTCTGCACCGGATCGCCCGCCTGCCGGTTGTAGCTCCGATGAGCCGATTGGCTCGCCAGGCGATTATTTCTGCCGCCCCCGACCCAATCTGTCGCGAATCACGTTTTTGGCGACACAATTCCTAAGTCATTATTCTGCATCTACTTACGAAACAACGCGCGACGCGACAAAAATGCTTGGGTCACGATTCGCCCCTCACATAGCGTTGCTGCTTGTCGCGTCACGCGAGAGTGCGTACCGGCCCCGGATGTCGACTACTCTCCAACCTTTGCCAACTCGCGCAGCAGCGTACTGCTTCGAGACTCAACACAGTAGGAGCCCGACCTCACTTTTCTCGCCAACCAACTACTAAACGCGTGTACATTAGACCAGGATCAGTGGCCCAAATCAAGAGGGGAGTTGTCGTTTGGCCTCGAAGCTTTGGCGGCTTCATCAAGGACCCTAACGACTGCATGTATCACATATTCGGCGGCTCACCGTCGGTCCGGCGTCGATAGAATTGCCGCGCTGAGTGCCAAGCACCAGAGGCCAGCACCGGACAGGGCGACCGTTACTAGAAGAGTCGGAAACGCCACGAACTACAGGGTCGCGTAGAAGCCCAGAACATGATGCCGATCAGCATGAGGATGATACCCGCGGCATTCTTCATTCTGGCAGGAGAGCAGCTTGTCCCGACGCGCTCTTCCTCGTGCACAAGGCTGGTAGGTCCGTCACGTCGGCGACGGAATACTGACTTTCGTGCTGAGCCATGGAAAACGGCCTGCCCCTCCTCTATGGTGAAAGGTTCGCCCCGACTAGAACGTCGCGTTCGGGAAGATCACCAAATACTAACGCCGACGAGTGTCCCCCGTCGCCTGCCATGCCCGCCGCGCCGTTCAATTTGATTGCCACTTCCGCTTTCGGCCTGGAGGCGGTCGTCGTGCGCGAACTGAGCGACCTCGGCTACGGGGCCAAAGTGGCGCGTCCTGGTCGGATTGCATTTAGCGGCGATGCGACGGCGCTGTGCCGCGCCAACATGTGGCTTCGCTCGGCCGACCGCGTTCTGGTCGAAGTGGCGTCGTTCACTGCCGCCGATTTCGACGCACTGTTCGACACGACCCGCGAGCTACCGTGGGAAGAGTGGATTGCCGCCGACGCTGCGATTCCCGTCGGGGGGCGTTCCATCAAGTCGCAACTATCCAGCGTCCCCGCGATCCAGCGTTCGGTGAAAAAGGCGATTGTCGAACGCTTGCTCGCGGCGCGCCCGGGCGTTGAACTTCCCGAAACGGGTCCGCCCGTCGCCGCCGAAGTCTCGCTGGTGAACGATCTCGCGACGATCGATCTCGACACCTCGGGCCACGGGCTGCATCGCCGCGGCTACCGCACGCTCGCCGCCGCCGCTCAGCTGCGCGAAACGCTTGCTGCGGCAATGGTGCAACTTAGCTTTTGGAAACCCGATCGCCCGTTGGTCGACCCGTTCTGCGGCACCGGCACGATTATCATCGAAGCCGCGATGATTGGTCGCCGCCTCGCCCCTGGTCGCAATCGCCAGTTCGCCGCCGAAGGCTGGAATCAAATCCCGGCGGCCGCGTGGCAGGCCGCCCGCGAAGAAGCCGCCGACCTGGCGCTGCCCGCGTTGCAACTACGGCCGATCGGCTGCGACGCCGATCCCGAGTCGCTCAAGCTTGCTCGCTACCACGCCGGGCTGGCCGGAGTGGCCGACGACGTTCACTTCCAACAACACACATTCGACGAGCTCACGAGCAGCCGCCAGTACGGCTGCGTCATTACGAACCCGCCCTACGGCGTGCGAATGGGCGAAGAGGCGGAGATCGAAGAGCTCTACCGCTCGATGCCCGACGTGCTTCGGCGGTTGAAGACCTGGTCGCACTTTATTCTCACGGCGCATCCCGACTTCGAACGGTTGGTTGGGCAAGAGGCTGACAAGCGCCGCAAGCTGTACAACGGGCGACTGCAGTGCAATCTGTATCAGTTCTTTGGACCGAAGCCGCCGCGGCGGAAGGATGTGGCTGCGAAAGCTGTCGGCGCTGAAGGCATGGGAAGCGGCGAAGGGGTCGGGGACCTTTTGCCACTGGAGAGCGCCAATTCAGGAGATAGTCGCCAGTGGCAAGAGGTCCCCGACCCCGTTGAGCGGCCGACTAGAACAGTGGCCGAGCGTTCTGCCACTTCGATCACCCCTCCCCTATCCCCTCCCCCTCAAGGGGAGGGGGACCAATCCAATCAACTCGAGAGCGATCAGGCACAGCCTTCCTCTCGACCAGCGGAAGAGGTTCCTGTCGCCATTTCTGCGCCGAGTCCCTCGCCCTCACTCCCGGCTCGCCCCCGCCCCGCCTTCGGCGGCCTCCGCGCAGAAGCCGACCGCCAAGCCGCCGAGTTCGGCAATCGGCTCAAGAAACTCGCCCGCCACTTACGTCGCTGGCCGACGAAGCGCGGCATTACCTGCTATCGCATTTACGAACGCGACATCCCCGAGGCGCCGCTGGTCGTCGATCGCTACGAAGATGCGCTCCATATCGCCGAGTTCGATCGCCCCCACGACCGGACCGCGGCCGAGCATGCCGACTGGCTCGACCACATGGTCCGCACCGCCGCCGAGGCGCTCGAAACGCCCATGGAGTTGACGTTCCTCAAGCACCGCCAACGACAGCGCGGCAAAGAGCAATACGAACGATTCGACGATCGCAGCGCACTGAAGATCGTCAACGAAGCGGGACTGAAATTCGAGGTTAATCTCTCGGACTATCTCGACACGGGCCTCTTCCTCGATCACCGCGTGACGCGCGGGATGGTGCGCGACGCCGCGGCCGGCAAGCGGATGCTCAACCTATTCGCTTACACTGGTTCGTTCAGCGTGTACGCCGCGGCTGGCGGGGCGATTGAAACGGTCACCGTCGATCTTTCGCCGGTATACCTGGAATGGGCAGAGCGGAACTTCGAATTGAATGGGCTGCGGGGACTACAGCACCAGTTTGTTCGCGCCGATTCACGCGAGTTCGTCGCGTCGCTCAACGGCCGGCCGCAGTTCGATCTCGCGGTCGTCGATCCGCCGACGTTCTCCAACAGCAAGCGGGTCGAAGACGACTGGGACGTGCAGCAAGATCACCAATGGCTGCTGAACGAAGTCCTGCGCTGTATGAACCCCGGCGGCGTGATTTACTTCTCGACGAACTCGCGGAAGTTCAAGTTCGACGAGCCAGCGCTAAATGGCGCGACGGTCCGCGAGATCTCGAAACAGACCGTCCCTGAGGACTTCCGCAACAAGCGAATTCACCGCTGCTGGCGCATCGTTAAAACGAACTGAGCGGTGGCATATTAACCACCAAGACACGAAGGCACGAAGAGAAGCACAAAGGAACTACCGACGGTATTAGCGGACGACTGTAAGGAATCGCTAATGACGCAACGCCAATGCACGTATCTGCGTTCATCGGCGTTGATTCGCGGTTGCTTCTTCGAGTCTTCCTTGATGTCCTGGCGCTTTCGTGGTTGAATTCTCCTCGCTTAAGCAATCAACGGCCGCAGGACGCGGTAGCTTATCTCCAGCGACTTCCGTCGCTTTTCCAAACTGCCCTCGAAGGCGTGGTCCTCGACTTCGACGCAGACCGGGCCGTCGTAGCCGACGTCGGCGAGGGCGCCGATGTACTTTCCCCAGTTCACGTCGCCGAGGCCGGGAATCTTCGCGGTGCTCCGCTGCATCGGCGGCACGAGCGAGCCGAGGCGGTTGAGCTTTTCGACGTCGATGCGCATGTCCTTCGCGTGGCTGTGAAAAATACGCTGCCCGAACTCGTAGACCGGGGCGATCGGATCCATGAGCTGCATCCGTAGATGCGAGGGGTCGTAGTTGAGCCCAAAGAAGACGCTCGGAATGATCTCGAACATTCGCCGCCAAATCGCCGGCGTGCGGGCCAGATTCCATCCGAACGGCCAGCTCTCGTCAATCATCATCGGACAGTTTTCGATGCCGACGCGCATGTTGCGATCTTCCGCGTAGCGAATGATCTCCGGCCAGACCTTTTCGTAATGCGACAGATTCTCTTCAAGCGACTGGAACTGGTTGGCGCCGATGAACGTGTTGATGCCGGGAAGTCCAAGCTTCGTCGCCGCATCGACGACTTTGCGGATATGGGATCGCGCGACCGTCGCCTCTTCTTCGTTGTGCGACAGCGGATTGGGATAGTAGCCAAGCGCCGAGATTGAGACGCCATGCTTCTCGCAGAGGGCCCGCGTATCGTCCGCCTGACTTTGGCTGAAGTCGTTGCAGTCGAGATGGCAAACGCCGCCATACTCCCGATCGGACGTCCCGGGGGGCCAGCACATGACTTCAACGCAGTCGAAGCCGATCTCGGAAGCGTGCTTCAGCACCTCTTCGAACTTCAGATCGCCGAAGATGGCGGTCACAAAACCAAGTTGCATCGTAAGGCTCCAGTGGGCTCCCGACGATGCGGGGCCTTGATTTGTACGCAATCAGTTAATTCATTTACCACAGAGCACACAGAGAACACGGAAAAAATTTCTCTCTATTATCTATTCCCTCTGTGCTCTCTGTGTGCTCCGTGGTTAAAGCGATTCGCGTTAAGTTATTACATACGTCTGCACTACCAACCGTTAAATCGCGCCGAATGCTGATTCCAAATCGTCGCGCAAATCCTCAAACGCCTCCAGGCCGACCGAAATCCGGATCAGCCCGTCGGCGATGCCGTGCTTGGCGCGATCGGCGGCGTCGTAGCTGGCGTGCGACATCGACGCCGGCTGTTCGATCAGCGACTCGACGGCGCCGAGGCTCACGGCCAGGCTGAACAGTTTCGTCGACTCTGCAAATCGCTTGCCGGCCGCGAGGTCGCCGCGGATTTCGAACGAAATCATCGCCCCGAACTGCCCGCCCATTTGCCGGCGCGCTAGCTCGTGACCGGCATGCCCGGTCAACCCAGGGTAGAGTACCTGAGCCACTCGCGGGTGGGAAGCCAGCCACTCGGCGAGCTGCTGGGCCGTGCGGCATTGCTCGCGTACGCGCAGTTCCAGCGTCTTGAGGCCGCGCGAACAGAGAAACGACTCCAGCGGCCCCATCACGGCGCCGGTGGCGTTCTGCACGAAGTAAAGCTCCTTGAGCAGCGCCGGGTCACGGACCACGAGGGCCCCGCCCATCGCGTCGCTATGGCCGCCGATGTACTTGGTGGCGGAGTGCATCACGATGTCGGCGCCGAGCTCCAGCGGCCGCGTGAGGACGGGCGTCGCAAACGTGCTGTCGACGCCCAGCAGCGCACCGCGGCCATGGGCAAGATTGGCGCAGGCCTCGATGTCGGTGATCGACATGCGCGGGTTGCCGGGGCTCTCGATCCAGAGGAGCTTCGTCGCCGGCGTGAACGCTGCTGCGACTTTGGCGAGATCGGCGGTGTCGACAAGCGTCACCGTGATGCCGGCGCGGTTGGCGATCTTGTGCAGCAGCCGGTAAGTTCCGCCGTAGATGTCGCTGCAGGCGACGACGTGATCACCGCTTTTGAGCGATGCGATGACGCAGTGAGTGGCGGCCATGCCGGTGGCAAATGCGAGGGCGCCGACGCCCCCTTCAAGCGAGGCGAGAGTCGTTTCAAAACTCTTACGCGTCGGATTGCCGCTGCGCGAGTAGTCGAATTCCCCCCATTCGCCGGCGCCGGGCTGGACGAAGGTCGTCGCCAAGTGGATCGGGGGCACGACCGCGCCGGTTTGGGGGCATGGTTCGTTGCCGACGTGGATGGCGCGGGTGCGGAACTGCATGGGCGAGTCTTGGGATCGAGTTCGGTGTTCGCGAACGCGCCTACAACATGACGAACCATGCCGAGGCGGCCATTTAGCCGCGAGCGGACGGGGCTAAATGGATGTGGCGGTATGGGAAAATTTATTGCGACGCCGAGATTACGCGGCGCCGTCCAGCGCCTGGCTCAAGTCCGCGATGAGATCGTCCGCGCTCTCGATGCCGCAGCTCATCCGGATCATGTTGTCGTAGATGCCGAACTGCTTACGGGCCTCGGGCGTTTGCTGGTAGTAGCTCATCACGAGCGGTTGCTCGATGAGCGATTCGACGCCGCCCAGGCTCGGGGCGATGCGCGGAATTTTTACCGCATCAATGACGTCGGCGGTGGCCCGCCAATCGGCGTCCTTCACGAGGAACGTCACCAGACCGCCAAAACCGCGCATCGTCTTGCGGGCAATTTCGTAGTAAGGGTGCGTAGGCAGGCCCGGGTAGTAGACCCGTTCAATCCGCGGATGTCCGGCGAGAAATTCGGCCACCATCATGCCATTTTCGTTGTGCCGCTGCATGCGAAGCTCAAAGGTCTTCAGGCCGCGGCCGAGGAGGTAGCAATTCTGCGGACCATTGACGGCGCCCATAATGCCGCGGAGGTTGCGGACCGGCTCCATCTTTTCCTTGGAACCAAGCACCACCCCCGCGAGCAGGTCGTTGTGGCCGCCGAGGTACTTCGTCGCGGAATGAAGGACAAAATCGACGCCCGCGGCAATTGGGCGCAGGTTGTACGGGGTGGCGAGGGTCGCATCGATCAGCGTATCGACGCCGCGTTTGCGGCCGATTTCCGCGAACCGCTCCAGGTCGACGACGCTCAGGTGGGGATTGGTGGGGGACTCGCTGATCAGCATGCGCGTCTTTGGCGTGATCGCAGCTTCCATCGCGGCGTAGTCGCAGGTCTTCACCTGGCGCGTGGTGACGCCGAAGCGACCGAGGTGCTTGGTGCAAAACTCGCGGCTACGGTGGTAACACTCGTCGAAGAAGATAACCTCATCGCCGGCGCTCAGTTTGGCCATCAGCAGGCCGACCAACGCCGCCATCCCGCTGGAGTACAGGACCGCTTCCTCGGCCCCTTCCAACGCGGCCAGCTTCCGCTCCACCACCCGCTCGCCTGGGTTGCCGTAGCGCCCGTATTCCTCGCGGGGTTGCTCCTGCTCGATAAAGTCGATGACCGACTGCGTGTCGGCGAAGGTGTAGGTGGAAGCACAAAAGATGGGATCGGTAATGGCGTCGCCCGGCTTCTGGCGAGCTTCGCCAGCGTGAACCGCGGCGGTGGCAAACTGCTGTTCGGGAGTCGGCAGGCTCGGCGAAACAGAGGATATGTCGCCGGGAGCGGTCGGGCGGGTCATCTGGGCGTGACTCATTTCTGGCGTCTCGGTGAGTGGACGTTGGCCTCCGGCTTCGGCGTGCTAGGGTCGACGTCCAGGCACGAAAAAAGCCGCATGCGCTCTCGGCGAATGCGGCTTGATGCTCACCAAGCTCCGTTAAATTTGCCGCCACCCCCCACGGCCAATGACGGCAAGGGGGGCAACGGCTTGGCTCTTTAGCAGTGTCGGCTGCAAGCGGCCACAAATCCCGAGTTGTTTGAAGTCTACGCCCCGGTCTACGCGGTTGCAAGTCGCTGGCGCCCGGAAATTACCCCCCGATGGCGGGAGGAGATGGCGTTGACCCCGGTGCAACCTGCTGGGACGATTCCCGCCCCGCACCCCTTAGAGTCACCCCCCTGGGGCCCATTGTAATGACCCGCCTCGCTTGCCGAGCCGCTACGGCTTCGCTCTTGCTAACAATCGGCCTCGCCGCCGCCGGTTGCCGTTCACCCTACTACTCCGACCGCGGCGCCGGCATCGGCGCCCTCGGCGGCGCGGGCGTTGGCGCGCTGGTTGGCAACGCCGTCGGCAGTACCGCGGGAGGCGCGCTGATCGGCGCTGGCGTCGGCGCACTCGGCGGCGCCGCGGTCGGAACGGCGCTGGACGACATTCAGGCTCAGAACCGCGCCGAGATTGCCATGGCGATGGGACGTCAGGTGCAAGCCGGGGCGGCGACGCCGGAGGAAGTCATCGCGATGACGCGCTCGGGCGTGAATCCACAGCTGATCTCGAACTACGTCCGCACCTCGGGCATGGCTCGGCCAATGACCGCCAATGACGTGATCTACCTCCATAACAACGGCGTCGCGCCAGAGGTGATTCAGACGATGCAGGCCCCGCCGATTCCGATGGGACCGGCGCCGGTCATGATGGCGAGCCCGCAACCGGTGATCGTGGAGCACTACTACCCGCCGCCCTACTGGGGACCCGACTACCATTGCCATCGGCCCGGCGTCAGTTGGGGAGTGACCTTCGGCGGGCACTAGGCGGCTTGACGAAGCAACTTGCGTCTTCCCAAGTCGACCCCCGCGGGGCAGACTTTGGGAATGAGAGCAGAAATTATCGCCATTGGCGACGAAATCATCACGGGCCAGCGGCTCGACACGAACACCCAGTGGTTGGCCGAGCGGCTCACTGAGCTGGGCGTCGACGTGGCGTTTCATTCGACGATCGGCGACCACCTCGCTGATAACGTCGCGGTCTTCCGGACCGCCATCGATCGCGTCGACGTGGTGGTCGCCACCGGGGGCCTGGGGCCGACGGCCGACGATCTCACGCGCCAGTCCATCGCCGCGGCGGTTGGCGTGGATCTTGTGCGCGACGAGGCGTCGCTGACGGCGATTCGGCAGTTGTTCGAGCGACGCGGACGCCAAATGCCTGAGCGGAACGCCGTGCAGGCGGATTTTCCGGCGGGCGCCTCGGCCATTCCCAACGAGCATGGCACGGCGCCGGGCATTGCGCTGCGCGTGGTGCGCGCCGAGCGTGGGCCGTGCGACGTTTTCGCGGTGCCTGGCGTGCCGGCGGAAATGAAGCCAATGTGGCAGCAGACGGTGGTCCCGGCAATTGTGGCGGCGCGTGGCGAAGCGCGCGTGATCCGCCATCGACGCATTAAGTGCTTTGGCGTCGGCGAGAGCCAACTGGAAGCGATGCTGCCCGACCTCATCCGTCGCGGACGCGAGCCGTCGGTGGGGATCACGGTGAGTGACGCCACGATCACGCTCCGCATCACCGCGGCGGGGCCGGACGACGCTGCGTGCTTTGCCGCGATGGAACCGACGGCCGCGACGATTTACGAACTACTGGGCACAATCGCGTACGGCGAAGAAGAAGACGAACTCGAATCGGTCGATGCACGGCTGCTCGCCGGGCAGCAGCAGACCGTTTCCGTCGCGGAGTGGGCGACCGGAGGGCTGGTGTCGGAGTGGCTGGCCAGGGCGGCGCCGGAACAGTCGGTGCTTGCCGGCGGGTTTGTCATCGGCGGTCTGCGCCAGCTGGAGCAACTCACGGGCGACACAGCGCTGCGCGACGCGGCGCCATGCAGTTCGGCCGTGGCCACGGCCGCCGCGGAATGGGTCCGCCGTGCGTGCGAGGCTGACTTTGGCATCGGCGTTGCGGCCTTTCCCGCGGCGTCGGACGGTCCCGACGCCAAGGTCTACATTTCGATTGCAACGCCGGACCGCGTGCGCCGGCTACAGTTCGGCTGCGCGTCGCATCCGGCCATTCGGCAGTCGCGGACGGCGAAACAAGCCCTGAACGCCCTCCGGTTGATTCTGCTCGGCAACGAGCCTGACCCGATCGGTTAAGGCCGGCGACGTCGCGGCCGCCACGCCTTTCGCGCGAAGGGCGGCGACGTATACTTGCGACATGCTCAAACTCCGCCTCGCCGCCGCCGCGCTGAACCAGACTCCGATGGATTGGGTCGGCAATCGAGACCGCATTCTCGCCGCCATTGACGAAGCAAAGGCTGCTGATGCGGCGATTCTGTGCCTTCCTGAGCTCTGCATCACGGGTTATGGCTGCGAAGACCAGTTCTTCTCAACTGGGTTGCAGTCGGCAGCTCTCGACATGCTCGCCGAGGTCGCCCCGGCGACCGCAGGCATGGCGGTGGCGCTTGGGTTGCCGCTCATGGTGAACCGCGGCCTGTACAACGCAGCGGCGATGTTGTGCGACGGCGAGTTGATGGGCTTCACGCTCAAACAACATTTGGCCGGGGACGGCATCCATTACGAGCCGCGTTGGTTCCGCAAGTGGCCGCCGGGCGCCGTCGAACGGGTCGAGATCGACGGTCGCGAAGTCCCGGTAGGCGACCTCCTCTACAACTGCGGCGGCGTGCGGATTGGCATCGAGATCTGCCGCGACGCTTGGGTCGCGGATCGTCCCGGTTCGCGGCTCGCTGCCGGCGGCGCCGACGTCATTCTCAATCCGACAGCAAGCCACTTTTCGTTTGGCAAGCAGGACATTCGTCGGCGGATTGTGCTCGAAGGCTCGCGCACCTTCGACGTCAGCTTCGCTTTCGCCAATCTCTTGGGCAACGAAGCGGGTCGAACCATCTTCGACGGCGGCACGCAGATCGCCAGCAGCGGACGAATGCTCGCCGAAGGTCCGCGACTTGCGTTCGGCGATCGTTCGCTAATTTGCGCCGACGTCGACGTTCACGCCAATCGCCGACTGAAGGCCACCTCCAGCGAGCCGAGCCTGCCGCCGCAGGCATACGGCGGCGAAACGGTGCGCTCGGCTTACCGCCTGCAATCTCCGACGCTTCCCTGCCCCGTCGCCAAACCTGCGCCGTGGGACGCTTCGCCGCCGCCGAAGCACGAGGAATTCGCGCGCGCGGCGGCACTGGGTCTCTTCGACTATCTGCGCAAGAGCCGCAGTCGCGGCTTCGTCGTCTCGCTCAGCGGGGGCGCCGATTCGGCCGCGGTGACGACGCTGGTGTGGTTGATGGCGCGGCTGGGGATCGCGGAGCTTGGCGTCAACGATTTCGCGGCGCGACTGCCCATGGTTCGAGACCTTGCCACTGCCGCCAGTGCCGAGGCGATCGTCGGTCGTTTGCTGGCCTGCGTTTACCAGGCGACTCGCAACAGCGGCGAGACGACCCGAAACGCGGCCGAAAGCATTGCGAAAGCGACGGGCGCGGAATTCCTCCATTGGAACATCGACGCACTGGTGGATGGGTATGTCGCGACCGTCTCGAAGGCCGTTGGACGCGAGCTAACCTGGGACCGCGACGATGTCGCGTTGCAGAACATCCAGGCCCGCGCCCGCGGCCCCGCGGCGTGGCTGCTCGCCAATCTGCGAGATGCGCTGCTGTTGGTCACGAGCAACCGCAGCGAAGCGGCGGTTGGTTACGCGACGATGGATGGCGACACCTGCGGCGGGCTGGCGCCGATCAGCGGAGTCGACAAAGCGTACCTGCTCGAATGGCTCCAATGGATGGAAACGACGGGACCTCAAGGCGTCGGCCCGCTCTCGGCCCTGTCGGCCGTCAACAGCCAGCGGCCGACGGCCGAATTGCGCCCCGCCTCCGAGGGCCAAACTGACGAGGGCGACCTGATGCCCTACCGCGTGCTCGATGCCATCGAACGGGCGGCCATCCGCGACAAGATGACGCCGGTGGAAGTTCTCGACGCCATTCGCCCGCAATTCTTTGACGAAGGCATCGTGCAACTCGGTCAGTGGGTCGAACGCTTCTTCAGGCTTTGGTCGCATAACCAGTGGAAACGCGAACGCTTCGCGCCCGGCTTCCACGTCGACGACCGCGGTCTCGATCCGAAAGGTTGGTGCCGGTTTCCGATTCTTAATAGCGGGTTCGAGCGCGAGTTGGCTGCACTGCGCGAGTACGTCGACACTCTCGCGACTTGAAGAGCCGCGGTGCACCATCGCTACGCCATCGCATGACGGCGCCGACTCGCTCTTCCATGCCGCCACGCCGATGTAGCTCCGCCGCTTGCGGCGGGTCGCGGGCTATCGCCCGCAGCTAAATGGCCGAACCGTGACGGCCGGCCGCGAGGGTGGCGCCAGCATTCTTGTCGTCGCCACCGCCACGGCTGGCGGCGCGTTAATTTGGGAACTTGCGCGAAAATCTACCGCATCTGCGGAAAGGCCTGATTAATCCGCATTTCTGAGTCCGATAAGTTGTTCCGAGCCCGGAGAAGGTCCACAACTGGTGCGACCGTCTCTGAGCGCTTGCCACGAATCAACGGCAGGAAATGGCGAGCTCGCGTCGACGCACGGTCGATGCGACGGCTGACGGGGTCCTTCCCGGGGGGGACGGATGGTCGAGCTCTCGTCGCACTAGGGGGAATGCACGGATGAAATCGCTTTTCAATCGCTCGACGGCGGCCGTGGTCGCTGCGGCGCTCGCCTGTGGAACCAGCCGCACGGCGTCGGCTCAGACGCCGAATCTGCCAGCTTCGCCCTTGGCGGGGGGACAAGCAGCCTACCAAGGCGGCGCTTACATGGACGCGCATGGCGACAACATCGTCATGCCTGCTAGCTACTGCGAGCCGAGCGCCGGCTACGGCGAAATGTGCGCTCCTGACGCCGGCTGCAGCTACGGCGACCCGGGCTACGCCGACTTCGGCGGTTATAGCACGCCCGACCAGTGCGGCCCGCATTACTTCGACGTCGCCGCCAATGCCGTCTTTCTGCAGAGCGACCGGTCGTTTGACGACGTCCCGCCGCTCGGCTCGATTGGCGTCGCCGGCCCGACGATCCTCGATCCGGGCGATTTGAACGACGATTACGAAGCGGGCTGGGAAATCGCCGCCCGGCTCGACCTGGGCCCGCTGTCGGTCATCGAAGCGACCTACATGGGCATCTACGACCTCGGATTCAACTCGACCGTCAACTCGGTCGACGTCGCCCCCAATGGCGCCGACTTCCAGCTGAACTCCGTCTTTTCCGATTACGGCATCGACCCGATCGAGGGCCTCGACGAGGGATCGGTCTACAATGTCGATTACCAATCAGATCTCCAGAGCACGGAGCTAAGCTACCGCCGCTACTGGGTGGGGTACAACCCGCGGATCTCGGGCACCTACCTCGCTGGGTTCCGGTACGTCCGCATGACCGAGGATATGAATTTCAACGCCATTGCCCTCGACGGCGACAGCAATATCAACTGGCAGTCGACCAACGATTTGGTCGGCGCCCAGCTGGGCGGCGACGGCTGGATCGCGCTCCGCCAAGGCCTACGACTGGGCGGCGAGACCAAAGCCGGCATCTACAACAACCGGTTCAAATACGGGCATAGCACGTCAATTCCTGACCCCGATATCACGAACGTCGACTTCGGCGCCGACGGCAACCAAGTCGCCTTCGTCGGCGAAGCGAAAATCGATCTGGTGGCTGACATTCTGCCCAGCATCTCGATCCGCGGCGGCTACCGCGTGCTATACATCAACAGCCTCGTGACGGTCGGCAACAACATTGACCCGTCCGACGTGACCTCGACAACCCTCTATACGCAAGCCGATGCCCTCTACAACGGCTTCCACGGGGGTATCGAGTACATCTGGTAACGAGCCGGTCGTCGGCATTCGCCACGCTAAAAACGCCAGCCAGTTCGCTTCCCCGCCAGGTGAAGCGAACTGGCTTTTGGCGTTTCTGAGCCGCAATTACTCTCGTGGTCAAGAGGGCAGACCACACGAACAGAAAGCTCCGCTCTTTGAGCCGGGGACTAGGTGCTGCGGGACTTAGGCGGCAAAGGCCGTCACGCGACGGTAATGTCACGCGGCCTCATCGGCTGGAGCCGCGAGTCGCGGTTCGGATCGCAGCCCAACCAAGAACTCCCCCTTCCCCACGGGCTACGACGCCGACGGGCGCCGCTCTGATTTGGTAAAATTCGCCCAATTCCGCGAATTTTCCGCCTGCGCAGTTTTTGCGTATTCTCCGGCCCGCAACTACAATCGGGGTTTGCGTGCGCGGCTGCGCCGCAACGTCGGGACGCTGAGAATACATCCGGAGACGAGTGATGGGTGAAGGGAAGTGGCTGAGCCGCGGCATTCGGCGGAAACAGGGCGGCAAGCGGCGCGGCGGCAAGAAGACGGAGAACGCGTCGGCCGGACACGCACGCGCGCGCCTCGCCTTCGAGTCCCTGGAAGACCGTCGCGTCCTGGCGACGTACGTGGTCAACAATTTCGGCGATCTCGACGCCGACGAGAACGTCATCTTCGGCACGCTGCGCTGGGCGGTCAACGCCGCCAATGCCGAAGACGACTCGGATACGATCGTCTTCTCGGAGACGGCTTTAACTGCCCAAGGCGGCGCCGCTACGATCGCGTTGGACGGCGGCCAAAATGGCGGCGCCCTGATAATCACGCAGCCCCTCAGCATCTACGGTCCGGGCGCCCGGCGCATCACGGTGCAGCAGGGGAAAGCTAATGAGCGCGTGTTCGATCTGAACATTGGCGCTGACGATGAGATTTTCCGCGCCGAGATTTCGGGGCTCACCATTTCCGGCGGCAATGTCACCGGCGACGACGCCAAGGGCGGCGGCGTTTACAACCGCGAAAATCTTACGATGCGCGAGGTCGTCATCGAAGGGAATTCGGCGTCGGGCGGCGGCGGCGGCGTTTACACGGAAGTGGGGCGTCTCACTTTAGACCGGAGCGTGGTGCAGTCCAATTCCTCCGGCGGAGACGATGCCGGCAAAGGGGGCGGGGGCGGAATTCTCAACGGCCCTGAAGATCCGAGCGAAGACGCGCCGCTGCCTCGCACGCTCATCCGCAACTCGACGGTACGCGAGAATGCGACCGGGGGATTCGGCGGAGGCGCCTTTAATCGGAGCGGGACGCTCAGGATCGAGAATAGCACCATCAGCGAGAATGACTCGGACTTGGACATGGGGGACGGCGTCGCGAGTTGGGGGAACCCAGCTCCAGAGGAGGAAGGAGGCGAACCACCGCCGCCAAACGTCTTCACGGAAGTGACCCATTCGATCATTTACGGCAACGATGCAAGCGACTTCGATCGCGTCGGAGAAACCGACGATGACCCGCCTTTGCCGCTGCTGCCTTCCGTGACGAGCTTCGGCTACAACATCGTGGGCACGGGAAACACCACCACAGCCGGCGAGGACAAGGCATTTGGACTGACGCCGTCCGACAAGGTGAACGTCAATCCCAAGCTGGGGGAATTTGGCGACTACGGCGGTACAGTCGACGTCTACATCCTTGACGAGACGAGCCCGGCAATCGACGCCGGCGATCCTAAATTCGACGGCTTGGACTTCGACCAGCGCGGGCGGCACTTTACCCGTATTTACGACTTTAACGGCGACGGCAAGTCGATCATCGACATCGGCTCCGTCGAGATGCAGTCGGGCGTCTTCCTGGTCGACACCTTGCTCGACACTGACAATGGCACATACTCCGACATCTACACGATCCAGACGTTCCTCGGGCTGCCGTTTTACGTTCCCACGCCGCTAACCTACGAGAACAGCGGCAATTTCTCGATTCGTGAAGCGCTGCAATTTGCGCTGAAGAATCCTGGCCTCGATACGATTCGTTTTTCCGACACCCTCATCTCAGCCAACGTCCTGTCGACCGAGGATTTGAATCCGTCGAAGGCGCCGACCATCGTGCTGAAGCAGGGGGGGCTCGCGATTACCGAGGACCTCGTCATCGAAGGCCCGGAAGGCTTCATCCTGGAAATCGACGCCAGCGGCAACGACCCGACGCCGACGTCGAACAACGGCGACGGCTCGCGCGTTTTCTTCATAGACGACTCGGATCCGCTGACCCAAAGCACCGTCTTCATCAGCAACTTGACGCTGATGGGCGCCGACGTCGTCGGTCGCGGCGGCGGCATCTTCACGCGCGAAGACCTGACGCTGTCGCACGTCACCATGAAGGAGAACAACGCCACCGACGATGGCGGCGCGCTGTTCGTCGCGCGCGGCGACACGACGATTGACGGCTCGACCTTCAACAACAATCGTGCGGCCGACGACGGCGGCGCCATTTTCGTTGATACGATCGTCGGGGCGAGCCAGTCGAACCTCAATGTCCTCAATTCGACGTTTTCGGCGAACGTCGCCGGCGACCGCGGGGCGGGCATCCTCAACAACAACAGCAGCGTCGACGTCTTCTTCAGCACGCTCACCCTGAATGACGCCGGTTCGGCCTTGGGCAGCGGTCTACACAATACGGGCGCCGCCGCCCTGACGACCGTCTGGGCGTCGGTCGTTTCCAACAACAAGAACGCTGACGTCAGTTTCTCGAACAGTGCGGTGGTCACGGGCTACGAGTCGCTCGGCAACAATTACGTTGGGAAAGGGAACGGCAACACGGTCTTCGTGCAGCCGGGCGACAGCCGCAACGCTAATACCCCGATGCTCGCGCCCTTGTTCAACACTGGCGGCCTCGTGGAAACGCATCGTCCGCTGCTGGGAAGTCCGCTGATCGATACCGGGCCGCTGGCCGTTCCAGGCTCGGATCCAGCAGTTCCCGCCGTCGATCAGCGCGGTACCGGATACGCTCGCGTCTTTGACGGCAACCAGGACGGGACCGCTCGCGCCGACATCGGCGCCTACGAGTTGCAAGGCCTGACGCTGACGGTCGACAACGACATCGACGAAAACGACGGGATCTTCAGCTCCAACAATTTCAGCCTTCGCGAGGCCATTCAACTAGCGAATGACAACCCGCTGCCTGACGTCATCCAATTTGATCCGGCGCTGCTAGCCGCACTCGACTTGCAGGATCCGGTCTTCCAGCTTGGCAGCGGGACCTTGCTGCCGGGCACGCCGAGCGCCATGCGCATCACCGGGGAGGTAACAATCAACGGCCCTGGCGTCGGCATGCTGGCGATCGACGGCGGGGGGCTCGACGATCCGTCGTCGCTTGTCGGATCTCGCATGTTCGTCGTCGACGACGGCAATGCAGCGACGAAAATCAACGTCACCATCAATGGGCTGGAGTTCCGCAACGGGCTGGCCTCGCAGGGCGGCTCGGTTTTCTACAGCAAGGAAAATCTCACGCTCAACGACGTGATGCTGATCAACAACGGCACCTACGCGGACCCGGCCAGCCTGTACACGGGTCTGCACGGCGGCGCCATCTTTCAAGAGACTGGGAAGCTCACCGTCAATAACGGTCTGTTCACGGGCAACTATACGGCCGACGCAGGCGCTGACGGCGGGGCGATTTACGTCCTCGACGGCGCGCTGGAATTGAACGACACTACAATGTCGGGCAATTCGACGGAGCAAAGCGGCAGCGACGGCGGCGCCATCTACGTGAAGAACTCGACGTTCGTCGCCAATGGCAGCAGCATGAGCGGCAACATCACCTCCGGCGGCGTGGCCGACGGCGGCGGTTTCTTCAGCGAGGCTAGCGTCGTAACGCTGAACGACGTCGTGATCAGCGGCAACTCGACCATCGGGTCGAATTCTGAAGGGGCGGGCTTCGCCAGCGTCAACAGCGCCATCACGCTGAATGACACGGTCGTCAGCTTGAACTTGACGTTCGGCAACGGGTCCTCCGGCGTTGGCGCCTACACCACGGGCGGTATGCTCGTCGTCAACCGGTCGTTCTTCCGAGAAAATGTCTCGAGCGGTCAGGGTTCGCTGGGCGGCGGCTTGGCCACCAACGGCGGAAGCGTGACGCTCAACTACACGAGCGTTTCCGGCAACCGCACGACTGGCAGCGGCAGCCACGGCGGCGGCGTCGTGAATCTCGGCGGCGTCCTGGTCGTGCGCAACAGCACGATCGCCGAAAACCGCGCGACCCACGCCCAGTCGAAGGGGGGCGGCGTCTACAGCGACACCAATCTTGCCGGAACTCAGTCGACGTTGATTCTTAACTCGACGATTTCAACGAATATCGCGCCCCTGCGCGGCGGCGGCGTCTTCAACGCCGACGGCTTGACCGAGATCAAACACAGCACGATCGCCAACAACACTTCCAGCATCCTCAACGTCGGGTCGGGCGTCGCCAGCCAAGGCAACGCCGCGACGCAGACCAAGGTGCTATCGTCCATCATCGCCGGCAACGTCGGTTCGGCGGCAGGAACGGGCAGCGACGTCGATTCGGTCGACGCCAATTTTGCTAACTCGTTCGTTTCGCTCGGCTACAACGTGATCGGGACTGGCAATTCGCTTGCTTCTTTCAATCAGTTGGGGGATCAAGCGGGAATCACAAACCCCTTGCTGGGACCGCTCGAATCCAATGGGCAGGCGCCGAATGTGCAGTTCGAGTTGCAAACTCACGCCTTGCTCCCGGGAAGCCCGGCAATCAACGCGGGAAGTCCGTCTTTCAATCCGAACGCCTTCACGCCAGCCCTGACGACCGACGAGCGCGGCGAAGGGTTTGCTCGCGTCAAGAGCGGCCGCATCGACGCTGGCGCCTACGAGTCGGATCTCGCGCCGGCGCTGCCCGCGGACTTCAACGGCAATGGCGCCGTAGAGGGCCAAGATTTCTTAGCGTGGCAGCGCAACTTCGGCAAAACCGGAGCCATCAAGGCCGATGGCGACGCCAACGGCGACGGCAACGTCAACGGCGTCGACCTGACCGCTTGGAAGGCTGGTTTTGGATCTGTGGCGGCCAGCGCTGCCGCTTCGTCCGCGGCGAGCGTGAGCACTTCGGCCGCGCTACTGGCGGACGAAGAAGTTGCCTCATCTGCACCCGACGCGCCGGATGCAGGCTCTTCTGCCCCGACGGCGTCGACGCTTTCGGGAGACGATGCGTCACGCGGCTCCGCGTCAGCGGCTGGACGGTTCGATTCGCTCGCGTCGCTTGGCCGGCTTGCGGCGTCCGCTCCGGTGGCGGCGACGGTATTGGACGAAAGCCTCCTCTGGAACGGCGCGACGGGCCCGGCGAAGCGCGTCGCCTCGATCTTCCTCGACGTGGAGAAAGCGGCTGAATTGGAGTCGCTGTTCGCCGGCGAGGGCGAGTCCGATGGCAACGCCGAAGACGCCGTCTTCGCCGCCTGGGGCGAGGAGCTCCTCTAACCGGCCCCTGTAACCGGCCACCGTCGAACTGTCTGCATCGCTCAAGTTCTCGACGACCCGCCATTTTTCCGCGATAGCGAGGAAGTAGGCTGCTGCGCGAACCCAGCCTAGGTCGCCTCCGTCATCGAGGGTATAATCGAGCGTAGCGGCTGCCTCCTGATCGTCGTTGCCGCAGCCCCGCCAACTCGAAGGAGTTTTCCCCTAGAAGTGTCAAATTCCGACCGCAAGCAGAGCGTCGACAGCGAGTCCGCCGTTTTGGTTGGCGTGCAGCTTCCCGACGATACGTACCATGGCGAGCCCCTCGACGAGTTGACCGGGCTCGTGGAAACAGCCGGTGCCACGGTCGTTGGCCGTCTCACCCAGAAGCGTCAGGCGCCCGACGCGGCCACCTACGTCGGCCACGGCAAGGTCGATGAACTGAAATTTGTCGTCGACGCCACCGAGGCCGACGTCGTCATCTTTGACAATGACCTTTCTCCAGCACAGATCCGCAATCTCGAAGAGACGCTGAAGGTCAAGGTTCTCGACCGCACCGAGGTGATTCTCGACATTTTCTCCACGCGCGCTCAGACGCACGAAGCCCGCCTCGCGGTGGAACTCGCGCAACTCGAGTACTCGCTCCCGCGACTCAAGGGGATGTGGAAGCACTTGTCGCGGCTGAAAATGGGCGTCGGCATGCGCGGCCCTGGCGAAAAGCAGCTGGAAACCGACCGTCGGCTCGCTGAGAAGCGGATCACCGACCTTCGTCGCGACCTGGAGAAAGTTCACAAACGCAAGGAGCGCGAAGTCGCCGGGCGTCGCGATCGGATGACCGTCTCGCTCGTCGGCTATACGAACGCCGGCAAGAGCACGCTCATGAACGCGCTCACCGACGCCCACGTCCTGGCCGAGGATAAGCTCTTCGCCACGCTCGATACGCGCACCCGCCGGTGGCAGCTCCCCGGCTGGGGACCGGTGCTGCTGAGCGACACGGTCGGCTTCATTCGCAACCTGCCTCATAACCTAGTGGCCAGCTTCAAGGCGACGCTCGAAGAAGCCCGCCAGGCCGACCTGCTGATCCACGTTGCCGACGCCAGCAGCCCCGTGGCGCTCGACCAGATCAAGGCCGTCTACGACGTGCTGCGCGAAATCGGCATTGAGGAAAAAGACGCCCTGCTGGTCCTGAACAAGGTCGACCAGATCGCCGACCCAGCAAGCCTGGAGGCCATCCGCCGACTTTACCCGTCGGCAGTGACGATCAGCGCCCGCACGGGCGACGGCCTGCCGCGCTTGGCCGCCGCCGTGAGCGACGCCCTCAGCCAAGACTTTCTTGACCTGGAATTTCGGTTCGGCGTCAGCAATGGCCGCCTACTGGCGTATCTCGCCAAATACGGCGAGGTCATTAGCCGGACGTTCGACGGCGATTTGGCGACTGTTCATTGCCGTCTGTCGCGGCAACATCTGGGCGCCTTGCGCGACGATCCCGAAATTGAGATTCATCCGTACGTGGCGTCAACCATCACGCGGCACGGAGCTGACGGAGCCGTTGGCGAAGTCGCCTAGCGGATCCTTTCGATGGCTCGTCGATCGCTCGCCCAGAGCCGCGTCTTGATCACCGGCGCATCGAGCGGCATCGGCCGGGAGTTGGCGCTCGCCTTCGCGCGTCGCGGTGCGCGGCTCCTGTTGGCCGCGCGGCGGGAGTCTGAGCTTAACGTGGTCGCCGATCAGTGTCGGCGCCAGTCCTCAGGCGCCGAGGCGATCTTGTGTCCCGGCGATCTCACCGATCCCGGATACCGCCATGCATTGATTCGCCGGGCTGCCGAACACTGGCAAGGTCTCGACGTCCTCGTCAATAACGCTGGAGTCAGCGCCCACGGACGATTCGCGATCAGCGATGAAACAACGCTGCGACAAGTGATGGAGCTGAATTTCTTCGCTGCCGCTGAGCTCACGCGGCTAGCGATTCCGCTCTTGAAACGCGCGGGAAGACCAGCCATCGTGAACATCGGTTCGATCATCGGGCACCGCGGACTACCGCTGAACAGCGAGTATGCAGCCAGCAAATTCGCGCTGCGAGGCTGGACCGAGTCGTTGCGCGCCGAGCTTGCGGCCGACGGCATCGACGTCCTCCTGGTGAGCCCCGGCACGACCGAAACCGAGTTCTTCGACCACCTCGTCGCCAAGACGGCCGAATTGCCTTGGGGCGAATCGACGGCGATCCCCGCGGCCGCCGTCGCCGAACAAACGGTGCGGGCCCTCGAACGCAGCCGGCACGAGATCTTCCCCAACTGGCGGGGCCGCGCGCTGGTCGTGGCTAACCGCCTTTTCCCTGGACTTGTCGACCGCGCTCTGGCCAAGCTGGCGGCGGCAGGCGACAAAGGATAATGCTCCGTTAGTCTGGTCCCCCGCTCCCCTGCCCCGTCCTTAAGTCCGCCTACTTGCGCCGGAATGCATTGATTCGTCGACTGTGAGACGGCCGCCCCGCTGCTTTTCGCCCATTCGACGTTGCTCAGCGTGCCATGCTCGACATCCTTTACGACGACGGTCCCTGCCTTGTGGTCAACAAGCCCTCGGGGCTCCTCACGCAAGCCCCCGCGGGAATCGATAGCCTCGAAATCCAGGTGAAGCAGTTCTTCCGCGCGCGTGAGGGCAAGCCCGCCGACGCCAACGTTTACCTTGGACTTCCCCATCGGCTCGACCGCCCCGTCAGCGGCGCCATCGTCTTCGCGCGGCATGTCCGCGCCGCCCAGCGCCTTTCGAAGCAGTTTGAAGATCGCACGATCAGCAAATCGTATTGGGCCTTCGTCGAAGGCATCGTCACGCCGGAGGAGGGAACGTGGCGAGATTTCCTCCATAAGCGGCACGGCATGGCGCAGGCTGAAGTGGTCGCCGAGGACCATCCCGCAGCCAAGCACGCCGTACTGCACTATCGCGTCCTCTGGCAAGGGCCCATCGGCGCCTGGCTCGAAATCGAACTCGAAACGGGGCGCACGCACCAGATCCGAATTCAAGGGGCCTCTCGCGGCCACGCCGTCGTCGGCGACTCGCAATACGGCAGCGTGCTGCCGTTCGGCGATCCGGCGCTCGACGAGCGCGACCGTCCGATCGCGCTGCATGCACGGCAACTTGGATTCCGTCATCCCATGACCAATGAGTCGGTGGAAGTGGCGGCCCCGCTGCCGTCAACGTGGGAGGCGCTTCATCTGCCAAGAGAACTCGTCGGCTAGCGGCCGCAATCGACTGTCATCTGAAATCGACTGTCATCCTGAGCGCAGCGAAGGATCTAACACGCCAAACGAGCTTCCAGATTCTTCGCTGCGCTCAGAATGACTCGCGGGTGGCGGCTCAACCAAACCCGCGCCACCCGCAACTCTGCAGCCAGTTGTAAATCCAAGGCTGCGTCCATGGATTCCACGTCGGGTAACTCGCCGACAGCACGGAAAATGACAACATCACGAGCGCGACGGCCATCCCTTGGCGACTCCGCGCGGCCCGATCCGCGGCCGGCAGCATGACGACCAGCCATAGCGGCGCAAGCCAGAACAGCCACCGCAGTCCGCTGGTCATCCCGCCGTAATTGCGATCAATCTGCGGTCGCAGCCCGATGTAAAACGTCAGCACCGTCACGGTCAGCAGCGCAATTCCCGCCGCCAGTTGCCGCTCGCTGGTCGTCCCGCCGCGCAGCCATCGCCACGCCCCCCAAACGCTCATCAGCCACATTGGCGTGAGCGAAAAAATGCCGTGGTGCCCAACGAAGCAATGAAACGCGTAATCAAGCCTACTCGGCTCGCCTTTGTCGATTCCCTGCGGATCGAGCCAGTAGCTTTGTCGTTCCTTGCCGCCCAGCGTATAGCTGTAGTGATACCAGTTGTCCTCCGGATCCGTGGCGCTTCGGTGCGCGTAGGGGGGCTGCCAGCTGCCGTGAGCCCAATAGTTCGTCCCGAATGCTGCCGCAAGAACGATCAAGGCGCACGGCGCAAAGCCGGCCAGCGTCTGTCGCCAGTTCTTCCACAGCAGCGCGGCGGCTAACAGCGCGAAGAACGCCAGCGCCGGCAACTCGTTCGCCGCGGTAAAGGCCCCGGCCAACCCCGCCAGGGCAAACCACCGCCACCGCCGCGAGTCGTCGAACCAGATTTGCACCAGTGCATACGTCGCGACAGCCGTGCTCGCCGCCGCGATGGTGTGATTGTTCAACACCACCACGAACGCCGTCAGCATCGTCCCGAACGCCGCCGCCGCCACTACGAAGATGCGCCCCCAATCGGTCCGCCCAAACCGCTCCGCCAGGCTCGCGATGATGGCGAGCATCAACAGCGTCGGCAGCACTTGCACGGTGAAGAGCATTAGCCGGCCGACTTCGTACGGATTGTCCGCCAGCGTCCAGCCCGTCGTTTTGTTGATCGCCCAGTACTCGCCGGCGAGCAGCACGATCAACAGCGGGGGCTTGCTGGAGTATAAATGCATCTGGCCGTCGCGACCGCGATGCTTCACCATGTCGATCGTATTCCAGACGTTCGAATCCATGAACGCGTCGATTTCGAACGAACCCGATTCGACGAGCGCGCGGATCGCCAGCCACCGACTGCGGTCGTTGCCGCTAAGAAAGGGACGCTGCCGTCGCTCTTCGCGCTCGATCAGTTGCTTCGCGGCGAGCAGCTTCGCCTGAAGTTTGTCCTCGCTGATTCCTTCAGCGCGGAACTCTTTTTCCGCGGCAGCGACTCGCTGACTGATTCGACTGGTTTCCAGTTCCTGCCGATTGACGGCATTCACTGCCAGCAGCCGTCCCGACATATTGCCTGCCGCCAGGGCAATCAGCAGGGCGTAGACGCCCAGCCGTAGCCGGCGCGTCGGATCGGCCACGACCTCGCTCATCGCGTCTCGTGCTCCGAGGCGGCTGGGTTGCTCGACGGGATGGCCCCCCCTGCAGTCGCGATTTGTTTCTCGCGGGGGGAGGTATATTCGGCAATCGAAAACTCATCTCGCTGTCTCGACATCGAGGCCGCCAGCATCTCCGCGACGAATCCCATCGCCAGCAAGTTCGATCCCAGCAGCAGCATGGCCATCGAGTAGAAGATCGCGGCTGTCTCGTGCAAATGGACCGCCTCTTCGACGCCTTGCCATGGCATCCGGGACCAGCACCAGACGAATGCGAGGTACGCCATCCCCAGGGCGCCCAACAGGAGTGAAATCAGTCCCGCCGACCCCAGCCAATGTTGCGGGCGCTGTCCGTACCGGGTGATGAACTGGACGGTCAGCAGATCGAGCAGCCCCTTCGGGATTCGCGTCCAACCATACTTCGACACGCCCGATAGGCGTGGCCGATGCTCGACCGCCGTTTCGCCGATGTTGAAGCCGCGGGCCGCGGCCAACACGGGCACGAAGCGATGAAGTTCGCCGTACAGCCTAATCTCGTGAATGACGTCGCGGCGATAGGCCTTCAAGCCGCAATTGTGATCGTGCAAGTGGACGCCGGTCAGCTTGCCGACCAGGGCGTTGAACACTTTCGACGGGTAACGTTTGTGCCACGGGTCGTGCCGCTCGCGCTTCCATCCGCTCACGACGTCGGCGCCGGCGTCGAGCACGGCGAGCAGTTTGGGGATCTCCGCGGGACTGTCCTGCAGGTCGGCGTCCATCGTGACAATAACTTCGCCAACAGCCGCGTCGAATCCAGCGCTCAGCGCCGCCGCCTTGCCGAAGTTTCGCCGAAACCGAATCCCCAGAACGCGCGGATCGGTCGCCGCCAAACGTTCAATGATCGACCACGAAGCGTCGCGCGACCCATCGTCGATGAAGATGATTTGAAAATCGTACCCGCGCGCCACGGCCAGCTCGCTCAGCTCATGATGGAGCTGCTCAAGCGTTCCTTCTTCGTCGAGCACTGGGATAACAATGCTGATCATGCCTAGATCTCAGTCGCTTTCAGCCCCCGGCTCCGCCGGGGGGTGGCACGACGTTAGACGTCGCGTCCAACGGTAATTCACCCCCGGGCGAAGCCCGGGGCTACTAATCGCTACGGCTTACTTCAACATACCAGAATCCCCGTCCCCCGTTACCCGCGCCGCCCCGGCTCGACCCTCTGGTCCCTCGATCTCCAGTCCGAGGCCCTTGCAATCGGTATATCCGCAACTCCTTGCCGCCAAGCTGCTCTAGGGCCCAACGAAGAAACCCATAGAATAGGTCATTCGGCCAGAGGTGATCAGCTATTGGCCGTCGGCAAGAGAAGATCGCATTGGCAGTCAGCCGATCGCTGACAGCCCACCAAGGAGCCGGCCGTGCCGCGCGTCGTTTCGTTCATCGTTCTGGTGGCCATCTTGGCGTTCATCGCCGCGATGTTTTTCAAGGTGATGGCCCAGTTCGTCCTGCCATTATTCTTGGCGGCGGTCCTGGTCGTCGTCTTCAAGCCGTTGCACGTCTGGGTCCGCGATCGCTTACCGGGCCGCTTGCGGCTGTCGGCATTGGTGACGACGTTCCTCATCATGCTTGTGGTCCTGCTGCCGACCGCTTGGCTCGGGTGGAACGCCTATCTCGAAGGAGTCCAGTTATTCAACTACCTCAAGGTCCCTGCCAATCAGAAGCACCTGATTACCAAAATTGAAACGGCGGCGCAACCGTTCGTCGAGTTCTACGAGCAGTTGGTGCCAGCGTCGCAAACGACGGAAACAGAAACCTCAGCCGCCGCCGATGCGGAGCCTGAGGTTCCCCAAGCCGCAGCGGCAACGGAAGATTCCTCGGCTGGCGAAACTCCTCTGGAAGAGGGTGACGACGAGGAAACTACCGAGGAACTCGCGACAACGGGGAGTGCGACCAGCGACGCGGTTAATCGCACGTCTGCTGCTAAAAGGTCGTTCACCGCGAAAGATTTGGTCGACATCGCGATTGGCTTTATCGGCGCCAACCTATTCGACACGCTTGAAGGCGTGCTGCGGACGCTGCTCGGGCTCATCATTATGGTGCTGGCGATCTATTATTTTCTCGTCGACGGTCCGACGATGATCCATACGATGATGCGGCTTTCGCCGCTCGACAACGAATACGAGCGCGAGTTGCTCGACAAATTCGCCAATGTGAGCCGTGCGGTGGTCGTCGCGGTACTGGCAGCGGCAGTCGTTCAAGGGTTATTGGCGGGCATCGGGTTTTACTTTGCAATGTCGCCTGGCGCACCCATCTTTCTCTTGATGATGGTGACGATGATTGCGTCAGTCATCCCCTTTATCGGCGCCGCCGGCATTTGGATCCCGACCAGTATCTGGATCTTTCTCTACCAAGGAGAACGAATCGTCACCGACTCCAATGGCGTTGAGTCAGTCGTCACTGGCGATCCATGGGCGGCGATCCTGCTCGCCCTCTACTGCGGCGGCGTCGTCTCGACGATCGACAACGTCATCAAGCCGCTCGTGCTCCACGGCCAATCGAACCTCCACCCGCTGCTCGCCCTGATGAGCGTGCTGGGGGGCGTGAAGGCCCTCGGCCCCGTCGGCATTCTCGTCGGCCCGATGCTTGTGGCGTTCATTCACGCCCTGCTGGTGATGGTCAATAAGGAGCTGCGACTCCTCAGCAGCGGCGACGTCGTCGGCGACCGGCAGAAGGTGATGTTTCCCCTCGGCCCCGGCGATCCGACCTCGCCGCTTAGCGACGATGCGGCGGCAATCGCCGCCGCCACAGCCAAGCCACTTGGGCCGCTCGCGCGCGTGCGCAACGCCGCGAAGCGCCGGAGACGAAAAAAGTAAGCGGTCGAGAGTTTTTATGTCCTCTACGGACGTTCTCCGGGCGACATCGACGCCCACCTGAGTTTGCCCCTCGTCCAGCGCTACCGGAGAGGACGATATTGTGTGTGTCACAGCGCGACGTTGCCCGCATCGATGCAGCCAACGGAAAACGGCAAAGTCACGGCAAATCCCCTTGCAAGGGGTTCGCGAGCCGCATAGGTTGTAAATGAGAATCATTCTCAACAAACTCCGAACTCGGCCCCCGCGTCTGGGAATCGTGATGATTACCGCTGTGGAACCCCCGCCGAAGCCCGTCCTTCGCGCGTCTGAAGCCCCGCCGCAAATGGTGCTGCTGTCGTCGCTTGCCGCAGGCTCCCATGCCCGCGTTGCCCATGTGAGCGCCCACTCAGACGATCTCCGTCGGCTACAGGCGCTCGGCGTTTGCGTCGGACGTCGGGTGCAATTGATCAAGGCCGGGGATCCCCTGATCATTAGCGTTGTTGGGGCTCGCGTCGGGCTCTCCGCCCGGCTCGCCGCGGAGGTCTGCGTCGTTGCGGTCGCCGCCGAAGATTCGACGTTCGTTCCATTGGCCAACGCATCGTGAGTCCCGGTCCGCCAGAGCTGTCATTGCCGATCGTGTCCACGACGCCCTTGTCGGCGTCCCGCGGCGCGGCGACGATTGCCCTGGTCGGAAACCCGAATGCGGGCAAAACGTCGCTCTTTAATCGCCTCACCGGGATGCGGGCGAAGACGGCCAACTTCCCAGGCACGACCGTCGAGCACCGCCGCGCAACGATCGCCCTTGGCGACGTTGCAACCACAATCGTCGACCTCCCCGGACTCTACAGCCTCGATCCGAGCACTCCCGATGAGAGGGTTGCCTGCGACGCCCTCGAGGGTCTCCTCCCGGGAATGCCGGAACCCGATCTTGTGCTGTTGGTGGTCGACTCGACCAACCTTGAACGCAACTTGTTCCTGGCGAGCCAGGTGCTGGAACTCGGCGAGCCGACGGTCGTCGCCCTTAACCTCAGCGATGCCGCCGCGAAGCAGGGGATCACGCTTGATCTCCCCGTGCTGCGTGAGCGGCTCGGATGCCCTGTCGTTTCCGTTTCCGCGCGGACAGGCGCCGGCGTCGACGAATTGCTTGCGGTCGTCAGCCAGACGCTTCGCGAGCGCAAGGCGCCGCAGCTTCACGCCGATCTCGCTTCCTGCGGCTCGTGCCGTGGTTGCCAGTTCTCGGCACGCTACGACTGGGCCTCGCGAGTTCGTAGCGCCAGCGTCCGCGGCGAAGCGACGGCGCAGGGTCGCATCACCGCGACCATCGACCGCGTTCTCACCCACCGCGTCGGGGGCCTAGTCGCTTTCGCGCTGGTCATGGCGGCGACGTTCCTGACAATCTTTTGGGCGGCGACTTTTCCGATGGATTTGATTGACGGTCTCTTCGGCGCCGCCGGCGAGACCTTAGGCGCATGGCTTCCAGCAGGCGATCTCCGCAGCCTGCTGACCGACGGCGTCATTGGCGGACTAGGCGGCATGCTCGTCTTCCTGCCGCAAATTTGCCTGCTCTTCTTTGTGCTGGCGCTGCTTGAGGACTCAGGCTACATGGCCCGTGCGGCCCTTGTGATGGACCGGCTGATGCATAAAGTCGGCCTGCCGGGCAAGGCATTCGTGCCGCTCCTCTCGGCCCACGCCTGCGCCATTCCGGCGATCATGTCGACGCGCGTCATCGAAGATCGCCGCGACCGGCTCGCCACGATCCTGATCGCCCCGCTGATGACATGCTCCGCGCGCATCCCCGTCTACGCGATGGTGGCGACGCTGCTCTTTCCGCAAAGCTCGGTTCAACGCGCCCTGATCTTCACCGCGGCTTATGCGCTCGGAATCACGGCGGCGCTTGTCATGGCGTGGGTCTTCAAACGGACGCTCCTGAAGGGGCCCGTACGGCCGCTGGTGATCGAGCTGCCCAACTACCGTCTGCCATCGCTGCGAAATGCGGTCCTGCTAACGTTTGACCGCGCCGCCGCGTTCGTAAAGACGGCCGGCACGACGATTCTTATGATCTCGCTGATCCTCTGGGCACTGGCGACTTACCCGAAAACAAGCGTCGAGGAGATGCCAGCT
The DNA here is from genome assembly GCF_007746075.1 of Lacipirellula limnantheis. GTDB lineage: Bacteria > Planctomycetota > Planctomycetia > Pirellulales > Lacipirellulaceae > Lacipirellula > Lacipirellula limnantheis. Next base: position 2,476,184 of record NZ_CP036339.1, on the reverse strand, counting down.
GAAGTCCAGGCGCAACTCGCGGCGTTGGAAGCTGCTGGAGACGAGTCCGGCGTTGAGCATCTGACGCAGCAGATGGAGTTGGAGCGCTCGTTTGCGGGAAGGATCGGCCGGACAATCCAGCCGGTCTTCCAGCCGCTCGGCTTCGACTGGAAGATGAGCATTGGCGTCTTGAGCTCGTTCGCCGCGCGCGAGGTGATCGTCTCGACGATGGCGGTGCTCTACGGACTCGGGGCCGACGGGGCCGACGACGGCGTCAACTCGCTTCTGGCTTCCCTGGGAGCCTCGAAACATAGCGACGGGTCTCCGGTCTTCACGACGGCCACCTGCCTCAGCCTGCTGGTTTTTTACGTCCTGGCGATGCAGTGCCTCCCGACGCAAGCCGTCACCCGCCGCGAGACCGGCAGCTGGCGATGGCCGTTGCTTCAGCTCGGCTACATGACGGCCCTAGCTTACGTTGCGGCGCTCATTACCTACCAAACCGCGTCGCTGCTGGCCTCCTAGCGTAGAGTTTGCGGCAGCTACCGCGTCATTCTGAGCGGAGCGAAGAATCTGGAAGCTTGATCCTTCGCTCGGCTCAGGATGACAGCGCCGCCCACGGGATCACGACCGCTATGCTTTAGTGACGCTCGCCCTTACAAATTGACAACATGCGCATTTACCTCGACAACGCCGCCACTAGCTGGCCCAAACCGGAAGCCGTCTACGCCGCGGTCGACCATTACCAGCGTGAAATCGGCATCGCCGCCGGTCGCGGCGGCTACAATGACGCCGTCGCCGCCCAGCGGATCGTCGAATCGGCCCGCCGCGAGCTCGCCACCCTCATCAATGCGCCGAACCCCAACCACATCATCCACGGCTGCAACGGGACCGACTCGCTCAACCTCGCGATCCACGGCACGCTCCGCCCCCGCGACCACGTCGTCGCGTCGGTGACCGATCACAACTCGGTGCTTCGTCCGCTCGCCGACGAGACGCGCTTTCGCGACGTGACGGTTACCTACGTCGGCTGCGACGCGCAGGGCTTGATCGATCCCGACGACGTGCGACGCGCTATCCAGCCCAACACGCGCATGGTGATCGCCACCCACGCTTCGAACGTCACCGGCGCCATCCAGCCCCTCGCCGAAATCGCCGCTGTCGCGAAAGGCGCCGACAAGCTGCTGATGGTCGACGCCTCCCAGTCGGCTGGGCACGTCGGCATCGACGTTCAGAACCTGAACATCGACCTCCTCGCCGCCAGCGGCCACAAGGGGCTATTGGGCCCGCCGGCGACGGGGTTTCTGTATATTCGCGAAGGGGTGGAGGATCTCGTCCACCCAACGCGTCAGGGCGGGACGGGCTTCGAGAGCCAGCTCGACCGCATGCCGGACGAGTTGCCGACGCGCTACGAGGCGGGCAGTCTGAACGGCTCCGGCATCGCCGGTCTGGCGGCGGCAGTGCGCTTCCTGCGCGAGCGGACGATCGAAGCAGTGGCCGCCCACGAAAACATGCTCGTGAAGCGATTGTGGGAAGGGCTCGCAGCGCTCCCCGGCGTGCGTCTCTACGGGCCGCCCCCCTCCCCCCAGCGTGGGCCCGTTGTCAGCTACAGCGCCCGTGGATATGATCCGCAGGAGTTTACGGCCGCCCTCGACGCGGCGCGCGGCATCCAGGCTCGCGCGGGCCTGCATTGTGCCCCGAAGATGCATCAGGCGCTCGGCACCTTCGATGCCGGCGGCCTCGTGCGGATGAGCGTCGGCTGGGCCACCACCGTCGAGGAGATCGATGAGGTGCTGAACGTGGCCTCGGCGATCGCCGGAGCGTAGACGCGCTGCGGCCAACCACCAGGATGGAGTCACCAAACGCCATGGCCAAACGCCCCGCTGACGCCGCGAGCGAGCCCTGGTACGCCGACGGGCTTTGCTTCGCCTGCACCGGGTGCGGCGACTGCTGTGGCGGCGGTCCTGGCTACGTCTGGGTAAATCAGGCTGAGATCGACGCCCTAGCCGCTCGCGTGGCAATGTCGCCCGAAGCTTTCGAGAAAAAGTACGTCAACCAAATCGGCGTCCGCCGCTCGCTCAAGGAAAAGCGCAACTACGACTGCGTCTTCCTCGACGGTGAAACTCGCCGATGTACTGTCTACGAGCAGCGTCCCCGCCAGTGCCGCACCTGGCCCTTCTGGGACTCGAACATCCGCACCCCAGACGCCTGGGAGGCGGCCCAAGAGGCCTGTCCTGGATGCGGCCATGGGAAGCTCTACTCGATCGAGACGATCCAGGAGCAGGCGGCGGTCATTCGGATCTAACCGCCCGAACGCCGCCGAAAGCTGCGCCGGCACGACGCTCCACGCCCGACGCTAGCAGCCGGCTGAAATAATTTGGCCGACTTTAACGATTAGCTGAAGTCTGGCGACTGGCCTGGTCGATGCTAGTTTCCGGGTAGGCATACCATGCCTTGCCCACGTCGTTCTTTGACAATTTGCCATCGCTAGCAATCGATGAAATCGGCGTAAGTGCCGAAAAATCGTCGTGCCGTCTCGCCAAGTTAGGGCGATTTGCGGTCTCGACGCGGGGTCGAGCTTTCTTGACTCTAATGCTTACGCCAATTACACTTGGAGCGAGTGAACGCCCTTCACTAGCACGATCGTCGTCCGCCGAAAGGACCGCGAGCTTGTCATAGGGGAACTCTTCGTGACCAAGAAAGAAATCGTGAAGACCATCTCAGAGGAGATCGGCCTCACGCAATTGAAGACCAAAGAGATCGTCCAGAAGACGTTCGACGCCATCGTCGAAACGCTGGTCGAAGATCATCGGATTGAGCTGCGGAATTTTGGCGTCTTCGAAGTGAAGCGCCGGGCCGCTCGCAAGGCGCGCAACCCGCGCACCGGTGAGAAAGTCTTTGTCCCCGAAAAGTTTGTGGTCACCTTCAAACCGGGCAAAGAGATGGAGGAGCGAGTTCGCGAGCTGGAACGTCGCGCGAATGAGGCCGCTCGCCAACAGGCGATGCAGAGCAATCACGCCGCGGCGACGCCGCCGTCAGCTTCTCCGCCGCACGAAACATTTGGCTCCGCAACGAGTTACGAACCCGGTTCGGGCAACTCGGCGTAGTAGCCGCCTCGAAACTTTTCACAGCCGACAGCAATGCCGGCAGCACGTCGGTAAAGGTCAGTCTCGACGTAAGTCGATACGCTCGCTAGGATTGCCGCCCCTCGGTAGAGGGAGTGCATCTGCCGACAGCTTATCAGGAATCTACTCGAACCACGTTGATCGCGCCCGCTCGGAGCGCATGGACGCGTTCGACAAAGCGTAAATAGTGAGATCGTTGGACCTTACGTCACACACTCGTGAGGGCGTGAAGTCCTGTTTGCAGCTCAAGGAGGAGCTACGCTCATGCGCCATTGGCTCATTTCAACCGCGCTGGCCTGCACGCTGCTAAGCAGCACGGGCTGTTTGATTCCGATCTACTCCGGCGACCCGGCGCGACGCGCGCAGGAGCTGTTTTATAGTTCAGAGAACCTCCGCGCCCTGCTCGATGAGTGGGAACGGATCTGGTTCCTGGATATGCCGACCCACCTGACGCCCCATAGCGTCCATGGCGGCATCATCTAGTCTGACCTGGCCCGCGAGGGCCGGATCGTACTGATCGTCCACGCGCGGCGTGTGCGGGCCCTCCATGGCCCGCGCACGCCGCTTCCATGCGCCCGTTGCCCACGGCAAGGCTCGCAGGCTAGATTCACAGGGTTGCTGCCGCCACGCGCCATTCGAGCCTTCAGCCACCCGATACCCGTTGTCCCTCGCCCCACCAACGTCGCCGGCCGCTCCCGAGATCGATTTGCGGATCACGCTTGGCCGGCTCACGCTCCCGAACCCAATTCTCGTGGCCTCCGGGACCTTTGGCTACGCCCGCGAGATGGAGCGTCTTGTCGACCTCTCGCGCCTGGGGGGCATCCTCCCTAAAACGGTGACGCGGGAGGCTAGGCCCGGCAACGCCCCGTGGCGGACGGTGGAAACTCCTTCCGGGATGCTGAACTCAATCGGCCTCGACAATGACGGGATCGACGCGTTCGTCGAACATCATCTGCCGTATCTGGCTGCTCGGGGCGCCCCGATCATCGTGAGCATCGCCGGACGAACGGCGGAAGAGTTCGTCGAGATGTCGGCAATGGTGGGCGACGCCGCCGGCGCCGCCGCGGTGGAGCTGAACATTTCCTGCCCGAATGTGAGCCATGGCGTCGACTTCGGCGTAAACGGCGTGCTCTGCGAAAAGCTAGTCGCCGCTTGCCGCGCCGCCTGCCGATTGCCAATCATCGCCAAGCTGACGCCAAACGTCACGAGCATCGCCGAGATTGCCAAGGCGGCCGAGGCGGGCGGCGCCGACGCGATTTCGCTGATCAACACCTGCCAAGGGATGGCCGTCGACTGGCGACGACAGCGGCCGATCCTCGGCAACGTCATCGGCGGGCTCAGCGGTCCCGCGATCAAGCCGATCGCGTTGCGTTGCGTTTACCAAGCGGCCCAGGCAGTGACGACGCCGCTCATCGGCATCGGCGGCATCGCTTCCGTGGACGACGTCATGGAGTTCATCGTCGCCGGAGCGTCCGCCGTTCAACTGGGGACGGTCAACTTCTACAATCCAACGGTCTCGATGGCGGTGCTCGACGCCCTCCCCGCAGCCATCGCCACCCTTGGCGCGACCGGCGTGGCAGAAGTCGTCGGCTCGCTGCAGCTCAAACGCAACTAAGCTCAACCAAGAACATCGCCCATGCGCGTCCTCAGCGGCATCCAACCGACCGGCCCCTTTCACTGGGGCAATTACTTCGGAGCCATCCAGCAGTACGTCGACCTGCAAGACCAGGCGGCCGAGGCGTACTACTTCATAGCGAACCTCCATGCGCTCAACACGGTGCGCGACCGGGAGAAGCTGCAAGAGTACACGCTCAACGGCGCGATTGACCTGCTGGCGCTGGGGCTGAAGCCCGAGAAGGCGGTGCTGTTCGTCCAGTCCGACGTGCCGGAGGTGAGCGAGCTCTGCTGGCTGCTGCTGACCGGCACGCCGATGGGTCTGCTGGAGCGCTGCGTCAGTTACAAGGACAAGATGGCCAAGGGACTGAAGGCCGACGCGGGACTTTTCACCTACCCCGTGCTCCAGGCGGCCGACATTCTCGCGTACGACTCGAACATCGTCCCGGTCGGCGAAGACCAAATCCAGCATATCGAAGTCTGCCGCGACATCGCCGGCAGCTTCAATCATCACTTTGGTGAGACGTTCGTCATGCCGAAGGCGAAGGTGCTCGACTCGTCGGCACGCGTGCCGGGCCTCGACGGCGAGAAAATGTCGAAGAGCTACAACAACACGCTTGCCGTGTTCGACGACGTGAAGGCGCAGCGCAAGCAAATCATGCGGATCACGACCGACAGCCGCCCGATGGAAGAGCCGAAGAATCCTGACGGCGACGTGTTGTTCGATTTATACAAACTCGTGGCGACTGAATCGCAAGTCGCCGACATGACCGCCCTCTACGCCCGCGGCGGCTTTGGCTATGGCGAAGTAAAGAAGGCGCTCGCTGACGCCGCCGAGACGTACTTCGCCGAAGCGCGCGAGCGACGCGCTGCTTGGGCGGCCCGGCCCGACGATGTGCGCGACGTGCTCAAATCCGGAGCCGCGAAGGCCCGCGCGAAAGCGGCGGCGACGCTGGCCCGCGCCCAAAGCGCCTGCGGGGCTAAAGGATACTAACGATGGCCGCCCGCATCATTGGCATCGGCACCGACATCATCGAGTGCCTCCGGATCGCTCAGATGATCGAGCGTCACGGCGAGATTTTCATTCGCCGCGTCTACACCGATCACGAGATCGCCTACTGCTCGTCGAAGCGGGCCGCTACGCAACACTACGCCGGCCGCTGGGCGGCCAAGGAAGCGGTGCTCAAGGCGCTCGGCACCGGCTGGGTACGCGGCATCAGTTGGCGCGACGTCGAGGTCCGGCACAAAGCGGGAGGCGCGCCGATCGTCGCCCTGCGCGGCGGGGCGCGAGAAGTCTTCGAGCGATCGGGCATCGCCCACATGCACCTCAGCATTTCCCACTGCCGCAGCCACGCGACGGCCTATGCCATCGCCGAGGCCGACCCAGTGGACGAGTAAGCGAAACGGTTGAACCGCCTCAGCGTCGCTGCCCAATCAATCGCTGCTGTCGTCGACGGCAACTTTCTTGGTTGCTTTCTTTGCGGTCTTCGCAGCTGGCTTTTTCGTGACGCCCTTTTTCGGCGCCGCCTTCTTGGTCGCCGCTTTCTTCTTCGCGGCCTTCTTTTTCGGCGGGCCCATCGCGGCCTTCTCAGCGAGCATCGCGAGCGCCTCATCGAAGGTCAACTCTTCAACCGTCATTCCCTTTCGCAGCGAGAGATTCGTCTCGCCGTCGGTGATGTACGGGCCGTAGCGGCCGTCGAGCACCTGCACGGGCTTTTCGGTCACCGGCGACGCTTTCTCAAAGGTTCGCAGCGGCTCCTTCTTGGCTGCCGCGCCGCGGCCGCGCGTCTTCGGCTCGGCGAGCAGCTTGATCGCTTGCTCCAGCGTCACGTCGAGCGGCGAGACGTCGCTCGGCAGCGAACGCGTGTCGTCGCCGCACTTCACATAGGGGCCAAACCGGCCGTTGTAGGCCATGATCGGCTTCTGCTGCTCGGGATGGTCGCCCAGGTTGCGCGGCAGCGTCAGTAGTTTCAGAGCCGTTGCCAGGTCAATGTCGGCGGGGCTCATCCCCTTGAGCAGCGAGGCGTTCTGCGGCTTCTCTTCGTCTTCGGGAGTGCCGCGCTGGATGTAGGGTCCAAAGCGGCCCGTCTTCAAGTAGACCGGCTTGTGCGTGTCGGGGCAGATGCCGAGCGGTTCGTCCCCCTGCGCCGCTTGCTCCAGCAGCGCGAGCGCCATTTCCAACGTCACTTCGTCGGGAGGCGTCTCTTCCGGCAGCGAACCCGTGCGGTCCCCCTGCTCGACAAACGGCGAGTAGCGGCCGACCCGTACAAACACCGGCGCCTGTCCTTCGGGCGTGCCGATGAGAATCCGCCCGATACGGGCCGGATCGATCTCGTCGATCTTGTTCTCGAGTTGTTTCTTGAGTCCCGGAGCGCCGTTGCCGTAATAGAACTTGTCGAGGTAACTGACCGACTCCTGCTCGCCGCGGCTAATGGCGTCGAGATCGTCCTCCATTTGCGCAGTGAATTGATAATCCACCAGCGACGATAGGTGGTCTTCCAGCAGTTGGACGACGGAAAATGCCACCCACGTCGGGACCAGCGCGTTCTGCTTCTTAAAGACGTAATTGCGCGCGAGAATCGTATCGATAATCGACGCGTAGGTACTTGGCCGCCCGATGCCTCGTTCTTCGAGCGCCTTCGTCAGCGACGCTTCACTGTAACGACCGGGGGCTTGCGTCGTATGCTCCTTGGCGTCGAGCGCCGTGCACGTCAGTAGTTCGCCGACTTCGACGCTGGGGAGCACTTTTTCTTGATCTGCGAGCTCGGCGCTCGGATCATCCGATCCTTCGACGTATGCCCGCAAGTAACCCGGGAAGTCAATCGTCTTGCCGCTTACCTGGAAGACGCAGCCTTCGCCTTCGATGGTGATCGAAATCCGCCGACCGCGGGCGTCGGCCATCTGGCTTGCAATGGTCCGCTTCCAAATCATCTCGAAGATGCGGAACTCATCGACGCCGAGCTGCGAACGCATCGTTTCCGGCAATTCGAACGGATGGCCCGCTGGGCGGATCGCCTCGTGCGCCTCCTGGGCGTTCTTTACTTTGGAGCGGTAGATTCGCGGCTCAGCGGGGAGGAACTCGCTGCCATAGTTCTTGTCGACCAGATCGCGCGCGCCTTCGATGGCAACCGACGCGAGGTTTGTCGAATCGGTGCGCATGTAGGTGATGTGGCCGTTTTCGTAGAGGCTCTGTGCCACCTGCATCGTCCGCCGCGCGGTGAACCCGAGCTTGCGGTTAGCTTCCTGCTGCAGCGTGCTGGTGGTGAACGGCGGCGACGGCTTGCTGCTGTAAGGCTTATCCTCGATTGACGCGACGCGGAACTTTCCGCTGCGAATTCGCGCAGCCAGCGCCGCCGCCGCTGGGCCGTCGAGCAGCATCATCTCCGGATTCTTCAGCTTGCCGGTCGCCGAATCGAAATCCTTACCCGCGGGAATTCGACGGCCATCGACCGAGATCATCGTCGCCTCGAGCGACTGCTTGTCGACCTTGGCAAAGCTGCCGAGCAAGTCCCACCAAGTGGCCGAGACGAAGGCCATCCGCTCGCGCTCGCGTTCGACGATCAGCCGCACCGCGACGCTTTGCACGCGCCCGGCCGATAGCTTCGGGCGAACCTTCCGCCACAACAGCGGCGAAACCTCGTAGCCGTACAGCCGGTCCAGAATGCGTCGCGTCTCCTGTGCGCGCACTAACCCTTCGTCGACCTGCCGGGGGGACTCGATCGCCGCCTGGATGGCGTCTTTGGTGATTTCGTGGAACACCAAGCGATGGACTGGCACCTTTGGCTTGAGGATCTCCAGCAGATGCCAGCTGATCGCCTCCCCTTCGCGATCCTCGTCCGTCGCCAGATAAAGAGCGTTGGCGCCCTTCAATTGGTCTTTGAGCAGCTTGATCTGTTTTGTCTTTCCCGGCGGGATGACGTAGATCGGCGTGAAGCCGTCGGTGACGTTCACGCCCAGATTCGCCCACGACTCCTTCTTATACTCCGCGGGGACTTGCTTGGCGCCTTGCGGCAAATCGCGAACGTGGCCGATGCTGGCCTCGACGCGAAAATTCTTGCCGAGGTACTTGCCGATCGTTCGCGCCTTGGCCGGTGATTCGACGATCACGAGCGCTTGGCCGGCTGATTCGGAGGGGGAGCTTTTTTTGGCCATCGGTCGGCAATGGGGGCTAGGCGCGATCGCGAGATCAGGGTCGTCGAAACATCAACTTGAATTGAAAGTGCCGTCAGAACTCAGAACTCGACGACGAACCGTCAGGTGCTGGAATTATCCGTTCACGGGCAAGGCGGCCGTAAACAAACTTTCGCCAAGCGGCAGCCGCGGACAATCTGCGGCAATCGTCAGGAGCGGCGCCAGCTGAAAACTTTCCCCAGCTATCGCGAACTTCCAAAAGCTGACCGCAAGCCTACCGACCGTCACGAATCCGGCGCTGACGAAACCCTTGCCAGCCCCTTCTCCGACACGCGCGAATCGGCGATACTCCCTTGTTGGGATTGCGTTTACGTCGATTCTCAATAGAATCAGCATCCTTCATTTCGCGACTTCCGCTGGTCAATCATTACTTTTCGGCGGGGCCGCCTGTCAAGAAGCCTGACCAAGTTTAGACCTCTTCGCTGGACAGGATTCACAGCTGGCACGCCGGCGATAGCACGATCTTAGGACAATTTCATGGCGAGTCCGTTCCGCTATTTTCGCAAGCACACCAAGGTTTTCATGGCCGTGGCGGTCGTGTTGCTGATGTTCATCTGGGTCGTCGGCAGCGCGATGAGCGGCGGCGGACCCGGCGGCAACGACAATCCCGGCACTGCCTCGGTCGCCACTTGGAACGGCGGGTCGCTGGATCAGAACCAACTTAATGCGCTCGTCGCCCACCGTTTGATCACGGACGAATTCCTGAAACGCGTTTTCGCTCAGGGAGGCGGCCGCTCGGAGTACGACCTCCCGATCGACATTCCGTGGCGCGGCCTGCTGCTCGGCGATCAACAACGCGACGCGATCGAGCAAATCGTCATTCAAACCGACGTGGAGGCCGATCTTGCCAAGCGAGCCGGCATCACCGTCAGCGACGATTTGATCAGCGACTACATCGCCAAGATGGGGCTCGGCAAACTGAACTCGGGTCAGCTTGAACAGATTCTCGCCAGCGTCGGGAACGGAAACCCGCGCACCAGCGAGGGGATCGTCATGGGGACGCTCCGCAAAATGCTGGCGGCGTATTTCTACACTCGCATGTATGCCGATCCGGCGCTGGTAGTCCTGCCGCATCAGCGGTGGCAGGACTGGAAGCAAGTGAACGACCGCATTTCGCTGCAGGTCGCCGTGTTGCCAGTCGACAAGTTCCTCGCCGAAGTCCCGGAACCGAACGACGATCAGCTCAAAGCGTTGTTCAACGATTTCAAGGAGTTTGACCCTGGGCGTCGGGTCGACGTCGGCGGTCGCGTCCTTCCATCGCCGGATCCCGGCTTCGCCGAGCCGCAGCGAGTTCGTCTGCAGTACCTCAAGGGAAGCGTGGCCGACCTCGCCGAGAAGCTGATGGACAAGGTGTCGGAAACCGACATCGCCTACTACTACGAGCAGAATAAAGACACCGACTTTCTGAAGATGGATGTTCCAGCCTCGCCGGCCGACGCAGGCGAGAGCGTACCGGAATCGACGTCGCCCGCCACGCCAAGCGAGGAAACGCCAGCGGCCGAAACGCCCGCCGAGCCTGCCGACCCCACGAGCGGGGAGGCCGCGACTCCCGCCGAAGCTCCCGCTGCCGCTGCGCCAGCAGAAACCCCCGCCGCGCCCGCAGAACCGGCCAGCTCAGACGCGGAGGCCGCGCCGGCAGCAGAAGAGGCCACGGGGCAGGAGTCGTCCGACGTACGGCCAGCCAGCCCGTTCCGTTTGGTTTCTTTCCAAGACGCTCCCGATGCTTCCGCACCCGCCGAGACGCCAGCGACGGAACCCGAGACGCCCCCCGCATCGGGGCCGGCCAGCGAACCTGCGGCGGCGCCAGCGGAGACGACGGAACCGGCGCCTGTCGCCGCAGCGGTCGAAAGCGAGCCGACGGGCGCCGTGACGACGCCCGCCGCGCCTGCCGCCGCCGACAAGTACGAGCCCCTGGACAATGTGCGCGATGAAATCCGCCGTGAGCTCGCGCGCGACATGGCCGTCAAAGAACTCGATCGCATCATGGGCGAGTCGATGGCGCAGCTGCAAACCGAGTTCAACGCGTACGGCATTGCCGTGATCGAAGCGACGGAGGCGGGAAAGAAGACACCCAAGCCGCCGGCCAAGCTAGCCGACCTGCAATGGCTGGCTGACAAGAACGCCCTTGTTTACGAAAAGATGAGCCCGCTGACGGCGCCGGAACTTTATGACACGCCAGTCGGCAAAGCCATCGGCACGGCGACGCAGGAAATGACCGTCGCCCAGGCCGCGTTTTACGCGCTGAAGCCATTCGAGCCGTTCATGGCGAGCGAGCTCGAAGGCGACGTCTACATTGTTATGAAGACCGAGGATATCCCGCGTCGAGTTCCGGATTTCAAGGAAGTCCGCGATCGAGTCGCCGCCGCCTGGAAGCAACGCGAAGCCGCGAAGCTGGCTGAAAAAAAGGCAAAAGAGCTCGCAACCGAGATTCAGAAGAGCAATACTCCCTTTGATCAGTTTTTCTTCGCCGACCGCGGCTTCGAAGTGATCAAGGAAACGGCCCTGTTTAGCTGGCTGAACTATCCAACCGGCCGCGCCGGCTTCGGTTCGCTGCCCAGCCTCAGCGATATTCCCGAACTGAAAGGCATCGGTCCGCAATTCATGGAGACGGTCTTCGGGCTGGCCGACAACGAGACGGTTGGCGTCCTGAACTACGACCAAACGGCGGCCTATGTCGTGCGCATCGCTCGCAAACAGTGGAGCGACGACGAACTCAAGAAGCTCTTTCTCGAAGAGTCCGAATCATGGCCTGGCGGTCGCGACATGCTGTTCAAACACGCGTCGATTTTCAATAACGCCGTCGAGAATGACATGTTCACTGAGCGCGCCGGACTGAAGTTCGACGAAAAGTGGCTGCAAGAACGTCAGAAGCGTCAGCAGCGGTAGAGCCTATAGCCCCTGGCTTCGCCAGGGGGTAGCACCACGCAGGGCATCGCGTCCCGGTACGCAAGCCGACCCCCTGGCGGAGCCAGGGGCTGAACAATCAAACAAAAAAAAGCCCGCCTTCCACATGTTTGGAAGGCGGGCTTAGCTTGTCTCAACAGTCGCGGATAACGCTTAACCGCGCGTCGGCTTCAGCACCACGACCGACAATGGCGGCAACGTGAGCGAGATCGAGAACGGACGCCCGTGGCTCTCGCTTTCCTCGGCCATCACGCCAGGGTAGTTTCCGACGTTGCTGCCGCCGTAGTACGCAGAATCGGAATTGAAGACCTCTCCATACCAGCCGCCTTCGGGAACGCCCAGGCGGTAGTTATGACGCGGCACCGGCGTGAAATTGCAGGCGACCACCGTAAAGTCATTGGGATCCTTCGCCCGGCGGACGTAGGCCAGGATGCTGTTGGCGTAGTTGTGGCAATCGATCCACTCGAAGCCAGCGCTCTCGAAGTCGACCTGGTGGAACGATTTCTCGCGACGGTAGAGCTGATTGAGATCACCGACCATCTTTTGGACGCCCTGATGGGTGTCCCATTGCAGCAGGTCCCACTGCAGTTCGGCGTCGTGATTCCATTCGTTCCACTGGCCGATTTCGCAGCCCATGAACAACAGCTTCTTGCCCGGGTGAGTCCACTGGTAGGCGTAAAGCAACCGCAGGTTCGCGAAGCGCTGCCACAGGTCGCCCGGCATCTGGTCGAGCAAGGCGCCCTTCCCGTGCACCACTTCATCGTGCGAGAACGGCAGCGTGAAGTTCTCGGTGAAGGCATAGATCAGCGAGAACGTCAGCTCGTCGTGGTGGTATTGGCGGTGAATCGGCTCGTGCCGGAAGTACCGCAGCGTGTCGTTCATCCACCCCATGTTCCACTTCAGGCTGAACCCGAGGCCTCCGAGATACGTCGGCCGCGAGACGCCGCCCCAGGCAGTTGATTCCTCGGCGACGGTCAGCGCGCCAGGGTGTTGCTGGTGAACTTGTTCGTTGAATTCCTTGAGGAACGAGATCGCCTCGAGGTTCTCGCGGCCGCCGTACTGGTTGGGGATCCACTCGCCTTCATTGCGGCTGTAGTCGAGGTAGAGCATCGACGCCACGGCGTCGACGCGGAGCCCGTCGATGTGGTACTTGTCGAGCCAGAACAATGCGTTCGACGTGAGGAAGTTCCGCACCTCGTTGCGACCGTAATTGAAGACCTTCGTCCCCCAGTCGGGGTGCTCTCCTTGACGCGGATCGGCGTGCTCGTAGAGCGCCGTTCCGTCGAACGTCGCCAGCCCGTGACCATCCTTCGGAAAGTGGGCCGGCACCCAATCGATGAGCACGCCAATATTGTGCTGGTGGCAGTGATCGACGAAGTACATGAAGTCTTCGGGCGTGCCGTAGCGGCTGGTGGCCGCATAGTAGCCGACCGTCTGGTAACCCCAACTGCCCGTGAACGGATGCTCGCTGACCGGCATCAATTCCAAGTGGGTGAAGCCCATGTTCTGGCAGTATTCGACCAGTTGGTGGGCCAATTCGCGATAGTTGAGCCACTGCGTCTCGCCGCCGTGGTTTTTTCGCCAGCTGCCGAGATGGACTTCGTAAATCGACATCGGAGCGTCGAGCGCGTTGGCGCCCTCGGCTCGCCGAGCCATCCACTCGTGGTCGTTCCACTTGTAGCCGTTGAGATCGGCGACGATGTTGGCCGTCCGCGGCGGCAATTCCGCGGCGAATCCGTAGGGATCACACTTCTCGAGCACCTGGCCGCCACGCGCCTTGACCGAGTACTTGTAAAGCAAGCCGGGCTTCGCATCAGGAATGAACAGTTCCCACACGCCCGTGGGAATGTGCTTCCGCATCGCGTGCTTACGGCGATCCCAGCCATTAAAATCGCCGATGATGCTGACGCTTTCGGCGTTAGGCGCCCAGACGGCGAAGTTGACGCCGTTCACGCCGCCGATCGTTCGAAGGTGGGCGCCGAGCTTTTCATAGCTTTGCCAGTGTCGGCCTTCGCCCAGGAGGTAAAGGTCGTACTCGCTTAATAGCGGTGGGAAGGCATACGGATCGTGAGAGGTCGTCTGCTCGCCCGCCGAATTGACGGCCCGGAGCTGGTAGGTGCGCCCTTGTTCCACGTCATGAATCTCCGGTCCACAGATGGCTTCGAATAGGCCGGCGGGATGAATCCGCCGCATGGGCTTCGATTCGCCCGCTCGCGGATCGACCAACCAAGCCTGCTGTGACTGCGGCAAGTATGCCCGCACCGCCAACGCCTGACGGCCATTCTCTTCGATCACATGCGGGCCCAGCACCTCGAACGGATTTTCGTGGTAGCCGTGGATAACTGGGTTAATCGCGTTGACGTCGACGGTGGATCGCACGGTGGTCTATCCTGGTTACAGTTGTACTTGAAACGACCGCAGCCTGCTGGAGTGGCCGCGGCCGGTAATGGTTTCCGGGTCGGAGCGGGAGACAATCTCTGGAGGGGCTGGGGAAGCGATCGGGCGCCGCCGACCTTGTCGAAATTCTGGGGGCGGGACGGGACTTTAGCCGGCAGCGAGGGCCGACGGGCGGAATGCGTCGGTTAGCAAGCCGGCCGCGTGAGTGGCCCGACGGAGGCCTTCGGTGGCGAGCGTAAAACGACCGCGCCGGGGCGTGGCAACGACCACAGGTTCAGCCTCTTGCATAACCGGCGCCGGTTCCGCTTCGACTTCCCCGCCGAACTGCCAAAGTCGGCAATCGACCTGATGGTAATTGAGGGCCCGGTCAACGCGCTTCCACAGGTCGTGATCGCGGACCGGCACGACGCGCCCGAAGCGTTCCCACTGCCAACCATTGGCTCGCCAGTCGTTCAGTCCGCGCTTCAGGCCGCGATTGACATAGCGACTTTTGGTGACCAGGGTCACCCGGGCGGAAAGGTCGATCGCTTCCAAACCGCGAACGACCGCTAAGAGTTCCAAACGTTCGTGGCACTCGATCGGCTCGAAGTCGGTCGCAGAGAACGTTTCACCAGTGGCAACGTTCTCCAGCACGAAACGCCAGGAGCCGCCTAGGCTGGGATCGATCGTGGCTTCGGCGAAGAGCAAATAATGGACGGCGGGAGCGGTCAGCATGTCAGTCGTTCCAGCGGGTCCGGCCGAAGTATGCTTCGCCGGACTCAGCGGGCAGGATCCTCGGCGGCGGCGTCCGTGGGCCGAGGCGGTGACTGTGGGTGGGGAGTCGCGTCCCTTGCGAATCAGACCGTGACACGTGTTCGATCTAGAGAACCGTATCGGCAGCCTTTTCGCAATCGCTCCAGCTTAACAGCGAAAAAGTGGAGCCTAATATGGAGTTACGCCCTGCGCATTGCCCGGGCGGTCGCGCTCGCGTCGCGAAAAGATTGCGGGTTCTAACGATCGAAGCGACGGCGCTGCTGGTGTTGGGCGTTCACCAGTTCCGCGAGCCTTTGACGATCGGTTAGCGTTGCTCCGCCGTCGAGGACGGCCCAGGTGAGGCGGGCGATTTCCTGCTCAATGAGCCGAGCATCCGCGGGAGCGACGACCGGCGCTGGCGAACCCTGATGACTGGGCTGAGCCGTCCCGAACAGGACGGGGGCCGCGCTCAGGTCGAAGGCATTGGTATCGCGAAGCATGGTCAGCTACTCCTTTGCCGCCCGGACGAAAATAGGGCGGGCTTTCGTTAACTCGACACGGAATCGGTCGAAGCGGTTCACATCCTGCGGGGCCGCCGGAAGAGTTGAGTAAAGGCCAACGCAAGTCGTATGCCGTCGAATCAACTTCCGTTACCGAGGCCTTTCTCGCGTCCTATTCAAATAGCGTTAAGGTCACGCAGCAAAAGACTTTGCGATCGTTCTGTCGCCGTCGATCGGGGCCACCCGAGCAAGCGTTGTCCGCCGCCCGGGGTCGCCTAGCGCCGGTGCACGCTTGCACGGAATGTCGGCAGCCGGCGATCCCACGGCGAGGCCATCGCCGGATGCGGACTCCGCGCCGCGCGAACGGGTTAGGCCCGATATGCCGTTCATGTCGCCAGGGAAGGGGCCGATGCCGGAGCCCTCCCACCCCGCGAGAGGGGCGTCATGACATAAGCTTCAATCGGAGAGACCTTCATTCCCAACGCGAAGTTCATCCATTCCCAGCCCCACAGCGTGGGGTCCCACCTTCCGGTCCCGCAATTCCTCAGCGGAGTCCTCCCATGCAATTCGGTATGTATCTGGTCGACAACGGACTCCTTTCCACGCAGGCGTTCTACAAGGCGTTGAAGCTGCAGATGCGTTCGCGGCCGCAGCTGGGCACGCTCGCGATCGAGACCCGCCGGCTCACCGTCAAGCAGATGTTCACCATCCTGCAGGAGCAATGCGATACGCCACAGCAGTTGTTCGGCGAGATCGCGATCCGTCTGGGATACCTGACGAACGAAGACCTAAATCAGCTGCTGGAGGAGCAAGCGCGTCACATGGCGTCGCTTCCTGATGTGCTCGTCGAGCATGGATTTCTGTCAGCGGAGGTGGTGAACGAGCAGTATGCGACCTACCGCCACAGCTCCCGGCAAGCAGAGCCCGAGTTGGAATTGACGAACGCATAGTTCTTCGTCTTCGGTCTATGCCGCCAGATCGATCGCTTGGGCCAGCACCTCGGTGAGACCGGGCAGCGCCCGCAGGTCCGCGGCTAGGCGTGGATGAGCAAACAGACGCACGCGCTTGACGTAGTCGTCGAATTGCTGCTTAGCGAGCGTTTTCACCACGGGCGAGACGTCACCGAGTTGGCGGTAACGGCCCTCCTTCGGGAAAAAGACCTCGATCTGGAATTCGACCTCCAACTCCATGGGCGGTGCGTCGAACAGGATCTCGTGCGGGGCCACGACGCGTCCCAGGCCTCGGCTGGCCAGGCCGGCGAACTGCTCGGCGCAGCGGACGAGCCAGGGATAGGGGCGACGAGCGAGGCGTTCGTAGAGGGCCGGCTCCTGAAACAAGCTGCACTGCGCGACTCGTTTGTAGAGCCGCCGCGACGGGCCGAACAGTCCGTCGAGAAGCTCCGCCGCGGGACCGTCGCCGGCGGACTTCCGCAAGGCGTCGATCATCGGCTGCTCGGTCAGCCGAAAGAGGGCGTCGACGTCGAGGTGGGGATGCAGCAAGTAAAAGGCCCGCTGCAGCATCGCCGTCGCCGAGCGGACAGCGTGATGCCAGTAGACCTCGCTGAACATCACGTAGCGGGCGAAGACCATCATCTCGGCGGCGGTCTTCCCCTTGTCGGTAATGGCGAGCGTGTCGCCCGCTTCGTTGAGGCAAAGGCTCTGGATCAATCGGGGCTGATCGAAGTTGCGGCCGTAGGGGACGCCGGCATGAAGGCTGTCCCGCATGAGATAGTCCATCTTGTCCACGTCGATCGGCCCCGAAAGCATGCTGCGCAGCAGCCGACCGCAGCGGTCGGCCGGTTTGTGCGAGAGCATCTCAACCACGTCTCGGGGCTGAATGTTCCACTCGTGCCGCAATACGTCGGCCAGTTCGCCTTCGAGGAGAAAGCTGTTCGCAAACAGTTCGTGGCTGGGAACCTGGCGAAGGCTGATGTCTTCGATCGGGTGACAGAAGGGCCAGTGCCCTAGATCGTGCAGGAGCGCCGCGACGAGGAACCGCTCCGCCGCCGCAGGCGGGACGGCCGCCTCGAACCGGTCGTTGTCTGCGAGGCGATCGAGGTAGAGCAGCGCCATCCGGTAAACGCCGAGCGAGTGCTCGAACCGCGTATGGTTCGCGGCGGGGTACACGAGGCTCACCAGACCGAGTTGGCTGATGTTCGCCAAGCGTCGGAACTCCGGCGCGTCGATCAAATGCCGCACGCGCGGAGTGAGCGGCACGTCGATTTCGGGCGGGATCCGAATCAAGTGTCGGCTGGCGCGGAGAGCGGTGATTTCCGGGATGTCGCGTAAGGTCGCCATGGTTTCCGTCTGGTCCGCGCTAGAACGTGCCGAGGATCCCCTTCTCTACCATGTGTGCCAAGTTGCCACGTGAAATTGACAGACTCGGGCGTGTTTGCCGCCCCCCCCTTCATTGGCGTTATCCGGCGCGGGAGAACGGGGCCGCTTCCGGCCACTGGTTCATCTGTACACTACCAGATCGCGAGGCCTACTTCTGCAGCAAAGTTGGAAATTCTCAGCAAGCATCGGTCCCCAACGACGATTCTCTGGGCCGCTTTCAAACGACCAGCTGGTGACTGGGGGCGCGGCGATAGTTAATCGCAGCGAGTAGTTGTGGAGGTGCAGCCTCGGTGACCGCGGCGCGAACGCCGGGTTTCTTCTCCCCGCGGTTCATTCCGGGTAGAAAGCTGCCTTCGACAAGGAATCGCAGCAGAATCGTCGCGACGAAGAACAGGGCGAAATGGAAAAACCCGGTCATCGGCTCGAAATCGAAGGCAACGAAAGCCGCAAAGGTGCCGATGCCAACCACGATTCCCACGAGGACGCCGATTTGCCAGACTTCCAGCCCGGTGATCGAATAGGGTTCGCTGCCGAAAACGGTGTAGCCGACATACCAATAGACGCCCCAGGTGAGGGCGTAGACGAGCCCGCAGCCGACGCTGCGAATGAGGAGGTCGGAACCGGTGAAGGATCCAAGCTCGTCATCACGGAGAAAGGTATAGCCGGCGTAGGCCAGCGCGGGCCCGAGCAGCACGGCGCCGCCGGCCAGGATGTACGTGAGCGAACCCGCGAGTTGCTCGCGGCTGTTGCCCAGCAGGAACGCGATCGCGGTGACCAGCACAACAGCACCGCCGATGCCGAGCGCGGCGTTTAGCTGGAACTTGGTCTCCTTGCGCTTGATCGGCTTCAGGACGTTGCGTCCCTTGGCGTCCTTGGCGCCTGCCTCAGATTCGGGCGCATGGATGATGACCTCATCCTCGGCGCGCGGAATCGTGATCTGTCCCTTGCACTTAGGGCAGGCGCCAGTCTTGCCGCCGTGTTGGTCGCCAACCTTGAAGCGAGCATGGCAAGTAGGGCAAATGACATTGATAGGCATGGCGAGTTCTATGGACGTCGTGAGGCGCCTTGGTCGTTAATCGATTCTTGGCGACAGGACTCGTGATGACTTAAGTGGCAATGCTGATGGAGGTTCCGTCGATTTTAGCTCGTCGACTTTTGTCGTGTCGCGACAGAAGCGACAGTCATGTCGCCCAGCGGGCCATCGGCGATTGGTGGCGCCCGGCCGTCGACCGGCCGGGCTTGATGGGCAGGATGATCCGGCGGAGCCCTCAGCGGCTCCGGGCCACCGGAGCTGGTCACGCCGCATCCCCATTCATAGATGATTGGGGGGCCAATTTCGAGCCTCTATTTTTGGCCACCCAGCGCTGACTTCGAGCGGGTCAGCCGATGTCCTTCAGGTCGTCTTCGTTGATCGGCGCAAAGCCTTTGGACGAGAGCGTATCGAGCGCGATTTCGATATTGTCGACCATTAGGGCCACGGCGGGCCGGCCATGGGGTCGGGACAACAGGGGGTAGACCTGGGTAATATTGACCTCGGCCTGGAGCAGAGCGGTGCAGACCTGGATCAGCGGCTGAGGCGTGTCGGGAAGCTCGACCCCGATCAGATCGGACTCGACGATGGCTAGCCCGGCGCGCTCCAGCACCTCGCGGCCCGCCTCGGGGTCGCTCAGCAGGAAGCGGACGACCGCGCACTCGGTCGAGTCGGAAATCGTCAGGGCGACGATGCGGACGTTGCTCCCCTCGAAACGGCGAACGACTTCGAGCAATTGGCCGACGCGGTTTTCGAGAAAGACCGTGAACTGGCGGATCGAAGGGTAATCGCGGCCGCGCATGGTGGCGAAATCGATTCCGGAATGCTCGCCGCCGCCGCTACTGCTCATCGATGACGCTCCTTCCGGGCCGGTCGGCGCCGGCCGCTGCTGCCTAGTGTCTCCTGCGAATGGATTCACTATAGGGGGGTGAAATGGGGGATGCAACGCGATTTGGAGATGGTGCGCGGTAAGGGGTCGGGAGCCTTTTTGCCACTGGCGATTGTCAATTCAATGGAAAACGCGCAGTGGCAAATGGTTCCCGACCCCGTGTTGCGCGGCCACTGACTGGGGGCCGGCCAGTTTTGTAGGATGTTGGTCCTTCCACGCCGGCGGGTCGTTGACCCGCGGCTACCCTACCCCGCCTGAAAGACTTTGCTCGATGGAACATGTGTTTGAAGTTGACGTGCGCTACTACGAAACCGATGGCCAGGGGGTAGTCCATCACTCGAACTACTTTCGGTACTTCGAGCTCGCGCGGGTGGAGATGCTCAAAGCGATGGGGCATGACTACCAAGATCTGGAGCGTGACGGGATCATGCTGGTCGTGCACAGCATCTCGGCTAAGTACCACCGACCGGCAAAGTTCGGCGACCGGCTGCAGATCGAGACCAAAGTGGTCAACGCGACGATGGCGCGGATCGAGCACGCCTACCGCGTGGTGGTAAATGGCAAGCTGATTGCGGAGGGGACGAGCACGATCGCTTGCGTCGATCGCGAGGGGAATATTCGGCGGATGCCGGAGCACATTATTGGGGAGTAGGAGTTAATCACGACGGCACGACGGACACGACGAAATACCAAGAGGAAGGAACCGCAGATGACCGCTGATGGACGCAGATAATCAATTAGGAAGAGATCGATCTCCGTCCATTTGCGTTTAGCTGCGCTCATCGGCGGTTCCAACTCGTTGCTTTCCGTCGTGCTCGTCGTGCCGTCGTGGTTCAGATTAATCGGGAGAAGATGATGGGCGCGAAGCGGGTGTTAATGTTGGTCGGCGACTTCGTCGAGGACTACGAGGCGATCTTTCCGTATCAGGCGACGCTGATGGCCGGACACTCGATCGATTCGGCGTCGCCGGGGAAGAAGGCGGGGTCGACGGTCGCGACCGCGATTCACGACTTCGAAGGGCATCAAACCTACACCGAGAAGCGCGGGCATCAGTTTCCAGTGACGATCGACTGGGAGAAGGTCGACGCCGCCAATTACGACGCCTTGGTGATTCCGGGCGGACGGTCGCCGGAGCATCTGCAGCTAAACGACCGCGTCATCGAGCTCGTGCAGCAGTTCTTCGCGGCGAACAAGCCGGTGGCGTCGACCTGCCATGGCGGGCTCATCCTGGCGGTCGCCGATGTGGTGAAGGGGCGCAAGTGTCAGTCTTATCCGTCGGTGCGTCCCGAGCTACAGCGGGCCTGCGGGATTTGGGACGAACCGACGCCAGGGCTGGATGGCGTCACGGTCGACGGCAATCTGGTGACGGCGGCGGCTTGGCCGGGAAACCCGGCTTGGATGCGGGAGTTTTTGAGAATGCTGAAGGACGAATGCTGAATGCGGAAGGAAAGATTTGGCTCAGGAAGTCACAGCGCCGTTCAGCACGACTACAAATTCCCTTCGGCATTCCGCATTCATCATTCAGCATTAAACAAAAAAGGCTCGGCGTTGGCTTCCTCTACCAACGCCGAGCCCCGACCTTTTCAAACTGAAGCGGCCGCGCTGAATCCATTCAGGCCGCTGGAGCACGCGTCCCGGACGGCGTGGCCGTCCGGCTAGTTGGTGGGTGTCCTCTCCGGATAACTAGGCGGCCACCAAATTATGAACGGCGGGGGTGACGCCGCGGGCAATCTCGACGCCCGTGATGAACTCCTCGAAGATTCGCATGTCGAGCGCCGAGGCGGTCGAGGCCTCGGGGTGGAACTGGGTGCCGAAGGCGAACCAATCTTCCATCGTGCTTTCGATCGCTTCGACGATGCCGTCGGGGCAGCGAGCGGTCACTTGGAAGCCGGGGGCGATCTCGTCGACAGCCATGTGGTGCATGCTGTTGACGCGGAGCTCGCCGTCGCCGTAGACGCGATCCATGATCGAGCCCGAGGCGAGCTGCAGCGTGTGGCGGTGCTCGGGATCAAGCGGATCGAGATGCGGCAGGGCGCTCGGCATATCCTCGGGGATGTGGAGCATCAGGTTGCCGCCTTGCGAGACGTTGATCAACTGCATCCCGGCGCCGATGCCGAGGACCGGCATGCGGTGTTCGGCGATGAGGCGGATGAGCATGCGGTCGGACGACTCGCGGCGGGGATCTTGCAGGCGCACCGTCGGGTGGAGCATCCAGCCGTCGCGGCGGGGATCGAGGTCGGCGCCTCCGATCAAGAGGACGCCGTCGAGGCGGGCGAGGAGGTGCTCGAGGTCGGATTCGTTGTCGTACGGCGGGATGAGGACCGGCAGGCCCCCGGCTTGCGTGATCGCGTCGAAGTAGCCGGCGGCGACATACGCGAATTCGGTCGAATTCTGATTAGCGGAACGAAAGTCGGTGTTGATTCCGATAAGCGGCTTGGACATGGAAGTAATCCCTTTCCGGCGCCATCATGGCGCACCCTATGGTTTCCCTACGGCGGCGAGCATTGTGGGGGCTCGCTCGATGAGGCCAACGGAAAGAGGTTCGCTTGCGACCCGCACGGGCGGCAGAAGGTTCGAGGGACAACTGAACTCAGATCAAGCGAACTTGGAGCGCAGCAAACGTGTCGGCTAGCGAGAGCTGGCGTGACGACCCATCCGTGGGCGTTGCAGCGCGGCAATGATTGACTGAGGCGGCTGTCCGACGCTTCGTGCCCGCACGGGGAACTGGGTCGGAACGACTTCCCTATCGACTGGCCTCGAAACTCCTTGTTAGGCGACCGTGTCACCGGTCCGGATCGTGGATGCAAGTCTGAAGCGAAATGTAACGACTTCGACAGCCTTGGCAAACGAATTGACGATCTTGCGTCGGAGGGCTGGTGCTAGCACAAGATGAGAGGGGTTTGTGCGGTTTTCTGTGGGTTCACTTGGCGAATGCTAGCTAACCACGAAGGCAGTAAGGCACGAAGGGAAGCACTAAGAAGACGGGGAACGGCGGTTGAGGGTGGAAGGCTGATTGGCAAGGCTCTAAAGGGCGTTTTTTAACCACGAAACACACGAAATGACACGAAAAAAGAGGGAGTGATTTGTACCACTGATTGACGCTACCGATCGCTGATAGAAATCAAAAATCATTAGCGATCATCAGCGTCAATTAGCGGCGCCTCTCCTCTCCCCTTTCGCTCTTTTCGAGTGTTTCGTGGTAAAAAGCATTCTTCGTGTCTTGCTTCGTGCCTTGGAGCCTTGGTGGTTCGCATTTACAGCATTCAGGCAGCGAAGAGGCCGCGGATGAGGTCGTAGCCGATCGTGAAGATCGCGGCGTCGACGAGCATGTGGCCGAGCCAAGGGCCCAGCAGCGAGCCGGTGCGATCGTAGAGCCACGCCCAGAAGGCGCCGCCGACGGCGACGCAGGCTGAGAGGAGATAAGTGAGCGGGCTGTCGAAGCCGCAGAATTTACCGAGCACCAGAACATGGTGCGCCATGAAGCCAAGCGATGAAATGACGATGGCCGGCGTGAGCGACGTGAAGCGGCGTAGCTGCCCGAAGACGAACCACCGCCAGTAGTACTCTTCCATAAACGAATGGATGAGGCAGTAGAAGAGGCCGAGCAGCGTGTATTTGAGCGGGGTGTTGATCCCCCAGCCGCTGACCTTGGCGATAACGATTTCCGTCGCGGCGACGACGGGATCGGATGACCGAAGGACGGCGAGATAGAGGGCGAAGATCGCCGCGGCGACGATCGCTCCGAACGCAACGCCGAGTTCGAGTCCTTGCGAATTCGGCGGACGGAGCGTGACGCGGCCGCGCTGGATCGCCAGCACCCAGAAGAGCGGGAACGCGAATTGGATAGTCTTAACCGTGCTGAAGATGGTGAGCTGCAGCTGCGGCGGCATGGCGTCGGCCTGGAAGAAATAGACCCAGGTGACGATCGTCGGAAGGACCAGCGCAATGATGACCGCGACAAGATCGCGCGGCCGCGGCGGCGTGACGCTTGCCGGCGTAGGAAGTGAGAGCGTTGGTGCAGATTCGGACACGGGAGATTCCGAAGGGTGTGCGGTGGTTTTAGTTGAAATCGCCGCGATGGGGAATGCGAATGGCGGGGTTGGGTTGCAGGGCAGATGGCCCAGGGGAGTGCGATTCACCGCCCCACGCCGCTGCGGCCATTTAGCCGCGGGCGATAGTTCGCGAATCCGCCGCGAGCGGGCGGGGCTAAATGGGCGTGGTGGCGTGGAGGCCGTTTTGGCGGGGCGTTGTGGCGCGGCAGGGTGTTCGTTACGGTGAGTGATTCGCCGCCGCCGCCTGACTCTTGCCCACTGCCCACTGCCCACTGCCGACTCCCCTGCCCTATGCGTTACCGCCGCGTCTATCTCGAAAGTTTTGGCTACACGCTGCCAGAGGAGGTCGTCACCACGCACGAGCTCGAGCGGCGGTTGACGCCGGCGTACGAGCGGCTGCGGTTGCCGGAGGGGCGGCTGGAACTGATGACCGGGATTCGCGAGCGGCGGTTCTATCCGCCGGGGACGCGGCCGGGAGAAATCAGCATCGACAGCGGCCGGCGGGCGCTCGCCGCGTCGGGGATCGATCCGGCTCAGATTGGGGCGCTCGTGCATGGCTCGGTCTGTCGCGATTATCTCGAACCGGCCACGGCGTGCGGGGTGCATCACGCCCTGGGGCTACCAGCCGAGTGTTTAATTTACGATGTCTCGAACGCCTGCCTCGGCATCCTCAGCGGGATGGTGCAGGTGGCGAACATGATCGAGCTGGGGCAGATTCGCGCCGGGTTGGTCGTCGGGACCGAAGATGGGCGTTCGCTCGTGGAGACGACGGTGGAGCGGCTCAACAACGATCACTCGATCGATCGCCGCGGGGTGAAGCCGTTCATTGCGTCGCTGACGATCGGCTCGGGAAGCGTGGGCATTGTGTTGTGCGATGAGGCGCTAAGCCGCGAGCGGCATCGGTTGCTCGGGGGGGCCGTGGTGGCCAACACCGAGGGGCACGGGCTGTGTCAGAGCGAGGGCCTCGAAACGTTCATGCGGACCGACAGCGAGCAGTTGATGCTGAGCGGCGTCGAGACGGGGCGTCAGACGTTTGAGCCGTTCCTGCGCGAGGTAGGTTGGTCGCGCGGCGACATCGACAAGACGATCTGCCATCAGGTGGGGGTCGCTCATCGGAAGCTGCTGTTCGAGCAGCTGGAGCTTGCCGAATCTCTCGATTATTCGACGTTCGAAACGCTCGGCAACACCGGCGCCGCGGCGTTGCCGTTGACGATGGCACTGGCGGCCGAGACGGGTCGGTTTGCGAAGGGGGATCGCGTGGCGATGCTAGGAATTGGTTCCGGGATCAACTGCCAGATGCTGGGCGTCGAGTGGTGAGATAAGGAATGAGCGAATGACAAAATCGGAATGACGAATGTCGGACACAAGCGATTTTCATTCGTCATTCGGACTTCGTCATTCCTCATTTCTCGTACAGCGTCGACTCTTTCCGAAACACGACGCCGTAGTCGATTTCCGTGAAGCCGAACTTCAGGTAGAACGCCCGGGCCGCCTCGTTGCTGGCCATAGTCTGGGCCTCGATGGTCGTCACGCCGCGACGACGGAGGACGCGAATCGCTTCGCCGAGTAGGTAGCTCGCGTAGCCCTTGCGACGAAATTTCTCGTCGACTTGCAGATCGAACAGTCCAGCGGCGGTCATGCCCCAGCAGGTGGAGAGCGGCTGCATATCCCAAAAGGACGCCGTCGCGACGCTGCGGTTTTGCACCTTGTCGAAGAGGCTGAAGACGTCGCGTTGGGAGGAACCCCAGACGCAGGCTTCCCACCAGGTACTTGGTTCGGGATCGATCGTTTCGATCAGCTGCGTCGTGCGTTTGATGGCCCGCAGTTCGCGTGAGACCGGGGGCCGTACGCGCGCGAGGTCGCATTGCATAATCAGCACGCGGTCGATCTCGCGGTAGTCGGCCCGCTCGGCAGCGGCGCGCAGAACCTGGTCGGTTTGGAGCACGCCGGGGATTTCGCTGCCTCCGTAGAGACCGAGATAGAACGAGTTCAGCGGGTTGACGCCGCCGGCATAGAGAACCGTGGCGCCCTGCCGTCGGAGGTACTCCTCGCTGGCGTGCAGCAGCTCGTCTGCCAGCGGGGCCTCCGCGGCGCTGCCGCCCTGCACCATGAGCATCTGCGTCGTGCCCAGCGACGTGTCGAGATGGAGGCCATCGTCGGTAGGACCGAAGCCGCCGTGGGCAAAGCCGACTGGCACGTCGTCGCGGGTGGCGACAATCAGCCCTTGGCGGTCGAAATTGAGCTTCGAGAAAACAGCATATTCGAGCAGCGGCGGCGAGATGGGCTGCAGCACTCCGCGCTGCGGCGGCTGGCTGCGCCAGATCGCGGCGAGGTGAGGCGGGTCGGAGTTGCGGAAGGCTCGAAGGCGATACACGAGAGGGTCCGTGTCGGGCGGCAGCGGCAAAACAGCGCGCAAGTCGTGATTATGTCACGCGAGCGGGTTGCGGCAAAGACGCACGCTAGGCGCCGGGAAATGCAAAGTCATGGAAATTGAACCGCCAAGGACGCCAAGAGCGCCAAGGAAATACAGATGCTTGGAGGGAACCGCCGATGAACGCGAATAGACGCAGATGAAGATTTATTTGCGTTCATCTGCGTTTATCCGCGGTTTCATCTTTTGCGACGTGCTCGCCGCGCCGTCGTGGTCCAGTTCTTCTCGCGCCCCTTGGCGCTCTTGGCGTCCTTGGCGGTTTTTGCCTTTTTTTCCAGAGCCATGCAGAGGTCGCGGCGTCAGGCGGCGGAACGCAATTGGTCCTTGCCGCGGCGGCGGTCGCGGCGCTGGCGGCCGTTGTTCTTTTGCTCCCGCCAGCGACGGTGGAGCCACCAGTACTGGCCAGGGGCGACGCGGATCAAATCCTCCAAGCGTCGCGTATACCACTGCGTGAGGAGCGGGATCGAACCAAGTTGGAAGTCGGCGTCGGCGGGATCGACCAGTTCGGCGACGCGCATCTCAAAATGCATCGGCTTCCCCTTGCGAAAGACGCATCCCGTCGCCGTTGGTGCATTTCCGCTGAGCGTGAAGAGGGCCACCGCTTTGTGGGTCGAGGCGGGGCGGCCGAAGAAATCGACCCAGCAGGCGGCCTCGCCGGCGTGCTGATCGCCCAGGAGCACCAGCGTACCGCCCGACTTCAAGAGTTCCTCAATTTGCTGGCTGCTGCCGTGCTTGGGAAGGATGTACTGCCCGGTCGCCTCGCGAAACTCGTTTATCCACCGATCGAGATACCCGTTGTCGAGCGTCCGGGCGATCGTGTGGGTCGGAAAGCCGTGAAGCCCCAGCAGGTAGCCTCCCATTTCGAAGTTGCCAAGGTGACCCGAAATGATCACCACCGGCCGGCGATCGAGCAGGCGACGCACCATCAGCGGCATCTGCGGCATCGAGAGGTGGGTGCGCCAGTTCGTGCGATTAATTTTCCGCGGGGCGTGGGCAATCTCGCAAACCATCAGTAGCAGATGCTCCCACATGGCCAGCGCGATGGCCTCGTGCTCGGCCGGAGACTTTTCGGGGAAGGCCGTCCGGAGGTTCTCCTCGACCGTCGCCCGCCGCAGCTTCAAGACGTGCCAGAAGAGCCAGCCGAGCCGGCGCGACCAAGCCTGGCACGTCGTGAGTGGCGCGGCCTGGATGATGCAGACGACGGTGCGCACCGCGACATAGGCGGCGTAGTCGATGATCAGCTTCGTTCGATTCACGGCGGCGACGGTTCCTTCCCTGGAAGCGGCGGTATTTTGCACAATTTGCGCGGGCGGGCCTAGGGCGAATTACGGCGGGGATTTCCGCCAGCGACCGAGGGTCGAGGACCGGAAAAGGGTGGCCGCACCAAACTAGCCTGACGGCTTCCAGCAAGTTGCCCGCCAGATCGCCGTAAGGTCTGGGACGGCGCGATGAGTGCGGCGGGTGGCGCCGACGCGGCGCGAAGGGCGTCGCCCTACGGCTAGAGCGAGTCGTCTATCCTGACCGATCTGGTGTCCCACGAACACTGCTACATTAGTCTTTTGCGATCTTGGGGTCACCTTTCAAGGGCAACGTCACTTTTCTGCCGGTCTTGGCCGATTGGTAGATCGCCAGGATAATCTCGATCGACTTGCGACCTTCCGGCCCATCGACTGCCGGGGCGCGATCCTTGCGGATGGCGTCGACAAAATCCTGGATTTGCAGCGTATGACCATGGTGGCCGATCGCCGCCGGGTCGGCGGCGCCGCCGCCGGTGCTTTTGCTGCTGGCCATTTGGCGGTGTACCGCAGCATCGGTCCGCAACTTCTTCGCGAAGTCCCAAGACTTGATATCTTCCTCTTCGAGTACTGCCGAACCCTCGCTGCCGTGGAGTTCAATGCGCTTGAGGTAACCGGGAAAGGCGGCGGTGGTGGCCTCGATGACGCCGAGCGCGCCGCTCTCAAAGCGGAGGGCAGCGGCAGCGACGTCCTCGACCTCGATGCGGTCGTGGGCAAGTGTCGCGGTGAAGGCCTGGACTTCGGCGACAGGGCCCATGAGCCAACTCAACAAGTCGACCGTATGCACTGCCTGGTTCATCAACGCGCCGCCGCCGTCGAGGGACCAGGTGCCGCGCCACGCGCCGCTGTCGTAGTACTGCTGGGTGCGGAACCATTTGACATACGCGTCGCCCAGCGTGATGCGGCCGAAACGCTGAGCGTCGACGGCGCCCTTCATCAACTTTGCCGAGTCGTGGAACCGCGAGGGAAAAATGGCAGCCAGTTTGACGCCCGCCTTGTCGCAGGCGTCGATGATTTTGTCGCACCGCTTGAGCGTAATTTCGAGCGGCTTTTCCACGATCACGTGCTTGCCCGCCTTCGCCGCAATAACGGCCGGTTCCATGTGAGCGCCGCTGGGGGTGGCGATCGTCACGGCATCGACGGCCGGGTTGTCGAGCATCGCTTCGACCGAATGATACGGTTTGCAGCCGAATTCATTGGCCAGCGCTTGCGACTTCTCGAACGAGCGGTCGGCGCACGCGACGAGCTTGGCGCCCTTCACTTCTTGAATCGCCTTCGCGTGAAAGCGACTGATCATGCCGGCGCCGACAATACCGAACCCGATTGCCATCTTGTTGAGCCTTCTGGGAATTCAAATTGAAACGCCAAGGACGCCGCGGGAAAAATTGGAACCGCCGATGAACGCAGATAGACGCAGATAGACGCAGATGAATCGAAATTCTTATCCGCGTTTATTGGCGTTCATCGGCGGTTTCAAACTCTTGCATTCCCTTGGCACTCTTGGCGGTTCCTGATTTTGCATTGTTGATGCGTAGCGTATTATGCGGTTCCCCGCTCAATAGCTGTAGAGGAAAAACGTTGGTAGACGACGATCCGGAACACGCGACGGACGACTCCGGAATCGGGGTCGAGCCGACGAAATATGAGCCGCGGATGCACGTCGTGCTGTTTCAACCCGAGATTCCTTACAACACAGGCAGCGTTGGCCGCACCTGCGTGGCGGTCGCCGCGAAACTGTGGTTGGTCCGGCCGCTGGGATTTCGCGTCGACGACTACTACCTGCGGCGGGCTGGGCTCGACTACTGGCAACATCTCGTTTGGGAGGTGGTTGATGATTGGGGCGCCTTGACGGCCGCCCTACCTGTCGAGCGACATTGGTACTTCACCAAGTTTGGCGACCGTGCATATACGTCAGCGGGGTTTACGGCAGGAGATGTGCTGGTATTCGGCCGGGAGTCGCAAGGGCTGCCGCCGGAGATTGTCGCCGGGCGACGGGAACGTTGTTTGCGTATTCCAACGAGGCCCGAGGTGCGGAGCCTCAACCTCTCCAACAGCGCCGCCGTGGCGATGTACGAGGCGTTGCGGCAGTGGGATGGTTGAGGTGAAATATGATTGGCAGTGCGATCGGTACGTTGGGAGCAATCCTGATTTCAGGCCTCGTCCCCGGCCGAAGCAAGAGAGCCTGGCTTGCCTGTCCGGAACGCCCGCGTTCCACGACCAAAACCTAGCGTGGCGGGAAACCACCCGGCCAGAACGGCCGGACTATATCGCCCAGACTGGGCAATTTACGGCGGTTGAATTGACGATTCGTGGCCCAGCGGTCACCATGGGTGCCTACTCGTCAAGGACTGTGCGATCATGACCCTGGTAAGCGGCTTTGAGAAAATCGTCCGGCAGCAAGAGCCGCTAGCGGAGCGCACCTGGCTCCGGCTGGGCGGGCCCGCCGAATTCTTCGCCGAGCCCAATTCGGTCGACGAATTGGCAGCGCTCGTTCGCCGTTGCCGCAACGAAGACGTGCCCATTCGCCTGCTGGGGGGGGGCTCCAACATCCTGGTGCGGGACGAAGGCGTAGGCGGCATGGTCGTCAGCCTCACCAGCCCGGCCTTCTCGCAGATTCGAATCGCCGGCAATCGCGTCACCGCGGGCGGCGGGGTCAAGTTGGCCCATGCGATCAGCGAGACCGTGCGGGCTGGCCTGGCGGGACTGGAACCGCTGGTCGGCATTCCCGGCACCGTCGGCGGCGCCCTTCACGGCAACAGCGGCAGCCGGGCCGGCGACATTGGCCAGTGGGCCTGCCGAGCGACGGTAATGACCAGGGCCGGCGACATCGTGCATCGCAATCGCGAGGACCTCGTCTTCGCCTATCGCCAGAGTAGTCTCGACGAATTGGTGATCCTCAGCGGCGAGTTTCAGCTGGAGCAAGACGACCCGGCCCAACTGACTAAGCGGATGCAGAAGCAGTGGATCGTCAAAAAGGCGGGCCAGCCGCTGTCGCATCAGAACGTGGCGTGCGTCTTTAAGAACCCCCGCGGCATGAGCGCAGGGATGTTGATCGAACAAGCCGGGCTCAAGGGGACGCGCGTCGGCGGCGTCGAGGTGAGCCAGCGGCATGCGAACTTCATCGTCGCCGGCGATGGAGCATCCAGCCAAGACGTGCTGCGGTTGATTGATCTCATTCGGAGCCGCGTCGCGGAGCGGCTCGGGGTGGAACTCGAGACCGAGATGGAGATTTGGTAGGCGGCGGTTGCTTCAGCCCTCGGCTCCGCCGGGGGGCCGCGTTACGTAACGGATGACATGAACGGCATGGAAACCGACCCCCGGGCGGAGCCCGGGGCTGGATCAGAACACCTGCAACGGATGGCGGTGTCCCTTGGCGCGCAAGAACTCTAAAGTCGATCCAGTCGAACCGAAGCCGAAGTCGAAGCGGTCTAAAGTCGTCGCCATCGACGACGAAGAGACTCTAACGCCCGCCGGCTTTCGCCCGGCGATCGTCGACGCCCTGGGCCGCCGTCGCGGCAAAGCGCTCGTGGTCATCGGCGTCGTCGGGTTGCTGGCGTGGGGCGCCCAGGCGGTCTGGCGAAGCGCGGCGCCGATTGTCGCCGCACGGGAGCGTTACCTAATCCCGGCCGACCGCATCGTCATGACCCAGCCCCCCGCGTGGATCGTCGCCGACGTGCGCGGTCAGGTGATTCACACCGCGGGACTAGACCGGCGTCTCTCGCTGCTTGATCCAGCGTTCCCTGAAACGGTGAAGAATGCGTTCGCCCTGCATCCGTGGATCGCGTCCGTCGATCGCATCGAGAAGCTGGTGCCCGCGGGAGTGCAGGTTGACGTGACGTATCGCCAGCCGGTGGCCGTCATCGAAACCCCATTCGCCGAAACGCGCCTCCTGCTGCCGGTCGACAATCGGGGCGTTCACCTCCCGTCGGAAGATGTGCCGCTGATTCGCCGGCAGTACTTGCCGCGAATCACAGGGATCGTCGGCCAACCGCCGGTGGGACAGCGGTGGGAAGACCCGCGCGTGGGCGGCGCCGTCGAGATTGCCGCCCTGCTCGGCGACGTGTGGGAAGCGCTTCACCTGCAGGAGATCACGCCGTCAACGCGCCCGGAAGTCTCTGGGTCTCAGCAATACTTCGTCTACGAGCTGATTGCTCGCGGCGGCACCCGCATACAGTGGGGGCCGGCGCCCCAAGCGCGGGTTCCGGGGGACGATGCGTTCGCCGTGAAGTTGCAGCGGCTCCACGAGTGCGTCAAACAGTACGGGCCGCTCGATTCAATCGACTCGCCGGGATCGGTGAACGTCCGCGGCGGTTTGCAGGTCGGCCCGCGGATGGTCAAGAAGCCAGCGGCGCGGATGGTCAGCAAGCCCGAGGGAGAGGTGGTGAAGTAGCCGCGGCTCAACGAGCCGCTGGAACGCTGTTCAAGAACGCTCTGCCTTGCGACTTCCGCTCCGGCAGATCGTTGGCCAGCAACTACTTCTGGAAGATCTGCGTTTCGTCGAGCGCGGCCTTTTCGGCCTCTTCGATTTCGAGCGCTAGCTCTTCGCGCATCACGGCGAGCTCGGCCGGCGCCTCGATGCCGAGGCGCACCGCTCCGCCCGAGACTTTCACCACGGTGACGGCGATCTTGTCGCCGATGAGAATTCGCTCGCCGATTTTTCGAGAGACGACCAGCACGTTGGGGATCTCCATCTCGCCCGGCGCGGGCTGCGAGTTGGGCCTACAGGCCCGCCTCATGCAACTAACGGTAGTGGCGCCGGCAGGGGTTTGCAAGCGTTTAGCGGCGACAAACCGCCTATTCGCCGCCGGCGCCGCTTGTGATACTGGGTAATGAGCGCGATTTAGGAAGCGGCGCATCGAAACCTGAGGACAGCGTGGAACTTGAGCTTGTTCGCTGGCTAAGTGAAAATCTTCCCCCCCATCCGCTGCTGCGGATCGGGATCGGGGACGATGCGGCCGTGCTGCACTGGCCGACGAATGGCGACCTCGTGGTGACGACTGATGCAGTCACCGACGAGGTCGATTTCATTCTGGCCGAAACCGATCCACGGCTCGTCGGCCACAAGGCGCTCGGCGTCAACCTCAGCGACCTCGCAGCGATGGCGGCGGAACCGGTGGCGGCGGTGGTGTCGCTCGTGCTGCCGCGGAAGGGCTGCGGCGGGCGCGATGGGAAGCAGCTCGCGATCGAACTCTATCGCGGGATGTTGCCGCTGGCGGAGCAATTCAATGTCGCGATTGCGGGAGGCGATACGAATTCCTGGGATGGGCCGTTGGCAATCTCAATTACGGCGTTAGGGCGGGCGACCGTGCATGGACCGTTGACTCGCAGCGGAGCAAGGCCGGGCGATTATGTGCTAGTGACGGGCGCTCTCGGCGGCAGCATTTTGGGCCGGCATCTACGGGTGGAGCCGCGGGTGCGGGAGGGACTGCTGCTCAATGAGCGCTACGAGCTGAGCGCGGGGATGGATATCAGCGATGGCTTAGCGCTGGACGCCTCGCGATTGGCGGCGGCGAGCGATTGCGGCGTGGCGCTGCGGCTCGACCAGATTCCCATCTCCGCCGATGCCGTGAAGCTGTCGGCGTGCGATCGGGCGACGCCGCTTGAACATGCGCTGGGCGACGGCGAAGATTTTGAATTGCTGCTGACGGCGGCGCCGGAGGTAGCGGAACAAATCGTGCGAGAGCAACCGCTCGGCGTGCCGGTGACGTTTATCGGCGAGTGCGTGACGCACGCGGGATTGTGGCAGATGGGCGCCGAACGTCGCTTGACGCCGCTCGACGCGAGCGGCTACCGCCACTAACCGCAGGTCAACGACCTGCCGGAGCGGAACGTTAGAAGAATTGGAGCCTAGCGTGCGCCGCTCCGGAGGGTCGTTGACCCGCGGCTACCATTTTGAACACGAGACGTTGATGGATACGTTCGATTTCTTAACGACGAGCGAGGCCGATACCGAACGCCTCGGCGCTGCGCTCGCCGCGACGCTGCCTGGCGGAACAACGGTCGCGCTCATCGGTACGCTGGGCGCCGGGAAGACGCGGCTGGTGCAGGCGTTCGCTGCGGCCCATGGCGTGCCGCGCGAAGCGGCGACGAGTCCGACGTTCGTGCTCGTGAACGAATACCAGGGGCGGCTGCCGATCTATCACTTCGACGCTTACCGGCTGCGCGACGACGACGAGTTCATTGAGCTCGGGCCGGAAGAATACTTTGAGTCGAACGGAGTGACGTTCGTCGAGTGGGCCGACCGCGTGGAGCGCTGTTTGCCGCGGGAGTATGTGGAGATTCGTTGCGAGGCGGTGGGGGAGACGTCGCGGCAGTTTACGCTGGCGGCGCGCGGGAAGGGGATTGCTGCAATCGTCGAAGCAATCTCACGATCGCTTCGCTAATTGAATTCCTCTGGTCCCCTCCCCTTGAGGGGGAGGGTTAGGGAGGGGTGACTGAAGCATGTACCAGGGCTCTCCCCCCTCCCCCGCCCTGTGCTTTGCACGGACTAGCGCCTGCGCTCGATCGCCGCTGGCGACCGTGCTCGTTGCTCCCTCCAGGCGGAGGGTGCCGGAAAGACAATGCATTCATCTACAAAATGAACTTACTGAGATCCTCGTCTTGGGCGATCTCATCCAGCCGCTCACGTACGTACGCGGCGTTGATTTCGACGCGGCCCATGTGCATTTCGGGGGCCTCGAAGGAGAGCTCCTCCAGCAGTCGCTCCATGATCGTATGCAACCGACGGGCGCCGATGTTCTGCGTCGACTGGTTCACGCGGTAGGCGTAGTCGGCCAGCGCGGCGACGGCGTCTTCCGTGAAGACGACCTCGACCCCTTCGGTTTTCATCAGCGCGGCGTACTGCCGGGTGAGCGAATTCCGCGGTTCGGCGAGGATGCGGACAAAGTCTTCTTTCGTGAGATCTTCCAGCTCAACGCGAATCGGGAATCGCCCCTGCAGTTCGGGCATTAGGTCGGAAGGCTTCGTCGAGTGAAACGCCCCCGCCGCGACGAACAGGATGTGGTCGGTCTTGATGTAGCCGTAGCGGGTTTGGACGGTGGTCCCCTCCACGATCGGGAGCAGGTCGCGTTGCACGCCTTGACGCGAGACGTCGGCGCCGCGGCCCCCTTCGCTGGCGACGACCTTGTCGATCTCGTCGATGAAGATCATGCCCGTCTGTTCGGCGAGTTCGACCGCCTTGGCGTTGACCTTTTCCTTGTCGATCAGCGCTTCGCATTCCTGCTCGAACAGGACGCGGCGCGCCTCGGCAACGGTCAGCGTACGTCGAACGTAATTCTTGGGAATGATTTTTTCGAGCATTCCTTGAAAGTCGATGTCCATGTGATCGTTCCCCGGGCCGCCCATGCCGGGGATCACCATCGCTTGCGTTTTTTGTTCGATCTTTATCTCGACCTGGCGTGTTTCGAGTTCGCCGCCAAGCAGCATCGCCCGCATCTTTTCCCGGGTGCGTTCGTAGCGATTGGGATCTTCAGGCTGATCGACAGCGACCTCGATCGTCGTGGGCGCGGGGGCAAGCAGATCGAGCAGCCGTTCCGTCACACGGCGCTTTGCCTCTTCCTCGACCTCGGCGAGCTCCGATTCACGGACGAGGCCGATGGCGTTTTCGATCAGTTCGCGGACCATGCTCTCGACGTCGCGGCCGTAGTAGCCGACCTCGGTGTACTTCGACGCCTCGACCTTGATGAACGGCGCGCCGGTGAGTCGGGCCAGGCGACGGGCGATCTCGGTCTTGCCGACGCCGGTCGGGCCGATCATCAAGATGTTCTTCGGGCCGACTTCCTTGCGGAGATCGTCGTCGAGCTGCTGCCGACGCCAGCGATTGCGCAGCGCGATCGCGACGGCGCGCTTGGCGTTGGCCTGGCCGACGATGTGGCGATCGAGCTCGGTGACGATTTCGCGGGGAGTGAGGTGCTTCACGAGAGTTCTTCGATCACGATGTTGCGGTTGGAGTAAACGCAGATCTCGCCGGCGATGTCGAGCGAGTGGCGCACTATTTCCGCGGCGCCCAGCGAGCTATGGTTGATCAACGCCCGCGCGGCCGAGAGGGCGTAGTTGCCGCCCGAGCCGATGCCGAGGACGCCGTCGCTCGGTTGGATCACGTCGCCGGTGCCGGAGAGGAGGAGCGTGTTCTTGGCGTCGACCACGGCGACCAATGCTTCGAGCCGCCGCAGGGCGCGGTCCATCCGCCACTCCTTCGCGAGTTCGGTCGCGGCGCGTGGCACATTCGCCGGATAATCCTTGAGCTTTGCTTCGAGGCGTTCCATCAAGGCAAAGGCGTCGGCCGCGGCGCCGGCGAAGCCGACGAGTACCTGGCCATCCATCAGCCGGCGGATTTTCACGGCATCGCTTTTGACGACTGTTTGGCCCATCGTCACCTGCCCGTCGCCGCCCATGGCGACGCGCCCCTTGTGACGAACGGTGAGGATTGTGGTCGAGCGGAATTTCATGGCGGTTGCTGGCGTCTGTGGAAAGGTGGGAACCCTTTATTGTGAGGGGGGGAGGCGGAGGGGGGAAGGAGGAAGGGGCGGGATGCTGGATGCTAGCCGGAGGCACACTTGCCTCCGGGCGAAGTGGCGACTCGTTCGGCGCCTCGCCCGAGCCGCGTGGCGGTCCGGCTAGTGGGGCGGTATCTTTGGAGGGATGAGCGACGCACACGCACACTCGACGCCCGTTGGCCACTCCCCTGCCCCGTTGCCGCGGAGCACGGAGTTGATGCGGCCCTGCGACACGGGGCTGCTGCTGATCGACGCCCAGGAGCGGCTACTAAAGGTTGTGCCCGACGCTGCGCGGATCATTTGGAATTGCCGCCGGCTGCTCGATGGCGCCAACATCTTGAGCGTCCGCACGGCGGTGACCGAACAGTACCCCGAGCGACTCGGCGCGACCGAACCCTGCCTGGCAGAGCGGATCGCGGCGCCGGCGCACGCGAAACTCGCGTTCAGCGCCGGAGGATGCGGCGAGTTGTTTTCGCTGTGGCGGGCCGAGAACGTTGAGCGCATCCTGCTCTGCGGCATCGAGACGCACGTCTGCGTCGCGCAGACGGCGTTCGATCTGCTCGCCGGCGGCTACCAGGTCTACGTCGCCGCCGACGCCGTCGGCACGCGCTGGCCGATCGATCACGAAGTCGGGCTGCGGCGGATGGAAGCGTCGGGCGTAGTGATCACGACAACCGAGGCCGCGATCTTCGAATGGTGCGAACGGGCAGGCACGCCCGAGTTCAAACAAGTCAGCTCGCTGGCGAAAGAGTCGCCTCCCGGCAACGGGCCGATCGTCGGCTTCCGCGCCAACTAGGCGCCGGTTTGCAATAAGAGCCGGGGCGACGGTCGACGCCCCGGCTCTCAAGTACACCTCGCGATGTTTCGCGGCTTACTCTTTCTTCACGGCTTCAGCAGCCTTGTCGGCGGCGTCCTTCGCGGCGTCGGCGGCATCCTTAGCTGCGTCCGCGGCGCCCGCGGCCGCGTCTTTCGTCGCTTCGACGGCGGCATCGGCCGCGGCCTTGGTGTCCTCGACAGCCTTTTCGCCGGCCGCTTTCGCGTCGTCGGCGGCGGCCTTCAATGCTTCGGTCGATTCCTTCACAGCCTCGTCGGTTTGCTTCTTCGTGTTGTCACTGCAGCCAACCATGCCGACGAGGGCGGCGACCAGCGCGAACGTGTAGGTGAACTTCATGCTTCCACTCCAATTGATCAGGTAATTCCATGGGGGCGCCATTGGCCCTTCCTAGAATTCTACATCTTCGAAGTGGCTGTCATCAGCCCCCGCTGGCGGGCCGCTGAGGGGCGTAGAGACAGCAATCGGCCGGACAAACGTCATGACTGGCGCCAAGCGACCCCAATGCGGGCCTTTCAGCGGCGCCGTCGATGCGTTCGACAATCAGTTCGCGGATCATGCGGATAAACCGCGGATGAACGCCGACGGTCGCCGCCCGCTGCATCCGAACGTCGAGCTGCTCGCACAGCTGGCGGGCCTCGGTGTCGAGGTCGAAGAGCACTTCCATATGATCGGAGATGAATCCAATGGGCACGATAATGAGATCGTGCAAGCTGCCCGCGGCTTGGAGCGACCGGATTCGATCACAGACGTCGGGCTCCAGCCAAGGCTGGTGGGGCGAGCCGCTGCGGCTTTGGTAGACGAGTTCCCATTGATCGGTAGCCAGACCAGCGCCCGCAGCGACTAGTCGGCACGCTTCGGCGAGTTGAACTTCGTAGCGGCAATTGGCGGCCATCGACAGTGGAATGCTGTGCGCCGTGAACAGCACGTTCACCGTGGCTCGCTGGGCTGACGGGACCTTCGCCAGACAGGCGGCGAGGGACTCCACCATCGGTTCAATGAAGCCCGGGTGATTATAGAAAACTCGCAGTTTGTCCACTTCCGGCGCCGAGGAGCCAACCTCGTCACGGGCGACGGCGATGTTTTCGCGATACTGACGGCAGCCCGAGTAAGAGCTGAACGCGCTGGTGAAGAACGCCAGCGCCCGATTGACGCCGTCGCGGCCCATCTGGGCGAGCGTTTCGGGGAGCAGCGGTCGCCAGTTGCGGTTGCCCCAGTAGATCGGCAATTGCGGCCCATTTGCCGCTAGTTCCGTTTCCAACGCCGCGATCAGCTGGCGGTTCTGCTCATTGATGGGGCTAACGCCGCCGAAGTGCTGGTAATGCTCGGCGACCTCTAGCATGCGCTCACGCGGCACCGGCTTGCCGCGCAAAACGTTTTCCAAAAACGGCATCACTTCGTCGGGCCCTTCGGGTCCTCCGAATGAGACAATCAAGATGGCGTCGTATGCAGGCAAAGGATTTCTGCTTTGCTAGTGATGATTTCCGTTGTGAGGACTTCGACTGATGCGCTCTCTGCGGTTTCATTCTCCGCGAAATCGAAAATTAGAAATCCTAAATCACCCGTCCGCCTGAAACGCAGCGAGGCCCAGAGCACGCGAATGCGCACTCTGGGCCTCAGTGACCCCGACGGGAATCGAACCCGTGTTACCGGCGTGAAAGGCCGGTGTCCTAGGCCTCTAGACGACGGGGCCGCAGCGATACATTCTCATCGATCGATCGACGGAGGGACGGTTCTATCGACCAGCCGGCGACGAAACTCGCATTGTGCGGGAGCACGACGGATCGTCAAGGCCCGTGGTCGCACCAGTCGTCGCCGCGCGAGAAAAAATTCGCCAAAAACGGCGAATGGATGCAGGGCAATCAGCTAAGAAGAGATCCGTTCGACGACGAACAGGGTTCGCAAGTCTGGCGAACTGTTCAGATAACCAAAAAAGAATAACGCCCCGCGCGGAGGGCGAGTAGTCCTTCACGCCGGACGCAGGCTACTCGGCGGCATTGGCGTCGGCTTGATGGGCCTCGCCATCGACGGAACCAGTTTGTTGGTTGCGGCGAATTGCTTCGTAGACTTCGTTGCGATGAACAGGGACTTCCTTAGGAGCTTCTACTCCCAAGCGAACTTTGTCGCCGCGGATTTCCACCACGACGATTGTAATGTCATCGTTGATGACAATACTTTCGTTCTTCTTGCGCGAGAGTACTAACATGATCGATTCCTTCGTAGGTTGGCCCGGCGGCCCTCCAAAATAGCTGCCTTCATGCCTGCCGCCGCGAGCGATCCTAACCCCTTTTGCACGGCCAATTAGGGCGCCCCCAGCCGGGAATGGGTACCATTCCCCTCGTTCCACTCTACGTGGTGATCGGGACGAGTCAAGAAATGATGACGCAGGGCGGCCCATTTTTTGCGTGTCGGGTGGAGTTTTGCGGGCAAGCCCCCACGCCAGCTTGCACCCCATCCCTTCGCGCGGTGCGGAAAGTCGGCTCAAAAGGAACGACGCAAAGCACTTCCTGCAAAAGAGTTACGAACGATCTGGCCAGAATATCGGTGGTCCGACAATGCGGCGGCGGCCGCCGCCAGGGAATCAGTAGCGCATCGCTAGCGTTGCCGCACGTTTGACACGCCCCAACTGGGGAGCGGCTGGGAGGATGACTCGGGGATTCAACTCGGCGCGTGGCTGCCGGTACAAACGCTTCCGTAAGGTCGGCGCCGTCCCCCATCGACCTACCCAAGCAAGGCTGCGGGTATCGTTGCCCCGCCCGTCAGAAAATTCGGCAGGGCGCGCCGCTTAACTTTTCGCCTCACTAATTTTTCGCGTCACGCGGCGGCGATTGTCGTTGGCTTCGCGACGAGCGGTGCGACAGCGTGAGCGTATCCTTTCGATTCAACGCATCGTCAACTCTAGGCGGTTGCGGCGCAGCGCGACATCTTTATAATCCAGGGGCTGCTTTTGGCTTGCGCTCTGGCGTCGTCGCATCGGATGCGACAACGCACTCGTTCAACGGCGCGAGCACTACGGTCGGTGGAACTCCCTGACGGCCGCGGTCGAGCTTTTTCGCCGCACTGATCGGGACGAAGGTGAAGTTCGCCCATGATTGCCAGACTCAAGCGAGTCTTCCCCTGGTTGGGAAATATCGTTGAAGCAGTCGCCACGGTCGGCGCTGGGATGTGGGTCACGCTGCGAACGTGGGTGAAAACCTATCGCCCCGATCGCAAGACGTTCACCGAGCATTTCGAATATCCTGAGCTTCCTGTGCCGGTAGCCGCCCGTTACCGCGGCTTCCACCGGTTCGATCTCACGACCTGCATTGCGTGCGATCAATGTGCCAAGGCTTGCCCGGTAGATTGCATTTACATCGGCAAAGAGCGTGCGCAGGGGAGCAAGGGATTCAAGATCACCGGCTACGCGATTGACTACAGCAAGTGCATGTTCTGCGCCCTTTGCGTCGAGCCTTGCCCGGTCGACTGCATCTTTATGGGCGCGAGCCACGACCTTAGCTGCTACAGCCGCGACGGATGCATCGTCGACTTCGCCCGCTTGCCGCTCGACGTGGCGTGGGGCCGGGCGACGATCAATCCGACGGCCGTCGCCCAGTCGAAGGTCATTGTCGAACCGGTCCATGGGGGGCCGAATCAGTAGCCGTAAGTGAGTAAGGGTTTAAGTGAGTAGGTAGATAGCGGTAGTTGAATTGCAATTAAGAGTCGGTACGCACTAAAAATTCCACTTACTCATCCTCATCTAAACGACTACTCACCCTAGTTAACACAGACCAAAAGCTCATGGCCACGCCCATCGCCATCGTCGCCTACCTCGGCCTCTTCGCGGGCGTCGCCGTACTGTTTCTCTTTGTGAATTTGGTTGTCGGCCGCTTTCTGCGGCCGCGGCTGCCGAATCAGGAGAAGCTTGAAGTCTACGAATGCGGCGAGCCGACGATCGGCTCGAGCTTCGTTCAGTTCGATCTGCGTTTCTACGTCGTCGCGCTGCTGTTCATCATCTTCGACGTCGAAGTTGCGTTCTTCTTCCCGTGGGCGACGGTCTTCGGCAAGGCGACGCAACTCACGGCTCCGAACATGCCGGTGGTGATGGCCGACCTCGATCCCGACGGCGGCGCGCCAGAACAGTTGACTCCGCAGGCCATCGCGCGCTTGCGGGAGCTCGGCGTGCGGGATCCATCGCCCGCGACCATTGGCGCCCTCTCGCCGGCGGAACGTCGCGAACTTGGCGACGTCGGCGAGTCTGCCCTGAAGGCCTCGGTGCAATCGAGTGCGCGGCAGATGGCCATGGCCTCGCTGTGGGACATCGGCGTCTTCTTCGCCGTGCTAATGGTTGGTTTCGCGTACGTCTGGCGTCGCGGCGACCTCAACTGGGTCCGCTCGGTTCGCAGCCATGCCGGCGAGGTCGTTGAGCGAGCGCCGGTGACGTTGGAACTCGAACAGAAGCGCGGACGTCCCGCTGGCTCCATTTTGTCTGCCTGAGAATGCCATGAGCGAACCGACGCTGGTCGACCAACTGAAACAGAAGTTCGGCGCTGCGATTACCGGCGCGAACTTGGAGAACGTCGATCCTTGGATCGAAGTGGCTCCCGAAGCGATTGTCGCGGTCTGCGCGTATCTGCGCGACGAGCCGAGCCTGGCATTCGACTACTGCAACAGCGTCACCGCCGTCGACTATCTGCACGTTGACGAGAAGAAGGCAGCGAAGAGCGAGTGGCAGCCTCACCTCGAAGTCGTCTATCACCTCTTCAGCATGCAACATAAGCATAGCCTCGTGCTGAAGGCGATGCTCGCGCGTTGGAGGGATGACGAAGTCGGCGAGTTGCCCGAAATCGACTCGGTGGCGCACGTTTGGCGCACCGCGGACTGGCATGAGCGCGAGTGCTACGACCTGTTCGGCATCCACTTCCTCGGGCATCCGAACCTGCGGCGGATCCTCTGTCCCGAAGACTGGGTCGGCCACCCGCTGCGCAAAGACTACGAAATGCCGCTCGAATATCACGGCATACGCGGCAGGTAAAGATCCTTCTCCCCTGCTCATCCTGACCTCCGACCTCTGGCCCCTGACCTCCAAACGCAATGTCCACCGTCGACGACCCGCGCACGATCGAATTCGACGTCCGTACGGATGAAATGCTGGTCAACATGGGCCCGCAGCATCCGAGCACCCACGGCGTGTTGCGCTTGGTGCTGCGGACCGACGGCGAAGTCGTGTCGGAAGTGACGCCCCATCTCGGTTATCTGCACCGCTGCGCTGAGAAGATCGGCGAGAACCTCACGCCGCGGCAGTTCATTCCGTACACCGATCGGATGGATTACCTCGCCGGGATGAACATGAATCTCGGCTGGGCGCTCGCCATCGAGAAGTTGATGAAGTACGAACCGCCCGAGAAGGGGCGGCATCTGCGGGTCATCATCTCGGAGATGGGTCGGATCGCGAGCCACTTGGTCGGCATGGGGGCGTACGGCCTCGACCTCGGCACGTTCAGCCCCTTTCTCTATGCATTTCGCGAGCGCGAGCGAATTCTCGACCTGTTCGAGGAAGTCTGCGGCGCGCGACTCACTTACAGCTATATCACCGTCGGCGGCGCCACGGCTGACTTGCCGCCTGGGTGGCTCGAGAAGTGTGAAGCGTTCCTCACGCAACTCGAACCGATCATCGTCGAATACCATACGCTGCTGACGACCAATTCGATCTTCATCAAGCGCACCGCCGCCATTGGCGTCATGTCGGCGGCGACCGCCATCGACTACGGGACCAGCGGCCCGGTGCTGCGGGGCAGCGGCGTTGACCATGATCTCCGCCGCGACGGCGAGGAAATCTACACCGCGATGTACGACGGCTATGCCTTCGAGGTCATCGTCGAGAAGAACGGGCACTACCCTAAGGATCACCAATATCCAGCCGTGCCGCAGGAAGCGATCCTTGGCGACTGTTGGCATCGATTCTATGTGAGGATGCTGGAAGTCATGCAGTCGATCGACCTAGTGCGACAGGGGATCGATCGGTACAGCCGAGCCAGCGGCAGCTACGGCGAGCCGATGAAGCTGAATCAAAAGCTGCCGAAGGGCGAGGCGTACCTGGAGACGGAGGCGCCGCGGGGTCAGATGGGCTTTTACATCGTCAGCAACGGCGAAGCCATTCCGTGGCGCGCACGGGCGCGGAGCAGCAGTTTTTGCAACCTCTCGGTGGCGAGCGAATTATGCCGCGACTGCTTGATCGCCGACGTGCCGGCGATCGTCGGATCGCTCGACATCGTGATGGGCGAGATCGACCGTTAGAGTTCGCCAATTCCGTGACCGGCAGCGCTCAACGCAGGGTGATTTTAGCCGGCTGACACTATACACTTGCGACCCATTGTGCCATATTTCACAAACTTCCGCTGGCACGACAGTCTCGACGATTCAGTTCCAGTGCTTTGTCATTATGAAGTGTGAGAATGTGGCAAAGCACTCCCTTTTCATGAGCGGTCGCTAGCTCGCTCGCATCTCACGGAAGTTTGCTGTGGCGTCTGCAATCAACAAGTTACTCGACTGGATGCTGTCGGGACTGGGACTCTCAGTCTCGGCGGACAGTGCCGTGGGCTACATTGTTGCTGCACTGATTCACATTACGCTGATCATTAACTTGGTCGCTGTCGGCGCGCTCGTCTTCATCTGGTTGGAGCGCAAGATCTCCGGCCGAATTCAAGATCGTCTCGGGCCGACGCGCGTCGGCGGAAAATTCGGCTGGCTGCAAACGCTGGCCGACGGGTTGAAACTGATCACCAAGGAAGACCTGATGCCCGATGGGGCGGATGGCTTTCTCTTTAAGATCGCTCCCTACGTCAGCTTCGCGGCGTCAATTGCCGCCTTC
Source organism: Lacipirellula limnantheis (assembly GCF_007746075.1). Classification (GTDB taxonomy): domain Bacteria; phylum Planctomycetota; class Planctomycetia; order Pirellulales; family Lacipirellulaceae; genus Lacipirellula; species Lacipirellula limnantheis. The sequence goes on along the minus strand of NZ_CP036339.1, from coordinate 2,432,538 downwards.
ATAGCGATTCCGTTCGCCGGCGGTCCCTACCCGTGGATCGCTCAGCACCTGAACACCGGCGTCTTTTTCGTCGTTGCCGTCCTGGGGCTCGAAGTCTTCGGCGTGATCCTTGCCGGCTATAGTTCGGCCTCGAAGTGGTCGCTCTTCGGCGCCATGCGCGAAGCGGCTCAGGTGGTGAGCTATGAGGTTCCCTTAGGCATGTGCGCCGTCGTGCCGGTGCTCATCGCCGGCTCGATGGACATGGTCGTCATCGGCAACCAACAAGCAGGACTATTCACCAACTGGTTCATCTTTCACGACCCCGCGACGTTCATCACGTTCTGGGTTTACTTGACCTGCGCGACGGCCAGCGTCAATCGCGCGCCGTTCGACCTGGCCGAAGCCGAAAGCGAACTCGTGGCGGGCTTCCACACTGAGTACTCCGGCCTGCGGTGGAGCTTCTTCTTCATGGCCGAGTACGGCTCGATGCTCTCGGTGAGCATCCTCGCCTCAGTCCTGTTCCTGGGGGCCTGGAACGGACCGATCCCCGTCGCGTCGATGCTCGGTCTCACGGCCGCCAATGGCGACGTTCCGGGGTACATCGGCAATCTGCTCGGACTGCTCAACGTGCTGTTTAAGGGCGTGGTCGGCGTGAGCGTGATGATCTGGATTCGCTGGACGCTGCCGCGATTGCGGATCGACCAGGTGATGGCGACATGTTTGAAGTACTGCACGCCGATCGCGGCGGTGATGTTCCTGGGCGCGGTCGTGTGGCAATACAACCTGCCGGGTCGGACGTTCTTTGGCTTACTGGCCGCCCCGCAGGAGACCTTCGCCGTCGATGAGGGTTGGGCCGCGTTGCCTACCACAACAGCGGAGCCTGCTAAGCCTGCCATGGTCGAGCGAGGCGCCGCGACTTCATTAGCGCCGCGCCTTGCCGCCAACCAAGGAAGGGGGAACTGACGATGGACGCCATTTACTGGCCATCAGTCTTCTTCCTGATCTTTGGCGCGCTCGCCTGCGGCTTCGCCCTGGCGGTGCTCCTTTCGGCGAACATCGTGCGGATGGCGTTTTACCTGGTCCTCTCGCTGGCGGCTACCTCGGGACTCTTCTTCCTCGCAGGACAAGAGTTCGTCGGCGCCATGCAGTTGCTGATTTACGTCGGCGGCACGCTGGTACTGCTGATCTTCGGCGTCATGCTCACCTCGCAAGAGCGGTTTGTGAACATGAAGACGCTCGCCGGCGATTGGGTGATCGGCATGATCGCCGGCGGCGCGCTGCTCAGCTTGCTCACCGCCGCGGCGTTCAGCGTCCCCGAATGGCGCGGACCGGAGCGGGCAGCGGTCGAGAACCTGCCGATCGAACCGAACGCGACGCCGATTGGGATGGGCCTGCTTGGCGCGCGGGTTGATCAGATCGGCGCTCCGGCTGATGAGCGTGCCGGAATGGCTGGTTACTTGTTTCCGTTTGAAATCGTGTCGGTTCATTTGCTCGTGGTGTTGATTGGGGCGGCTTACTTGGCACGTGCGAAGCGGCGCTCGAATCCTTTGCCGACGGGGTGAACCACTCCCGACGGGATGAACCCGTCGGCTCGCTGGGGACGATTGCGAACAACTGCACGGCTTCCGTTTTACGATATCCATGACATCATCACTCCTCGCCAATTTGCTGACTGAACCGCCCGGCGTTGCCCATTACATGACGGTGGGCGCCGTGATGTTCGTCTGCGGCGCGATGTGCATGGCGACCAAGCGGAATGCCCTGGGCGTGTTGATGGGGATCGAGCTGGTGCTCAACGGCGCCAACCTCAACTTCATCGCCTTCGGCAGCAAATACCTCGACAACGGCGGGCCGCAACTCGGGCTCGACGGTTCGCTCATCGCGCTGTTCGTCATCGTCCTCGCCGCGGCCGAAGCGGCGGTGGCTCTGGCGATTGCACTGAACTTTTACAACAACCATGACTCGATCGACGTCGACCGCGCCGATCAACTTCAAGGCTAACGCCGACGGACTGCGATGGATTTGACGCCCGCTACCGCGTTGCCGAAGCTGCTGGCCGCCGCCTGGCTGTTGCCGTTGGCGTCGTTCGTCGTGATTTTGTTCGTCGGCAAACGGCTCGGCCCGCATGGCAAGTGGGCCGGCTACCTGGCCGTCGGGGCGATCGTCTCGGCTTTTCTCTTGAGCTGCGTCGCGATGTTCGCGGTTTGGTTGCCTAACCACGAATTACCGGTCGCCCACCACGGCGAACACCACGATGAGGGTGACCAGCATGATGGCGCGCCGGCCGACGATGATCACCAACATGGCACGGCCGCCCTCCTGCAAGATGCTCCGCTAACCGCATGCGCTGATCATGACTCTCCGTTCCAGCTCGCTGCATTCCAAGAAAACGAAGCCCACGCCGACGGACACGCGGTTGAAGAAGGCCACGCCGCCAATCCGCCGCCGACGTACTACTTCGGCGACTGGTACTCCCTCGGCCAGTTTGGCGCCCTGAAGCTCACCATCGGCTACTACATCGACGCCCTCACGGTGACGATGTTCTGCATGGTGACGCTGATCGCCTCCTGCGTGCATATCTACGCGCTCGGCTACATGCACGACGAGTTGCACGATCCTTATCACGACCACGAGGTGATCGTCCACGGTCACCACCTCCATCGGCCCGGGCGGTTCCATCGGTTCTTCCAATACCTGTCGCTCTTCTGCTTCAGTATGTTGGGGATCGTTATCGCCGGCAACGTAGCGATGGTCTTCGTCTTTTGGGAATTAGTGGGCATCTGCTCCTACTTCCTGATCGGCTTCTACTTCGAGCGTCACAGCGCCAGCACCGCCGCAAACAAGGCCTTCATCGTCAATCGCGTCGGCGACTTCGGCATGCTGATCGGCATGATGGCCCTGTGGGCGAGCCTCGGCACCTTCGCGTTCGGCGACAAGCAAGATGCCAAGGGGCAAACGGTGTTGACCGAGTCAGGCGCGATCGCCGAGCCCGGCATTTTCAGCCAACTGCGCACCGCCGAGAATGGCTACCGACTCGTGCCGCCCGCGAGCATGATCGCGGAAGAAACTCGTAACGACCCTGCAATCGAGGCAGAGGACGCCGCTGCCGGCAAGGCGGGCCACTGGCTGCTGCTGGTCGCCGGCGTCGGCATCTTCTGCGGCTGCGTGGGCAAGAGCGCCCAGTTCCCGCTCCACGTTTGGCTCCCCGACGCAATGGAAGGCCCGACGCCCGTCTCCGCGCTCGTCCACTCGGCGACGATGGTCGCGGCCGGCGTTTATTTGGTCGGCCGCTTCTATCCGGCGTTCTGCCCCGAAGCGCTGCTGGTGATCGCCATCATCGGCTGCATTACGCTTTCGCTGGCGGCGACGATCGCCATCACGGCGACCGACATCAAGCGCGTCCTCGCCTATTCGACCGTCAGCCAGCTCGGCTACATGATGCTCGCGCTCGGCCTCGGCGGCTGGATCGCGGGGCTATTCCATCTAATCACGCACGCCTTCTTCAAGAGCCTCCTCTTCATGTGCTCCGGCTCGGTGATTCACGCCGTGCACACGAACGACATGACCGAGATGGGCGGCCTGCGCAAGAAGATGCCGATCACCGCCTACACGATGCTGATCGGCTGTCTCGCGATCATCGGCGCCGGCGTGCCGCTGACGCCGATCGGGTTCAGCGGTTACTTCTCGAAGGACTCGATTATTGAGCAAGCGTGGAGCCACGCCCAAACCAATGGCGGCGTTTACTGGGCCTTCCTCGCCATGGCGGTGATCGGCGCCTCGATGACGGCGTTCTACATGTTCCGCCTCTGGTTCATGACGTTCACCGGCGCCCCGCGCGATCATCACAAGTACGACCACGCGCACGAATCGCCCCGCGTGATGACCGGTCCGCTCGTGCTGCTGGCGATTTTCGCGATTGCCGTCGCGTGGCCAGCGTTCCGCCTCACGGGCCTACTTGAACAAGCCCAGCCAGTCGGCACTGCCGCCGGCGGTTCAGGCGTGTTGATCGAAGACCTCGTCGTGCCGGCGGAACACCTCAGCCACGCCCCCAATATCAAGCTCCGCGCCGGCCTCGCCGCGTTCAGTTCGGCGTTTATTGGCGTCTTCGGCGCCGCGGTCGTCTACCTGTGGGGCTACTTGAATCCACGCGAAATCAAACAGACCTTCAAGCCGATCTACACGCTCCTCTGGAACAAGTGGTACTTCGACCAGCTCTACAACTTCTTGTTCATCCAACCAGCCCTGTTCATCGGCCGGCAGATCGCGGCGTTTGATCGCGGCGTCATTGATTGGTTTCTCCACGCTTGCGCCTGGACGGTTCGCCTGTTTTCGATGGTGTTCGACGTCGTCTTCGATCGCACGCTCGTTGACGGCACGGTGAACACGGCGGCGAACTGGACATGGGATTTCGGCCTCCTGCTCCGCCGCTTCCAAACCGGCAGCCTGCGGCAGTATGTGTTGTTCATCGTCATGGGGACATGGTTCATGTGCCTCGCTTATTTTGCAGCTGCGTTTGTTCTGATGTCCTAAGGATCGTCTCGTCATCATGAATCTGAGCGACCCGATTGTTTACCTGAGCCTCATGGTTTTTCTGCCGGCGCTCGGCGCGCTGGCGCTGGCGTTCTTTCCACGCGGCAACGAAGAAGCCATTCGCTACACGACGCTGGCCGTGACGATCCTCACGTTCATGCTGTCGCTCGGACTGTTCTTCGACGCCCGCGGCGTCGAGTTCAAGAGCGGCGTCGCCGAGATGCAGGACATGTTCTCGGCGCCTTGGATTCCATCTTTCGGCATCCAGTTCCTCATGGGCCTCGACGGCATCAGCTTCCCGCTGGTGGTGCTCACCACGTTCCTCAGCATCCTCGCTTTTATCGCCAGCTGGTCGATTACCAAGCACATCAAGGCGTTTTGCATACTCTACCTGCTGCTGGAAACGGGCATGATCGGCGTCTTCATGGCGCTCGATTTCTTCCTGTTCTACGTCCTGTGGGAAGTGATGCTGTTGCCGATGTACTTCCTCATTGGCGTCTGGGGCGGCCCGCGCAAGGAATACGCCGCGATCAAGTTTTTCCTCTACACGCTGGTCGGCAGCGTGCTGATGCTGATTGCCATCCTGATGCTCTATTTCAATAGCGACCTAACGCTGTTGAATGACGAACAATTGGCGCGCGCGGGCGTCTTCAAGGTCGAGGCTCGCGCACAGGAGACCGTCGCCGAGCGGGAAGCGCGGGTGAAGGCCGCTGCCCAAGAATGGAGAGACAGCGAAGACGCGCTCGCCATGCGTTTTAAGGAGATCACGGCCGAGACCGATCCCGCCAAGAAGCGGCAGCTCCACACGTTCAACATCCTCGCCCTACAGCACATCGGTCAGCACGAAGATTCGCCCTTCAATCGCGAGGCGTGGCTCGGCAAGAGCATCCAGTGGTGGGCGTTCGTCCTGCTGTTCATCGGCTTTGCGATTAAAGTTCCCAGCGTCCCGCTCCATACCTGGCTCCCCGACGCCCACGTCGAGGCGCCGACGCCGATCTCCATGATTCTGGCCGGCGTCCTCTTGAAGATGGGCGGCTACGGCATCCTGCGCATCTGCTACCCGATCTGCCCCGCCGCTGGCTACGACCTCGCATATATCGTCTGCCTCGTCGGCGTCGTCAGCATGGTCTGGGGCGCGTTTGCCGCCCTCGCCCAGAACGACTTCAAGCGGATGGTCGCCTACAGTTCGGTCAGTCATATGGGTTACGTGGTGCTCGGACTCGGCGTTTGGAGCCTCGGCATGTGGAGTGCCACGACGCCCGGTTCGTTCACTTACAACGCCGACTATTGGAAGATGGGCGTTAACGGCGCCATGTTCCAGATGATCGCCCACGGCATCAGCTCGGCCGGCATGTTCTTCTGCGTTGGCGTCCTCTACGACCGCGTCCATCACCGCAACTTGAATGAGTTTGGCGGCATCATGGCGCGCATGCCAGTTTACAGCGGCTTTGCGATCGTCATCTTCTTCGCAGGCCTCGGCTTGCCGGGCCTCTGCGGATTCATCGGCGAAGTCTTCGTCGTGCTTTCGGTGTGGAAGTACAGCCAATTGTTGGCGGTCATTTCCGCTGCGGTAGTTATCCTGACGGCCGCCTACATCTTGTGGGCGATCCAGCGGGTCTACCTCGGCGCCGAATACAAAGGCCCGCACGGCGAAGCCCTCACGCCCATGTTGCCGCGCGAGTTCGCCATCGCCGTCCCGCTGACGGTGTTCGCCATCATCCTGGGCGTCTACCCGCAGGCGCTCCTCAACTACATGCAACCGTCGGTCGACCAGCAGGTCCAGCAACTCGCGGATTGGACCGAACGGTTCGACGCCTCGCGCGAAGCGCTGAAGAAATCGCTCGGCGAAGAGGAAGAGCAAGTGGCCCTTGCCGTTCCTGCCAGCTTGCCGACGACGCCGGCCGCCCTGAAGACATCCATTGAGTCGTCTGCGAGACCCGCGCAGTGAATTTGCATACGCTCATTGATTCCCTGATCAGCGACACGCTCCAGAAGAGCCTTCCCCTCTTCGGACCGGAGCTGGTGCTTTGCGCAACGATCGTCGTGCTGCTCCTCGCGCGGGTGCTGCCGCTGCTCGACCGCATTCCGCCGGTGGTGATCGCGTTTGTCGGCGCCGTCGCGGCGCTGATCGCCGCCGTGCCGCAAGAAGGTTTGGCTTCCTTCGGCGGGATTCAATCGCAAGAGATCTTTACCGGCATGCTCGTCTACGACGGCCTGACCGCCTACTTCAAGCTCTTTCTGATGGCGTTTGCCGTGCTGTTCGTCATCCTCTCGCACTTGACGGGAATCGCCGACCGAGACGATGGCCAGGACTACTTCTCGCTGGTGTTCGGCGCCACGATCGGCATGTGCATCATGGTGTCGTCGAACCATCTGCTCACGATGTTCCTCGGCGTCGAGATGGCGAGCGTGCCGTCGTACGTCCTCGCCGGCATCGTCAAGGGTCGTCGACGCAGCAGCGAAGCGGCGCTCAAGTACGCCGTCTATGGCGCCGGCGCGGCGGGGGTGATGCTCTACGGCACGAGCTTACTGGCGGGCCTGCTCGGCTCGGCTCACTTTCCAACGATGGTCGGGCGGCTGGTCGAATTCGACCTCCCGACGCGGATTGCGGACCGTGAGCTGACGGTGATGGTCCTCGCGCTGGCCGGGCTCATGGTCGGCGTGGGGCTGGCGTTCAAACTCTCGGCCGTTCCCTTTCACTTTTGGTGCCCAGACGTGTTCGAAGGCGCCTCGGCGGAGGTCGGCGGCTTCCTGTCGGTCGCGTCCAAGGCCGCCGCTCTCGCGTTGCTGGTGCGCGTCGCCATCGGAATGACCTACGAACATCCCACAAGCGATAAGCTTGGCTCGCCGCCTCGCGACGTGGCTGCCATCCAACAGTCGCACCCAGAGCTGCCCGTCCAATTCGTCGCGCAACAGCGTTCGACGGACGACGAGTCGACGTCCGACCCCGCGGCGGAAGAGGGTCCGCTCGACCCAGTTCGCAGCTTCGTCGTCACGCTCATCGGGATCGTATCGATCGTCACTTGTACGTTTGGCAACCTCGCCGCTTACGGTCAGCGCAACATCAAGCGGATGCTCGCGTACTCCACCATCGCTCACGCCGGTTTCATGATGATGCCGGTCGCCGCCGCGGTGGCGCTCGTCGGCATGGGGAAGACCGCGGCCGCGTCCGAAGCGATCGCCGCGCTCATGCTTTACGCCACGATCTACCTCTTCATGAACCTCGGCGCCTTCGCCATCATCGCCTTCATGCGGAACTCGATGCAGAGCGAAGAGATCAAAGACTATTCCGGCCTCATCGGCCGCAGCCCGCTGATCGCCGTCGCGTTTACCGTCATCCTGTTCAGCTTGGTGGGGTTGCCGCCGCTGGCGGGGTTCTGGCCGAAACTGCGGGTGCTGCAAGCCTTGTTCGAAGCGAACAGCCCGCTGTTGATGTTCGTGATGGTCGCCGCGGCAGCCAACACGGCGCTCTCGCTCGTGTATTACCTGCGGGTCGCCAAGACGATGTGCATTGATCGCGAGGCCGATGGCACGCGACCAGTGGCGCTCGGCTTCTTACAAACGGCTTTTGTGCTGGCGATGGCACTGCCGGTGGTGCTGTACGGTCTCGATCCCGAGCGGATCGCCCGCTGGACCCAGCAGGCCGCATCCGGCCTGTTCCAATAAACGGAGTGTCCGCGCGCCGCATGAAAGCCGACGTTATCCACTGGCTGAACCGCCTTCTTGCGATCCATTGCCGATCGTTCCCGCAGTACATGCGCTGGGCGCGCCCCCACGTCCCCCGCGGTCGGGGGCAGGAAATCGAAGCGCTCGAGGCGATCGCGCTCGATCAGGACATCATGTCGGAACGGATCAGTCGCATGGTCGTCGACGCCGACGCCCTCCCCCGCACCGGCGAATTTCCGATGGAGTTCACTGACCTCCATGATCTCGACATCGACTACGTGATCCTGACGGCAGTTCGCTACCAGGAACAAGACGTCGCGGCGATCGAGCATTTGGTGGAACGACTCCACACCGCCCCAGCGGCCCGCGCTCTGGCGGAGGAATCGCTCGGCATGGCCAAGGGGCATCTCGATACGCTCCGCGAACAGGCCCAGTCAATCGCCGCGCTCAAAGCGTAGCGACGCCCGCTTGAGCCCCCGGTTCTTTAAACCGGTGGTGCGGTCCTTCAAACCGGACGCCGCAAACGCTCAGCAAGCGGGTGTTCACGGATTGAGCGGATTGACGCGGATCATTCCAATGAATCCGTAACGTCGCGTCCAATTCCTTACACCCGCCCTCCGTTTCCCCGCCGATGCCCCACTTCGATACCCACGCCCACCTCGACCAGGAAGAGTTCGACGCCACGCGCGACGCCGTCGTCGAGCGGGCCCGCGCCGCCGGCGTCGAGACGATCATCGCCGTCGGCACAACGCTCGCTGCCAGCCGTAAATGCGTTGAACTCGCCGCCCAATACGCAGGCGCCGTCTACGCCGCCGTCGGCCTGCAGCCGAACTACGTCGCCGAGTGCGGCCCCGACGACTGGAGCGAGATCGAACGCCTCGCCGAATCTCCCGGCGTCGTCGCAATCGGCGAGACGGGACTCGATCGTCACTGGGACTTCACGCCGTTCGCGATGCAGCAGGATTACTTCGATCGCCACCTGGCGCTCGCCGGTCGACTCGACCTGCCATTCATCGTCCACATGCGCGACTGCGACGCGGAGATCATGGAGGCGCTCCGCGCCGAACATCGCCGCCGCGGCCCGCTGCGGGGGATCATGCACTCCTTCACCGGCGACGCGGGGATGGCCGCGGAGTGCCTGGCGTTGGGGCTGCACATCAGCTTCGCGGGCATGGTCACCTACAAGAAGTCGCAACCGCTGCGCGACTGCGCCGCGACGATCCCGGCCAATCGACTGCTGATCGAGACCGACTGCCCCTACCTCTCGCCCGAGCCAGTCCGCGGCAAGCGTCCCAACGAACCTGCTTACATCGCCCATACGGCAACGTGCTTGGCGATCGCGCGTAGCATCTCGCCGCAAGAACTGGGCCGGCAAACCACTGCCAACGCCCGCGCCCTCTTTGGCATTTCGTCGTAAGCGCGCGCTTCCCGTTCAGCTCCCGGTTCTTCAAACCGGGGGACGCGCAACTCACCGCGGCTCCAACCAAGGCGCTTCCGTCCCCACTGGCGTTCCCGACCGCCCACTCGCATTCGGTAAGACGTATCGATCGACGCCGGGGCCGACGTAGTTGCCATGGCAATCGCATGGCTGACACAGCTGCGGCGGACTGTTGTACCACTCGCACCAGTAGAGCTCGCCGCAACCGGTGCACCCGCAGAGGCGATCGAGGAACCCCCGGCGACACCCGTTGTTGCAGCTATTGCCGCAGGCGTCGGCGCAGCCAGTCGTCTCGCTCGGCGAACCGCACGCGGCGGAGTCTTCGCAGCAATGCGGGCAACTCGTTTCGCACGAGCAGTCGTAGCGCGCCCCGGCCAGCGGCGATCCCTGCCGCCGAGCGCAGCCGTCCGTGCAGTTTATCGCCGATCGGCAGCCGCTTGCCGCCAAGCAGAGCGCCGCCAGGCTCGCGACGACGCGAGTTCGCATCAACATCCAGATTCCCCCTTCAACGAGCCGCCGCGGACGGACCGCAGGCTCCTCGTGGGGTATCGACGAGGCGGTTAGCGAAAGTCCAGAAAATCGTTAGAATCGCTACTGCTTGCCGCTGCGGCCGCTGGCGCCGACGGCTACACTCGCCACAAACAGGACTTTCGCCCCACGTGACGCCCCCGCCCGCCGACATTGGCGCGATGAACCACGTCGCCCTGCCGACAGCTGATCCGGAGCGCGGCGCCAAGTTCTACTGCGACGTGCTCGGGTTCGTCGGCACGCCGCGTCCCGCGTTCTCGTTCCGCGGCGCTTGGCTCCTGCACCGCTCCGTGGGCGTGATGATTCACCTGATCCACGACGCTAACTTTCAACCCAATCTGGCGACGCCGATCAATTCGCGTACGAACCATCTGGCGATCCACGTCGACGACTACGATGCCGCCGTCGCCCAGCTCGCAGCTCACGGCGTGGAGTTCGTCCAGCATGTACTGCCAACCTACGGCTATCGGCAGGTTTTTTTCCGAGACCCCGACGGCAACGTCATTGAACTTGGCGAGTGGCCGTCGCCCGACCAAATGTTTCCCGCCTGAGTAACTGAATAATCAACCCGAATAATCAAGGATGGCAGCCTCATGGAACCTTCGGCCAAGAAGTTCTTTCAGCAAGTCCTCGAAACCCCGAGCCCCTCCGGCTACGAGGAACCGGTGCAGCGAATTGTCCGCGAGTACGCCGGCAAGTTCGCGGACGAGGTGAAGACCGACCTCCACGGCAACGTCATCGTCGCCGTGAATCCTGGCGCGCCGATCCGACTGATGTTTGCCGGGCATTCCGATCAGATTGGCCTGCTCGTCACTTACATCAACGACAACGGCTTCATCTACACCGGCACGATCGGCGGTTGGGATCCGCAGCAGCTGATCGGCCAGCGAATGACGATCCACACGGCCGACGGACCTGTGCCCGCCGTGATCTCTCGGAAGCCGATCCACTTGCTCGATGAGGAAGAGCGGAAGCAGGTCGTCAAGCTGAAGGATATGTGGCTCGACATCGGAGCCAAGACGCGGGAGGAAGCGGCGTCGATCGTGCGGATCGGCGACCCGGTGACGCTGGAACTCGGCTACCAGGAGATGCGGAACGGCCTCTGCAATTCGCCCGGCATGGACGACAAGACCGGCATGTGGGTCTGCATCGAAGCGGCCCGCCGCGCGAAGGCGAAGAAGAAGCTCAACGTCTCGGTCTACGCCGTGGCGACGGTGCAGGAAGAGATCGGCCTCCGCGGCGCGCACACGAGCGCCTTCGGCGTCGATCCGCAGGTTGGCATCGCGGTCGACGTCACGTTTTCGACCGACTGCCCGACGATCGACAAGAACCAGGAGGGGGACATCAAGCTCGGCGGCGGGCCGGTGCTGCACCGCGGGCCGAACATGAACCCGGTTGTCTTCGAACGCCTGCGAAAGACCGCCGAGAAAGCCGACATCCCCTGCCAATGGAACGCCCAAGGGCGCGCGACCGGCACCGATGCGAACGCCATTCAACTCGCTCGGGCGGGCGTCGCCGCAGGGTTGGTGAGCATCCCGAATCGCTACATGCACAGTGCGGTGGAGATGGTCTCGCTTCACGACCTCGATCGTGCAGCCGATCTACTGGCGGAGTTCGCCTGCAGCTTGGAGAAGGACGCCGATTTCACGCCGATGTAAAAGAAGTCCGTGGTCAGTAGTCCGTGGTCAGTTGCTGCTGTCGATTGCAGCGAGCCTCCCCGCATTTGCAACTGACAACGAACCACGGGCTACTGACAATTACGCTTCGTCGTCGAGCATCGCCAGGTAGCTCTCGTAACGCCGGGCGTCGATGAAGCCATCGGCCACCGCGTCCTTCACGGCGCAGGGCTCTTCGTGGTTGTGCGAGCAGTTGGGATACTTGCAACGGCTGACGTAGGGGCGGAGGTCGCGGAAGAAGCCGGCGACTTCTTGGGGGATGACGTCCCAGAGTTGGAACTGCCGGATACCGGGCGTGTCGAAGACAAACCCGCCGGCGGCCAGCGGAATCAGCTCCGCGGTGGTCGTCGTATGGCGGCCCTTCTCATTCTCGGAGCTCACCTCGCGGACGCGCAGCTGCAGGCCCGGCTCGACGGCGTTGAGGAGGCTCGACTTGCCGACGCCGCTCTGACCGGCGAACGCCGATTGGCGATCCTTTAGCAGACGCCGTAGAGAATCGATGTTCCAGCCGCGCTCGGCGGAGACGAGCAGCACGCGGTATCCGAGTTGGCTGTAGACGCCGATCAACGGTTGAAGGTCGGCCGCATCGACGAGGTCGGCCTTGTTGATGCAGATGATCGGCTCGATCCCGTTCTTGTCGGCCATCACGAGGTAGCGGTCGACGAGGTGAGGCTTCAGCTTCGGCTCAGCGGCGCTGACGACGACAATTACCTGATCGACGTTCGTCACCAGCACATGCTGCCGGCCGCGGCTGGCGCGGCTGAGGATGCCGTGCCGCGGTTCGACGCGTTCGATGATCCCCTCGTCGGCCCGCTCGGGGCGCACCCACACGCGATCGCCGGCGGCGACGACGTGGCGTTGGTCGGTGGCGAGCGTCTTCAAAATCCGGCGCGTCGCGCAGCGGCGCAGGACGCCGTCGTCGAGCTGCACCATGCTATGCAGGCCCTGCACGCGCAGCACGCGACCGATCCGGCAAATTTCAGGATCGATCGACAGCTGAACGCTGGCGCCTGAATCGTCTTCGACGATCTCGGCGCCGGCGATGACGCGCTTGCGGGTGAGCGCTCCCTTGCCGCTGACGCTCTCGTGCTGGTGGACGTCGGCCAGATCATCGCCGCTGGGGTCGACGCCGCGCGACCAGTTCTTGTCGCGGGCGCGGACGCTGCGGTTCTTGCGGAAGTCGGCGCGAACTTGGCGTTTCTTTTTGGCCATGGGTGAGCGGTCAGCAGTCAGCTTTCAGCGGTCAGCTAAAAAACTTACTTCAAACTCGCCCGCCTTCCTTTGGCTGACGGCTTCCTTGCTTCATACCGGCTGATCGGGCAGTTCGATTTGCCCCGCTCCGTCGTCGAGGACGTCGTAGCGCTTGTTGCCGTGATCGTTCCGTTTGTCGCGCGGGGCAGGCATGTTCTTCGGCACCGACTGAAGGCCCGCGCGCGAGAGGAGCGATTCTCGCATGATCTCGTTCGGCAGGTCGTCGGCCGGCGGCGGGCCCACGGCGCCGAGGTCGGAGGGCGAGTACATCAGTTGGTACTTATGCTTCGCCACGCAGACTTCGTCGCCCGGATCGATCCGCTTCTCTTGGACCTTGATCCCGTTGACCTTGACGCCATTGCGGCTCTTCATGTCGCGGACGAACCAGTAGCCGCCGTTGATGAAGAGCTGGCAGTGGTGAGCGGAGACATTGGCGAAGCGGAGCACGATATCGCAGCTTTCGCGGCGGCCAATGAGCAATTGCTTTTTCAGGAGCGGGATGGGATCGCCGCCCCCTTGGGGGATTAATTCGCCGTACATGGTGGTAGGTGTCTCGCGGTAAGCCTGTTTAGCCCCAACGATGATTGAGTTAGGATGGAACCCACGCCTCAAACTTGGGGACGCTTGCTCGACCCGCCGAACCCCCACGCTCGACTTTGCCGGTGCGCCCTTCCTGGCCTGGCTCCAATTTAATCCAACTACCCAAGTGCCGTCAACCAAACCGCTTACGTCGACAAGCCTGGCCCCTTCCTGGCGGGAGGCGGGGCTGCCGTTCTATTCGTACAACCACTTTTTGCGACAAAGGTTTGGGGGCCGGGTCCAAAAAGTGAGTCTCGACGCGGGTTTCACCTGCCCGAATGTCGACGGCACGGTCGCCAAAGGGGGCTGCACGTTCTGCGACAATCGGAGTTTTAGCCCCAGCCGGCGGCTGCCCCGGGCGGGGGTGCTGGGGCAAATCGACCAAAGTATCGCGAGGATGCGCAACCGATACGCCGGCTGCGACAAATTTCTCGCCTATTTCCAACCGGCGACGAACACCTACGCCCCCGTCGAGCGACTCCGCCCGCTGTACGAGGAAGCCCTCACCCACCCGCAGGTGGTCGGCATGGCGATCGGCACCCGCAGCGACTGCGTGCCGGACGACGTGCTGGACCTGCTCGAGGAGATCGCCGGCCGGGCGTATCTGGCAGTTGAGTATGGGATGCAGACGATGCATGACCGGTCGCTGGAGTGGATGAACCGCGGGCACGACCACCAGTCCTTTCTCGACGCGGTCGAGCAGAGTCGCGGGCGTGGGTTCGAAATCTGCGCTCATGTGATGCTCGGCCTGCCGGGCGAATCGCACGGCGACATGCTGGCGACGGCGCGGGAGCTCGCTCGCGTCAATATCGACGCGGTGAAGATCCACAATCTTTACTGCGTGAAGAACACCCGACTGGCCGATCAGGTCGCCGCCGGCGAGGTGACGCTCATGGGGCAAGACGACTACGTGCAGACGGTGGTCGACTTCCTGGAGCTCTTGCCGCCGACGATGGTGATCGAACGGATCAGCGGCGACGCGCCGCCCGACTTCTTCGTCGGCCCCGACTGGTGCCTCGACAAGCCGGCGGTGAAGCGGGCGATTGAGGCGGAGTTTTTGCGACGCGGGTCGTACCAGGGTCGGTTGTTCGCTTAGACGCAGTCGATTGATTTTTTTGACGGGATCACAAGATTGCGCGGATCGACTGGATGAAGAGAGGCGATTCGATCGAGCTCCCACGGCAATCAATCGCGTCGATCCAGAACATTCTGTGATCCTGTCCAGTCTTTTCTCGGGACGTAACCTACGGCAAATTGTCGCCGATCGATTTTTGGCGACAGAATGTCGTCGTCGTTAACACTTGGCGCCAGTTGATCTTCTGACGATTCGTGTCACGAATTCTGTCGTCTTTTGTCGCGACGCCAAAGGCGACAGAATTCGCTCTTGCCTTCTTCATGTGCGGGCCAGGATCCCCAGTACTCGTTCAATAGTCGACGTCGAACGGCAGCTCGGCGGGAGCCTCGCCCTTCCGGTCATGCACGCCACCGGCGAGGGTTGATATTTGTCGTTTTCCTGTCGCACTGTCGCCAAGTCGATTTTTGGCGACAGAAATCGATCAGACTCAAGTCTTGCAACTGCCTAGACTTGCGGTTTTTGACGGCATGTCCTTCGCCTATTTGTCGCGACAGAATTCTGGCAAGTGTCGACCGGCGCGACGCTTTGCAATCGGGCTTTGGCGGGCCGAATGGGCGCAGCACGAAGAGCCCACAGCCGCCTGCGAAAAACGGCGTGAAGATGACCTTCGAAATCGATTGCCAAAGAACGAACAACGATCCACAAGTACGCTAACAGAGTAGGTGGCCAATTTCTGTACGGAAGTTGGACTTTTTCTCGCCTGGCGATCGGCCTACCGCGTGAACACCATCTTGCCGCGCGTCGTCCCCTCCCACATCGCACGAAATGCCTCGTCGGCGCGCTCCATCGGGAGCACCGTTCCAATCTCCGGCGTGATTCCGGCGTTGACGATAAGGTCCATCATGTTCGTCATGTCGGCCAGGGTCCCCATGATCGACCCAGTGATGGTGAGTTGGTCGGCAATGATCGGCAGAATGTTCAGCGAAACGTCGAACCCGCTGGTACCGCCGGTCACGACCAGCGTTCCGCCGCGCGCAAGGGACGAGAGACTGTGCGCAAAGGTCGTCGACCCAACGCTGTCGATGACCGCCGGCGCCTTGCGCGGAAGCGGCTCGTTGGGCAAGAAGCACTCGTGGGCGCCGACCCGTTTGGCAATCGCTCGGCCCTCCTCGTGTCGGCTGGTGGCCCACACCTCCAACCCTGCGGCGCGGCCGAGTTGTATGAGCGCGGTCGACATCCCGCCGCTCGCCCCTTGGATCAGCACCGTTTCGCCGGGGCGCAACTGGGCCTTCGTGAAGAGGGCCCGGTAGGCGGTCAACCAGGCCGTGCCGAGAACCGAGGCATGCAGGGGAGACAGGCCGCTGGGGAGCGGGATGACGTTGCGTTGCGGGACGACGACGTAGTCGGCAAACGTGCCATGGATGAATTCGCTGGGAATGTGCCAGGCAGGATCCATCGTCTCGTCGCCGCGCCAGTCGTCGCTCCCCATCATCGGGTAGATCACGACCGGCGTCCCGTCGTCCAGCGTGCCGGCGGCGTCGTTGCCAAGGATGAGCGGAAAGTTGATCCCCTCGGGGTGCCCGCTGATCCCCTGCAACGTGAAGAGGTCGTGGCGGTTGAGGCTCGCGTGAGTGACCTTCACGCGCACCGAGCCAGTCGGCACGTTCGGTTCGGGCATTTCGCCGACCGTCAGTGACGAAAGAGGATCGTCTGGAGCGGCGTGCGTTGCGTACACGGCAAACATCGGCGTCGTCCTTAGCTGCGGCGGGCGCCGCTTACGAGGTGATTTCCAGCGAGGCGATCCGGTCACCCGCCAGTTTGAAGAAGAACCGGAGATCGATCGGACTACCGGGAAAGTTCCCCGTCAGCCGGCTGGTGACCACGACGCGGCCAGCCGCCTCGGTGCAGGCCAGCGGCTCGCTCGTGTACTGGTACTTGGTCGACGTCCCCTCCTTCCATTTTCGGATCGCCGCCAGACCGTTGTAGGTGCGTCCCTCGTCGCGCACGACGGCGTCGGCGGCGAAGCAGCGAACCAATTCATCGACGTCCGTCTTGTCGGCGGCGAAGTAGCCGGCGACCGGCGCGGGAAATTGCAGCGTCATGATCGTTCCTTTGGTGAGTGGTTCGGAGCTCGGTGCTCCGTCTCTCACATAGACCCCCGGGAACGACGATCGTGACAACTCGCCGGAAATTTTTTTCAATTAAGATGCAACGCCCCGCGAACGTCGGAGCGCTCCAGGATGCGCCGCAGCCAGCCGATTTCGTCGGCCGGCTGAAGAAACGGGTGATCGCGATAAATGGCAACGTGCTGACTCTCGACGACGTCCTCGATCTCTTGGGTCGTCTCGCCGGCGATGTCGCGGACGCGCTCGAAGTGGTCCGACGCGAACAGCAGTCGGTTCGGGTCGACGTGGCCTTGCTCGATGAAGCCCCGCGTCTTCTTGGGGCAGCGGCACGGGTTGTCTTTGTTGACAAGCCCGCACTGGTTGTTCATGAAGCGGTGCAAATCGCGTCGGGCGCGCGACAGTGACTGACGAAAATTGGCGGCCGTCATCTCGAGCACTTCGCTGCCAATGGCATCGCTGACCCCGAGGATGGCGCCGAGCGTGAAGATCAGCCGCTGCTTGCGATCGAGGCAGAGCAGCATCCCCATCGTGCAACTGTGCTTGGCCTCTTCGACCAGCAGCGGCACGGCGACAGGCATGGTCTGGGGATCGGGCAGATCCAAATTCGGCACGCCGTCGATCGCGGCGCCATAGTCGGCAAACGTCAGGGGCTGCGATTCCGCGCCGCGGCGTTTCATGTTGAGGATATGATTGACGACGATGCGGTAGAGCCAAGTACGGAGCTTGCTCTCCCCCTGAAACGTGCTGAGCCGGGTGATGACTTTGATCAACGCTTCTTGCGTCACTTCCTCGGCGTCGTGCGGGTCGAAGACCATGCGAACCGCAATGTTGTAAATCCACGCTTGATGCCGCAGCACCAGTTGCTCCAGCGCCGCCCTGTCGCCGTTCTGGGCTTGCGCGACGAGCTCGTCGTCGGACGCGCCGGGCTCCGCGATCTCAGAGAATGGGTTGAACATTGCTGGGCTCCATGGCGGGGAAGGAACGGATTGTACTCCAGCAGCTGGGACACATTCCAACGGCGACTGTGACAACGGGCCGGAAGCCGCCGTAGAACAAGTCGACATGCGCCGCGTCTTTCCCGGTTCGCGTTCGGTCGCGCGGTTCGCGTCCGACTCGTCCAACTGCTCACTAGTTCTGAAGTTCTGATCGGTCGTTCGCCATCTCGATGGCGATCGCGTACGATGGTTCGAAGCGTAAGAGAGGACTGGACGGTCGCCGGTTTGACTCGCGAGGGTCTAACGGGAGGAAAGTCCGGGCGTCGTAGGACAGGGTGGTGGGTAACGCCCACCGGTCGTGAGACCAGGGAAAGTGCAACAGAAAGTAAACCGCCGCGCAAGCGGTAAGGGTGAAACGGTGCGGTAAGAGCGCACCAGCAGGCGGGGCGACTCGTCTGGCTTGGTAAACCCCGCCCGACGCAAGGCCAAACAGGGAGCAGAATCGGTCCGATTCGTTACGACTTCCGGGTAGGCTGCTAGAGGCGGCGAGCAATCGTCGTCGTAGAGGAATGATCGTCGCGTGGCGCAAGCTGCGTACAAAACCCGGCTTATAGGTCCTCTCTTACGCTTTTTTCTCTTGTCTTCTTTGCGCCTTCGCGCCTTTGCGTGAGATCTGAATTAAGAATGTCTCTCGCAAAGGCGCAGAGGCGCAAAGAAATACGCAGAGTAGATAAGCAATAGTGCATAGAAGCTGTTTCACAAGTGCATTGAGTTAAGATTGCGCCCTGGAAGGAGTTACGATTCAATGGTCGTTGAAAGGAGTCCTTTCGATGGCCAAGACGTATGCGGCATCGTACGAACCGATGTTGACGGACGAGCAGTGGACGAAGCTCGCTCCGCTGTTTCCAGAGCCAGTCCGCTCAGCGCGCGGGGGACAGACGCCGATCGACAATCGGCATTGTTTCGAAGGCATTCTGTGGATGTTGCGGTACGGCGCGGCGTGGAAGGCGTTGCCCAGGGGGTATCCTTCGGCGAGCACCTGCTGGCGGCGGCTGCAAGACTGGGCCGACGACGACGTGCTGGAGGAAGCGTGGCGTGTTCTGCTAGGGGAGCTCGACCAGCGAGGTCGCTTGGTCTGGGAGGAATGCTTCGCGGATGCGACGTTCATTCCGGCGAAAAAAGGGGGGCTCGAATCGGGAAAACCAAGCGCGGCAAAGGCACGAAGCTGGTGGTGGTGGCGGATGGCGAGGGCGTACCTCTGGGGCTGTGCGTCGAGTCGGCCTCGCCCCACGAAAGCACGCTCATCGAAGCCACGCTCGACGACGTGAACGTGCCGCGTCGAGATCGTCGTCGTTCGCCGCGGAAGGTCACGCGCTTGATCTACGACAGGGCGGCCGACAGCGACCCGCTGCGAAAGCGCCTGGAAGAACGAGGGGTGGAATTGATCTGTCCGCATCGCGTGAACCGCCGCAAACCGAAACTTCAGGACGGGCGAAAACTCAGGCGCTACCGACGCCGTTGGAAAATCGAACGCACCTTCGCCTGGCTCCAGAATTACCGACGACTCGCCATCCGCTACGAACGAAAACCCCAACTCTTCCAAGCCTTCGTGCACGTCGCCTGCTTACTCATCACTCTCAAACGGTTGTGAAACAGCTTCTAGTTGAAAAGGTTAAAGAAACAGCCAAGAGCTTTCGCCTACCTTCTTTATCGTCTTCTTTGCGCCTTCGCGCCTTTGCGTGAGACAATCTTGATTTATATCTCACGCAAAGGCGCGATGGCGCAAAGGAAATGCAATTTCAGCGATTGAATGTGGAAGATGCCGCTACGTCTGCTCGGTTGGGTGTGGGCTTCGCCCTGGACGGCGGTCGGGTTAGCGGCTGGGACAGCTGGCTTGGTCACTGGCGGGCGGGTGCAAAAGCGGGGGGCGGCGATTGAGTTTCATGGCGGGGCCGTGCCGTGGTTGATCTCGCGGTGGCCGTGCGGGCCGTTCACGATGGCGATGACGCTGGGGCATGTGGTGCTGGGGCGCGACGCGGTTTGCCTTCACGTTACGCGCGCTCACGAATTGGTTCACATCCGTCAGTACGAGCGGTGGGGGCCGTTGTTCATCCCCGCCTATCTGTTATGCTCGGCGCTGATCTGGGCCCGCGGCGGGGATGCTTATCGGGATAATCCGTTCGAGCGCGAGGCTTATGCGATTGCGCCCTAGAACGCATGTCCCTTTAGTTTTCTCTCTTCTTTGCGCCTTCGCGCCTTTGCGTGAGATCTAAATCAAGATTGTCTCACGCAAAGGCGCGAAGGCGCAAAAGGAAATACAGAGCCATTGAGTTCGTGACTGCGCAACGAAGTTAGATTTCTATGACCAAAGATTTTGATGCGATTGTTTGCGGGTCGTGCGTCGTCGACGTGCTCGTGCGGCCGGTTGATTTGGAACGGCCGATTGGGGGCGGGAAGCTGATCCAGGCCGAACCGCTGGAACTGGCTACCGGCGGGATCGTCGCGAATTCGGGGATCACGCTGACGCGGCTGGGGATGCGGGCGGCGGCGTTTAGCTATGTCGGCAACGATGCGTGGGCCGAGGTGATTCGGCAGCGGTATGCGGCCGAGGGGCTCGACGATGCGGGGCTGCTGACGCACCCTACCGGCGCGACGAGCACGACGGCCGTGCTGATCGACCCCAGCGGCGAGCGGTCGTTCCTCCATTGCGTCGGGGCCCCGAAGCTGCTCAATCGGGCGGCGTTTCTGGACCATCTCGACCTGTTCGCGCGCAGCCGGTCAATGCTGCTCGGCTATTATCCGCTGCTACCGAATCTCATCGACGATTTGCCGGAAGTGCTCGCGGCGATTCGCAAGACGGGCTGCATGACGGCGCTCGACGCGGCGGGCGACGGCGGCGAGATGGGGCCGCTCGCGCCGGTACTGCCGCATCTCGATTTGTATGTGCCGAGCTTGGCGGAAGCCCATCATCAAACGGGCGAGGAAGATCCGCAGAAGATCATCGCGGCGTATCGGAGCGCCGGCGCTACGGGAATGCTGGGCGTAAAACTCGGCAGCCGCGGGGCGATTCTCAGCCCGAAGCCGGGCGAGTTCGTCGACGTGGCGATTACGAAGCCGCCGGGCGAGGTGGTCGATACGACCGGCGCCGGCGACTGTTTTCTCGGCGGCTTGCTCGCGGGGTTGTTGCGCGGGATGTCGCCGGCAGAGGCGGGGCGACTCGGCTCGGCGACCGGTGCGTGTTGCGTGACGCGACTCGGGGCGACGGCGGGGATTCTTGGGTTCGACGAAACGGCGCGGTTGGCGGGCCTGTAGCCGCGACTCAACGAGCCGCCGGAGAGGGACTCAAATGGGGAATGTGGAATGCTGAATGGGGAATGCAGAATTTCTCCCCATTCCACATTCCACATTCGACATTGTTTGTTCGCCGCTCCGGCGGGTCGTTGACCCGCGGCTACTGGCATTGATGGGCGACTCGCTACACGTCGAACTTGATGCCTTGCGCCAGCGGCAGGTCGCGGGAGTAGTTCACCGTGTTGGTGACGCGGCGCATGTACTGCTTCCAGGAATCGCTGCCCGACTCGCGGCCGCCGCCCGTTTCTTTCTCGCCGCCGAAGGCGCCGCCGATCTCGGCGCCGCTGGTGCCGATGTTGACGTTGACGATGCCGCAGTCGCTGCCGGCGGGAGAGCAGAAAAGCTCCGCTTCGCGGACGTCGCTGGTGAGGATCGCCGACGACAGGCCTTGCGGCACGTTGTTGTGCGTGGCGATCGCTTCGTCGAGATTCTTGTATCGCATCACGTAGAGGATCGGGGCGAACGTTTCGTGCTGGACGATCGCGGCCTTCGCGTCGATTTCCACGAGCGCGGGCCGAACATAGGCGCCGCCGTTGGGGACGTTCTCAGTGACGCGACCGCCGCCGTGGATGACGCCCCCCTGCTCTTTCGCGGCCGCGAGGGCCGCATCAAATTGCATCGCGGCGCCTTCGTCGACAAGCGGACCGATGAGCGTGCCGGCGGCGGTCGGGTCGCCGATCGGCAGCTTTGCGTAAACCTTCAGCAAGCGGTCGCGGAGCTCGTCGGCGATCGATTCGTGGACGATCAACCGGCGCAGCGTGGTGCAGCGTTGGCCGCAGGTGCCGACGGCGGCGAAGACGATTGAGCGGACGGCGAGATCAAGGTCGGCCGACGGCGTGACGATCATGCCGTTGTTGCCGCCGAGTTCGAGCAGCGACCGGCCTAGCCGCTTGGCGACAACTTCAGCAACGGCCCGCCCCATCGGTACCGAACCGGTGGCCGAGACGAGCGGCACCTTCGGCGACGCGGTGAGTTGCTTGCCCACGTCGGCGCCGCCGATCACCAGCGTCGAGATGCCGGCGGGTACGCCCTTCGCTTCGGCAAGCGACTTCTGGAACAGCGCCTGGCAGGCGATCGCACAGAGCGGCGTCTTTTCCGACGGCTTCCAGACGATGGGATCGCCGCAGACCCAGGCGATGGCGGCGTTCCAGGCCCACACGGCGACGGGAAAATTGAACGCGGAAATCACGCCCACCGGCCCCAGCGGGTGCCACTGCTCCATCAGGCGATGGCCGGGGCGTTCGCTGGCGATCGTCTTGCCGTAGAGTTGCCGGCTAAGGCCGACGGCGAACTCGCAGATGTCGATCATTTCCTGGACTTCGCCCAGGGCTTCTTGCGTGATCTTGCCGGCTTCCCAGCTGACGATCGTCGCGAGTTCTGTTTTGTACTTGCGAAGCTGTTCGCCGAACTGGCGGACAAAGGCGCCGCGCACAGGGGCGGGAACGACGCGCCACTTGAGAAACGCTTCAGCAGCTGCATCGATCGCGGCGTCGACTTGCGTCACATCGGCGCCAGCGAATTCAGCGAGCGCGCTGCCGTCGATCGGGGAATGTTTGACTATCGGCGCGCCGCGGCCGACTTGCCAGTCGGCGCCATTGCTGACGGCTCGGACGGCGCAATCGACGCCAAGGGCTTCCAGGGCTTTCACGACGGCTGCGTTCATGTTGTTAGCTTTAGTAGTGAAGGTCGATGCTTCAGATCGACGGCTCGCGGACGACGTCGTGATCGGTCGTTTCCCGCGTCGTGGCGCCGCCGACGGACGAGGCGCTGCTGAACCGGGTGGCAATGCGCGTGTCGTAATGGCGACCAAAGCGATTGCCGAGGAAGTTCTCGAAGTCGACGTCTTCCTGGCGGAGAAAGCCGCTGCTGTTGAGCTGCCCGGCGACGTGCATGTCGATCACCGCGCAAATGCCCGCGGCCGTGGTGATCTGGATGGCCGACCAGTTCTCGCCGCCAATCTCCTGATGGTAAATCTTACGGGCGTCGGTCAATTGAACCAGCTGGCCGTTGCGATAGCCAGTCACCGTGCAAAAGGTGACCACCACGTCTTGGAACGTGATCGGCACCGCGTTCTCGAGGATGTCTTTCAGCAGGTCGCGGCGTTGGCTCAAGCGCAGCTCGTTCACCAGCAGCTGGACCTGGTTGCAGTGCCCCAGGTAGCGAACAGTCTTGTAATTGAGGTCGCGGACCTTGCCGTCGAGCGACTCGCAAAGCGTGCCCAGACCGCCGCTGGTGTTGAAGGCTTCGTAGCGAACGCCGTCGAGCGAGAACTGCTCGTAACCTTCCAGCGGCAGCACCTCGATGCGGCGGCCTTCGTGGATCGCGTCGCACGGATTGCAATACTCGTTGATCAGGCCGTCGGTGGACCAGGTGAGGTTGTACTTGAGCGCGCCGGTCGGAAACTGCGGCAAAGCGCCGACCCGCATGCGGACGGTATCGAGCTTTTCGACCCGTTGGGCGAGATTGTTGGCGACGATCGAGATGAATCCGGGCGCCAGCCCGCACTGCGGCATGAAGACCTGACCCGGTTGAGCCTTGGCGGCGACGGCGCGGACGCGGCGAGTCGTTTCGACGTCTTCGGTGAGATCGAAGTAGCTGGCCCCTGCGGCGAGCGCAGCCTCGGCGACGCGCGGGTTGTGGTAGTAGCTCAGCGCCGAGATCACCGTATCGCGTCCGGCGAGCGCGCTGGCGAGTTCGGCGGGCGACTCGACGTCGACCGCGACGGTCTTCACGCCAATGCGCAGGGCGATCAGTTCGAGGGCTTCGGGGCTGGAGTCGCCGACGAGAACGTCGTAGTCGCCAGTGTCGACGAGGAGCCGAGCAATCATCCGGCCGATCTTGCCGGCGCCGAGTAACAACACGCGATGCATACGAAAACCTTTGCGAAGAACGTTCGCCGCCCCAAAACTCTAGTGCCGAATCTGCATGCCGTTCGCTCCCGACTGGCGATCAACAATCGCGCGCCGGGAACGAGGGTCTCTATTGAACAGTATCCACCGCCACGCCGCCGTCCAAGGCGGGCTGTGCGCATATGCGCGACTTCGCGGAAGGAAAACGCAAATGCGTGCTGGCCCTTGGCCATGGCGACAGACGCCGCGACTCCTGCGGACGGGCGTTCATTTTCCAGCATGGTCGGCCCAACGGCCGCCGACAACCTGGCGAGATCCGTAGGCGACGCTTCGCCGCGGAAAGAACGCCTTCCAATCGTTCCAATTGGGATAAGTCGCCGTCCGCTCGCAGCAATGCGGCTTCCCCAATTCAGCCCCCGGCTCCGCCGGGGGATAGCACCACCCGGGACGACGCCGGGCGCCATGCTTTCGCGATCGCGTGAGGCATGCCACCCGCCGCGAAAAGCACTCGCCGGCGAACTGGCACAACGCGTCGTTTCCTGGCTTCGCCACTGGTTCAAGAACCAGCGACTCCCGCGCGTGTCGCTCGCAGCGTTTCGTTCGCAGCAACGGCCTCGCGGATGCGCGGGCCGTGCAGCGAGCGCAGCATCAAACCAAAGATGAAAACATTGAAGAACAACTGCAATAGCCCCATGATGCACATGACGATCACGACGGCATCAAGTCCGTCCGCTGCCTCGTTCGCCGTCCCAACGACTATCCAGAGATAATAGGGCACGCCGATGAGCGATCCAACGAGCAGGAGCCAGGAAAAGCCAATGAGCGTATGCCGCCCCGAGGATCGCAATTTCAGCAGGCCCACGCCCCCGGCAATGGCCACGGCGGAGATAAGCGTCAGCGCAAGAAGCTCCGCCGGCGTGCCGCCGATGAGACTTGCGAAGGCATCAAGCGTCGCTTCGCTCGCGGCGTCGTTCCCCAAATCGGGCCTCGCCGCGGCAAACTTCCGCGCCGTGAAGAAATCTTCCAGCGACGAGAAAAGGGTGGCGACGGAGATGACGATCCACAGCCACCCAATCACGGTCGCCGATGTGGGACGAGCAACGGTTGCGGTCGGTTCAAGAAATACAGGCACAGGCTCAACGATTCAATGGAGTATTCAGTCCTCGCCATCAAGAACACTGGCGGCAGTGAGTATAGCCGCCGCAACAGCGAAACGCCAAAGCTCGCGTAGCAAGCTCTTACCCCCCAGGGCATGAGCATGCCGACCCTCGGCGACGGCATGCCACCCAAGAACGCTGCTCACCGGGCGCCATGCTTTCGCGATCGCGTGAGCATGCCCAGCCCTGAATGGACGTCGCTCAAACCCCAACATGCCGACGCTCCGCGACGTCATGGCGCCCGCCGCTCGTGGCAATGCGACTTCACAATTAGCCCCCGGCTCCGCCGGGGGGTAGCACCACGCGGGACGACGCCAACCGGTATGGCAACCGACCCCCTGGCGGAGCCAGGGGCTATCAATCGCGCCGGGCTCTCGCCAGGCGCCATTGGCACGCAGGCGGCCCGCCGCGGAGCGTCACCCCCAGCCCCTCTCCCCATGGGAGAGGGGAGCAGGATGTTATTAAAGTTCACGGAGTCTGATTAATCAGAATAGGAGCAGAACTTGCCAAAAGCAATCGCCCACCCGCCATCATCCGCACGCGCCGCGTGCAAAACTGCCCCCTTCTCCCCGCGGGAGAAGGGCCGGGGATAAGGGCGAACCCTCGATCGAGCCCAACCGCCGCCCCAGCATGTCGACGCTCCGCGACGACATGCCACCCAAGACTGCCATCCACGCTCATAGCAAAGTGCAGTCGACTCGGGTGCCATGCTCTCGCCCCCAAAGGCATGAGCATGCCGAGGCCCAGTTGAGACTGAAAGGCAGCCAATATGCGGACGCCGCTGAGAACAGGCCACCCGCCGGGGTAGGGCTAGGAATGATAGCTGATTCGAAGGCGTGCATTATTGAGTACGTATCAATAGAATCAATTACTTTGATCTCGCTTAACGCGAAACCAATCGAAATCTTGGCGCATGCACCGCCGATTCGGATTAGTGTGAGTTTGAAGACGTGCGGCAGCTCCGTGAACGCTTGGCCAGCGGTCTCAAATGCTGCCAAGGAGAAGTCATGAGTGTATTGTTATCAAAAATTACGCGGCCGCTCGCCCTCTTTGTCACGTGGGCGGCACTGCAAGCCGCCGCAACGCCATCTACCCGGGCTTTCGCCAACGTGTACTCTTTCGGCCCCAATGCCCAGGGTCGAACAGGGATGGGGACTGAGAATGGCCGCACTTTAGTGGCCACTCCCATCGACATGTCGACTTTGGGCGGCCGCAGTATCACGCAAGTATCCGCGGGAAGTTACCACAACTTGCTGTTGGCCGAGGACGGCGCTGTGTTTTCGTTTGGATTGAACGAGGACGGTCGGACGGGTGTCGGGACAGCCGGCATCAACACGCTTGTGGCCACGCCCATCGACGCTTCGCAGCTGGGCGGGCGAGCCATTAAGCAGGTAGCCGCGGGAGATAGCCACAGCGTGCTATTAGCGGAGGACGGCGCCGTATTCACCTTCGGAGCAAACTGGCATGGCCAGACGGGGCTGGGAATGTACGTTGGCAATGCGCTAGTAGCGACGCCTATCGACGCTTCACGGCTGGGCGGCCGAGCCATAAAGCAGGTAGCCGCGGGACCCTACGCCAATTTGCTTCTGGCTGAGGATGGCAGCGTATTCTCGTTCGGTTGGAACATCAATGGTAGAACGGGACTGGGCCTAGAAGACGGCGACACAGCGGTTGCGACGCCCATCGACGCCTCAAACCTCGGCGGCCGTGCCATTAAACAAGTGTCCGTTGGAGATTACCATAGTCTGCTGCTCGCCGAGGATGGCAGCGTGTTCTCATTCGGTGACGACCTTTTTGGTCAAACAGGGCTGGGTACTCCTTACGACTTCGACGATACCGTGGTAGCGACGCCGATAGACGCTTCGAATCTCGGCAGCCGGGCCATCACGCAAGTAGCTGCCGGAGGACACCACAGCCTGTTGTTGGCCGATGATGGAAGCGTGTTCACCTTCGGCTGGAACAGCCAGGGTGCAACAGGGCTGGGCAAGGGCACTGGTATTACACCAGTGGCCACGCAAATCGATGCCCGACATTGGGGCAACCAGGCCATCACACAGGTGGCCGCAGGACGTAGCCACAGTTTACTGTTGGCTGAGGACGGCAGTGTGTTCTCTTTCGGAAGCAACGGCGGGGGCGCTACAGGTTTGGGCACGGATGGCGGCTATTCGTCGATACCCACGCTGATCGACATGTCTAATCTTGGCGGCCGCACCATCACGAAGGTGGACGCGGGATGGAACCACAGCCTTCTGTTGACCGTTCCTGAACCCGGGTCACTGTCTTTGGTCGGTGCTGCGGCACTCGCCTGCATGGGATTCTTCCGATCCAAATAACTTGCCGCCGGGTGCCACTGGCGTGCCACCAGTGAGATGTGTCGTCACGGCATGACTACCGACTGGCCTGCAAGCAGCCTGAAGGACAAGGCGTCCAGTCGCGCGCGATCGATGGAGAACGCATACCCGCTGCACATCCGCCACGGCGAGTGGCGCCCCGTCGTCATTCCATCAACTCCCATTTAGAAAATGGCCACCCGGTCCGCTATAGCGGTCGCATGTCCACATACTGCGCCGCCGCTGCGCCGACGCGTCATCCGCCGGGAGAGGTTCATTCCCCATCCGCATCCGCGCCGCTGGTGACGACGCTCGCCGCTGGCCCGCTCCCGATGAACAGGGCGAGTGAGCCCGCACAGGCGAGCGGGGGTGGATGCTTGGCGTTCCGCGATAATCTCGGGTAGGATTAGCAAATATCGTCTTGAGCCTGATAACCGGTTTTATCTCCATTTCCCGGCGTCGCCGGGCTGCGGACGGAGAGGCGTCTCATGATTCGGACTGTCACGAAATCCATTCTTCTCACTTGTTTCTTGCTCGCCTGCGCCACGTCCCGTGGCGCGTCGTTTACCCCGCTAGGGGCCTTGGCGGGCGGCTTCTACCGTAGTGTGGCGCACGGCGTCTCATACGACGGGTCTGTCGTTGTTGGCGCTTCTGGAAGTTTTCAAGCGTCCCAGTCGTTTCGTTGGACAGAAAGCGGCGGGATGTCTGCCTTACCTGACGGCGTTTTCAACAGTACGTTCGCGACCGATATTTCCGAAAATGGGCTGGTCATCACCGGGATTATCGGCAACTCAGGTGGTTATCGGTGGACTCAGTCCGAGGGGATGACTGCACTTCGGGGCGGTGCCGCGTATGGTTTGTCACACGACGGGTCGGTCATCGTTGGAGGAAACTACCGTTGGACGAACGCCACGGGGAGTGTCTTCTTGCCACTTAGCACCGCCAAAGGCGTCTCGGCGGATGGCTCGGTCGTTGCAGGCTGGTTCGGTGATGGGGGCGTCACCTATGCGGCCCGTTGGACCGAAGCGACAGGCCGCGTGAGTCTTGGGGCGCTTCCGGCCACGAACAGTCAAAGCTTCGCCAATGAGATATCGGCGGATGGCTCGGTCATCGTTGGCGGCAGTAACAGCGGGGCCGCCAATGACTTTGTTGCGTTTCGCTGGACGCAATCGGGCGGGATGGTTGGCCTTGGGGATTTGCCGGGCGGCTCGGTCCAAAGTAGCGCGTACGACGTCTCTGCCGATGGCTCCGTTGTTGTCGGGACCAGTGATTCTGGCATACCCGATTCGTTCGTCTGGACGGCCGCGTCCGGCATGCTCAACTTGCGAGACGTTCTCGCGGCTGGCGGTGCGACCGGTTTCGAGAATTGGACACGGTTATATGCCTATGGGATTTCAGGAGACGGCAGTACGGTTGTCGGATACGGTCGCAATCCCAACGGCCAGGACGAGGCGTTCGTCGCCAACATACAGGTTCCCGAGCCGACAGCGGTTTCGATCGCCATGTTTGGCGTCGGCGCGGTTGCTGCCCGCCGTCGCCGGATGCCACTGGCGTGTCGCCAGTGAGCAGCGCCGCTACGGCATGGCGGCCACTGATTGGCTTGCAAGCAGCCTGAAGGACCGGGCATCCAGCCGCCTGCGGTTGATGGAGAACGCCTACCCGCTGCACATTCGCCGCGGCGAACTGTGCAGCGCGATCATTCCATCAACTCCCATCTAGAAAAAGGCCACCCCGCCCGCTATAGTGGTCGCATGTCCATGTTCTGCGCCACCGCTGCGCCGATGCGCCATCCGCCGGGAGAGGCTCATTCCCTGCCCGCCCCTGCGCCGCACCTGACGGCTGTCGCTGGCGAGAGCGCACATTTTGTGGGAGGCGTCTCCGACGCCGATTCTGCATTCCATTCCGAGCCGCCAGCGCTGCTTCACGCCGCCTCGGGCTCGGAGACCCCTCCCTCAACGGCAAGAAATCAGAGCTGTCGTCGTCCCTGTCGCCGCGAGCGACGCCGCAACTCCAACCCGCTCAACCACTTTGGACTCGTGTCGCCCAAAATGCATGAGGCGACACCAGGCGACACACGACACACGACAGGCGACAGGCGACAGGCGACACAACGCGACACGCGACGACACGCCTCGATGGGGTCGGGAGCCTTTTGCCACTGGCGGCGTTCCACGCAAAGCAGGCTTCCCAGTGGCAAAAGGCTCCCGACCCCCTCAACGTCTCCACCATCGCCAAGGGGGGCGCCCCAGGTTGTGGCGCACTCGCCGACCTGGGCGGCGCGGCCGCACGAGGCCAGTCACAGGAGGACCAGTCACAAGAGGCTCAGTCGCCACCCCCACGGCGTTGCACAAAAGTTGGTTTGTGGGACGCGTCTCCGACGCCGACTTCGCTCACCACTACGAGCGGTTGTGGTTGCTCAACGCCGCATCGGGGTCGGAGACCCCTCCCACAGATTTTTTTGGACATCGCCCGTCAGCGCCAGCTGTCGCCCGGCGCATCACTCCGAACTTTCAAGCCCCTCGTTAGCTTCGAAGCTTGCCTGAGTAGCTCAGCGGCAACCATTTACCACAGAGCCCACCGAGACCACGGAGAAGATGGCCAAGGAAATCTCTTTCCATTTTCCTCTGTGCTCTCTGCGGGCTCTGTGGTGACGGCGTTAACCGTCGCCATTTCAAGTGAGAGAACGGCGGCGGCAAGCTCGGAGTGGGGGCTAAATCGCGACATGGAAGTGAGAAGGGCTCTAGAACGCATCTCGCGACAGAAACGATGTCCAAGCTCGCCATGACCCCAGCCAAGCGACAGCAGAGCCAAGCCTCAACGAGGTGAAGCGATGTTAGCTCCGCCCGAACCGCCTGAGCGACAGGAAGGCCGTCGGCTGGCACGTCACCCCTGCGGTCGCCAACTCAGCCAGCGCTTTGCCCAAGACCGGCGTGAACTTGAAGCCATGCCCCGACAACCCGGCGGCGAAGACGACGCGCGGGTCGTCGGGATGACGGTCGACGATGAAGTGCTCGTCGGGCGACATCGTGTAGAGGCAGACGGCGTGTTCGCGGCACGGGGTGCGAACGCTGGGGATGTGCGTCTGCAAGAACTGGTCGACGCGCTGACGGTCAGTCGCGTGAAGTTGGCGGTCGACGGCCAGCGGGTCGACAATCGCGTCGCCGCGGGAGTGTTCGGCCGCCTTGAGACCGCGTTCGTCGACGACGGGGAAGCCGTAGAAGATGCCGTGGGGGAGTTCGAAGAGGAAGCAGGGGAAACCGTTGGCGGCGCTGGTGAGCGCGGCGGCGCTAGCGCTGGCGTCGTGCGGCTCGTACCACATGAGCGGCTTGCGGCGGACTTCGAGCGAGACGCCGAGATTGTGCAGCAGCGGGCCGGCCCAGGCGCCGGCGGTGATCACCAGGCGGTTGGCGCGGAAGTCGCCGGCAGCGGTGCGGACGAGAATGTCGGCGCCGGCGTGCCAGTCGTGGACTTCGACGTTCGGCAGGAGTTCGGCGCCGTGGCGCTGGGCTTCGGCCAGGCATGCGGCGACGCACTCTTCGACCCGGAGGTAACCGGCGCGCGGTTCGAAGACGCCGGCGAGTTCAGGCGATTGGTTTTCTGGCATTCGAAAGCCGGGCCAGCGCGACTCAATCTCGGCGGCGGCGAGTTCTTCGACGGCGAGACCATGCTGACGCGCTGCGCTCAAGACGCCGGGGACGACGACGCCGTCGCGGGGACCGACTTCGAGGAGCCCCGTTTCAATCTTCAGCCGCTGCCCGGCGAGGCCTTCAAGTTCCTCCCACAGGCGATAGCTTTCGAGCAGCAGCGGCACATAGTCGGCATGTTCGAAATAGGCTTGCCGGATGATGCGCGTCTGGCCATGCGAACTTCCCTCACCGTGCGGCGGCGCGAAGCGGTCGATGCCAAGCACGCGCAGGCCGCGACGTGCTAGCTGCCACATGGCGGCGCTGCCGACGCCGCCGGCTCCGAGGACGATGGCATCGTAGGGCGCGTGAGGCATGGCGTTGCGGGCCCGCCGCTAGCGGGCGGGGCTGAATGGGCGTTGTGGGATGGGTAAACGTTCGCGGCTTCCAACCGCAGAGTTACCGTAGCATACAGACTCGCGTTGTTGGAACGGTCGGGATGGGTTACCCTACCCGCCGATACACGCCCGCCGCGGGCCTCCTACCGGACCTATGGTCCAAGCTTTCCCGCTAAAAACAGACAGTCCGCGGCGATGCCTGCTTCGTGCGATACGAGGCGAGCCAGGATGGCTCGCACCCCACGCAAGGACGCCAACGGATGAACGTGACCCAACTTCGCCTCGCCGGGCAAGGCGCCTGGCCAGAGCTTGTCGTCGATCGTTTCGCGCCCGACTTAAACGTCTTCTTCGGCGGCCCGCGAACCGGCAAAAGCACCGTCGCGCAGCTCGCTGCGCAACTGCTCTACGGCAAACACGACAGCGCGTGGCGTCGGCAGTTCGGCCAAAGCACGCCGCTGGCGGAGGGTTCGCTCGAAGTCGACGGACCGCGCGGGCGGTACACGCTGCGGCGGCATCGCGATGGTTCGCCCTACGGGCGACTTTCGATTGCGACGGCTGGCGGACCCGCCGTCGATAGCGGGACGGTGCGCTCGCTGCTGGCGGGCGTTTCGCCGCGGCTGGTAGCCGAGTTGTACGCGGTCGACTTCGCCCAACCGCCGCGGGCAGCGACGCTGCTCGACGGCGAGTTCGCCCGGGAGTTCACGCTCGCGCTTCATCCCCAGCAGTCAGCACATGACTCGCCTGACGGCGTTGTCTGTCGGGCGCATGCTGCGGCGCCGCGTACGGCGTTTGATCGCCGTCGCGTTGACGAACTGGTGGCCCGCCGCGACGCGGTGGTCAAGCAGATCGAAGAGGAGATGTCGGCCAGCCGGCGCGAGAGCAATACGCTGCATAAAGACCTGGTCAGCGTCGAGGCGACGCTCGCTGATCGCCGCCGGCAGGCGGAACAATTGCAGCTGAAGCTACGGACGGCGGAGGCGAAGCTTGCGGAAATCGAAGCTCGGCTCCGCTATTTTGCATTGGAGACGGCGGTGCGGCGGGGGCCGGAGATTGATGCCGAGAAGCACCGACGCGAACTGGAGCAGCTGGACGCGGAAATTGGTCGCTGCCGCCAGACGCTCAGCGACCTGCAAGCGCGCGAAGCAACGGTGCGGCGCGAGCTGGCGGAGGTGCACCCCGACGGCACGGCTGACAGCGCCAGTTCGCTCGCCGACCAGCGCGTCACCGTCGGCGTATTGGAACGGTTGCTCGATGATCTCGACGCCGAGGTCTCGCAGCTGGCCCGTTCGCACGAGCCGGGGCGTTGCGTCGGCTGCGACGCGCACGCGCGGATGTCGCCGGTGGCGCAGATGCTGCGGCAGCAACTCTACGCGCTGTGCGGACAGGTGACGGAGCAGGAACGTGCCGTGCGGCGCGTGGAACTCAACGCCGAGAGCCGGCAGCTGTCGCGGGCGCAAAGCGATTTGAGCGAGCAGTTGGAGCACCTCCTGCACCGGCGGCAAGCGCATGTTCATGCGGCGCAGCTTAGCTACCGCCCGGCGGTGGCGTTGCCGCAATCGCCCGCCGCGGCGCACTGCCAATGCCAGGGACATGCCGAGTTCGTCCGCGACGCTGACGCGATGCTGCTGGCTCGCACCGATCGCCCGCGGTACGAAGCCGATGCGCGGCAGCGTCGGAACGAAGCCGAACATGAGATGAACGAACTTCGCGGCGCCTGCGACGCGTTGCAGCGGGAGATCAAGTCGCTGGAAGGTCGCTGGCAAATCCTGCAACAAGGACGCGCGCAGACGACGGTGCGTTCGACGCTCGACCAGTTGCGCGCCGAGCTCCAGCAGCTGGAAAGCGATATTCAACGGGCCATTCATGCGTCGGACTCGACGGCGACGCTCCATGCGCCGCTTGCTTCGGACCATCGTCGGCCATGGCGTGCGTCTGATACCCTTGCTCAATTGACGGACGGACAGCTCGTGCAGATTCGCATGGACCGCGAGGGGCGTGGCGCGACCGTCATCGATCGCGAGGGCCGCGTCCTGACGTTGGCCGAATTGTCGCCCGCTCAGCAAGACCAGCTTTATTTGGCGCTGACACTGGCGCTAGTGTCTTCGTTTGCGGCGCGAAGCATCGACTTGCCCTTGTTCCTCGATGAGCCGTTCTTGCGACAAGACGCCCGCGGCGTCGCCGCAATGGCGGGCGTGCTGCACGAATTCGCACGGCAAGGTCGCCAGTTGATCGTCTTGACGGAAGACCGCGAAGCTGCGCGGCGGTTCGAATCGCTGGGCGACGAGGTTCGCGACCTCGATGAGCTGCGTCGCGGCGCCCGCGCGGCGGCCCCGCCCTCCCCTGCCCCGATCGTCGTCGAGCTAACGCCCGAACCCGCGGCAGCCGCCACAGTGAAAATCGTCCGTGAGACCGTGGGCGAACGAAAGCCGCAGCTCCGCATTGCCGGCGAGTGGTCCCCGGACGACGACGAACAGGATGTCTTCTTCCTCTCGCGCACCGGCTCGATCGCAGACTTTCCGGTGCTCGGCAACGACACCGCCAAGATCTTCGCGGAGTTGAACATTACGACGGTGGAGGATTTGCTGGCCGCCGACGCTAACGAGGTCGCCCTTCGTCTGGCTCGCCCAGGCCTGACGGCCGACGCGGTGCGACTCTGGCAGACCCACATGAGCCTGATGTGCTTCGTGCCGGGCGTCTCGCTGAATGACGCCCAGGTGTTGGCGGCCAACGAGATCGGCTCGCCCGAGGCGCTGTTTGCCGTCGATGTGCGTCTGCTGAGCGAAGCAATCGACCAGTTCCTGGCCAGCGACCGCGGCCGTCGTTTCGCGGCGCTGCGAACCCGGTACACCCGTGATGAACTTGCTGAAACGCAGAAACTCGCCCGAACGCAGCGGGAGAATTGGCTGCTGGCAAAGAAGAAGTACGGCTGGGTCGATCGACCGTCGCTGCTTCCGGCCGGGCCGCGTCCGACGGCGTCCACCGTGTCTGCAAAGAGTGAACGACCCGCAGCCGTCGGCGCGCGGACTTCCAAAGGCCAAGCCGCGAAGAGGGACGCCAGCTCGAAGGGACCGGTGCAGTTTCATTTGCAGCGCAGCAGCCCAGTGGTCGACGCTCCGTCGATTGGCCCAATCGCCGCCGAGCGACTGGCGGGCGTCGGCATCCGCACGGTCGCTGACCTGCTCAATGCGAGTCCCGAATCGACGGCGCAAGAACTTGGCGAAGCGAAGGTGACGGCCGGCGTCATCACGCGTTGGCAGCGTGAAGCCCGCCTCGTCTGCCGGATTCCGGAACTGCGCGGCGTCGGCGCTCAACTGCTGGTCGCCAGCGGATTCCACGAAGCGGAGCAAGTCGCCGGCGCGAAGGCGGAGGACTTGGTGACGCGGGTTCGCGAGACCTGTCGGAGCGCCCAGGGACAACGAATCTTGCGCCACGGCAACGCGCCATCGGACGAGCGGATCGCCGAGTGGAGCCGCAACGCCGCGAGGATGCGGCCGTTGGAAGCGGCCTAACGGCCGAGCCGCCGACGCCGAGCATAGATTAGCAGGCCGGCGCTTCCCGCCATCAGCGTCAACGTCGTCGGTTCAGGAATCATTGCCAACGTCCCGCTAGTTGAGGTGGCGCCGAAGTTGCGCTGCCAAATGAGATAATCGGCGCCGTCGCTATCGTTGTCGCCATCGGCGTCGCCGTTGGCGTTGAGGCCGAAGGCGCCTTTCCACGTCGTGAGGTCCGCGCCATTCACTAGCGTGTCTTCGTTGAAGTCGGCGGGGTTGAAAGTCGTTGGCGGAGGCGGGACGACGGTCCAACCGATGTCGCTCAGCGCGGCGGCGTCGAGCGCAGTCAGCCGCTTGCGCGTGCCGGTGGTGACTTCGGGATCCATTGCCGCTTCTTGCGATGTGTTCGTCCCCAAAATCGTGCTCATCGTGCCAGACGCCCAATGACCGCGGGTGCCGCCTACTAGCGGCGACAAAGGTGGGTTCCCGCCGTAATTGGACGTAGCGGCCGGGCCAGTGAAATTGGGGGACGTCGCATATGCCTTCCACTCATCGGAGACTCCCAGCCCGAGGGCATGGCCCAACTCGTGAATTGCGACTGAGTAGAAGTCGCTCGTACCTGCCGTAGGCTGCAATGTGTGGTTATAGTGCCAGTTCGTTGACCCATCGTTGTCGAAGGTAATTGAGCCTCCCCACGCGGCAAATCCACTCGACTCTCCTCGAGTGGTCACTGCCGCTGCGAACGCATTCGCTTTTTGCACCTGAGTGTTGTATTCCCCCGGTCCGAACACACCGGAAATGTTGTACGAGTAGCCGCCGGCCGCGAATCCACCAATACCGAGGGTGCCGGCGCCAAGACTTCGTGCTCCGGCAAAAATCCGATACTCATCCGCGGCGACTGATTGAAGCGGTGCTTGAGCGGTAGCTCCGGTTGCGGGATTGTTGAAGCTTGGCGTCCACGCAAACGTCGCCACGCCTCCGAAAGAGCTTTGGAAGTTCGCAGGAACTTCAATTGCTGAAAAAGTATCCTTAAGAATCGTCGAATAGAAACTAGCAACCGCCTCGAGCGCCGCCTTCGCTTGGCCGCCAGCCGTCGCGCCGCTCGGATTGCCGGCGCCGAAGAAGTTCGACGTATCGTAAGTGTAATCGAGCGTAACATTGATCGCCTGCGAAGGACGAACCAAGGCGCCCCAAAGCAGCAGCGCCAGCAGGGCGCGTCCAATGGCAACACGCGACAGCGTTCGATCGTGTGACTGTGTGAGTTGCATAGGAAGTCCTAATTCGACGACGGCGACGTACACGGTTGTTGGTGATTGCCCCGCGAGCAGAATCTAACGGGTCGATACGGGCCGATCGAGTTCGCCGTCGCGGATTACGTAAATAGTCGATCCGATTCTAACTCCAACAGTCGGCGCTTCATCGCCAATCCTTGCGGCGCCGAGAATCCCCCCAGCTTGCCGCCGGCAGCGACGACGCGATGACACGGGACAATCAGGGGCGTTCGGTTCGTCCGCATCACTTGCCCGACCGCGCGGGCGGCCCCGGCGCTGCCGGCCTTCGCCGCCACCTCGCCATAGCTGAGCAACGCCCCCCGCTTGATGGCCCGGCAAGTCCGAACGACGCGGCGCTGAAATGGCGTGAGGTGGC
Organism: Lacipirellula limnantheis; assembly: GCF_007746075.1. Classification (GTDB taxonomy): domain Bacteria; phylum Planctomycetota; class Planctomycetia; order Pirellulales; family Lacipirellulaceae; genus Lacipirellula; species Lacipirellula limnantheis. Next base: position 2,395,909 of record NZ_CP036339.1, on the reverse strand, counting down.
CGAGCGACAGCGGAATTGGCGTCAGGTCGACGTCATCGCCAGCGGCGAATTGCCGGAGCTTCTCCAGGACTTCCTCCGCGAGGTCGACGTCGTCGCCCGCGGCGTCCACCGACTCGCACAAGGACTTGGCAGAGTCGACGCTGCAAAGCCGACGAGCCAGAGCCGTCGCCGCGATGGCTGCGGAACGCTGGCCGAACGAAACGCCGGTCACTTCGCCGGCAACGACCGCTACGGCCAACCCGCCCAGATCGCTGTCGCCGGAGACCAGGGCGGGCGTCACCGTTTGCCTATCCCGCACGGTTGACATGGCTACTCGATCTGGTCGTTGACCGGTGAAATCCATCGTCGACATGGAACGCTGTTTGAGCCGCCCTCGACGGGCTGGCTTCCAGCTTACCACGGCTATTGTTGACCTGCGAAGACTCTTCTCGGAAAGCGGTAATTCTCGCTGGCAGCGGCCTTAACTTCGGCAATCCGCGCGTTTTGCTCGGGCGGGTCTTTGACACCATTTTCCCAGCGGACCTATACTTACACGAGAGGCGAGCAATGAAGCGGCCGCTTGGCCAACCGTGGCCCAACTGTCGAACGTCCCGCGTTCGGCGCAGGATGATCGAACCTCTGGAGGACGTCCCACCGCGATGAACCCGTACAGCTCGCTCTCCGACGACTTCTACATCAATCTGAATCTCAGCACGGAGATGGACCTACCGAGCAGCCGCGAGACGGTGCTCCACTATTTTGAGCAGATTCAGAAGCAGTATCCGCAGATGCGTAACTTTTACGCCCGTGACAAGAACGACTTTATCCTGGAAGAGGATAAGGATCGCGGCGCCTATCGCTGGTGTTCGATCGAGCCGCGACGGATCTGTTCGGGCCAGGTGAATCCCCAGTCGGTGCAAGAGGCGCTGGAGCAACATCGATTGACGCTGGAGTTGGCGCCCTACGCCTTGTCGGTCAGTCCGCTCGATTGCGAGGCGATGGACCTGCTGATGGGGTTCGACTTCAGCTATCGCGGCAACCACAACCAACTGATCGCCGAGGCGCTGGGCGTCTGCCCCGCCCTGGAGCGGATGGCGACGATTCCTGGCGCAACGATCATCAACAACGAACCGTCGTTCACGTTCGCGTTGGACGACGAATGCCGGATCCAATGCCGGTTTAACATCGAGGCGCGCACGAACGCCTATCAGATTCGGACCAACGAGTTCCAGGAAGAACAGCTGAGCGTCTACGTCACCGCGCGCCAGTACGGCAGCCTGCCGCCGAATCAAACGTACGCCTCGATGCTCGACAAGCTGTGGGACGTCTGCCGAGACGTGGTCGACAATTACGTCATCGACTCGGTGCTGCAACCGCTGGCGCGGACCATCGCGATGGATTAGGGGGCAGGCTTCAGGCTACAGGCGGCAGGGATGGAGCTCGAGAGGCGTGATCGATGCGCCATCAGCCTCCTCGTTGACCTTTGGCCGAAGGCCTACTCCAACCGTAGCCTGGGGCAACGCCCCAGGAAAAACGCCCAACATCGCGCTTTGGCTGGAGGCCATACCCACCCGCTACCTCACGTTGAGTCAGGGGAGGACCGGTGCCGCAATCACTCACGAAGCTCTACGCCCATCTCATCTTTAGCACGAAGAATCGCCAACCGTTCTTGGATGATGAGATTCGCCCGCGCGTCCATGCGTTTCTGGCAACGACGATCCGCGAAATGGATTCGCCCTGGGTCGTCGTCGGGGGCATCGACGATCACGTTCACATCCTCTTCGACATGGGCAAAAAGCATACGCCAATCGAGTTCGTCGAGCAGACGAAGCGGGAATCGTCGAAATTCGTGAAGACGCTCGGCGCCCCCTTTGGAGAGTTCTATTGGCAGCGCGGTTACGGCATGTTTTCCGTAGGACCGGCTCATCGCCAGGAGGCGGAGGATTACGTCCGCCACCAAGAAGAGCATCATTGCGCGAAGACGTTTCAAGAAGAGTTTCGAGCTTTTTTTGAACGCTATGAGGTAGAGTACGACGAGCAGTATGTTTGGGATTGAGTCGCTGGCGAGCGTTGCGGATAAGTATGGCCTTCAGCCAAAGGAATCGATGGAGACCTATTCACCTAGGGCGTTGCCCTAGGCTACGGTGGGAGCAGGCCTTCGGCCAACAATTCGGAGCCTTCTCAGATCTGCGATCCGGGACTTTTCCCTACTCGCTCAGCAAGCGATCGACGCTCTGGATCAGGCGGTCCATCGGGAAGGGCTTGCGAACGTAGTCGTCGACGCCGAGCATTTCGGCGTAGGCCTTGTGGCGATTGCCTTCGTTGGCCGTGATCATGATGATCCGGTGCTTCTTTTCGCCGAGACGTTTGAGCCGCTCGAGCACAAGGAAGCCGCTGCGCTTGGGCATCATCATGTCGAGAATGATCAGGTCGGGCGTTTCGCGCTCGATCAGCGCGAGGCCTTGATTGCCGTCGCGCGCGACGAGAACTTGGTAATCTTGGGCTTCGAGGGCCAGCCGTAACGATTCGATAATCTCGGCGTCGTCGTCGACCAGGAGGATTCGCTTGTCGCTGTTGGAAGCTTTTTTGGCCATCTTCGGGAAAATCAGGGGTGGGCCGACCAGCCGAGGCGGCGGCTCAATGGTATGCGAATTGCAAACCGAGGCGGCTTGCCAGTATTTTCGTGCGCCTCTCTGCCGCTGGCTGTGGACTCAAGCCAGCACCGCGAGGCGGTGAAATGAGCAGCAAACCCTTTAACTTACCGAGGTAAGGGCGATTTACAAGCGGCCGAATGCGGCCTCAACGGTTGCTCTCCTGAGTGTCGAGGCGCGAAAATCCGGCTTAATCTCGACGCTGGCGCCGCTAGACCTTGCTCAACCATCGGGGATCCTTCCCATGCCTGAACCAACTGACGTGGCGGCGAAGCCGCCGCAGAATGTGCCGAGCTTCTGCCTGCCGGCCCTGACGTATCAGCCGACGAATCCAAGGTCATACCGCCCAGGCATTGGCCTTGTCGGTTGCGGCGGAATCACGACCCATCACCTACGGGCCTATAGCGCAGCGGGTTATCGCGTCACGGCGCTGTGCGACGTGGTGAAGGAAGCCGCCGAGCGACGCCGGGATGAGTTTTATCCCGATGCGCAGGTGTTCACCGATTACCAGGAGCTATTGCAAAAGGCCGACGTTGAGGTCGTTGACGTCACCACGCACCCTGAAATCCGGGGACCGATCATCGCCGCTTGCCTCGAAGCGGGGAAGCATGTGCTGAGCCAGAAGCCATTCGTCATCGACATCGACGAAGGCGAGCGGCTGGCCGATCTCGCGGACAAACAGGGCGTCCTCCTGGCCGTGAACCAGAATGCCCGCTGGGCGCCGCACTTCAGCTACATTCGCGAGGCGGTCGAAGCCGACCTCATCGGCCAAGTCGCCTCGGTGCATTGCGGCGTGCACTGGGACCACAGCTGGGTCCGCGGCACCGTATTCGAGAAGGTTTATCACCTGATCTTGTACGACTTCGGCATTCACTGGTTTGATTTTCTTTCGACGGTGATGGGCAAGCAGCGGCCGCTGCGGGTTTACGCTTCGACGGCGATCTCGCCGACGCAAGACATCATGCCGGCGCTTCTCGGGCAGGCATCCATCGAGTACCCGCGGGCTCAGGCGACGCTGGTGTTCGACGGGCACGCCGCCCACAATCCGTGGGACGAAGCCTACGTCGCCGGTAGCCACGGCACGTTGAGGAGCTTTGGGCCCAATGTGAATCAACAGACCGTTGAGCTATCGCGCGACGGCGGCGACTATCGGCCGAAGCTGAGCGGGGCATGGTTTCCCGATGGGTTCCATGGGACAATGGGCGAGTTGCTGTGCGCGATCGAGGAGAAGCGTCAGCCGTCGAATGATGCGCGCAGCAATCTGCGGAGTCTGGAGTTGGCCTTCGCCGCGGTCGCCAGCGCGATGCGGCACGAGCCGATCGTGCCGGGGACGATTCGCAAGCTGCCCGATCCGCCGACGGGGTGACGATGGAACATCCGTACCAGCCGCACGTGGTCTACGTCACGCTCGATCGCTCGCGCGGCGATTTGGACTCTAACTGTGCGGCCGAGTTGCCGGCGATCAAGACGCTGCAACGTCTCGACCTCCATCCGCACGTGACGTTCTTCATCGGCGAGAACGGCAGCGGCAAAAGCACGCTGCTGGAAGCGATTGCCGTGGCCGACGGCTTCAACGCGGAAGGGGGGACGCGGAATTTTAACTTTAATTCGCGCGACTCCCACGCAGACTTGTTCAAGTGGGTGCAGCTGGGACGAAGTCCTCGCGGTCGCCGGCGGAGCGACGGCTTTTTTCTGCGGGCCGAGAGCTTCTACAACGTGGCGAGCGAAATTGAGAAGCTAGGGCTGGTCAGCCCGACAAGTCCGTACGGCGCCACGTCTTACCACGAGCAGTCGCACGGCGAATCGTTCATCGACTTGATGACCAATCGCCTCCGCGGCGACGGACTTAACTTGTTCGACGAGCCAGAGGCGGCCCTCTCGCCGCAGCGGCAACTCGCCTTTCTGGTGGCGATGCACGAACTAGTCAAGCGGGAATCGCAATTCGTGATCGCGACCCATTCGCCCATCATCATGGCCTACCCGAACGCCTGGATTTACGAGTTTGGGGCGAACGGCATTCAGCGCGTCGAGTATAAAGAGACCGAGCATTACCGGGTGACGCAAGCATTTCTGAATCGTCCGGAGCAGATGCTGCGGCAGTTGCTGGGTGAGTGCTCCTAGATCGAGCAACCGTGGTATAATACGCGTTCTAATTTGAAGTAGCGCGCCTCCTCTTGCGCCCGCCCAGTTTATCCATCATGCTATCGCAATCCCCTTTTTGAGAGGTTGCGATGGAGGTGAAGGGCCATTTGCCTCAGGCGGAACTCAAGCGTCTGGAACGCGTCGAGAAGGACGCCGACCGCGCCAAACGTCTGCGGATTGTGATTCTGGCGCAGGAGGGATGGACGGCTCCAGCCGTGGCGATGGCCGTGGGCCTGAGTCGCCGCATCTGCCAGCGATGGGTGCGTCGCTACAACGAACAAGGCCTGGCGGGCCTCAACGATCGACGCGGCCGCGAAGAGCGTTTGCCGCTGACGCCCCAACAACAGGACGAAGTTCGTCAGCGTCTCGACGCTGGCCCCACGGCGGAAGACGACGTCTGCTCGCTGCGCGGCAAGGACGTGCAGCGGATTCTGGCGCAGGAGTTCCATCTGCTCCGCTCTTTGGCCGGCGTGTATCACTTGCTACACCGGTTAGGCTACTCGTACCTCCGCCCTCGGCCGCGGCATCGCAAGGCGGACCCCGAAAAGCAAACGGAGTTCCTCCGTCAGTGGCCAGAACGCGTGCAAGCGATTGCCGCGGCGTATCCGACCAAACGTCTGCGGATCTACTTCCAGGACGAATCGCGGTTCGGCCAACAAGGAACGACCACGAACGTCTGGGCCAGGACCGGGTCGCGGCCGACGGCCATTCGTCAGACCGAGTATGAATATCTCTGGGTGCTGGGAGCGGTCTGCCCCGAGACGGGGCATGCCGAAGGGCTGCTCAGCCCGCAGCTCAATGCGAAGATCGTCAATGAGTTCCTCGCCCAGTTCGCTCGGACGATTCCCTCAGGCGAACATGCCGTGATGCTGTGGGACGGGGCCGGCTTTCACATCAGCCGCCAACTCCGCGTTCCCGACAACGTCACCGTCGTCACGCTGCCGGCCTACAGTCCCGAACTCAATCCGATCGAGAATTTATGGCACTATCTCAAGAGCCACTGCTGGAGCAACCGAGCCTACGACAATTACGACGCCCTCGAACAAGCCGCCGTCGACGCCTGGACGAAAGTGGCTCTCGACGCCGAACTCATGAAAACCGTCTGTGCCGCCACTCACCTCGATCGCGCTACTTCAAATTAGAACGCGTATTATTCAGTAAGGTTTTTTAAAACCGCTCAGTGGATTACCCAATATGCAACCAACGCCCCCATTGCCGATTCGCGATCAAGCGATGGAGATCGTGCAGTCTCTCCCGCCCGATGCGTCGTGGGACGAATTGATGTACCGGATCTATGTACGACAGACCATTGAGCGCGGCCTTGAAGACTCGACTGCCGATCGAGTCACTGAAGTCGCTGAGCTACGGCGGCAATTCGGACTGCCTGCATGAGAGTCGTCTGGACCGATGCAGCCCGAGCGCAGTTGCAAGGCATCCACGACTACGTTGCCGCTGATTCCGTTGGATGTGCGAAGCGTTTGGTGGAGCGCATCATTTGACGCTCCGAGCAACTCATCCAATATCCAGAATCTGGCGGAATCGTTCCCGAGTTCAACTCCGCCGAGATTCGGGAGGTGCTGGAGGGCGCTTACCGAATTGTCTAAAGGCTGAGAGCAGATCGAGTCGACGTGGTCGCGGTCGTTCACGGCGCGCGGCTGCTGCATGACGCTCCACCGGCCTGAATCAGCTCTAGTGACCGCGGCTTCGCGGGAGTTGGCCTACTTCTCCACCCCAAACGCATACACGCACGTGTGCGTGTATTCCTCGCCGGGACGCAGCACGCAATCGGTCCAGCCCTCGACCCCTTGCTTATTTGGCGAGTCGGGGAACACCTGCGTCTCCAGGGCGCACGCGCTGCGGTAAGGGTACGACTTGCCCCCCTTGCCCTTGTCGCCTTTGAGGAAATTACCGCCGTAGAACTGAATGCCTGGCTGATCGGTCATCACGGTCAGCGTGCGGCCCGACTGCGGGTCAACAAGCCTAGCGGCCTCGACCAGCTCGCCCTGCTTGGCGTCGCCCCGATTGATCACGAAGTTGTGGTCGTAGCCCAGGGTCGAGGTCTTGGTCAGCTGATCGACCCGCTTGCCGATGGCGGTGGGAGTGCGGAAATCGAGCGGCGTGCCGTCGACCGGCGCCAACTTGCCCGTGGTGATCAGCGTCTCGTCGACCGGAGTGTATCGGTCGGCGTTGAGCGTTAGCAAATGGTCGTTAATCGTCGGCGAGCCGGCGCCGCCGAGGTTGAAATAAGCGTGATTGGTGAGGTTGATCACCGTCGGCTTGTCGCTCTTGGCTGAGTAGTCGATCGTTAGTTCATTCTTGTCGTTGAGCGTGAACGTCACCTTCATTTCCTGCTTGCCGGGATAGCCCTCTTGCCCGTCGGGGCTCGTGTACGCGAACTCTACGCCGGAGACGCCATCCTTTTCGAACGGCGTGCCATCCCAGACGACCTTATCGAGGCTTTCGCCGTCGCCGCCGTGGAGGTGATTCGGGCCATCGTTGGCGAAGAGTTTGTACTCTTTGCCATCAAGCGTGAACTTCGCCTTGGCAATGCGATTGGCGTAGCGACCGGTGGTACAGCCGAAGTAGCCGTTGGCCTTCGACTCGTACCCCGCCATGTCGTCGAAGCCGAAGACCACGTCGGCGAGCTTGCCGTCGCGATCAGGAACGTCGACGCCGATGAGCGTCGCCCCGCGGCTGAGCAGCCGGACCTTCATGCCGTTCTTGTTGGTCACTTCAAAAACTTTTGCCGGAACGCCATCCTTGGTCTTGCCGAAATCGGTTTCGGTCACCTTGGCAAACGCAGCCGAGGCAATCATTCCCAGCGACGCAATGAACAACAAACTCTGTAGCGCAAATCGACGCATGATGAAAACTCCGCCGGAGGCTTGAGTAAAGATGCGAGCAACGAGCGAACGGCTCCGTGACGAGCAACGCCAATCGTCGTCGGCGTCCCATTAACATGCCAGTTGGCGGGACGCGGTGCAACGTTGCCGACGCCTCGGGGCATCCCGCCGCCAGGATGCCGCGCCGAGCCGACGCCCGACGTTCCCTCGCCATTGCCACCATAAAGACCGGCAAGATCGGCCGCCATGAGATTCTTTGCCAGGTCGAGGACGAGCGGGTTGCGCCGGCAGGCCGCTCGGCGACGTGAAAATTCTCATGATTCTCCGCGCGTTCTATAGCTTGGAGTCGCCACGCTAGCGGGCTATACTGCGTCGCAATCTCAAACTCTTCTCATTTTTCCGGCGCCCAGGCGTCCTTTTCGGCGAGGCATTGATGGCGGAGACCAACCACTCGGAGCGGCGGCTGTTCCTGGGGTGCTTCATCGCGCTGGTGGCGACCGCGTTTGGCTTCGCCGTTCGCGGAGCCGTGCTGAGCGACTGGGCTCTCCAATTCGGTCTGTCCGAAGAGCAAAAGGGAATTCTTAATGGCGTCGGTCTGGCCCCGTTCGCTATTTCCATCATCTTGCTCAGCCTGGTGATCGACCGGATCGGCTACGGCTGGATCATGGCGGTGGCGTTCACTGGGCACTTTGCGTCGTCGCTGCTCACGATCTTCGCGCCGAACTACCAGACGCTGTACATCGCGACGTTCATCTTCGGACTGGCTAATGGCGCCGTCGAAGCCGTGATCAATCCGGTGGTGGCGACCATCTATCGCAACAACAAGACTCACTGGCTCAACGTCCTGCATGCGGGTTGGCCGGGCGGCCTCGTGCTGGGCGGACTGTTGTCGATTGCCGTCTTCTTCGGCGGTACGCAGTTGGGCGACAAGTTGCCGGGGCATCTTTGGCAGTGGCAGATGGGCTTGCTGCTGCCGCCGATCATCGCCTACGGCCTGTTGTTGCTCGGGCAAAGCTTCCCGCAGCAGGAACGCGTCGAAGCGGGCGTGAGCTACCGTTCAATGCTCGAAGAGTTCGGCTGGGCCAGTGCGTACATCGTTTCTTTTCTCATCCTCATGGGAATCAGCCAGTTCGTTTCGATCTTTGCCGAACCAGGCAGCGCTCCGCTGCTGACGCCGAAGGCAGGACTCGTCTGGGCAATCGCGCCGGCAGTACTGTTCGGCGTCTTCATCCATTCGTTCGGCCGCCCGATGTTCGTGTTCCTGCTGGTGGTCATGATGTTACTGGCGACCACTGAATTGGGAACTGACGGCTGGATCCAGGACATTATGGGCTCGACGCTGCGAGACCCGGTCAAGGGAACGATGTTCTTGGTCTATACCTCTGCAATTATGTTTGTGCTGCGGTTCTTCGCGGGCCCGATTGTCCATCGCATTTCGCCGCTAGGATTGCTCGCCGTCTGCGCGGCGCTAGCGACGGTGGGGCTCTACTGGTTGGGGCACGCTGGCGAAGCCGTCTTCATGCTCATCCTCGCCGCCACGGTCTACGCCTTCGGCAAGACGTTCTTCTGGCCAACGACGCTGGGCGTCGTTTCAGAGCAGTACCCCAAGGGGGGCGCTTTGCTGCTCAATGCGATTTCTGGCGTCGGCATGATTTTCGCCGGTACGATTGGCTCGCCGGCGATTGGCACTGTTCAAGACCGCAATCTTGCCGCTGCCGTGGAACAAGCCCTGCCAGAGACATACCCTGAGCTGGCGACCACGACCAAAGGTCAGTTCTTCGATTTCCAAACGATCGACAAGGCAAAAATCGCCGCGCTTCCCGAGGCGACTCGCACGCAAGTCGAAGGCATCCAGCGAGAGACGAAGCAGTTGGCACTGGCCGACATCGCCGTGCTGCCAGCGATCATGTGCGTCTGTTATCTCGGGCTGATCATGTACTTCAAATCGCGCGGCGGGTACAAGGCACAAGTGCTCGCGGGGCACTCGGCTGACGACGGGAAGTTTACCGGCGGCGTTGCGGGGGCCATGGAGGCATAGCGACGGCTCAAACGGAGACCCCGAGGGATTCGACGCGTCCCCCTTTTACGAAGTAGCTAGGGACCGTTAGGCCGCCATTAATCCCGTGATGCTGCCGCCGCAGAGTTGGTCGGCGATCGCGCCGGCAATTTGCGACGCCGCTTGCGGCCGGGCCAGCTTTTGCATGTTGCGGCCCATCTCGGTCCGCAAATGATGGTCGGTGATCAGCGATTCGAGCTCGCGTGCCAACGCGGCGTCGAGGGCCCCCGTTTGCTGCGTTTCGTCGACCATGCGGCACGCCGAGGCCGCCGTGTAAACCTTTGCGTTGGCCGTCTGGTGATTGTCGGCCGCCAACGGGAACGGCACCAGCAGCGCCGGCACGCCAGCGAGCGCTAGTTCCGCCAGCGTCGTACCACTCGCCCGCGACACGACGACGTCGCTCGCAAATAGCACCGAGGCGATCTCGTCGATGTGCGTTACGGCGAGCGCCTTCATGCCGAGTTTTGCGTACCGCGATTCGGTCTCCTGCAATTGGCCGTCGCCGGTCTGGTGGACAATCTGCCAATCGTGCAGGCGATCGCCAAGCCGCTTGAGCGCGGCGGGAATGGATTCGTTGAGCGAGCGGGCGCCGCCGGAGCCGCCGAGGATTACCAAGCGATGTTGGCGCTTCGGACCCGTGGCGGTTGCGCCGCCCATGGAGCCGCCGGCCGTCACTGCAAGTCCGGCACGCACGGAGGCCGCCTGGCCGGCCGTCCGCTTGTAGAGATCTTCGAACACTGTGCGGCACGGGTTACCCGTGACGGTCACCGGCGCCTGAACGTGCAAGTGGGGGCGAACTTCCTCAAACGCCGCACAGACCATTGCGGCCGCGCGGGAAAGCCACCGCGTCGTGCGACCCGGGACCGCGTTCTGTTCGAGCAGCACGACCGGGATGCCGCGGGCCACGGCGGCGCGGACGACGGCGACGCTCGTCGAACCGCCAAGTCCGACGACCAGCGAGACGCGCTGTTCGCGCAACATCCAGCGAGCGGCGCAATAGCCGGCGACGTTATCGGTGACGAACCGCACCGCTTGCAGCGGATTGCGCGGCATCGGATGGGTCGGAATGGTCGAGTAGTGGTGCCCGGCGATCCGCACCGTGTGCCGCTCGCGCGCAGCCCCCGTGCCGGCGAACGTCACCAAAGCATTCGGCATAATGCGCCGCAGATGTTCGGCGACCGCCATGCCGGGAAAGAGGTGGCTCGCCGACCCGCCGCCGGCAAACAAAACGTGAGGGGTCGCGGCCATGAAGAACTCCTGGGCAGGGAAAAATCAGAAGGGGGAGGATGGAGGGAAGAAGGCGCTCGCAGTCAGCCTTCCGCCTTCCACCCTCCCCCTGCGTCCTTCCGCGTGGTTCCGCTGAGCAACCGGGGCGGCATTTGCACGCCGCCCCGGCGCTCAGACGTAGACTTCATCGTGAAGCACCCGCGCGAGCGACTGACCCAGAAGCCGCCCGCAGCAAGCTGTTATGCTCCTACCCCAGGGAGGGCGACCGGCATACGACCCCGCAATCGACGCCGATCAACGATGAAGTCTGAAATGGTTCCTTAAAAAGTTGGTCGGTTGTCAGTAGTCCGTGGTCAGTTGCTAAGGAAAACCTTCCATCAGTCGCAACTGACAACTGACCACGGACAACTGACGAATTTGGATTCAACCAGCAACGAGAAGTTCGCGTTCGAACCGCGTTTCCACTCGTTCGGCGAGCTTGTAACAGCTTTCCAAAGTCGTGCCAAGAGCAAGTATCGCGTCGCCGGCGACAATCGAGTCGGTCAGCACATTTCTTGCGGTGGCATCGTCGGTGCAGACCACGACGCGGCCGATCGATAGGCCCGCATCGCGCGCCGCAATCGCCAGTTCGCGAGCGCCGCTCCCGCAGGCGATCACCATGTCGGCGCGCCCGAGATCGACTAGCTTCCGACCCCAAACGCGCAGGTCGGCGTTCGGGGTCCGCGCGAGGTCGCTCGGATTGCACCACACCACGCGACGACGCACGGCGCGGAAGTCGCGCAGCGATTTCAACGCCGCATCCGCCGTGGCCGGCGTGCAGCTGGCGGCATGCATCAGCGTGGCGCCCGAAACGTTGATCAACGACACGGCCTCAGCGGCCGCGACAGGGCCAACGGCGAACGTCGCCGGATTGACGATCCCAGTAAATGAGTGCGATAGATCCATGTTTTTCATCTTGGCGAGCCTCGCTCGGTTTCAGGTCGCAAATAAGTGCGGCGAGAAAGCGTAGCTTGAAGATCGCTCTTAGGTACGGTAGGAGGAGTTGAAACGAATGAATTGATTCAGCCGACCAGTCGCAGCGTCGGCCGACTCGCCGCGTACAGCAATCCGCGGGCAATGTCGGCGTCCGCGGCGTCGGCGGCGCCAAAGGTGAAGTCGGTCGGAGTGCGACTGCCGGCAATGACGACGACGTCTCCATCCCCTGCCATCGCGACGGCCATCGCGATGGCATCGGTCCGGTCGGCGGCGATCTGCAGCTGGTGACGGTCGTGCTTGGCGGACTCAACGCCGAACCAGCCTTCGTGAAGCGATGCCACCGCGTCGGTCACGATGGTCACGTCCGCCATCTTCTCGAGGACGCCGCGAATCGCTTCCGACTCGCCGGCGGTGGCCGCCACATGTTCGCCCATCACGCAGATGACCCGGCGCCGCGACAAGGCCCGCGCCGTTCGCAACGTCGCGCGCAGCCCGCTGACCGTGCGGGCGGCGTCGACGAACACAGGAAAATCTTGGCCGCAGTCGACGCGCTCCATGCGAGCAGGCAGTTTCTTGACGCTTTCGATGCCCTGGGCAATCGTCTGAAACTCGATCCCATGCGCCAGCGCCACCGCCGTAGCCGCCAGACAATGCGTCACATGCTGACGGCCGACAATGGAAGTTCGCACCGCGGCGGAATCGGTTCCAGCGCTCAGGATGAACACGGTCTCGCACGCATTCTCTTCAACGACGACGCCGTTGATCTGCGCCTCGTCTCCCAGGCCGTAAGTCAGGGCGGGCCCGGCAATCTCGCCTAGCCAGCGACAAGACACCGGGTCGTCGGCGTTGACGATGGCCACTCCGGTGGCGGACAGGTAATCGAGGATGCGGCGCTGAGCGTCGCGGTAGTTCTTCACGCTTTGATGCAGATCGAGGCGCGCCGAGTCGATCGTCGTGGCCACGACGGTATCGAGTTCCATCCCCGCAAGCTTCAGTTCGGCCAGCGACTGACTGGTCACTTCCAACAACGCATGAGTGCAACCAGCCGCCTCCATGCGAGCGAGCCGGGCGGCGAGCATCGCGGGAGTGACGTCGTCGTCAATCCCTTCGCTGCGAGTCATCCCGTCGAAGGTCTTCAGCGTGCTCAACACGCCGACTTCGTAGCCGGCGGCGACGTAAATGGATTCGAGCAGCGCGATCGTGGCGGCCTTTCCTTGGTCGCCGACGACGCCGATGACGCGCATTCGCTGGCAGGGATGGTCGACCAGCGCCTGGCAAAGCTCGCCAAGCGCCACACGGGTATCTGCCACGTGATAAACCGGCGCCGAAAAGACCGGGATCGCGCGCTCGACAATCACGGCCGCCGCTCCACGCTTGACGGCGCGCTCGGCATAATCGTGGCCGTCGTGGTCGGCCGTAAGGACGGCGACGAAGGCGTCGCCTGGCTGAATGCGACGCCAATCGCTGGTGCAACTGGTGACGGTGGCTCCCTGGGCGCCGGTGCGGCAGGCGCCGGAAAATAGTCGGTCGAGAGCAACGCCGACAGCTTGATCGCGCGACATCGGGACAGGCCTCCTTGCCTGCGTGCCGGTCGCAGCCTTCCCGAGGGAGGGCCGCGGCGGCGACTCGGGTCTCGCGCCCCGCCAACGCGTTCGTTTAACGCCGGCCGAGCACTTGTCGCAGCGCGAGAATCCATTCTCGCGGCATTCGCACCCTCGCACGGAGCCCATCTTGGCGTCCGTTGCAGCCCCCTGGGCAGGGGATGCGGCAAGGGCGAGAGGAGTTGACCCGATCGTTTGGGGAGCGTCAAGGCGAGTTGAAAACCAGCCAGCAGCAGTCACTTCGACGAATCCCCCGGTCACCCCGAGGTACTCCGAGGGGTCCGCCCAGAGTCCCTCAAGAAAGCCCCCAAGCCCTCAGAAAGCCGGCGCTCTCAGACGCTTCCAGATTCCTCGCTCCGCTCGAAATGACGGTCGCCGCCACCGGCATGGCGCTGCCAGCAACTGCCCTCTGCCGCCGGAACTCTTTTCAGCTAAAGTAGTTCGTACCAGGCGGACCCTCTCAGCAATCTTTGACAGCTTTGACTCGACATGCATTCCGGCCCGATTGCCAGCGGTAGCAAGCATCTCGCTGCCGTCCCGCGCGAACGCTCGCTCGTTTCGAAAAGTTTTCTGGGGCTGTTGTTCACCCAGTTCCTCGGCGCGACGAACGACAACATTCTGCGCTGGCTCGTGATCGGCATCGGCAAAGACTACGCCGGAGTCAACGTCAGCAACCTGCTGGCGCTGGGGACGGCAGTGTTCGTCCTGCCATACATTCTCCTCGCCGCGCCGGCTGGGTACCTGGCCGACCGCTACAGCAAACGGCAGGTGATCGTCCTCTGCAAAGTGGGCGAAGGCCTCATCATGGCGCTGGCGATCGTCGCCATTCTCGTCGGGCATATCTGGCTGATGCTGTTGGTCTTGGGGCTGGCCGGCGCGCAAGCTGCGCTCTTCGGGCCGGCGAAACTGGGCAGCATCCCCGAAATGGTCGACGACAGTCGCATTTCCGCGGCTAACGGGTTGATCGGCCTGACGACCGTCTTCTCCACCATGGTCGGTACGTATGCCGGCAGTTGGTTGGCCGATTTCACGGGCGACAAGGGACAGGCACACTGGCAGTGGTCGGCGGTGGTGCTGTTGGGCGTCGCGGTAGCTGGGTGGCTGACCAGTCTACTCATCGCCAAGCTCCCCGCCGCCGACGCCACGCGCCGCTTTCCATGGGACATGGCTCAACAGAGCTGGCGCGACCTCAAGACGCTCGCCTATACGCCGGCGATGCTGCGGGTCGCCATGGGGATCATGTTCTTCTGGACGCTTGGGGCCCTGGCTCATCTCAACATCGACCAGTTCGTTTTCGAAGCCGGCGGCGGCAAGCAGACGCAAGTGGCGCCGCTGCTCGCGGCGCTGGTGATTGGCATCGGCGTCGGCAGCGTGCTGGCCGGCGTCTGGTCGGCAGGCCGCGTCGAGCTTGGCATCCTTCCGCTCGGCGCTCTGGGTCTCATCATTGCCCCCTTGTTGCTCTTCACGGTGGAGGGTGAGTTTTTCGAACCGAGCGGCGATTGGACGCTCAGCTACATCGTCGCGTGCCTGTTGCTGCTGCTGCTCGGCTGTTCGGCGGGACTCTTCGATGTGCCGCTGGCGTCTTACATGCAGCACTACAGTCCCAAAGATCGCCGCGGCTCCGTCCTGGCGGCGAGCAATCTGCTCACCTTTGGCGGCATGCTGATCGCCGCCCTCGCCTTTGGCGCCATGCGGATGCCGGTGCACGAAGGTTCGCTCGCCCATCTTCGCACGCAGTTTGCTGACAATCCGCAGAGGCTGGCCGAAGCCGAAGCCATGTGGGCCGACTTCAAAGCCCAGCGCGACGCGGGCGAATCAATTGACGTCCACCGCCTCACCGAAGAACGCCCCGAGCAGGCGGTCGTCATCCGCGAGGTCTACCAGGAGCTTGTGGGCCATCCACTGCTCACGGCGCGGCAGATTTTTCTCCTCTGCGGCATGCTGACCATACCGGTATTTATCTACATCATCGTCCTGATTCCACAGGCGACGATCCGCTTCATGGCGTGGTTGCTGACCCACACCTTTTACAAGGTTCGCGTTTTCGGTCGCAAAAATCTGCCTGAGGAGGGCCCCGCGCTGCTTGCGCCAAATCACGTCTCGTGGCTCGACGGCTTGCTGTTGGTCGCGGTGTCGCCGCGCCCCGTGCGGCTGATCGTCAGCCGCGGCTACATCGAGAAATGGTACATCCGCGGTCTAGCTCGGTTGATGGGCGTGATCCCGATTCTCGAATCTCCGAAGGCGCTCCGCTCGGCGATCGACACGGCCCGCGACGCCCTTAATAACGGCGAAATCGTCTGCATCTTCCCCGAAGGCCGGATCAGCCCCAGCGGCCAGTTGCAAACGTTCAAGCCCGGCGTCCTGGAAATCCTCAAAGGGTCGACGGCGGAGGTCATTCCGGTCTATCTCGACGAACTTTGGGGGAGTATCTTCAGCTTTCGCGGCGGCAAACTTTTCGCCAAATCGCCTGAACTGAGCCCCCGCCGCGTCTCGATCTGGTTCGGCGAGCCGCTCCACGAGCCGGGCAGCGCTTACGAAATTCGTAACGCGGTCCAGGCGCTCGGCGCTTTAGCAGTCACCCGCAGGAAACAGCGCGCCATGGTCCTTCCCCGCCTGATGATCCGCAAATGCCGCAAGGCGATGTTCCGTTGGAAAATCGCCGACTCGACCGGGCAGTCGCTCACGGGCGCCCAGATTTTGATGCGGGCACTCATCCTGCGGCGTCTGCTGTTGCGCGAAGTTTTCGCACCGCAAGTCGCCGACGAAAAATACATCGGCATTCTGCTCCCGCCGTCCAACGGCGCCGTGCTGGTGAACGCCGCCGTCACGCTCTGCGGTCGCGTCGCCTGCAACCTCAACTATACGGTCTCGGCCGAGATCATGAACAAGTGCATCGCCAAGGCGGGCATCAAGCATGTCCTCACCAGTCAGAAAGTGCTCGACAAGCTTGGCATGCAGCTCGACGCCAAGGTGATCCTGCTCGAAGATTTCAAAGACCGCGTCACCACGGCCGACAAGCTCACGAGCGCCGCGCTGGCCTACGCGATGCCCGCGCCGCTGCTCGATCGCATCCTCGGGTTGCACCGCATGAGCGGGGACGACGAGCTGACGGTCATCTTCACCTCCGGGTCCACGGGCGAGCCCAAGGGAGTGGTGCTCACCCACCATAACGTCGGTTCCAACGTCGAAGCCATTTTGCAGGCGGTCCACCTCCGCCGCGACGACACGGTGCTGGGCATCGTGCCGTTCTTTCATTCCTTGGGCTTCACGGTGACACTGTGGACGATCCTTGGCCTGGACGTCCGCTGCGCGTACCACTTTTCGCCGCTTGAAGCGCAGCAGATCGGCAAGCTCGCCAAGAAGTGGGACGCCACCGTGTTGCTGGCGACGCCGACGTTTCTGCGGAACTTCATCCGTCGCTGCGATCCGGCCGATTTCACTCACCTGGAAGTCGCCGTCGCGGGCGCCGAAAAGCTGCCGATTGCCCTGTGCGAGGCCTTTGAGGAACGCTTCGGCGTGCGTCCGGTCGAAGGGTACGGAACGACCGAGCTTTCGCCGCTGGTCAGCGTGAACATTCCGCCCAATCGGTCCCAGTCGAATGAAATCGATGCGAAGGAGGGAACGGTCGGCCGTCCCGTGGCGGGCGTCGCGGCGAAGGTCGTCGACCCTGAAACATTCGTAGACTTGCCGATTGAATCTCCCGGAATGCTGCTGATCAAGGGCCCCAACGTGATGAAGGGCTATCTCCACGAACCGGCCAAGACGGCCGAAGTGATTCGCGATGGATGGTACGTCACTGGCGACATTGCGAAAATTGATCGCCATGGGTTCATCGAGATCACCGGCCGCCTGAGCCGCTTCTCGAAAATCGGCGGCGAGATGGTCCCGCACCTCAACATCGAGGAAGAAATTCAGAACTTCGTGCAAGGCGCCAATCAGGATGAGCTCGTCGCCGTCGTGACCTCAGTGCCCGATGAGAAAAAGGGCGAGCGGCTGATCGTCGTCCATACGAAAATCGGCAAGACTCCTGCTGAGATCTGCGAGCATCTTAAAAAGATCGGGTGGCCCAATCTATGGATTCCGGGAACCGACAGTTTCCTGGAAGTGGCAGAGATTCCTGTGCTCGGCACGGGCAAGCTCGACCTCAAGGGCCTGAGCGACTTGGCGAAGAGTCGCTTCTGCATCTGAATAGGTATCTTCTGGTTCCCTCCCCCTTGTCGAGCGGAGGGAACCGGGTGGATTTCGCTTTAGCATTCATGGCAGCATGAGCGGCGGCGAAACAACCCGCCCAGAGCGAGCCCACTGACCACTGCCATCGCTCCCGTCGCCGGCTCCGGCACGGCAGCCACGACGGTCGAGACGCCGCTGTTGCCGAATTGTCGCTGCCAGACGAGATAGTCGTTCCCGTCGACGTCGAAGTCGCCATCAGCGTCGCCGTCCACGGGCTCCGCTCCCTGCGATTTGCCGTAGCCGACCTTCCACTTCGCCAGGTCGGCGGCGTCGACGTCGCCGTCCCCGTCGAAGTCCGCTGACGGACCATCGATCACCACTGACAGCGTGACGGCCGTCGGCGTGTAGTCGAGGTCCCATGCGAGGCCCACGCCGAGGCTTGGCAGCGCCATGGTCGCGAACGTCCCTGTGAGGCCGGCCGTCGCCGTCAGCAGTCGAAACGAATCGCCCACCGTCGGCGCGAACCCGCCGGCCAGCTTCACGTCGAGCGCCCCCGCGAGCGTCGCCGAACCGCCGACTTCCACCTGTCCAAACTCGTCTGCCTGATCGACGGCGCCCAATTGCAACCCCAACAGCGAGGACGCCGAGAAACTCAAATTCTCCAGCATGAGCGCGTCGGCGCCGGGCAACACGTGCAACTGCCCGTTGTTCGTCACCACATCGTGGAACACCGCCGTCGCTTTGCCGCCCACGACGATTTGCGCGCCGGCGTTGTTGTCGATCAGGCCTGTCACATCGACTTCGCCCCCCGTGATCGCCAACTGGGCGCCTGAGTTGTTGTCGAGCCCAGTTCCCTGAAACCGCAGCGCACCCGTGCTGATCGCGATATCGCCATTGTTGACGACGGCCGTCAGCGCCTCGAGCTCGCCGACGTCGACGTGGACGACGCCGCTATTGGTGAGCGATCCTCCGATCACTAGCACGCTGCCCCCTTGGACGCGTATCTCTCCTGCTGCTGCGTTGACGACCGGGGCGCCGATCCGCCCGCCCCCGCGGATTAGTCCCTGATTGTTCAGTCCTCCGGCGGCGCCGACGTCGAGCCGCCCGCCTCCCAGAGCCAACTCGCCATTGGCGCCAATCCGCGCGACGCCGGTGGTTGAAACGAGCGCGCCGTTAGTGATCGTCAAAGCGCCTTCGCCCGGCTCCGACACGTCAAGCGTGCCGGCGATCTCCCAGATCGAATTCGATCCGTCGACGAACGCCTCGCCGCGGGCGGTGGCGTTGTCGCTGATTACCGCGTTGGTCGAATTGACCCGACCGCCATTAAGGATCCGCAGCACGCCGCGTCCGAACTCGCCCACGGTCAGCGTGGTCCCCACATTCCATCGCGAGCTTGAACCAGACACCAGCGCCGTTGCCTCGCTCCCCGCTAGGCTTGCGATCTTGGCCACGCCGCTACTGGTAACCTTCCCGCCTTCGATGATGCTGAGCGTTCCCTGTCCGCTGAGTGCTACCGTGAGCGTTCCGTTGACCTCCCACGCCGAGCCAACGCCGCTGACGGTGACAGTTCCGGTCCCGCTGGCGGCGTTGCCGATGGTCCCGTTCGTCGACTCGAGGCGCCCCTGCGTGAGGATCTGCAAAACTCCCTGACCTGCGTCGCCGACGGTTATCGTGTTGGCCTGTCGCCAAAGCGTGCTGTTGCCGGTGACCGTCAGCGTCCCTTCGCTGCTAGCGAGACTGCCGACCGTCGTCGCGTCGGCCGACGCCATGGCCCCGCCCGAGATCTGCGCGATCGCGACGCCCGCCTGTCCCACGACAACGTCGTCGCCGACATTGACGAGCGTCCCGAAACCATCGACGAACAGATCCCCTTTGCTGCCGTCCTCGACCCCCAGCAACACATCGTCGGTCAGCGCGATCCGCGATTGGGCGGCCGCCGAAAAGCTCCCCGTCCCGCGATTGCCGATGATAACATCGGCCGACGTGGTGAAGTTCGAACCAAAACCGGTCGTCGAGATTATTCCCGCGGCGGTGGCGTCGTCGCCCAGCGTTGCGCTGCCGCCGGTGACGATAACGGCCGTGCCGGCGGTCAACGTCAGGCTGCCGAAACTACTGTCACCGACAAAGAATGGCGCGGCGACGTTTCCGCCGGCCGTCGGCGGGGCCGGCGTGACGTTGCCGACGGTCGTTAGCGCGGCGAAGATCGTGGCTCCGCGAAAGCCGTAGATCACCACGAAGGCGGAAAGCAGGGCGGCGAACGGAGGGCGGTTTGGGCGACAACAAGCAGGCAAAACGGACCAAGTGCGCAGCGACACGGCAACAACCTCTGATGGAATCGGTCAGACGGAACTTCGACGACTTCGGCGCAAGCGCCCGCGACTGTTGGGTCGAATACCGTTCCCATCCAATAGCTGATCAGGGTCAGTGATTGGTTGCCGAGATGACTTCGCGATGGAAGTCGTCCGTTCCTTGGCGTTCAATGCCGCAACTAATGCTGGCCGAACGTCTCTGGCCGCGCCACGCCGTTTAGCGAGCGATAAGAAAAAGAAAATGGCCGTCTCATCGTGAAACACGACGAAACGGCCATTTTATCGGGTCATCTGCTCGCGGACGGGCCGGCCGCGGGCATTGGCCGGCGATCGCGACGGCTCTCTCTCCGCGGCGCCATTCGTCGCCGAGCGACGAACGACCCTGGGTCCGGAGCGAAAGCCGACGATCTCAGCGGCTGGCGGTCTCCAACGACGCCTGCCGCGCCCTGCTCTGCTCCCACTCCCGCCCCGCCTCGGCGCATTGATAGGCGGCCTTGATCAGTCCCTGCCGCCGCGGATGATCGAGGTTCTGCATGTCGATCGCTACTTGCTCAATCGCCTCCGGCCGTTTCTCGGCCGTATACGAGAGGTTCGACACGAACAACATCGTATCAGTAAAATTGCGATCGGCCGTCTGCCCGACGAACGGATGCACCGCCTTGGCCACGAGCGCCAAACTCATCCGGTCGAGCTTGATGAAGGCGTCCATCCGTGCCGCCACGAACCGCCGGCCGTTGGTCTCTTCTTTCGACCCGCTGGTCAGCACCAGCACGCACTGGGCGGAGATCGGCTGCTGAAACGGCTTCCCTTCGAAGCTGCCGTTGGCCAACATCACGATCCGATTCTGCGCTCCTTCCTCGCACGTCTGTTCGACGACGATGATCGTGCCGGTCGTCCCTGCTCCGTCGCTGATCCTGCACGTCCGCTCGTCGAGACGGGTAAGCGTCACCTGGCTCACGCCGAGGTGACGCCAGATTTCGACCATCACCTCTGGATTCTGCGCCAAGAACGTGAACAGCTCTGGACGGCAATCAACGACGCTCGTCGGCAGTCGTCGAAAAATTGTCGGCTCGGCGACGACTGCGGCCACCGCCGGTCGAAACTGCGCATCGATTTTCGCCAGCGGAATGCTGCGACGAGCCTCGGCCTGCGTTGCTTCGCTCGTCGAAGCATCCGACGGCGAGCCCGCGCGAGCAGCCGTCCCCATGAGCAGCACTGCCAGCAATGCTAGACCGCCGCCCCTGCGGCGCGCATGCGCCGATTCGTACGCCAAGCGTATTCGCCCCACCATGCGTCCCCCCTTCCCCTGTGATGCCGCCTCAGTGAGAAGCTGTGCGGATCATGGAGGTTATTTCGGCTTGAGAAGGGGAGATGCGTCAGTCAAAAAATTAGCCCCTGGCCAGCGACCAGGGGCTAAAAGCGCACGGAAATTATTCAAGTGCCAGCGGCGATCATTCCCCGGCCGGCTTGCCCGTCGAATCCTTAATCCGCATGTTGCGGTACCAGACTTCGTCGCCGTGGTCTTGGAGCACGACGTGCCCCTTGGCGTTCTTGCCAAACTTCGGCCATGTGGCGAACTTGCTGGCGGCCAGCTTTTGGTTCCAATCGTCGCTGCCAATCTCAGTATCAACAACCTTTGTGCCGTTGAGGAAATGTTGGACATGGTTTCCTTCGACAACGATCCGCGAACGATTCCATTCGCCTGCTGGCTTTAAGACGTTTTCCGTAGGCGGGTAAAGCGCATACAGCGAACCCGCCGACGTGAGCTTTTTCTGGCCATCCTTATGCTTCGCGTCGTCCAGCACTTGGTACTCCGGGCCGGTCATATAGGCCGGCTCCGACGACTCGGTGGCGCGGTACATGACGCCGCTATTCCCGCCGGGCGAAACCTTCCACGCGAAACGGAGGTCGAAATCGCCATACTCCTGCTTGGTCATCAGATCGCCGCCGGCGGCATGGCGATGGAGCACGCCCTCCTCCAGCTTCCAGCCCTCGGGCCAGCCTTCTTTCCCGTAGGCCTTCCAAATCTCGGTGCCGTCGCTCTTGAAGAGCGGCGTGAAGCCGACTTCCCGCTCGCCGCGGCGACCGCGAGCCCGTCCCGGGCGCTCCGCCTTGGTCTCTTGCGCGAAGGCTGCCTGCTCGCACGTCGCGACGAACACGAGCGCTGCCAAGAGCGCGAAACAGGCGGATTGACGCCGCCAATTGTGGAAACGGTAACTCATGGTCGATAACTCCCTGGGAATGAGTATGCTGGCAAGAATGCCGCGAAGCCGCCCGCCGCGGACGAGATTGCAATTTTAAGGCCAACGAGCCCCGGGTCACAACTCTCCCCGTCAAACGGCAAAGCGGCTGCCACCGGGGCCGCCCCCGGGGCCAAACGGCTGATTTCACCTCCAGACGCCACGATTCTCCAGGATCTGCCCGCGTGCTCGATTTTGTCACCGCCCTCTGGCTGGGATTTATCGGCGCATGCATCGGCAGTTTTCTCAACGTCGTCGCCTACCGCATCCCGCTCGGCTTGTCGGTGGTTTGGAAGCCGTCACACTGCCCCAAGTGCGGACACAATATTCGTCCGCGCGACAACATGCCGGTGCTCGGCTGGCTGCTGTTGCGGGGTCGCTGCCGTGATTGCGGCGCGCCAATTTCGCCGCGTTATGCCATCGTCGAGGCCGCCATGGGGACGGCGTTCTTCGTGCTGGCCTACGTCGAGCTTTTCAGCGGCGCGGCCAACTTGCCGGCGGCGCTCGCCGATCCGGCCGGCGCCCTCGACAGCGTCGTGTTTCCGAACTGGGAGTTGATCATCCTGTATGCTTACCACGCCACGCTGCTGAGCTTGCTCATGGCGGCGGGCCTGATCGACCAGGACAGCCAGCGCGTCCCGCGCAACTTCCTCTTCCTGGCCGGCGCCGTCGTGTGCGGCGCACTCGCCAGCGAAAGCTGGTTTCTCTATCCCGAGCGAACCCGCAACATTCTGATCAACCAGTGGAAGGCGCCGTGCGACGCCGCCTTCGGGGCGTCCTGGGGCGCACTCGCCTGGCTCCTGCCGCTCGCCGCGTTGCGTCGGCGCAGTTCCGACTCCATGAAACGCTTTCTCCGCAACGCCGCCATCGCCTCCGCGATCGCCGGCGGCTTTCTCGGCCTGCGGCCAATCGTGCGAATCTTCGCCCTGTGGCTCGTCGGCATCCTGGCTAACCGCGGCTTGAAAGCCGTCAGCAAGAGTCGCCTCAGCCCGCTGCTCATCCTGTGGGGAGTGACGCTGCTGCACCTCGCCTGCTGGCGACCGCTGGCACGCCTGCTCTCTTGGTAGGCGCGGACGTATGGTCTTCGCGATCGACTATCCCAGCAAGCGCGCTGCGTCGCGTGCGAAGTAGGTCAGCACGCCGTCGGCGCCCGCCCGTTTGAACGACAGCAGGCTCTCGAGCACGACGCGATCGCGGTCGAGCCACCCATGCTGCGCCGCAGCCGCCAGCATGGCATACTCGCCGCTCACCTGGTAGACGAACGTCGGCGCGCCGAACGTCTCCTTCACCCGACGCACGACGTCGAGATAAGGCATCCCGGGCTTCACCATGACGCTGTCGGCGCCTTCGGCCAAATCGAGCGCCACTTCCCGGAGCGCCTCGTCGCTGTTGGCCGGATCCATTTGGTAGGTCCGCTTATCGCCGCCCCCCAGGTTCGCCGCCGAGCCGACCGCCTCGCGGAACGGTCCGTAGAACGCCGACGCATACTTCGCGGCGTAGGCCATGATTTGCACGTCGATAAATCCCGCGTCGTCGAGGGCCCGCCGCACGGCCCCGACGCGGCCATCCATCATATCGCTGGGGGCAATGACGTCGCAGCCCGCCTCGGCCTGAACGATCGCCTGCCGGCAGAGCATCGACACCGTTTCGTCGTTCACCACGTAGCCGTCGCGCAACAGACCGTCTTGCCCATGGCTGGAGTAAGGATCGAGCGCCACGTCGCAGATCACGCCGATCCGATCCCCGTAAGTTTGTTTCACGGCCCGAACCGCTCGGCACACCAGATTGTTCGCGTTGATCGCTTCCTCGCACTCGGGCGTCTTCAGCTTTGCTTCCGTGGCGGGAAAGAGGGCCACCGCGGGAATGCCAAGAGCGACGGCCTCGCCGACCGCCTCGACGATCAGATCAATCGAAAGCCGATCGACGCCGGGCATCGAGGCAATGGCTTCGCGCTGTCGGTCGCCTTCGCGAATGAACAGCGGCCAGATCAAATCGTTTACCGACAACGTCTGTTCGCGCACGAGCCGTCGCGACCAATCGTGCCGCCGCACCCGACGCAACCGCGTCTGAGGAAAGCCGTTAGCAAAGCCTTCAGCCGAACGTTCGGACATGCGAGAACCTGATGGGGAAAGGACGGCTTCCGGCTGTCGGCCAGACTGCACAATGAGCCCTGTTCTGGTGACTGAATGACGCTTGAGGCAACAACTCGTGCTTCGTCTGGCTGATGGCCAACGGCGAATATCAGAGAGCCGCCACAACGCCCTTCCATTATCCGAAGCCGCGTCTCTAAAATCTACGTCACACGCTACCTTCGCGAAATGCCTGGCGTTCACGCCTTCCAGCCTCGTGCCGCATGTCCGACGAACCTCGCATCCATCTTGGCCCGTTCGAATTTCGCCCGGCGGCGATGCGCATGTCGGGAAAGGCCGAGCTCGCCGATTGGAAAGGCCCGCTGCAGTTCGCTATCTGGTGCCAACGCGCGAGCCCCTGGTGGATCGGCGACATGATCAACGCGGGCGAGGATATCTACGGCGAAGAATTCGCCGCCGTGTGGGGCGAGACGCTTTCGACTGAAATGGTGAGTCGCTACGCCTCGGTCGCGCGGCGCGTCCCCCCGCAGAACCGTCGCCCTGCCCTCTCCTGGTCGGCCCACGCCGCCGTGGCTAGGCTGAACCACGCGGAACAACGACGCATGCTCACCCTGGCGCTCAAGGAAGGCTGGAGCAGCGACGATCTCCACAAGAACGTCCGCGATCTCGTCGCCGAACAAAAAAAGTCGACCCCGTAGTCCCCGCCCGATAAAATCCGCAGCGGCGAAACGCACCACGCGCCGCATCCCCATTCCCCATTCCCCATTCCCCATTCCCCATTCCCCATTCCCCATTTCGCATGTACCTCTCCTCCCCCACGCGCTACGACTCGATGACCTACGCCCGTTGCGGTCGCAGCGGACTGCTGCTCCCCGCCGTGTCGCTGGGGTTGTGGCATAATTTTGGCGGCGTCGACGCCTACGAGAATGGTCGCGCGATTGTGCGCCGCGCGTTTGATCGCGGCGTCACCCACTTCGATCTCGCCAACAACTATGGCCCGCCGCCTGGCTCGGCCGAAGAGAACTTCGGCAAGATGCTCCGCGATGATCTCCACCCGTACCGCGACGAACTTGTTATTTCCACGAAGGCTGGCTACCTCATGTGGCCCGGCCCCTACGGCGAATGGGGTTCGCGCAAGTACCTCCTCAGCAGCCTTGACCAAAGCCTGCGGCGGATTGGAATTCCTTATGTTGACATCTTCTATTCGCATCGCCCCGATCCCGAGACGCCGCTGGAAGAAACGCTCGGCGCCGTCGCCGCTGCCGTCAGGCAGGGCAAAGCGATCTACGCCGGCATTTCCAACTACTCTGCCGCCCAGACCCGTGAGGCGTGCCGCATCTTGCGCGATCTCGGCTGCCCCTGCCTCATCCATCAGCCGAAGTACTCGATGTACGAGCGTTGGGTCGAGGCCGAGCTCCTCGCCGTGCTCGAGCAAGAAGGAGTCGGCTGCATCCCCTTCTCGCCGCTCGCCCAGGGCCTGCTGACCGACCGCTACCTCCACGGCATTCCAGAGGGCAGTCGGGCCAGCAAGCCGCATGGATTTCTGCAGAGCAGCCAGGTCACTCCCGAGCGGGTCGCCCAGTCGCAGAGGCTGAACGACATTGCCCAGCAACGGGGCCAAACGCTGGCCCAACTTGCCCTCGCCTGGGTGCTGCGCGACCCGCGCATTACCACCGTCCTCATCGGGGCCAGCAGCGTCGAGCAACTCGATCAGAATCTCGGCGCTCTTGCTCGACGCGATTTCGCCCAAGATGAGCTCGCCGCGATCGAAGACATCCTGAAATGACCCCCATCAGGACCGAGTCCCTCATGCGACGCCTCATCTCCCGCGGCCTGCTCGCGATCGTACTGTCGACCCGGCTGAGCGCGTCGACCCTCGACGCCGCAGAACCGCTCGCCGATCTCAAACCGAAGATCGACGCCCTCGTCGCCCCGCTCATCGACAACAAGGTGGTCGTCGGTCTCGTGGTCGGCATTCGACGTGGCGACGAAGAGATCTTTTTCCCCTACGGCAAGATCGAGCTCGGCAAGGATGCGCCGCCCACGCCCGACGCCATCTACGAAATCGGCTCCATCACCAAAGCCTTCACCGGCGTGCTGCTCGCTGACGAATCGCTCCGCAACGGCCTCGATCTGAACACCGTCGTCGTCGATGCGCTGCTCAAAGATGAAGCGAAGCCGAAGGCGCCGGCCGAGAATCCGATCACGCTCGCCCACCTCGCAACGCACACCTCGGGCCTGCCGCGACTTCCCGACAACCTGAAGCCGAAAGACGTGACGAATCCCTACGCCGACTATACCGCCGCCGACGCCTACGCCTTCTTCACCGCTCACCAGCCGAAGCGCGACCCAGGCGAGTATGAGTACTCGAACTACGGCATGGGCCTCCTTGGGCAATTGCTCGCCGACCGCGCCGGCAAGTCGTACGACGAGCTCGTGCAGGAACGCATCTGCGAGCCTCTCGGCATGACTGAAACGCGGCAGACCCTTACGCCGGAAATGCAGTCCCGCCTCGCCCCGCCGCATGACGGCGATCTGCAGCGCGGCAAGAACTGGCATTTCGACGCCCTCGTCGGCGCCGGCGGACTCCGGTCCAATGCCCGCGACATGCTCAAGTTCGCCGCGGCGATGCTGGCCGACGACGATCGCGACGTCACCAAGGCGTTCCAGCTCGCCGGCGAACCGCGGGAAAAAATCCCGGGCGGTCTCGGCATCGGCCTCGCTTGGCATCTCGCCCGCGACGGTTCCACTCGCTGGCACAATGGCCAAACAGGCGGCTACTCGTCTTACGTCGCTAGCCTGCCGCAGCAACAAGTCGCGGTCGCGGTCCTCTGCAACACGGCTACGGATCTGACGACGATTCTCGGCGAGAAGGTTGCTCAAACCGCCCTTGGCATGGAAGTCGATCCGCCCAAAGTTCGCGAAGTCGTCGACGTGCCAGTCGAAACGCTGGAGAAATACGTCGGCAGTTATTCGCTCAACTTCTTCATGAAGTTCACCGTCACCCTCGATGGCGATCGACTCAAAGTGAAGCTGACTGGGCAGGATGCGTTTCCGATCTACCCCAGCTCGCCGACCGAATTCTTCTACCGCATCGTCGATGCGCAGATCACGTTCGTCCTAGACGATAAGGGCGAAGTCACGAAGCTGATCCTCCACCAGAACGGCGTTGATCAAGAGGCTCCGCGGCAGAAGTGAACGCGCGTCGTACGAACCGGCGCGCAACCGCCTTAGCGCCTTCGCGAACGCCGCTGCTGGATCGCCGCCACGACCGCCAGCGCCGCCAGCGCTCCACTGGCCGGCTCCGGAACCAAGAGCGTCACCGATAAGTCGTCGGCGTAATGATGGACGGCAGGGGTCGCCGCAAAATTTGGGAACGAACGCGTGAACAGCACTTCGAACAGCGCTGGTCCGGTCGCGCCGGCGACGAATGGCGCGCTGTACGAATCGCTCTTCACCTCGTCAGCGGCCAACTGGCCGACGTCGAATGTATGCAGCACTGCCCCGCCGAGCGACAGGGTGATCGTGCCGCCATCAGCGTTAGGACTGCCGTTGACGCTGGCGATCGCCAGCGTCCCGGCCGAAACCTGATACGACTGCCCAGCCACCAGCGCGATCGTTTGCGAAAGGGTCCCGCCAGCCTCGACGCCCGCGCTGTTGCTTCCGGTATTGAGGCGGAAGGCGTTGCTGCCCATGAACGTTGTCACGCTTCCCGCGATCGTCGGTTCGGCGCTGGCGGTCGGCGTAAACGTCCACCCTGTCAGGTTGCCCGTGGCGAAGCCGCCGTTTGTCAGCAGTTCCTGTCCCCTGGCTTGATCGAAGCCGACGATGCTGGCGATCGAAATCGCCGCCCAGACAAGGCGCAGCAATGGAAACTTCATGACGTCTCAGTGTTGTAAAAGTCACCGGAGCTTGGCGAACCCACTAACCGCTAGTCTAGCAGTTGGCTCGGCTCGGACCGCACTTTTACGAAGGCAACCCAGAATAATGCCGCCCAAATCAGGTCGATAACGCAGAACGCCGCGGTGGTTGCCGTGAGCCGCCCCGCGGCGTAGAGGGCCATTCCAGCGATGCCGAAGCTCAGCTTCTCTAGAATTCCCGGCAGCATGATCAGCCGATAGCGTGCTGGATCACGGGCGATGATCAGGAACGCGACCTGCCACGCCGCCGCCACGCCGATGAAGCCGTAAAAATGCTCCGGGTGGACCGCTCCCGGCACGATTTCCTCGCCGAGTTGCCGTCGCACAACATCGGCCGGCAGCAATTCGATGAAAAACTGCGGTAGGAGCACCGCCAAGCCGTAGATCCCCGCGATGTGAAAGACACGCTGGGCAAAGAGCATTCCTTGCTTCCTTTCAGTCATCGACGTTCGCCCGACGACAGCAGCGCCCGGCTCCGCCAGGGGTTCGGTTACCATTCCGGTCAACGTCGCCACGCGGCAGGCTCCCCCCCGGCGGAGAAGCCTATTCGATGTGTTTCATCAAACGCATTCGCCACGGAGAACAGAGAGGCCGCAGCGAAGATCGCCAGCGGGCAACGTTTCTTGAATTCTCCCCTGTGCTCGCTGCGTGCTCTGCGGTTAAGTCATTATCCGCTGACCATCGCACGAATGATGGCTGCTGAATATGCTTCCGAGCCAGGGGCTGAATACGCAATGATCAAACGCGAGCATTAAATCACCACCGGCTTTCCCTTCCGTCGTCGCACGGGAACGAATTGTCCGGCATGCATCAGCGGATGATTGCCGATCAGCAACAAGACCGATCCGACCGTGGGGAACACCGAGCGAAAGCGCTCCGGCGCCGGGTCGTCGAGCCGCTCGGCCGGCAGATCGGCCAGCGCCTTTTTCGTCGCCGCGCGAACTTGATCGTACAGTTTTAGATACTCGTCGCGCGTCAAGAATTGCGCGGGGTCATCGACGTCGCACTTATCCTTCGCGTGCGCTTCGGCGAATCCCGCCGGCAACTTCGCCCCTTGCCCGGGGCAAACCAGGTCCACGAGAAATGGCTCCGAAGCAATCAAATGTCCCAACTGCCAAGCGAGATGATTGCAGCCAGGTCCAGGGCGCTCCATCAGGTCGGCGTCGTCGAGGTCCCCGACGTATTTGTGCAGTACCGTGAATCCCGAATCCATCGTGCTTTCGATCGCTTGCTTGGCGTCCATAGAAAAAGGCTATCCCGAGTGTTGAAGGAATTTCATGTAGACGAAACCGAACGCTCTCAACCGGCTGCCTCGGCCGTCGCCGCCGCCCGCTGCTGAGTAACGACCTCAACCTGCCCCGCGCGATCGCGAGTGAACGCATGCAACTGCCGTCCCTTCGCATCGATGAACTGCACGGTGAGCAGTTCGGGCGTCACGTGGACGTGGTTGAACCCGAACACTTGATTATTGACGAACCCTCGATCGGAGACGCGGCAATCGTAGAGTCGCGCCCCGCCGGCGCCCGAGACAATGAAGCTCGGCTGGTAACCTTCCACCTGCAGATGCTGCAGCGTGTGATCGTGCCCGGCAAAAGCGATCGAAACGTCATGCTCCTGCAGCAGCGGGCCCCATTCTCTGATCAACTGCTGGTTATCGCCGCGATCGACCGTTTCGCTGAAGAGCGGATAGTGATTCACCATCCAGGTCCATGGAGCCCGCGTCCCCTTGGCCAGTTCCGCCTTGAAGAATCGCCGCTGCTCGATCTTTTCCTGCGGCGTCAGCCCCCCTTCCCAGAAGCTGCCGTCGAGCACAATGATCTTCACCAGCGGGTTCTCGGCGCTCGGCAGTTCGACCGTGTACCACTTACTCGGGAACTTCCACCGCGAATCGGGATGCTCCTTCGCATAGTCGAGTTGCAGTTCAAGCTTGCCCGCTTGGAAGTCGTATTTCGCCGTGCCGTAATCGTGGTTGCCGGCGCAAACGTAAAACGGGCACGGAAGCGACTCGGCCGCGTACATCTCTTCGAACTCACGCTCAATCCGGCCCGGCGTGATCGTGTTGTAGAAGTTGTCCCCCAAAGCCAACACCGCCGTCAGCGGCTGGCCAAGCCCGTCGGCGAAGGCCGCCATCTGCCGGGCCACCGAGGTCTGCGCCTCGTTCCCCTTGGTGCCATAGTCGCCCAGAGCCAACAGGTGGATCCCGCCAGTGAGCGCCGTCGCAGCCTCGTTCGCTTGCAACGCGCCAAACCGCGTCGCGGCCCACGCCCCGCTGCTGAAGATGACGGCGCGGCGAATCGCTTCGCGGCGCGTGATAGGGGCGCTCAAATTGTCCGTCATGGCCATCGCGATCACTCACAACGTCGTCGAAAACGACCACCCTGCCGCGGGCGGCCCGATCCCCATCATATCAGGCCACGTTTTTCCGGGGGACCCCGTAATCGCCGACGTGACGATTCGTCTAAGGTGGCAGCCAATTGGCGGCGCTTCAGCATTCGCGCCAACGCAATGTATTGCGGCGACGCCTGAAGAAATTGACAACTAGCCACGTCTGACGCGACGATGGCAGAAGTGTGCTCGCGTGGCACACTTCGGTCGACTCTCACGAAGGATACATTTCAATGAGTCGCTTCTCCGCCAGGACATTTGCTCAGTTTCTCTGCCTGATCGCACCGATCTGCATCGGCGGCATACGGCCGGCGTACGCTGACGACGCCACGCCGCCTGCCGAGGCGACGCCGCCCCTGGCCGATCCCTCGCTGTTGCTCGTTCGCGACGCGGCGGTTCGCGACGAACTCAAGCTCTCGCCAGCACAGCGCGAGCAGCTCGACGCGTTGTTGCTCGCCAACAACCGCCTGCTGATCGCGATCCGCGACGTCGGCCCGAACGGCGCCGACGAAACGGCGCAATCGGCCATCGCCGAGTTGCGCGCCGAGCTGAAGAAGATCTTCACTCCTCAGCAGAAACTCCGCCTGCAGGGTCTCATCCTCCAGGCGCAGGGTTACGACGCTCTCCTCCGCAAAGACATTATTGCCCGTCTGAAGATCACCCCCGACCAACAGGCTAAACTGGCCGCGATCGCCGCGGATGCTCGCGCGAGCATGCAGTCGCTCAATCAATCACGCACGTCGCTCTCGCCCGATGAACTCAAGCAGCAGCTCGCGCAGATCCAGACCGATCGCTTGCAGAAAATCGTCGCTGAACTCGACGACGAGCAGGAGTCGCTCTACGGCAAACTCTTGGGGGAAGCGTTTGATTTCTCCATGGTCAGGGCCAGCCCCGGTCGCGCGCCCGAGTTCACCGCGATCGACGAGTGGATCAACTCCGAACCCGTCACTATCGAATCCCTCCGCGGCAAGGTGGTCGTCGTCCACTTCTTTGCCTTCGGCTGCATCAACTGCATTCACAATTACCCGTGGTACAAGCAGTGGCACGACGCATATCAAGGCCAAGACGTCGCCATCATCGGCATCCACACGCCGGAGACGGAAACCGAAACCGACAACGACTTGCTGCGCGCCTCGCTGGAGAAGAACGGCCTGAAGTTTCCCGTCGCCGTCGACAAACAAAAGGCTATGTGGAAGGCCTGGTACAACAATATGTGGCCCAGCGTCTACATCATCGACAAGCAGGGCCGGCTGCGCTATTGGTGGTACGGCGAACTCGACTGGGAAGGCGCCGGCAACCAGCAAGTCGCCCGTCAACAGATCGACCAGCTGCTGGCCGAGGAGGATGGCGAGAAAGCCAAGTAGCCAGACGAATGAGCGCCAAACCCCGGTAATCCCCTCGCTAAAATTCACGCCGATGAGTGTTCCTACCGCCATGATTCGCTAGCGCGCCTTCGTCCCCTTCATCCCTGTGCGGTTCAATTCTCAAGCTCCGCCTGGCCGCCCCGCGAAAAACGACGCCTTGTCAACCAGCCGACCGCGACCCGATAATCCGGCGTTGCGATCGGTCCTCTCCTCACGACAAGGATTCTCCGTTGCCTTACTACATCGGCGTCGACGTCGGCGGCACCACCAGCACCCTCGCGGTCGGCAACGACCGACGTGAAGTCGTTTACGTCTCTCCGCAGTTTGCCACCACGCCCGACCTCGGCCCGCAGAGCTCGATCGCCGCGATCTCCGTCGCCGCCCAGGAAGCGATGGCCCATCTCGGCGCCCCGCTCACCGAAGTCGCCGGCGCCGCTATCGCCACGCCCGGCCCCGCGACGATGGATGGCGTCCTCCTGGCCACGCCAAATCTCAATCGCGAGTTGTGGAACAATTTCAACATTCGCGCCGGCTTGGAAGCCGCGCTGCGGCAGCATCATCCCACGCTCGGCGTCCGCTATCTCGGCGACGGCCAGGCGGCCGCCCTCGGCGAATACGCCATCCGCAGCCGTCAACTCACCTGGAATCGCGTCCCCGCCGATTCCCTGCCGAACGAGACGCTCAACTCGCTCTTCATGGTGATCGTCGGCACCGGCCTGGGCGGCGGCGCCGTCCTCGGCGGCCAAGCCATTCAAGGCAGTCAAGGTCGGGCGGGGCATGTCGGCCACATCCTGCTGCCGTCCTACGCCTTCCGCTACGAACATGACCAGAAACTCCTGAAAGGCAATGCCTACGCCACCAGCGAGTCAGCGGTCTCGCTCAGCGGCTTGGCGCATCAACTCGAGTATCGACTCAAGCTTCCGGAATGGGCCGCGCACTCGCTGAACCACATCGAGGGGACCGTTCGCGAGAAGGCCAAGCGGCTCCGCGAACTCGTCGGCGCCGGCGACCCGCTCGCTCAGCAGCTGTTCGACGATCAGGCCAAAGCCCTCGGCATCACGCTCTTGTCGGTCAACTACCTCGGCGACTACGATCGCCTGGTCATCGGCGGCGGCGTCTGCGACCTCGTCCCGTCGGTCCGTGATCGTTACCGAGAACTCGCCGAGGAAGAATATCGCAAGCACGCCCTCGACGGCTTCCGCAACCTCGACCGCTTCGAGTTCAGCGTCTGTGGCGACGAAGCCCCCGTCATCGGCGCCCTGCGCTGGTCGATGCCGTAAGAAATCATCCTTGCATCTCCCACTCGCACTAGCCAGACGGCCACGCCGTCCGGGCTGAAGTGCCAAGCGAGTAAATCCCCATTTCCGGGCCCCGTGGCGAACCAACTAGTCGCGAGAAGCCGACTTGCCTCCCAACAAATCGCCCAAATCGACCGGCCCCATGTTGGTGAACAACCTCACCGTCGCCGACGCGCGCCACATCGTCAACTGCGAAGGGGGCGAGCTGTCAGCCGGCGACATCGCGACGGAGCTGATTACCAGCGCCGTCGTCGCGGGCGCCCTCGCCCGCGCCATCTGGGTCGGCGACGCCACGTCGTGGCATCTTTTTCTCCCCATGGTCGCTCAGTACGTTGCCCTCCTGCTGGTTCTGCCGGTCGTCTATCTCTTTCTTCGCCACCCGGGCCTGCGGAAAGACTCGATCGGCGCCCTGCGGCTGATCGCGTTTCTGCTGCTCGCCGGCGCCATCGCCCTAGCAGTGGAAAGCTACCGCACCGGCGCCCCCTGGCGAACCTTGCTCGACGATCATCTCCGTCAGGCCTTCCGCTGGGTGGTCGACGCCGAAATGCATTGGCCGTTGCTGTTGGCGGTCGCCGCCATCCTGTTCGCCATTCCGCGCCGGATTCGCAACCTCTATGTCCATGGCCCACCCTTTTACGGGGTCGGCCTCGGCTGTGCGATGCGTTTCCTCATTCCGCTGCTTGGCTGTTTCCTCCTCCCCTTCATCGCCGCCGGCGAAATCCCCGTCGTCTGGGTCCTCTGGACGATCATCGTCCTGGCCGACGTCCTCGCCCTCGGGATGCACTGGGATTTGCAGCGCCGCCTGCGCAATCTCGACGGCGCGCAGCTCGACGACCAGCGCATCCTCAGCTGACTTCACAGCATCGCTCGGCGCCCGCCAAAATCAGCCGCACGCGCTTCCTCACATTGCCTCCACCCGCCCCCTCCACCGGCATGTTGTGCCGCGGCCGCCGCGGGGACTGACACGTTTGGGACCTATACGGTGGGGACGCACGCAGAGGCGACGGCCGCGGCGCGTCCACGAGACGCCACCGCGGCCGTCCACCACTCCGTTTCGCTACGTTTCCTCGACCTTGGCGTCGCTGCTGGCCTTCACCTTGTTGATCCCCGCGTAGCAATCAATTTTCTTCGCGTACCCCTCGCCAGAGTCAGCCAGCACATTGCCGTTGTCCGCTTTCAGTCGCCATCGCCATTCGCCGACGCCATCTGCATAGACCTGGTAGACCATCGTTCGGCTCCTTGAACCGTGATCGAAATGACTGCCCGCCCGTGGGCGCCAAGCCAATTTAAGATCCGCCGACCACCGATTTCCACTACTGCGCTCGCCAAAATCGCAACCACTTCGGTGCCAGCAGTCTGTCACCGTATAGCTGCGAGACAGGCAGCGCTGACGATCTAGAGCTAGTTTCGGCATGCATCCGTCGTGCACTCTCAGCCATCGTCGTCAGATTCGTCTCCTGCAGCTGTCCTCTCATGGAGTCGCCGGCTCAGCGCCCTCCAATGATTTGCCGCGCCGACCATCGGTTAGGAAGTCGAACTGATTGACACTCGCCTTCACAATCTCCCACGCCGCCGCTTCGGCCGCATCGCTGTCGCCGTCGTTCGCGACAACGGCCACCACCAGCTTCATTTCGGGAATGAACGCCACGAAGGCGTACCACATCGTGTTCGATCCGTTGTGCCAGTACACCGTGTAGCGGTGCCCTTCGTCTCCTTCCAGCCTTCTGATCCAGCCGGATGAATACGGACCGAAGTCGCGTTCGTGCAGCAGTTGATAAGTCTCGGCGGAGAGGAACTCGCCCTCGCCAAGGTCGCCGCGAAGGTGTTCGGCGGCGTAGGTGCAGAGATCAGGCAGCGACATGTGAATCGTGGCCGCCGGGCCGATGATGGGCGTATTGTCTTCTGTGTCCTCGGCGGCCGCTTTCCCGCCCAGGCGAACGCGGTGACCCCGCGGCTGCTCAAGCGTCTCGTCGCCGCTCTCGGGCGGGCCAAATCCTGAGTCAGCGAGCCCCAAAGGATCGAACACCTCTTGCTTCACGAGCTCTTCCCAGTGAGCGCCGGTCGCCTGCTCCGCCATCGCCGCCGCAATCGTGTAGCCGACATTCGAATAGACATATTCCTCACCCGGCGGGGAGGCCGGATTCTCTGCCAGCACGTCCAGCACAGCTTCTCGACGCGCTTCGGTGCATTTGGGACCGAGCGCAGGGTGCTGGGCCCAAATTTTCCGAGGAAAGTTCGCCGGTGCACCAGCCGTGTCGGTCAGCAATTGCTGGAGCGTGACCGATTTCCAATCCTCATGAACCGAGTCCTCTGGAAACGCGTCGCCGATGGTGTCCGTCCATTTCATCTTTCCCGCTTCGACCAATCGCGCGAGCATCGTCGCCGTGACGCTCTTGCTGATCCCGCCGAGATGCCAGCGGTCGCTCGTCTCGACGGAGACGCCGCTCCTGACCTTCCGCTCGCCATGGGCCGCCGCGGCCTCGACGTTCCCATCGACGGTCACCATCGCGGCGAGGCCGACGAGTTGCTTTTCTTTCCGCTGATCGACGATCAACTTCGCCAACCAGTCGCTTGCCGGGCCGCTGCGCCGCGGGGCGTCAGCGTAGCCAGAACAAGGCGCCCCGCCCGCCACCATTAGGAGTATCCCGTAGATCACGAGGGTCGCAACAGCGACGACCAACCAGCGTCGGAGCACGCCAGAACTTCCAAAGCGTTCTGCCTCCCCAGTGGTCGCAAGCTCCCCAGCAGCGTCGTCTCCGTTTAGGCTGGCCAGCAGCGCGAGCAATTCTCGCCGTCGCGGCTCAAGCTCCGTGCGAACAGCGCGCTGATTGATGTAATCGATGAAGGAATACAGCGCGATGAGAAAGCCGAACGAGAGACTTCCGGTACCAATCGCCTCCAGCCAGCCTTCAGAAGTTTGTAAGGAGACGTGAGCAAAGAACGCCAGGATCGAAATCGTGAATGGCAATAAGTACCACCAGAAAACATGTCGCAGCAGCCAGATCTGATGCTCGATCTGACCCAATGAATTCTTCACGCAATCGAGCAGCGGCGTTCCCGGGCTGCTGGGCGTTTGTGGGTAGCGTCGACGATCCGCTAAGAAGTATCCCACGACCCACAAAATTGCCGGCACGGTCAGCCACCATGTCCAAGGCAGCGAACTCGTGAGGCCCTTGTAAACCCAATAGGGCAACAGCAACAGCGCCACGCCGATCTCGACCGCGTCGCGACGAAGAATCGTCGCTCCAAAATCTCGTTGGTTGCGCTCCACTTCCTTACGGAGCAAGTCGGCGTCAACCGTCACGCGCGTCTGCGACGATTGAGCCCGCCACGCTTGCTGAAGTTGATCAGGGTCCATGGGACTCTCCGTTCATCAGGGCGCTGAGCGCTTTTTTCGCCCGATTGAGCTTCACGCCCACGTTGCTCTCCGATATGCCCAGCACGTCAGCCATCTCCCGATAGCTCAATTCGTCGAGATAGAGCAGCACGAGCGCCGCATCGGCTTTCGGCAATTGGTGGATGGCGCGGTAGAGCTGCTCCACCGTCTCGCGCTGCTGCACTTGCTCGGTGCTGCACGCCCCGTCCGCCGGCACGACTTGTACATCTAACAGCGGCTGTTGACGGGTCCGTCGCGGACCATCCTTCCGCTTCCAGTTCATCGCCGTGTGGAGCGCCACCCGATAGAACCATGTCGCCGCGGTCGCCTTGCCCGCAAAACTCGGCGCCGACCGCCAGGCCTGCAGCAGGATTTCCTGCGCCAAATCCTGACACTCGTCCCCGGTGAGGGTATAGGCGCGCGCCACCTTCACCACCGACGAGCCATGCTCGTCCAGCCAGGTGAGAAACAGCGCTTGTCGATCGTCCTCAACCAATTCGAATCCTCGCGTCAGCAGTATTGGTAACCCCAGCGAACGCTGTCTTACAAAAACTCAGCGCCAAACCTTCCCCGCCAATGCTCCCATGGCCAAGAAAAGCCCCCAACGGCCCGCTGCCGCAAAACCAGCCAAACTCCTCTCCGGCGGCAACCCTCAGATTGCCAAAGCCGAGGGCGACGCTCCCGTGAAGGCGTACATCGCGGCCATGCCCGGCTGGAAACAGGACGTCGGCCGCCGCCTCGACGCGATCATCGAGCGTACCCTGCCAGGCGTGCAGAAAGCGGTGAAATGGAATTCTCCCTTCTACGGCGTCGAGGGAGAGGGCTGGTTCCTCAGTTTCCATTGCTTCGCGAAGTACGTCAAAGTCGCCTTCTTTCGCGGCGCCTTGCTTCGGCCTGTGCCGCCGGGAGAGTCGAAGCAGCAGGAAGTCCGCTACCTCGACATCCGGGAAGACGACGAGATCGATGAAAAGCAATTCGCCGCGTGGGTGAAGCAAGCGAGCCAGTTACCGGGCGAACGCCTATAACCCCGCTCGAACTCCTCCGACCTGCCGAGACCGCCCAAAAAACCGTACGGACGCTGCGTCGAGCTCCGCTTTGCGTCATCGGTGGCTAGCCTGCCGCATGTCATTTGTAGCTTACGCCGGTTCCCCCCGGGGCGGCCGATCGCCCGCCCCCGTTCCGCCCCAGCGGCGCGCCGAAAAATCTCCCAACTACCGGCTTGCTTTTGGCCACCCGCGACGCTCACAATGAACGTCCGTACACATTACCTCCAGGCTTCGCAAGCCCGCTTGTGGCCGCGACAAATGAGGTCCGCCCATGCCCATCGGCCGTCCACGTCGTTTGAACGCTGAAAAATGCCAGGAAATCTGCCGCTTGGTAGCGGCCGGCCACTCGTTCGCCGCGGTCGCCCGGGCCATGGGCTGCAACGTCAAAACTATTCGTCGCCACGCCGACTTCGACCCTCAGTTCCAGCGCCGCCTCGAAGCCGCCGCCATAGTCGCCCGCAGTTCGCCGCTTCAGGTGATCCGCCGCGCTGCCCAAACGAACCCTCAGGCCGCCGCTTGGCTCCGCGAACGAACCGGCCAGCGCAGCCCCCGGAGGTGAGGAGGTTTTGACCGACAATTTCCTGCGTCTGGACGTCGACCGTCCCAAAACTCATGTCGCTCTGAACATCCAATTCGTCGACTGTTACCGCCTCCGCCGGCCTGCCAGCCGCCGCGGAGCGAGGGTTTTGTCCGTCGCCACGCGGTTTTGAGCAAGGCCATCTCACGGATAAAAAGGACAAACGACTTCCTCATGGGGTTGGTACACTATCCTCCATGCTCGCCAAGCTCCACACCTTTTCGCTGCTGGGGATCGACGCCCTTCCCGTCGAGGTTGAGGTCGACGTCTCTCCCTCGGCCCTCCCCAAAACGGTTCTCGTCGGGCTTCCCGAGCAGGCGGTCAAGGAGAGCATCCACCGCATCGAGCTGGCCCTGGTGAACAGCGGCTTTGTGCTCCCCGCCAACCGCGTCGTGATCAATCTGGCCCCGGCCGAACTCCCCAAACAGGCGTCGTCGTTCGACCTGCCGGTCGCCCTGGGCCTGCTCGCCGCGAGCGGGCAAATTGCTTCGGACTTGCTCGACCGCTACGCCGTCGTCGGCGAGCTTGCCCTCGACGGCGCCATGCGACCAGTCAAAGGGGCCCTCTCGATGGCCATGGCAGCGGCGGCCAACGGCCAGCTTCGCGGCTTGATCGTCCCCAGCGCCAACGCGGCCGAGGCGGCGGTGGTCGAGGGAATCGAAGTCATTCCCGTCGACAGCGTCACGCAGGCCGCCGCGTTCTTGATCGAAGAGCTCCACATCGAACCGACGCCGTCGCGCGTCGGCGAGTTGTTCGAAGAACTCGGCTCTTACGAGGAAGACTTCGCCGACGTGCGCGGCCAGGAGATGGCCAAGCGGGCCGTCACCATCGCCGCCGCAGGTCGCCACAACGTGTTATTCGTCGGACCTCCCGGAGCAGGCAAGACGATGCTCGCCAAGCGGGTCGCCACGATCCTGCCGCAACTCACGGCGGACGAATCGATCGAAACGAGCCGCATCTACAGCGCGATGGGCAAACTGCCGCCCGGCCGCCCGCTGATGGTTCGCCGGCCGTTCCGGGCGCCCCATCACACGATCAGCAACGCCGGCCTCGTCGGCGGCGGTTCGACCCCCGCGCCGGGCGAAATCAGCCTCGCCCACAACGGCGTCCTGTTCCTCGACGAACTTCCCGAGTTTAACCGTACCACGCTCGAAGTGCTCAGGCAGCCGTTGGAAGACGGCACCGTCTCGATCAGCCGGGCGATGCGAGCCGCGCATTTCCCCGCGGACTTCATGCTGATCGCCTCGCTCAATCCGTGCCCCTGCGGCTTCCGCAACGACCCGCGCCGCGAGTGCCATTGCTCCGTCCCACAAATAGAGCGATACATGTCGAAAATCAGCGGGCCGCTGCTTGACCGCATCGACATCCACCTGGAGGTTGCCGCGGTGCCGTTCAAGGAACTATCCACCGGCCCCCGCGGCACCGACAGTGCGACGATGCGCGAGCAGGTCGAGATTGCCAGAACCCGCCAGGCAGAACGTTTTCGCCAGCTCGGCAGCGCCAAACAAACCAACGGCCAGATGACGAGTCGGCAAGTCCGGCAGGTATGCACGCTCGACGCCGCCAGCCGCGACTTGCTCGAGTCAAGCGTCGCCGAGCAAGGCCTTTCGGCCCGCGCTCACGACAAAATCCTCCGCGTCGCCCGCACGATCGCCGACCTTGACGACAGCGATGCCATCCGCCAAGAGCATTTGGGCGAAGCGGTGAACTACCGCACGCTCGATCGAAAGTTTTGGAACTGATGCCGTGCGTAACGACGACCGAACCGTATTACTTCGCCGCGCTCGCGGGCACGTTCGCGTCGACAGTTGCCGCATTGACCTCGGCTATCGACGACTCGCCCGGATTACCCCACGTGACGCGACCGCTTTCCAGGTCGTAAAGCGCCGGCACGATCATGATCTGTCCGCCCTTGGCGGCCCGCCTGATAATTTCGCTCTGTTGCGTGAGATACAGCGTTTGCTCGCGGACATTGTTCCGGATCGCCGCCGCGAGAGCCAATTCCGGGTTTTTCGGCAGATTTTCGCCCACGTTGACTAGCCCAATCAGGAGCTTGAGATTGTAGCTCGGCAGTTCCTTCGCCTTGAGCGCTGTCGCCACCGCGCCGCA
Source organism: Lacipirellula limnantheis (assembly GCF_007746075.1). Classification (GTDB taxonomy): domain Bacteria; phylum Planctomycetota; class Planctomycetia; order Pirellulales; family Lacipirellulaceae; genus Lacipirellula; species Lacipirellula limnantheis. The sequence continues at coordinate 2,355,551 of NZ_CP036339.1, read as the reverse complement.
GTGTGTATGGCCGAGCACCACCACCAGCGGGGCCTTCAACTCGGCCACCGCATACTCGATCGAAGCGTAGACTTCCGGACCGCCCACGTTCCCCGCGACGCGTACAACGAAGATTTCTCCAAGCCCCTGGTCGAAGATGATCTCCGGCGCCGCCCGCGAGTCGGAACAAGTCAGCACCACCGACATCGGGTGCTGGCCCTGGGCTAGTTGAATGCGGCGTTTTGACCCGAGCTTCGCCTCGCGGAGCCCATCGTCGGCAAAGCGCAGATTTCCAGCCTTCAGATCGTCGAGCGCCTGCTGTGGCGTCATCGGCGCGACCGTTGGCGCGGCCACCGGCTCAGCTCCGAGCGGTGCGGGTGAGAGGAGTGCGATGAGGAAAATCGCCCGTGTCACCGAACGGCTGCATGCGAGCATTAATCGACCTGCGGAGGAAAGGTGGGCCGTGAGGCTGCCGCTGCACGGAACGACCGCCATTCAACGGCTGCGGAGCGTGGAAAACTATAGCCCGCGATTCCGCGCCGCGCCGGTCGATTGCTGCTAGCCGTCTAACTGTTCCAATTGTTCCCACCGGGCGTAGGCGGTCTGTAGTTCGGCGGCGACAGCCTTTTCCTCAGCCTGCTTGGCGACGGCGACGCCGCCCGGTTGTTTGAAGAAATTCGGCCGAGCCATTTCCTCGTGCAACGCAGCGAGCTTCGCCTCGAGCGACTCAATGCGGCTTGGCAGTTGTTGCAACTCTCGCTGCTCCTTGAAGCTGAGCTTTTTCCCCTTGGGCGCCGCCGCGGTATTAGCTCCAACGTCACGCCACCCGTTGCTGGCCCCGGTCTTTGCCGCGCTCCCCGGCGCCGCAAGGCCCGTCTCTGCTTCGCGCTCCGCACTCGCTTGCCGCTGTCGCACCCAGTCGTCGTAGCCGCCGACATATTCGCGTAGCTGATCTCCTTCGAAGACGATCGTGCTGCCGACGACATTGTTCAGGAACGCGCGATCATGGCTTACCAGCAGGACGGTCCCCTCGTAGGCGACGAGCCGCTCTTCCAACAACTCGAGCGTCTCGCTGTCGAGATCGTTCGTCGGTTCGTCCATCACCAGTAGATTCGCCGACTTGGCGAACAACTTGGCCAGCAAAAGGCGGTTACGCTGTCCGCCGGAAAAGAACCGGATCTGCGATCTCGCTTGCTCCGGGGTGAATAGAAAATCCTGCAGGTAGCCGATAATGTGCCGCGTCTTTCCGCCGATCGTCACGCTTGACTTCCCTTCGCCGACGTTTTCCTCGGCAGTCTGGCTGGGATCGAGTTGATCGCGCGTCTGGTCGAAGTAGGCGACTTGTAGATTGGTCCCCTGCCGCACTGTTCCCGCGAGCGGCGGCAGCTGCCCGAGCAGTCCGCGCAGCAACGTCGACTTGCCGGCGCCATTCGGTCCGATGATGCCAATCTTGTCGCCGCGCATGACCGTCGTCGTGACGCCACGAATGATCGGCTGGCCGTGATAGCCGAACGACGCGTTCTCAGATTTCAGCACCAGCGCGCCGCTCCGTTCTCCTTCGTCAATCTCGAGTTGCACGTTGCCCACGACGTCGCGACGCTGGCTCCGAATCCGCCGCAGTTCCTTTAGCGCCCGTACTCTTCCCTCATTCCGCGTACGGCGCGCCTTGATGCCTTGCCGAATCCAAACCTCTTCTTGCGCCAGCTTCTTGTCGAACAAGGCATTCTGCTTTTCCTCGGCCTCGAGCGCCTCTTCCTTGCGTACTAAAAACGTCGGATAGTCGCAGGACCAATCGAAGAGCTTGCCCCGATCAATCTCGAGAATCCGGTCGGCGAGCTTCGTCAGAAAGGCGCGGTCATGGGTGACGAACAACAGCGTCTTTCGCCAGCGCGAGAGGTAGTTTTCGAGCCATTCGATCGACCCCACGTCGAGGTGATTCGTCGGTTCGTCGAGCAGCAATACGTCCGCGGCGCCAGCAATTGCCTGCGCCAGGAGCACGCGACGCTTCATGCCGGTGGAGAGCGACAGGAAATCCGCGTCGGCGTCGAGTTGCATTTCGCGCAGCGTGCGGTCGATGCGAACCGACTCCTCCCATTCCGTTTCATGATCGTTCGCCAGTTGATGAGCGCCCGCCGTCACAATGCTGCGCACGTCGCCGGCAATCTCCGGCGGCACGTCTTGCGGCAGGAGGGCGACCCGAGTCCCGGGATAAAGTTCGATCGTCCCGTGATCCGGCGTCTCGATCCCGGCCAGCATTCGCATGAGCGTCGTCTTCCCGCTGCCGTTGCGGCCGAGCAGACCAATGTGCTGGCCCGCTTCGATATTGCATGAGACGCCGTCGAGCAGCGCCGGCCCGTTGTAGGCAATCGTCACGTTGGAAAAAGTGATCTGCGGCATGGAAAGGCTGGAACGGATGGGGCGGGGCTAGGGACGATGGGCAGATCCGTTAGTTTCCCCTTTCCGGCGCTGGTAGACAATGCGTCCGCCCACCATCGTTACGTTTACGATCGCGTCGGCAATGGCGTCGCCACGAGCGATATCGCGGTCGAGCACCACCAGGTCGGCCAGCTTGCCCGCTTCAAGCGTCCCTAGATCATGCTCACGGAACGCAGCGAAGGCGGCGCCGCTCGTGTACGCTCGTAGCGCCTCCTCGACCGAAATCTTTTGCGCTGGGACCCAGCCGTCGGGGTATTTGCCGTCCAACGTCCGGCGATTGACGGCCGCGTCGATGCCCGCCAGCGGCGTTGCCGGCGCCACGAACCAGTCGCTGCCGAAGGCTAAACGCGCTCCCGCGTCGATCAGCGAACGGAAGGCGTAGGTCGTTTCACTCCGTCGCGCACCGATGACTCGTTCGGCCCAACGGCCGTCATCGATGGCGTGATAGGGCTGCATGCTGGCAATCACGCCGAGATCGCCAAAGCGCGGAATGTCGGCCGGATCAATGTGTTGCGCGTGCTCGATCCGAAACCGCCGGTCACGTTCCCCGTGCCGTTTCGCGACGCGCTCGAAGACGTCCAGCTTCAACCGGATCGCTCGGTCGCCGATGGCGTGGACCGCCACTTGCAGTCCTGCCTGATCGGCCCCCTCCGTCCAACTTTCGAGATCCTCCGTGCTGTTCACCAGCAAGCCACGGTCCTTCGGCGCATCGTCGAACGGGGTGAGGAACGCAGCCGTATGCGACCCGAGCGATCCGTCGACAAACCCTTTCAGCCCGCCAATCTGCAGCCACTCGTCGCCGCGCCCAGCTCGACTCACCTCTTCAGCCAGCCGCTGCCACTGCCCCAGCGGCGTGCAGGCGTAGATGCGAACCTTCAGCGCCCCTAGCTTATGAGCAAGTCGGAACACCTCCACGTCTTGCCACGTCCCCATGTGATGGACGGCTGTCACGCCCTGCGCGTTGAGATACTCCATCGCCGCGACGGCGGCCGTAAGTCGGTCGCCAAGCGAAATCGGCGGAACGGCGCGCTCGATGAGCGACATCGCGTTGTCTTTGAACAGCCCCGTCGGCCGACCGTTGGCGTCGCGCACAATCTCACCGCCAGCAACGTCGGTCACGTCGTCGCCAACGCCTGCGGCCCGCATCGCGGCGCTATTGGCAAGCGCCATGTGCCCGTCGAGCCGCGAGATCCACACCGGCGTCTTCGGCGTTACCTCGTCGATCCAGGCGCGATCGGGAAGCTCGCCTCCCCAGACCGTGTGATCCCAGTCGCCGCCGGTGATCCAAGCTCCCTCCTGGCGTTGTGCTTTGGCAAACGCACCGATCCGGTCCACGAACTTCGACCGTGTATCGGCATCTCGCAATTGGACCGAGGTGAGATGCAGGCCGCCGTCGATCAAATGGATGTGGGCGTCGATCAGTCCCGGCACGACGATGCCTTGCTCGGCATCGATCACCGTCGCGTCGGGTCGAAGTCGCTTGGCCGCCGCCTCTCGGTCGCCGACAAAGAGGATGCGTTCGCCCTCGATGACAATCGCCTCGGCCCAGGGCAGCTCGGATTGCCCCGTCCAAATCCTACCCGCGACGAGCGTTTGCGGCGCTTCGCCGCTGGCCACCTGAGGCCCCGCGACGCAGTGGAAGATGAGAGCTATTGCCGCGACCAACGCGGATGTCGTGGGTCTCCAAACAGAGCCGATCGAGTCACTTACGGAAAACAAAATAAACCGCTCCACACAGACAGAGGGCCGCCCACAGATAGTTTAATCGCACCGGCTCCTTCAGGTAAAACACGGCAAACGGCACAAAGACCGAGAGCGTGATCGCCTCTTGCATGATCTTCAATTGTCCGACTTCCAACTCAGTGTGCCCAATCCGATTGGCGGGCACCTGCAGCAGGTATTCGAACAAGGCAATGCCCCAGCTCACTAGCGCTGCCACGTACCAAGGCTTCGACGCAAGATTCTTGAGGTGGCCGTACCATGCAAACGTCATAAAGACGTTCGACGCGGCGAGCAGCAGGACCGTCTTCGTGATGACCGACATCCGTATCGTGGTCCTCCCTGAAACTGGCGGTGGTTACGTTCTCTGGGGCGTCGCGAGTACAGAGCCATTTCCTTCGTAAGATGGATAGTGAAGAAGGCGGGATGGCTATGAGTAGCCCAACCGCATCTTGGCGAGCGAGCCGAGAATCAATCCGCGGCTTTGAAGCGAGGCGCTTCGCGGCGCTCAACAGGTTCGGGTGCAGAGATACGCTTTCCTCGCTGACTTATTGAAGCGGTCGGGGAGGGATTCGAACCCCCGATACACTTTCGTGTACGCCGGTTTTCAAGACCGGTGCATTCAACCGCTCTGCCACCCGACCGTAGTTGCTATGTGAGTATTGCGCCCGCCCGCGCTCGTTGCAAGGCGGCAAGCGGCGGGGGGCGGGACTTGCCCTTTCGCGTCACCCGGTCCTGTTACTGGGCGCCATGTACTTCCGAGGTCTAGGCCACGAACGCCAACCAATAAAAGATCCAGCCGGTGCAGGCGGTCAGCACCATGTCCCATGCGGCGATTCTTCCCCACCTGAGATGACTGGGGCTATGCGGGCCTGGTTCGGGGGGATCGGGAAATCGCCGCAGCGCCCGCACGCCGACACAGACCCAGAGCACGCTGGTGCTGACGGCGAAGACGAGATGGATCAGCAACGAGCGAAACACCCAGCCGGGCGTCGCGGGTCGCCCTAGCAGGTTAACGAAAATCGCATCCCATACGGGTCCAGCCGACGCCGTCGACGCGAAATAAGGGGACGGCTCCGCCCGCTCGCGCCAGCCGCTGACGAAGCGGACGTCGATTTCAAACAGTCCGACCGCGACGCCGAGCACGAGCATCAGCCCGACTTGAATGCGCTTGTGAAGCAGATAATTCCGGCGGTACTTGACGAGCCAGATGCTCCACGCGAGGGTCGGGACGATCGCGAACATTGCCACGAACACGACGTCGAGCATCAGCGACGCGCGGGTACCCAAAAAGCCGTCGATTCCCGGATAGTCCATGAGTGGATTTTGGCAGATGCCCCAGATCGACGCCATCTGAGTTTGGAGGGGTTCAGCCGGCGGTGGGACAGGAGTTTTTCTGAACCCCGCAACCTGATACCTGAACGCGGCCCTCGCGATTGACGAGCGGCTGGGAGGCTGATAGAAACAGGGATTCTCGACGGAACGCTGCGGTCGCCCGCCAGTCCCGGGCTCGATTGCCGTTCGATGTACCGATCACTGTCCGTAGCTAAGGAATCATCGCGTGGGCGCCTCTCAACGTAAGCGTGATCTTCGTCAACGCCGGTCGCGTCAGGAAAAGCTGACCAAGCTCAAGGCCAAGCTGCCGAAGGCGACCCAATCGGAGAAGACCGAAATCGCCCGCAAGCTCCGCAACCTCACGCCAGGAGCCGAGGAATTGATCGATCGATGGAAGCTTGTTGAGAGCGATCGCTAAACCCGCGCTGGCGACACTTCGCTGGCTAATGCGCCGGCTATGTTGCGCCGATAGAGGCGACCTCGCATGCGGATCAAGCTCTTCAGGCTGATGGTCCGCAACGCCGTCGAGTTCGCCGCCATTTTCGGCGTCTGGTACGCGCTGCTCGATTTGCTCGATTCCGGGCAACTGCGTGCGCCGACGATGACGGCCCTTATCCTCGCGGCCGCGTGGGCGAAGACGCTCTTCTTCGGCGTCGAGAACATTCGCCAGCTCTGGCAAGCGACGGCGCTGAACACGCCCTACTACAAGTTCATGCTGCTGATGCTCGTGAACATGTGGCAGATTATGGCGTCGTTCGCACTCGACTTCCACTTGCTCTATCGCCAAGCAAAGAGCAGCTTCGGCGGGGTGAACGAAACGCTCGCCGGCGCGGAGTTGGTTTTCGAGTTCTTCTATTACAGCGCGCTGAACTTCATGTTCTTCGGCTACGGCGACATCACGCCGCAATCGATCCCGGCGAAGCTGCTCACGCTCAGCGAGATTACGCTGGCGTTCGTGACGGTGATCTTCTTACTGTCGGACTTTATCAGCTTGAAGGACTCGCTGCGGAGCGGCGAGCCGCGGCGCGAAAAGCCAGGACAACAAAAGATGGCGCCGTGACGATCGCCCATTCGCGTCGCCACGGCGCCGTCTCGTTTGGTTCAGGCTCTCGTCACTTCCGCGAGCCGACCGGCTGGCTTACGCCGCCGTCGACGCGACGGAAGACGAAATCGTCTCCATCGCCGTCGGCGTCGACTTCGATCGTCGAACCCTCCGGATACTCGCCTCGCAGCAACTCGGTCGCGAGCGGGTTTTGGATCGTCTGCTGGATCACGCGTTTCACCGGCCGAGCCCCGAACGCCGGGTCGTAACCCAACGTCGCGATCCGCTCCCGCGCCGCCGGCGTAACGTGCAGATGCAGGCCCGCTTTCGCAAGTTGCCTCTCCAGTCGCACGAGTTGCAGGTCGACGATTCTGCCAACTTGCGAACGATCAAGCGGATGGAAGACGATGATGTCGTCAATCCGGTTGAGGAACTCCGGCAGGAAGCGCGTCTTCAGCGCTTCGTCGAGCGCATCGCGCATCTCCTCCTGCGTGCCATTCTCCGCCGCGATCTGCTGAATCACCTGGCTGCCGACATTCGACGTCATCACCACGATCGTATTGGTGAAGTCGACCGTGTGGCCGTGGTTGTCTGTCAATCGGCCATCGTCGAGCACCTGCAGCAGGATGTTGAAGACGTCGCGGTGCGCCTTTTCGATCTCGTCGAGCAGCACCACTGAGTAAGGACGACGGCGGACTGCTTCGGTCAGCTTGCCCCCTTCCTCGTAGCCAACGTAGCCGGGAGGCGCCCCGATGAGACGGCTCACGGTATGCTTCTCCATGAACTCGCTCATATCGATGCGGACCATCGCGTTCTCGTCATCGAACAGCGTCTCCGCCAGCGCCTTGCAGAGCTCGGTCTTGCCGACGCCGGTCGGGCCGCAAAACAGGAACGAACCGATGGGCCGATTCGGATCTTGCAATCCGCTGCGGCTGCGCCGCACGGCGTTCGCCACGGCGCGCACCGCCTCGTCCTGGCCGACCACGCGCTGATGAAGCCGTTCCTCCAGCACAAGCAGCTTGGCTCGCTCCGCTTCGAGCATCCGGCTCACCGGGATGCCGGTCCACGCGCTCACCACCTCGGCGATTTCGTCGGGGCCGACTTCCTGGCGCAGCAGGCGTTTCTTCCCCTTCGACGCTTCAGCCTCCGGGGTTCCTTGCAGCTTTTCCAGCTCTTCGAGCCGTTGTTGCAGCTTCTTCCGCTTGCTGTCGAGGACGTAGAGCGATTGGTAGAGGTCCTCGCCAACCACTTGGCCCATCGACTGCCGCTCCTTCACGCTCGCGGCGAGCTGCGTGTACTCGTGGTCGGCCTTCTGCAGTTCTTCCCGAACCTGCGCAACGTCGCCGACGCCGAGTTTTTCGCTTTCCCACTGCTCGCGCAGATTGGCCAACTCGCGACGGAGTTCTTCCATCTCCTCGTTGATCTCTTCCAGCCGCTGCTGCGCATGCTCCTCCTTCTCCTCAGCCAGTTGTCGGGCCGCAAGTTCGAGTTGCACGAGCCGCCGCTGGATGCGGTCGATCTCTTCCGGCACGCTTTCGAGCTCCATCGCCAGCCGGCTCGTCGCCTCGTCCATCAGATCGATCGCCTTGTCGGGCAAGAATCGATCGGCGATGTAACGGTGCGACAGTTCGGCCGCGGCGACGAGCGCCGAGTCCTTGATCTTCACCCCCTTGTGGTGAGCCTCGTAGCGCGGCTTCAGTCCACGGAGGATGGCGATCGTGTCCTCGACCGACGGCTCGCCGATAAAGACCGGCTGGAAGCGCCGCTCCAAGGCTGCGTCCTTCTCGATGTACTTGCGATACTCGTCGAGCGTCGTGGCGCCGATGCAGCGCAGCTCGCCGCGGGCGAGAGCCGGCTTCAGCAAATTAGCCGCATCGTTCCCCCCCTCGGCAGCGCCGGCTCCGACGACAGTGTGAAGCTCGTCGATGAACAGGATGACTTGTCCCTGCGCGTCCTGGACTTCGCGCAGCACCGCCTTCAGCCGTTCTTCGAACTCGCCGCGATACTTCGCCCCCGCGATGAGGGCGCCCATGTCGAGCGCGACCACCTTCTTGTTCTTGAGGCTCTGCGGCACGTCCCCTTGCACGATGCGCAGCGCGAGTCCCTCGGCGATCGCCGTCTTGCCGACGCCGGGGTCGCCGATGAGCACTGGATTGTTCTTCCGCCGCCGCGAGAGGACCTGCACGACGCGGCGGATTTCTTGATCGCGGCCAATGACCGGGTCAAGCTTGCCTTGCGCCGCGCGAGCGACGAGGTCGATGCCATACTTCTCCAGCGCCTGGAACTTCCCTTCCGGGTTCTGATCCGTGACGCGGGCCGAGCCGCGCACCTTCTGCATCGCCGCCAATAGATCTTTCTCGCTCACCGCGTTGAGCTTGAGCGTATCCTGCGCCTTCGACTTGGTGCGCGACAGCGCTAATAGTAAGTGCTCCGTCGAAACAAAGTCGTCCTTCATTTCCGCGGCCGCCTGCTGAGCAGCGTCGAGTACTCGCGTCAGTTCGCTTCCGAGCTGGGGCGGAGCGCCGCCGCTCGCCTTCGGCAAGTGCGAGAGCTCGGCCGTGATCATCTGACGCAACTGCTGTTGATTGACGCCCACCGCGTCGAGCAGCGGGCGGACGATCCCCTCTTGCTCGTCGACGAGCGCAGAAAGCAGATGGAGCGACTCAATCTGCGGATTCCCCGCATCGGCCGCGATCTCTTGCGCCCGCTGGACGGCTTCTTGCGCTTTCTGAGTAAGTTTATCGAAACGAAAGGCCATACTGGGCCTCCTTCTCGGCGAGTCGGCGCCGACCGATGATTATTCATACCTATAAGTCGCCGGTAGTGCGTTGCATCATCCAGCGGCCGCCAAACTGAACTTATCGCTCAGCCTTAGTAGAAAAAAAGCTGCCGGCCAGGGAAGCCCGGCCGGCAGCTAGTCGTTAGTCTGCGTGCCTTGCGGCTTCCCTGCTCAACTCTTTACCTCAAACTCCGCGTCAATCGCGTCGTCGTCGGCCGTCGAGCCGCTCGCCGTCTTCGTACCGTCAGCAGCAGCACCATCGCCCCCGCTGGCAGCCGCGGACTTATACAAGGCTTCGCTCATGGCATGCGACGCCGCCTCGAGTTCCGCCACGGCAGTCTTGATCGTCGCCGCGTTGTCGCCCTTGGCCGCTTCGCGCACCTTCGTCACCGCCGCTTCGAGCGCCTGCTTGTCGGAGTCTTTCAGCTTGTCGGCGTTCGTTTTCACGGTCTTCTCGATTTGGTAAGCCATCGAGTCGGCCTGATTACGAGCTTCGACCAATTCGCGCTTCTTCTTGTCCTCCTCGGCGTGTGCCGCGGCGTCTTGCTGCATCCGCTTGATCTCGTCCTCGGACAGACCGCTCGATTGCTCGATCTTGACGGTCTGTTCCTTCCCGGTGCCGAGGTCCTTCGCGGCAACGCTGAGGATGCCGTTGGCGTCGAGGTCGAATTTGACTTCGATCTGCGGCACGCCGCGCGGCGCTGGCGGAATTCCTTCCAGGTTGAACTGGCCCAGAAGGCGGTTGTCGGCGCACATCTCGCGCTCGCCTTGGAACACGCGTACCGTGACCGCCGTCTGGTTATCGTCCGCCGTGCTGAAGACTTGCTTCCGCTCGGTCGGGATCGTCGTGTTCTTCTCAACGAGCTTGGTCATCACGCCGCCGAGGGTCTCGATGCCGAGGCTGAGCGGAGTGACGTCCAGCAGCAGGATGTCCTGGACTTCGCCCGAGAGAACGCCGCCCTGGATCGCGGCGCCGATCGCCACGACTTCGTCGGGATTCACGCCCTTGTGCGGATCCTTGCCAAAGATCTCCTTGACCAGTTCCTGCACCTTCGGGATGCGGGTCGAACCGCCGACCAGGACGACTTCGTCGATCTCGCTCGGCTTCAGCTTCGCGTCCTTGAGGGCCTGCACCAGCGGCACGCGGCAGCGCTCCACGAGCCCGTCGACCATCTTCTCGAACTGCGCCCGAGTGATGTTCATCTGCAAGTGCTTCGGACCATTCGCGTCGGCCGTGATGAACGGCAGATTGATGTCGGTCGATTGCGCCGTGCTGAGTTCTTTCTTCGCCTTCTCGCACGCTTCCTGTAGCCGCTGGAGCGCCATGCGATCTTTGCGAAGGTCGATCCCCTGCTCTTTCTGGAACTCGCCAGCGACGTACTTCATCAACTCTTCGTCGAAATCATCGCCGCCGAGGTGGGTGTCGCCGTTGGTGCTCATCACGCGGAAGACGCCGTCAGCGACTTCCAGCACGGAAACGTCAAACGTGCCGCCGCCGAGGTCGAAGACGCAGATTTTCTCTTGCGCCTTCTTGTCGAGGCCGTACGCTAGGGACGCTGCCGTCGGCTCGTTGATGATGCGGGCGACTTCGAGGCCGGCAATTTGCCCGGCGTCTTTGGTCGCCTGACGCTGCGCGTCATTGAAGTACGCCGGCACGGTGATGACCGCCTTGTTCACCTTGTGACCCAAGTAAGCCTCGGCCGATTCCTTGAGCTTGCGCAGAATCTTCGCCGACACCTCGGGCGGAGTGAATTCCTTCCCGCCAACGTCGACTTTCACATAGTCTTCCGGCCCGCCTACGACTTTGTAGGGAACCATTTTCTCTTCGGAGGCGACTTCATTGTGCCGCCGTCCCATGAATCGCTTGATCGAGTAGACCGTCTTCGTGGGATTAGTCACCGCCTGTCGCCGGGCCAAATCGCCCACCAGCACCTCGCCCTTGTCGGTAAACGCCACGACGCTTGGCGTCAGACGATTGCCTTCCGGATTCGGGATGACTTTTGCTTCTTTGCCTTCCATCACAGCGACCACCGAGTTGGTGGTACCGAGATCAATGCCGATGATTTTTTCGCCGCTAGCCATTTGAATCTCTCCTCTCCAGTGCGGAGGTTGATCGCGTAGGATATGTTGTAATGCGAGCGCAGCATGCCACGACGGCAGCCGCCGCGTTGTTTTCCACTTACTGCAACCCTGTTAAGGCAAAGGTTGTGCCGGCGGCCGCCGAACTTGCACGCCGAAATGCAAGTAGCTGCGAGATAACGACTTAAAACACACGCTAGACTTGATGGAATGAACGCCGCCATTTGGCCGGTCTGTCACATTGGCAGCGACGGAATTGTCGGTCCGAGATATTCGTGCGGCACGAAGTGCCAGTTTGACACCCGCCGCTAACTCGTCATTTTGAACTCGATTCGCCGTGTCGCGCCATGCCAAAGAAGAAGGTCACCGCCGCCCAACTTCGCAAACTCGACCGGCAGCTGGTTGAATTACTGAACGAGCGTGCCGCCGCAGCGATTGCCAACGGAGAACTCGCCGACGCCCGTGGCGAGACGGCGGTCGAGCAGTCGGCATCCGCCGTCGCGGACCCGGCTGTACTCCAATTCGCCGTCGACAACAACGACGGCCCGCTTTCGGCCGGCGCGATACAGGCTGTGTTCCGCGAGCTGCTTAGCGGCATCCGCTCCGCTAACCAACCAATTCGCGTCGCCTACCTCGGACCCGCGTACACTTATAGCCACCTGGCGGCCATCGCTCGGTTCGGTCAAAGCGCCGAACTCGTAGCGGTCGCCACAATCGCCAGCGTGTTCGACGAGGTCGAACAAGGCCACGCCCAGTTCGGCGTCGCCCCGATCGAGAATTCCACCGATGGCCGCGTCGCCGATTCACTCGAACGTCTCGCCCGGATGAACGGCGCTCCGGGCTCAGCCGAGGCGGCGCCGCCCCATGTTCAAATCTGCGGCGAAGTCCCCCTCCGCATTCACCACTGCCTGCTCGGCCGGGGTGCCCGGAGCGAGATCCGCCGCGTCTGCAGCAAGCCCCAAGCCCTCTCGCAGTGCCGCAACTGGCTGGCCGCTCATCTTCCTGGCGTGAAGGTCGAACCTGCCTCGAGCACTGCCGAGGCGGCTAGTCTCGCCGCGGCCGAGCCCGATACGGCCGCGATTGGCGCCGAGCAAGCCGCGACAAATCACGGCCTATCGGTGTTGGCCCGCAACATCGAAGACAATTCAGAGAATGTCACCCGGTTCGCCATCATCGGAACGCACGCGTCCGATCGTACGGGCAAGGACAAGACGTCGCTGGTCTTTGAGGCTCCTCACGAGCCGGGGGCGCTGGCCGACGCAATGGCAATCTTTAAGCGGCATCGGCTTAACCTGACCTGGATCGAGTCGTTCCCCATTCCCGGGGCTCGCGGCCGTTATCTCTTTTTCTTGGAGTTCCAAGGGCATCCGGCCGAGCTGCGCGTCAAAAGGGCGATCGCATCGCTGCGGAAGAAAGCATTAAGGCTTTCGCTGCTTGGCTCGTACGCCGAAGCCGACATGGTGGGCTAGCACACCTGAGCGAAGGATTTCCTGCCGCTTGGGAAAGGCTGCGGCCTGCGGTGCGCGCGACGCTGGCGCCGCCGCGCTCGCGGCAACTTGCCTCGTGGAACCGATGACGGATAAATGCAGGTGAAACGGGCAACTCGCCCTCCACCTTCTACTCCAGTTTCCGCGGCTGCTGCCTCGGCGGCCACACGACCTCGTTCGGCCGCGCCAACGGCACGGTGGCTTCGTCGCCGAGCGCCCCGCTCGTCGGCGCCGCGACCGTGACGCGCGCAGACGCCGACGCTGCACTCGATATCTGGGAGTACTAGGTCGGTCTGCAGATGGACTTTCCGCTGCGTTTCGTCCCGGCCAGCGCGTTCTTACGTACAGCACTCGAGTATCAGAAATGGCACGTCGTCGGCCCGCCAACTGGGGGGGCCGGCTTCGGCGGCACCATTGGCGAACTCACCACGATCTCCTTCGCGTCCGCCGGGATCGGCGGGGCCAATCTGGTTGGTCGGGCGCTCGGCTGTGGATTTACGTGGTGATGTGCGTTAGCGGCGACCCACGGTGACGCCAAGCCCTACCGCCACCGCCGCTGAGTCGCCGACTGAATCTCCGCCCTCTTACATGCCACGACCGCGATCGTTCCAATCGTGCCAACCAGGCCCCAAATGATCAGCGATGCTGGTTCGGGAGCATGCGCAATCTCTACTGGATTGGGGTCGCTTTGACTTACCGACCCACTCACGCGAAACGCGCCCAAATCGGGGTGGTTTCCGATTCCCCAGCGGCCGACTGCCGCTTCGGAAAAATACCCGTAAAGTCGAAAAATGATCGGTGCCGAGATGGCGTCGAAGGAGCCGTCGAGGGCCAACGCGTGTCCACGGAGGTCCGCGTTGTCCGGAACATCGAACGGCGTGATGAGGTTGGTAATGAAACCGTCAAGGCTTGAGCGCAGGGTGAATGCTCTCACTCCGGTTCCGTTTCGCCGCTCGCCGAACGCAATTTCATTCACGTCCAGCGTGGCGCCGCCGGCGGGCGTCATCATGAACTCAAAATAGTCGAGTTCCTTTTCGACCTCACCCGAAGTCCACCCACGAGCGGCAATTGAATCGGAGAGCGCGATCGGCTCAAGTCCAAAACCTCTGCGAAAAACGCTCGCGGTGAGCCCGACGGCAGTTTGACTCGCAGCGGTCGAGATCTGAGTTCCGGCCTCCCCTGAAAAATTGTATTCCAACAAGATCGAACCGCTTGCCGGCCGAATGCCTAACAGTAAGCCAACGATTAACAACGCCTTTACCCGCATGGAAGTCCCTCGAAGTTGCAAAATGGCAAGTCGATGACTCCCTTTAAGACGTCTCCATCGGCCACAGAATACGCACGCGATGATACGATATCAATCAAAAAATAGCTATTTACTTGTTTAGCCAGAGAATATCTCGCAAAAAGAGGGACGCCGCAGTCTTTACGCAACCAGCGATCGTCGCGGCGATCGGCGGCAGATGCCGGCACGCCCCTATTTGCCGGCGGTCGTCGACTGAAGACGGGCCGGATTTCCCGCCATCCTTAGGCCGTGGGCTGAGCACGATCAGCGAATCGGGACGCCGCTCTGAGGCGTCCCTGGCGCCACGGTTCCTTGCCGTTCGCGCACCCCCAACACGCCTTGAAATGCCGCCGGATCGATCGCGGCGCCGCCGCCGACCGGGTACCCCGCATACGGTCCCCACGGCAAGGTGTTCAGCCAGATGTAGGGCGATGATTGCAGCGCCGCCGTCGCCGCCGCGTCGCGATCGCTGACCAGTTGGCGCGAACGCTCCTGCGCCTGTTGTTGCATGCTCTGCAACGACTCTTGCGCGATCTTCGCCGCTTCGGTTCGCGTCCTGTTGATGTTCTCGGCGGCTTGCTGAGTCGCCTGGTTCTCGCGCATTGCGTTGTCGACTGATTGCCGGCGCGCGCGCTCAAACGAATCTCGCTGTCGCGCCCGCTCCGCCTGTTGCTCCTCGAACGTCATCAGCCAGAGCTTTAGTTGCTCGGCATTCAGACGCTCAAGCTCGTCCATGTATCGTTTCGACTGCGAGGGAGTGATCCGCGCTGATCGCGCCATGTGATCGACCAACCATTCCCGCGCTTCGACCATCTCCTTGCTATCCCAGATGGCCAGGCGCTGCGCCTCCAACTGCTCCGGCGTCGGCGCACCCTCGGTGTAACGCTCATCTGTCGTCGGCGGCGTGACCGCCGGAGCCGCGGGCTGTTGGGCGCGAACTTCAGCCAGCGCGGCCCCCGCCGCCATGAGCGATGCCGCTGCTACAAGTCGGATTAGTTTCATCGGAAAGCTCCGCCGCCCATTCGCCTAGGTTCACGACTCACTTCGAGTGTCGACCAACCATGATTATACGTCTGAACGCCTCACACCACGAATTCGATTCGTGGGCAATGGTTTTGGGGGCGCCGATTATCCGGCCGGCAAAAACCGAATCCGGCGGGAGTCGTGTTGCGTAAACTATTAAGACATTAGGACTAGCGGGTGAAACCGCTTTCGCCGCGATCCGCTCGAGTGTCGTTTTTATCGACAAAACAATTGCCGCTAGGTTGCAATATCAACCAACATCCTTCCAATTTGGCCTACTGGGCGGCGGTTTCTCGCTAAAAACCCCTCCTAGGGGGAGTACTTTTGCTTTTCCACGCAATTACAACTTACCAAGGTGAAGTCGATTATTGCGACAACGCGCATAATGCACTTGGGCGCCGTAGTCGCAAAAAGGCAGTTCGAGCTTTCCCACACGTCGCCATGAACCGCGTACATTCTGATCGGCCATTTAAGTTAACTACTTAGCCAATTTTATGGTCGCCCTGCGCTAGTGCCGAGCCAACGTTGAATATCGATCTTCTGAATTCCGACAACGATTTCGCAACGAATGGCGGCGAGTCCGCACGCTTGCAATCGATACGATCGGACGCTGTGAGAATCCGCGAACTCGAAGCTGAAATTGCGCGATTGCAGGAAGAATTGCGCGAACGGTCCACGGAGCTCGATACCCTGTTCGACGTGCTGCCCATCGGCATCGGCGTCGCGCTGGACGCCGAGTGCAAGCGAATCCGCGTTAATCGCGCGTTCGCGCGGGTGCTCGGCATTGAGCCGTCGCAAAACGCCTCCAAGACGGCTGACGGGGACGATCGCCCAACGAACTTTGTCTGCGTCGATCTACAGGGAAGGCGCATCCCCGACGACTGCTTGCCGATGCAAGTCTCCGCCCGCGAGGGGAAACTGGTGCACGACCTGGAAATCGACGTGATCCACGAAGACGGACGGATTGTCCGACTGCTCGAATACGCCGCTCCCCTGCTCGACGCCGAAGGTCGCCCGCGAGGTTCCGTAGGCGCCTTCGTCGACATTACCGAGCGTCGCTCCGCGGAGGAACGCGAGCGTCGCCGCTTGGCCGAGATCGCTCACGTTAGCCGCTTGAGCACGCTCGGCGAAATGATTTCGGGGCTGGCTCACGAGATCAATCAACCGCTCGCCGCGGCCAGCAATTTTGCTCGCGCGTGCCAACGCTGGCCACAGACCGCCAAGACACCCGTGCCAAACGAAGTGATGCGGTTAGTCCAGAAGATATTAAGCCAAACTGAGCGCGCGGGGGAAATCGTCAAGCGCCTGACGACTTTCGTGAGAAAGGGAGTCTCCAGTCCGTCGTTGGTCGACGCCAATTCGATCGTGCGCGATGTGATTGCTCTGACCAAATCATGCCTCTATCCGGCCATGCAGCACGATATCGACACGCCGCTGCTCGCTGATCTCGCCACGAACTTGCCGAAGGTTTCCGTCGACCCCATCCAGATTGAGCAGGTGCTAGTTAATCTCATCCGCAACGCCATCGAGTCGACGCAAGATGCGGAATCGAGCGCGGCCGTCGTCATCCGCACGCAGCTCGTCGCGCAAGCCATCCAAGTATCCGTTGCGGACAGCGGATCGGGCATCGAATCGCCGACGCCGACTGACCAGCTTTTTGAGCCTTTCTTCACGACCAAGCCCGAGGGCATTGGTCTGGGATTATCGATCAGCCGGTCGATCATCGAGAACCACGGCGGGAAACTTTGGGTTGAACAGAATGACGAGGGCGGGGCCACGTTCTTCTTCACGCTGCCGCTCGTCGCACCGTCTCCCAGCCGTTGATCTGGCGGCATCCATCGGTGACCGCTGCGCCAGCCTGACGGACTTCGCCTCCTGGGCGGCTATCGCCCCGATGCAACTGTTATATGATGAGGTCTCACTTCTCAAACAGTTGCCCTTAGAGCACGCTGCATGCCACCGGTCCTCCACGACGCTCGACCGCGCTGGCTGAATCAGGACGTAGCGATTGCAATCCTCGCTGCGACGGCGATCGCCGCCCACTTGGCGCTGAGATTTCTCGCGCGTTGGCCGGGAGAATGGCACGGATTCGATTGGGCAACCTGGCCGCTGCTCGTCGCCCTGGCCTTCGGTGCGGTTCCGCTGCTCATTGGTTTAGCGCGCGACGTATTCCGGTTGAAGTTCGGCAGCGATTTGCTCGCGGGTTTCTCGATCGTCACGGCGATTCTGCTCAAAGAGTATCTGGCCGGCGTGCTGGTCGTCTTGATGCTCTCCGGCGGGCAGGCTCTGGAGTCCTACGCCGTCCGCAAAGCCAGTTCTGCCTTGGGAGCGCTGGCCCGGCGAATGCCCACGGTCGTGCACCGCCGCCGTGAGGGGCAGCTCGAGGAACTTGCCATCGAGCAGGCGTGCGTCGGCGATTTGCTCGTCGTCTTCCCGCACGAAACGTGTCCGGTCGACGGCGTCGTCGTCGAGGGCCGTAGCGAAATGAACGAGGCCTATCTCACGGGGGAACCCTACCTGCTCGCGAAAGTCGTCGGCTCGGCGGTCCTCTCGGGGGCCGTCAACGGGGCAGGCGCCTTGACGATCCGCGCCGAGAAGCGGGCCGTTGATTCGCGTTACGCAAAGATCATGAACGTCATGCGCGAGTCGGAGCAGCACCGTCCGCAATTGCGCCGGCTCGGCGATCAACTTGGCGCGTTCTACACGCCCGTTGCGCTCGCCATCGCAATCGCCGCCTGGGCCCTCAGCGGCGAGGCCGTCCGTTTTCTCGCCGTGCTCGTCGTCGCCACCCCCTGCCCGCTGCTGATCGCCATCCCCGTCGCCATCATCGGCTCGGTTTCCCTGGCCGCTCGACGCGGCATCGTCATCAAAGACCCGGCGATCCTGGAAAAACTCGACGGGTGCCGCACGGCCATCTTCGACAAAACGGGGACGCTCACCTATGGCGAACCTCAGGTCACCGAGATTCTGCCGGCCGGAGACCGCACGAGCGACGCTCTCCTCCGTGCGGTTGCCAGTCTCGAGCGATACTCGCGTCATCCGTTATCGGGCGCTATCTTGCGCGCTGCCGAGGCGGCGAACGTCGAGCTCATCGACCCCGCGGAGGTCAGCGAGCGTCCTGGGGAGGGATTGCGCGGCATCGTCGACGGCAAGACCGTCCAGGTCACGAGTCGCAAGAAACTTGCTGCGCAATCGCCGGAGTTGGCCGAGCAGGTCCCGCGCAGTTCCGGCGGTCTCGAATGCGTGATTCTGGTTGACTCTCAATATGCCGGGGCGCTGCGATTCCGCGACGAACCCCGTTCCGAAGGCCGCTCATTCATCCAGCACCTGAAGCCGCAGCATGCCTTCACTCGCATGTTGATCGTCTCGGGGGATCGCGAAGAAGAGGTCCGTTACCTTGCCGATAAGGTTGGCATCTCCGACGTCTATGCCAGTCAGAGTCCCGAGCAAAAGCTGGCCCTGGTTCGAGCCGAGACGGCTCGCGCCCCCACGATCTTTATGGGTGACGGCATCAACGACGCGCCAGCCCTGACGGCTGCCACCGTTGGCGTGGCGTTCGGACAGACGAGCGATGTGACCGCCGAAGCCGCCGGCGCCGTGATCATGGACAATGAGCTCTCGCGCGTCGACGAACTCTTTCACATTGGGGCCCGCATGAGGTCGATCGCCTTGCAGAGCGCCGTCGGCGGCATGATCGTCAGCGTGGCGGCCATGCTCGCCGCCGCCGCCGGATACCTGCCGCCGGTCGCCGGCGCCCTGCTGCAAGAGTTGATCGACGTCGTCGCCGTGCTCAATGCACTTCGCGCGTCGTGGCCTCCAGCGGCCCTGACCGACTACAAACGCACGCAAGCTCGGCAAACATAACGGTGCCAACACCTGCCGCCGCGCGTCGCACGGAGTCACACAGTGAGTGCGTTCCGTCCGGTCAAGATTGTGGACTTCTAAACAGCTCCGTATGATCAACCGCCAGCATGACTTTCGCTGCCACTACCGCCGGTGACGCCTGGGTGACCCCCATGCACTTTGTGCTGGCGGGCGCTACGTTAGGACTGATTGCCAGCTATGGGGTCACGCGAGGTCGCTCTGGCCCGTTGGCCGCGCTGCTGTTTGTTCTCTTCGGACCGGTGCTCGGAGTAGCGGCGATGGTCGCGTCGCTGTTGACGACGCGCAACCCCGAAGCTGCCGACATCGAAATCTTCGGCATTCCGTTCGCCGACTTTATTGAATTGGTCGTCACGCTAGGCGTTGTCGCTGCGTTCATCGGATCGGCGGTCTACGCCTTCGAAATTCGGGACGAACTCCGGGCCTACAGCGAATGGGGCCAGTCGGGGTGGCTTGGTCGGCTGCGGACTGGAGTCGGGACGGCGCCCGCGATGAATGCGCTGGGCCTGCCTCTAACGGCTACCGTCGACGACGTCGAGCGAGCCTACCGCGAGCTCGCCAAACAGGCTCATCCCGACCGCGGCGGCGACGTTGAACAATTCAAACGACTGCAGGCCGCCTACGAGCGCGCCAAGCGCCAAGCCTCCGGCCGACCTGCGAGGTCCGCCCCCGAGTCCCCCGCGCCGGCCGCCGCGAAAGACGCCTAGGCCACGGCACACAGGGCCATTTCCCGCCGCCGCAAGCCCGCAGCAGCATGGCTAGTGAAGTCGACCGCTGCAGGTTACGCTGGAGGGCTTGGCTCCGGCTTGCCGGCGGCTACTATGGCGGCCCATCTCCACGTCAGACCATGCCTGTTCCATGATTATCATTCTCGACGAAACCGTCACTGAAGAGCAAATCAAGCACGTCGCCGACAAGGTCGCCCAACTCGGCCTGCAGACGTCGATCAGCCGCGGCACCTACCGCACCGTCATCGGCGTCATTGGCGACGAAACAAAATTGCAGTCGGCCCCGCTGGCTGCCATTCCGGGCGTGGCCGAAGTGCTGCCGGTGATGCCCGCTTACAAGCTGGCGAGCAAGCAGGCTCACCCGAAGCCTACCATCATCGAGGTCGGCCCGGTCAAGATTGGCGGCGGTCACCTGGCGATGATTGCCGGTCCCTGCGCCGTCGAATCTCCGGAGCGGATGGAGTCGATCGCCAAGTCGGTTCGCGCCGCCGGCGCGAATATCTTCCGGGGCGGGGCGTTCAAACCTCGCACGAGCCCCTACTCTTTCCAGGGACTGGGCGAGGAGGGCCTGAAGATCCTCCGCGACGTCGGCGCCCGGCACGGCATGCCCGTCGTGACCGAAGTCGTTGACCCGCGCCATGTCGACCTCGTCTGCGAGTACGCCGACATGATCCAGCTCGGCGCCCGCAACATGCAAAACTTCGTCCTTCTCACCGAGGTCGGCCGCACGAACAAGCCAGTGTTGATGAAGCGCGGCATGAGCGCCACGGTGCAAGACTTCTTGATGAGCGCCGAATACATCATGGCGCAAGGCAACTCCAACGTGGTTCTCTGCGAGCGGGGCGTCAAGGGCTTTGACCCCGCAACGCGGAACACGTTCGACGTCGCCCTGGTTCCGCAAATCCATAAGCTGTCGCACTTGCCGATCATCGTCGATCCAAGCCATGCCACCGGCCGCCCCGAGCTGATCCCCGCCTGCGCCCTCGCTGGCGTCGCCGCCGGCGCGGACGGCGTGCACATCGAAGTCCACGACAAGCCCGAAGAAGCCATGTCCGACGGGCCCCAGGCACTGCTCCCCCAACAGTACGCCGAGCTGATGGACCAAATCCGCAAAGTCGCCGCTGCTGTTGGCAAGCAGATCGGTTGAGCTAACTGAATATGAGTCTCTCGCCGAGGCGCAAAGACGCAGAGAAAACGCAAAGAAAACACCAGAGCGGAAATGCTCAGATTCTCTCTTCTCTGCGATTCCTCTGCGCCTTTGCGCCTCTGCGAGAGATTAAAAAAATCCAAGACAGGAAATCTTAGATGCGTAAACCGTTGATTGCCGGTAACTGGAAAATGAACCTCGACGGCGCCGGGGCCACCGCCCTTGCTCGCGCGATCTCCGACGCCTCGCCGTCCTACGGCAAGATCGATTTGCTCGTCTGCCCGCCGTTTGTCTATCTCAAGACCGTCGGCTCCGTCCTCAACGGCGGCGCCGCCCTGCTGGGGGCTCAGAACATGAGCCACGAGAAGAGCGGCGCCTTCACCGGCGAGATCTCGGCCTCGATGCTCAAGGATTGCGGCGCGACCCATGTGATCCTCGGGCACAGCGAGCGTCGGCATATCTACAAGGAAACCGACGCCGACATGAACAAGAAGACGCTGGCCGCCCACGCCGCCGGCCTGGTTCCGATCGTCTGCGTCGGCGAACTGCTCGAAGAGCGTGAAGCCGGCAGGACTGCCGAGGTCATCCGCACCCAGTTCGACGGCTCGTTGGCCGGCGTTTCGGCTGAGTTGATGGCCGCCACGGTCATCGCCTACGAGCCGGTTTGGGCCATCGGGACCGGAAAAGTCGCCACCCCGCAGCAGGCCGAGGAAGTCCATGCCGATCTTCGCAAGCTGATCGCCGAGCGTTACAATGCTGCCACGGCGGATCAAGTGCGGATCCTGTACGGCGGCAGCGTCAAACCAGACAATGCCGCTGAATTGCTCGGCCAGCCGAATGTCGACGGAGCCCTCATCGGCGGCGCCAGCTTGAAGGCCGAAGATTTTTTGGCCATCGCCGCGGCTGGCTAATTGTGCGAAACCAGTGCAGGCGGTCGTGCGTTAGGCATTAACGCCGTGCCGCAAACAATATCAATTCGACCGCGATTTCAGACGGAGCGACTGACGTGCCTCTTCCTATTGTTGCCGCCATTGTGCCGACGCTGCTGGGATTCCTCCTGAGCATTGTCGCGGTCTTTCTCATCCTGCTGATCCTCGTCCAGCGCGGTCGCGGCGGCGGATTGGCGGGGGCGCTGGGCGGCATGGGCGGGTCGAGTGCGTTCGGAGCCAAAGCAGGCGACGTCTTCACGCGCATCACCATCGTCGCGGCCACCATCTGGATTGTCCTCTGCATCGCCGCCGCCCGCATTGGGACGACCGGAGAAAGCCGGCTGAAGGTCCGTGGCCCCGTCGGCGGGGCCGCCGCTGACACGGGCGCGGATGCTGGCGTCGCCAAGACCGCGGGCGACTCCGAAGCTGCAACCGCGCCGGCCGACGCCGCTTCCCCGGCGGCCGCTACGGGCGATACGGCCAAGCCGGCCGAAACGCCGTCGGCGACCACCGCACCGGCCGCGACGGCGCCTGCCGCGGAACCGGCGGCATCGCCCGCGACGAGCGCCCCGGCCACCGAGACGCCTGCCGCACCCGCCGCGGAAACCCCCGCGACCGAAAGTAACTGAGCAAGTTGTGCCGCGCGACCCCGCGGTCGCGCGGCCGGCGACTCTTCGACTTAACGCACCATGGAAATAAGCCCGTGCCGCTGTTGAGCATGACCGGATTCGGCGACGCTCGCGACGAGCGGGATGACCACGCGATCACGGCCGAAGTGCGCACGATTAACAATCGCCACTTCAAGCTCAACCTGCGTACCACCGACGGTTACGCGGCCCTCGACTCGCGCATCGAGGCCGTCGTGCGCGAGTACGTCCGTCGCGGCACGGTGAACGTCAACATTCGCATTCGCCACATGAGCGACGCGGAAGACTACCGCGTCAACGTGGCCGTTCTCGAGAATTACGTCGATCAGTTGCAAAAGGTGGCCGCCAAGCGTCAGCTGGCCGAGGACATTCGCTTGGAATCGCTCGCCAACCTCCCGGGCGTGATCGAAGAATTGTCTTCCGAGGCCAGCGAAGCCGAAGAAGTCTGGCCGCTGATCGAGCCGACGCTGCGTGCATCGCTCGAGGCGCTTACGGCGATGCGAACTGCGGAAGGCATGGCGCTTGCAGCAGACCTGGCGGCGCAGTGCAGCGCCGTCGAATCGAGCCTCAACGCCATCGCGACGCGTTCGCCGCAAGTAGTCGAAGGATATCGCCAACGTCTCCAAGATCGCGTCGGCGAAGTGCTGGCCAAGTTCAACGCCTCGATTGAGCCGATCGACGTGGTCCGCGAAATCTGCGTTTTTGCGGATCGTAGCGACATCTCTGAGGAAATCGTCCGCCTGCGCAGCCACCTCGCACAATTCGCCCAGGCCCTCCAAGCCGCTGAAAGCGCCGGGCGCAAGCTAGAGTTTATTTGTCAGGAGATGGGCCGCGAAACCAACACGATCGGCTCCAAAGCGAACGACGCCGAGATCTCGCATGAAGTCGTTGAAATCAAAACCGCCTTGGAGCGAATCCGGGAGCAAATCCAGAACGTGGAGTGAGAACGAGGCCGCAGGCGACAGTCTGCAGTCCGCAGCATTGCTTGATCCCCCCGTTTTCCCTGCCGACTGTCGCCTGCAACCTGACGCCTCCCCCGAAGTCATGATCGCCGCCAAGCCCGGAAAGCTCGTCGTCATTTCCGGCCCGTCGGGCGTCGGCAAGAGCACGGTGGTGCGGCAAGTCCTCAAGCAGCTGGGGCAATCCGTCAGGCTCAGCGTCTCAGCGACGACGCGTCCGCCTCGCCCCGGCGAACGCGAGGGAGTCGACTACTACTTCCTGACCGACGCCGAATTCCGCCGTCGCCGCGAGGAAGGGGACTTCCTCGAATGCATTGAAGTTTTCGGTCGCGGGCATTGGTACGGCACCCTGTGGAGCGAGGTGAGGTCTAGTCTCTCCCAGGGAAAGTGGGTAATCTTAGAGATCGACGTCGATGGCGCCGGGGAAGTTCTGCGCCAGTTTCCCGAAGCGGTGACGATCTTCATCCGTCCCGATTCGGTCGAAGAACTGGAACGCCGGTTGCGCTCACGCGGCACCGAAAGCGAGGACGCGGTGCAACGTCGGCTCGCGGTGGCGCGGCACGAACTACAGCTCTCCAGCCAGTATGCCCACCAAGTAGTGAATGACACGGTCGACCAGGCGGTCGATCAGATTTGCGATATTTTGCGGAGTCGGGGTCTAGAACCCGAGGCGTAGAAAGATGATTGACGCACTGAAGGAAGAAGAGATCGTTAACAAAGTCGGCGGCCGATTCAAGCTGTCGACCTTGATCCAGAAGCGGCTGGCCGCCATTAACTCCGGCGCGCGGCCGTTGGTCGATTTCCGCAGCGACGACAAAATGGAGATCGTCGTCCAGGAAATCCTCCAAGACAAGATCTTCCTCGACGCGTCGAATCAGGTCGTCACGGCCGCCGACCATCGCCCGTTGGGCGGGCCGCCTGAGTTCGATCTCTCGTCGCTGTAAAAGCAAGTCATCCTGAGCGGAGCGAAGGGTCTAGTATCTCCATCGAGCTTCTAGATTCTTCGCAAGTTCACCCTGAATAGGGCGAAGGGCTCAGAATGACGTGCGCCGCCCCGCGGCTAGCCAAGATTCGAGCTGCAATGTCCGCGTCACGCGAAATCTTGGTAGGCGTCACCGGCGGGATTGCCGCCTACAAGACGGCGGCGCTCGTGAGCGACCTCGTCCAATCAGGCGTCGGCGTCACCGTCGTGATGACCCGCTGCGCGGAGAAGTTCGTCGGCGCCGCCACGTTCCGCGCTCTGACCGGACGGCAGGTGGCCACGCGCTCCTTCCCGCGCGACGAGCATCCGTTGGGTCCGCACATTCAACTCGCTCGGCAAGCCGAACTCCTCTGCATCGCCCCGACGACGGCCAACTTCCTCGCGAAGGCCGCCCACGGCATGGCGGACGATCTGCTCAGCACGCTGCTGCTGTCGTTCACCGGGCCGGTCGTGCTCGCGCCGGCGATGAATAAGGAAATGTGGACCAAGCCCGCCGTCCAGCGGAACGTCGCCCAGCTGCGCCAAGACGGCTACCACTTCGTCGGCCCCGCCGACGGCTGGCAAAGCTGCCGCGAACGCGGCGTCGGCCGCATGGCCGAACCAGCGGAGATTGCGGCGGCGATTCGTGCACTGCTCGATAAGGGAAAATGACGAATGACTGAATGACGAATGACGAATAAAAAGACGTATGAGCTCTCCGCATTCGTCATTCGTCCTTCGGTAATTCGTCATTCCTTCTTCATGGCCCGCATCCTCATCACCTCCGGGCCGACGCGGCAGTACCTCGACCCCGTGCGGTACCTCACCAACGCCTCCAGCGGACGCATGGGCGCGGCCCTCGCGGCGGCTGCATTTGAGCTCGGCCACGAGGCGACGATCATCTCCGGTCCGGTCGAAGTCCCCTACCCTGCCGCCGCGGAAGTCATTCCGGTCGTCTCCACCGAAGAGATGCTCGCCGCGAGCCGGTCGGCCTTCGCCCGCTGCGATGGCCTCATCGGCGCCGCCGCCCCCTGCGACTACCGCCCTGAGCATGTCGAGAATCACAAAATCGCGAAGACGGGCGATCCGCTCCTCCTCCGTCTTTTGGAAACTGAAGACGTCGTCGCCACGCTAGCAGCCGAAAAGGGAACCCGCTGGGTCGTCGGCTTTGCCCTAGAGACCGACGACCACCGCCTGCGTGCGCTCGCCAAACTGGAACGGAAGCGGTGCGACTTGATGGTCTCCAACGGCGTCGCCGCGATGAACTCGCTGGAGAACGAGGTCGAAATCCTCGATCCGCAGGGAAACGTCCTCCGCTCGGCCGCTGGATCGAAGGAATCGGTCGCCCAAGAGATCCTTGCGGTCATTCAAGAGCGGCTCATTGCGAGGCGCTGACGCGTCATTCAGCCCCCGGCTCCGCCGGGGGGTCGGTCACTATGCCGGCAGGCTTCGTCGCTCGTCGTGCTATCCCCCGGCGGAGCCGGGGGCTGAATGAGGCGCAGCTCCCACCTTGAACCGAACTCCCCATCTCCGTGTCGTTTAAGCAGCGCCGCCGGTAGCGACCTGCCCGGCCGGCAAGTATATTCGTAGATCCCCGACGGCGAGCGGCCGCCCACCGGCAACTCAGGCTCTCCGCGGTTTCGTCAGGTTGCCGCCCCCACTGCCTGCGTCTCTGCCATGGTTCGCGTCGCCATTCTTGGAGCTACCGGTTACTCGGCCAAAGAGCTGATCCGGCTGCTGCTCGCCCACCCTGAAGCAAAAATTACCGCGCTCACGACGCGCCAAGACGATCAGCCCAATCTCGGCGACGTCCACCCCGTCTTGCGGGGGCGGCTCGACCTGAAGCTCGAAAATCTCGACGCCGCTGAAGTCGCCAAGCGGGCCGATTGCGTCTTCTGCTGTCTGCCGCACGCCGCCAGCGCGGAGGTGATCAAGGAACTTCTTCCGCTCGGGCCGCGCGTCGTCGACTTCAGCGCCGACTACCGCCTCAACGACGCCGCCACCTACACGAAGTGGTACGACCATGACCACCCCGACGCCGCGCGCATGGCCGAGACGGTCTACGGCTTGCCGGAACTCTACCGCGAGCGGATCGTCAAGTCTCAGTTAGTCGCCAATCCTGGCTGTTACCCAACGTCGACGATCCTGGCCCTCGCGCCACTCTTGAAAGCGGGGCTGATCTCCGCCGACGGCATCATCGTCGACAGCAAGAGCGGCGTCAGCGGCGCCGGTCGCACGCCGAAGGCGAATCTTCACTACCCCGAAGCAAACGAGAACTTCTCCGCTTACGGCGTCGGTTCGCATCGCCACACGCCGGAGATCGACCAGGTTCTGAGCGACTTTGGCGGCAAGGCAACGGAAGTCGTGTTCACGCCGCATCTGGTCCCGATGGATCGCGGGATCTTGACGACCGCCTACTCGATGCCCGCCAAAGCCATCGACGCAGCCGCCATCCTGGCCGAGCTGAAAAAGTTCTACGCTACCGAACCATTCGTCCGCGTCGTCGACGGCTTGCCGACGACCAAGGACGTCACCGGAACAAACTACTGCGACGTCACCGCGCGCGTCGTCCGCGGCCGCGTGGTGACAATCAGCGTGATCGACAACTTGATTAAGGGCGCCGCCGGGGCAGCGGTGCAAAACTTCAACTTGATGTACGGTTTCGACGAAACGACGGCGCTGTGAAGCGGCCGTCGGGAGCCGACGCAACTTAGGGTCACCCCATGCCCGAGCAACTTCCGCAGGGATTTCGAGCCGCCGGCATCTATTCCGGCGTCAAGGAAAATACGTCGCGGCTTGACCTGTCGCTGCTCGTCTCCGATCGCCCCTGCGTCGCTTCGGGCGTCTACACCCAGAATCTGGTCTTCGCGGCGCCGGTCAAGCTCTGCCGCGAGCGAACGCCGAGCGACACCGTGCAGGCCGTGGTCATTAACTCCGGCAACGCCAACGCCTGTACCGGCGACCTCGGCGATCGTGACGCCCGAGCGATGGCTGCGAAGGTGGCCGAAGTCTGCCACCTCGCGCCGACCGACGTGCTAGTGCTCTCCACCGGCGTCATCGGCGAACTGATGCCGATGGAGAAAATCATCCCCGGCATCGAGAAAGTCGCGACGCGCCTCGGCGCCGATGAAGACGCGCTTCTCGCCGCAGCGCGGGGGATGATGACCACTGATACGCGCCCGAAGATTTCCAGCCGCACCGTCACGATCGACGGCCAGACGATCTCCGTGTGCGGCGTCGCCAAAGGCGCCGCGATGATCGGCCCAAATCTCGCGACCATGCTCGCGGTGATCATGACCGACGCCAAAATCAGCCTGAAAGATGCGCAAGAAGGACTAAAAGACGCCGCCGACGAATCGTTCAACTGCATCAGCGTCGAGGGCCACACCAGCACCAACGACAGCGTGCTGCTGCTGGCCAACGGCGCCGCCGGCGGACCGCTGCTCACGGGCGACGCGCTTGCCAAGTTCCAAGCAACGCTGGTGGAAGTTTGCGAAGATCTCGCCCAGTCGATCCCCGCCGACGGCGAGGGGGCCTCGCACCTGATCACCGTCGAAGTCCACGGTTGTCGCAGCCGCGACGATGCCATCCAAATCGCCAAGACGGTTGCCGATAGCCCGCTGGTGAAGACGGCCATCGCCGGCAACGATCCGAATTGGGGCCGCATCGTCTCGGCCGCCGGTTACGCCGGCGTGCAGTTCGACGCCTCCAAGGTTTGCCTTCACCTCAACGGCTCGCTTCTCTACGAGCGCGGTCAGCCGGTGCCTTTCGATGGCGACGCCGTGTCGCGCGAGATGGAGGCCGACCGCAACACGGGAATCGTGCTGCTGTTTGAAGAAGGCGAAGCCTCAGCGCGCTTCTGGACTTCGGACCTCACGGCCGAATACGTACGGCTGAATGCCGACTACCGGACGTAGCGTCGAGCCACTGTCATCCTGGTAGCGTCCAGCCAATGTCATCCAGCGCGAAGCGAAGGATCCAGTCCCGCGCTGGAGCTTCCAGATTCTTCGCTCCGCTCAGCATGACGCTCCGAACGCTACGCCTCCGCGAGCTTCGCAATCGCCTCCGCCGTCATCCGAAACGTCGTCCATTCATCCAGCGGTTTTGCCCCCAGACTCTGGTAAAACTGGATCGACGGTTCGTTCCAATCGAGCACCGCCCATTCCAGCCGCTGGCAGCCGCGTGCGACGGCGCGCTTCGCGACTTCCGCCAGCAACCGCTTGCCGATCCCCTGACCGCGCACCTCGGGGCGGACGTAAAGATCCTCCAAGTAGATCCCCGAACGTCCAAGAAACGTCGAGTAATTGGCGAAGAACACGGCCAAGCCCACCGGCCCCGACTCCGCCTCCGCGATCAGCGCCTCCGCCTCAGGGCGCTCGCCGAACAGCGACGCTGCCAAGCTAGCTTCAGTCGCCACGACGGTATGCGGCAGCCGTTCGTACTCCGCCAGTTCTTTGACCAACTTCAACAGCACCGGCACGTCGCCCACGTCCGCCGCCCGAATTGTCACGCTCATCGCATTTCTCCGCCGCTCCGAGTAGAATCG
Organism: Lacipirellula limnantheis; assembly: GCF_007746075.1. GTDB lineage: Bacteria > Planctomycetota > Planctomycetia > Pirellulales > Lacipirellulaceae > Lacipirellula > Lacipirellula limnantheis. The sequence goes on along the minus strand of NZ_CP036339.1, from coordinate 2,326,588 downwards.
CCCACGACAAACGAGGGATTTTAGCGACTGGCGAGCCGATCGTGGAACTAAAAGTTGACGTCAATCGCTGCTCGGCCGAACTCGATCGACTCGCCCAGTTCTCCGACGTGCCGGCGCCCGCCGTGCAGCGCGTCGTCTTTACGCCGACCGATCTGGCCGCACGCGGTTATTTGATCGAGCTCTTCGAAGCAGCAGGGCTGCGAGTTCGCGTCGACCCCATCGGCAACATCCTCGCCCGCTGGGAAGGCGCCGACCCGTCGCTCCCCGCGCTGGCCACCGGGTCGCACACCGACGCGATCCCCTACTCCGGCAAGTACGACGGCACGGTCGGCGTCCTCGGCGGCCTTGAAGCGATCCGCACGCTTCAACAGGCAGGAGTCAAACCGCGGCGTTCGATCGAACTGATCATGTTCACCTCTGAGGAACCAACTCGCTTCGCCTATGGCTGCTTGGGAAGCCGCCTGCTCAGCGGTCAATTGGCGCCCGACGCTGCCGCCACGCTCACCGACGCCGACGGTCAGCGACTCGACGCCGTGCGACAAAACGCCGGCTTCAAGGGCTTGCTCGCCGACGTGAAGTTGCAGCCTGGCCACTATGCGGCGTTCGTTGAGCTTCACATCGAACAAGGCCCGCTGCTCGAACGCGCCGGGTTGGCCATCGGCGCCGTCACGGCCATTGCCGCTCCCGCCGCGCTTCGCGTTCGTTACACCGGCCCCGGCGGCCACGCCGGCGGCGTGATGATGGCCGATCGCCGCGACCCGCTGATTGCTGGATCGCGGCTCGCCCTCGAAGTCGACGCCGCCGCTCGCGACTCTGGGAGCCCCGACACGGTCGGCACTGTCGGCGTCCTCGACGTTCATCCCCGCGCGGTCAACAGCATCCCGCGCGACGTGCAGCTCGAAATCGATGTCCGCGACATCGACGGCCCCCGCCGCGATCGCGTTCTCGAACGGATCAAGCGACAGGCGCAAACTTTCGGCGACGAACTGGGCGTGCCGACGACAATCGAAATGATCAACGCCGACCCGCCGGCGACGAGCGATCCCACGATCGTCGCCGCCATCGAAAAATCGTGCGCCGACGCGAAGCTGACGCACCAGCGCATGGTCAGCCGCGCCTACCACGACTCGCTGTTCATGTCGTTGGTCTGCCCGATCGCGATGATCTTCATCCCCTGCCGCGACGGGATGAGCCACCGCCCTGAAGAGTATTCGTCCCCCGAAGCCATCCGCGCCGGCATCGAAGTCCTCGCTCGTACCCTTTATCAGCTTGCTGAATAGTTCTTCAAAGACGGATCTCACGCGAAGGCGTGAGACATAAAACAAGTCACCACAGCCAAAAGACAATGCCACACCAACTCTGGACCCAAAGCTACGGCAAATCCCGCGTTCGCATCGCCAAGGTCGATCGCGACGCGGACGTTCACCAGTACACGGAGCTCTCCGTCGACGTCGAACTCGACGGCGATTTTGACGCCGCGTATACGCAAGGCGACAACTCCCTCGTCCTGCCGACCGACACGATGAAGAATACCGTCTACGCATTCGCCCGCGAGCTTGATCCCTGTGAGCTGGAAACGTTTGCGTGGACCCTCGGCAGTCACTTCGTCGAAAATTTCGACCATGTATCGCACGCCGCGATCAAGATCACGCAAACTCCTTGGCAGCGGCTTGTGATCGACGGCGAGCCCCATCCCCACGCCTTCAGCGGCAGTTCCACCGAACGGCAAACGTGCCACGCCGTCATCACGGCGCCGACCAAAGATGGCGAAGATCCCGAGGGCGCCATCGAGTGCGGCCTCGAAGGGTTGACGCTGCTGAAGACGACCGATTCCGGCTTCTCCAAATTTCTCAAGGACGAATACACAACGCTTCCTGAAACCGATGATCGCATCTTCGCCACGACGCTCACGGCGAAGTGGGTCTACAACGACACGCCCGACGATTGGCGCGGCATTCGCGACCGAATCCGCGCGATCCTCATCCGCGAGTTCGCCGCCCGCTTCAGCCCGTCGGTGCAGGCGACGCTGTTCGAGATGGCGGCCGCCGTCCTCGACGCCGAGCCGGCCGTCGAGGAAATCAATCTGGCGATGCCGAACCTCCACCGCCACCTGATCAACCTGTCGCCCTTCGATCTCGACAACCCCAACGTCCTGTTCCTGCCGACCGACGAACCGCACGGCAACATCACCGCCAGCGTCTGCCGCGAACGCCCTGAGGAGGCACACGCCCACGACCACGGTTAGCCGACTCCTAGCCCCTGGCTCCGCCAGGGGGTCGGTCACCACGCCGGCAGGCGTCATCCCGCGTTGTGCTACCCCCGGGCGGAGCCCGGGGCTAAAAAAAGGGCGCCGCATGAATTCCCCTCCACGCTTCGCCGTCGCCAGTCGCCGCGTCGTGACGCCGGAGGGAACGCGCGCCGCAGCCGTCATCATCAACGGCGGCCGCATCGAAGCGATCGTCAACCGTGACCACGTTCCCTCCGAAGTCCCCGTCGAAGACTTCGACGACCTCGTCATCTCGCCGGGGCTGGTCGACGCCCACGTCCATATCAACGAGCCAGGCCGCACCGACTGGGAAGGGTTCGCCAGCGCGACCCGCGCCGCAGCCGCCGGCGGCGTCACGACGCTAGTCGACATGCCGCTCAACAGCTCGCCGGTGACGACGACCGTTGCGGCGCTCGAAGAGAAGCGCGCCGCCGCGGCAGGCCAGTGCTGGGTAGACGTGGCCTTCCACGCCGGGTTGGTTCCCGACAATCTCGCCGACGTCGAACCCCTCCTCGACGCCGGCGTCTGCGGCGTCAAGGCGTTCATGTGCGACTCGGGCCTCGACGAGTTCCCCGCCACCGGCGAGCGCGAGTTTCGCCAGATATTGCCGCTCCTCGCCAGACGTCGCGTGCCGCTGCTCGTCCACGCCGAACTTACCGATGAGCATGCGACCGCCGTTGAGATTCGCAACTACGCCGATTGGCTCGCCTCGCGCCCAGAGTCTTTTGAACGCAACGCGATCAATTTGCTGCGCGCGCTTTGCGCTGAATACCTGGCGCCAATCCACGTCGTCCACCTCGCGAGCGGCCCGCTGACGAGTCACTTCTTCTGGGCCAAGCAAGACGGCCTGCCGCTCACGGTGGAAACCTGCCCCCACTATCTCCACTTCTACGCCGAACGACTGGAAGGGGCCGATCCGCGGTTTAAATGCGCCCCGCCGATTCGTCGCAAGGAAGATCGCGCACGGCTGTGGGAAGCGCTGATCGCCGGAGTGATCGACACGATCGGCTCCGACCACTCCCCCTGTCCTCCCGACATGAAGCATCTCGCCAGCGGCGACTGGCAATCATCGTGGGGCGGCATCAGCTCGGTCGAACTAACGCTGCCGATCGTCTGGCGCGGCCTCCGGACGCAGATCGCCCCCTTCACGCGCGTCGCCGAGTGGCTTTCCGCCAACCCGGCGCGTCTTGTCGGCCTCGCCGATCGCAAAGGCCGCATTGCCGTCGGCTGCGACGCCGACCTCTGCATTTGGAACCATGAAGAAGAGTGGACCGTCGTCGGCGAGCAACTCCAACACCGCCACAAACTCACTCCGTACGAAGGCGAACGCCTTCGCGGCCGCGTGCAGCGAACCTACGTCCGCGGGCAACTCGCCTACGAAGACGGCAAGTTCCCCGCCGGACCGATCGGCGAACTCCTTCGCCGAAATCCCTAAGAACAGTTTCATCCCGCGAAGTGCGAGCCGAAGGCTTCAACACAGTGGACACAGAGATCACAGAGGAAGTCGACCAGTCGCTCGCCGCCAACCGATCTTTTCTTCTCTGCGTCCTCTGTGCTCTCTGTGTTTAATGTCTTTCCATGTTAAATGACATTCATCGCCTCCACACTTAACGGCCTCAATGCTGACGACGCGCGCACGGCGCTTACGAATTGCTGCGCCGCCGAGAAGTGGGTCGAAGGGATGCTCGCCGCGCGGCCCTTTGCCAGCGACGAGGCACTGTTTGCCGCGTGCGATCAGGTTGCCGCGACGCTCGCCGAACCCGACTGGCTGGAAGCCTTCGCCGCCCACCCCCTCATCGGCGACGTCGACAGCCTTCGTCACCGATATGCCGCGACCAAACAACTCGCGGCCAACGAACAGGCCGGAGTCGATGCCGCCAGCGAAGCGACGCTGGTTGAACTAGCCGAACTCAATCGCGCCTATTCGGCCCGCTTCGGCTTCATCTTCATCGTCTTCGCCACCGGCAAACGCGCCGACGAGATGCTGGCCCTCCTCAAGTCCCGCATCGGCAACAGCCGTGCACAAGAACTCACGACAGCCGCCAACGAACAACTCCAAATCACCCGCCTCCGGCTTTCCAAACTCGCAAATTCATAACACTGATCGACCCGGACGCGCCTGACTCGACGGCAAACCACGACGGCGCGTGTTGTTGCCTCGCTCGTCCTGGATTAACGTGCTCCGCATTTCGTTGCTGCGGACGGCGTGCTTGGCGGCTTGCCGTTCGCCAGATGCCGCCGTTCGTGATCCAACAGCCATTGCTTTCGCGCTAGCCCGCCGGCGTAGCCGGTCAGACTTCCATCCGCCCCAACGACGCGGTGGCACGGAATCACGATCGCCACTCGATTCTGCCCATTGGCCGCAGCCACGGCCCGCACTGCCGTCGGCTTGCCAATACGCTCTGCCTGCTCGGCATAACTCCTCGTCTCGGCGTAGGGGATCAACCGCAGTTCGTCCCACACCCGCTGGCGAAACGGCGTCGTCGGCGTGTGCAGCGAAACATCGAACGACGTGCGCAGCCCGGCAAAGTATTCACCGAGCTCTCTTTCCAACTCCGTTAAGTGCGCGTTGTCGTGCGCTGGCAGAATCACGGCGCTGAGCCTCCGGAGCAAGTCAGCAAACTCCGCCTCTAGCATCCGCCGATCGGTGAACTCGCACAGGCAGATTCCCGCGTCGGTCGCGCACGCGACCATCGGTCCGATGGGCGTCGAGAACCGCTGCAGGTGAATGACATGCGCGTCGCCGGCTCGCGACGGTGCGGCGCCGAACGCCTGACGGAAACCGGCGCCGAAGCCGCTGAGCGATTCGTAGCCCGAGCCAAACGCGGTCGCCGCCACCGAACCGCCGGCCGCCAACTCGCGGTAGGCCCGATTCAGCCGCAACATCCGCTGGTAGGCGTTGAACGTCATCCGGTGATGCTTCAAAAACCAACGCCGCACGGCGGCCGGCTCAATCCCGCGCGATCGCAGATCGCCGGCTCGAAAACGCAGCGCGGGATCCGCGTGCAGCTCCTCGATCAGCGCCTGGATAAATCCCGGCGTATCGCTCGGCGGCTCCATTGGCTTGCAGACCTTGCAGGGTCGATAGCCATGCTGCATTGACTCCTGCGCCGTCGCAAAGAACTCGACGTTCTCCCGCTTCGGCGTCCGCGCCGTGCACGTTGGCCGACAGAAAATGCCGGTCGTTTTGACGGCCGTCAAAAAGATCCCGACATACGCCGGGTCACGACGACAAACTGCCTCGTATTGTTCGTCAAACGTCATGGTAGTCGAGATGGTCGCGTCGGTCATGATCACTCTCGCTGGAGCTCCACGGGAACGTCCAGCAGGAGGCGCCTCGCCGCCCCCCGGCAACCGAAAACGCGACAACCATGTTGCCCCGACCGGCGATCGGCAACGAGTTCGACAGGTTGCGCATGCTATTCCAGCACCTGCGCAAAGGGCGTCGCCGGGCGCTAGGCGGGTTCGTAACTTCTTGACATGATCAAAGGACCGGACGCAATGACAGTCTTCGCCCTCCTCGCGAAGAATCGCCGGGACTCATCAATCTCGCCTCGCTCGCACGGCCCCATGCTCGCCAGGACAGCTTCAATGCGATCGCTCTCGTGTCGGCTGTCGCTCGTTGTCCCGCTGCTGCTGGTTACTTGGGAATCGCCGTCTCTGCAGGCCTCAGCCCCCGAGGTGCGCGGCACGTGGCTCACCACGACCAACGAAGATCACATCCGCACCGGCGCCAACACCGCCGCCGTGATGCGCGATCTGCGCAACATCGGTTTGAACGCCGTCTACGTCGAGACGTGGAAGAACGGCTACACGAACTTTCCGTCGAGCGTCCTGAAATCGACGATCGGCACGACCGATCGCAATCCGACGATCGGAACTTCGCGCGATCTCGTCCAAGAGACGCTGATCCAGGCGCATCGCAACGGCATGAGCTACTACGGTTGGTTTGAATATGGCGCCATGACCGAATATGTCGGCGCCGGGGGCAATCCCAGCAACCCGCTGTCGACCTACATGAAGAACCGCGGCTGGCTGCTGCAGAACCAAGCCGGTCAGTATGCCGACGCGACAAACGGCGGGTTCGCGTTCATGAACGTCGCCGTCCCCGAGGTGCGCCAGTTCGTCATTGACATGACCCTCGAAGCCGTGAATCGCTACGATTTCGACGGCATCCAGTTCGACGATCACATGGCGTGGCCCGTGAACTTCGGCTTCGACGCCACCACCATCGGTCTGTACACGTCGCAGACCGGCAACGCCGCCCCGACGTCGCCGACGAACACCCAATTCAGCGCATGGCGGCAACAGCAAGTCACGGCGTTCGCCGCGCAGCTCTACACGGCAGTGAAGGCCGCGCGGCCCGAGTTGAAGGTCTCCATCAGCCCGTCGATCACGAGCTTTTCAACCGCGCAATACAACGCCAATTGGCCGCTGTGGGAATCACAGAATCTGTTCGACGAATTCGCCATCCAGATGTATCGCGACAACATTTCGTCGTTCAATTCGATCGTCAATGCCCAGGTCAATCCGTTCAGGCCCGACGATCTCGACAAGCTCATCATGGGACTGCGGATCAACCCGGCGGCTTCCGCCACGCCCTACGCCGACCTCCAACAAATGATCGAGCGCGCGCGGACCGAAGGCGCCGCCGGGCACAATCTCTGGTACAGCGCCGGCGTCCGCGATCTCTACGGATCGCAACTGACTGCGTTCTACGATGTGGCCGGCCAAGGTCAGGCCCAGAATCCCATGTTCCCTGCCGATTGGCGAACGGCCCCGCTCGTCGGCGCCCAGAGTCTCGTCGCCCCTGAACAGTGGACGGTCGACGTCCCGGCGGCAGGGCGCTATCGCATCGTCGCCCGCCTCGGCTCCGCAACGAATTCTCCTTGGACGGAGATCGCCGCCGTCGAACTCGTCGCCGGCAGCCGCACGTTCGCCGTTCCCGGCGCCCGGCAAGTCGAGCTCCTCGTCGATCGCCGGACGCCGACGTCGTTTCTGGGCGACTTCAACGGCGACCTGGCCGTCGACGGCGCCGACTTCATTCTGTGGCAACAGGCGTTCGCCGCGCCGCTGGGCGGCTCTGCCGTGGGCGATGCCAATCGCGACGGCCGCGTCGACGCCCTAGACCTGCTCGCCTGGCGGTTCAATCAGGGAGGCGTCTGGCCTCCTCTTGCTTCGGCCACCGCGACCACGCCGGAGCCGTCGGGAATCTTCCTTGCCGTATTCGCCGGCGGTCTGCTGGCGATGCGGCGCCGTCGGCTCGCCTTGGGCCCTTGAATCTGAAGTTAGCGCCGCAGCGAAGTCATGGTCGTAGCTGCAGCGGCGACAATCCTCACCGTCTGGGGCCTGACGGTTCAGAATTCATGCTCGTGAGCCGCAGACGGCAGCCGCACACGCGACCCAACAAGCACAGGACCGGCGCCGATGGCTGCTGTTGACGCCCCACCCCGGACCTATGTGATCCTCGGCGCCTCCGGCGGCATTGGCTCCGCATTGGCGCGCCGCCTCGCCGCTCAGGGTGCTAAGCTAGTGCTCGCTGCCCGGGATAGCGACCGGCTCCGCCAACTCGCTGCGGAACTCGGCGCCGTCGCCGCACCCCTCGACGCCGCGAACTTCGCCCAAGTCGACGCCTGCGTGAACCTCGGCATCGAAACTTTTGGTCGCCTCGACGGCGTCGCCAACTGCGTCGGCTCGCTGCTGCTCAAGCCCGCCCACAACACGACCGATGCCGAGTGGCACGATACGGTCGCCGCGAATCTGACCACGGCCTTCGCCGCCGTCCGCGCCGGCGCCAAGGCGATGTTCAAAACGGGCGGCTCGATCGTCCTCGTCTCCTCCGCCGCCGCCAGCGTCGGCCTTGCTAACCACGAAGCTATCGCCGCCGCCAAGGCAGGCGTTATCGGACTCACCCTCTCGGCCGCCGCCACCTACGCCGCGCGCGGCATCCGGGTCAACTGCGTCGCCCCCGGCCTCGTCGCCACGCCGCTGACCGCTCGCCTCACCGGCAACGAAGCCTCCCTGAAAGCTTCCGCCGCCATGCACCCCCTGGGGCGCATTGGCAATCCCGCCGAGATCGCCTCCGCGATAGAATGGCTGCTCAGCCCCGAGCAGAGTTGGGTCACGGGCCAGACCCTCGGCGTCGACGGCGGACTAGCGACGCTGCGCGCACGCTAACCTGCCTTGCAACGATCCGGAAGCAGCGTCGGCAACTCACTTCGTCACTCTTCGCTCCATCCTCCGCAATATCGCATGACCACCCCCGCCAACGCCGCCGACCCTTCACTCGCTCCGCGTTGGGCCGTTCTCTGGCTGCTGGCCGCCGGGCTTTACAATCTCCTCTGGGGCGCCATCGTCATCGCGTTTCCCAACCTGCTGTTCGATTTCGCCGGCATCGCGCACCCCAACTATCCCCAAATCTGGCAATGCGTCGGCATGATCGTCGGCGTCTACGGCATCGGTTACCTCATCGCCGCCGCCGACCCTCGCACCCACTGGCCCATCGTCCTCGTCGGCCTCCTCGGCAAGATCTTCGGCCCGCTCGGATTCGCCGCCGCACTCTGGCAAGGGACGCTGCCGCCACGTTTCGGCGTGACCATTCTTAGCAACGATCTCCTGTGGTGGATCCCGTTCACGCTCATCCTCCTCGACGCCGCACAGTACCATCGTCGGCGATCAGCAGCAGCGCGTGCGGCACCCCCTACTGCCGCGCAGCTCCGCTTCGTCAAGGAATCGCGCATCAACGCGCCGCCGGCCGCAGTCTTTGCTTTCCACGAAAGTCCCGCCGCCCTGACGCAACTCATTCCGCCGTGGGAAGCGATGCGCGTCGCCGAGTCCCCCGGCTCGCTCGCCGTCGGCAGCCGCGTCGTCCTTCGCGGCAAGGTCGGCCCCCTACCCGTCGAGTGGGTCGCCGTCCACACCGAGTACGACCCGCCCCACCTTTTCGCCGACCGTCAGGCCTCGGGCCCGTTCGCCTATTGGCTCCATCGCCACCACATGCTCGACGATGGCGCAGGAGGGACGCTCCTCCGCGACGAAGTCGCGTACGCACTGCCGCTGGGCCTCATCGGCCGCTACCTCGGCGACGCATTCGTGCGGCGCAAACTCGAGCGGATGTTCGAATACCGCCACGAGACGACGCGCCGCTTGGTGGAATCCTCGTCGACCGGCGCAGCTGCAACGACGCCGCAGTGAAGCTGACCCCCTCATGGACCAGCCGATTTAATGCACGACACGCTGACCCGCGCCATCTTTCTGGCGCAACTCGGTTCGACCCTGTTCATGACGGGCCTGATCTGGTTCGTCCAAGTCGTGCATTATCCGTTGTTCGCCGCCGCCGGCGCCGGTGAATACGCCGATTACCAGCGCCGCCACATGAGCCGCACCACCTGGGTGGTCGGCCCGCCGATGCTCATCGAGGCGGCCACGGCGCTCCTGCTCTTTGCCTTCCGGCCCGCTCACGTCGCCACGTGGCAGCTCGCGATCGCGCTCGCGTTGCTCGCCCTTATCTGGCTCTCCACGATCTTCTTCCAAGTCCGTTGCCACGACGCCCTCTGCCGCGGCTTCGACCCCGCCGCCCATCGTCGCCTCGTCGCGACCAACTGGATTCGCACCGCCGCATGGAGCCTACGCTCCGCCCTCGTGCTGCTCATGGCGTGGTAGGCAGCTAGTCCGGCAGCCGCGAATCTCTGCGCTGCGGCGATCGACGCCCTGATCCCGAGCACGCCATCGTCCGGCGTCCCGTCAACGGCCAAAAGACGCCAAATGTCGAGCGACAACATACTTCTGGCTATTGAGGTGCATTCCTATCGTGGGCCGCTCTCGCTTTTGCGAAAAAATTACGTTCTCGCAAACCGCGGATTACCTCTGGTTGATGCCGCGAAATATGTCAAAATCGGCCAGCCACCCTGTTGAGTTTCGGCAGTCAGGTAGACGGCTTCGCTTGTCTCGCACCTGCCGCGTCCTCGAAGATATCGACATCCATGAGTGTTCTCCGCCGCTTCCCAGGTGCGTCGTCGCGCCCACGCCAGACCCCGTTCGCGGACCGCCAGTTGCGATTTGAACCGCTCGAAGGCCGCCGCCTGCTGGCGACGCTCTTCCGCATCAACGCCGGCGGGCCGGAGCTCGCCGGCAGCCCCGCGTGGCAGGCCGACACGCTCGCCGCCCCGTCGTCCTACAGCAATGCCGCCGCTGGCGGCAACACGGGCGTCACCGCGGTGACCGCCGCCATCAACTTGTCCGACCCGTCGCTCCCGGCCGGGACGCCGCAGGCGCTCTTCCAGACCGAACGCTTCGACAAGTCGGGCGCCCCGAATCTCCTGTGGGATTTTCCAGTCGCCCCCGGTCAATACGAGGTTCGTCTCTACTTCGCCGAAACGTGGAGCGGCGCATTCAACAACGGCGTCCGCGTCTTCGATGTGAAGATTGAAGGCGCGACCGTCCTCGACGACTACGACATTTTCGCCGACGTCGGCGCCAACAAAGGCGTCGTGAAGAGTTTCGTCGTGACGAGCGACGGCAATCTCGACGTCGATTTCTTTCGCGTTACGCAGAACCCCGCGGTCAAGGGGATCGAGATCCTCTCGGTCAGCCAAACGGCCGGCGTCTTGTCCGCATCGACCGCCGCGCTCGATTTCGGCAGCGTCGTCGCCGGCCAGTCGGTCACACTGCCGCTGACGCTGACCAATACCGCTCCAGCCGGCGCCGCCAGCGTCACCATCGATCCCGCGGCGGCGGCGCTCACGCCCAGCGGGCTGCCGTTCGCCATCGATTGGGGGCAGCCGACGCCCGTCGTCCTGGCGCCAGGCCAATCGCGGCAAATCGCCGTCACCTACGCTCCCACGACGGCCGCCATCCATGCCGCGACGCTGGCGATCCCCAGCAGCGTCGCCTCGTCGCCGTTGCAGATTACCCTGAGCGGGACGGCGGCCGGACCCACTCAAATCAGCTTCGCGAAGTCAACGCTCAACGGCGCCGCAGGGCTTTCGCGACCCACTTCCTTGCAATTCGGACCAGACGGTCGCCTCTACGTCGCCCAGCAAGACGGCTTGATCCGCGCCTATACGATCGCCCGCTCGAGCGCCAATCACTACGACGTCGTTTCAGTCGAAAACATCGCTCTCGTCCAGCAAATCCCCAACCACAACGACGACGGCGCCCTCAACCCCGCCGTCAACACCCGGCTCGTCACCGGTCTGCTCGTCGCCGGCACGGCGGCCGGTCCCGTGCTTTACGTCAATTCCAGCGACCCCCGCATTGGCGGCGGCGCCTCAGGGACCGATCTGAACCTCGACACCAATTCCGGCATCATCTCGCGACTGACCAAGAACGGCGCCTCGTGGACCAAGCTCGACCTCGTTCGCGGCCTCCCGCGCTCGGAGGAAAATCACCACGCCAACGGCCTCCAACTCGATGCGGCGACGAACACGCTCTACATCGCCGTCGGCGGCAACACGAACATGGGGGCGCCCTCCAATAACTTCTCCTTGCTCCCCGAGTTCGCCCTCTCGGCGGCGATACTCTCGGTCGACCTCAACGCCATCGGCGAAACGACGTACGACCTGCCGACCCTCGACGACGAAACCCGCGCCGGCGCCGCCGACCTCAACGACCCCTTTGGCGGCAACGACGGCCGCAATCAGGCGCGGTTGGTCCCCGGCGGACCGGTCCAGGTCTTCTCCCCCGGGTTTCGCAATCCGTACGATTTGTTGATCCACTCTAGCGGTCAATTCTTCACCGTCGACAACGGCCCCAACGCCGGCTGGGGAGACGTCCCTATCGGCGAAGGCCCCGGCGGCACGGCGACCAACGGCGCCCATGAACCCGGCGTCACCTACGGCGATAGCCTCCACCGCATCACCGGCGCCGGCTACTACGGCGGGCATCCCAACCCGACGCGTGCCAACGTCAGCAATACGTTCAACTCGACCAATCCGCAGTCCCCCGTCTCCGTCGGCAACCCGATCGAAGGCGACTACCGCGTCCCTGGTCCTGAGAACGGCGCCCTCGCCGTTTTCCCTGAATCGACCAATGGCATCGCCGAGTACGGCTCGAATCAGTTCGGCGGCGCGATGCAGGGCGATCTGCTCATCGCCAGCTTCGACAACACGATCAAGCGGGTGCGGGTCAACGCCGCCGGCCAAGTCGTGCTCAACGAAACGTTATTCTCGAACGTCGGCTTTCGACCCCTTGACGTCACCTCGCCAGCCGCGGGCGCCTTTGGCGGCACCATTTGGGTCGTCGACGTCGCCCAAAACAGCGTCACCGTCTTTGAACCCTCCAGCGGCGTCGGCGGCAACCCGAACGATCTCGACGGCGACGGTTACTCCAACGCCGACGAAATCGCCAACGGCTCCGACCCGAATAGTCCCGCGGCGGTTCCCCCCGACTTCGACGTCGACTTTGTCTCGAACCTGAACGATCCCGACGACGACAACGACGCCCTGCCCGACGTGAGCGATCGATTCGCCATCGACGCCGCCAATGGGGCCGCCACCCCCATCGGCACGCTTTACGATTGGGAGAACGAAGGCGCCAGCCTCGGCGGTTTGCTCGGCATGGGCTTCACGGGCCTCATGACCAACGGCGCCGCCGACTACGCCTCGCTGTTCAACCCCGCAGGGGTGACCGCGGGCGGCGCCGCGGGCGTCTTTACGATCGACTCCGCCCTCGCCGGCACGGCCCAAGGCCCCGCGAACTCTCAGCAGCAGGCCTTCCAGTTTGGCGTCAACGTCGGCGGCGCCGCCGCGCCCTTCGTCGCGCGCACCAGCCTGCTCGGTCCCTTCAGCGGCGTCACGCCCCACGCGGGCCAGGAGATGGGCTTCTACATCGGCCGCGGTGATCAGGACAACTTTATCCAACTCGTCATCTCGGGCGACGACGGCGGCTCGATCAAACTCGCCCGTGAAGTCGCCGGTGCGTTCGCCGTCGTCGCCAGTCAAAGTCTCGCCGTCCCCGCCAGTTTCGTCGAACTCCGCCTCACGATCGACCCGGCCGCCCACACCCTCCAGGCCAGCTATGCCGTCGCGGGCGGCGCGGCGGTTAATCTCGGCGGAGCGGTCGACGTTCCCGCCGATTGGATCGCCGGCGCCATGGCCATCGGCCTGATCGCGACCGACCCCACCGCCTCCGGCGCACTTCCGGTGACGTGGGACTATCTGGGCGTCGAGCAAGCGCCTCCTACCGTCGTCGGCGATCCCAGCGCCTTTGTCCTCATCGAAGGTCTCGGCGGGACGATCCTCACCGGCTCGACGTTCAACACGAACTCGTTCCGCGTCGCCAACCAGTCCACCGGCAACGTTCGCATCCAGTCGATCCGCATCGACGCTCGCACGGCACTACTTCCCGACCTTGTCTTCGATCCGATCGGCGAAGGGGGCGGCGCTCGTTTCAAGCCCTTCACCCCCGACTCCGGCGCCGCTCTCACCGGCCAATCTGGTCACACCTACTTGAGCCCGCACGACACGGGTTTCGATATTCTTGAAATCCAGTTCAACAATTTCGATCCCGGCGAAGAGTTCACCTTCTCCATCGACACCGACCCCACCAGCATCAAAGGTTCGGTCGACCCCGGTCCCAGCGGCGCCGGCCACGTTTCAGGGCTGGAGCTCAATGGCGCGACCGTCACCGTCGTCTACTCCGACGGCTCGACCCAGCAGGGCCAAACGTTCCGCACCCCGGCCAGCGGGCGCGCCTCCCAGAACACGTTCCGCGCTGCACCACTGCCGACTCCCGCGATTGCCGCGCGCGACGTTGTCGCTCCCGCCGTCGTCGCCCAAGCCAACCAGACCATCCGCATCACCGGCCCCGCCGGGTCTGTCGCGCGACTGCTGCAAGTCGAAGCGTCGCTCCATCTGGCAGGCGTCCCGGGCGGCGGCTACGACGTTGACCCGTTCGAAGCCAACAAGGCCACCAAGGTCGTTAAGGACAAGACGGTCACGATTGGCGCCAGCGGCTTCGTCGACGTGGCAGTGGTCCTCACCAAGGGCGAAGCCGAGGGTGGCTACAACATCTTCACCGCGGCGATCCAAGACGCTCAGGGCCGCACGAGCGACAACGCCCCGCAAGTGTTGCTCCGGTACAATCCGGTCGCCTCGTTGGTGGCCACTGGGCCCGGCGACTTCAACGGCGACGCTCTCGTCGACGGCGCCGACTTCCTCGCTTGGCAGCGGGCACTAAGTTCTCCCGCGTCGCCCGGAAGCGAATTGGCCGACGCCACCGGCGAGGGCGAGGTCGACGCCCAGGACCTGGCCATCTGGCAGGAAAACTTCGGCGCCCTCGCCGCCGCCATCGAGTCATCCACGTTCCTCGCCGAAGCCCCGCTTGCCCTCGCCGCGACTGCCACGAGCGACCCCGCCTGGGCGTCAAACCCGCCGGCCGCGGCGCGTCTCATCACGTCTGATCTCAGCGCTCAGTGGAGCGCCCAGCAATCATCGGTGAGTCCAACGCGTCGGCGTAGCGAACGGGCGCTTACCTCCAATCAAGAACACGCGCCCGTCTCGGCGGCCCGCCGCCAGGCCGCCGACCTCTACTTCGATCAGCTGGCGACAAACCAACGCGCCGCCGGCGAATGGCGCTGGATCGATCGCCAGGAACCAGTCACCCCGCCCGGAGTTCCGCCGAAAGAGCCTCAACCCGCCACACTCGTCTCTGAAGACGGCATCCAACCCCTTTAGCCCCCGGTTTTTGATACCGTGGGCACCCGGGCAACGGATCACCACACCAGGGGACTTGGTTTATCTAACTGGCGGCCGCGCCACGCCGTCCCACACCTCCCGCGCAGCCCCCGTCCCCCACTCCAGCGGGGTGGCCAAAAGTAGTTCACCACCGCCAGTCTCCGATCTGCTATGGTGGACATCCGTACCGATCCACAGCGTCTTGGCGCCAAAAAAACTGTGGGAGTGGCCTCTGACCCCGACGCAGCGCTGTGTGACCACAGCGGCTTGTGGTGGTGATCGAAATCGGCATCGGAGACGCCTTCCACGGATCCTTTTTGGTGCAAAGCCGATCCGCCGCCCCACTACCACGCGGCATGCCGTACAGTAGGGACGACAACAGTGCCAAATCAATTATCAGCGTGGCGCGGCGCGCCCATTCGAGCGCGGATTAATCCTTCGCGCGTCGTCCTGCGCTCCGGCCATTGGGCCTTTGTCGCCCCGCACCACGCCCCGCCTGTGCGGCTCGCCGATTTAGCCGCGTTGGCCCGCCCCGAGCGCTCCGCGTGCAAAAGTCAGCGCCATTCTGTCTGCACCGGCCCATGGTCGCGGCGAATCGTGATCAGCGCCGCAAGCCACTCTGGAGCCATGTCTTTACTCGCGGCGGCTCGCCCGGCGCCCATGTTTTGTCCACCTGGCGCGGACATAAGTCGCCGCGTCGCCCGGCCGTTGCCGGAGCTCTGTTTTCCGGGATTTAGCGTGCTCCAACGGCTGCCGGTCGGCGGTCCAACCACGGTTTTGTCACGACAAACGCAGTTTTCGATTCGGACAGTTCAACTCGAAGTCGCGCCAATCGACGTCTGGCGCCCCGGCACGGCGCCCTCGCGGCCTCCCGCGACTCCCGTTGACGTTGCTAGTCGTTGCAATAACCTCATGCTATTATGGGAGTTGAGGCGACCACCCCGGCGGAGCCAGCGTCAGCCAACCGTTGCAAGTGAGGCGGCAACGATCGAGCGGACCCCCAACCGAGGGCGTCGTCATGGACAGAGAACACTCATCGCGCTCGATCGGCGCCAGCAACGGCCAGCGCTTGCGGTCCACGGTTCGGCGTCCCCCCTGCCAACCCTCCGCCCGGCACGCTTGCTCCCGCCCCTTGAGCTCTCACCGCTGTTCGATCGCATGACGGCCAACGAATTCCTCGACCTGCTCCGGCGCAGCCAACTGGTGGAAGAAGACCAGTTGACCAAGTTCCTCGGCGGTATGGCCGCCAGGAACAAGCATCGGGTCCCCGACGACGCCGAGCTGATCGCGGCCGCGATGATCGAGGCGGGGATCCTCACCGAATGGCAGTCCGAGAAGCTGCTCGCCGGCAAGCACAAGGGGTTCATGCTCGGCAAGTACAAGCTGCTGCGCCACCTGGGCAAAGGGGGGATGAGCCAGGTCTACCTCGCCGAGCACATGCTCATGAAGCGCAAGGTGGCGATCAAGGTGCTCCCCTCGAACCGAGTCGAGGATTCGACCTACCTCGAGCGGTTCCGGACCGAAGCACGCGCCGCGGCGAAGCTCGACGACCCGAACATCGTGCGGGTCTACGACATCGACAACGACGGCAAGACGCACTACATCGTGATGGAGTACGTCGACGGTCGCGATCTCCATGTGCTGGTCAAGGAAGACGGACCGCTCGGCTACGAACGCGCGGCTGACTACATCGCCCAGGTGGCGCGCGGCATCGCCCACGCGCACGACATGGGGCTCGTCCACCGCGACATCAAGCCCGCCAACTGCATGGTGACCAAGCACGAGGTCGTGAAGCTCCTCGACATGGGCCTCGCTCGACTGATCGACGATGAAGCGTCGCTTACGCTGGAGAACAACGAAAACGTCCTCGGCACGGCGGATTATCTCGCTCCCGAACAGGCGCTCAACAGTCACAAGGCCGATGCTCGGGCCGACATCTACAGCCTGGGCTGCACGCTCTACTTCCTCCTCATGGGGCACCCCCCCTTTCCGGAAGGAACAATTTCCGAGCGGCTGCTGAAGCATCAGGTCGAACAGGCCCCGAGCATCTTCAAGGAACGTCCCGATGCGCCGTCGGTGCTGGTCAACATCTGCAACCGGATGATGGCCAAGCGAGCGGACGAGCGTTACCAGACGGCCGGGGAGGTCGCCGAGCGGCTGACCGAGTGGCTGGCCGACCGGGGCATTGCGATTGGCGACAGCGGCAAACGGAAAGATCCCAGCGGCTCCGGCGGCGGCGGCGGCGGGGGCGGACTCGGCAGCGACGTCTTCCGGCGCTTCGCCGCGTCGATGAGCAAGGTCGGCCACGACTCCGGCAACCGCGCCTCGTCCCCTGGCGCAGGCAGCGGCGGTACGCGCAAACCGACGGCGGTCGCGGCGGCGAAGGTTCGCACCGAGCCCGAAGAAGAGATGAAGCTTGCCCCGCTCGAAGACGAGCCTCCTAAGAAAGCCGTCATCGCCGAGATCGCCAAAGCGACCGCCCCGGCGGCATCGCCCGCCGCGGCAAACGGCGCGGCAACCCCGGCCCCCCCGCCCGCGACGCCGGAAAAACCCAAGAAGGTGAAATCGCTGTTCGAAGAGGAGTTCGACGCAGCACGGGCGTCGGCGCCCAAGGTGAGACCGGCGCGAAAGGAAGGGGAGTTCGACCCGCTCCGCCCGCCAGGATTCGCGGGGCCGAGTTACGGCCCGCCGGGGTGGGTGTACGCCGCGATCGGCTTCGGCGTGTTCGTCGTTCTCTGCGTGGTTGGCGCGCTCGTCTTCGGCGTGTTCTAGCCGCGGGCCAGGGCGTCGCTCTGCTCGACGAAGTCGTCGCCGCGCCACTGGTCGTCGGCGCGGATCATGCGCTCGGCGTCGTGCTTCGCTTTCGCCGCAGCGCGGGCTTCGGCCTGTCGTTTCACGAGGTCGGCATGAGTAGTGAAATACTGAACGCTGTGTCCGCGGAAGTCGTCGAGTCGCTCGAACTGATGCTTCGCCATGAACGCGAGCAATTGTTCGCAAAGCGGTTTGATGAGTCCGTAACCGTGCTTCATCACCCCGGTGCAGACCTGAACCGTGTCGGCGCCGAGAAGGATGAACTGGGCGGCGTCCTCGCCTGTTTCAACTCCGCCAATTCCGCTGATCGAGCGCCCCGGGAATTCCTTGCGGATCACCTGGGCGATCTCCATCACCATGCGGAGCGCAATCGGGAGCACGGCGCGGCAGGAGTACCCGCCGGGAGTGGTATATCCCTCGACGCTCGGCTCGGGGCGAAGCGTTTCAAGATTCACGCCCAGCACGCTGCGGATCGTGTTGATGGCGCTCACCCCCTCGCACTCGGCCCGGAAGGCGGCTCGCGCCGGGTCTTCGATATGGGTGACGTTCGGCGTCATCTTGGCCCAGACCGGCTTGGTCGCCACGGCGTTCACCCAGCGGGAGACTTCTTCGAGGATCTCCGGGTTTTCACCCATGGCGGATCCCATTTTTCGCTCGGGCAAGCCATGGGGGCAGGAGAAGTTGAGTTCGAAGGCGTCAACCCCGACCGCTTCGCAGCGTTCGACGATCTCGACCCACGCGTCCCTGCGGAACTCCTCCATGATCGAGGCAATCAGGATGCGATCGGGGTACTTGTCCTTCACCGCTTTGAGTTCTTCCATCCAGACGTTGAAGGGGCGATCGCTGATCAGCTCGATATTCTCCCAACCGATGATCTCGTCGGAACCCTGGGCGCGCAGGCGGGCGTAGCGGGGTTGGACGTTGGTCACCTTATCGGCTTCGAGGCTGATCGTCTTGCAAATGACGGCGCCCCAGCCCTCTTCGAAGGCTTTGCAGATGACGTTGCCGTTGGTTCCCGGAGGTCCGGAGCCGATGACGAAGGGGTTCGGCAGTTTCAGGCCGTCTACGGTAGTCTCGAGCGTGGGCATGGATTTATCGATTCAAGAAGACTTGTCTCACGCAAAGGCGCGAAGCCGCAAAGAATACAATGGAATGGCGAGAGTAATCTGTATTGCAAACTGAACGGATAAAATCACGTTGGGGAGCGGAGTTGAATCGTCTTCCTCTGCGCCTTTGCGTGAGATCCTGTTTCCTACCGCTTCAACTCAAGTAATACCTCATCCAGCGTATCGACCAAGAAGTCGGCGTCGTCTTTATTGAGGCACATGGGAGGCTTGATGCGGAGCGTATTGCCGAAGAGGCCTCCCTTGCCGATGATCAGTCCGCGTTCCTTCGCCTTCTCCATAACATCGGCGGCTTCGGTGTTGGCGGGTTCCTTTGATTTGCGGTCACGCACTAGCTCAACGCCAATCATGAGGCCCATGCCACGGACGTCGCCGATGAGGGGGTGGCGTTCTTGCAATTCGAGGAGGCGATGCTTGAGATGATCGCCGATCGTTTTTGCGTTCTGCTGAATGTTCTCGTTATGGATCACTTCGAGCGTCGCGAGGCCCTGCGTCATCGAGATTGGGTTGCCGCCGTAGGTGTTGAAGTGGATGCGGTTCTTCATCATCGCGGCGATCTCGGGCCGCGTCGTGCACGCGCCGAGCGGGGCGCCGTTGCCGATTCCCTTGGCCATCGTCACCATGTCTGGCGTGACGCCGTAGTTTTCAAAACCCCAAAAACGGTCGCCGGTGCGGCCGAAGCCGCTTTGCACTTCGTCGGCGATGCAGAGGCCGCCGGCTTTGCGGACAATGTCGTAGACGATCTCGAAGTAGCCGGGAGGCGGAGTGACGGCGCCGCCGACCCCTTGGATTGATTCGGCAATGAACGCCGCGACCTGACCGCTCGTCTCGTACTTGATGACGTTCTCGACGTCTTTGGCGCACTTCAGCCCGCAGCTCGGATACTCGAGTCCGTACGGACAACGATAGCAGTAGGGAGCCAGCGCGTTCTTGACGTTGATCGTCGGGTTCGTCTTGAACTTCCACGTGCTGTGGGCCGTGAGGGCCATCGTTGCCTGCGTGCCGCCGTGGTAGCAGTTCCGGAGGCTGATCACTTCTTGGTTGCCGGTGAATTCGCGTGCCGAGAGGATGGCGATCTCGTTCGCTTCGCTGCCGGAGTTGGTGAAGTACGTTTGCGTCAGCCCACTGCCCTTGGGAAAGTGTTCGGCCAGCTTCTTGCCGAACTCGCCGATGGTCGGGTGGAGGTAGATCGTCGTGACGTGCTGCAGCTTGCCGACTTGTTCCTGCACCTTCTTGACGATGGCGGGGTGGCAGTGGCCAACCGAGACCGTGACGATACCGGCGAACGCGTCGAGGTAGCGCTTGCCGGTCTCGTCCCACAGATACTGCATGTGGCCTTCGACCAGCAGCAGCGGATCGCGGTAGTAGGTGATCAGCCCGGGGGTGAGATATTGTTGCCGGACGGCGAGGACTTCG
This sequence comes from Lacipirellula limnantheis, assembly GCF_007746075.1. Classification (GTDB taxonomy): domain Bacteria; phylum Planctomycetota; class Planctomycetia; order Pirellulales; family Lacipirellulaceae; genus Lacipirellula; species Lacipirellula limnantheis. Next base: position 2,306,297 of record NZ_CP036339.1, on the reverse strand, counting down.
GACTTGGACGGCCCATCGTAGGCAGCGGGGCGGTGATCGATGATCGGCAGCGAGGCGCGAGTTTCGGTGGGCACGGGCAGGGCTCTCGTTGGACGGGGACGGCCGCTTCTGCGCCGATTCTAGCGGGTTGCATGGGCAGACACCACCGAATTTCGAGGCGGCGCCGGGCGATCAGCGTTGACCGGATAGGTCAGGCAAGATTTACTGCAAGCATCAGGAAACGGCGGCCGTCTGAGTAGCAACAATTCTCGAGTGCAAAGGTCTAGCTTGATGCCCGCCCCTCCCAGCCAAACGATGATCGACGGCTTGGTCGAAGCGAACGTCGATTTGTCGTCGTCGCCCTACTACAGCCACGACATGGCGCCGACGACGCGGGCTGAGCGCCGCTGGGGGATGAAGGACATCGCCGTACTGTGGATCAGTATGTCGGCGTGCATCCCGACGTACATGCTGGCGTCCTCGCTGATCGATGGCGGCATGGACTGGCGACAGGCGGTGCTGACGGTGTTCCTCGGCAACGTCATCGTGCTGATTCCGATGGTGCTCAACGCTCACGCCGGGACAAAGTACGGCATCCCGTTTCCCGTCTATTGTCGGGCGAGTTTCGGCATCTTGGGCGCGAACGTGCCGGCGTTGCTGCGGGCGCTGGTGGCATGCGGGTGGTTCGGCATCCAGACGTGGATTGGCGGCGAGGCGATCTACACGCTGCTGAAGGAGTTCTTTCCGGCGTGGGGCGAACTGCCGTTGCTGTTCGCTGACTCCAACGACCCAGCGAGCACCGGGTTGGGGATCAACGGGGCGCAGCTCGTCTGCTTCTTGGCTTTCTGGCTGGTGAACATGTTCGTCATTTACAAGGGGATCGATTCGATTCGCTTGCTGTTGAACGTCAAAGCGCCGCTGCTGATCGTACTTGGGCTCGCATTGCTCGCATGGGCCTATAGCACCGCAGGCGGGTTTGGCGAGATGCTGACGCGGCCGTCGCAGTTCGTCGAAGGGGGACCCAAGGCAGGTAAGTTTTGGAGCTTCTTCGTCCTGGCCCTGACGGGCAACGTTAGTTTCTGGGCGACATTGGCGCTCAACATTCCCGACTTCAGCCGCTATGCCCGCTCGCAGCGGGATCAGATGCTGGGGCAGGCGCTCGGGTTGCCGACGACGATGGGACTTTACTCGTTTATCGGCGTCGCAGTTACCTCCGCCGCCATGGTGATTTACAAAAACCTGCCGGCTGAGCAAGCGAAAAAGCTGTGGGACCCGGTCTTCTTGCTCTCGTTGTTTGAGAACCGGGCGGTACTGATCGTGGCGATGGCGTCACTCGCGATCGCCACGTTGGCAACGAACATCGCCGCTAATGTCGTCAGTCCGGCGAACGACTTCGCCCACATGTGGCCGCGGATGATCTCGTTTCGCGTCGGCGGGTTCATCACCGGCTTGATCGGGATCCTGATCCAGCCGTGGCACTTGGTCGCGAACGGCGACGTTTACATCGGCAAGTGGCTCGTCGGCTACTCGCTGCTCTTGGGCGCCGTCGGCGGCGTGTTGATCGCCGACTATGTCGCGCTAAGGCGGATGCAACTCGACTTGGCAGGACTTTATCGTAAGGCCGGACCTTACTGGTACGTGAGCGGCATCAATCCAATCGCGCTCGCGGCGCTGCTGGTGGGGATGTCGCTCTGCATTCCTGGGTTCTTGGCGACCATCGGAAAAATTTATCTAGCGGGCGATTTGAGGGCGCCCGAAGGGGCCGAGACTTGGCCGGCTATTTGGGGCAATCTCTACAATTACGCGTGGTTTACCAGCTTCGGGGCGGCGTTTGTCATGTACCTGGGGTTGATGCTGACGTTCGGGCGGAAATACTTGCGCCGTTAAAGATCTACAATCAGTTACAATGCAATCAGCTTCACTCCAAGCATCTCAATGAGCATTGCGCAACCAACGCCGACTGTCGTTTCGTTTGGTAACGACGTCCTAGATAGGATGGTGTTAGCCGTGGAGAAAGTGCGCGAGCGATTGCATCGTTCTACGCAGGCGCTGGAAGCGGCCGGCATTCCTTATGCAGTTGCGGGCGGTAACGCGGTGGCGGCTTGGGTGTCGAAAGTCGATCCTGGCGCAGCTCGAAATACGATTGATGTCGATTTGATTATCAATCGATCGGACCTAGATGCGGCGAAGACTGCGATGGAAGGCGTTGGTTTTGTCTACGCCTTTAGTTACGGCGTGCATATGTTTCTCGACGGCCCGGAGGGCCGGCCGCGAGACGCAGTTCATTTACTCTTCGCAGGAGAAAAAGTTGATCCGCGGTACGCGGAAGCGGCGCCGGACTTGTCTAGCGGCGAACAGGGCGAAGTATACCGCCTAGTGGGCCTTGAACCGCTTGTGCGAATGAAACTCACCTCCTTCCGTCGTAAGGATCAAGTGCATCTTCAGGACTTGATCAACGTCGGACTTATCGATGCGACGTGGCCCGCGAAGTATTCGTCCGAACTCGCGGCGCGGTTGCGCGAACTTCTCGATGACCCGAATGGATAGAGTCTGCGGGCCATATGAACTTCGCGTTGCCCAGCCATTCCTCCTTAGGCCTCATCCTTGAGGGAGAGGGGAATGTTTGAAGATCGTATGCACTACGGCGCCGTGATTGCTCCGTAAGTCTCCGGTCGGCGGTCGCGGTAAAACTGCCAAGTGTTCCGCACCTCGCGAATGAGGTCCATGTCGATGTCGGCGACGACAATGTCGTCCTTGTCGCGGCAACCCTCGGCGATGATTTGCCCGCGCGGGTTGCAGAAGTAGCTTTGACCGTAGAACTCGCCGATCCGCCACGGATCTTCCCAGCCGGGGCGATTGATGGCGCCGACCCAGTAACCGTTGGCGGCGGCGTGCGCCGGTTGTTCGAGCTTCCAGAGGTATTCGCTGAGGCCGGCGACCGTAGCGGAGGGATTGAAGACAATCTCGGCTCCATTGAGGCCCAGGCAGCGGGCGCCCTCGGGAAAGTGGCGGTCGTAGCAAATATAGACGCCGACCTTGCCAACCGCCGTGTCGAAGACTGGGTAGCCAAGGTTGCCGGGGCGAAAATAAAACTTCTCCCAGAAGCCGGGGTTCACCTGCGGGATGTGGATCTTGCGAAACTTGCCGAGGTAGGTGCCGTCGGCGTCGATGACGCTCGCGGTGTTGTAGTAGAGGCCCGAGATTTCCTCTTCGTAGATCGGCACGACGAGAACGATGCCATGCTTCTTAGCGACTTCGCACATCAGCTTCGTCGTCGGACCGTCGGGGATGCGCTCGACGAGGTCGTACCATTTCGTTTGTTGTTCGGCGCAGAAGTAGGGGCCGTAGAAGAGTTCCTGCAAGCAGACGACCTGAGCGCCATTTTCCGCGGCTTGGGCGATCAACGCGAGATGCTTGTCGATCATCGACTGCTTGATCTTGGCGACCGGCGCCGTGGCGGATTCGCAGAGAGTGGCTTGAATTAATCCGCCGCGGACGGTGCGAGGCATCGCGTAGCTCCTGTGTACTCTTCGGTGAACCACATGCGCTGGCAGCAGAAATGAAACCGCCGATGAACGCCAATAAACGCAGACAAATGCTGACGACATCTCGCGTTGAGAGAATCTGATTGATTTATCTGCGTTAATCTGCGTTCATCGGCGGTTTCATCTTTGCAGCTACAAGCGTGTGTTGGGTGGACTGAAGGCCGCCCGCGCCGCGACTGGGCAACCTTGGCCCGGGTGGTATCATATCGTGTTACCTGCGAAACTCCTACCAGTTTTCGACGCTCAGCGGGGCGTTGCAAGGATGACCCATTATGGCGACTGCCACCAGCGTTGACGTTGTGCCCTCCTTCTCCGGCGGTCAGTGGCAGCGGGGCGAGGCGGTCCGTTGCGGCGAGGTCTTCAATCCGTCGACGGGAAAGCTGATCGCCCGAGTTCCTTTGGCGACCGCTGCGGAAACCGCCGCCGTTGTCGCGGCGGCGAAAGCAGCGTTCGTCGATTGGAGCGAAACTCCGGCCGTCGAGCGGGCGCGGGTGATGTTCCAGTATCGGCATTTGATGGCCGCTCATTTTGAGGAACTCGCGTCGCTGGTGACGCGCGAGCATGGCAAGACGCTGGCCGAGGCGCGGGCCGAGGTGCAGCGCGGGCTGGAGATGGTGGAGTTCGCCTGCTCCGTGCCGACGATGCTCATGGGCGACACGCTGCCGAACATCGCGGGCGGGGTCGACGCGGAGACGAATCGGCATCCGGTCGGTGTCTGCGTCGGTATCACGCCGTATAACTTTCCATGCATGGTGCCGCTGTGGATGTTTCCCGTGGCGATCGCCTGCGGCAATACGTTCGTGCTGAAGCCGTCGGAAAAGGTGCCGCTTTCGGCGGTGCGGCTCGGCGAGTTGCTGCAAGAAGCGGGCCTGCCGGCGGGCGTTTTCAACGTGGTCCACGGTGACAAGGAATGCGTCGACGCGCTCCTGACGCACCCCGAAGTCGCAGCGATTTCGTTCGTCGGGTCGACGGCCATCGCCAAGTACATCTACGAAGTCGGCGCGAAGCATGGCAAGCGGGTGCAGGCGGCCGGCGGCGCCAAGAACCACCTTATCATCATGCCCGACGCCGATCTCGATCAGTCGGTGAAGGCGCTGGCTGCGAGCGCTTACGGCTGTGCAGGGCAGCGCTGCATGGCAGGGAGCGTGGCGGTGGCGGTGGGCAAGATTGCCGATCCGCTGGTCGACGAACTTTGCCAGTATGCTGGCAGCCTCAAAGTGGGGCCGACCGACGGCAACGAAGCAGTCGACATGGGGCCAGTCATTCGCGCGGAGCATCGCGATCGCGTCGCCGGGTATCTCGATATCGCCAAACAAGAGGGAGCAACCGTGCCGCTCGACGGGCGTCGCGACTTTGCTGGCGGTGGTTTTCTGCTCGGCCCAAGCGTCGTTGATCGCGTCGAACCGCGGATGCGATTGGCGCAGGAAGAGATATTCGGTCCCGTCCTATCGGTCGTTCGGGCAAACTCGCTTGATGCAGCGATCGAAGTGGGCCGCAACTGTCCCTACGGCAACGGCGCCTCGATCTTCACTCGCGACGGGTACGCGGCGCGAGAGTTCAAGCACAGATTCAACGCTGGGATGATCGGCGTCAACGTCGGCGTCCCGGCGCCGATGGCATGGTTTCCGTTCACCGGCTGGAACCAGTCTTTCTTTGGCGACCTGCACATCCAGGGGACCGAGAGCGTAAGCTTCTACACGCGGCAGAAGATGACGCTCACGCGGTGGTTCAAGAGCGCGGCGGATTCTTTCCAGGATCCGGTGTGGAAGACGGCGAAGCGATAGCGGAGCCCCAGGGCGCCAAGACTGCGCGCTCTTACTCGCCGTCCGGTTCGCCCAGCAGGCGAATGGTTTCTCGCGCGAAGCGCTAGCTGCCGCGATAAGTGCTATAGCCAAACGGGCTAAGCAGCAGCGGGACATGATAATGTTGGTCGGCGCGGGCGACTTGAAACTCAATCGTCACGAGCGGGTAGAAGTGGTCGACCTGCTGCTCCGCGAAGTAGCTGCCCGTGTCGAATGTCAGTCGATAGCGGCCCGGGGCAAGCTCCCCCTCCCAAAATAGTCCCGACGCGCGCCCATCGCTGTTCGTCGCGTCTCGGCCGAGGAACTGCCAGGATTCATCTGCACCGCGGCGCTCAAGCGTCACGGCGACGCCCGCGGCGGGTCGACCCAAACGCACATCGAGTATGTGGGACGTGATCGGCGACGTTGTACCGCCGCTCCTAGTACCGGAATTATTCATTCGCAACCTTATCGAATTGCCGGCTGAGTTAGCGAAGCCTTTTGCAATTCTAAACGTTATGGACGCCAAGGAAACACCAGGCGGCGAACCGCGCTGGCACGACGAGAACGGCAGGAAAAATGACGCGTCACGAAGTCAGGGCATATGGCGACGCGGCGCGTCACCTGGCGTTTGCACCATTTCTTTCGTCTCGTCCAATTTGCCCTGGCGACTCAGTTCATTCACGGTTTACTCACGCGCGCGGCAAAGCGTCGACCGCTGGCTTCACGAGGCGCGGGTCGAAGTAGTTCACTTCCATGCCGGCGTCGATGACGAGCCGTTGGGCGTTGATGCCGCTGGAGCGGGGGCTGAGGAGGAACGCGACCGCATTGGCCACCTCTTCTGTCTGCACCGCCCTGCCCCGCAGCGTCGCCCGTTCGGCGTAGAGATACGAGTCGACGTAGCCAGGGATGCCGGCCGAGGCGCTGGTTTTCAGCAGGCCCGGGGCGACGGCGTTGAAGCGGACCTCGGAGAATTGGCTGAACGATTTGGCGAGGAACGCGAGGCTCGCGTCGAGCGCCGCCTTTACCGGAGCCATGAAGCCGTAATTCTCGCTGGCCATGCGGGTGGTGCTAATCGAGATCGTCACCACTGAGGCGTCGCGCGCGAGTTGGTCCTTCAGCGCGTTGGACAGTGCGATGAGCGAGTAGCAACTGACGTCAAAGGTGCGGAGGAGTTGCTCGCGGGACGTTTCGTGGAAGGGTCGCATGCCGCGCTCGTCGTAAGCGGCGAAGGCGATTGAGTGGACGATGCCGTGGAGAACTTCGAAGTCGGCGGCGAGCTGCGCGGCGAGGCGGTCGATTTGGTCTTGATGCTCGACGTCGCAAACGTAGATCGGGGCGTCGCCGATGAGTTTGGCGACGGATGCTTGGCGCTCGGGCGAGCGGACGACGTAGACGACCTCGGCGCCGGCTTCGCGCAGCACCTGACCGACGTGGTAGGCGACGCTTTTGCGATTGGCGACGCCGAAGAGGACGATGCGGCGGTTGGTAAGTTGGAGGAAATCGGACATTTCTTGGTTCTGCGTGGTGAATCGATTGGCGATGCTAGTTTAACCGCCAAGGACGCCAAGGACGCCCAGAGGTAGAGCGATAATGTTGGAACCGCCGATGAACGCGAATGAACGCAGATAAGCAGATTAAATGCATGTCTTCATCTGCGTTCATCAGCGTTCATCGGCGGTTCCTTCTTTGTATTTCCCTGGCGTCCTTGGCGGATCAATTCTTTGGGGCCAATGTACACGCGAAGTCTAAGCGGCAGGCGACTTTGCCGGCAACCGTTACTTTGGCGGTCATGAAGAACGCCGTCGAAAGGCGTTCGGTAAGTTCGACTTCGATCTCGACCGTGTCGCCCGGCATCACCATTTTCTTGAACTGGACGTTGTTCGCGCGGGTGGCGACCGGGACGCGGTCATCGGCGTCCGCGACCAGCTTCGATAGCAGCACGGCGCCAGCTTGCATCGAGGCTTCGCAGAGGATCACGCCAGGGGTGATCGGGTAATCGGGGTAGTGGCCGGCGTACCAGAACTCGTCGCCGCTAAACGTCTTGCGGCAGACGATGCGATTCTCTGACTGCTCGACGATTTCGTCGATGAGGAGAAATGGTTCGCGGTGCGGAATGGCGGCTTTGATCTTTTCTAGTGACATATGAGATATCTCACGCAAAGGCGCGAAGGCGCAAAGGAAATACGATGAACACTGACGACGCCAATGCTCAATCAGACTGACTCCACATTTTTCTTCTTTGCGCCTTCGCGCCTTTGCGTGAAATCTTTCTTTATGCTGCTATGTCGTTGCTTTCGCCGCAGCTGACATCAAGCATGTATCAACCTCATTCGCCACAATCACGCCGTAGTTCATCGCCCCGAGCCAGCCGCTCATGATGATGCCGACGCTGCCGGCGTGGAACAATCCTTTCACCTGTTGTGGGATCGCGCGACTCACGGCGAGGCCTTCGAACTTCGTGCCAAAACTCGCCCCGGCGATGTGTTGCGTATAGTGCTTGAAGGTCACCGGCGTCGAGGCTTCGACATGGTCGACGCGCTCGCGGATGTTCGGCACGTACTTGTCGAGGGCGTCGAGCGTCGTTTCGCAGAGGTCTTGCTTGCTCGCTTCGTACTCGTCCTCGGGCAGCTCAGCCCAATCTTCGTAGCGGGCGTTCGTGCTGGAGACGATCAGGCAACGCGGACGCCCCTGTGGTCGGGTGCGCGGGTAGTAGAACGAGAACGTGCGGCTGGTGATATCGCGGCTGAGCAATAGGTCGGTCTGGAAGACGGGCGCGGTGCTGCTGAAGAGCAGGTCGCCGGTCGACTCGTCGATTGTTTCGTCGGGCTTGAGCGCCATGTAGACTTGCGTGCTGGAGTTGTTGAGCCGCACGGCGCGGGCGTCTTCGACGAAGTCCTTGTCGAAGTACTCATCGCCGACGAGGTTGAAGATCGTCTGCTTCAAGTTAGCGTTCGACATGACGGCGCCGCATTCGATCGTGCGGCCGTTGACCGTCACCGAGCGGACGCGGCCGCCGGTGCAGTCGATGTGTTCGACGTTGCAGTTGATGCGGATGTCGACGCCGCTCTTTTTCAACTCCGCTTCCATGAGCTGGATCAGTCGGTCGGTGCCGCCTTCGAACGTGAACACCCCCTTCGACATGAAGTTCGAGAAGACGATGCCGTAGCTGATGGCCGGGTCTTCGAGCGTGCTGCCGTTGGCGTAGGTGATCGGCTCCATCAGCAGGCGAATGACGTCTTCGCGGCCCGGGAAGAAGCGATCGAACAGTTCGCGGGTGGTCGTCTGCTGGTCGTCGTAGAAGTTCATCCCACGGGCGGTATCGAAGAAACCTTGCACCGCTTCGGGGGCGACCTTGAATTCTTCGATGAGAAGCTTCGTGAAGTCCTCGCGATTGAACGTCGTAGTGAGCGAGAACATCGGGTTATCGAACCGGATGCCGGTGAGTTGCACGATGCTGTCAGCGATTTCCTTCGACCAATAGCGGCGGCAGCTCTTGATCATGCCAACGGGAAAGCCATGGAGCGAAATGTCGAAGATGTGCCCGCCGGGGCGTTTGAACCAGGTGGCCATGCCGCCGAGCTTGTAGTGCTGCTCGAGGAGCAACACCGAGCGGCCGGCGCGAGCCAGGACGTTGGCGGCCGTCAGGCCGGCGAGTCCGGAGCCGATGACGACGACGTCGTAATGACTTCGGGCGTCTTTGAGGAAGTCTTTAGGCATGGCTGGAAGAACACGATGATCACCGAGCAGCGACCGGAGGGTCGCGGGTATAGCGATCGGCGGGGGATGGCGCTGGTTCGCCGCAACGACGGGTCGCGAGTTTTTCGACGATTCATGATATCCCAGCCGAGCGGTTGCGGCATGGGGGCGAACCGCGACTTTCTCACTCCCAAGGGCCGTGCCAGATTAACCGCCAAGGACGCCAAGGACGCCAAGAGGAAGACCAATTTCAATTTGGAACCGCCGATGAACGCGAATGAACGCAGGTAAACGGACTGTGGTCGTATTTTCATCTGCCTGAATCAGCGTTCATCGGCGGCGCCCTCGTGCGTTTCTTGGCGCTCTTGGCGTCCTTGGCGGTTGCCTTTCTTTTGGGCCGCTCCGGCGGGTCGTTGACCCGCGCCTACTTTAGGCAGTGCATGTTCGCCATGCCGATGCCGCTGGTGATCGCGCCGATGATGCCGACGAAGCCTTGGTCGGTGCCGCAGATGAAGAGGTTGTCGAGGTGGGTGCGGCCATCGAGCTGCTTTTCGGGGGCGCCGTAGATGGCGCCGTTGTCGTGGCCAGTGAATCGGACAATAGTGGTCGGCGTGAACATGTCTGTGTCGATCACTCGGCCGCGGTAGTCGGGGATGAATCGGATCGCTGCGTCGGTTATGCGATCGTACCAGCGCGACTTCTCCAGGCGGTAAGCATCTTCGTCGAGGCCGCGCCAGTAGTCGAAGTTGGCGAGCGCGGTGATCCGCATCACGCCGGAGCCCTCTTTGTCGAGCGGTTCGTCATACTCGAAATTGTTCGGACTACAGATGACGCCGCTGCGGAGATCGCACGGCTCGTGTGATTCGCTCCAGTCGAAACTCGGGTTATCGTTGTAAAAGGTGATGGTGCGGTCGTGGCCGAGACGCTTGGGTTCGACGTCGAGCGTGGCGATCGTTTCGCAGAAGCTGAGTCGGCCGGGCGGTCGCTGAGCAGTGACTGGCTGCCCGTCGTCACAGAGGCGCATCGTTTCGGGCCAACCGGCGGAGGAGAGGACGCGTTTGGCCTCGATCGTTTCGCCGTTTTGCAGCACGACGCCGGCGACGCGGCCGTTCTCGACGTGGAGGCGTTCAACGCCGGTGCGAAGTTTTAGTTCGCCGCCGAGGCCGCGAAACTTGCGGACGAGTTGCTTGAGAATCAGCCGCACGCCGGCGTGGGGACGGCCGAGGCCTTCCATGAAAATGCTGCGGAACATGATCGAGAACTGGCCCCAGTCCATGTCGTGCTCGCGGGCGGAGCCGTAGAACATCAGGGGGCAGAAGAGCATTTCGACCAGGAGCGGCTCGGTGAGCAATTCGCCAAGCCGCGCGCGGGCGGAGATGGCGGCGTGCGTTTCGTTGAGGTCGTCGTACTCTGCCACTTCAGCGAGGAGGCGCTCGAAGTTATCCGACTGGGCCGGAAACGCGCGGGCGATCTCGGCGCGGAACAGATCGAGGTCATTGTCGAACAGGAGGCGCACGCCGGGGAAGACAATTTCAGAGCCGACTTGCGGCGAAATATCAAAGTCGTCCCACGAGAGACGCAACTGCCTTAGAAGCCGCGCGAGCGGGCCGCGTTTGGCGCCCTTGGGGGTGATGTTCGTGAGGGCGTGAAGGCCGACGTCATAGTCGCGGCCGCGGAGACGGTAGAAGCCGTTGAGCCCGCCGATGGTGGTGTGACGCTCAACAATGCAAACGCGCTGATCGTAGTAAGCCAGGCGAATGCCGGCAGCGAGACCGCTCATGCCGGCGCCGATGATGAGAGTGTCGTACATGAATGACGAATTCCTGAATGACGAATGACAAATGAGAGCCGTTGATTTACCCCTCACGGCATTCGACATCAGTCATTTGGTCATTCGTCATCACACCCGTTGAATGTCCTTCATCAACGGCTCCAGGTAGGTCACCGTCGAGTCCATGCTGGCGAGGTTGACGTAGTCGTCCTCGGGGATCTGGATGCGGTGACGCTTGCGGAGCTCCATCACGATGTCGAGGAAGTCCATGCTGTCGAGTTCCATCTGCTCGCGAAAGCTCTGCTCGTCCTTGAGCTGCGACAGATCCTCGTCGGGGGCGATGTCGGAGAGAATGTCGAGGACTTCGAGTTTGATTTCGTCGCGGGTCATTTCAGGTTCCTAATTTAACCGCCAAGGACGCCAAGAGCGCCAAGGGGAATACCAAATCAATTTTGGCACCGCCGATGAACGCGAATGAACGCAGATGAAGACATGCCATCAATCAACTTATCTGCGCTTATCAGCGTACATCTGCGGTTCCTTCTTTCTTGTATTCCCTTGGCGCTCTTGGCGTCCTTGGCGGTTCAATTCTTCTCTTAAACGCGTTTGATAATGACAGCTGAGTTGATGCCCAGCATGCCGAAGGAGTTGTTGAGGATATACTCGATGCCCTGCGTTTCCCGCGGTTCGTTCAGGACGAGGCCGGGGAGGTCGCACTCTGGGTCGAGGTCGTCGACGTTGATTGTGGCGTGGCAGACGTTGTCTTGAAACGACGGCAGGTTGCCGGCGAGTTCCAGTGATCCAGCGGCGCCCATCGCGTGGCCGATGAAGCTTTTCGTATTGTTAATGTGGGTCCGCTTCGAGTTGCCGAAGACTGTCCGCAGCGCAATGCATTCCTGGATGTCGCCGCTGGGAGTAGCTGTGGCGTGCGTGCTGACGATGTCGACGTCCTCGGCGTTGAGGCCGGCTCGTTTGAGCGCCTGATTCATGCAGCGGGCCTGCTGCGTTGGGTTCGGCAGGACGAAGTCGGTGGCGTCGCTCGTCATCGACCAGCCGACCAGCTCGCCGTAAATCTTCGCTCCGCGCTTCGTCGCGTCGCTGTAGCGTTCGAGCGTGTAGATGCAGCCCCCTTCGGAAACGACGATGCCGTTGCGAGCTCGATCGAACGGTCGCGACGCCTTCGTCGGATCGGCGTTGCTGGCCAAGGCCCCCTGGCTGGCAAACCCGGCGAAGATGCCGAAGGTGCGAATGCTTTCAGAAACGCCGCCGGCGATCGCGAAATCGCACTCCTCGAGCATCAACATCTGGGCGCCCTGGATCAGGCCGGCGTTCCCCGCGGCACAGGCCGCGCCGATCGTATAGTGGGGACCGGTGATCCCCATGTTCAGCGTAATTTCGCCGGCGGGGTTGTTTGCCACAGTGCGCGGATTGTGGTGGTGCGTCCAGACCTTTGTGTCGTAGTTGAACTGGCTGATCTCGTAGACCTCGTTCTCGGTCTCGACGTTGCCATGCTCGGTGAGGCCGATGTAGACGCCGACCCGCTCGCGGTCGATCGCTTCCCAATCGATGCCCGAGTCGGCTACCGCTTCACGAGCGCAGTAAATGCTGATGCTGCCGGCACGGGTGCCGCGACGGACGTCTTTGCGACCTTGGTGCTTCAGCTCGTTGAAGTGACAAACGCCAGCCAGCGTGTCGCCGACGTAGCGAATGTTGTAGGGCTCGACGCCGCTTTTTCCGGCCAATAGCGCAGCGCGATAGTCGGCGAGATTGTCGCCGTTGGGGGCGGTCAATCCGATGCCCGTGATCACGATGCGTTGGTCGTCGGAAGCGCTGCGAATCATGCGGTAAATTGCGTTGTTTTAGCCCACGCCAACCGAAGGGCGGCGGTACGGAGAGAACCCATCAGGCTACTGCCTTGGGTGGAATCGTACAAGCGGCCCGGTAGCGAGGCCAGTCGGCCGATTTTGCAGTTCAGAAGATTAACCGCCAAGGACGCCAAGGACGCCAAGGGGAAGACAAAATTCAATTTGGAACCGCAGATGAACGCCGATAAACGCAGATGAAAACATGACCTCAATCCGTTTATCTGCGTTCATTCGCGTTCATCAGCGGTTGCTGTTTTTGTATTTTCTTAGCGCTCTTGGCGGTTGCCTTTCTTGCTCGAGATAACTATTCGGTTTCCCCGAGGTGGCGCCGGTAGGCGGCGGCTTGTCGAACGCGGCCGAGGCGGTTGGTGATCGCCTCCCACTTGGCCGCCACGCCGTCGAGCGCGGCTTGGGCGGCAGCCTCGTCAGCGGGGGCAGTGCGGACGGCGTCGGCCAGCACGGCGAGGTATTCGTCGATCGCCGGGAGGCGTGGAATCAGAACGGGGGCGTCAGTCGCGAGGGCCGCCGCAACGATCTTAGTCACTGGCTCGCCCTCTTTGGCGACTTCGAGCCCCTTCATCCACTTGCCGCTGGCGCTGGCTTGCGACGCGCGGTACCAGAGCGTGCCGGTACTGCGGGCACTGAGGCTGGCGGCCAAGTCACCGGTCGTCAGCCACTGGGCAAGCTGGAACGCGGGGACGGCGTTGCGGGTGGCCGTGGTGACCGCGGCCAGGCGGCCCTCGCACCCCAGTAGCACGACGCTCGCCGGATTGGTTTCCTTTTCCCAGGCGCCGCGGCTCGAAGCGTAAACATCGGCGGGGGGCGCGACGGCCGTGAACTCGACATTACGCGGCCCCGCACCAGCGGCGGCGGCGAACTCCTCGTCGAGTCGGCTCGGCCACCCGAGTGTGGCAACTACGTCTCCGCCGGCGACCAGCTGCATCGCCTCGGCGAATCCCAGGGGTGGCTGGTTGGCACGCCAGGCGTTCGCCGCGGCGAGCTCGACCAGGGCGCGAACGAACGGCGGCTCGGCGATTCGCGGCTTCATGTCGGCCGGGTCGAATAAGGCTTCTTGGCGACGATACGACTCCGTGTGCCCTAGTGCACGGAGTACGAGAGCATACGCGGCGGCGAGGCCATCAGTCGGAGCGACGCTTCCCGCAGGCGCCGGCCCATTGCCCGCGACCGTTGTCGCCGCGGGCGCACCGAGTTGTCGAAAGTTGAGCAGCGGCGGCGAGCCAAGCGAAAATGCGAAGACCTGGCCGCCGTACTTCATCTCGCCGTTGCGGATGGCGGGATAAATATCGTTCAAACCAAATTCGGGACTGCTGAGCATCGCCGTGCGGAGCGGACGGAGGTCGCCGCGCTCAACGAGAGTTCCCAACAGCCTTGAGGGAAAGATGACCACGTCGCCGACGATTCGCTCGGCGCTCCATAGTTCATCAAGCGACACGCTGTCGACTTTCAAGTCGCCGCCGGTGCGGGCCCTCCATTCGCCGCGCAAGAGGCGAACACCTTCGGCCAGTTCGACGTCCCCGGCGACTTGCACGGTGAGCGGCACCGCGGGGGGCGGCGCAAGCGGCTCAGCCTGGGGACTTGCCGGCGTCGGCGACTGGTTCGAGCCGCCGCAGCCCACGAGCCCCGCACAGAGCAGGGCCAACCCCAAGAGTGGCAGACAGAAGCGAGAAAGCGGCGAGGGTTGCATGCGAAGACAGCTCGAGTCCGGAGATGGCCGTCAAGCGGCCAGGGATTTTCGTCCCCTGATTCTACTTATTTGCGGCGGCGCTGCTACTCGCGCAAAGCGACAAGCGTGGCCCGGAGCGCCGCCTGCCGCCCGGCGACGCACTTTAGGAGGGGAGACGTCGCTGCCACAGCGAGGATGACGGCTCGACATCGATACCCTGTTCATCATAACCGGATTTCCACACACGTTTTTACTCATTTCGGGAGAATTCGGTTTGACGCCAACGCGCCAGCGAGTGCGCTTGCGGAAGGCGCCGACGAGGGTACTCTCCTCGTTCGGCGTCGCTCCTCGGCGCAGTTGTCTGCCGGTTTTTCTCGCAACTGACCACAGCGAATTCGCCGCTCATGCTAGTCGGCAGCCGCCCCGCCGCGTTCGACCCATTGGCGAGGCGGCGCCGGCTGGCTGTTGAGGCAGGTGTTCGTTCTCGGAATACCCCGACTAGCTGCGAAAAGAATCTCTGCTTTCAGCGACGCATGCCCGTCCGATAGAATACTCGGCGTGGCGATCGAGGCTGCTGGAGCGACGCGATGCGATTCTCGCTGAAGTGGATCTTGTTCGGGATGGCGTACGTCGCCCTGGCGGCGGCGGCCCTGACGCAAGATCATTGGGCGTATGCCGATCTGCTTTGGCTCGCGGCCTTCGTCGCCATTTGTATGGCGATCCAGAACGCGCTCTTCAACAGCGGGTCGCGCCGAGCGATAGCGACGGGGTTCGCCTTATTCGCTCTCGGCTTCGCGGCATGCGCGCAGTTCGCCGAGCACTCGATCCCGACGCGAAGGCTCTTATTAGCGGCTGGCCTGCCAGAATATCCAAATTACCAACCGGTGTGGAATTCCGACACGGTCAATCCGCCGCAGACCACTGCAACCTTCGTTGCTCCTGCGCCGGTCAATGCCTACCCGATGCCCACTCCGGCAGTTTCCAGCCCTAGTCCGCCACCGCCGATCTCGGTAGTTGCCATCTCTCCCTCGCCGCTGGAGCTACCGTTTACATCGAAGGTGCGTGCAGCGAACGCCGTCGGAAGCATGACCTTGGGGCTGCTTGGAGGATAGCTGGCGGCCGCGGCATTCCGTCGTCGTCGAGCCGCCGATGGCGCGCCTGCCCATTAAGCGGCACGCCTCGACGCCACGCTCTTGGACAATCGCCACCCGCGACCTACACTACTCATAATTATTCCTGGCGAAGACTTCAGGGCGTCTATGTTCACAGAGCGGATGAGTATTCGCCTCGCTCTCACGGAGCGCGGCGAACAGATCAAATTGCGGTTCATCGAACGCCTGCGCGTCGTGGTTGACGGCAACGGCCAGGAACAAGTCACCGCTGATCCACCGGCGGTCTCCCTGCTCAATGGCGCCGAAGTCACAATTTTGGGCCAGGGGATCTATCAGGTGGTCGAGACGGGCGAAGTGCTGTCGTCGATCGAACCAGAAGCGCCGTAAGGGACGGGAGCTAACGCGAACTGCGTTCTCGCCGCCAGCTATTTTTGACGCGAACCTTGTCATTTTGCGTCGACGTTCGAGGCCGCTGCCGCATTTGGCGCCCGGCAGTTATACTCGTGCGGCAATGCGCCGACGGCCGCTTGTCTTTCGTCGGCGCTGTTCACGGGCCGCGCTTCCGCGGCGACGCCTCTCGATTTTGCTTCGGAGATTTTCATGGCAGTTTGTCTCGGCATCGACGTCGGCACTTCGGGAACCAAAGCGCTCGCCATCTCTCCCGAAGGAGTGATTCTGGCGTCGGCAAGTTCGAGCTACGGCTGCGCGCATCCCAAGCCGCTCTGGAGCGAACAAGATCCTGAAGATTGGTGGACGGCGACGGTGAAGGTCGTGCGGGCCGTCGTCAAGCAGGCAAAGCTCAAGCCCAGCGACGTCGCGGCGATCGGACTCTCCGGGCAGATGCATGGTTCGGTCTTTCTCGACAAAGCAGGCAAGGTGATCCGCCCTGCCCTGCTCTGGAACGATCAGCGCACCGCGAAGGAGTGTGAGGAGATCGAATCGCGGGCCGGCGGTCGCGCGAAGCTGATTCAGATGGTGGCGAACCGGGCCCTCACCGGCTTCACGGCGCCAAAGATATTGTGGTTGCGAAACAATGAGCCGAAGAATTTCGCCAAGACGGTGAAGGTGCTGCTGCCGAAGGATGAGATTCGCCGGCGGCTGACGGGGGAGTTCGCCACGGAAGTGAGCGACGCGAGCGGGACGCTGTTGCTCGACGTGGTTCATCGTCGCTGGTCGCAGGCGCTGCTCGACAAGCTGGAGCTTGACGCCAGCCTACTGCCTAAGTGCTATGAATCGGAAGAGGTGACCGGGACGCTCACCGCCGACGCGGCGAAGCTTCTCGGCCTCACGACGGCGTGTAAAGTGGTCGGCGGCGCCGGCGACTGCGCGGCCGGCGCGGTGGGGAACGGCATCGTCAAGACGGGGCTGCTGGCCACCTCGATCGGCACCTCCGGCGTCGTGTTCGTCCACAGCGACGAGCCGCAGTTCGATCCGGCGGGGCGACTCCACACCTTCTGCCACGCGGTGCGCGGCAAGTGGCACATGATGGGCGTCATTCTCTCCGCAGGCGGGTCATTGCAATGGTTTCAAGATGCGCTCTGCTCGACTGTGGGGAAGAATGGCGTGAGGAAGCCGACGGCAAGCTTCGAGGAACTCGTAAACGAAGCCGCCGCGACGCCGACCGGCGCCGAGGGGCTCCAGTTTCTCCCCTATCTCGCCGGTGAACGGACGCCGCATCTCGACCCGCATGCCCGCGGCGCGCTCATCGGGCTGACGCTGGCACACGGCCGTGGGCACATCGTGCGTTCAATTCTTGAAGGAGTGACATTCGCGCTGCGCGACAGCTTCGAGATCATCGAAGGGCTCGGCGTGCCGGTGAAGCAGGTGCGTGCCGGCGGCGGTGGGGCGAAAAACCCCTTCTGGCGACAGATGCAGGCCGACGTCTTCGGCAAGGCGGTTAGCGCCATGGCCGCAGACGAGGGGCCGGCGTATGGCGTCGCCCTTCTCGCCGCCGTGGGAGCCGGCCACTATCAGGACATCAATCAGGCGTGCGCTGCGGCAGTGAAGACGGCCGAGAGCAGCAAGCCTGATGCACGGGCGCGCAAGGTCTACGATCAAGCCTTTCCGGTGTTCCAGGGGCTGTATCGGGCACTCAAGGGTGAGTTTCCAAAGTTAGGCTAAAAGCCGGCTTTTCCTGAGGATTTAGCCAATCTTCGCTCCCGTCGCACGAATAAGCTAACCTTCTGAAGCGAATTTTGCGCGGGCGCCAGCTGTGTTGCATTCGCCGATTCGCAGTACTACAGTGCCGGCTTGCGACTGAACGGACCGGCATGCGATCGCACACGTGCCAACTCAATCTCAGGATGGACCGATGAAAACCTCACCTCTCAGTAACGGCTGGCGATTGCTTTCGGCAATTGCCCGCCCTGCGGCGCTGGCTGCAGGCCTCGTCATCGCCCTGCCCGCCTACGCGGCCGACGATGAAGACTACGGAAACTCGCTCGACTGGGTGCCGGCCGACGCAACCGTCTACTCCAGCAGCCTGCGGCTGAAGGAACAGATCGACGCGATCGCCGAGAGCAACGCTTGGAAGAAGTTCATCGAAATTCCGTCGATCGCCATGGGCTGGCAAATGGCCCAAATGCAGATCAACAATCCGGAAGGCCCGGCCGCCATGTTCTGGCAGCTGATGGAGCTGCCGGAGAATCAGCAGCTGGCCAAGCTGGCGGGCGAGATGTTCTCGGATGAGATCGTCTTCTACGCCGGCGAGGATTTTCCGAAGTTCATGGAGCTGTTGAGCATCGTTCAAGGGAGCCGCATCGGACCGATGCTTCAGCAAATGGGCGCCGGCGGCATGGGGCCGGTCGATCCGAACGAAGCCCGGATGCGCGCCCTCGCTGAGGCAATCGTTGAAGAGCCGGAGCTGCTGGTCGTTCCGGACATGGTGCTGGCCTTCAAAGTAAAGGACCAGGCCGCCGGCGAGACGCAGCTCAAGCGGCTGGAAGTGGTCGCCAAGATGGCGATCAAGCAGTCCGAGGCCGAAGTCGAATTGAAGCGTGAGTCGATCGACGACGTTGAATACCTGGTCATCAAGCTCGAAGGCTCCAAGCTTCCCTGGCCTGAGGACAAGCCCGCGGGGCTTTCGATCGATGACGAGACCTACGACAGCCTGAAGGATATCATCTCCAAACAGGAAGTAGTCGTCGCGCTTGGCGTGTGGAACGACTACGTCCTGTTATCGATCGGCGAATCGACCGACCACCTGTCTGATCTGGGCGGCGACGATCTTTTGGTCGAGAGCGATTCCTTCGAGCCGCTGCTGCCCCACTTGGAGGAAGAAGACGGCGACCTGGTCAGCGTCAGCTACATCAGCGCCGACGTCGTCAAGGCGCAGGCGATTTCGCCGCAAGATCTCGACGAAGCGGCCGAAGCGGCTGAGGAGCTCATCGAGAAATCGGATGACATCGACGATGAGCTCAAGGGCGAGCTGAGCGAAGACGCCGTCGAACTCGCCGACGACTTGAAGCCTTACCTGCCGAAGCCGGGCGCGATCGCCAGCTGCACGCTGAAGACCGAAACGGGCTTCGAAAGCTTCACCTACAATTGGAGCGAGAACACGCGCCTCAACGGCACGTTGCCTCTGGAACTGACGAATCATGTGGGCGGCGGACCGATCGTCGCCTTCGTCGGCCGCGGGGTAAGCGATCCCGAGGCCTACGCGATCCTGGCCAAGTGGGTCGGCAAGGGAATTGGCTACTTCGAAGGCTACGGCTTGGCTGAAATGGAGCCCGAGGAGCGCGCTCATGCCGAGAAGGTGCTGGAAGTAATCAAGCCGTTGCTAACCCGCATCGACGAAGCGACGCGTGATCACCTGATCCCGGCGCTGGAAGACGGCCAGGCCGCGCTGGTGCTCGACGCTGACATCAGCAGCAAACAGTGGCAAGCGGAGATGCCGAAATCGTTCACCGAGTTGCCGATGGCCGAGATTGCCGTGGTCGTTGGCGTGAGCGATTCGGGCGAGCTGAAGGAAGCTGCCAAGGCCTATTGGTCGATCGCGCAAGATGCCGTGGAGGCACTCAAGGAATTCGACGAGAGCGAAGTGCCGGAAGACTTTGAACTCCCTGAGCCTGCCAAGGCGGAAACCTCCGACGGAGTGGTCTATTCGTGGGCCGCGCCTGGCGAGGCAGAGCTCGACGACCAAATCGCGCTGGCTGTTGCCATTGGCGAACATGTGGCAGCCGTCACCAGCTCGCCGGCGATGGCCGAGCGCGTTCTGACGGAAACGCCGTGGGAAGAGTTCGCCGTCGGCGACGCGGAAGAACCGCGGGCCGTGGCGGCCGGGCTCGATTTCCCGGCGCTGATCGATGCAATCTCTCCGTGGATCGACTACGGGATTCGCGTCAATCTGGTGAGCGAAGATGCGGCTGGCGAAGATCCCGCCGACGACGAATCGCAAGCGAGCGAAATCATTGAACAGGTCCACACGGGCTTGGACGTGTTGAAGTGCTTCCGCGGCGTGTGGAGCGAGACGCTCAAGGAAGATGGCGTCTGGTTTACGCACACGGTGTCGAAGTTCCAGGACTTGGAGGAGTAGTCTAGTCTGCGAATTGGTTACTCATCGAAGAACACGAAGGGCCCCGGTGGACACGCCGGGGCCCTTTGTTTTTGCGCACCCGTTCCTTGCAATTTGGCATTTTGCCCGCAACGCCGCCATCGAGAAGTTGCAAACTGGACAGTTGAGCGAGATGCGTTTAGGGTAGGGATTGGGAAATGGCGGCCATGAGGCCCCGCGTCGGCCCCCGCCCGCCGGTATCAGGATGCCCGGTTGCTTCCCAGCAAAGCCCTGCTCGGCTTTACCCCTCTTGCCGCACCAATGCTCATGCGAACAAACCGACGGTTGTCCTTTAGTCTGGCACTATGCGCTGGGCTCGTTTTAGCCTGCTATTCCGCCCCCATGGGGGCCACGGAAATCACGCTCGCCTTCGACACGCCCGCTGATCAGTTTCCGTCATATGATCCAGACGGTTCAAAACTCGCAGCACTGAGCCAAGCCGCGGCGAACTATTGGGAATCGCTGCTTCCCGAAGGCAACCACGCGTACAGCGTCACGCTGCATTACAGCCAGTTCCCGGCAGGCAGCACAACGCACGCCGTCTACAACGGTTTTGACCACACGATTAATGTGCGCGCCAACCGCTTTTGGTATATCGATCCGACGCCGTCTGACCACGATGAGTTTGCCCCCTTTCAGCAGTCGTTTTACGCCGGCCTTGATGACGACGAACAGGACGCGGCGTTCGACGGCCCGGCGCCCGACCTGCTCGAGGTCGGCTACGCCGCCACGGCGATCGCGGATGGCGCCGCCGATGGTCGCGTCGACATGTACTCGGTGATGCTGCATGAAATGGGCCACTTTTTGGCGATTGGTTACAATGCATTTAGCCCTGACGTGGAGCTGCCGCCGCACATGATCGGCAACATCGGCGGCGTCAAGGCCAAGCGCGAGGACACCGGTCATCTGGTTCCCGACGACGCGCTGATGGATCCGTTTCTGGAAGCGGGGAAGCGGTCGCTTCCCTCGGCGCTCGACGTGATTGTCGCCGCCAACGAGCAGAACCACAGTGAGATTCGACTGAAACGCGTCGAGTGGATTGGCGACGCGCTTGTGCCAGCCGACTTTTGGTCGCACGACGCCGGGTGGATCGGCGGATCGACGCCAAACTCGAACACCGACGTGCGCGTGCGCAACGGCGACGTCGTGAGCGTGCTGGGCGCGCCGGCAGCGGCGAAGAACCTCGCCATCGAGCGGGACAGCGGCATCAACATCCTCGACGAGTCGCTGTTCGTCGACGCCGATTTGAATCTAGACGACAGCGACTACTTGGATGAGTCATTCGTGAAAGTTCACACGGGCGCCGTGCTCGACGTGGAAGGCCGGCTCACCGTGGGCTACGGCGATCTCGACTTGCTCGGAGGCGACGTGTTCGCCGCGACGCTGCGGACTCGCGACCATCACCTTGCGGACTTGCAGCCGCGCGTGCAAGGCTACGGCGTGGTCCACATCGGCGACGCGTTGCTGAACGACGGGATGCTGCGCGCCGACGGCGGCACGCTCGCGTTTGCCGCGGCGGCCGGCGCCAAGTTGGACGTCGACGGCGAAGTCGAGAGTTCGAAGCTGCCGCGTCTTTTGGCCCAAACCGGCGATTTGGAATTCCAGGACGCGATTTCCGATCCCTATGGCGGACTGGCACATGTCGCAGGCGGGCACTCGCTGAGCTTCAGGGGGACCTGGGCTTTCAACGATTCCGCCGAGCTCCACTTTGAGGCGGGGGCCGGCACGGCGGAGTTCAAGGCTCTGTCGCCCAGCGGCATCGCGGAAATGTACGCCGACGTCGCGGTTGAGGAAAACGCGCGGGGACGAATCGAGGCGAGCCACATCAAGTTCAACGGGCAAACCGCCGTAGCGATTGCCGAGAATGGCGTGCTGAGTTTGCTGGGACGCACGTACTACAACGGCGGCGAATTCACCGGGCCCGGAACGCTGCGGCAGAATGGCGACGCCACGGTCGACGCCGACGTGGAAATCGCAGTCGACGTCTTCGATTGGGACGGAAACCAAGCAACCCCCAGCAAGACCGACGTGCTGAACGGACGAAAGCTCACGATCACGGCGAAGAATCTTGGGCCCGGCGGTTACGCCGGGCGGGCCGACGTCGGCGCCAATGCCGAATTAGCGGTCGACGTCACCGGCGGGAACGCCATCTGGCTATTGGCGGCTGACGGCAAGATTCGCTTGTTCAAGAACTCCCGGCTCAGCGGTTCGTGGATGATTGTCGGCGGAGCTTTGGAAGCGATCGAGGGGACTGGCAACCTCGACGCGCGGACGACGCTGACGCCAAACTCGCTGGTGACGTTGTACGACAAAGCAACGCTCAACATCAACGCGCCGACCACCTACGGCGGCGGCGTCATTACCACCGACTCCGGGCAGCGCGACGACAGCCTGTTGCAACAATTCGCGCCAGCAACCGTGTTGGGGCACCACTTGATCACGGCAGGCTTCTTCAACTGGGACGCCGGCGCCGCCACGAGTTCGGACACGGTCATTGAAAAGGAAGGTTACCTTGACATTTACGCCAAGGAGATCGGCAACGGAATTACCAATCCGTTTCTTGCGCTGATCGACCGCTCGGGTTTCGGCGACCAGATCGACGTCAACAGCGGCGTGCTGCGCGTCATCGTCGGCAGCGAGGATCACAGCGGCCTCTTCGCCGATCGGTGGACCCTCAACAAAGGAGGGCGCCTCAACCTCAACTGGACCGCTCATACGCTGCCGACCATCCGGGGGTCGAGACTCGTTAACCATGGCGTCGTGAGCGGTAACGGCCAGTTCCTGAATGAACTGCTGAACGAGAGCCTGATCGAAGTCGGCTACTCCGGGAACGCGGGCAAGATATTGGCGCTGGACGACTTCGTCCAAAGCGGCCAAGGGACGCTGCAAATCGACCTCGGCGGCCTGCTCGCCGGACTCTCCTACGACCAACTCTTCATCGACGACCTCTGCACGCTGGCTGGCACGCTCGATGTACGACTGCTGGCGGGATTTGCACCGGAGCCAGGCGACCTCTTTCGGATTATCGAAGGCTCGTCGCTGGCCAAAATCAGCGGCGCGTTCGACAAGTTACTGCTGCCCTACGGCAATGATGCCTGGGACGTGAGCTACGGCGACAACTTCGTCGAACTGCGTTTTGTGGCCGTACCGGAGCCAGCGGCGTGGACGATGGCGCTGGCGGCATGCATGGCGGGACGGCGTCGACGACCCCGGAGCCCGTTTGTATCGGCCTAGGCTTGCCGCCCCCTGGAGCCGCGAGGTGTGCAATAGCAATCGGCCGCACCCTGACGCGAAAGCCGAAGCGGTTAGCTGAAGTCTTGATGATGCAGTGGTGAGATTCCGGGGCGGCAAGAAGCACGGCAATAGTGCCGCGCCACGCGACGATCAGCCGGCGCACTTGGATGCCATCACGGCAGTGCGAAGTCAGCCCGCATGAAAATAGCGCAGCGGCTTACTTTTCGAGGGAGAAATCGAAATGTCCGTGATCGGCGTCGACGGTAACTTCTAAGGGCGTGGTTGAAGCATCGCCGTAGGCTTCGGGCACGGCAAGAACGTGGTCGCGATAGTTCTTCCATAGTTGAACGACGACCTTGTACGAACCGGGCTGAACCCCGTCGCCAGGAGCCGTCGTGGTCATTGCAAACTCACCGTTCTCGTCGACTGACCCATTGGCGGCCCGGCCTGCGGCGGAGGGATGAAAGATAACGGCGCCGCTCTCGAAAGTGAGCGGCGTGCCGTCAGCGTTTTTAATCGTCCCGGAAACGGGAATCAGCGAGTCAGAGCGGCCGCATCCAAACGTGAGTGCCATGAGGGCAAGCAATGCGATACGAACCATGGCTAATACGCGTTCTAATTTGAAGTAGCGCGCCTCCTCTTGCGCCCGCCCAGTTTATCCATCATGCTATCGCAATCCCCTTTTTGAGAGGTTGCGATGGAGGTGAAGGGCCATTTGCCTCAGGCGGAACTCAAGCGTCTGGAACGCGTCGAGAAGGACGCCGACCGCGCCAAACGTCTGCGGATTGTGATTCTGGCGCAGGAGGGATGGACGGCTCCAGCCGTGGCGATGGCCGTGGGCCTGAGTCGCCGCATCTGCCAGCGATGGGTGCGTCGCTACAACGAACAAGGCCTGGCGGGCCTCAACGATCGACGCGGCCGCGAAGAGCGTTTGCCGCTGACGCCCCAACAACAGGACGAAGTTCGTCAGCGTCTCGACGCTGGCCCCACGGCGGAAGACGACGTCTGCTCGCTGCGCGGCAAGGACGTGCAGCGGATTCTGGCGCAGGAGTTCCATCTGCTCCGCTCTTTGGCCGGCGTGTATCACTTGCTACACCGGTTAGGCTACTCGTACCTCCGCCCTCGGCCGCGGCATCGCAAGGCGGACCCCGAAAAGCAAACGGAGTTCCTCCGTCAGTGGCCAGAACGCGTGCAAGCGATTGCCGCGGCGTATCCGACCAAACGTCTGCGGATCTACTTCCAGGACGAATCGCGGTTCGGCCAACAAGGAACGACCACGAACGTCTGGGCCAGGACCGGGTCGCGGCCGACGGCCATTCGTCAGACCGAGTATGAATATCTCTGGGTGCTGGGAGCGGTCTGCCCCGAGACGGGGCATGCCGAAGGGCTGCTCAGCCCGCAGCTCAATGCGAAGATCGTCAATGAGTTCCTCGCCCAGTTCGCTCGGACGATTCCCTCAGGCGAACATGCCGTGATGCTGTGGGACGGGGCCGGCTTTCACATCAGCCGCCAACTCCGCGTTCCCGACAACGTCACCGTCGTCACGCTGCCGGCCTACAGTCCCGAACTCAATCCGATCGAGAATTTATGGCACTATCTCAAGAGCCACTGCTGGAGGAACCGAGCGTACGACAATTACGACGCCCTCGAACAAGCCGCCGTCGACGCCTGGACGAAAGTGGCTCTCGACGCCGAACTCATGAAAACCGTCTGTGCCGCCACTCACCTCGATCGCGCTACTTCAAATTAGAACGCGTATAAGCCTTGATTAGTCAGCCGAAAGGGCTGGTTGCGGCGCCGCGAACCAAGCGACAGGGGAACTAGAACGGCATCTGCTCGATGACTTGGTCATCGGCGCCGGCAATCAACTTGTCCCACACGGTCATGGGCACGTTGGCGGGCCAATCACTGCGCACTGTTGGTGGGCCGACGTCAATCGAGTTCGAGACAAAGTGAGCGCTGCCGTCGGCCATCCCGACGTTGACGCCGCTTGCGTGGGCACTGCGGGTCGTCGCTTGGTCGGCCCAGTCGTCGCCCGTGTAGTCGGGCATGCACTCTTGAGTGAGCAACGGAAGATCAGCCGACTTGGGTCCGTTGACGTCATCTGAGTTCTCCAGACAGATGTTGGGGCCGTTCGCATCGCCAGTCGTTCCATACCAAAACAAGACGCTAGCGCCTGCCTGTCCCAGCGCCCACGTCCCTCGCTGATCAAGCTGCGTGACGCCCGACCTGACCTCGGCCAGAAGCATGGTATTGCTGGTTCCGTCAGTCAGTTCCTTCAGGCGCGCCGCCACGTTGGGACCGATCACTCCTCGACGTTTGGGTTCAAGCCACCCGCCCGAAGTAGGACCGAAAATGCCGTCGGCTCGATTCAGCAGCGGACCGTTACCGGCATTGGCGGCATAGTTGCCCCGCGCCCACTCGGTGGCCGCTGCGCCGGCGCCCATGAGCATTGGCGTGGCGTTGTAGCTGTCGGTCGGACAGCGGAAAACGTCTAATTGAGCTTTGCGCACGGCAGCGTTGTTGGGGTGAGCCATTTGGGCTGGTCCTTTGCCGGCAGAGCCGCCCGTGACGAAAACGCTGTTGTCGACCAAATTGTACACCGATTGCTGCTCGCAATAGGGGAGCGTCCTGATCGCCCAGTTCGGGCCGATTTGTTGCGGCGTAAGGATCGCGGGATTGGCGCTCGTGGGAAACTCGAACGCCATGGGGAAACGGCCGCGGGCGGACTCGTAGTTGAGCAGTCCCAGTGAAAGCTGCCGTAGATTGCTCTGGCATTGCTGCCGCCGCGCCGCCTCACGCGCGGCCTGCACCGCTGGCAGAAGCAACGCGACGAGCACGCCAATGATGGCGATCACAACCAACAATTCAACCAAGGTGAATGCGCGGCGGGTCATTCCGTTGGGCTCCAGCATAAGTTCACTTCAAAAACTCGGGCCATCTGGTGACGACGCCCTTTCGGTCGGACGGCGACCGCTTCGCGACGGGCAATGCTTCTCGCTACTTAGGGGAGTCGCGACGGCAACGTGCACATCGGGTTTGCAGAGCATGCGCTTGGGCGTCGACGTGGACGAGGGGGCGACATACGACCGCCCCCGGGCGCCCGCGCTCGGCAATGGTTCAAATCTGCGTACCAATGGGAATCTACGCCGCCCAACTCAGTATTTCACAAGATGGCCCAGTGCCGAAGAGAAGCGACGCGAAAATTACGGCAAGCCGGCAAGAATTACGCACGCGGCTAGGCCGCCTTGCGCGAATGCGATAATCTTGAATGTTCTTGCGACTTGGACCGATCCGCTCGGGTTAAAGCGTTTCACATTCTCGCATGGCCCTGCGCACCGAATCACGGCGGTCCCATCGACGTGGGCACATGATGAACGATTCTAAGTTTGACAATGGTGCGCCGCGCGGCCAATTCGTGCGTGAATTCGCCCTGATCTTACTGATTTTTTTCATCGACGGCGGCGCCGCCGCGCCGCACGTCAACGAAGCGCACTACTTGACGAAGGCGGCGCATTACTGGAATCCCGAATACTGCCCCGGCGACCTGTTTCTTGATTCGGCCGACCCGCACTTGGCGTTTTATTGGTCGCTCGGTTGGCTGACGACATTTTTGCCGCTGACGGCAGTGGCTTGGATTGGCCGGTTCGCGGCGTGGGCGCTGTTGGCCGCGGGCTGGCAACGCCTTTCCACCAGCGTCGTGCGGGCGCCTTGGGCTTCAGTGCTCAGCGCTGCCTTGTGGGTCACGCTGCTGCGCGACGGGGTTCGAAATTTTGCGGGCGAATGGGTCGTCGGCGGCGTTGAGGCGAAGTGTATTGCGTACGGCTTTCTTCTATTCGGAATGGCGGCGCTGGCGCGAAGCAATTGGCTGCAGCCGTGGATTTGGTTCGGCGCCGCATCGGCGTTTCACGTGCTGGTTGGCGCGTGGGCCGTACTCGCGGCGATCGGCGTCTGGCTGACGGAACCGCGCGGCGAGCGGGCGGCGTTGCGCTTGATGCTGCCTGGGCTCGTCGGCGGCGGGGTGCTGGCACTCATTGGCTTGATTCCGTCATTGGCGTTGGAGTGGCATACCGATCCGGCGGTCAACGCCGAGGCCGCGAGAATTTACGTCTACGACCGCTTGCCGCACCACCTGGCGCCGCTATCGCTGCCGGCAAGTGAAATACAAGGACGGCTAACCTGGCTCGCTGGAATGATCTTCGCGTTTGTCGCCCTCTGGACGTGGCTGCACCGTCAATCGCGCAGCTCGAACGGCCTCGCGGCGGCAGCGATCGAGTCGCACGCCGCGGCCGCGCGCGTGATGCGCTTCGCTTCTTTCGCGCTGGCGGGGGCGTTCGTCGGCTTGGCGATTGAAGTGGCGCTTGACCACGATCGCGTGGGCGCCGCACGTCTCTTGCGCTATTACTGGTTCCGGCAAGTCGATGTGGCGCTGCCCATGGCGCTGGCCGTCATTGGGACGGGTTGGATCCTGGCCACGCTGCGGAGCGGCAGCCGTTGGGCACGACTGGCGGCACTGGCGCCGCTCGCTTGGGCGGCCAGTTTTCTCGGCGGCGTGACGTACGCTCGTTGGCAGTCTAATTTGCCGCCGGCGGTTTGGCAGATGGAGAATGCCACGGGATGGCAAACCGCGTGCGCGTGGGTCTCGGAGCATACGCCGCCAAACGCCAAGTTCCTCGTGCCGCGTTCGGGGCATTCGTTTAAGTGGTACGCGTCGCGAGCCGATGCCGGGACGAACAAAGACGTCCCGCAAGACGCTGCCGGCGTCGTCGCTTGGCGCGCTCGGACCGGCGAATTGTTCCCGACGCTCGAGAGCGTCGACGAGCGGGGGCGAAAGATCCTGCTCGATTCGCCCGAGCAGCTAGGGACACAGCGCGTGCTTGAGCTCGCGCAGAAGTATGGCGCAAGTCATGTGATCGCGCGAAGTTCGCCGCCGCTCGATTTGCCCGTATTATTCGCCACTCCGCTTGACCCTGACGCCGACGTCGTTGGATACACCGTGTATGAGACGGGCGTCGCACCGACGGCAACGCCATGAGCGCTAGGTTGTGGCAGCGTACGGACTTGCCTTCGCTGCTCTCGGCGGAGTTGGCGCGACCGGCTCAAGCGGCATGGGGGCGCTCCTTGGCGCCGGAGCTCGTTTACGGACGACACTCAGGACCAGCGCGCGGAGATGCACGCCCTGCGGCCGTGGCAATCCTTTTTTGCTGGAGCGACGGCGCCTGGCAACTGCCGCTCACGGTGCGGGCGGCAGGACTCTCTCGGCATGGCGGCCAGATCAGCTTCCCTGGCGGCTTGATCGACGGGAATGAGACGCCGCCAGCAGCCGCGACTCGGGAACTTGCCGAGGAACTGGGCGTGCGGCCGCCGGTCCAGTGGTTAGGCAACCTCGAGCCGCAGTTTGTGTTCGCGAGCAACGCCTGGGTGGTCCCCTGCGTGGGGGCGACGGCCAGCCTGCCGCCGTGGCATCCTAGCCCGAGCGAGGTCGCGCGCGTCGTCACGTTGCCGCTGCGCGAGTTGCTCGACCAGCCGCCGTTGCCGCCGCTGGAGATCGTCCGCGGACCGCTCCGGTTTGCCGCGCCGCAGCTCCACGTGGAAGGCCACTCGGCATGGGGCGCCACGGCCGTTATGCTCGGGGAACTGCGCGGTCGATTGCGACGCGTGGAGTGCGAACTTGCGAGCGGTCAACAGCCATGAACGAATTGGAACTACCTACGCCCCCCTTGCAGGCCGTCACCTTTGACCTCGACGGTCTGATGTTCAATACCGAAGAGCTCTACCAAGAGGTGGGGAGCGCCATCCTGTCGAGACGCGGCAAGCAAATTACGGGCGAGTTGCTCAATGAGATGATGGGTCGCAAGTCGCACGTAGCGCTCTCTGTGATGATCGACTGGCATGATCTTGACGACACGCCCGAGCAGCTTGCGGCGGAGTCGGCGGAGATTTTTGGGGGATTGTTGCCGCGTCGCTTAGCGCCCATGCCGGGACTGCTTGAACTTCTCTCCTCGCTGGAGGCGGCCCACATTCCCAAGGGGATCGCCACCAGCAGCGGACGGTCGTTCGTTGACTTGGTGCTCGGCATGTTCAATCTGGCGCCGCGATTCAAATTCATTCTCACGAGCGAAGACATCGAGCACGGAAAACCGGCGCCTGACGTTTACTTGCTGGCGGCGCAGAAACATGGCGTTGAGCCGGCGGCGATGATGATTCTGGAAGATAGTCAGATCGGCACGCAGGCCGCGGTGGCGTCGGGGGCGTACGCCGTGGCGGTGCCCCATGGCCAGAGCAAGCACCACCATTTTCCTGGCGCCCGATTCGAGGCGCATTCGCTCGCCGACGAGCGGATTTACCACGCGCTGCGCTTGCCGACGCCCGGGGGGAGTTGCTGACGCAACGGTCTCGCGGGCGCGCCACTTAGCGGCGCGCTCGAAGCCGCCACGCCCCATCGAACATTTAGCAGCGGGCGGCGCCCCGCTTCTCGCCGCGAGCGGCGGGGCTAAATGGGCGTGACGAGACCGACCGCCGAGTTGCTCTGCAGACGACAGGGCGTGCGTCGCACGCGCGGCGCCAGCGTTGCAATCGGCATAGTTTCACTCATTCGACCGAACCGGGACGTCCGATGATTGCTTCCAGGGGGCCGCGCGCTGCTGCGCGGCGTTTAGGGGGAGCCTGCGAGACGCCGCCATGGAACGAACGTTCTGGGCCGCCGCCGTGCTGCTTGCAGCCGGGGGGTGCCGGATGTGTAGCGATGCGTGCGACTATTCGGCGCCGGTGCCGGGCGGGCCGCGTTCCGGGAGCTTGCAACGCGCTGGTTCGGCATTTAACGGACAGGTCTACAACACCGTCGATCCGCCGCCGCAAAAATCGCCGGCAACCGAGGCCGACCTCAATCCCTACTGGGCGACTCCGCTGGAAGGTCAGGCGACTCCTCAGCCGATTCCGGCGCCCTAGGCTGGAAGTCGATCGTCTCGGGTACGTACTCGTTGCCTGTTGACGCATCGGCGCTCGCGTCAGACGGCCTCTTGGATTCTGCTCGCGCCCTTCGGCGATTGAAGATCTCAGGGTCGAATTGATCGCGCGGCGTGAACGCCGTCCTGGCTTTCGCTTTGCCTCGATTGAGAAGTTCTCGCGCCGCTTCGTCAACCATTGCCTCGGTGACTTCGCCCTCGGCTTCCGCTGACGCCTCGGTAAGATTTGGACCAGCATTCTGACCAAGTGCCGGCGTGTTCGTCGCCGAAGGCTCGGGAGCGACTCCGGCGGCCTCGTTGAGCCAGTCCATCAAAATCGCCGTTTGGTAGGGCGCCAGCGGGGTCGACAAGCGCGTGCCGCGCAGACCATGCGCTTGGCGAGCACGTCGCATGAGGGGACTACTCGCTGGATCTTCGACGTCGACTTGGGCCAGGACCTGCTCCAAGTTCTTGCGGATGAGCGTCGGGATGCCGCTTCCCTCGAGCGCCCACCGGTCGAGTTCCATCGTTTGACGCGAGTTGGGCGTATGGCAGCCGGACGTCGTGCAGCCGTGGATCAGCATGGGCTGAATGCTCCGGACGAACTTCTCTTGGACCTCTGGCTTCGGATCGATCATCCGTTCTGGCTGAGCGGTTTCCTCAGGCGCTGCCGGCTCGGTGTGCGCGGCGAGAGCAACCCCCTCGCGCTCTCGTTGTTGGCGGCTCGCTTCGTCGGCCAAGCCTTGCTGCAATTGCAAGTCGAGCGTGCGGAGCGCGGGGTGGCCAGGATCGTCGGCGCGGGCATCCAGAATCTCGCGCGCTGCTTCGGCCAGCAAACCATGTCGCAGGCACCAGCGGGCGAGTTCCAGATGAGCGTCGGTCGCATTGCCGACGCGTTGGCGGCGACGCTGCTCGTAAGCATCGACGAGCGACGCGCAGGCCATCTCGACCTGCGACGCCGGGATCTGGAGCACCGAGCCTTCGTTCTCGATGCGGTAGTGGCTGCCCTGGCGATGGACGACGCCGGAAAGGACGTTGCCGTTTCGCAACACAAGGACGCCGGCCGCTGCCTGCGGAGCGGGCGCCTGTTGGCCGTGCGCGCCGCGAATCCCGACAAGTGCGAACACCGCCCCGAAAGCGAGCGTAATGCAGCGGATGGACCGGTAGTGAGGCATGGGGAGCGGAGGGTATTGGCGAGTGGTCGGGGGGTCAAGGCTGGAATGGCCGCTGGCACGCCGATATACTCGGAACTGCGGCTGATGTCGGCGATTTTTGCTGGTGGCAGGATCAGACGCCCATGGTTGAAGTCACCGGCTCCGCCGATGGGCGAAGTTGGTGCAACGGACGCCCGCGACTCGTTCACCGGCAACGCCGATGACCTAGATGTTCAGCGATTGGCACTATTCATGGGATCGAGCGGTCAGCACGCAGCGTCGATCGAAAGACGCCAAGCGTTTTACAGCGGCCATGTCCAAGGGGTCGGGTTTCGCGAAACGACCCGGCGACTGGCGGCTGGATTCGACGTCGCTGGGTTTGTTCGGAACTTGGACGACGGTCGAGTTGAGATGATCGCCGAGGGAACGCCGGCGGAGCTTGGCCGGTTCATGGCGGCGATCGCCGAGCGCATGGAAGGGCGAATCCGGCAACTCGCCGTAGACGCCCGACCGGGAACTGGCGAGTTTGTTGGATTTGTCATCCGGCAGTAGAAAGCGACCTACGACGCAGTGACCACCGAACACACCGCCGAGTTTTTCGCCAAACTGATTCGATAACTCTGCTGTTTTCTGCGTGAACTCTGTGGTGAAAACGTAGTCTCTTCCTGCTGCCGCAATCGATATCGAACTGGTAAGTACACATGTCGAAGCTGACGATTTGGCTCACCCCCATCTGGATTCTGGCGGTCGGCGTGACCATCGGGGCCTTGATCCTCCTGCTCATGTGGGGCGTGACGTGGCTGGTCAACCGGCGGGCCGCCCGCTCGATCGCCGAAGCGGTCGGCGAGGGAATCTTGCGGCCGATCTCGTACGTCGTGATTTCGATGGCGGCGCTCGCACTGCTAGCGAGCCCGTCGATGCCGGTCGAACGGATCATGGCGTCGCTGAAACGGCTGCCCGACGTGGCGCCGATCGTCGAAAAGGTTGAGGTTGGACCGCGCAAAGCCGACGTCGAAATTCCGGCGTCTTTTCGCGCGACGGAGTTGCAAAGCTTCACGATTACCAGCGATCAGGACGTCGCCGTGAACGTCGCGGCGAAGAAAGGCTTCGTCGAGCCCCTCATTTTGGTCCAAGGCGGCGAGCCTTATTCATGGTCGCCGGGGAGTTCGACGCCGCGCGGGTTTGAAGGAGACGTTACGACGGTCTACGTCACCAACGAGAGCGATTCGCCGGCGAACGTTTCGATCCAGATGTATACCGACGTCGAGACGCCGCAGGTACGCGCGATTCCGATCGCCGCCGCCAGCACGATCGGTCTCTACGTTCTCTACCTGCTGGTGCGATTCCTGGCGCCGCGGACTTCGGTGATTGCCGCCGCCACTGCCAAAGAAACGATTGCTCAGCCGTTGTTCACGATGCTGGTGATGATCGGCATCGTGGCGCTCGTGGCCTTCGTCTTCATTCCATACAACACGTTCGGCGAAGACGTGAAGATGTTGAAGACCTCCGGCATGACGATGATCAAGGTGTTGGCGATCATCATGGCCCTGTGGACCGCCAGCACGTCCGTAGCTGACGAAATCGAGGGCCGCACCGCGCTGACGGTGCTTTCCAAGCCGGTGGGCCGCCGTCAGTTCATCGTCGGCAAGTTCTTGGGAATCCTCTGGCCGATCGTTCTGATGTTCGTCATCCTGGGGATCGTCTTCTTGCTCACGGTCTCCTTCAAGGTCGTGTACGACGCTCGTGAGTCCGCCAAGACGACGCCGGAATGGACGGAGTGCTATCTGGAAGTCGTGCGGATCATTCCCGGCCTGGTCCTGGCCTTCCTGGAAGCAGTGATTCTGGCTGCGATTAGCGTCGCCGTCTCCACGCGGCTGCCGATGCTGCCGAACCTCGTCATTTGCGGCTCGATCTATGTGCTGGGCCACTTGGCGGCGCTGATCGTGAAATCGGCCGCCGGCGAAATCGTATTCGTCCGCTTCATCGGGAAGCTGCTGTCGGTGATTCTGCCGGTACTCGATCACTTCGAAATCGAAGGGGCGATCGCGGGAGCGAGCAGCGTGCCAATGTCGTATCTCGGGTGGGCGCTACTCTACAGCGTGCTTTACAGCGGGGCAGCGATCTTGCTGGCGCTGATCTTCTTCGAAGATCGCGACTTGGCTTAGCAGGATTGGGCAGGGGGCAGTGGGGAGTCGAATGCAATGCCAGCGAGCCGGGGCGTCTCGCCCCCGGCGCACTTCGATCGCTCCGCGCTACCCCGCCTTGCGACGCAGAATGACCGTATCGTCCGTCGCCCAGTCGTCCATCGTGGCCACCATTGGCAGCGGCAACATGGGCGACGCCAGATGACCAACCCGGCGGCTGTCAGCGCCATCCCATTGATGCTGACGCACCGCGGACAGTACTCGTTCGGCGACTGCTACGGCGTCGCGGCCGTCGACGCCGGTGACGCGCGGCTGGCGGCCGGTACGAATCGCTTCGGCGAAATCGCGTTGCTCCTGCTCAATCGCATTGCTTTCCACAGCAGGGACTTCAGACTTTACCAATAGCTCACTAAAGAGCTGTTCCCGCAAGTGACTTCGAGTCGCCTCGCTCAGGTCGTTCAGGTGGAAATCTCGCTGCAGCAGGTCGAGTCGCGGCTCGACGATCGTCGCCTTCCGGCTCGCGAAGTCGATCGACGCAAAGCGCGTCGGCGTGTAAACCTGCATGGTTCGAGCCGGAGCGTAGCTCGTGCGTGAGGCAGTGATATTGGCCACCGCGCCATTCGCAAAGTGCAGGCGGGCGCTGACCATGTCTTCGTGGTCGCCGAGGACCGAGACGCCAACGGCGTCGACGCATGCCAACGGCGCCTTAACCAGCGACAGCACCACGTCGATGTCGTGAATCATCAGATCCATGATCACGCCGACGTCGGTTGACCGAAACGTAAAGCCGCTCTGACGACGAGCTTCAATGAACTTTGGCTCTTGCAGTCGATCCTGCACGCTGACCAGCGCCGGGTTAAAGCGCTCGACGTGGCCGACTTGCAATACCAGTTGGCGACGCCGGGCAAGTTGCACGAGCTCATCGGCCTCGCGGACGGTGGGCGTAATCGGCTTCTCGACGAAAACATGGACGCCGGCGCGCATCAATTCGCTGGCGACGTCGAAATGCGTGACCGTCGGCGTGACGACGACGGCGCCGTCGATCTCGCCGATTAGTTCGCGAACGTGGGCCACCGGCCGCGCGCCCGTTTCTTTGGCCAGCGCTTCACGCGCCTCCGGTCGCGAGTCGACGACGGCGACGAGTTCGATTTCGGGAATGCCCGCCGCTAGCTTGGCGTGAATCTTTCCCAGGTGGCCGACGCCGATAACGGCAAGACGGAGGCGGCTCATGCTGCCCTCCGAACTTCGCGACCGCGACCATGCTTGCCGACTTGTTGCCCTTCGATGAACGCCAACAGCGTTTCCACGTCGGGCGAGATTTGGTTGTTGGTCCGCAAGATTTCGCGAGCGTGGCTCAGACCGACCTTCGATCGGTAGAGCAGCCGATGGGCCGCCGCGATGAACTCGACTCGTTCCGCTGTGAAGTCGTTTCGCTTCAGCGCGACAATGTTGATGCACCGCGGCCGGGCGGGAATTCCTTCGACCAGCATGAACGGGGGAACGTCGTGCAGCGCTCGGCTCAACGCGCTGATGAACGAATAGCTGCCGATGGTGACGAACTGATGAATGGCGACGCCGCCTGAAATGGAGGCGTGATCATGGATATGCACATGACCGGCCAGCAAGGAGCCGTTGGCAATCAGGATGTTGCTGCCGAGTTTGCAGTCGTGCGCGACATGGCAGTTTCCCATCAGGAAGTTGTTGTCGCCGATGCGGGTGACGCCGTCCTCCTTCTCGCTGCCCCGATTGACAGTCACCCCTTCGCGAAACGTGTTGCCGTCCCCGATCACCACGGCCGTATCGCTGCCGCGGTAGCTGTAGTCCTGCGGTTCGGCGCCGATGACGACGTTGGGAAAGAGCACGTTCTCCGCTCCCAACGTCACGTTGCCCATCAGCGTGACATTGTTGTGGAGGCGCGTGCCGCGGCCAATCCGCGCGCCGGCGCCGATCGTGCAGAACGGGCCGATGACGACTTCCTCGTCGATTTCAGCCCGGGGGTCGACCCAGGCGTTCGCTGCGATGCTCGTAGCCATGTTCATAACTTCCTATCATCCGCCTGATTCGCAGGCCGTTAGGCGCTGGCTCGCCGCGCCATCGCGGCGAACCGTTCGACTAACTGCCGCGTCAGCTCCGCGTGGAGTCGATGACCGCTGCGGTACGCGGTAAATTCGCCGACGAGCCGGCAGCCCGCGAGGGCCAAGTCGCCGAGAACGTCTAGCGCTTTGTGTCGGGCGCACTCGTTAGGGAAACGAAGGCGATTGTCGATCGGGCCTCGTTCGTCGAACACCAGGAGATCGCGATTGGTGACTCGCAGGCCCAGTCCTTGACGGCGAAGTTGGTCGGCTTCGGTCTGTAGCAAAAAAGTCCGGCAGGGGGCAAGCTCACTCCGAAAGCGCTCCGGAGTCACGGCGACGCGGGCGACTTGGCGGCCGATGATGCTGGCGGCCGGGTAGTCGAGCTGGTACTCGATTGAAAGTTGATTCTTGGCCGAGGGACGCGCTTCGATCCACGATTCGCCTTCAGCGACCCGAACGACTTCGGTCACGGCGATGCGATTGGCGGCGATCCCTTGCGAGGCGATGCCGGCTCGCACGAGAGCGTCGACGAAAGCGGCTGACGAACCATCGCACCCCGGCATTTCAGGCTGATTCGTCCAGACCTCGCAGTTGTCGATGCCGAGGCCGGAGAGCGCCGCGAGGACGTGCTCCACCATCTCAACTTCGACGCGGCCGTGGCGGAGATTGGTGCGGCGGGGAACTTCGACGCGCAGGTCGACTCGCGCGGGCACACGGGCCGAGGCGCCGAGATCGCTGCGCACGAAGGTGACGCCGGCGCCCGGAGCAGCAGGTCGAAACTCCAGCCGCACGTCCCGGCCGCTCCAGTAGCCGAAGCCAGCGACGACGGCGCGAGCAGCGATCGTTTGTTGCATGCGGGGCGAGATCATGCGCTGTCGTGCCTTGAGGGCGAGCGGCGGGAGGCTCGCCAAGATTGCAAGAAAAAGCGACGGCGCCACTCGAGGGGGGGAAGTCGAGCAGCGCCGTCGCGTCAATAAGCGATCGCTGCTAGCGCTGCCCTTGGAATCCGCCTTGGGCCGGGGCCGTCGGACGAGTTGCCGTGGCTGGCACGCCGTTCGGTTGCGCCGGCAGGTTGCGGACGTCGACGCCAAGCATCATCAGCACGTCGGGCGTGATGTCGATCTTGTTCTGATGAATGATCGGCTGCATAATCATCCGCATGACGGCTTCGCGGTCGGGCGCGGCCGACTTGTCGGCGACGTCGTCGCCGGTAAATCGCAGCACCATGCCAATGTCATTCTTGTCGGCAAAGGCCTTCACGGCGGCGGCGACTTGGTTGTAGCAGGTGAAGTAGACCGTCGCTTCCTTTTCGAGGAAGTCGCGGCGAACCGTGCCTTGCTTGATGGTGAACTCGGCCTTCAAGCGGGCGAGGTTTTCGTCCAGTTGCTTGAACTCGGGGCTGCCGGGCTTTTTGGTGTTGCGTTCCTCTTCCATCTGGACCAGCCGGTCGCGTTCGGTGCGCAGCGCGCCGTCAGCGGCTTCCATCTCGCCCTTCAGCTTTTCGATCTGCCCGGTGAAGCCGGGATAGTTCTTGAAGATGAAGCTGATGTCGACGACGGCGACATGATAGCGGGAAGCGTTCGCGCCGTGCGCGGTGGGGGCCGGAGCCGCCGATTGAGCCAGGGCCGGCGCGGCGGCGGAAGACATAAGACCAACGACGGCGGCTGAAATCAGCAGCTTTTTCACGTCAGCACTCCTTGCTTGGTATCTGATCATCCATGACCAGACATTTCTGGGGACCCGCCCAGGGGCTAACGAGACGCCCCCGAATGTTGCCATGCGGGATGGGGCGGAGGGGTTGAATTCGGGGCGTATTGTGCCGCCAGACGAGCCGGCCGTAAAGAGCAGTTCTGCCGGGCGTTCTGGCGGGCGTTGAGTTGCCTCAACGACGCGACTTACGGGGGTCGACTGCTGAAACTGCCCTTCCGGTCTTCCACAGGCGGCGCGTATGCTCGCCGCCCCGCCCACAGCAGCGACCCGACTCGCTATCCCTCCCAACTTCGCCACGCCGGAGAGTCGTCCGTGTCTCCCAATCCGCGCGTCCTGATTGTCGACCGTTCGCGTGAATCGCGCGATGTGCTCAGTTCCTTACTGGCCCGCCGCGGGGCCGAGGTGTTGGAAGCCCGCGAAACCTCACGGGGGGCCCGGGTTGCCGAATCGGAGCGCCCGCATTTAATCGTCGTCGACGTCGAAGCGCAATCTGGCGTGTGTGAAGATTCTGCGGAGCGACTGATGGCCGCGGCGGCCCGCAACGACGCCCCAATCGTTGTGCTCGGCGCCACGAGGCGCAGCGCAAGTCCTTTGCCGACTTCAGAGTTCGTCGCGAAGCCCTACCAATACGCGGCCCTCATTCGTAGAATCGAGGAGCTTTTGGGAAGTCGTCCGTAGGCTTTGCGACTCCCGCTCGTCGACCGAGAGAACAAACTCGCGTGGCTTCGTTGTTCGTCATTCAAGGCCGCGACCAAGGTTCGCGCTTCCAGTTGGAAGACGCGGTCCATTCCATCGGCCGCACGCATACCCATTCCGTTCGTTTGCACGATACGGAAGTCTCGCGAAACCACGCTGAGCTGATCCGCAAGGGAAACGCCTATGCGGTGCGCGATCTTGGAAGTTCCAACGGGACGTTCGTCAACGGCAAGCTCGTCACCGAACATGAGCTCACTAGCGGCGACCAGCTGCAGGTCGGCCGCTCGCTGCTGCTCTACACCGGATTCATCGACGACCGGCTGGAGGATGCGGCGGGGCAGGTGGACATCGTTCCCATGGCGGGCAGCGCGATCGACGACGGCTCGCGCATTGTGGCGTCGCTCGGTCAAACCGGCGGCAGCGAATGGCTGATGCCCGACGCCCGCGGTTCGTCGAATCCGTGGCTCGCGCGTGCGCGCAGTAACCTGCAGATCATGTATCGGACGGCGCTGGCGGTGAGCCACACGATGGACATCGACCAGCTGCTCGCGAGGATCATGGACATGATCTTCGACTGGGTCGAAGCCGACCGCGGTTGCATCATGCTGAAAGACCTCGAGACGGGCAAACTGACGCCCAAAGTGCGGCGGCACCGGCGCGGGATGCGGACCGAAGAGAAAATCAGCATCAGCAAGACGATTCTCGATTACGTCGTGGAACAAAACGAGGGCGTCCTGACGAGCAACGCCCGCGACGATTCGCGCTGGGATCCGGCGCAGAGCATCGTGACGCTCGGCGTCCGCGAGGCGATCTGCGTGCCGATGCAGGGGCGCTACGAAGTCGTCGGCGTGATTTACATCGACACCGCCGTGACGCCCCAGAAGATGCTCGCCGCCAAGGGCGCCAACCAGTTCACCGAAGAGCACCTGCGGCTGATGATTGCGATCGCCCATCAGGCGGCGCTGGCGGTTGAAGACACCTCGTACTACAAGGCCCTCGTCCAAGCGGAACGGCTCGCCGCCGTTGGCCAGACGATCGCCTCGTTGTCGCACCACATCAAAAACATTCTCCAGGGCGTCCGCGGCGGCAGCTACCTGATCGAACTCGGCCTCGGCGATCACGATACGATGGCCAAGAGCGGCGAGCGCGACGAAGCCGCCGAGCAAAAGGCGGTCGACACGATCCGCAAAGGTTGGGCCATTGTCGAGCGCAACCAGGAGCGAATCTCGACGCTCGTGATGGACATGCTCACCTTTAGCAAGGAGCGCGAACCCGAGCCGCGCGCCGCGAGCCTCAACGAAATCACGGCCGAAGTCGTCGAACTGATGACCAGCCGCGCGCAGGAACTATCGGTCGAGCTTGTCTGGCAGCCAGCGAGCGACATGCCGAGCCTCATGTTTGACCCCGAAGCGCTGCATCGGGCGATCCTGAACGTCCTGACGAACGCCATCGACGCTTGCGACGATGCCGAGCAGGGCCGCGTGACCGTCTCCACGCACTACGACGACGACGCGAAGCTCGCGCGGGTGGTGGTCGAAGACAATGGCGGCGGTATCGCGCCCGACGACATCGAAGCAATCTTCACGGTGTTCGTTTCCCGCAAGGGAGGTCGCGGCACGGGTCTGGGCCTGCCTGTCACGCGAAAGATTCTCGAAGAGCATGGCGGACAAGTTCGCGTCGAAAGCACCGTCGGCCAGGGGAGCAAGTTCACCCTCGAACTTCCGGCGACCCCCGCCGAAGCCGAGGGAAATCAGCGCATGACGCAGTCATTTGCAGCCGGCGATGTACCCTAGGCTGCCCTCGCCGCGCTGACTGCCGCGCGATTCTGATGCAGGTCCTCGCTGGTTGAGTCGCTCGTCGGCTTTCCGTGATCGCTCATCTCAGTTCGACCCTCTCCATGGTCGTTGCCAGCGCCGTTTCCTACTCGTTGGTCGTTGGACTGCCAGCCGGTAGGACCCGTGCTTGGCGCCGCTTCGCTCGGGAAATATCGAAGAAATCGATGTTCGATGTCCCGTGGCACGCGTGTTGCGTTGAAGCAACCACGCCGATGCGAATTCATCCATGGGCGTTCGATTTTCAACCAGCTCGCTTCGCGAGGCCTACAGAGGAGAGACGCGATGAAGATTCCCGAACTGCTGACCGCTTGCTCGCTACCCCCCATCTTGCTCGGCATCGCGATGCTGGTTTCGGTAGGCTGCGAGAACAAAGAGAAGATCGTCGACGTCGAGACGTCCCGCGGCCAAGTCGAAGTTGAGCGCGACCGCGACACCGGCGAAGTCGACGTCGACGCGACAAAGAAGGAAGACTCGCTGATCGACATCGACACGCCCGGAGCTGACATTGAAATCAATCGCGACAAGGACACCGGCGAAGTCGAGGTTAAGTAGCGTCGCCGTTCGCCACGTCTAGCATTTAAAGAGAGCGATCACGCCATGCTCGGCACAATTCTGATCATCGTCCTGCTGTTGCTGCTGCTGGGCGCCGTTCCGCGTTGGAACTATTCGGCGAATTGGGGCTATGGGCCGAGCGGCGTGCTCGGGGTGGTGGCGGTGATCTTGATCGCACTGATCCTCATGGGGCGCATCTAGCCGCCAGAGTCGCGCGTTGGAGCCATTCGATATGCCGCCAGCTACTGGCCGATCCACGGCTCAAGCGTAGATCCGAACGTGATCGGCGCGTCGACGAGCGCGGCCAACCGCTGCAAATAGTCGCGGCGCGAGATCTCCACGACCCCCAACGATTGCGTATGCGGCGTCGATTGCTGCACGTCGAGCAAGCCGTATCCGCGGCTCCGGAGATGGCCCACCAATCGCGCCAGTGCCACTTTAGAACCGTCGCGGGATCGGTGGAACATACTTTCCGCCGCGAAGAGGCCGCCAATCGCAATGCCGTAAACTCCGCCCGCCAGTTCCTCGCCGCGCCAGACCTCGACTGAATGAGCGTGACCTAACCGATGCAGCTCGGTGTAGGCAGCGATCATCTCGGGGGTGATCCAGGTTCCCCCTTCGCGGCCTGAACCGGTGGCGCACGCGGCAATGACTTGCGCGAACGCCGTATTACAGGTCGTCGCGAACTCGCCGCTCCTCAGCCGGCGCTGCAAACGCCGCGAGACGTACATCCCGTCGAGCGGCAGAATAGCTCGCGGGTCGGGCGACCACCAGAGCATCGGCTCGTACGAACTCGACGGCCACGGGAAAATTCCATGGCGGTAGGCGTCGAGCAGCCAAGTCGCGGAGAGTCGGCCGCCGACTGCCACCAGCCCTTCGGGCGCAGCCCGCTGCGCGGGCGGAAAATATCGGCTCGGCATCGGCGAAACAGACTCTGGCGAGGGGTTTCGGGGTTGTAACGATGGGGCGCGTTCTGCCGGAATGCTGCCCGCGACCTTCCGCAGCAGTATAATGGCTGGGTGAAGGGCCGCGATGGGAGCTTCCCGGGCGGACCGCCCGCTCCTCCTGGCACGGAACGTTTCAGGACCCGCGTCATGCAGCACGAATCTAATCCCCACGACGACGCCGCGTGGGGCGCCGAACTCGTTACCGCTCCTCCGCCCGCGCGATCGCGGCCGATGAGCGAAGTTTGGACCGTCGATCGTCCACGCGAGGAAGAAGGCATTCGCCTCAAGCGGCTTCTCTGGGTCTTCACGGTGCTCACCACTGTGCTCGTCGCTCCGTCGATGGTTTATCGAATCGAATATTCGCTCACGGCGGCCCGCGAACGAGCGCGACTCGACGTCGCACGTGCCAATCTTAAGGATTTTAGACTCGATCAGATTTCGGCCGGGTATCGGGCGCTCGCGCAATCAGTCGGCCCGAGCGTCGTCAACATCAGCACCCAGCGCGGCCGTGCCGAAGGGCAAGGCTCCGGCGTGATCGTCGATGCCAAAGACGGTTACATCGTCACCAACAATCATGTGATCGAGGGGGTGAACACCGCCGAAATCCAGCTCAGCGACGGCCGCCGCGGCACGGCCAGCGTCGTCGGCGTCGATTCGCTCACTGACTTGGCAGTGCTCAAGACGGAAATGAGCGATCTGGTCGCTGCTGAGTGGGGCGACAGCGACGAATTGCAAGTCGGCGACATCGTCTGGGCTCTTGGCAGTCCCTTCGGGTTGCAGAAGAGCATCACCTTCGGCATTTTGAGCGCCAAGGAACGCCGCGGCGTCACGGGGACGCGGGTCATTCAGGAATTTCTCCAAACAGACGCCGCCGTGAATCCTGGCAATAGCGGCGGGCCGTTGGTAAACCACGAAGGCAAGATCGTCGGCATCAACACGGCCATTATCGGCCCCTCGTATCAGGGAATCAGCTTTGCGGTCCCCAGCGAATTGGCACGGGCCAGCTACGAGCAGCTGCGCGACAACGGCTACGTGCTGCGCGGCTTCCTCGGCATCGGTCCGGAGGAAGTGCCCGATGAGGTTGCTCGCGAGCTTGATCTCGATCGCGGCAAGGGTGTACTCGTCACTACTATTGCCGACAATTCTCCCGCCTCAGAAGCGGGCATCAAGCCGCTCGATGTGATCCTCGCCTGGGACGGAGTCAATTTCTCTGACCCGACCCTGCTGAGTCGCGCCATCGCCGCAACGCCGATTGGCACGGAGGTTCCGGTCAAGTTAATTCGCGGTTCCGTTCGCGGGCCCAAAAAAATGGAAGTGAAGGTGAAGGTGGCGGCACGTCCGCCCTCGGATCTGTAGAGCGCATCGCGGCGTTCGTCCCCTGACGATTGACTCGGCGACGCGGTACGCTGTGGGTAGCGAGGATGTAGCGCTTCCCGCATTTCAGCCCCTGGCTCCGCCGGGGGATTGGTCGCCATGCCGCCAGGCCTCGTCCTGCGGTGTGGTAACCCCGGGCGAAGCCCGGGGGTGACAAAATCGCCGCAGCGACCGAACCTCGCGGCGGTGATCATTACGTTCATTGAAGGGATTCAATCCGCGTGTCGCTTTCCAGCTTGCAGGACGCGAAAGAGCAGATCCGTCAGTCGATCGACATCGTCGACCTGATCGGCGCCTACGTCGCACTGCGGCGACAGGGACGCGGCTACGTCGGCCTCTGCCCCTGGCACGACGACGCCCGCCCCAGCTTCCAGGTGAATCAGGAACGGCAGTCGTTCAAGTGCTGGGTCTGCGACATCGGCGGCGACATCTTCAGCTTCGTCATGCGGGCCGAAGGGATGGAGTTCCGCGAAGCGCTGGAACTGCTGGCCGAGCGCGCCGGCGTCAGCCTGGCCCCTGTCGGTCGCGCCGAAGGCCAAGCCGACAACCCGTTCGAACGCCGCAATCTGTTGAAGGCGATGGCCTGGGCGGAAGATCAGTTCCACCAGTCTCTTTTGCGAAGCCCTGCGGCAGAACCCGCACGCCGCTACCTCGCCGATCGCGGCATCAGCGGCGCGAGCATCGCCCAATTTCACATCGGCTTCTCGCCGAATGAATGGGACTGGATGCTGAAGCGCGGCGCCGCGGCCAACTGGCAACCGGCGGTGCTGGAGCGCGTCGGCCTCATCGGCAAACGCGACGCGGGCGGGTACTACGATCGCTTTCGCGGGCGGCTGATGTTCTCCATTCGCGACGCCCGGTCGCGGCCGATCGCCTTCGGCGGACGTGTGCTGCCGGAGTTCGCCCGCGACAACGACGCGAAGTACGTCAACAGCCCCGAGACGCCGCTGTTTAACAAGAGCAGCGAGCTCTACGCCCTCGACGCCGCGCGTGACGCCATCGCCAAGGAAGGGGGCATTCTGGTGATGGAGGGCTACACCGACGTCATCATGGCGCACCAGCATGGCGTCAAGCATGCCGTCGCCGTGCTCGGGACGGCCCTCGGCGACAAACATG
This sequence comes from Lacipirellula limnantheis, assembly GCF_007746075.1. Taxonomy (GTDB): domain Bacteria; phylum Planctomycetota; class Planctomycetia; order Pirellulales; family Lacipirellulaceae; genus Lacipirellula; species Lacipirellula limnantheis. Next base: position 2,262,528 of record NZ_CP036339.1, on the reverse strand, counting down.
TACCGCTGATTCGCAGGTTCACCGACAGCATCACGCTGGTCCTTGACGGCGATGCGGCCGGACAGAACCGCACGATGGGTATTCTCGACAACCTGCTAGCACTGTTTGTCGCCCATGAGATCGAATTAAAAATTCTGAGCTTGCCAGAAGGGGCCGATCCGTGTGATGTTATTCGCTCGCACGGAAGCGACGAATTTCGACGACTGCTCGCGCGGTCGGTCGACGCCCTCGAACACAAGATCAATGCCGTGACCAAAGGATTGGCCCCAGGCGCTGCCCCGCATCGTTCCGCGCAAGCGGTCGAAGCGATTCTCGCCACGCTCGCGCGTGCGTTGCCGACGGCTGCGTCGGCCAGCAGTGCGGCGCTAGTTCGCGAGCAGCAGGTGCTGGTCCGCATCGCCCGTCAGTTCGGTCTCGGCGAAGACACGCTCCGCACGCGGCTCAAAGCGTTGCGACAGGCCGCGACGTCGCTGCTTCGCTCAACCCCCGCATCGGCGCGATCGCCAGAGCAAGCCATTGCGTCGCAGTCAGCCGCGCCGCCCGTGAAACTCTCCCCCTGGGATCGCGAGCTGATCGAGATCGTCCTCTGCCAGGGCGACATCATGGACGCGCTGCTCGAACAGGTGCACGAAGAAGACGTCGAGCACCCGATCGCCCGCCGCATTTACGCCCTCGCCGCCGAGATGTATCACGACGGCGTAACGCCGAACTTCGCCCGGCTGATGAACGCGACGGAAGATCAGGCCGTCGCCAATTTTCTCGTCGACTGCGATGAGATCGGTCAACGCAAATCAAACGTCGACGCCCGCCAACGGTTCAGCGATCTGCTGGCCGACCGCGAGCGTCGCCACACGGAGGCTCGCCACCGGATGACGGTGGCTGAGCTCAAAACAAATCAACTCGACTCGGATCAGGAAGACCGCGCGCTGGTCGCCCTGTTCAACGATTTGAAGCGCCGCCAGGCTGGTTCCGCGCCCACGGATGGGTGAGGTGCTTGGCGAGAATTGGTTGGATGTCGTCCCTCTCCCTTGCAGGGAGAGGATAGGTGAGGGATTTCAGACGGTTGCTGCAGTTCCCGCGCTGATGTGCAACGCGAACGTCGTGAATCCTTCCCCTAGCCCGTCCCTTCCAGGGAGGGGGATAACGCCTGCCGATTCCAGACCCGCCAACTTCGCCATTGCACAGGATGTGCAGGAGGAGTTTCAGATGTCCCGCTTTGCCGCCCGCCTCAACGAACTTGCCGCCCTCGCCCGCACGCAAGGATTTCTTACTTACGATCAGGCGAACGCGTTCTTGCCTGACGAGTCGACCGACTCGGTCCATGTCGAGGCCTTGCTCGACTTGCTCGACGGCATGCGCATCAAGCTCGTCGAAGGCGAGACGTCGATCAGCCGGCGCGTTGCCGCCGCCCTGGCCGAAGCTGAAGCGAATGGCGAAGACCTGCAAGCCGAGCTGCCGAAGCTGACCGACGACCCCATCCGGATGTACCTCTCGCAGATGTGCCGGATTCCGCTCCTGTCGCGGGAAGAGGAAATCTCGCTCGCGAAGAAGATTGAAATCACCCGTAAGCGTTTCCGCCGGAACATCCTCCGCTCGTTCATGGCGCTCGAAGCGACCGTCGGCGTGCTGGAACGCGTCCAAGCGGGCGAGTTGCCGTTCGATCGCACGATCAAGGTCTCGCTGACCGAACGGCTCACCAAGACGCAAGTCTCGGCTCGCATGCCGGTGAACCTGCCGACGCTCCGCCGGCTGATGCAGGCCCAACGGCGCGACTTCGCCGTCCAGGTCGATAACCGCGCCGGCGGCACCGAGAAGGCGGCCGCTCGCCAACGATTCCTCCGCCGTCAACGCAAGATGCTCGTGCTGGTTGAAGAACTCAGCCTCCGCACCCGCCGCGTGCAGCCGTTGATGAAGCAGCTCGAGGAAGTCTCGCGCCGCATGGACCGCCTGCAAGCTCAGCTCAAGCAGCTGAAGGCCGAAGGCGCCTCGTCGCAGCGCATCGCCCCGGTTCGCCGTGAACTGAAGGCGTTGATGATGCAGACGCTCGAATCGCCGACCAGTCTTCGCGATCGTTGCGACTTGCTGCGGACGCAGCTCACTGAATTCGAGCGCGTGAAGCGCGACCTCTCCAGCGGCAACCTACGACTGGTGGTGTCGATCGCCAAGAAGTACCGCAACCGCGGCATGAGCTTCCTCGATCTGATTCAGGAAGGAAACACCGGCCTCATGCGGGCCGTCGACAAGTACGAGTACCGCCGCGGCTTCAAGTTCAGCACCTACGCTACGTGGTGGATTCGCCAGGCGATCACCCGCGCGATCGCCGATCAGGCCCGCACGATTCGCATCCCGGTCCATATGATCGACGTGCTAAGCAAGCTGCAACAAACGGCGAAGCGGTTGCAGCACGAGCTCGGCCGCCAGCCGACGCCCGAGGAAACCGCGAACGCCGCCGGCGTCAGCCTCGAAGAAAGCCTGCACGTCATGGACATCGGCCGCACGCCAGTGAGCCTCGATCGCCCGATCGGCGAGGGAGACGACTGCAGCTTCGGCGAGTTTGTCGAAGACGCGCATACCGACAACCCGCTGAAACTGGCGAACAACAGCTTGCTTCGCGAGAAGATCGACGACCTGCTCAAGACGCTCACCTTCCGCGAACGAGAAATCATTCGCCTGCGTTACGGCCTAACCGACGGCTACTGCTACACGCTCGAGGAAGTCGGTCGCATCTTCAAAGTGACCCGGGAGCGGGTTCGCCAGATCGAAGCGAAGGCGGTGGCCAAGCTACAGCACCCGGTGCGAAGCTCGGAATTGGCCGAATATGTCGCCGACAGCCCGCAAGTGATGCCGGAGGAGGTTGAGGCTTGGGACGAACAACCGGCGGAAATGCGGTTGGTTGCCTAAGGCAAGCATTGTTCCAGCGTCAAATTTCGCGTACTAGCCGGAGGGCCACCGCCCTCCGGGGCGCCTGGTACAAGCAACGACAACAAAGCAAACGTTCGTCCACGGGCGTCGCGGAAGATTTCCGCGACGCCCGTTCTTTTTTTGCAGAATTAGCGGTTTTCAACAGCGCCCGAGTTGGCCAAAAACTCCTGGCCGACTCGGCAGACTTGACGGCGAACGGCCGAAATATCTCAAGCACGCTCCGAGTGCCTGCGACACATCAGGCCCGCTGTCGCCTCTGGCGTTGTGCGGTACAATGCACGGTCCACGACACCCTGCGAGCCGCGACCGATGGCGCTTTCCGCCGAATTGCTGCAACGACTTCACCGGATTCACCGGCAACTTTCCGACCTGCGCGAGCGGCAAGAGAAGGGTCCGCGCCAGGTGAAGGCCCGCGAGGTCAATGCGGCCAAGCTCGATGCCGAACTAGTCGCCGCGCAAGACAGCGTCAAGCACACCAAGGCGCTCAGCGACCGAAAGCAGCTCGATCTTAAATCGAACGAAAGCCGCATCGCCGACTGGAGGGTAAAGCTGAACTCCTGCAGCAATAACAAGGAGTACCAGACGATGATCGACCAGATCGCCGCCGCCGAAATGGCCGGCAGCGTGCTGGCCGACGAGATCCTCGAAACGATGGAGCGGATCGATCAGCTTGAGGCAGTTGTCGTCGAGGTGAAAGAGCGTCTTGCGGCCGGGAAGACGGAACTCAGCAAGTTTCGCGACTCGGTGGCCCAGGAAGGGGCGCTGATTGCCGCCGACGTTGCCCGGTTGGAAGCCGAACTCGGCGAGGCCGAGCAGGCGTTGCCGGCGGACTTCCGGGACGATTATCGCCGCGTCATTCGCGGCAAAGGGGCCGATGGCATGGCCAAAATGGAGGATGGCGTCTGCGAAGGCTGCGGCAAACAGGTCACCCTGAACATGCAGAATCACCTGATGATGGGCAAGCCGGTATTCTGCACCGCATGCGGGCGGTTGCTCTATGCCGGGGAACGGTGACCGGCGACGCCGCCCGGCCAAGCTTCCCCCAAGTCACTGACCGACGGCGAAAGGCGTTAAGCGCCGGGGCGGTTTCCGCCGAAAATACGAATAGGGCTCGCCCTTTACATGGCGGGCCGATCAATAAACAATTTGGGGATTCACGCGAGGGTCTTCCGTAAGGAAGACCCGTTTTATTTGAGCGAGGAAGAAATGAGCGATCGCACTCCGATGACCCGGGCCGGCTACGAGAAACTCAAGGCCGAGTTGAACGAGCTGGAAAACGTCCAGATGCCCGAGATTGAGAAGCGGATTGCCATTGCGCGCGCCGACGGCGATCTCAAGGAAAACGCCGAGTACCACGGCGCCCGCGAAAGCCAGGGGATGCTGCAAGCGAAGATCAACATGCTGAAGAGCAAGCTCGCCAGCGGCGAGATCGTCGACCCGGCCACGCTGCCAAAAGATCAGGTCGTCTTTGGCTGCACGGTGAAGGTGAAAGATCTGGAGTTCGGCGACACCGAAGAGTTCACGCTGGTCGGCGCCGGCGAGGAGGATTACGACGTCGGCAAAATCCTCGTCACCAGCCCGCTCGCCCAAGGACTGCTGGGCCTGAAAGTCGGCGAGAAGGCAGAGATCGAAGTCCCGGCCGGGACGAATCGGTTCAAGATTCTTGAGATTCGCTTTGAGTAGTCCCTCACGGGACTAATGACGAAGCCAGAATGACGAATGGGGCGTAGACCAGCGCCCTCCGGCATTTCATTCGTCATTCGGATTCCGTCATTCGTTATCTTCCCGGTTATTCGACGCCGAACTCATACGCGCATGTATAGCGGTACGTTTCGCCCGGTCGAAGGATGCACGAGGGGAACTGCGGTTTGTTAGGCGAATCGGGGAAGTGCTGCGTCTCCAAGCAAAGCGCCGATTGCTTGCGGTAGACCTGCCCCGCTTTGCAGGTTTGCCCCCAGACGAAGTTCGACGTGTAAAGCTGCATCCCTGGCTGGTCGGTGTGGACGCGTAGGGTGCGGCCCGAGGCGGGGTCGAACACCGTCGCCGCCAGCTTCATAACGCCGATCGGGCCGTTGAGGACGAAGTTATGGTCGTACCCTCCGGCAGGTCCCGCGGCCAATTCCCCGATGCGATCCCCAAGACGTCGCTGCGTGCGGAAATCGAGCGGCGTCCCTTCGACGGGAGCCAGCTCGCCGGTGGGAATCAACCCATTGTCGGTCGGCGTATAGCGATCGGCGCCGATCCAAACCTCGTGGTCGAGGACCGATGGCGTCCCGTGGCCAGAAAGATTGAAGTAACTGTGGTTCGTCAGGTTGATCGGCGTCGCCTGATCGGTCGTCGCCTCATAGTCGATCTTGACGGCATTGCCGGGGGTCAGTGTATAGGTGACAGTCACGTCGAGATTGCCGGGGTACCCCTCTTCGCCGTCGGGGCTGAGGTAATGGAATCTCACGCCGGATCCCGCCGGACCTTCAAACGGCTCGCCTTCCCACTCGACGCGCGAGAGGTCGCGTTTGGAACCGCCATGGAGGTGATTGACCCCGTTGTTAATCGCAAGTTGATACTCCTTGCCGTCGAGCGTGAACTTGCCGAGCGCGATGCGATTGGCGAACCGGCCGGTGGTGCAGCCAAAATGCTGATTGTCGGTCGTGGCGTAACCGGCTTCAGTATCGAAGCCGAGCACCACGTCGGCCAGCCGCCCGTCGCGATCCGGCGTCCAGAGCTCCGCCAAGGTCGCGCCGCGCGACACGAACTTCGCGCGCATCCCCGAAGGGCCTGTTATTTGAAATTCCATCGCCCCTGATCCTGTTGCCGCTGGTGAGAACGTTGTTCAATGAGAGTTCACAGTTTGCAAAGTTGGCCGCGGCGGGTCAACGACTTGACGGCTGGCGGGTGAGTGGAGAACTCGGGGTTTAGCCGGCCAGAATAGCCGGGGCAATTACGCGGCGGTTTTGGCCCGATTCGGAATAAGTGGTATACTTGGGCTGCTCTGCCCTTGAGTGCCGGGAGATCCTTCGGATGCAGCGTTCGCTCCAATTCGCCGCCGTCGTGCTGGCCGTCGGCGTTCTCGCGTCGGCGACGAACGTCGACCAGGCCGCGGCTCAGGGCGCCCGCAATTCGCTCAATCAGTCACAATCAGGCAGCCTTCGCAACAGCTACGCTGGGGGCATCTCCAGCGGGCGGGCCACGGCATCAAACGGGGCTCGCGGGGGTGCTTTTGGCGGCGGACAAGCCCGTGGCGGACTTGGCGTCAACGGCGCGGCCGACGCGAACGGGGCCTCGGGACAAGGTGGCGTTGGCCAGGGCCCGATGGCTGCAGGTCTGGCCCAAACAGCTGGTGAGCGTTTCCAACAGGGCGGATTCGTCGGCCGCGACGCCGACGACGTTCGCAACAGCTTCGAGAGCCAGAACGCTCGCCGCGGCACGGGCGGCATGCTCGACGCGATGGTCGAAAACCTGAACGAGATGCGCGAATCGCGCCGCCGCTGGCGTGAGCAGAATGCCGCCCCGCCGGCGATTCGCGTCCAGTTGCGTCCCGCTTTCGACGTCCCGGCGGCGATGACCGCACAGACCGACGTGCGCGTGCAGGCGAGGCTCGTCAAGCAAATGGACGTGATTGGCGTCGACTCGCCGCAGATCCAAATGGTTGGCCGCACCGCGGTTATTCGCGGCACCGTGGCGAACGAGCGCGATCGCGAACTTATCGCCCGGATGGCCTCGCTTGAGCCGGGAGTGTCTGCAGTAGAGAATCTCGTAGAGATCCAGGGCCCGCCGCCGGCGCCTTAGCCGCCTCGATCATCGCCTTGCGTTGCGTCGCCGTTGTGACGGTGGCTGGGACTGAGGCTGGCAGCGCCGGCATCATGGCCGCAGCCTGCACGACCTGAGACGGCGGCGCGGCGGCGGCCGTCGCCGTTTGCTCCGACTTCGTCGTCGACAGCTGCGACAACGGCGTTCCCGAAGTTGCCTTGCTGAACGTCGTCGTTTGCTCTTGCGCCGCCGCTTCGCCGAGGCGCTTAGGCAACGGAATGGTCGCCGTCGACATCTCGCGCTGCCGGGCCGGCGCCACCACCGAGTGCTCCGCCGGACCAACGGGGCCCGGCGTCAAAGTCGCCGCGGCCTGGCCGCCGTAAGCGGCAAGTCGCACCTGTTCGCCGTTGTCAGTCTGCACCGTTTTTGCGAGGAGCGGCTTGTCGGCATTCGGGTCATTCGTCAGTCCCGGCAACAGATGGCGCGTCTGCTCGCCGATGACGACAGCGCCATCTTTGGGTTCAAACTTGGCGATCAGACTAATGTGCCGCTGCTGCCCGCCGATCTCATCCCACGGCAGCCAGAAGCTATACGCCGGACCAAGCGTTGAATCGCTTTCGTGGCGGATGAACTCTTCAACCGGGAAAATGTACTTCCGCGTTGGGTGAGTTTCATGGTCGGGGCGATCCGTTTCGTCGAAGGCGTAAACAACGAGGTTTCCCTCGACGCGAACCGGATCTTCGGAGCCGCGCTTGAAGAACATCAGCTTGCCCCCGAAGCCGCGCTTTGGCGACTGTCCCACCGTGCTGAGCGTCGTGTCGGTCCATGTGGCGACCATCCGTTCCGGCAACTCCGGTTCGGGCTTCTCAGGTTTGATGCCGACGGCTTTCTTGACGTCCCAATTCGTCACGCTCCACTTGCTCGTCTTGCCGGCGCAGCCTGTCGAGCTCGCCAACGCGACCAGCGTCAACAGTGGCCCCGCCCAAATGGCGGATCGCAGGCGATTGTTGATCTTGGTTGGCATAGCTAGCATCTGGCGAGTAGTGGAGCGTTGTCGTTGGATCGTCGTGGAAAGCGAGCCAAGCTACTGCGTTTGCACTGGCGCGAGAGTCGGTTGCTGTTGCGGCGGAGGGGGCAACACGCCCGGCGTCGTCACCGTCTCCTGCGAGTCGAAGCGGCCGTCGACGTTGGGAACTTCCGTGGGGAAGACGGCTTCGGCCTCGGCGGCGCCGAGCGTATCGGTCGCACTTCGCAGGCCGGCCGGACCGTTGATCGACACCACGTCGGAAAGGCACCAGCTCATGCGGGCCGACTCGACCTGCTTCATCATTTCCGATTGCTGTCGGCTGCGGATCACATGCGGCGTCAGCACGATCAGCAGTTCCGCCTTCTGGACCTGCTTCGAGTCAAATCGAAATAGGTCGCCCAACAGCGGAATGTCGGCGAGCAGCGGCACGCGGCGATGAAGCTCGCGGTCCCGCTTCACGATGAGCCCGCTGAGGACCACCGTCTGGCCGCTCACGGCACTAATGGTCGTCTCCGCCGAAATGGTGTTGATAATTGGGGCGTTGATCGCCGTGCCGTTGGGGGCGATCGAGATGGGCACGCCGTCGGCGACGGCGCCAAGCTCGCTCTTCGCGGCGAAGACTTCCATCACCACGAGATTTTCGGGGCTGATGCGCGGGCGAACGAGCAGCTCGAGACCCACGTCGCGGAACTCGACGTAATTGGTCCGCTGGCCGAGCTGATCGATCTGGCTGCTCGTGATGTACGGCACGATCTGCCCGACGAACGCTCGGCCGGTTTGATTGTCGAGCGCCATGATCTGCGGTCGGCTGAGGACTTCGAGCCGTTGCGACTGCTGCAGCGCTCGCAGCAACATGCTGATGCTGTTGCTGGAAGCCGACAGCACGAAGCCGCCGAAGCCCGCCGCTTGGCTGACGCGGCCGACGCCGAAACTCGACAGACCTTGGGCGGCGACGTTCCCCGCCGTGTTCAGCGAGCGATCGCTGCCGGAGTTGCCGAGCGGCTGCGCCGCGTCGCCGAACCCGAAGCCCGGCGTGAGCGTCGCCGATTGAATAATCTGCTGCTGGAAGGTGTTCTGCTGGCCGCCGGGGCTGACCGTGGTGGTCGTGTTGGTGGTGGTCTGGATGTTCTCCAGCAGGCTGCGATCGAACAAGACCGAGTCTTGCAGGCCGAACTCGACGCCGAACTCGTCGATGTCGCCGAGCGTCACTTCGCCGATAAGCACCTGGATCATCACGATCGGGGCTTCTTCGTCGACCTGCTTGATGATGTCGGCGATTTCCTTGAAGTACGTCGGCGTCGCCGAGATGATGAGGCTGTTACTGTTGATTTCAGCGACGATCACCACCTCGCGCTCGATTTGCTGGAAGGGGCTGGTCGCCCCTGGTGCCGTGGCGTCGACGTCTCGTTTCTGTTGCAGCCATTCTTGCAGTGCGAGTGCGACTTGCTCAGCGTCGGCGTTTTTCAATTTGTAAACTTCGTTGATCCGCTGGCGGCTGTCGCTGGCGTCGAGCCGCAAGAGCACCGCTTCGACGACCAGCAATTCGTCGCTGCTGCCGGCGGCGATAATGCTGTTGGTCCGCTCGTCGACGGAGAACCGCAACTGAAAGATCCGGGATCCGGCGGCCTGATTGCCCCCTCCCCCGCCGCCGCCCCCCTGGCCGCCCTGCCCTCCTCCTTGGTCGGGAGTGCCGAAGAGCGATTGCAGCATTTCGGCGAGGCTGACCGCGTCGCCATTCTCGATGGTGAAAACCTTCAGTTCGGCAACGGAGTCGGGCTGCACGTCGAGTTGTTCAATTAGCACCGCCATCAGCGACATGCTCTCCGGCGGCGCGGAGACGATCAGCGTGTTGGCGCGGGTGTCGGCGTTTACCGTAACGCCCGCCAGAACGCCGGAGGCGAGAATCTTCTGTCCTTCGGCGTCGATGGTCACCATTTTGAGTAGCTGCGAGACGCGCGTGTCGGTCTGGCCGGCGTCGTCGCCCTGCCCTGCACCGCGGACGGCGCGCTGCAGGATGGGGGCCAGTTCCGCGGCCATCGAGTTCTTCAACCGGAAGACGCGAATCTCGTTGACCGCCTCGCCCCCCGGAGCGTCGATCTCCGAAACCATCCGGCGGATTTCCTCCATGTCGCGCGGACTGGCCCGCACGATGAGCGAGTTGGTGCGCGTCTCGGCGATCACCAGCGCTTTTGGCGCGAGCGGCGGCGCCGTTCCCTCGGCCTCGGCCTCGGCCTGGACGAACAGCTGCGCCACGACTAACTGCGCTTGTTCAGCTTGCGCGTTCTTCAAGCGGAACGTTTCGAACTGCGTCAGCGATTCGCCGCCGCCTACGTCGAGCTTTTCGAGCAGTTCCTGAGCCTTGCCGACAGCCGATGGCGGGCCGACGAGCAACAACGCATTCGGTTTGCCGAGCGGCACGGCCAGCAGGGCGCCATAGTAGGGGTAGAGGCTGAAGCTTCCCTCCGCTGCCGGTGAAAAAATTCGGGAGGTGATCAGCGCCATCGACTGCGAGTCGACGTGCAGCAACGGCCGCACGACGACTTCCGGCATGCTGACCCGGCTCATCGCTTCGATTTCTTCAATGACTTTCATCACCCGCTCGACGTCGCGCGGGTTGCCGCGAATCACGAACAGGTCAGTCCCTTCGACGACTTCGATTTGCACGGGACCGAGCAGGCCCGCTTGATCGGCGAGCGCAATTTCCGGGGCGGCATTCGGCGCGGGGCCCGGCGCCTGAGCGCTACCTGGCGCCTGCGAGCTGCTTGGCGCTTGATCGCCCGCCGGCTGTGCCTGCGCAACCAGCAGGCCAGCGGTTTGCCTGACGTGAGGCGTTGCGCTCTTCTCGGTCGACACCAGTTGCGTGACGCGGTCGGGCGCTGGAGGGGCGTCGAGCGCACCCACAATTTTTTCCCACGCCCGCAGTTGGTCGGGGCGGCCCACGAGACGCACCTCGCCCGTAGCGCGATTGGCGGCGATCAGCACCGGCGAATTGTCGCCCGCATCAACGGCGAACCGCAGCCAGGGCGTGCCGTCGTCCGGCATGCGCGGCAGGGCGCGATCAAAGGCGAGTTCTAAGCGAGCGTGGAACTGATCGGACGAAAGTTGCCGGAGTTGCAGCGTCGCTTCGCTTGCCGGCAGCCCAGGAGCATTCGCGGCGGGAGCGGCGGTCGTCTGCGGGGGCGGGGTAGGCGCGGAAGGAATCCGCTGCTCCTCAATGGGCGGAGGGTTCGGCGAGGCGACCGGCTGCGTCGACTGAGCCTGAACGACTCCTCCGTCGAGCGCGTTGATCGGGGGCAGCGCCAGCGGCGTTGCTTGGTGAATGTGGTCGGCGATAGGCAACTCGGCAACGGCGCCGGTGGCTCCGTCAAATTCGAGCGCGGGGAGCGCGATGGGTTTTGCCATCGCAGGCGCCCCGGAAGCGACCATGACGGCCGGCTGCTTGCCAGCCGGATCGGACGATCTCGGCAGCGCGACCGCAACCAACGCCACAAGGGCCGCGACGCCGCTGGCGACGAGCGTGATTCGGTGATTGATGGCGGCGAGGATCGACATCGGGCCAACCGCCCTGGGTGAGTGAATTCGAGCAGCGACGCAACAGCGCAGGGGCGCCGCCGGCCTTACAATCGGAATAATCGGCAAGGTTTACCCAGTACGCCAGTTATTCCGCGCTGAGATTCCCCTTTGAGAAAGCCAGCATTGCTGGCACTGAGGAGTCGCCGACGAAATCACTGTCGCGAGCGACGCGGCGCGTCATCCTGCGCGGAGCGGAGGATCCTGGCTCGCGTACCGCGTGAGCTTACGGCTTCTTCGCTGCGGTCAGAATGACGGCTTGGCTTAGCGGCGCCGGCCTGAGGCTTCAGGCCGCTGGCGGCGCAAGCAATGTCGTCTGGCTGAAATTCTGGCCAGCCCGCAACTCGACGCGTCCCTTCTCGGTCTCGATCACCATGCGGCGATCCTCGATCTCGACGACTTTCCCCTTGAGCGTGCCGAACTCAATCGCATCGCCCACTTCGAAGCGGGAAACCGCGCCCGAGGTCTTGTTGCGGACCCAGCTCTGCCAGCCATCCGACCCGTAAACCGCCCCGGTGAATTCCGCCTCGGCAGCGCTAGTATCCGCCGACGCCTCGCCGCCGCTCTTGGGTGCGTGGGCGACGAACAGATTGCGGTCGGTCAATCGCTGGCGAACTTCGTCAAGCGATTTCACCCCTTCGATCGGTTGCGGTTCCCCCTCCGCCAGCTTATCGGTCCGCTTCGCGTCGGGCAGAATCAGCGCGGTCGCCGTCATCCCGCACGTCAGCTTTTGCCCGCCGTCGGCCGCGGTGATCGTGGCGGTGGAGATCCGGTGGAGATGCGGGCCAGAGTAAAAGCGGTGGAGGAAATCGGCCAGCTGCGCCAACGAGCCTTCCGCCCGTACTTCGACCGCCACCTCGGCGAATTGCGGGTTGCGCGCACTTCCCGATTTGTCGGCAATCTGCGTCACCGTCATCCCGGCTCCGGTGAGTTGAGCGCGCAGCCAATCCTGGTAAAGCGACTCCGCTACTTCGCGATTGGTCGGCAGCGATTGATTACGCCACTCGTTGACCTGCTTGCGCGCACGCTGACCCCGCAGTTCGGCGGTGCGGGCTTCGCTAAGCGCCCGTTCGGCCTCCAATTGCAGATTCGTGTGGCGGTCGACTGCTTCGCGATAGCGAGTCAGCCCTTGCGTCCCGAACCACAAAGCGCCGGCGGCCGCCACGGCGCCGATCAGCATTTTCTCGCGACTGGTCATGGCGTCGCTCCCGCGGCCGGAGTCGCGCGACTGGTCGAGTTTGGCGCTGCTTCCACGCGCTCGATTGTTTCCGTCACGCTGACGCTGTAGCCCGGGACGCCCTCGGCTTTTGGCTCAACGGCGCCGCGGTCGACGCGGTAACTTCCCTCGCGCAGCCGCCGCTCGGCAGGCTGGATGGCGTCGTTGCTCTTGGCAGCTGCATCGAAAGTCAGCAGCCGATTCGCCAGCGTTAGCCGAGTGAGAACCAAGTCCTGGTCGGCGGGAAATTTCTCGCTCGCCAGCGGTTCGGGCCGCATACGCTGGCTCAGGTGATCGAACTCAGTGAGCAAATTCGCCGACTGCCCGAGCCAGGTACGGATCGCGGCCGCTTTCGCTTCATCGGCCGCGTAGGCTTCGAGCGTCGGCGCAAGTGCCTTGCGCTCGGCGTCGGCCGCCTCGGCCAGTTCGAGCGGGCCCCGAATATTGCGGTAGCCCTGCCAGCCAATCATCGCGATCCCTGCCACAGCGGCGGCCGCGGCCAGAGCATACGTCCGGGCGCGACTCGGCGCCGGCGGGCGCCGGCGGGGATGGAGCAGATCTAGCGGCGCGCCACGCCCTTCGCCTGCCGCCGCTGCGAGCGCCGCCAACGGCGCCACGTCGACCAAGCTCAGGCCGACCGACTTCAAGTCGACGCCGCCATCCACATTCACCAGTTTCTCCAGCGGCGACGCTTGGACAGGCTTAGAAATCGTCGCCCCGAGTTCGCCGGCAATTTCATCGGCGTTCTCGCCGAGGTAAAAGCAGCGTGGGCTCGTCTCAGCCGCGTCGTGCCCTTGCGCCAGAGAAAGCAGCGTGCGCCGGATCTCATTCCCCAGCGCGGCAGCATCGGCGGCCGCGTTGTCGTCCGCTGGCAGCCACACCGTGCGAATGAGGCGCAGGTCGTCTCCCCTGCCGGCCCAGACCACGGCCTGACGGTCTATGATCGCTGAGAACACGCCGAGCGCGTCCGCGTCGCGGGCGCCGAGGGCTCGCCGTCCGAGCTCGACCCAGCCGAAGGGCTCGGGCACGGCCCGGTGGAATTTCAGGTCGCTGGCGTCGCACGTGGCGCGCAGCGTCTTCCACTGTGCCCCCGCCATTCCGGCGCCAAGCACCCGATAGGGACGCTCTTCGTCGCCGGCCAACGGCAAGAAATCAAATCCTTCGCCATCTTCCGATAGCTGAATGTCGCGCTCCGCCTGGAGGTGCACGAGATCGGGCAAGTCGTCGGCCGGCATCGGCGGCAGGTCGAGATTCTGGACCGCCAAATCGCCGCGCGGGATGGCTAGTACGGCAGCGACTCTTCCCAACTTCAACGCCGCGAGTCCTTCGCGAAGAGCTCGACCCCGTGCGGCGCCGTCAGCACCGCCGGGGAGTGCGATGCGGATGGCCCGCTCAATCTCCAAGCGTTCGCCGCCCCGCACCACGACGGCAATCGCGTCGGCAGAGGAAAGCTTGATGCCCAATGTTCGAGACATAGCGAAGTCGCGGGCGTGACGGCGGGGGGGCGGAAGGCGGGAATCGAGTCGGCTCCTCTATTGTAACCAGCGATCCAAGCCGTTGCGCAGCCCAAAGCTCGGTCCGGGACGGCTGCCGCGGCCCGCAAAAAGTGCCCAACTAGCCAAGTTGCGACGCGGCGGCGCGAGCGGCGCATCTCGGCCAGTCGCTAAGGCGCGTCACTCGACTCGACGCCGAGCGAAAGCGTCGAGTATCCGCGGCCCAGCGGCGACAAATCTCGCTGCAATCGTACATGCGGCGTCGTCCCCGATCTGTCGACGACAAACTCTTGTCTCGCAGCCGCCGGCCCGGCGTCGAAGAACCCTACGGCCTGGCCGCTGAAGGCGTCGCCGCCAGAGGTGACATACCGCTCCAATTGCCGCATCTCATCGATGGTGACAATCCCCTCGATCAGCAGCCACACTGGATGGCGTTGATCCGTGCCGTTCAGGTCGGGTTCAACCTCGCGGCGGCTCACGATCTTGCCGACTGCGGCTGCCGGGAGGCCTGGAATTGAGCCAAGCACCACCCGCGAGGCGGCGTTGAGGTTCACCCTGCCGGCGACGCGTCGGACGCCCGCCGGCGGAGCGGCCGCGTCGTAGAGCTTGAGCAACTCGCGGTACGAATTGACGTCGGCGCCCCACGGCGAGTCGACGTTTTGCGGCGGGTTGCTATCGGCGGCAGGGATTTGGACGCGTGCGCCGACCAGATCGAGCGGGGAGTTGATCTGAGTCTGTCCCTGCTGTTCATACTTCAACATGATCCCGGCCGCTTCGATTTCGATCGGGGTCTGGTTTTGATTCTGCCCCTGCCCGCCCGCGCCGCCAGGCTGTTGGCCGGAGCCGTTGGGGGTACCACCCTGCTGATTGTTCAGCCCGCCGGTATCTTGAATCGCCTGGATATCTTGAATCTGTTGGATCCCCTGCTGCCCGCCCGCGCCTCCGCCGGCGTTCGCGTTGCCCGCGTTCGCGGCGCCCGCGGCATTGGCGCCGCCAGCGCGGCCAGCCACCCCCGCGCCGCCTTGCTGCTGCTGATTCTGCAGCGGACCGTACTGCCGGTAGACGATGAGAAACTTCGCCTTGTCGTCGCCGATCGTCCCCTTCAGGCTGTTATACAGCGTTTGCAGATTCTGGCCGTTGAGGTCGAGCGTCGTTGCGCCCGCTGAGGTCGAGGCGCCGCTGGCCGCCGCTGCGGCAGGCTGCATCGCCTCGACGCTGGTCGTGGTGAGGTACGCCGACCAGCCGCGATTGAGCAGCCCGTCGGCGTTGTCGATCTCCAGCAACATTCCTCGCGGTGACTCGGCGGCGTCGATCAGTAGATTGCGGTTTTGGTCGATGCCGTAGAGCAACTCGGGAGTGACGCCGCGCACGAGCAGCAACTCATCGAGATCGGCGATGGGACCGTTGCGCGGCTCATAAGGAGGCATCGCCTGGGCGTACGCATCGGCCTCGCCGCCGTTAGTCCGCGGCGACGCGTCGGCGTCGAGCCAATCTAGAATCGCGTCGGCAATCTCGACCGTCATTCCTGGCAACGCCATCAGCCGCGTTTGGGCCTGCTCCTCAGCGCCCTCGGCCAAGAGCGTGTTGACGTTGAGCTTGGCCGATTCGTTCTCCAACCCGAAGCGATAACCCGAGTAGACGCCGTCGACCTGCGCGGGCGAAATAATCGAGAAGCGGCCGCGGTCGAACTCGTCTCCCTCA
Source organism: Lacipirellula limnantheis (assembly GCF_007746075.1). Taxonomy (GTDB): domain Bacteria; phylum Planctomycetota; class Planctomycetia; order Pirellulales; family Lacipirellulaceae; genus Lacipirellula; species Lacipirellula limnantheis. The sequence continues at coordinate 2,246,852 of NZ_CP036339.1, read as the reverse complement.
TCGTCGACGACGATCGCCTGCATCGACGTCGGATTGCTGGCGAGCCCGCCTGACTGTAGCAGTTCGGATGGAGTGAGCGACATCAGCGCGCGGGCGTACTCGACGCCCGACTCCGCCAGTCGCCCCGCCTGCAAGCCGCGGCCATGGTGGCGAACGGCTTGGCGTTCGTTCTGCATCAACTCGAGATAGGTGGCGGTGCCAAGCGTGAGGAGCGCGACGACGACGAGGACCATGAAGAGGACGCTGCCGCGGCGACGTTTAGATTTATCTGCCATTGCCGCCTCCCTGTCGCCCGCCGCCGCCATTGCCGCCTTGGCCATTCTGGCCACCGCCGCTCTGGCCGCCGCCATTTTGACCGCCGCCGGCCTGATTCCCAGTACCGCCTTGGCTTCCCCCGTTTTGGTCGCCGCCGTTCTGGCCTCCCTGCCCTGGCTGGCCGCCCCCGCCATTTTGCTGTGGCGCGGGCAACAGCGCCGTCGCGGGCTGCGGCGGACTTACCTTTGGCAGACGCACGAACCGGCGATAGACCACGAGATCTTTCTCTGCATATTGCGAACCAGTGCGGCTCCGTGGTTGATTGGCGTCGTCGCTCGGGCCGTAGTTCGGTTCGTGAATCGTGAGCAAGATTTCAACGCCGGCCGGCAGCCCCCCATCTTCAACGACGTCCCACTCGTCGACCAATTGCTCGCCGTCGAAATAGTGGAACTCAAGCTTCACGACCTCGGGGGCCAATAGTTCGACTTTCGCCCCGTCGCGGCTCGCCGGGCTGGCAAGGGGATCGGCGTCGGCGCTGAGGGAAGCCGTCGGGACAAGCTCTCGGTAAAGGCCTGATCCGCTTGGCTCCTGCTCGACGTTGACTCCCTGCTGGGCGAATTCTTGCGCCGACAACGCGTTGCCGTCGCCGAGGTAGTAGCGCACGGTGCGCGGCAAGTCGCTGGCGCTCGTCGGCTCGGTCGGATCGACCTGCCGACTCGCCCGCGACCAATTCGGCGGCGCCCCGCGATCGATGCGGAGTTCTTCAGCCGTCCCGAAAATGCCGTGGATCGACGTCGGCGCCGGGCCGCTTCCGGCAGTTGAACCGGAGCTGCCGCTAGCGCTGCCGGCGTTGTTGCCAGTTCCGCCGCCGCCAATTCCTTGTTGACCTTGCCCGCCGGTTTGCGACTGATCCGGTTGGTTGCCGCCGCCGTTCTGGCCTCCCTGCCCTGGCTGGCCGCCCCCGCCGCTCGCCGCGGCAGCCGGCGGATCGAGTCGCAGCGCCGCGAGGTCGGCCGCCATCTGATCGAGGATCGTCCGCGCCAACTGCGCTGACTCGACGCGGCCGCGACTCGAATCGACGCGGATCATGTAAAGTTCGACGGCGGTCATCAGCAGGTACATCACCACCGATGTGAGGGCGATCGCGAGCACGATTTCCATGAGCGTGAACGCACGGCGGATCATCGCTGCGGCCCTCCCGCAGCGCCAGCGCCGCCAGCTTGCCCCGCGCCGCCCGACGTTTGCGACCCGCCTTGCTGTGCGCCGCCGGACTGGTTCTGGCCCTGCTGCGATTGCTGCTGCGCGTTGGCGTCGGCCTCTTCGTCAGCTTCGCTTCCCTCGGGAGTGGTCGACATCCAACGCACGAGGCGAAACTTGACGGGGTTGAACTTGGCTTCGATATCTTGCTCTACTTCAACGATCAGCGGATAAACGCCTTCGACCGTTGCTGTCCCCGTACTCACTGAATAAATCCACTGCACGTCGTCGTCGACTTCCAGCGGCTGGCGATTCGCGGGGGAGTCGTCGATCGAGCCGGCGAGGATTTCGTCCATCAGCGACGACGCGAGAAGTTGGGCCTGCGTCTCGGCCCGCGCGTCGGCGGCGTTTTGATTGGCTAGTTGCATCACCTCGCCGAAGATGGCGAGCGCCGCGCCGAGCACGACGAGGGCGAGGATCACTTCGAGGAGCGTGAACGCGCGCGATGCTGCCACATGGCCGCACGCAGAGGCTGGACGGCGCCGCTGCGGGCCGCGAATTGAGGAGCCGCGATGATCAATGATTCGGACCATAGAAGTGAATGATCGGCGATCTGCGATTCTCTTTGCTCCTCTAGTCCCCTCGCCATCTGGGCGAGAGAGCCGCAGACTTCAAATGTTAGCCAGGTTCAGTTTACTTACGTCGATCAGCGCGCTGCAGTTCCTCTTGGCTGAGGATCGCACTCGCCCGCCCGACGCCGGTCAGGCCACGGACCGACGCGCGGACAAACTGCTGCTTGCCGTTAGTCAGCAGGATCGATGCTTCCGACGCGGTCCCATCGGGGAAGAACAGAATCGGCGCCGATAGCGACGCTTGGGCGTCTTGGAGCGATCCGACGCTCCGCTCGCCCGATTGAAAATCCTCGACTGCCAGTTCGCCGCTCTGGAAGACGATCTCTTCCGGCAGCGATGCGTTGGTGACGGTGCTAACGCCGGCCGCCGCAGTCGCGGCGGTCGTGGAGTTGGCGCCGCTGCCGGTCGTCGCGGTCGCGGCGGCGGTCGTTGCCCCAGCAGCCGCGGCGCCACCGGCGGAACTGCCTGTCGTGCCGAGTAGGCCCGTCCACGGTTCAACGACAAATGTCCCAGTGTTCGGCGTGAAGCGAAACTGGTACGGCGTCCCCGTTTCGATCGCTTCCGCCCGGGCCCGCGACCAACCGGTGATGACTTGATCGCCGGCGCGGCGCAAACGCACCGACGCCATGCTGCCGGTGAATACGGGGATCACAAGGCCGCCAATGATTACCAACAGCGCGAGGACGACCAGGATTTCAATGAGCGTCATGCCGTGCGGATTGGCAGCCCCCGGCTCCGCCCTGTGGTCGGTCACCATGCCATTCAACGTCGTCCTACCTAACGCTCCCCCCCGGCGGAGCCGAGGGCTGAAGTGCGCGTGTGGTTGGTTGAGGGCCGCAATGGCGCCGGGCGTCGGCATCGGTTACTCCCAGTTGCCGATGTCGTCTTCCGAGCCGCTCTGACCGTCGGGACCGTTCGACCAGAAATCGTACTTATTGGCGTTCTTTTTCCCCTCGGCGGTGTATTGATACTCATTGCCCCACGGGTCAGCCTTCAACTCTTCCATGTAGGGGCCCGCCCATTTGTCAGAAGCGGACGTGTCGCTGGGCTGCTCCCACAGGTCGGCGAGCTTCGTCGGGTACTTGTTCATATCCAGGCGATACATGTCGATTGCGGTCCGCACGAGCGGAATGTTCGATTTAGCGGCGTTGATGCTCGCCTTGTCCTGCGTGCCGGTGAAGACATTCACCGCCAGCGAACCGATAATCACCAGGATGATCAGCACCAGGAGAACTTCGATAAGGGTAAAACCGGTGGCGCGGCGGGCCCGACGGTTGGTCACTCTGCTTCCAGTCATGACAAATCCTTTCCTCTCACTTGCCTGGGGAGGTCTGGAGCGGCTGGCGACGACGAGGAAAGCCGTTGCGCGAAGCCGCTGGTGGGAAATACTTACCAATGAATACCTAACCACGAAGGCACGAAGACACAAAGAAAGACACTAAGAGGAAATAGATTGATGCATTGATCCATTCAGGTAAGACGGGTGTGGCTCGGTCTTCTGCTTAACAAAAAACATATCAAGCGCTCAAACTCGAATCCTTGCCTTCCCCCCGCTTCGTGCTTTCCTTCATGTCTTCGTGCCTTGGTGGTTCTGTTCAACGACCGCGATATCGTTTCGCTCACATCGCCATCGCGGATTTTAGCATAGGGAGCATCAGCGCGACTACGATCACCAGCACCGCCGACGCCAGGACCAGCAGCAGCACCGGTTCCAGCAGCCGCACGAAGAGGTCGAGCCGACGCCAAGTTTCCTTTTCCAATGAGTCGGCGATGTTCGTCAGCACCGTTTCCAGCGTGTTCGATTGCTCGGCCACGGCAACCATTTCGACGACGTTTGGCGGAAAGTGGCCGCTCGCCCCGAGCGGCGTCGCCAGCGACTGGCCCGCCGTAATGTTATCAGCCGCCTCATTGATCGCCGCCGCCAGCACGCGGTTGCCCGTCGAATCGCTGCTGATCTTCAGCGACCGCACGATCGGCACGCCGCCGGCGAGCAATGTGCCGAGCACGCGACAAAAGCGGGAAACGGCGAGATTCTGGTAAATCGTCCCCGCTTGCGGAATCTTCAACCGCACGCGGTCGAGCCACCACTTCCCTTGTTCGGTCTGCAGTTGATTGCGCGCCAGCAGCACGACCCCCGCAACGACGACCGCGATGATGAGGCCGTACGAATGAACGCTGTCGCTCACGAACAGCAACCAATCGGTGAGCGCCGGCAGTTCGCCCTTCGCCCGCAATCGTGCGAAGAGGTCTTCAAATTTCGGCACGAAGAAGATCACCAGCACGGTGACGATCGTGACGCCGAACACCGCGAGGAAAATGGGATACGCCATCGCCCCCATGACGCGGCCTTTGAGTTCGGCCTGTTGATCGGTGAACTTCGCCACGCGCTCCAGAGCTTCCTCCAGGAACCCGCCTTCCCCGCCCGCGCGAATAATGCTGCGCGATAGATCGTTGAAGGCGCGCGGATGCCGCGCCATGGCCTCGGCGAGCGAATCGCCCTCGGTAATGCGAGCGTGGAGATCATCGACGATCTTCTTGAGCGTTGGATTGGTCGACTGTCGACCTAACACTTCCAACGACCGCAGCAGCGGCACCCCGCTCCGCAGCAGCGCGGCCATCTGGACGTAGAACTGCGACATCGCCTGCGGGCGAACCTTCAGCGACCCCGCCTGCGCGACCTTGCCGCCCGAGGCCTTCACCTGAACGGGGAAGAGATCTTTTCCCGACAGAGCCAGCAAGGCTTCGCGCTGCGTACCGGCAGACAACACGCCTTCGACGCGCTGGCCTGTCGTGGTTCGAGCTATGTACGCAAAGTCGGGCATTACAAATGGGGAATGCTGAATGGGGAATGGGGAAAAACGGAGGACTCACCGTGATTTGGTTGTCTTGATGGAGCTAACAATGATCTTCATCAACTCTTCCGCTTCAACTCTCAGTTCGCGGAGACGGACAGCAGTGACTATGTCTCCATCAACAAGTAGCTCCATCCAATAGATTGTCTCATCTAGTTCTTGTTCAACGATGCCCAGCTTAGCGATAAACTCAGCGTCAGAACGCGCCCGGCTAGCTTCGCGGTAGTTGGCGCCAACGGATGTCCCAGATCGAAGCAATTGGTTGCCAATAACCCGTGCCAAATCCGAATGGGGCAATGCGGAAAACAATCTCATCACCCGCAAAGCGACTTGCTTCGTACGATTGCTCAACTCCTGGTTGCGCATCCACGTCTCCCCGTCCTACCCCATTCCCCATTCGGCATTCCCCATTCCCTTCTACATCCGATCGCTTTTCGTTACCCGCAGCACCTCGTCGACCGTCGTGATTCCCTCCAGCACTTTGTGCCAGGCATCGTCGCGAAGCGTCCGCATTCCCTCTTTGAGCGCGATCTTGCGAATCTCCCAACTGCTCGCGCGGTCGTGCGCCAGCTGCCGCACGCCGTCGGTCGTTTCGCAAAGCTCAAAAATCCCTTGCCGCCCGGCGAACCCGGAGCCGCGGCAGCTGCGGCAGCCCGTGTTGCGGTAAATCGGACGGTCGAGCGCCTGGTACTCTTCCCAAGGGAAGTCGTCAGGCAGTTCGTCCCGCTTCGGCATATACTCTTCGCGGCACTTCGTACAGAGCCGCCGCACGAGACGCTGGGCCATCACCCCTTCAATGGTGCTCGCCACCAGGAACGGCTCGATCCCCATGTCGACCAGCCGGGTATAAGCGCTCGGCGCGTCGTTCGTGTGGAGCGTGCTGAACACCAAGTGACCGGTGAGCGACGCCTGGATCGCGTTCTCCGCCGTTTCGTGATCGCGGATTTCGCCCACGAGCACCACGTCGGGGTCGTGCCGCAAGATCGACCGCAACGACGCGGCAAACGTCAGCCCGATCTTCGGATGAACCTGAATCTGGTTGATCCCTTCGAGCTGGTATTCGACCGGGTCTTCCGTGGTGATGATTTTCGTATCTTCGCTCTTGATGCCGACCAGCGCGCTGTACAGCGTCGTCGTCTTGCCAGAGCCGGTCGGGCCCGTCACCAGAATAATCCCGTGGGGCATGCGGATGAGCCGGTCGAACGCCGCCTTCATCCGCGGCGCCATGCCCAGCTTCTCGAGGGAAAACTCCATCTTCCCCTTGTCGAGAATACGCATGACGATGCCCTCGCCATGCAGCATCGGAATCACTGACACGCGGACGTCGACCTCGCGGCCATGAACTTTCAGTTTGATGCGCCCATCCTGCGGCAGGCGCTTTTCGGCGATGTTCATCCGCGCCATGATCTTCAAACGGCTGATGATCGCCGCTTGAAAGCGGTTGATCTCCGGCGGCGTCGGCTGCTGTTGCAGTAGGCCGTCGATGCGGTAGCGCACCTTCACGCCCGAGGGCTGCGATTCGATATGGACGTCTGACGCGCGCGAGTCGATCGCTTCGAGCAAAATTTCGTTCACTAGGTGAACGACCGACGCCTCCTGCACTTCGGCGGCGATCTCGCCGTCTTCGAGTTGCAGGCCGTCGACGAGTTCGACTTCTTCCTCATCCCGCTGGGCGAGCAGCCCTTCGATCGTCTCGCTGCCGACGCCGAGATGGGTCTTGATCCGCTTGGCGATCGCCTCGCGGGTGGCGACCACCGGAATGATCGGACAGCCCAGAGCCGCAGCCGCTTCGTCAAGCGGGTAGAGGTTTAGCGGATCGGAAGTGGCAACTACGACGGCGCCGCGACGGCGTTCAATCGGAAACAGACCGTGGCGGTGGATCAGCTTAGGCGGGAAGGTTTGCAGCAGCGTCAAGTCGACCGACGCCCCTTCGAGGTCCAGAAAGTCGACCCCGGTCTCCAGCCCAAGCGCTCGCAGCGCATCAGCCTCGCCCACGAGTCCCATCTCGACGGCCAACTGGTCGACGCGCGCACCGTTGGTACGAGCATCGACGGCGCGCGAAAGCTCCGAATCGGAAAGCAGGCCGTGCTTGAGCAAGATCTGACCGGCGTCCATCGGAACTCTGGGCGAAGCGGAGGGAAGCAGAGGCGAGATTGGCGGGGGCAGTCGCCTTCCGACGTGGCTCGCCACAGCCTTGCATTATGGGCGAAGCGGGCGCCGCCGGCAAATTTGCCGATGCGAGCGGGGCGGACCCCACGTGAATTGAACCCCTCCGCCGCACAAATGGCTCGCCCCACGCGGTAATCCACTGAGCTTGGTTCGATCGGGGGGCGTGATACACTAATCCGCCTCGCCCTCGCCCGTTTCTCGGAGCACCCTCATGATTCCCCCCGAAGACCTCATGCGGCTGGCCATCGAGCGCTGCCGCGAAGGCCTCGCCCGTGGCCAAAGCCCTTTTGGCTGCGCCATTGCAGTCGGCGACCGCGTTATCGCCAACGAGCACAATACGGTCGTCCTCACCACCGATATCACGGCACATGCCGAGGTGAACGCCATCCGGGCGGCCAATCGGGCGATTCAGAACATCTTCCTGGAAGGGGCGGTGGTCGCCACCACCTGCGAGCCCTGCCCGATGTGCATGGCCGCCCTCCACTGGGCCCGGGTCGATACGGTTTACTACGGCGCGACGATCGCCGACGCGGCGTTGGGAGGTTTTAACGAGCTCCAGTTCCCCGCCGCCGAACTGCTGCGACAGGGCGGCAGCAAGCTGAAACTCATTCCCGGTCTGCTGCCCGAGGAATGCAAGAAGCTGTTCCTCGAGTGGCAGTCAAATCCCAATCACCGCGTTTATTGAGCATTTGTCAGTTGTCCGTCGTCAGTTGTCAGTCGCGGTAAGATGGCCCATTGAAAGCAACTGACAAAGGACTACTGACCATGGACCAAGTAAGCCAATGATCACGAAGCTCGATCTCGTCCAAGACTGGCTCCCACGTTACACCGGGATGCCGCTGAACCAGTTCGGCGAATACGTCCTCCTCACCAACTTTCGCGGCTACGTCACGCGATTCGCCGAGAAATTCAGCTGCGCGGTCTACGGCATCGACCGCCCGATGCAGGCCGCGACGAACACCGACGGCCTGACAATCATTAACTTCGGCATCGGCTCGCCCAACGCGGCGACGGTGATGGATCTGCTCACCGCCTATACCCCGAAGGCGGTCCTCTTCCTGGGCAAATGCGGCGGCCTTAAGCGTTCGACGGAAATCGGCCACTTCATCCTCCCTATTGGCGCCATCCGCGGGGAAGGAACGTCCGACGACTATCTGCCGAAGCTCGTGCCCGCGCTTCCCTCGTTCAAGCTCCACAAGTTCGTCTCCGAAAAGCTGGTCAATCGCCATCTCGACTACCGGACCGGAGTCGTCTACACCACCAATCGCCGCGTCTGGGAGCATGACGACGATTTTCGCCGGCAGCTGATTGAATACACGCCGATCGCCATCGACATGGAAACGGCGACCATTTTCGCCGTCGGCCACAAGAATCAGATCGCCCGCGGAGCGCTGCTGCTCGTTTCCGACCTGCCGATGACGCCCGAAGGGGTGAAAACGCAGCTCAGCGACCAAAAGGTCAGCCAAGACTGGTCCGACGTGCATTTGGAGATCGGCATCGAGTCGCTGAGCAAAATCGACGAGCAAGGAGAGCAGATCAAGCACTTCCAGTATTAGGGGGCGGCTCGGACACTGCCCTGGGAAAACCGACCGGCGCCGACAAACCGGGCAGGCCCGTCTGTATCCCCTCTTCGCGAGCATGGGTGGCCAGGAGGCTGCAACCCCTTTTACAGCATGCATTTACGAACCCATTCCAGAGAAAAGTCTCCTGCGGGACACGCCCGCCTCGCCGCGGCGCCCGGTTTGCGTACCGCATTCCGTTTGGTCCGGTCATGACGCGCGTAACGAATAAGTTAGAAGTTCGTCGATCTCTCGCTATGATGGACCTGAATTCTTCATGTCGTGCGCGTACGCTGGACCTTAGCCTCCCAACGCCTTCCGGATTGGGAGCTAAGTGAGCGCCGTTGGCATCCGCTGTCCGTTTTCATTGGTTGACACCAAAGGAGAAGTCTAATGAAGGTTTTGAGTTTAGCCGCCGCGTTCGTCGCGTCGGCACTTGCTGTGACATCGCTAGGGCCGGCGTCCCACGCCGCCATCATTGCCCAGTGGACGATCGAAGGTGCAACGACGCCTGCCGATCTTATCGACAGTGCGGTCGGCCCGACGGTGGCCGCGGCCACCGGCACGGGTTCGCTTGTCGGCGTGCATGCCTCGGCAGCTAGCGACTGGACGACGCCGTCGGGCCCAGCCTCCGACAATGCCTACAGCGTCAACACCTGGACCACGGGCGATTATTTCCAGTTCTCGTCAACGACCGCCGGCTTTGAAAACATCAAGGTCAGTTTCGACGCGACCGGCAGCAATACCGGCCCTAAAGACTTCAAGATCGCTTATAGCACCGACGGCGTGAGTTTTACCGACTTCGGTACATACAGCTTGATCAATGCCGCGTGGTCAGCGGCGCCAGCGTTCGTCAATCCGCCCACGGCTCATTTTGACTTCGACCTGAGCGCCATTACGGCCCTGGACAGCATTCCGCTGGCAACGTTCCGGCTCATCCAGGTCGGCACGACGTCGATCAATGGCGGCTCCGTCGCCGCCGGCGGCACGAGCCGCATCGACAATGCCACGATCACGGGCGACGTCGTCATCCCCGAGCCAGCCACGCTCGCGCTCGGCGGGATTGCCCTCGTCGGGGTCGCTGCGATTCGCCGACGCGGCTAAATTTTTACGTCCAAACCCCAATTCGGGCGACCGCAGTAGCAAAAACGCTGCATAAATAGCAGAAAACGGCAGGCAGCCATCGAGCTGCCTGCCGTTTTTTGTTCAATTCCACCTTCTCTATTTGAATCTAGTAAAAGACTTTGATACCTTAACGCCCACAAGGGACGTGCTTCTTGTCAGCATTGGACGCGCGACACTCATTCGTCGCTACCTCGAAAACTGAGGACGTCCAATGTCTCGCCGCCGCCTTCGCGCACGATTGGCGCCTGCCTTCACGCTGGTCGAGCTCCTGGTCGTCGTCGCCATCATCGCGATTCTCATCGCATTGCTACTCCCCGCCATCCAGGCCGCTCGCGAAGCGGCCCGTCGCGGCAACTGTCAGAGCAACCTCAAGAACCTCGCCCTCGCGGCCCTCAACTTTGAATCGTCCCGCGGCTACTTCGCTCCCGCCGCGCAAGACCGCGACGGCGAACCGCCGACCGGCGTCATGCCGGCGCTCGCCACGCACAACGGTATCACGTTCCTCCTGCCCCATTTCGAGCAAGGCAACAAGTTTGAACAGATTAATCTCGACTGGGATTGGGACGACACGTCCCGCTCCAAGAACGAACAGGCCACCAAGCAAGACCTCGGCGGCATTCTGATCTGCCCCTCGTCGCCTGTCGTTCAGGTCGCCCGCCACGCGACCGACTACTGCGCTGCCAATCGAGTCGATCCCTCCGGCCCGAAAAGTCTCGCCCCCCTGATCGCCGCCAAACTCGTCGATGGCAAGAACAATCTCCCCGAACTCGACCGCGGCTGGGACAACGTTTTGCAGTACGATTTCCTCGATACCGTTCCCCCGCTCGCCACCGACCGCCGACGCACCGACTCCGCCGAAGTGACCGACGGCCTCTCCAATACGTCGCTCTACATGGAGTCTGTCGCCAAGCCCTTTATGTTCGGGTGGTATCAACGCAACGCCGACCCGGCCCCGCTGTTCTACAACGGCGAAGAAAACCGCGCCATCAATAGCCGCTTCCGTTGGGCCAGCCCCGAGACTTGGATGAGCATCAACAACTTCTGCCACACGTCGCAGATCATCAACTGCAACAACGTTTCGCAACCCTACGGTTTTCACCCGGGCGGCATCCTCATCAGCTTCGCCGACGGCCGCGTCGAGTTCACCCGCGAGGAGATCGACCCCAACGCGTTCGTGGCCTTCATTACGATGTCGGGCGGCGAATCGGTCCGCTGAAACGGGAAATGACCACCACGATGCAAAGGCGCGGAGGATGCACCAAGAAATTGCTGATGACGGCATGGCAACCTGCTGCTTTCTTTCCGATTTCCTCGCCGACTCCTTAGCGCCTTCGTGCCTTAGTGGGCAAACTTCCCCACATTTCCTAGGCTCCTTGACGGTTGAATCTGATAGCGAATCCCCCGACGTTTCGCTACGATGGGTCCGGCCCCGCCCTCCCCCGCTAGCCCGCCCTTGAGCCGCCGCCCCATGTCGATCGTCGCTCTTATCGACCACGCCGTTCTCCAGCCCACCCAAACCGACGACGACCTTCACGAGGCCTGCCGACTCTGTATGGAAGTCGGCGTGGCGAGCGTCTGCGTGAAGCCCTCGATGGTCCCCCTCGCCGCGGAGTTGCTCGCTGGCTCGAAGGTCGTCCCCAGCACCGTGATCGGCTTCCCCCACGGCGGCACGACCACCGGCGCCAAGGTCTGCGAAACCGAGATCGCCGTCGTCCAAGGCGCCCGCGAAGTCGACATGGTGGTGAACATCGGCCGGGCGCTGGCCGGCGACTGGCAATTCGTCGGCGACGACATCCGCGCCGTCGTCGAGGTCGCCACTGCAAACGGCGCCATCACCAAAGTCATCTTCGAGTGCGGGCTGCTCCCCAACGACGACGTCAAACGCCGCCTCTGCGAACTCAGCGAAGCCGCCGGCGCCGCGTTCGTGAAAACCTCCACGGGCTTCGGCATGGTGAAGGGTGAAGGCGGCGGCATGGTCGCCACCGGCGCCACCGAGCACGACATCCGCCTGATGCGCACCGCCTGCAGCCCAGCCGTCCAAGTAAAAGCTTCCGGCGGGATCCGCAGCTTCGCCGACGCCCAGAAGTTCGTCGCCCTCGGCGCCACGCGACTGGGTACCAGTGCCACCGCATCGATCGCCGCCGGCGAACGGGGCGAAGCAGCCCAAAGCGGCGGAGCATACTAGTGGTTAATCTCCCCGCTCCCACATTCAGCACAACGCAAGACTCCGCCTCACGCCCCATATGCTAGAACTATACTTGCAGATCGAAGCCGCCGCCGCCGCCGTCCGTGAGCGTTGGAACGAAACGCCCCGCGCCGGAATTATCCTCGGCACCGGCCTGGGCAACGTCGCCGACGAAATCGAATCGCCCGTCGCGATTGATTACCCCGACATCCCCAATTTCCCGCGATCCACCGCCACCAGCCACCGCGGTCGCCTCGTCTGCGGCCGACTCGCCGGCGTGCCGGTCGTCGCGATGGAAGGCCGCTTCCATCAGTACGAAGGCTACCCGCTCAAGCAGATCACGCTGCCGGTCCGCGTGATGAAGGCCCTCGGCGCCGAGACGCTCATCGTGTCGCAAGCCGTCGGCGGCATGAACCCGTACTACAAGGCGGGCGACGTCATGGTGATCGACGATCACATCAACCTGATGGGCGACAACCCGCTAGTGGGCGTGAACGACGACCGCCTTGGCCCGCGTTTCCCCGACATGTCGGCGCCCTACACCCCGGAGCTGATCGAAGTCGCCCTCGAAACGGCCCGCCGCGAAAACTTCGTCGCCCACCGCGGCATTACCGTCGCCGTCACGGGGCCGAACCTCGAAACGCGCGCGGAATACCGCTTCCTCCGCATGATCGGCGCCGACGTGGTAGGCATGTCGACCGTCCCCGAAGTGATCGTCGCCGTCCACGCCGGCCTCCGCGTCTTCGGCCTCTCCGTGATCACCGACATGTGCCTCCCCGACGCCTTGAAGCCGGCCGACATCCACGAGATCATCGCCTTTGCGAACTCCGCCCAGCCAAAGTTACGAGCGTTAGTCCTCGCCGTCCTCCAGCACGAAGCGCAGCGGGCATAGCGTTGCGTGCTTCCGAGAAGTGAGTCAACCACGAAACAGACGAAAGAAACGAGAAGAGGAGAAAGCAAGAGAAGCCAATCCCGTACTTGCTCTCTTCCTCGTTGAGAAGTACTCCTTCAATTATTTCACTTTCGTCCTTTTCGTGTGTTTCGTGGTTAACAAAAGAACCCGCGCAAGAGCAATGCTCCATCTCGCCTCGCAGATCGCCGAAACCGCCGCCTTCGTGCGCACGCATTGGAACGCCACGCCCAAGGCTGGCGTCATCCTCGGCTCCGGCCTCGGCGATTTCGCGCATGAGATTGAAGCCGCCGCGACGATTCCCTACGCCGACCTCCCCCATTTCCCGCACACCACCGCCATCGGCCACGCCGGCCGCTTGGTCTGCGGCGCGCTCGCCGGCGCCCCGATCGTCGCCTTCCAGGGCCGCTTCCACCTCTATGAAGGCCACTCGGCCGAGACCGCCTCGCTCCCCGTCCGCCTCCTTGCCGCGCTCGGCGGCCGCACGCTCATCGTTTCGAACGCCGCCGGCGGCCTCAATCCGCAGTACGGCACGGGCGACGTGATGCTGATCGACGACCAGATCAACCTGATGTTCAAGAACCCGCTTATCGGCGTGAACGACGACGCCCTTGGCCCGCGCTTCCCCGACATGTGCGCGCCGTACGACAAACAGCTTCAGCGCCGCGCGGTCGAAATCGCGATGCGCGAAGGCTTCGTCCTCCATCGCGGCGTCTACGCCTCGGTCCTCGGCCCGAACTACGAAACCCGCGCCGAGTACCGCATGCTCCGCCGCCTCGGCGGCGACGCCGTCGGCATGTCGACCACGCCCGAAGTGATCGCCGCCGTCCACGCGCGTCTACGCGTCCTCGGCCTCTCGACGATCACCAACGTCGGTTCCCCCGACTCGCTTGGCGAAACCTGCGGCCACGAAGTGCTCACCGTCGCCGCCGCCGCCGGCGCCAAACTCAGCGCCATCGTCCGCGGCGTGGTGGAAACGCTGTAAGAGGTATTTCACTCAAAGGCGCAAAGGCGCGAAGGAATACAATTCCCGGCCGAGCCTAAGAGCATGATTCAATCGCTGGTCTTACCAGAACGTTTATAATTTCTTCTTCTTTGCGCCTTCGCGCCTTTGCGTGAGATCATTCTTCCAGAGCCAAAGAACATGAACCCCGTCTGGATCATCCAAAAGAAACGCGATCGCGAGCCCCTCACCGACGCCGAGATCGCCGCGTTCATCGGCGGCTACGCCCGCGGCGCGATCCCCGATTACCAGATGTCGGCCCTCGCGATGGCGATCTACCTCAACGGTATGACCGCCGATGAGACCGCCTCGCTCACCGACCACATGCTCGCCTCGGGCGCCCGCTTCGAGTGGCCCGACGACGGCGTGCCGCGCGTCGACAAGCATTCCACCGGCGGCATCGGGGACAAGACCTCGCTGCTCCTCGCCCCAATGCTCGCTTGCTGCGGACTCGAAGTCCCCATGATCTCCGGCCGCGGCCTCGGCGCCACCGGCGGCACGCTCGACAAGCTCGAAGCGATCCCCGGCTTCCGCACCAATCTGACGATGGACGAAGTCCGCGCCGTCGTCGCGAGAACCGGCTGCGTCATCACCGGCGCCACCGCCGATCTCGTCCCCGCCGACCGCAAGCTCTATGCCCTGCGCGACGTGACGGCGACCGTCCCCTCCATCCCGCTCATCACTGCGAGCATCATGAGCAAGAAACTCGCCGAGGGACTCGACGCGCTCGTGCTCGACGTGAAATTCGGCACCGGCGCCTTCATGAAGACCGAGGCCGACGCCCGCGCGCTGGCCCAGTCGCTCGTCGCCACCGGCAAGCGAATGGGCGTTGCGACGACGGCGCTGCTCACCGACATGAATCAACCCCTCGGACGCATGGCCGGCAACGCGGTCGAGGTCGACGAATCAATCGCCGCCCTGCAGGGCAACGGACCCGCCGACCTCATGGAGTGCACGCTCGCATTAGGCGCCGAGGTGCTCGTGTCGTCAAAGCACTCGACGAATGGCGCGGAAGCGATCCAAACTCTGCAGCAAACGATCGACTCCGGCAAAGCCCTGGAGCAATTCGCCGAGATGATCGCCGCCCAAAACGGCGACCTCAACGCCCCCCGCCCCATCGCTCCCACGAGCGATCTCGCGAGCCCCCGCAGCGGCTACCTCGCCCGCATCGACGCCGAGCTCCTCGGCAAAGCGATCATCGCCATGGGCGGCGGCCGCCAAGTCCTCAGCGACGCGCTCGACCATTCCACGGGTTTGGAAATGCTCACTCGCCTCGGCGACAAGATCGACGCCGGCCAACCGCTGGCCCGCATCTTCGCCACACCAATGATCGCCGAACGCGTCCGCCACACGCTGCTCGAAGCGATCCAAGTCGCCGACGAACCGCCGACGGTCGGACCGCTGATTCTGGATCGCGTTGGGTAAGGACTCGCCTATCGTTGCTTCCAACCGCGGCTGCAACTACTCGTCGCTGTCGTCATTCTCCCGATGAACGACGCAATCTGGGCAACGTCGTTGAAATTCATGCACGCCTTCTTCTGTAACGAGCGTCTTGCTCACTATCAGATTCTTCAGTCGCGGCAATTCGGTTAGCCGAAGAATGCCGCGATCAGTCACCTTCGTTCCATAGAGACTTAAATCTTCAATACGATGAAGTTGCGTCAAGATTGGAATAATCTCATCTCCAATTGGCGTATCCACAATTCCGCCACCTGTGAGCGTCGGTAACTCGGTGAGAAGGGCTAATGCTTCCTTCTCCCCATGGAATTTATCGACGATGAAAATGTCCGGCACAAGGAAAAAGTGTTCGCCAAACAATTCACGAAGGAAAGCGGGCCCCGGCGGCCCGGCGCCGGAGAATCGATCGTTAACGCGATCCCACTCACGCAGATATCCAATGCTCACGCCTTGCTCCGTCAACGCGAGAACGGCTTCCGCCTGAATACGGGAAGCGATCAGACGGCGACTAACCCAAGCGCAAGGGAGCGAAACTAGAGTTACGGCAAGCAAGAGTCTGCGCGTCGAAAATCGCAGAAATCGACGACGATCAGGGCGATTGGGAGATGACGTTTCATCATCTCTTACCCCTTCTGAGGCGTCCATGTTAACAAGCGATATCATGCCTAATTCGCGACAACGCCGCGTCCCGGATGCTCGACCAAGGCGTCAACTTCATCTCCCCGGCCTCGATTGCAGCCACGCGACGCTCCAACTCGGGAGCCCAATCTTCATGCAGCGCGACGTCCGCATCAGCCGGCACGATATCCCACAGAGCGTTGAACAAACGCAATTGGTCATCGGCCCCTAAATGCTGGGCAGCATTCAATAACGAATTGAAGTCGGCCATGTTTTATCCTCCACAATGATTCTAGCAGCGTTTCACGCCGCATGAAAACAATCGCCCGCCTATATCCGTTGGATGCGATTGCTTTATTCCTCGCATAGCACAAAATATCGACACGGCAGTAGGAGATGAGCAACTGCTCGACTACGGTTGGCCTACCAAGAGAGAAATTGAACCATGACGCCGCTGCCAGTCGAAACTCTCCGCTCCGCCGCGCTCGCCGTCCGCACCCACGCCCACGCCCCCTACTCCAAATTCCAAGTCGGCGCCGCAGTCCTCACCTCCGGCGGCGAGATCTTTGCCGGCTGCAACGTCGAAAACGCCTCCTACGGCCTGACGATCTGCGCCGAGCGCGTCGCCGTCGGCGCCGCCGTCGCCGCGGGGCACAAACAAATCGTCGCCGTCGCGGTCGTCTCCAGCGGCGGGCACTCTCCCTGCGGCGCCTGCCGGCAGGTCCTCAGCGAGTTCGGCCCCGCGATGGAAGTGATCCTCATCGACGCCGACGATCCGACCAAGACGCGCACGACGACGCTTGCGGCTCTCCTGCCCGAGCAGTTCTCCTCCGGCGCGCTCTAGCGCCGGCGAGTCTCGCGGAAAGCTTGTCAAGATGGCCAAATTGGCCAGCTGCACAGGATTCCCTTTCTCCGCTAGAACGAACCATGCCGCGCGGACCACGCTCGCCAAGCGGCGTCGGCAACTTTAGCCCTCGGCTCCGCCGGGGGGTAGCACACCGTAGGACGACGCCGATTCAACCGCCATGATTCTTGGCAATGCTTAGCAGATAGCGATTTTGACCACAGAGATCACAGAGAACAGCGAAGGGAGATGACCCAGGGGTCGCCTTCTCTGTGGCCTCTGTGTTCTCAATGGTAAGGGCGCATCGCGATCGCAGTTGAAGAAGCTTTGGAACGGGGGGCTGAGGATTGCCGTAGCCTCGAATTCATTCTGTCGCCGCGATCGCCCAGCGAATTATGTCGCGACAGAAATCAAAACGACAGAAATGACTTATGCGAACGTCACGCAACGCAACTGCCGAGTATCGAACGAGTTCGTCGGACCCGCAATCGCGCAACTCCGACGTCTTGGGCATTCTGTCGCCAAAAATGAGTTCCGCGACAAATAGAACGTCGCGACAGAAATACCTGCCGTCAGTCGAACAAGGCCGGCTAGAGCGAACGATGCCGTTCCAAGTCGTCCGGCTCCAGCGCCGCCAGGTAGGGCAGGTTGCGATACATATCCTCGTAGTCGAGGCCGTATCCGACGACGAATTCATCGGGAATGTTGAACGCCGTGAAATCTGGCTCGTAGGTCGACTCCTGCCGCCCTTCTTTCCGCAGCAGCACGGCGGAGCGGACGCTGGCCGGGCCGAAATCGTGGAGTTTGGCGACGACTTTTTCCAGCGTGTGGCCCGTGTCGAAAATGTCGTCAACCAGCAGCACGTCGCGGCCGGTGATGTCGAGCATCAGCTCGCTGTTGATCGTCAGATCGCCGCGGGTCGTCGTGGCGCCGCGGTAGCTGCTCGCCTGAATCACGCCGACGCGCATCGGCTGGTGGATCAACCGAATCAGGTCGGCTACCAGCACGACGCTGCCGGTAAGCACGCCGACGATGGTGAGCTGCCGTCCCTCGAACGCCCGCTCAATCTCGGCCGCCATCCGGGCGACGCCGTCGTGAAGTTCTTCTTTGCTGAGCAGCGTTTTCATAGAAGCGTCCTAGAAGACTAACCACCAAGGCACGACGGCACAAAGGAAGCACGAAGAATGCGAGGAGAAGTGAATATACCGCAGGATCAGAGGACGACTAGGGCCGCCGAAGCGCCAGGCCATCACCAACTTACTTCTTGCATCGTGACTTCTTCGCGTCTTCGTGCCTTGGCGGTTAGGTATTCAAGGCAGCCGACTCAAAGGAGCATACCCGCGATGCAGGCCGTCATGAAATTCGCGAGCGCTCCGCCGATCATCGCGCGCAGGCCGAGCTTGGCAAGGTCGCGCTGCCGCTCGGGAGCCATGCCGCCGATGCCGCCGATTTGGATGCCGATGGAACTGAAGTTCGCAAACCCGCAGAGGGCATAGGTCATGATTACCTGGGTGCGCTCGCTGAGCGTCACGCCCCCCTCCCCTTTGATCCATTCGCTGAATCGGCCATAAGCGACGAACTCGTTCGCGGCCATTTTGATGCCGAGCAGTTGTCCTGCCGGTGCGCAGTCCTTGGTTTCGATCCCCATCACCCACGCGATCGGCCAGAAGACCCAACCAAAAATCGCCGACAGCGACCACTCCTGGTTGAACCAGCCGCCAACCCAACCGAGCAGTCCGTCGCACAAGGCCAGCAGCGCGAGAAAGGAGATCAACATGGCGCCGACGTTTAATGCGAGCTTCAGGCCCTCGAGCGTACCCATCGACACGGCCTCGACGAGATTCCCCCCCGAGTCGCCCATTTCGAGTTCGACCTTTTCGACTGGTTCGGGCGTTTCCGTTTCAGGGAGCATCACCTTGGCGATGAGCAAACTCGCCGGCGCGGAGAGGACGCTCGCTGTGAGCAAGTGGCCGGCGTCGATGCCCATCCCCTTGTACGCGATAAGGACGCCGCCGGCTGTGGAACCGAAGCCGGGGACCATGATCGCCATCAGTTCCGACTTGGTCATGCGATTGACGTACGGCCGCACCACCAGCGGCGCCTCCGTTTGCCCCAAAAAGATGTTCGCCGCCGCCGCGAGGCTTTCCGGTCCGGTAGTGCCGAGCGTTCGCTGCACGACCCACCCTAGCCCGCGCACAATCCACTGCATGACGCCAACGTAGTAGAGCGCCTGCATTAGCGCCGCGAAGAAGATGATCGACGGCAACACACGGAAGGCGAAGTAATGGTCCTTGAAGTTCTGCCCAAATACGAAGCTCGAGCCGGCGTCGACGCAATCCATCAGCTGATTGAAGACGCCGTCAACGCCGTCAAAAAATGCCTTGCCGGGGTCGGTCTTCAGAATCAGGAAAGCAAAAACTAGTTGCAGCAGCATGCCGCCGAGGACGACGCGCCACGGGAACCGCGTTTTGTGCGAGCTCAGCAGCCACGCGAGGCCTACCATCACGAATAAACCGAGAAAGCTAATCGCGCGTTCCATGAGGCGGCCGGGGTGCAGAAGTCGGAGTGACGGGTAACGGAAGTGAAGTAGACGCCGGCCAGATTGATCGCGGTCCGGCAAATTTGCTCGCGACGCGCCGCCTCAAGCGCCGTCATCGAGCGATGTATTTGAAGACTACTCGTGCGGGTCAAGCGTGTTGAAAATCCGATCACCCGCGTCGCCGAGCCCCGGCACGATGAACTTGTGGGCGTTCAGTTCCGGGTCAATCTGGCAAACATAGATTTGTGCCTCCGGAAATTGAGACGCGACGGCGTCGACGCCCGCTTGCGCGGCAATCAGCGACAGCACCTTTACCTGCGGGACGCCCCATTCGCGGAGGGTCATCAGCGCGGCGGTCGCCGAGCCGCCGGTGGCGAGCATCGGGTCGAGTATCATCGCGACGTCGACGGGACGCTTGGCCGGAAGTTTATCGTAGTAACTCACCGGCTGGGCCGTCGCCTCGTCGCGATAGAGGCCCAGGTGCCAGACCTCGGCCATGGGCAACAGATCGAGCACCGGATCGACCATGCCGAGCCCGGCCCGCAGGATCGGCACGATGCCGATGCGACCCTTGATTTGCACGCCGTCGGCGTCACAGATCGGCGTCGTCACGCGGTAGGGCTGCGTCGGCAGGTCCTGCGTTGCCTCGTAGGCCATCAGGGCCGCCAACCGACGGACCAAACCGCGGAACTCGCTCGGACGGGTCGACTCCCGCCGCATGCGGGTGACATGATGCTCAACCAGCGGATGCCTTACCAAATGAATGCCGCCGCGCCGCGATGCTTTCGCGTCGGAGTGAGCCGCTCCCCCGGCCGATCCCGGTACGGTGGCGCCAGCCATGTGAGTCGATCCTCGCCCTGCCCTAAGAGATGGAAACCCGCGCCGCCGCGGGCTCATTCTAATGTGCTAGCAGGGCAATTGAAAGAATCGGCAGCGGCGACCCGCGAGAAAGTAAGTGGGAGCGAACGTTTCAGACTCGGCGATCGGCAGAGTTTGACGTGCTCGCCGCTAATGACCAATGACGAAATCCGAATGTCGAATGGGCTGCCGCCGACTTCGCATTCGTCATTCTGGCTTCGTCATTCGTCATTTTCCAATCAGGCAGTGATCGAGCATCTCCGCCGCGGTCGAAACGTAGCTGGCGTAGAATGGGCCGAACTCCGCGTAGCGAGCGCTCGCTTCGTCGAACCGCATATGGTAGACGATGTCCTTCAAGTATTCGGGGTTCGTCGCCCAAAGGGTCACGCCCCATTCCCAATCTTCGAGTCCCAGCCCGACCGTAATCAACTGCGAGACTTTCCCGGCGTAGGCCATGCCGCTCTTGGCATGCTCGCTCATCATGTCGTTGCGAACTTCCTTCGGCAGCAGAAACCAGTTCTCACCGACCTTGCGCTTCTTGTTCATCGGGTAGAAGCAGGTGTTCGTGTACGCGGGAAAGTTAGGCGTCAGCCGTTGATGGTTCATGTGAACCAGCCGGTCGGCATAAGCTTTGAGCTTGGTCTCGTACACGGGGCTGCCGGCGGTTTCTCCCTCGGCAACGAGCCGGGCGCCGTACTGTTCGGCGCTCATGACGTACTCGCTGATCTCGGTCATCGAGACGAACGAATAGCCGGGGACGATGGCCGGACCAAGCGGGCCCGTGAGCAACTGTTGATGGACCGCGTCGACGACGAGCGGATCGGGATCCATCGCCATCAGACCGAAGTCGGCCTTGGCTCCGCTGACGATCGAGGTCTGCAAGCGAATCGGGCCGCCTTCACGGGCAGGATCGAGCGTGGAGATCAACGCGGTTCGACCCTCGGCGACTTGCGCCGGGGGCATGTCCGCCAGACGATCGCGATTCCACGTGTAATAGAAGTGGCTGCAATGCCATCCACCGTCGATCGGTTGGCGAGTAGATTCCGTGGGCTGGGTCGCAGCGGAAGGACGATGCATGGCGAGTGGCGCGGAGGTGAAAAAGCCGTCGAAGGAGGTCAAAGTCAATTCGCATGGTACCAGAATCGCCCTCGGAGGTTTAGGGATGGAACGACAGGCACTCCTTTGCCATCAAAACTCGTCTTGGCGCTCTTGCTGCGCCGCTTGCCACAGACTCTCAAACGAACCCTGCAGGGATGGATCGAGCTTCTCGGCAAAATCGCGAGGAAGCTGCAGGGCTCGTATCAACTCTTGAACGTCGGCGAGATCTTTCACTCTCCCGGGATCTTTTCCCGAAGCGAGCTTCAACTGAATCATCGCTTGCAGGTCGACGATGCGCACGCCGTCCCGCTCAATAGATACGTCGCCCGGCGCAGGGAACGCGACGGGGCCTGGCTTACCATCACCAGGGAACTGCCCCGTCACCAAGAAGTCGATCTTCACGCGAGTGTCGGCGTCGCGAAGGTTCTTGCTCTTCTCAAAGGGCCGAATGTAACCGCGGCCTTCGAGCCGTTCGTGAATTACCGCGAGACCCTCGGGCGTCACCAGCACGTCGACGTCTTCAGTGAAGCGGCGATAACCGTGAAAGAACAGCGCCATGCCGCCGGCAATGGCATAGTCGACCCCCAGATCGTCAAGTCGCGCGGCGATGTTGCGAAGCGTCTTGTGAACAGCGTTGTTCCCCTCAAAGTGCATGCTTCCCTCATTCAAAGCCCAATTGAGGTCCTGATTCAACAACGCTTCGTACGTTTGCATCGATTCCACGGCCTCCTTAGATACCATCCACCGTCGCGGCGAAGTCGTCGATTAACCTGCCGATCACCTCGTGTGTCAAGGCCGCCGGGACGCGGAGGCGGGGCTGCCCCGGTTGCTTTTCGAAGCGGCAGAGGGCGATCGAACCGCCGCGGCGCAGGAGCAGCTCGTAGTAGCGGCTGGCGTTGTCGTCGCGCTGGGGCGGATTGCTCCGCATCTGGACGCTGCAGCCTTGCGAGTCGGTTTCGATCGGGGCGATAGGTTCGAGCAAATAGTTCACGCGCTGGGCCAACGCTTGGCTCGCCGTCTGGAGTTGTACAACGCTCGCCGAGGCCAGCTCAGCTGTTTCAAGCGTCAACTCGTCAATCGTCGCGGCAAGGGGATCGCACTGCAGCGCGCGGCAATGAATCGTGCGCACCCCGGCGGAGAGGGCAAATGATTGAGGGCCCTGCCCCGCGGCATGGAGGAGTTCAGCGAGCAATTGCGAGGAGAGACTCATGCGGCTTTGCGGTAGGTGCGAATCAAGTAATGGCGTCGAGATCGGGCACGTCGACCGGATCTCCTTTCTCAATCTCGTGGTGCTTGCCGTCGAATGAAATGACGGCGCGGGCATTCTCAAGCACTGTTTCAATGTGAACTGGTCTCGTCCAAAGGCGTTCGAGGTTGCGGAGCGCGTCGACGGCGTAATCCGTCAGCAGTTCCACTCCGCTAAAATCATGCCGAAGGTAAAGCTCCCCACGGTTGCGGTAATTGCCGTCGACGACGGTGATGATCGGCCGCCCGCGATTGGTGAGGCTTTGCAATAGCTGCTGCTTTACCTTGGGAAACTCGCGGCTTTCAATCTCATAGGCTTCGCTGCCCGGGTTGTAGCCAAACCTGAACAGTTTGTGGTCACGGACGAAATCGAGCGTCAGGAACTCGTCGATGAATGTCAGATCGTTGTGAATGCGGCGAACCTCGAAGATCTTTTTGCGGCCAAGTCCCGCGCCAGTGTCCCAGCGGCGGCGCTGCTGGACGTCGTCGCACTCGTCGTACTCGCGGCCGAAGGCGCCGCGGTTCCAGCGGTCTTCGATATCGCGGAAGAGCTCGATGCCGACTTTGTACGGATTGAGCTGCGTCGGCGAGCTCGCCATCGTGCCGCTGTGGTGGTCGGCGTAGTTGATGACGTCGACCGCGGTGACCGCGTCGTTGATCATGATCGTCGAGTGCCAGAAGCTGGCCCAACCTTCGTTCATGATCTTCGTTTGCGCCTGCGGGGCGAAGTAATACGATTCATCACGGATGATCGAGAGCACGTCGGCTTGCCACGGTTCGAGCGGCGCATGTTCGAGCACGAATAGCAGCACGTCGCGCTCGGGTCGTTCGGGGATGCGGCGAGCGGCGCTCTTGTCAGGGCCGTCGAACTGCTTGCTCAGCATCACCTCGCGCGGGTTCACGAACGAATCCATGTAGTCTTTCGACTGGTACCGCGGCGGGCGATTCCGTTCGGCCTCCTTCGGCTCCTCGCTCCCAAAACGGTCGTCAGCCCGTTTCTCACGCCGCTGGATGAACGGCGAATAGATATCGATGAGGTCTTCGACGCTTAGGCAGGCGTCGATGAAATCTTCGACCTCTTCGACGCCGACCAAGTCCATATAGCGGCGAATCCGCGTGCCATGGTTCGCCATGTCGTCCATCATTTTGCGATTGGTCTGGGCAAACCAATCGTTGTTCTTGAAGAAATCGCAATGGCCGTAGACGTGAGCCATCACGAGCTTCTGATCGATCGCCGCATTCGAGCGCATCAAGTAGGCGTAACACGGATTGTTGTTGATCACCATTTCGTAGATCTTCTGCAATCCGTAGTGGTACCCCTTGGCGAGTTGCTCGTACTCCATCCCGAACCGCCAGTGAGGATAGCGCGTCGGGAACCCGCCGCGGGCGGCGATCGCGTTGAGCTCGTCGGCGTCGATCAACTCAAAAATCGTCGGGTAGAAATCGAGCCCGTAGCGCAGCGCATGGGCCTCGATCTCGACCTGCATCGCGGCGAGCTCAGGCGTCAAGTTGCTGGCGGGGCCCATCGACATGTTATTTGCGTTATGAAATGCTAACCACGAAGACACAAAGGCACTAAGAGAAGCACGAAGTAAAGCAAGTTGTGCTGAAGGCTTTAGTCAAACTCATCGACTGTTGTTGATAGCTCTGAAATACAACTTCACTTGCATTTTCTCTTCGTGTGTTTCTTAGTGCCTTTGTGTCTTCGTGGTTAATCCTATTTCCCCTTCCCCAAAAACTTCCGAATCGACTCGTAAATCGCATCCTTGTCTGCGATCTCCGACAGCACCAGCTTCTCATTCTCGCCGAAATGTTTTTCTAGCGCGTCGATAAAGTCGCCGCTACCGTACGGGCTTTCGACTTGGCCGTAGCAAAAGAGATTCGAAGCGGGAATCAACTTCTCGCCAAGCAATTCGAACGCCTTGCGATTATCGTCGCCCCAGTTGTCGCCATCGGAGAACTGGAAGCAGTAGATGTTCCAATCGGCGACGGGGAACGACGCGTCGATGATCTCCGCCGCCGTTTTGTACGCCGAGCTGATTCGCGTACCGCCGCTTTCGCGAGTGTGGTAGAAGGTCTGTTCGTCGACTTCCTTCGCCACCGCGTCGTGGATGATGTACCGCTTCTCGACGCCCTTGTATTGCTTGCCGAGCCAGGCATCAATCCAGAACGCTTCGGTGCGGACGATCTCCTTTTGCTCATCTGTCATCGAGCCGGAGACGTCCATCATGTAGATCACCGCCGCGTTCACCTGCGGCTGGGGCACGTCGTTCCAGGAGCGATACTGCTTGTCGGGTCGCACGGGGATGACGCGCGGATCCTCGATCTCGTAGCTGCCCGTGGAAATCTGTCGCTTGAGCGCGCGCAGATAAGTGCGCCGCAGATGGCGGAGCGACTCCGGCCCCGTTTGCCGAATGCTGTTGTACTTAGTCTTCTCCGCTTCGATGCTCGCGGCGCCTTTCGGCTTGATGCGAGGCAATTCCAACTCGTCCCCGAGCATCTGCGCGAGTTCGTCGAGCGAGACCTCGACTTCGAGGTAGTGCCCGCCGCCGGGATCGCTGCCGGCGCCCCCCGCCCCGTCAGGTCCCTGTCCCGGCTTGCCCAGCGCATCGCCGACTTCACCGTCCCCTTGCCCGACGCCGCCGGAGCCGTTCTTACCGAACTTGAACCGCGGAACGTCGAGCTGTGGGACAGGAATACTGACGAGATCGCGACCCTTCCGGCCGATCATCTCGCCATGGGTGATGTACTTGCGCAGATTGTCGCGGATCCGGCCGCGAACGATCTGCTTGAATCGGCGTTGGTCGCGTTCGATGTCCATCAAGTCGGTACTCTATGCGGACCCTGCGGAGTACCTCAGGGTGACAGGGTTCTGTGCATAGTCACTACTTCTCCTTCGCATCACCGCGAGCAAAAATGCTCGCAACGTAGTTGAGTACGTCCGTGGCGCTTTCGTCGTCGTAGCCGTAGTCGCGAATCAAGCGGCCCTTCACGACGTCGATCTTCTGCTGCGTTTCGGCGTCGACGACGTTCGACACGAGACTCGTCAGCTTGATCGAATCCTTCTGGTCTTCAAACAGCTTCAGTTCAAGCGCCTTGTTCAGCCGCTCATTGGTCTTGTAGTCGAACTTCTTACCGTCGATTGACAGGGCGCCGATGTAGTTCATGATCTCCCGGCGGAAGTCATCTTTGCGACTCTCGGGGATGTCGATCTTGTCCTCGATCGACCGCATCAGCCGTTCATCCGGCTCTTCGTACTGGCCAGTGAAGGAGTTGCGCACCTTCTCACGTTGCGTGTACGCCTTGATGTTGTCGATGTAGTTGCCGCAGAGCCGCGACAGGGCCGCCTCGTCGGCGGCAATGGCGCGTTGAACCTCGTTCTTGACGATGTTCGTATATTCTTCCTTCACCACGCCGAGGAGCTCGCGAAACTGGTGTTTCGTCTCTTCGTGCGTGATCAGACTGTGATGCTTGAGCCCAGCCTCGAGTTCATTCAGCACCATGAACGGGTTGATCGAACGAGCTTCGGGATGGGCGACCAGGGCGTTGGAAAGCTTGTCCTGCACGTAACGGGGCGAGATGCCGACAAGGCCTTCGCTCGTCGCCTGATCACGCAATTCGGCGATGTTTTCCTCGGTGAACCCGGGAAGCGACTTGCCGTTGTAGAGCTTCAGCTTTTGTAAGCGAGAAAGTCCCGCGTGCTTCGGCTCTTCGAGCCGCGTGAGGATCGCCCACATCGCCGCCATTTCGATTGTGTGGGGGGCGATATGCTTGTTCGGCACCGTCCGCGCGTTGTAATCCTTCTCGTAAATCTTGATCTCGTTCTCGAGCGTCGTGACGTACGGGATGTCGATCTTCACCGTCCGGTCGCGGAGGGCCTCCATGAATTCGTTGTTCTGCAGCCGACGATACTCCGGCTCGTTCGTGTGGCCGATAATCACCTCGTCGATGTCGGTCTGCGCGAACTTCTTCGGCTTGATCCGATGCTCTTGGCTGGCGCCGAGAAGATCGTACAGGAACGCCACGTCGAGCTTCAGCACTTCGACGAACTCGATAATGCCACGGTTGGCGATGTTGAATTCGCCGTCGAAGTTGAAGGCCCGCGGATCGCTATCGCTGCCATAGACGGCGATTTTCCGGTAGTTAATGTCGCCGGTCAGTTCTGTGGCGTCTTGGTTCTTCTCGTCCTTCGGCTGGAAAGTGCCGACGCCGATGCGATCCTTCTCGCTCAGAATGAGCCGCTTGATCCGGACGTCTTGCACCACCCGGGTCCAGTCGCCGTCGTATTTTTTCAGCCGGTGCTGATACATGAAGCGGCAGAAGGGATCGAGTTCGCCGCGGATGCGAACCTTAAAGTCGTCCTCGCCGCGTCCCGCGTTCAGCTTGGCCAGTACGTCGTCGCGAAAGCGCTCCGGGATGAGGTGAAGCGGCTCCTCGTTCATCGGGCACCAGTGGACCTCTTCGGGGTCTTCCTCATCGACCCAGCCCATGGTGTAGAGAGCGCCCGCGTCGGTAGCGGAGTAGCGTTCGAGCCCCTGTTTCAGCAGCCGTACGATCGTACTCTTGCTGCTGCCGACCGGGCCGTGGAGCAATAGCACGCGTTTTTCGATGCCGTATTCGTAAGCGGCGCTTTTCAGGGCGTTCACCAGATCGTGCAGCGGCCCGCGGAGTCCGTAGACTGCGTCGTGACCATCGTGATCGGGGTCGTCGAAGAAGCGGTAGCTGTACTCCTTCTCACGATTGCGGTCGCTGACGTCGACCCCGTACGACAAGATCATGTCGTACAGCCGCTGGTACGCGGTGCGAGTCACCTCGGGGTGATCCCGGACGATGTCGAGGTATTCCTCGAAGGTGCCGACCCAATTCTTGCGGCGGAACTGGTCGCGATCCTGTCGCTCGGAAACGAGCGAAATAATTTCGCTGCCTTTAGTCATTGCCATGCTCCCTGCCGGCGGCGACCCGATTGTCTCGTGGCTAGGCGGTACGCGAGTCGCGCTGGCGGCGTGATGTCCTGGAACGTATTGTAGATTTGGATGATGTAAATGGATGACACAGCCAAGAGGCTGCGGGTGAAGCGGGCGCGTTGAAAATGTTCGCAAAGTTCGGTGGAGAACTCAGCGGCTGGGGATGCCGCGTGAACGAACGAACCAGGTTCACTGCTCTGAACCAACGTCTGCTCGAGTAGCGGCGGCGCGAAGCAGCACGGCCACGAAAGCGCGGAAGCCACGTGGACGGCGGGATGCTACATTCGCACCAAGGAAAGGCGTCGCCAGAGAGGCTAACGCTCGTGCCCGAAATGCCTGCGCTGCACGCTACAAGAGCGGAAGTTGGCAAAGAGCAGCGAACCTTCGTCGCCGGCGCCATACCAGGGCGCCGACAGCGAAGCGGGACGAACCCGCAGGTCGAATCGCTCCAAAGAACTCTTCTCTGCTTCCAGTATCAGCACAATCTGAACGACTGGCAACATCGAGTTCTCGGATTTGCTGGGGTTTTGTTCACCGGCGGCGCCGGAGTCGTCCCCTAAGTGCTTGATGCGGCGCTCTTTCGCTAGGTCTGCGGATTCACGCCAGGGCGTTTTCAGGGACTAGAAGGAATGTGCTTGCCGCCCAGCGTTCTGAAACTGGACACTGCCTTGATGAGTCAAATTGCATTATCAGCGGAAGGGCGGCGCGGGGGGGCGTCGACGGCAACTGGGTAATTTTTCATCGAAAGCTCAAGCCGCATGGCTGGTTATGAGTTTCGGTGCAGGGCTGCTAGCAGTCGTGGATCAGTTCTTGAGAAAAAGTTCCGATTACGCCGACTTTGCTGAAAGTATGGCCTCCACCCGGTCGATACCACCTCTACGCGTTGATTCCCGGGGGGGCTCCCGAGACGCGGCCCTGCGTCAACTTCCCAATGATCTCGATCTGATCGAGAGAATTGGCAAGCTGGGCCGAGTCGAGAACCAAGGCGGCGGCGGCGAGCAATCGCTACCCCCGCGGGATTCGAGTCCATGAAATCTCCCCGCTTGATCTGCAGCCAAGTCGCCCGGACGTTACTCTTCACCGCCCCGCTCTGGCTGACGCCTGCCATCGGCGCCGCCGAGGGGATCCAGTTCCGCAAGCCAGGCGCTGTCACGACGCCTGCGAGCGGCGCACTGCCATTTCGCCGCGCGGCGTCGGCAGACGCCGTTGTCACTGGCCCGAAGACCGACGCAGACCGCCCCACGTCGGCCCTTGTTGCGGCCTCTCCCAACGCGTTGACAGCCACCCCGACGTTGCAGCAAGTCGCCAAGCCGCTCGCGACTCAACCACGTCCAACCGCAGTCGTCGAGCAGGCGCCGGCCAAGAGCTCGGCGCGCCCGGTGTTTGCTCAGCCGGCGTCCGCCGCTGCGATTGCGGCGGCGAGCGTCGAGCCAGCCGCCTATTCCACGGTCAACCGTTCGCAGCTGCGTAACTTTGAAGCCCTCGACTACAACGAGCCGTTGCTCGGTCCGCCGATCGAGCGGCAACAGGAGCTCTACGCTCCCGCCGGCTACTGCGCCGACTGCAACGACCCGGCGTGCGGCATCCAAGAACCAACCTGTGGTTGCGGCGAGGCCACCTGCGGCATCTGCGAGCCAGGGTGCGGCATCGAACCGGGCTGCGGGTATGTTGAGCCCGGGTGCGGCGTCGAGGCTGGTTGCGGCATGGAACCGGCATGCGGCATGGAGGGATGCGTCGACTGCGGAGACGTCGCATGCGGCAGTCGCGTGAACCGCGGCTCCGATTATTGGTGCTTCCCTGTCTGTCTCCCGCGCTTCCGCGACCTCTCGGTGTGGGGCGGCGTCCATGGCTTCAAGGGTCCTCGCGACGCCCCCCTCTTCGGCGGGTCGGGCGACGGTAACTTCGGCTTCCAAGAAGGCTTAAACTTCGGCGGTAAGACGCCGTTGATTGGACTGTTGTTCCCCGGTCTCAGCTACCAGGCAGGCTTCCAGGCAGTCCAGAGCCACCTCTCGGGCACCTCAGGCGGCGTGACCAACAGCCGTGAACAAGATTTTGTGACGATTGGCTTCTTCCGGCGCGTGCCGGCCGGCGTGCAGTTCGGCGCCGCCTGGGACTACATGAACGACAACTGGATTACTCAAGGCGACTTCCAGCAGGTCCGCTATGAAATCAGCATCAAGAGCCAACGCGGCCGCGAGTTCGGCTTCACCGGTTCCACTCACACCAATACGACGGCGATCGGCGCGTTCGACTTCCAGGCCGTCGACCAGTACCGGTTGTTTTTCCGCTGCAGCCATCGGGCGGCCGACCTCCGTTTTTGGGGCGGATTCACCAACGACAACGAAGGCATCCTGGGCGCCGACTGCTACGTTCCGTTCAACGATCGCTGGTCGCTTCAAACCGGGTTCAATTACATCATTCCCGACGGCCAATCGGGCGTCGTGGGCGCCCGAGAAGAGGCCTGGAATATCGGCACGAATCTCGTCTGGCACTACGGGCGCGGAGCCACCGAGGCGCGCACCAACCCGCACCGACCGCTGTTCAACATCGCCGACAATGGCGTGATGGTGATCGACCAGAAGCCGTAGGCGAGCCATCCTCACTCCGGCAGATTGCGGTCGCCCGTGATTTCGCCGTCAGCAGAGCAATTGGCGGGGCAAGGCGGGCAAAGGCTGCGTAGAATGCTCGACAAACCCGACTTGAAATCGCCACGCTTCCAATATTGGTAAATAGCCATGCAGACCATTGAATCGCATTGGGACGATGCCGTGAACAATCGCCGCGTCGCCTTTTCCGCCCATCTCAAGCGCAGCGGCGACGCCGTGGAAATTCAAGCGATCACGCCCAAACAGGTGACGTTTCTGTGCCCCAAGTCGAGAAGCGAGCTCCGCACAATCGGCGTTTGGACCGAAAAGGGCCGTGAGATGCTCGCCCATCAACTGCGCACGAGCGGTCACCTCACCGAGTTGGAACGCAAGATCGAAACCGGGCTTGCCGTATAACGAGCGGCTGCGAAGCTAACGCGGCAGCGCCGGATCAACTGGTCCGGGCGTGATCGGCCTTGGCGGGCCGATCGGCAGGCGCTCGATCTGCACTCGCGGCATGGCGCGCCGCGGAACGGGGCCCGGAATCGGACCGAACAGTCCCTGCGCCGTCGCCGGCGCATCGGGCTGCGCCTGCACGGGGCCGACGTCTTCGCCCCAGGCGTCGAACGTGACTTTCGCGGTGCGCGTCTCGGCGCCCCGCCGAAACTTGATTTCGACCGTGTCACCGACCTTGCACTTCCCGATTTCACCCGTCAAGGCATTGAAATCTTCCGTCGGCTTCCCCGTGTCGATGGGCTTGCCGTTGAACTCAATGATCCGATCATGAACGACGAGCCCCGCCTTGGCTGCCGGGCTGTTCGGCACGATCTCAATGGCATCGATGCCGCGAATCCCTAACCGGGCCGGGCCGCGAACTTCCACAACGGTGTTGGGCAACTTTTCACGCGACTTCGCGACGAGTTCCGGCGTCATCGACAGCCCGTACAGCTCGAGGCGGCGGACGCCGCCGAACTCCTCCAATTGCGGCAGCGCTTCGTCGCCCAGAGGGGCCGACCACAGGCTGACGGTCGTCGCGCGGCGGATGTCGGCGATGTGCTTCAAGCCATCGACGCCCCCTTTCCATTCTTTGCCTAGAACGACATGCAGCGGCGAGCCGTCGCCCCCGATCATTCCGTAAGAGCGGTCCACGTCGACGTGGCCGCCCAGTTCAACGACGGCCTCGATCGCGGCGATCTCGCGCAACACCGCCAGCCTCCGTTGCGCGTCGGCTGCTTCGACGGGACGGTTGACCAGTGCCGCAATCTTCTCGAGGGCAAGTCGGTTGAGCGGCTTCTCGGTCGAGTCGGCCCACTTCCACAAGACGTTCACCGCTCGCGTTGAACTCTCCAGACTGCCGCTGGCCGCCACCTGAGCGGTGAGTTCCAGTGCCGGAGCGCCAATCTTTGTCAGCCGCCGTTGGGCGGCCTGCCGGACCGCATATTGGTCGTCGTCGAGCTGGCGAATAGCCTCGGCAAGTTCGTGCGAGACCACTGGGGCAGGCGTAGTAGCTGCCGCGACATTCGAGTCAGTGCTGGGAGTGAGTGGATCCGAGGCCGGATCTGTCTCGGCTGCAGTTGCCGGCGGGCCCGCGGGGACGGGCTCTTGCGCCCGGAGATCGCCATTCAAGCCGATGCCGGCGGCGGCACACCCAGCGCCAGCCGCCAGCAACCAACTTCGCAAGCGGATGGAGGCGATTCCCTTCATAGTCATATCCGTTGCAGCGGGCAGCCTGCGAGACTCGTCTTGGGCCGCAAGACTCGTTGCGACCCGACCCTCCATTGTACCACGTCGCGACGATCCAACAGCCCTAGTTGTTGGGTCGCGACGCGTAGATTAGGCTGCCGAGCATGAGATTTGCCCTCCTTGGCGGCGACGCCGAAAGCCTACCGTTAGCCGCGGCCGCGGTGGCGGCCGGTCACGAATTGACGTGGCAGGGCGATATTTCCCGCGCCGATCGTGAAGCGTTCGCTTGGCTGGCCGAAGTCGACGCAGCGGAGGAATGGGAAGACTTGCTGATTGCCGAAACTGCCGACGCCATACTCATCGGCCGTGGTGCGTGCGGCGCCGACCTGCGCGCGCGACAGGTGCAGGAATTGGCCCGCCTCGGTCGGCCGATGCTTGTCACCTTCCCTCTGTTCGACTCGGTGCTGACCTACTTCGAAGTCGACATGTCGCGCACCGAAGGGGGTGCCATCCTGCAGTATTACAACCCGCTGCGCGAAGTCCCGGCAGTCGCTGCGACGCTCGGCTGGATTGCCCAGGGGCATCCCCAATTCGGCCGCGTGGAGCAGATCACGGCAACGCGAACCCTGCGCGACCGCTCGCGCGAACAAGTGTTACGAAGCTTTGCTCCAGACGTCGATCTCTTGTCGTACGTCGCCGGCAAACTCAACCGCCTCGGGGCCCACGCGGCAACTGGCAACGACGCCGATTACTCAGCCCTCAGCGTGCAACTGCTCGGCGCGGCGGAACTGCCGGTGCGCTGGCACGTGGAACCTCCGGCTGATGCCGAAGGGCTGAACCTCCAATTCATCTGTGAGCGCGGTCGGGAAACGATCAGGTTTGATTCGCAGAGCGACGTCGGCCAGACTTTGCAGGTCGGGGCTGCCGCAGCGATTGGCCGATTCACAAGCGCGATCGCGGCGCAGGACGCGGCGGCCTCGAACTGGTTACAGGCTCTGCGGGCGATGGAGCTGACCGATTCGATCGAAATCAGCCTCCGGCGCGGCCGCATGATCGACGTGCACGACCAGCAGCTCACCGAGCAACTGGCGTTCAAGGGAACGATGTCGGCGTTCGGCTGCGCGGTGTTGTTGCTGATTATTCCCGGACTCTTGGCGCTCGGCTGGCTTGCTGGCGCCGTTGGCATTCCGCTGGCCGAGTACTGGCCCCATGCGCTGCTCGCGATCCTGACGATTTTTCTCGGCCTGCAGTTCCTGCCCAAACTGCTCTACAAAGCGCCCAAACGCTAAGGCGCGGCAGCCGACGTCGCTCGGCCGAACTCCCCATGTCCGGCGCCGCCAGGCCGCAAGCTCTGCGACTGGCATCATCAACTTTGCGGATTGTATGGAAGTTCTCGCGCACGGCGACCGATGTACCGGTAAGGGAACCGGGGGGTCCTCTCGTCATGTCGTCGCCAAACTTCAAGAGTCTGCGCTCGCTAGCATTGGCGGCGCTTTGCGCTGTGACGGGGTGCGCTTCGGTGCACCGCGACAACTGTGGTTGCGGCGAGTGCGGCGGCTGCCCGATCACGCGCATTGCAGCAGCGACCTACAAGGGAGAGCTGGCCGACGACGTCAACTGTTGTTCGCGCTGCTTCAGCCAGGGTTGCGGCGTCTGCGAGCGATTCGTGCGTCCGGTGACGTGCGGTCCCGAATGCACGACGTGCCGCAGTTGCTGGCTGTTGCCTTTCGGCATCGGCGATAAGTTCCGCGAGAGGCCGACGCCCGGTCCGCCGCCGATGACGATGCGCGTGCCGATGCCGCCCAAGTTCTTGCCCGTACCAACCGAAGACGTCCTCTCGCCAGTGCGCCCCGACGCCCCCGAGCCGCAACGAGGCAACGTCGACATGGGCTGGCGACCGCAAATGACCGTCTCCGGTCACGATTGAGAGCGATCTCACGGCTAAGCAGTCGCCGCTACCGCCCGGTTTGTGACCGGAGGCTTCTCTGTGCGCCACTTGTACAAGTGGAGCACCTTTCGAGGTTGCTCGCCGCCGCCCCCGCGACTCCGTCGCAGCCATTGGCGCCCTGCTAGCGACGGCGACAAACTAGGCGGACTGTACCGGGCCCGGTTATGCCGTTTAAGCGCGTCGTAGGGCTACGCCGATCATCGGTGTGTCACCCGGCCCTGCCGGTCACCTGCTCCGCGCCGCCGATCGCTACCCCAGACAGCGAACGGCTGGCGACCCACATTGGACGACCCGCGATGCCCATCCTGCGCCTGCTCTCCCGCCGCGCCGCTCGCCCCGCTCTATGGCCCCTCGCGTTGGCCGCCAGCATCGGAGCATCCCATCACCGCGCGGCGCTTGCCTCCCCGGCAGACCGCGTGACGCCCATCGTGACCGCCGTGAAAAACTCGGCCCCGGCGGTGGTGAACATTCAGGGGCAAAAGTCGGTCGTTGAACCGCTCGCCGTGGGGCGAACGACGCCTGCCTCCCGCGAAGTCAATGGCATGGGCACCGGCGTCGTCATCGACT
This sequence comes from Lacipirellula limnantheis, assembly GCF_007746075.1. Taxonomy (GTDB): domain Bacteria; phylum Planctomycetota; class Planctomycetia; order Pirellulales; family Lacipirellulaceae; genus Lacipirellula; species Lacipirellula limnantheis. The sequence continues at coordinate 2,212,558 of NZ_CP036339.1, read as the reverse complement.
CTCGCGGCTACATCCTGACCAATCACCATGTCGTCGACGGCGTCCGGCAAATCAACGTGACGCTTGACGGCGGCCAGGCCTATGTCGCCCAGCTGGTGGCTCACGATCGCGAAACCGATCTCGCGGTGATCCGGATCAAGACCCCGCAACCGCTGCCGACGATCAAACTGGGGACCTCGCAGGATCTCATGACGGGCGAAACGGTGATCGCGCTCGGCAATGCCTACGGCTACGAGCACACCGTGACCTCCGGCATCATCAGTGCGCTCCACCGCAACGTGCAGGTCAATGAGACGCAGCAATATCTCGACCTGATCCAAACCGACGCCAGCATCAATCCGGGCAACTCGGGCGGCCCGCTCATGAACCTGGAAGGCGATATGATCGGCCTGAACGTCGCCGTACGAGCAGGCGCCCAAGGCATCGGCTTCGCTATTCCGGTCGACAAGGCGCTGGAAGTTGCCGCCAAAATGATAAAGGTCGAGAAGCTCGAGAGCTACTGGCACGGCATCACGCCGCTGGCAATCGATGGACCGGCTGGCCCCGTCACCATCGCCCGCGTCGAACGTGACAGCCCGGCGGAACTAGGCGGACTGCAGCGCGGCGACGAGCTAGAGCAAATCGGCACCACGTCCATCGATCGGCCGCTCGACGTCGAGCGGTCGCTGCTGGGACGCCGTCCCGGCGAGCGTGTGCCGGTGCTCGTCCAACGCGACGGGCAACAAGTGGCACTCGACCTCGTCATTGCCGCCAAGTCGGGCCGGACGCGGACTGAGGTCGCGGACGTCGCCGAACCGCAGATGTCGACTTTCCAGCAAGCGACCTGGAACGCCTTCGGTTTGACGCTGGAGCCGGTGCCTGCCGCGGTGCTGCGTGATCGCGGCCTACCGCTCGACGGAGGCATGCGGGTCGTGTCCGTGAAACCGGGAAGTTCCGCCGCCTCGCAAGGCGTCGTGAAGGGCGACATCCTCGTCCAAATCCACCGCTGGTACACCACGAGCGAGGAGGACGTTCAGTTCATCCTCAACCGGGCTGACGCGGTCGCCAAACTCGGCGCCGTCCGGTTTGATATCGTCCGCGGCGGCGAGCGGTTCTTCGGCCAACTCGCCCTCAGCGTCGACGGCGATACGGCGCGTCGGTAAACGACGCTTGCGGCACCGCGAACCGGTGATCAATTGCTGTGCCTTCGTCGTGCGTGCTCCAAGACAACCCAAACGAAAGAACCCTCGCTGAGAGTTCAGCGAGGGTTCTTTCTCTTTCTCTGCACGTGACGACTTCTTGAATCTTCGCTAGGTCAGCGACACGGTCACCGTCTTCGTTTCGGTGTAGGCCTGCAGCCCGGCTTCGCCGAGTTCGCGGCCCAAACCGCTTTCCTTAAATCCGCCGAACGGCGCACCGGCGTCGAAGACGTCGTAGCAATTGATCCACACCGTGCCGGCCCGCAGTCGAGAGGCCAGGCGATGCGCCTTGGCGATGTCGCGACTCCAGACGGCAGCCGCCAGCCCGAAGTTGGTCGCATTGGCCCGCCGCGCGATCTCGTCGACGTCCTTGAACTTCAGCACGCTCAGCACGGGGCCAAAGATCTCGTCGGTGGCAATGCGCATGTCGTCCGTCACGCCAGCGAAAAGGGTCGGCTCGATATAAAAGCCTTCATCGCCGTGGCGTTTGCCGCCGGTCACGAGCTTGGCGCCATCCTGCTTGCCGTACTCGATGTACTTGAGGATCTTGTCGAACTGCGCCTTGTCGACTTGGGGGCCCTGCTCGGTCTCGGGGTCGAAGGGATCTCCCAGCTTCCGTTCATGGTTCTTCGCCTTCAGGCGATCGATGAACTCGTCGTACATCTTTTCTTGGACGAACAATCGACTACCGGCGCAGCAGCACTGACCCTGGTTGAAGTAAAGCCCGAAGTGGGCTCCTTCCACCGCGGCGTCGAGATCAGCGTCGGCGAGCACAATATTCGGGCTCTTGCCGCCCAGTTCGAACGTGACGCGCTTCATCGTTTCGAGCGCTTCGCGCTGAATGATCTTCGCCGTCGAACCTTCGCCGGTGAATGCAATTTTGTCGACGCCGGGATGTTTGACGAGCGCGGCGCCGGCGGTCGGACCAAATCCGGGGACGACATTGATGACGCCGTCCGGGATGCCCGCCTTCTGGGCGAGGCGTGCCATCCGCAAGCAGGTCAGCGGCGTTTGCTCGGCCGGCTTCATCACAATCGTGCAGCCGGCAGCGAGCGCGGGGCCCCACTTCCAAGCGACCATGAGCGCCGGAAAATTCCAAGGGATAATTTGGCCGACCACGCCGACCGGCTCCCGACGGGTGTAGGTAAAGTATTCGCCGCGCACCGGAATCGTGGCGCCCTGAATCTTGTCGGCCCAACCGGCGTAGTAACGAATGCAATCGATCACCAGCGGAATGTCGGCCCCGCGCGAATCGCGAATTGGCTTGCCGTTGTCCAGTGTTTCGAGCGCCGCGAGTTCGTCCGCCTCCTCTTCCAAGAGGTCGGCGAACTTGCTCATGAGAATGCCGCGATCGCGGGCGTCCATGCGCGACCATTCGCCGCCGTCGAATTGGGCTCGCGCCGCCTTCACCGCCGCATCGATGTCGGCCTTGTCGCCTTCGGCCACCTCGGCGACGACTTCTTCCGTTGCGGGGTGGACCGTCTCGAACGTCTTGCCGCTGGCAGCGGGGACCCACTCGCCGCCGATGAAGCATTGCGTCTGACGAACTTGCGGACGGGCGAACTTTTCAGTCACCGTGGCCATTGCGGTAGATCTCCTGCCTGGACTAGGGAGCGAGGCGAAAGCTTGTGATTAGCTGAAGGGCAACGAGCGACCGCCCGCGAAGACAAGACTCCAGCGCGTGCGGCGAGGCCGTCATTGTAGCACGGCGGCGCCCGTTGCAACCAGCGGGCGTCCTGCCGACCACTCCGGCCGACGCTCTGTCGCCGCGACTTGCGTCCCCCGTCGATGAATCGCCTGATCGCTCAGAACGCGCGGAGTGGGATTGTCCGACTCGCGACGATTTCAGCGAGCGTCTTTTGGTTGCCAGGCTGCGCGTTGCGGCAAATTGCGAGCTAGGTTTTGGTAGGGCAATTAATACGTACGGCAGATTTCGTAATGGCGGCGCGTGCGCGTACTCGCCGCCCGGACGTCGTCCGACGTCGCTGGTTCGGAGCAGATCATGTACATCAAACGGCGACAGGTCCTGGTCGCGATGCTCGTCATGAGCCAACTCGGCTGCATGACTTTCGGCGTTCTGTGGGCGTCGCATTGGCTGCACGAAGCCTTTAATCAGATCATCCATCGGTCTGCCGAGTCCCAGGCGCAAACGGTCGCGCTGTCACTGGCCCGCAAGACCGGCGACTTGCCGCCGACTGGTTCCCCGGAACGGCTGCAAGAGATCTTCGCTGAAGCAGATGTGCCGCATGACGGTTTCGTCACTGCGGTTCGACTTGACGATGGAGCCGTCGCGGCGAGTTCGCGCAAGGCCCCCGCTTCGATCAATTCGTCCGCTCCCCTGTCGAGCCAACTGCTCAACCGGGGCGCCGACTCGCAGACATTGCTGGCAGCAATCCACAGCACTGAAAATAGCGATCAGGTTTTCGTCAGCGGCACGATGGTCGTCGACGAACGGACTTATGACGTCACGGCGCTGGAACTGCCCAAGCAAAACACCGCCATCGTGGTGGCGATGTCTGAGGCAAGTTTGGATCATCTTGTCGCGCAGCTGATCACGCCGCTGATCCACGTGGGCTTTGTGCTGACGGGCGCCGTCGTCGCCGCCACGGCCCTCTGCACAATCTTCTTGGTGCGGCGGTTTGACAGCACGCTGCTAGAAGTAAGCTCTTCGCTGGAACGCGAGGTCATCCGGCGGACCCTGGCGCTGCAACGGAGCCGCAACGCCGTCGTCTTCGGACTCGCCAAACTGGCCGAATCGCGCGACAAGGACGCGGGCCAGCATTTGGAACGGTTGCGAACGTACGTCACCGTGCTCGCTTCGGAACTTGCCAAGCATAATCCGAGCATTGACCACCACTACGTCGCCAACCTGGCCATCGCGTCGGCGCTGCATGACGTCGGCAAGATGGGCGTCCCCGACGCGGTGATCCTAAAGCTCGGCAAATTGACCGCCGCCGAACGTCGGTCGATGCAGATGCACACTGTGCTCGGCGACGAATGCCTGGCGTCGGTCGAACGGATGTTCGGCGATCACGACCAGTTCCTAACGCTCGGCCGCGAAGTTGCCGCCGCGCACCACGAACAGTGGGACGGCAGCGGCTACCCCTACGGACTGCAGGGCAAGGAGATCCCACTGTCCGCCCGCATCGTCGCCCTGGCCGACGTCTACGATGCCCTCACGTCTCACCGCGAGTATCGGCCGGCGGCCAACCACGCCGTAGCGCGGGATTGGATCGTGTCGCACTACGGGTCGCAGTTCGACCCTGAAGTCGTCGAGGCGTTCATCGCCCGCGAAGCCGACTTCGCAAAGATCAGCCGGGTGACGGCAGAAGCCGACGCACGGCGTCTCGCCGCCGACCAGTATCCGGCGCCCGCGGCGGCGCCTTCGGCTCGCGACCCAGTCGCGTAGCGGCCGCTCGGCGCGTCGTTTGCACCGCGCAGGCAGGGAATTGCTTGCTTCGGTCGCGTTGCGGCCTGATACTGGCATGACCAGCGGGCCGCTGGGTGCAAACATAGGATCGACGCCATGGTTTCGTTGTCATTTCCGGGGTCGCGGTGCTCATTGCGCGTCCATTCTGTTAAGTCCGCTTACTCCCTGCTGCGAGGACTGTCGTTGGCAGCGGCAGCGGGATGCTTTAGCGCGACTACCGCGGAAGCCGGGCTTGCCGGCCGGCAACGAGTCGCGACGGGATTGAGCGCGCCGATGTTCGCCACGTTCGCCCCCGGAGACTCTACGCGACTGTTCATCGCCGAGCGGGGCGGGCCGACAAACAGCGCGTCGGCGTCCGCAGCGATCAAGATTCTCGATCTTACCACTGGCGTGCTGCAATCGACGCCTTACCTGACGATCACCGGCATCAACAACAACGGCGAAGGGGGTTTGCTCGGCTTGGCCTTCCACCCCGACTTCCAATCGAACTCGAAGTTTTACGCCTACGTCACGGCCAACGACTCGGTCGCCAACACGCCGTTCAGCTCGTACATCCGCGAGTACACCGCGCCGAGTCCGACCTCGAACACGGCGAACGCAACGTTCACGCCGGTCCTGGAGCTGACTCAGCCGCAAGACAATCACAATGGCGGGTTCATCGGATTCAGTCCCAACGACGGCTACCTCTATATCATGCTGGGCGACGGCGGCAGCGGAAACGACCAAGGCACGGGACACACCGAACCCGGAGGCAATGCACAGGATATTACCTCGAATTTTCTTGGAAAGGCCCTGCGCATCGACGTCGATCGCGATGACTTCCCGGCCACGAATCGCAACTACGGCATTCCATTCGATACGGCCGAGTCGCCTGGCAATCCGTTCGCTCCCGCGACGCCCGGGGCAACCAATCCGACCGGCGACGACGAGATTTGGGCGTATGGCCTGAGAAATCCCTTCCGAGCCGGGTTCGATCGCGCAACGGGCGATTTATGGATTGGCGACGTCGGTCAGAGCGCCCGCGAGGAGATCGACTTCCAACCTGGGAGCAGCCAAGGAGGCGAGAACTATGGTTGGCGGCTACGGGAAGGCTTCATCGCGACGCCCGGCGTCGGAGGCGAGAAGCCGGCCGACGCCGTTGACCCGGTTTACGACTATGTGCGTTCCGGAGGCAACGTCAATTTTCAAGGCTCCACCGTCTTCGGCGGAGTTCCCTATCGCGGCCCTGATCCGGAGTTACAAGGCTTCTACTTCTTCGGCGATACCGCGAGCAATCGCCTCTGGATGCTTAAGCCCGCGACGCAGACGACGCCGCAAGTGGTCGAGTACATTACCCCCCTACTGCCGACTGACGTGGGATCGCCAAGTCAACCAGTGGCGATCACGGAGGATGCGCACGGAAACCTCTACATCACGTATCTCTCTGGCAGCGTGTATCGCATCGTGACCGACGCGCTCACTCCCGGCGACTTCAACGCGGACGCCCAAGTCGACAGTGCCGATCTTGCCGTATGGAATACGGGGTTCGGCCTCGCAACCGGCGCGCAGCCCAGCGACGGCGACGCGGATGGAGACGGCGACGTCGACGGAGCCGACTATCTCGCGTGGCAGCAGAACTTTGGTTGGTCGGCGCTCAACGTTGGCGAGGCTGCAGCGGCCGCCGTGCCCGAGCCGACAGGCCTCGCGACCCTGGCTCTCGGCGCAGCGGCCCTGCTCGGAAGGCGGAAGCGGGCGTAGGCGCCGGTTGCGGGGCGAGTGCCCAGGCCTACGCGTCGTCAAAGTCCGGATCGTCTGCGAAGGGCGAGTCTTCGTCCTCGTTGTCGGCCTCGATCACTTCCTCGGGCTCGGCGCCGCCGAAGGTGTCCGGGAACTCGTCGTCCTCGGTGAGGTCGTCTTCCCAGTCCTCCTCGAAGTCGTCGTCGAAGTCGTCGTCGAAGTCGTCCTCGTCGAAGTCGTCGAACGGATCATCGCCGGTGGCCGTTTCGGCCGCGATCGTCGTCGTCCAGTCGTCGCGGCGCTCGGGCAGGTCGCCCAAATTCGTCATCCAGCGCGAAGCCCCAGCGAAGATCGGAGCGGCTTCCCCCGCGGGCGATCCCAATATCGACTCTGCCGAAATGGCGCAGACCATTGCTTGCAAACCTTCGAGGGTACGGAAAATCGTGCCGCCTGTCGTCGCCGGGGGCGGTGGGCGCCGCCTGATCGACTCCACAACGATAGCATGAACCGTCCAGAATCGCTCCCCTGGGGTTTCCCGTCAACCGCCGAGCGGGTGCTGGCAGGCTGTCTAGGCCGTTTTTCGCCATTCCGCTAGACTGGACCGCGTTCGCGCGAATCCCGCTCGCGCCGCATGGATGTACAAGGACGATCGAAATGGACGGAGCTGCGCTCTTGGCGTTATTGGCAGCGGTCGGTTTTGGCTGGCAGCCGATGCCCGACGGCAGCGAGCGGTACGAATATATCGTCCAAGTCGACCAGGATCTCGCGGCCACGCTCGCTGCCGGCAAGTCGATCCCGATCGTCGGCGAGGTTCCGGAGGGAATTCATCCCATCGGACGCGTGCGAATTATGGTCGGGTCTGGCGACTTGCCGCGGGAGCGGCTGGTCACGCGACTGAAACCGGTCGTCGTCGCTGCTGCTGGCGAATCGTCGCGCGAGGCTTCGATCGTCGTCCGCGGGCAGAACGCCGTCGCCCCGGCGCAGTACAACCAGTACGCGACGCCGCTGGTCCAACAACCCCCTGCGAGCCAGCCGTTGGCCGACGCCGCGTCAGCGGCGGCCTCGGCGTGGAATGGCGGCGGCGCCAGCGCGCCCGCGCCCTCCAGTTCTCAACTATTCGACAGCGCGACATCGGCGGCGCAGCAGGCTTGGAACGACAACGTGGCAGCTCCAGCCGCCAATGCGATGAACGCGGCCGGCCAAAATCTGAGTAATCAGGTCAATTCCTCTCTTCAGCAGGGGATCGACAGCGCCTCGGCCCAGGCCCAGCAAACGTGGAACAACGCCAGCCAGAACCTTCAAGGCGCCGCGTCGTCGTTAGGAGATCGCACAAAAAGTCTCGTCAACGAAGTGGCCCAACCGCTGTCGCCGCAGCCCGCGCAGACGGCGCGGGGGCTCCGCCAACAGCAGCCGGCGAGTCCAATGGCCGCCGTGCCGCCGCCGTCGACCGGAGCGGCGGCCGTCCCGCCGGCGTACGGCTCGACTACGCCGCCGCCGTCAACGTGGAATCAACCGACGCCGCCCGCAACGAACTCCTCGCGCAGCGGAGTTGATCCGTCGATGGCGTCATCTTCGCCCACGGCCGCCAATGAGTGGAACAACGCCTCGGTCAACGGCTTTCCGACTGGCGCGCCGTTGGCCCAGCCGACGCTCGGCAACAGCGGCGTCCCTGGTTCGCCCTTGCAGCAGTCAGCGCCACAGCCGATGGCTTCGTCGGCAGCAGCCATGAACGATTGGAACAGTTCCGCTGCATCGACGCCCCCGGCCCCAGTCGCTGGCCAACCAGCCGCCGCGGCAAGCGGCGGCTTCGGCGGCAACGACCCGTGGCAAGGCGTGCCCGACCCGCGCACGCCGGCAACTTCCGCGGCGTCGCCCGGCGGCAGTGTGGCGGGAAGCCCAGCGACGCCGTATCGGGGCGCTGGGGCGACCGTCTTTCCCGCAACTCCGCCGTTGAACGCCGGCGCGCTCGGCGCAGCGACGCCGAACAGTTCTCCCCCCAACGCCGCGACGCCCAGCATCGACTCGCGCATGCTGACACAGGCAGCGGACCGACCATTGGATAGCTTGACGGTGCCAGTCGGTTTGGGCGGCGTGCCGGCGACGAGCGCGTCGTCTGCTCCAAGCGCGCCGCCTGCGGCTCCGCACAACATTTTTGCCACGAACCCACAAAATCCGGCGTCGACGCCAGCCGCGACCAATCAACCGGCCGCGAATCCGCCGTCAGCGAATGCTGCCGGCGCTGGCAATGCTGCGAACGCGGCCGGCGCTGCGGCCAGCGGCAAAGACAACGCGGTCGTCACGCTAGTTGCGTGGGTGCTGCTCTTCGGCTCGGCCTTTGGCAACCTCTACCTCTTCTGGAGCTACCTCGACGTGCGGCAGAAGTACCGCTCGCTCGTTCGCAAGACGGCCCGGGCCGTCGGCAGCCGATTCTCCACCGCCTGATCGTGGCAACGCACGGCGAGCCGAAGGGCCACGCCCTCCGAGCGAATCGCCGACCCGCTCAGCACTGCGGCTCGGACCGCGTGGCGGTCCGGCTAGTCGGCTGCCTGTTCGCTCAGTGACGTTTGTCGTGGGATGGCGCGACATCGATTTTGGCGACAAAAATCGGGCGCTCGTAAAGCGTTTGTCATGCTAGAGTTACCATTCTGTCGCCGTGCTGCATCGGCTTTGTGTCGCGACAGAATGGAGGTCGCGGGATTGCTTCCGCGAACGTCCCGTCTCGCCGTAACGTGACTCGCGCGCTCCAAATGCGCGTAAGGCAACGATGGCCCTTTTGAAATCGAGGGCGCCTGCGAGCTACATCGGTTGCCAAAGAACTAATGTATACTCCCGTTCACTATTTCGCAGTTGATGGCCAAAAGCAAGCATCTTCCGCAAGCGTTCCGCGGAAGCGGAACGGTGAGTCGGTCATCGGTGCGCGGCGATCCGAGCTTCCCATCGGTAGACTAAGGGCGTGTTGGAACCGGACCCGCAATCATTTCGATTCTCGCTGCGGCGATTGCTGACGATCGTGGTCGCCATCGCCGTGGGCGTGGCGCTCTACCAAGCGGCATTTGGCCCGCCATCAATGTCGCGTCTCTTTGGCGGTGCGGAAAACTTGGCGATCGTCCGCGAGTCGACGCGGGTGGAGGCGTATCGGCTCGTTCCGCCGCCGGGGAGCCGGCCGAATGAGGACGATCTTTCGCCGTTCGATTTCAACGTCGTTGCGGGGCCGGTGGTTGTGCCGGCGGAGATGGCGAACGATTTGGCGACGACATTGCTCTCGCCCAACACCTACGATTGGGACGCGGCGAAGGCGTGCGGCTATCCTGTGTACGGCGTGAAGTTATCGTTTTTTCGAGGGAACGACCGCGTCGACGTCTTCTTTTGCTTTCAATGCGCCGACTTGGCGGTGACGCGCGACGGCGAGAAGTTTGGCATCGGCGATTTTAGTCCGCAGGAACGGCCGTTCGTTGCGGCCGTGAAGCAGTTGTTTTCGGATGACGCGGGAATTCAGGCGATTCGCCCTTAGCCGCACTTATTTTGGACTTCTGAGTAGCATCAGCGGTTCTTCCGCCTCATAATTCCTGGCATAGGGCGTTTAGGCGCATTCTCGCTCGCAGACGCTGCCGTCGGCCTCTCCCATGACCGATTTTATACCCTCGCAAAAGTACGACGCCGCCGCTGCGGATTATTTCCAGCAAGCGAAAGCGGCATTCAAACGAGGCGAGTTGGATCATGCGGAAGAACTGTGCCTGAGATCAGCCAAGATTTATGAAGAGGCCGAGAATGACGAAGTCGCGAAAGTCTACAGCAAGTTGGGCGCTATCTCGTATTGGCGAGGCGACCTTAGCGCAGCGGAGCAGTGGTATTGGAAGTCGATCAAGATCGACGAGGGAAACAAGAATTACCGAAGTACGGCGGCGACGTACCATGCCTTAAGCAGCGCGTTTTTCTCACGGGAAGATTACACGACTGCCGAGAAGTGGCTTCGCAAATCGATTTCCATCAGCGAGCGATACGGCGATGAATTGGTCGCGTCGCCGTGCTATCACCAATTGGGAACGATCGCATACAAGCGTGAAGATTTGGATGCCGCTGAGGGCTGGTATCAGAAATCGATTGCGATCGATGAGCGCCATGGCAAGGAACATGGCGCGGCGAAGACATATAACAATTTGAGTGCGGTTGCCAATGCTCGAGGAGATTTCGAATCGGCGGAGCAATGGCTGTGGAAATCAATCGAAATTAAAGAGAGATTGGGCGACCTTTGCGGCGTCGCAGCTAGTTACTCCCAACTAGGGATAGTCGCCTACTCGCACGACAACTTTGCAGCTGCGCAGAAGTGGTATTTGAAATCGCTCGAGATTGAAGAAAAACTGGGTAACAAGAGGAGCATGGTCTATACGTGCTTCGGCCTATGTACGAACGCACAAGATCAGGGAGACGACGAAGCTGCTGAACAATGGATGCGAAGAGGACTCGAAATCTGTCGCCAAGAAGGGAAACCAAATGAAGTCATCACCCTAGGCAGACGCGCTGAGGAGGCTCTCAGGTTCGAGTTTGCTGAGAGGCTATACCGAGAGTCGCTGGAGATTGCGAAGGAATGTGAAAACGAGCCGGCAGAGGCGTCTAGCTATCGGCGTCTGGGGCATCTTGCCGTTCAGCAACGCGACCTGGAGGCCTCCAAAGATTGGTTTAGGAAAGCACTAGGCGTGTATCAGAAGCGTGGCGACATGGACTCGGCTGCAAAATGCTGCCTGAGTCTTGGCAACCTCTGCTTATCAAAAACTCCCGACAATAAAATTGACTTCGCGGCCGCGCAGCAGTGGTTTCGCAAATCGCTTGAACTTAATCCGAATGCGACCTGGCGGGAGAGGATCGTCCTTTATGCACGGCCGTGGCGATACCGGTTGCGTAGCCTACTCGCTAGGCTGGGACGTTAACACTAGGGGCGATTCGATTACGAACGAGGACAGACGAATATTTGCGTACCCTCTCGTGCCAGTAGAGACGGTGCCGAATACTGGGTACTACGTACGGTAGACTGTCGTTGGGAGTGGTCGCGACGCTCGGCCGCAAATGAACGTCCTGTTGCGACAGGGCGTCGGTGCTATCCGTTGGCGGCGCGGTTTGCCCCCGGCTTGAAGAGCCGGGGGCTAAGGGGAACTTCAACGGCGCTGCGGATTGGTTAGGCTCGGCGCGGTTCTAGGTGATCACCGCGACGGAGATAGTTCGGCACCGCGTGATGGCGACGGGAGCCGCTTTCGGCGCGGCGGCCGAGGGCTTCGTCGGCGTTGACGATGAACGCCAGGGCGCCCTCCCCTTCCGTCGGTTCGTCTTGGTAGTTGTGCGCCGGGAGGTCGAACGAGTATTCGTGGAACTCTGAAGGGGGTTCGACTTCGACCGCAGCGGGGGCGACGGCGATGGGGGCCGGTTTGGGGGCGGGGCGTTCTTCGATGATGCGTTCGATGAAGGGGTAGTCGTAGAGGTCCCGCGCGGCGACCGGGATCGGAGCGGGGACTGCGACCACCGGTCGCGGCTTTTTTGCGGGTTTCTTTTTTGGTTTGGGGGGGGCGATGATTGGTTCTTCGAGGACCACGGGCTCCGGTTCGGCGACGATGACCGGGGCGACGACTGGTTCGGGTTGGCCGCGGCGGACGGGGATGCGGCGGCAGTCGCCGTCGAGCTTGCGGAACATCTCCCACATGTGCTCGTGGCAGGTGAAGAAGAAGAGTTGATGGCCGCCAGCGGCGAATTCGCTGAGGACTTCGGCGGCGCGGCGGGTGCGCTCGATGTCGAAGTTCACCAGCACGTCGTCGAGGACCATCGGCACATTGACGCCGCGGCGGGCGAAGTTGGCGACGAGGGCCATGCGCACGCTGAGGAACAATTGTTCGCGGGTGCCGCGGCTGAGCACGTCGACCGGCAGCGATTCGCCAGCCGCGTTGTCGACGAGCAGAATGTCGTTCGACAGCGGCGTCCAGATGCGCTTGTACTGTCCGCCGGTGAACTTGGCCATGTAGCGCGAGGCCTCGGCGAGCGTCTCGGGCTGGCGGTGGGCTTCGTAGTCGGCGCGGATCCGTTCAAGGACCCGGTTGACCGTGGCGTGACGGCGCCAGTCGGACTTGGCTTCCTCGAGTTGCTTCTCGACGACGCTGAGATCGAGCTGCCGTTCGGCGAGCGAGCGATCCTTGGCGAGTTCGGACTGTTCGCGGGTGTGCGAGCCGCGTTGCTCGGCGAGTTCTTTGAGTTTGTTGCCGGCGGCTTCGAGGTCGGCGGTCGCTTGTTCCCAGAGCTGGTCGAGCGTGCCGATCGAATCAGGGGCGAGGAGATTGTTGAAGACTTCCTCGGGTTCGTGGCGACCGATGGCGGCGATGATCTCGCGGCTGACCGCGTCGCGCTGTTGCGAGAGGAGCGCGTGCTGGTGCTGGTCGGCGGCCATCATGCGATACTCTTGTTCGTCCTCGCAGCCGCCGGCCTGGAACATCGCGGCGCGGCGCCGTTTGAGACTGACGATCGTCTGGAGATGCTTTCCCTCTTCGGCTTTGAGTTCCTTGGCTTTCGTGGCGAGCTCTTCACGGCGCTGCACGTCGCCGAGCTGGCGGCGGCGTTCGGTGAGGAGGTGGTCGAGTTGGTCGAGGGGGTTGGCGAGGAGTTCGGTCGCCTGGTTGCGATCGATGGTTTGGGGCGCGGTCTGGTTGGCGACGCGCTCCGCTGACGCGTCGCGGCCAACGGCCTTGGCGGGAGTGGGTTTGAGGACGCAGCCGACTTCTTCGGCGAGATCGCGGATGCGGCGGAGCAGCGTTTCGTGTTCGCGCTGGCGGGCGGCGGCGTCTTCGCGGCGGTGGCGAGCGCGGGCCTCGAGATCGGCCAGCTGGCCGTAGCGGTCGGTGACGCTCAGCAGCAGTTGAGGATCGAGGTCGGCCGGCAAGCCGAGGGCGGCGATCTTCGACTTCCAAGTGGCGAGCACGGCTTCGCGCTCGCGTTGGGCTTGCTTCAGGCGCGTCTCGGCGTTGGCGACTTCGCCGCCGGCTTGTTTGCGTTGGGCTTCGACCGGCAGGACGTTTTCGAGTTCGGCGAGGTGACGTTCGGCGGCTTGCATGCGGAGCACCACCGAGCCGTCGGTCATCGGCAGTTCGGCGTCGACCTGCGCCTTCTCGCGTTCGGCGTCGGCGATTTGCTTGGCGACGACTTCCATCTGACGTTGGCAGGCGTCGAGCTTCTCGGCCGCGGCGTCGTCGGCGAAGTACTTAAAGACCCAGGCGAAGGCGGCGCCGCCGATGCCCACCAGCGCGACCAGTCCGCCATACTTGCCGAACGGCGACTGCGGGACGAGCGCCCAAACGCCGAGCATGAGGGCGCCGATGACGAACGTCGCCAGCAGCCAGCCGAAGAGCCAAAGCGGCATCACCTGGTCGTCGAGCAGGTCGTGGCTCTGCTGTTCAAGCTCGACTTCATGCTGCCGAGCTAGATCGAGACGCTGCTCGACGGCAAGTCGCTTGCGGAGGCGGGCGACCAGGTTGCTCGCCTCTTGGAGGTCCATCGGCAGGCCATGCGATTCGCCGCCGACGATGGCCGTTTCGATTTGCGTGCGGAACGAGCGTTCGCTCTCCGTAAGTAGGTCGACGTCGCGTTGGGCCTGCTCGAGCCGTTTCTGGGCGAGGCGGAGGGCGTCGATTTGCGGTTGGAGGGCTTCGAAGTCGCTCTCGTCGAGTTCGGTGAGGCGGCTGGCGTCCTTGACGCCGAGGGCTTCGGCGAGCCGCTTTTGCTCGGCGGCGAAACGGGTTTCGTAGCTTTTGGCTTCGCGTTCGAGTTCGTCTTGTTGCCGCTGGAGCGATTGGAGCCAGTCGCGCTGCTCGCCAAGGGCGTCGATCCGTTGGGCGTTGCGGACGAGCAGTTCGTTGATGCCGAGGCGTTCGGCCTCGTCGCGCAGCTGGTGGCGCTGGCCTTGGAGCACGTCGGACTGGCGCTGGTGCTTTTCGATGTCGGCGTTGATCGCGTTGAGGCGCTCGATCGCGTCGGCCGGCAGCGTGACGCGGCCGCTAAGGTGCATCAGCTGCTCGTCGAGCTTCTCGCGTTTGCGCCAGTTCGGCTTGAGGCCGACGGCAATTTCGATCGTGCGGGCGTGGTGCTCGGCTTTGCGAACTTGCGATTCGACGGCGACGATCTGGTCGTCGAGTTCCTTGATCTTCACCGCCAGTTGCGACCAGAGGCGGTTCTGCTCGCGGAGGCGATCGACTTCGGCGCGGAGGCGATCGCGGTTGGTCGTGAGGCTGACGATGCGCGACGTTTGGCCTTCGTCGTTGAGCAGAGCGTGGCGATTGGCGCGGAGTTCCTGAATGACGTCGAACAGGCTCACCCGGTCGAGGCCGGAGGTGAGGCGGTAAATCCACTCGGCCGCTTTGCTGCCGGAGAGGCTGCCGAGCTCGTGGATTTCGTCGAGGCCGACGGCAAAGACGTTGGTGAAGGTCGGCTCGTCGACGTCGCCGAGCGATTCGCGCAGCAGGCGGTCGCCGCCGCTGGCGCCGTCGGGGGTGGTGCAGATGACGCGGCCGACGTCGTCGGGCCCGCGATCGGCGATGCGGGCCGCGCGAAAGCGGAGGTCGCCTTCGACGATGCCGAGCGTGCCGCCGGGCCGGCCGCCGTCGAGCGGCGGCAGGTATTTCTTGCGGCGCTCCGGCGACATGCCGTAGAGGACGCTCCGCATGAACTGCATGACGGTCGTCTTGCCGGCTTCGTTCGGGCCGTAGAAGGCCGTCACGCGGCGGGAGAGGCCGGTGAGCTTCAGGTTGTTCCAAACGCCGAAGCCGTCGATTTCTAGGTCGGTGATTTTCATGGTTCGCGATCCGTGCTGGCCATTGCGCCGCGGGGATTATTCCGCGGGGTTCGCGGAGCGAGCTCCGCGGCTAAATGTGCGTTAAGGGATTGAAGATCAATCCACGGGTTTATCGTTAGGAGTTTGTTACTCCGTCTCCTCGTCGAGAGACATCAGGTCCATGCTGAGCTTCGACGCCGCGACGAGCAGCCCTGCTCTGTCGGCTTTCGAAACCTTGGCCAGCTCGGCCATGGGGCTCCCCTTGAGGCTGGCGGGGAAAAATTCTTCCAGATCGAGCGGGATGTCGTCGCTCTCTTCTAGTTCGCGAAGCTGCCGCAGCACGTCGCCGCGGATCGTTTCCTCGTCGTACCATTCTTCGGGAACGCAGAGGGGCTCGTCGCATTCGATCGCCACGCTCCAGACGGCGGGCGACTTCTGGCCGTACTGATGACGGAGCTGGCTGACGATCTCGTCGCTGAGGCCGCCCGGGCGGAGTTCGTTCAGCAGTTCGCCGTCGCCGGTGATCTGCCAGGTGACGAGCAGGTCGCGATCGGGATGCTTGCTCTTGAGGTTGTTCACGCGGACGTCGAACTGCGGCATCAGCGTCTTCACGTCGGCGCCGGCGGTCAGCTCGATTGTTTCGGTGATGAAGCGGACGACGTCGACGGCGACGAAGTTCGTCTTCACGTGGCCCGATTCGTCGACGCTCACGACGGTGCAGCCGAAGGCGCCAGTCTCTTCCGGCAGGCGGCCCTGCGGCGTGCCGGCGTAGTGGGCGATGCCGGGCGATTGGTCGACGGTTTGCCGACGATGCTGGCCGCCGAGGGCCATGTAGTGAACGCGATCACCTTCGCTGCCGGGCGCGGCGGCGGTGCCATGGGCGACGCCGATCGTGAACAAGCCCTTCGCATCGCGATGGAAACCGCTGTCGTCGACCGCTTGGCCAGGGCTGCGGCTGATGCCTTGCACGCGGGCGATCGTCTTGTCGTTGCGTTGATGTTCGAAGTTACCGACGCGGCCCGACGGAAAGCGGTGGACGTTCGGCGGAAGCGTCGCGGTCACCGGCCACGCGTCGACGGGATCGACCTGCCCGCCCGCCCAGTAGACGGCGATGTTGTGGTCGGCGAGGCGGCGAAATTGTTCGAGGAGAAACACAATCGCCCGCGGTCCGGCCCTATCAAGATGAACCACGTCGCCCGAGAGGAGCAGCGCGTCGGCGCCTTCGGTGAGCGCGGTCTCGAAGATCTGCTCGGCGGCGAGGTAGGGCGCTTCGAGGAAAGCTTCGCGCAGATGATCGGGGATTTCGGACACGCCTGTCAGCGGGCGCTCCAAATGTAGATCGCCGGCATGAACGAACCGGAGCGGGGGCTGCGACACTCGACGCCTCCTTGCGTACGAAAGTGGGTCGGCCGCCGCGCACGTGGGAGCGCGCAGCGACAGCTATTGCGGGGCGGGTAGTTTAACCTAGGTTGGCTGCGGGACCAACTTCAGGTTCTGGGGGGTGCTAGCAGTGGTCGCGGTGGAAGGTGTCGGGAGCCTGTTGCCACTGGGTGGCGTACTTTTGCGTTGAGAGTTGCCATTGGCAAAAGGCTCCCGACACCGTTAGGTCACCTATTGAGCAGGCTCCACAATTCGCCCATCTTCCATGTGGATCACTCGGTCGGCCACGTCGAGCACCCGGCTGTCGTGGGTCACCATCAACACGGGGCAACCCTGCTCGCGGGCGAGCGATTGGAGGAGGTCGACCACCGCCCTGCCCGATTTGCCGTCGAGGGCGGCGGTCGGTTCGTCGGCCAGAATCAGCTGCGGACCGGCGACCAGTGCCCGGGCGACGGCGACGCGCTGCTTCTGCCCGCCAGAGATTTTATCCGGCATATAGTCGAGCCGGTCGCCGAGGCCCACCAGCTGAAGTATCTTGTCTGCCCGTTCGGTCGCTTCGTCGACCGAGACGTTGGGATGGAGTTCGAACACCAACTCGACGTTCTGCCGCACGCTCAGAAACGGCAGGAGGTTGTGAGCTTGGAAGATGAAGCCAATCTTGCGGCGGACGTCGACCAGTTCGTCGCGCGTGGCGCCGTGGAGTTCGTGACCCAGAACGTAAAGCTGCCCCTCTTGCACGTCGCGGAGGCCGGCGATGAGCGTTAGCAGCGTCGTCTTGCCGCTGCCAGAGGGGCCGGTGAGGAGGACGACTTCGCCCGGGTAAATGCTGACGTCGACGTCGAACAGGATTTGCTTTTTGAGCTCGCCTTCGCCGAAGGAGTGGCAGATGCCGCGGCCGGTGACGGTGGGGGCAGTATTGGAAGCCACCGGCTCTGCCGGTGGACGCGTTGAGGTGGAAGTTTTCATAGGACTGCTCACATTTCAGCCCCTGGCACCGCCAGGGATAGCGTCAAGTTGGGCAACGCCGACCGGAATGGAAACCTACCCCCGGGCGGAGCCAGGGGCTGCAAGGGGATTGTCGATTCGCATACTAAAACACATCCGCAGGTTGAGCGGCACGGAGTCTGCGCACCGCGACGGCGCCGGAGATTAAGCACATCACCAGCGTCGCGGTGAAGACGCCGAGGACGCGTTGCCAAGTCATATCGAGCGGCAGCGCGGTGGCGTTGCGAGCGACCTCGTACAACCCCCACGCCAGCAGCACGCCGGGCCAGTAGCCAAGCGCGGCGAGAATCACTGCCTCTTTCAGCACAAGCCGCACGAGATAACTGTCCGTGAATCCCATCGCCTTCATCGTGGCATACTGCGACAAATGATTCGACACGTCGGTATACAGAATCTGGTAGACGATCACGAAGCCGATGCAGAAGCCGACCACCGTGCCGAGCGTGAAGACGAATCCCACCGGCGACGAACGGGCCCAATAATTGTGCTCGAACGCCAGGAACTCGTCGTGCGTCAGCACCACAGCCTCGGCGCCGACAAGCTTTTGCAATTCCGGCTGCACCGACTTGGGGTCGACGCCGGGCTTCACATGGACGAGCCCCAGGTCGGCGCCACTCTTATTGCGATTGGGGAACATCCGAAAGAAATTCAAATCGCTCGTAAACAGGTTGCCGTCGATGCCGAACGAGTTGCCTGCCTGAGCGAGGCCGACGACGCGAACGCGACGACGGTTGACTTCCACCTCGACGTTCTCGCCGCGATTGAACGCTTTGGCGACGGGTCCAAAAATCGGCTTGCTCTTCGAGTCATAGATAACGGCGTCGGTGCGACGGATTTCGGGCCAACTTTCGGCAAGTCCCGGTAGCCTGAGCGGCGGATCACCCGGCTCGATGCCATAGACGAAAATTGACTGCTCGCCGCGCGTCCATGGATTGTGCCACGGCATCGTGGCGAGGTAGATCGCGCGGACCGAATCGACCCCTGGGACCGACGGCATGCGATAAAGGAGCACGTGCGGAAACTGGGCTGTGCGAAACATCGCCTGAGTTTGCGGGCTGATCACCACCAGATCGGCGTCGATTTGCCGCGGGACAATGAGGGCGCTCTGGAAAGCCGCTTGCATGAAGCCAAGTTGCATCAGCATGAGCAGCACCGCGACGACGACGCCGGCAACCGCGACGATCAGTTTGACGCGGCCGTGGCTCAACTGCAGCCAAGCCAGCGGCGCTCGGGCGGGCACGGAACTACTCCTCGGAAGGATTTACTAGGCGGGATTTACCACGACGGCACAAAGAGCACGACGGGGGAGAAGAAAGCGGAGCAAAGTGGAACCGCCGATGGACGCCAATGAACGCAGATGATTTCTGTTTTATTGGCGTTTATCTACGTTCATCCGCGGTATCATATCTCCTGCATTTCGTCGTGTTTGTCGTGCCGTCGTGGTTCAAGTTACTACTTTGACGGCGAAGTTTGGCTGTCGATCGTTACTTCAACGCGGGCATTGGATAGTCGTTCAACCGTGCGGGCGTCTTCCGGTTTGAGCCGCACGCGGACTTCGACGACGCGGGCGTCGGTATCGGCGACTGGGTCGTTGGCGAGGACGTCTTTCTTGGCGACGATCATGCCGATCTCGGCGACTTCGCCCGCAAGCTTCTCGCCGGCGCCGGTGAAGAGCTTCACAGCGGCCGGTTGGCCGAGGCGGACGCGCGGCAGATCGGCTTCGTAGACCTCGGCGACGGCGTACATTTCGCTGGTGTCGCCGATCTCCAGGATACCGTCGTCGCTGATCCGCTCGCCGGGGCGAACGCAAATTTTCAGGATGCGACCGTCGATCGGCGCGCGAACTTCGGTCATCGCCAGTTCCGCACGTGCCATCGCGAGCGAGGCCGTGGCCGCGGCGATTTGCTTCTCTTGTTGCTGGACGTCGACGGCACGGACCTCCCCCAGGCTCTCCAGCGTCGACTCGGCATGCTTCAAATCGTCGCGGGCCGATTCGACCTTCAACTTGGCGTCGTCGAGTTCCGCGGCAGGCGCGGCGTTGCGGCTGACCAACCGTTCGCTCCGCTTGAGATCGCTCAGCGATTCGTTGAGCACCGAACGAGCGCGACTAACCATCGCCTGCTGGGCCGCCAGATCGCCTGGCTTGGCGCCGGCTTTGATCTGTTCGAGCTTGGCCTGTTCAACTTCGACGCGGGCTTCGGCCTCGGCGACCGCCGCTGAGCGCCGTTCATAGTTGTCGAGCACCGCCAGCACGTCCCCCGAACGGACTGCATCGCCTTCAGCGACCAGCAGCCGCTCAACGCGTACCTGCTCCGTCGTCGAAGGCGCGGCCAGTCGAATTACTTTCGACTTCGGTTCGAGGTAGCCGAGTGAATGGACGTTGAGGATGACGGGCGCCGCCGCGACAACTGGAGCCGGTGCGGTTCTGCTCTTCCAGACGCCGGTCGCCACGGCGACTACGGCAACGACGACCACCGCGGGCACGATGATGCGGCGCGAGCGGCGGCGCGACTTGGCCGGGGTAACCTCCGGCGTCGTCAGTTCATCGGCCGTGGTGGTAGGTTGATTCCAAACCGCGTCCATCGTCCCCTCAACTCTCGTGGGCAAACAACAACGTTCGTCAATCTCAGCGCGGGGTCATTCAGAGCGAAGCGAAGAATCTGGCCCTTCGTTTCGCGCCAGATCCTTCGCTTCACTCAGGAGGACAAATTCAGAACTCTCTCTAAATCGTTACCCTCGGCAATTTCCTCGGCCGTCCGCGGGCGCGACCGACGGCGCAGCTCAGCCACGACGGCGTTCCACATCGGCTCGCCCTGACGGGCCATTCCGAACAGTTCCCAGAGGAACAGCCCGTCGGCGGCCAGCCAAGTGACGATTTGCTCGACTCCGCCCGGCTCGGCCTGGACGCGATTGCGCATCCGTTCCATGAACGGCTTGATGACGTTCAGCAGCGCGGGGTTCGCGGCAAACGCCGCCAACATCGCCAGGATAAATTTGTGCGTTAGTTCCGGCGGGAGGCCGTGAGGCGCCCCATTGGCGTCACTTGCCTTATCTGGCTCGGAGGCAAAGACCATGTCGATCATTGCCCGCACCCAGCGGCGGTCGGCCACCGGGTCGTTCGCAATCCGGGTAATGAGCCCCTGCTCCACCTCGGCGGCGAAGTGCTCCATCATGCGAGTGAGGAGCTCGTCCTTCGAGGCGAAGTGGTAGAGGACCCCCCCCTTGGTGATTCCCGCCTCGGCCGCAACCTTGTCGAGCGTGGTCGCGAATAGACCATCACGACCGGCAACGCGGATCGCGGCTTCGAGGATGGCGTTCGGGGTGGTTGCGGGAGGGCGGGCCATGGAATTACTGATCGGCGTTAGATACTGCCGGGTACACCTTAACTATACCGTACGGTATGTTTGAGGCAAGAGTTTTTTGGCGCAGAAGCGATATCTATATGTATCTCGTTACTGGAAAAGGACTTGCGATTCAGAGTCCGGCATGCCCTCGAAGCGCATGGTTGCCCCATCGCAACGTTCATCACGCTCTTCAAGGCGTGCCACCCAGCCGTGAAAACCGGGGCCTATTCGTCAGTTCAGAAATGCGTCGCCGGGCGGGCGAGAAACTGGCCCGAGCCCAGGTTGCCGACGAATTTGCCGTCGCAGACTTGGATTTGGCCCCGGACGGTGACGATCGTTGGGCGGCCTTCCAGATCCCAACCTTCGAAGGCACTGTAGTCCACCGCCATCTGCTGCGTTTGCGCGGAGATCTTGCCGCGGTAGGCGGGGTCGTAGACCACTAAGTCGGCGTCGCTACCGACGGCGATCGTTCCCTTGCGGGGATAAAGGCCGAACAGCTTGGCCGCCTGCGTGCTCGCCGCATCGACGAGCGTCGGCAGGTCGATTCGCCCGCGGCAGACGCCGTAGGTGTAGAGCAGGTTGATCCGATCCTCAACCGACGGGATGCCGTTGGGGATCTTCGTAAAATCGTCGCGCCCCATCTCTTTTTGCCCGTGGAAGTCGAACGGCGCGTGGTCAGTCGCCACCGTGCTGACGAGCCGCGAGCGGAGGGCGTTCCAAAGCACTGGCTGATGCTTCACGTCGCGCAGCGGCGGCGACATGACGTACTTGGCGCCTTCGAAGTTCGGCCGCTCGGCGTAGGTTTTGTCCACGACCAGGTAGGGGATCACTGTCTCGACCCACGCCTGCACGCCGCGGAGTTGCGCCTGTTGGACCGCTTCGAGCGCTTCGCGACACGAGGTGTGGACGCAATAGACGTGTGCGCCGGTCATCTCGGCGAACGTCATCAGGTGATGTACTCCCTCAGCCTCGACCTGCGGCGGGCGAGAAGGTTCGTGCCACTCGGGTCCCGTTTTGCCCTCGCTCAGCAACCGGCGCTGCAGTTCGCTCACTAGCGTTTCGTTCTCGCAGTGGGCCGTGACGATCAGTCCCAATTCCTTCGCGAGCTTGAGCGTCTGAAACAGCTCGCCATCGTCGATGCCAAAGGCCCCCTTGTAGGCGAGGAACACTTTTAGCGACGTCACGCCGCGAGCGGCGATCTCGCGAATGGCCGCCTCGGTCGTCTCGTCGAAGCGGGAGATCCCCATGTGAAACGTGTAGTCGCAGGCGCTCTCCGCGCCCTTCGACTTCCACAACTCGAACGCTTCGAGCGGATCGTCGCCTCGGGCCGGGCAGCACATTTCGATGAGCGTCGTCGTGCCGCCGACCAGCGCCGCGCGACTCGCCGTGGCGTAGGTGTCTTTGGCGAACGTCCCCATGAAGGGTAGGTAGATGTGGACGTGCGGGTCGATAAACCCTGGGAAGACGAATTTTCCCGATGCGTCGATGACGTCAGCCCCGGCCGGCTTCGCGAGCTTCGGCCCCATCGCGGCGATCACTTCGCCTTCCACGAGGACGTCGCCGACAAAGTCGTCGCTGGCGGTGACGATGCGGCCGTTTTGGATCAGCAGGCTCATCGGGCACTCCGGGTGGAAGACTTAACCGCCAAGGACGCCAAGAGCGCCAAGGAAATACAGAATGCTGAAACCGTGGATGAACGCGGATAAGCGCAGATTAAAAAATCTGTGTGACCCAAACCTATTTGCGTTCATTGGCGTTCAACGGCGGTTCTTCCTCAATTGACCAAATAAAAAAACCGGCGAGGCCTAAGGGCCCGCCGGTTTATAAGCTATTCCAATCGACTGTGAATAGGGCCTCAGACGCGACTGGCCCCCATCATTTCTCAGCCGCGCGGCACTTCGAAGTGATCGGCGAACATCGCGAAGGCATCGTCCGCATCGGTCTCTTCGCTCGCTGCAGCGTCGGCTTCGACCTTCAGGCCCTGGCGGCGGCGCGAACCGAACAGGTCGTCAAACGCCCGATCGCGACGGACCGATTCGAAGTCGAAATTGTCGACTCGGTCGGCGACGTCGTGCAGCAGTTCCACGACGAAGTCGCGCCCTTCCTCCAACCGATCGTCGAGCGAATCGGCCCGCTGGCGAAGCCGTTCGGCGACGTCGTTCAGCTTGCCGGCAATGGTCGCCCAGTTCGGTCGCGACTCGAAGCGAGCCGTCGCGTCGTTGGACATGACTGGGCTGACCGACGTTAAGCCAAGCGACGAGCCCGTTGAACGCAACGCACTGGAGAACGACTGGTCGGCGGCGGCCGTGAACGTGCTCACGCCCTGAAATTCGACGGCGAGCGTTTGCGGCGCGTCGCTGTAGTCTTCCTCGATCGTCAACGACGCGACCGCGACTACCGAGCCGAAATCAATCTTCCATTCGTCCAGATCGTACTTGTCGACGTCGCCGTCGCCATTGGTGCTTCCCTGGGCCTGGCCGGCGCCCGAAGTCGCGCCAAAATGGCGCTGCCACGTGAGGAAGTCCATGCCGTCGACGCGACCATCGCCGGTGAAGTCTGCCGGCAGACCGACAATCGCTGGGATCGCCGGCGGGGCCACGGGCAGCAAGTAGTCTTCGACCTCGCCGATTTGCGCCTCGCCGAAGATACTGTTGAGCGTCTGCTCGCCGTAACGGAAGCGGGCGTAGACGTTCGCAACATTAACGCCCGCGGGGACGTTGATGAACAACTGGTTGGCGCCGGCGCTGAGCAGCACGTTGTTCGACGGGCTGCCGATGCCGCTAAAGACCAGCCGCTCATTGGCGTCGTCGAAATCGCCGTCGCCGTTCCAGTCAATCCAGCCTTTGAGGTAGCCGTTGTTGCGGCTGGCGGTCGCGATGAGGCGAACCGTCGAACCGGCGACGATCGGATCGAACACGATGCCGTCCTCGTCGTCGAAACCGCTAGTGTCATCACCGTCGGCATTGGCGGTCGGATTGCCGTTGAGCTCGCCGTCGATCGTCGAGCCGAGGAAGTAAACGCCCTTCTTATGGCGGGCGCCGTTCTGGGCGGCGGTCGTGGCGCCGTAGCTGGCCGGCAGGTCGCCGTAGTCGAGCGTTGCGGTGTCCTTGATCCCAAACACCAAACTTGAAATCGTGCTGCTTCCGGTCAACTGCACGGTGTAACGGCCCGCCGTCGGCGCCGTCAACTGGAATGGCGAGGGGGTCGCCACCCGCACCACGCGTTGGCCAGGAGCGACGTTGGTAAATATGTACGCTCCATGCTGATTCGTAACCGTCGAGGTATCGCCGGCGTCGAGGACGCCGTTGTTGTTGGCGTCGATGTACACCGTGAAGCCTGGAGCGCCCGGTTCGCTCGCTTCACGCTGGCCGTTCGGCGAGGCCCCCTGATCTTGGAAGATCACGCCCATCAAAATTCCGGGCTGATTGATCCCGCCGCCGCCAATGTTGTCTGCCGGCGGCTTGATGTAGAAATCGAGGCCAGTGAATTCGTCGCCCGGAGTGACGTATCTTGTATGGATCTTGGCGGCTGGATTGGTTGCCGTCCACTGCGCCGGGGGAACGATGCCGACGTTCATCACGCCAGCCGCGGTGGTCGGGACGACGAGATTGTAGGCGCCGCTCGCGTTAGTCGTGACCACGATTTCGCCGGCGTCGCGCAATCCGTTTCGATTAACGTCGCCAAAGATGGTCGAGTTGGGCAGGGCGATATCGTTCCCGTTGAAAATGCCGTCGCCGTTGGTGTCAGCGTAGACGACGCCGCTAAATTCGACTTGCTGGGCCGGCGGATCGCCCGGATCGAGCAGGAAGTTGATGCCCTTCATCCCAGTGACTTGCTCGTCGCCATTGTCGTCGAGCCACGCCACGGGCACGCCGTTAGCGTCGACGACCGTCTCCGTCGGGCTGCCCGGAACCTTGTCCCAGACCTTGAAGTAGTCCTCGGTAATGAGCCATTCCGACTTGTAGTCTCGCAGACGACCGGCCGGAGTAAGCGCGTCGTTCTGCGCGACGCGACCTTCCGGATCCTCGATCGAAATGATGTAGTCGTCCGGAACAAGGTCGAAGTAGTAGTTGCCGTCATGCCCGGTAACGAAGCGGCCCACGACGACGTTGTCGCTTGCCCGCCGCGCCACGACGGTCACGTTTCCGGCGAAGGATTCCTGGGTCAGGTCGACTTGGTTGATCACTTCTCCAAGGCGAACGATCGAGGCATCGCCGTCGAGATCGACGGTCGATTGAATCACGCGGCTGAAATTGAACTGGTCGTCCCGATTGTCGTCGACGCCGACGAAGCCTTGAATTCGCTGCGTACTGGCGTTGATTGGACTGCCGTGGAACGCTACTTCGATGCCGGCGAGTCCGAATTCGGTCTGGAAGTCGTAATTCTCGATGACCACCCGCCATCCCTGCGTCAGCGCCTGACCGGCCGTGCGGTCGGGACCACCGAATAAGCCCAACTCGTCGATCGCTGGCTCGCCCGTCACTGGGTCGTAGACGATGGCGTCGTTGGCGCGTTCGCCCCAGTTGCGATTCGTGCTGAACGTCCACACCAAGTTGCCGCCGGTCGTGTCAACCGAACCAGGCGTGCCGTAGACGATGGCGTTGCTGAGGGGCTCCAACTGGAAACTGAAAGGATCGCCGGGGTCTTCGATCCAGTAGTCGTTCAACTCCGACTGCGTTCCCTCGGGCGAGACCAGCATGATGCGCAGATGATCGAGCGCATCAACCGTGCCGCCGGTCAGCGACACCTTCACTTCCACCGTTTCGACCCGCATGTTGTTGTTGGCGGGAACGTTGAACTCAATCGAAGAATCTCCGCGATAATTAAAGTCTTGCGTGAAGTCGGGGTCGTCGACGAAAAACTCATTCCAATAGTCGATGAACCCACCGCCGTCGGCGCCGCCGATGCCGCCGGGAACGATTTGATATCCGCTATCCTCGCTTCCTTTTTCAGCAGCGGGAATATTCAGCACGAACCCCACGCCCGGCCCTTCGACGTAGGAGGTGAAGGTCAATTCGGATGGCAGCGTTTGCTCTTTCGTCGACCATTGCTCGGCCAGCCGCACGGCCATCTCGGCGTCGACGACGCCGTGAGCGTACCCAACTTGCTCACCATAGTATCCAACGCCTTGGCTCACCGTGTAGCCCGAGCCATTAGTCAGCTGAAAGGGCGTCGCCACATAGTGGTCGGGATTGAGGCTGGTAAGGCCGTTAGCGGTTAAGAACGCGTTAGGATTGAGCGTCGGCGCCATGGTCCGCAACAGCGGATCGACGGGGACGCCCGTCACGAAGAGATCAGGATCGTGGAAAACGGGCACCTGGTTCACGATCCAGGTATTTTGCGTCCCGAAGCCGGAGCTTTGGCCCTGGCCGCTTTGCGGCACGCCGAACTGAGCATTCTGGCGCGCCGAGCGGACTAGAATCTCCTGAACGTCCCGCCAGGAGAGATTTGGATTTGCCTCGAGCATCAACGCGATCACGCCCGACACCAGCGGAGCTGACGCGCTGGTTCCGTTCATCCGCGACGTGTAGTCAGTATTGCTCAAGAAGTCGCGATCAAAGGGATAGAACGGATCCTCCGTTTCCTGCCCGGTGATTGGATCGGGCGCGGCGTTGAACCCGTCTTCGCCGGTCAGGTCGGTGGTGATCAGACCGCTGCCGATGCCGCTATCGTTGGTAATGACGGGACCCGCGTTAGAACCAGTCGGGGCCGCGACGAGCACCGAAGACGATACTTCCGGATAGACCGTGATGGTGCCGTCGACATTGTTATAGAAGCCGTCATGGTCGACGCCGGTCACCCCGATCGTGTACCGCGAGTTCACCCAGCCGTTGTAGGCGGCGGAGTCGAAGCCGCCGATACTCGTAAACCCTTCGTTGAAGGCCGGACCGCCGTCGTTGCCCGCCGAAAATACGTGGACGACGCCCAGTCCGCCGCGTCCGAAGATGACGGAATCACGCAGCGCCAATAACTCGGCGGCCGTCGGACCCGCCAGTCCGCGGACAACGCCAGGTCCCCAGCTGTTATTGGTAATATCGATGTCTTGAATGGCGTGACGGAAAGCGTCGATAAAGGCTTGCTCCGTCTGCCCGACATCGATCAGCCGGATCGGAACGAGCGACACGCCGGGAGCGACGCCGACGCCGCCCAGCCCATTGTTCGCTACTGCTCCAATCAGACCCGCAACGGCCGTACCGTGCGCGTTGATCGGGTTCGCCACGTTGGGACTGCCGTCGCCGTTGATGCTGAGCGCGTCGAGCGCAAGCCCTAGGTTGATGTTGGCCGCGAGGTCGGGATGATTCAGCTGGACGCCGCTATCGATCACGGCAACCGTCACGCCGGCGCCCGTGTAGCCCATGTTCCATACCGGCGCGACATTGATGTCTTCGCCGGGGACGCCGTAGATCGCCTGAAAGTCGGGGTTGCCGACTTGTTGCCCCGAATTAACTAGATGCCATTGCTGGCCGAGATACGGATCGGTCGGGACCGAATTGGTGACTGCGGCCGTCGACACGCTGGAGTTAGTGAGAATCGACTGCCAGTAGAGTTCCCGCGCCAAAGTGTCCAACATCCCCTGCGTGCTGCCGCTCGATATCGTGCCTCCTGTCCAAGCTGAGGGGGAATAGTTGGGGGAAGCCAGCGGCGTCGCCGACATCACCTGCCGCGCTTCCAGCGACTCAAAGCCGAGTTGCTTCTTCCGCTTCCGGCTCACTCCGGTTGGACGGCGCTCCTTCGGGGCGCGTGTTCCAAACAGGCTATTCAAGCGACGAGGCTGGGGGTGCGACACTGATGCGTCCTCTGGAGTCCGAGACGGCCGTGCATGGGGAGAGTCGTTCGATCAAGAATCCGCCAAGAGCGCCAACGAGGCGCGCCTGCTGCCGCAGAAAACTCTGCCGCCGTGATTCATGACCGGGGGAGTTCGAAGTCCCGCCGCGCTGGCAATCTCGTCGAAAGTAAGAGTCTGTTCCGAAACGAATTGGTCTGTTGAATGCATATCTCTCCCGAGTCTTCGCGGCGCTACGGCGACGGCGCGGTTGCGGCGATCGGCGACGTTTAGTTCGCCCATCTTCCACGCGACTCGGCGTTCACGCGTTCGACGTCCGAAGTCGCTCGCGTGTTCCCCGCTGGGGCTCATATTTCCCCCTCGGCGCGAACACGAACTCGCACACGGGGACCAGAGCTGGCGTCCTGGAGAGGCTTGTCCTCAACGATGCATGTTGGCGAGCGAGCTGGCGGTCGAACGTGGAGTTCCACCTCTTTGCGCCGGATTCGCTCACCATGGGTCCATCCTAGTTGCGTCCATTTTTTCCGTCAAACTTTCCGCAACCGAAACCCAAGGTCGCCGCCTCACTCGCGTCCATTCGCCAGTCCCGCCCCCTTCTTGGCCGGCGGTTGCGCCATCGAGCGGATGGCGGCAAACTGCAAAAAGTGCCGAGAAAATGCGGGGAACCGAACGCCGGACGAGACGAGTGCGGGCCTCTCCTACCAAGGCCGCGAACAGGGTAGTGCGCCACGCGAATTTTTTGGCCCACCTAGACAGGACCCCAATCCGCGCCCATCGCATCGCTGATCGCGCTGCCAAGCTTACCCCGCGGCGACGGCGAAGTTTCGCCCTGAGCACCGGATTGGACAAATTCGTCCCTGATCAGGAGGGCGGGCAGCCGCGCCCATTGACCATCCTGGGCGCCGCATTAGGAGCCGATCGTTGAGCCCGGCATGGCTGCTAAATCCGGCTGCGCCGCTGCGGATGTTACTCCGGACTCACCCGATACAGGTGCGAATCGGTCCGCAAGATTAGGTCGTTCCCAGTCACCGCTGGCGACGCCATGTGCATGCCGTCCAGTTGGTTGGCCGCCAGTTCCTGATACTCGGCAGCGTCCTTGATCACGGTGGTTCGCCCTTCCTGACTGCAGAAGTAAATCCGGCCATCGGCCAACAGCGGCGAGGCCGAGTACTTGCCTGGAATCCGCTCGCGCCAAATCAAGTCCCCCGTGCTGGTGTCGAAGCAGCTCGCCACCCCGCCGTCGCTGATCACATAGATGCGGCCCTGGCTCACGACGGGCGACGACATGGCGGGGATTTGCTGCTTTTGGCGCCAATCGACATGCGTGTCGCTCACATCCCCCACGCCATCGGCCCGCACGGCCCACAACTGCGGCTTGCCGAACCCCGTGCAGAGGTAGACCTTCTCGCCGTCGAACACGGGCCGCGGCACGTTCGAGAAGCCGCTGCCATGGTCGACCCGCCAGATCTCGTCTCCCGTGGCCGGATCGTACGAAATGAACCACTGGGCGCCCGGGATGACCGCATGCGTCCGGCCGGCGTGGTCGAAGACCAACGGCGTGCAGAACGACTTCCGCATGTCGGGATTCTCTTCGCGAATTGGCGGCCGCTCGACCTGCCACCGCGTTTCGCCCGTCTTCACGTCGAGGGCGGCGACGAACTGCTTGTCGGCGCCGTCGCAGGTGAGCAGGACGACGTCGCCGGCGACGACCGGCGAACTGCCGGGACCGACGATGTGATCGATCTCCAGCTGCTTCCGCCAGAGAACTTCACCCGACTTCACATCGACGCCGGCAACGCCGAAGGCGCCGAAGTGGCAAATCAGCCGGCCATCGGTCAACACGGGCGTCGGTGAGGAATAGCTGTTGAGGTTGTGAATCGGCGGCGGCTCGTCGACGGTGAACAACTTGACGGTCCGCAGCAACTGGCCGGTCGCCAGATCGACTTCGAGGGCGAGCAGGTCAATTGAGCCGGCCGCGCCCATGTCGCCGCCGCTGGGATTGCTGGCCAGTTTCTGGCGCGTCTCCTCGAGTTGGCTCGCGGTCGGCGGTAGCTCCACCGCCGTGGTAAGCCAAATTTTCCCGTCGGCGATGACCGGCGACGACCAACCGCGGCCCGGCAGCGCCGTCTTCCACTTTATCCCCTCAGTTTCGCTCCACCGCAGCGGCAACGCGACGTTGCCGGCGTCGCCCTGCCCGCCAGGACCGCGGAACTGGGTCCAATCACCTTCGCCCCGAGTGCTGCTGGCAACGTCCGCTGATTGGGCGCATGTCGCGACGAGGCAGACGACCGAGAAGACGAGCGAGATCACGAACTGTTTCATAGTGACCTGCGGGGCGCGAATAGAGATGAGGCGAAACCGACGTGCCGTATAGTCGCCGTTATAGCAGATCGCGGCGATAGTTGAGCCCGTTCCTCAGCTACGAAGACCCGACGCGGGTTCGGACTGTTCGCTTAAGCGAACAGTCTGGCGCGCCGGGCGAGTTGCCATCCCGTTCAATCACGCAGATCACGAAAAATGAAAGGAGCCGCCCCACACGCGGGGACGGCTCCTTTTGTCAATCACAGCGGAAACTAACTCGTGCTAGCAAACTCGGTCCTAGAACCGGGGCTGCGACGGCTTAAACGGCGGCAGACCTTGAGAAGTCGGTTGCAGCGGTTGGCCATAAGGTGAACTCACTCCTGCCGTATGTGGCTGGTGCGCTCGCAGACCCAGGGGGGCCGAATGGTTGGACCCATGATTCGAGGTCGAGCCAATCGACGGCGTGCTGCTCGGCGTCGGTGATCCGCCGCTAGCACGTTCGTTGGGGATCATCTCTTCGCCGATCACTTGCAGCAGCTTCGAGATGCAAAGCTTGTTCATGCTCGTCCGCAAGTCGTGCGCTTCGGTCCGCAGCGACTCGTGCATGCTCTTCGGCAGGCGGACGGTGATGACGCGGGTTGGCTCGCTTTCGGTGTCGGCCGAGGGGCGCTTCTCGCGCAGCTTGACGAGGAGTTTCTGAATCTTGTCGAACTCCTCGCTTTGCTCGAACGCGGTGAGCTCGTCGAAGGTCGGGAAGGTCTTGCGAGCGGCGCCGTCGACGCCGAGGACTTCACGGAAGAACGTCACCCAATCGGGATTCTGGCGATAACGGGACTCTGCGAACTCGAGGACTTCCTGATACTTTTCCGTAGTTTGGGTAAGCACGGCTGACGTCTCCTTCCGAACAGCTTTGGGATGGGCGAATCGAAGGCCCCGGGGTGACCTTCGCGTGTCCTCATCTTCACCCCGCGTCAAGCAATCCACAGAGGTCCTTGCACTGCTTGCACTTACGTCGACTCTGCTAGCGTGCCTATTCCGCGGCAGGCAATGCTGAAGATCGGCGCACGGCCCCACTGCTTAGTTTCTAGGCAGAGCGACTTTTCCCGCAGGGCTAAATGTCCGATGGGGCGCAGTTGCAAAATGCACTGCTAGCATTCGACGCAACTCCTTTGCTATCAACGAAAAGAGGCGGCCCGAGGGCCGCCTCCGAAGAATTTTTCAGTTTTTCTCAAGTCCTGGACACTTGGTGGATGCTAGCATCCGCCTCGACTCACCAGTACCACTGGACGCATACGTCACTGCCGATTTGGCAGCTAGCATTGCTGGCAACTAGGCTTCGGCCGTGAACTTGTCCCGGACGCGCTCCAGCAGACGCTTCGTCAGCATGATCCCTTCTTGCTCGTCCGGCGTATCGCCTTCCCACTCGATGCCAACGTATCCGTGGTACCCGGCGTCGAGGACGATCTTCATCATCTTGAAGTAATCGGTCCGCACTTCATCGCCGGCGGCATTGAACTCGTGACTCTTGGCGCTGACTCCCTTGGCGAACGGCATCAGCTCGGCGCACCCCTTATACCGGTCGTACTCGTGGAAGTTGCCAAAGTCGGGGAGCGTCCCGCAATTGGGCAGGTCGACCGCCTTCATTACACCGGCCAGCCACTCGCCGTTCGAGGAGAGGCCGCCGTGGTTTTCGACGATCACATTGATCTTGTGCGGGGCGGCGTACTCCGACAATTGACGCAAGCCGTCGGCTGCTAGCTTGCCCTGTTCCTCGGGCGTTCCCTCGGAATGTGCATTCACTCTGATCGAGTGGCACCCGAGGAACTTCGCCGCGTCGACCCACTGATGGTGGTTTTCCACCGCCTGCTTTCGCTTGGCATCGTCGGGGTCGCCCAGGTTCCCCTCGCCGTCGCACATGATCAGGACGCTCGTCACACCCTCGTCCGAGCACCGTTTTTTCAGCTCGGTGAGGTATTTTTCGTCGCGAGCTTTGTCCTTGAAGAACTGGTTGACGTATTCGACGGCGTCGATGCCGCACTTCTTGGCGAACCCGGGAAACTCCAAATTATCCAGCTTGCCACCCTGGATCGCCTTATGGAGCGACCATTCCGCCAGAGAAATCTTGAACAGCGGGGCTTTGGCGTCGGCTGCGAGCACGCCGCTCAGGCCGCGGCCCAGGGCCAATCCAGTTCCGGCGGCCGCCGCCCCGGTTCGCAGAAACCAACGACGATCGACGGTGCGCAATGACTCGCTCATGGGTGAAAACTAGCTCCGTACAGAGGGGTAGGCGCCTGGGTCAGACGGCGGCGGGACAAGAGAAATAGCCACTACCGCGAGTATAGAGAGGGAATGCGGCCGCCACAATTCGCGGAGCAACCACGGCGCTGCCAAAAGGTCATTATCTGACGGCTTTCTAGTTGAAAAG
Source organism: Lacipirellula limnantheis (assembly GCF_007746075.1). Lineage (GTDB taxonomy): Bacteria > Planctomycetota > Planctomycetia > Pirellulales > Lacipirellulaceae > Lacipirellula > Lacipirellula limnantheis. Next base: position 2,180,198 of record NZ_CP036339.1, on the reverse strand, counting down.
GAACCGCTCGCCTCGGCAGTGTACGTTTATTCACAGCGAGATCGTTGACAAGTTTAATCTTCGCACTCCGTCGGACTCGGCGTCTGTCACCGCAACGCCCCCGATGCGCACCTTCGACGTGAGTTTTGTCGGTTTTGTCCGCGTCCCCCATGCCGGCCAATGAATCAGCTGGCCGACGTGGCCGACGTGGCGCCCTAGCAAATTCTCGCACAGAACGAGAATGGGAGTTTCACCACACGCCCCCTGCCCCATTGACCATGCCCGCCAATCGGTCGAGAATCGCGAGTTTCCCGTACTTCGACCCGAATCGCATAGCGACTGAACGTCCGCCAGGAGCCGCCCGATGCCCGCCCAACCGATCACGATGCACAACGGCCGTCTGCAAGTTCCCGATGCGCCGATCATCCCCTTCATTGAAGGGGACGGCACCGGGCCAGATATCTGGCGTGCCAGTCAGGTCGTGTTCGATGCCGCGGTCGAGAAGGCCTACGGCGGGAAGAAGAAGATCGAATGGAAGGAAGTCCTCGCCGGCGAGAAGGCTTTCAATCAGACCGGCAATTGGCTCCCCGACGAAACGCTCGACGCCTTCCGCAGCCTGCTGGTCGGCATCAAGGGGCCGCTGACGACCCCGGTCGGCGGCGGCATCCGCTCGCTAAACGTCGCCCTACGCCAAATCCTCGACCTCTACGTCTGCCTGCGGCCCGTCCAATACTTCACCGGCGTCCCCTCGCCCGTGAAGCAGCCCGAGCTGACCGACATGGTGATCTTTCGCGAGAACACCGAGGACATCTACGCCGGCATTGAATTCGAAAACGGCACGGCCGACTGCGACAAATTCAAGAAGCTGTTCAGCGAGGCGTTCCCCGATCGCTGGAAGAAGGTTCGCTTCCCGGCGTCCGCCGGCATTGGCATCAAGCCGGTGAGCCAAGAGGGCACGGCGCGGCTCGTCCGGGCGGCGATCCAGTACGCCATCGACAACGACCGTCGCAGCGTGACGTTGGTCCACAAGGGGAACATCATGAAGTTCACCGAAGGGGGCTTCCGCGACTGGGGCTACGAGGTCGCGAAAAAGGAATTTGGCGCTGCGGAGCTGGACGGCGGTCCCTGGTGCGCCTTCAAGTCTCCCAAGAGCGGCAAAGAGATCGTCGTCAAGGACGTCATCGCCGACGCGATGCTGCAGCAGATCCTTACCCGGCCAGCTGACTACGACGTCATCGCCACGCTGAACCTCAACGGCGACTATATCAGCGACGCCCTGGCCGCCTGCGTCGGCGGCATCGGCATCGCGCCCGGCGGCAACATCAATTACGTCAGCGGTCACGCCATTTTCGAAGCAACCCACGGCACCGCGCCGAAGTACGCCAATCAGGACAAGGTCAATCCGGGCAGCGTCATCCTTTCGGGCGAAATGATGTTCCGTTATCTCGGTTGGACCGAGGCGGCCGACCTGATCATCAAGGGCCTCAACGGCGCCATCGCGGCGAAGACAGTGACGTACGATTTCGAGCGACTGATGGACGGCGCTAAGCTAGTGAAGTGCAGCGAGTTCGGCCAGGCCGTCGCGAAGCACATGTAGCCGAGTTAGGCACCAGGACGTATGGCAACAAAAGCCGAGAGCCCGGCGAAGTCGATTCGCCGGGCTCTTAATTACGATATTCAAGGAAAATTTAGACGAACGTTCATCGCTACCGCGAATCGCGCTTCGCTTGCTTACGCGCGCCGCGGGCCAGCGAGTGGGCACGCATGGCGGTCATTTCGCTCGACTTGAGACGCGACTTCTTCGCCGCGGTGACAGCCGAAAGCTGCCGCGCGGGGTCGACCGAGACCAATCCCGTCGAACCGACGCCGAATGTGGTTTTCTTCTTGGCGACTTTCTTGGCGACTTTCTTCTTGAGCGGCGCCTTTTTGGCGACTTTCTTCGTCGCGGCCTTTTTCTTCTGGGCAGCAGCCGCGGCCGGTTTTTTCTTGGCGGCCTTCTTCTTGACCTTGGCTTTACTGGCGGCGTTCAGCTCGCGGCGGACGTCCTTCAGCTCGTCGCGCACCACGGCTCGCTTGATCCGATGCCCGGCGACGCGAACCTTCTTCTTCGCCGGCTTCGGCAGCGTCAGTCCGCCGCCGGTGGCTTCCGCCTTCTTCAGCTGGTCTTCGTATCGCTTTAAGACGTGAGCAAAGAGGGCAGCCTTCTCGTCGCTGCGCGCGTTCTTATCCGTAACCCGCGCCTTCTGCGCCTGCTGGGTTTCGCGACGTTGCTCAGTCGCGAGGTCCCGCCACTTGTCACGCAACCGTCGCGCGGAGGCAACGTTTTTCTTGAGCTGATCGGCCGATAACTTCTCGATCGCGTCGGGGCGGCTCCCCATCACCACGCCGAGTTCCGCTTTCGTGCACATCCGTTTGGCATCGGCAACAGTCAGTCGTCCCATCGATGGCGCCTCGCTGAAGAGATTGGTTCCTCGGACGGTCGCGTCCAGTGAAACCAGCGTAGGCGATTCTCGGGCGAATGACAACCGAAGTGATGCCGCTGAGGGGCAACCGACCGAGCGCTTGCGCATCCCCACGGCTACGGCGCAGCAGCGGCGGCAAGCTTTAAGCTAGAACGAAACTCAGCGAGATTGCCCCGTTCGACTAGTTGCGCCGGGACGTGAATAAAGCCCTTCCCTGCCGCGGGCCTGCCAAGCAGATCGCTGCGGTGAAACATGATAAGCCGATCGACCGCCTGAAAACCGCACTGATAGGGATCATGGGTGACGACCGCCGCCACGTCTCCCGTTTCGATAGCCGACAGCGCCGCTTGCGACTGATCAAAGGTTAGGAGTCGACTCATTGCATTTCGACCGCGGTCAACGAATGAGTTCTGCAACTCTGCCACCGGCCTACCCGTGAAGTCGATGACCAGGGCCGCCTCTCCGTGCTTCTTTGCCGCTGCCGCCAAATCGCGCTGTTCGTCCCCCGAACCGTGGGCGATGGCAACTATTCCCATCGTCCACGGATGCCTTGACCGGTCATCGTCGTCGTAGCATCGAGTCGTGTCCAGGAACCCCTGCAGGCGCGCCCCAGCGGGCGACTGCGCCGCGCCGTCGGTAATCAGGAGGATGCCCCGCCCAGCAGGAACATCCTTGGCGGCGTAGTGTGCGCAGAGTCGTCCCGCGGCGTAGTTCGCGACGCCAACGTGGAACATGGGGGGCGCCATTCCCGCGTCGCCGCCGCAGCTGGCGGTTTCCTCGGCGCCGTCGATCGTCAGCAACGCGCGACCGCTCGGCTCGATCTCGTCTCGAATCGAGAGTTCCACGCCGCGATGGGCGGCGGAGTCCCGAGCTCCATTGGCGACGGCCTCCCAATAAGGTCCTTCGCCGCCGAGCGTTAGGTCGATGGAGAGCTGCGGCTCGTATCCCTCGATATCGACGATCGCGAGCACGCCTGTGCTGGCAGTGAGTAAGGCCATCAGGGCGATGGCGCCCAACACTAAACGCAGGCCAAGCATGGTTCCCCTCCAATTCGCTAGCGAGGCGATCTTCGCCTTCGACAACGGCGTCATGCGACAAAATGGCTTCGCAGGCCAAATTGTCTGTACCTAACGCCGCTGCTGTAGGACTAATCGCACGACGGGCCGAAATCTTGCCGGATGGCCGACATGACGATTACTGGCTAGGCGTTGACTCCAACTCCTTAGAGGGAATTGCCGCGTCAATCGGACCGCCGAAACAGAGAATCTGCTCAACGACCGGCAATTTGATTGCAGGCGCCGGCCGCGCCCCGCCGACGCCTGGGCGCCCGTGACAGAAACCTGGTCGTTGGGGGCGCCATCGGGCGGCAAATCTCGGCGAATTTGCGGTTACTAATTGGCGCAAGCCAAAACAGAGCGCAGGATATTGAGGCACGACGCGTTGTTAACGACTGCGGGCTTTAGGCGGCCCCCCAGGCAGGACATCGCGGCGCCCGCTGGCCGCACCTGTCGACAGCACTCCCCCCATTGCCGCCTCCGACCCCGCTGGCCACCATGCCGATTCGAGTCGCTCTCCATCACCGCACCGAGTACCGCTACGACGAACTGGTTGAGTTCGGCCCCCAGGTGGTGCGGCTGCGGCCCGCCCCCCACTGCCGGACGCCGATCACGGCGTACTCGCTGTGGATCGAACCAGCAGGTCACTTTCTCAATTGGCAGCAGGACCCGTACGGGAACTTCCAAGCCCGTATCGTCCACCCCAAGCCAGCGAACCATGTTTCGGTCGAGGTGGCGCTGACCGCCGAGATGACGGTCATCAATCCTTTCGACTTCTTTCTGGAAGACGACGCGACGGAGTTTCCATTCTCGTACGGCCCCGACATGCTGAAGGACCTGATGCCCTTCCTGCATGTGGCGCCTGCGATGGAGGGCTCGCCGCTGGCGGAGTACGTGCGGAAGATCGATCGCCGCAAGCGCCGAACGATCGACTTCCTGGTCGAACTCAACAGTCAACTGCAGCGCGACATCAGCTACACGATCCGCATGGAGCCGGGCGTGCAGACGTGCGACGAGACGTTGCAGAAGCGCAGCGGCTCGTGCCGCGACACAGCATGGCTGCTGGTAAACATTTTGCGGCGTTCGGGACTGGCCGCGCGATTCGTCTCGGGCTACCTGATTCAATTGACTCCTGACGTAAAGTCGCTCGACGGCCCCAGCGGGGCCGAGCATGACTTCACCGATCTGCACGCCTGGACTGAGGTCTTTTTGCCGGGCGCCGGTTGGATCGGCCTCGACCCGACCTCGGGGTTGATGTGCGGCGAAGGTCATATACCGCTCGCCTGCACGCCCGATCCGGTTGGCGCGGCGCCCATCTCTTTCTCTGCAACCGCGGCGGCGAGCGAGTTTAAGTTCCACATGGAAATCACGCGGATCCACGAAGATCCGCGCGTTACGAAGCCGTATAGCGATGAAGAATGGGTCGCGGTCAACGCGCTCGGTCAAGAAGTTGATCGCCATCTCGCGGCCGGCGACGTGCGGCTGACGATGGGGGGCGAGCCGACGTTCGTGTCGATCGACGACATGGAAGGCGCCGAGTGGAAAACGGCCGCAATGGGACCGAACAAACGGCGGCTGGCGGGCGACCTGTTGACGCGCATGAAGCACCGTTTCGCGCCAGGGGGGCTGCTCCACCTGGGTCAAGGCAAATGGTATCCGGGCGAACCGCTCCCGCGCTGGTCGCTGAAGTGCTACTGGCGTCGCGACGGCCAACCGATCTGGGGGGATGAGTCGCTCTTCGCCGATCCGACGAAGAAGGGTGAGCAGACGGTCGACGATGCCCGCCGCTTTGGGCAATCATTGGCCGAACGTTTGGGCGTGAAGCCGGAGCATGTGATCGACGGTTTTGAGGATGTCCTGTACTACGCTTGGAAAGAGCGCCGGCTGCCGGCAAACGTCACGCTGCGGGATTCAAAACTGGAGAATGCCGAAGACCGCGCGCGGATGGCCAAAGTCTTTGAGCAAGGCATCACGTCGCCGGTCGGCTGTGCGCTGCCGATTCGCCGCGTCTGGTGGGCGGACGATCCGTACTGGGAAAGCGGCGAGTGGGTTGTCCGCAGCGACGAGATGTTCTTGCTGCCGGGCGATTCGCCGATGGGCTTTCGTTTGCCGATTCAGTCGCTGCTGTGGGCGAAACGGCCAGCAATCGAATCGTACGGGTACGCGATGGAGCCGTTCGCCGATCGACAGCCATTGCCGCAGTATCAGCGCATGCGCGACAATATCGCGGCGCGAAGCGCCGTCGGCGCTCAGACGCTGCAGCCAGCATGGAGCGGCGGCGGCGGTTGGGGTACGGGCCCGGAAGGCGCCTACTTCGGCGACTACTCTGGTCAGATTGTCGAAGGTTTTTCCGGCAACGGCGGGGTGCATGAAGGCAACGGCCATGAACCTGGCCGCGGACCGCACGCCCCCTGGCTGCAGAACGGGAACAACGACTTCGCTGGCCAGCGCGGCGGCGCCGTCGTCCGCGGGCAGCAGACTGACCCCGCCTGGATGGTGCGGACGGCCCTCTGCGTCGAGCCGCGCGACGGCGTGATCCACCTCTTCATGCCGCCGCTCGATCGGCTTGAAGATTACCTGGAGCTCGTCACGGCCATTGAAGAAACGGCGACCCAATTCAGGACGCCGGTGGTCATTGAAGGATACGAGCCGCCGCACGATCACCGGATCAACCACTTCAAAGTGACGCCTGATCCCGGCGTCATCGAAGTGAACGTCCACCCGGCCGAGAGTTGGGACGAGCTCGTCGCGATCACCTCGGGCGTTTACGAAGACGCCCGCTATTCGCGGCTAGGAACGGAGAAATTCGATCTCGACGGCACGCATACCGGCACCGGCGGCGGCAACCACGTCGTCCTTGGCGGGGCGACGCCAGCGGACAGCCCGTTTCTGCGACGCCCCGACGTGCTGCGGAGCCTGCTCGCCTATTGGCATAATCACCCATCGCTTTCGTACCTCTTCTCGGGCAGCTTTATTGGCCCGACGAGCCAGGCGCCGCGCGTCGACGAAGGCCGCCGCGATGCACGGTACGAATTGCAGATTGCCATGGAGCAAATTCGCGACCGAGGGAATTACCCGTCGTGGATGGTCGATCGCGTCTTCCGCAATCTACTGGTCGACGGCACCGGCAACACGCACCGCGCGGAGTTTTGCATCGACAAGTTGTTCTCGCCGGACAGTTCGACGGGGCGACTCGGCCTTGTCGAATTCCGCGCGTTCGAGATGCCGCCCCACTGGCGCATGAGTATGGCGCAACAGTTACTATTGCGGTGCCTCGTCGCTCGCTTCTGGGAGAAGCCGTACAGCGCAACGTTAGTCGATTGGGATACGTCGTTGCATGATCGCTTCATGCTGCCGCAGTTCGTGCGGCAAGATTTCAACGACGTCGTCGAAGAGATTCGCCAAGCAGGCTACGCCATGGACAAGGCATGGTTCGAGGCCCACTTCGAGTTTCGCTTTCCGCGGATGGGAGAATTCTCTCAGGCCGGCATGAGGATCGAGCTGCGCAAAGCCATCGAACCGTGGTACGTCCTTGGCGAAGAGGCGACCGGGACCGGGACCTCGCGCTACGTCGATTCATCGCTGGAGCGGTTGCAGGTGTTGGTCCAGGGCATGACCGACACGCGCCATTACATGACGTGCAACGGTCGCAAGGTGCCGCTCCACCCAACGGGAACGGAAGGAGAGTACGTCGCGGGCGTGCGTTATCGCGCCTGGCAACCGCCAAGTTGTCTTCATCCGACGATCCCGATCGATGCCCCATTGGCCTTTGATTTGGTCGACGGTTGGATGAACCGTTCGCTGGGCGGGTGTACCTACCACGTCGGACATCCGGGGGGTCTCAATCCCGAGTTGTTCCCGATCAACGCCTTCGAGGCTGAAAGTCGCCGTTATGCACGCTTTTTCAAGATGGGGCATCGCGGCGGACCGATCGTGCCGCCGCGAGATGAGCCGAACCCCGATTTTCCATTAACGCTCGATCTACGCCGAAACCGATAATCACCAGTTGAGACCTCGACCGCGGCGGGACACTTCCATTGCCTGGCTCAGATCTACGCGTGGACGCCACTCTGTTCAGCGGTTATGCAGGCGCGGGCGGGTCGTACGACGAAGTCTTCTCCGCTCCGGGCGAATTGCGGCCTGCGTGGCGGCAGTTTATCGAAGCCACGGAAGGGTTAACGCGCGCAGAGTTTGGCCGCCGTTGGGAACAGGCTCAGCGATTGCTTCAGCAGAACAGCTTGGCCTACCCCGATCCGAAGGCCCCGCACGCCAGAAGCCACCCTTGGGAGCTTGACGCCTTTCCGTTGGTAATCGAGGCGGCCGAGTGGCGCGGCGTCGCCGCGGCGCTGCGCCAGCGCGCGACGCTCCTCGACCTCGTCCTGCAGGATCTCTACGGCCCGCAGCAGCTTATCAAGTCAGGTCACATTCCCGCGGAAGCTGTGTTTCGTCATCCGGGGTTCCTGCTGCCCTACTGCCGGCCGGAAGTTTCGCCGCAGCGCATCCTCCACGTTTACGGCGCCGACGTCGCTCGTTCACCCGAGGGACGTTGGTGGGTGCTCGACGATCGCTGCGAATCGCCTTCTGGCGCCGGCTTCGCCTTGCAGAACCGCATCGCCATGTCGCGGATGCTGCCCGACGTGATCCATGAATGCCGCGTCGAGAGGCTCGCGCCCTATTTTATCTCCGTTCAAGAACATCTAGCCCGTCTGGCGCCCGACCGAGAGCGGGCACGCATCGTGTGGCTAAGCCAGCTGGCGGGAAGTGCAAACTACTTTGAAGACGCTTTCCTCGCGCGTTACCTGGGTTATACCCTTGCCGAGGCGGGGGACCTTGCCGTAAGGCGCAATCGACTCTACTTGAAGACCCTCGGCGGCCTGTCGCCGGTCGACGTGCTGTTGCGACGGCCGAACAGCGAAAACTGCGATCCGCTGGAACTTTCCGATGCGTCGTCGATGGGAGTCGCTGGACTGTTGCAATGCCTGCGGAGCAACAACGCCGCGGTGGCGAACGGCCTCGGAAGCGGACTGCTAGAGTCGCCGCTGTTTATGGCGTTCTTGCCGCAACTATCCGAGACGTTGCTCAGCGAGCCGTTGTTGATGCCTAACGTCGCCACCTGGTGGTGCGGAGATCCCAAGAGCAAGCGCTATGTGCTGAGCCGTATCTCTGAGTTGGCGATTCGCCCGGCCTATCGTCGGCGGGGCGTCAACGACTCCCGGTTGTTGGAACTGAGCCGCAGCGAATTGACGGCGATGATCGAGGCGAATCCCGCAGCGTACGTCGCTCAGGAACGGGTCCGCCGCTCCACCGCGCCGGTCTGGTCGGGGAACGACGTCACGCATTCCTACATTTCCCTGCGGGCGTTCGCCGTTTCGACCGCGGATAGCTACGAGGTGATGCCGGGCGGGTTGGCGCGGGTCAGCGCCGCGCTCGGTCCGCTCGACGTGTCGCTTCTGGAAGGCGAGCGGAGTAAAGACACTTGGGTCTTGGCCGAGGGTCCCGTCAGTTCGGTCACATTGCTCTCGGCGCCCGACGAACCGCTGGCGCTACGGCGCGGCGGCGTTGATTTGCCCAGCCGCGCGGCGGAGCATTTCTTTTGGCTGGGACGTCAGTCGGTGCGCGCCGAGTCGCTCGGCAAGTTGATTCGCGCCGTTGCTCTGCGCTTGACAAGCGAACAGGATGCAGAGCGAATCCCGGAGCTTCAACTACTGATCCGCGTGCTTGCTGAATTAGGACAGATCGAGCCTGGTTACGTCGTCGAAGAGATCAAGGTGCAGATGCCGGCCCTGGAAAAGCTCCTGCCAGCGGCGGTTTTCGATGATAAGACGCCCGGCACGCTGCGCTCGACCGTGGCAAATCTCGCCCAATTGGCAGCCACGGTGCGGGACCTCATTTCACTCGACACCTGGCGAATCATTCGCGAACTCAACGACGAGTTTCAGCCAGTGAAGTCGGACGACGGTCTTCTCGATATGCTCGTGAAGGTAGACGGCCTGCTGGCAAGCCTGGCGGCGCTTACCGGCCAATTCGCCGAAGGAATGACTCGTACCCACGCATGGCGCTTCCTCGACTTTGGCCGGCGATTGGAGCGCACGCTGCAAGCGTCGCAGTTGATTCGCTCCGTCGTCGCCGAGGGCGGCGGCAGCGATCCGGCCGCACTTGAATCGCTGCTGGAAGTCTCCGACAGCTTAATGACGTACCGGTCGCGGTATTACTCGCGGTTCCAGTTGGGGGCGGTACTCGATCTGCTAATGACAGACGAAACAAATCCACGATCGATGGCATTTCAGTTGGTAGAATGTACTTCGCACGCGGCGCAATTGCCGCGGGAGTCCGTCGTCCCTGGCCAAGTCACGGAGGAGCGACTCGCCGCTTCGCTGCTGCACCTTATTCGGCGCTCCGATCCGCTGGCGATCGCCCGGGCGTACGAATCAGGCGACGAGGAGCCGCTAGATTCGTTATTGACGACCATCGATACGACGTTGCCGAAGCTTTCGGACGCTGTGTCTCATCGGTACTTCTTCCACAGCGGCTCGGCGCAGAGACTAGCGAACAACTAGCGACGCTTCATGATGAAGTACACAATCAAGCACCGAACCTGGTACGCATACGCGGAAGCCGCGCCCGTCTGTCACAACATGCTCCACTTGGCGCCGCGCGCCTCGAAGCGCCAGGTGTGCGCTGAGTACCGACTGCAGATCGTGCCTGAGCCGGCGTTCATGACGAGTCGTACTGATTGGTTCGGCAATATCGTCGACTACTTTTCGATCGAAGGGTCGCACAACGGGCTGGAGGTGACGGCGCGAAGCGTCGTCCAAGTCTTGCCAACGCCGCAGCTCACGCCCAGCGAGTCGCTCACCTGGGAAGTCGCGGCGCGACAGTCGATCACTGGGGCAACGAGCGCGGACCTCTCTATCTACCAATTGACGCTCCGCTCGCCTCGCGTGAGGCCTTCGGCCCAGTTGCGAGACTATGCGTCCCCTAGCTTCCCAGCTGGTAGGCCAATTCTAGAAGCGATCGTCGATCTGACCGCCAGGATCCATCGCGATTTCCAGTTCGACGCCAAGGCGACGACGGTGCATACGCCGCTGGAGGAACTATTGCGGCTGCGTCGCGGCGTTTGCCAAGATTTTGCGCATTTGGCGATCGGCTGCGCGCGGTCCATGGGGCTTCCGAGTCGCTATGTGAGCGGCTACCTCCGCACGATTCCGCCCCCGGGAAAACCGCGGATGATTGGCGCCGACGCGTCGCACGCCTGGGCGTCAGTCCATTGCGGCCCCCTTGGTTGGGTCGACTTTGATCCCACGAACAACGCCTTGATTGGCGACGCTCACATCACCATTGCATGGGGTCGCGACTACAGCGACGTCTGCCCCATCCAGGGCGTCTTTGTCGGCGGCGGCGAACACAGCATGGGCGTCAACGTCGATGTGCTTCCCGCCGACGAGAAAGCGGCTTAGACGGCGTCCAGCTGTTGGAAACTCGCACAATTCGCCGAAACGGCGGCTTTGGGAAGAACCCGAACGTCGCCCGCCGGCGGGGTCTAAGCTATTCTTGAAAGCCCGACGTATTCTTTCCTCGACTCAGACGTCTGCCGTTTCATGGAATATCTCTCCCACTTCGTTGATCTCTTCCTCCATCTCGACAAACACCTCGGCGAGTTGGTGAAGGAATACGGGACGTGGACATACCTGGTCCTCGTCCTCATTGTCTTCTGCGAGACGGGACTGGTCGTCACTCCGATCTTGCCGGGAGATTCGCTGTTGTTTGCCGCGGGGGCGATCGCGGCCTTGGGCTCGCTCAATCCTCATTTGCTCGTGGTGCTGCTGACCATTGCCGCAGTGCTAGGCGACGCCGTCAATTACCAGATCGGCCGCTACATCGGGCCCGCGGTCTTCAAGAAAGAAGATTCGCGGTTGTTCAAGCGATCACATTTGGAGAAGACTCGCGCGTTTTACGAGCGGTATGGCGGCAAGACGATCATCATCGCGCGCTTCGTGCCGATTGTGCGAACGTTTGCTCCGTTCATCGCCGGCGTGGGCCAGATGAGCTACCGACAGTTCGCGCTGTACAACGTCGTGGGAGCGATCGCTTGGGTCGTCATCGGCGTCTACGCAGGATATTTGTTTGGCGGCTTGACGGTCGTCAAGGAGAATTTCTCGCTGATTATCATCGCCATCGTGTTCATCTCGTTGCTGCCGGCGGCATTTGAGTATTGGCGCGCCCGGCGCGAGAAGAAACGCACGATCGCTAGCGAAGGATAGAAAGACGGACGACTCGGCCCGCCAATACTGCGTGGTTCAGGAGCCAATCACCGTCTCGCGAGCGGAAATCGCGATAGGTCGCGGCGCCGGCGTACGCCAGGAAATCCACCGCGGACGGCTTAGCGCGATCCAGTCAAAGAGCAATAAGCAGTTGCGGTACAACGGCCGCACGGAAATTGCGATGCACGATCGCCTCGTCCTGCCCGTTCCAAGCGACTTCATCTATTGCAGTGTATACTGCCCACTGTCGCGCTGCCCTTGCTGACTCGCTCCTTGCACGCGGAGGTTGAGATGTCCATCAGTTCGGTAACACAACCCTGCCGTCGCGAGTTCCTGGCCGCCGTTGGAGCCATCGGTTCCGCCATCGGCATGGGACATTCTCCGATGAGCGCCGGGTTTGCTGCGGCTCCGAGCGTCCGACCGATGCAGTTTTGCGCCTTTGAGAAATTCCTCCAAAAGCTGAGTTATGAAGAACTTGCCGACTCGCTAGCCGATTTGGGCTTCAGCGGCGTTGAAGTCACCGCGCGCACCGGCGGGCGGATCGCGCCTGAGCGTGCAGAAGAGGAGTTACCAAAGCTGGTTGACTCCCTCGCGAAGCGCAACCTCGAGGTGACGATACTAACCACCGAGGTGAACCGCGCAGACAATGCGACGAACGAGAAGCTCCTTGCCGTCGCCGCTAAGCTTGGCATCAAGCGTTATCGCCTAGGATGGTTTCACTACGACGATGAACGTCCGATTTCTGCGCAGCTGAATGATATTCGCCCACAAGTGTTGGAGCTGGCCGCATTAAATCGACAACTCGGCATCGTCGGGCTATGGCAGAATCATTGTGGTCCGGAATACGTTGGCGCGACGATCTGGGATCTCCATCAGCTCATCGAGAACGTTTCTCCCCAGGAGCTTGCCGCTGCATTCGACATTCGACACGCGACAGTCGAGGCCGGGCGCTCATGGCCGCGACTTTACCAATTGATCAAACCTCACATCGGGGCGCTTTCCATGAAGGACTTCGTCTGGGACGATCGCCAGGACAAGGACGTACCCTTCGGCGAGGGCCGCGTCGACCCGACCTACTTCGAGATGCTGCGCTGCGACGATCTCAACGTGCCGATTTCAGTGCATGTTGAATATCTGCCGAGCGCGACGGCCGAAGAGAACTTGCAGGCGATCGGCCGCGATTTCGCACGGTTGAAGCAGATGCTTCAGTCGCCCCAGGGATAATGGCTATCCCTCTTCAAGGCGTCGTTGGCACGCTCGCTGGACATCGTTGAGGGGCTGCCCTTCGCCCTGAAGGAGCATCGCTACCCAGGCGAGCGGCGACTCTTTACATTGAGGGGCGTGCCGCCCTCGTAGCTCAGGGGATAGAGCAGCGGTTTCCTAAACCGTTGGTCGCAGGTTCGATTCCTGCCGGGGGCATTAGGATTACGTTGAGTTGAGGATGGAAGAGTGCCCTAGTTCGCACGATACGGTTTTTTTCGTATTGCCATCCCACAAGTCGTAATGGTCCGTGCGGTATGGACGTCCCTCGAAGCAATTGTTTCATCCGCTGGACTTCCCCCCGGAGCATACTTGACGCTCGTGTCGTCGCCTTCAGCCGCCAAGCTCAATGCAGACTACGGCCGTTTCGTTCCGGAGAAACAAGCGACTTCCTACCAGGGCGGGAAACGTCAGCAGCTCTGCATCGGCTGCCACCTTGTCGGTCGTAAGTAGACTGCGTGAGACGATCGCCGGTTCAGGCCCGGAAACGTCGATCAATACTAGCTCGCCCCCACGTCCCTGCACGAGAACGCGAGAATCGGTCGCGATGGCCGCCCCGAACTCGCAGAAGGCGCGGTCGCGAGCTGTCCATACGTTTTTCAAGTCGTCGGCCGCGTCGAAGCAATCTAAGCGGCGGTTGACGCAGAACACTCGTCGACCAACGGCGATCGGCGTGCTCATTTGCGGATTCAGCTTCGTGTTAACGGCAACCTGCTCGGGTTCGATTTCACCTCCTTCTCGAAAACGGTAGAGGCGACCGCCGTTATTCTCGGTGGCGACCAACAACTTGTCGCCAATGACGATGGGCGTCGGCACGTTGAAATCACCGTCCGTACGCGGTTTGAGCGACCAAAGACGTACACCTGTTTCCGCATTCCAGCCGCATAGCGTCGACTGCGTATGACCGACGATTTGTCGAACGCCTCCCAATGTCGCCGCAATTAACGAGCCGTAGCCTTGCGGCTCGCCCGGCGTTTGCCAACGAGTTTCGCCTGTCGCCGCGTCCACGGCGGCAATCGACGCTCGTGGAGCCCCGGGATTAACAACGACCATATCATTTACCAAGAGCGGCGACGAGCATGTCCCCCAAGGCAATTTGTCGAGGGCTAGAAACCTCAAGCGGACGTTCATTCGCCACGCGACGCGGCCAGTTTCCATCTCCGCACAAACAAGGTCGCCGAAGGCGCCGAAGAAGAGAACCTTATCTTGGTAGATGAGGGGCGTGGCTCGGGGAAGATTGTCGTAGTCGAGCTGTCCCAGCGCTGGTTGAGTAATCGACCAGCGCTCCTCGCCATTGGTTGCATCGAGGCAGCGGAAGACGTCGGCCCGGTTGGCGGCGTCGCGGTCGCCGACGAACACATGTCGGTCGGTGGCCGCGAGGCCGCCCATGCCGGGGCGAAGAAAGGGACGAGACCAGACGATATCGAGCTTCGCGGGCAGCGAATCTGGCAGCCATTCAACGCGGCCGTTCCGCTCGGGTCCGAGCCACCCGGGCCACGCCCGGATCGTCGGCGAACGGACGTCGGCGGATGTTTTGGCTTCGCCGGAAGATGGTTGCGTGGCCGTCGGCTTTTCGGCCGCTTTGATCACGGGCTTCGCCGGTACGATTGGTTTGAAGTCTTCTGGCACGAAGCCAAGCATTGTTTCGAGCGCCGCCAGCATTCGGGGAGCTTTGCCGGCCTTCAGCAGAGCGTCCTGCACTTTCTTTTGCTCTTCCTTGTCAAGGGAGTTAGTGGCGAATGCAGCGACGAAGGGAACGGGCTTCGTTTCGCCAATCACCCGCAAATCACCCTTTTTGATCGTGCCGCAACCTTCAAGTAGCGGAGCAGCGTAACTGGAAATTACGGCCGCCCCGTGAATCTTATCGCCCCAATCGATAATCATGCAGGCTCCGTCGCTGCAGGCGTAAGCGATCTCGGCCTCCTTCTCCGCGGGCACGTCAACGCCCGCCTCCTCGAGCAACTCGCGGGCGGCGCTGAACTTCTCATCACACTCTGGCGGACCGAATAAGATTCGATAACCGTTGAGTTCAGAGAGCGTCTTCGCCGGGTCAGCAGAACGCACGACAATGAGTCCCGTTTGGTTCACGTTACCATCTTTGCCGACAAGTCGAGCCAGCAGCGACGGTTCGTACTTGTGCTTTTTGCTCTGTGCACGCACGACCGAGTCTTTGCCAATGATCAAGTGAATGTCGTCGACGTGCTCTTTGTCGAGCGCGTTCTTGATCGACTCCGCGAACGTAATCTCGACTGGTCGGCCAAGTTCCTTGCTGAGATAATCTCCAAGGACTTCGTACTTTCGCTGGGCATAGCCCGCAACGCAGGGACACGATAGGGGAAGAGCCAGCGGATCCATCACGAGCATGGAAATGGGGCCCTCGGCGGACTTGGCGTCGTCGGCAGGCGCTCGCAGCGGCGCCGCGGCAAATAGGGCAGCCAGCATCGCCCAGGCAACGGTTGGAATTCTGCAATGACCCATGACAGGCCTCCTTAGCACTATATGGAAAAGTGCAGCGACGACCTGACGGGACAGTCGTGCCGCCGCTCTATGATCGTATGCCGGTGGGACGAAGCTATTCCAACCCGAAGAGCTTCAACAAGAAGTTTCCGCTCGCGGAAGTGGCGTTCGCCAGCGGCTCTTTTGGGTCTGGATTTACCCGTGAAAGCACGGCCACGTTGTTACGGGTGATATCGAGCATGTAGACCCGGTCTCCCGTCGAGTCGACGCCAATGGAAACCTTCTTGCAGCCCGGGACGACGTCGGCGGCTCCAACGACGCTGAGCAACTTGCCGTCGTTCGAATAACGCTTGATGCGTCCAGTCGTATCTTCAGCCGTGTAGACCGAGCCGTTCGCTCCGAAGGCCAGATTCATCGGATTGCAACAACTGCCAAAGCCGTCGATTCCCTCGGACGCCTTGCCCCAATCGCATACCGATTCTCCCTCGGGGTCAAACCGGCGGACTCGCTTGCGGGAGTTCTCAGCGACAAAGACGCCGTCAGCATTCGCTTGGACGTCCATTTGGCCGCAGCAACCGCTAAGCCCTGACACGATTTCCTTGCCGTCAGTGAAGTCTGGAGTCAACTTCCAGACCGCGTATCCATAGCCGGCAGGCATGCCGCAGGCGACGAACACCGCCTCGCCGTCAGAGCTAATCGAGGCGACCTTCAGCTTGTACTGAATCGCCGATGTGACCATCTCTTCAACTTGCTCTTCGGTCAACTCTTTGGCGTTGTCGCCGTACTCCTCCTTCATCTGCTCCTTGGCCTGCTTGTAAGACTCCATCATCTCTTTGGAGGCTCGGAGTTGATCCTTTCCATCCTCTCCTTGCTCTTCGAGCTGGGCAATCTGCTTCTCGAGTTCTTTCATCGCGGAATCGTAAGCCTCGAGCATCTGAGGCAGCATATTCGCCTGCTCTTGGTGCTGCTCAATCGTTTGTTTGCGAACTTCTTCCTTCGCGTCTCGAATGGCCGCCGCATGCGGCGACTCGGCTGTGGCGAGAACCTTCCCGTCAGCGGAGAGACGCAACAGTTCTCCTTCGCCGGCCGCTAGAATCGTTCCATCGGGCGCGATGTTGATGGCTTCCGGAGCCACCGGGAGATCAAAAGATTCGACGTATGTTCCCTGATCGTCGAAGACCCGAATCTCGTTCTTGGCGCCGGAACAACCGGCCAGCAACCGATCATCTCCGAGGAGGCAGAAGCATTGCACGCTGGCCTGCGGTAGACCCTCCGCATTGATGTTGATCAGCGCCGATTGTTTATGGGTCGGCTCCTCCCCTGTCGCGTCATCCTTATCGTTGGCTTCATCCGCAGTGGCTGCGACCTCGACGACTGCTTGCTCGTCCAGCGCAGTCTCTGCCAAAGCGGTGGACTCAACAGAGGCCATTAAGGCGATTCCGACCACCAGACGTTCGAAGGGACGCTTGATTGCCATCTTTCCGCTCCGGTACGGGAGAGTGAACTGGGGAACTCGACGATGACGGTCCATCGTCAACGGCCGGCATTATCGTCGATCCGTCGTGTAACGCCTAGCACTTCGATTCCAAACGCATCTTATTGGCAATTGAATGAAAATTAAGCTGCCGATCACGTGGATGCATGCCGTCGTTGCCTTGATCAGCGGTCCTAGCGCACGGACTGGTTCCACAAGACGACAACCGGCGGGACCTCCTCAATTCGCTTGGCGGCGCCTGCTAGCCAAGGTTCCGGAAGAAGCGGCTTCCAACTGGCGCCGCCAATTGCTAGATCGACGTCGCCGTCTCCATCGAGGTCGCCCGCGTCCATCGTGATCGCTTGACTGGAGAAGGAAGCCGGAATGGTAGAGGGCGCGAATCCGCCCATTCCGTCATTGGTGAACAATACAAACATGGCTGGCGCGTCGGATCGCCAATCGGGATAAGCCGAAATTGCGGCGACGTCGACGTCGCCGTCGTTGTCGTAGTCATTGGCTAATGCTTTGGCGGCGCCGTCCATGCGCAGAAAGTGCGTTTTCGTGAACTCCATCGGACCTGTTTGCAGATACACGTACACGCCGTGCACTGGCTTGATGGGAGGATCGGGCATCTCCATGTTATTCCCGCTGGCGACGACAAGATCCTTCTTTCCGTCCCCATTGAAATCGGTCCATTGAAACGAGTTGTAGCCGTAAACCGACCGCTCCTTCCAAAGTGGCCGCGACTGGAAATGTCCGGTCCCGTCATTCTCGAACCACAGCATTTCCTGGTGCCCTTGAGCGATGAGGCTTAGGATGTCCAAGTCACCGTCCTGGTCCACGTCGTCCACCACGACGTCGAGGGCCCCCGAGCCGATGCGCAGGTCGCGCCGAATCGGCTCCTCGTTTGGCTTGACGGCAAACCATGAAAGCGCTCCGTCGGCATAGTCGCCGAAGCCAGCCAAAGCGACGTCCTCGTGACCATCCCGGTCGAGGTCGCCCCAAGCGGCGCCGCTGGTTCGATGAAAACCGGCCACGATGCGCGAGGCGCGGAGCGGCCCTGCCTGCGGACCGAAGCCTTCAATCTTTTGGACTGTGCCACGATGGCGGTCGATGCCGATGTCGCCGAGCAGGGCTAAGTCGAACCCGTCAGCGGTTGGGCGAACCTCCACCGCTTGATTCTCGTCGCAGCCAATTTGCTTATACAGAAGCCCATCCTGGGTAAAAATGCGGAGCATCGAATCATCGGCGGTACCGACGTAAAGGCGTCGTCGCGGCGCATCGATGGCGACCAAAGACGCCGTCGCCGGCTTGAGGTATCCGGGCCACCGTTGCGGCGAGAAAAGCGCTGTAGTGGGGAGCGGCTGATTTCGCGGAAAGGCCGGTTCAGTTTCCGCGGGCGCCGCCGACATGTAATAGTCCTGGATGGCGCGCAATTCTTCGGCCGTGACGAACGGCTTCGTGGCGACGAGCGTCGGATAAATCAAGTTCTTGACGTCATCGTCTATATTCGGGTGGCCGAGGTAGTTGCCCATCCATTTGATGATGTAAGGCCAACGATCGCGAGGGAGGTCGCTGGGCTCGGGCGCTAAGTGACAGTTGCCGCACCACTTGGCGGCCAGCGTCCGGCCTCGTTCGACGTCGGCCGAGGCGCCCGCGGTTTCTGCGGGCGTCGACCGTTGCACGATCTCCGCCGCTTGAGCGCCCGACTTAACGGGCGGCAAAGTCTTGTCGGAATCGAATGCAAGCAGTAAAGCCAGCAGCGCTGCCATCGCTGTGATACGGCGGCGCACACCGATCTTTAAGGGCAGACGCCGCATAGGCTGACGATCATCGTTGAGTGTGCGCGACCGCCTGCCGCTGCTGCGCTGCCATGCCGAGTCCGAAAAAACCGACTCTTCAGGGAGTTACTTGATCTCGAACCAATACGGCATCATGAGAGCCACTGGTTCGCGCATCACCTGCCGGAGCTGCAGTGCATGCTGCAGGACGCCGCGCAACTCGGGTGCGAAAGACGCGAGGCCGGCAACCATCCGTGCCTCGGCTTCTCGTTCGGCGTCCATATTCCCGCCGAAGAGCGCCTCCAACGGATTCTCCGGCTTCGGCAAAACGATCAGTTCAACCTTCTTGTCTGGATCGAGCCCAGCCTGTCGCTTAGCAGCTTGGATCGAGTCGCGCAGCGTGCCGACTTCGTCGATCAGGCCGAGCCGCTTGGCCACGCGTCCGGTGTAAACCTGACCGCCGGCGAGCTTCTCGAGGTCTTCCTGCTTCATCTTGCGACCTTCGGCCGCCTTGGAGGTGAACTGCTGATAAACCACCTTCATCATGCGTTCGACGACCTTCCGCTCCGAATCCGAGAACTTGTGGGTCGTCGAAAAGATGCCGCTGTTCTCGCCGCGCGAGATCGACTCGGTGTCGATGCCAAGCTTGTCGTAAACGCCCTTCATCGCCAGCTTGCCGCCGACGACGCCGATCGAACCGGTGACGGTTCCGGGTTCGGCAAAGATGCGGTCGGCGCCCATGGAGATATAGTATCCGCCGCTGGCGGCGACATCGCCCATGCTGGCGATGATCGGCTTCTCGATGGCTTGCGTCTGCCGCCAGATCAGGTCGCTGGCGAGGGCCGATCCGCCGGGGCTGTCGACGCGGAGAACGATCGCTTTGACGGTTTCGTCCTTCGCGGCCTCTTGCAACGCTTCAACGATGGTGGTGGAGCCCATCGACGTCCCGCCCATGAGACTGCTCTGGCTTTTGCCGCTCATGATCGGGCCGACGGCGTAGACGACGGCGATCTTCGGCGCACTGTCGCCGCTGCCAGAACGCCCTTCGCCCATCATCGACTGGAAGAGCTTCATCATTCCCATCGGGCCGCTGAAGTCGGTGTCGACTTTCTGCTTCGCGTAGTTCTCGACGTAGACCAGCTTGTCGGCCTTGTACTCTTTTTGCAGCGAATCGCGGAACTGGTCGGGATACGCGATTCGATCGACTAGGCCCGCTTCCTTGGCTTCGGCCGCCATCAGCAGGCCTTGATCAACGAGCTTGCGAATATCCTCAATCTTGATGTCGCGATCCGATGCGATGGTGGTCAACATCTCATCGTACAG
This sequence comes from Lacipirellula limnantheis, assembly GCF_007746075.1. Taxonomy (GTDB): domain Bacteria; phylum Planctomycetota; class Planctomycetia; order Pirellulales; family Lacipirellulaceae; genus Lacipirellula; species Lacipirellula limnantheis. Next base: position 2,160,146 of record NZ_CP036339.1, on the reverse strand, counting down.
GTCGTCGATTAGCGCCGTCATATTCTTGCGAACCGGCTCGCTGAGGCTGTCGCGAGTGTAGGGTTCCGCGGCGCCTTTGAAGTCGCCGACGTGCATCATGTCGGCTTCGACGCCAACCTTCGCGAATAGGTCCTTGTAGAACGAGAACTCGGCCCGAATGCCCGGTAGCAGGACTTCGCCCGACTCGGGGAGGATGATTTCATCGCAGGCCGAGGCGAGCTGGTACTGCGGGCCCATGGCCGACTCGAGCAGGGCGTAGACCTTCTTCCCCTTGCCTTGAACCCGCTTGATGGCGCTGCGAAGTTCATTGAGCTTGCCGCGACCCGGGGCGGCGTCGATTTGCAGGATCACGCCGGCGATTGCTTCGTCGTCCCCCGCCTTTTCAATCCGGGCCATGGTCTTGCGAAGATCGACGCCAAGATCGCCGAAGAGCGACATCTCACCGGGCGACTCCGGCAGGGCGCCATCGATGATGATGTACGCGATGCGAACCTTCTTCTCGGCCGCCTTCGTTTCCTTCTTCTCACCGTCCTTGGCGGGGCTCTTCTCGGCTGCTGCTTTCTTGTCCGCGTCGGCCTTTGCTTCGGCCTTAGCGGCTTCTTTCTTCTCCTTCAATTTCTTGGCTTCGGCCTTCGCTTCGTCCTTGGCGGCGTTGTCGTCGGCCTCGTCCTTGTCGCTGTCCTTGTCGGATGCTTCGGTTTTGTCCGCGTCTTTCGCTTCGTCGGCGGATTTGTCGTCACCCTTTGCGGACTTCTCGGCCGCGACGACTTTCTCGTCCTTCGCAGGCGACTCGTCGGCAAAGGAGCGAACAGCCGGGCCGGCCGCAACGACAGCGATAGCTAACCACATTCCGAGCAAGAATTCACGCATCGTTCTTTCCCCGTTCTGAGTCTCTTAGTCCGCGGAGACATCCCCGCGCCGCCGCAGGATCGTCATTACCACTATAGCGGGTCGTTCCGGGTGATTCGCTAGGGGCTCGAAGCTCTTGGATGAATTGAGGAAATTTCACCTTGGGACAGCCGTGCTGATGGTTCTGACCGGTTTTTTTGGGCTGGGCGTTACCTGTGAACCGTCGCTAAATCGTCAGCGGCCGGGAGCGGGACGAATCGCTGCTAGCAGGGAATCAATCCGACCTGGGCGCGGGGCGTCGTTCTTTGGTACTTTTCCGCCGCGAATCAGCCGGAAATTAGGCCCGGCCAGACTCACTTGCGCCTCCCGACCGCGGAATCGACCATGCTCCATCGCGTCTCCTTGGCCCTCCGCCTTCGCCCCTTGGCAACCGTCGCCCTGCTGGCGGCGGGAGCAATCAGCTCGTTTTCCTACAGCCATGCGGCGGAGCCCTTTTGGCGCCAAGTGATGCCGCGGAAGCGGGTCGCCGCCGATCCAAACGGCGACTACTCGCTGGCGGAAAAAAATGGCCCCTGGCTGATTATGGCCATGTCGTTCAACGGCGAAGGGGGTGAGACCGAAGCCCGGGAGCTCGTCACCGAACTGCGCACGAAGTACAACCTGCCGGCCTACTACTATGCGATGACGTTCAAGCTCGAAGATGAACGCCCCGGCCGAGGCATCGACAACTATGGGACGCCGATCAAGCGGCGATACCAACGGGGAAGTCAGATCCTGGAGCACGCGGTGTTGGTTGGCGAGTTCCAGCATATTGACGATGCCGAGGCTCAGGCATTGCTCGATCGGGTGAAGACGCTGGAGCCGGAATGCCTGAAAGTCGAATCGGGAGAAGCGACTTCGCAGAGCCTGGTGGCCGTGCGCCAACTCCAGCGCTCGGTGAAGCAGAAGCTGGGCAAGCAAGTTAACCGCGGTCCGATGGGCCACGCCTTCCTGACGCGAAATCCAATGCTGCCGAAGGAGTATTTTGCGCCGGTCGGCGTCGATGCGGAGGTCGCGAAGTGGAACAAGGACTTTGAGCATTCGCTGCTGAAATGCCCGGGCAAATACACGATCAAGGTGGCGACCTTCAGCGGCAAGACGTCGCTGAAGGAAGCAAACAATGGCTCTGCCAGCGGCGGGTCAGTTCGCCGCGCTCAAGAGAACGACGCCCTGGTTGTTGCGGTGGATAAGGCCCACAAGCTAACGGTCGCGCTGCGGAGCAAAGGTTGGGAAGCGTACGAGTTCCACGATCGCTACGAAAGCTACGTGACCGTCGGGTCGTTCAACGACTTGCAGCGGAATGAGTACGGCCAGCTCACGGCGTCGACCCGCGAGGCCCAAATTATCGTCAACACGTTCGGCGCCGCGACGCCCAACGTCGGCTTCGAACGAGCCACGTATCAAGCGATCGGGGCCGACAGCGAAGATATTCAGAAGGCCGAACATACCGAAGAAAAAGTCCTCAGCGAATTCGACCAACGCTTCTCCAAATCGTTCGGCGACGTGATGGAAGGATTCCATCCGAAGGATTTCGTCGGTTTGCCGTTCGATATTCAACCGACGGCGATCGAGGCGCCGAAGGAATCGGTCAGTTCGGCCTACGTGCGGCAGTAGCATGAAGGCCTGAACCGCCAAGGACGCCACGAGCGCCACAAAAAATACACAGGCTATCGGAACCGGCGATGAATGCGTTCATCGTCGGTTCTTTTTTCGTCGCAGACACACTGAGTGTGATGTTGCAAACCTCACTCGGCGCTGGTGATAGAGGCTCCTCTCAACACGAGGCCGTGTTTCTCCGGTAATTCCGGCGCGGTTCGCGGCAGCACACGAGGCGCGCCTGCTACATTTCGGCCTTGTCCGCCAAGTCTGCCACGTCTGCCAACTGTGCCAGTAGTTTTGGCAGAGGTGGGCGTGGTCGTTTTTACCTGTTTTTTTCGAGTCGGCCGTGTCGGCCAAGATTTTTTGGCCAACTCGGGCGATGCAAACAACGGCGGTTTTTGGCGAGTCCACCGAGATCACCGTCTCCACCTTTGGGATGGATGTGATCTCGGCGGTTTGCGAGCGTCAGGTCCTGGTGATGAGGGCGTCGCGCGTCAGGGCTAGGCGCTCCCGGTGGAAATGGCGCCCTGGATTCGTTGGGTTGCGTGTTCAAAGAGCGGATTAAATGTGTTTATTTGTACACTATCGCCATTCGTCGCCGTTTTTAAGAGTTAAGTGGCGGGAATTCCTCCGCTGTGAATTAACCGGTGGCTAATAGGTTTGCTAGGGGCGACGAACGATCATGACGGCGCATCGACTGGTGATTGGGACGACCAACCTAAAGAAGGGGCGGGAGATGCAAGAACTGCTCGCCCCCTACGGGTTTGAGGTGCAGACGCTCCGCGAAACAGGGCGGCCGGTTTTGGACGTCGTCGAGGATGGCGACACGTTTGCATACAACGCCCGGAAGAAGGCGGCGGAGCAGGCGGTCTATCTCGGGGCGTGGGTGATGGCCGACGACAGCGGGTTGGCGGTCGATGCGCTGGGCAGCCGACCGGGGGTCTATTCGGCGCGGTACGCGGGCGAGAATGCGACGGACGCCGACAACAACGCGAAGCTGCTCGCGGAGTTGGGCGCGCTGCCGCTTGCCAAGCGTACGGCCCACTACGTCTGCCATGTGGCAGTGGCCGACCCGCGCGGGGAAATTCGGGCCGAAAGCGACGATATTTGCCGCGGGCGGATCGTGTTCGAGCCGGCGGGAATGAACGGGTTCGGCTACGATCCGCTGTTCGAGGTGGTGGAGTATCACCAAACGTTCGGCCAGCTAGGACCGCTGGTGAAGTCGGCGATCAGCCACCGCGCCAGGGCACTGCGGAGCGTGGTGCCGAAGCTGCTTGCGCTGGCCGGCAGCGGCGCGTGGGACTGAGTTTTGACGGGGTCGGGAGTCTTTTGCGACTAGAGACCCTACCTTGAATAGTAACTCGCCAGTCGCAAAAGACTCCCGACCCCCTTCGCGCTCTATTACAATCAGCCGTGCCGCGGCGGGCTTGTTTCTTGTCATCAAACAAGAGGAGCCGCTGCGAGCGATGAACTCACAGCGGCTCCAATGAACAAGAGCGGTCGTATGAATGCCCGAAGTGTAACGCGCGCGGTTTCCGTCGCCAACGGGTGCTTCCTGTTTTTTTGCTTGATGGCGGCGGCCGGTCACTCCGCGCTGGGGGCGGAGACGCTGAGCGGCTGGGTGGCGGCAGCGTTGCCGGAGCTTACCCAGTTTTACAAGTCGCTTCACCAGGCGCCGGAACTGTCGCACGAAGAAGAAAAAACGGCGGCGATAATGGCCGAGCGGCTGCAGAAGCTTGGCTTCACCGTCGCCGAAAAGGTCGGCGGCCATGGCGTGGTTGGGGTCTTGAAGAACGGCGACGGCCCGACGCTATTGTTGCGAGCTGACATGGATGCGTTGCCGGTCATCGAGGAGACGGGGTTGCCGTACGCCTCGCAGGTGAAGGTTCGGGACGCTCGCGGGGCGACGGTCGGCGTGATGCATGCGTGCGGGCACGACATGCACATGACGATGCTGTTGGGGACGCTGGAGTTCCTGGCGACGCATCGCGACCAGTGGAGCGGGACGCTGGTGCCAATCTTTCAGCCGGCGGAAGAAAAGGGCGCCGGCGCGCAGGCGATGCTTGATGACGGATTGTTCCGCCGCTTCCCGCGACCCGACTACGCGCTGGCGCTCCATGTGGCCGCCGATCGTCCGACAGGCCACGTCGCGTGGCGGCCGGGGTATGCGATGGCGAACGTCGACAGCGTCGACATCGTCATCCATGGCAAGGGAGGACACGGGGCCTATCCCCACATGACGATCGACCCAATTGTGATCGCCGCGAAGCTGGTGCTCGACCTGCAGACGATCGCCAGCCGCGAGGTGAAGCCGATCGACCCGGTGGTGGTGACGGTCGGTTCGATCCACGGCGGGGCGAAGCACAACGTCATTAGCGACGACTGCACGCTGCAGCTCACCGTGCGAAGCTACACTCCGGAAGTGCGGAAGCAGATTCTCGACGCGATCGAGCGGAAGGCGAACGCGGCGGCCGCGAGTGCGGGGGCGCCGAAGCCCGAGATTACGGTGTCAGACGGGACGCCGGCGCTGGCGAACGATGCTGACTTGGCGAAGCGGTTGGAGCCGGTGATTCAGAAGGAGTTAGGCAAAGACAAGGTGGAAGAGTCGGAGCCGTCGATGGGTGGCGAGGACTTTGGAGCCTACGGGCGAGCCGGCGTGCCGATCTTGATGATCGCGGTGGGGGCGGTCGATCAGACGCGACTGACGAAGTACGAAACGGACGGGACGCTCGCGCCTTCGCTCCACTCGCCGCTTTTCTATCCCGACATTGATGGGACGCTGACGACTGGGGTGCGCACGCTAACCGCGGCTTCGCTGGATTTATTGGCGAAGAAGAAGAATTGAACCGCCAAGGTTCGCCAAGGAAAACTACAAGAAACCCGTCTTCCTTTGCGCCTTCGCGTGAGATCTAAATCAAGATTGTCTCACGCTAAGGCACGAAGTCGCAAAGGCAATACGACCACCAGTAGAGTTTGACTGGTCTACTCTTTCGTCGTGCCCGTTGTGCCGTTGTGGTTCACCCGCCTCCGTTTTTTCCTTGGCGAACCTTGGCGTCCTTGGCGGTTAATCTTCTCCGCTTAGCGGTCTTTCATTCGTGGATCGAGCGCGTCGCGTAGGCCGTCGCCGAGGAAGTTGAGGGCTAGCAGCGTGGCGCCGAGGGCAAGGCTGGGGAAGAGGACGAGCCACCAGTAGATTTGCACCGGCGAGAGGACTTCGATTCCTTCCTTCGCCAGGAGGCCCCAGGAGACGTCGGGGGCTTCGACGCCGAGGCCGAGAAACGAGAGGAAGGCCTCGAAGAGCATCACCCGCGGAATGGTGAGCGTGAGGTAGACGAGCACGACGCTCGAAACGTTCGGCAGCAGATGGCGGAAGATGATGCGCCAGCTGCCGGCGCCGAGGGAGCGGGCCGCTTCGACGAACGGCTCGGTTTTGAGCGAGATCACTTGGCCGCGGACGACGCGAGCCATCGTCAGCCAGTAGATGGCGCCGACGACCAAGTAGAAGACCGTGATTTTGTTGAGGCCGAGGTAGCCGAGGCGGGTTCCCCAGCTTTCAGGCGTGCTGTCGTCGTTGAGAATCGTGATGATAAAGATCACGACGAAGATGAAGGGGATCGAATAGAGCAAATCGACGAACCGCATCATCGCGTTGTCGAGCCAGCCGCCGAAGAAGCCGGCGACGGCGCCGTAGGTGACGCCGATCACCAGCGACACCATCGTCGCCACGAGTCCAACCATCAGCGAGATGCGGGCGCCCCAGAAGACGCGGGACAGCACGTCGCGGCCGAAGAGGTCGCGGCCGCAGATCGCGTTCACCTGCGACTCGCCGAACATCGCGTAGCGCGTCCGGACCATCCAACGGCTCAGCGGGCCGAGCTCGGCGAAGCCGGCTTGCGTGTAGGGGGCCTGGATCGTGTCGCCGATTTCGTTGTGCTTGCGGACGAGAGCTTCGAAGGCGCCGTTGCGGGCCGTGCGAGCGGGTCCGAGCTGGGCCTGGCGATCGAGCGGCGGCAAATCGGCGGCGAGGTTTGCTTCAGCGGTGCGGAAAACCTGCGTCGCTTCGCGATGAGCGGCTTCGAGGTCAGGGAGTTGCTCGCGGAGCCTCGCGACTTCGACCGGCGTTTTTTCAATTGCTGCGAGGTTGATCGCGAAGCCGCCGATCATCAGCGGCTTGAGCGTGGGGGGCGTGTACTGGAGATCGGTCTGCACGCGGTCAGGCGGCTGCAGCGGCAGCAGCGGCGTGACGGCGGCGAGGAAGCAGACGACCAACAGCGTGGCAAGCGCGCCCATGGCGGCCCAATCGCGGCGCAGCCGCCGCCAGGCGTCGCGGGCGAGTGAGGTTCCGGCGGTCGATTGTTTTGGCTCGTCTGGCATGCTGTTCGTTGTTTATCTAACGCAAAGGCGCGAAGGCGCGAAGGAAATGCGGGAGTTTGTTCGGCTCGCACTCTTCTTTGCGCCTTTGCGTGAGATCTTCTTTTTCAACGATGAACTTCCACATCATTCCAGTTCCACGCGAGGGTCGAGGTAGGCGTAGGAGAGGTCGACCAGGAAGTTCATCGTGTAGAGGACCAGGGTGTAGAGCAGCACGACGCCCATCGAGAGGGTGTAGTCGCGCTGCAGCGCCGACTTGACGAAGTAGACGCCGAGGCCGGGGATGCCGAAGATTTGTTCGACGATGAGCGAGCCGGTGAGGATTCCGGCGACGGCGGGGCCGAGAAACGACACCACCGGCAGCAGCGAATTGCGGAGACCGTGGACCAGAACGACGCGGGTGCGGCTCACGCCTTTCGCCCGGGCTGTGCGGATGTAGTCGTGCGACAGGGCGTCGAGCATGCTGGTGCGCGAGATGCGGGCGACCTCCGCGGCGTAGGGGGCGCCGAGGCAGAACGCCGGGAGGACGAGTTGCGACAAGCTGCCCCAACCGGCGGCGGGGAGCAGCGAAAGCCAAAAGACGAAAAGCAAAATGCAGACGCCGGCGACGACGAAATTCGGCAGCGCAATCCCCGCGGTGGCTGCCAAGCGGAGACCCACGTCGAGCGGGCTGCCGCGCATCGCGGCGGCGACGACGCCGGTAAGGACGCCGAAGCTCACGGCAAAAGTCATCGCCAGGATGCCGAGGGCGGCGGAGATCGGCAGGCCTTGGCGAATGACGAAGTTCACGCTGGCGTCGGCGATGTTCATGCAGTGGCCGAGATCGCCGTGCAAGAAGACGCGCTCAAGTTCGAGGCCGTACTGCACCAGCACCGGCTTGTCGAGATTGTAGCGGCGTTCAAGGTTCCGCTTGATCTCCGGCGCCACCGCCTTCTCGCGATCGAACGGCCCGCCGGGGACGCTGCGCATGAGGATGAACGAGACGGTGAAGACCGCCCACAGTGTCACCAGCAGCCAGAAGAAGCGTTTGATGATAAACGCGATCATCATTTTCGCCCTTCCATGAACGGGTTGGGCGTCTCTTCCTCGGCGTCGATCCAAAGTGCCGAGAGGGGGTGCGTGTCCTGAATGTTGTTGTAGAAGCCGCGGATATTGGGCTTCACCATGTTTTTACTGACGTAGTTGTAAAACGGAATGATCGGCTGCTCGTCCATGAGGATCGTTTCGGCTTGGTGGAGCAGGTCGAGCCGTTTCGCGGGATCGGTCTCGACGGCCGCGGCGGCGATCAGTTTGTCGTACTCGGCGTTGCCCCAGCCGGTGCAGTTGTTCTCGCCGCCGGTGACGAACATGTCGAGGAACGTGTTGGGGTCGGCGTAGTCGCCGATCCAGCCGCGGCGGGAAACGTCGTAGTTAAGTTGCCGCTGACTTGAGTTGAAGGTGGCCCACTCTTCGTTGCGGGTGCGAACCTTGATCCCGAGGTTGTTCTGCCACTGCTTGCGAATAAGCTGAGCAATTGCTTGATGGCCTTCGTGCGTGTTGTAGAGGATTTCGATCGTCGGAAAGCCGCGGCCCTCGGGGTAGCCAGCCTCGGCCAGGAGCCGCTGAGCCTCCTTGACGTTTTCGTGCGGACTTTGCGGAGGGTCGTACCCTGGAAGTCCCGGGGGGACGAGGCTGTAGGTAGGAAGCTCCCCGGCGCCAAGCAGGCGTTCGGTGAGTTCGGTGCGATCCATGGCCATCGACAGGGCCTTGCGAACGCGCACGTCGTCAAACGGCTTTCGCGTGACGTTGAGGAGGTAGAAGTACGTATTGAGCATGGGCTTGGGATTAAGATCGTCTCGCGCGGGCCGTTCGGCGAGCAGCGTTCGCAATGCTGCGGCGGGAACGTCGTAGATCCAGTCCACCTCGCCGGTGAGGTAAAGATTGAGCGCTGTGGTGCTCGATTCGACGGCGAGGAAGTCGACGCTGTTGAGCTTGACGTTGTCGCGATCCCAGTAGTGCTCGTTCTTCACGACGCGGGTCCGATCGCGCAAGCGGCGGAACTCGGGCTTGAAGGGGCCGTTGCAGACGATGTTTTCTACGTCGGTCCATTGGGGCGACCCGAACGTTTCGACGCACTGCTGCTGCACGGGGAAGAGCGGGTAAAAGCCGAGGAGGTTGAGGAAGTAGGGCGTGGGGTTTTCGAGCGTGAACTCGATCGTGTGATCGTCGATCGCACGCATGCCGACGTCGTGGAGGTCGAGCAGAATCTGGCGGGCGTGACGCTCGCCTGCGGCCGGTTCGTTCCGGCTGGCGGAAAGATCGTCGGCGTAGCGGAATCGCTCTTCGCCGGCTTCGGTGGCGACGACGAAGGTCCAGTCTTCGATGTTGAGCGACGCGTCGCCGGCGGCCGTGTCGAGGGCGTCGCCGGCGAGTTCGTTGCCGCTCTTGTCTTCGATGCGGACCAGTTTGCCGCGGATGACGGCGCCGCGAATGGAGTTGACGCCGTTGGGGTCGACGTTCAACTCGACTTCAACGTTGTCGCCGGGGCGTACGGCGCGGCCGCCGCCGCTGTACTTCTTCGCGTTTTTCACATACCAGGCCTGGTAGGAATACTCGGCGGCGGTGCGAGGGTCGAGGAACCGCCGCATCGAGTAGATGAAATCGTGGGCCGTCACCGGCGAGCCGTCGGACCACTTGGCGTCCTGCCGCAGGTGGAAGGTGTAGGTGAGCAGGTCGTCAGAGACGTCCCAGCGCTCGGCGACGCCGGGCTCGGGATCGAGCGTCTCAGGGTTCCAGCGGGTGAGCCCTTCGAAGAGGGCGTTGATCATGCGGTTTTCGGGCTGACCGGTGACGATCGCGGGGTCGAGACTCTTGACCTCCGTGCCGTTGACGAAGGTGAAGTCAGCCGGCGGGAGTTGACCGCGATCGAGGGCCCAGCCGATGGAGCAGAGAATCGCCGCGCCGGCGATCCAGGGGAACAGCGATCGGCCTTCCAGACGCATGCGGCTGTGCTATGGAGGTGGTTTAATTGAGTAAGCGAATAGGTCATACCGCGGCCTTTAGCTTACCGGACGGTGCGGTTGCGGCAAAGAACTAACGAGGTTGGTTTTGAACCGCCAAGGACGCCAAGTGCGTTAAGGAAAAAATGCAATTGCACTAACCATGAAACACACGAAAACGACGAAAGAAGTAGGGGAACAAGGAAAGGCTTAGCGCCTCTCTGACTTTCTTGCGTTCCTTTCATATGTTTCGTGGCGAAATCCTCCGCGCATTTCCTTGGCGTCCTTGGCGGTTAGTCTCCTGAACTAGAGGAAGTGAACTGTTAGAATCGCTCGGCATGAGCTTTGAACACTTGCGACATAAGCCCCCACGCGAACTTGCCCAGCCGCGCGAGTTGCTGATCGTTTGCGCGCCGATGCGGAGCAACGTCAACCTGTCGCGAATCGCGCGGGCGGCGAGTTGCTGCGGGCTGGACCGCATCGTCTGCACCGGCCAAGCGAGCTTGGACCGCAAGATCGCCCGCGACGGGGCCGATACGATCACGATCGAGGTACGGCGGACGCTGCCGCCGGTGCTGGAACGGCTGCGCGACGAGGGATATCGGCTCGTGGGGCTGGAGCAGACGACCGACTCGCAGGACATGCACCACTACTCGTTCCAGCGGAAAACGGCGCTGGTGATCGGCAACGAGCGCACGGGGCTGACGCCCGATCTGCTCAAGTTGGTGCACGACGTTGTAGAGATTCCGGTGTGGGGGCTGCCGTACAGTTACAACGTCGCGACGGCGACAACGATGGCGCTGTACGAGTACTGCCGGCAGTATCCGGAAGGCTAGCGACTCGCTGCCCCTCTACCTCGTGCTCAGGCTGCGCCGCGGGTCAGCCAGGCGATGACTTCGACGGCGGCCAGCATCTTGGCCGGCTCGCGCACTTCGCCCGTGGCGCACTGCTTGGTGGTCTCGACGGCGAATCGTAGATACTGTTCGCGCGATTCCTCGACTCGCTCCCCGCCGACCGCCGCGACGGCCCGCTGCCAGAGATCGTGGGCGCGGGTGAGCGACGCCTCGTCGCCGGCGATCGCTTCGAACATGGCGTCGTCGAGCGCTTCGAGCAAATCGTGGGCTTCGCGCGACTCCGGGTCAAGCGGGCCGGTGACGTCGAGATCGGCCGCGGCGGAGTTCGCCGCCTGTCGATGAGGACCATGCATGTTCAAGTTGGCTGCCATGGCGGTTGGGCTGGTGGATGAGCGAAGAAGGGGGGAGAAGCAAACCCGATCGGACGGCAGTTAAGACGGCCGTCGTTGGGCGGCGCGGCGCGAATCGGCCCGCCGCCGCAGTTCGGCTGAGCGACACGCGACGTCATCGTCGCCCGCGGCCAAATCTTCTGGAGCCTCGATTCCATGACTTGCGCCCAGGGCGCCGTCACATTCCCCCTCGCCCGACCTGTCGAAAATTTGCTGGAGCAGCGTTCCCTGCGACTCCATCGATCGCCGCATGTCGCTAAGCTCGGCGAGCCACTCGCGGCGTTCTTCGCGGTGCTCGTGTGCATCGCGGTGCAATAGGCGCATTTCCACTTTCGCCACGGCAAGCTGCCGTTCAATATCTTCGAGCGTCCGCAACTGCTCAGCGTTCTCTGCCTCGAGCTGCCGATACTCGTTCTCAGCGTCGGCCAGACGTTGGCGATACTCGGCCACCTGAGCTAGCGCGTCGCCGGCGTCGTCGACGGCTGCTTGCCGCTGGTCGAGCAGCGCCTGCTGGCGCGTCAGGTCGCGCTGCCAATCCGAGAGCTCTCCATGAAGTGAGTCGAGCGTCGCGAACGATTCGCGAACCCAAGATTCGAGTTCGGATTGTTCCCCGCGCAATGCTTCGACTGGCGCCAAAGCCTCGCGGAGCGTGTCGATCGATCGAAATTCGACCATTGCCGTAGTGACATGCCTGATGGTGCGAAGAACAAATCGGCGGACGGATAGCGCGGCCAAGCCTCAGGTCGCATGCGCGCAGAACGCCGCAACGTCGATCGTGGGCGAAGCCTAACGAGTGCGGGCCGACCACCGGCGTCGCTCCATTCGGCCAGGGCCGTAGAGCAGCGTGGCAGCCGTACAACTGAAAAGGGGCGGGACGAGTCGAGGGTCGCCGCGGATGCACGGCGACTCCACCGGAATCATAGCTTACGGCGGCGCGCGCGGCGGAACGGGATGTTGAGAAAATGGGCGGGGAGCTGGGCGAGCCGCCGGTACAATCGCGCCTTGAGCCGGGTTCTTTTATTGCCGCCAAGGACGCCGAGGGTCGCCAAGGAAACTACGGGAACCCCGTTCTCCTTTGCGTCTTCGCGCCTTTGCGTGACGCAGCCGGGATCTCAATCTCACGCCAAGGCGCGAAGGCGCTGAGAATTGCCGCGAGCGATGAGTTAGCGGGCTTGGTGTTTCGTCGTGCCCGCCGTGTCGTCGTGGTTCAAATCGTCACGCCAAGCGTTGGCGCCCTTGGCGGTGAACTTTCTTCTCCCAATGCTCCGCAAAGTCTGCGGTCGGAGTTGCCAATTAGGTGAAAGTTCGTATCGTGAACCTCTACTCTTCTAATTCTCTGGCAGGAGGCGGCCTCGCGATGTCGAAGCGCAAGACAAAACCGCGACGTCAGAAGCAAGTGCGGCATGTAGAACACGGAACGGGCGAGTCTCGGACATCGGATGCGGCCACGGTGGCATGGACCGTTTCGGTGACGACGGTGTTTCTATGCGACATTGCGGCGGTGGCGGCCCACGTTTACGCGCAGGCCAATCCCCAGCTGGGCGGTGCGCGGATGCTGAGCCAGCTGCTCCTGTTTTCGGCCGCGGGGATCGGGTTCATCTCGCTAATGCTGCTACCGGCTGTCTTTCGCCTGCGTCGAACGCCCCCGCCGACGGGTTTCTTAGTATTCGCTGTCTGCAGCAGCTTGGCGCCGATTTTGGCGTTAGTGGTCCAAGCGCTGCAGCGGTAGTGGTTGGGCGCGCGAATCCGCGCGGCGCTCGTCCGCGAAGGCCATCAGCGGTCTTTTGTACACGTTTCTGACAGACTAAGACGGAGGCAGATCGCGATGATTAGCTCATTATTGCTCTGGTCGCTGCTGCTGGCGACCGGCGCCGAAGAAAACCAGGAGAAGACATTCGCCCCGCCGACGGGGCCAGGCGTGGAGGCGGCCGCGATGCTGGAAAAACTACCCGCGGAGGCGACGGCTGACGAGCTCCGCAAGGCAGCTGCCGCCGCTGCCGCACTGCTTGCTCCACAGAGTCCCGCCGCTGAAACGCTCGCCATCCTCGCCGCGAGCACGGAAGACGCCAACCAGCTGCGGGCAAAGCTGAATAAAGTCCAGGACGAGCTCGCGTTTCAGCCGCTGCGCGAGGCCGAGTTGCCTGCCGGCTTTCCGACGTTCACGCCGCCGGGGGTCATCGAACTGAAAACTTACCCGATCCATCGACGCGCCGTGGCCAATGAGTTCTTCGCATTGTTTGGACACATCACTCGGAACAAGATTGCCATGACGGCGCCAGTCCGGATGGAGTACGGCCACGCTGATGACGGCAAGCTTAAACAAGAGTCGATGGCGTTCTACTATGGCGATCCGCAAACTGGAAGCGTCGGCGTCGATGGGGACGACGACAGCGTCAAGACAGTCGAGGCCGGCGAACAGACAGTCGTTGCGCTTGGGCAGCGCGGACGATGGAATCGAGACGTTGTCGCCGCGGGCGAAAGACGGCTGCGAGCATGGCTCGACGCGAATCCCGACTACAAGGCGACAGGTGACGTGGTCCTGATGGGTTACAACAGTCCGATGACGCCGACCGCGCGGCAGTTTTTTGAGATTCAGCTGCCGGTGGAGAAGGCTGCGGACAAGTAAGGGCGCGATGGCCGCGTCCGCGATTGACGCCATTGACCGGAGCCAGGCCGCCAAGACGGAACAGCGATTTTGAGTCTTTCCCTCGTTTACGAAGGCGCGGCGAGCGGTCGCTACCTCTAGTGGGGCTCAAACGCCTCCATCCGCTTCACCAGCTCGGCGAGATACTCGGCGACGATGGCGCCGAGTCGCTCGCCTTTTTCAGGCGTAGCTTTGCGGGGGGCGCCGAGGACCGAACTGGGCCAGTAACGCTTGACGTCGCGCACGAGCAGCGGCTTGGGCGATTCGCGGCCGCTCTCCTCAGGAAGCAGCTCGTTGCGAACCAACTGCGGGCAGATTGACATCAGCCGAGACGTTTCGATCTCGCCCGCGTGCATGTCGCCTGGGGTTTCGATGATGCCGCCGATGCGTTTCAACAGCACGTCGTACTCCAAGACGATGGCGATGTTCGCATCGGGACTGCTGCGCAGGAGCCGCTCGGCGGCCTCTTCGATTGCGGCCATCTGCAGCGCGCTGGCGTGGCCGGAATAGAGGATGAAGTTCCGCAGGCCGGTTTGGTAGAGCGAATGAACGATGTCCCGGACCAGAGCGCGCAACGTTTCGGCGCTAATGCTGATCGTGCCGTCATGGCCGCCGAGACTGCGGCAGTAGCCGTAGGGGATCGGGGGCGCGACGAAGAGCGGGACAAGTTGAGCGGCCCGCTTGCCGGCGTCGTAGGCTTGAATCGTGTCGGTCGATAGCGGCAAGTGGGGGCCGTGGGCTTCCATGACGCCGAAAGGGATGAAGACGCTGCGGCACGTTTTGAGTGCGGCTTCAACTTCAACGGTGGTCATTTCTTCGAGGATCATGGACGCTGCTTTCCGTTTCTTGTCATTCGGAGCAAAGCGAAGAATCTGGCGTCAAATGAATGGCTAGATCCTTCGCTTCGCTCAGGATGACGGTTCAACAACAAGATCAGAACTCCGCGCTGCCCGGCGTCCGGGGAAACGGGATCACGTCGCGGATGTTGGCCATGCCGGTGACAAATTGGACCATTCGCTCTAGTCCTAGGCCGAACCCGGCGTGCGGCGCCGTGCCGAAGCGTCGCAGGTCGAGGTACCACCAATAGTCGTCGGGATTGAGGTGCTGCTCTTTCATCCGCTCAATGAGCACGTTGAGTCGTTCCTCGCGCTGGCTGCCGCCGATGATCTCGCCGACGCGCGGGACCAGGACGTCCATCGCGCGGACCGTTTTGCCGTCATCGTTGAGCCGCATGTAGAAGGCTTTGATGCCGCGCGGGTAATCGTGCAGAATCACTGGGGCGTTGAATTTTTTCTCGGTGAGATACCGCTCGTGCTCGGCTTGCAGATCCGAGCCCCACTTGACGGGGAACTCGAATTTCTCGCCTGAGTTCTCCAGAATTTCGACGGCTTCGGTATAGCTGAGCCGCAGAAAGTCGCGGTCGCGAACCGTTTCCAGCGCTGCCATGATCGTCGAGTCAATTCGCTCTTGGAAGAATGCCATGTCTTCCTGGCAGTCGGCGAGCACGTCGCGAACGATGCGTTTGAGGAACCGTTCGGCCAGCGCCATGTCGTCGTCGAGATCGAAGAACGCCGCTTCCGGCTCGATCATCCAGAATTCAGCGAGGTGCCGCGACGTGTTGGAATTCTCTGCACGAAAGGTCGGACCAAACGTATAAATCTTGCCGAGGGCCGTGGCGTAGATTTCGCCTTCGAGCTGGCCCGAGACGGTGAGATAGGCGGGCTTGCCGAAGAAGTCTTGGGCGTAGTCGACCTTGCCGTCGGCCGTCTTTGGCGGGTTGGCAAGATCAATCGTGGTGACGCGAAACATCTCGCCGGCGCCTTCGCAATCGCTGGCGGTGATGATTGGCGTGTGGACGTAGAGGAAGCCTTCCTCCTGGAAAAAATCGTGAATCGAGCGGCAAATGCGGTTCCGGACCCGCATCACCGCGCCCATCGTGTTGGTACGCGGACGGAGATGGGCCCACTCGCGAAGCTTTTCCAGCGTGTGACGCTTCTTCTGCAGCGGGTACGCTTCGGGATCGGCGAGGCCGTGGACGATCACCTCGCTGGCGTGAAGTTCCGTCGCCTGCTCCTTTCCGCCCGAAGGTTTCACCTCGCCGCGCACCGTGACGCTGCAACCTGCGGTGAGATGCTTTACCTCCGAGTCGTAGTTCGAGAGCTTCGCATCGGCGACGATCTGGATGTTGGCGAGGCAGGAGCCGTCGTTGAGTTCGAGGAAGCTGAAGCCCCCTTTCGAGTCGCGACGGGTGCGAATCCACCCTTGCAGCGTCGCCTGCTTGCCAATCGTGTTGGGTTGTCGGGCGGCCCAGACTGAGAGCTTTTCCATCGCGTCATCCCTGCTGCAATGTGGCGCCAAACGCGCTTGCAGCCCCTGGCTCCGCCAGGGGATTGATGCGGTCGGCTATCCGTTGCGTTACCCCCCGGCGGAGCCGGGGGCTGAAAAACTACAGCCCTTGCGAGGCCAACCATCGCTCCGCGTCGATAGCCGCCATACAGCCGCTGCCCGCGGCGGTGACGGCCTGGCGGTAGTAATCGTCGGCGACGTCGCCGGCGGCGAAGACCCCTTCAACGCTGGTGTTGGTACGGAAGGGAACCGTCCACGTCAGATATTTCTTGGGGGTCATGTCGAGCTGGCCCTCCAGAAAGCGTGTGTTCGGCGTGTGGCCGATGGCGACGAACATCCCCGTCGCGGCGAGTTCAATTGTCTTGCCGTCGCCGGTGGTCGATTTGAGCCGCACCCCTGTGACGCCGCTGGCCTCGTCGCCGAGAACTTCGTCAACTTCGGTGTTCCACTGAATGTTGATCTTCGGATTGGCGAGCGCTCGGTCCGCCATGATCTTCGACGCCCGCAATTGATCGCGGCGATGGATCATGTAGACGACGCTGCCGAACTTCGACAGGTAGTCGGCTTCCTCGACGGCCGAGTCGCCGCCGCCGACGACGACCAGCGGCTTGTTGCGGAATCGCGGCAACGCGCCATCGCAGACGGCACAGGCGCTCACGCCGCGGTTCTTGTACATATCTTCCGACGGGAGGCCAAGGTAGTTGGCGCGGGCGCCGGTGGCGACGATTACGGACTGGGCTTCGATCCGCTGGCCGCTTGACGAGTGAAGACAGAAGGGCCGCTTGGTGAAGTCAACCGAGACGATGTCGTCGGTTTCGATCCGCGTGCCAAAATTCTTAGCCTGCTTGCGCATCAGATGCATCAGTTCAGGGCCCGAGCAGCCTTCCTTGTGATGCATGTCGGCAAGGTAGTGGTTTTCCTCATCGAGGGCCGAGCGGAGGTAATGGCTCAGGTCGCCCTTGGGGAAGCCGGGGAAGTTTTCGACCTCGGTGGTCAGCGCGAGCTGCCCCAGGGGCAGCGTGCCGACCTGGCGATTTTCTTCAGTGATGGCGCCTTCGAACACCAGCGGCGTGAGATTGGCCCGCGCCGTGTAGATCGCCGAGGTCCATCCGGCGGGTCCGCTACCAATAATTACCACATGTTCTGCCACAGTCGCACATCCTTCGGGCTCGGTCATAAGTGCACCCAAACTCGCTGGGGTAAGCGGGAATTATAGGGGGCGCGCCGTGGGGCGTAAACTCGGCGTTTTCACGACGTGGCGCCTATGGAAGCGATCGCGGCAGCCTATGGAGCGCGCGGCGACGCCTCGGCGTTGCAGCGGCGAGGAACTTGACGACCCGCCACCGGGCAAGCGACGCTGACGGCCGCTGCGTTGATCAATCGAAAGCTTGAGGTCTTGACGCGATGGAAACGTTGGTGGCACTTCACCCCGTAGTTGCGGCGCTGGTCATCTTCGCGCTGCGCATCATTGACGTGTCGCTCGGCACCTTGCGAACGATTTCCGTCGTGCAAGGGCGCGTGAAGCTTTCGGTGCTGCTGGGTTTTTTTGAAACGTTCGTCTGGCTCACAGCAGTTGCGCAAGCGTTGATGGGCATTGAGAAGAACCCGCTGCTGATGCTCGCCTATTGCGGCGGGTTCGCTGCGGGAAATGCCGTCGGCATTCAGATCGAGCGAAAGATCGCGATGGGGATCGTCGTGATCCGCATGTTCTCGTCGCAGGCCGGCGGTGCGATTGCTTCGGCGCTGAGCATCGCCGGGTGGCATCCCACGACGTTTCAGGGGATCGGCGCCGACGGGCCGAATACGATGATCTTCGTCATTGCACCGCGGCGACGGACGAGCGATCTGCTCGAAACGGCGCGTGGCGTCGATCCCCACATTTATTACAGCGTCGACCTGGTGCGCGAGTACCATGGCGGGGCCACGGCGGCGCTATCGACGCCGGCGGATTGGCGGGCGATTTTTCGGATGCGGAAGTAACCGCGCGTCAGCCGCGATACCCTTCGTGGCAGGCGCTGCACGATTGGCTTGCCTGGCCAGCGGCGGCGCGGGCGGCTTCGTAGTCGCCGTCGGCGGCCGCGCGGCTCAACTCGCGCGACGCTGAGCGCAAATCGCTGCTGTGCTGCTGAAAGGTCTCGTCGTCCCAGTAATCAAACTCTTCACGATCAATCATCATCGCCAGCATGGCGAGGACTTCAGCGTGCTGCTGGACGTCGACTGCCTTGCGTGAGAAGTCGCGGGCGCTCGAGAGGGCGGGCGAAATTCCTTCCTGCAGCGCTGCTTCCATGCGGGCCATTAGCAGCGAGCGATCGGCGAGGTCGCTCCAGCGCTCCGGGGGCGGCTGCGGTTTCCCGCCGAGGCGCTCGCCGCGGATGAGGTCGTCGAGTTGGGTCCGCAGGCCAGCTCCTTCGGCGAAGGTTTGATCGGTTCCTGTTTTGCAATTGCGCGCCGCGCGCGCAAGCGCATCGCGAAGCGCCGGCGCGTCCTCTTGCCAGCGGACGTCGCCGTCGTACTCGGCGATGACGGCGAAGAGGACGGCCAGTTCGTTGAACGCTGCGCGGCACGCCTTGTAGCCGCCGCTTTTGAACTTGGCGGGATTGGCGAGCGGGTCGCGGAGCGTGGCAGCGAGTTGTTTCACTTCGGCGGCTAGCGCGTCGCCGCTGATCACCTTCGACCAGCGCGCTGCGTCGCCAGTCTCAGCAGCAGGCGCGGCGACACTCCCCTGCCCCGCAGGCGACTTCGTCGCGGCCGCTTCGCTGCGTTTGGCCGGTCGCTCGCCGACGAGTTGCTCGCGGGCGTCGACGAAGAACTCATCGAGCACGTCTTGCGACCACACCGGCGGCTTCGCCCGCTGCAACGAACCCGCCTGCTCCCCTGCGTACATGCGATTGCACAAAAATGCGACAACGACGACGACGACCAAAACCGCCGTGCATCGACACAACATGCTCATCCCCCTACCCCATTTAGCATTTCGCATTCGCCCTTGCTCCTTCCCTCGAACTTCCCCGTCGTTCCACTATGGTGTAGGTTAAATCGCCCTGTCAGGCCTGCCTATCCTGTGAGCGCAGGGGGGCCGGTTCCCTTTCCCCATTGGGACGCCCGCACCATGTCGTACGAGAATACGCTTGCCCTGGTCCGCCAAGCCGCCGAAACCGGGAAGATCACGAGCACGGCGAAAAAAAACATCACCTCTTGGCTGACGGAGGCTCGTTACGGGGAGTACGCCCCGCAAGTGGCCGAGATGGTCGAAGCCGAGCAGTGGCAGACGCTAGACGACGTGTTTTGGACGGTGATTCCCTTTGGCACGGGTGGTCGTCGCGGTCGCATGTATCCAGTCGGGGCGAACGCGATCAATGACCGCACCATAGGCGAGAGCGCCCAGGGCTTGGCCGACTATGTGAAGGAGCAACTTGGCGCCGACGGGAATCTGTCGTGTGCGCTGGCGTACGACACCCGCCACCGCTCGGAGCACTTTGCACGACTCTGCGCGGAAATTATGGTGGCGAGCGGTTTTCGGGTCTACTTCTTGCAAGGTTTCCGCAGTACGCCCGAGCTATCGTTCACCGTGCGGTACAAGCAAGCCTCCTGCGGCATCATGGTGACGGCGAGCCACAACCCGCCGAGCGACAACGCGGTGAAGGCGTACTGGTCGACCGGCGGGCAGCTTCTGCCGCCGCACGACAAAGGGGTGATCGACCGCGTCATGTCGGTCGGCGCCATCGAGCGTGTCCCGTTCGATACGGCCGTGGCGGACGGACGCATCGAGATCTGCCAGGACGAGATTGATCCGAAATACGTCGAGGCGGTGCTGACGCAGGCCCTGCCGGGGCCGCGCGACCTGAAAATCCTCTATTCGCCGCTGCACGGCGTGGGCGCGAGCGCGGTATTGCCGGTGCTGGCGGCCGACGGATTCAAGGACGTCGAACTATTCAGCCTTCACGCCAAGCCCGACGGCGATTTTCCGAACGTGCCGGGGCATGTGTCGAACCCTGAAAATCCGCACGTGTTCGACACGATGATCGCCCATTCCATGCACACTGGGGCCGACCTTGCCGTGGCGACCGACCCCGACTGCGATCGCATTGGCTGCGCGGCGCCGCTGACGCCGGCCACGGGCTCGCAGTGGTTGACGCTCAACGGCAATGAGATCGGCGCCCTGCTGGCCGACTACATACTCGACTCGCGCAAGGCGCTGGGGAAGCTCTCGCGCGACAACTTTCTCGTCAAGACGCTGGTCACCACCGAGCTGACGCGTCGGATTGGCGATAGCTACGGCGTGAAGACCTTTGGCGACAACCTCGTAGGCTTCAAGTGGATTGCCGGCGTCATTGATCGCGAAGGCGCCGACAAATTCCTCTACGGCACCGAGGAGTCGCACGGCTACATGGCGGGGAGCTACGTCCGCGACAAGGATGGGGGACTGGCCTCGATGCTCCTATGCGAGCTAGCGGCGAAGCTCAAATCGCAGAAGAAGACGCTGCATCAGAAGCTCGACGATCTGTTCTGGCAGCACGGCGTCCACATGGAACGGACTGTCTCGGTGCAGATGCCAGGCAGCGAGGGCATGCTGCGGATGAAGGAAGTGATGGCCCAATTCCGCACGGCGGCGCCCAAGACGGTCGCCGGGAGCGCGGTCGTGCAGATCCGCGACTACTTCGACCAAACCGTCATCCTCGCCGACGGCGGCAAACGGCCATTTGATGGCCCGCTGGGAGACTTGGTAATTCTCGACCTAGCGCTGGAGGGGAACTACGTCGCCATCCGCCCCAGCGGCACCGAGCCGAAGATCAAGCTTTACATGTTCACGTACGAACCGCCCGAGCAACTGGCGAATCTGGAGGACGCCAAGCAGATGCTGGATCAGCGACTGCTAGCGATGGAGGCCGACATGCGGGCGTTTGCCGGCGTGTAATGGGCGTGGATTTTTAGGTGATTCGACCGGCGGTCACTGACCGGGGGCAAAAGGCTGCGCTACAATTCACGCATGGACGCCCCGCCGCCTGAACATGAGGCTCAGCCTGAAGTACCGCCCGACCTGCCGAAGTCACAGGTCGAATTCTTTCTCCGCGCCGCCGAGAAAGTCCGCACGCAGTTTCCCGATAGGCCGGGCGTCTACCTCTTCCAAGACAAGCTCGGCCGAGTGATCTACATCGGCAAGGCGAAGAATCTGCGCGCCCGCGCCGGCAGCTACTTTCTCAAGGCGGCCGCCGAAGACTCCCGCACTGCGCAACTGGTGCTCGAGGCTTATGACATCGACTTCATGGAAACGGAGAGCGAGGTCGACGCTTTGCTGAAAGAGGCCCGCCTGGTCAAGGATATCCAGCCGAGATTCAATCGCGACCTCCGCGATGACAAGTCGTTCCCTTACCTGCAGATCACCACGCACGAAGATTTTCCACGCGTCGAGATCACCCGCACGCCGCGCAGCAGCGGCGTGAAGCTTTACGGCCCCTTCGCCAACGTCAGTTCGCTGCGCGGCGCCCTGCAGGTGCTGCAACGGGTCTTCAAGTTTCGGACCTGTCCGCTCGACATCGAGGAGAGCGACGACCGCTGGCGCTGGTTCCGGCCCTGCCTGCTCGCCTCGATTCGACAGTGCACGGCGCCTTGTAATTTCCGTATTTCGAAAGAGGAATACCGCAAGGACATCAACCGACTGCGCAAGTTTCTCGACGGCGGCCGCAAGCCGCTGTTGGCGGAGATGCGGGTGGAGATGCAAGAAGCGGCCGCCGCGCGGCGGTTCGAACAAGCGGCGAAGCTCCGCGACGAAATCCAAATGCTCGAGTCGTTGGAAGACCGCGGCGATCTTGAAAAGAATGAGCAGCCCGAGGTTTTCTACATCGATCCGAAGAAGGGACTCGCCGGATTGCAGAAGGTGTTGAAACTCGACGTTCAGCCGCGCACCATCGAAGGCTGCGACATCGCGCATCTCGGCGGTACGGAGACAGTCGCCAGCCTCGTGCAGTTTATCGACGGCCTGCCGTTCAAGCCGGGGTATCGACGGTTCCGCATCCGCGAGGTGCAGGGCGTCGACGACTATGCCAGCATGCACGAGGTAGTTGCGCGGCGATTTCGGCGCCTCGACCGCGAAGGGGAAGTCTTCCCCGACATCCTGCTGATCGATGGCGGGAAAGGTCAGTTGGGCAAAGCGCTCACGGCGTTCGAAACCCTAGGGATCGAGCCGCCGCTGGTGCTTTCGCTGGCCAAAAAGGAAGAGCTGATTTACGTGATGGGGCGTGACGAACCGATTCGGCTAAGCCGCCATGCGTTCGCGTTGCGGCTACTACAATACGTGCGGGATGAAGCGCATCGATTTGCACAGCACTACCATCATCTGCTGCGTCGGAAGCGGACGCTGGGCGATTCGTAGGTCGCGCTGTCTTGCGTGGCGCGTGGCCCGATATTCGCCATAGGCCACGCTACCTAGACTGACCTACATTATGACAATGGCGATTGCGCTCCCCGGCCCCGAGGCTTATTCATCCGCCATCATGAAAGCATTTCAAGAATGATCGCCGTTGAATAAGCTTCTCCGCCAGGGCGTCGCGTTGCGTCCACGCTAACCGTTCCTCTACTTCAAGCCGGCCCCCGGGCGGAGCCCGGGACTGACAATACGAAAAACGCTTTCGCATGCACGATCACGCTCACCACGCCGGCCAGAATCTTCGCTTTGCGTTCTTCGTAAACTTCGTTTTCACGTTCATCGAGATCGCCGGCGGCATCTGGACCGGGAGCGTCGCGATCCTCAGCGACGCCGTGCATGACGCCGGGGACTGCATCTCGCTTGGACTTGCCTGGTACTTGCAAGGGGTTTCGGACCGCGAGGCGAACGACCGCTTCACCTACGGCTATCGGCGGCTTTCGGCCCTGGGCGCTCTCATCACCGGATGCGTGCTGATCATCGGCCTCAGCTTCATTCTATGGGAATCGGTCCACCGCCTGTTTGAACCAAAGCCGGTTCGCGCCGGCGGCATGGTCGCCCTCGCTATCGTCGGAGTCTTGGCCAATGGCGCGGCCGCCTGGCGACTGCGCGGCGGGCGATCGCTCAACGAGCAAGTGGCGACCTGGCACTTGCTGGAGGATACGCTTGGCTGGATTGCCGTCCTCATCGGCGGCGCCATCATGGCGTTTTGGGACGTCCCGATCATCGACCCGATTCTCTCGCTCGGCATTTCGGCGTTCGTGTTGGTTAACGTGGTCCGCAATCTCAACAAAGTCGCGCTGGTATTCCTGCAAGCCGCGCCCGCAGGCTTCGACGTCGACCAGTTTCGTCGTGAAGCCATCGCCTTGCCGAATGTGATTGAGCTGCACGACACGTACACCTGGACGCTCGACGGCGAACGCCACGTCATTGCGACGCATCTGCTCATGCGGGCCGGCGCAACTCGAGAAGATATTTGCGTGGCCAAGGGGGAGCTCTACCGCTTGCTGCGGGACCGTGAGTTCGAGCACATCACGATCGAGACGGAGCTCGAAGGGGAACATTGCAACAGCGCATTCCCGCCGGCTGGGCATACGTGCCACTAACCACCAAGGCGCCAACGCACTTAAGGAAAGCACAAAGAAACAGGGAATGGTCATCTCAGCCAATCCTCGCTAATTGACTAGATTAGCGTAGATCAGCGAAGATTAGCGTTCCGGCTTCTTCACAACGCTTTTTCCTCCTCAGTGCTTTTCTTTGTGCCCTCGTGCCTTTGTGGTCAGCATTTTCAGCCCCAAGAGCCACTCCATGAATCGCCGCGATTTTCTCCACACGGCCGCTCTCACTTCCGCCCTTGCCGCGATCCAGCCCCGGGCGTTCGCTCTGGCGGGCGACAAGCCGCTCCGCGTCGCGACGATCGGCTGCGGCTGGTATGGCAAGACCGATCTGTTTCACCTGATCCAGGTGGCGCCAGTCGAGGTGGTCGGTCTATGCGACGTCGACGCCAACATGGCGGCCGAGGCCGCGGAATTGGTCGCGCAGCGACAGCCCTCCAAGACGAAGCCGCCGGTTTACGGCGACTATCGGAAGCTGCTCGCGGAGCAGAAGCCCGACGTGGTCAACATTGCCACGCCGGACCACTGGCATGCATTGCCGATGATCGCCGCGGTCGAGGCGGGCGCGGACGTTTACTGTCAAAAGCCAATCAGCGTCGACGTGGCTGAGGGACAGGCGATGGTCGCCGCGGCGAAGCGCACTGGCCGCACCGTGCAGGTCGGACTGCAACGGCGCAGCACGCCCCACCTCATCGAAGCCCGCGACCGTTACATCACCAGCGGCAAGCTCGGCAAGGTGGCGTTCGTGGACATCCATAGCTACTACGGCGGCCCAGGGGGCTTCCCGCCCACAGCGACGCCGCCGGCCAATCTCGATTGGGAAATGTACGTCGGCCCGGCGCCGTGGCTCGACTATCATCCGCACATCCATCCCCGCAGTTGGCGCGATTTTCGCAACTTCAGCAACGGGCAGATAGGGGATCTCTGCGTCCACATGTTCGATGTCGTGCGATATTTCTTAGGCATCGGCTGGCCGACGACGGTTTCGGCCAACGGCGGAGTGTTCGTGCGCGATAAGACGTCCATCGCCACCATCGCCGATACGCAAACGGCTACGTTCGAATACCCTGACCTCCAGATTGTTTGGACGCAGAGGAATTGGGGCGAGCCCGCGGACCCCGAGTATCCGTGGGGCGCGACGCTCTACGGCGATAAGGGAACGCTGAAGCTCAGCGTCCACAGCTATGACTTCAAACCGCATGGCGCGAGACAAGCCGAGCATGGCGATCATCTCGACGAACGCAGCAAATTTCCTGAGGATCAGCAGCACAAGGAAACGGAATTGTTCGCCGCCCCCGCCACGCGTCGGCACATGCAGGACTTCCTCGCCGCCCGGCAGGAAAAACGCCTGCCCGTGAGCAACATCGAGGAAGGGTACATCAGTTCCGCCTGCTGCATTCTGGCGAACCTGTCGATGGACCTTGGGCGCAGTTTCAAGTGGGACGCCGCGGCGGGGAAAATTATCGACGACGATGAAGCGAATCAGCGGCTAGCGCGGCCGTATCGCGAGCCATGGTCTCGTCCGCAGGCTTAGCCTTCATCGCGTGTCCATCGGCGGTCGCTGCGGCGCAACTCTTCCGAAGAGAAGGGTGGCGCAAGTGGAACCTCGCCCCGATTCCGAGAGCTTCGCCCAATTGCGAAGATGGCAACGCCACGGTTTGACAACTCGGACGCGCTCGACTCCATTTTGCATGGAGACGTTAGCGCTTCGCACGCCTGGCGATCCATCTACCCACCATTGGCAGGACCGATCATGACTCCCTCGAACGACGCCGGCGACGCCCGCCCGCAAGGCTGCTCATCCGCCGCCGACCACGATCGCGAAGTCCCCGACGTTGACTTGCTGTCGCGGTGGACGGTCAGGGGAGTTACGCTTCGCAATCGCATCGTCATGTCGCCCATGTGCCAATATTCGGCCATCGACGGGATGGCGAACGACTGGCACTTGGTCCACCTCGGCAGTCGGGCGGCGGGCGGCGTCGGTCTGGTGATGGTCGAGGCGACCGCCGTCACGAGCGATGGACGTATCTCGCCCGGCGACATGGGAATTTGGAGCGATGAGCATGTCGAACCGCTCGCGCGCATCGCCCGCTTCGTCGAATCACAAGGCGCCGTGCCGAGCATTCAATTGGCCCACGCGGGCCGGAAGGCAAGTTGTGATCTACCGTGGCGCGGCGGCGCGCCGCTGACCCCCGAACAAGGGGGCTGGCGACCGGTGTGGGGTCCAAGCCCCCTCGCCTTCGACGACGGCAGTCCGGCGCCCGAACCGCTGGACGCCGCCGGCATCGACGCGGTGCGGGCCGCATTTGTCTCAGCGGCCCGCCGCGCGATCGCGGCTGGTTTCAAGATCATTGAAATTCATGGCGCGCATGGATATCTGCTGCATGAATTTCTCTCGCCGCTCAGTAATCAACGGACCGACGACTATGGGGGATCGATCGAAAACCGCATGCGCCTGCTATTGCAGGTGGCTGAGGCGCTGCGCGCGACAATCCCTAGCAACATGCCATTATTCACGCGCATCTCGGCGACCGATTGGGTCGAAGGGGGCTGGAGCGCCGCTGATTCAGTGACGCTTTGCCGCGAATTGAAGTCCCGCGGCGTCGACCTGATTGACGTCTCCTCGGGAGCCCTTACGCCCAAAGCCCGCATCCCGGTGGCCAAAGGGTATCAAGTCCCTTTCGCCCGGCAGATTCGCGACGAAGCCGGCATCGCCACCGGGGCCGTCGGCCTCATCATCGAGGCGAAGCAGGCGAACGAGATCATCACCGGCGGCGACGCCGACCTCGTGTTTCTCGGCCGCGAACTGCTGCGCGAGCCGTATTGGGCGCTCAAGGCCGAGCAGGAACTGGGCGGGCAACCGACGTGGCCGGTGCAAATGGGGTACGCCGTGCAACGTCGCTCGCGATGAGCACGAAGTTTGGTGCGGCGCCGATCGCTAGGCCGCGAGTCGCAGCATCGCAGCGGGGGCAGGTTCGCAGCGTTCGCCGGCGCCAGACCAGCGGCGCAGTGCAATGGCGGCAAGGTGCCCGCCAAAAGCAATCGAGATCTTCACGGCGTGCTCCAGGGCACGTCGACGGCCGACTAGCGGCACGCAGTCGAGGTCGCAGTCGGGATCGGGATGCGTCAAGTTCACCGTCGGCGGAGCGAACCCGTCGCGCAGGGCCATAGCGGTAATCGCCAGTTCGACGGCGCCGGCGGCGTTCACCAAATGGCCCAGATTAGCCTTGATCGTGCTGACGCACAGGCGGTTTGCAGCGGCGCCGAACGCGGCGCGGATGCCGCGGGTTTCCATCGCGTCGTTTTGCTTGGTACCCGTGCCGTGCGCGTTGATGTAGGCGACGTCGCTCGGCACGAGGTTCGACTGCCGAAGCGTGCGGTCGAGCAGGTGCGTCAGCGGCCGGCTATCAGCGCTGAGGTCGGTGACATGAGTCGAATCGCTCAGGAGCGCGCCGCCCAAGATTTCAGCGTAGATCGACGCTCCGCGAGCGCGGGCGGAACTGAGACGCTCAAGCACCAGCGTCGCCGCTCCCTCCCCCATCACGAAGCCGGTGCGGTTAGCGTCGAACGGCCGGCAGGCCGCGGCGGGGTCGTCGGCGTTCGCCAAGACCCGCATGTTGTAGAATCCCGCAGAGAGGATCGGGTGGAGCGTTTGAGCGGACCCCACGAACGCGATATCGGCCTGACCGTCGAGAATGGCTCGCATGCCGTTGATGGTCGCAATCGCTCCCGTCGCGCAGGCCGTGGAGTTCACCAATCGCGGACCAAAAATGCCGAGACGATTGGCCACTCGCGTGGGAACGGCCGAGTACAGCAGGTTCTCCCACCAGGGCTTGATTTGCGTCGTCCCCTCACGGCGAGCGTATTCCTCAGCCATCCAGGGGGTTGGCCCGCCGCAGGTGCCGTAAGAACTGGCGATCCGCGAACGGTCGCAACGTCTTAGGTCAAGTCGACTGTCTGCGAGGGCCTCGCGCGCTGCGGCCATGGCGATGGGGAAGTTGCGATCACCGAAGCGGTCGCGTGGCACCCCTTCCACGGTCGCTCCCAGGAGGAGTCCATCCGGGATGCCGGGCATCCCGCAGAGTTTGCGGACGCCGTTGTGCCCCGCCTTTACGGCACGCCACGTCGACTCGCGGTCATGCCCTACGGCCGTGACCATGCCGATGCCGGTAATAACGACGCGATCTTCCATCGATTGGAATTGGTGGCAGGAGGCGCACGGCGGAACATGCGGATTTCAGACCGCTTGGAATGAGGGAGGAATACGGAAAATCCCCGATCGCCGCCACCCTGATTGACTCAAATAAGCGGAAAATTTCCCGACCCACGCTCGTCGATCCCCGCAAGGAGTCCTCGGCACGAGCGAGGCGCCAACTTCGGCGGATTGCTAGCGGAGAGACCGATCGAAGGCCTTGCAGGCGAGAATGGCTGGGGTAGAATCAGCTCACGCGTTTGCTGGGATGGAAGCCCAATATTCGCCATAAAACGTTGTTTCTGCGGGTATTCAGCCCATATCAGCATGGAGGAAGTTTAGACGGAGGACGCCGAGCGCGTGATCGAATCGGGAGAACTATTCATCGGCGAATGGCCCCGGACGATCGACGATCGCTATCGTCTGTCGCTGCCAACCGAGTGCGTTGAGGCATTGGCTGGCGGTTCGGAGGGATGCACGTTGGCGAAGGAACGCCCTGGCTGCCTCAGCCTCTGGAATACATCCCAGTGGCAAGGCTGGCTCAGTCAGGGCGTCGAGCTGATGAAGGGCAAACTTCGCAGCGGCCGCCTCGATCGCCGGGCGGAAAGCGTCCAGCTCTTTGGGCGGCTCCTGTCGACGCGGTACCGCACGGCGCCAATTGCCGGTCGCGGACGCCTCGCGATTCCGGAAGCCTTCCGAGACTTTCTGGGAGTCGAGCCAGGCGGGGAGTTGCTTGTTGTCGGAGCCGCGGTGTGCATCGAGCTATGGCGGCCCGAGAGCTGGGCTCAACACATTGGGGAACAGATGCCGGGCTTCCGACAGTTGTTCGATCAACTGACGGAGTAGCAACGCGGAAGCTGCCAGCTTTCAGCAATCAGCCAGACAGGAAAAAGAAAAAGTACGATGGAAGCCGTCTAGCTGAACGCTGATAGCTTCTTTGCTTCAAAAACACGTCGCGCTTGGCCGGCACGGTTAGCCTTTCACCACCCGTCCGTTGTCACCCGGTTCGGGATGCAAGTCTACCGGTAGGTTAATCGGCAAAGGGGACCCGCATCCCCTGCCGGCTGGGCGCGGCATTTTTCTCGTTGAAGTTGCGGCTCCGCCAATGATCGAACCCTCGACCGGCCGAGCTTGCACGATGTCCACTGGCAGAGCCGGTGACTTCTATTGCGCTCCCTGAGTGACGGCGATAAACGCCATGCGGAGCTGATGCAGGATGTCCTTAATCCCCTGCTCTTCCATCGCGTCGAGATTCCCCTTCGTCTTCTCGGAAATCACCTCGAGCATATCGATCGCAAACTTGGCGTGGCCAGGATCGGTCTCGATCTGCCCCGAACCAGGGTGCGGGAACTGCCCTAGGGCCACCATCGCTTCGGTGACGAACGTCGAGACGAGCAATTCGAACGACGCTTCGAGCATCGGTCCGTCCGCAGCATTAGCCTCCGCCGTGCCTGCGGCGTCCTCGTCGGCGGAGGGCCTCCGCGCCGCCGCTTCCTTTTCAGCGGCGACCTGCGACTTCCAGTCTTCGTCGATGATGATCTTTTTCTCGTCGCTCATCGCGATTCGCCTCCCACACTAACCGCCGTTAGGCTTCCTGGTGCGCCGAGCGAGCGACCGCCTTCTTCGCTTCTGCCCCGCCTAAGTGCTTTGCAGCATGATGGGTGATCGCGGCCTTGATGAACCCAGCAAAGAGGGGATGGGCGTCGGTCGGCTTTGACTTGAATTCGGGGTGGTATTGCACTGCCACGAACCAGCGGTGACCGGGCAATTCAATGATCTCAGCAAGGGAGCCATCCGGGCTCGTGCCGGCAATTCGCATCCCGTTAGCCACGAATTGCTGCCGATAAACGTTGTTCAACTCGTAACGGTGACGGTGCCGTTCCGAGACGACGTCCGAGCCATACGCCTGAGCGGAGTGGCTCTCTGGATCGAGCTTGGCTGGGTAGGCGCCAAGCCGCATCGTGCCACCTTTATCGGTGACCGTCTTCTGGTCGTCGAGCAGGCAAATAACGCCGTGGCGGGTCTCTTTGTCAAACTCGGTCGAGTGGGCGCCTTCAAGGCCGCAGACGTTGCGAGCGAACTCGATCACCGCGCACTGCATGCCAAGGCAGATGCCAAAGAAAGGAACCCCCTTTTCGCGAGCGTAGCGAATGGCGGCGATCTTGCCCTCGATGCCGCGCTCGCCAAATCCGCCGGGAACGAGAATGCCGTCGTAGCCAGCGAGCATCCGCTCAGGCCCTTCCGCCTCAAGCTCTTCACTCTTGATGCGGGCAATCCGCACCTGCGACGAGTTCGCCATGCCGGCGTGGTCGATCGACTCGTAGATCGATTTGTAGGCGTCGCGATGCTCGGCGTACTTGCCGACGACGGCGATGCTCACCTCGTGATCGGGATTGCGCAGCCGACGCAACAGTTCCCGCCAGTCGTCGATCACCGGTTCGGGCGTTTTGAGTCCGAGCTGCTTGCAAATGAGTCCGTCGAGCTTGTTCTCAACGAGACTGATCGGCACCTCGTAGATCGAGAAATCCTTATCACGCTCTTCGATCACTGCATCGATGGAAATATTGCAGAAGAGCGCGATTTTCTCGCGGTCTTCGCGGCTGATTGGTTGTTCCGTGCGGCATATCAAGATGTCTGGCTGAATGCCGATTTCGCGAAGTTGGCCGACCGAGTGCTGCGTCGGCTTCGTCTTCAACTCGCGGGCCGCTTTGAGGTAAGGCACCAGCGTCAGGTGGATGTAGAGGCAATTCGACTTACCGACGTCGAGGGCGAACTGCCGGATCGCCTCCAGGAACGGCAGGCTCTCGATGTCGCCCACCGTGCCGCCGATCTCCGTGATCACGACGTCGACGTCGCCTTCGCCCAGTCGCTGAATTACCGATTTGATCTCGTTGGTGATATGCGGAATCACCTGCACGGTCTTGCCCAGGAACTCGCCCGCGCGTTCCTTGTTGATGACGGACAGGTAGATTTGACCCGTTGTGTAGTTCGAGTCGCGCGTCAGCGGCGAGTTGGTGAACCGTTCGTAGTGCCCCAGATCGAGGTCGGTCTCGCTGCCGTCGTCGAGGACGTAGACCTCGCCGTGCTGATAGGGGCTCATTGTCCCCGGATCGACGTTGATGTACGGATCGAGCTTCTGCATCCGCACCTTGAGACCCCGCCGCTCGAGCAGCATGCCGATCGACGCGCTGGTGAGCCCCTTTCCCAGAGAACTGACGACGCCGCCGGTGACGAAAATGTGCTTGGTCATACGCTCGGGCCTTCCATGAAGGTGGGAGGGGGGTCGCTCGCGGGGCGCCAGCCTGGCTGCCGCGAACCAATGCATTCTAGCCAGCGGAGCGCGACGCGCGCAGCCCCGCGAATGCGGCCGACTACCGGAAGAACTGGCCCGTTCCCTCAGCCGGGAACGCGTTGACGTGATGCGTGATTGTCGGCCGACTGGCGTCGACTGGCCAGACGACTTCGACGATATCTAAGCGACCCGCACAGCATTGCAGCAGGCCGTGCGATTTTAGGAACGCATTAGCGGCGCGGGGCATTCGCTGGCGTCGCAGCGAGTCGACGGCAATCGCTGGCCGAACAGCGCTCGCGCTCCGCCGCGTTTTTACTTCAACGAAGACGACAGTTCGGCCATCAACGGCGCTAATGTCGATCTCACCGTAACGCATTCGGCGTCGCGTGACGACGATGCGGTAACCCTGGCGGCGCAGACAGCGGGCCGCGACGACTTCGCCCCGCTCGCCAAAGGAGAGGGGACGCCAGCGATCGGCGATCCACTGTTTGAACGACACGGGCGGCAGGCCTCGGCCAAGCGATGCGAGGCGCTCGCGCATTACGAAGGACGATTCCCAACTGGCGGCGCGCACCACGCCAGCGGGCCGGGGGTCACCGTCCCAACCTACTTGCCAACCACCATCCTGCAACCGGCAATTGGCTACTTGGAGTCGGTGCCGGCCTGTTCGCTGCGGCGTTCACGGAGGCGAGCCGACTTGCCCGAGCGATTTCGCATGTAGTAGAGCTTTGCCCGGCGAACGACCGCGCTCCGCTTCACGTCGATCTTCGCGATGCGGGGCGAGTGGAGCGGAAATTTCCGCTCGACGCCCTCGCCGGCGACGATGCGCCGGACGGTGAACATCTCCTTCGAGCCCGAACCGCTGCGAGCGATCACGATGCCGGAGAAGACCTGGATCCGCTCCTTTTCGCCTTCGAGGATCTTCGTATGCACGTCGACGGTGTCGCCGATCTCAAACTTCTGGATCTCTTCGGCCGGCTTGAGGCTCGACTTCTCGACGCTGGCGAGGATTTGCTGGCTCATCTTGGCAATCCGTAATGAAAAATTCGCTTGGGATTAACCACAGAGAACACAGACGGCACAGAGAACCATGCGTACAGCCGGTTCTTTTCTCTGTGCTCTCTGTGATCTCCGTGGTGAAAGTATTCTTTATTCGTTCAGCAGGTCGGGACGCTGCTTTTTCGTCCGTTCCAGACTACTCTCTTCGCGCCATTTGGCGATTCTTTGGTGGTCGCCTGAAAGCAATACTTCCGGCACTTCCAACCCTCGAAACTCGCGCGGGCGCGTGTATTGAGCGAATTCCAACAGCCGATTGCCGGTCGAAAACGAATCGTACCGGCCGCTGTCTTCGTCGCCCAACACCCCTGGAACCAGTCGAATGACCGCGTCGATCACCACCATCGCGGCGACTTCGCCGCCGTTGATAATGAAATCGCCGATCGAGACTTCCTCTGGCTCCAAAATGTCGACCACGCGCTGGTCGAACCCCTCGTAGCGGCCGCACATCAGGAGCAGCCGCGGATGG
Organism: Lacipirellula limnantheis; assembly: GCF_007746075.1. Lineage (GTDB taxonomy): Bacteria > Planctomycetota > Planctomycetia > Pirellulales > Lacipirellulaceae > Lacipirellula > Lacipirellula limnantheis. The sequence continues at coordinate 2,127,532 of NZ_CP036339.1, read as the reverse complement.
GTCGCCAACTCTTCGACCAGCCGTTGGTTGAGCGGCCGGCCCTGCGGGGTGAGCATCACAACTCGCCCCGGCGTCTTGTCCTGCTGTTGCACCGCTTCGACCGCCTCGACTGCGGGCCCTGGCATGATCACCATGCCAGGCCCTCCCCCGAAGGGCCGATCGTCGACCGAATGATGCTTATCCTGGGCCCAGTCGCGGATGTTGTGCAGCTTGACCGACACGATCGATTTGTCGATGGCGAGCTTCAGCAAACTCTGCGTCAGGTATCCCGAAAACATTTCCGGGAACAGCGTGAGGACGTCGAACCGCATGGTCGGACGGCTCCTTGGCTGTTCGCCGGCAATTAACCTTCAGCCGAAGGAGCCGCGGCCTCTTCAGCAGCGGGCGCCTCGGCAGCGGCTTCTTCAGCGGCCTTCGCAGCGGCAGCTTCCTCGGCTGCCTTTGCCGCGGCGGCTTCGGCGGCAGCCTTGGCAGCGGCCTCTTCGGCCAACTTCTTCAGCGACGGAGCCGCTGGGCCAGCGTCGGGGACGACCTTCGGGCCCTTCAGCTTCGCGATGGCCTTTTCCTGCTGTTCAAGATGCGAGCCATTGGGGCCGTACTTCTTGATCAGGATCGCGACCTTCTCGCTCGGCTGGGCGCCGACGCTCAGCCAGTGGGCGACGCGCTCCTTGTTGAACAACGCCCGCGCGTCGGTATCAGGAACCGAAGGGTCGTAGGTACCGAGCTCTTCCAGCACGCGACCATCGCGCGGGGCGCGCTTGTCGGTCGCACAAATACGAAAGAAGGCGCGATGGGCGCGGCCCATCTTCTTCATGCGGATGCATACCGCCACGATCAATCTCCTAAATGCGTTACGCGAAACGCCGTGGCATTTCGCAAGTGCCCGCCCAGGCATAGCTTAGGGGCCAGACGGGAATCCAGTATCTTGCCAGAAACAGGGGGTTGCTGGCAAGTGGGGTCCCGCGAAGGTTTTTAGACGGGGCCACCGTATCCTGTCACCCCGAGGTACTCCGAGGGGTCCGCCCAGATTCCTCGCTCCGCTCGGAATGACCGGCAAAGCCCCCGTGGACTACTTCCCCCCTTTGCCATCCCGCCGCCGCTTGCGCAGCTCTTTTTCCCGCTGTTTCTTCAGTTTTGCCTTTTCCTGCGGCGAAAGGCGCTTGCCCGAGCTTTGCTTTTGCCTCGTCAGTTGCCCCGCCGGATTCGACATGGCGCCAGTCTGCAGCTCGCGGACCATCTTCATCCGGTCCTTCACCCCTTTGCCGGCCATGGCGGTCATCACCTGCGACATGGCGCTGAACTGCTTCACCAGTTCGTTCACCTCATGCGGCTCGACCCCTGCCCCGGAGGCAATGCGGCGGCGGCGGTTCTGATCGATGACTTTTGTCGGGTTTCGCTTTTCGTCGGCCGTCATCGAATCGACGATCCCCAGCATCCGCTTCATCCCCTGCTCGGCGTCGACGTCGTCGAGATGCTTCATCAGCGAGCCCATGCCCGGGATCATCCCCATCACTTTTTGCAGCGGGCCGAGCCGGCTGATCTGGCCCATCTGCTTACGAAAGTCGTCGAGCGTGAACTCCCCCTTCTTGAGCCGCTCTTCCTGTGCGAGCATTTCATCCTGGTCGAACTCGCGCTGCGCCTTTTCGACCAGCGTGAGGATGTCGCCCTGGCCGAGAATACGTCCCGCCATCCGGTCGGGGTGAAATTCTTCGAGCGCGTCGAGGTGCTCGCCGACGCCGATAAACTTGATCGGCACGCCCGTGACGTGCTTGACCGACAGGGCCGCGCCGCCGCGGGCGTCGCCGTCGAGCTTCGTGAGGATGACGCCGTCAAGCTCCAGGGCGTCGTTGAACGCCTTAGCGCTGTTGACGGCATCCTGGCCGGTCATGCTATCGATCACCAGCAGCACCTGGTCGGGCATCGCCTGGCGGTCGACGCGCTTGAGCTCCTCCATGAGGGCTTCGTCGACGTGGAGCCGGCCGGCCGTATCGAGAATCAGCACGTCGGCGCCGATCTTCTTCGCGTGGGCCTGTGCCGCTTTCGTCACGGCGACCGGGTCTTTCTGCGTGCGATCGGAAAAGACCGGCACGTCGAGTTGCTCGCCGATGATGTGAAGCTGGTCGATAGCCGCCGGCCGCTGCAAGTCGCACGCTACCATGAGCGGCGAACGCCCCGCGGCCTTCAGCAATCGGCCCAGCTTGCCGCTGGTGGTCGTCTTGCCCGAGCCCTGCAAGCCGCACATCATCAGGACAGTGAGCTCATTCTTCCCCTTCAAATGGAGCGAATGATCGACCGGCCCCATGAAATCGATGAGCGCCTGATAAACGACGCCAACGACCTGCTGACTGGGATTGAGCGACTTGAGAACCGCCTCGCCGACCGACTCGTCGGTGATCCGCTTCATGAAATCGCGGACCACCGGAAAGCTGACGTCGGCTTCCAGCAGCGAACGTTCGACGAGCTTCAAGCCGTCGCGCATGTTCGATTCGGAAAGCTTCCCTTGCCCGCGAAGGGTTTTGAAGGCGCCGGATAAACCGTCTTGAAGGGCTTCGAACATAGCGTCAAACGTGCGTTAGATAATCGTTGCGAACGGGCGACAGACCCGTAATTCTAGCGGAATGGGTACTGCTGATATAGGCGAGGGCGACCCGCAGCGTATTGGAAGCTTTAGCGGGTCGGGAGCAGACCCTCGGCAGGGCATCTAGAACGTCAGCGACCCGAGACTACCTGACAGCGAACTGGCGGGCTTGGGAGGCGATATCGACGCCCACCTTCTTACTCCAAGCATCCAGGAGTTGGCGATAGACCGGTCCGGGAAAGCCGCCCCCGACCGCTTTCCCGTCCACCCGCACAATCGGCTGGAGGCAAATAGAGGTGCTTGTGATGAACAGTTCATCGGCGGCGGCGAACTCTTGCGGGGTCAGGTCGGCTTCGATGTGCGCGATTTTCCCGGTATCAGCGAGTTCGAAGAGGACTTGTTGGCTGATGCCGGGCAAGACCCCGCCGATGCGCGGCGTCACGATGCCGCGATCGGCATAGTAGGCGACGACGTTCGCCGTCGATGCTTCGCCGACGAAGCCTTGTTGATCGAGCAGCACGGCTCGCGCACCGGGCTGACGGCGGGCCGCTTCCTGATCGGCCAGGTAGTAATGCATCCGGCTGCGGCACTTCAGTTCCGGCGGCCAACAGTTGGCGGGCGTTTGGCGAACGTCGGTGATCACCACCTCGACGCCCGTCTCGAACTTGTCGGCCCAACCAGCGAACGGCAGCGCCCCGCCATGGACGCCGATGCGAGGTTGCGTCGCCGTAGGCAAATCGCCGGGCGTCACGAAGACCGCGATATACCAATCGTCGCCGGGAGCCATCAGTTCGGCGTTCACGTCCGGAAACGCGACAACGGCCTCGCGCACTTCAGCGACGATTGTCGCGGCGTTCCAGCCGACGATCTCCAGCGAGCGCTGGAGCCGCTTGAGGTGCTCATCCACGCGAAAGGGGCGGCCGGCGAAGGTGCGGAGGCGTTCCACCACCGTCACGCCGAGGCCGAAGCCGACGTCGCTGAGGGGGATGTGAGCGTCCTGCAGCGGCATCCACGCGCCGCAGAAATAAGCTTGGCTGAGGTTCATCGCCCAATTATGGCGGCGGGGAAGTGATTTGGCCACGCCGGCATCAGCCCCGGAGGGGCGAAAGAATGTAGCCAGGGGTGCGAGCCCCTGGTTCAGATCGTCTTAAATTGCGCAGCCCCGGAGGGACGACACTAATCGTATGAGGTGACGAGTGTCGCCCCTCCGGCCCTTCTATCACTGTGCGAAACGCAAACCAGGGGCTGACGCCCCCTCGCGACAACATATTGCCCCTCGCGGGGCTAATAGGACACTGCCAGCGCATTCGAATGGGGGCCACTGGCAGGATGCCAGCGGCGCCCAAAAGAAATTTCCTAAGGCCGCGCGGCGAGTTCCGTTTCGGTCTCACGCTGCTCTTCGTGCAAGCGTGCCGGAAATTGTGCCACCTGTTCGAGCACCCGCGTCACGCGGTTCGACGAGGCGAGATACTCTTCAATCGCATGATGGCGGCCCACGGCCCCGGTGACGTCGACGGAGCGGACGCGGCCGGCAAACTGGCCCAGGCCGCGAGGTCCGCCATAGCCAAGCGGTCGGGCGCCGCTTTCCATGGCCAAGTGGTAGAACCGCATCGCCGGGTCGAGGTGGTTGTTCACGAGCAAGAGTTCGTCGATCTGTTCGAGAGCTCGCCCGTGATAGCCGCCGGGTCGAATCCAATTAGCGTCGAGGGCGGCGGCGACGAAGGCCGCGCGGACCGGCGGACGCTGGGGATGGACTCGCTCGTTCAACTCGAGCGAGCCGAGCCGTCCCCCGGCGAGCAGATGGAGAGCGCCGCTCGCGACGCGGGCGCCGTAGCTGTAGCCGATGACGGCGATCGGGGTCTCGGACGGGAGTTGGTCGATCGCCCAAGCCAATTGCCACCCGACTTGCTTGGTGCGGGCGGCCTTCACCTGGTAGTCGCGCACTTGGCCGCGGATTTGCGACGAGGGCCAAGACCAGATGATAAAGCGGATCGGCCCATCGTCTTGGCGGCGGTTGGCCAACGATCGGTACATCGCGAGGCCGTGCGATTTTGAGTAACCGCAATCGACCCGGTTGCCGTGGATGTAGATGATCGTAGGCGTCGGCTTGGCGAGTTCCGCAGCGAGTTGTTCCCAACTCAACGACTCCCAACCGAATGCGCCGCCGAGGCCGGCATACGCTTCGCACACTAGCCCCGAGCACATGGCGTCGCTTTCACAGCGCGTGCCGATGGCGCGAGTATTGAGCAAGAAGATTTGATCCTGGTCTTCCTCATGATGATAACGCAGCGACCCGGCCGCCAAGCGCGTCGATTGCGACGCCGACGCCGTTAGAATTCCGCCGCTCGAATGGAGGGCGTGCGGGTGGTTCGATGCGAAGACGGAATTCCCGGCGGCGCATGCCAAGGGCATGGCCATGGCAAACGGCAGGGCGCCGCATCTCAGCATGTCAATTGCTCGTTCCATCATGACCGTCTAGCGCAGACTTCGTCCAATCTGCACGGCTGGCGCATCAAGTGAGACCAACGACTCCTTTGGGCCAGTGCGCACTCGCGACCCGCATAAGCGTAGCATTTTTTCTGCGCGCGGGCGGAAGCTATGAGGTCGAAAAAAAACTCGCGTTGCGTTTGCACATCATTCCGCATGTTGTAGAGTTGCCGGACCCTCCGTTTTGCCCTCCTGAAGCAAAACACCCCTCCCCCCTTCTACGCCTTCGCTACAGTGCGCTGGCAGCGGAGTATCAAGTCATGAGGAAATTGACGATTCTGATGGCGCTGGCGAGCACGCTCGCCGCGAGCAGCGGATGCTCGAGCTGCATCGGCCGCTGCAGAAACCTGTTCCACAAAGGCTCACCTTGCGGCACGGCAATGGCCGCCCCCGCGGTCCTCGGCGCGCCACTCGCGATGGGAACCCCGATGGCGCAGCCAATGATGGGCGCGCCGATGATGGCGGGCCCCATGTGCGTCCCGCAGGCGCCGATGTGCATGCCTGTTGACCCGTGCGCCGACCCCTGTGCTGATCCCTGTGCCGACCCGTGCGCCAATGGCATGGTGACCATGGGCTACGGCGGCGGATACCCCGCGGCCGGCCCGGCATGCGATTGTGCCGGCGGCGGCGCGGTCATGAGCGCCCCGTCGACCGTCATGCCGCCTGGGACTGTCATGCCGACCCCGATGGGCGATCAGGCCAATTGAACGGCCTTCCCGCCTGTCTGAAGATCTAACGAAACTGGAGCCGCTCGGCCTGCGCCATCCTGAACGCAGCCGGGCGGCTCCGGACTTTGCTTTTTTTGCCCTATTGCGTCGCTGCTACTCAATTAGCGGCTCGCAGACCGTTTCGCCGACAAGCCCAATTGTTACTCACGCGAACGATTTGGGCAGCCGCCTTACTAGATCGCGCAACCCGTCCACTCGTCTCCACCGGCAAATTCGCCGGTTCGTCCTGTTTGGGCTATGCTGAACTAGGTCCCATCCAGACGCTCCCGGAATGCTTGCCGTGTCCCGCCTTCGTCGCTCCGCCGGCGCTTTCAGTGCCGTTTGCTGTTTCGCCGTGATCGCGTTTGCGCTGCCCGTCGCTGGGGCCGACGAACCGCTCAAGGAGACGCCGGCTCCCGTCGACGTTATTAAGCCCGACGACGCCGAATCGAAGCAGCTGCCCGCGACGAACGCCGCGGCCGTGCAGCCGACTTACGGCGACCCTGTGACGACGCGCATGCGCATCGGCGGACGAGTCGAAGCCAAGGGAGGCGAAGTCCAAGACATCTTCATGATGGTTGCCGTACCGCTCGACTGCCCCGAACAGAAGGTCCAGGTGGTCGACGAGGATTTCTCGACCGATCTGGGGACGGTCGCGTTTCGGACGCTGCCCGAAGTGAAGTTGGCGGAGCCTGGGGCGAAGCAGATGCTCATCTCCATTCCGCGACTGCCCTCCCGACAGACCGCGGGGGCCGTCGCGACGTACGAGGTCGTCACCAGTCGCGTCTTCGCTCCGAAAGAGACGGCGCCGCTCCGCATCCCCAAGAAGCTGGCCCGCGACATCAAGACGTTTGTGTCAACGAGCCCCTTCATCAACGTCGGCGACCGGAAGATTCGCGACGCCGTGGAGGAAGCACTCCAGTTGCGTGTGACCAGCGACGAGACGCGGAAGGCCTCTGCAGCGGTTGTCGCCAACCGTATTGGCGTCGCCCCCGCAGCGACGCCGGAGGAGGCGTCAAAGACAGAGGAACAAGCCAATTCAAAGACCGCTGAGGCCGCGAAGCCCAAAAAGGCGGAGAAACGCGATCCGCAAGCTGCCGCCGAACTCGCGGCGAAGATTGAGAAGTTGACCGATTGGGAGCGAGTGGAAGCACTGTACGACTTCGTGCGGGCAAGGGTGAAGTACCTTGACGGGGCCGAAGACATGCCCGCGATCGAGGCCCTCAAGAACGGCCAGGCGGACTGCTATGGGCTCTCCGCTCTGTTCGTCGCCATGTGCCGCACGATGAAGGTTCCCGCTCGCATGGTGTGGGTCGACAACCATCAGTACGCCGAGTTTTATCTCGAGGACGAAACCGGCAAAGGTTACTGGTACCCGGCCCAACTCGCGGGGACGCGGGCCTTCGGCGAGATGCCGACCCCGATGGTCATCTTTCAGAAGGGGGACAACTTCCGGGTTCCCGAACGCCGCCGTGAACGACTCCGCTACGCGACGGATCATACGACGCTGCAGGCCTCGTCAAAGCACAAGCCGCGCGTGGTTTACGTTCGCGAACCGCTGTAGTCCGTCACGCGCTGCGGGGAATGAAGCTTCTAACCAGCCTCGGCGAGCGCCGCATCGAGCGCCGCCTCCAGGCCCGGCTCCCCTGCCCCGACCGACGACCAGCGCAGCTTGCCGTCGCGGCCGAACACCAGCACCGTCGGGATTCCTTCGATCGGCAACGCATCGAAAAATTCCATCGCTCCCCACCCGACCGGCCATGTAAACTCTGGCCGCTTGGCCAAGAATTCCTCGATCACGGGAACGTCTCGCTTCGATTCGCTCGTCAAGCCGACGAACGCCACCCCCAAGGGACGGTACTGCTCGACGACCTTGGCGAGCCGCGGAATTTCCTCACGGCACGGTCCGCACCAAGTCGCCCAGAGGTCGACGACGACGATTTTGTCCACAGGATTGAACGTTTCGCCCGGCGGAAGGTTCAACCAGCCGCCGACGCTCAGTGGCGGCATCAGCGTGCCGACCTTCAGTTCGCTCTCGCCGCCGCGCGGAGAAGTGAGCAGCACGAGCGCACCGCCGACGACCGCCGCCACGAGCAGGATCACGCCGAAGTAGTCGCCGAGTTTTGCACGGTTTGCCATGCGCTAACTATAGCAACGCGACCCGGCCGCCGTCTGCCGCCGATCGCTAGCTCCGGCGGCGACGGGCCGCCAGCGGCAAGCCGAAAGCGGCCAGCGCCAGCAGCACCGAGCTTGGTTCCGGCACGGCGGCCACCGCTGGGGAGGCAATCGGAGGCCCGCCGAACTGCTGTTGAATCAAGAGCAAATCGGCGCCGTCAATGACGCCGTCGCCATTGGCGTCGCCCTGGGCCTGCGTGGCCGCCGGCGGGGGATTCGAGCCGACGCCGAAGTTCGTCTGCCAGATCGCCAAGTCGTTCGCGTCGACGATGTTGTCGCCATTGAAGTCGGCGCCCATCCCGGGCGGCGCGACTGCTCCAAAGGTGACGAACACGCTATCGTTCACGTAGCTAACGTCCCAGAGCAACCCAGGATTGCCGGTCAAGACTTCCAGCGAGAAGGTGCCCGCCAGCGCGTCGCTGCGCAGGATTTCAAACGAGTCGCCGGTGCGCGGAGCGTAGTTGGGCGCCAGCGACAATTCGAGCGTGCCGCCGATGTTCGCGTTGCCGGTGACCCAGAGCTGACTGTAGTCGTCGCCGAGTTCCATCTCCAGGATGCTGGAACTGCTCAGGGTAATGTCGCCGAGGATGGTCGACGTGTCGTTCGCCACCACGGCCAGGGCCGCGTTGTTGGTGAAGACGGTCGACTCGACGAGCGTGTTGTCGAATGTCAGCCGACCGTTGTTGACCAGCCCGGCGGGGCCGAGGAAGCGGAAGATCGCGTCCTTGCCGTAGATGTCGCCGTTGGGACTGGTGTTGGTAACGTTGCCTTTGAACTCCATTTCGCCGCCGACCGACTCGATGTTGTCATTGTTCGTCACGACGCCGTTGAACAGCGTGATCTCGCGAACATTGGCAATAGAGGCCGCGTTACGAATGTCGCCATTGTTGATGACCGCGCCGTTGACGGTGCCGGTGCCGCGGATCACGCCTTCCGAGGTGATCTTCGGGGTAAGGAGCGTACCGCCGATGAGGTTGATGAAGCCGCGCTCGCCGATGGTGATGTCGATGTCGGCCCGCATGATGCCGAGATCCTGGACGTAAACCTGCGTCTCGGCATTGGTGTTCGCCGCCGAAACGACGATCGACTCCTCAGCCCAAAGGAGCGAGTTCGGCCCCGAGACAATGGCCTTCGAGTAGACTGCGGGAATTGTCGTCGAAGTCGTGTTTAGCTCGCCGAGGATGATATCCTCCTCCGCATGGATCATGCCGCCCGCCAGGGCTTGAATCTCGCCACGTCCCTCTTGGCCCACGACGATCGACTTGGTCACCGCCCAGCGCGAACCTGTCCCGGTGACCGTCACGGCGCCCGTGCCGATCGCGAGGGTTCCGCTGACGGTGCGCGACTCTTCGCCGAGGATGGCCTCGTTGAGCGTTTGCAGCCGGGCGCCGCCCGACACGTTGATCGAGCCAGTGCCGCGATGGCCGACAATCAGGTCGTAATTCTGCATCAGCGAACCGAGGCCGCTGATATTGACCCAGCCCTGCGAGCCGAGCAGTTCGCCAACGACGCCGTCGGGGTCGGTCGACGTGCCGTCGAGGTTGGTGCGGATCAACGCGCCGCCGCTAATTGTTAGAAAGCCCTGTCCGCTGGACCCAACGGTGAGAATTTCCTCAATCTGCCACTCCGATAGGAACCCCGCAACGACGACTTCGCCGATGCCGTCTTCATTGAACCCGATCGTGCCGTTCGTCGAGACGAGCGGGTCTGTAAACGCCGGAACGTCGATCGTCATCCGCCCGAAGGTGTAGAACGGATCCGCCGACAACCCCGTCCCGCCAATGACGATGTCGCCCGCGACGATGCCGCCGTCGATGGGGAGCGGACCGATGACGCCGGCGACGGAGAAATCACCTTCGCCGACGACGTCGGCCCGCAGTTCAGGCGGCGTCAGCAGCAGCAGCAGCAGCGTCGCGGCAAACGCCCATGGCAGAATTGTCGTTCGGTGTCGCGAGATCGTTGGCCGCAGGTCGTGGTTGCTCATGGTCGTCGTTGCCTCTTCAAGTGGTCGCCGCACGGGGCGGTCGGCGCCCAGCTGCGCCGGCGCCGCGGTCCTCGTTCCGTATGGTCTATGATCGTTGGAAAATGGGAAAACTGCCAGCGGATTGTTGGGTCGGCCCGGCCTGAAGGCGGGGGTGCTCAATCGGCGTGAGTTGCGTGATTGCCGTCAATTGGGGATCTGTTTTGTCCGAACGCGAAAGTTGATTCTTGGTGACCTAACTGACCGGTTTTGGTCCGCCTGCGCCGCGCGCCACGCAAAAAGTGCCGGAAATTGGGCCTCTTTTTCGCTGGCCGGCGGGGTGGGGTTTTGTCACTTGGGGGCGGACGAAACTCGGGGAGGGGTCGGGGGAAACCCCGAGCTGATGCTCGGGGCTCGCATGGTGATTGTTTCAGAGTTGGTGGCCAATTGCTACACAAAAGTCGGCGGAATTGTGAACGGATGTATATCTGCAGAGCGAGGAGGTCAGGGGATTAGGGCCAACTATCTTCTGACCTCCGACCTCTGACCTCTGTCCTCTTTCCTGCGCTCACTCGATGCGGCGGCGGAGGCGGACGACGTTCTCCACATTGTGGTCGGCGCCCGGCTCGTAGCCGGCCATCATCGTGCGGTCGATCATGTAGAACCCGCGGAGGCGGCGGGTGTTGCCAACGTCGACGCCATCCTCGCGACCAAACTGGTAGCCGTCAGGATAGACGCGGTTGTAGAGGGCCTTCACCTCAGGATTGTCCGGCAGACCGCCGTTGTCGGTGCGGAACTGGGCGTAGTCAGGAGCTTCCTCGACCTCGAAAAAGCCGATGGTGATCCAGACGGCGTAGACGTTCGAGCGGTTGGTGACGAGGTTGTTCAGCCGCACCATCGGCTGGTAGCGGAAGAAACCGTTGCGCTGCGAATTGCGATGATCGTTGCCGTTGCCGATCATGTCGGCGCTAAAGAGAGGCTCGCCGCTAGGCGCGGCAGCCGCCCCGGCCGTACCGCTCAGGCTGCGCAGGAGCGTGCAGTCGACGCCCGCGCGCATCATGCCCGGGATCGGCACCAGGTCTCCCGCGTCAGCGGCCCGCAGCGGATTGGCAAACATCGTCGGAATGTTGGCGTTCAGTGTGGCGGCGGGCGCCGTGTTCGCGCCATAGCCGCGGCGGGAGGCGACCCATTCCTCCAGCGCGGGGCCGGGGTGGGTCTTCGAATCGCTGCCGCCGCTGCGCGACGTGCGGCCATGGAAGATGCCGTCCCAGACGGTTCGCGTCGGAAACGCTGAGTCGCGCTCCGAGACGGTATTGACGTTGATGCGGCCCGGATCGCGGAACTCGGAGATGCGGTTAAAGGGCGCCAGAAGATTGACGCGGGGATCGGTTGCTCCGGTCAAGGGCGTCGCCGTACCGCCGCCGCCGCTAGTCGAAAAATTGGCCGGGTTCAACCAGGTCTCCGTTCCGGCAAACAGAGACGGAGTCTCGATCAAATCGAGCATGCGATAGAGGTGGAGCGGCACGCCGGCGACCGGCGCAGCGCCCTCGGTGGAGAAGAAATTCTCCAGATGGCTGAAGGGCTTGGGCTGGAAATTCTTGTTCGCCAGCTGCTGCTTCGGATTGTCAGGATCGGCCGGATCGTATTGGTTCCACGCGCCAGACGGGTTTTCGGCCGAGCGGAAGTATCGCAGCAGTTGCGACGATCGATGCCGCGGCACGAGCATTAGTTCATTGCCGCTGACATAGGGGCGATTGTTCCAAGTGAGCCACGGAAACGGTTGCTCTGGTTGAAGGCGCTTGGTAACCGCATTACCTTCGGCCGCCTTCATGTAGGGGCTATTCAGGAAGCCGAGCGTGGTCTGCGGGATGCGCGACAGCGAGTAGATCGGATCGGCGTTGATCGCTTGACGCTTCGTGTCCTTGTCAGTGAAGGTTTGCGTATCTTGAGCTCGCGTCTTCCAAAGGTCGCGATCGGCCTGCTGGTTGCGCGCCCCGTAGCCGCGTTCGACGCCCGAAAAGCCGCTGCGGACCACCGTGTTGCGATCGCCGAGTTCTTGCTGCGTTGAACTGAGCCGCCCGTTGAAGACGGTGATGTAAGCCTGCGTGTCGTCGACGGTGAGATAGGGATTGGTCGTCGCATCGTGGGGCAGCAGCGGGTTGGCGAGCCGTTGCAGGAACAGACGCCGACCTCGATTGAAGTCGGTCCCCAGCTTCATCAGTTCGGGATCGCCGTCGTCCAGCGGCGTGTCGATCGCCTTCGGGGTATTCGGATCAGCGCCTTGGCAGTACTGTCCTTCCTCGCTGGGGTCATTCTTGCTGCCGCGGGCGTTGGTGAAGGGAACGAACTGAACGTTGCCGACGCGACTGGGATAGCCCGTGGCAGGCTCCGACAACGTGAAGCGACGCCGATCGCCGTTGCCGACGCCATTGATCACGGCGACGTCGGTGACCGACTGCCCCTGATTGCCGTCGACCGGCGCGACGATGTTGCCAGCTTCCTGCTCGGACGGGGCCTCCAGGCGATAGGGCGTCCCGGTCTGGCTGTTCTGCGCGACGGCATCGTCCGCCGTGACGTTATCGATCAAGCGAACGGCATGAGGGCTGTTGGTGGTATCGAGCTCAATCCGCCGGAGCGGCTTGCGCGGACGCTGCGAGGGGGTCTGGTCGAGGCGTTGCCCCAGTTGATTAACGTAAACGCCCTTCTCATTGTCGTCTTCCTTGCCGGAACCGACGACCATGTAGCGTCCCGGTCGCACCGCAGGCGCCGCCGGGTCCCGCGGATGCTTGAAAAAGGCAACGCCATCATCCGGCAAGCCGGGATCTTTCTCAGTGAAGTAAATCGAACGATCAATCGCCGTGGGTTGATTCGCCTTCACGGGGTCATCGGGATCCTTCGACGGGTCGACGTCGCGAGTGACGATCACGCGCCACACGCCCGAGTTGCCCGTGCGTTGATCGACGGCGGCGAGGTTGACGCCGTAATCCTGACCTTGATTGTTGGCGGCATGCGTATCGAGACTCGGCGCCAGCGTCGACGGCCAAGGATTGAAAAGTTCCAAAAAGAATGCGCCGCGGGGGCGATAGAGCTGGTCGAAGTCGGGGTCGGGGATCGGTCGATCCGTGGTCGTCGCCTGGGTTTCTCCCTGATTGGGATCTTCGTCGGCTTCGTCGGTGGTGTTGCGGTCGTGCCACGCCAGCGTCTCGGTCATCAGGAGCTCGGGGCGCTCGGCGCCCCAAACGAGCCCGCGATAGTTTTCGGCGTCGTCGGCTGGCGTCTCGGTAACGTCGTCGTTAGTACCGACGAGTCCGTCCGGCCCCGGAGACTTGTCGCCGAGCCAGCCGTTGACGTCCCAGCCGTCGAACGGATTCAGGTCGTATTCGAACGGCGTCATGATGTTGTCGGCGTCGCGGAAGTCAACGACGTTGATCGCCCACTGGGCAATGCGCTGGGCGAGCTGCTTGTCGGCCGTGCGCGTGCCGTCGTAGTCGGCCTCGGCCGCGGTGGTGAGCGCCAAGACGTAGAGATGACGCGCCAGCAGCTGGCGATGATCGACCTGGCGGGCCGGCAAGTAATTGGGGTTATTGGGATCTGGACTGGAGGGATCGAGGGGGTACTCCGTGGCATACGCCGGGAAGTTGGCGTTAAAGCCCGACGCGCGGGCCATCGTCGCATCGGTCGCTTGCCAGATCGGGCGCGGGGTCGACTGCTCTTCGCCCGGTTCGTCGACGACGCCGTAACCGGGATTGCCGGGCGCCGTCTGATCGTCGTAGCCGTTGCCTATGGGGCGATTGACGTTGAGCCGCGAACCGTTGACCAGTTCGGGGGCCACTAGCGTGCGCATCGCGTTACGGTACTTCAGGACGTTCGGACCGGTCACCGGCAGCGGGAATGGCGGCAAGTTCAGGGCCTTGCGGACACGCATTTCGACCAGCTCGGCGGCAGTGCGCGGCGGGCGCCGAAAGCGAGGATCGGTCGAATACATCGTTTGCTCTTCCGCCATTTCGTGGGGGAGCGAAATGTTAGGCGTCGGCAGATCGAAGCTGTCGCTGGTGATCTTGTTGCGGGCCGCGAAATCTTGGGGATTGGTCGTATTTAAGACTCCCGATAGGAGGGCCATGCGGCTGGGCAGGGCGCCGGCGTCGGCGTCGAACGGCCGTAGGAGACGCTCCATCTCGGCGACCGAGAATGGCGCATCGGCGGCGTTGCCGTAGCCGCTGGCTGCGTAGCCTTGGACGCCGGCCGCGGATTTCTGCGAGAGATTCAGTTCATAGGGCGAGTCCATGAGCAGCCCCGGATCCTGCCCGTTGTTCATCGCGCTGACTTCCTTGCTGAGCGTCGCGTCGAAGGCTGGCTGACCGTAGGCATTGACGCCGAGGCCATAGCGAGCGCGCAAGTCGGACGGCGTGCCGAAACTCGAGCGAACGTTGGGTTTGGCGGGCCAACCAAAAAACTGAATCTGAGCGAGTAAATCGTAGGTGTTGGGCGATCCGGGTCGGACCGAAGTCCCGTTAGCGTGGCCGTACCGACCAGGTACGTCCTGTCCGCCGACTGTCTTGCCGACGAGCATGGTCTGAAAGTCGTTCCGGCCGATGACCTGCTCCAGGCTGACGTCGGCGGGACCGAAACCTTGGCCGTGGGGCATCAAATCGGAGGTGACCGTCGGGGAGGCGAGGCGCTGGCCAGAGCCGGGAGGCATGCCCGTCAAACCAGCCGGGCCCCAGGCGGCGGCCAGATCGCACGATCCGGCCGCGTTAGCGTTGGCGCGGCTGTCCATATCGGTGATGAGCATGGCGACAAGGGGCTTGACCAGCTTGCCGTTAGGGCCGGCCATTACCGGCAGGCCGACGTCGACCCAGACGCTGTCGCGGAAGCCGTCGTTGTCGTTGTCGACGTCCCAGGGGCCGTAGACCATGCGGGCGAGCTTTTGGCCGGGCTGACCAGCGGAAATCGCAGCGAATTCGGGATTGCTGCCGGTGAAATTGGGGTGATCGATCCAGTTGGGGCGGAGGAGGATGCGGCGGAGGAGCGCAGCGCCCGGAGGAGTAGCCAGCGTCGAGCCCCGGAGATCGGGGCCGCTCGCGAACGGGGTTTGATTGGCCCAGTAGTTGATTAAGTCTGGACGGTGCCATGAAGGGATCACCATCGCGCTGGCGCCTGTCGCTCCGGCGAGCGACAGGGCGGACGGAAGCGTCCCTACCGTGACGTCTGGTAACGCAGTTTCAATGAGTTGCGTCGCCGGCAGGTAGGCGAGCGCCATGTTTTGGAAATCGGGCGCATCGTAGCCTTCGTTGGCGCCGCCGCGGCCGGCGTAATCGAAGAACGCCGTGGTCGTCGGACGGAAGTAGTAGTCGCGATGCGGAAGCGTGGCGCTGGGCGGAGGCGTGCCGGGGAGCGTGATGTTGACCAGCGACGACCCCGTCGCGGGACCGGTCAGCTGGAAGGCCGCGTTCGGCATGAGGGCGAGCGGGAAGGGGCCGAGGCCGCCGGTGAGGGTCTCCTGTGCGCTGAGCTTCGGGACTTTCGCGGTGTTCGAATCGATTGCCCACGGATTGAAGCCGACGCCGGTGCCGCTGAAGGGGCGGCCGTTGATGAGGACGCGCGTGGGATTGGCGGCGTTGGATAGCAGCGTTGGATCGGTGATGATCGTGCCATCTTCAAGCTGCACGTTCATCACACGAAACGTATTGGGCGGGAGGAACCCGACGATGCGCGTGCTGCGTCCCTTGGCGATGCCGCTGAGGAAGGTGAGGACCTGACCGTTGTAGGCGTTGTCGAGATTGGAGAAGGCGAGCGGAGCGCCCGAGGCGTCGACGGTATTGCCGTAGAGATCCCGCAGCGTGTTGGCAGCGGTCGAGACTTGAAATTCAAGCATCTGGCCGCCAGTAAAGTTACTAGCCATGCCGCCTGCCCAGGCCGAGGAACCAGCGACAACCACCCCCTTCAGCCCATCATTCCCGTACATATCCCCCAGCAGCGAGTGGAAGCGGAGGCTGCTGTAGGGGTTGTTCGTGTCGCGGACGATTTGGAGGAGGACCTCGTCGAGGAGGTCGGCTTGCGCGGCTTCGCCGGCGATGCGGACGGTGGCCTTCATCGCGCTCTTGGCGGCCTTTTCGGACTGCTTGGCCGTGATCACGAACGCGGTGCCGACCATCAGGAACAGGACCAGCAGGCTGAGGACCACTAGCAGGAGGACGCCGCGGCGGGGGCGGCGGGCGGCGTTCAGCTTGGCACGGCGGGTGAGGAGCCGCGCGCGGCGGGCCGGGCGGCTGCGGCTGGTGCGCGCGACGCGGGCGCGGCGCGGGGCGCTGCGGCGCGGAGCGTTGCGGCGGGAGGCGCGGCGGAGTCGAAAGGTCGGGAGGCGAAACATGATGGGACTATCCTGTGATACTTGTTTTGCCCCAAGTATGCGTGTGCGGCGAGGAGGTCGGCGGTCGGTTGTGGAATACGGTTGCTGGTTGCTTGATGCTGGATCGCTTCGCGCACGTTTCGAAGCGCGGAGCCAGCGTCTAGCATCTCGTTCTACGGAGCGGCCTCCATCGGCAGCATTTGCGTGGCGACGCTGATGACGCCGGGGAGGATGATGGCGCGGAGGTTGTTCGCAGGGGTAACCACGCCGCTGGTGGTGGTCATCGGCCAAGCAGGTCCGTCGAGCATGGCGCGGCGCAGCGGGTTCGGGCCGGTCGTTTCGTCCGTCTCATCGTCGAGCGAGAGAATGCGGTACCACTTCATGAGGAACTGGCCGGTCGTCGGATGGACGCCGGCGACGAGAATCCACTGGCCGACGCGAACGTCTTGCACGGCGGCGTCGACGTTTTCGGCATTGGGGTCGTAGATCACCAACTCGTTGCCTTGCAGCATTTGCGCGGCGATCGTGCGCTCGACGGGGGTCGACGGGGGGAGCGCCTCTCGCTTATGGAGGACGGCGACGGAGACCTCGTATAGGTCGCTGCCGAAACGGGAGTTGACCGGCTGCAGGGCGACGAGGCTTTCGATCGATGCAGGAACGACCGTGGCGAGCCAGGAGTAGCCGCCGGTGAACGAGCGGGAGAGCAGTTTGTGACGCCAGGGCTCCTCTTTGAGGGCGCCGGCCGAGTCGGTGTTCCAACGCTGGATGCCGGGGCGATCGTTCTCCTTGGGGAGCTCGTTGGTGACGTCGTCGTGAAGCTGGAAGATGGTTTGGGCGACGGCCGAGGTCATCGCCAAGGGGGGACCCGAGGGATTGGCGGGGTTGGGAACGGGCCGCGTGACGCGGCGGACGGGCCAGCGTTCGGTTTCAATGGCGACGGATTTCCACCCGGGCGGGAGGTCGGCGTTGATCGTGCCGTCGGTCGTGCTGGCGTTGGTCAGGTTGATGTAAGGGAAGTAGTCGAGGCCGGCGGTGATAGGCGTCGCCGCCTCGAGGCCCTGCGCGGTTCCAATCGGATCGATGACGAAGGCGTAGCCGGGCTGGTTGTCGGACCCGAAGGGGACGTTGAACGTTTGCGCCGCGGCGCCGGCGGAAGGCGGCAGAAGAACGGGCGAAGGCGTGCCCGCGGGGGGGGTGTACTGGGCGTCGGCGGCGGGAGGATTGGCGTAATACCACTGCTCGGGCTGGAGCATGCCGCGGGCCTTCAGTTCGGCGAAGGCAGCTTCGGCGAGGGCGGAGCCGCGGTCGAATTGCTCGCCGCGGCCGGCGTAGTGGTTGCCGACCGGGAAGATGGCGGCGACGCCCATGAGGCCGAAGAGGAGGACGAACATCGAAATGAGGACTTCGAGGAGCGAAATTCCGCGGCGGGAGCGGCGGCGGCCGGCGGCTGTCAGCTGGCGGGTGGCGGCTGAACATGCCAGCGCGGCGGTCGCGGCACGCGGGGCGCGGCGGGCGGCGGTTGCGGCTGGGCGGTGGCGGGAGGGGTTCGTCATGAGGGATGGCGGTTAGCGGCCGGTGGAGTTGATCATGTTCTTGGCAAACTGGCGGGCGCCTGGATTGGAACCATTGCCGTTAAGCTGTAACCGCAACCGAGCCAGATTCTGCTCACGCGGCGTGCCGGTGACGGAGTCTGCATAGGGCGACAGCCGTGGATTGAAACTCACGTAGTTATCCGTCGTGATGATTCTCCCGGCGCGATTGACCGTGACCCAGCGGCTGTCAGGGTTGAGCCAGTTGATTCGCGCCCGGCGTTGAGCGAGCTCGTCGTCCGTGATGCTGGCGCCGGCGGTGAAATCGTAGTCGGCGGGATCCTGCGCCTCGGAATTGCCGTTCTCAAAGAGCCCCATCAGAAAATAAACCTGCTCGACGCCCTCCTTGCGAACGCCGTCGACGTACAGCCTGTCGAGCGAGCCGTTCGGGCTGAACATCACGCCGACCGTCAGCGGGGTGGTCTTCGAAGAGGTAATGGGCAACACTTCGTCGAATTGTTCGGGGACGTTGAGTCCGTCGGCGCCGGACGCAGCGAGATCGACGCCGATGCCGCGCGGGAATTGGAGCGGTTGGTCGGACGTGTTGACCGGCTGGCGGGCGAAAGAGTAACCCTTGGCGCCGGGCGGGATTTGCTGGCCGTTGCTGTTCAGCCAGATGGCGATCATGCGGCTGGTGGGCATGACGTAGCCGGTAAACTGATCGATTTGGTGGGCGCCTTCGGTCGATCCGCCGTCGTCGACAATCAGAAAGACATTGCCGCCGATGTTCAGGACGTCGCCGTTGCGGAGCATCCGCGGCGGAATCTGATCTTCGACGCCGTAGAGCGAGAAAATCAGTTGCCAGATGGGGTATCCGGTGTATCGCGGCGCGAACATGGTACCGCCATTGCCGTTGACGTTTCCGCCGTAGGTGATTTTGTCCTGGTGCAGAGTTGCCGCGACGCGGGAATGCTCGCTGAAGCCCGTAAATGGCGGGGGCTCGGCGATCATATACGCTTCGAGGGCCATGCCGCTGTGGGGCGCCTGGGTTCCCGTTTCGCGGAAGGCCACGCCGACGGGGCGGCCGTCGCGGGCGGCTTGGGCCTGGGCCTGCGAAAGGAGCGAGCTGAGCTGGCGGGAGGCTTCGCGGAGCTTGCGGCTGTTGTTGTTGGGGGAGAGGAGCGGCAGGGCCCCGGCGAGGACGGTCACCATGATGACGATGGTGATCAGGAGTTCGATGAGGGTGAGGGCGGGGCGGGAATGACGAATGGGGAGTGGGGAATGGGGAATGGGGAATGAAGGCGCGGAGCGCGTCGCATGAGAAATCATTCCCCATTCCCT
Source organism: Lacipirellula limnantheis (assembly GCF_007746075.1). Lineage (GTDB taxonomy): Bacteria > Planctomycetota > Planctomycetia > Pirellulales > Lacipirellulaceae > Lacipirellula > Lacipirellula limnantheis. The sequence goes on along the minus strand of NZ_CP036339.1, from coordinate 2,108,406 downwards.
ATTCAGCATTCGACATTCTTGGTTCATGTCCGCGTCTCTCGGTCACGCCCGGTAGGGCGGCTGGCGAATTAATACTGGACGTCGTGGTTGGTGATGTTGTCTTTGGTCGTGTCAGTGTTATCGCTGATGTCGGGCATTCCTAATCCGTAGGTTGGCATTCCGCTGACGATCGGCGTTAACGACGAATCGATAAAGTAGGGGTTGAAGCTGATCTCATTTGCGCCGACCACGTTCACAACTTTGTCGCGCGAGGTAAGGATGTCGTACTCGCCGTCGGGGCCGGCCGAGATAACCAGCGGCATCAGGCGGAACGCTGGATATTGGTCGCGCAGGCCGATGACGTAGTTCTGCAACCCGCTCAACGAGCCAGAGTAACTCGCGGGAATTGCACCCGGCTGGTCGCGTTGATAAGGATCGAACGGATCGTGATCATTTGCTCCATCGCCAGACACGAGAGACGACCGCGGGAAGTAGCCGGGAGCCCAGCGAAGATAGGTGATTGGTTTTCCCCAACCGTCGAGGAACTCTGGGGCGCCGTCGTTGTCGGTATCGCCGATGTCTTGCTTGTTAAAGAGCGACCGGGCCTCGCCGTCGGCCGTGGTCATCATGATCGTCAAATAGAGACATTCGGCGCCCTCGTTCTCGTCGGTCGCGTTCTGCGAGCGGCGAATGTACGTTTGGGCGAGCGGGGGCAACTGACTCAAAAAGACCGGGCGAACGGGCGACTGGCCAAGCTTGGCGCCAATCGCATCGCTCCAGCGATCGGGCATCTCGTACTTCATCAGCTCTCGCAACCCGAGCAGACGAAGGTCGGCGAGGGCCTGTCCGCGCAACGTCGGGTTAAGTCCGTCTAAGTTCGTGATCCATCTCTGATCAAGTTCAACTCGACGCGTTTCGTACGACGCGTAGCGTTCCATCAGCAGGGTGTGGATCTTGGTGATGAGGCTTTGCGTCTTCTTCTCGCGGGAGCTTTCGATCGCCGCCGCAGCCGTGCCGAGGATCGCCGCGCTGATGATCGCCATGATGGTCATGGTGATCAGCAGCTCGATGAGAGTGACGGCGCGGCGGCGGCGGGAAGGCTGAAGGGCGAAGGGAGAAAGGGGAAGGGGGAATGACGGCGCGCGACGGCGCGATTGAGGGTTCGCGCCCCCACGACCATTCGACGTTCCGCATTGGTTCTGCATGGCTTATTGCTCCGACTCGTCGGCGAGCGTGCCGTCGGTGAAGTTGGTCAGCGTATCGGCGATTGGTCCAATGAATGGGCCAGTGGGGAAGAGCACCACTAGAGCGCTGGGATTTGCGGCGACAAGCGCACTAGGGCCAAAGTCGCCCCAGTCATCGTCCAAACCGGCATGAAGAATCTGGAACTTGTTATCGACGAAGGCGATATCCTTCAGCGTATTTGGCGCGGCCAAACCCTCGCGAACTTTCTTTAATGCAAAGAGATTGGGAGCCGTCATCGAGGCAGCCGCATCGTACTGATACGGCTTATGCCGCGAGGTGTCGAAGTAAACGAGCGGCTGCTCGGACCCCTTGGGCGAATAGCGCCACAAGTTGATCTGCCGATTCGCGTTGTTCTCGCTCGGGATCGGCGATTGGTACACCAAGAACCTGCCGTCGGTCGGGCCGGTCCCTTGCTTGTACGTGCCGTTGTCGTTGCGCGGGCCGAGTCGGCCGAGATCAAACTCGTAGCGTCGCGCCCGATTCTCCAAAACTTCCCCGTTGGCCTGCAGGAACGAGGGGCCATTCGGTCCGGAAATCGGATAAATCTCGTCGGAGCTGAAGCCGCCGAGCCAGAAGTAAAGCGCCTCGGCAGCCGTCATTCCGTTCGGTAGGTTCACGGCAGACGGACCGTTTCCCGACAAGGCATCGATCAACTGCTGAGGCTCTTGATGTTTGGGAAACGCCTTTTTGAACGCGCGGGTAAAATCGCTTTTCACCAGCGCCGCCGGGGACCCGGCCGTGGAAACCTTGCTCGGGTCGGGATTCATCCCATTCGGCGGATAGGCGCCATAGTCGTTCTTAAAATTCTCCATCGCCCCGGCGATGTTCTTGATCTCCAGCAAGGTCTGACCGCGGCGAGCAGCGCGCATGGCGTTCACCGCGGCGGCGGCGATCAGGCTGGCCAGGATGCCGATGATCGCGATGACGATCAGCAGTTCGGTGAGGGTGAATGCCGAGCGGCGGGAGGCCAGAGGTCGGAGGTCGGAGGTCGGAGGGGAGAGACGATGAGCGGGGCGGCTGACCGCTGACGGCTTACGGCTGACGGCTGATTGCGAATCTTGCATGGTCGGGAACTCCTTGTCTGGCTCGTGTCGGCGTGCAACGGGGCCGTCGGATCGGGGCCGATGGGCCGGTTCGGTTTTACGGGGGTTGGGGTCGGTTCGGGTTCGCCGGCCCGCCACGCGGGCCGGGAGGGCCATGCCGCTGGGCGGGCCTCCCGGCTGGCGTGGCCAGCCGGCTGGTTGGCGGTTAAGCGCCTGTGTGGGAAAAGGGCATCATTCCGAGTTGCGAAATTGGTCGCGCCGTTGGGTTTCCTCGCTGCGCTGGAAACGACGGCGTTGTTAACCCCTCAAGCTGGCCCTCGCCCTGCGGGCGGAGGGTATCAGAACGAGACGAGTTGATTGATTTCGCAAAGCGGAATAAGGCGCCCCCCGACGCAAGTCCGCGGAAAATAGCAAGTTCGCACGAGACTTCGCTAGCAACCGCAAACTGTGTGCCGGATGGAGTTTAACTACTTTGACGGGGACTGGGAACTAACCACGGCGCCCTCTGGGGGCGGAATGACGAATGCCTAAATGACGAATGACGAATGAGGGGTGGATTCCGCTCCATTCGTCATTCGGGTTTCGTCATTCGATTATTTCCCGCCTAGCCCGACAGGTTGTTGATGAGGTCGACCAGGGGGACGAACAGGGCGATGACGATGAAGCCGACGGCGCCGCCGAGGAAGATGATCAGCAGCGGTTCCATCAGCTTCGTCAGACCGTCGGTGAGGACAGCGACTTCTTCGTCGTAGGTGTCGGCCACTTTGTAGAGCATCGTGTCGAGCTCGCCCGTTTCCTCGCCGACGTCGACCATGTTCACCACGATGTCGTCGACCACCCGTTGGCGGTACTTCATCATGTAAATCAGCAGGCCGATGGGGCCGCCGATGAAGCAGAACCAGAAGAAGGCCGCGACGGGGTGGAAACTGAGGCGCGAGTATTCCTTCATCGGGGCGGCGATGGCGTCGCCCTCGCGGATCCTTTCGCTGATTTTGGCGAACATCTTCTCGAAGATGGCGTTGCCGGCCGTCTCGCGCGTGATGTTGAGGGCCTCGAGAATCGGCACGCCCGAGGCGATCAGGGTGCCGAGGGTCCGCGACGTGCGGGCCATGATGTTCTTCTCGATGAGGTTGCCGAAGATCGGCACCTTGATGACGAACTGGTCCCAGCCGATGCGCCCATGCTTGAATTTGCGAATGAGCTTGATGGTCAGCCAAATGGCGACCGGGATGCCGGGGATGAGATACCAGTAGGTTTGGCACCAATTGGCGACGTTGATCAGATAGACGGTGAGGACCGGCAGTTCGAGGTCGAAGTCCTCGAAGATGCTTTGGAAGCTCGGGACGATCTTGATCATGATGAAGGTCAAGATGCCGACGGCGACCGTGACGACGACGACCGGGTAGATCATCGCCGACTTGACCTTGCGTTTGAGGGATTCGGCCCGTTCCTTGAAGTCGGCGAGACGTTGGAGAATGACTTCAAGGGCGCCGCCCGCCTCGCCCGCCTTGATCATGTTGACGTAGAGACGATCGAAGGCCTTGGGCGATTTGGCCATCGCCTCGGAGAGGGTGTCGCCGCCTTCGATCGCTTCGCACGTGTCTTCGAGGGAGTATTTGAGCCGGCCGGGCTTCGCTTGTTCGCCGAGAATGCGGAGCGAGCGCAGAATCGGCAGGCCGGCGTCCTGCAGGATGGAAAGCTGCCGGGTGAACGCGGTGAGGTCCTTGGATTTGACGCCGCCGAAAACGAAGCCCCGCTTCTTTTTGGCACCGCCCGCTTCGGCCTTCTTGCGGGCCTTCTTGACGGAGATCTTCGTAACGAAGTACCCCATCTGCCGAATAGTCGCTTGCGCATCTTCCTCGGTGGCGGCGTCGATGACGTCCTTGATCTCCGCGCCCGTGGAGTCCATCGCCTCGAATTGGAATGTTGGCATTGCGGCGGTCCTTAGCGTCGGACTGGTCGCTGAAGCGACGCTGTCCGAAATGGGTCCTCAGTCCCGTTCCTTTAACTCTGTCGGTTGTCAGTGGTCCGTCGTCAGTGGCGGGAGTTGGCTTGGTCTAACCGGCAACTGGCTACTGACAACTGACCACGGACGTCTCTTACGCTTCCATAATCGTTTCGCGGATGACTTCCTCGGCGGTGGTCGTTCCCTCGAAGCAAGCTTTCATGCCGGCGTCGCGGAGCGTGACCATGCCGCTCTTGCGGGCCGCCTGGCGGAGATCGTCGGTCGAGGCGTTCTGCATGATCATCTCGCGAAGCTCGTTGTTGAGGATCATCAGCTCGAACAGACCGACGCGTCCCTTGTACCCAGTATTGTTGCAATTTTCGCATCCAGAGCCACGAAAAAAGCGTTTTCCCTTGAGGTCGGCGGGCGAAAGCTCCAAATCGTCCAACATTTCCTTGGTCGGCGAGTGCTCTTCGCGGCATTTCGTGCAAATACGACGGACGAGCCGTTGGGCGAGAATCGCTTCGACCGTGGCGCTGATCATGAACACCGGCACGCCCATATCTTTCAGGCGGGTGATCGTGCTGGGAGCGTCGTTGGTGTGGAGCGTGCTGAAAACCATGTGCCCGGTGAGCGACGCCTGGACGGCGATTTCGGCCGTTTCGAGGTCGCGGATCTCGCCGACAAGAATCTTGTCGGGGTCCTGCCGGAGAATGGCGCGCAGGCAAGCGGCGAACGTGTTGCCGATCGAGGCGTCGATGGGGACCTGAATGATCCCCTCCATGTCGTACTCGACCGGATCCTCGGTGGTGATGAGCTTGTCGTGGATTGTGTTGAGCTCATTCAGGGCAGAATACAAGGTGGTCGTTTTGCCGGAGCCGGTCGGGCCGGTGACCAGGACAATGCCGTTCGGCTTGCTGATGGCGACGCGGAACTGCCCCATCGTTTTTTCGTCGAGGCCGACGTTGCGGAGGTCGAGCGACACGACCGAGCGGTCGAGCACCCGCATGACGACGCTCTCGCCGAACATGGTCGGCAGGACGCTGACTCGGAGATCGACCGGGTGACCGCCGACGGTCAGCTCGATGCGGCCGTCCTGCGGCATGCGTCGTTCGGCGATGTCGAGGTTCGCCATGACCTTGATGCGGGTGGTAATCGCAAAGGCCAAGTGGCGGGGGGGCGGCACCATTTCGTAGAGGACGCCGTCGGCCTTGATGCGGATGCGGAACTCGTCCTCGAACGGCTCGAAGTGCAAGTCGCTCGCGTGGTCCTTGATCGCCAGCAGCAGCACCATGTTGAGGAGCTTGCGGACGGGGGCGCTGTCGGCGAGGGCCTCGACGCTGGTGAGATCGACCGAGTTGCCGGCGACCTTCGCGGCGGCGGCGGCGAGTTCGGAGTCTTCCTCCATCGCCGTGACGATCGACTCGACGCTTTCGGTGCTCTCGCCGTAGTAGCGCTCGAGGGCCTTGAGGATGCCGGGCTCGGTGGCGACGACGACGCGAATGTTGAAGCCGAGGAACGTGCGCAGCTCGTCCTGCACGCCGAGATTCTGCGGGTCGCACATAGCGACGGTGAGCGTGTTGCCGTCGAACTCGGTGGGGATGATGCGGTACATCTGCGCCATCGGCTCGGTGACCATGGCGATCACCTTCGGGTCGATCGTGAGGTCGGTGACCGTGACGACGCGGAGGTGAAGTTGTTCGGCAAGGGCCTGGGCCAGCTGATCGTCATTGATCAGACCCATGTCCTGCGCGACCTGGCCGAGAAGTTGGCCAGTGCGCTGATGTTGCTCTTCGAGGAGCAATTCGAGCTGGTCGTCGGAGACGTAACCGAGGTCGACCAGGATTTGTCCGATGCGGCGTTGGGCCATGGAGGGAAGCTCTCAGCGGTCAGCGATCAGCAGTCAGCTAATGCGGGTTGTTGAATCTCTTGCAGAGTGGATTGCGTACTAATCGTCGAGTGGGCTTTCGTCTTCTCTGGCTGAAAGCTGACAGCTGATCGCTGACCGCTTTCTAGTTGCCTTCGTTAGCTTGCGGTTCGTCGAAAATGCCGCGTTCGGCGGCGGCGATGCGCTTGGCGAGGTCGTCGGGACTGTTGGACTTCATCAGCACGTCTTCTTTCGTGGCGACCTCGTTCCGCCAGTGCTGAAACAAGTGATCGTCGAGGAGTTGCATGCCGTATTTCGAGCCGGTTTGAATGGCCGAGGTAATGCGGAAAATCTTGTTCTCGCGAATGAGGTTCGCGATGCCGGGGGTGACGACCAGCGTCTCGAAGGCGGCGACGCGGCCGCCGCCGATGCGGGGGACGAGCTGCTGCGCGAGAATGCCGATGATCGCCGTGGCGAGCTGCGTGCGGATCTGGTCCTGCTGATGGCTGGGAAACACGTCGATGACGCGATTGATCGTGCCGGCGGCGCTACTGGTGTGGAGCGTGCCGAACACGACGTGGCCCGTTTCGGCCGCGGTGATGGCGGCCTCGATCGTTTCGAGGTCGCGCAATTCGCCGACGAGGATGACGTCGGGGTCCTGCCGCAACGCGCGACGAATCGCCTCGGCGAACGAGGTGACGTCGACGCCGACTTCGCGCTGGTTGACCGTCGACTTCTTGTGGTTGTGATAGAACTCGATCGGGTCTTCGATCGTGATGATGTGATGATCGACCGTGGTATTGAGATGATCAACCATCGCCGCCAGCGACGTCGATTTGCCCGAACCGGTAGGCCCGGTGACGAGCAGCAGACCGCGCGGGCGGAGAATGAGATCCTTGAAGATATGCGGCAGGCCGAGCTGGTCCATCGACATGAGGTTGACCGGAATCTGCCGGAGGACCATCGAGACGTTGCCCTTTTGCCGGAAGACCGACACGCGGAAGCGGGCCTGGTCGCCGAAGGCGAAACCGAAGTCGGCGCTGCCAGTTTCCTGGAACTCTTGCTGGCAGCGTTCGGGCGTGATGCTCTTCATGAGCGCCATCGTGTCGGCCGGCTCGAGCACCTTGGTCTTGAGCTTCTGCATGTGGCCGTGCAGCCGCAACACCGGCGGCTGGCCGACGGCGATATGGAGATCGCTCGCTCCCTGCTTGACTTGAGCAGAGAGGAGCTTGTCGATGAGGATCGTTCCCATGGATTCTTTCCCGTAACGTCGGCGCACAGCGTCGGGCGAGCGGCGCCATCCGGGAAGCCTCTTCCCGTGTGAAAAGCCAGCGGCCCAGGCAAGAAGGCGACGTCGCGTTGGCTGTTCCGGCCAACGCGGCCGAGTGCTCCGCGCTTCCCCCTTCAAAACTGCTCTGCGCCTACCTTGGCATTATGTCGGGGGCGATGGCTAAACTCAAGAGTTTCAACGGGATAATGGCGGTCGGGCGGGGACGGGAAGTGGCGTGGCGAGCGGCTGGATCAGAGGGCGTGAAGCGGGGGGCACGGGGTCGGGGACCCGCTCGATCGGCGCAACCGCCACCCGAGCGGCACTCCCGTCGCTGGACGCGCTGGGCGCAGCGCCAGGCAATGTTAGACCGCCTCGCGCTTGGAAACGCGGAAGACTTCCTCAAGGGTGGTGATCCCCTGGAGGGTCTTGAGGATGCCGTCGTCGTAGAGGGTGGTCATGCCTTGTTTGACGGCGGCGCGGCGGATTTCTAGGGTCGAGGCTCCCTGGAACGAGAGCTCGCGGACCTTCGAGTTCATTTGCATCAGCTCGTAAATGCCGATGCGGCCGCGGTAGCCGCTCTTGCCGCAATGGGAACAACCCACCCCCTTCATGAACGTGGCCTTGGCGGCCTGCTCGGGCGTGATGCCGGCGAGTTCCAGCTGGGCCGGCGACGGCGTGAAGGGTTGCTTGCACTTGGCGCAGTTGACGCGGACAAGCCGCTGGGCCAGGACGCCAATGACGCTGCCCGCCACCAGGTAGGCGGGAACGCCGATGTCGACCATGCGGGTGATGGCGCCCGGGGCATCGTTGGTGTGGAGCGTACTGAACACCAAGTGGCCCGTAAGCGACGCCTGGATGCCCATCGACGCCGTTTCGTGGTCGCGCATTTCGCCGACGAGAATGACGTTCGGCGCCTGCCGGAGCATCGCCTTGATGATCTTGGCAAAGTCGAGCCCGATGTTGTGGCGGACTTCCACCTGATTGACGCCGGGGAGGTAGTACTCGACCGGATCCTCGGCGGTGATGATTTTGCGGTCGGGACGGTTCAGCTCGTTCATCGCCGCGTAGAGCGTCGTCGTTTTGCCCGAACCGGTGGGGCCAGTGACGAGCAAAATGCCGTTCGGGCGGCGAATGAGGTTCTTGAACGCCTTGAAGTCTTTTTCGCTGAGACCAAGTTGGCGGACGCCGACCTTGATGTTGTCCTTATCGAGCAGCCGCATGACGCACGATTGGCCGTGATTCGTCGGCAGCATGCTGACGCGGAGGTCGAGCTCCTTGCCGCCGGCGGTGATCTTGATCCGGCCGTCCTGGCAGCGGCGGCGTTCGGCGATGTCCATTTTGGCGAGAATCTTGATGCGGCTCAGCAAGGCGCCAAGCAAGCGCCGCGGCGGGCTGTCGCGTTCGACCAGCATGCCGTCGATGCGGTAACGAATGCGGACGCGGTCTTCGAACGGCTCGACGTGAATGTCCGAGGCCCGCAGCTGGACCGCCTCGCCGATCATCAGCTGGACGAGCCGGACGATCGGGGCGCTGGTTTCATCGACGACGTCGTCGGAATCGCTCGCGGCGTCGTCTTCGGTTTCGGTGAAGTCGATCGCCGTGTCAGTGAATTCCTGCAACATCGAGTCGGCCGATTCGCCGTCGACCTGGCCGTAGTTGCGGTTGATGGCTTCGAGAATGCTTTCCTTGGTCGAGACGCCGATCTCAATCTTGCGGTTGAGGATGAACTGCAGCTTGTCGAAGGTTTCGAAGTCTTGCGGATCGCTCACCAGTACTTTGAGGGCGCCGTTTTCTTCCGAGAAGGGAATGACCGCGTTTTCGCGGGCGACCGATTCGGGCACGAGTTCGACAACCGCGGGGGGAATCGGGACGTTGTTCAGGTCGTAGTATTCGTAGCCGTGGAGCTTCGCCAGCGACTTGGCGATTTGCTCGCCGTTGGCGTAGCCGAGCTGGACGATGGCGTCTTGAAGCTTCAGTCGGCGCGATTTGGCGACAGTCTCCGCCTCTTGGAGCTGTTCGGGACCGATGATCCCCTTTTTGATGAGAAAGTCCCCGAATCGATCAGCCATGGCGGCGTCTTCTCTGCTGCGAGTTCCGGAAAGCGAAGCGGTAGGATCGGACGGCGCGCGATGGCGAGGCGCCCCGAAGAGAGGGCGGCGGCGCGCGTCGGCGTTTCGCAAATTGCGCAAACGGGCCGCCCGTAATGTTTTAGGCTAGTGGGGGCAGATTGGAATGTCAATCAACGGTCGAGCGCAACTCCCACTGCCATCCAATGGCGGCGTCAGCCGATTACCAACACGGTTCCGGCCATTTCGCGGCGGGGCTGCATGACGCCCGCATGTGAGCTCGTCCGTTTACCCCTCCACCTCGACGTCGGGCTGCGGCGTCGCCTCGGGCGAGTCAAGCAACGGCTGCGGCTTGGGCGGGTCGCTCGGGTTTTCCGGTTGGGGTACCGGTTCGAGTGCGGGGGGCGCGATCGGTGCGGACGGCATGGGGCGTAACTCGGGCGCGTGGCGTGAAGGCCGCAGGTGCGGCGTCGGACTTCCCCCGTCAGGCAACGTTGGCGCGCCCGAATCGAACCACTGCGCAGGAGTCGGGCGAGGCGCCGCTTCCGCTGGAATTGCCAACGCGCCAGGTCCGCGGGCATCAAGACGTAACCGCTGCGCTTGCTGGCGGAGGGCATCGGCCTGGGGGTAAAGCTCAAGCTGCTCCAGCCGATTGGCAATCTCGTCGAGTTTCGCGGCGCCGTCGCGCAGTGCCCGGATCGCGCCCGCTGCGGGGATGGCGGGGTGACTCAGGGGCGGACGGTGCGGATCTCCCGCTGCCGATTCAGTTCGCAGCGAGGAGTACCGATCGACCTGCGGGCCGCCCAGGGCCTGTTGCAGCTGGCGAATTTCGGGCGGCAACTGTTGTGGCGGCTGCGGGCTACTCGGGCCTGGTTCAGCCTGGCCCGACCACATTTTTTCCAACTCGGGTCGCTGTCCGCTCTCTATTTGATCGAGGTAGTGTCGCCGCAGTTCCGGGTCGCGCAGGGTCTCAAAACGATCGCCATGGTGCGCCGCTTCAGCCTCGGCGGAGAAGTCGCGCTGCCCGACTTCCGTCTCCGCGGCGTGGAGCCGACCTCTCATCGGTAGCGCCATGGGGAAACAGACGCCGGCCAGCAGCGTCGCGCGATACAGAAGCGTGGTTGAAATCATGGCGCCAACCGTCAGCGGGGTGAGTTCGGCAAAGGCCCGTTCTCCGCTGTTTTAGCGGCTGGTCGGCTGAAATAGCAACGGGGCCGGTCTTTACCGAGTGCTACGCCGGAGCCAGCAGGTGATGGCTCACCACCCATTGCCGGCCGCCGTCGTACGCAAAGAGTTCTTCGCACGCCATCACGAACATCCGCCAACGCTGGAATTGCCTTCGCGCGTCGGCGGGAGCGAGATCCTGCCGAAAACGACGCTGCACGGCGGCGCCAGCGGCGTCGAGGTTGTCGAGCCACGCCCGACAAGTTCGCGCGTAGTGCTCGCCGCCCGTCTCCCAACGCTGACGCAACTGAAAAGGTCCGGGCACGTGCTCAAACAGATCGAGCGGCGGCATCGCTCCGCCCGTGAAGAAGTGCCGCGCCATCCAATCATCCCGTCCCTCGTCGACGAAGCGATAGAATAGCTCGCGATGGGAGAAAATATGGACGAACAGACGGCCATCGGACTGAATCCAGCCGGCAAGGTGGCGCAGTAGTCGGTCGATGTTCCGCATGTGCTCGAACATTTCGACGGAGACAATTCGATCGAATCGCTCGTCGTTCCCAAGCTCGCTCGCGGCGGAGGCGGTCCCTTCCTGCCTGGCGAAGTCGGCGACGTTCAGGACGACATGCCGCACGTTGAGCAACCCGCGCTCCAGGGCCCGCTTCATGATGAACTGGTGCTGCGTGCGCGAATTCGACGCGGCGACGATCTCGGCATTGGGATAGCGCTCAGCCATCCACAGGCTGAGCGACCCCCAGCCGCACCCGAGGTCAAGAATCCGTTGACCATCGGCAATTCGCGCCCGTTCGCAGGTCAGCGCGAGCATCGCTTCCTCGGCGGTCGCAAGATCGTCGACGCCGGCTTCCCACAGGCATCCGCTGTACTTCAGACGTGGTCCGAGCATCGCCAGAAAGAGCTCAGTCGGGGCCTCGTAATGCTGGCGGCGCGCGGCGTCCGTTTCTTCGGCAATGGCGCCTTCGGCGAATAGCCGCCGCAGCGCCGCGCTGCGCTGCGAGGCGCCCTGAGGCATCGCCGTGCGTTCGCGCTCCAAGCGCTGCGCCAGCAGGCGTCGAATGCCGCCGCGGATCACCACGTCGGGAAGCAACCGTCGCTCGGCAAGTTGTATCATCATGGGATTCGGAGCTCGGCGCCATCTTTAAGCGAATCCGTCGTTCATGCGGCGGCCGAAGGCTGGCGGGTCGCCCGCCATCGACCTCGACAACTTGCCCGAGCGACGCTAGCTTTCGGCGCGCGGCAGCCAGGGAAAAAAGGAATTGGTTGTCCGCTGGTAATCGCGGTAATCGTCGCCGCGACTTGCCAGCGATTGGGCCTCGGCCGGCGGAATGCCGGTGACGAAAAGGAGCAGATAGAGTAGTCCGCACGCGACGAACACGGGAGCCCACCAGTAGGCTGAGGCGACGGCCAACGGGACGTAGCTGTTCCAGTGGACCCACTCGAAAAAGTAATTCGGGTGGCGCGAATAACGCCAAAGGCCGTCGCGGCAAGTACGCCCTTTCGCTTCGGGACGCAGCTTGAATCGGGCAAGCTGCCAATCGGCGAGGGAGACGCCGACGATGCCAACGCCCCAGACAACGACCGCCAGCGCAACGCACCACCAAGGGGGCGGGGCGGAGCTGCGAGCGATCGCCAAGATCGGCGTGGCGAACACGCACGCGGCGACGGCTTGGAAGAGGAAGAACTGAAAGAACTTCCGCGAAGCGTCAGGCCCCCACCGACGACGCAAGTCGGCGTAACGTCCCTCTTCCGGATGTCCAACGACGCGCCGGTAAAGATACGCCGTCAGTCGGAGCGACCAGACCGCAATCATCACGGCCGCCAGCCCACGCAGCCACGCAATGCCGGCAGGCCAAGCGGCAAAGAAGACGCCAAGTCCGCCCACCAGTCCCGCCCACGCCACGTCGACGATCCCCGCATTGCCGGTCCGCCGCTGCACCCGCCACAGCGCCGTCATCGCCGCGGCTGAGAAGACCAGGCCAATGCAGAGCGGCAGGATCACGTCGACGGTCATCAACTATCGCGCCTTTGGCTTGGCGAACAAGATCTGGGCCAAGCCTATGTGGCGCTCCATGAATCCCGCCGCGCAATAGCTGAGGTAGTAGTCCCACGTGCGTTGAAAGCGTTGGTCGAAGCCGAGGGCCGCGATTGGCCGCGCGTTCGTGTGACACGACTCGCGCCAACTGAGAAGCGTACGCGCGTAGTCGCCCGCGAAATCGGCCAGTTCCAAGAGTTGCAGATCCGTCGACTCGGCGACCGCCTGGCAAATGGCGCCGAGCGAGGGAACATGCCCGCCCGGAAAAATGTACTCCTGGATGAAGTCGACGCCGCGTCGATATTGCTGGTAGCGCTGGTCGGGGATGGTGATGGTTTGCAGCATCATCAATCCGTCCCGTTTGAGCAGCGACGAACACTTCGCGAAGAAGGTCGGCAGGAACTCGTGCCCGACCGCTTCGATCATTTCGATGGAAGCGAGCTTATCAAACTGCCCTTGAACATCTCGGTAGTCGCACAGTTGGATTTCCACCCGGTCCGCGAGCCCCGCCGCGGCGATGCGCCGCCGCGCAAATTGGAACTGCTCCTCCGAGATGGTGATGCCCGTGACTCGGCAGCCGTACCGGCTTGCCGCATGCTCGGCGAAACCTCCCCAACCGCAGCCAATTTCAATAACGTGGTCTCCCGCGGTCAGCTGTAAGCCCTGGGCGATCCGGTCGTACTTCGCGTATTGCGCCTCGGCCAGCGTGGTCTCCGGGCTCTCAAAAATTCCGCACGAATAAGTCATCGATTCGTCGAGGAAGAGGGCGAAAAATTCGTTGCTCAGGTCGTAATGGGCATGAATGTTTCGCCGGCTGCCGCTGCGGGTATTGCGGCGCCCAAGCTTGCGGACCGATCCGACGATCCGCGCTGGCCAACTCGCGGGACCATCGGCTGTCGAGCGCCCGACCGTAGCGCGGGCCAGTCGCTGCAGAAGCGTCGGCAAGTCAGCGGTCGTCCATTCGCCGTCGACGTACGCTCGGCCAAAGCCGAGACTGCCGCCCAAGGCGACCGAGCGATAGAACTTCGGATCCTGCACGGCAATCGCCGCCTGACTACGGTCAGCGTCGCGGGCAGGATCGAGGCTCTGCTCGCCCCCGAAAGCATGAACGCCGTCTCCGTCGACGAGATCGACGCCGTCGAGGTCGAGCGCCGTCAACCGGTCGATCAACCGCCGACGGAGCCAACGGTCCGCCCTCCCAAGCGCCGGCAACGGGGACGCCCCTGCGCTCGGAGCAGCGGAGCCGCGCGGCCGACGACCTACGCGGCCGCGCAAATCGAGTTCGGATGAGGGTAAAACGGACATCGCTTGCGCCAGAGTCGAAACGCCTGCCAATAAATGGCGGCAAGGATTTGCAGGCCGGAAACAGGAAAGCGGACAAGTAGTGAGGCTAACGCTCGATCGCTCCAGGGCCGACGCTCGAGCGACATCGCCGCCTCGAACGGCGGGCCGGCGCCGGTCGTAGAACGAATACGCACGCGCAAGTGTTCGTCCGGAACAGTTAGCCGCCAATCGTAAGCGGCATCAAGCCCCATGAACGGCGAAACGTGGAAGTCCTTCTCGTGGCGATAACGGAGCGCGCTCCCCTGCCCTGTCCGTTGGTTGCCGGCGTGCAGCACATAGAGCCGTCGCTCGTTCCACGGGGTATTGCTGACTTCGGCCACGATCGCTTGGGGCGTTTCGTCGCCCGGTGACCCGAAGCAGTAGAAAAGATTTAGTGGACTGAAGTAGCACCCGAAGTGGCGAAACTGCGTGAGGAGGCGGACGGGCCCACGGCAGTCGCGGCCCGTCACACGCGCCACATGGCGGCGGATATCGTTGGCCAGTTGCCCAGGCCCGTCAACCTCGCCGACATTGGGCAAGGCGACGTCCTCTCCGATTGCGTGGTCCTGGGCTCGGAAGGCCAGCGGCGCCCAGCGCGACGTCGAGACGAGCCAGCTCCGCTCACACAAGTCCGATGCTTCGTCCAGGTCGAGATACGCCATTGCCGCCGGGTAGCGAAAACGGTGAATTACGGGGTGGCGACGAACGTGGAAGACGTTTCCCTGGTAGAGGCAGCTCTGCATGGAATCAGGTCGTCCAGTCCTACTCCGAAGCGCCGGCAAACCGCCAGGGCGCTGGTCACGCCATCTTCGTGAAAACCGTTGCCCCAGTAAGCCCCGCAAAATGCAATCGCGTCCTGCTGGTGAAGTTCCGGCCACCGCCTTTGCGCCGCGATGGCCGCGTTTGAGTAGAGCGGGTGCGCAAACTCGAAGCGAGCTAATTCCGTTTTCGCCGCAATTGGCGTCGCCGGATTCAGCGTCAGGCAAAGCGGGGCCGGGGCGCCGAGTCGTTGCAAACGGTTTAGGTCGTAAGTGACGGTAGCTGGGCGTGTTGCGTCGCCGTCGACGCGGTAGTTCCAGCTGGCCCAGGCCCGCCGGCGGCGCGGAAGATGGGAAACGTCAGTGTGCAGAACGGCTAGGTTCTGCTGCGTAACGAAGCAACCAAGGACTTCGCGCTCGATCGGTTGGGGGTTGGTTAGTAGCTGCAGCGACTGCGGACCATGGGTGGCCAGGACGGCGGCGTCAAAACGCCCCGCGTCGCCGTCCGCGTCGCGGAGCCTCACGCCCCCCGCATTCATTCGCTCCACCGCAACAATCTGGGAGTTCTCGCGAATGGCGGCGGCCTCGCGCAGCGGTTCGGCCAGCGCCTCGACATAGCGGCGCGACCCGCCGGCGATCGTCCGCCACTGAGGCCGGTCACGGAGCTGGATCAGTCCATGGTTCTGGAAGAACCGGAACAGGAACGCGGCTGGAAACTGCTCGACGGCGCGCGGCGGGGCCGACCAGATGGCGGCGGTCATCGGCAACAAGTAGTGGTCGAGCATCTCGCGGCAGTAGCCCGCGTCGGCCGCAAACTCGCCCAGCGTGAGCTCAGGAGACTCCGCCAGGGCGCCCGTCAGCGCTCGCGAGGCGTCTCGATTGAATCGCACCACGTCGCGGAGCATCCGCAGGAACGTCGGCCGAGCCAGGTTGCGGCGCTGCGCGAACAAGCCGTTGAGCGAGCTTCCCTGGTACTCCAGATCGCACTCGTCGATCCGCACGCTGAAGCTCATGTCGCTCGGCTGCGAAGCGACCCCGAGGCGGGCCAGCATCCGCGCAAAGTTGGGATACGTCTGATGGTTGAAGACCATGAAACCGACGTCGGCCGCAAACCTATGGCCGTAGGCCTCAAACTCCACGGTCCGCGCATGGCCCCCCAGGTGACCGGCCGCCTCAAAGAGCGTGACGTCGTGCCGCTCCGAGAGCAGACGGGCGGCGACGAGTCCGCTCACTCCGGCTCCAATGATGGCAATCCGTTTCCGCATGCCAATACTTCGCGCAAGCAAGTGGCGCGGATGCAGGAAAAACACGCGAACGCACTGGAAATTCCGCTAATTCTTGACGGCGTTCGACGATCAAAAAAGCCGCCGCTCCCCTCGGAGCGACGGCTCTGTCAGTGGCAAGCTTGCTGGCGAGCTGGTTAGAGCAAATACTCCGGCAGCGTCGGTTCCACGGCAAAGTCCGCGGGGCGGATGGCGTCCGCGTCGATCCCATCGTACCGCCAGCCATCGAGGCGGCTGGGCCGCACGCGCACATAGCGAACATCGTCGTCGGCGATGGCGTCGACTTCCTCGTCAATGAGCGAGTCGAACCGATAGGGCGCCCGGCGTCCGCGGTAGCGACCTTCGACCAATACCGGCGCCTCCAGGGAGTAGCGGCGACGAGGACGAGCACGCGGCGCCTCGAACGCCCAATGGGCGAGCAGGCTGCGGATGACGGCGAGCGACAGGCCGCCGGTTCGTTCCTGACAGGCGAACTTGGCCTCGCGCCACCGCGATTCGCTGCGGGTCAACTCGATCGTCTCGTGACCCGCATCGGTCAGGCGCAGGCAGGGCACGCCGCCGGCAGTGCGGTCGACTTCCTTCAGCAGTCCGGCGTCGATCAGCAGCCGCAGGTGATAACGCACGCGCTCTTCGGCCTCGTGGTTCGGGCCGGTGCGCAGAACGCTCACCGAACAATCGGCGCCGCGATTTTCAATTTCCAACAGCAGCTGGCGGGCCAGGTCGAGGTCTCGCTTCATCACGTCACTCCATTGCGCAGAAAGCAAGTAAGCGGGGAGGCGCAGGCCTCCGGCCAGCGCAAGATGAGCGGAATGTGGCCCGGATTGACGGATCGGTCAAGATCGATACTGCAGCGCGAGGACGCTAGCAGCGTCGGGCGGTATGCCGCCAGCGCCTGGCCGCGAGCGAGGTCGCGACCGCAACGCCCAGCATGACGATCGCGGCAGGTTCCGGCACACTCGCCTGCCCGGCGGCGCCCGCATTCTGCCCGAATTGGCTGCGCCACACGGCCAGATCATCCGCATCGACGGCTCCGTCGCCGTTGCCGTCGGCTGCGAGGTCGCCGCTCTGACCGAGTTGCTGCTGCCACACCAGCAAGTCGTTGCCGTCGACGAGCCCGTCGCCGTTGAAGTCGGCTGACACCGGCGCCGCGGCATTCCAGGGCATCATCGGCAGCTCGTTGAGCGTGATGATGTTTTCGTGCCCGAGAGTGGCCTGCAATTGCTGGGCGGTGAACGCGTCGACGAAGGAGCCGCTCCAGGGCGAAAAGTAACTCCAGTTGATGCCCCACTGTTCCATCACGGTCGGATTGGGAAGCGTCCCTGTTTCCGAGAGAGCGATCATCTTGCGGCCGTCGTACTCCTCGACCATGTCGTACCACTGTCCACTCATGCTAGCGCTGGCGTCGGTGTAAATGTCGAGACCGATCATGTCGACGACGTCGTCGCCCGGGTACCAATCGCGAAAGTTACCTTCCGCCGCGGAGGAGGTGAATTCCCAAATAAGATTGTGGAGATCGTGATGGTTGGTCAGCCGGTCGTAGGTGAGGTTCCACAGCTGCTTGAACGTGTCGGGCCCATGAGCCCCCCACCAGAACCAGCCCCCTTGCGCCTCGTGCAGCGGCCGCCAAATGACCGGGACGCCAGCCGTTTCGAACTTCTGCAGTTCCACGGCAATCGCATCGATGTCGCGCAGTAGCAATTGGTAGTCGCTGCCGGCAGGGTTCGCCAGCGCTCCCGGGAGATTGAACGTCGTGGCGTCGGTGTAGAAGCCCCTCCACCACTCTTTACCCGAGGTATTGATGAGGTTAGCCGGCGCATTCCAGTGCCACATCATCGACACGACGCCGCCCGTTTGCTGAGCCCAGGCGATCGTCTGTTCCGTCTCATTGCGCGGGTTGGACCCGAACTGCCGACGCGACGGCGAGTATTCCATGAAGTCCGACCCGCGAATCGCCGGCGTCAGGCCCCCCGACTTGGCGAGGTAGGTCGCGCCCGGAAACGACTGGTTCTGGCTGACATTGTGCTGCTGCCCCGACAGGGTCTTCTCGCCGTACATGTCGGTGAGATAGTTCATGAGGAAGCGGGTCCGGGCGTTCGCCTCGTCGTCGACCAGTTGCGACGAGACGGGCGCAAGCGTCGGCGGCGTAAACGGCCGAAACTCGACGTAGTCGACGTCGTAGTAGCCCCAACTCTGCTCGATGGAAAACGTGTTCGTGACGTTCTGCAAATTGAAGAGGCCAGCGCGATCCGTCGTGAACGCGTTCGACTGGTCGAACATGCCGCTCCCGCCTTCGCCGTCGACGTGGAAGTTGTATCCCTTGGGGCCGAACTGCGAGCGATAGCCGACCCACATCTCGTAGAGGCCGTTCGGTACGTCAACTTGCCACTGCACCTTGTCGGTTCCAGCGCCGCTGTCGAAGCCCGTGACGTATCCGGTTCCCGAATACCCGCCGACGGAACTCGCAACGTTGACGCCGGTGCGCTGGGCAGTTTCAGCCTCATAGCGCAGATTCTGCGCGAAGAGCGACGCCTGCCCGCTGGCGGCCAAGGCCAGCAGGAAGCAACCGAGCGTTCGTAACTTGGAAATGGCGCTTACCAACGATCGACTGCTCCTTGAACCGCAATACCTGCTAAGGACGCGGCACTTTGATCTCCAGCGGCGCCTCCGCCGAATCTTCCGTTATTTCAACAATCAGCGGCGTCGTTCCGCCGTGCGTGTATTCCTTCGGGACGAGCAGCTTGCCCTTGGCGTCGGTCGCGTAGTCGATCGAGACTTTGTGTTTTCCCAGCACCAGCCCATCGCCGTATTTGTAGCTCGTGACGTTGACGAAGTTGCCGCTGGCGTCGACCTTTGTTCCCGCGGGCCGCGCGTGGGCGCCATTGACCGGCTTGGCGTCTTGCGCGAAGAACTGTAGTTCGATGCCGCCGGCCGAAATCGGCGTGCCGTCCTCATAAGTGAGCGTGCCCGAGACGGGGACATAGTCAAACGGGCTACCGTTGCCGCAACCGAGGCAGACGGCGACGACCAGCCACCGAGCGGCCCACGCGCATCTCATTCCCCCCATCGACGCCTGCTCCATGCGAACGCTGCTCAAGTATCAGGTTGACCGACCACGAACCCGTCGGCAGAGACGTTCAACCGCTGCCAGGCGCCGAAATTCTGTTCGAGAATATCAACTCCTGGCGGCGTCGAACCGAGATAGCCGCCCGTGCCCACGCTGCCGCCGTCGATGAAATCGCTAACGAATTTGACGCTGCCGTCGGCCATCGCGATAAAAGCGCCTCCCGCATGCCGACTGCGGACCGTCGACTGGCCGCTGTTGTCCTCGTTCGTGTGCATGCACTCCTGCCGCATCGTCGCCTCGCCAACGTCGGCAATGACGTTCGGCGCGCCGTAGGTGTCGTCCCCGCCATCTTTGCAAGAGTTCGGCCCGGTCACCCCATTGTACGCATGACGACAATGAAAATTAGAACCGCACATGCCCATCGCCCAAACGCCGCGGCGATCGCGCGGACTCAGACCGACGCGCATTTCAGCGAGCATGATCGTATTGGTGGTGCCATCCGTTATCCGCTTGATGTTCATCACCGGACCATTGATGCCACCCATGCCAATGGCGAAGTCGAGGTACTTTGAGAAGTCAGTCGTCCCCGCGGCGGCGTCGCCGGCGGCTTCGCGTGCCAAGAATGAATTCGGCCAGAACTGAAATCCGTTCAACCCGTAGTTCCCGCGCGCCCAATTCCCCCCGCTGTCGGCGAATTTCTGACCGGGGCCCGTATCGCTTGGGCAGAGCATCACCTCGATCTCTTGCCCGCGCGGTTCGAGATTCACGTCGTTGCCCGGATTCCAAAGCCGGATGGTATCGCTAATCTGAAATCGGTTAAACAACGTCTGTTGCTCGATGTACGGCAAGACGGCGATCGCCCAATTCGAAAAGAGACGCTGATCGCGAATGGGATCGTCGTTCGTCCCTTTTCGATTGGTCGTGGGCAGCGGAAAGTGCTGCTTCGTATCGTGATAATTGATCGCGCCCAACGCCAGGTTGCGCAGATTGTTCGCGCACTTCGTCCGCCGCGCCGCCTCGCGCGCCGCCTGGACCGCCGGCAGTAATAGCGCCACCAGCACGCCGATAATCGCGATCACCACCAGCAGTTCCACCAACGTGAAGCCGCCGTCCGTCGCTCGACCCTTCCTGCGGAGAGGCATCAAGTCCTCCATGGCACGGTTACCCATTCTACTATTCCAAATCAGTCCCAATCGACCAATTCCCGCGTTGTGATCGCTCAGCCGCAGACTCGCCTGCATCGCGACTGCGATGCTTAGCGCCGGCGAAACGCCGCCGCCGCCATCATCAATCCGGCCGCCAGCGCCAACGAACTCGGCTCCGGCACGGCGCCAACCGCGGCATTCGCCGTCACGCCGCTGCCGAATTCACGCTGCCAGACCAGGTAATCGGCCCCGTCCGAGTCCCCGTCGCCGTCGGCGTCCCCGGTGGCGTTCGATCCAAAGCCCGATTTCCAAATGGCGAGATCGGCAGCGTCGACCTTCGTGTCGTCGTTGAAGTCAGCCGCCAATGTCGGCGCGACCGACAGCAGGCGGAAATTGTCGATCTGGTAGATGCCGCCGCCGCTCGTGTTCGTCGAGATGCCGATGCGCAGGAAGTCGGTCCCGACCGTCAAGCCAGCGCTCGCCAGCGATCCGCGCGTGCCGTCGACGAGGCTTGTCAGCGGAATCGTGACGGTCGCCGTGTCGCCGATCGTCTGAACGCCATTGAAGCTCGGTCCTTCGCCGCCGAAAAAGCTGAAGCTGTCATCGGCGCGGTGATCCGTTACATGTAGACCGAACTTCGTGAACGTCGGCGAATTGGGGAACGAATCGTCAAAACGGACGTCGAACGCGATGGAGGTTGCGCCGTTGATCCCAGCGACCAATTGATCGATGATCGCCTGCCCAGCTGGGTTCGCCGCGCCGCCGCTGATCGTGAACTGACTCCCCCAACTGAAGCCGGAAGAGACGCCCGTTCGATCGATCTGCAGCGTCGAGGTCCCGTCCGTCGCCCCAAGCGTGCTGATCGAGTGGACGTGTCCAGGATTAAAGCCTTCGGTCCAACCTTCGTACTGCTCGTTCACCGCGGTCTCGGGGTTGTCCGGGGTCTCCCACGAGAAGAGCTTCGTTTCGACGAACGTTGGCAAGGCAGTGAAGCGAATGTTGTCGACGTAATACCTGATGCCTTCCCCGTTTGGTCCGGCCGTGTGGGTGCTGTTCGAGCCGATGTTCAGTTGGTAGTAGCTGGAGTTTTCGGCCACCGGCAAGCTCGTCATCGGAATACTCACCGGGAACTTGCCGATTTGGTTGAGAAGATTGGGGGTGACGTTGAACACCGACGGAAAGTTTGGCGAGTCGCTGTTGGCCGCGACGTTCATCAGGAAAAAGCTGCCCGGCGCACTGACGGCCGAAAAGCTATCTGGCGTCAGCGTGACGTCAAAATCGAGCGTGTAACCGGCCAGATTGGCCGCAACCGTATTGAACTTGTCGTAGATATCGCCAGAGGAAACGGAGGTGTTGACGTCCCAACTGAACCCTGGCGCCTTCTCGACTCGCATGCTGTGAGTCCCTTGACTGGCGCCGTTAGTCGAGGTGTTGACGCCAATGGCAGTGCCGAAGCCGCTCAGGTCCCACCCCTCCAGGCCTTCGTTCAAGTCCGGTGTGTCGAGATCGTCGGGCGTCTCGAACGAATAGAGCAATCCCTGCCCATGGACAGATCCGCTTGTCAGTAGTCCGCATACAACCAGCGTGGTTCCCAAGAATGCGACGATTCGACTACGAAGATTGTTGCCCATGCATAATTCTCCTGAAGCAATACGCGCCTACCGCGATTGATTTGGTTCTCTGTTCTATTCACCAGTCGCTAAAAGTTCGCCGCCGCCGGCCGGAGCGATGCCCCGGCCGGCGCGACGCTGTGCCGCCTTAAAAATCACTATCGAGAACGCCTGCGAACGGCCAAGCCCGCCACAACCGCCAGCCCAGCGAGCGCCAGAGCCGTCGGTTCCGGAATCGCTGCGTAACGGATCAGGTCGACGTTAATCACCACGTCGTTCGCGTGCGAACCAAGATTAACGCCTGAAAACTGCACGTTCTGCAGGTCCGTAATCGACGAGATGTCGAACGTCAGGTCATGGAACGCGCCGTCAACCGGCAAGGACAACGTCCCTGGCGACTGATAGCTGAAGCCGCTGCCAGTCTGAAAGTAGGCCTGCACGTCGATGGCGCCGCTCTGGCTGCCGCCCGCGACGTCGGCCGCCGACATGCGGTAGGTCACGGTCTGATAGCCGTTGAGGCTCGTCAATCGTTCGTTAAACGTGTTGCCGCTATACGTGGTGCCGTTGCCCCAGGCGATGGCGGCGCCGTTGCCGCCCCCCTTGTCGGTCCATTGCAACGAGCCGCTGCCGGAAACGTTCTGCGACAACCCTGTCTGATTCTGGCCGCCGTCGTTCCCCAGCACCGCCGCGTTGTCGAAATTAACGAACGCGCCCTGCTTGCCGCCGTCGGACGAACCAAGGTCATGAGTCGCCAAGTCGCGGATCGTCAGCGGCGTGCCGGCGCTGCGGACTTCCTGCAACGCCCACACGAGCGGCGGGTCCGTCGCATGAGCCCGTACCGTAAAGCCAACGGTGCGGATGTACGCCTGCTGGGCGTAGTTCAGCCCAGCCAGCGATAGCGAATAGGTGTTCATCCCCGGCAGCACCGGCACGTCGGGTCCCAACGCTACGAAATTGAATCCCGTGGAAGCCTGCACATAGAACTGGACGTTGACCGGATTCGGTCCGCTGTGTCCCAGATCGAATTCGAGAAAATCGAGCCCGGTCAGATCGAGACCGCCGCCCGCGGTGCTGCTCTCCAAACGACGATTCGCGTCATCGCTGATCGACATTTCGGCCGATACCGGTCCGGTTTCGATGATCGTCAACTGCCCCGCCGTGAGATTGTCGAGCAGACCGAGGTTCGATCCGAAGTTTTGCTTCCACTGCTGAATATCCCCGGTGCCGTTCCAGGTATACAACACGCCGGGAAGTTGCGCGTGCGCGATGCTTCCCCACGCGAGAGCTGCGATGGCGATCGCGAGCTGAGTTGCCCTCCCACAAATCTTCATGAGACTCCTCCCACCTCAGAGTTGAAAAGAACAGATGTTGCCGATCTGAAAGCCTTGTCGAGGCCAAGCGACGACAAGGGAGAACAAGTTAGTCGAGGAGCAAGCCCAGCCGTGAAAACGACTTGCAATGACCGCCTGATCGTTATGGCGCGCCGAGTCCGCCGATGTGCTAACCGATGCACGTCGCCAGCCGGCCCGAACCTGTCAGGGATCTCCGAACGGGTCCCGCGGATGAGTTTGCCTGGGTCGCTCAAATACTTGAGCAAGTTTCTCCGCGAAACTCCGCTCAAATAGTTGAACAACGGCATGATAGTCAGGATCGCCAGCGATGTCCACCATTTTTCACCTCTCACCGCGTTTTTTTACGCCCGCGTCTGAAACGTCCCGGACAGAGGCCGAGACTCTCCCCCCGCGCAGCATGAGATGCGACAGCTCGACCACCTGACGGGGGGTAAGCCGGAGGTAATGCGTATCATCGGGAATCTCGCTCGCGGCGAGCCGGAGGCGAGGCAGGTAGCCGTAGTCGGCGTCAACTTGATGGCCATCAACAAGTCTCGCACTCGCCCGTAGCGGCGAGAACGCGACGCCGTCGCTGGAGACGGCAACGTCGACGGCCGCCGCTCCGTCGGCCGCGTCATCGACGAGAAACAGCTCGGCGTCGAACGAATCGAGGGGGGACTCTACGCGGTAGGTCACCGATCCGCCGGCCGGGATGCGGATCCGCTGCTGATCTTCACGGCGGCGGCGATCGTCGCCGGTCGTCGGTTTTACGTCGCCGGCGGCATGATGGACCTGGGAGAGATCGCGGCATGCATCGACCAGCGTCACGCACTCCGCCGTCACTGGCCCGACCACTTCGGACGGGGCCGACGCGCCCGCCGCGTTGTTCGCGGTCACGCGGTAAAAGTAACGCCGTCCAGGTTCCGCCGAGGCGTCGCTGAACAGCGGTCGGTATTGAATCGCCGCATCGTCGATGCCGTCCGCCAATGTCGACCAAGGTCCGGTCGGATCGCCCGAGCGTTGGACGGTATAGCTCGACGCGCCCGCTGAGCCTTGCCAGCTGATTGCCGCCGGGTCGGTGATGGGCACCAGCCGCGGCGGGGCCGGAACTTCCATCGGCGGCAGTTCCTCGCCGCGGATCTGGTATGCCTTCCGCCGCGTCAGTTGCAAGACCTCGCGCTCGCCGTAGGCCGCGCCATTGTCGAAGCCGGGCCAGTGATATGCTTTGTAGAGCGCCAGGCCGGAAGGCTCCGAATGCCAATAAAAGCCGCCGTCGCGATGATGGAACCGCAAGCTCCAAAGAAGCGCTCCGCTTGTACCGTTACTGATCACTTCGTCGAACACCGCGCCGACCTCCTCCGGCGGGATGAACCCGAACTCGCCGACGAAGTAAGGTTTGCGACCGCGACTTTTGGCGCGGGCCTCGCGAATTGGCTGGATGTATTCGCCCTTGCCGACGTTGGGGTAGTGATGCGTCGTCACGACGTCGATGTTGGGGTCGGCGAGCGACTCCTCGCGGACGCCGTGGAGCGAGTAGCCGTCGATGACCAAGTGGTTCGGATCGAGCGACTTGATGAGTTTCGCGATACGAGCGGTCCACGCCGGCGGGGCGTCGAGTTCGTTCCCGGTCTCCCAGCCGAGGATCGCCGGATCGTCGCGGTACGCGACGCCGGTGCGAGAGTTGACGCGGGTCAAGACGTGCCGCACCGTCGCCTCGAAGTCGGCGATCACCTGCTCGTCGGTCCAAAACGCCTCGGGCGGCTTGCCGCGGAACGCCGCATATTCGCCGATGCCGCCCTGCCATTTCCAGTTGTCGACCAGCGGGATGATGAGCCGCACGCCGTGCCGGTTCGCCGCTGCGAGCGCGAGGTCGAGCGAGCGGAACGCTTCTTCGTTGAACTCGCCGGGCCCGCGGACGTAGACGTGGTCGCCCATGTCGGACCCCTCGCGGCGAACGCTGAGGACGTACGTCCGCGCGACCGTGCCGCCCATTTGCCGGACGGACGAGAGCGCATCGTTGAGTTCGAACTCGTCGGGCCAGGCCCAGGCCGTTTTGGCTCCGGCGGCAAAGTTGTCTTCAATGAGCTGGAGATTGGGGATGTTGAAGGAGATAAAGCGGAACGGTTTGCCGCCGTCGTACAGCTGGTCGCCCCGCGCGGTGATGAAACCTTGAAGTTCGCCGCGCGCGGTCGCAGCCGGCCAACAGGCCAGCATGAGGAGCGCCAGTGTGATGATTGGAAGTCGCATGATGAATGTTCGCCGTTGGCGTCTACGTCGCTGCCGATCGTTTTGTCACGGAGGACAAGTTGAGCGTCGATGGCAATACGTGGTCGGTCGCATGAAGTTTCGTTGCTATTTCTCGTGCGGATTTGGTGCTTTCAATTGTCATGACAATTTGGACAAAACGCGAACGCATGGTCACAACTTTGGACAATTTGTCGGGCTGATCGATGGGATCAGGTCGTCGGGGGCGGGACGCCCCGGCTCGCTTGAGCGCTGGCGTAGCGGTGATTCGACAAGGCCGCCTGCACCTGTTCGATCCTAGCGAGGGGGGTGGCCAAAATCTGTAGCTAAGTTGCGAGATTTTTTGCTGGTCTCAGGCGTTCACACAGATCTCTCGCAGAGGCGCAGAGATGCAAAGTAGCGGCGTCGTGCGACATGTCGCGACAGCAGAAAAGCGTTCAGGTCTGAGGGTGGCCCGCTGGGCAGCGGATCACTTGGCGATGCTGAGCAGCACGGCCCCTGTGCCGGCGAAGGCAACGCCGAGCCAGCCGAGGGGGCTGAGGCGTTCGCTGAGGGCGACGACGGCGAAGAGGGCGACCATGACGACGCTCAGCTTGTCGACCGCGGCGACGCGGGCGGCGTCGCCAGCCTGCAGCGCGCGAAAGTAGCAGGCCCAAGAGGCGGCCGTGGCTAGCCCCGCAAGGACGAGGAAGAGCCACGACTGCCGCGTGAACTCCGCGAAGGCTTGCGTCTTGCCGGCGACGAGGATCGCGACGCCGAGGGCGGCGACCACCACCAGGGTGCGAGCGAGCTGGGCCGCGTCGGGGTCGACGTTGCGCAAGCCGAGCTTGGAGAGGATGGCGGTGGCGGCCGCGAAGGCGGCTGAGAGGAGGGCCCAGACGAGCCAGTTGTCGGTCATGGAAGTGGCCCCAGCGACGCTAGCGGGTGCGCGACGGCCCGTCCCATCGCGACGCGCGGCGAGGCGTTCTTACGTGCCAGCTCGGTCCGGGCTACTTCCTCGAACTTGGTGGCGTCGATCCTGGACCGAACCGCTCCGCCGCAGGCTTTTTCATTTCTTGTCGGATCCAAGCGACGTCCCGATTTTCAGGATCGAGCTTCACGAGCGCCTGAATATCTTCTTCGACGGCGGCGTCGCTGCCTTGTTTGCCGTTGATCTTGATCCGTTCCATGTAGGCATAGGAATTCGGATCGGCATCGATCGACGCTTGCAACGCGGCGAGCGCGGCAGCATTGTCGCCCTTGGCGAGGGCTTGCTGCGCATCCAGGAAATAGGTCGCGGCCGGCGGGGCCGCGTTCTCCTTCTCACCGCAACCGCACAGGGCGGCCCCGACGACGGAGATGAACAACGCGCAGCACGCGGAGTCACGAAGTCCAAGCACGAACAGACGAGCCATCTTCAACATCCAGTCCCCAGGGAACGAGCAAAAAAGAGCGTGGATCCCTTGATTTACTTGATCGTTACTTGGGAATCACGAGTTCCCAAGGCGCTCCATGGAACGGCGTCGACGTCTTCGTTGATATAGGCAACTGACCCATCGCAATTGACGGCATTCATGCCGCCGGGGTGGACGCTGCCGAAAGAGAGCTGTAGCTTGCGGCACTCGGGAGTGGCCGGCGCCGCACACTGATTCGGGCCAAGATTCTGCTGATTCATGGGAACGCCAGTCGACCCTACCCCTTCGGACGGGTCGGAACCGTCGCCGGTATCGATGTCGTCGCTGCCGAAGTACCAATGATCTTGACGGTTGCCGAGTCCCGACTCGGCTTTGCCTGCACTTTGCTCCACGGCTTCGTAGTCATGAAACGTTTCGCCGACGAGCATCGTGTTGGATGAACCGTCGATAATGTGCTTCATGCCAATTTCACTGTAGGTGAAGAGGACGCCATCGAGTGCTCGCATTTTCTTGTGTGCATTTTGGGCTGGATTTGGTTCCCCAATGCCGTTTTGGTCGGTCGCGAGGCCGGATGCGTTGCCAATATACGAACAAGGCTGGCGTTTCATGACGACCCAATCCGCCGACTTGTCGAATTGTCCCCCGCGATAGCCTGCGGAGGGACATTGAAAGACGGGGACCTGCGTCTCGCAGGCAATCAGGTTCTTGTAATCCGCGAAGCTGGGCAAGGCCTGGATTTGTTCCGTGGTGTAAGGAGTCGGATAGGCCCAATTACAATTATCGTTGTCCTGACTGAATTCGCCGTTGCGAATCTTGAACTTATTGAGCGTCACCAGATTGCGAATCGACTGCTGCTCCATATAGGGGGCTAGATAGAGCGACCACATCGAACCTTCTTGCAGGACGACTCCCCACGGGAACTTATTGTTGGCGGAGTGATAGTTCTGCGCAGCAAGTCCGATCTGCTTGAGGTTGTTGACGCACTGCGAACGACGAGCCGCTTCGCGGGCGGCTTGCACCGCGGGGAGCAGCAGGGCGACCAGCACGCCGATGATGGCGATCACGACCAGCAGCTCGACCAGGGTGAACGCACCTCGTGCCCGTCGCGGCGCCGGCGCGGCGGCGGGGTGAGCAGGCGAAACGGAAATCTGGCAACGCGTCGGCATCGTTCTGTTCCCTCAATGCGGCTCGCTGCGCCGAACAGTTCGGCGCGTCTCGCCGCGCAATTGAATGATATACGCAGTCACAAGAAAAGGGGTCGACGCGGGTAGCGCCCTTCAAGCGGGGCGTCGCGGCTGGCGGAGCTTCCCTCGGAATTCGAGGGGATCGGGCCCGAATCGTTCAACGTCGCACCTCGAGCGCAGTGTACCTACGAATCGTGAAACTGGCGAAGGCAACTTGTGAAATTCCTGTAAGGACAATGACTTCAGAGGGGCGCCGCGGTAGTTTGCGCACAGTCAATCGTGAAAAGCGTCGGAGGCATTCTAGCGCGAAATTGCCGGAAGACGAGTGGTTGATAGCCGGGACCGGGCGGCCCTCGACGTCGGTGGGGATGGTGGAATCGCCCCGGACCGCGGTGCGGCGCGGCCATTGAATCTTTGAGGCGAAATACTCGCGGCGAGAGGACGTTCCGCTCGCTGTGGCAAAGGTTGGTAGTTCTGTGCCCCCAGGCCCCGCTCCCTAGCGGAGACTGGGAGTCAGCGAAGGAGGCGGATCTGGTTCCAAGCGGTCGTACCAGGTGAATTTTAACACGACGCTGGACACGACCAGCGTCAGCGCCATCGGAATTGCCCAATCCCACTGCTGGAGGACGACGTAGATCGGCAGCGCCGTCAGGCAGAGCTGCCAGACGATGCCGATGGCAACGTTGAACATGTTCACGCGGAAGTCGTGGTTTGGCTGGAAGCCGGGGATGGTCGCGATCGCCTGTTCGCGGATGGGTCCCCAGGCGCCCCAGGGGCGAGTTTTCACGTAGAAGGTAAGGAGCGTCTCCTCGTCTTCCGGGGGAGTCAGGAGCGTGCCGGCGAGGCAGCCGATCGCCGAGGCGAGCAGAATCGGCGGGATGAGGTAGAGGGAATTCATGTTGCCGATGTGCTCGATGAACCACGCCTTGACGGCAGGCTGGGCGGCGACCTCCGAGGCGATCATCGCCGCGCCGATGCCGCTGACCATTCCCCAGAAATAGCCGTAGCCGTTGAAGCGCCACCAATACCACTTTAGGACGTTGGCCATGACGTAGCCGGTGTAGAGGGCGCCGACGATCCACATCATGACGCCGGTGATGCGGGTGGTGAGCATGCCGAAGGCGATGCCGATGGCGAGGACCGCCATCGAGGCGAGCCGGCTCAGGGCGACGGCGCGACGCGGCGTGCAGTCGGGATTCATGAAGCGTTTGTAGACGTCGTTGACGATGTAGGCTGGCGCCGCGTTGAGGGTAGCGGCAAAGTTCGACATGAACGCCGCCATAAGTCCGGCGAGCAGCAAGCCGACGACGCCGGTGGGAATGTGGCGGGAAAGGACGATCGGCAGCAGCTCCTCGAACTGGTCGGCCTTGAGGGTGCGCATCTCTTCCATCGAAAACGCAATCGCCAGCACGGTGATGCCGGTGATCATCATGTAGCGAGGGAAGTAGAGCACGAGATTGACCATGCCGTTCATGAGGCAGGCTTCGCGCGGCGTGCGGGTGGCGAGGATGCGCTGCATGTCGTAGTTTGGGGCCGGGCCGGCGAGGCTGGCGAGGACGCCCTTGAAGAACATCAACCCGAAGGCAATGGCGAAGAGCTCATTGCCATCCTCGCGAATGACGACGTTCGCCTGTTCGAGCAGGCTGCTCCAGTCGAGGCCGAGCGTGCGGCCGAAGAAAGGGCTGTACCAGCCCTCGGGGACGGCCTGGCGGATCATCTCCGGCGAGACTTTATACATCGCCGTGATGCCGATGATGACGGAAGTGATCGTCAGGACGAAGAACTGCATGACCTCAGTGATGACGACGCTGACCATACCCCCCTTGATCGCGTAGAGCGAGGTGAGGAGCAGGATGATGAGCGCGTAGAGGTTCTCGTTGTTGAGCGTTGACGCTGGATCGGCGGAGAAGAGCGCCGGGGCCGCGTCGGCGAGCATCGTCTGCAGGTTCCAAGGGAGCATCCGCTCAGCGAACTTGCCGATCCCCTTGAAGGCGTACGCGAGCATGCCGATGACGTTCAGCACGGCAAACAGCACGACGCTGAGATGGGCGAGATTGGCGCCCGTGCCGCGGCCGAAGCGAAACTGGATCCACTCGGCGCCCGTGAGGACGTTGGAACGACGCAGCCAGGCGCTGAGGAACATCATCAGGAAGACCTGGTTGAACACCGGCCACACGAAGGGGAGCCAGATGCTCTTCAGTCCGTAGACAAAAAGCCAGAAGACCATCACCATCGTGCCGCTGATGTCGAACATTCCCGAGGCATCGGAAACGCCGAGGACGTACCAAGGGAGCGACTTGCCGCCGAGGAAGTAGGAGTCGAGATCCTTGCTGCCGCGGCGCGAGACCCAGAGTCCGATCAGGATCGTGGCGACGAAGTAGGCGAGCAGGATGGAAATGTCGAGGAGTTGAAGGCGCACCGGCGCGGCCCTTCTGGGGAATTCGTACGATGAGGTTGCCGAATGGCTGTTATATCAGCCCGGCCTCCGGCCGGGGGTCACGTCGCCCCAACGCTACGCTGTACGTGCTCCAAACCTACCCCCGGGCCGAGCCCGGGGCTGCAAACGCGCCGCTAGAAGACCAGCGAGTTGTCCTTAATGTAGCTGATCAGCTCGCTTAGCCGCGAGTAGCAAAGACAGGTCACCGTATCGGCGGCTCCGTAGTAGACGGCCAAACGATCCTGCTCCTGGTCGCACAGTGCGGCGACCGGGAAAACGACGTTCGGAACGTGGCCGAAGACCTCGTAGTCGGCTTCTGGCGCCAACAGGATGTTCTTGCAGCGGTAAGCGACTTTCCACGGTTCGTCGAGATCGAGGATCGCGGCGCCCATGTGGTAGACGAAGCCGTTGCAGGTATCGAGGACGCCGTGATAGATCATTAGCCAGCCGTCGTCGGTTTCGATCGGAACGGGGCCGGCGCCAATTTTGGTGCGCTGCCACCAGAGGCCGTGTTCGTCGCCGCCGCGGCCCATCACCTTGCGGTGACGGCCCCAGTGAATCATGTCGGGGCTTTGGCTGATGTAGATGTCGCCGAACGGGGTGTGGCCATTGTCGCTGGGACGGCTCAGCATGAAGTACTTGCCGTCGATCCGCCGGGGAAACAGCACGCCGTTGCGGTTGTGGGGGAGGAAGGCGTTGTCGAGGCGGGTGAACCGCTGGAAGTCGGTCGTCGTGGCGACGCTGATCGTCGGGCCGTTCGTGCCGCCGCACCAGGTGATGTAATACTTGTCTTCGAGCTTCACGACGCGAGGGTCGTAGGCGTAGTCGGAGATCTCATCGCCGTCGCCGGGGCGGTTGTCGAACACGATCGGCTTGGGCTCGATGTGCCATTGGAGGCCATCGTCGCTCCAGCCCATGTGGAGGCGGGGAAAACGGGTGCGATCCTCCAGGCGGAAGACGGCGGCGAAGCCATCGCCGAAGGGAACGACGGCGCTGTTGTAGATGCCAAGCACGTCGGGGAGGGGGCGGCGGCCGATCACCGGGTTGGCCGAGTGACGCCAGACGACGTCTTTCACGCCGGCGGGACGTTCTTGCCACGGAATGGCGGCGGGCGAGGCGGCGAGCTTGCCGCGCGCGGGGCCCGTGGTTTTGCTGGAGGCGAGCGCGGTGGCGCCGGCGGGAGTCAGTTGGTCTGGCATCCGAGGCAAATCCTGTGGAAGAGAAGTCCGGAGGGGGCTGCCCGAGGGCTCGGCAACGGCGTCGGGTGGCATGGGCCCCCAACGCAATGCCCCACTTGCCGAGCCGACCGGCGTCCAGCGGCATCGTCGCCGCGTCAAATCGAGTCTAACTAGCCTCGCGAGAACGTTCAACTAGTTTAACAGCGGAAAAATCGGAACCGGGGATTTAGGGGCGATTGATGCTAGCGCGGGCGGTCGAGATAGTAGAATCTGGATCGGCATGGAGTGGGGGAACAGCGACGCTAGTTGGCAAGTAGTTGTGCGATGATCGGCCAATGTGGCGAGGTAACTCGCGCCAACGTGGATGTGCGCATCGGCGTCGAAACCTGTCATTCTGACCAGAGCGAAGAGTCTAGTCGTTCGTAGAGGGCTAGCTCCGCCGCTTTGCGCTAGATGGCCATTCCTCGCCGACGGATCGATCGAGTATCCCTCCCCTGGCCCTTCCCTTTGAGGGAGGGGAAATGAGACATGGCAAGTTCTTCGCAGGTTCCGCGGCTAAAGGATGTGGCGGCGAAGGCGAACGTCTCGCTGAGTGCGGCTTCGCGCATTTTGCGAGGCGAGCGACAACGGTTTGGCGAGGAGACGTGCGACCGCGTGCTGGAGGCGGCCCGCGAACTCGGTTGGCGGCGCAACCTGCTCGTCAGCGGCATGCAGACTGGCCGGACGCGCACCATCGGCGTGATGATTCCGCCGTTTGATTCATTCTGGGTCGACGTGCTGGCGGGAATCCATATGGTGCTCGCCCAGGCAGACTACCTGCCGATCACCGTGTGGGTCGGCGACTGCCAGGAGATGCCGCACTTCGAGAAGGATGAGGACGAGGGGTTCAAGCAAATCAGTCGCCTGCTCGATCGCCGCGTCGACGGGCTGATTTTGTGGCCGTCGTTCGCCGTGGCCTACTACGATCATTTTCGCGAGCTGATCGAACGCAAGGTCCCGGTGGCGGTGATCGATCACGAATATTCTGAGGATCAAATCGCCGACTCGATTGAGACAGACGAAGCGGCGAGCGCGCGGGCGGTGGCGGAGCATCTCATCAGCTTGGGTCACAAGCAGATTGCCTGCCTGTCGTCGCGCGAAGCGGCGTGGCAGGCGTGGGCCGTGCGACGGCGCGAGTGTTTTGAGCAAGCGGTGGAAGATCTCGGCGGCGCGCCGGTGAAGAGCTGGCGGTTGAACGCCTGGGGTACCGACGGCCTAGAAATCGCGCGCGAGATCCTCACGCAATCGCCGCGGCCGACGGCCGTGTTCGCGGTAACCGACCATGAGGCGCTGTACCTCTATGAAGCGGCGGCGGAACTGGGGATTGAGATTCCGCGAGAATTGTCGGTGGTGGGGTTCGCCGACCTCGACTTCGCGGCGAACATGCGGCCGGCACTGACGACGATGCGGCAGCGGCCGCGGGAGATCGGGCGGCGGGCGGCGCAGTTGATTCTCGACCGGCTCGACGGGGAGATGTACGACAGCCCGCCGACGACGATCAAGGTGGGGGCGGATTTGATTGTGCGAAAGTCGACGGGGCGCGGGGCGGAGTGAGTGTTTTTTCGAATTTTTGGCGGGAGTGGTATAATCTCAACACGAATGCCGCTGCCTGACTGCGATTGTGCCCGTGCTGCCGACGCCCTGGGCGTTGGGCCCAGCCGCCCACGATCGCGGCTATCTCGGCGCTGAATGAATGCTTGCCGCGTACGCCATCGGTGGCGCGATCACAGGCCTCGTCAGCGGCGGCATGACGAGTGGGGGAGGACATTGCGGTAATACAGGGCCTTCCTCGCCCGCCACGTATCAGCCGGTTGGATCGATCTCAATGAGATTGCCCCCGACTTGACCGCCGACGTTGACCTCCTTGCGCTTCTCCAGCAGGCCCCTGAGCGCCGTTACTTTCACGGAAGTCCGCTCACGTGCGTCCGCGCTCGCGTGGAGTTAGGCCGAGGCACCGGGCGACGTGGTAGAGAACGTTGGCGTGCTATACGACGTGAAGCCGAGGCCGCCCACGTCGCAGCGAGCCCTCGCACAAGAAAACATCGCCCCGCCCAAATTGATCTTGACTCAAAAGGCGATTTATGCATCGCCAGCGCCGTTGGATATTGCGGGAAAACTATCACTTCCCAAATTCCGCGCGGCCCGCGCAATAACGGACTTGACATGGTGTCGGCCGGCGCCATTAGGCTGAAGGGGTAGCGGGTGCGCGGCGTCGTGCCGCCGCTTGCCGTGGCGACCTGTTCGGACAGTTCGCCGAGGTCAACGCCGCGGCAACGCTCGACCTGGCGGGCGGCGACACGTCGCCCGCCCAACAATCCGCCTCCGTCACCAGTCTGTGTCGGTTGTCGGCCGAGGTCCGTAATCTGGTCCGCACTCAAAAGGAACGTGCCCATGGAAGTCACCGCTAATCGTCGTCGGCCGCGCGCCCTGTAGGCCGCCCAGCGTTGGCTCGCGGCGCGGCTGCCGCCGGAGGAACTCGCGCGCCTCGATCGGCAAGGCTTCGTCGCGTTTGAGTTCCTGCGGTCGGGGGCGCGATGCGCCAAGCTCCGCTACCGCGACCTCAGCGGCCGGCAGCGCGTGGCGTACATCGGCGTCGACCGGCGGCTGGCCCGTCGCATCGCGGCGTACCTCGCCTGGCGGCAAGCAGCACGCCGCCGCCGTCGGACGCTCAACGCGTTGCAGCGCGAGCGGCGGCGGCTGCTGGCGTCGGTGCAGGCTCGCTTGCTGCCCCATCTCGACGCGTCGATCTGGCACTTTCACGGCCGGGCTCTGCGGCGACGGCGCGGTTGCGCGCGGCACGGTCCGCGCCCCGCGCTAGACTCTCGCGTGAAAGGAAAGAAGATGTCGAAACCCATTTCAACGATTGCCGACCAGCCCTCTGGACCGACCCTCGCGCCGGCCGGCGAGCGTCATGACCCGCTGCGCCGCTGGGCCCAAGAGCAAGCATCGCCTATCGGGGCGGCGCTCGGCTGGCTCACGGCGGACGTGTGCGAGCTCACTTCGAAGTTCGCCGTGCCGCTGAAGGCCGAGTTCCTCGACGCGGCGACATCGCCCGAGAATCGGGGACGAGTCGCGGACGACCTGCGGCAGTACTCCCAGCTGAGCCGCCAAGCCGAGCGTTGCCTGCGATTGGTACATGAGCTGGAGAATGCCAAGGCAAGCGCAGCGAAATTGCGGCCGGTTGATACCTATGCGAGCGGGGCTGCTGTTGGCGAGGCGAGGGACGCTGCGGCGAGCGGCATGCCGCCGACGCCTTCGGCGACGGCCTAACGGATCGCCGCCCCGCTTGCGGCACTGCTCTTTGACAATTTGGTGTTTGTATCAACGCGCCCCGCCGTCTGCGGCCACGGCGGGGCGCGAAGGGAGAACGTACGGTCGCCCCTCGAGCCTGATCACCCGCTCGATGACCGCGCCGGCGCCGCTGATAGCTAAACGAAGTCACCCTGCGCCAAAAGAGCTCCGCCCCGCGGCTGCCAGCGCCAGGCGTCTGGCGCTGGCAGCCCGCCGCGGGCTTTACGCGCCGCGAGGCGCACCCTCGCCGAGGAAGGTCATCCAGCTGTCGTAGAGCTCGCGGCGCAGCTGACTGACGCGTCCGGCGGTCAGTTGACAGAGCGCCGCGACGACGCTGGTGCGCTCCCCCTGGGCCAGGGCGTGGACGACCCGCTGGTCGCGCACCGGCAGCGAGGCGAACCACTGGCCGAAGTCGATCCGTAGCGCCGCCAGCTCGGCGGGCGTGGCGTGGCGACAGTCGCACAGCTCGGCGGCCACGTCGATCGATTCGGTGCGCCGGCCGCGCAAGCGCCACTTGCGGGAGCCGACGTCGGCCGCATTGTCGCGGCTCCCCAAGAGCCGACCCGCTCGATAGCGACGCACGGCGAACCGGGCCAGCGTCGTGGGGTAAGCGCGACCGCCGCGTCCCGACGCCGCCAGCCGGGCGTAGTCGACGGCCGCGGCGGCCAAGGTCGTCTGCACGGCTTCGTCTCGTTCTTCGGGCGCGAGCTTCCGAAAGGCGACTCGGGCGTACCGCTCGATCGTCGGCGCCATCTCGATGAACGCGGCTTGCCACGCCCGCGTGGCGCGGACGCTCTCCGTTGTTTCTGCCGTCAGGGACATGGCAGCTTCCTCTCTGCTGGGACCGCCGCCAGAGGCGCGGCGGTCGGGTGAATAAAACGTGAACCGCGCGCGCGGCCGAAGCAACGCGAGGCGTTGCCGGCTGGCCCGCGGGGCCGCTTTGGCTTGCTCGGCGCGAGCTAGCAGGCCCAGTGATTTGTGGCGCGAAACGGCGATCGATTTAGTGCGCGCCGCGGCGGCGCAATCCGGGGCGTTTGCGAGCCAGCGAAGAATCGCTGCGGGGCAGGGCGGCTACGGCCGTCGGGGGGACGAGCCGTTCCGAGTCAGCGCCTGGCCGAGAGTTCGTTACGGTCAGCGTCGACTAGCCGCAGCTTGGGCCGACCGTCAAGCGAGCAGAGCGCGACCGGCGCTTGGCGACGATGCTCGACGATCAACCGGATCGCATCGGCGTCATGGACGCCGATGTCGAGAGCGTGCTCGACGGCGTCTTGGAGTCGCTGCCAGGAGCACCCTTCCAAGAGTCGCAAGACGCCGATGAACTCGCGCGTCCCCAACCCGCCCGGCTCTGTCTCAACGAGCCGGCGGAGAAACATCCACTAACCCTGACTCTCTCATGACAGCTGGTACATGATTCGGGGAAGGCCGTCGTCGCCTTGCATACTCACGTCTTGTAACGGCTGATTGAATGGGAACGGCTAGCACCTTCCGCGATCAAAGATGTCGGGCGTGCAGCGCGGGGGCGCTCGGCGGCGCCAACGGCGCGCTGCCGCAAGGCGTCGATCTGCTCGGCCCGGAGCAACTGCCGCTTTTCAAGGTGATCCGTCAGCGAAACGCTGCCGTGAATCGACCAGTCCGAGACAGCCGCGACAATCTCCCGTTCGTTCACCAGGCCCGCCTGCAATAGTTCGGCCGCGATCGCGATGTCTTCTTCCCGTCGCGTGAAGCTCTCTTCTGGCTCGACAATCGGCGTCGAGGCAAATTGGCTCGCGCGCTCCGGGAGCGGAACGGCTTCCAGCGCCTTCGGGCACTTGGCACAATCTTGTAGAAGTCCTTGGTCGGCAACGATTGCAAACCTAGTTGGAGCGTGCGAAACGTAGAAGTCGTACTTCGTTGCGTCGTCGTCGCCTCGCGAAGGGACGATTACGAACGTCTCGTCATGCTTCATGATCCGCTGGTTGCCCTTCGTCCGGCCGCGGCAGGTCGCGACGTAGAATTCCAAGGGGCGTTTGTCCCCGTCACGAGATACTTGCGCGTCCCCCACTTGGTCCCGGCGACTTGTCGTAGCCGGGCCGCCGCCAGGATCAGCGCGCTGTTGCCGTCGGGGAAGGCGCCAACGACACGAGTCCGTCGTCCGATCTCGCGCATGAACCGCTCCAGCGGATTGCTGGTCCAAGTCCTGAACCAGTGTTCGCGATCCATCACGGCGGGGCTGCAGCAACTTGGATTCGACGTACTGACGCGTTAGCTCGACGACGCCGCGACGATTTCTGATGCCGAGTTGCCGGTGCGAGCCGCGCAACTGCACCCCCTCCCCTTCTCGCGAGATGACGATTTAATGCGCGTTGCCGCGGCTTGGGCCGCCCTTCAGGGGTGTTAGCCCATTAACGCAGCGCCGGCATCGGCGCGCAAATAGGCGACCCGCACCTTCCATAGGAATGTTGCTCGCCGGGCGAACTTGCGAACCGCGTCGTCTACCGCCGCTTGACGTTTAAATCGGAAAGCCGACTCACCACCCATGCCGCTCGCGCAGCCAAGCGATCTGCGCCGTGTGATGGCGGCCATGCCAGGCGTAGTAGCTGAGGGCGTCGCTGAGGACGACCGCCTTGCCCGTTTCGGGATGGTTGAAGCTGCGGGCGAAGTCGGCGGGCGTCATGGCCCTCAGCAATTGCACCCAGCAGCGATGGACGCCGGCGAGCATGGCGAGCGGCGCGGCGACGTCGCCGGCGCGGGCGTCGGGCAAATCGGACCACTTGTTCTCATCGTACGCCTTGATGAGCGGCTGCTCCTCGGTGAGCGTCCACTTGCAGCGGATGTAACTGTGGGCGTGACTGTCGGCGATGTGCTGGACGATTTGGCGGATCGACCAGTTGCGGTAGATGGCGTCGAGTTGGTCGTCGCTGAGGCCGGCGACGGCTTGTTCCAGTTCGCGCGGCGCTTGTTCGATGACGGCGATTAACTCGGCGCGGCGGGCGGCGGTGAGGTTCGGCTCGGCGGCGTACTCGCCGGCGGGGTTAGCTGAGGGTTGATAAGGATCTGAAAACAACGCACGACCCTTCGTCACTCACTTTTGCGAACCATCCGCCTCGATCACGCCGATCGACGACAATAGCACGAAGCGCCAATCAAACCAAAAGCCAACAACGTCGCTGCGCTCGGCTCGGGCACGCTGATGGCCAGTCCAGTCGCCTGTCCGACGAGTTCCATCAAGAGTTCACTTCCAGTCCCATCCAAATTTGCGCGATAGATATAGGACATTTCGGAAATATCCTTGCGATCGTCCACCCAGTAAAGCTTGCGGGAGATAGGGTCGATCTCAATGTCGCGCAAATTGGAACCCGAGCCGCTCGCCATTATGATTGTCTCGACTTGCGAGCCGTCAAGATTGGCACGTTGCACTCGATCCAAAAGGCGATTGGTCCAATAGACTTTGCCTTCGACGAGATCGAGCGCGAGCCCATCAACCGTCGGCAGATCTCCGCCGTCCTGCACTACAAGTTCTGGCGATGAACCGTCAAGATTCGCCCGATTAATCCTTCGAAAACGGTATTCGGACCAGTAGAGTTTCTCGTTGAGATGGTCGACCGCCAGAGCGTACGGCGTATCCAGACCGGAAATATTAAGTACTTGCGGATTAACGCCGTCAAGACTCATCGACCTGATATCGTTGATCTGCTGGTTGGACCAGTAAAGGATCTTGGCGGCAGGATCAATCGCGAGCCCCGCAGGCATGACTGCAGGAAATGACGGAGTCGCTTGAAAGAGCGTTTCAATGCCCGAGCCGTCTAACGAAGCGCGGCGAACTTTACCAAAGTTATTCTCCGTCCAGTAGATGTGATTTTCAAAAGCGTCAATGTCGAGCGCCCCTCCTTGAGAAAACGCAATCACCTGGGAAGAGGAGCCATCCAATTTGGATGAAATAATTGGCTGAGACGATCCAATGTAAGTATTGTTCGTGACAAACAACCGTCGAACGGAAGACGCTGGAAGAGCATTCGCTTCGTCAACGGCGACAAACGCCGCTAAGGTACAAATGACGCCAAGCACGCCGATGAGGCGAGAGTAACAATCGGTCGCTGATCGCTTCATGAGCAGTTCCGCCAGATGGTGCTTATTGTAGTCAAGGCCAACACAAGAACGGTAGTGTAGTCTCACGTTCCGGTCGAAGCAATCAGTCGTCATCGCCGAATGAATTCGATTGTTCGTGATCACAATTCTTTGGCGTTTATAAGGCTCTCGAATTCACCTTCAGTCAGAATCGGCACGCCAAGGCTTTCCGCCTTCGCCAGCTTGCTGCCCGCCTCAGCGCCGGCAACCAAATAGGCCGTCTTCTTAGAGACGCTTTTGCCGGCCTTGCCGCCGTAGGCTTCGATGAGCCCTTCGATCTCTTCGCGGGTGTATTTTTCGAGCGTCCCAGTGACGACGACCGTTTTGCCGGTGAGCGGACCTTCGGGCGGACGTTCGCGCTTGGGCGCCGTCATGTCGACGCCGGCGGCGCGCAGTTGCTCAATCGCGCGCTGACCTGCCTCGTTGTGGAGAAAATCGTGGATGCTGGCGGCGATAATCGGGCCGATCTCCTCAACGGCGGCGAGTTCTTCGACGCTCGCCGCCAGCATGGCGTCGATCGAGCCGAAATGGCCCGCGAGCGTTGCGGCGCCGCGAACGCCGACGTGACGAATCGATAGGGCGTTCAGCACGCGAGCCAAGCCTCGCGACCTGCTAGCGGCGATGTTGTCAACGAGATTCTGCGCCGACTTGGCGCCCATGCGTTCGAGTTGCGTCAGCCGTTCCACGGTCAGGCCGTAGAGATCGGCAAGGTCATTGACGTACTTTTCGGCGATGAGTTGCTCAGCGAGCTTTTCGCCGAGGCCTTCGATATCCATCGCCGATCGGCTGGCAAAGTACAGGAGCCGTTGGCCGAGTTGGGCGGGACACGCCGGATTCAAACAGCGGATGAAGACGCCCCCTTCATCCTTTTCGAGTTCGCTGCCGCACTCGGGACAGTGAGTCGGATAGACGAACGGCACAGCGTCGTCGGGCCGTAGGTGCTTTTCGACGCGGACGATATGCGGGATGATCTTGCCCGCCTTCTCGACGACGACGGTATCGCCGACGCGGACGTCTTTGCGGGCAATCTCTTCGACGTTGTGCAGCCCAGCGCGGCTTACTGTCGTTCCGGCAATCTGCACCGGCTCCAAATCAGCCGTCGGGGTGAGTGCACCGCTCTTGCCGACGGTGATGAAGATGTTGTTCACCTTAGTCGTCGCTTCATACTTCTCGAACTTATAGGCGACGAGCCAACGAGGGGCTTTACTTGTGGCGCCAAGCCGTTCGCGTTGGTCGAAGCGGTCGACCTTGAGCACCAGGCCGTCGACTTCGAAGTCGAAATCATGAAGCCGTTCGATCAGCGACTCACAATGCGCGACGGCGGCGGCGAAATCCGCAAATCGCTCGACGAGAGGCGTGGCTGGCAGGCCCCAATGTTTGGCGAGCTTAAGAAACTCGGAATGCGATTCCGCCGCGAGCCCCTCGCTATAGCCAACGCCGTGGCAGAAAAACCGGAGCTTCAGTTGCGCGGCCAACCTCGGGTCGAGCAGGCGGACGGCGCCGGCGGCCGTGTTGCGAGTGTTGGCGTAGAGCTTCTGGCCCGCTTCCTGCCGTCTGGCGTTAATATCCGCCAAGTCGGTGTTGTTCATGTAAACTTCGCCGCGGACTTCGACCACCGGGGGCGGGTTGTCGCCGGCTAGTCGCAGCGGGATGTCGCCGATCGTGCGAATGTTGTGAGTGACGTCGTCGCCCACCTGCCCGTCACCCCGCGTGGCGGCCTGAATGAGGAGGCCGTTTTCGTAGGTAATCGAGATCGCGACGCCGTCGATCTTCAGTTCGACGTCCCAAGCAATCTCTTCGCCTGGGAGGAGCTTGGCGGTCCGCTCGCCATATTTCTGCAGTTCTTCCAGGCTGTAGGTGTTGTCCATTGACATCATCGGGATGCGATGGACGACCGAGTTCAACTCAGGAATCGGCGCGTCGCCGACGCGCTGCGTCGGACTGTCGGGCGTGACGAGTTCGGGATGCTCGGCCTCGAGTTCCTTAAGCCGACTGAGTAGGCGGTCGTATTCGAGATCGCTGATCGTCGGCGCGGCGTCGACATAATAAGCGCGGTCGTGCGCGCGAATTTCGGCGCGGAGGGCGTCGAGTTGCTGTTGAATGTCGTCGGGCATGCGACGGATTTTAGCGTAAACGGGGCGGATTTCGCGAGCCGTGACGCGGACTTGGGTCTGGAGAATACGGGGAGAAGATTTTTAACCACGAAAAAGACGAGCAGCACGAAATGAAATACGGAGATTGCCTAACCGCTAATGAACGCTGATAGGACGCTAATAGAATAGAAAACTGCATTTCATCAGCGTCCTATCAGCGTCAATTAGCGGTGTAGTTTTAGCAATTCCCTTTCGTCTTTTTCGTGGGTAATCTCCCCGCATTCGTCAGATCAACCGAGCCTACTTCTCGATGCCGCACTCGGGGACGACCGTCACCTTCTTGTCGGCCGCTGAATTAGGGATGAGGCAGAGCATTTTGAACGGCGTGCTGCCGACGTTGCGGAACTGGTGGACGTCGTCGGGCGACACGAGGACGACGTCGCCGGGGCGTAATGGGCGCTGCTGATCGCCGTCGACGATCACTCCATCGCCTTCCAGCACGAAGATCTCATGCTCGTAGGGATGGAAATGTCGCGGCGTATGGCCGCCAGGTTCAAGTTCGAACTGCCGCATCGCGAAGTTCGGCGCGGCGTCGGCCTCGCCGACGAGCCAGCGGACCTTGCAGCCGGCGGCGCCTTCCATGGTGACGTCGTTCAGGGGGACTTCGGCGTTGTGTTTGATCTTCATGATGATAGATTGGTTAGGTGGTGGCTTGGGGGATTAACCACGAAGGCACAAAGACGCGAAGGAAGCACGAAGGGAATGCGGGAACGCGAATGGACCGAAATGTCGCCTGCTTTTTTCCTTCTATCTGCGTCTATCGGCGTTCATCGGCGGTTCACTTCGCATTCAATTCCTTGGCGTTCTTTCGCCGCACGATCCCAAAGTTTGTCGGTAGCGATCGCGGCCACGGTGAGGACGGCCAGCAGCGCCAGCTCGATCAGCAGCGCCGCGTCGCCATGGGCGCGGAGCCATTGAAACAACGGATGGCCGGCGTGAGCGCCCGCTTCGGCGCGGATGGCGTTGACCGCCTGGAACGCCATGTACCCGTAGGCGAACGCCGTCACCGCGAAGACGAGCCCTGCGGGGATGAGGAGGACATAGAACGGGTTGAAGGTTTTTTTAGCGGGCATGTAGGAGAGCTAACTGATCTT
This sequence comes from Lacipirellula limnantheis, assembly GCF_007746075.1. GTDB lineage: Bacteria > Planctomycetota > Planctomycetia > Pirellulales > Lacipirellulaceae > Lacipirellula > Lacipirellula limnantheis. The sequence continues at coordinate 2,066,145 of NZ_CP036339.1, read as the reverse complement.
ATAATTAGAGGGGACTGTGGTCTCTCTGAAAGTCAATCGTCTTAGTTGTCGTCTTCAAACAAGGCCTCCATACGGCGAGATGAATGGACGACGCGAAGCAGCCGTATGCCGTCCGGCAGCGGCTCGAATAGCACAACATAAGAGCCGACGGTAACTCGTCGAGTATTGAGGCGAAGGTATTCCACGGACTCACCCGCAAGCGGGTGCTGTTCGAGCACACGAAACGTCTGCTCCAATCGCTTGATGAGCCGGTCGGCCGCCGGAAAGTTCCGCTCGGCAACATAAATCCAGAGCCTTTGCAGATCGATGCAAGCTTGGCGCGTCCGCAAGAGGCGGCTCATTTGTTTAGCCGGGCTTGCCGCTCCGCGAACAATCGCCGCCCCTCGCGCATGATCTCTTCGGCATCGAAAGGAGCGACGTCGCCGCGTGCGATATCTTCATCCGCTTCCGCCAGCAGTCGCCGCAAGTAATCGTCGTCGACCGGCGCCACAATGTGCCGTTCAAACAGAACGTACTCCTTTTGCGTCTGGTCATCCCGCAGATAAAGGGGTGCGCCCCCTTGAGCGTCGAGGGCATCGCGAAGCTGAACGGGCAATTGCGTGATTGATGCGTCCATACCGGAAGTATACCACGACGGGAGCGTAAAAGTGAACGTTGCGATGCTCCGGCCTGCCGCGGGCGACAGGGCTAAATTGGCGTTGTCCGGAGGCGGATGTTACTGGCGGTACCGTATCCGGCGGGTGGCGAGCGATGGCGCCGATGCGGTACACTGAGCGGTTTGCCCAGACCTTGCTGACGACGACAGGAAGAGGACCAACCGCGTGGATGCCCATGGTTCGCCGCCGATGATTCGACTGCGCGGGGTGGCGGTCCACAACCTCAAGCAGGTCGATCTCGACTTGCCGCATCGGCGGCTCATCGCCTTTTGCGGAGTGAGCGGCAGCGGCAAGACGAGCCTAGCGCTCGACACGCTCTATACCGAGGGACAGCGGCGGTACGTCGAAAGCTTTTCGACCTACACGCGGCAGTTTCTGGAGCAGCTCGACAAGCCAGCGGCGGAAAGCATCGAGGGAATTCCCCCGTCGATTGCCGTGGCGCGAAAAAACGTAAGTCGTTCCAGCCGGGCGACCGTCGGCAGTTCGACTCAAGTGAATGAACACCTGCAACTGCTCTTCGCCCGCATTGGCGAAGTCATCTGCTACGAGTGCGGGGAACGCGTGGAACGCGACTCCGCGGAGTCGGCGGCCGATGAACTGCTGCGTCTGCCGAGCGGCACGCGCGTGATGCTTGGCTTCGTTTCGCAGCGCGGCAAAGAGCGCCATGCAGAAGAGTGGCTGGGCGACTTGGCGGCGCTCGGCTATCGCCGTTGCGTGTTGGCGGAGAAGACCGAGGAGATCAGGCCGGAGTTAGCGCCGCGACTGGCGGAACTCAAAGAGATTGAGGTGGTCGTCGATCGAGTGACCGCCCAGCCGGACGGTTCGACGCGGCTGCGTGATTCGCTCGAAAGCTCGCTGGAAGCGGGACGCGGGGCGGCGGTGGCCTGGGTTGAAGCCAGCGCAGAAGGGGTCGGGAGTCTTTTGCGACTGGATGACGCCATTGCTCAGGAACCTCGCCAACCGCAAAAGACTCCCGACTCCGTGCAACTCGACGATCGCGCGTGGACCGTGCGGCGTTTCAGCAATCGCCTGCGCTGCGAGCGCTGCGGCATCCAGTACCCTGACGTCGAACCGCAGCTGCTCAACTACAACAACCCTCTCGGAGCTTGCAAGGCCTGCGAGGGATTCGGCAACATCATCGACGTCGACATGCAGCGGGTCGTGCCCGACGCCGAGAAGTCGCTGCGCGACGGCGCGATCGCGCCGTGGAACACGCCGGCCTACGCCCATGAGTTGGAAGAATTGCTGGCGCTAGCGCCGAAGTACGGTATCCCGATCGACGTTCCTTTCCGCGACTTGAATGAAGAGCATCTGAGGCTCATTCGCGAAGGCGTTCCGGAAAAGAAATTCGGCGGGCTCACCGGGTTTTTCAACTGGCTGGAGCGGCGGAAGTACAAGATGCACATCCGCGTCTTTCTCAGCCGCTGGCGCAGCTACTACCCCTGCCCCGCCTGCGGCGGCGCTCGGCTTAAGCCAGAGGCCTTGGCGGTGCGGATCGGCGGCTGGAACATTGCTGAGGTGATGGCGATGCGCGTCAGCGAGGCGCTTGCCTGGCTGCGCGGACTGATGCTCAGCGACTGGCAGCGCTCGGTCGGGCAGTTGCTGGTCGACCAGGTGACGGCCCGACTGAATTACTTGGAGCGCGTCGGCGTTGGCCACTTGGCGGTTGAGCGTTCGTTACGAACTCTCAGCGGCGGCGAAGCGCAGCGGGTGGCGCTCACGGCCGCGCTCGGGTCGAATCTTACCGGCATATTGTATGTACTCGACGAACCGTCGGCGGGACTGCATCCTGCCGACCTACCGCGGCTCGTGGAAGCGGTGCGCGGCCTGTGCGGGCGCGGCAACACCGTGGCGCTTGTCGAACACGAACCTTCGCTGATTCAAGCGGCCGAACATGTGGTCGAAATGGGCCCTGGCGCCGGCGAGTTTGGCGGCAAGGTAATTTTTCAAGGTTCCCCGGCCGAGATGCTGGAGCATCCCGAAAGCCGCACGGGCGAGTGGCTCGCCGGGCGACGCATCGGCGCCGATCGAGGGTCGCGGCGGCCGGCGACGCATGGCTGGCTCAAGCTCGTCGGCGCTCGCGGCAACAACCTGCAAAACGTTTCTGTCGAGTTTCCCTTGGGGCTACTGTGCGTCGTCACGGGCGTCAGCGGCGCCGGTAAGAGCACCTTGGTGCAGCAGACGCTCTTCCCCGCGGTCGCCCAAAAGCTGCGGATCGAAGCCGAGAAGCCGGCGGAATTCGACGACCTCATCGGCGCCGGGCAGGTGGAAGACGCGCTGCGCGTCGATCAGAGTCCGATCGGCCGGACGCCACGGTCGAACCCCGTCACCTATGTGAAGGCGTTCGACCCCATCCGTCTGCTGTTCGCCGAAACGACAGAGGCCAAAGCGCGATCGTTCAAGGCGGGCCATTTCAGCTTCAACGCCGAAGAGGGACGCTGCGAGGCGTGCCAAGGCGATGGTTACAAGAAGATCGACATGCGCTTCATGGCCGACGTGTACATGAAGTGCCCAGAGTGTCACGGCGCGCGGTATCGCCGCGAGGTGCTGGAGGTGAAGTATCGCGGCCTGAGCATTGCCGACGTGCTCAATCTCTCCGTGCGCGAGGCGTTCAATTTTTTCCGCGGACATAAGAAGGTGCTCGCGCGGTTGAAATGCTTGATCGATGTGGGGCTCGATTACCTACGTCTCGGCCAGCCGGCCAACACGCTGAGCGGCGGAGAGTCGCAACGGCTCAAGCTGGCAAACTATGTGTCGGCGGCTCGGCGCGGGCGAACGCTGTTCGTTCTCGATGAACCGACGACCGGGCTCCACTTCTCGGACGTGATGCAGCTGATCGAGTGCTTCGATTCGCTGGTGGCGATGGGCCACTCGTTGATTGTCGTGGAACATAACCTGCAGATGATGCGGGCGGCCGATTACATCATCGACGTTGGTCCCGGCCCGGCGGAAATGGGCGGCCGCGTCGTGGCGGTAGGCACGCCCGAGGAAGTGGCCCGCAACCCTGACTCGATCACCGGCCCGTTCCTGGCGGAGGAGTTGGCGCGCGTCGCGACTGAAGCGGATGATTGAGGGAGTGAGCATCAGGCTGCGCGAACCAACCGAGTCGAGCGTGCGGGTGACGCTGGCGCCGATTCGCGACGCGGTTGATTTGGAGGGAACGTGGGAACTGTACGGTCCCCGGTGCGAGTACGCGCGGACGCTGGCATCGACCTTCCGCGGGAGCGCGACTGAAAGGGGCGCCGTTGAGTTTTTGGTGACCGAGCCATGCTATTGGTCGCCGGAGCTTCCGTTTTTATACGAGCTGCGCCGCGTCGACGCAGCGAGCGATGGCCGAGTCCACACGCTCGGCCTGCGGAACTTGTCAGTGCACGGGCCGAACCTGCGTTTGGGCGGCAAGCGAGTCGTCCTGCGAGGAGCGGCGACGCTGACGTTGAGCGATCAGGAGACTCAAGAAGCTCATTCGGCGGAGGCGGCCATTGTTCTCCGCTCCGTTGACGACGCGAGCCTGGTAGCCGCGTCGCGTTGGGGCGTGTTCACGCTGGTTGACGCCACGGCGATTGCCGGCGAGCTCGCGCACGTCATCGCTCGATTCTCGTGGCGGCCGGCGGCGGCGGCGGTGCTGCTGCGCGGCGACCAGCTGGAGGGAGTGAGCGCTCGGGGGATGGAATGCCCGTTGCTAGTAGCTCGGCGGTTCGACTCGTCCAACGTGACTGATACGGATGCCATCGCCGCTGACTGCAACGTCGCTGTGGCGATAGTTGAGCGCGGCGAGAGGCCGCCGAGGTGGATGGCAAGTTGCGGTCGGCCGGTCGTTGCGGTTCGCCGCGGGGCAACTTACGCTGACTTTGTTGAGGCTAGGGCGGGCTGTGATCGGCTGCAGGCCGATCTGGCGCCGGAATTCGATCTGGCCGGATACTTCGTCGCCAGATGACGGACGCGTTATGGATGCCGAGACTTCACCGTTTGAACGTTATCGCCGTCAAATGCGGTTCGCGCCGCTAGGCGAAGAGGGACAACGTCGTCTGCGATCGTCGAGCGTCCTGGTTTGCGGCTGCGGCGCCCTGGGCAGCGTCATTGCCGACCAACTCGTGCGCGCGGGAGTGGGGCGCGTGCGGATCGTCGATCGCGATTTTCTGGAACGCGACAATCTCCACCGCCAGATCCTCTTCGACGAGCGGGACGTGGCGGAGGAGTTGCCCAAAGCGGTCGCCGCGGCGCGACGGTTACGGCAAATCAACTCCGAAATTGAGATCGAAGCCGAAGTGGCCGACGTGACGGTGGCGAATATCGCGCGGTTAGCCGCACGCGTCGATGCGATTGTTGACGGGACGGATAATTTTGAAACTCGTTATCTGCTGAACGATTACGCCGTCGCGAACAATGTCCCCTGGGTTTTTGGTGGGTGCGTCGGGGCCGAGGGGCAGATGTTGGCCATCCTGCCGGGCGAGACGGCTTGCCTCAGTTGCCTGCTGCCCGAGCCCCCGCCGGCGGAACTTCAGCCGACATGCGAAACGGCCGGCGTCATCGGACCCATCGTCGCGACCATCGCCGCGTTGCAGTCGGCCGAGGCGCTGAAGATTTTAAGCGGCCATCGCGAAGCGGTCAGTCGGCGGTTGGCGGTGGTTGATCTCTGGAGCAACCAGCTCCGCACGATCGGCATCTCACGGGCGACAGGCGAACCGCGGTGCCGTACGTGCGTCGAGCGCGATTTCCCGTGGCTGGATGGCCGCCGCGGGGCCGCCGCGATTGCGTTGTGCGGACGCAACGCCGTCCAGCTCGCTTCGTCCGGAGGCGAGCCGACGTCGCTGGCTCAACTCGCGGCGAAACTCGCGGCGGTCGGCAAGGTCTTCGCGAATCCTTACCTGCTGCGGCTCGAAGTTGAGAAGTACCGGATCACCGTGTTTGCCGACGGGCGGGCGATTGTCGGCGGCACCGACGACGTCGCGGAGGCTCGCGTGGTGCATGCACGCTACGTCGGCGGGTAGCGTCGACGCTGCGATCGACTCCAGGCGACGCCGCAATTTGTCCGCAAGCTATTGCACTGCAGCCGCGGCGGCGGCAGCGGCAGCTGCATTGGCCGCTGCTCGAGCGCGCTGCGAAATGCCGCTACCTCGCCGCGGCGTCGCCGTGCCGGCCAGCGATAGTTCCCCCTGGCGAAGTTCGATCTCCTCCAGGCGGCGGACTTCGTGGTCGGTGGAGAGGGCATTGGTGACCCCGACTAGCATCACCGGATCCCCTTCGTGCTCAATCCACTTGACCGCGATCTGCAGGTCGTCGGCCCCGCGATTGATGTGCTCAATCACCCGGCTCAGCGGCAACGGCAGCACGCCGATGCGGGCCTTTCGCAGGCGTAACCCCGCGACATCGTGGCTGGCCATGAACGGTTCGCCTTCGATCGTCACCACGGCCTGGAACTTCTCCCCTTCGTAGCGGTAGCCGATGTGGCAGCGCCAGTCCTGGAACGAGACGCGGGGGTCGACGACTTCTGGCGGGAGCAGCGTCGGGTACTTCTCCTGGAGGATGGTTGCAAGCCAGCCGTTGACTTCGGCGTCGCTAAAGATCGACTGCCAGCGTCCGGTGGTTTCCGCCTGGTCGACGAGATCGGCGACGCGATTCTCCATCCGCTGGCCAGCTTCGCGCGATTCGGCGGGCTTCGCGGCGACTGCGGCGGCATAGAACGGGTCGACCGCTTGCGTCGCGCGAAACGCAACGACGCCGGCCACCGCTGCCACCGCTAGCACGGCGATTGCCGCCGCGGCGATCAGTCGAATTCGTCGCGGTCGTGCGCCAGCAGGATTATGCTCTTCCATCAATCTCTCTCCGTGGCCTCTTCCCAATGGGGCCGGTGGCGGCCAGGTGGAGGTCAGAAATGGTAGGTCGGGCGTCAAGGAACGTCAATTTTCGTTTGGCCGCCGGCGGCACGGGTTGTCCCGATTTGGGTCCCGCGAGCTGCTCGGGGGCGTTGGAGCGATCGCGGCGCCTCGCGGACGCTTGCTGTCGGCCGGAGTGGCGTTGACCCCTTGCTGATCTTCACTAAAATCTTTCCACTCTTGACCTTAGTGCAATTCCAGCCGTGCAGCGGGCTTGCCCTCGAGCTCCGACTTCGCATTTTTTCATGACGCTCGCCGCCCCATCGATGACCGATCAACCAAGTCCCAGCGACGACCAGACCTCCCGCGACCAATCGTTTCTCGAGGCGGCCCGCCGCGCCAAATTGGCGCGCATCATCGAGCTGGGCCACGATCCGTGGGGCACGCGGTTCGACGATCGTCAACTCATCGGCGAGATCCGCGGTCGCGCGGGCGAGATCGTCTACCGCAAGGCGGACGGGGCGAACATCACCTTGCCGTCGCTGGAGACCGAGGAGGAGCGTGCCGCGTTCCGCCCTTGGCTCGCAGAGCAAGGCCCCGGCGAGATCGTCGGCCCGCAAGTTCGCGCCGCGGGTCGCATCATCCTGTCGCGCGACAAAGGGAAGCTGCTGTTCATCGACATCCGCGACATGACGGGCCAGGTGCAGCTCTTCATCGGCCGCGATCAGGTCGGCGATAGCTGGGAGCTGGCTCAATGCTTCGACCTCGGTGACATCATCGGGGTGGACGGGACGCTCAAGCGCACCAAGACAGGCGAATTGTCGATCTTCGCTGAGCGGCTCCATATCTTGACCAAGTCGATCGAAACTCCGCCAGAAAAACATAGCGGCCTGCAAGACGCCGAGTTACGGACGCGCCAGCGGTATCTCGACCTGACCTACAACGAAGGGGTCCTCGACCGGTTTCTCGATCGGACGCGGATCGTGTCGTCGATTCGCAAGACGCTCGGTGATCGCGGGTTCGTTGAGGTCGAAGGGCCGACGCTCCACACGATTGCCGGCGGCGCCGCCGCGCGGCCGTTCACAACGCATCACAACACGCTCGACCTCGATCTGTTTATGCGAATCGCGCTGGAGTTGCACCTGAAGCGACTCTTGGTCGGCGGCGTCGAGCGCGTGTACGAACTGGGCCGCGTCTATCGGAATGAGGGTATTAGCCCCAAGCATAACCCCGAGTTCACGATGCTCGAGGTCTATCAGGCGTACGGCGATTACCGTTCGATGATGGACCTCACCGAAGAGTGCATCTGCGAGGCGATCCACGCCATTCGCGGCGGCGGCGACGGCAAGCCGACTTCGTACAGCATTGATTTCGCGGGAAAGACCGTCGATTTCCGGCCGCCGTTCAAGCGGGCGACCTACGCCGAGTTGTTCCAACAGCATGCGGGCGTCGATCCGACCGATTCGGCCGCCGTCGCGGCACTGGCGAAGAAGCTGGGCATCGAAACGGCGGGCCGGCATCCTGACGTCATCAAGAATGACGTCTTCGAGGCAAAGGTCGAAGACGCCCTCGAAGGGCCGATCTTCGTGATCGACTACCCGGCGAGCATTTGCCCGCTGACGAAGCGGAAGACGAGCGACCCGACGGTGGCGGAGCGGTTCGAACTGTTCATCGGCGGGATGGAAATTGCCAACGCCTACACCGAACTGAACGACCCCGATCTGCAGGAAGAGCTCTTCCGCAGCCAACTCGCGGGGATGAGCGAAGAAGATTCGATGGCGAAGATGGATCACGATTTCATCCGCGCGCTGCGGCACGGCATGCCGCCGGCGGGGGGGCTCGGGATTGGCATCGATCGGTTTGTGATGCTGCTGACGGGGACCCAATCGATTCGGGATGTGATTTTGTTCCCGGTGCTGCGGCCGGAAAAATGACGGCTGCGGCGGCAAGGAGGCCGCAGATAATGCGATTGCTCAGCATCGCCACCGCCATCAGTCTTGCTGTGCTAACGGCTGGCTGTGTGTTTACAACACATAAGTTAAGCGAGGTAGGCCAAGCAGTTACGGATGAGGCAATTGTCGGCGTCTGGGAGGAGCAGTCAGACCCCGAATTTGGCAGCGGCGGTCGGATCGCAATCGAGCACTATACGAATGGTTTGTATTTGCACCGCGACTTAGATAGCGGCGATCCGCACTCAAATCCATTCAGGTTGTTCAAAATAGGGGATGTGACCTACTTGGAAGAAGACCTAGCCGAGTGCGCGGCTTTGAATGGAAAGGTTCTGGTAGAAGCAGCCAAGCAAGACCCGAATACTCCGCCGGGAAACCTGCTTCCCGTGCGTTGTGAACGTCGCGGAGAGTGGATCGCCGTCTGGCTAGCCGACCAAACAGTGATCGATCGGCTGATCAAAGACGGTGAGTTGGTTGGCACTCCGGGGGTGGGATGGCTGGGCACTGCAGTAATCACATCGACGGCAGTCGAATTAGCAGCATGCCTAGAAAAACATAGCGATGAGATCTACCGAATGGATGATCCGCGACCACTACAGCGACGCATTTACCGTCGAGTGTCAACGCAAGTTCCAGCCGAAGTTTCGGACTCCAAGAGAAAGCCCTAGTACGTTTTTCCTCGCCAAGGACGGCATGATATGTACAAACTCCTCCTCTGCTGGCGTTACCTGCGCACGCGCTATATCGCGCTGCTCTGCATCGTAAGCGTCACGCTCGGCGTGGCGACGATGATCGTCGTCAACAGCGTCATGGCGGGGTTCACGCACGAGATGCAGGGACGGCTGAACGGGATGCTCGGCGATTTGATCGTCCGGACGCGCAGTCTCGACGGGGCTCTCGACGCCGACGCCCATATGGCGAAGATTCGCGAGACGGTGGGCGACGTGGTCGTCGGTATGTCGCCGACGGTGCATGTGCCGTCACTGCTCTACATGACCGTGGGGGGCGAGTCACTGCCGCGGCAGGTGACGCTCATTGGCATCGACGAGGCGTCCTACGCCTCCGTGAGTCAATTCGGCGAGTTTCTGCAACATCCTGAGAACCGCAAGCAGCTGTCGTTTAATTTGCGGGATGAGGGGTACGATGTGCTCGATCACCAAGTGCCCGCCGAGGAGGCGAAGCCGCGGGAGGTAATGCGCGACGCGGGTTGGAAGTATCGCTCGTACAAGGCGATGCTTGCCAAACAACGAGCTGCCGACGAGAAACGGCTGCGGGAACTCCGCGAAGCCGATGCAGGATCCAAGGCCGACGCCTCCGCGACGCCCGCCACGATGGACCCCTTCGCGGCTGCGGCTGCCGCTTCCGGCGAGCAAGAAGGACGCGACTTCGACCCGGCGACGGAGCAACACACCGGCATCGTGTTGGGGATCGGGATCTGCGGTTTCCGCACGCCCGACGGCGTCGACCACTACCTTGGCTTGCCGGGCGACGACGTGAAGGTCGCGTTTCCACTGGCCGTGATGCCGCCCGAGATCGTCGGGCAGGAATACACTGTCGTCGATTTCTATGAAAGCAAAATGAGCGAGTACGACGCGAACTTCGCTTTCGTGCCGCTGAAGGCGCTGCAGAAGGATCGGGGGATGATCGATCCGAAAACTGGCGTCGGCAAGTTTACGACGATCCAGATCAAGCTGAAGCCCGGCGCGGACGCTGATGCAATTCGCGATCGCCTCCAGGAGGCGTTTCCGCAGCAACTGTATCAGGTCAGCACCTGGCGCGACGAGCAGGGCGCTTTGCTCGCGGCCGTGCAGATGGAAACCGCCGTCCTTAACGTGCTGCTGTTCATGATCATCGCGGTGGCGGGCTTCGGCATCCTGGCGATCTTCTTCATGATCGTCGTCGAGAAGACGCGCGACATTGGCATCCTGAAGTCCCTCGGCGCCTCGGGCTGGGGGATTCTCGGAATTTTCCTCGCTTATGGCCTCAGCTTAGGCATCGTTGGCGCGGGAGTCGGCACCATCGGCGGGATCATCTTCGTTAAGAACATCAATGAGGTCGCCGACTTTCTGGGTTGGCTCACAGGTCAGCCGGTATTCGATCCGTCGGTCTATTACTTCTACAAAATCCCAACGATCATTGAGCCAGTGACTGTCATCTGTATCGCTAGTGGAGCAATGGGCATCGCCATTTTGTCGAGCATTATCCCCGCCATACGCGCCGCGTCGCTCCATCCGGTCCGCGCACTGCGATTTGAGTAGACGTACAGAATTCACTTCGTCGCCTCGAACGATCGAGACATCGCATGAGTCGCCAACCTCTTCAATCGACGTCTGCTTCTCCTGGGTGGATTACGCCGCGTCGCGCAGCCGATGCGCCGCTGGCGAGTCCGCGCAGCAATGGCGTCCTCACTCTCGCCGACCACGCGGCGCGATCACGCCAGGAGCTGGAATTGACGCCGGTGCTCGAAGAGGTCTCGATTCAACTCGCCTGCCGCGAGCTTTTCAAGAGTTATCGCAAGGGGAACATCGGCATCCCCGTCTTGCAAGGAATTAGTTTGTTTGTCGAACGTGGCGAGTTCTTGGCCATCGTGGGCCAAAGCGGCAGCGGCAAGAGTACGCTGATGCACTTGCTTGCCACGCTCGATCAGCCAGATGCGGGCGAAATCCGGTTCGACCATCACCGCATTGACAACATTCCCTCGGCGGCCCGCGACATGCTGCGCAACCGCCACTTTGGGATGGTGTTTCAGTTTTATCACCTGCTGCCGGAGATGACGGCGCTCGAGAACGTCCTGGCGCCAGCGATGATTGCCGGAGGAGTGCTCGGATACCTGCGAAATCGAGCCGCTTACCGGCGTCGGGCATACGAACTGCTCGAAATGGTCGGCATCGGTCACCGCGCGAAGCACAAGCCGCGCGAACTATCCGGCGGAGAAATGCAGCGCGCGGCCGTCGCGCGGGCGCTCATGCTGAAGCCGAAGTTGCTATTCGCCGATGAGCCTACTGGGAATCTCGATCGAGCCAGCGGGGAGTCGATTATGCGGATGCTCGCCGAGTTGAACGACCGCGAAAAGCTCACTATAGTCATGGTGACCCACGACCCCTGGATCGCCGGGCAGGCCGACCGGACGGTGAAGCTTGTCGAAGGCCGGATTGCCCAGGGCTGATGGCCCCGTCAACCTCGCCCAATAATCACCGCGGAGAACGCAGAGTACGCCGAGAAAATGGCCTGAGCGGCGAACCTTGGGAGCGAGAAATTTCTCCTGAGAATACATGCCGTTCGATCCCCAGAGCAATTCTCATGTCCAGACTCTCTGCGTCCTCCGCGCCCTCTGCGGTGAAACAATCGAAGATGTCACGACAGGTCTACATCAACGGCAAACTCGTTCCCGCCGAGCAGGCGACCGTCAGCGTCTTCGATCATGGGCTGCTCTACGGCGATGGCGTTTTCGAAGGTCTTCGGGCGTACAACGGCAAGGTCTTCAAGCTCGACGAGCATGTCCGTCGGCTGTTCGAGTCGGCGCTCGCCATTCGGCTGAGCGTGCCGATGTCGCAGCCCGAGATGGCCAAGGCGATCGACGACACGGTCGCCGCCAATGGGATTAAGGACGGGTACATCCGTGCCGTGATCACCCGCGGCGCCGGCACGCTGGGGCTCGATCCCAATCGCTGCAGCGACCCGCAGATCATTATTATCGCCGACTCGATTAGCCTCTACCCGAAGGAGTTCTACGAGAACGGGCTGGAGCTGATCACCTCCAGCGTCATCCGCAATCATCCGGCGGCACTGAGCCCGCGAATCAAATCGCTCAACTACCTCAACAACATCCTCGCCAAGATCGAGGGGTTGAAGGCGGGCTGCGTCGAGGCCCTGATGCTCAACCATAAGGGCGAAGTCGCCGAGTGCACGGGCGACAATATTTTCCTCGTGAAGAAGGGCAAGCTCTACACGCCGCCGCTCGACGCCGGCATTCTCGAAGGGGTCACCCGTAACGCAGTGCTGGACTTGGCGTCCGAAGCAGGCATCCAGTCATCGGAGTCAGCGATCACCAAGCACGATGTCTACGTCGCTGACGAGTGCTTCCTCACTGGCACAGCCGCCGAAATCATTCCGGTCGTGAAGGTCGACGACCGCGTCATCGGCAGCGGCAAACCGGGTCCGATGACGAAGGAATTGACCGAGGCGTTTCATACGCTGGTGCGGGCGTAGCGAGCTGCGCCGAGTTTTGTACGCTGAAAGCGTTGCATCATTCAGCCCAGGGTTGTCGGCAAAGCCGACTACCCTGGGTTAGTGGAAATTGGCGACCACAACCCTGTAGGGGTTGAATCATCGATTAGCCGCCTCTGATTCAACCCTTGCACGGTTGTGCGAATTCATTCGGCTGGCGACCCAGGGTAGATTGCCTTGCAATCAACCCTGGGCTGAAAGATTGAATCCCTTCAGGATTCGATTTGCGTTTCGATCTCGAACGACGATGTCTAACGGCGTGGAAACCGACCCCCGGGCGGAGCCCGGGGCTGCAAGCCTCGCTACGACGATTCGAGCAGCGATCTAGGTTCCGCGGCCTACTTCGATTGCCCGCGAACCACGTCCTTACCCGTCTTGGCGGCAATAAACTGCTCGTTGTCGACCTTCTTGAAGTTCGCCAGGTGAGCCTGCGCCTCGTCGAGCCGGCGGCGGTCTTCGCGCGATAGCTGCCAGTAGAACATGTGGGTCGCTTTCACGACGTTCTTTTCGTCGCCGCCGAGGGTTCGCTTGATTTCCACCGGCACGACGCCATGCCGGGCGAACGCAGCATCAAGCGCGAGGCGCGGGCCGGGCGGGGGAGAATTGAACATCATTGCCGAGAGCTCGGCGTAACGGTCGGTGAATTCGCGGTACCGGTTGAGCTTTGCCGTATCCTCGGCCTTGATCGTCGCGGCGCGATAGGTCCACTCTTTGTTGGCCAGCGTCAGGCTGCCGGTCTCGGCGTCGAATGACTCTTCAAACGTCGGCTTAGCGGCGAATTTCAGCAGCGGATCTTTGTGCTCGGCCGCCCAGTCGGTCATCTTGTGCATCAGCTTTTCGACGCGGTCGACTTCAACGTCGGTCCGCCGTTCGCGCACGGTGTCGAGCAGGATGAACTGGCCCGATTTGCCTTCTTGGCCTTGGCGGTAGACGATAATCTGCTGCGGGTTGTCCATGAATTCGTAAACGGCCGCCTTTTCAAACAACGTCACCGTGTGGCTCACCGGCTCCGGCTCTTCGCCGACGTAGACTTCCGTTTCAATGCGGAATTCTTGCCCTGTCGCGACAGGCGAATTGGCTGCGACCTGCAGCAACCATGTGGCGACGATGGCGAACGACCAGCCGAAGAAATGGCGAGCCATGGAGGAACTCCCTTCCGAACAGCGCGGGGAACACGGACTTAGACGGGTGAGGAGCATACGAAAGCTGGCGCTGGGCGTAAACGTCGATCGCAATTTGTCACGCGGAGGCGCGTGGCGAGGGTGATAGCATCCCATGCCGATCTCTGTGCGCCGTCATCCTGAGCAGAGCGACGGATCTGGAAGCTCGATGGGGAAGCCAGATGCTTCGCTCCGCTCAGAATGACTAGCTGGCGCCGTTGGGGCCGCTGTCGAGGCGCCAGTCGGCAAGGTGAATTTCCACCGACGACCGCCCGCGATAGCGGTTGATCACCGGCCGAAAGGCGATCGATAGTTCGCCGTCGATCGCCGCTAGTTCATCCTCCCAGTCGCCGCCGCCGAAGGCCACGGCGCGGATCTTCACCCCTTCCTGATCGAACGTCATCGAGAGATGCCGCCCGGCCCCGCCGATGCGTTTTGGCCGTTCCGCGAGCCGGACGTTACTGGCGCACAGCACCGGCCGCAAGTTGCCGTGGCCGAACGGAGCCAGGCTTTCGATCTGCTGCACGGTGCGCTGCGTGAGGCAGTGGAGTGCTGTTTCGGCGTCGACGAACAGTTCGGCCAGGCCCGCGCCGCCGCCAAGCTCGCGGGTTGCGATTTCGCAGAACTTTCGGCGAAAGTCGGGTAAGTTGGCTTCGGTCACTTTCAAGCCGGCCGCCGCCGCATGCCCGCCGTGGCTGGCCAGCAATTCGCTGCACTCGGCGAGTGCGGCATGCAGATTGAACCCCGGAACGCTCCGGGCTGAGCCGATGCCGGGCTTGACGCCCAGCTTGTCGAGCGCGACCACCACCGTCGGTCGATGAAGCTTGTCGGCAATCCGACCGGCGACGATGCCGATGATGCCGGGGTGCCAATCGGAATCGGCGAGCACGAGGGCCGCATCACGGGCGGGGTCAAACCGCTCGCGGGCCTGCTTCTCGGCGCCTCGCAGAATGCTGCGCTCCATCGACTGGCGTTCGAGATTCAGTTCGTCGATGTACTGGGCCAGCTTCTCGGCCCGCACCTCGCTGTCGGTGGTGAGTAGCTCGATACCCAGTTCCGCCTGGCCCAGCCGACCGGCCGCGTTCAGCCGGGGCGCGATCGCAAAGCCGAGATCCTCGCATTCCAGGGCATGTTTCTCGTGCAGCTTGATCTGTCGCATCAGCGCCGTGGCGCCAACCGTGGGGTAGGCCGTGAGGCTTTGCAGACCGTGCCGCACGAGGATCCGATTTTCGTCGATCAGCGGCACCACGTCAGCCACGGTGCCGATGGCGGCCAGGCCCACCGCTTGCAGCAAGAAGAGGCGCATCCGTTCGCTGACTTTTTTGTTTTCCGCAACCCGTTGGCAGAGGGCCCAGGCGAGCTTGAACGCCACGGCGGCGCCGCACAGCCCCGTGAAGGGATAGTCGCTTCCTGGGAGCGCCGGGTGAACCAGCGCCGCCGCCGCGGGCAACACGTCGTCCATCTGGTGATGGTCGGTCACAATTAGCGTCAAGCCGAGTTGAGCCGCCAAGTGAGCCTCGGCGACGCTGCAAATGCCGCAATCGACCGTCACCACCACGTCGGCGCCTTGCTCGGCGAGCTTGGCGATCGCCTCGAGGTTCAGACCGTAGCCTTCGTCAATCCGGTGCGGCACGTAGAAATCGACGTTCGCGTCGAGTAGCCGCAGGCAGCGAAGCAGGATCGACGTGGCGGTCATCCCGTCGGCGTCGTAATCGCCGTAGATGGTGATTCGCCGCTTCGCGCGCAGTGCTGAGTAGAGGAGGTCTGCCGCGTGCGAGGCGCCCGGCAACAACTCGGGGTCGCGGAGCCCGTTGAGCTTCGGCTCCAGGAAGAGCCGCACAGCGTTCGGGTCGTGGATGCCGCGAGCTAGCAGCAACTGGGCGACGACGGTCGGCACCCCGGCGGCCCGCTCCAAGTCGGCGATGCGGGCCGGATCGTGCGGGGCAAGGCGCCAGTGTTTGGGCATGGACAAGGCTCCGCCTGCTCAGCCACAAGGGTTGACCCCGCCAGTCGCGGGGCAGCAACCCGCCTGAGCGGCAAACCCAGGGTTTGACCGCCGGCGAAAGAAACGTGACGCACGAAGAAAACTACTTCTTCTTCTCGATATGCATCGTGTGCTTGCGCAAGCGGGGGCAGAATTTGCTGAGCTTCAACTTTTCGCCCCCGGTTTTACGGCGGAGCGTGTAGTTGTAATCGCCCGTCTCCTCGCACACGAGGAATACGGTTTCCACTTTTTTCTTCCGCTTGCCGGTCTTCGCCATGACGTTACCTGCTATCTCAACGCAAAAAACTCTTTGATTCCCGGGTCGCCAGCGCGACACCTGCCGTGTCGGCGGCCTAGGTAGCCCAGCATTTTATGGACTTTTCGCGGGCGACGCCAGTGGGGGATCGCAAGACTCGGCAGGGCCACACCGCTCGACAAATGCCTGCATACGCGCTAGCAGACGGCTCATCCACCCCCTTGCTGATCGCGGAGCCGGGGGAGCGCACCGCGAGCCTGCGCTATTTGCGGTGGGCGCTCGCCGCATCCCAGTGCCCGAAACAGTCTTATGGGCACGACAAAAAAATAGCCTGAGGCGGCGGGCGCGGCCAACGCCGCGCACCGCCGCGCCTCAGGCAGGTGGAAGGAAAAGCCCGGCCAGACGTTGGAGGGCGCCAAACGCTGCTTGGTCCGGACTTTCCCCGTTGGGGTCGTCGTGAAACGCCGCTCGCGCTTCATTCTGAGCGCAGCGAAGGATCTAGAGCGACGATGGCCAGCACTCGGCTGACCCCGCCTGCCTTCCCGCCTGCGGTCAGAGCCGCAAGCCGATCGGGCCTCATCGGCCGCCATGCCCCCGCTCTCCTCGAGCAGAACCCGAGTACTAACGAGCGCGGCGATGCGCCATGATCTCTAGATTCTTCGCTTCACTCAGAAAGGAAAACGCTTCCGTCGAGGTAACAAGCGTCGCGTCAGCGATCACGAATCAGCCAATCGATGGAAACTCACGCGCCGGGCCGCCGGCGTGCGCAGCAGCGGGACGTGGGGTGAACCCGCGCACGCACGCCGACGGCCTGACCTGACAGGGATTGTTGCGTCGAATCGCCTCCGGCAACAGCCGCGTGATTCGACGCTCGCAGGAGGAAAATAACGAGGCGAGATAAGTAGCGAGATAAGTGCAGGCGCCGCGTCGAAGGAAGGGCCAGACGACCACGGCGTGGCCGGCGAACGTCAGCAACTCGTCACCGGCAACTGAAATCTAGGTCAGGTTGTCGAGTTGTCAAATGAATTGAAAAGATTCTTTACAGCCCCGGGCTCCGCCCGGGGGTAGCGTAACTCGGGGCGACGTCTGCCAGTGTGGCGACCGACCCCCGGGGCGGAGCCCGGGGCTATTTCCACACCGGTTGCCGGCCTTCGAGGAGCGCCGCGATCCCTTCCCCCGCTGCTTCCGTCGTGCGCGCCGTCGCGGCCATCGCGGCTCCGGACGAGAGCTGCGTCGCGAGCTCCTCGCCGAGCGTTTCGTTGATCAGTCGTTTTGTTAGCTGCATCGCTTCTGGCGCTCCAGCAGCGCATGCCTTCGCGAGCTCCATCGCACGCGCCCAAACGAACTCGGCGGCAGTCAACTCGTGGAACAGGCCGATGCGCTGGGCCTCGCTGGCGTCGATCGTCGCTCCGCTGAGCGCCAGCCGCGCCGCCTGCCCAGCACCGACGCGGAAGGCGACGAGCGGCGTCGCCAATCCGGCGACCATGCCGTGCCGGACGTCGGGTAGGGCGAACGTCGCGTTGGCGCTCGCCACCACAATGTCGGACGCCGCGACGAGCGCCGCTCCTGCGGACATTGCTGGTCCGTTCACCGCCGCGATGATCGGCTTGGTGATCTCCATCATCCGCACGACGAGGTCGCGAAAGTCGGCCGCGTCGGCGCCCCAATCCGCTTCGGGGGTCTCCGACTCTTGACTCGTCTGCATTTCGCCGACGTCGGCGCCGAGCGAAAAGCTGTCGCCCGCGCCGGTGATAATGATCGCCCGCACCCGCTTTTCAAGGTAGAGATCGTCGATCGCCTCAAGCAGCTGCTGCACCATCGACCGCGTGAGCGCGTTGCCGTAGTCGGGACGATTGAGCACGATCGTCGCGGCGACGTCGTAGACCTTCACTTCAATGGCGTTGCTGGGCATGTACATGAGGGAACTTTGGATGACGAACGACGAAGCCAGAATGACGAATGCGGAAGACTTGCTTGTCCATCCTCATTCGTCATTTTGGTTTCTCGATTGATTCTGTTCGTAGGTTCAACTTTCCAAACTAAACCCACTCTCGGGCAACGCGCGTCTCCACCGCAATATCGACCGCGTCGCGAGGCACGCGCACTGGCCAGCGGTTGCAGTGGACGTGCACGGCGGGCCGGCCGGCGGCAAGTCGCACGTGGGGCCGGTGGGCCGCTGCCAGTTTGACGACTTGTTCGGCGAATCGCTGGCATTCGACGGCAACCTGCGACTGGTAGGCAAGGAGGAGCCACCCCCCCCCGTCTCCCGTCCCCTGTAACTCCTCAACCGTCAGCACTCCAACGCCATCGCGAGCTCCCGGCAGGCAGCCACGCGCGATTGTCGCCAGATGCTGCCGCCAGCGGCGATCGGACGCCGCGGTGAATTCGAGGAGCGCCTCGACGGCGAAGCCGGCCTGATACAGGATTTCGAGTTCCCAGCAGTCATCGCCAGCGCTCCCCGTCGTGCCCTCGATCTGCAACTGTCCCTGGCCAGCCACGCCGCATGTTAGCGTCGCCACGCGCTCCTGCACGTCGGCGCGCCGACCCGCGCTCACGGACGCGGCCCCTGCACGCAGCCATTGCTGCAAACGCCCAGCCGCCCCTTGGTCGGCTAGCATCGGTTCGAGAAACACCTTGCCGGCGCAGTCGATCTCCACGCGACTCGGCCGCCAGATTCCGCTCGCGCGGTCGCCTGAAAGCGCTTCCCAATCGATCCAGCCCGTCGCCCGCGATGCAGCGGCGGCCGCGGCCAGCAAGTCGTACTGGTTCCATTTCCAGCCGAATTGATGAACGCTCGCGGCGGTCAGCGGCGCCGCCTCGTCAAAGGCGCCCGCCACGATGACCCGCGCCTGCTCCGCCAGTGCGAGGGCCAACGGCCCCGCGCCCAGCAGCAGGTCCGCGGCCAGCACCGGCGCCCTCAATTCCCGCCAGCGGGCGCCTGTCTCGGCATTGTCGAGCGGAATCCCCTCCCGCTTGAGCATCTCCAGAATCGGCAGCAGGTTGCTCCCGCGCACCGCCGCCAGCGGCGTCTCGCCGCAGCCTGCCTCCACAAGGACGGCAGCGGCCCGCTCGACGCAGGCGAAGGCGTCTGCCCAACCGGCCGAGGCGACCACATGCAGTTGCGGGTCGAGGTAAAGCGGTTTCACAATGGCCCGCAGCGCTTCGCCAAATCCGACGGCGTACTCCGGTAACTCCGCCGGAGCGTCGCCCGTTATCGCCGCCCAGCGCTGGCGCGGATAGTCGAGCTGGAGGTAGTCAAGCCGGGCCGACTCGGCCAGCTCTTCAATCCCCAGGGGGGCGCCTTCGCCATCGCATTGCAATCTTGCAAAACGCATATGCCGGTCGTGCGTAAGATTCCGAACGAACGGGTACGTTGAATTCTAGAAACGCCGCCACGCCGCTCTCGTGGCGAAAGTGCACCGCCGAGCGACCTCCCGCACTCGCCGCGACGTTGCCCGCCTCGTCGAAAATCGCTCGCAGCAAACACTTTACGCCTTTTCGAACCTCCGGACAACCGTCCGGCGGCACGACCTCTGCATCTCGTCCGATCCACTCTGATCTACCGCCACCGCCGAGTCACTTCATGAGGAAGCCCCCTGTGTCGACGAAGCCTCGCTCCCGTGCTCAAGTCAATGGATCAGCCTCGACGGTCGGAAACAAAGGAGGCGCTCCTGCCGGCGCCCGCAATGCTCGGCCGAAGCCCCAAGTCGACGACGTCCCCCATCTCGACGACGAAGACGCAGTCGAGGTCGATGCCCATGACGAGGAGTTCGAATCGGCTGAGATCGAAGGCGACGCCGCCATCGACGATCCCGTCCGCATGTACCTTATGCAGATGGGCGAGATCCCGATGCTGAACCGCGACAACGAGGTCGCCGCGGCGATTCAGATCGAATCGACCCGCCGCCGCTTCCGCCGGACCATGCTTTGCAGCGATTTCATGCTGCACGCCGCCGTCGACCTGCTGCAAAAGGTCTCCGACGGCACGCTGCGGCTCGACCGCACGATTGAAATTTCCGTTACCAACACGACGGAGAAGAAGCGGATTCTCAAGCGGATCGCTCCGAACCTCGCGACGGCCCGCCAGCTGCTGGGCTGCAACCAGCAGGATTATCGCCGCGCCGTCAGCCGTCGCACCACGGTCGCCGAGAAGCACCGCTATTGGCGGCGGATGATCGCCCGCCGCAATAAGGTGATTCGGCTCGTCGAAGAGCTGAACCTCCGCATTCAACGCCTGACGCCGCTGATGTCGCAGCTGCATGAGATCAGCGAGCGGATGTGGACGATCAAGTCGCAGCTGGCTCACGCTGAGCAGTCGTTTCACCTTGCGAACGACCACGAGCTCCGTCACGAGCTCCGCTACCTGATGCGGATCACTCAAGAGACGCCGGCGACGCTGCGTCGCCTCACCGCGCGAACTCTCCGCCGCAAAGAAGCCTACGACGCCGCTAAACGCGACCTCTCGGCGGCCAACCTCCGGCTGGTCGTCTCGATCGCCAAGCGGTACCGCAATCGCGGCATGAGCTTCCTCGACCTCATCCAAGAGGGCAACACCGGCCTGATGCGGGCCGTGGACAAGTTCGAGCATGCCCGCGGGTTCAAGTTCAGCACTTACGCCACCTGGTGGATTCGCCAGGCGATCACCCGCGCGATCGCCGATCAGAGCCGCACCATTCGTTTGCCGGTCCACATGATCGACACGATGAGCAAGATTCGGGCGGTGACGACCGACTTCGTGCAGCTACATGGTCGCGAACCGAATCCGGAAGAGATCGCGGAACTAGCCGGCCTGTCAGTCGACGACGCCCGCTGCGTCCACAAGATGACCCGCCAGCCGCTGTCGCTCGACCAGCCGGTCGGCGACCATGAAGACAACTACTTCGGCGAATTCTTGGAGGAGCAGCGCGACGAGGATCCGCTCTACGACACACACATGGAAGCCTTGAAGGCCCGGCTCGAAGAAGTGATGACCGAGCTGACCTACCGCGAACGGGAGATTTTGCGGCTCCGCTATGGCCTGGCCGACGGCTACACCTACACGCTGGAAGAGGTGGGCAAGATTTTCTCGGTGACTCGCGAACGGGTGCGACAGATCGAGTCGAAGGCGGTCCGCAAGCTGCAGAGTCCCTATCGTTCGCGGGCCCTCACCGGGTTCCTTGACGGCGTTGAACCGATGCCGATGGACGTGCCGTAAGGCACTGCAGGCTTACGAGCTTGTCGCGAGCCCGTTGTCGGGCGTGGTGGTTCGTTGAAGAGAAATCAGGGCGCGTGCCCATATCCAGGAGCTGCCGATGACCACCTTGCCCATCGATGAAGTCGCCACGCAACTGGCGGAGCTTATCCGCAAGCTTGCTCCCGGCGAGGAAATCATCATCGTCGACGGCGATTCCCCGGTGGCGAAGCTTTCGTCGATGACGAAGGCCGATCTGCCGGTCCTGGGGCGACTCGTCGTTGCCGAGGCGGTTCCGGCCGCCGCGGTCGACGAGGAGCACGTCAACGACTTCGCTCGTTACATGACCTGAACGAGCGGCGGCTGAGTGCGACGATCTAAGTTCAGGCCGACCTCGCCGCAAACGAGTCGATCTCCAGCCGTACGAGTTCATCGACGACCTCGGCAGCGCTCTCCGGCCGGCGCATCGGCTCTTTCGCCAGCATCCGCGCAATCAACGACGCCACTTCGGGCGGCGTGTCCGGCCGGCGAACGGTCACGCAATCGGGCTTCGTCTCGCGGTGCTGCCGAATCAGCGATTCCGCATCGCGGCCGACGAACGGCACCGTGCCCGTAATCACTTCGTACAGCGTCACGCCAAGGCTGTAGACGTCGCTCTGCGGCGAGGCCGAAAGTGCCGACGTGAGCGCCTCAGGCGCCAGGTAGTTCAGCGTGCCGTACACAGGGCGCGACGACCAATGCCGGCTCTCGCCGGGCGTGTGGACGAACCCCAGGTCGACCAGCGTCGCGTGCCCGTCGGGAGCGACGACGATGTTCGCCGGCTTCACGTCGGAATGAATCATGCGCGCCGTCGTATGAAGCGCATCGAGCGCTTCCGCCACTTGGCGGGCGATCCAGAGCGTCACCGCCATCGGCAGACGGCGCTGTTGCTCCAGAATCTTCGCCAGCGAACGCCCTTCAAGTTTCGGGCTTACCGTATAAAACGGCGGCTGGTCGACGCCGGCCGAAAGTACCGGCAGCAGGTGCGGGTGCGAGACCTTGCGTCCCACCCATGCCGCCCGGCGCTGCATCTCGATCGCGTGGGCGTCGCGCCACCACTCCTTGCGCAACACCTTGACGACGTACGACGCCGGTCCGTCCGCGGCGCCTTCGGCCGGCCGTGCGATATACACTCGCGCCAGTTCGCTCTCGTTAATCAGCCGGACCAGTTGCCAAGGGCCGATTCTGCCCACGAGCTTGCGCTCAAGGCTCGGCTGAGAGTGAACGGCGGGATGCTTGGTGGCGAACGATCTCTCGACGGTAGCCATTCGTGATGTACTTCGCTCCGGACAATCTGGGTCACTAGCGCAGACCGGTTGCGCGAAGCAACGCCGGCGTCAGCGCGGGGTCGACGGCGGGAATGCCGACCCCAGCACAGCAAATCGACCGAACGGACCACGGCGCTCAGTCCGAACGGGCTAATTTTGCGGACGGCGGCAGGGGGCCGTGAAGCTGGGAAATCAGCGGCGGGTTTAACGCAACGCCCCGCGAAACTGCAGGCCGCAGCAACGCCGGCGGCGTGTCGGCAGGTGCTTGCCAGCACGCGCCGTTGCTCACGGGGCGCGAAAATCGCTTCCGCTGAAGTTTCGCTCAAGCTGGCGATTTCTGCGGTAGCAGCAGTTCCGCATCAATCCGTTTCCCGTGCAGTCGCACCTGGAGATCTGCCGGCGTCTCGCCGAGCAGTTCATAATGGCCCCAATCATGTCGGCGGACGGCCCCCCGACCGCCGCTGATTGGGCCTTCGTAATCGAGGTATTCCAACCGATGGTCGGCAATTCGTGTCGCGTTGATCGACTGGGCGCCGGCATCCGTCGGCGACCGCACCCCGACTGTGCACCATGTCGGCGGCAATTCGGCGAGACTCCAGGTCAACAGCGCGCCATCGCGCTCGAGCATGAGGTCCCAGTGGCTCGGCTTGCCAAACGCTGGCGGGCAATCGTGATACAGCAAAACGAAGCGCAACATGCGCTCCATCGTCGCCAATCGACAGCCCCGCGCACAGTGCCGCGTTCGCCCGCAGAGCAAAGAAGGCGTTACTGACGGAGCTTCTCGAAGCGTGCGACGTCTTTCGACCTACAACCGATTTCCCAGCACCTGCACATTCTGAGCTTTATTGACGATCCCTGCCTGGCCTTGCGCCGCACTGCTGACGGCCTGAACATTGATCGTCACGTTGCCCGCCACGTTCGCGTTGACCGGGATCTTGTACTGCAGCGCTTCCCCGGGCGCGATCGTCGGCACGGCGGTGAACTCCACCGCTCCGCCGGCCAGCTTCGCCGTCGTCCCGGGCGGACCTTCTAGTGCCGTGAGGTCGGGCACGATCTCGGGCGGAAAGTAGACGCGGATGGCCATGTTCGCCTGCGGATTCGCCGTGGTATTGCGCACCATCACCGTACAGGTCGTCCGCGTCCCGACGCGCAACGAGGGCGTCTCTCCCTCGCGAACCGGCGTCGCGCCAATCTGCACGCCGACGGCCAACGGCTGGAACGCCGCCGGAGGAGCAATCCCGCCGGTCGCTGGCGCCCCGCCGCGCGGCGGCGTGATCTCGATCTCACGCTCCGCCGACGTCGGGATGCGTGCGCCGGGCGGATCGGTCTCGGCGGATCCATCCACCAAAATCGTCGCGCGCGTCGACTGTCGCAACAGACAATTGACGCGAAACACCTTCTTGGCCCCCACCTCAAGTCGCTCGATGAGACGTTGGACTTGTCCGCTGATCACCTCGGCCCCTTGGTCCGTCGGCTGCGGCGAGATCGGCGGCGGGTACGTTTCGGTCAGCCGGACGTTTACCAGCGGGACCTCGCCCGTATTGGTCACGACAATGTCGATCGGCACCGTCTGATTCTGTTCGCCTGCCAACGGCGCATCAATCGCAACCCGGAACGCTGCGTTCCGCTGCGGAGCCGGATCGGTAGCCGACACGCAGGTCCGCTGGCTTTGCGGGCCGCCCCCGTCCCACCGCACGGCCACCGTTTGGCACAGCGACCCTGCCTTGGTGACTTGCAGATTGATTGGCACGGTGCGCGACTCGCCTGGCGGAATCGAGCCGATGCCGGCGTTCTCAATCTTGTTGCTGGCGGGCTTCGCCGGGAAGAGGAGCCCCACGTCGAATTCGTCCGTCAGAACCACGTTCGTCGCCAGCGACTGTCCCGTATTGCGAATCGTCGCCACGGCCTGAATGGTGCTGCCCACGACGGCCGTTGACGGCGACTGAACCGTCAGCTCCAGCCTCGCGGGCCCCGCGGTCGCCACTGGCGGGGGCGTCGCCGGCGCGGCAGTGGGCGGATTGGTCGTTGGCGGCGTCGTCGGCACGGTGGGAATGGCCGGGACGGCGGGCGTCACCGGCGTCAGCGGAGCTGAAGTCGACGGGACGTACGTCGATCCCCCCGACCAGTTGATGATTGTCGAGCCATTGCCGATCACCAGCCGCGGCGAATCGCTGCCGCCAAAATTCGCTGGCCGGACCAGTTGCATGTCGATCTTCGAACTCGCTGCCCCGGCGGCCGTGGGCGAAACTTGCACCGAGGCGCGGCCATCCGCGTCGGTGACTACCTCGCTCACCCGCCCAGCACCGCCGCCGCCGCTTCCGTCGGAGACCTCATAGCGCACGATCCAACCGGCCAGCGGCGTGCCGTCCGACTGTCGGTTCACCTGCGTCGTCAGCGTCTCGCGCCCCCCGCTGGTGACGGCCGCTGGCGGGAAGGTCCACTGCACGTCGACCCAATAGATCGTGGCGACTTGCTTTCGCAGATTCCAAGCTTCGACCGTCGGCGTGTAGGCGGTAACGTGGCTCGTCCCCTCACGCGGCGCCGTCACCGTGACCCACGCATCGCCCCGCAGGATGTTGACGTCGTCGCTCGGGTCCGGGGTGCCGCGATTGATGCAGTGGGGGCCGTTGGCCGTGTAGGTCGTCGCCAAATAATTGTCAGTCTTTTTGCCCGCGTTCCACGGGAAGATCGACGGGTGGAACGCCCCCTTACCGCTCACTTCGACGAACTCGCCGACGCCGTCGCGCGCCAACAGCCACTCAATCTTCTGCTCGGCGAGCGTGTATCCCTCGGTGGTGCAGATGTTCGCCTTCAGCACCACCTCAGTCCCCACGGGCGCGAGGATTCGTTCGGGCGAAAGGGTGAGCCGATCTTGCGGCGTCGCCACCTGCGTCGACACCGGCGCGATGGGGACGCCCGGGGCCGCCGCGGCGACGGCGGGCAGTTCTGGTTGCGGAAACACCGGATCTGTGGTCACGGGCGGTGCGGTGGGGTTGCCGGGGATCGCCGGCAGCGTGGCCGTCGCCGCCGGGAACACGGTGGCTGGCGGGGCGACCGTGGCAACCGTCGCCGCTTCATCCTTCGGCCAAATCAGACACCGCTCGCCCGAGGGATCGATTCGCGGGCAGCGGGGACACCGCAACCCCGCGCAGCCGCCGTCCATCAGCGCGCAGGCGATCGCCAGCGCTGCCAAGACTCGTCGGCGGGTAAGGGGGAGCGAAAACATGTGGGGAGGGCGAAAAACTGCCCTGCGGCAGACGGATCACCGGCGCAAGGAGCGCGCGGCCACCGTGCGCGCAGGGGCACAGTTGGTAAAATGTAGCGCCTAGATAAGCGAGTGATGCCGGAATCCCACACGAGGTGTTGCTTTTTCGCCTCACGTCGGCAGTTGACGCCAATTCTGCCGATTCTTCGGCCTTGGCAATCGAAATAAAAACCGGCTCGGAGGCCCAGGGGTCGGAAAATGCCAGTTGCTCGCCGCGGGACGCAGAGAGACGCCGCTCGGCAAAGAGATGAAGGCGGCGACCCGATCCGTTTGCGTAGGTCTGCGTCCATCTGCGTCCTTCGGCGTCCTTCGGCGTCCTTCGGCAGTTTCAACTGATCGCTGGTTCCCTTGGCGTCCAGGGCGGTCAAAATTCCTCCGGAACGCCCCAAAGGGAGGCGAATTCTTGCTTCCCCGCCCGGCCCGAATTATGATCAGAAGCATCGGCCCTTGCCCAGTTTACGCCGTTTCGCCAATCCGAAACGACGGCTGGGCTGGGCTGTTAGGAACCGGCGGGGCGAGGGCTCCGCTGATTCGGAACGAACAGAGAACTCTGACCGCGCCACGGACCCGCTCGTTGATCGCCAGTCGGCGAGCGGTTTGGTCCATCGGTCGCCAAATCAACCATTCTGATCCGCTGAGGTCGTCATGTCGTCCTATCTGCCCGTCGCCCGTCTCTCGCAGCGTCTGACCACCGCGGCGATTTGCTGCCTCGTGGCGGTCGCCGGGTCCAACGCCTGGGCCCAAATCGACGGCGGCGGCGGTGGCGGCACCGGCGGCGGCACTCAAGGCACCGGCCCCTTCTCCGGCGTCGCCGTCGATGCCGACGGCGTGCTGAAACGGCTGGAGAAGAGCGACCCGAATGGCCAGTTGATGCGAACTCGCATCGAACAAGCCCAGGCCGAATTGGGACAAGACGTGTTCAAGCCGAGCAAGCTCCGCAAGGTCTCGCTCTCACGCTTGATCAAGCTGATGGACGCCGCCGTTGCGTCGGGCGAAGGCCCCGATGAAGTGATGCGCAGCCTTGCGGGCCTCACCCGCGTGAAGTACGTCTTCTACTATCCCGAAACCAAGGACATCGTCCTCGCCGGCCCCGCCGAGGGCTGGGTCGAAACGCCCGATGGCCGCGTCGTCGGCTGGGATTCGGGACAGCCGATTCTTCAATTGGAAGACTTGGCCGTCGCGCTGCGGACCTTCGCTCCGCAGGGCAAGAAGAACGCGCTCGTGTACTGCTCCATCGACCCGACTCAAGAAGGGCTGATGCAGATGCAGCAATTTCTCAGCCAAATGGGCCGGCAGATTGGCCCCGGCGACGAGCAGTTTATCGTCGACGGCCTGCGTGAAAGTCTCGGGCTGCAAGTGATTACCGTCGGGGGCGTTCCCGCCAATACTCACTTCGCCCAGGTGTTGGTCGAGGCGGACTATCGGATGAAGCTCATCGGCATCGGCCTCGAAGAACCGCCGGTAAACATCGCCAGCTGGGTGGCGATGGCCAATCCCGCCACGGTGGCTCGTAACGCCCTGCAGCGGTGGTACTTTGTTCCCGACTATCAACGCATCAAAGTCGCCGACGACGGTCTGGCGGCCGAGTTCGTCGGCAGCGGCGTCAAGCTTGTCGGCGAAGATGAAGTCGTCGGCGCCAATGGCGGCCGCACCGGCACCGCCGCCCAGAGTCCGGCCAGCAAGAAGTTCACTCAAAGCTTCACTCAGAAGTACAACGAGCTTGCCGAGCGGGCTCCGGTCTACGGCCAGCTTCGCAACTGCGTCGACATGCTCGTCGCGGCGGCGTTCATCCAGCAGCAAGATCTCTACGGTCGGGCCGAGACCGATCTTGGCGCCCTCGGCGACGAATCGGCCTACGCAGTCGAAACCTACAACGCCCCGAAGCAAGTCGCCACCGCGGTCAACAGCATGTGGAAAGGGCGCAAACTGATGACGCCCGTCGGCGGCGGCGTCGAAATTCGCGCCAACCAAGCGATCGAAGCCGAAAACCGCCTCGCCGACAACGATGGCGCGGTGGCGAAGGCGAAGGATGCGATCGACCTCAGCAGCCTCCCCGCCAGCCAATGGTGGTGGGACTAACGCCACTAGCCGCGGGTCAACGCCCCGCCGGAGCCGCGCTCAATCAGCGCCACGCCCATTCAGCCCCCGGTTCCTAAAACCGGGGGCTTTTTCATGCGCCCAAAGGTATTGCGAACCTCTTGCCGTTGTAGTCGCCATCTTCGGGGGCCTCAGAGGGCATCGTGTCGGCTAGCTCCCGAAAGTCACGCCGCAAGTGCGTGTAGAAATTGAACATATTATGTAGAAATTCAACATACTCATGGCTGGCCAGAACTCAATTTCTCGCCTAATCGCACAACTCGCGATTCCACTTTTAGCCGCGAATGGTTTTAAACATCGCGTCTCGACAACCGCCAAACTTTTTGCGTCTTCTCACGCCTCTTCGCGGCCCAAGAAAATCCAGTGATTTCTTTGTTGAAAATGGCCACTCAATCCAATACGGTACACACGTCCACATATCGGTCTTTGACAACCAACCGCAGGTAAGTCCACCGGCCATCGACCAAGAATCGATGACGGACACGGGGTCGCTGCGCGCCTCCTTTAACAGACATCCAATTGTTCCATGTTGTCCAAATCATGTTTGCCGACATGGCCAACGCGGCCAACATGCGTTCAGGAACGATAAATGTCGCGAGCGTGCAACTCGCAACCTCAGACAGCGTAGCCACTTACGCTTTGTGTCGCGAAAAACGCGTTTCGCGACAATAAGCGACTCGACACAGAAACGTCGCGCCAATCGACACTCTCGCCAGGTCAATCCACTGGCTCAGTCAGCACGACTCACAGTCAGCACGCGCAGGTCGCATACGTTCGTATGCGTCGGCCCAGTCCGCAGCAGCCCGCCGACGGCATCGAAAAAGGTGTAGGCGTCGTTGCGAGCCAGTGAGGGCCGCGGATCGAGATGGAGGCGTTGCACCTTGGCGGCGATAAACTCGTCCACACAGGCCCCAGCGGCGTCGGTAGGGCCATCCTCGCCGTCGGTGCCGCCAGAAATGAGACAGAGCCGTCGCCAGTCGCTCAGTTCAGCCAGGGCCGCCAAGCACAACTGCTGGTTGCGGCCCCCCTTTCCCCGCTCGGCGGCGGGCGCCAAGCGAACCGTCGGCTCCCCGCCGCTAATCAAGCAATCGGGACCAGACTCGTCGCGCATCCGCTGGGCCAGCGCCACGATCCCCGCGGCGACTCCTTCGACCGCACCCTCCGGGGCATTGGCCGAGACCATCGCGTGGCTGTAGCCAAGTCGCTCGGCCTCGACGCCCGCCCCATCGACGGCCGTGGCGTTATTGCCGATGAGGAGATTGGAGATTTCACACCCAAACTTGTTGGCGGTTTGGCCTGGAGCATCTCCTTCGATGGTCCGCCGCTGCAGCAAGTCGCGAGCTTTAGCGCCGGCGGGGAAATTAGCGAGCGACAGCGCGTCGATAACATCGATGGCGGCCCGCGGCTCGGCCGCGCCCAACACCGTGGGTCCCGACGATATCGCGGCCAAATCGTCGCCCGGCACATCCGAGAGAATCAGGGAGACTAGTCTTCCCGCTCGACAGGCGGCTGCGAGTCCGCCCCCTTTGACTCGGCTCAGCGCGCGGCGAACCGCGTTCATCTGTGCGATCGTCGCCCCGCGGGCCGACATTTCGCGCGTCAGCTCCACCTTGTCCTCAAGGGCAAACCCGTCGATCGGCGCCGGCAGCAACGCCGAGCCCCCGCCGGAGACCAGGCAAATGCATAAGTCACGCGGACCGAGTTGGCTGACGATGCGCAGCATCTCGCCGACGCCTACCATCCCCTCCGCCGTCGGCTCGTTCACGCCGGCCGGGCGCCCGGCGTGTAAACGAATCGCGTCGGTCGGCTGGAGGCAATCGGCAGGGACGTTCACGACGCCGCTGACCCGCTTTGCCCGCAACATCCGCGGGCCCAACGCCTGCTCCAGCGCCACAGCCATGCCGGCGGCCGCCTTGCCGCCCCCAGCGACCGCGATTCGATCCATGGCGTTGAGGTCGAAGAACTCCTCGCCGAGCCGCAGCGTCGAGCCCTCGACCTCGACCGCGTCGAAGACGAGTTGCGGCGAGCGGACTGCCTCTAGCCCGGCCCGCCAAATACGGAGCGCGTCCGCTCGCAACTGTTCCGGGGTGCGTAGCATGCCGCTAGCCTATCAGGCGAAACGGAGCAGGGCGTATTTTTTCTTGCCGCTGCGAAGGACCACCACCGTTTCGCTGGCGAGGCTCGCTGGCGTGAGAGCTGCGTCGACGCCGTCGACGCGCCGGTTGTTGACGTACGCCCCTCCCTGGGTCACCGTCCGGCGGGCTTCGCCTTTGCTCGCAGCCAGGCCAGCTTCCACCAGCGCGTCGATCACCGGCAACCCGGCCCCCTGCAGCGAAGCGGCGGGGAGATCTTTGCTCGGCACGTCGGCGAAAATCTGCCCGAGTTCCTTATCCGAGAGGGAACTAATTTCGGCGCCAAAGAATATGTCCGTCGCCTGTTTTGCGGCAGTCAAACCGGCCTCGCCGTGAACGAGCTTGGTCAATTCCTCGGCCAGCCGCCGCTGGCTTTCACGCTTCGCGGCGTCGGCGACGCGGGCGGCGTCGAGGGCTTCGATCTCGGCCTGCGGTAGTTCGGTCAGGAGTCGCAAGCAATTCGCCGCGTCCGCGTCGTCCACGTTGAACCAGTATTGGTAGAACGCGTAGGGGCTCGTCCGCTCCGCAGCCAACCAGACGGCGCCTGACTCGGTCTTCCCCATCTTCGCGCCGTCGCTTTTGGTAAGCAGCGGCCAAGTGAAGCCCTGCAAGTGCGCCCCCCGCATTCGCCGCGCCAGGTCGATCCCCGCGGTGATGTTCCCCCATTGGTCGCTCCCGCCAGCCTGCAACTCGCACCCATGCCGATCGTGCAGGTGAACGAAGTCGTACGCCTGCAACAACATGTAGCTGAACTCGGTATAGCTCATGCCGGCCTGCGGGTCGCCGGCGTCGCCGCGCCCGAGCCGCCCCTTCACCGAGTCTTTGGCGAGCATGACGTTCACCGGAAAATTCTTTCCGATATCGCGAAGGAATTCCAGATAGCTCCAGGGCCCTGTCCAATCGAAATTGTTGAGCAACAGCGCGCGAGGCTGGCTTTCATCGAAGTCGATGAACTGCTCCATTTGCCGCTTCATGCCGTCGATATTCAGCTGCAGCTGCTCCTTGCTGAGCAGATTACGCTCGGCGCTTTTGCCGCTGGGATCGCCGATCATTCCCGTGGCTCCGCCGACGACGGCAATCGGCCGATGCCCCGCTCGCTGGAATCGCCGGAGCATCATGACGCCGAGCAGATGACCGACATGCAGGCTATCGGCCGTCGGGTCGAAGCCGACGTAGAAGGTGCGCGGCTTCTCGGCCAGCCAAGCGCCCAGCGCCGGGTCAGTCGTCTGGTGAACGAGGCCGCGCCACTGCAGGTCTGCGAAGAAAGGCATATGCTTATCGTTGAGGATATTGGATTGCTGGCGTCGCGAAGCGGCCCCGCGCTGCCGCGAGTCTTCGACAGTGCATCATAAATCAGCAATCCCAAATCATAAATCGCTGATTCTCCGGCTATCGCCAGAGATCGTCGCCCGCAAACGGGTGCGAGAATCCCTCGGGCTTCGCCTTAGGGAGCACCTTGAGGACTTGCTCGGCCAGGCGAAGGTCGTCCTTGGTGGTGATCTTCAAGTTCAGCGCGGAGCCCTCAACCAGTGCGACCGACGCTCCGATTCGCTCGACCAACTGGGCATCGTCGGTCAGGGCTGCCGTACGAGCTGCGTAGGCTTTGTTGATCAGTTCACGCCGAAAGACTTGCGGAGTTTGGGCCTCCCAGAGCCCGGCGCGGTCCACCGTTTCGGCGATTGTCGCCGGCTTGCCCGGCGCGGCCCGTTTGAGCGTCGCGGCGACTGGGATCGCCAGGATCGCGGCGCCATGCTGCTCGGCGGCGGCGAAGACTTGGTCGATCAGCTTGTCGGCCGTACAAGGCCGAGCCGCGTCGTGGATCGCGACGAAGTCGATCTCGTCGCGAACCTTCGCCAACGCGTTCTGAATCGAATCTGTTCGCTCCGCCCCGCCTGGACAGACTTCGACCCCCATGATCGCTAGGTTAGCGCCGAACTTACGGCCGAATTCTTCGCGGTCCTCTTCCGCCACGACGACGATGACTTGTTTCACATCCTTGCGATTGAGGAAGCGTTCGGCCGAGTGAAGCCAGACGGCGCGCCCGCCGAGGTTCGCGAAGGGCTTCTTGTAGTTCGGATCACGGAAACGGGTGCTGCGTCCCGCGGCGGGGAGGACAACGGCAAAAGTGGGCATCGATCTCGCCCTCGCAGGTCGAAACGGGAATGAGGTGAGGCGGCGGCGTGAAGGGAGTAAAGCTTAATCGCCCAGCCCAAGGCATGGGAAGAAGTGAGGGTACACGGCCGCCAGCGACCGAGCGAGCGTATGGTATGCTCTAACTGGCCGAACAAGTCGCCGGTCCGAATCTTTCCGAGCCCAGGGCAAGCCAACATGCCAGACAACGTCGACCCGCGGCACGCCGAGCTCGTCGCCTGGCTCTCCGAGCGCGGCCATTCTCCGGACGAGATTACTAAAATTCTCGCCAAAGTAGCCGAGTACGACGCCCGCACGATCAACGAATCGATCTTCGATTCGATCGATGCCGGCGAATTTGATCTTGCCCCTCTGATCAAGGAGGCCCTCGGCGAAGATTAATCGAGTTGGCTTTTTGCGGCTCGTCTGGGTGGCGCCGATTCTTGCTTTCGGGCATTGACGGCAAATCCAAAGCCGCGGCCAGATGCTCGAGGTCGAGCGGCGAATTCATCGCTCGGCGCGACCCACGGTTGGCGGCGCAGCGTACCCTTTGGTAGGGTAACCCCAACGTTGTCGCTATGAGGATCGTCCTTTGATTGCCGCCATGCCCGTTGAAAACTGGGACGTGCGCGAGTTCACGCCAACTCAGGCCAGGCAGATCGGCGATCTGATTGCTCAGGTCTGGCCGAAGCCTCATCTCACGGCCGCGGACCGAGCTGAGCAACAATTGACGCTTGGCCGAGAGTACCGCGGCAGGCCTGGGCCAGCGCCGCGCTCGCTCGTCGTCGTTGAGGATGATCGGGTGATCGCCCATGCGGCGCTGCTCCCGCGCGAGATTCGGACCAGCGAGGGGACAATGCTCATCGGCGGTCTAGCGCGCGTTTGCACCGACTCGTCGCAGCGAGGGCGGGGGCTAGGCGAATTGGTCGTACGGGCGGCGTTCGGACTGATCGATGCCGGCGAGTTTTCTTTCGCCCTGTTTCAGACAAATCACCTCGTTCGCGGATTCTACGAAAAGCTTGGCGCCGTGACGGTCCTGAACCCGATCACCAACTCGCTGGGCGAGGGACCGAAGACATCCCCATTTTGGGATGAAGTCGTCATGAGATACCCCGGCGGCGACGGCTGGCCGAGCGGAACCATCGACTTGCGCGGGCCGGGCTTCTAATGTGGTTATCGGGCGCCGGCGTTACGCAGCTTGGCGCGGGCACGCGTGAGCATCGGGCCAACGCTATTGGTGGGCATGCCGGTGCTACGGCTGATCTCCTGGTAGGTCTTTCCCTCCAGGTGATACATTCGCACAACCGCGGCCTCGCTCTCATCGAGCTGTTCCATCAGCTGTTCGACCTCTTCGCGGTCGGTCATGCGCTGCTCGCTCGCCGAGCCATCGCCCCCTGCCACGGCATCGGCGGCCGAGCCGAGCGACGTGGTTGTGCGCGTATCAACCAATTTCCGCACAACGATGCGCCGAGCGACAACCGTCAGATAGGTGGCCAAACTACTTTTGCCGCGGAAGTGCCGCAACACGGCAAAGTCATCGCGGACAATGGCGAGCAAGACGTCCGCCGTCAGGTCCTCGCGATCGGCTGAGCTCAGCATGATCGAGCGGCAGCGAGCCGTGTGGTTCACCACATGGATGACGAGGCCGGTAAAGCGATCGACGAAATCTTCCCACGCTCGCGGTTTGCGTGCGAGGCAGCGTTCCAGCAAGTTGCGGTCGATGTCGGAAAGCGCCACGTTGGTTCACCACCTTATCGGTTGAGCCCCATAGCTCCTGGCCTTGTGAGCGAATTATCAGCGCCACGGGTCGCGACCGCTCCACTCGATTCTAGATAGCGGGGAAGCGCCGAGCAAGACAAGGCGATATCGGTCGAACGTCGATGGCTCGAAAAGTCCCGGAAACAAAGGGGGAAGCGTCCGATTGGGTAAGGTTTTCCTTGGGTTGACGGTGATATCGACCGAATCTAAGATTGCCGCCACGAGCACGGCGGGGCCGCCTAAACTCGTTCGCCCATCGATACTTGTCGACCATTTGCTGGGACTGCTACGATAGAACTTTCGCCCTCACGTCGGGCGGAAGCCGAGGTTCTAGCAAAACTGCTGACGCGAATAGCCAGTTCACCCATTCGTCTTGCCGCGATAGAAGGAGAATTCCGACGATGACCCACGTTGTGTGCGAGCCTTGCTTCGCTTGCAAATACACCGACTGCGTGGTGGTTTGCCCGGTCGAGTGCTTCTACGAGGGTGAGCAGATTCTCTACATTCATCCGGACGAATGCATCGATTGCGAAGCGTGCGTGCCGGAATGCCCTGTCGAGGCGATCTTCCACGAAGACAACGTCCCCGAAGAATGGAAGGGCTTCATCGAACTGAACGCCGAGATGGCGCCGCAGTGCCCGGTGATTACCGAAAAGAAAGAGCCACTCGCCGAGGGTTAGTCGCCTCGATTGGGACTGGCTTTGATCAATGCGAACGGCCTTCGACAGCGTTGCTGTCGAAGGCCGTTTTTTTGTGGATATTGGCGGAGCTGAACTCGATGTCGCCGCCGTTATTTCAAATCCACCGTCCAGTACGCGCTGTCGAGGAAGTTCTTCCAACTGGCGTACTTCGGGTTGCCCAACTTGATCGTGAGCATCGGACTCCGCTTGGGCCGCACCGGCTTTTGAATCAGCTTCATGCCCGCCTCCTGCGGCGTGCGGCCTCCCTTGCGGACGTTGCAGCGGACGCAGGCGCAAACCAGGTTTTCCCAGCTCGCGCCGCCGCCGCGGCACGTCGGCAGCACATGATCGAGACTCAACTCGCTGGTGGGGAACTTCTTCCCGCAGTATTGGCAAAGGTTGGCGTCGCGCGCGAAGATGTTCCGGCGATTTAGCCGCACCTGCTGTTTGGGCAGGCGATCGTAGTGGAGCAGCCGCAGCACCCGCGGCACGCAGACTTCAAAGTTAACGCTGCGAATCCAGTCCTCGTGGGGCGAGCGTTCTTTGAACGTCGCCCGCAGTTCGCTAATTTCGCGCCACGAATCGAAGTCGTGGTTCGAATATTGGCCATCCTCGATGTGGATGACTTCGGCCAGCGCGTTGACCAACAGTCCGACGGCGCGCCGGACGTTGATCACGTGCACGGCGATGTAGTGCCGATTGAGAACGAGGACGCTGGCGTTCAATCCGCTCGATTCGACGGTCGACATTCGCGCTAGTCTCCCCAACAAGCATGCCGCCGTGAGCCGACGGCTAGGCGCACCCCGCCTGCACCCCGATCGGAGAGGCTCACGCGATCGCGGTGTGCGAACCGTGCGCTTCTTCGCTGCGATCGTTGCCCGTATTCTAGGCGTCGAGCGCTAACGGCGTGTGAAGGAAACGCTGCCAGGCGGGACGCGGCAGCGCCCTGGACCCGAGACCAAAGTCGCGCCGTCGAAGCGGCGACTGCGCCCGAATCGAAAAGTGGCTCGACACGAACAGTCGACGGCAGCGAGTGGCGTCCCCTGTATTCTAGTCCCCGAAGTTTCGCAAAACCAGCATGTGAAAAGCGATTTCGCGGCGACGCTACGTCAGCGGCGACGCAGGGGGAACGACTCGGCGAGAACCTGTCAGTGTCGACGGGACGGCTGTCGGAGAACACTGCTGTCAGCAGACATTATGCTTGGGTGATGCGAAAACCATACATTGGGCACGGCATTTGCCCGAAGGCGATCCGCATCCGTCGCGCGCTGCCACGCTTTTTCTGCAAGGACGTGTTGATCGAGTGAGCGGACCAGCATCGAGGGCCAGCCAACTCGGCTAGTCGCGTTGGAATAGCAACTGTCGAGAAAGATCAACGGATTAACTTGCGAGCCGCTTCGTCCCCTCGTTAGGATGAAACTGAAGGGGCGCTCAACGGAACGGAGCGTGTCGTATAAGAACTTATCGCAGAGGACGCTCGCCATGCTTCACTTCACATGTGATTGCTGCAAACGGCCGATTAACCCCGAACAGGAATTGCGTTACGTCGTACGCGTCGAGGTCTATGCGGCCCTCGATCCGATGCAGGAGGAGACTGACGACGAGCATGACCATCTGCAAGAGATTCAAGACATTCTTGATCGGCTCGATGACGCCGACGACGATCGCATCAGTGATGAAGTCTATCAGCAGAAGCGTTACGACCTTTGTAGCAACTGCCGCAGCGCCTACGTCAAGAATCCGCTCGGTCGCGTGGCGTTGCACGAACTCGGGTTCAGCCAG
Source organism: Lacipirellula limnantheis (assembly GCF_007746075.1). Classification (GTDB taxonomy): domain Bacteria; phylum Planctomycetota; class Planctomycetia; order Pirellulales; family Lacipirellulaceae; genus Lacipirellula; species Lacipirellula limnantheis. The sequence goes on along the minus strand of NZ_CP036339.1, from coordinate 2,029,779 downwards.
AACTGACGTCCCACTCACTTTCGACTGACGACGTTTGCGAATCCGCGCTTTCTCTTCTTGCGACTTTTGTCATAGCTCGCTCTGCGTGACGCCATGGGACGCTACCGCCGCTCGTACTGGCGAGAACTGGCGGCGGGCATCGGCGTGGCGCTGCTTGCCCTGCTCCGTTGGTGGAGCGGCGATTGGCTCGAAGTCCCCGGCGCCGGCGGTCGGCAATCCGCCGGTCTCTCGCCAGGGATCTACCGAGTGGAGCGCGTCGTTGACGGCGATACGTTGCTGATCGACGGCCGACGCCGCGTGCGGCTGCAGGGAGTCAACTCACCGGAAACCGTGAAACCCGATTTCCCCGTTGAGCCATGGGGACCTGAAGCGAGCGAGTTCACGAAACAGTTCGTGCAAGACGCCGGCGGCACGATGCGCTTCGAGATCGACGGCGAGTCGGTTGACCAACATGGCCGTTTCTTGGCGTTCGCCTGGAATGGCGAACGATTGCTCAACGAGGAGTTAGTGCGCGCGGGTCTGGCGCGGGCAACGCTGGGGTACGACTTCAGCCCGCGCAAGAAGGAACGTTTGCGGAAAGCGCAGCAGGAGGCGAAGCGGGCCAAGCGCGGAATTTGGGCTGGGCGTTCTTCATCGTGATTACCCCGCAGCCGCCGCCGGCTCGCCTAAGTCCAAGTCGCCCGCCCTACCGCGTCAACGATGCCGAGCCGGTCACGCCGCCGGCGGGGAGTTGCTGTACGCCGGGATAAGGATTCTGCCGTGCGACTGAGGCCGCAGGCAACTCCACGCCCGAGGGATGAATGAACTGCGGCGCCGGCGTTATCCGTTGAGGTGCCGCCGCCGTCTGCGAAGGGGTCGGGTAGGCAGTGACCGGCGGCGAGATCGGCACGCTCACGGGACTTGCGCCCGTTTGGATTTGCCCAACCGCCGGGCCCGGGCCGTACCAATTCGCGTCGGTGATTTGATCGCCCATGCGCGGCGTCGCGGCGTTGGCTTGTGAGGCGCCTAGATCGACCAGCGGGACGCCCGGCTTCGATGGCATCGTCCAGAGCTGCGGGTTCTCGCCGAGCGTGTTGATCTCGACCGTTCCCATCGCGATCGAGAGCGACAGCTCGCTGGCAGGAATGCGGATCTCGACGTCGTCGGGCAGGTTAATATTCAGTTTGTCGTAGTACTTGTGGGTCTTCGCGACTGCACTGGCGACGAGCGTGCCTTGCTGGTCATAAACATGCTGCTCCAGCACGAGGGCGCGGGTGGCGTCGACGACAGTCCGCTTGGTTAGCCGTCCGGTGCGCGTCTGCATCATCGATTGAATCTCCACTCGGCCGCTGCCAAGGGCCCTCGGACCGGTGTGGGCGTCGCCGGGGCGGAATTCGGCGAAGCCAATCGCGTCGAGCAACCATTGCGGCTCGATCGGCATCATCCGCTGCGCAGCGCTGCCAGCGAATTGATCGTGACGCGAGTAAAAGAGGGCCGGGGGCTCGTTCCGCTTGACCCAGAACCAGAATTGCTGGTCGTTCGACCCCATGTCGACCTCGTCGCCCGTCAGCGCCGTTCCCGCCACGAGATGGAATCGACCGGGACGCTGTGCGGCAATTTTGCCCCCCAGCAGGGGAATGCCGGGCATGCCAGGAACCGTAATCGAGGCGTTGTTGGTTTGAATGCTCTGAATACGCGCGGCGTTAGCGTTGACGGCGGCGATGACCTGATCGAGCGACGAGCCGGTCATCAGCACTTGCGGCGCGGGCGGCTGCCAAGCCGCGAAGGGGCTGCGCATGGTGCGGGTGCAGGAGGCGCCGGACGTGCAGAACACGAGGGCGAATAGCAGACAGATCCCCCCCGCACTGGTCCAATTTGGCGCGGGCCTGAAGTCGACGACGCCTTGCCGCATGTCGAGGGTCTCCTTTAATCGCCGCCGTAGAGCAACTCAATCATGCGCTGCTGCAACTGCTCGGTTTGCATGGGGTCAGGCGTCGTCGCTCTGAGTTCGTACGTTTCGTTGCGCCGCGGACACTCCAGAACCATCATCTCGCCCGCCGCGTCCCGTCGCGTCTCATCCAATTTCAAAATCCGCCGCCGGATCAGCAGTAGTCCCAAGACGTAGCGAAAATCCGCTTCATCGGGCTGCTCGGCCAGTTCGACGAACAGGTTCAGGAGGACGTCTTGGGGAGCGAGTTTTGGCTTCGAAGCGTCGCCGCGCGGCACGACGGACTTCCACCAGGCGATGGCGTCGTTTGGCGCTCCGCGCCACTCTTCCGCGCAGCAATCGCGTCGGACGGGCTTGCCTGCTTCAAGCTGCAACGTCGAGAAGTACGTCTCGCCTGGCGCCAATGTTCGCCCGCTGGCGGCGCATTGGCGAGAGCAGTGCGTGACTTCGAAATCGACGAACATGACGACGGCAAGCTGGCAAAAAAAAATGGCGTTATGGGTCTCATTCAAGCGCGCACCGCGGCTCGGGCCTGCCGACGCGGCGGGCGGAGGGTACGGAAACGACGCTGGCGCCGCAAGGCAGTTTGCGGGTCAATAGCGGGCAGATCGTAGCGACGATGCCGCCGATAGCGGCGATAGCAGAAAAATTGACGCTGCGGCGCAGCCCCAGACGACGTACGCTTTGAGGTCGCATTCGGGCGATCGGCGCGACAGAAGGACCGCTGGCGGCATGCCAGCGCCTCGCCCGATCCGTTTGCGGCATTCGTCGTCGAGTTATTCCGTTCAAAAAGTAAGAGGCGCCGCAATGAACGGCCAACTTCTTGATTTGTGCAGCCCCGCCCCCGCTCCGACGGGTTCAGCGACGGACGGGCGGCGCGAATCCTCACGCTACCTTGGCGTGCAGTTCGCGTGCTGCGACGTTTACTCTCGCATTTACGCCAACCGGGCCGGCACGGAGTATATCGGCCACTGCCCCCGGTGCGCGAAGCGCGTGCGGTTTGAAATCGGGCCTGGCGGCAGCGACTCCCGGTTTTTCATCGCCCAATAGCTAACCGCGGATCGGAAAACCCGCCGAACCTTGACCCGCGCTGGCAGGTCAGTTAGAACAGATGCTGGACAGTGAACCGCTGTCGATAGAAAGCCGACCGAAGCAAAGTTCGATGTTAGCTCCGAACCTCAACAGCCTGCTGCTACTGCTACTTGCCGGGGGCATGGCTTAGGGTTCGTCTGCATCTTGATCGCGAGAATTGCCGGAACCCTGAAGCCAAGAGGCTTCGGGGTTTTTTTGTTGGTAGAGTCATCCTGAACAGAGCGAAAGATCTAGCGAGCCAAGCGAGCTTCCAGCTTCTTCGCTCCGCTCAGGATGACGTCCACGGGCTTCAACGGCTACTTACTCACCTACTCACTTCATCACTCCGTTTCCAATCGCCATGTCCACCACCGAAGCGCGCCGCATCATCATTTTCGACACGACGCTCCGCGACGGCGAGCAGTCGCCGGGCTGCAGCATGAACCTCGACGAAAAGCTTGAGGTCGCGCAGGCGCTGGTCGATCTGGGCGTCGACGTGATCGAGGCGGGCTTTCCAATTGCATCGCCAGGCGATTTTGAATCAGTGCGGCGCATCTCCCACACGGTGCGCGGCGCCACGATCTGCGGCCTGGCGCGTTGCAACGAGAAGGACATCGACCGCGCCGGCGAAGCGCTCAAGGGGGCGCCCGATACGCGCATTCACGTTTTCCTCGCCACGAGCGCGATCCATCGCGAGTTCAAGCTCCGCATGGGGATGGACGAAATCGTCGAGCGAGCCATCGCCGGCGTGAAGCGGGCACGTAACCTGTGCGACAACATCGAGTTCTCTCCCGAGGACGCCGCCCGCACCGAGCCCGATTTCCTCTGCCGCGTCGTCGAAGCCGCCATCGCCGCCGGCGCGACGACGGTCAACATTCCCGACACCGTCGGCTATGCGACGCCGGCCCACTACGGCGGCGTCATTCGGAACCTCCGTGAGCGGGTGCCGAATATCGACAAAGCGGTGATCAGCGTTCACTGCCATAACGACCTCGGCCTGGCCGTGGCCAACAGCCTGTCGGCCATCGAGGCCGGCGCTGGGCAAGTCGAATGCACGATCAACGGCCTTGGCGAGCGGGCCGGCAACTGCTCGCTCGAAGAAGTCGTGATGGCCCTCCGCACGCGGCACGACTATTACCAGGCGTCGACCCGCATCAACACGCCGCGATTGGTTCCCACTAGCCGGCTCGTCTCGGGCATCACCGGCATGGTCGTGCAGCGGAACAAGGCGATCGTCGGCCGCAACGCTTTCGCTCACGAGGCGGGCATCCATCAGGACGGGATGCTCAAGGAGCGATCGACCTACGAGATCATGCGGCCCGAGGACGTCGGCTTCACGAAGACCGACTTGGTGCTTGGAAAGCACTCCGGACGAGCCGCATTGGCCGACCGCGCGACGGCCCTCGGCTACCACCTGACGCCGGAGCATCTCGACTCGGTCTTCGAAGCGTTCAAGAAACTGGCCGATAAGAAGAAGGAAATCTACGATGGCGACATTGCCGCTCTCATCGAGCAGCGCAACGCCGAAGTATTCGACGCCTGGCAGTTCGTGGGATATGAGATCAAGGCCTCCAGCGGCGAGTCTCCCACGGTAACGCTCACCGTGCGTCGCGGGAATGAAGAGCAGAGGCAGACCGAGACGTACGGCGACGGTCCGCTCGACGCGTTGTTTCATGCGATCGAGACGCTGACCGGCATCACCGCCGTGTTGCGAGATTACCGCGTGCAGAGTGCGACGCGCGGCAAAGACGCTGTCGCCGAAGCGATGGTGGAATTGGAGTACAATGGCCAGTTATATCGCGGCCGCGGCACATCGACGGATACGGTCGAGGCGAGCACCTGTGCCCAGCTGAACGCGATCAATCGGATCGCGAGCGGAGCGGGGCAGCCGATTGCAGAGCGGCCGGATCAGTTGTAGTGCAGCGACTCCGTGGCGGCGGCATCCGCAGCTCACAGGCTTTCGCAAATTGCGGCGGCGAGCAGACCGGCGTAGTTGCCGATCGCGTAGCCCAGCAAGGCGAGCAAGATGCCCGCCGGCATCAGGCTCTCCTTATGGTGGGCTGCGACGCATGACGCGGTCGCGATGCCGCCGATATTCGCCGCGCTGGCGACGGCCGCCGTGTGGATATCGACGCGCATGAATTTCGCAGCGGTCAGAATGAATAGACCGTGGATGGAAATGCAGATTGCCGCGCCAATCAGGAACGGGACGGCCTGCTCGGCCGCTTTGGCCAAATCAGCGGTGGCGCCGGTCTGAGCCATAAAGATGAACACGAGCGCCATGCCGAGGTGGCGACTCGACGGGACGTTCCGCAGCCGCGTGAACGATAGCAACAGCCCAAGAGTCGTAATCAACAGGATGCGACAGGTGCTTTCGCTGAATTGCACGGGCCACGCAAGCTCGTGCGCCGCCAGCTGAGCCGAGATCGTCGCGGTCAACGTCTGGGAGAATGCCGTCACGGCGAACGCAATGAAGAGCAATAGCAGAAAATCCTGGTAAGTGGGAGGCGGCGAGGTCTCCTGCTCAGCCATGGCCGCCGCGTCGAGGTGGGCCACCCGATCTGCGTCAACCCGCGCGAACCGAGCGAAGGGCCCGGCAATCTTCTTGGAGGCGAGCATCAAAGGCAGCCATACCAACAGCAGCGCGGTATCGGCCAACACCGCCAAGCCGACTTCCGTGCCGTTGGCGTCGAGCGCCTCGCTCACCGCAGCAAGATTCCCGGTGCCGCCCACCCAACTTCCGGTTAACGCGCCATACGATTTCCAGGTGTCCGGCCCAAGCCAATGCATCACGCAGGCATAACCGACGACGGCGCCCACGACGACGCCAATCGAGCCAACCAGCATGACGCCGACTCCTTTGCCGACGACCCGAATCGCGCGGGCGACGTCGACGTTGAGCAGCATCAGCACCAGCATCATTGGCAACGCGAACTCTTTAATCACGTCGTATGCCGGCGAAGCCGTGGGCAACACGTTAGGGATTGGCGTCGACGGATTGGTTGCGGCCGCGCCGCCGATGCTCGAACGCAGGAACGTGAGCAGATGCCCGCTATTGGCCAGCACGACGGGCGTCAGGTAGATGAACACGAGGGGCGGCACATATTGAAACAGTCTCCAACGCGATGCCCGCTCTAGCCAAAAATAGAACGCGCAGATGCCGGTAAGGATGGCGAGTATGGCGGCATTGCTGGTGATGAACGCTTGATCCATGCGGTTCCAGTTATTGGCAGGGCGGGATGACCGCTGGCGAGCGGCGATGCTCGCTTCACGATTTTGACGGGGGCGGGTCGACAGAGAACGGAGCGTTAAAGGCTTGCCCGAGCTATCGTATCAGACAAATCTCAATGACGAAGCCGGGCCGTTTCATGGACTGGCGGCGCCATGGGAATCGCCCCCGTCGTAGCGGTCGCGAGCTGACTTGCGTGTGAAAACGCCGAATGATCAAATGCCCGCAAGGCGTCGTCGCGGCGGCGCCCATGCTGGCCGAGTGGCGGAATGGCAGACGCTCTGGACTTAAAATCCAGTGGGGGGCAACCCCCGTGCGGGTTCGACTCCCGCCTCGGCTACTCTGTACGGATGAACACTAACGCACGCGGTTGCAGGAGCCTGCAAATCGCCGTGTTTTCCAACCTCTTCGCTCATGCCGGGTGCTTCGGTGCAGGGGCCTGCAGCCGTAGGCAGCGCCGCATTTTGCGCCGTCTTACCGACCGCCTTCGCGAAGTGGGCGTCAGTGACCTGGAGGTAGTGTCGTTGCGCTACCCTCACGGAGTTCCCGAGCCACGAGCAGACTACATGGAGCGGGAAGCTTTCTTCCAGTTCGGTCTGGCGACTGCTGCGCAAGTTTTGGAAGATTTTCTCCCACGGACTGACGCCCGCCTTGCGGATAATTCGCCTCAGCTGAGTCCTCAGATTGGCGTTAGACCCGCGATAACGGGTAATCACGAATTCTGTTGCAGGGGCGGCTTCGTCCCAGACCTCATCAAGGTACTTCTTGAGTTCGGAAAACATGGGGACGTACCTCTTACCGCCGCCGACGTGATGCTCAGTCTTCGGGGCAACGACACGGATCCGATCTCCTTCCCAGTCAACGTCCGACCATTTTAGTCCCAAAATCTCCGACGGGCACCGCAGCCCCCCGTAGCGTGCCAGAGCGACGATCAGACGCCACTGCGCATCAGGACAAGCCGCGATCACGCGATTCGTGACTTCGGGCGTCACGAAAAAGAAACGGCTGTCATTCGGCAAGATCGTGGCTTTTTGGCCATCCAGCGGATTTTCAGAGATCAGACCTTTCTTCAGGGCTGCGCCAAAGAACACCTTCGCGATTGCAATATGCTTTCTGACTGTGTTCTCCGCTCGGGTCCCGGCAAGATCACGACGCCATTCGTCAATGTCGGCCTTACCGATCCGCTCAAGTCGCCTGTCGGCTTGGAAGTAGTCGATGAGGTAACGTCTCGTGGTTTGGTATTTATCCATCGTGAGAGGTTTCACGTCGGTGCGTGACTCGATGAAGTTATGCAAGTACTCACCCAGCGTCGTACGCACACGTTCCGCGACTAGGCCGACGTGGGCGAGCTTGTGATATAGCTCATCGCCTAAAGCTGCGACCCACCTCTGAGTTTCTTGCGGCGCGGCCGTCGAGGCCATTTGCGCGCCAACTAGATGCTCGACGTGACTCTTGACAGTTTCTGCTGTCTTCTTGCTGACTTTGCCCAGGCGAATTGCATGGCGGTCTCCATTTGAGTCGTAAAAGAGAATACGCCGACGCCCGCCAGAATCGTTTGATAATGAAGCCATTTAAACTCTCCTAAATCAATGAGGTGCGTCCTTCGCATGCCGTCCAACTGCGTCAAAATGACGCTCGGCACGAGGAAGCGAGTAATTTGGCCACGCGTTGGAAAAGCCATTCGTGTGGCATCCAACCAATGGCCGCCCTAACCCGAAAAACCTGAGCTACTTGAGCAACCTATGCCCACCCGTCATCGGGTCCGTCAAGTTGCTCAGGTTGTGCTTGTTGACCATCCACACCCTCCAGCGCAAGAGCATTGTCCGGTAGCTGCCACCAGAATGCATGCCCCCACTTCGTAGAGGTGACGCCCAGCTCTTCACGTGCCCTCCTCAAGGTCGCCTCGCTAATGCCGCACTCCTTTGCTCTTGCGGCAATCGTCGCAGTAGGCTGCGGGCCTTCTTTGAGAAAGGTAAGTAGCCACGCCTTCGCGTGGTCGCGAACGCCCGGACAGGGTCCCCTCCTCTTCGGAGGCGTCGCAAGGACATCGCCGGCGTCGAGCAGCACCGGATCGGGCTCCCAACAGACCGTCCCGCTCTGGTCGCCCTCGCGCGGAATCGAGTACGCTAGGCCGCCGTTGTCGGGCGCGATGTTGTTTTTTAACGGCAGCATCAGGCGGCGATCATGGTTTTGCGGGTCTTTCACGATGATCAATCCCGCCCGCGCCGCCGCAACGAAACCGATGGATCCGATGACACGGTTGATTGGCGAGCCCTCGCCCTTCCGAAGGTGCGTGATTAGGAGCACGGCGACGTTGCGCCGCTCGGCGAAACGGGTAAGTCCGCTCAGCACGCGCCGAACCTCACCGTTGTCATTGGAGTTGGCGTCGCCCAGGTAGACGCTGATCGGGTCAATTACCACGAGCTTGCAATCGTTCATTTGGTCCATCGCTTCGTCTAATGCGGCGATGTCCTTTGACAGATCGACTCCTCGCTCTGGGTCCCCTGCCCTGGAGTGGGAAACAATGATGCCTTGCAATGCCTTAATCCGGTCACAATCCGCCCCCATGGCGTCCACCCGAGGACGCACGGTATCGTCCAAGGCGTCCTCGCCGGACAGCAAGATCACATCGGCCGGCGTACGGGTGACATCGGGCTCGTCGGGCCAAGGGGCTCCGGTGCTCACTCTTGAGGCGATGTCCAGTGAGACGAACGACTTTCCAAGCCCCGGGTCGCCCGCGAGCAGAGTCACCTTGCCGACGGCAATGCGGTTTCGCCACAGCCAATCGACGGCTCGCGGCACAACATTGGATAAACAAACTAACTGGGGAGTTGCGTGACTACGCACTGCTTGGGAGGCGGCGTTGAGGTCCATCATCAGCTTTCTCCTCCCACGCAGCCCGCGATGTACGCCATAACGTCATCGCGACGAATGAGCGACTTCGTGCCAAGCTTGACTTTCGGAAGAACGCCGTTGGCGAGCAGGCCGTCAACGAAACGACGGGAGCAACGCAATAGTTTGGCTGTCTCCTCGCGAGTCATCAGGATCGGATCGAGAATGTCATCAGAACGAAGGGGTGGCATTTTTATCCTTTACTACAGTTCATTTCAGCACGGCTGCTGCGGTCTTGCGACTTAAGATGCACAAGCGATCCACGGCGCCGGTGCAAGCAGATTATCTCACGTGCGGTCGTAGGCCACTATTCGGATCGCATAGCCACTGCATAACGTCTTCGTTTAATCTGCGTTAGCAGGACGCCACGCAACTGACCGATTATCTCCCTCACTGGTGAACCGGATTACGGACTGCTTTTTGTTTAGAGAGTGAACGGCGGTCCGTCGGAGCTGACCTACGACATCGTTTTCATCCAGCTCAACTTGGACGGCCGTTTGCCATCCCGACTTCTGAAACTCGTCCAGCAGTTGGACAATGCGGGCGGAGCGTCGTCCAATCACCGCCGACTTGCCAGAGAAGGCAAGTACATATCCATTCCATACAGGCTTGCGACTGAACTTCGGCACGGACGCGTCCTTTAGTGGCGTTTGGTTTTCCGGCTGCCTAGAGGACGTTGTTTTTGGCATCTGAATTTGGCGAGTAAAGTGTCGCTCTTAGACGGGAGCGAGGTAATACGGGTCTACGGGCCGGCGAACGCGAGACAACAGACATTCTCGCGGTCCGATCACATCAGGCTGTTTTCGGCAGATTTTATTCGGCGTATCTTTGGGCGTCTTACCCTTCGTCATTGGCACGCGCGGACCAAGCAACTGACCTCTTGTCCCCCGCACAAGAAAACTTGATGAGCTTTTGCTTCCGATTGGCCGTGCAAACAGCCGACCGTCGACGCTGAACATCACCAGGCTCGCATCGCACTGGGTCCACCACAAACGGTGCCCATCCGTGCGACTGGAAAGAGTCGAGCAACTCCGTTACAGCTGCGTTGCGGCGTCCAATGAAGACTGTCTGGCCCGCAAAGTGCAAATTGATGCCATCCCAACGCGGAGTTGGTTCAGCAACGTTGGCCATGCTCACCACGTCTGCTTCAGTGCGGGTGATCCATGTGGCCGATGCGTCGAGGTCCGGAATTACACTAAAACATGCGCGCGCGCGTTCGGATACTTGATGGGTCATAGCCCAGCCCCTGTGTTAAATAAATTCACCTACGCGTACACGTATGCGACCGCGGTCACTCGACCGAAGAATGATCGCACGGGACTGTAGGGTGCTGAGCCGCCGATCTCTCAATCGGCGGTTCGTCTAACGACCGCAAACGCGCGCGATCGTCGACGCCACTCGGGTCTCCCGGTGGCAGACAGCGGCCAAGTCCTACTCGGAGCAAGCCGTTGATGGGGAAGTCGAGCCCCAGTCGCTGGGGTTTGGCGTAGGTGCGCGGTCAGCGCGCAGCAGGGGCCACTGAGGCTGGCACTTACTTCACAGACCGTTTCGCAACGACATCGGCGCGGGTGCATGATCAAACTCCATTCGTCGCAACCGCATTAGGAAGCTAGAGGGGGCGACGCTAAGCAAGCAGCCATCCATGGCGTCGAGAATCTGCGAGGCTCATACTGTGCCCCTTCGGACGCTCTCCCATTTTTGCAGCGAAACGTTGCTGGCTCTAGGGGATCGCGAATGGTCGTTTAGGTGGCTTGCGCAATATAGGAAACGACCCTTCGCCAAACTTAGGTATTGCGGGGACTCTAGGTAACATTCCGATCACTCCATCGCCCAGTCCGCACAAAGAAGCTCTGCTTGCTTCAGCACCGTCTGCACGGCCTCAGCTTGCAGGTCCGGCGGATAGCCGTGTTTGCTAAGAATCCGCCTCACCATCACCCGGATTTTCGCACGGGCACTCTCGCGAAGCGTCCAGTCGATCGAGACGCTCTTGCGCACCTGAGTAATCAGCTCGGCGGCAATCACCTTCAGCTTGTCATCACCCATCGCCTCCAACGCCGACTCATTGGCCGCGAGCGCGTCGTAAAACGCCACCTCGTCATCGGTCAGCCCCAGGTTCTCGCCCCGTTTGCCCGCGGCCTCCATCTCTTTGGCGAGCTTGATCAGCTCGTCGATCACTTCTTGCGTGGCGATCGCCCGGTTGTGATAGGCGTTGACGACGTGCGCCGGCAGTATGGCGTGCCGCCGAAGGGAAACGCCAACTACGCCTGGGTCCAACACGGTTGGCGTTTATTTAACGATGGCATATGCTCACGTCGACTCAGCCCCTATGCCTCAGGAATTCCGCTAATGAAAAACGCGATGACTGTCGTCCTTCTCCTGCTCGGGAGCGCAGGCTCACTCTCGGTTCATGGAGCGTCCTTCTTCGGCCTTGGCGACCTGCCCGATGGAGCGACCGCAAGTTACGCCCATGCGGTGTCGGGTGACGGCACGACGGTTGTCGGTCAGTCGGCGTCCGCCAGTGGCCTGGAGGCTATTCGCTGGACGGTTCAGGGCGGAATCGTCGGACTGGGAGACTTGGCGGGCGGGATATACGAGAGTTCGGCCTTGGATGTGTCGTACGATGGCAGCGTTATCGTCGGCTTTGCAAATATTCCCTCATTCATCCCGACCACCCCGCCCCAGGGAGGGCAAACTGCTTTTCGCTGGGTGAATGGCACGATGACCGACATCGAGCCTCCCTCCTTCACATCTACAGCTTTTGCCGTGTCTGCAGACGGGAGCATCGTCGCCGGCACGCGCTATCAAGCGACGAACGAGCCCTTCTTCGCTTTCCGCGCTGGCGTGAACATCGGCCGGACCGGCAGGGGGCCCGTTTTTGAGTCGGCAAAGTCTCTGTCTGCGGATGGGTTGATCGCAGTTGGCGTCGGCAGCTTCTTTTCCGCTCTCAATCCGGAAGCGGTCGGCTGGATCCCTAATGCTGATCCCAAGGGATACGCCTCCGGACTGGGTGCATTGCCCCAAAGCTCATCGAGCGTCGCGGAGGCAATTTCGGCCGATGGCACCACGATTGTCGGCCACTCATCCGGTCCATATGGGACCGAAGCAACTATTTTTACTCCAGGGCCGCCGCATGGCATCGGCGACTTACCCGGCGGGTCACTGTCGAGTCGAGCTTATGGAGTATCTGGTGACGGGCGGATCATCGTTGGCGAAGCCAGCGCCGACAGTGGGCCCGAAGCATTCGTGTGGAGTGAGGCTGGCGGGATGCGAAGTCTGAAGGACATATTGATGTCCTCGGGCGTCGATATCGCGGGGTGGTCACTCTATCGCGCCGAGGATGTCTCGGACGACGGTCGAGTCATTGTTGGAGTTGGCGTTAATCCGATGGGGCAGTGGGAAGGTTGGGTGGTGATGATCCCAGAGCCGAGTTCATGCTTCCTGGCGGTCTGGAGTGTTGGATTGTTGGGAGTGACGAGCAGGATTTCCCGACCGAAGAATGGGTGAGTGCGTGATCAGGCTCGACGCAAACCCGCTGGCGACGGGCGGGCGATGGCGAGGGTGGACACTACAAGTTGTTGAGAAGTATCCATAAGCCAAGTGAGAAGACGCTAGCCATTCCGCAGACAATTCCGAGCAATTGCCGCCCCACCAGTGCCCCAATCGCTGCGGCGGGTGGTACAAGCAGCAGTAAGCAAAAAGCGACTTGTCCCGCATAATCAGCAACAGAGCGATAACTTCCGCCGAGAAGCCGTTCGCTCCATGCCCAGCCCACGCCCCAAACGGCTGCCCATGCAAACGCTGACAAGATGCCGCGCAAGTTGATCTGCAATCGCCGTTCATCCGCTTGGGTGGAAGCGTCGCTGACATCGCCTTCACGGTTTGACAAACGCGAAAGCTTTATCGTAAGGCGATATCGTGGCTTCATGCCCCGCATCGTAACCGCCACTCGGTCGCGTTCCTACAGCCCCACCGCCATCCCCAACAACCCAGCCACGACCGTCGTGGCGATGATCGCCGAGCGAAGCGTGAAGCGGCGACCGAGTCGCAGGCAAGCTACGCCTGCGAGGGCAAAGACTAAGGCTGGATACCAGAGGGGGAAGTAGACGCCGTCTGCGTCACTGCCAAAATTTCCTTGGACAGATAGACCGTAGGAGAACCACGGTGGTGAAAAAATTGGCCCGGCGTTCACGAACCATCCGCGGTTGCGTGGTGAGTTGTCCAATGTCAGAAGATATACATCAGCGAATCCCGCCTCAGCGCGGATGCCGAACTGATGTGTCGTGCCAACATAGTCGCAGAATATAAATCTGTCATTTTTCCACCACAACGCCAAACAGCCTACGCTCGCCGCGAAGAAGGCGGACGTCAGGGCGTAGCGGAGGTAGGCGAGCATGGCTGCAAGTATAGCGGAGTTTGCAGGCGATTTCCCCACCCGCTATAGTGATGGGCATGAGAAAAGCCATCCAACCAGCCCTGTTCGTCGCGGCAATCATTGTCGGTCCTCTAGGGCTGGCCGCTTACGTTCTGTGGAACGTCCGCCGCGCGTTCGTAAACCCCTCCTGACCGCACTCCCGCTATAGTGAGGCGCATGGAACTGAACTCCAGAAACGTCGCCCTCAAATACGGTGCGTTCAGTGGTGTTTATTTCGCGCTCTTGATTTGGCGGCGAGTTTCTCGACACGCCCCTCTGGAGCCACGCTACCTTGGCTTCGCGGCTATCATACTTGTCGTAAGCGCCGTTCTGGCGTGGCGATATGAAGTACGGAAGGGCACCGGACTCGATTGGTTTACTTCCTTCCTGGTCTCGATGGTCAGCGTCATGGCCACGTCCGCCGCTGCCTTCGCAGTAGGATACTGCGTCTTGTTAGCGGCGAAAAAACTTTCCTAGCAACACGCTTTTAGGAAAAACCCGGCGCGATGGTTAGCTGCCGCATCGCTAGCCGCGTTAGCTCACCACGTGGCGGACGCTCGCAAGCGGTTCGCTGCGATCACGCTCGCGGACTTGCGGTGACGAGAAGGCGGCGTTAGGGGCTTATGGTTTGTCTTTGTAGTCGTCATCCCATCGCGACGAGCGAGGGCCGCGGTAGACGATCCCGAACGCTGAGAGCACGGCGATGATTACGAGCACAGGAATCCAAGGGATCAGGTCCCACAGTGCCGCGACAATGACAAGCGACTGAAGCATTTCGCCACTCTACCGCCCCAGCTCCCCGTCAGCAAAACTTTCCCGGCTGTTGCCGCCGGTTCGTGAGATGCATCGGTTAATTGATTGGAAAGACGACGGTGTAGTGTAGGGAAGTTAGAGTCGTTCTCCCTTGCTCAATTACATTGAGGGCGCACCGATGTTTTCGTTTCCGTCGATCTTTGGAAACGCGTGCTTCTTGCTGGGTGCATTATTCTTCTGGTGCGAATACCTTAGATGTGGGTGGGCGTCAGGGATGTTCCTAGTTCTCGGCGGGATTGGATGGCCGTTTGTGTTTTACGCCGCGGTCAAACATTGGGACTGGCGAATTCTTGCGATCGCCCTCGCAGCTCTCGGTCCGCCCTTAGCGATTTGCGTCATGCCGGTCACGAGGTAGTGTGCTGTGAAGAGTGATAGCATCTCTTCGTCAGTGACATAGGAATTTTTAACTTTGTGGGCCAATAATGAGTTCACCCAGGCGAAGAACGCATGGGCGCGAGAATGACTTGAGCGTATGCAACCCTCCTTCACGGAGGACTTGTCATGGGTGAGGTCTTGGCAGCGTTTTGACATCGCCCCCTTCCCCCACTTGCTCGTTGCAGATTAGGGACAATGCGAGCAGACGATCGACGGCCTGAAGCGGCCGTTCCCAGATGCGCAGGTCGTCCGCAGCCATTACGACCGCTGCCTTGATTCGCCTAACTTCACCTGCCTAAAGTGGAATCTCCTATCCATGAGGTTCCACGATGAAGCTGACGACCAAAACCCCCTACGCCATATCCGCTTGCCTGTACCTTGCAGCGGTCAAGACAGATAAACTCGTCAAGTGCCGCGACGTGTGCGAGCCGAGCGGGTTGCCTGATAAATACGTCGCCCAGTTGCTCAACGTGCTGGCCAAAGCGAACATCCTCGTCGGCGTGGCTGGACTCTATGGCGGTTACAAGCTCGCCAGGCCCGCGAGCAAGATTACCGTCCTAGAGATCATTGAGGCGGTCGAGGGGCCGTTGGCCAACAACGGGGCGATCGAGTTGTCGCACATGCCCGCCAAGGCTGGTCGCGTCATGGAAGGTGCGATGGCTGGTCTCGTCGCGGACGCTCGCAAGCGGTTCGCTGCGATCACGCTGGCGGACTTGCAGGCGGGAAAGGCGGCGTGAGGTAAGCAGGCCAACGAGACTCACTGCAATGAGCGCCAAACCAGTCGGTTCCGGAAAGGGTAGCCGGCCGTACCCTAGGCCCACTATGTTCCCCGCTGAGATTAGCTCGACCCGCCAGTCCAGCCCTCCGCCGAGGCTCAGCATGACGTTGCCGAGGAACAGGTTGTCGTTGGGCTCAGCACCGGTGCTGATCGTGCCGCCGAGTTTGCCGGCCGTGTACGAGAGCTCCTGAGCGTTATTGATCAGTCCAACTTGGGTCAGGCCCAACGCGCCTGGAAAATCAAGCGGATCGGCGGTGATCATGCGGTTTGGGTAGGTGAAGAGATCGCCGGGGGGACGAGGGACGCCAGCCACGACGGAGCCGCTATTGGTATTGATGAACGTTCCCCTGAAGATCTTCGCTTGGAAGTAGATTGTGTCAAAGGCGCCATTAAGATCGTCGCCGTCAACAAAGAACGAGTAGCCGTCATTCCAGTTGGGTCCGACGCCCTTAACTCCAAAAATCGGTCCTGCTAACGTGGCATTGTTGAGGGTCAACAACGCGACAATTGCGAGGACGAGAGTGCGTGTCATGCGAGTCGTTCTCGACTAGGAAAAAATTGGTTTCCGCGCCAACAGACGCCTTTGTCAATTTACCGCTCCCGCTCCCTGGCCGCAAATTTTCCTGTTTCCTGCCTCCGATTTGGGCTCCACCAGCCCGCTGGCCGCAAGATGTCGATGAGCGAGCGTAGGTTTTCTGTGGCGATGGTACCGTGACCGCTATGAGCCACAACAAGAGCAAACGCCAACTCAGCCATATCGGCCGCAACAACCGTAGCGTCTGGATCCAGCCCGCGTATCTGGTCACCGCAAAGAACGGCATTCGCATCGTCGCCACCGCGGCCGCGGAGACGAGGGCGGAAGCGTTACAGATCGCCGAGGCATTTGCTCTGGAGCACAAGGCGGACCAGATTATCGACCAAACCTAGTCGATGGCTCGCTGTAGGCGGGTAATCCCTAGCCCCCAGCCTCCCGGCTGGGGTCAGGCGAGGCGGCCCGCGGAAGTCGCCTGTCCGCAAACTTGGCGCATTTAAAAGCTGCCATAATCGACAGTCCGATTATCAGCAGACCCTCTGGACCCTTCTGAAAGAACATGTTCATCATCGGGACGTAAACGGCGACGTACACGGCCGCAGCCACCAAGCAAAGGGCGACGATACGAACGGCGGAGAAGAAAAGCCATCTAGCCATACCTCGCATTGTAACCGCCGGCGCGGGAATGTGAGCTGGTCCAGCAGGGATAAAGTGGCCTTATGAAAACCGCCCTCCGAGCTGTCGCGATCGTGGCCATCTCAGTCGGTGCCGGCATCGGCATGGCCTACCTGTTGGACCGGGGGTTGCAGATTAGGAATAGGCCGGTCGTTTTCTTCACGCCCTTTGCCGCCGCCGTCGCTACTGGTATTGCTCTACTCCGAATTGGCAAATCCAACCGTCAGGCGCGACCTTAGCCAGGCGCTATCCAAGCCGCCACACCTAACCCCGCACCACTGGCTCGCAGAGGTTGAGGGCACCATGCGTAGGGCGAGAAAGAAGCAGCCCTAACCCCCAGCCTCCCGGCCGGGGTCAGGATGAGCGTTATTCGCCAAGGTCGGATAGCTCCCTTTTGAGATCTGCAATTTCGCGGTTCACGGTGGGAAGCATTCGTTGACCAGCTGGTTTTTGCACGGGGTCAGACACCTGATTTAAGAAGTGTCGTTGTCGCAATAGCTGTGCGTCTAACTTCGCCTCCAGGCCGATCCTAACTTGGCCGAGTTCTGCCTTGCGTAAGCGATTGAGTTCAGCCAGCCAAGCAACACAAACCGCGAAGAGTGCGGTGCCCAGTAGCAGCAATCTCAAGCCAATCCGAAAGCGTCGTTCCATGCTCGGCATTTTACCCGCCGGCGCGGGAATGCAATTGGCGAGCGTGGTCAGGCGTGACGCGTTGCCAAGGCACGTCGATTGTTCATGCGACGCCAAAAAGAGCAGGCGGCTGTCAGCACTGCCCAGACAATTAAAATCTCGATCCAACTCGGATGAATGAAGGATCCCAGTAGCGCTCCGAGGGCCATCGCGGTCAGCAACCAATATGGGAAAGAGTGCATGAATGCTCCCGAGAAGAGTTGGATGCCGGCATTGTATCAGTGAGTTTGTCGTACGCCACACTCATCTCGGCACCCCTGCCCTAGCCCCCAGCCTCCCGGTCAGTGTCAGGGGGTGCATTCGTCGCCGGCAAGCCACTCCCGACCGTTGTCTGTGATCCGCACCTCATCAAAGCCTGCAGGCATAGAAATTTGCACGACCAAGTCATCGCGGAGCAACTCTTGCAGTTGGCCCATCTGCCCCGTCGAGAGAAACGGGTATGTTTTCGCAACGCCTCCGGCGTCTAAGAGCATTTGGAGCAAAATTCGCTTAGAGAGCGCCATAGCCCCGCATCTTAACCGCCACCCGGTGGTGTTCCTACAGAATCACCGCCATCCCCAACAGCCCAGCCACGATCGTCGTAGCGATGATTGCCGAGCGGATAGTGAATTGGCGGCCGAGCCTTACGGCGGCGACGCCAGCCAGGGCGAAGATGAGGGCGGGATACCAGAGGGGGAAGTAGATATTATTTTTGAACTGTCCAATTCTGTCGCTACCCCGTTTTCTTACTCCGAACAGATCAGGTTGATGAGGAAGGTATTTGACCGACCAACTAGTCCAGGGAATGCTACCCGGTGGCAGTCTGGTGACGTGGAGCTTTCCGTATCCGTGATGAGCATTCAACACAACCCGATGGGTCAGGTCTGGAAGTGGCCCATAGACTTTCTCGTGGTAGGTCATGCTCCGCCACCATATGGCCAAGCACCCGACGCTCGCCGCGAAGCAGAACGTCGCCAAGCTATAACGGAGAAGCTTGAACATCGACGACGCCTACAACACCTACGCAGTTCCAAACAGCACATCAACGCGACAGCCATGGGCGACTGCGGCTAATAGGCAGCCACGTTGTTCCAACAGAACCGCATGCCCACAAGTCCAGCTAAGGCGAGGAACGGCTGCCCGTCAGGAATTGCGGAACTCACAGTGGCAACGCAGCCAACGAATACTAAACACCAAAATGCTATGGATATCAGTCGAGGAGTTGTCATCGGCATTTCCATAGCAATAAACACCCGGCCGTCTGGTTCCGATTATAGAATCACCGCCATCCCAATCAAAACAGCAACGATAGTTGTCGTACAAAGTGCCGAGCGAATCGAGAACCGTAGCCGGAAGCGGAGAACACCTACTCCAGCGAGGGCGGAGATTAGGGCGGGGTACCAGAGGGGGAAATAGACGGCAGGCCCTAAAGAGCCGAACGAGCCGTGGCTCTTCATACGCTGTGATACATTGTCGTGACGAGTCTCAGGACGCCCCATTGGAGTATAGATCCACGATGGGCTCACGCCCATGTTCTCAGACACAAGCAGTATCAATCCAGTGCCGGAGAATGACTGTAAGTTCAGCATCCGGCTCTGCGTCACATAGATTGGGCCATTAAGGATTTCCCACCGCTCGCAACTCCGCCACCTCAACGCCAAGCAGCCCACGCTCGCTGCGAAGCAAATAGTCGCCAGAGCGTAGCGGACATACTTGGCCATTGCGGCAATATAGCAAAACCCCGATGGGGTGCCGGCGTGGCGGATCGATCCTAGGGCATTCCTAAAGGCTAAAGCATCAGCGGCATCGCCAATAACGCGGCGACGATGGCGAAGGCGATTAGCGCTGAGCGAATCGAGAACTGGCGACGGAAGCGAATCACGCCGACGCCAGCGAGGGCGAAGACTAAGGCGGGGTACCAGAGGGGGAAGTAAACGCCGCCACCCACGGCCCCGAACCTCCCTTTCCCGATTATCTGGTCTTCAAACCACGCTTTGGGAGAAGTATTCTCCACGCTCACATGTAGAATGTATTTTTCATGGAACAAACTGGGCTCGATCGCGATACACCCCAGACCGCGACTCCCATCGACTCGCGCGCACCAGCTTGCTGGAGAGATTTCCAGATTGTACTCATAACCGCAAATCCACAACGTCAAACAAGCAACGCTCGCCGCGAAGCAGAACGTCGCCAGGGCGTAGCGGAGGTAGGTGAGCATGCCGCTAGTATAGCGGAGTTAGCGGGCGACTTCCCCACCCGCTATATTAAGGGGCATGAACGGACCGAGGTTCATCTTCACGGTACTCATCGACGGCTTGGTGCTCATTGCAGCTGGGTCGCTCTGCCGCTGGGCCATGCCCGAGAGATTCACGGTCCGCCGTCTGCTGACGGTAACGGCCGTGGTCGCCATTATCGCCGGGATCTTTAGGGCGTCGCTTCGCTAGCTGGCCGCCGACGATGATGGACGAGCCGTTCCCGCATCGTCCGGCGCGGCTGGCTAACTTTGGCGAGTGATACAATCTAAGCCCATGCCCCGCCCCCGCTTCACCCTACGCGTCATGCTGGCCGCTACAGCCATCGCGGCAGTGATCGCGTGGCAGTTCGGCACGGTGCTCCAACGAAAGTGGGCACTGAAGTCTGGCCACATCTTCATCTTCGCCCGTGAGGCTCCTGACGATCCTTCTCCGACGCCGCTGCCGCTCAATGCCTTCCGTTCCCTGCTAGGCGATGAGCCGGTCAGGTTCATCTACGTCGATACGAAGGGCGATGGCGAGCAAACGATCGACGGCCTCAAGCGACTGTTCCCAGAGGCGCAGGTCGTCCGCAGTTACTAGGCCCGCTGCCTTGATTCGCCTAGCTTCACCTGCGTAAAGTGGAATCTCCTATCCATGAGGTTCCACGATGAAGCTGACGACCAAAACCCCCTACGCCATAACCGCTTGCCTGTACCTTGCGGCGGTCAAGGCAGATAAACTCGTCAAGTGTAGCGACGTGTGCGAGCCGTCGGGGCTGCCAGATAAGTACGTTGCCCAGTTGCTCAATTCGCTGACCAAAGCCAACGTCCTCGTCGGCGTTGCTGGCCTCTATGGCGGATACAAGCTCGCCAAGCCCGCCAGTAAGATCACCGTTTTGGAGATCATTGAGGCGGTCGAGGGACCGTTGGCCAACAACGGAACGGTCGAGTTATCGCACATGCCCGCCAAGGCTGGCCGCGTCATGCAAGGTGCGATGGCTGGCCTCGTGGCGGACGCTCGCAAGCGGTTCGCTGCGATCACGCTCGCGGACTTGCAGGCGGGAAAGGCGGCGTGAGGGGCTTAGGATTCGTCGTCGTCATCGTGGTAGTCGACGTCCCAACGTGAAGAGTGTGGGAGTCTAATTACAATCCCATACGCCGAGAGCGCGATGATGACTATCAGCACCGGAATCCAAGGTACTGAGTCTCGTAGAGCAACGGCAATGACGAGGGATTGGAGCATGCCCGCCACTCTACCGCTCCCGCTCCCTGGCCGCAAATTTTCCCGTTTCCTGCCTCCGATTTGGGCGTCACCGGCGCTCTGGCCGCAAGATGTACGATTAGCGAGTGTAGGTTTTCAGCGGCGGTGGTATCGTGGCCGGCATGGAAGACGAACCACCTAAAGAGCCAGCGGCCAAGCCAGCGTACTACTATCCCTTCAGCTACCCCGCGCTGATTCCGTGCAGCCCTGAAAGGCATTGGGCATCAGCAACAGCTGCCCTCAGCGATATTTGGTTGACATCGCAAACCGCAAGGGTCACACTTTCGCCCAGGGCAGGAACTGAGGCAGCTCTTCATGTGCCAACGTGTGTTGCGACTACTTCTTTGCGCTGAGGGTGCGCCTCGCGCTGCTTGCTGGACCGCGGTGTTCTTCGGAATATTTCTTGTAGCGGTAGCCCCGATCGCCGCCCAACAGCTACCGCAATCCAAACTCTTTAACACGGTGGTCCAGAATCCAACCAACGGCCATTACTACGAGTTGATTAGGTTCGGCTCAGCTACACTCACTTTTGCTGAGTCAAGTGCCGCGGCAGGGGCGAAATCGTACCAAGGCATTCCCGGACATCTGGTCACCATTACGTCGCAAGCGGAACAGGATTTCATCGACTACACGTTCGGAAAAGGAGCAGACTATGGTGTATGGATGGGAGCAAGCGACTCCGCGATCGAGGGAGAGTGGCGTTGGGTAACCGGACCGGAAGCAGGTCAGCTCTTCTGGCGAACTGAGAGTACTAATCCTGTCATTACTGGCGTTGCCTTCGGTTTTGAGTCCTGGGGCGCGAACCGCGAACGTAATGAATATTGGGAGCCGAGCAACCGCGGCTATTTGGGAAACAACGAGGACTTCGCAACATTTGCGATTGGCCGAGGAACTCCGAACGTTACGCGATGGAACGACCTGCCCGGAGAGTACTCACGGGGTTTACGGAGTTGGGTAAAGTGCTACATGGTCGAGTACTCCATTCCAGAACCGGCGAGCATAACGATCATGATGTTGGGAGTGCTGGCGCTTCCTCGACGACGTCGGAATGCCGCCCGCTGAAACGCCCAGGATCAGCGTCCTACGCGCATCCATCACACGCTAAAGCAGCGGAAGGGGCGGCGGAGTCGCTGGCGGCCGCGAGAGGGTTAGGCGTCGGGCTCGCGGGCGGTCAGGCGGAGGCATTCCAATGGACGCGGCCGACCCGAACGAAGCGAAACGCAGCAACTCCCAGGATCGGAGCTACGACTAAGGAAACGACCCCACCAAATTTTGCCCACACGACGAGCATGGCAACGGTGCAAAAAATCGCTGCCAAAAATGCGATTACTGATTTGGTTTGTCTGCTCATGTCTCGCATTTTAACCGCCGTCGCGTGAATGCAATCGGCCTCCGGCGGCAAACCCTTCAGCTCCCGAAGAGCTGCGGAGAGCGACCCCGAAAAAGTTCCGTCTGCCGCCAGCGACCGCCGGCATTATACCGGCCCCATTGCCCCCACCTATTGGACCGCGGCACTTATCCCCTGCACCACCGGCTGGCAGATTTTGAGGCCAGTATGCGTAGAGCGAGAAAGAAGCACTACTAGCCCCCAGCCTCCCGGCCGGGATCAGTCGGTAGACGCCGATGCACTGTGCGCATCGCGAGAACGCCGGCGATGGCGAAGGCAATTGTCTGTGGCCACGAGTCGCCGACCGTTTCCTGAAGAATGTAAAACGCCACGAAAAAGGCGACGCCGGTCCAGGCGGGGTCGGTCGTGATAAGCGTCCAGACTCTCATCCCCGCATTTTAGCCGCCGGCGCGGGAATGCAATTGGCTGGCGTGGTCAGGCGGAAGCGAGGTCATTTACCGATTCCGTAAACGCGAGGTCCGCAAGCAGAACCTGCCGACGAGGGGCGAGTTTTATTGCCCGACAGTGGGCGCAGCGTCGCGGGCAGCCAGACGAAGTACGACCTTTACGGAAGCGTCCCGGCTCCAATGATTCATCTACGGACGCACGGCGACGCCACTCACGAAGAGTCCGGCGTCGATCTAAATGTGCTCGTTGCATGTCGATATTCTCGGCTGTCTAGGTCGGGAAGCAAGGGTCAACGGCCTTGAGTCGGTGGCCGCCACACTCATCTCGGCACCCCTGCCCTAGCCCCCAGCCTTCCGGCCAGGGTCAGGGGCGAAGTGCCAATGCCAGCGCCACCGCCGCGATAAAGCTAGGCAAGAAGCCCCACTTCCAAAACCATAGATCCACGGTCGACGGATTCCACGGGCGTCGTAAAGCAATGAAGGCGGCGGCTAACCAAAAGCCGAGCATCGCCGCGGCGCATACGCGAGCCGTCCATCCGCGGTCCAACACCAGAGAGGAAAGGACCGCCACTGAGACGCAGAGAGCAACGCGAGCGGCGATGTAATAGTCACGGGAGATCAAGTCGGGAGACGCCATTCCCACATCTTAACCGCCAGCGCGGGAATGCAATCAATCGATGTCGGGTGATAAAGTAGGGGTTGTAGGTCCGGCTCGTCGTTTGGCGGTGCAAAGTCCGTTAGCGGGCGAAGTGCTCTCCTAGACATATTGCTTCGTGGGCCAATTTCACTAATGCTGATGGCTTAGCCTTAATTCCGACTTAGGAGGCGTTCGGCGATGAACCGCATTGTTTTCACGCTGACGATCCTGCTGCACGCGCTCACCACTGACGCTGTCGCCGCCCCGATCGCGTATTACAATCCATCGAGCGGAAACATTCGCTTCGGGAATGATACAGGGGGCACGCTGGCAGGGATGTACCTGCAGTCACTCTCCGGTGACAAGGTGATCAACGATCCTAACCGGTTCGCGCAAATTCCCGGAACAACTTTTAATTCGGGCGACTTGCCATTCGGCTTCACATACTTCGGTTTCCCGCCGACTAGCCCGGTCAACACGTTTCCGACTTCGCTTGATATTGGCAATGTCATTGTGCCGGGAACGCCGACAAGCGATCTGTCGGTGGGTGCCTTTAACGCGCTCATGGTTGAGTTCATTGGCACGGTTGTAGGAGTTCCTGAGCCCGCGACGCTCCCCATGGTAGGTTTAGCCCTGGTCGGTACGGCTGCCGCCAGCCGCCAGCCTCGGTCCATCAGGGTGCCGTTGCGAACCCGCTGAAACGCCCAGGATCAGCGTCCTACGCGCATTCATCACACGCTAAAGCAGCGGAAGGGGCGGCGGAGTCGCTGGCGGCCGCGAGAGGGTTAGCTGTCGGCGTGGCGGCCTCCAGTCACAGCGCGAATTGGCCCTCTGGTCGTCTATTCCGAATCGCAATCGCGATTCCAAGATCCATAGCCCAGTAACGAAAGGCGATTAAACTAAGGCTGGCTCCCCGCCATGCTTACCACCCGGAGTTCCTTCATGAACGAGGATCGGTTGCAGTCGCCCGGTCATTCCCGCTTCCGAACCGCGATGCAAGTCGGCGGCCCAGTAATACTGGTCTCCGGACTTCTCCTGACAGGAATCGCTTTCGGCAGCTTCCTGCTCGCGATGGGTGGACAGGGACCGCCTCGATTCTTTTGGTGTGCGTTTCTCGGTATGCCGATGGTGTTCGTTGGCGGCGTCTTGTCCATGTTTGGATATATCGGAACGGTCCAACGCTATCTCGTCGGCGAGTCGGCCCCGGTCGCGAAGGACGTAGTGAACTACATGGGCGAGAACACCCAACCCGGCCTGAAGGCGATGGGCAAGGCGGTTGCTGAAGGCGTCATGGAAGCTCAGAAGGGCTCCGGACGCCGCTAGTGGCGGATCAAACCCGAATTGGGCAGTGACCTCGTGACGCGGGATGCACCGTGTGGTCACGCGATCCCAAGCAGCCCTAGCCCCCAGCCTCCCGGCCGGGGTCAGGGAGACAGGTCAGGGTCCGCCTCAAGTGCCGCAATGGCTTCGTCCCAGAAACGCTCCTGTTCTTTGACTTCGTCCGCCCAGGCGGGGGAACAGTGAACAGCCATTTTGGAATCGACAACAGTAAGTCCGTCGACTTCTTTGACAGCCACCATGCTTTCAAAGAACGACGCCCCGGCCTTACGAATCTCGGCCAATGCGGCGTCGCGATCCATGCCGCTTTGGCGAAGAGTGCGGTAGGGATGGTTGAATCTTCTCGGGAGTTCCATGCCCGGCATTCTAACCGCTGGCGCGGGAATGCAATCGGCGACGGGTGGGGAGTAGAATAGGCTGCATGAAGCTATTCAGGTTCACGGCCAAGGATGCTCTCGTCGCCACAACATTGGCGGCCGTGTGGTGCGGAGCCCTCAGCCAGCACATGCACGTCTGGAATGCATTCGGCAACGATCGCCTTGTGATGGCCCTTTATTACGGGCTGATCAGCGGCTTGCCGGCAACAACCGTGGCGGCTTTATTCGGGCATTGGAGGATGGGCATCCTTTGCGGCGTGGCGAGTGCGATCGCGCCGACCGCGATTGAGTTTGCAACCTTCGCTTGACCCATATATCGGGGCTGCACACTTAGCTACCCACTACCCAATTCTACGTCCCACCTTGAGATCAAGGCAAAGGGGAAGCGGCGGTGAGAGGTGTGAGAGAGGCGCGGCGATGCTGCCGAGATCGCTTGGCAAATCGCGGCGTCGCGACGACGACTAGCAAGACTTGCGAGGCGAGTCTCGTGGGCTGAAATGGTCGACCAAGTTGGCCCTACTCACGGCTCCTGTAGACCCCCACGCGGCCTGCTCTCGCGAGGAAACGGGGCAGCGCGACCTGGCAGACGCCCCTCAAAAAACTGGTCCTTAAAACGCCGCCTAGGGGCTGGCTGGCGTGCGGAGTGAAGTGGTCGACGAGCCGGTTGGCCCAGCGCCAAGAGCGACGTTCACGCATTGCACCTGACAAGCCTTCGCCTCGCTTAGCGCAGACCGACATCCCATCCGACTTAGCTAGGAATCGGCTCCGCTGCATTTAGTTGGAGGCTGGTAGTGACTATTTCGGACGGCCGAGGCAAGCGATTTATGCCGGAAGTTTTAGATCGTCGGATGATGGACCAGGACGTCGTCGTATTGCACGGGATCAACTACCCGCCCGTTGCCTGGAATTAACCCTGTTGTCAGGGGAACCCACCGTTTCCTCGCTTGCCAACCCTCGCCGCGGGGAGCTTTTAACCCGCGTGCTTTTCTTACTCGACTCTTTTTGGATGGGGAAAAAGAACCGACGCGACATAACCCCCGTCGCCCAATCGAGCGACGCCAGAGCCTCCATGCTCTAGTAACTAACTAATTGCCAACCTATCTCGCGGCGGCCCACAGCACGTCGCCGTGAAGGATGTCGTGGCAGTGCCGACAGACGGGGTCGAGATGCCTGAGCGTCTCGCCGACCATCGTCTCACGGTCGTACTGCCGATGGTGGATCTCTACCGCCGGATTGAGGCGACACTCAACGCACACGCGTCCCTTCTTTTCGTAGACGCGCTGGCGAATGCTGGCCCAGCGCGGCGAGTCGCGGTATTGGCGGTAGTTGCTGAATCCAAGCTCGTGAAGCACCGCCCGGAAGGCAGGATCGACCTGCCGCTGATTAGCCACGGCCGGTCTCCTTTGAGGCGGCGATGAACGCCTCGATGTCGGCGAGGTCGTAGCGGACCGCGCCCTTACCTCGGCCGGCGAGTCGGACGCACGTGAGGGCACCCGACTTCGTGAGATTAAAAAGCTTGCGGGACTTGATGCCGAGCAGCTCGCAAGCACGCTGGCTGTTGATGAGGGGAGGACGCAGCTCCCCAAGCTGGTTGGTCATCATGACCTCCTTGGGATGTGGGCGACCGAGATTGGTCGCCGATTAGAGAGGAGGCATTCCCTGCCTCACATGACATGATTATACAAAAATGTGCCGGCGGGGTCAATAGCAAAGTGCCGCGCTGCGCGTTCAGCAGTCGTTATTGCAGACTCTTGCATCTCATCGCACTGCGCTGCATCCAGCTGCACCACCTGGACGAGATGTTTTAAAAAAATTTAGACGAAGCGAGCCTGATGAGTTACCTGTTTGCCGGAGCGATGGCGGGCTGTCGCGGTTCATTTTTCGGCAACGCCGGTGGGGCCCCCCGACAACCAACCTCGCGAGCGCCTCGGACGACGTGTGACCTTCACGGACGCGTCGCCGCTCCAACGACTCATGCGTTACTGAAGCTATAAGGGTGGAGGGGCGAGCGTGGTTTTACAGCCAGGTCAGGATGGCCTGCCGCGGTGCTTCCCACTCCGGGGAGTCGGTGGGGTAGTAGCGGATAAAGTCCTTCAGCTCCGCCAAACCGCCGCACGCCGCGGAACCGCCGTTCCCATGTCGCAGATGCGGACTGCCGCCCCTCCCGGGCTCTCGGCAAGCCGTCTGCAATGGAAACACTGCTCTCGGTGGTGGTTTGGGTAGTTTAGGTATGTTAGGAATGGGAACCCAGTTCCCATTTTGTACAGTGGTTTGGTGTACAGAAAACGAACCGGGTTCGTTTTTTGGTGGGGCGTAGTGGAGGCTTACCCCATGCGGAGGGGGTGGGCCATGCCAACAGTAGGGGCAGTGGTGCGTCGGATTTGATATTAAAAAATTATGGAAACGAAGGGGCCGATCAGTAACCTTTGCTGCGGCTGAACGCCGGCCCGTCGTGGTTCCCTTTTCCAACTGGTCATGGGGCCCCCCGACACCTCACTTCGCAATCGCCTTCCGCCTCATGCGGCGTCGCGCTGCCGCAGCACGCTCTCGCTCTTCTCGCCGCGACTGGGCCATACACTGAGCGAAACAGTGGTTGAGAATGGCCGTCGTGGCCAAGAAGTAGAGGATCATCCCCTTCTGCCAGACGCCGTAGCCGTTGGCCAGCGCTCCCATCGCGAGCGTTGCGGGAGTCGTGATGTGAATCACCAACCAAAACCACTGCTCGTGCTGAAAGAGCAGCCACGTGGTGTTCACCAGCAGCGTGATCATGGCGACGTTCGCCCCCAGGACGTGCAGGGAGTCAAAGGAGGGCGTGAGAGCGGTCACGGCCAGGGCCGTAGCGATGAGGACATTCACTCCCGCTTGGCTCCAGTACCGAAGACGGGCGGCCGAGCGGGCCGTCTCCATTCCTAGCGCGATCAGCAGGCCGAACATGACGTAGCCAATCCACGCCGGCTCGACGTCACGGAAGAGACTCATCGGCCGCGTGTAGGCGTCGCCTCGCTGGTCGGCCAGGTGACCGCCGACGAAGGCGAGAAGAAACGCGATGACGAGGCCGTGTGCCAGCATATGCGGTCAGGTGCGGTGGAGTAGTTTGCATTTTAGGGAGCGAGCGACGCCCAAGACGAGAATAAGTGGTGATCAGCTGCAGGAGAGGAGGTCCAAACGCGTCGGCCCTCGCCCTCCGCATGGGGGTGAACACCCGTTCGCGATCCAACTCCATGATGGCTACTGGATGGCGGCGGGCTCGCTGTCCAGCTCAGCGTATGGGGCGTGTGATGTGTGCAGTTTGATCCTTCTTCGCGACGGCCCACGGATTCCCCGGCAAATCGGCGTGCAAGTTGGTGCGCTATAGTGCATTGGTAGACCTAAAGATCAAGCTCGACATTTACGAGACGCAATTTATAATGGCGGCATGGCCAAGCCAATCGCGATTTACATGCGCGTCTCCACGAAAGCTCAAGACCTCCGCTCTCAGGAGGCCGACCTCAAGGCGTGGGCCAAGGGGCAGCGGACGCCGGTGGTGTGGTTCCGCGACAAGTTCTCGGGGAAGACCATGGAACGCCCGGGCTGGGCTAAGCTCATGGCCGCCGTCGAGCGAGGGGAGATCAGCGCGATCTGCTGTTGGCGGCTCGATCGTTTGGGACGGACGGCGAAAGGGCTGACGGCGCTGTTCGCCGATCTCGCGGCACGGAAGGTCAACCTCGTGTCGATCAAGGACGGGATCGACCTGGCCACGCCGGCAGGGAGGATGTTGGCGAACGTCTTGGCGGGGCTGGCGCAATATGAGACCGAGGTGCGCGGCGAGCGCATCCTGGCGGGCATCGCCGCGGCGAAGGCGGAAGGCAAGCGCTGGGGCGGGCGGAAGCCGGGCACGCGCGTCAGGCTTACCGTCGAGAAGGAGCGGACGATTAAGGCGATGAAGAAGGCCGGTGAGTCGATCGCGGCGATCAGTCGAGCGTTGGACCTGTCACGGACGACTGTTTACAAAGCATTGGAATAGTAAACATTCTGCCTGGGTTGTTGATGCAAGACTGGCGCGGCCCGAGTTGTCAGCCAACGAATCTGGCAGCGTTGAGCTGTCAGGAGTGTCTTTCACTTGCGTGAAAAATCCCTGGCCTGAACACAGGCGAAAACGTGCCGATCGGGCCAACAGGGAACGTGCCTCTACGCAGTCAAGCCGCGGCATAAACTCATCTAACGCGCCACGTCCTTCTCGCTCCGCAAGCCGTCCTCTGTCTCACAGACGCCTGCCTCTCCAGTCAGGTGGCCCGCAGACCCGCTCATCGCACCGATGAACCGAACCCGCCAGTAATTCCCCGTATTGCTTCGTGGATCATTCCTTGAGTCGACTGCGGAAGCTGGTGCCAACCCGCCATTAACTGCAGAAGCTCACTTGCGGTCGGGGGACTGAGGCTTGTCTTCGCCACTGCGCCGCATTTTGCGCCGCCACGTCGCGCCGACCCCACTTTTTTCGGGGATTCGGGCGGTTGTTCGGCTCCCGCCTCGGCTACTTCTTCTTTTCTACCTCTGTTCGACCGGCTCCGAGCGGCGACGATGACGAGCGAGATCGTGGCCAGGGCCAGTGCGGACGGTTCAGGTAACGCGGAAGCGGCGGTCGTGGTGGCGACCATGCCCAGGCGGCGTTGCCAGATGAGCAGGTCGATGCCGTCGACGACTTGATCGCCGTTGGCGTCGCCTTGCCAATGCGTGACGCTGCCAACGGCGCCGACACCTGCCTGCCAGCGGCTTAAGTCATCGACGTCAACGACGCCATCGGCATTGAAGTCGCCGGCCAGCGGCGCGCTAAAGAAGCTGTTCTCCTGCCCAATCCAGAGATTGCCGACGGTAAAACTCCCTTCGAAAAGGCTCTTCAATTGAAGGTCCGTGATCAGCGGATTGAAATCCGCGCCCCCCTGCGCGGTGATCATCCACGGATACAGCGGGTCCGTGAAGTTGCCGACGGCCGCTCCGTCAGCGAAGAGCGATGCGTGCAGAGTATTGGCGCCGGCGCCGTTGCCCGAGATTTTACCGACGAACAGATAGGTAGCGTCCGGAGCAAACCCGTCGGATTGTGCGTCTTCGCCTGCCATATCGGCTTGGCTGCGAATGCTGAAGTCGGTTTGTTGGCCGTGGAAGGAGAAGTCGTACTGGCTGACGCCGCTGGCGTTAAGCAACTCCAGCGACAAGGTCCGATTGGCCGAGTTGATTTGGGCAGGCGACAGTTCCGCCGTGTTCTGGCGCACGAGAAATGTGATATAGGTATCTTGCTCGGCCGCCAAGTCGATCGGTTGTGCTAGTGTGACGTGCATCGTCCGCGGCGCCGTGTTGAGGGAACTGAGTGCTTCGGCCGCATTCTGATTTCGAATCGTCACGCTCGTATCGCGATATTTCGATGCCCCCGCGCCCGATCCGGCGAAGAATAAGCTGGTCGGTTTATGTTGGGTGAAGTTGCCCGTTTCCTCCAGCCCTGAGCGAGATCGCCCTGCGGCCCAGCGGCCGGTCAACCCGACGGACCCGTCAAACTTTTCGAACGTCCCGGAATACGCCAAACGATCGGGCAACGCAACGCCCAGTGCGTTGTAGCGGTTGGCGAGCCAATTGGCGTCGGCCTGATTGACGAACCCATTGCCGTCGCGGTCGCCTCGCTCCCAGTTACCGCCCATGTAAAACGCCTCGAACTGGGCAGCCGTCCCTGTCCCTGTCGCGCCGACCACGGTTCCCATGCTGTTCGCCAGGGCATTGGCGTCCGCGGCGTTGACCTTGCCGTCGAGGTTAAGGTCGGGAGCCTGGCGTTTGAACATCGCATAGTGCTGCGCGACGCGATGGAGGCTCAGCTTATTCTTCGCATCGTAGTGGAGCGTCCAAGACATGATCCCCGGCATGTTCCGATCGAGGGCGAGTTGGACCTTCTCGCGAACCTGTTTGCGGCTCTCAATAGTCCAGGTCCCGGTTTGCGAGACGCCGCTGATGTCATTGACGGTGCCGGTGAACGTGAGGGCGTCGTATGGCAAGTTGGGACTGGCGGCGGCGATTGCTTCGAGGCTCACCGTCGCGGGGCCGTTGGCGCCCCACGTGCCGATGCCGAGGACGAGTTGTTCGTTCTTGAAGGCCTTGGCGGCCCCCTGGCCGGTCAGCGCGAGTTTGGTGTTGGCGAACGTCGCGTTGGATGACGCGCCGTAGTGGTATCCCATGATGAACAACTGGTCATACGCCGCCCCCGCATCGAAGACCGCAGTGTCGTCCCAGTCGGCGTCGGCGTATCCATAGTCGTCGACCGAGACCTCGATGCCGAGCGGGTGGAGGACGGCACGGAGGTCCTTGGCGAGTTGGGTGTAGTTTGACCACTCGGCGTCGGTTTCGGGCCGCTCCCAGTCGAGGTTGTAGCCCTTCATGTTGTTGGCGACGAGAAAGTTCTTGACGTTATTCACGAACGTGGCGCGTATACCAGGATTCGAGACGATCGAGTTCCAGACGTCGTCGACCGTGCCGCCGTTGACGGTGAACATGCTTGAATGAAGCGCGAAGCCGCGCGTGACCGCCGCGCTCTTCAGCGCGTTCAGGTGGCCCGTCGCGTTCGAGGCGTAGTACAACGATCCATCGGCCCTCGGTTGCACGCCGCCAAAATAGAGCACGTCGGAAACGTGGTCGTATGAGCCGTTGCCGGCGAAGGCGTTGATTTGACTCTGCGTCGCCCAGTTGGGCACGAAACCCCAGATGCGGAAATCGGCGGCACTCCATGCCGAGACGCTGCTCGATTGCGCCGCCGCCGCCGAGGCGAGGATCAGATTAGCGAATACTGCGCAGAGCGTCGTCGCGCGCAGTGAACCAGGGCGAGTGCGGGCGCCTAGCATCAATGGCCTCGGCCGGGAGTGGAGAGTCTGTTCCAACTCCCATCTTACCCTGACAGTCCGCTTCGACCGCTAGATCGGCGGGGGCAAAACTGTCTCGATTTTGCGGAGGCGTTGCTTCATTTTGCGAAGCGAGGACTCCTCGGGCGATCAGCCCGTGGTACGCATGCCGGTCGAGAGACCTTTGACAGTGAGATTCGTGACGTGTTCCAACTCGGCGGGAATTTCCGGCGCCCGCGCGCAGCGCTGGAGAAGTTCGATTTGGATCATGTTGAGCGGGTCGACGTAACCATTCCGGATGTTGATCGAGCGCTGCAGCCACGGCACTTCGTCAAGGAGCTCGCGACTTCCGCTGATGTTCAGAATCGCCTGGCGAGAGCGTTGATACTCGTCGATGATCGTCGCCGTCAACTCCGCGGCGCCGTCGATGCCGTTGGCGAGCTGCGCGTACTGCTCGAAGACGGTCATGTTCGCTTTGGCGAGTGCCAGCGATGCATTGTCGATCATCGCCGTGAAAAATGACCACTTCCGATACATGTTCGCGAGGACGGCGACGGTGTTTGGATCGGCGGCCGTAAGCGACTCACACGCCGATCCGATGCCGAACCACGCGGGGATCAAGCACCGATTCTGCGTCCAGGAGAAGACCCAGGGGATGGCGCGTAGGTCTTCGATGCGGCCGCCCGCTTTGCGTTTCGACGGACGCGAGCCGATCGGCAGGCGCTCGATCGCGTTGATCGGGGTCGCAGCGCGGTAGTATTCCGCGAATGCCGGGTGGTCGACGAAGCGGCGGTAGGCCGCCAACGATTCGGCGCCCAGCTGGTCCATCGCATCCTGCCATTCCGTTGGCGTCTGCCGAGGTCGGCGCGATGCGGCGGTGAGGGTCGACCAGGCGACTTGCTCCAAATGACGGTGGGCGATGTAGGGGTTGTCGTAGCGTTCGGCCAGCACTTCGCCTTGTTCGGTCAGTCGTAGCGAGCCCGAGAATGCTTCGGTCGGCAGTGAGAGGATGCTGCGCGCCGCTGGGCCGCCGCCGCGGCCCAGCGCGCCGCCGCGGCCATGAAAGAAGGTGACCGTCACGCCGAACTCGTCGGCGATCCGTTGCAGCTCAATCTGCGCCTGGAATAGCGCCCATTGGGCCGCGACATAGCCCCCGTCTTTCGTACTGTCGGAGTAACCGATCATGATCATCTGCTGGTTCTTCAGACCCCGCAAATGTTCGCGGTAGGCGGGCTTTTCCAGCAGCGCGCGGAACGTCGCCGCCGCGCCTCTGAGGTCGCCGATCGTTTCAAAGAGCGGGACAATCGGCAGCAATAGCTGCGCGTCGCCGCGATGGCCGCCATCGACCGCCTCCGACGCCCGCCAGAACCAGAGCACCGTGACAAGGTCGCTGGGGTGCTCCGTCATGCTGACGACATGGCCTCCGAGGGCCCCCATGCCATAACGGCGCGCAACGCGGCGCAGCAGGGCGAACAGCTCCAGCGTCTCGGCGGCCGCGGGGGATCGTCCGGGAGCCGTCGCGGAAATTGGCTGGCCGAGCGTCTGTAGCAGGCGGTCGCAGCGCTCCGCTTCATCAAGTTCAGCTCCCGGCTCGACGATGCCCATCTCCCGCCAGAGCTCATCGATCACCGCGCGATACACGCCGGAATGCTGCCTGACGTCGAGTCGCTCGGTATGAAAGCCGAAAAGTAGAATCTGATCGAGCCACGGCTGGACTTCAACGACTTCGGTATTGTCATTGCGAGTCGCCTGCAGCGCGGCAGCGATCACATTCACGTCTGTCCATAATTCCTCTGCCGAGGCGTACGCGCCAGCCGGCGAAGCAGTGCTCTCCGCCGAAAGCGACACTTCGGCGGTCCGTCGCAAACGCCACTCGATGGCGTGCAACCATTGCCGGTACGACTCCAACGGTCTCTCGGCTTTGAGCTCTTCCGCCAGCGCTGGGTAGGCGGCGCCGACGCGGGCGATGGCGGCGACCAGGTCCGGCGGCGGCGGCGTCTCGCGATCAGAGATGCTGAGAAACTTCGATAGCCGACCGCAGGTTTCCAGATGCAGGTCGATTGCGGTCGTGCGCAGCTGCTGGAGCGTTTGGCGCGTGATGTCGGGCGTCACGAACGGGTTGCCGTCGCGGTCGCCCCCCATCCATGATCCGTAGCGAATCAGGGGGGGATCGTGCTGCAAGCGAACACTGGGATAGTTCTCCGCCAGCGCCTGCCGAAGTTCATCAATTAGCGCCGGGGCCTCTTCCCACAGCACCGGCAGAAACGCGAGCCCGCGGGCCACCTCGTCGAGCACCGTCGGTCTGCGCGGCCGAATGAAGTCGGTCTGCCAGAGCATCTCCAACTCGCTTTGCAACTGGCGGCTGATCCGCCCCAACTGCCGCGGTTGTCCTTGCTGGACGTCGCGCTCGGCCAGCGTTTGGTGGATGCGTCGTAGAATGCGTCGCAATGAACGGCGCTTGGCTTCCGTCGGGTGAGCGGTAAGCACCAGTTCGATCGCCACCCGATTGACCAGCGTTTGCACTTCCGATGCAGTCAAGCCGCGGCTCTTAAATGCGGCGATCGCGTCGCGAATCGATTCCTTGCGCGGCTCCGGGTACGATGCGTCCTCGCGCTGCTGCAGCGTGCGAATCCGCTGGCGATCTTCGGCAAGGTTCGCCAGCTCAAGAAAGATACTGAAGCTGCGCACCACGACCTTCAGTCGGGCTTCATCGAGCTGTGCCAGCAGCGATCTCAACGCCTGGCCCGCCTCGGCATTCCCCTCCCGCATGAGCCGGGCGAGTCCGCGAACCCGTTCCACGAGTTCCAAGCCTTCGTCGCCTGCGAAACGCGTGATCGTCGCGCCGAACAAACGTCCTAACTCATCAATCTCGCGGCGCAGTTCGGAATGGGAGTCGCCGTTGGCAGCCATGGCATCTTCACGGGGGGGAGAGGAAAGGCGGGATCGTCAAGCAGTGGCCGCAGCACACGGGTCGCCCGCGAGCACTGGCTCGCGGGGGCCGCCAGGCGCCCGGTGCGCGGCACGGAACTCTCGCGGCGTCATCCGGCGGTACTCGCGGAATCGCCGATTGAAGTTCGACGCATTTTCATACCCCGAGCGGAGACATATCTCAAGGATGCTCAGTTCGGTCTCGAGCAACAATCGCGACGCCAGACCAATGCGCAATTCGTTGACATAATCGGTGACCGTCCGCTGCGTGCCGTTCTTAAAGAAGCGACTGAACGCCGACGGGTGCATACCTGCTAATGTTGCCAAATCTCCCTGATTCAGGCCCGGATCGGCGAGATGGTCATGGATATGTTTACAAATGCGATTGAGACGATTTTGCAATCGAGGTCGAAACGTGGGCGCGAACCCTGGGCTGGCCAGCGGTACGAGCTCCGTCGAGTGCGATAAAAGCTGAAGGATATTTAACAGAGAAAGGAGCCTCGCTGCGGGTGACTGCTCGAGCATTCCCCGGACCGCGCTGGCCGCTGCTCGGCTAGTCGCACCGGTGACATACAGCCCGCGGCCGGCCCGTTCCAGAAGCTCCACTGTCTCCGCCAACTCCGGCAGCGCGAAAAACGGCGTCCCAAACTGCACCGGATCGAATTGCACCACCACCGCTGGGTGCCGGTCGTACTTCTGGCCGCGAAATTCGTCCGACGCCCAGTGGTGAGGCAAGTTCGCGCCCAGCAGCACTAAATCGCCGTCGCCGTAATTGCCAATATGGTCGCCGACAAACCGGGTGCCGGAGCCGCTCTCGGTAAAGCAGATTTCGACTTCCGGGTGATAATGCCAGCCCGCCGGCTGTTCAATGACGCTCCGGTCGAAGCAGCGAATCGAGCTGCCAGTCGGCGGAATCAGTTTTTCGAAGGAAGGCTGCATCGGCGTCGCATGTAGAAAGAGCGTGCGGGCGAAATGCGGACTGGGCCGCAGATAACTGATTTAGCCCGATTGTAACGCCGGAAAGTGCAAAACCTGTACAACAATTTGCAATTCTCCGGGCAGACAACGGCCGCGAAAGTCCCCATCATGGTGGGTTCGCGAGTCACGCGCTCGGCCCCTTCTCGACGGAGAATTGCGATGAACGACAGCCCGACGCTCGATCCTGCATCAAGCCGCCGCCAGTTTCTGCGTCACACGGCGGTCATAGCCGGCGCAAGTTGGACAGCAACGCACCTCCGCACGGCCATCTCGGCGGACGCCGTCACACCCGCGAACACGCTACGGCGCGAGAAACTTCAACTCTATAAGGCCGTAAAGTGGGGGATGATCGAAGGCGCGCCCACCGTTCTCGATCACTTCAAAATCTGCAAGGACCTGGGCTACGACGGCATGGAGCTGATCAGCCCAGCCGATTTCTCTGCCCAGGAAGTTCGCCAGGCAAGCGACGCCACAGGAATGCCGGTTCACGGTCTGGTGGACATGAAGCACTGGGATGTGCGCCTTTCGGACCCCGACTCCAAAGTCCGTGAGCATGGCGTCGCGATTTTGCGACAGGCGATCCTCGACTGTCACGCGTTCGGCGGCTTCTCGGTACTGCTCGTGCCGGGGCGCGTCGGCGGCGCTGACGAGACGCACGATCACGTCTGGCAGCGATCGATCGAGGGGATTCGACAGGTATTGCCGCTGGCCAGCAAACTTGGCGTCCGCGTGCTGATCGAAAACGTCTGGAATGGCTTCTGCGAAACTCCCGAACAGCTGCGCGATTATCTCGACGAGATCGCCAACCCGTGGGTCGCCTCCTACTTCGACATTGGCAACGTCGTGAAGTTCTCGCCAAGCCAGAACTGGATCCGCACGCTCGGCCCGCGCATCGTCAAGCTGGACGTCAAGGATTGGAGCGTCGCTAATGGGTTCGACGCAAAGATCGGCGAAGGCGACGTCAATTGGCCCGCCGTCCGGCAAGCCCTCCGCGACATTGGCTTCTCTGGCTGGTGCACCGCCGAAGTCGCAGGCGGCGACCGCGAATGGCTCGCCGACGTCGCGCAACGCATGGACCGCACTCTACTGGTGCAAGACTAACAGAACAATAATCAGGGAATTGGAGATAAACGCGACAAAACGCAGATCGTTGTTGAGCTTCACGCGATGAAGGCACTCGCCTGTCTGGCTGAACGCTGTCAGCTCGCGTGTTCATCTGCAAGTTCTAAAACAGATCCTTCGAAGGAAACAGATATGAGCAAGTGGCCGATTGGCGTCTTCGTTAGCATCGACGCGGGGCTGGGCGTGAATCCCGACGTCGCGCACGAACTGGGCGTGCCCACAGTGCACCTCCATACGCCGCACCCCGAATCGCGTACTCCTGAACGAGCCAAGGAGTTCCTGGCGCGACTCGACAAGTTAGGCATCCAGGTAACGGTTGTCTTTGCCGGGTTCGAAGGCGAGAGCTACGCCGACATCCCGACCGTCGAACGCACGATCGGCTTGGTCCCCGCGGCAACGCGTGCCGCGCGTACCGCGGAGCTCAAGGAAATTGCGGATTTCGCCAACCTCATGGGCGTGAAAACGGTCGGCCTCCACATTGGGTTCGTGCCGCATGATCGTTCGATCAGCGAGTACCGCGACGTCCTCGCCGTTACCCGCGATGTTTGCGACTACGTGAAGAAAAATGGCCAGGCCATTCACCTCGAAACGGGGCAAGAGCCCGCCGGCGTGCTATTGGCCTTTTTGGAGGACGTTGAGCGCGACAACCTGTTCATCAATTTCGATCCGGCCAACATGATCCTGTACGGCTGCGGCGAACCGATTCCGGCGCTCAAGACGCTTGGCCAGTACGTCCGCAGCATCCATTGCAAGGATGCGACTTGGTCGGACCAACCTGGCAAGACCTGGGGCGCCGAGGTAGCGCTCGGCCAGGGCGACGTCAATTTCGCCGCCTACCTACGCACGCTGAACGAAATCGGCTACACAGGACCGCTGACGATCGAACGTGAAATCCCGCAGGAACCCGTGCGTCAGAAGGCCGAAATCGCCGCGGCGATCGAAACGCTTCAATCGCTGAAGCGCGAGTTGGCTTAGCGGCGGTTCAATGGCAGTCGCTGCTTGACGCTTTCTGTCGAGCTCGTCGAGCCGTGGTGGTTCTATCCCAAATAGGAAGTAAGAAGATGATCGAAGTCGGCATCGTCGGCCTGGGGTTCATGGGGATGATCCATTACCTCAGTTATCAAAAAATCCCCGGCGTTCGCGTCGCCGCGATTTGCGAAACGAACGAGAAGAGGCTGACGGGGGACTGGACGGACATCAAAGGCAATTTTGGACCTGCCGGCGAGCAGATGGATCTCAGCGGCGTCGCGACGTTCACGAGTCTCGACGAGATGCTCGCGTCCACGAAACTCGACGTGGTCGACGTGACGCTCCCCCCTGCCCTGCACGCCCAGGCGACGCTCAAGGCTTTGGCCGCCGGCAAGCATGTCTTCTGCGAGAAACCGATGTCGCTCTCCCTCGCCGAATGTCAGCGAATGTCGGCGGCGGCCAAGGCGGCCGACCGTCGGCTCTGCGTTGGCCATGTGCTGCCGTTCTTCCCTGAATACGCCTGGGCCTACGAAGCCGCGACGAGCGGCCGCTACGGCGCCCTCCGCGGCGGAGCGTTTCGTCGAGTGATCTCGAACCCCGCGTGGCTCACAAACTATTGGAAGGCCGATCAAGTTGGCGGCCCGCTGTTCGACCTCCATGTGCACGACGCGCACTTCATTCGGCTGCTGTTTGGCATGCCCAGTAGCGTCGTCAGTCGTGGCCGCACGCGCGACGGTCTTCCGGAATTCTGGCATAGCTTCTTTAGCTTTCCCAACAGTGATTACGTCGTCGAAGCCACCAGCGGCACGACCGACCAGCAAGGGCGGGCCTTCAACCACGGCTTCGAGATCCATCTCGAACGAGCGACGCTGTTGTTCGAGTTCTCGGTCCTGAATGGGCAGGGCGCCTACCTCTGCCCGCCCACAATCCTCGATGAGAATGGCAACGCCGAACGCGTGGAGCTCGGCAGCGGCGATCCCATGGACGCCTTCGCCGCTGAGCTGCGCAATGTTATCGAAAGCGTGCGCAAAAATCAGGAAAGCGAGATTCTCAATGGACGTTTGGCGGAGGACGCCGTGAAGATTTGCGACATGGAAGCCGCCAGCATTGCCGCGTCTCGCGTCGCGAGCTAACTCGGCTAGAATGAGTGATTCTGACTTTCGAAAGCGCAAGTTTCAGCGATCTGGGGCCGCTCTTCGAAGATCAGACTTCCTACAGATTCGAGCTATTTTCAATTCAATCACATGAGCACGATCGAAACGCCAGCCGCCGGCAACCTTCACCGCACTGAAGCATCGTATATTCCCATGCACGACCACAGTTCCTGCCCCGAGAAAATTCCCTGCCGAGTTTACCGCCATGCCGGCGAAGCGAGCAAAGCTGTCGCCGCGGAAATTGCGGAGCTGATTCGCGAGCGACAATCGCAAGGCCGTAAAGCGATCCTGGGGTTGGCCACCGGCAGCACCCCCGTCGGCGTCTACAACGAGCTCGTGCGGCTGCATAAAGAAGAAGGCTTGTCGTTCCGCGACGTCGTGACGTTCAACCTGGACGAATACTTCCCGATGCAGCCCGACGAGCTGCAAAGCTATGTCCGCTTCATGCACGAAAATCTATTCGATCACGTCGACGTCCTTGAAGAGAACGTCCACATTCCCGATGGGACGCTCGCGGACGCCGACGTTGAAGAGTATTGCCGCCGGTACGAAGCGATGATCGTCGACGCCGGCGGCATCGACGTCCAGCTCCTCGGCATCGGCCGCACGGGGCACATCGGCTTCAACGAGCCCGGTTCAGGTCGCGACAGCCGAACGCGCATGATCACGCTCGACAAGATGACCCGCCGCGATGCGGCGAGCGACTTCTTCGCCGAGGAGAACGTTCCCCGCCGGGCGATCACCATGGGCGTCGGCACGATTCTCGAAGCGAAGAAGGTCATCCTAATGGCCTTCGGCGAAGGGAAGTCGTCGGTAGTGGCCAAAGCGGTCGAAGGCGAAGTCTCCGCCATCGTCGCCGCGAGCTTCCTGCAGACCCACCCCAACGCTCAGTTCGTCCTGGATGACGCCGCGGCCGACGCACTGACTCGCCGCCGCAGCCCGTGGCTCGTGGGACCGGTTAACTGGGATCAAGCGACGATCCGCAAGGCGGTGATGTGGCTCGCACAGCAGGTCAAAAAGCCGATCCTCAAGCTGACCGAGGAGGACTACAACGAGGAGGGCCTGCAAGACCTGCTCGCGAGTCAGGGACGCGCGTACAACATCAACATCGAGGTTTTTCGCGACTTGCAGCAGACGATCACCGGCTGGCCGGGCGGCAAGCCCGATCACGCCCGTCGCGCGGGCGACTCGCTGCGGTTCGGCGAAGGCTGCTTTCCGAAGCGGGTGCTGATCTTCTCGCCCCATCCGGACGACGACGTGATCTCGATGGGCGGCACCCTGATTCGTCTGGTCGATCAGGGCCATGAAGTTCACGTCGCCTATCAGACGTCTGGCAACATCGCGGTGTTCGATGACGACGCGATTACGTTCATGGACTTCATCTCGGAATTCAATCGGCACTTTAACATCGATCCCGCGCGGACGGCCGAGTTCGAACGGCACATCGACGAGTTCGTAAAACATAAGCAACAGGGCCAAGTCGACAGCCCCGAAGTGCAGTTCATTAAGGGAACGATCCGGCGCGCCGAAGCGCGGGCCGCGACGCGCTGCTGCAACATCCCCGAGACGCAACTCCACTTCATGGATATGCCGTTTTACGAAACGGGTCGCGTCCGAAAGAAGCCGCTGTCTGCCGACGATATTCGCATCACGGTCGAACTGCTGCGCAAGGTGAAGCCCCACCAAGTCTACGCGGCGGGCGATTTGAGTGATCCGCACGGCACGCACCGGACGTGCCTGACCGCGATTCTGCAGGCATGCAAGCAGATTGAACGCGATGGGGACGAGTGGTATCAGCAGTGCCAAGTGTGGCTCTATCGCGGGGCGTGGCAGGAATGGGAGCCGCATCAAATCGAAATGGCGGTGCCGCTCAGCCCGCAGGAGCTGCTGCGGAAACGGGCCGCGATCTTCAAGCATGAGTCGCAAAAAGACCGCGCCCTCTTCCCGGGCAACGACCCCAGAGAGTTCTGGCAACGCGCCGAGCAGCGAAACCGCACGACCGCGGAGACGTACGATAAGCTCGGCCTCGCCGAGTACGAAGCGATCGAAGGGTTCGTCCGCTGGAAGGGCGACCTCGACGCGGTCCTCTAGGGACCCTACAACTGTCGTTTGGCGGCAGCGAACACGAGCAGCTCTGTGCCCCTCCCGATGTGAGAGGGGCTAGAAAGGGGTGATGCAGCAGCCTGCGGTCCCAACGCCGAAAGACATTGCGCCCTCCCAGCGATTGGCGTCGATCGACGTCTATCGCGGCCTGGTGATGCTGCTGCTCGTCTTCCTCGATGCGCCGAATGGTTGGACCGGCGCCGTGAAGGAAGGCTATCCCGATGCGCCGGTGGTCCAGGCGCTCGCCCGGCAGTTCGAACACGTCGATTGGGCGGGCCTTGTCCTCTGGGACATGATCCAACCGTCATTCATGTTCGTCGTCGGCGCTTCGGCGGCCTACTCCTACGCCTCGCGGCAACGGCGGGGACACAGCTTCCGGCGCATGCTAGGGCACGCGATTTACCGATCGCTGCTCCTGATTCTGATTGGCGTATTCCTCCGATCGGAAGGGGACGACGCGACTGATTGGACGCTGGAGGACGTCGTCACGCAAATCGGTCTCGGCTACGTTTTCTTGTTCCTGCTCTGGAACCGCGGGTGGAAGGTGCAGTTGGGAGTCGCGCTCGGCATTCTTGTGGGGTATTGGCTCCTGTTCGCGCTCTGGCCGCTGCCGGCGGCGGACTTTAATCTCGCCGCGGTGAGCGGACACGCGTATTACGACGGCTTCTGGGCCCACTGGAACAAAAACGCCCACCCGGCGCATTATTTTGATACTTGGTTCTTGAACCTCTTCCCACGGCCGGAACCGTGGGTGGCGAACGGGGGCGGCTACAACACGCTGAACTTCATTCCGTCGCTGGCAACGATGATCTTTGGGCTGCTCGCCGGGGAATTGCTCCGCAGCGAACGGCCGGGGCAACGCAAGCTCGCGATCCTGCTCGTGACCGGAATGGCCGCGCTGCTGTTCGGCTTGGCATGTCACGCCGTGGGCGTTTGCCCAGTCGTTAAGAAAATCTGGACGCCGAGCTTTGCCCTCGTCGCGGGAGGACTGTCGCTGCTCACGCTGGGGCTGCTGTACGCGATCGTTGACCTTGGCGGCTGGCGGCGGTGGGCGTTTCCGGCCGTGGTCGTGGGGATGAACTCGATCGCGGCTTATGCGCTGATCCATTTGATCGCGCACTGGACGCTGGAGAACTATCTGCGGCACTTCGGGCCGGGGATGTTTACCGTGTTCGGGCCGGCGTGGGAGCCGTTGCTGCAAAACTTGGCGGTGGGGGCGTTTATCTGGCTGATCTGCTTTTGGATGTATCGGCGGCAGGTGTTTCTGCGGTTGTAGAACAGCGAAGGGGTCGGGGACCTTTTGCCACTTGAGGCGCTCAGTACAAAGTAAACCCTCCAGTGGCAAAAGGTCCCCGACCCCGTCAAACTCAGCGCTTTTCAATCTCGACGCAGATGCCGCCGGCGCGGAAGGCTTTGTGCATCCGCGTGAACCAGATCTCTTGCTTCCAGTGGAGTCCCAGCCGTTCGCACAGCCGCATCAGCTCGTTGCGGTTGTAAGTGCGGCAGTACCAGAGCCGGCTCGTCCAGGCGCCGGAGAAGCTGTCCTCGGTCGTCAGCAGGAACATCCGGCCCCCGCGTTGCAGCACGCGCGACAGCTCGGCGAGCCCCGGCTCGGCATTGGGGAGATGCTCCAGGACGTAGCCGCAGGTGATGCAGTCGAACGAGTTGTCTTCGAACGGGAGTTGCGACAGGTCGCAGGCGACGAACCGCGGACGATCGCTCTTCAGGCGATTGCGAGCCCGCCGCAACATCTGGCGCGACAGGTCGGTGCAGGTCACCGAAGCGTCGGGGTCGCCGTACTTGAGCAAGTGCCCGGCGAGCTGCCCGGCGCCGCTGCCGACGTCGAGAAAAGACTTGGCGCCGCGGAGGTCGAACTTACGGGATCGGAAGACCCGCTCGCCGAGCGGGATGTGGAGCGAGACCATGCTCGCCACGGTAAGCAGCGCGCCCTTGGGCCCGCCGTACACCCGTTGCACCTTGTCGCGGTACTCGTGGTAGCTGACGCGGCGGATGAGATCGTTCTCGATGAGCCGGTGAAGGGCTTTGCGTTCGCCCTTGGGCTTGCGAGCCTTCGGTGGCTTGATGGTCTTGGGCATGCCGCCGCGTCCTCAGCAGATGGTGGCGAGTAAACTCGGG
Source organism: Lacipirellula limnantheis (assembly GCF_007746075.1). Lineage (GTDB taxonomy): Bacteria > Planctomycetota > Planctomycetia > Pirellulales > Lacipirellulaceae > Lacipirellula > Lacipirellula limnantheis. The sequence continues at coordinate 1,986,526 of NZ_CP036339.1, read as the reverse complement.
CCCCGTCAGGAAGCCCGCTTGGCGATAGCTCAGAACGGCAAACGTCGTGCCATCGCCTGGCAGCGCGCCTTGATCGAGTTCTCGGCCATCAGATGTACACTCGCCGGTTATAGATATACCACTCGAAAACCAGCACGGCCAGGGCCGCCAGGAGAAGCGCCGTCCAAAGCTCTTTCCGCACCGGCGACGACGGGCTTTCGGCCGCAACGTCAACGTAACCGATCGAAAGCGATTCCACCTCCTGGAGCCCCTTCTCGCCATCCTGACGGGCGCGGAGCCGGACGTCGCTCTCTTCGCGGTCGAAGAGGTTCACCGAAAATCGAGCCAAGACGTTCCCCCCTGCTTGGACTTCGTACGAGCCGGGCTGATCTGTCTCGTGAAACACCAATTCTCCTGCTTCGGGGGAGTCGATCGCTCGCTTCGAGCCATCGGGCAGCATCACCGTGAGGGCATCCTTGGTCTCGAGGAGGTCGATCTCGGCGGGCTCGCCGGGACGGATCACCTCATTCTGGCCATCGGCCGAGGCGCCGCCGAGGTATTGAAAAACGTTCAAGCAGAAGTTGGGAAAGCTGAAGTAACGAGGCCAGTTGGTGTTCGCGGTGCGCTCCCCATCGGCGTTCTGGCCGACAATTTCGAAGCCTAAGACCGCGTCCTCATAACCGTCACGAGGGGCGATGGCCATGATCGGACCCTTCGTGGAATCAACCAGCACCTTGCCGCCGGAAGGCGGCCGTACGATCAAGCTGTCGACGACGCCGACGTTGCCGAGTTCGACTAAGTTGAGCAGCGGGTGACTGCGCTGCCAGTCGATGATCTGCGGCGCGCCCACCTTCTCTTGCGAGGACTTCTCGGTCCACCCCGGCAGCGGCGGCACGCGGCCGATGAACAATGTGTTGGCCAGCGGCATCTCTTCGGGCTTCGCGGGCGCGCACTGGTCGAAAATGACCAGGTCGTACGTTTCCGACTCCATCCGCTGCTTGAAGTCGGGCGTGCCAATGGCGTCGGGCGCGATTTTGTCGACCTTGCCAAGTCGCTTCGCGCGGCCGGTGGTGAGGGCGAGTTCCAAGGCATTGTTGCCGGGGGTGACGAGCAAGATCCTCGATTGCTTTTGCCGGTCGAGGACGGCGAAGCCGCGGTTGTCGAGATTCAACCGGTCTTTCAACTCCGCAGGCGGATCGAGGCGAGCCTCGAGCTTACCGGTGGGAGCGTCTCCGAGGTTGAACGTCGTGCCGACGACGTCGCCGTCAGGAATCGTCAGTTCGGCTGCGTCGCGCAACTGGCCGTCGAGAAATAGCTGCACCGTGCCGGTCTGGGGTTTGTCGCTGAAGTTCGCGACCTGGACGAACGCCTGACGGTCTTCGGGACGACTGTCGTTACGGCGCGTGTTGAACGCCGTGATCGCAAGGTTGTTGGCTTCTAATGATCCAAGTGGCAAATATTTGGCGTTGAGATTGCCGAGCGAGAACCCCTCGACGGGGCCAAATCGGCCGTCGCTGAACACATAGAGCTCGACCGGCTCCTGCACCGTGGCGTCGAACTCGGCGCCCCCCTCTTCGATCGAGACGCGCTCGGGGTTGGCAAAGCCGCTAGCCAGTTCCAACGCCCCGCGAATGTTCGTCGGCTTGGCCGTCGGCTCGATCCGATCGAGGGCTTCGCGCAGCAGGCGACGATTATCGGTGAACTCCTGGACCACGTCGGGCTCGTCGTCGTAGGCGACGATCATCGCCGACATGTCGGAATCCATCTGGTCGATGAGGGTCGCGATGCGTTTCTTGGCCGTATCGAGGCGCGTCGCGTCGCCGTCGCCATCAGTCGAAGACATGCTGGCGGAGCGATCGACCAGGAAGATAAACTTGCGGCCGCTGAGCGACTCGCCTTGCCACCCTGGTCGCAGGAGGGCGAGAATCGCCAGGGCCACCAGCAGCAATTGCAGGAAGAGGAGCAGGTTCTGGCGGAGCCGTTGCCAGATGCTGTTGACGTGGAGGTCTTCGATCACCTTCGTCCAGAGATAGGTGCTCGGGACTTCCAACGGCTGGCGTTTGAGCTTCAGAAAGTAGAGCGCAAAGATCGCCGGCGGGACGAGCCCGATGGCGAGCCAGCCGGCGGGGCCGATCGTGTTGCGGAAGAGTTCGCCCATAGGAACTGCTAAATGCTTTTAACCGCCAAGGACGCCAAGGGACGCCAAGGATTACGGGGAAGAACCAGCCACGACGGCACGACGAGCACCACGAAATACGGATAGGAATCTTGGAACCGCCGATAAACGCGAATGAGCGCAGATGGTTTTTAGCTGGCGTTTATCGGCGGCCATCGGCGGTTCCAACTCGCAACTGCCTTCGTCGTACTCTTTGTATCGTCGTGATGAAATCATTACTGTTTTACCTTGGCGTCCTTGGCGTCCTTGGCGGTTCAATTCTTGTTTGTGAATCGTTACCGGACCAAGCCGCGGCGGCGTAAGTGTTGCCCAACCAAGTCGGCCACCGGCAATTGGTTGTTCGCGAGCATGTAGTGGATGCCGCGGCGGGTGCAGAACTCTTGGGCGCCGCGGGTGAAGGCGGCGAGGGTTTGTTGGTAACGGGCCAGGAGCGGGGCGCTGATCGTTACCTCGGCTTCGTCGGCGTCTTCGCAGTCGACGAGTTTCAAATCGCCCTTCACGTCGGGTTGTAGTTCTTCTTGCGACAGCAGGTGGATGACGTAGCAGTCCATTTCGTTGGAAACGAAATAGCGGAGGGCCGCTTCATAACCTTGCTTGTCCATCAGGTCGCTGATGAGCAGCACGATCCCCTTGCCGGGGTTGCGGATGCAGAAGTTCTTCACGCCGGTGGTCAGCGGCATGTTCTCGCCGGGGGCCATTTCGTCGAGCTGCTTGATCATTCGCCAAACATTCGACCGGCCGCGCAGGACGGGGCCGCGGTAGCTGGCGGGCTGGCCAATGCTTTCGATGCGGACGCGGTCGCCGCGGACGAGGCCGATGAAGCCGAGGGCGGCGGCAAGTTGCTTGGCATATTCGAGCTTGGTCGGCGTGCCGAAATCCATCGACATGCTGGCGTCGATCAGCGTGTAGAAGTGGAGATCCTCTTCTTCCATGAAGAGCTTGATGATCAGCTTGTCGAGGCGGGCGTAGAGGTTCCAGTCGAGGAGCCGGAGGTCGTCGCCGGCGACGTAGTTGCGGAAGTCGGCGAACTCGACGCTTTGGCCCTTGCGCTTGCTGCGGCGTTCGCCCTTCATCCGGCCGCGGAAGATTTTGCGGGTGACGAGCTCCAGCCGCTCGAGTTGCGCGAGGAGCTCGGGGGTGAGGATTTCGGCCTTGGCCTTCGGCGATGGTGCGGCGACGGTTGACATAGGCCTGAAGGGTTCAGCGGTCGGGGTTCAGGGTTCAGGTGAAGAAATTCAGTGTTTCGCAATGCGTGTGCATGGTTCTATTATGCGGCGTTCGTTTCCGGAATTGAGCGAGGTAAGGGGTCTGGAACCTTTTGCCACTGGCGAGTTTGCCTTCAATCGAACGGCCCCAGTGGCAAAAGGCTCCCGACCCCGTTGAGCTACGCCACCTTCGCGTCTTCGCCCTTTTCGCTGACCTTCTTCAGGATCTCGGCGAGGACGTGGTCGGTGTCGACGCCCTCGGCTTGAGCTTCGAAGTTGAGGATCACGCGGTGGCGCATCGCGGGGAGGTAGACGCGTCTCACGTCCTCGAAGCTGACGTTGTAGCGGCCGCCGAGGAGGGCGCGGACCTTTGAGGCGAGCGCGACCGTTTGAGCGCCGCGGGGGCTGGCGCCCCAGCGAAGGTACTGGTCGGTAATCGGTTGGGCGAGCTTGCCGCCGGGGTGGGTGGCGAGCGTGAGGCGGACGATATAGTCCTGCACGTGCGGGGCGATGATCACCTCGCGGACGAGCTGCTGCCACTTCACGATTTCGCGGCCGTCCATCACCCGCTCGGGCTTCACGTCGACGCCGCGGGTGGTGCGGTCGATGATCGTCGAGAGCTCTTCGCGGCTGGAGTAGCCGACGATTAGTTTGAAGAAGAAGCGATCGAGCTGGGCTTCCGGCAGCGGGTAGGTGCCTTCCTGCTCGAGCGGGTTCTGCGTGGCCATCACGAAGAACGGCGGCTCCATCGGGAAGACTTTGCCGGCGATGCTGACCTTCTTCTCCTGCATCGTTTCGAGCATGGCCGACTGGGTTTTCGGCGTGGCACGGTTGATTTCGTCGGCGAGGCAGATCTGGGTGAAGATCGGGCCCTTCTGGAATTCGAACGAGCGGCGGCCGTCGGGATTCTCGACGACCATGTTCGTGCCAAGGATGTCGGCCGGCATCAGGTCGGGGGTGAACTGGATGCGCGAGAACTGCAGGTTGAGCGTTTCGGCCAGCGTGCGGACGAGGAGCGTTTTGCCGAGGCCGGGGACCCCTTCGAGTAGGCAGTGACCGCCGACGAAGAGGCAGGTGAGCACGCCGTGGACGATGTCGTCGTGGCCGACGATGACGCGGCCGATTTGGTCGCGAACGGCTTTGTAACGGGCGGCGAACTCGGCGGCTTGCTTTTCGATGGAGGGACCGTCGGACATTGGGTTGGTCTTTCTCTGTTCTAGTTAATGCGTAACCACCAAGGCACTAAGGCACGGAGAAAAGCACGAAATAATGCTAGGAGGATTTAACCACGAAAAAGACGAAAGGGACGAAAAAGGAAAGGATAGGAAACCGCCGATGGACGCAGATGAACGCAAATAACTTCATTTGACTTCTATCTGCGTTTATTCGCGTCCGTCGGCGGTTTCATCTATTCTTTTGCTTTTGTTTCTTTCGTGTGTTGCGTGGTTAAATCTCTTCTCTTCGTGCGTTCTTCGTGCCTTTGCGTCTTGGTGGTTTGTTTTAGCTACTTCTCTTCGTACTACTTTTCATCCTCACGGTCGCGCCAGACTTGCTTCTTGGCTTTGAGAAGGCGCTCGGTGTAGGACTCGGGGTCGGGGGCGTCGGGTTTCATCGTGGGGGACGACGCAGGCGGTTTTGGCCCACCGGCGGCGGGGTCGGTATCGAGCGGGATTGGCCCCGCGGCGGCAGTGGGGTCAGTGATTTCGAAACGGGCGGTCGTGCGGCGGCCTGCAAGTTGTTCGTCGATTTGTTGTTTGCGGCTGCGGAGGCGGCTCATCGTTTCGGGGACTTCGGCCTCGCGGACGCGGCCGAGGATTTTATCACGCAGGCGGCCGATCGCGACCCAGAGCCAATCGAGGTTAATCTGGACGCGGCGGACGAAAACGTCGCCCCAGAACAGGCAACTGCCGAGCACCACGAGCCAGGGCCAGATCGACTGGTTCATGATGGCAGGGGGAAGGTCGCGGCGGAACGGGTTCTGGGCGATTTCCTTGGCGAAGGCGACCTCGCTGAGGCCGGGATCGACGAAGACGCCGGCCGGGCCGTCGCCGGCGGGGATCTTGGCGAGCGAATTGAGGAGCGCGAGGTTCGTTTCGTTGTCGGTGTACTCGGCCGAGTAGCCGACGTTCACCCCGGTGCGGATGGGAGCCTTGCCGTCGCCGGGGTTCACGACGATCAGATAGCTGCCGGCCATCTCGGAAGGGAACGAGCCGACGTAGCGTCCTGGGGCGACTTGCTCGATCGCGATGGGGATCGACTTCATGTCGGGCGTGACCGCGGCGGCGGTCATCTGCTGGTTGTTGAGGAACTCGTCGTCCGCGTCCATCGCCGTGACGACGACTTCGGTCTTGCCGTCACGCACGTCGGTGGCGACAGTAAAATTGCCGACGTCGCCGGTGGGACGCATCGCCCACCGGATCACCTGACTGAAGAATTTGTCGTAGCCGTCCCAGCCGGTCCATTCGCTGGTCCAGCGGGCGCCGGCGTCGGTGGTGAGGGCGACCGCCTTGCCGGCGCCGTAGGTCCAGGCGGCGAGCAGCGTCGAGTTCTCGGGCTTCTCGGGGCGCGGCGAGCGGAGGATCACTTCGACGAGCGGGTTCTCCTTGAGCTGCGTGAGGACGTACCCCTTGAACGGCGGGAGGCCCCCTTCGACGCCGCGGAGGATTTCGTGCTCGGCCGATTCGACGATCGGCTGCATCGGATCGGGCGGTTCGTAAACGAGCGGGCGAGCAATGCGGCGGGCTTCGCGCTGGTAGATCTTGGGAAGGGCTTTGGAGTCTTTGACTTCGTAATACTTGCCGCCGGTTTTGGTGGAGATGTCGCGCATCACTTGGCTGCCGAGCGTGCCGTGCGAGCCGACGGCGACGGTGCTGATTTTCACGTTCTGTTTGACAAAGGCGCTCATCGTCGCGTTGCTCGGCGGAGCGGGATCGCCATCGCTGATGATGATCATGTGTTTCACCGCGGCGTCGGAGAGTTTGGCGAAGCCGGCGGCGGCCATTTTCATCCCGCCGTCAAACGCAGGCATGTCGCCGATCGTCATGCGGTCAACGCGGGCGAGCATCATCTGACGGCCGGGGCCGACGCGGATCATGCCGCCGCTCGATTGGCCCCAGAGCCATTGGTCGGTGCCGTTCCACTGGACGAGGCCGCAGTAGTCGCGATTGCCGAGCGTTTTGATCGATTCGACGGCGATGCGCTTTTGCCAGTAGTTTGACTGCGGGATTTCGCCGGCGTGCATCATCAGGCAGAGGGCGCCGACGGGGACGACCTGGGCGCTTTTGATCGTGAAATCGACCGGCATCGCCTCTTCGAGCTTCGTGTTCGCCCAACCGCCGGCGCCGTAGGTGTCGGGGCCGCCGATCATCACCAGCCCGCAGCCGAGTTCGCGGGTGTTGCGGACGAGCATGTCGATCTGCTCGTCGCTGAAGCTGGCGACGTTGTCGACGTCGTCGACGCTGCTGCGGGAGACGTTCGCCAGCACGACGGCGTCGTAGCGCTGGAGTTCGGCGAGCGAATTGAAGAGTTGGTCGCTGCCGACGATGGTGACTTCGATCTCTTCGCTGCGGAGACGGTCGGCGAGGTAGTCGAAGTCGCCGCGATGTTCGGTGTTCTCGATCAGCAGCACCTGGCCTTTGCCGCGGATGTGAGTGAAGGCCGAGGCGACGTTGTTCTGGGCCATGCCGTCGGCGCCGGCGTCAGCGGCGACGAAGCGGGCTTCATAGGTATAGAAGTCGGGCTGGTCGATTTCCTGCGGGATTGTGAAGACCTGCTTCCCGGGGGCGACAGTGACCTCCTCCTCGGCGATCGTCTCTTCGCGCTGGCCCGCTTGGCGGACGACGACGAGCTTGCCCTTCACAGCGCGATCGTCGCCAGGCTTCGCGTCGTTGCGGACGACGATCCGCATGTCGAACGGCTGGCCGCGCCGGACGCCGGCGGGGATGTCGAGCTTCTCAACGGCGACTTCGCCGCGCGGTTCGAGGTAAACGGGAACGACGTCGATGCTCACTCCCGCATCGGCGGCGGTCCGAGCCTCGCGGTAGCCGTTGCCGACGTTCTGGTTGCCGTCGGTCACCAGAACGATGCGCTTGGCCGTGTCGTAGGGAAAGATCGCCTTCGCCCGTTGGATGGCGGTGGCAAGGTCGGTGTACTCGGGATCGAGAACGCTTTCGACTTTGCCGTGGAGGGCTTCGTTGACGGCGACGGGCGGGATCTCCACTTCGGCGTCGCGGCCGAAGACGATCACCGCGAAGCGATCGCCGGCGGCGCTATCGCGATGCTGCTTGATCGAGTTGCGGACGTAGTCGATCATCTCGCCGCGCTGGGCGACGGGGACGCTGAGCGATTGGTCGAGCAAGTAGACGACGGTGAGGCCCTCGCTGCGACGTTGGTACTGAACGTCGGCCAATGCGAAGATGACGAGCGTCATCACCAGCGTGCGGAGGGTGAGGGCCATCCAACGCCGCCAACGCCCCAACCCCGCCAGGCTTCGATAGCCCAACCACCACATGACCGGGATTAGCGCGAGGAGCGCCAAGTATGCCGGACGGTCGAAGGCTATTGAGTGTTGGAACATTGCAAATGTCCGTGGTCAGTTGTCCGTTGTCATTTGCTAAGGACATTCCAGCGTTGTCGTGGCGTGCGATTTTGCGGATCAGCAACTCACCACGGACAACTGGCACCTGACAATCTCAAAAATTCACGCGCTGCACTCGATGATTGCTCGAATCAAGAACATATAATCGTCCTTTGCTGTCAAACGCAATCGCCCAAGGATTGTGTAGCTGGCCCGGCACGCGGCCGTGGGAGCCCCAGGTTCCGAGCGACTTGCCATTGAGGTCGAACTTCTGCACACGGTGGTTGCCGTATTCGCAGACGTAGAGGTGACCTTTGCCGTCGAACGCCAAGCCGTAGGGATAATAGAGCTCGCCGGGGGAGGAGCCTTCTTGGCCCCAGTGGTTGATGAGTTGGCCCTCCTTGTCGAAGACTTGAATGCGATGATTGCAGGCGTCGGCGACCCAGATATGGTCCTCTTTATCAACGGCCATGCTCTGCGGGCGGCGGAACTGTCCTGGTTCTTCGCCAGTGCCGCCCCATTGTAGGAGAAATTTGCCATCCCGCGAGAATTTCTGGATTCTGTCGGTGTCGCCGTATTCGGAGACGTAAATCGAGCCTTCGCTGTCCTCGACCACGTCGGTGACCCAGGCGAACTCGCCGGGGCCGGGGCCCATGACGCCGCCGAGGTTTTCGGCTTCGACCGCCGCGCCGGCGCGATCGTAAGCCAGCACGCGATAGTAATGAGTGTCGGGGACCCAGACGTGGCCGTTCTTGGCGATGCTCAGTCCCGTCGGCCGACCGTTGACGCTCACCGGGGTTTTCCAACCACGGAGGTAGTTCCCGTCGGCGTCGTAGACTTGGATGCGGGCGGTCATGTCGACGAGGTAAATTTCGTCGCTGGAGTCGATGGCCATTGCCCGCGGCTTTTGGAGTTGGCCCGGTTCGATCCCCTGGACGCCCCAGATGAGATCGGGCGCGGGGCCCGCGTTGCCCGTCGAATCGATACAACCAGTCGTCGTCACCGCGAAGAGGGCCGCGATCACGATGGCGATTGCCGGAAAGGCCGCTCGACGGTGGTCGATTCGGGGCAAGAATTAGGTTCCGTTGGTAGGAGTGCTGAGTAGGGCGCCGTCGGGACGCTTTTGCCGCGGGAAACTTTCCACGGAGGGCAGCTGCGGCAGCGGCGAAACGTTGCCGACCGCGTCGCTCTAACCCATTACAACATCGTCACTTTGGTTGATAGTTAGGTTGCATCGGCTGCTTGACCGTCCGCGGCGAGCAGCAGTATAGTTCACCATCTTCGTTCATCTGTGGGGCAGCTCAGGGGTCGGTTGCTGCGAGCCGCGACGCTAGGAGAGCGCCTGCGACTGGGAACCGGGCCGTCGTCAATTGGATCAATCCGCGCATTCATTGTGGCGGCTCGCTCGGGCGTTGTCATCTCTTAGAGAGTTGACGTCGCGACTCGATTGTTGGGAAATATGCCCCCCGTCGTCATTAATCTCCGCAAGACCGAAGATAGCCGCGACGTGGTTCATCGCGCCGTGCAAACGTTGGCTGAAGGAAAGCTGGTCGTCTTTCCGACCGAGACCGTTTACGGGCTGGCCGCCAGTGCCCGCCGCGCCGACGGCGTTAGGCGGATTTTCGAAGCCAAGGGACGGTCGCATCATGCGCCGCTGGCACTGGCGATTCGCAGCGTGGAAGACGCGCTGGATTATGCGCCGTCGCTGGGGGTGAAGGCGCAGCGGCTCGCCCGCCGCTGCTGGCCGGGGCCGATCACCCTGGTGGTGAAGCATGGGGGCGACGAAAGTCTGCTCCGGCAACTACCGGCCGAGGTTCGCGAAGCGGTGGCGCCCAGCGGCGAAGTCGGCTTGCGCGTGCCGGCCCACAGCGCGGTGCTCGACGTGCTCCACATGCTCGCCGGGCCGATCGCGCTGACCAGCGCCAATGTTTCAGGGCAACCCGACGCCGTGACTGCCGAAGAAGCGATCCGCAGCTTGGGATCGCACGTCGGACTGGTGATCGACGACGGTCCCTGCCGCTACGGGCAGCCATCGACCGTGGTGCGGGCTCGCGATGATTCTTACGAATGCTTGCGCGAAGGAGTCGTCCCCGCGTCGGCGTTAGAACGACTGGCCAGTATGTTGATCGTCATCGTATGCACCGGCAACACGTGCCGTAGTCCGATGGCCGAGGTGTTGCTGCGAAAGCTCGTGGCGGAGCATCTGGGCTGCAAGATGGAAGAAGTTGAGCAGCGCGGCGTGCTCGTGTCGTCGGCCGGCGTCTCGGCGGCGCCGGGCGGCGGAGCGGCCCCCGAAGCAATCGCCACGATGAAGCAGCGGGGGCTCGACCTCTCTCGGCACGAATCGCAGCCGCTGACCGAGAAGCTCGTGCGGCAGGCCGACGTCATCTTCGCGCTGACGGCCGCCCACCGCCAAGCGATCGTTCGTCGCTGGCCTGAGGCGGAACTCCGCACGCTGCTAGTTCAGCCTGACAACACGGATATCGAGGACCCGATCGGCGGGCCGGCGGAAGTGTACGAGCAATGTGCGCTGCAGATCGAGGACGCCCTGCGGCGGCGGGTGCAGGAGTTGAGGTTTGAGTAGGCGGGTGAGTAAGTGATCAGGGAACTGAGTAGGGAACTCGTAGTTGCGCGCGAGGGTTTGGACTGGTTGCTGAAGCGGCCATATTGCGGGTTAGTTGGGGCGGGTGACGTCCATCGGTCTACATTCACAGGCGCTCGTTTTTAAGGCGTTAGTCTCATGCGAATCGCCATCGGCAGCGACCATCGCGGTTATCCCTTGAAGGAGCAGCTTATTGGCATGCTCCGCTCAAAGGGACATGAAGTCCTCGATGAAGGGACGTGCGGCTCCGAATCGGTCGACTACCCCGACTTCGCCGTTCTCGTCGCGAAAAAAGTGAGCCAGGGGACGGCCGAGCGCGGAGTGCTGATCTGCGGCACCGGCATCGGCATGGCGATCACCGCGAACAAATTTTCCGGCGTGCGCGCCGCTCCGTGCAACGACGAAGTCACCGCCGAGATCAGCCGCCGCCACAACGACCTCAACGTGCTCTGCCTCTCAGCCGACATGCTCAGCCCGCGAACCGTCGAGCGGATGGTCGAGGTATGGCTGACGACGCCCTTCGAAGGGGGTCGGCACGAGCGGCGAGTGGAAAAGATTCACCAGCTCGAGAAGGAACTGGGGCGCCCCTAAGAGCCGCTTCAGCCAGTTAGGCGAATTCGAACGAGGGCTCGGACTGTTCGCGGAAGCGACCAGTCCGGCGAACGCAGGAAGCGGCGCCCCGCTATGGCTAACGATCGATCAGGAACCTCTGTGCTTCAATTCTTTCTCGTTTTCATTGGCTCGGGCATCGGCGGAATGGCGCGGTTAGCTCTGGGAAGTTTCGCGTTCAGCCACACGGCGGATTGGCGTTTTCCGCTCGGAACCTTTCTCGTCAATGCCATTGGTTGTCTGGCCGCTGGGATTCTTGCCGGTCTGATCGAACGCTGGGGAGTGTTGCCGGCTGAGGCCCGACTCTTTCTCTTCACCGGAGTTCTGGGAGGCTTCACCACCTTTTCGGCCTTCAGCTTGGAAACCGTTGCGTTGTTGAGGCGGGGGAATGCCGCCGTTGCCGCATCGTACGTCGCCCTGAGCATTTTCTGCGGCTTGCTCGCTATTTGGGCGGGAATGCTGCTGATCAATCGCTCGGCGTAGCGGCGAACGTCTCTCAGCGTGGGGCGTTGCCGACGCGCTCAGTCCGCCGAAGCGCGGACTCATCACGCGCGAGTCGACGCCAGCTCAACACAGCGCGGCGGCGTCTCACTCGGGTTCGGACTGGTCGCTTCAGCGACCAGATCTTAAGTGCGAGGAGACTTTACTTGCCCGCGAGGGCTTTCAAGATTGCGGCGCGGAGTTCGCTTCCTTTGAGCGGCATTTTAACCACGATGCGGCTGGAAGTGGTTTGAGCTTCGCCTGCGAGCACTCCGTGCCCTTCGCCCAACAGCAACACGGTGGGGATCAGCTTGGTCCGCATGTCGCCGCCGAGTTTGTTGAAGGCGTCGAGCGCCTCGCGACCGAGTTGGCCGGAGCTAAGCATGATTACGTCGAATGCCTTGACGTCGTCGTAAATGCGCTGGAAGAGACGTTCGGGATCAGTAGTCACCAGGACGCGATAGCCCTGCTTCTTGAAGAGTTCGCGGAACAGATCCTGCATCTTGTGATCGGACTCGACGATCATCAATTTCCGCGCTTCGCCAGCGTCGTCCTGGCCTTCCAGTTTGACCTGCTCTTCCAGCAGTGCTGGATTGTCCTTCGCTTCGGCGACTCGCTTGGCGGCGACCTTGAGGTCCGCCAGCATTTCGCCTGGCGTCTGATAGCGGCGGGCGGGATCGAGTTCCAGCGCCTTGGTGACGATGCGCGCCAGCGGCAGCGGCACGCCGGGGGCGACGTCGAGCAGCGGCTTGATCTCCATGAACCGCGACTTGCTGAGGCGCTGCGACCGTTCGCGCGTCTCGGCGAGCGCCGGTTTGCCGCTGAGCAGCTGGTAATAGATGCACCCGGCGAAGAAGATGTCGCTGCGGGTGTCGTCCTTGCGAACGTTGGTCGCGCGTTCGAGTCCCGCGTAATCGATGGTGCGGGGATTGGCCTCGTCCGCCTCGGCGCCTTCCATCCCCGCGAGGCCGAAGTCGAGAATCTTCGCATCGCCTTCGCTGGAGACGATAACGTTGGACATCTTCAGATCGCGATGCGTGATGCCCTTGAGGAACGCGTAGTTGAGGCCCGCCATCATGTCGGCCGCAATGCGCGTCGCGTCGAGCGGGTCGAACTTGCCGCGGACTTTGTAGAAGTCGCGGAGGTTCTGGCCTTCGACGAAGTCCATCACGATATAGTTCGTTGCGCCGCTGGAGACGACCTCGTGAATGCCGACGATGTTGGGGTGCTTCAACTGGGCGCCTAGCTCCCCTTCACGGCGGAAGAGGTCGCGTTTGTCGTCGCCGCCGGCCCGGCTATAGCGGCTGCGCAAGACCTTGACGGCGAAGAGCTCGCCGGTGCGTACGTGGGTCGCCCGGAACACGCGCGCGAAGGTTCCAGCTCCGACGCCGTAGAGGATCTTGTAATCGCCGTAAAAAAAGCCGTTGCGATACCCTTCAATGAGTCGATCGAGCTGGTAGTTCGTGAGCAACCCGCGTCGGACGAGCGATTGCTTGAAGGGCTCGTAGTCGACGGCCCGGGTGCCGAACTCGGCCCACACGCCGTTGAGATCCTGTTCCGTCAGGACGTTGACGTCGACGGCCCGCTGCGCCAGCTTCTCAGCAGTGAGGGTGGTGGTCATCGCGCGCTGGGGGGCTGTCTCGAAACCGTGCCGAGGGGGAGCCGTTAGGGGAAAGTCAGCGGATGTCGGGAAGTTCGGAGGACAGCCGCCGGCTGGTCTCGTCGAGCTTCGTCCGCGCGACAGTGCCCCTTGTCGCCAGCCGCCGGTGTGCCGTTACTCTTCCAACTTTAGCCGATATTCGTCCCGTTCGCGACGAGTCGCTTCCAAATCGAACATGAGATACTTCATGTCGAGGCGCAGCTGACTGAGGGCGTCCTGAACGAGCGTCAGAATGCGGCGACGACGTTTGGTGCTTTCCATCACGGCGTCGACCAGAGGAGCGAGTTGAGCGGCGTACGGCGCAGGCAGGCTGTGAATCGCCTCCGACAGACGGAGCAGGTCGGCAGGGATTTGGTCCTGAGTGGTCGCGATCGAATCGGGCGTGTTGTTCATCGTGCGTCTCCGGGTGGCTTGCTGACGCCACCCTCTAAGGCACTGCTCGTGCCACGGTCATTCCAGACCAACGCCCCGTTGCTGCAAAGTATTGTAGTGAAAAGAGTTAAAGCGCAGCAAGCAATTGGCGGATCGAGCTATTTGCCACTCCTGCCAAGTGGCGAAAAGGCCTCGACTTGATCTGGCCCCTGTGCGGAAAGACTGATACAAGCCCAAGTTACGACGAGCCGCGTGGTTCCGAACCGATGTTGCCCTGCCGCAACACGCCGGTCGGACGTTCATCGCGCTCGGCGATCGTGGGAGAGCGACGCCGCGTCCGCGAGCGGCGTCGTCATTTCTTGTCTGGCCACAGCGATTGTATGCATGGAGACGACAAAGCGAAGTTGGCGCCTACGCGCTCGTCGCCCTTGCGCAGCAATCTCATTGAGTGTTGCAATACTTGCATGCCCGTTTTGCGGGGTTGCGCCAGCGCAATCGATCGAAGCATCGCAATCGGCGCCCGTGTTGCTGGACAATATGGACGACGCCACGCCGGCGCTGAAACTGCTGAACCCGTCGGCTGAAGTCCGGCTGATCGGGCAGTCAATCGAGGGGGGCCGCAACCGGTTTGGCGCTGCGTCGGAACGCATTGTCGTGGCCGCAGCCGCGGGAACATCGGCTCAATTGGCATACGACCTACCCGAAGCCATCGTGCTGAGTGAAACACGACTGGCAGCGTGGGTTTCGTGCAACCGTCCCGGCGCCCAGTTGGCCGCGACGGTCATCTTGCCGCGCGCGATCGATGACGAAACTGGCGAGCCGCGGCGACTGTTGATCCGCTCGAACAAGAACGGGGGCGGCGGCGATTGGGAGCAGCTTGACTTCAGCGACATCGCTAAGGAGCTACGATCACAGGCACGTGTGGCGCGGGCCCATTTCGGCGGCGTGATGGATGAACGCGAGGCGAAGGTGACGCAGTTGGTTATCCTGGCCCCGGGAGGCGCCGGCCACACCGAAGTGTGGGTCGACCAGGTCGCGATGTATGGCGTGCTGAACGTCGGCGGGAAGGCGCCAGGGGCCACCCCCAATGGCGTCGTGCCGGCGAGCGCCGTCACGCCCGTCGAGAATACGGGCGCGGCAACGGCGACAACCAGCCCGGTCGCGGCCGTCAGCGGCAAGCCGCCGGCGGTGCCGCGGATCATTCAATGGCAGGGCGAGCCGCTGGAGTTTCTCCAGAAACTTGGCTTCGACGCCGTCTGGATGGGCCGGCCGCCGGTCGATGCCGAAATCGCCGACGCCCGCCGCCTGGGAATGTTCATTGTCTGCGAGCCGCCGACGCCCGAGCAGATGCGGACGTTGCCGCTCGACGGACGTTTTGCGCAGGTAATGGCCTGGGATCTGGGGACGCTGACGCAGCCCGGCGATTTGGAGCTGTGCCACCGCTGGTCGCAGGCGATCGAGTATTACGAGTCGGCGCCGTCGCGGCCCGTGTTGTTGCGACCCACCGGCATGACGCGCGAAGCGAGCCGCATCGCAGATCTGGTGATGATTGGCCGGCCCACCCTCGGCTCAACGATTTCCTGGCCTGCCTATGGCTCCTGGCTGGTGCAACAACGGCGGCTGGTGCGCGGCGGCACGCCGCTCTGGGTAAACGTCGAGACCCACTGCGGGGCGCATTTCGCCTCGCAATTGGGCGCCCTGCGGGGTAGTTCGGCGGCGATCGTGCCGGCGACGTTTCATGACCTGACGATGGCCACGGCGGCGGCGTTCAGCGTGTCGCCGCGCGGGTTTTGCTTTCAATCGCAAGCCAGCCTGGCAGGCGGCGAACCGGAGAATCAACTCCGCGGGCTCGCATTGGAACTGACGAACTTGCGGCTGGGACTTGCCGAGCCCTGGCTCGCCGGCGGGAAGTCGGCGACCGTTGCTCAATCGAGTCGCCCCGATCTGAGCGGCTTGGTCGTCAAAGTCGAGCGTTCCCACCTCATCATTCCGCTGCGGTGGAGCGATCAGGCCCTGGCCCCGGACAGGAAGCCGAACTCGCAACCGATTTCATTCAAACTTCCAGGCGTCCCGGAATCCTCCGATGCGTACCTGTTGTCCATTGCCGGTTCGCAGCGATTGCCCGCGAAGCGCGTCACCGGCGGATTGCAGCTGACAGTCGACCACTTGCCAGACGACGCCTTCCTGCTGGTCACCGAGGATGGGTACGCCTACTCGCACATTGAGCGCTACTTGCGGCAACACGCCGCCCGAGCGACGCATGCGCGCGTGGAGCTCGCGGCGCTGCGCCGGCAACAAGCGGCACAAGCACTAGCGGCCTTGCCGGGGATCGATGCGCGGGCTGAACTAGCCCCGGTCGATGCCCAAATGACGGCTGTCGTCGAAACGATGCGGCGTAACGATAATGCGGCGGCCTTTGCGTGCGCCGCCGAGGCGGAACGGCTGCTGGATGAGGCGTTAGCACGGGTCGGGGCGCTCACGGCGCCGACATTGCCGGCGGGTTCCGCGCCATTGCCGCTCGATTGGACGACGCTCGCCGAATTGCGGTCGCTGGAAGCGGCGCTTCCCAACGGCTCGGCTGCGCAGCCGCTGCCGGGCGGAGACTTCGAGGATCTCAACGTGCTGCTGCAGAGCGGTTGGCAACGGATCGAACAATCTGTTGCCGGCGTGAAGACGGCAGTGCGGCTTTCCCCCGAAGCGCCTGGGCAGGGCTCCTACTGCCTGGAGCTCCAGGTGCAAAGCGAAGCTCCCGATGGGACGCCGCCGGCGCTGGCGGCGTCGCCGGTTTGGGTGACGTCGCCGCCGCTGCAGACGCCGCCAGGACATTTGATCGAAATTAGCGGGCTGGTCCGGGTGGCCGAGGCGCCGTTGGGACTAGCTGACCCGCTCGTCATTTTCGACTCGATCGGCGGGGAAGAGGGGGCTATCCGCATCGAGTCATCGCCCGCCTGGCGGCCCTTCCGCATGGTGCGCGTACCGACGCCCGGAGCCGAAATGCGGCTGACGATCGCCCTGGGGGGCGTCGGTCGGGCACAGGTCGATGGGCTCGCCGTGCGGTATATTCCGCTGCAAGGGGCGACGGTGGCGCAGACGCCGCGATAACTGCCACCGGCATTGCCAGTGGATGGTTAACAAATCGCAGTGCCCGTGGAAGTTCGTCCACCGGCGGACCCGTTGGCTTTTAGTTACTATTTCGGGCTGTGCCGGTTGTGTGGCACGGGTCGCCCAGGAGCGGCGCGGCTGGCGTCCAACGCATCTCGGAGCGACTCCCGCTCCTTGTGGGCACTTTCGCCGCAACTTATACTCGGCGTTTCACTTGGAGCGAGTTCGGGCAGCGTGGCGCAGACCCTTTCGGGCAGCTGAACCATCGCCCATCCGCCGTCGTAGACCGTGATACGTCGGGTTCTCGCTAGCACGTTGGTCTGCCGCCCTGCGGCGCTGGCGCCGACGCTCGACCAAGCCGTCCTTCTTCTCCGAATCGCTGACCCACGATCGCCTTTATGAGCGAAGAAATCATTCTGCAAACGCGGGCCCTGTCGAAAGTCTACCGCGACTTTTGGGGCCGACAGAAGGTACGAGCCTTGAAGGGGCTCGACCTGGAAGTCCGCCGCGGCGAGGTGTTCGGCCTGCTGGGGCCAAACGGCTCAGGCAAGACGACGACCATCAAGCTGCTGCTGGGGTTGCTGTTCCCCACCGAGGGCGAGGCCCTGGTCTTCGGCAAGCCGGCCAGCGACGTCGCCAAAAATGAACGACTCGGCTATCTGCCGGAAGAGTCATACCTCTACCGGTTCCTCACTGCCGACGAAACACTCGACTTCTACGGTCGGCTGTTCGATATGCCGTCGGACGTGCGCCGGCAGCGGATCGACGAGTTGATCGAGATGGTGGGACTGCAGAAGGCGCGGAAGCGGCAACTGCAGGAGTATTCCAAGGGCATGACGCGCCGCATCGGCTTGGCTCAGGCGCTGATCAATGATCCCGAGCTCATCATGCTCGACGAGCCGACGAGCGGCCTCGACCCCATCGGCACCCGCGAGATGAAGGATATGATCCTCCGTCTCAAGGACGAGGGGAAGACGATCGTCATGTGCAGCCATCTGCTGGCCGACGTCCAGGATGTGTGCGATCGGATTGCCATTCTTCACCAAGGCGAGCTGAAGGAATTGGGCCGCGTCGACGAACTGCTCAAGGTGGCGGACGTCACCCAGATCCGGGCGAAGAACCTGTCAGTCGATTGCCAGCGGGAGTTGCGTGACGTAATTTCCCGCCACCATGGCGAGTTGGTGTCGCTCGACAATCCGACGACGACGCTGGAAGAGCTGTTCCTCGAGATCGTCCGCGACAGTGAGGCCCGTCCGGGTCGCCGCGCGGGCGTGAAGTAGAGGGTTCAGGTTTTAGGGTTCAGGGTTCAGGGAATACCGTTCCCCGAATCAGCGAACCGCAACGTTACCGCAACGATGTTGGCCCTCTCTTCCTGAACCCCGAACCCTGAACCCCGAACCCTGTCACGATGGTTGTCGAACAACAACTACTCCCCTATTTCCAGTGGCTGCTCACTGGCGGCGAAAAGTCGCTGGGCGCGCTGCCGAGCTTCGCGTTCGTCTTTCTCGGCGTCGCGATGGCGGCGCTGGTGATCGGCTTTGCCATCGCGGCGTCGCGTTACGGCTTCCTCCGCGGCGGCGACGTCACCTACAAGACGATCAGCGAAGGGTTGCGCGAGCTGCTGCAAACGTCGCCCCGCCGGGTGTGGGCGATTGCACGGCTGGCGATCAAAGAATCGTTGCGGCGGCGCGTTGCCGTCGCGCTGGGCGTGTTCTTCCTGGTGCTGCTGTTCGCGAACTGGTTTCTCAGCACCAATCACCAGGAGCCGGCGCGGCTCTACCTAAGTTTCGTCCTGACGGCGTCCACCTATCTGGTGCTCGGCGTGGCGCTGCTGTTGAGCGCCTTCAGTCTGCCGGGCGACTTTAAGACGAAGACGATCTACACCGTCGTCACCAAACCGGTGCGCGCGGGCGAGATCATTCTCGGGCGGATCATCGGCTTTATGATCGTCATTACCGTTCTGCTGGCAATCATGGGAGTCGGCAGCTACATCTTCGTCGTTCGCTCGCTCGACCACTCGCACACCGTCGAACTCGAGAGCTTTCAGGTCGTCGCCAACCCCGCCGGCGAGGAGGTCGGCAAGAAGGGAACCACTTCCCGCGACGCCGGACATCGGCACGAGCTGACGCTCGACAAGGACGGGAATGGCGAGACGACCGTTGAGAATGGCCACACCCACCGGATCGAGTCGCTCGGCGAGAACAAGTATCGCGTCTCGCCGCCGCTGGGGTTCATTCGCGCCCGCGTGCCGCAGTACGGCAAACTGCGGTTTATTGATCGCTCGGGCGCGGCGAAAGATACGGGCATCAGCGTCGGCAGCGAGTGGACCTACCGCAGCTTTATCGACGGCAACACGCCGGCCACGGCAATCTGGACTTTTGACAATGTGAGCGATGCCGTCGATCCAAACGTGCCCGAGGACGAACGCTCGCTGCCGCTGTCGTTGATCGTGCGGGTGTTCAAAACCCACAAGGGGGTCATCGGCCAAGCGTTGCAGGGAACGATCCAACTTCGCAATCCCGACCCGGCGGCCAACGGCCTGACCAGCGAGCCCCTCAGCTTCGACGCCCAGGACCAGCAGGTCGACGACTTCAACATCCCGCGGAAGCAGTATTCGCAGTCGCGACAAGAGATTGACCTATTCAAAGATCTCGTCAGCAAGGACGGCAAGATCGAAGTGCTGGTAAAGTGCCTCGACCGGGGCCAATACTTTGGCTTCGCCCAGGCCGACTGCTACATCCGCCATCCCGATGGCTCGCCTATCGCCAGTTTCGCCAAGGTCTGCGTCAGCATTTGGGTGCAGGCGGTGATCGTCGTGTCGGTCGGCGTCACGATCAGCACGCTCGTGAGCGGCCCGGTGGCGATGCTGTTCGTCGTCGGGTTCATCATCCTCGGCTTCTGGCGGCAGGATTTCGTCGACATTGCCACCGGCAAATCGTACGGCGGCGGCCCGGCCGAATCGGTCGTCCGCATCGCGACGCAAGCAAACGTCATGGTGCAGCTGGAAGACACGCTGCTGAACAACCTCGTGACCGGCTTTGATAAATACTTTGCCAAGCCGATCATGTGGGCCGTGGCGCAGACGCTGCCCGACTTCCGCAGCTTCAGCACAGTCCGCTACGCGGCCGACGGGTACAATGTGCCGTGGGATCGCGTGTTCCAGGACGTGACCGTCTGTTTGGGATACGTCGTCGGCTTGTCGATTATCGGGTACTTCCTGCTGCGAACCCGCGAGGTGGCGAAGTAAGAAGTAAGTGGAGCGCTCCAACGCGACGTGCGGCCAACGGCGCTAGAAGAACGGCCTATCCGAACCAACGGCAGGTCCGTTGCGAATGGATGCTGGCCCTGAATGCTGAGCGAGGCAGAGTCAGGCCTGTCAGCCTGATCTACTGAGGTGAGCGATGAATTCGAATAACTCCTTCTTTCGCAAGATGGTCTATCTGCTGGTGCTGATGATGATCGCCGTGCCGATCGTCTGGCTCGGCCGGCCGTCCAGCCCTGGCGATCAAGGGGGAAAGCTGGCCCAGCAGCGGACCGAAGCTCGCCTCGGCCAAGCCGATCTCGGCGCCATCGACCCGGCGAGCGAAACGATTCGGCTTGCGACGCTGGGCCTCCGCGGCATCGCGGTGACGATGCTCTGGAACGCCGCGAACAACTACAAGAAAACTGAAGACTGGACCGCCTTTCAATCGACGCTCGAACAGCTCGCTCGGCTGCAGCCGTACTTCGTGAAGGTCTGGCAGTACCAGGCGTGGAATCTCTCGTACAACGTCTCGGTGGAACTCGACAACGTTCGTGACCGCTTCTATTACGTGAAGCAGGGGATTGAGTACCTGATGGACGGCATCGGGTACAACCGCGACCATCCCCGTCTGCTCGACGATCTCGGCTGGTTCACCGGCAACAAGGTGGGCCGCGCCGACGAACACGAGATTTACCGCAAGCTCTACAAGCTCGACGAAGATCTCAATCCGAACGACGATCCGACGCTCCGCGACAACTGGCTGGCGTCGAAGCATTGGTACGAACAGGCGGTCGACGCGGTCGATCAGAAGGGCCAGTCCCTGTCGACGATGAATCCGACGACGTTTTTCGACTCGCCCGCGCGATCGCAGATCAGCTACGCCGAGGCGATCGAGGAGGAGGGGATCTTCGGCGAGACCGCCAAGCGGGCTTGGCGCGAGGGGGCTCGATTGTGGAAGGAATACGGCGAACGCGAGATGAAGTCGACCGATGATTTCATGATTCGCCTCGTCGACGAGAACAAGTGGAAGCTCGAATCGGCGCGGCTGCGCAACGAGCTCGACGCTCTCGATCCCGGCATCGAAGCGAAGATGAAGGAAGAGGCTCAAGGCCAGCTGACTGCCGACCAGCGCCGCGTCTGGGAATCGCTCCCCGCCACGCCCACGCCCGACGAGCAAAAGTGGCACAGCGAGGCAATGGCGACCATGGACGTCTCGGTGGCGAAAATCGCCGCCCGAATTGCGAAAGACCATCCCGAGAACGCCGCAAAGGCCCAGAGCCTCGCGACGCGGATCGACGAAGCAAACCGCCGCGCCAATCTGATTGGCAGCAATCGCGACGTCGCCAACTACGAGTACTGGCGAATTCGCTGCAATCTGGAACAGACGTCCGAGGCGCTGAAGGCCCGTGACTTGGCTCATCAGGCCGAAAACCGTTTTGCCGAAGGCGATCCCGAAGGGGCCATGGGCCTCTACGAGCAAAGCTTCGTCGAATGGGGCAAATCGCTCGACCAGTTCCCCGAGATGCCGCGCGACTCGACCACCGGCGGCGATTTGATGGAGTTCATCGAAGACTACGCCGCCGTGCTGGAGCAGCTCGACTTGAGCCTCGAGGATGAAGAGGTCGCCAATCGCTTCGCGCTATGGGAATTACTCGAGATCAACGACCAGCAACGGAAGTTTGCCGGCGCGATCGAGGCCCACAAGGCCCGTCAGGCGGGAATGCCCGTGCCGAAGCGCGAGGAGTCGGAGTCGAATTCGTTGATCAATCCTGCGGAAGCGGTGCCGCAGTGATGGGCGGCCGCTGCTAGTTTTTGCGGGTTGAAAACTTGCCCCCAAGCGCACGGAGCGGCGGCTTGAGCGATACCTGGCGCCACGCGGGGGGATGGTTGGGACGTTGGGCGCCGGTACTCGCCGTCGGCGGCGGCATGATCGCCGCCGGGCCGCCTGACGGGCTGTCGGCCAACGGCTGGTGGTTCGCCGCCGTCTTTTCGGCCACGATTGTCGGCTTCCTCTCCCGACCACTGCCGATGGGGCCAATGGTGCTCGTGGGGCTCGTGACGCTGCTTTTGGCCGGCGCCTACGGTCACGGCTCCCAGGCGGTCGAAGGCATGCTCAGCGGCTACTCCGACGCCACCGTCTGGTTGGTCTCCGCCGCGTTCTTACTCTCCGGGACGGTGGTGCGCACCGGTTTCGGCCGCCGCATTGCGCTACTGCTGATTCGCTCGCTCGGTCGCACGACGCTGGGGCTCGGGTACGCGATCGCCGGATCCGAATTGATCTTGGGACCCATCATTCCGTCCAACACCGCGCGCGGCGGAGCCGTGATGGCGCCAATCGTCAACGCCTTGACCCTGGCCCTGGGCGCCTCGCCATACGCTGAGCGCCGCCCGACTGGCGGCTACCTGATGCTATGCGGCGCGCACGCCAACTTGATTGCCGCGGCGATGTTCTTCACCGGCATGGCGGCCAATCCACAACTGGGCGTGATGGCGCGAGACGTGTTCGATCTGCGCTGGGACTGGGCGAGCTGGTTCCGGGGAAGTTGGCCCATGGGGCTCATCAGCTTCGGCCTGTTGCCGCTTGTCCTTTACAAGCTCCACCCGCCCGATCTCACGCACTCTCCGGCGGCGCGCGAGGAAGCGATCAACGAACTACGCGAGATGGGCCCATGGAATGGCCGGCAAATCACTGTCGGCCTGCTGCTGCTCGCCATGGTGGTCGCCTGGGCGCTGGAGCCGTGGCATGGCGTTTACTCGGCGGGGATCGCACTGACCGGGATCGCGGCGATCCTCATCCTTAAGCTCGACCGCTGGCAAGACATGACCGGCGATCGCGCGGCGTGGGACGCCCTGATGTGGCTGGGGGGGCTCGTCGGCGTCGCCAAATATCTCAAAAGCGAGGGCGTCATCGCCTGGTTCGCCGACCTCATGAAGGAGCAGGTCGTCGGCCTACACGGCGTGGTGGCAGCCGTGGCGCTCGCGCTGATTTACTTCTTCTCGATGTACGCATTTTCGATGCTCACCGGTCACATCGTGGCGATGGGGGCTGCTTTTTTCGTCGTCGCCCAGGCAGCCGGCAGCCCACCGCTGCTCGTCGTGGCGCTGATCTCGTACTTCTCGAACCTGTGCGGTTGCCTGACCAACTATTCGACCGGCCCCGTGGTGATTTACTCGGGGTTTGATTTCGTGACGACCAGGCGGTGGTTCGCCGTCGGCTTCGGCGTGGCGCTGTTCCATCTTGTCGTCTGGCTGGGCGTCGGCTTGCCGTACTGGAAGCTGCTGGGCTGGTGGTGAGTGCCACTGGAGGCCGGGGAAAAATCAAGCGTCGCACGACGTCGCCGAAGCTTTCCAGCGTCCAATTGTGCGCGATTTACGGATTCGGCCGGCAGGCGGGTCCAGCGGGCCATCCCCAATTCGGTCCGAACGCGGTTATAATCGAAGCATCTCCCCGGCCCACCGCCCAAGGTGCTCTTCATGCCGCGTCCCGCCGTTGAACTGTTGCGCCTCTCCATGCTGGCGCTCGCGTACGCGATTCTGACTCCGAGCGAGTGGGCGGTGGCCGACGCTGTCGCTCCGGTAGCGACCGAAATCAGCTACCAGCGCGACGTCCTGCCGTTGCTCCGCGCCCATTGTCAGGGCTGCCATCAACCGGCGCGAACGGAAGGGGGCGTCGACCTCACCTCGCGTACCGGTTTGTTCGGCGCCGGTGAGAGCGGCGCCATGGTGGTCACGCCGGGGCAAGTCGACGCCAGCGAGTTGCTGGCCCAAATCACGCCGGACGATTCGGGGGCCGCCGCTATGCCGAAGGATGGCAAGCCGCTGCACGCCGACCAGATCGCGCTGCTCCGCCGCTGGGTCGCCGACGGCGCGAAGATCGACGTCGAGCACGATCGTCCCCGCTTTAGTGCAGAACATCCGCCGACGTACTCCAAGCCCGCTACGATCACGGCGCTCGACGTTTCGCCTGATGGCGCGTTGATCGCGATCTCCGGCGTTAACGAAACGCTGCTCCTCGACGCGGCCGCGGCGGCGAGCGGCGAGCGGCTCGTCGTGCGCCGTCTGATTGGCATGGCTTCGCGCATTGAATCGCTGCGATTCTCGCCCGACGGCAAGCGGCTGGCGGTGGTCGGCGGATTGCCGGGCGAACTGGGCGAGTTGCAAATCTGGGACGTCGCCAGCGGCGAGTTGCTCCTCTCGCGCAACGCCACGGCCGAAACGTTGAGCGGCGTCGCGTGGACTCCTGACGGCCAGTCGATCGCCTTCGGCGGCGCCGATTCGAATCTCCGCGTCGTGCAGGCCAGCGACGGCGCCCAGTTGACCGAGCAGGGAGCCCACTCCGATTGGGTCCTCGACACGGTCTTCTCGGTCGACGGAAAGTACGTCGTCAGCGGGTCGCGCGATCAAACGCTCAAGCTGACCGAAGTCGGTTCGGGCCGATTCATCGACAACATCACCAACATCTCGCCCGGCGTCCCGGGCGGCCCGATCTTTGCGATCGCCCGTCATCCGCAGCGCGATCTGGTGGCGTCCGGCGGCGGCGAGGGGATCCCGCGCACCTACATGATGCATCGCGTCGTCGACCGCAAGATCGGCGACGACAGCAACCTCGTACGCGCTTATCCGGCGATGCCGGGACGGATCTTCGCCTTGGCGTTCAGTCCCGACGGCACGCGGCTCGCCGCGGCCAGCAGCGACGTCGGCAAGGGGCATGTGCAGCTGTTCAACGTCCCCGACGCCTTTCTGCCGCCGGACGATGTGAAGTTGATTCAAGGGAAGACTATCGATCAGCGATCGGCCGAGGAGCGCGCCCGCATCGAGGCCTACAATCGCGAAGGCGCCGACGTCGTCTCGACCGCCGCCGGCGATTTGCCGCCTGTTTACGCCCTGGCCTTCAGCGCGGATGGCAAATCACTAGTGACTGGCGGCGCCGATGGCGTCGTGCGGCTGTTCGATCCGGCCGATGGTAAGGAGTTGGCGCAAGTCCAGGCCTTTGAGTTGACGACGCCGAGCGGCGACGCAGCAGCGACGGCACCCGTCGCCAGCGCGTCGCCCGCCCAGCCGCCGGTCGAATTCCTCACCGACGTGATGCCGGTTCTCGGCAAGCTCGGCTGCAATGCCGGCACCTGCCACGGGTCGCGGGAAGGGCAGAACGGTTTTCAGCTGTCGCTGCGCGGCTACAACCCGCTCGGCGATCACCGCGCGCTAACTGACGATCTCGCCGCCCGGCGCATCAATCTAGCCAGTCCGGAGCAAAGCCTCATGCTGCTCAAGGCCATCGGCATGGTCCCGCATGGCGGCAATGCCGTGACCGAGGTCGGCTCGCGGCGCTACGAGATCATGCGTCGTTGGATCGCCGAAGGCGCCCGCTTCAATCCCGACGCGCCGCGCGTCGTCTCGATCACGCTCGCCCCGCAGAACCCGGTCGTCGACGCCGAAGGGCAAACGATCGCGATGCAGGTCCTCGCCCGCTACTCCGATGGCAGCGAGCGCGACGTCACCGAGGACGCCTTCGTCGACAGCGGCGAGCTAGAAATTGCCTCGGCCGACAAGACCGGCCGCGTCACCGCCATCCGCCGCGGCGAGGCGCCGCTGCTGGCCCGCTACGAGGGCGCGTACGCCGCGACCACGCTCACGGTCATGGGTGATCGCGAGGGCTTCGAAAGTACGCCGCAGCCCGTGTACAACGAAATCGACGCGCTCGTCGACGCCAAGCTGGCCCGCATGAAGATCGCCGCCAGCGGGCTGTGCACCGACGAAGAGTTCTTGCGCCGCGTCCACCTCGATCTCACCGGATTGCCGCCGACCGCAGATCAAGTGCGCGCCTTCCTCGCTAACCCGAGCGAGAGCCGGGTCAAGCGAGCCGCGGTCATCGATCAGTTGATTGGCAGCGAAGATTACATCGAGCATTGGACCAATCGCTGGGCCGATCTGCTGATGGTCAACGGCAAGTTTCTCGGCAGCGAAGGCGCCGCCGGTTATCGCCAATGGATTCGCAAAGCCATCGCCGAGAACCGGCCGTACGATCAATTCGTCCGCGAGATCTTCACGGCGACGGGCTCCAATCACGAGCATCCCGCCGCTTCGTACTTCAAGGCGCTCCGTAAGCCCGACCTGATGGCCGAGACGTCGACGCAGGTCTTTTTGGGCGTACGGTTTAACTGCAACAAGTGCCACGACCACCCATTCGAGAAGTGGACCCAAGACAACTATTACGGCTGGGCGGCGTTCTTTGCCGACGTGAAGCTGGAGAAGGATCCAGCCAGCGGCGACCGCACCGTGGCCGGGTCGGCCGTCGAAGCGGCGCAGCCCCTGTTCGAGACGGTCACCGACGTCCCCGGCGGCACGATGGTCCACCTCCGCACCAGCCAGCCGGCGCCGGCAAAGTTTCCCTTTGAGGTGAGCACCGGCGTTTCCGAGAACGAGCGCGCGAGCCAGACGCTACGGCAGCAGGCCGCCGCCTGGGTCGCCTCGGCGCAGAATCCCTACTTCGCCCGCAGCTACGTGAACCGAGTTTGGGCGCATCTCTTAGGCGTCGGACTCATCGAGCCGATCGACGACATTCGCGCCGGCAACCCTCCCACGAACCCCGAACTGCTCGACAAGCTGACGGAAGAATTCATCGCGAGCAAATTCGATGTGCGGCACTTGATTCGCACGATTTGCAACTCACGGACCTACCAGCTCTCGCACGAGACCAACCGCTGGAACGCCGACGACGCGCGAAATTACTCGCACGCCCTGCCCCGCCGACTGCCGGCCGAGGCGCTCTACGATGCGGTCTATCGCGTCGTCGGATCGACCTCGCAACTTCCGGGCGTTCCTCCCGGCACCCGCGCAGCGGCGCTGCCCGATTCAATGATCGAGCTGGAAAGCGGGCTCCTCTCGAAGCTCGGCCGCCCGGCGCGCGAAAGCGGCTGCGAGTGCGAACGTTCAAGCGAATTGCAGCTCGGCCCGGTGATGGCGCTGCTGAACGGCCCGACGTTCGCCGCGGCAATCGACGACCCGCAGAGCGAGCTTGCCAAGCTCGAAGCAAGCACCCCCGACAACGGCGCGCTGGTCGACGAAGTCTTTTTGCGAGTGCTCAATCGGGCGCCCTCCGCCGAGGAGCGCGCCGCCGGCGTCGAGATGCTCGCCGCGCCGGGTGACGAAGGGGCGACCCTTGCCGCCGCCGTCGCCGCGCGGGCGGCCGCGCTCGAACCTGGTTTCGACGCCTGGCGCGAGGCGAACCGACCCGTCGCTTGGCGCACGCTCGCGCCGCTCGCCGCCAGCGCAAGCATGGGGGCTGATTTGGCCGTGCAGGAAGATGGCTCGCTGGTCTCGACAGGCGCCACGGGGCAAGGGAGTTACACGCTCACCTTCGAAGCGCCGCTCACGGAGATTCGCTCGTTGCGCTTGGAGGCGCTCGCCGACGACCGTTACCCGGCGCGGGGTCCCGGCCGCGCGGACGACGGCAACTTCGTCGTCAATGAAATCCGCGCGTTCGTCGCCGAGGCCGGCGCTCCCGAGGAACGACGCCGCGTGAAGATTCGCGAAGCCGAAGCCGACTTCAGCCAGGGGGGTTACGACGTCGCCGGCGCGATTGACGGCCAGCCCGAAACCGGCTGGGCCGTCGCCACGGAGTTTGGCCGCGATCACGCGGCGATTTTCCGACTGGCACGTCCCGTCAAGGCCGACGCGGGGACGAGACTCATCGTGGAAATCGATCAACAGTTCCAGACCGGTAACCATCTGCTCGGCAAGTTCCGCCTCGCGGCGACCGACGCCGAGCCCCCGCTGGCGCGGCCCGATCACCCGCCGCAATGGCGGCCGCTGCTCTCAGCGCGAGCGTTGAGCGCCGCAGAACGAGCGCAGCTGCTGGGCTACTATTATTCGCGCGACGCCGAGTACCAGTCGCTCCAGCAGGCGGCCACGCTATTGGAGAATCCGCGTCGAGCGGCCGTCCAGGATCTCGCTTGGGCGCTCATCAACAGCCCAGCCTTCCTGTTCAATCACTAGGCGAGGCTCGGCGCGCCGAAGACTGTCGCACATGCGCGCGAGGGCGAGCCAAACCGCATCGCGCCCACTGCTGCGTAGGCTCGGCGCGCCGCCAGCAGGTTCGTCTTCATGGCCGGCATAACCGTTACGGTTTGCCAGGTTCTAAATCAGCAGCCGTTCGCCGCCCGATGAGAACCTGGCAGGCGCCGTGCACTCGTGCCGCGGCGTCGCTGCAAACGCCTGCGCCCGCCGAGCGTGTTCCCGCCTGCGCCCCGCCAACGTTCCCCGCCGTCAACGCCCATGTCCCACTGCTCGCCAGCGTGTCGCCGCGCTTGTCGCTTTGAGCGGATGGAGACGCGGCGGTTGCTCGCGGCCGACCTGGCGCCGCCGCTGCTGGAGCAACCTGCCGGCGAGGTGATGATTCCCGACGGCGACTTCTATCTGCCGGGGAGCATCTCAGGCCGAGTGTTCGCGACGAGCGCCGCCGACGGCGTCTACCAGACGGGCGATGTGGGCATCGCGGGAGTTCGCGTCGAGTTGCTAGCTAGCGACGGACGCCTCCTGGCCGAGGTCTTCACCGACGTCTTCGGGCGGTACGACTTCCCGGCGTTGGAACCAGGAGAATACGCCATCCGCGAGACGCAGCCGAGCGGGTTCGACGACGGTCCCGACTGGCTCGGGACGGGCGGCGGTTGGGCGGCAGCCAACGACCTCCTCAGTGAAATCGTCGTCATGCCAGGCGCCGATCTCACTGGCTTTGATTTCGCGGAACGAGTCGCGGTCACATCTCCTGGCTCGCAGGAAACGCCGCCGACCACTCCCGGCACGGAACCGACGCCCCAGCCCACGCCGATGCCGATCGAAGAGCCGGCAAGCAACACGCCGCTCGCGGGGTTCGTACCGCTGCCGGCCGTGGAATGGCGCCGCTCCGCAGCCACCGCGGTGGAAGACGCCGTCGTCGAGTCGGCCGATGCCGCGCCGCTGGAGTTGGCGCCGCTGACGCCGCGTCGCCCCGAGCGACTCTCTGGCAGCGGCGGGCAGCCCACGGCAAAGGCCAAGATCGACATCGACGCCGCCATCTCCGAGGGATACGAAGTCCTCGCGGCGTTCTTTGCGACGTTCCGCGGCGCCGAAGCGGCCGCCGACCCCGCAGCGGCTAGCGTCGAAGCTCCTCCCGCCCAGCCGGTCGCGGCGGAGGTATCCCGCAACGAGGCGCGCGAGCGGGCCTTTGAAGCCGATGCACCGCTCCCCATGGCCGAGGCCCCGACCAAGCCAACGGTCCCCACGGCCGAGCCGCAACGCCGCGTCGACTCGTCGCACCAACTGGCCGGCAAACCGGCCGCGTAAGTCCAGGCAACGTCGCGCATCGCGCTCGTCAACGCCGACGGCTACCTGCCAGTTTGGCGGATCGCGACGGCCGTTTCCACGCCGGCGCTCGCTACCGTCGCCAATCTGGCAGGGTTCGCTATTTCGCACAGTCTCGCCTAACTCTTGCTGCACTAGCACCTTACGTTGCGGCTGACGTTTGGCGCCTCGCTTGCATCCTCGATTGCCGCCAGCGGAGAGTCCGAGCTTCGGCAGCGTTCCATGCCGTTTACTGACGCTGGAACATGCCGCCGCGGGGCGAATCCCAACGATTCGTCGCTTCGCGACGTCGGGCCCCTCCCCCAGAGGTGGTCGATCCGTCACACTGATGGGCTGCGCCGGGCCCCGCGACGGTCCGCTGGCGCCAAGTCAACCGTATCCATCCCCGCATCGCGGCCAGCCGCGGCCGCTGCGGGAAGTTCGCACACAGGCATTTCACACACGCATCGGAGGTTCGTTTCTCATGGCAACCGCCACCAAGAAGAAGGCCAAGGTCACGCTGCAACCCCTCGGCGACAAGGTCGTCGTCGAACGCGAAGAATCGCAGACCAAGACCGCCGGCGGCATCGTGCTGCCCGATTCGGCCAAGGACAAGCCGAGCCGCGGCACCATCATCGCCATCGGCACCGGCAAGCTGCTGGACGACGGCACCCGCGGCAGCCTCCAAGTGAAAAAGGGCGACCGCGTCCTCTTCACCAGCTACGCCCCGGAAACGATCACCATCGACGACGAGGAGTTTCTCCTCATGAGCGAGAGCGACATTCTCGCCGTCATCGAGTAGTTGCGTCGGATGTCAGTTGTCAGTGGTCCGTGGTCAGTTGCTAAATGCAGATTGACCACATCCTGCCTTAGCAACTGACAACTGACTACTGACAACTGACGCTCCCAATACACCAAGCCGCGCACCCGCGGCCAACAACTTAACCCAACACATCACCGGAGCCACCCATGGCCAAAATGATCGCCTTCGACCAGGAAGCGCGCGACGCGATGCGTCGCGGCGTCCAGAAGCTTGCCCGCGCCGTTAAGATCACGCTCGGTCCCAAGGGCCGCAACGTCATCCTGCAAAAGTCCTTCGGCTCGCCCACCGTCACCAAGGACGGCGTCAGCGTTGCAAAGGAAATTGAACTGGAAGACGCCTACGAAAACATGGGCGCCCAGATGGTCAAGGAAGTCGCCAGCAAGACGAGCGACGTCGCGGGCGACGGCACCACCACCGCCACCGTGCTCGCCGAAGCGATCTTCAACGAAGGCCTCCGCGCCGTCGTCGCCGGCGTCAACCCGGTCCAGATGAAGCAAGGCATCGAGAAAGCGGTCGAGGACATCACCGCCGAACTCAAGAAGATGTCGATCAAGATCAAGTCCTCGCAAGAGATGGCTCAGGTCGGCACCGTCGCCAGCAACGGCGACCACGAAATCGGCAAGATGCTCGCCGCTGCCATGGAGAAGGTCGGCAAGGACGGCGTCATCACCGTCGACGAAGGCAAGTCGCTTGCCACCGAAGTCGAGTGGGTTGAAGGCATGCAGTTCGACCGCGGCTACCTCAGCCCCTACTTCGTCTCGAATCCCACCAGCATGACCTGCGAACTGGACGACGCGTACGTCCTGGTTCACGAAAAGAAGATCTCGAGCGTCAAGGACCTCGTCCCGGTCCTCGAAGCCGTCGTCAACGCCGGCAAGCCGCTCCTGATCGTCGCTGAAGACGTCGACGGCGAGGCCCTCGCCACGCTGGTCATCAACAAGCTCCGCGGCACGTTCAACGTCGTCGCCGTGAAGGCCCCCGGCTTCGGCGATCGTCGAAAGGCGATGCTCGAAGACATCGCCGTCCTCACCGGCGGCCAGGCCATTTTTGATGACCTCGGCATCAAGCTCGAATCGATCGGCCTGGCCGAACTCGGCCGCGCCAAGAAGGTGATCGTCGACAAGGACAACACCACGATCATCGAGGGCGCCGGCAAGAGCGGCGACATCAAGGGTCGCATCGACCAGATCCGTCGCGAGATCGAAAACACCACCAGCGACTACGATCGTGAGAAGCTCGAAGAGCGTCTCGCGAAGCTCGCCGGCGGCGTGGCCAAGGTCAACGTCGGCGCCGCGACCGAAAGCGAAATGAAGGAGAAGAAGGCCCGCGTCGAAGACGCCCTCCACGCCACCCGCGCGGCGGTCGAAGAAGGGATCCTCCCCGGCGGCGGCGTCGCCCTCCTGCGTGCCAGCAGCAAGGTGAAGGCCGAGGGCCTTAGCCACGACCAAGAGGTCGGCTACCGCATCGTCACCCGCGCCTGCCGCGCCCCGCTCACCGCGATCGCGAGCAACGCCGGCCAAGACGGCGGCATCGTCTGCGAGAAGGTGATCGCCTCCAAGGGGAACGAAGGCTACAACGCCGCGACCGACGTCTACGAAGACCTGGTCAAGGCCGGCGTCATCGACCCCACGAAGGTGACCCGCACCGCGCTGCAAAACGCCTCGAGCGTCGCGACGCTGCTGCTCACCTCCGACGCCCTCATCGCCGAAGCCCCGAAAAAGGGCGGCAAGGCGACCGCGAGCGCGCCGGGTATGGATGACATGTATTAAGAGAATTGGGCGTTGCGAGACGCTCGACAATCTGAAACGACTTAGCCCCCGGTCAATGACCGGGGGCTATTTTTTTGACTGCAGTGAAGCGAACCTGAATCCTTAAGAGATGTCTATACTTTCCTGTGAATTCGGAGAGCCAACCATTCGCCAATGGGTATGAAAGCATGACAAATGATCATCCACTCAATCTTGAAATGTGGGCCATTCCTAATGGCCCACAAATGAAGAGATACATTGAGGGGCTGACAAACAAAAGCAAGAAGGCCGCTGACGGAGTGCGGTTCCCGAGCGCGAGAGTTTGGGTAAAGTCAAAGGCGATCTCGCCAGTCGTCCTTTACTGCTACCTGAAGGCGCGATTTGGAGTTCCGCTCGGCTTTTCAATGATGCTACGACACCCTTCTACTGAAAATCTAATCCAATGGCATTTCACAATCGCTGCTGGACCACACATGATCGACGTGATGGCGCGCAACGATCGGATTGAATTCTGGGTGCGAGCCGATGTGGCAATAAGCGACCGTGACTGGATTGAATTTGAGTCAAGACTTCAACAAGAATTTGAGCGATATCGCGAGCCAATCAATACTGTTAAGTCGCTACTTGAACACTGGGTGCTGTTCGTAAACCCCTATCGACGCCTGAACATGATGGTTGAGATTCTCCGGCGGCGGATCACTTCAACGGAGCTCGTTGCACCACCAAGCCACATAACTGAAGCTGAATCAACTCATGAAATGATATTAGCGCTAAGTCGTGCAAGGGAGACTTTTGTTGAGCAGATGTTCAAATCTCAAGTCGATTGTCTAAGCTTGCGAATGATCGCGCCCGTAATGGCTGAATCCTTTGTTAACATGCTCATCTTCTTGCTCGCCCGTCCGGAAATCAAACAGGACAAGCGCCTTTACGACAACGCGATACGATCACAAATAGATGTTCGCGTAAAATCACTGAGTATTACCTGCGACGGATTCTCAGTTCCAATAGATGGCGGGCGTAAGGAATTCAAAGATTTCTGCCGGATGATGGATAAGAGAAACGACTTATACGCGTTCTAATTTGAAGTAGCGCGATCGAGGTGAGTGGCGGCACAGACGGTTTTCATGAGTTCGGCGTCGAGAGCCACTTTCGTCCAGGCGTCGACGGCGGCTTGTTCGAGGGCGTCGTAATTGTCGTAGGCTCGGTTGCTCCAGCAGTGGCTCTTGAGATAGTGCCATAAATTCTCGATCGGATTGAGTTCGGGACTGTAGGCCGGCAGCGTGACGACGGTGACGTTGTCGGGAACGCGGAGTTGGCGGCTGATGTGAAAGCCGGCCCCGTCCCACAGCATCACGGCATGTTCGCCTGAGGGAATCGTCCGAGCGAACTGGGCGAGGAACTCATTGACGATCTTCGCATTGAGCTGCGGGCTGAGCAGCCCTTCGGCATGCCCCGTCTCGGGGCAGACCGCTCCCAGCACCCAGAGATATTCATACTCGGTCTGACGAATGGCCGTCGGCCGCGACCCGGTCCTGGCCCAGACGTTCGTGGTCGTTCCTTGTTGGCCGAACCGCGATTCGTCCTGGAAGTAGATCCGCAGACGTTTGGTCGGATACGCCGCGGCAATCGCTTGCACGCGTTCTGGCCACTGACGGAGGAACTCCGTTTGCTTTTCGGGGTCCGCCTTGCGATGCCGCGGCCGAGGGCGGAGGTACGAGTAGCCTAACCGGTGTAGCAAGTGATACACGCCGGCCAAAGAGCGGAGCAGATGGAACTCCTGCGCCAGAATCCGCTGCACGTCCTTGCCGCGCAGCGAGCAGACGTCGTCTTCCGCCGTGGGGCCAGCGTCGAGACGCTGACGAACTTCGTCCTGTTGTTGGGGCGTCAGCGGCAAACGCTCTTCGCGGCCGCGTCGATCGTTGAGGCCCGCCAGGCCTTGTTCGTTGTAGCGACGCACCCATCGCTGGCAGATGCGGCGACTCAGGCCCACGGCCATCGCCACGGCTGGAGCCGTCCATCCCTCCTGCGCCAGAATCACAATCCGCAGACGTTTGGCGCGGTCGGCGTCCTTCTCGACGCGTTCCAGACGCTTGAGTTCCGCCTGAGGCAAATGGCCCTTCACCTCCATCGCAACCTCTCAAAAAGGGGATTGCGATAGCATGATGGATAAACTGGGCGGGCGCAAGAGGAGGCGCGCTACTTCAAATTAGAACGCGTATTACTTCACGGGAATGTGGAGCCGCAGAAGCTTGTGTTTGATGAGGTGTATTTTGACCAGCGAACCATTCCACTTTTTGAGACCGATTACGGATTGTTTCATCGGCTTATAAGTCAATCCAATCGATATATTGAGCCACGCGAGGCAATTGCAGATTCTGAGGTAGCGATTGGCTTTACTAAGTACATACTGAGCTGCTTAAAACAAGAATGCAGAGAGTCCGTCGAGCAACTTATGAACAATTCCCATCCTGGCTGGAACAAGCAAACTCAGCGCCCAGGAGTGCTGTTCTCCGATGTGATAATTGAAGGCATGCCAGTTTTCGGTGAAATGGATGACATCGAACCCGAGGCTGATGCGATGCTTGGCCTCGCTTAGGAATTATTCTTCATCGCACCTGTGGACGTTGCCAATTGTGAATTTGGTATGCGACGTCGACCAACCACCGCTCAAACAACTCCCACCCCGCCATCCCATCGCCGCCGCAGCCCTAACCTCCTCTGGCGCTCCGCACACGCCCCTCCCCCCGCCGCGCCCCACGGTGTCGGGAGCCTTTTGCCACTGGCGGCGTTCTACCCAGCGCCATCTCCCCAGTGGCAAAAGGCTCCCGACACCCTCTCGCAGTGGAACCAATCGCCAGGGCCGCCGGCGTTCCGCCAATCCTGAAATAGAGCCGCGAGGGGCTCGGCGACGTGGAATCTTGGCGGACAGGCGATACACTGTCGCCTAAGACCAACCCCCTCCATCTGCAGAGAGCCGATGAACTCCCTCCAAAAAACGGCGCTGATCGGCAGCAGCGTGTCGCTCGTCGCACTCGCCGTCTCGCTGTCGCTGCCGTGGCTACTGGGGCCTGGCGTCTCGTGGGAAGAGGCCAGCTATGGCTATCTCCCCGCGGGCGTCGCCTTGATCGGGTTTCAGTTGATGTCATTCCTCACGGCAGGGAAGTCAAACGCCGCGGCCGAACCGGCGGCTGAAGCCTCCAATCGACGCGCCATCGGAAACGTGCTGGCCATCGGACTGATCATCGGCGGACTGGTGGGGGCCGGGTTTTCGGCCACGATGGCGTACGAATGCCGACAAATTGGTCCAGATATCGATCGGAGCATCCCGGTGCTTGACCAAGAGATCAAGCGTCTGCAAGCGGAAGTCACGCCGGACGATCCCGATCAACCGAATGCCAAGCGCGAAGAGCTGGAGCTCAAGCTGAGGGAGCGTCAGTACATCGACCCGGAAAGTTACTACTCCGACGCTCGCACTTTCAGCTACTTTGCCGCGGGCGGGCTCGCCGCGGTCCTCTTGGGGATCGCGTGGTTCATTCGCTCGTGGCGATTGCGCACTGCTTGATTCCGCAGCCCCGCTTCGACGCCTACCGTCCCCGCCAAGCAACTCTTACCCCGGCGTCCCATCGCCGCCGCAGCCCGAACCTCCGGCGTTCCCTGCGGCAGCACGGCGTGGCGGCGTGCGACGGCGCCGCAACTGGGGCTGCCAGCGACGCGAGGCCAGCGAGGTCGGCCGCGGCGGTTGGGGTAGCTCAACGGGGTCGGGGACCTTTTGCCACTGGAGATTCTCCGCCGCAGGCAATCTCGCCAGTGGCAAAAGGTCCCCGACCCCTTTTCTGATGGGCGCCTGCTACCGCATCGGTTATATTATTGTCCGGTTCTTCGAGTCTCCTGCCAATCTCACCGCAGACACGCCGATGCTCCGCACGACCAGCATCATCGCCTGGATGCTTCTCCTCGCAACGCCCATTGCCTCGGCCCGCGTGATCGACGACTTCACCGTCGGCGGCATCGCCTTGGAAGACCACTACATCAACGGCTACGCGACGGCGTCTCAAACCGATCTTGATCCCGCCCATGTCGCGGGCGGCAGGCGCACATGGCGATACGACGTCGGCAAGATGCACAACGTCACGCCGCCGGAGACCGCCGTCGTCCGCATGGGCGTGACCACGGAGCCGTCGCCCCGCTACTTCTACGACGCCGACGATGGCCTGACGGCGATCAATTTCTCGCTCCTCTACGACGCGGGCGTCGGCAACGGCGTCGGGCCCGGGCTGGCGCTCGACTTCGCGGCCGAGGGGCACAACGCCATCGCCATCGATTTCGAATTTGCGAACTTCGACGACGACAACGGCTACTTCAACGTTGGCTTTCGCGACATCGCGAACACGTTCAACCGCTGGACGCCGATTCCCAACTCGGCGACCCCCTTCCGCATCGTCGCCCCGCTGCGCGACAACTTGAAGTCGGCGACGTCGCCGCTGAAATTAGTCTGGATCGGCACAGGCAATGGCTACATGTTCGGCTCCTACGCGATCTCGCGCATCATCACGGCGAGCACCGCCGACTTCAACGCCGATGGCGTCGTCGATGGCGCCGATTTCCTCGTCTGGCAACGTCACGCCGGTTCGAATGCTCCGGCCAACTCGAACGCCACGGGAGACGCCGATCTTGATGGCGTGGTGGATGCCGACGACCTCACGTTCTGGCGTCTAGCCGCGGAGTCGGCAGGCGCTGGCCTCCAAAGCCTGCCGGAACCTGCAAGCGGCTTGCTGGCGACCGCCGCCATCATCGCCGCCATCATCGCCGCCTCGGCCGTTCGCTCTCGACGCCCGCGACTAGTATCGAAAGCACGTTGACGAAGGCGATGCGCCTCGTCCTGCTCTCATGCCGTGAGACGCCGGCGCCATCCCTGGACCGTCAGGCGTGCCGCTGTTTACCGAGCCCGCGGCGCTGTTCGTCGGCCCTTGCCGGCGCCAACTAACGGGTAGGGTTGCCATATGCGGGGTGGCCAAAAATAGTTGCTGTCGCCGGCCGCTCGTCTTGCTACAGTGGGCGGAAAAGCGGTGCTGCCGACGCGCTTCGCTGGGCCGGAGACGCCGCAGCGCGATGAAGTGCGCGGTCGGGGCCGCGCCACTTACGCGAAGTGATGTCAGCGGCTTGGCAGCAAAAATCTGTGCGAGGGGTCTCTGATGCCGACGCAGCGCGGTGCTACGGCAAGGGCTTGTGGTGGCGAAGGAAATCGGCGTCGGAGACGCCTCCCACAGGTGATTTTTGGGGCAAGCCGTGTGTCGGCCAGTCGTCAGGCGTCGTGCGACGCTGGCGGGGCGCCTCGGCTCGGAGGGTCGCACGGCAACCAACGTCAGGAGCAATTTGTCGCCGAATTATGTCGCGACACAAATGATTTGACGCATCGCTTTACCAACTTAACCCATTATCGGACAACCACTTAGAATTATGTCGCCAAAAACGATGATCGACCTGGATGGCGACGGAATTCGCGCTCGTCCGGCAATGCGCCCGCCGGCCGCGGTCGTCGGGATGCGGCTCGCCGAGGTCGACACGCCGGCGCTGCTGATCGATCTCGACGCTTTCGAGACGAACTTGCGACTCATGCAGCAGGCCATCGCCGGGTACAACGTGCAGCTGCGCCCCCATGCGAAAACGCACAAGTGCCCGACGATCGCGCTGGCCCAAATCGCCCTTGGCGCCGTCGGCGTCTGTTGCCAGAAGGTGAGCGAGGCCGAGGCGCTCGTCGACGGCGGCGTCGGAGACGTGCTGATTTCGAACGAGGTCGTCGGCGCGGCAAAGGTCGCCCGCGTCGCCGCTCTGGCGCAGCGGGCGCGGATTTCGATCTGCGTCGACGACCCCGAACAGGTAGTGGTCCTCGCCGCCGCGATGGCCCAAGCCGACCCTCAGTCGGGACTCGGCGACCAAGCGACGACGCTCGACGTGCTGGTCGAAATCGACGTCGGCGCCAAACGCTGCGGCGTCGCACCGGGCGAACCGGCCGTGCGCTTGGCGCAGCTCGTCAGCCAGCAGCCTCAGCTGCGCTTCGCCGGCTTGCAGGCCTACCAAGGTTCTGCACAGCATCGCCGCACCGTGGACGAGCGTCGCGCCGCGATCGCCGCGGCGGCAGAGCTCGCTGGGCACACGCGCGACCTTCTCCAAGCGGCCGGCATCGAGTGCCCCAAAATCACCGGCGGCGGCACCGGGACGTTCCTGCTGGAAGCGGACAGTGGAATCTACAATGAACTACAGGCGGGGTCGTACGTCTTCATGGACGCCGACTATGCCGCCAACGAATGGGCCGGCTCGGGCCAGCCGGCCTTCCAGCAGAGCCTGTTCGTCTGGACCACCGTGATGAGTCGCACTCCTGGCGTGCGCGCGGTCGTCGACGCCGGGTTGAAATCGTCGAGCGTCGATTCGGGACTGCCCACGCTCGCCGACGAGACGCCGGCCAAGTACGTCAACGTCTCCGATGAACATGGCGTCATCGCCCTCAACGGCGCCCCCGACTACGCGCTCGGACAGAAGCTGAAGCTGATTCCGGGCCACTGCGACCCGACGGTGAACATGCACGACAGCTTCGTCTGCTATCGCGGCGACCGCGTGGAGGCGATTTGGCCGATCACGGCGCGAGGTTGCGCTTGGTAGGAGGCCGCGTCTCGGTTTGAGGAACGACTCGTTTTGACTTTCGAGCCTGTTAGCTCGTTTCACATGAACTTTCAGCACCTGAGGCGACGGAGACCTTTTTCAGCTTGCTGATCGCTCTCACCAGGCAAACTCGCCGCCGATCATTGCGCCGTTGTAGAAGAGGCTGCCGTCGGAGTCGATGACGTTGTCGCTGATTTCCTGCGCTCCGAGCAGCACCGTGTTGCTGGCGAGAGCAATGCCGTCGACCCAGGTGAACTGGTACCCTCCCCGCAGCGCGAAGTGCTTCGTCACTTGGTAGGTCGCCGTCAAGTCGACCTCTCCGACGAACGCGGCGTCATTCGACCAGGCGACTCCTTCAGTAATCTGGGTACCGTCGGTCAGATTCAATCCGTAGAAGTTGCTCGAGGCGCTGTTGCCGTAGACGCCGGCCTTGACGACGCCGTTCATCCGCAGGGGCCCGCCGCGATTCCAGAGCGATACGTCGGCGCCCGTTTGCGCGCCGTAGAGGTGGTTGTTCATGTTGTAGTTTTCTTGAAGCACCGTGGGGCTCGGAAAACCGACGGTGTACTGCAAGTGATCGCTGAGTTCCACGGCGCGAAATCCGGCCAGCCAGGTAATGCGTTGCGTCACGGGGCGGCGCCAGTTGATCTCGGTGCTGTTCAACGTCGACTTGTAGGTCGCGTTTAGGTCGTTCGACGTATTGAAGCTATAGGGCAGGATCTCAAAGTCGCCCGGGTCGCCGTAGGCCCGGGACGAGCTCGAATTCAACACGCCGAAATAGCGCACTTCCCAAGCGTTGCCGGCGGCGGTGCGCCGGATGATCGACACGTCGGGGCCGCCGGCCCAATCGAAGCCGAAGTCGGCCGCGTTGGAAATTGGAAGGTCGCCGACCTGCGTCCGCGCGATGACCCCCGCGTTCGGACGCGAGCGATGCATCACGACCGCTCCGGCGCGGACCGTCCACAATGAGGGGCACCCGCAGCCCAGATCGAGCGCCACTTCGTCGCCGCAATCGACGGCAGAACAGCAGTGGTCGTCAGTGAAGGAGTCGCCGGCCGCGGCCAGTTGCACGCCGTCGTCAAACGTCGCGGCTGGATCGTGGTCGGTGACGAACTGGGGAGCGATTTCCGTTGATTCGGCGTAAGCTAACGCCTCCTCCAACGGCGGCGCGGCCAGCACGACTCCCGCAGCCACGCCAAAGTATCCGACGGCGACAGCACGGAGTAATTTCGACATCGGCCCAACCTGGGGGATGGAAGGTGCGACGCCCACGAAGGCTAGCAGCGTCGGCGGCGGGGTGGAAGGATCGCGAGTCTCGGAAGGGACGAGTCTCGGAAGGGACGACGCACGCGGCAACACACGACGTCGCTTCCCCTACGATCGGCCATCGGCGATGCCGCTCTTGATCGCCATCGACAGGGAGTGGAATCTCACCCGCTAGCGCGTCAACGAGTGCAGCCCGCTGATGTGAATCTCGCCCTTAGGCCAATCAAGGGCCCTCGGCGACAATGCCGAGGGCCCCTCAACGTCTCCGTTACGCACGGTCGACAGATCGCCTTAGCCGTTCGTCAACGACGAGCGCTAGTGAGTCGGGCAAACGTTAACTCTCGACTCACCATGTGAACTCGCCGCCCACCAGAGCGCCGTGATAGAACACATCGCCTGAGCTGTTCATGGCGTCGACGTCGAGCGTATTGATCATCGCCTGAGCTTGATCGCTGGCGAGGGCGACTTCGCTAATCCACAGCAACTGGTAGCCGCCGCGGATCGCGAAGTGGCGCGTCACCTGGTACGCCGTGGTGACGCCGATTTCGCCGACGAACGCGACCGGATTATCCGAGGCGCCCCCTTCGACGAGCGGCGTGTCGAGCACGCGGAACGTGAAGTCGTTGTTGGCGTCGTTGCCGTAGATGCCCGCCTTGAACAGTCCGTTCACCGAGAGGGGGCCGCTGAGCCGCCACAGTGCGACGTCGGCGCCCAACTGCGCGCCGTAAAGGTGGTTCGACGTGTTCCAGCTCACGCCGCTGAGATTCGGGACGATGAAGTCGACGTTATAGTCGAGCTGCTCGTTCAGCTCGATAATGCGGAACCCGGTAAGCCAGGTGACGCGATCCGACCGCTGGTGGCGAAAATTGAACTCGGTGCTGTTCAGCTTTGACTGGTAGTTGGCGTTCACGTCGAACGCCAAAGGGATGTTGATCGGACCAATTTGGATATCGCCCGTGTTGCCGTAGTCGTAGGCGGCATTCCAATTCAGGGCGCCGAAGTAGCGGACTTCAACGCTGTTCGGGCCATCGGCGATCCGACGTTCGATCGACACGTCGGGTCCGCCGGCATAGCCGAAGTCAAAGTCCTCGCCGCCTGAGATCTGGATCAATCCGCCGAGCGGCCGAGCGAGGACTACCTGGTCGGGGCGCGAGCGGGTCAGAATGACCGCCCCGGCGCGTACTTTCCAGGTCGGGGCGCACAGCGAAGCGCAGAGGTCGCCGCACTGGTTGGCGCAATCGCCTTCGCACAGATCGCCGCAGCCCCCCTTGTACGACGTCGAAGCGACTTGCGCGTCGTAAATGATCGACGCCGTGTCGGTCGTCTCCGTTGAGTCGACCTCGTCAACCAATTCCGGAGCGTGAAGCGCCGTTTCCAGCGGCGTCATTGCCGAGGTCACGCCGGCCGCCCAAGCGAGCGACGACGCGCCTAGGATCCGCCATACCGTCTTCATCTGCCCGACCTCCCTGTGAGCGCTTCGCCAAACTGACCTCCTGCCAGCTAACGTCGAGCGCGATTGTCGGCATCATCGACGCCCCTATTGCCCTGCGTCCGCTAATCCGCGGCGCGGTCTTGCAACTGGCGCCACCAGTCAGCCCTGGCCAATCGGCAGCGCTTCCCATGGCGGCAAACTCCGCCTGCAAGCGCTGCAGATGAGACCAAGCAGACGGCCGCGGCCCTGGTCGTTTGCTAGCAGATGTAGAAATATTCAGGAAACTGCGCTGGTTAGGTCGATAGTACGGACTGCCGAAACCTTATCGCCTTTCTCGTCGACTCTTTGATTCCGCCGGAGTTTGCATGGCCGCTCCTCGCGTCACCGTGGCCTTCGTGCCGCGCGAAGTCTTTAGCACGACGCAGCGATCGTTGGAGGCGCTGTACGAGCGGACTTCCGAGCCGTTTCACCTGGTGTGCGTGGACGGGGGTTCGCCCCCGGAAATTCGCGAGTACCTTGAGCGGCAAGCTCGCCAGCGGCAATTCACGCTCATTCGAACCGACCATTACCTTACGCCGAATCAGGCTCGAAATCTGGCCGTGCGGCAGGTACGCACCCCATACGTCGCCTTCGTCGACAACGACGTTCTGGTCTCGCCCGGCTGGCTGACCCACCTGGTCGCTTGCGCCGACGATACCGGCGCCTGGGTGGTGGGCCCGCTCTACTTCGAGTTTCTCCCGGAAGGTCGCCGACTGCATATGTTCGGCGGCGAGTGTCGCATCGTCGTCAACGAGCGGGGCGAACGCGTCTACTACGAGCGCCACCACCACGCCCACCAACTTCACGCAGAAGTGGCCCAGCCCTTCGTTCGCAGCGAAACGGAACTGATCGAGTTCCATACCGTCCTCGTTTCAATGGCGGCGTTCGAGGAACTGGGGCCTCTCGACGAAGGTCTGCTCTGCAATGCCGAGCATGGCGACCTCTGTCTGCGCGTCCGCCACGCTGGTCACTCGGTCTGGCTCGAACCGGCTGCCCAGATCACCTATGCACCGCCCAAACGTCTTGAGCCGAGCGACGAAGACTTCTTCCTGCTGCGCTGGAGCGAGGCGTGGGCCGCCGCCACCCATCGGCACATCAACCAGAAATGGAACCTGACTCAAGGAAACCGCGAGGCGCGCCGGGCAAATGCGTGGGTCTCCGACCATCGCCGCTACCGGCTCGCGTGGCTCAACAAGCTGCGCAAGTGGCTGGGCCCCAAATGGACCAAGTCAATTGAAAAGCGCTTCGTGGCGCCAGTCGAGTCGGCGCTGAATACGCGCAAGTTTCCCCACGCCGAGTTCGGTGCGGCGCCAACAGTCGAGTCGAAGCTTGTCTATCGCCCCGACTCATCGCAAGACAAAGCCGCCTGAGGTCGCCGCTATGTTGCCGCAAACGAATTTGCAACTTTATCGCACGCTGCAGTCTCAGGGCTACGCTGCCAGCGCGGTGACGCAAGTCGGCGCCGCCTACGATCTGTCGCGCCAACTCTTCGCAGGCTGCTACCGCCCCAGTCACAAGACGTTCGACGCCCATTTGATCGGCGCCGCCGGAGCGCTCGCGCTGTGGCGCCAGCCGCTGCCGGTCGTCATCGCCGGACTACTTCACTCCGCCTACCTGTACGGCAACTTTGGCGACGGCCAGCGAGGAGCCACGGCGCCGCGGCGCCGCGTGGTGCGTCAGCTCGTAGGAGTCGAGGCCGAACAGCTCATCCTGGAGTACACGTTGCAACGGTGGCCGGCGGCGCTGGAACCGCTTCGTCGCGAGTTCGAGTCGGGCGAGCTGTCAAAAGATCTGGTGGCCATCAAGCTGGCGGACCTGTGCGATGAGTCCGTCGACGGCGGCCATCACTATGCCCCGACCAAACCGCTCGCCTTTGGCCTGAGCGACGGACGAACATCGCGGCCGGCATTTCTCGAGTTCGTCGAGCGAGTGGCCGGGCCGGCGGCGCGGAACCTTTTTGCAACCGTCCTCGCGGCGAGCGATGACGTCGCTCCGCCGGCCGAACTCGTCACCGCCGACCGTTCGTTCCACGCGGTCGCTCCGGGAGTCGAGGGCCTGCGGCGCTCACGAGTTCGCCAACGGCTGGGACGCATCGCCAACCGGCTCTCATCGAAGCGAGTCGCCTAATGCGCTTGTACGCACCCCCTTTTGATTCCTATGAAGACGCCAGCGGCGCGGCTGCCGTCGGCGTGGTCATCCCGACGTTCAATCGCCGGCAGACGCTGCTCGACACGCTGCCTTACGTCTTGAATCAAACGCAGCGACCAGACCGACTCGTGATCGTCGACGACGGTTCGACCGACGATACCGTCGCCGCGGCAACCGGCTGGTTACGCGCCCAGCGGCCC
The DNA here is from genome assembly GCF_007746075.1 of Lacipirellula limnantheis. Lineage (GTDB taxonomy): Bacteria > Planctomycetota > Planctomycetia > Pirellulales > Lacipirellulaceae > Lacipirellula > Lacipirellula limnantheis. Next base: position 1,942,890 of record NZ_CP036339.1, on the reverse strand, counting down.
GAGTTCCCGTGGCAGGTCATCGCCGCGCCACATCGCTCGGCGGCTAGCGCGCGTAATGTGGGCCTCGACCTCGTCGCCGATCTGCCCTTGGTCACGTTCCTCGACTCCGACGATCATTGGCCGACGGACTTTCTCGAGCGCGGCGTGCGTACGCTGCAAGCGCATCCCGCGGCGCTGGTTGCCGTCGCCGACCGGCGTTTTTTCGACGCGGCCGGACGGCTGATCGACGCCGATGATAGCCGCTCGCTGGCGCGCGACCCGATTCCATGGTTCTTTCAATACGGAGCGGGACTCGCCTCATGCACCGTGCTGCGGACAAGTTCCGTCGTTGCCGTGGGCGGCTGGCCGACGCATGTGACCAGCGCCGAAGACGCGGTCTTGTTCGCTGAACTGACGCTGCGCGGGCCATGGGTCCATCTGCCGGGAGACCCGGTCGAGTTTCATTGGGGCACGGCGCTGGCGCGGCACGAAGAGCAAAACCTGAGTCAATGCCACGACGACCGGCATCGGCAGTGGGCCATGGTCTTCGAAGGGATTTACCAGCGCGTCGTTAGGGCCCGACCAACGACGCCTCGAGGCGAACTGCATCGGGCGCTGGCGCAGCGCTGGTATTGGGCCGGCAAGCAGCTATTCGCCCTCGGACAGGCCGACGAAGCCAGGCAATGCTTTGCCCGTGCCGTGGCCCGGCATCCGATGATGTTTCGCGCCTGGCGTCGGCTGCTCGCTTCGCCGCGTCGCGGCGGCGCTGAAGCGGCCGAGCTTCGCCGCGCGGCGTAGGCGCCGGCCGCGACCGCTCCCCTGTCAGGCTACGCGCACGGCGGTTCTAATAAGCCGACGGCCGCGCGATGACTAGCGGCGGCCCTGTCGTCTACCCGCTCTGCCCCGGAGTCAACGTCGTGGAACCAACGAAAGCGCTGCTGTTGATTGACCTGCAGAACGACTACTTCCCGGGCGGCGACTATGAGCTCGCACGCATCGAAGCTGCCGGCGGGACGGCGGCCGAAGTTCTCGATCGCTTTCGCCGCGACGGCCGGCCGGTCTTCCACGTCCGCCACGAATTTCCGACGGTGGATGCCCCATTTTTTCGGCCTGGTTCGACCGGCGCAGCCATCCATAAGTCGGTGGCGCCGCTGCCGACAGAGGCGGTGATTACTAAACAGCACATCAACGCCTTCGCGCAGACCGATCTCAAGGCCCAGCTCGACGCAATTGGCGTTAAGAACCTCGTGGTGGTCGGCGCCATGAGTCACATGTGCATCGAAGGCGCAACCCGAGCGGCGGCCGACTTCGGCTACGGCGTGGAGGTGATTCACGACGCCTGCGCGACGCGCGATCAGGAGTTCAACGGCCGCAGCGTCGCAGCCGCCGATGTCCATGCCGCGTCGATGGCGGCTCTCGGGTTTGGGTACGCGAAAGTTCTTGCGTTTCAAGACTGGAAATAGGCCACTGCCGCGCGCCGCCTGACGCGCTCGACCGCAGCTGCGACGAAGCTTGGGCCGTTCTTACCTGATTAATCGCGCACAATCACTTCGCCGCGACGCGTGACGACGACGTCAACGCGGTGGCCGCACGCGGGCCAAACGTACGTCGCCACCCGGCGGCCAAAGGCGCCGTCGCGCCAGCTGACGCACGGGGCGGGGTCGCAGCAGGCCGGAACGCAAACAGTCACCGGAAAGGCGGGGCACGGATCGCACGGATCATCGACGCAGAGCGTCAGCTTCACTGGCGGAGGGGGGCAGCAGCGATCTGTGGCCGACGCTGGCGTCGCGGCGACGGAAAGGCTGAACGCAACAGCCACGGCACTGGCGGCAAGGTAGAGGTGACGCATCATCGTAGACTCCAGGAATAACAGTTGGTCAATCCGGTTGGCGCGAAACGCAGAAAGCGTCTCACGCCCTATCAAGCGACAACTCACCCTCGATGTTACGCCAGCCGTACTGATTCGTCGATGTCGTCCCGCGGCAATGCCCATCCGTGGTCTGGAAGAAGACCGGAACTTGGCCGTCGAGGCGGTGCGGGTTGGCATAGCAATTTGCCCCTTGGTACAACGACAGCATGAGTTCCGCGATTAACAGCCGCGACTTGCTGCTCTGCCTGCTGGCGAAGCAGCGGGGATTGCTCGACGACGTCCGACTGGAGGGCGCCGTCGTCCAATGGCGAAGCGCGCCCCATCTAAGCCTCCTGGACGTGCTGGAGCAGCGAGGCGACGTCAGCCGCCAGGAGCGAAACGAGTTGGCCGCGGCCGTAGCGAATCATGCGATCGAGACGGCCATCGATCCCCAGGCCTCGCGGCTGCGCGAGCTGCCGCCGGGCGTGCGGCGACTGCTAGTCGGCGAACATTCGGACGTGGCCCTCGCCACCGACGTGGGATTCGATACCCGCCCGGCGTCGCCCCCCACGAAAGCGAATCTCTCGCCGCCGTCGGCCACGCTCACGCCGGGCGAGCGATTCGACGTGTTGCAGGTGCACGCTCAGGGGGGATTGGGCGTCGTCTTTCTCGCCCGCGATCACGAGATCGATCGCACCGTTGCGCTCAAGCAGATCAAGTCCCAATGGGCCGACGATGAGGACTCGCGCGCGAGATTCCTACTCGAGGCGCGCATCACCGGCCGGCTTGAACACCCGGGCATTGTGCCGATTTACGCCCTGGGGGCCGACGCTACCGGGCGTCCCTACTACGCCATGCGTTTGATCCGGGGTGAAAGTCTATTGGAAGTGCTCCATCGCTTCCATGCGACCGACGTCGCGGGCAGGCTCGATGAGCGCATGCCCGAACTCCGCAAGCTCCTGCAGCGGTTCATCGACGTCTGCAACGCGGTGGACTACGCGCACAGCAAAGGCGTCATCCACCGCGATCTCAAGCCATCGAACATCATGGTGGGCAAATACGGCGAAACGCTGGTCGTCGATTGGGGCCTGGCCAAAGTGATTGGCTCCGACGAGGACGTCGCGCTCACCACGCGCATGGTTCGACAGCCCGAAAGCGAAGGCGGGGCGACGACGACGCGCATCGGCGCCACCATCGGTACGCCTGCCTACATGAGTCCCGAACAAGCCGCGGGACGAAATGACGAATTGGGCCCGCCCACGGACGTCTACAGTCTGGGGGCGACGCTGTATCACCTCCTTACCGGCGAATTGCCCCACGCCGACGATGACGACGTGGGCGTGATGATCGCGCGGGCCGAGCACGGCCATGTGATCCCGGCGAGCGTTGCGGCTCCCTGGTTGCCGCGACCGCTGGCCTCGATCTGCATGAAGGCGTTGTCGCTGGCGCCAGAAGCACGTTACGTTTCCGCTCGGGCGCTGTCGGACGACATCGAACGCTGGCTCGGCGACGAACCCGTGCGTGCGCACCGCGAACGCCTCAGCGAGCGCGTCTATCGTTGGACGCGTAGGCACCGCACGCTGGCGACGTCGCTGTTCGTCGGCTACCTGGTGGCGACGATCGCAATCATCATTGGGTCGTTCGGCTGGAGCTACTTGCGCGTGCAGCAGGAAGAGCGGAAGCAGCGGGCCAACACGACGGCGGCTTCCGACGCCGGCGATTCAGCCATCGAACGTCCGACGTCGGCGGAGTAACCCGCTTCCGTGACCGAGCGAGAGCGCCAGTAATGCGAGCATCCCGGTTTGCGGTTCTGGGATAGTGCTCGCCGTGGGTTGGGCCATGGACGGCGCCGGAAACGACCGTTGCCAAGCCAGGAAATCGACCCCGTCGACCTTCCCGTCCCCGTTGGCGTCGCCGTTCGCGATGCCAGCCGGGGCCGTGCCGCCAAAGCCTGCCTTCCAGACCGGCACGTCGTTGGCGTTGACTTGGCCGTCGAGGTTGAAGTCCGTCGAGCCGGCAATCTCGCTGCCGACAACGACGAACCGGATGTTGTTCGACGTGCCGACGGTCCAATTGAAAATATTCGGCAGCGTTTGCCGCCAGAAGACGTAGGAAGCTTGCGTCGTCGGTGCGATGTTCGCTTGGCCGTTGATTGCGGCCATCGCCGTGCCCGACGCGTTGAATTTGCCGGATCCGAAAATCAAGGCATACGAGCCAGGCGCAAGATCGGTCGCCAGTGGGGTGCGAAACTCGCCCGAAGGCGAAGGAGGCGTGAAGGTAGTGCTCGCTTTGACCGTGCCATCTGCAAACGGCGCCCCCTGCGGCATGGCATCGAGCGCCGTAAGCGAAATGATCGCGGCAAACAAATTGCCGCTGATGGCCCCCAGGTGTCCGCCTACTTCAGTGACGGCCGTCGTGGCGTTGAGCTTGAACCGCCAGCCGACGTAGTTGGTCGCTGATACCGACGGGCCGATTCCCTGGGCGGTCTCGCCCATCTCCGCGGAAGCAAGCGTGAGCGTCGCCGCTCCGGCGGTGCGATGCGCCAGCGCGACGACAAGGATGATGAGTACCAAACGCATTGGGTTCGGCAGTAAAGTAGGAAAAAAGAGTGCGGAGGGCGAGAGATCTTGGTTCCCTCGGGATTTTCGGGACCACTAGCGCAACGGCTTCGCATAGTCACTGCGGATCGCCAAGTTTAGCTCGCCCCCTGCCGAGAACTGGAAGATGCCCCCGGCCGTCCGCTCGATGCTGGAAAGCTGCACCGGGCCGACCATGTTCACTTCCGTCAGCCGACAAGTTTCCGTCTCGACAGACATCTCGCCCGTCAGGCTGATCGACAGCGGCGAGTCGTCGTTTGGCTTTACCTCGATGGCGGCTTGAAAGACCCCGATCGGCGACCGACGTTCCGCCGTCGGCGGCTCGACGCGCAACAGCGTCAGCTCGAATTTGTGGACCGTCCCGATCGGCCCCTCGAATCCCAGCAGCGATTGCACGACGTCGCGCGGCACCAAAACGCGCTGACCGATCGCGAGCGGGCGGTCGACCAATAGCGTCGCGAAAGGATTTGGCTTGCCGACGTTCTCCAGCGATTCGGCAACCAGTCGCGATTCCTCCTCAGGCGGCTCATGGCCGGCCTCGTCGGTGACGACAATTCGGTCGCCGTCGCGAATCATCACGTACTTCTTCCCCTCAATGGGTTGCGTGAGTAGTTCCTCCGGCTGCGAGCTCTCGGGCGTTTGTCGCCGGCTCACGACGAATGACGCGCGCGCCTTCGTTACGCGACCTTCGGCGACCTCCACGACTTCGATCGTCCGCTGCTGCTCGCGGCGCATGCGATTGGTGCTCTCGTGGGCCGTCTGCCCCGACTGCGTGATCTTCGTCGCAAGCCCCAAATCGACGTTCAGCGTCTGCGTGACGTGGTCGCCGACGGCCACGGGAGTTTGTCGGAAACGGACCAACTGCGGCTTCGACGCGGCGCTGGCGGGTGCGCTTGTCGATTGGGCGAAGGCTGGCGTTGCGGTCATAACGACGAGGGCGACGACAAGCGGGCGGAACATCATCAGACGGCTCGCATCCTACGAGAAAGGACCGATCGAAACTTGGCGGCGAATGATCGGCGTCGCGGTGCGCGCGGTCAAGATCAGCCTATGCACGCTGTGGAGGCCTACGGCCGCCCCTTCAATCTGCCAGCAAGCGGTCAAGCGCCGCCACCGCCACCGGCCAGGCGGCCGGCTGATCGAGCCATGCGCTCCACCAGCTCCACACCCTTGCGGCAGCATCGCCGGGCAAGTCGGCGCCGAGCCGCCATCCTTCGAAGGCCGACGCGAGCGTCGGTTCGTCACACATGGCGAGCTCAACCTCCTGCGCCGCCGCTAGCGCTGGCGGCGCCATCGCCATGGCGAAAAGTTCGGGCCGCCGCGTCGCTGGCAGTAAGTCAACGTAGCGAGGGAGGTCGGCGTTCAGCTGCGAGAGCAACCACGCCAGGCGCACCGTCTCGGGCAGCGCCGGCAGCGGGTTGAACAGCACCCCCTCGACAGTCACGCGATTCTGGCTGACATGCGCCATGCCCGCCCCGCCTGCATAGGGGGCCGTTACGACGATCTCGGCCGCCGCAGGCACGACCTCCTCCTCGGTCAGGCGGCCAATCTCGCGGAGCATGCCGGGCCCGCGTGCTTCCCACTGCTCCCGCAACGGTCCAGAGCGGACCGCGAGTTCCTCCGCAAGATTCGGCTGGGCCCGCATCAGGGCAGCCTCTAGATCCGCCACGCCGCCGGCGACTCGCGGCGCCTCGGCCTCGGTCCGCGGCAGCCGGAGCTTCGCGGCAGCCCGCGTCACGAGGTCACGGTTGTTGTCGAACTCGCTCGCCAGCGCCGTCAAGTACTCCAGCATCGCGAGCCGCGGCCACTCAGCAGCGTCGAGTTCAGCCGCCAACGCGTCGGCGGCTGAATCGAGGTGGCGTCCCATGGCGCCGTCGGCCGGAGGAATCGCTCGCGCGCGGCAGTAGGCGGCGTGGAGCGCAGTCGCCGAGAGGCTGGTCTTCCAGCGTAGTTCTTCAAGCATCTTGGATCCCGCTGCCGACGCCTGCCAGAAAATGGCGCATAGTTGAGAAGATCAACATACACCAAACGCCACCCACGGAAGCGTTACGCAACATATGCCGGCAGCGGGTCGGCGAGCGATAGCACTCCGCGCTCCCCAAGCCGGTCGCCGGCATGGCCGCGAATCGCGTGAAAGCTGACCTCGCGGCGACGGCGCGAGGTTGCTATTCTCCGCGCCCATTTCGACCGCGAGGCGAACGCCGCCGCGCGGCCGCCCTACGCCATTGCCTCGCCGCGAGATCAGCGCGATGAAATTCCGCCGCTTCCTGCTCGGTTCCACTCTCTCCCTCTCTTCAATCGCGTGCGGCGCCGCTGGCGTCCAGGGACAGCAGTATCCGAGCGCGACCGAAGGCGCCCAGCCGCCGCGGACGCCCGGAACGATCACGATGCAACCGCTGAATCAAGTCAGCCAAGTCGCTGCCGTCGGCGTCGGGCAGCCGCAAGGTACGGCGGGCGGCGTGCTCGGACAGCCATCGGCGGGCCCCAACAATGGGGCTGCCGTCGCCGGGGCCCCTGGCGCTGTCGCGCCTGGATTGCCGCCAGCGCCGCCGTTTCAGTTGTCGGAAATCGAAAAGGGCGAAGTTTTCCGCTTGCTCAAAATGTGGGAAGAATCAAGCGCGAAGGTCAACACGTTTAACTCCGACTTTGAGCGCTGGGAATACGACGGCGTCTTTGGTCCGGGCGCGGAAACTCCGCTGATTAAGGCCAACGGCACGCTGTCGTTTTCGAAGCCCGACAAGGGAAGTTTCAAGATCGATTCGATCAGTCGCTGGACCAAGGCCGATGCACAGAATCCAGACGTGAAGGTCCCCGGCGATTGGCTCCCCAAGCCCGACGAAATTGGCGAGCACTGGGTCTGCGACGGCAAAGCCGTTTACGAATACAACCACCGCGACAAGCAGCTCGTGGTCGTCGGCATCCCCGAGGAAATGCGCGGCCAAAAGATCGTCGACGGGCCCCTGCCCTTTCTCTTCGGCGCCGAAGCTAACAAGTTGATGGAGCGTTACTGGATTCGTTCCCGGCAGTCTGACCCCAGCATGATTTGGCTCGAGGCGTATCCCCGTTGGCAAAGCGATGCCGCCAACTACGACATGGTCGACGTAATGCTCGACCGCAAGACGATGCAGCCCAAGGCCATTCAGGTGCGTCTGCCGGGCGGCCAACAGCGGCATGTTTACATGTTTAAGGATGCGAAGGTGAACGAAACAAACATCGGCGCGTGGTTCCCGTCGCTGTTTACCGCCCCGCGCACGCCCCTGGGCTGGACGCGTGTGATGGCCGACCAGGCGTCGCCGCAGGCCGCGAACCCCGATCCCAAAGCCCCGCTGCAGCGATAGTCGCCTCCTGGCGAACAACTTTGCGGCCGCAAAATCGCTACCATTGGCCCGCGATGGTCGGCGGCCTGCGGCAGATCGCTCCATCTGCCGGCGGCGGGCGGCGGCGTGACATAGGCTTGCGATATGGTCTGGCTGAGCCAGGCCGTTCCTTCGCTGGCCCAGGTCCCGCCCGCCATGTCCGACGTCTCGCCGGTGGTGTCGCTTCCTTTTCCCGGCGTTGTCCATGACGAAGCCGAATTTCGCCGCCGCACGAACGCGCACGTCGTAAAATCGTCGCCGCCGCAACTCGTCCGCGTCTTGCACGTTATCAACGGCGAGCATTTTTCCGGCGCCGAGCGCGTCCAAGACCTGCTCGCGGGTTATCTGCCAGCCTGGGGCTATGACGTTGGCTTCGCTTGCGTGAAGCCAGGACGTTTTCCCGCCGCCCGCACCTTTCGCGCAGCTCCTCTCTACGAGCTCCCGATGCAAAGTCGGCTCGATTTCACCTGCGGGCGAAAGCTCGCTGCGCTCGTTCGCGACGAGCAGTACTCGATCATCCACGCCCACACGCCGCGCTCGCTACTAGTGGCTGATCAGGCGGCGCGATTGGCAAAAGTGCCGCTGGTCTACCACGTCCACAGTCCTGCCGGCCGCGACTCCACGCGGTGGTTTCGCAATATGGCCAACGCCTGGCTGGAGCGACATGCGGCCCACCGGGCCGCCCGTCTGATCGCCGTTTCGCCAAGCGTGCGGCGCTACATGATTGAGCAGGGCTTCCTCGCGAGCCATGTCATCTGCGTCCCCAACGGCGTGCCGACTGCCGACGTTCAACCTCGCACTGCCGCGCCGCAGACGTGGACGCTTGGCATGTCCGCTCTCTTCCGACCACGCAAGGGAATCGAAGTCTTGCTCGAAGCTCTGAAACTCGTGCGTCGCGCCGGCAGCGACGTTCGCTTGCGTGCGATCGGCCCCTTCGAGAACGCTGCGTACGAAGGCGAGGTCCGCGCATTGGTATCGAGATTGGGAATTGGCGATGCCATCGAGTGGACTGGATTCGTCACAGACATCAGCGCCGAATTGGCGAAGGTCGACGCCCTGGTATTGCCGAGCCTGTTCGGCGAAGGGCTGCCGATGGTCGTTCTCGAGGCGATGGCGGCCGGACTGCCGGTGATCGCCAGCGACGTCGAAGGCGTTCCGGACGCCGTGATCGATCGTGAAGATGGCCTGCTGGTTCAGCCAGGCGACGCCGCCTCGCTCGCCGCCGCGATCGAAGAGTTGACTTCAGGGGTGCTCGACTACGCGTCGCTTAGCCGCAACGCTCAGCGGCGACACGCCGAACGGTTTTCCGCTGAGGCGATGGCGCGAAACGTCGCCGCGGTCTACGACCAGGTCCTCGGCCGTTAATCGAACAGCGCAATTCTTGTCATTCTGAACAGATCGCAGAATCTAACGCACCAAACGAGCTTCCAGATTCTTCGCTCCGCTCAAGAGGACGATTATCTCGGCGAATTCGCACACACTTGCCCCCTTGCCATTTGCTGGCTCCCCTGCAAAAGATAGTGGTTTGACATCGAGTTCCGCCCTCTCGCAGGCCGTCATGAGCGATCCCACCGAACCGATCGAAGTCTCCGTCCCCGAAGTAAAGGAGCTGCGCGACGCCGGCGCCGATTTTCTTTTCATTGATTGTCGTGAACCCGACGAGCACGCCATCGCGGCGATCGCAGGCGCTCAGCTTCTGCCGATGAGTGCGTTTGCCGAGCGAATCGGCGAGTTAGCGGGACATGAGGAGCGTCGCGTAGTGGTTCATTGTCACAAGGGGGGCCGCAGCCTGCGCGTGGCCAATTGGCTGCGACAGCAAGGGTTTTCGCGAGCCCAGTCAATGGCGGGAGGCATCGATCGGTGGGCGACCGACGTCGAGCCGGGGATGGCGAGGTATTGAGTCAGGAGTCAGGAGTCAGGAGTCAGGAGTCAGGAGTCAGGAGTCAGGAGTCAGGAAGAGTTTGCCGGCATCGGATGGTCGGCGCAAGCTGTTTTTTCTGCATTTGCTGACTCCTATCCGCTGATTCCTGGCTCCTCCCCAGCCCCCCTTGAATTTCGCGGTTCGACCTGCGATTGTTATTCGTTCGACCGTAACTCGCCGGAGTGGCGGAATTGGCAGACGCGCATGGTTCAGGTCCATGTGCCCGCAAGGGCGTGGAGGTTCAAGTCCTCTCTCCGGTATTCGAGTATCTATTCTGCCGCTGGACTGGTCGCTTAAGCGACCA